>NZ_JAENHK010000009.1 GCF_016595215.1 Chryseobacterium paridis | reverse complement strand
TGATGTCAATACAGCAGCAGATGTAAAAAAATATGTAACAGTGACCAGTTGGGCCAGTGGAACCACTGCTTCTGCTATCAGCCAGTCAGTCAATTATGCAGCAGGTCAATTGTATAAAAATACAGTCACGGATGAAGATGGAAACAAAACGATTGAGTTCAAGAATGGAAAAGGACAGGTTGTAATGGTGAGGAAGGTCATCAATGCTACTGATAACGCGGACACCTATTATGTGTATAATGAGTACAACCAATTGGCTTTTGTTATTCCTCCCAAAGCAGCCATAGTTTCTGATGTTAATACGGTACTAGGCAGCTTATGTTATATTTACAGATATGATGGAAGAAACAGACTTATTCTAAAGAAATTACCAGGTAAGGATTATGAGTTCATGGTCTATGATAAGCAGGACAGATTAATTATGACCCAGGATGCAGTGATGGGAGCCTCCAAGCAGTGGCTTTTTACCAAATATGATCAGTTTGGAAGAGTAGCCTATACTGGGATTTATACATCAACACAAGTATCTGGAACAGTAGGAAGAGCTGCAGAACAAGCATTAGCAGATGCTGCAGGAAGTAATAATGTAGCAAGAACTACTTCTGTAGGATTTACCAATAGTGGAATGGATGTCTATTATGACAATGGTACATCAAATTATCCCAATAACATAACAAAGCTTTTGACTGTTAATTACTATGATTTTTATCTTGTAGGTGATCCTTTTCCAACCAAAGTATGGGATCAGGATGTGCTTCCTTCGAATCCACAACAGTATGGGAGAAGTACAAAAGGATTGAATGTTTCTAGTTTTGTGAAAAATATTGAAGATGACAACTGGTCAAAAACCTATTTTTATTATGATCTAAAGGGAAGAGCTGTACGGGAATTTTCTTTTAACCATTTGGGAGGATACACCAATGTTGAAAGGCAGCTTGATTTTTCAGGAAATGCAAAGATTGTTTTTACCCAACATAAAAGACTTGCTACTGATCCTGAGAAAAGGATAACTGAGAATTTTGGGTATGACGCTCAAAACAGGCTGCTGACTCATACCCATCAGATAGACAATAATCCTGTAGAA
>NZ_JAENHK010000008.1 GCF_016595215.1 Chryseobacterium paridis | reverse complement strand
AACCATGCCCGTTATTAGTAATGTTCCTATTGGAATGAGTATCTTTTTCATCGTGTCTTAGTTTTTGTAATTGTATTTGAATTCTTTTACCAGATTACCTGTTTTAGAATCCTGTCTTATTTCTTTCAGTCTGTTAGCAGTATCATAGATATATACTTCTCTGATTCCTGAAGGTGGTGTAATACTTGTGACTCCTATAGAAGGGTTATACGTGTAGGTAGTAATAAGACAATCTTTATATAACGTATTTGATCTGAGATTATTTAATGCTGTAATCAATACTTGTTCAGAAGCTTCATCAATATCCAAATTAGCCTTTGCTATGGCAGTAACTAAAACTGTAGAATAAGCATGAGCATAATCAATACCTTCTATTTTAGCTATCAATTGAGTGTTATTATAACCCCAAACTAAAGTAACAGGAATCCCTTGTTTGGTTGTATATTGTACCAAATTACCAGAAGAATCATATTGATCAAATGTAACTTCTGCTTCGGGATTGTTATTATCCAAGCTGTAGGAAATAATAGAACCCGGATAAAGCTGTAAAGGATAAAGTTTATCATATTTAGTTTCTGTATTAGAAATTATTTTTCCATTTTTCTTTATTTCTGTTTGAAGTGGTATTCCTACCATGTTGGCATTTATGAGTGTTTGATTATTTTTTTCGTGGGCATACTGATAAGAACTTTCCTGTATTGTTCCATCTGTATCAGTATTTCTAAGTCTCGAAAGATTTAATCCGTTAGCTGATTGGTAGAAATATTCTGATTTGGACGATAATACATTATTGTTTAAAATATCATCAGTTATAGTTTTACTTGGTGAAAAAGATCCTCCAAACAATTTAAAAAAGTACTTTGTTCGTAGCCTATCAGCTACATAAGTAGTAAAATTATTAGAGATAGCTTCCGATATATCTATAAATTCTGTATTCGCTGATTTTATTTTATTAAAATTCTGATCATATATTTCTTGCTTATATAATTTTCCTCTTTTATAATTATTTGATCGATAAGGAAGGTTTATATTTCCCATATTAGCTGGAGAGTAGTTTACATCAAAGTTGTTTAGATTATTATCAATTGACTTATAATCAGGAATATCAGGATACATTTTGTAATCTGTAAAATAATACTTTGTATATCCCTTACCGCTTTCCATTTCTGTAACTTCAGAGTATAATATGGGTGAGGAGTTCATTGATGTCTCAATAATATTATCTGAATAGGCATTTAGTTCTTCATAAACACTAAATTGAGTTTGTGTTTTTAGGTAGATTAAATTTCTATAATAGCTTGACAGAATTCCACTTGATTTTATATTATTCCCATTAGGAGAATAATTAGTGATGTATTTATATTCTTTTATCCCTGTTTGGAATCCATCATTAGAATAATTAATAATTTTATTAATACGACCTCCTCCTACAATTCCTTCAGCCTGAATTAATGTATTTTTAAACTGTGAAGAAGAATTTCTATCTAATTTTTCACTGTATTTATGAGGCTCATAAATAAATTCGCTTTTTCCTTTTGTTGGATATGTAATAGTTTTAAGAAGTGCTGTAGAACACAGTGTTGGGTCTGCTTCTCGGGTATTATCCGTAACTATATAGTCTCCAGTATTTTTATTTAATGTGAAATTAGGAATCATATTCATTCGAGGTTTATTATTGAAATATCCCCAATAGTCTATTAATCCAGTATTCTCATCAGGTAAAGTATCTTTATTATAATAATCAAAGCTGTATTCTTGTAGAAAATCTTGTAATTGTGGTTCCTTTCTAAACATTTTTATTTTATCCAAAAAGAAATAGTCCTTATATCTATAATAATTCAAGTTAACTTCTTTAACTACATTATTGCCTGTTATATCGTAAAATATTATATTTTTTAGTTTTAAAGAAGGTATTGTCTGGAATTGTAGATATTTTTCAAATCGTTCAAAATCAAAAGTAACTAAATTTTTTCCATTCAATGTAATTGAGCTTGGAAGGCTTTTTTTAGTTGCCGAATATGTTGTGGTAGAGCCGTTAGAATATGAAGTACTATTCCCCCAATAGATTGTCCCGTCATATAAAAGATTTCCACTACTAGTATTATAATTTCCATTGGTAGATGAAATCTCTTGCTTAAAAATCATGTTATGATCAAACATTAAAAGAAATGGCTCTTGTGTGTTAAAAGAGATATTGTCCCTATCTATACAAAAGTTTCTGTCAGACCCTACTATATTTACAGCACGATATTTTATTTCAAGAACATTAGAATTTGGATATTCAATTTTATAAAGATTCCAAGCAGTGATTGTAAATCTGTTTTCTGAACTTTGTTGTGGTAATAAATTATAAGATATTTCTAAATTCTCATAATTGCCTCCAAAATAATATTTTATACCCTTTTCATCCGTAATTAATATTGTAGTGGGCTTGGTTAAACATGCAGAACCATTAGTTGATTGTGGGTTAAGGGGTTGTTTGGATGAGAGTTGTGAGATATCAATTTTCAGATTTTTATTATCAGAAACAATAATTGGCCTCATGTCATTTCCAATAAAAAAATATCCGCTATTACCCATAAAATTAAAATTAAATTTATCTGGTTCGATTTCAAAACTATAGGTTCCAGTTTTAATTCCTATACCTCCAGAACCACCCATCAACATTGGATAATTAAAATTATATATATCATTATTGGTTTTATTAGATGTTTTAGCCCCTTCCAAGTGTCCATATAGGCCTTGACTTTTTGGCCAATCTGAAAAAAAATCATCAGGTAAACCTCTTACTTCTCTACTAATTGTTCCTCCTATGTCTAATGACCAATCCAATCCAACATAATTAGACTTTTTGGCAGGAACAAATCCAGTTCCATAATATTTTAATCCAATATTGTAACTATTTCCATTGTAAATATTTTCATAATTGAATAGATCAATATCATAAGAAATACTTCCTGTATTTAGACTAACAGGAATATTCCCAAATTTTTCAATATTATAAGTTTGGGGTGTTTTTATTGTTGGTACATTTTGTCCAAAGCAAAAAGACAATGATACTATAATAGCTAATAGTATTATTATTTTCTGTTTTAGCTTAAATATTTTTTTCATCATTTTATTTCTTTATAAGTTTAGCATTAGCTGTTTTATTAGTATCAGTTTTAATCACCACCAGATAAGCTCCCTGAATTAGAGATTGGGTATTGATCTTTGTAACTTTATTTTTAGTTTTCAGGTTTTGGAGCTGTCTTCCTCCCATATCATAAAGCGTAATATCAGCTTCTTTAAATTCAAACCCAGTTTCTACATATGCATAATCTGATACTGGGTTCGGATAAATCTTGATATCTTGTTTTTCAATCAATTGATCAAGTTGTTTATCTCCCAATTTTACAATCTTCCAGTTTTCTTTTCCAAGCTCTTCTGCACTGGTTCCTGCTAAAATGATTGAACCATCTCTGTTTAATTTGATATCAGATAATCTTTCTTCTCCTTTTTTGGATTCTCCTTTTACATATTTTCTCCACTGTTCATTACCATCCTGATTCAGATATAGCATCCAGAATGTTTCATCATCTGTTTCTACTCTTCCTTCTGCTTGAGTGTATCCTCCTAATAGAATTCCTTTAGACGTTTTATCATCTACGGAATGAATAACACTCATCCCCATTAAAATGTCTCTGTTTTTAAAGTTGTAGGATTTCTGCCATAATTCATCTCCTCTTTCGTTCAAAGAAATCAACCAAAGATCAGTTCCTTCTTCAATTCCAACAGTCTTGTTTCCTGATCTCTCACTTCTTGATTCTCCTCCGACAATGTAACCATTTGAAGTTAAAGCCAGTGTTCTTAAATGATCATCCCCTCTACCTCCATAGTTCTTTTCCCATTCTACTTTTCCGTCTTTAGAAAGTTTTACGATCCAGTAGTCTCCTTCTCCTTCATTGTTGGTTATTTTTGGGTAACGAGATACTAGATTCGAGGCTCCTGTGGTTGAGTTTTGATTCTCAGATCTGGAAACTCGAAACTCTGAACTCCTTGAATAGATTCCTAATAATGCTCCTCCATCCTTCGTTGGAATCATTTTCTCTACTTCATCTAATCCTCTTCCTCCTAAAATAAACTGTGATATTTCTTTTCCGTTTTTATCAAGCCTAGTGATCCAGACATCTTTTGAACCGTAACCAGATATCGTTTGTATTTTTTGTGTTGAAGTTCCCTGAGGCTCTCGAAGGGAGCTTTGCACATTCCCAGCTACAAAAAATCCTAAGTCTGTAGTTTGAATAACAGCCCTAGCTTCTTCATCAGCAGAAGTTCCCAATGTTTTTTGCCACAATTCATCACCAAATTCGTTAATTCTGACCAGCCAAATATCAGATCCTCCTTTGGAATCCTCTTTTTTATCCAGTCCTTTTCCTGAGTATGAGGTTCCTGAAAGAAGAAATCCACCATCTTGAGTTGTTACAGTTGAAGATAAATAATCATGATTCTGCCCCGCAAAATATTTCTCCCAAACTTTTTCACCTTGTTGATTCAATTTCACTAAATGAAAATCGTAACCATTATTTTGTTTTCCTTCGGTTTTAGATGCCTGAATTACACTTCCTGTAATCAAATACTGCTGATCGATCGTTGTTGTGACCTGGCTTAGAAAATCCTGAGTAGAAGATTTAATGTCTTTTTGCCAGACTATCTCTTGAGAATATAGTGTAGCAATAACGCATAAGGTTAATGCACTCATATATATTTTTTGCATAGTTATCTGTATATTTTTAGTTTAACTTAGGGCTATTTAAAATAGTGCAAAATTAACACTTTTTAGTATCCCTTAATTTCACTTTAAAAAGATTTAATATGAATTGTATCATGTTTTTAATTCTCATTTTTAAATTGTTACGTTTTGCACACTGAAAGGCACGATATAAAAGCGACAAAATATGTCGTGTTATAATACACATGTGGGATAATCAAAAAAAATGAAAAAATTTTTCAGGACGGTATTCTTTGTATTTTATTTCCCTAAATTCCTAATTCTAATAATCAGTTGGAACAAGACAATGTCATTAAGTAAAATAATTATCATATTCACCTTTTTAAGAAAATTATTACAAAAGGCAAACAATCAATTAAAAACAAACAACACAATTCACTATTTATTGTATAATTTAAAATAATTTTGGATATTTACTTATTAATCAAATTAAAATATTAATTATGAAAAATCTAAGAAAATTAAACAAAAGAGAATTAAAAACAATCAAAGGCGGGAATGTACCTATTGGATGTAACAGCTGGGACCCAAGAGCTCGTTGCTGTAATGCATGGGACACGGATCATTGTCAAAATGCGACTTGCCCCAATTCACCACCTTCGAGCTGTTAATTCATTTTGAATTAAAGTAGAACGAAAAGATAATGATAGATCCGAGAAAATGAAATTTCTCGGATCTATTTGTTTGTTCATGATTAAGATAGCCGTACCGGTCAAAATGGTATTTTCTAATTTCAATTCCCATCTACTTTTCCTACTACTTGTTTTATCTTACCTTCTGAAAATATTTCATTCCTTTCAAAACTCTTGCAGCAATAACCCCGGCAACAAGTTACCGGGGTTCCTATTTGGAAAAACAATCTGATTAATAGAGATAAACATGAAAATTGAACATCAGATTTGTTTTATTGATGAGGGTAATGTTCACATTATCCGGGTGAGAAGAATCTGTATCCCGGAATCCGAATGCCCAGCCTCCTCCTGGATTCCTACTACACCATTGTTTAAGGTTGTCCTTATCTGCTTTACTCATTTGGTTTCCAGCAAAACCACAATCGAACTGAGAAGCCCGGATCATAGTTTGAATGGTTACCTTTCCATTATCAATGGTTGGACATGTAATAATTCCGTCTCTGCCTGTCAGGTATTGATTATAGGCAGCCATAATGCATTGTTCAACGGACCGCAATGTTAAATGTACCATATTGTTGAAGTTTTTGGTTATTATTTTTTGATGAAAATCCTAATTGAGATAATTGTTCAGCCAGATTCCTTTCTGGTAAATAATAGCTGCCATGTAGACATTGTTATTGTTATTATGGGCAGTGCAAATCGGCATAATATAAACACTGTTGGATCCCTTTGGTATTGTTTGTGCCTTTTTTCCAAGGATTACATGACCACCCACAAGGCTCGTATTACAGGTAACAGGAGTATAATTGAGGGAACTACAGCTTGCGGGATATATTCCAAACTGGTCGCTCCATAATTTAAGCCATGATTTTCCAGCAATTTTGGGATCGTTGGTACTACCGATAACATTGGCAAAATTCTCATTTTTGTTGAAGGTTACTTCTCCACCCCACACGGAATATACCGATCTTTTTACGAATTCATCTCCGTAATGTTCTTCAGGGTTATAAAAACCAGCAAACCAACCGTCCTTATAAACCACCTGAAGATCATCATGCTCCTCTGGAGTTATTGCAGGAGGTGGAGTCTTCACCTGAACGGTCAAATTTTCCCTCAGGAAAGCATCGATCAAAGTATTATTGGCATCTTTCACCGTATCTGCAAAAAGTGCATCCAGATGAGGAGTCATCGGCGTATTATAGTTCCAGTTGGGATTATACAATGCCTGAGGAGTACTGATCTTCGTTTTTGATCCTCTTTGATAAGCGTATTCCGACGTTCCTTCCGGAAAAGTGGTCAGACAAACAGCATCTTCTGCAGTATATTCCGGTCCACTGATCGTGATCACCTGATTTTCTTCATCATAATCGTATGTAAAAGAAAGCTGAGCCATCAGATTGGTATTATTAAGATACGACAACTTTCCAACAGGTATTGATGGAGTGTCTACCGTATGTACTCCGTTTTGCAATTCAAAGGATATAGTATATCCTGTTTTCTTAAGATCTGCGGACTCATTGTGATAATCCGGAGATAAGGGTAATGTGATGGTAATAATTTTCATGATACTATTTTAGTTTTTTATGGTCTTTATATAAACTTTCAGTTCTGCGAACAGACCAAAGTAACGGAGAAACCGAAAGAAATAGTAGAGTATAAATAACCAAATAGTGATTTACGTAGAAACACGGAAATACAATGTTTATTAAATAATGTTTTATTAGTTGAAAATTGAAAGTTGAAAGTTGAAAATGGAGGGTTGGAGATCCGAGTTACGAGATTCGGGGTGTAGGGTTTGGGTTAATTGTTACGAGTTCTCCAGTGTTAGGTTCGGATTGTAAGTTTAGTTTAAAAGATGAAGGGTTTTAATTATTGCCTAATATAAAAGCGATTTTGCCCTTCTGCGATTTCGCAATTTTACAACCAATAAAAGCAATTTTGCCTTTTCGCGATTTCGCAATTTTACAGTATTAAGAAATCAAAGATTATTCACTTTAACTAATATAAAATCGATTTTGCAATTCCGCAATTTTGCGATTCTGCTTTATTCCAATTCTATTGGATTTTCATATTGTCTATTTTGTTCTCTTTCTTTTTCTCTCTGTCTAATTACTTCTTGTCCTTTTATAATAGTCGTTCCCTGGCTTGCTAGTACAGCAGCTGCGTTAGCATCAGCATTTCTTAATGCCTGTTTCAATTTCTGCTGTGTCGTTTCTATACCTTCGGTATATCTGCTTTTCCTGATATTAACTAATTTTCCTTTCAATTTAGAACTCGAAACAGATTTTATAAGTTCAAAATCAAAATCACCTTTATCATCTGTTATTTTAATGATGAGTCCAGGTAAACCACTAAATTTATAAGGACCATAGGGTAAAGGAATTTCGGGGGAATACCATGCAATCCAGTTCCTTCCTTTGAAAGTAACTTCTGCTTTTTTACAATTGATGGTACTGATTATTTTTGTTTCATCCACAAGTTTCCAATTTTTTATTACTGACTCTTTATAAGTGAGTAATGACATGGCAACGAGTGCAAAGTATTGTATGTTTTCATTGGATTGTACGATGGTAAAGTTAAAATTGGTTTTTGGAATAACAATTCCTTTTTTGAAACCAAGAGTTATACTTCCATCGGGGTTATTTGTCGTTGTTCCTGAACTAGCCATTACCGAATCACCTTTCAGCGATGGAACACTTGCGAAAAATGCGCGATGATCTCCTATTTGCAATGAAAATAGTTCTTCATGTCTGTAATCAGTTCGTGTATCGAATTTAGCTTTTAACTGATAAGTAAATTCACTCCGTAAAGTATCCTGCTTGTATGATTGAGCATAAGGTAAAAGACTATACAATACAATGAATAGTTGGAGTAGTTTTTTATGATAATTGATGAGTGATGATTTCATAATAAATGGCACTTATAGTGCAGATTATTACACTATAAGCGCTTAATTTTAGATTAATTATCAGGCAAGATGGGTGCTGGGACCAGAATTAGTAGGTGGAGGACAATTGATTTTTTCCACCCTTTCACGCCATTCACTAGCTTGTTGTGGAGTCCAATCCTGAGTCGTGGTAGCAGTTAAGCCACAAGATGTATCTGCAATCCAGGTTTGGGGGCGCCTCCCTCCTGTTAAGCTTTTAAGTTCACTACGAGATAATTTTTTTAAATTCTTCATTGTGTTTAAATATTTAAAGTTAAATATCAAATATAAAAATACAAATCAAACAATCAAGAAAAATTTTATTATGTTAACACATTAATTAACAAATACTTATATCTTAAATTATCTACTGAATTTTTCAAATAAAGATATAAAAACTAAGACTTTTTTACTATTGTAATTATGAAATAATGAATATAGGAAAACTGTATTTACCACAAAAAAATACTGCCTCGTTGGAAGCAGTATGTATATGAATGATCTGTTTTATGAAACAGATTTATTTTCCAGATTTTAACCTTTTATTTTCTTCTTTTAAAACTTCGATCTGCTCTTTAAGAAGATTGATATATTCCTGTTGATTCTCTAATAAGTAATTGGGAACATTACAAAATTGATTATAATTGATACTTGCACTATCATTTAAGGTAGAGTTTTCATTATGCTGAATCTGAGCACCTCTCTCCTCCTTGATGTCCTCTACAGAAACATCCAAAGCCTTAGCCAACTTTTCCCACTCATCCTCAAATATTTTGACATCACCACTCTCCTTTCGGCAATAGTTGGACACATCCGTTGATAAGATTTTTGACATATATTCCTGAGTGTACCCTCGCTGCTTTCTTAGACTTCTTAGCTTTTCCATAGTGGTTCTGTTGTGCTTTATACAAATATAAAGAAAATTTGGTTTTTACGTGTTCTATTTACTAAGTTTGAAAATAGTAAGTAAGGATCTAGAATTATATAATCTTTGGTTTTAAAAATAAACTAATAATCATGAACAACATTATTTGCAAAATTACAAATTGTAACACTGTGAAAGAAATAACAATGACTAATGAACATTTAGATATTTTTATAAAAACCTTGAAAGTTTGTCTCAAAGGTTAAAGTGAAGCAATGGGTTTTGCCACCTTAAATAATACCACCATTTATTTTTCATCTGGTTAATTTAGAAATAGTTTTGTAAAATTTAAATATATAAACAATAACTAAAGTCATTCCCTCTCAGTTCAAAGAAAAGAATTATATTTATTTTAATAAAAATTAATAACAATTTAAACTAATCAACATGGAATTAAAAATTGGAGACGTTGTTCGATTGAAATCTGACATACAAGAAAATGTACTTATGACAATTAATGACTACAGCAGTGAAGGAAAAAGCTTTTGGAATTGTGTATGGTTTTCTGGTAGCGACCTTAAATTCGGAAGTTTTCATAACAATGCTTTATTAAAATTAAATTAGGAAATAAAGGCCACTTGCTGATGTGCCTTTAAGTTTGTTAATCATTAATTACAGATTTAAACAGAAATGTAGTGAAAGATCTGAGAAAGAAACGATTCCGGATCAATCTATAAACTGTTACTAAATTTAGACACGAGCTAGTTACTAGTGTCAGTATATCCTATTTTTATTTATGAAATTAAAAATACAACAAAAAAACTCCATATAACCTTAACTAAAAATAATTCTGACAAAATTATTTTCTGGGTTTTACGGAAACCCAGAAATTATAATAATTTATTACGATTAATATTGTTCATTAAAATGATACAACATTAAAAAAACAAGCAATTAAAAAATGAAATTCTTCAGTTCACACTAAACAATTAATTATAAAAACTTACCACCTACATACAATTCATATAAAATCATTATATATATTTGTAATATTTCGTTAAATACAAAGAATGTTTGCCAACTATATAAAATTAATATTTGTTATCACAGCTTATTCTCCAATATTCCTAGTCGTTTGGATAGTCAGCTTATATAATTCATTAAACGAAGGAATATCAATTGGTTTTGTTGACCATTACACCGAGATATTCAACAAATTAAATTTCATATGGATCTTCATTATTTTATTATTAATTAGTTTCTTACTTATAAAAAAAGCTGAAAAACAGCTGACAATTAATCGAATTGAAATTGATTCGATTAAAAGTGCAGATTTAAATATGAGTACTCTACTAATTAGTTATATTTTACCTTGTATAGAACTTTTTAAGAAGGATAGCATTTATATTTTTATTTGGATAGTTCTCTTTGTTATTATTGTTATTATAAGTAAAAATACATTTTTCTATAATCCTCTTCTGAAAATATTTGGATATAAATATTATGAAGTAGTAACTAAAAAGAAAATAACATATGTTATGATTTCCAAAAAGAAATTAATTAATACAAATCAAATTTCTTCCTATTCCCAATTAACTGATTATGTAATTTTAAATAGAACTTAATATATGCCTACAAATCAAACAATCTGTAATTTTTTTGCTCTACTGAAAGACAATTCTGTAAGAAAAATAAATCTATTACAATCTATTACAAATGATATAAAAAAAACATTTATTGATTATTCTTTCTATTTAAAGAACGACGATACCGAAGAAATATTATTTGACGGTAATTTTAATATTGAAGGTGATGAAGTTTTATATGTTGAATTACTTTTACCAAATGAACTAGTCGAAGCTAACACTAATGCAATAGGATTAGAAATTCTAGATTTGTCAGTTGATGATATAAAAGCATTAATTTGGATTGAAAATGAAACATATTATTTTCAAAATTTTGATAAACGAAAATTATTACACAATAAAAAAGTAATTTATTGGAGTAATAATACATATAACAAACTATCTAATGAAGCTTTAATTGTTGAAAATGTTGTAAATGCAATATATAAAAATGGTAAGTTTTATTTTAAATCCTATGCTAATGCCAACAAAATAATTCCACTAAATGATTTCTTTGAAGAAGCGTCTAATGAAACAATTGAAGAATTTGCAGACAATGAGATCCTAAATATTGATGTTAATTGGCTAAAAGAAAATAGTAATTCAGTGATAAGAAAACAAATTACCTTGATTCAAAAAAGCAATGTATTGGCAACTGCTACAACTCGAAAAATTAAATCTTCGGCTAATAAGTTTAATTTAAGCATAGATATAGAAGATGGTAAATTAAAATTGCCAAATGATAAAAAAATATGTAAAGATATATTGTGCTTTTTAAATGAACAATATTACATAGGCTTAATCTCTGGTAAAAAATTTAGAACAAATTCTAAAAGAGATCTCCAATAAGGCTCATTTTCAAAATAGTATTTAAATAATAAGGCAATAAAGTACAATTTGAAAAGCTAATTATGTATAAGAACAGGTCTTACATAGAAACAATTACAATTTACTAGACAAAGAATGGATGAATTTTGTTTGTCTCCAAAGGAGGTTTATCAAATTTTAAAAAATAAAGGTGTTAAATTTTTACATCATGCTAATACAGTTTCTACCTCTATAACCTTTATTAAAAACAGAGCTTTGTTATCTAGACATTTTGTTGAAAAAAATGGATTACATCAAACTTCTCAAAAATCAGATGAAGAAGATAAAAAATTTGATGTATGGGATTATATTTTTTTAGATGGAGAGGATTTACATACTAGATATAGTCGAGCTAATAAGTATGGTCCAATAATTTTCAGATTTAGACTTGATATGTTAACTTCTCCATCAATAAAAGGTGTTTATGTAACGAAATCAAATCCATGGTATTGGAGCGTAAATACACCACCTGAAAATAGATATTACAAAGCAATTGAAGAACTCAATAGTGATTATTTAACAGGTAAAAAATTAGATTCTCAAATAATGTTCACAATAAAATCACCCGAAAAAGAAATTAAGTTAAACAAATTTTTACACTCTATTGGAGTTGATATACCAAAATTATTAATTAAAATAAAACATGATCAAGAAATACATGTCGGCGATTATGCTTTTGAAGTCATACAAAGAAGTTTACAAGAAAATGGATTAAGTCATATCCCATTATTAAAAAGGCATAACGGGAACTTGAACTTTTGTTCATGTCATGCAAATTACAATAAATTATATTTATTTAATTATGAAGAATTTAAAAAAAGATTTAGTGCTAAACAATAAAACTTTAACTCTAAATAATCATTTGAAAAAGAAAAACACATAAAGAAAATCAAAAATAGGAAGTATATTATGATGTAGTCCATCCACGCTTTACTTACATTCCGCTGAAGTTATAATTATGCTTATTGTTCATTAACTAAAAAATTTAACGAGAATATAAGAAAATAAAGTTCCCCCCTGGCATAAGTATACCCCCTTGCTGGTGCGAGTGTCACTCTCGTCGCCCATCTTTATGTTTCAATCTATAATCTCCGCAACCACCTCACTCCCCTTCTGCAACAAGTCCTTCCTATACTGAATCCCCCACTCACCCATCGTATCAATAATGGTATGCAGGCTTTCTCCAAAACAGGTCAATTCATAATCTACGGAAACGGGCATAGTGTTATTTTGGGTTCTTTTCACCAGATTATTCATTTCCAATTCCTTCAATTCTTTAGAAAGGGTTTTTGAAGCAATCCCTTCTACCTGCCTTTTTAAATCCATAAAACGCATTTTTCCTACATAATAAAGATGGCTTATGATGAGGGTTTTCCATTTTCCATCCAGCAGATACATCGTGTCCCGTACACCGCGGATGTGATTTTGGCATTTTATCGTGATCTCAATTTTATCTTTTTTCATACCCAGAGAATTAGACTTCAAAATTACGGAATTCTTCGTATCAAAAGTCACCTAGTTACTTTTTTGTAACTGGTTACCAACGGGTAACAGGTGTGTTTTGGAAACCAAAACATCCTAACTTTGTCCCTACAAAATGAGATAAAAACCTCAATAATTTTTAATAAAAACACTCAACATTATGTCATTACAAGAAACATTACAATGGAGATTTGCCACAAAAAGTTATAATGGTAAAACAATAGAGAATGAAAAAATCGAACAGATTCTGGAAGCGATTCGTATGTCACCTTCAAGTTCGGGTTTACAGCCTTTTAAGGTTTTGGTAATCACCAATCAGGAATTAAAGGAAAAACTATATCCTGTGTCATGGGAGCAAAAACAGATTCTTCAGGCCTCTCACCTGTTGGTTTTCGCTGCATGGGACGAGTACACCCCGGAAAGAGTGAATACATTTTTCGAATTTAGCAATAAGGAACGTAACCTACCTTCCAGCGCTACCGATGACTACCGTTTAAAACTTCTCGGCATTCTGGATCAAAGAAGTAAAGAACAGCATTTTGTAGGTGCTGCCCATCAGGCCTACCTCGCATTGGGATTTGGCCTTCTTGCTGCAGCTCATGTGAAAGTAGATGCCACTCCTCTGGAAGGATTTGACAGTGAAGCGTATGATGAGATTCTTAATCTTCGTGAACAGGGATTAAAGAGTACGGTTCTTCTGGCTTTAGGATACAGGGATGAAGAGAATGACTGGCTGGTAAACCTGAAAAAAGTAAGGAGATCCAATGAGGAGTTATTTATTGAGATTCATTAATAACTGGATTTGGTTAATCGCAAAGACGCAAAGATTTTTTAATATACTGCTGTTTTTAAGGCGCTAGAAAATCAAAGATTTTCGGCAAAGAGGATATAACGTTTACCTAGAATTTTATGGAACGAAATTCTTTTGGCTTCAATAATCATATTTACTAAGCTATATCCTATATAATACACTCATACTCAATATTGTCATTCCGTAGGAATCTTAGCACACCCTTATAAAAGCTCGGGTTTAGATTCCTACGGAATGACATAAATGGGTAGAATACAATTGAATTGTAATTAGTAATCATATAAAATACTGGATTTCTCGCGCCTTATAAACATAACATTTGTAAAATAATTGCGCCTTTGCGTTTAACAAAAAATACCCCCTAAAAGCTAAGAGCCTACCAATAACCAGTAAGCTCTTAACCATAAAAACAAAAACTACTCACTTAAAAACGCAACAGCTTTCGCCACAAACGCATTATGATTCTGAAAGAAGGACGCATGTCCTGAATCCGGGAATACCAGGAGTTCTGCATGCTCTAAATTTTGTTTCATATTATGGGCATTCTGCACCGCTACAGGAAGGTCATTTTCCCCATGAACGATAAGAACTGGATTTTTAATCATTTTTATTTCTTCAAGCGCGTTGGCATCAGGTTGTGCCCAGCTTAAAACCGCAGTAAATTGAGCATTGGAAGTAGCATCACTTAGTGCAAGATCCCTTTCCGTAGTACGAAGTTGAATTCTTCCATAAGAAGCTTTTCCTTCTGCAATACTGGCTGCCGATTGCGTAAATCCGAATTTCAGAAAGGATTCTTCAGGACTCAGCCCTGCTGTTCCGGCAATGATATTCGGTAGATTGGATAATCCAATCGCTCCCTTGGGTCCGGTACCAGTTAAGATCACTTTATTGATCAGCGTCGGCTGTGTTAAAACCACTCTTTGTGCCACAAATCCTCCCATCGAAAAGCCCATGATATTTACCTTACTAAGGTTCAATGCTTTGATAAAATCAATCGCGTCATCTGCCATACCCTGTACAGTATTGGGTGTTGTTCCTTTAGAAGATGCTACGCCCTGATTATCAAAAATGATCACTTTGTATTTCTGGGCCAGTCCATCGGTAACGGCAGGATCCCAATCGTCCATAGACCCTCCTAATCCCGGTAACAATATCAAAGGAATTCCGTCTTCTTTCCCCCAGGTTCGGTAGGCAAAGTCATTTCCCTTTACTTTTACGAATTTGGTTTTCGCGTTACGGTGATTCACTACCTGCACTTCCTGGGTGATGATCTCCCCCTCTTCACTGCATGAAACAGTTGCTACTGAAAATAAGGTTACACATAAAATACTTGCTGCTGAAATTGTTCTGAATGCTTTCATTGTTGTTTATTTTTGTATGATTATGGTGCAAACTTAGTCCGTACGGAAAAGCAGAACACTTACAAAATACCTGAAACGGACATTTTCAGTGGTTAATCAGACATTCGTGAATCTTAAAAAATAGAAGAAAGTTATTTTTCCTTCCTTTTGATCTTTCCGGAAAAATCCACTACAATTCTTTTTCCGCAATCAGGCTACGTGATCCCTCAATCAGGCTACGTAAAGCCAACTCTGTAAGCTGATCTTTGTATCATAAACTTTAAATAAGAATAAAGATGAAATCAAGAAAATTGAGAAATCTAGAAGTATCAGCAATCGGCTATGGAAGTATGGGACTTAGCCAAGGATATGGATCTACACCAGATTGGAAAGAATCTATTCAATTACTTCACAACACCTATGATATGGGCTATACCTTTTTTGATACCGCAGAAGCTTATGCAATGGGAGCCAATGAAGAATTATTGGGTGAAGCATTGGCTGGTTTCAGAAATGAGGTGAGTATCGCGACCAAGTTTTGGATACAGGAAAGTATGGAAGCGTATTCCAAAGAAAAATTAATGAGTATTATCAGAAATAAAATAGAAAACTCATTAAAAAGACTGAAAACCGATCACATCGAATTATACTATCAGCACCGTGTCAACAAAGACATTCCTGTTGAGGATATTGCCTATTGTATGGGAGAATTGATTAAAGAAGGAAAAATATTAGGTTGGGGACAATCCCAGGCAACAGAAGAAGAAATCAGAAAAGCTCATGCTATTACTCCTATCACAGCTATACAGAGTGAATATTCTATCATGGCACGCCAGTTTGAAAAGGATGTCATTCCAACCTGTGGAGAACTCGGAATTGGATTTGTCGCTTTCTCACCCCTTGCCAATGGTTTCTTATCCGGTCAGGTGAATGCAGAGACCCAATTTACGGGGATTGACGCCAGAAGGGTTATTACACGTTTTGAAAAAGATAATATTCTTGCGAATCAACCCTTATTAGATCTATTGCATCAGTTTGCCACCATAAAAGAAGCCACTCCGGCACAGGTTTCTCTTGCGTGGATGCTTCATAAAAATGATTTTATCGTACCTATTCCCGGTTCAAGAAATCTAAAAAGAATTCAGGAGAATATGAGTTCTGCCGATCTGGTACTTAGTGAAGATGAATTCAACCAAATAGAATCTGCATTATCTACCATTCAGATTCATGGTAACAGAAGAGATGAAGATCTTGCCAAACTGAGAACATTAAAAGATTAATTTTACAACACAGGAATGAACAGATAAAAGAGATTTATTCTTAAATTGTAATTGAATTCACTGAATAATAAAACAACGTTAATACATTCATTTGAAATGGATAAAAATATTCCACAAAAATTTGAATCTTTATCCGACTTACATAAGGTGTTCGGGCTTCCAAAGCCCTTACATCCTTTGGTAAGTTTTATGAATATCAAAGATATGACCATCAATCCTGATGAACTGTCTCCAACCATGATGCTGAATTTTTATAAGATTGCTTATAAAACAGATCTATGCAACCAGGCAAGATATGGACAGAATTATTACGACTTTGGTGAAGGTGGATTAATCTTCACTGCCCCCAATCAAATTTTTGAAAGTCCTAATGGTAAAGCCAATTCTGGTTTTATCCTGTTCTTTCATCCTGATTTCCTTTTATCATATCCATTAGTAAAAAAAATAAAAGACTATGGTTTCTTTTCGTATGCTGCTAATGAAGCCCTACACCTTTCAGAAAAAGAAAAAGAAACCATCTTATCTGTTTTCACAATCATTGAGGAGGAATTAAATAACAGAATTGATGATTTTAGCCAGGATGTGATGATAGCACAAATAGAACTTCTATTAACGTATAGTAACCGTTTTTACAAACGACAGTTTATCACCAGAAAAGCAGTCAACCATGGTATACTCGAAAAGTTTGAAGAAGCTCTTGATCATTATTTCAATAATTCTTCACTATTGGAACAAGGGATTCCTACAGTGCATTCCCTGGCTGAAAAACTCAATATTTCGGCTAGCTATCTGAGTGATTTGCTCCGTTCGCTGACTGGCCAGGGAGCCCAACAACATATTCATCAAAAACTCAATACCCTTGCCAAAGAAAAACTTTCAACCACCCAGTTATCAATTAGTGAAATTGCTTATGAACTAGGGTTTGAGCATCCGCAATCTTTTAGTAAGTTTTTTAAGAAAATGACGAAGACGACACCGATTGCGTTTAGGGATTCGCTTAATTAAGTTTTTTTTAACCAATCTTATTTGTCCACAGAACTTCCACCCTGTCATTGCGAGGAACGAAGCAATCTCAATATGCATTCTTATTCTTATATGTTCTTTTACCTTGAAGCAAAAGAACCAAAAGTTCAAGACTGGAATCTTCCGCTAAAAATGATTTCTGTTCACTAAAAATTCTAAAACTTGCGCGAATTCACTATGAGTTTTTCGATTCAAAATAATTGTCGCGCTTCGGACAGTAGAATTTTCTTAACGTTCACAGAAATTATTTTCTTTACGCTACAGTTTCCTAGGTCGATTAGGAATTATCCAAAGTTTAAATTTTTGTCATTTTAATCTGTGAAATTCGTGAAATCTGTGGGAGATAAACCTACTGCCATTGCGAGGAACGAAGCAATCTCAATACGCATTCTTATTCTTATATGTTCTTTTACCTTGAAGCAAAAGAACCAAAAGTTCAAGACTGGAACCTTCCACTAAAAATAATTTCTGTTCACTAAAAATTCTAAAACTTGCGCGAATTCACTATAAGTTTTTCGATTCAAAATGATTGTCGCGCTTCGAACAGTAGAATTTTCTTTACGTTCACAGAAATCATTTTCTTTACGCTACAGCTTCCTAGGTCGATTAGGAATTATCTTCAATCTTTAAATTTTTGTCATCATAATCTGTGAAATTCGTGAAATCTGTGGGAAATAAACCTACCGTCATTGCGAGGGACGAAGCAATCTCAATATGCATTCTTATTCTTATATATTCTTTTATCTTAAAAACAAAAGAACCAAAAATTCAAGACTGGAATCTTTCGCTAAAAATGATTTCTGTTCACTAAAAATTCTAAAACTTGCGCGAATTCACTTTGAGTTTTCCGATTCAAAATAATTGTCGCGCTTCGGACAGTAGAATTTTTTTAACATTCACAGAAATCATTTTCTTTACGCTACAGCTTCCTAGGTCGATTGGGAATCATCTTCAATCTTTAAATTTTTGCCATCTTAATCTGTGAAATTCGTGAAATCTGTGGGAAATAAACCTACTGTCATTGAGAGGAACGAAGCAATTTCAATAAACAAAATCAATTTTCCGGCTACAACAAAGTGTGTTCTGGCTACATAAAGAAAATGCTTTCTTTTCAACTTTGTATTGTTAAAAACAAGCATAAAAATGAAAGTATTTGTAACAGGAGCCACAGGCTTCATAGGTTCTGCAACAGTAAAAGAATTACAAGCAGGGGGACACAAGGTTCTGGGTCTGGCTCGTTCAGAAGAATCTGCCCAAAAATTAAGAGAGTCTGGAGTAGAAGTATATTACGGTGATCTCAGTCAACCTGAAACATTGACGGAGGCAGTAGAAATGGCTGATGCAGTGGTTCATCTTGGTTTCATCCATGATTTCAGTAAATTTAAAGAAATGTGCATTCTGGATGGACAGGTTATTGAAACGATCGGTGCTGCTTTGAAAGGGACACAGAAACCATTTATCATTACTTCAGGAATCGGTATTATTCAAAAACACGGAATCGTTACAGAAAATGACCATCCGGAAGGTGATGCTATTCCTCGAATTCTAACAGAACTCGCTGCTGATAAAGTTGCTGCGACGGGTGTACAAGTAGCTGTTGTACGTCTTCCGCCTGTAGTTCATGATCTGGGTGATAAAATTGGTTTCATACCTTCGCTGATAGGTATTGCAAAAGCAAAAGGTTTTTCTGCATACATTGAAAACGGAGATAATCTATGGCCGGCGGTACATCGCCAAGACGCAGCAAAACTGTTCCGTTTGGCCGTGGAAAAACACTCCGGAAGTGGAACACGCTATCACGGCGTGGCTGAACAGGGAATTGAATTCAGAAAGATTGCTGAAATGATAGGTTCAAAATTGGGTCTGCCAACACAGTCTATAGCAGCGGCTGATGTTGCTGAACATTTTACATGGTTTACCCACTTTGCCAAGTTCAATATTCAAGCTTCCAGTACTGTTACACAGGAAAAACTAGACTGGCATCCCAATCAGATTGACCTGTTATCAGAATTAGAAGGCAATGTCTATTTCCCAACCGAATAAATCGTAAATTTACTGTATAACATCACGAAAGAATATGTTGGATGCTTATCGGCATATTCTTTTCTTTTATCTTAAAAGATTATGGCATCACAAGAACCCATCAGAATCAAAACCATTTCACAGTTTCATACCTTGCGTGGCTTACCTAAGCCCAAACATCCGTTGATCAGCATAATCGATTTTGCAGATATGCAAAATCCACCTCAAAAAGGAAGTGAAAGCATCGTATTTGATTTTTATACCCTTTCTGTAAAAAGAAACATGAACCATAAATACAGATATGGTCAGCAGGATTATGATTTTGATGAAGGAATTTTATTTTTTATGGCTCCTAATCAGGTCTTACGTATTGAAAGAGATGAACAGTTCCGCCCCGCAGAAGGCTGGATGCTGATGATCCATCCTGATTTTCTATGGAATAAAACACTCGCGAAAACTATCACGAAATATGAATTCTTTGATTATTCCCTACATGAAGCCCTTTTCCTTTCTGATAATGAAGAGCAGATACTCCAACAATTAATAGAAAATATCCGCCAGGAATATAATACCAATACAGATCAATTCAGCAGTGATATCATGGCTTCTTTACTTGAAACACTCTTCAATTATTCCAACCGTTTTTATCAACGTCAGTTTATCACCCGGGATAAAGCCCATCATGAAATTCTCGAACGCCTTGAAACAATTCTTAATCATTACTTCAATAGTGAAATGATCGTAAATAACGGAATTCCTACTGTTCAATACATTTCAGAACAACTCAGTATTTCAACGGGCTATCTGAGAACATTGCTTCAAAATCTTACCGGACAAAGCACGCAATACTTTATTCATCAAAAACTAACCGAAAAGGCAAAAGAAAAACTAAGTACAACCAACAATAGTGTAAGTGAAATAGCCTATGAACTGGGTTTCGAACATCCTCAGTCTTTCAGCAAGTTTTTTAAGAAAATGACGAATACGACTCCACTTGGTTTTAGAGAGCTGTTTAACTGACTATTATGATTGGGTTAAGAAAGAGAATGTAAGCCCAAGTTAAACCTTTACATACTTAGTCTCACTAAAGCTGACATTGCCTTTTCAGCATCATCTTTCGCAACAAAAATATGATCATGAAAATAAGCAGCTACCACATTACAGCTAATACTCTCCTGTTTTAGAGCGTTGGCAAAAGCGGCCGTTAATCCTACAGCTTCCAATGAAGAATGAACGTTCAGGGTAATCCATGAAGAAATATAATCATATTCTAAATTCCATTTATCTGCAGTCGATTTTTCCAAAACAACAGTAACTGCTTCTGTTTCCCGAAAGAAAAACAGGAGCTTTTCCATATCTGGAATCTTATTCAAGCTTTCTACTTTGCAAAAAACATATTCCCCGGAATTCAATACCGGTTCCATATTTTGCAGTAATATTTTCAAATCTGTTTCTCCTGACATATTTTTTGTACAAAACTAAAGTTTATGTTTCGGGATGCATTTATCAATTGTTAAAAACGACAGGGGTCATTACGACGAACGAAGCAATCTTTTTTATTTTATATGTTCTTTTGTCTTAAAACAAAAGAACCAAAAATTCAAGACTGGAATCTTTCGCTAAAAATAAGTTCTGCTCACTAAAAATTCTAAAACTTGCGCGAGATTTACTCTGAGTTCTTCGATTCGGCATTATTGTCGCGCTTCGGACAGTAGAATTTTCTTAACGCTCACAGAACTTATTTTCTTTACGCTACAGCTTCCTAGGTCGATTGGGAATTTATCTCAAAGTTTGAATTTTTGCCATATTAATCTGTGAAATTCGTGAAATCTGTGCGAGATCAACTAAATGTCATTGCGAGGAACGAAGCAATCTCTTTTTTATCATATTCTTTTGTCTTGAAACAAAAGAACCAAAAGTTCAAGACTGGAAGCTTCCGCTAAAAATAACTTCTGTTCACTAAAAATTCTAAAACTTGCGCGAGATTTACTCTGAGTTCTTCGATTCAAAATGATTGTCGCGCTTCGAACAGTAGAATTTTCTTAACGTTTACAGAACTTATTTTCTTAACGCTACAGCTTCCTAGGTCGATTGGGAATTGACGTCAAAGTTGAAATATAGGGCTTTTTTAAATCTGCGTAATCTGCTAAATCCGCGAGAGATAAATCCTCTCCCATTGCGAGAAACGAAGCAATCTTTTTTTACATATTCTTTTGTCTTGAAACAAAAGAACCAAAAGTTCAAGACTGGAATCTTTCGCTAAAAATAAGTTCTGTTCACTAAAAATTCTAAAACTTGCGCGAATTCATTGTGAGTTTTCCGATTCGGCATTGTTGTCGCGCTTCGAACAGTAGAATTTTCTTAACGTTCACAGAACTTATTTTCTTAACGCTACAGCTTCCTAGGTCGATTGGGAATTTATCTCAAAGTTTGAATTTTAGTCATCTTAATCTGTGAAATTCGTGTAATCTGTGGGAAGCACAAACGCAATGTCATTGCGAGGAACGAAGCAATCTCTTTTTTACTGTTCTTCCATCTTTGATGATCTAAGCTTTCATATTATAGGTATATACATTATATGGTAAAATCCTTTTAGCTAAATTTTTTGAAATAAGACACCCAATCAAAATAGGAAAAAATAGCACATATCCATTCGGGGCAAGGTTACAAACCAGGAATAATGCCGTAAAAGGTGCATAAATAGAAGCTGATAAAGTAGCAGCTGCTCCTACTAAAACAAAGTTCATATAAACCAAAGAGGTACCAAAAAATGTATTACAAAAGAGGGCAAATGCAAATCCTAAAAATGCTCCTGCAACAATACTCGGCGCAAAAACACCACCGTCTCCTCCTGCTCCAAGCGTTAATGAAGAAGCTAGCGGTTTTAGGAAGATCAGAAAGGCAAGAAAAAAAAAGGAATAGCTTTCAGGATGTGTAAGGATTTCTGAAAGAGAATGGTAGCTGTCTCCATACAAAAATGGAAAACAGAAAATCATTCCTCCCACGATCAAAGCACCAAGGTTAACTCTCAAAAAGTTATTGGAAATCCCAGAAAAGAAATCTTTAATTCTAATAACCAGAAAAGTAAAATATACTGACAAAACACCTCCTAATAAACTCAAAAGCACAAAAAATGGAACTGCTGACCATTTCCATCCTGTGATCTCAAAAGGAAGCAAAGGCTCGCTCTTCACAAAATACAGGAAAATCCCTGAAACTATAGCAGACGCTGTGCAACTGATAAAAAGAGTTTTGTTGAATTTTCTGGCAATAACTTCCATTGCGAAAAGCCATCCTGCAATAGGGCTTCCAAATAAAATAGCTACCCCAGCTACAACACCTGCACAAATCAATTCCAACTTGTAAATGTTTGCAGAAAATTGTCTCTCATATGCTGCATTTCCAATTGTAGCTGTCGCCACCACGGTTGAAACTTCAATGCCTGTAGAGCCTCCAAAAACCACTGTCAAAAATCCATTAAAATAATGGGATGGAATTTTAAATAAGGGTAAATGGTCTTTTCTCTGATCAACTGTTTTATAAATTTCGGTAATGCCTTTATTTTTCCGGTTCTTGAAAAGGTATTTTCGCAAAAAATAAATGGCAGTGATCCCTATTGTTGGAAGAATAATAAAGTATAATGAATTCTCCCTTTCAGCAAAGTGGAATAATAACTTTTGGAAACGTTCTGTCATAAACTTTAATGAATACCCCAAAAAAGAGGCACAAATACTGATAATAACTGATACTACAATTAATCTGAAATAGTGATGTCTTTGAACTAGCTTCCTTTTCATAACCAAAATGAATTCAATTTTTTACAAAATTAAGCTTTATGAAAATGGATTCAAAAAAATTAAGGATGATATTTTATTTATCACATTAAATCACGACTTTTTTTACTAACTATATATTTCCTCAAAGAAAAAGATTATTCAGAAATGAATGCTAAGCACCTGATCTAGGTTCTCCATTTTTTATTATTCCAATTAGTGATCATAACGTTTTTAGAACCTTCGCTGCATTTTCATGATTAGGATTAATCTCTAATACTTTTTGATAATTTTCTTTGGCTTTATCTTTCTGCCCCGCATTCAGATAGGCTTCACCTAAGCTGTCGTACACATTATCACTCTTGGGATATAATATTGTATTTACTCGGAAAACATCAATGGACTTTGTGAAATCTTTTTGTCGAAGTAAGGCATAGCCTGTCCCATTGATAGAGCCTTCAGAAAGCTGCTCATTATTGGGGTCATCAGTTTTTGCTTTCTTATAAGCTTCAACACCTTTCTCAAATTGCCCTTCCAGGATCAGTTCCAAAGGTGTTTTTTCATCTTTACTCATTTGCTCGCCCCTTAATCGAATCGTCTTCTTATCAAGCAAAATCTGAACAAGCTCTTTCTTGCCTGTTTTATCATCTTTTTTAAATGTTACTTTATAATCCCAATCCCTTAAGGCATAACTGTTTTCCCCTACTTTAATGAGCTCTGCTGGAGCTTCTACATTATTGATTGCCATCAGCTTTCCTTTTTCCTGATAAACTTTACAAAATCCATATTTATCAAGCCTGTAACGACCTATATTATTGGTTAAATCATTAGAATTTAAAGGTAAAATTTTATCAACAGGTGCCATATAATTGGGCCAATGATACACGGTAGCTACTGAGCGAAGTAATTCGTTGATAAAATCAGGTTTGTTGGTATTGGTTAAAATCACAATCCCATCACCACCTGTCTTACTTCCTGTAAATTGGCTGGAAAACCCTTCATTCCAACCTCCATGAGAGAAGTAGATCTGTCCGTCTTTATTTTCAAGAAAGATGCCCAATCCTACAAAAGGTTCGATGAAAGGACTTGTAAATTCTTCTGCCATCTTGTGAGAAATAATAGTATGGCTTTTTCCACTTAGTGTATTCTGAATGTCTATAACAAATTTGGCATAATCTTCTGCTGTTGTCCATAAACCGGCAGGTGCCTGCTCTGGATAGGTATGATATCTTCCCGGAACTTTATTCCCATTCTGAGCATATGCTGTAGCTGCTGATGAAGCTAAAGCTTCTGGCAAAGGTTGAGCGTATGTACTCTTTTGCATATTCAATGGTTCAAGCACTCTCTCTTTCATGATCGTAGTGAAATCTTGACCTTCAATATCAATAAGCATTTGTTGCATTACACAATATCCGCCCCCGGAATAACGAAATGGCTTTCCTGGTTCTTTATCCACAAAAATTGCAGGGGTGTTAGCAGGACTTTGTCCATTCAAAAGCTGAACAAGCGTAGGTACAGCTTTCCCTGGTTCATATCCAGGAAAACCTCCTACAGTGAAACCGGCAGTGTGGCTTACGATATTTTTAAGAGTGACCTTTTTCTCTTTGGTAAATTGATTATCTGGAATTTTCCAGGATTTCAAATAGGTATTTACATCCGCATCTGCATTTATTTTTCCAAGCTCCACTTCCTTTAATGCTGCATAAGCACTTACAGGCTTACTCATGGATGCTACCTGAAATAATGTCTGGGTAGTAGCAGGTGTTTTATTTTCTATATCGGCTAAACCGTAGGCCTTACTCCAGATCACTTTGGAGTTTCTGATAACAGCAATACTGACTGCAGGAACATTATAATATTTCATTCTAGACTCGATAGTCCAGGTAGGCTCACCCTGAAACCGGACAGCAGGTATCAATCCTGATTCTACTTTTGAAATTTCATTTTTTAACTGCGTATTTGTTTGTGCAGATAAAGAATTTGCAAACAGTCCAAATACAAGGATAATATATATCGGAGTCTTAATCTTCATGGTATTTTAAATTTGGTATGCTAAAAATAGGTAACTTTTATGAAAACAAGGGGAATTTATTAAAAGGTTAAATCAGTTTATGGTGATTGCTAAATAGATGTATCTTTTTCTGTCTCTTCTGTATATGTGCAGATATTACTTCTTTTTGGACTTCTGTACAATTTTATTGTAATCGAGACAGAGGTCTATATAATATTGAAAATCCTTACTTCGTTGATATCCCGCTTCACTAACAAAAATATATCCTTTAGCAATTCTTTCTCCATGTATCATCGGACGGCAATATATTTTTTCCAGTTCCAATTCTGCTTTTTCAGGATCAATTCTGCAAAGGATCTCATCATTACGAACCCCGACGCACAATTTATCATCTACCATAAAGCTTAAACCCTGAAACATTTTCTTCTCGATAACGTCCTTTTCATCGATCAATGCTTCCCGTATTCGATTTGCTAATTCTTCGTTGTACATAGTTTTGTATTTAATTTTACATATAGATCAAACTTTATCAGACATCATTTTCCATGTATGTTCGATATGGGTCATTAACAAAGCATTATCAAAAGCTATAGAACCTTTTGGAAAAACCTTCTCGTTTTCGTAAAAAGTAGATTTTAATCCTGATACTTCGAGAGGTTGCGTTTCCCACTTGTAAGTATTAAGCTCCAGCCCTTCAAATTTATTTTTATTCGGAGAATATCCCAGGTTCCCTTTCTCAAAAAAAGCAGAAGCCTCTTCCAACGTCCCGAATATGGAGTTTGTACTGAATACCTCTGTTTCTGTTGCATCGATTGAAGTTTCAAGATGATCTGAGCTCTTAAAATCAATATGGTAATTCTTATTTTCTTCCTTTACATTGAATTGAGCATGATAATGTTTACCCGGAAAAATACGTCCTCCTACAAGGCTGTTTATTCTGGATGAAGTATCTCTTCGCGGAATATAAACTCCTGTTTTCACTTCACCATTTTCATCCCATTCAACAGCAATCCGGTGGGCACCGTTTTCAGAACCAAAACCCACAAAATCAGGTAGCCCCAACGCTTTTATATTTTTAAGCCTGATCAGACAAATTCCAACAATTGCTTTATTTTTATACAGATGGGGTCTGAATGGAAAAGGAATCATTTTTTCTACAACTTCCGGATCAGCTGTAAAATTGATTAATATCCTTCTGTCTATATATCCATGTATTATTGGTAATTTCATTTTCGCCTACAACCTTTTAATTGATCTTGGTTGTACTAACAAATGTAATCCATTTTTCATCATAATTATCTTAATTGATCACCAAAAGGATATGACAAACTTTAAAGACAAATGTTAATTCTGTTCTATTTTGTTTCCGATTTTTAAGTGAAATTTGTACCAAACATTAATAACTACATTTTGAAAAATATCATTGTATTACTTCTTATTTTCTCTGCATTTTTTAATCAATTAGATGCTCAAAAGAAGAATGTATCTCAAAAATCAGGTTCTGGTAATGAACTCTATTCTAAAAATATAGGAAAGGTATTCTTTCTTTCATCTTTTAAAAATTTAAATCAGATTTCAAAAAACGATGTCCTTAAAAAATATACTTTAACCAATAAGAATGATCTTTATTTCGTTGCTTCATTCGATAAACCACTCACCCATTATAAGTCTGAACTGGATCCGAACACACCAAAAGACTCATTGTTTAAAAAAGGGAATTACCAATTTACATTGTGGGTAGACAATCATGAAATCTATCGAAGTAATCTTCTACCTGGAGCACCTTATCAGAAAGTACAAGACACCGCTTTGATACTTAACAGGCCACTGATTAATAATACCAACGGTCAGGGTACATGGAGCGAATCTTTTTGGAACAGATTTATGGCAAATGGAGGAGAGAAAGCATTGCAAGATGGCCAGCATACACTCCGTTTAGAAATCCGTGCTTACATTAATACAAATAATGAAACTAAAGTGAGTAATGTATTGGCAAAAGGGGAACTGCTTTTAAATGTTCTGCGACACCCTAAGATTGACACCAATCACATTACGCTTAATAAACCTTCTCCCTATAATGGTTTTGAAATTTCCTCTAAAAAATTCAATGAAAACAAAATAAAGGAGTTGAAGAGGTCTATTGATGAGGGTATTTTAAAAAAAATTAACAGCATTGTGGTCATTAATGATGGAAAATTACAAATAGAAGAATATTTCAATGGAGAGGATAGAAACACATTGCATGATCCAAGGTCTGTTGGTAAATCTTTTGCCTCAACTTTAATGGGAATCGCAATTGGTAATCATTTAATTAAAGATGAAAATCAAAAGCTGAGTGCTTTTTATGATTTAAAATCTTATCAATATCCAGCTGGCAAAGATAATGCAACCCTCCACGAGCTTCTAACAATGTCATCAGGGTTTGATGGTGATGATGGAAATGAGAACTCTCTCGGGAATGAAGAAAACATGTATCCAACCAGTAATTGGGTCAATTTTACAATGAATCTCCCTTATGATCCTGCCTTAAAAAGCAAGTGGCATTATTTTACTGCCGGGGTGATCGTTCTTGGAGATATCATCAACAAATCTGCTCCATCGGGTTTAGAAAAATTTGCAGAGGAAAAACTCTTTCATCCACTGGGCATTAAAAATTATAAGTGGCAATATACTCCTCAAAATATTCCAAACACAGCGGGAAGTATTCGTATGAATGCATTGGATTTCGCCAAGTATGGACAACTGTATAAGAATAACGGAATATGGGATGGAAAACAAATAATTCCTCAGTCTTGGGTTGCAAAAACACTCACCAGACAAGTACAGATACCCGATCGAAAAGAGGAATATTATAGTTATCTTTTTTGGAACAAAACCTTTACCACTGGCAGCAAAAAAGCGGAAGCATTTTATTGTGCAGGTAATGGCGGAAATTATATCCTGATTTTTAAGGATCAACCTTTGGTTATTGTCATCACAGCAAGTGCATATGGGCAAAATTATGCTCATCCGCAGATAACAGACATAATAGAGAATTTCATTCTCCCTGCCGTACTGTAACAATGTCAGGTAGTGTTATTCCATTGATAGCTTAATATTCCCGCAAATTTCATCAAGTTCCTCACGCTTGGGAAGTTGAGTATAGCTCTCATGGAATTTCAGGCCAAAACCATCATGACGAAATCTTGGAAATATATGAAGATGGGTATGGAAAACTTCTTGTCCGGCAGCCTCTCCATCAGCCAGAAAATAATTAATACCTTCTGATTGTATGGGTGATTTCCGGATTGCAAGGTTAATTTTAGCTGCTATATTGAACATTCTGGAGGTTAAATCCGTATCCAATTCCGCAATCAGTTCTTTATGTATTTTAGGTACAACCAATATGTGCCCCGGATTGACAGGTTGGATATCCATGAAAGCAATGACATGATCATCTTCATGAATTATACTAGCTGGAAGTTCTCTGTTGATTATTTTACAAAAAATACAGTCTGTCATAGGGCTCATTTATTTTTATAAAAATAATAAAACCATTCTGTATTTTTAGATTAAGTTTTTCAGAAAAAGCCATAAAAAATCATATCTATAGCATCAATTCCGGTTTCCACTTTTTGCCTGCCGAACACTTTGACTATCTTTCAAATTAAGTCGATAAACCAGTGTCAACCTATATCGTGCCGCATTAGGAATATTGGTCTGGTTGATGACATAATCCTGTCCGGTTGTCCTGCTGCCTAATTTTCGTAAATCAAATAGATTACTTACATCAAAGGTAACTGTTGCTTTGTCTTTTAAAAAAGTCTTGCTACATCCAAAATCAATGCTGTGGACTGCATTAGTATGGGTTTGAGCTGTAGCATTGGTACCTCTGAAATTATACAGTGTCTGGAAAGCAAGCTTATCCTTTAGTTTCACTTGCGCGCTTAAACGGGCAGTAAGGGTATTCCCGGAATAATCAAAGGACTGCCCCTTATACATTCCTCGTTTAGCATAATGAAATAAATTGAGCTCAGTATTTAATTGCAACCATTTAACAGGATTATAGAGAACTGAAAGCTCCAAACCACTGCGGGTCTCTTTATCTATGTTGACCGGCATGGTAATGAAAAGACCATCAGAATTCCGATAGGTATAGTCTTCTATCACTCCATTGTTTTTCTGATAATAAAGAGAAGGATTCAAGGTAAGTGTCTTCCAGCTTTTTAGAAAAGCAAGCTCAAATACATTAGCATACGAAGGATTAAGATCAGGGTTTCCAATATAGCGGGTACTCAGATCCGTGAGTTCATTAAAAGGATATATCATACCCAACGAAGGCCTGTTGATTCTTTTGCTGTAGCTCCCTTGTAAAGTTGCCCCTTCATTAAAACGATAACTTACGTTTAAGGTTGGAAATAATCTGCCATAATTTTTATTATTGGTATAGCTTCCGATCCGATCTTCAATACCAACACGTGTCAGTTCACCGCGTAAACCAGCCTGATAACTAAAAGCTTTCATCTTGCCTGAAAATTGTACATATGCACTACCAATTAATTCCTTGTATAAAAGATGATTGTCGATTTGGTCGATGATCTCCCAACCCGTAGCATTTTGCTGCTCTGCCAAAAAATCACTGCTTACCCTGCGATCTTCAGCTTTTAAACCAAATTCCAATGTAGAAATACTATTCAGTGGCTGTACCATATCTGTTTTAATCATCAGATCCTTACTTCCTCCGATTGAACTTGTCCTGATGGTTGGAAAGGTAGTGGGTAACGGAAAAACTCTGCCAGTGGCTAAATTCCATTCCTTATCACTATCCCAGAAATCATATTGCATATCTACAGTCAATTTCTTGCCTACACGATGAAAGATTTTGGTATAATTAAATTCCAATTGGTTATAGCTTCTCTTTTCCCATGATTCTCCATTGCGGCTCAGACTACTATCAATAGCACCTCTTTTGTCTGAATACAGGTAGTTCAGTCTTGTCTTATCATGATCCCGTGTCGAATTTCGGAGAAAGGCAGCGGTAATTGTATTATGATCATTAATCTGATAATCTGCGCCAAAATATAACAATTTGGCATTATCATGCCTGTTTTCATCCTGTCGCTGGTTCAGGTAAACCGGGGTTCCAGAAAGTCCGGTTGATTGCTGCATCGTATAAAGACCTACATAATCCGATAACCTCAAACCATAGGTAGCAAATAGATTGAGCTTATTAGATTTATAGTTCACGCTCGGACTAACACGGGTTTCATTAGGGATGCCACCCACCAAACGCATCTGTCCGCTGAAACCTGCTTTTTTATTCTTTTTGAGAATGATGTTGATAATTCCTGCAGAACCTGCAGCATCAAACCTGGAGGACGGATTGGTAATGACTTCTACCCGTTCTACCTGATCAGCAGGTAACTGTTCCAATGCGTTTCCTTGAGTTAATCCGGTGCGTCGCCCGTTGATCAATACCAACACATTGCTGTTTCCTCTTAAACTAATTCCACCACCAGGATTGACACTGATTGAAGGAACCTGGTTCAACAGATCAGTTACTGCTCCAGATTGAGAAAGGACATCCTTCCCGACTTCAAAAACTTTTTTATCAAGTTTTAAACTTACAGATCCGCGTTGCCCCGTTAATGCTACTTCTTGCAAGAGTTTTGCATCTGGTGTTAAGACTATAGTTCCAACATCTACTACTGCACCGGCATTGATCTGTACAAATTTGTTCATCGTTTGAAAACCAATTAGCTTATAGCTGATATTGTAATTTCCTGCCGGAAGGTTTTCCATTCGGAATACGCCCTTATTATCTGAAATACTGGCTGCCACTACTTTTTCCTCCCCATCTTTTAATGTTATGGTTACATAGGATATAGGTGTGCCTGGGCTTTCATGAATTATACCTGTTATTTGTGCTTGCTGCGCAAAGGAATATGGGGCAGTTATCATGATCAGAAAGAGTAATACAATTTGTTTCATGATGTAAAATTAGACCGAGGATATACTCATTCTTTTAGAAAACATGTGAACAGCTATATAGCCTTTCAAACTGCCATCCGGTTTTGCAAATTACCTTGTATATTTACATTATGCATAAGTTTATATTTTTGCTGGCGATGTTGAGTATATTGGCTCCATCCGTTATTCGTAATGAAGATCCCATACCTGTTTACAAAGTAGGTGATGATATCGCCTGGGCATCCAAAGATTACAATGATAAAGACTGGTCTCAGACTAGAGGTAATACAGCTGATCATATCTTCTGGTCAAGAACCCATTTAGACCTACGCCAGGTAGAAAATAATATTTTACCACTGGGTCTTCAGATCGAATCCTTTGGTTCCTTTGAGGTGTACTGGGACGGCGTACTTATCGGCAATAACGGACAAATCCCTCAAAATGGAAAACCTGAAATACCTGGTACGGAAAGCAGTTATTACAGAATTCCGGATCATCTGATCTCGCCTGGCTTTCATACAGTTGCTTTACGCAGTTCACAATCATTGCTTCCGCATGTCCAACGCAGCATCGGATTTAAAATAGATCCTTATAACTCCTTATTAACAAGACCTCTGGTTACCATATCCTACATGAACCTGATGGCTGGTGCTTTTCTTATTGCAGCCGTTTATTACTTTTTTCTTTTCCTGAACAGCAAACGCAGGCATTGGGATATACTGATCTTTGGCACAATATGCTTGCTTTTTTTCGCTCTACTCATTATGGAATATCTGAAATTCCATGTGGTAATCCCTTATTCTGAATTCTTTGTACGACTGGAAATTATCGGCTGGCTTACATTTGCCAACGCACTACTCGTCCCTGCTTATTTCATCATCCAGTTCAAGTTTAAAAAAGGTCCATGGTTATTGGCTGCTCTATTTGGAACACTGATATTTCTATATATATCAAATTATGGACACTATGATCTGACTGCCCGCCTTTATAGTCTTGCCATGCTGATCGCCAATTTTATTGTTGTCTTGAATGGTATCATTCAAAAGGAAAAAGGAGGCATTATTTTATTAGTTGGCCTTGTCATAAGTGCACTTGTGGGTAAGTTTGTATTGTATGATTATGGATTGTTTATCAGTTTTACAATAATTGTACTGTGTATGCTTTATCTGCATTCGATCAGAACCAGCGTTATTGAGGCCGAACATCAGAATGCCATACTCCTTTCCTCAAGGCTGCAACTGGAATTACTGAAAAAGAATATTCAGCCCCATTTTTTAAGAAATACCCTCACCTCTATGATGGATTGGGTAGAAGAATCACCAAAGGAAGGCGCTCGTTTTATACAGGCATTAGCCTCAGAATTTGATATCATGAACGAAATCTCCGAACAAACCCTGATCCCCATCACAAAGGAACTGGAGCTTTGCCGTCAGCACCTTTCTGTAATGGGTTTCCGTAAGGAAATCAATTATCAGTGGGAACAAATCGGAATAGACGAGACCCAGCTTATACCTCCTGCTATCATTCATACATTACTAGAAAACGGCATTACTCATAGTGAACCCCTTCCGGGAAATACAATAACTTTTGTACTTCATTATTCAGCATCGGAAAAAAGTCAGCAATACATGTTTGAAACTATTGCAAAGAACAGGCAGATCATAACAGACAGAACAGGAGGCAATGGTTTTAAATATATCAAAGCACGTTTAACCGAAAGCTATGGGAATAACTGGAAATTCAGTTCTGGTGCTACAGAAAAAGGTTGGATATCTACCATTCAAATTGTATTATCATGAATATAGTGATCATAGAAGACGAAGCGAGAATAGCCCGTCGCCTGCAACGTATGACAACCGAATTTTTTGGGAATAAGCCAATCCGGATTGTGGTATGTGATTCTTTGCAAAAAGGGCTTGATCAAATTACCCATCAAGTTCCTGACCTGCTTTTATTAGACCTGAATCTCAATGGAGATAATGGTTTCGAAGTATTGGAACATATGGTAGCAGCTTCTTTTCATACGATCATTGTTTCAGCTAATATTGATAAAGCAATTACCGCTTTTGCTTATGGAGTTCTTGATTTTGTCCCTAAACCTTTTGATCAGACAAGACTTTTTCAGGCATTGAATCGGTTTATCAGCCCGGCTATAAAATCGGACGATGGTATTAAATACCTAGCGGTAAAAAGATCCGGACAAGTCCGATTAATCAATATTAATGAAGTTATTTATATCAAGGGAGCAGGCATCTACACAGAGCTGTATCTTAAAAATGGGCAGCAGGAACTGCATGACAAATCACTTGAACTTTTACAGCAGCTTCTTCCAGATGGATTTGAGCGAATTCACAAGTCCTATCTGGTTAATCTTCAACAGGCTGATAAGATCGTTATCAGTACGGGCAGTCGATATGGGCTTTTACTTAAAACTGGAGAGCAATTACCCATAGGACGTTCAAAATATAAGGACCTCAAAAATAAAATGATCTGATATCGATTACTCTATCCAGCCTACTCTCTTTCGCCATTCATCCATATCTTTTTTTCTTTGATCAAGATCTTTAGGGGGCTTTTGATTTTCATTTTTTACGCGGTTCCGGATGAGTTGTGTTTGTTCTTCAAGTGTATTGAGCCCAATAGATTCTCTTCTCTTATTTACTTTCACTAAATCATCGAAAGCGTTTGGTGTTAATTCTTTCATGTCATTCCAATCAAATTGAGTCCCGTAAAGCTGTGGTTTTCCCTCCAATACAGCAATCCTATCTGTAAGATATGCTAAATGAACCTTGTCTTCTTTATATTCAGCGCCTATGTTCTTTAATAATTCAGCACACTTTTTCATAAAAGAAGGCCGTCCAATAGAATGCTGTATAATCAGCCATGCTGCTTCATGGGCTTCTTTGCCTACTTTATCAATGGTGGGATATCCGATAGTATCTATTATTTCATTTAATATTTTTGCATTCTTATTGTGAAGTACTTCCATTTCTACATTATACCCTTCTCCCAATTGCCCTTTTTGAATAAGCTGATTCCGAAATTCCAAATCTGCATTTTTTAGATGAATGATTTGTTCAGCAAAGCTTTTGTAATCCATGATTTGATTGATTTTAATTCTTCAGAAGAATTATCCTAAAATTAAGTAAATATTATTTTATAATCTCTTGTTTGTACAGTTATGTATAATGGGTATTTTTCATCACGCCTTTAATAAGTTGATGCAAATAATTAACACAATTTTAACTCCAAAATTGAGATCCAGAGGCCATTTTTTCAATACATAAAGCCGTACTTTGCAGCCTATAAAATAATGAAAAAAGATGGGGCTATTTGATATGTTTACACAGGAGATCGCAATGGATCTCGGAACCGCTAATACACTTATAATACACAATAATAAAATCGTCATTGATCAATCGTCTATCGTTGCTATTGATCGCACAACAGGAAAGCCTATTGCTGTAGGAGAACAAGCAAAACTGATGCAGGGCAAAACCCATGAAGACATTAAAACGATAAGACCATTAAAAGATGGAGTGATCGCAGATTTTCATGCTTCAGAACATATGATCAAAGAGTTTATTAAACTCATCCCGGGAATCAAAGGGAAATTTATTCAACCAGCCTTAAGAATCGTGATATGTATACCTTCCGGGATTACAGAAGTAGAAAAAAGAGCTGTTAAAGACTCTGCATTAAAAGTAAATGCCAAGGAAGTAAAGCTGATCTATGAGCCAATGGCAGCCGCAATTGGAGCTGGTATCGATGTTCAAAATCCCGAGGGAAATATGATTGTTGATATAGGAGGTGGAACTACTGAAATCGCTGTAGTTGCTCTTGGAGGAATCGTTTGTGATAAATCGTTAAAAATTGCAGGGGATGTATTCACGAACGACATTGCTTATTTTCTGAGATCATACTACAATTTATACGTAGGAGAAAGAACAGCAGAAAGAATAAAAATAGAGATAGGTTCTGCTTTAGAAGAACTAGATTACCCATTAGAAGATATTCCGGTTCAGGGAAGAGATTTGATCACAGGAAAACCAAAGGAAATTATGGTAAACTATAAGGAGATCTTCAAAGCGCTCGACAAATCTTTGATGAGAATTGAAGATGCTATTTTGGAAACCCTTTCCCTTACTCCTCCTGAACTTGCTGCAGATATCTATAAAACCGGAATTTATCTTGCCGGAGGTGGTGCCCTGCTTAATGGATTAGCTGATAGAATACACAGAAAAACAGGTTTGCCTGTTTGTGTTGCTGAAGATCCCTTGAGAGCAGTTGTTCGTGGAACTGGTATTGCTCTTAAAAACATCAATAAGTTCAGGTTTTTGATGAGCAGTTAATCAATTATAAAAATATGAAAAAGCCTTTAAAAACTAATATTTAAAGGCTTTTTTTAAAACTGAATATAAGGGATAAAATATCCTATCCCTATTTTATCCCTTATATTTGAATTATTTAATTAAAATTTTATATTTGTTGGGCAAAACTTATTACCTTAAATCCCAATGAAAACTCAAAAAAAACTGATACTCTCTACTATTTTAAGTGTAACACTAATTTCCTGCAGTACAATGCAGAGAACTGATCTATATTTTGGCACAAACATTCCCACTGGTGGTAATGTAACCCCTCAACAATGGAAAGCATTCACGGATGATGTTATCACTCACTATTTTCCGGAAGGATATACCGAATCAGATGCTGTGGGTAAATGGATGGATACCCAAACAAAATTGACGATATCAGAAAACACAAAAGTGGTTACTTTCCTTGGCAAACCAACGAAAGAAAGAAATGCAATGCTGGACAGTATTACGCAAAGGTATATTCGTAAATTTCACCAACAAAGTGTGTTAAGGGTAGACAGTAAACCAAAAGTGAAATTTATCAGTAAAATATAAACCATATTCCTTATTCCCTCTTCCTGAACTATTAGCTTGTGGTGAAGCTATATAAAAAATAATGTTCTGATTATGTGTCAGCTCAACTCTGCTATTCTTTTATTTTTAATTTATTTTAAGTAGCTTTCCTCTGAAATTATCTCTGTTATGGAAGACAGCCTGAACTGTATTTACAGGGTCATCAATTTTATTGAAAAAAATTACGATCAGTCCATTTCTGTGAAAGATCTGGAAGATGTTTCTCATTACTCTTACAGAAACATACAACGTATTTTTAAATATAGTTGTGGGGAAACAATAGGAGGATTCCAACAAAGACTGAAGGTAGAAAATGCTTATAAACTGATCCTTTACAGTAAGGAAAGTCTTACTTCCATTGGACTTGAAGTTGGATTTGCGAATATTGCCTCTTTCTCAAAAGCTTTTAAACAGCATTTTGGTATTTCACCTAAAGCGGCTAAGCTAAGCAAGGAAAAGTTACTTTGTGGACCAGATCTGGTTCCGGTAACATCTGATATATTGCTAAAACCAGAAATTATTTACCTTAAGCCTACAGAAATATATTATCAAAGCATTCACACCTACTACAACAACGAAGAAATTGAATTGCTGTGGGAAAGGTTTATGCAAAATGAATTTCCCGTTTCCGACACAGAATATTTCGGTGTAGTAGCAGATGAGCCGTTGATCAAAACTGAAATAAACTGCCGGTATGATGCGTGTTCTACTATCCAGGCAAAAAACAAAAAACTCCCTTCAAAAGCAATATTTGGTGGCAAGTATGCCCGTTTCGCTCACCATGGTGGCTATGAAACAATAGATGAAACCTACACAAAAATCTATTCCCGGTGGATCTTTCATTCCGGGCTTGAGTTTTCACATACACCCATCATTGAAAAATATGAAAAACATGCAACAGAAAACAAAGAAGAACAACTCACCTATATTTTGTTGCCTTTAAAGTAAGTTGTCAATTTCGGACAACTCTACGAGCATTTATCAATCTATTTTTGCCGTATCAAAATAGATTAATTATGCAAAAAAAGAAAATCACATTGTTATTATTACCTGCTTTTTTATTTTCCTGTAGTCAGGGAGAACTAACGGATAATTCAAATACAACAAGCCCTGATGCTATTGTTTACAAAATGCCTGAAGAATCAGCTCCACATGAGGGAACATGGCTTCAATGGCCCCATCAGTATCAATATGGTATTACTTATCGTAACCGATTGGATGCTACCTGGGTAGCCATGACCAAAGAATTGGCACAAAGTGAAAAGGTTCACCTCATTGCTTATGATGGTACAGAAAAAGAACGCATCATAGGATTATTAAATAATGCAGGAGTTCCACTCACCAATATAAGCTTTAAGTTATATCCAACCGATGATGTTTGGGTAAGAGATAATGGACCTATTTATGTAAAAGACAAAAATGGGCAGCTACTTATTCAGGATTGGGGATTTAATGGTTGGGGTAATAAAGCAGATTACAGCAATTGTAATACAATACCATCAAAAATTGCAACAGACACAAATATCCCCAAAATCAATCTTAATTCTGTAATGATTAATGAGGGTGGAAGTGTCGAAATTGATGGAAATGGAGTTCTAATGGCTTGTAAAAGCTCTATTCTTAATAACAACAGAAATCCTGGAATGACGCAACAACAAGCAGAAGCCATATTTACCAAGAATTTGGGAGTAACCAAATTTATCTGGTTGAATGGAAGAGCCGGCCGGGACATTACAGATATGCATATTGATGGTTTTGCCAGATTTGCAAATTCATCCACGATTATTACCATGAACCCTAATGACCTGGCTTATTGGGAAGTTCCGGACAGCGATATTGATAAATTATATATGGCAAAAGGAAAAAATGACACCCCTTATCAATTTGTTAAGGTTCCTTTGACAAGAAATGAGGTAGTGACCACTTATGGAAAAAATGTGGGAAGAGCTTCTTACATCAATTATTACATTGCCAATAACCGGGTTCTGGTACCTAATTACAATGATCCGAATGATGTGGTTGCCAACCAGATTATCCAGCAATTATATCCGGATAAGACTGTAGTTGGAATCGACTGCCGTAACTTATTCGCCAATGGTGGAATGGTACATTGTGTAACGCAACAACAACCACAATAAAAAATGGAATTGATATTGATAAAAAGAGCTTATTCATTTTGAATAGGCTTTTTTTAATTGAAAAGATCATTTCACGTTGAAACCTTTTGTTTATATCTAAAAAATTAAATTTCCGAAAAAAAATGAAACATTTTTACTCTTTTTTGTAACTTAATATCAAAAATAATTATATTTGTCGTTCAATCGCTACTGCATATGAAAGTAATAGTAGCCCTTGCCAGTGTGATCACTGCACAATAATTGGGCTTACCACATAAGACACTTTTAAGAACGAGGTCACTTCGTTCTATTTTTCTATTACTTACTTTTAATTTTTACATTTATGTCATATTATAAGAAAAACCAATCAAAGGTTTTACATTATTTTTCATTGTTAAAGCAGTCGTTACTTGGTGCTGAAACCGATTATACAACTGGTAATATCAATAAGGCGGTTATTTTACTGGCCATTCCCATGATGCTTGAAATGATCATGGAATCTGTATTTGCATTAGTGGACCTTTATTTTGTAGGGCATCTTGAAAACAGTAGCTATGCAATTCAAACAGTAGGCTTAACGGAATCCGTATTGACGGTCATGTACTCCATCGCCATTGGAATGAGTATGGCTGCCACTGCTGTTGTTGCAAGACGTATAGGAGAAAAAGATCCCGATGCAGCAGCTCATGCTGGTATGCAGGCGATTATCGTTGCTTTTACAGTGACATTTATTTTAAGTATTCTTGGTATTATTTATGCGGGTGACATTTTGCATATAATGGGAGCTACAGAAGAAACCGTTAAGGCCGGAGTAATGTTTACGCGGATCATGATGGGAAGCAGTGTGATCATCATGTTGTTGTTTCTGATTAATGGTATATTCCGGGGTGCAGGTAACGCCGCTATTGCCATGCGAAGTTTATGGATCGCTAATATCTGTAATATCATTTTATGCCCTATATTCATTAACGGATGGGGAGTGATTCCTGCATTCGGGCTGACAGGAGCAGCCTTGGCAACAGTCATTGGACGATCAATGGGGGTAGTTTATCAGTTATTCTGTTTATTTAATGGAAAACATCAATTAAAAATAAAACTGCCTCACTTTTATATTGATTGGCCTGTCATCAAATCATTGATCGGAATTGCAACACCGGGTATACTCCAGTTTGTTATTGGATCTTGTAGCTGGATTTTCCTTGCTGAGCTTGTTGCAACAACAGGTGGAGATCATGGTTCTGCAGGATATCAGACTGCATTGCGACTGATGATGTTCTTTATGCTTCCTGCATGGGGAATGAGTAATGCAGCAGCTACATTAGTAGGACAAAATCTGGGTGCGAAACAATTTCAACGGGCAGAAGACTCTGTACTGGCAACCGTAAAATACAATGTCATCTTTATGATTATCGTTACTGTTTTATTTCTCTTCTTTGGAGATTGGCTGGTTTCATTCTTTACGAATGACATTCAGATTAAAGAAGTAGCCCAAAGAGCTATGCGTATCATGAGCAGTGCTTTTATCTTTTATGGTATTGGTATGGTGATGATGAATGCCCTTAATGGAGCTGGTGACACAAAAACACCTACATGGATCAACTTTTTTGGTTTCTGGTTTCTTCAGATCCCATTAGCATATGTTTTGACCAAATATATGGAGATGGGACCAACGGGTGTCTTTATTGCAATACCAGTCGCTGAAACAGCAATTGCAATTGCGACCTTCATCTTTTTTAAAAGAGGAAAATGGAAAAACGTAAAAGTTTAACCTTTAATTTACTATAAAATTCTTGTTATAAAAACGGGGCAAATCAGTTGATTTGCCCCGTTTTGTTGTAATGAATCGCTGATATGAAAGAAATTACGCGCTATTATTTTAGTTTGATTATATTATGTATCAGATAAACTATTTTAAAAAATTATTAAGGTAATTCAAGATTGTTGAAGTCTGCATCATCAGGCTTACATGTCCCTGTCCCGGAACAATAGCCAATTGGGATTTTGGCATAGGTCCAAGGTCTGCAGAAACACCACCACCTAATAATTTGTAGGTTTTCATCAACTCAATTTTATCAAGTCCGTCGTTGTCACCCGCTATAATTAATACAGGTGCAGAAATTTTCGCAATATTAGCCTCACCCAAATCGAATGGCTCTCCCGCAGTAGCCATCATCTGTTCGAGGAACTTTGTCCATTTCGTTTTATCGGGTGCTACTGCATCATATGCAGCCTGCATAGGACTATTTGCAAACATTTCAGGTTTCATTTTCTTAAAAGCATTCCCTATTTCAGGGAGCCAGCCAGTATTTTTATAAGTAGCCGAAATGATCACTAAACTTTTTAGTCTTTTAGGACTTTGAATAGCAAACTGATACGCTACAGCCCCTCCAAAGCTATAGCCCGCAACATCGGCACTCTCAATTTTCAGGTAGTCCATCAGCCCTACTACATCGCTTGCTAAAGTAGCCTGTGACAATTTTCTTTCGGAAAACTCCGTATGTCCATGTCCCTGTAGCTCAACTGCAATTACTTTTCTGTTTTTTAATAATTCAGGGATTAATTGTCCCCAGTTTGTATCAATAGTCATAAAAGCACCATGCAATAGAATGAGTGGTCTACCCTCTCCATACACTTCATAATACATTTTAATACCATTTACAGGTACGTAGCCACTGCTGGAAGGCTTGATTTTTTGTCCGTATAATGATGAGTTGGTAAGCATCATAACAAAAACCATTAACAATGGCTTGAAGAGCTTATTGAATTTGATTAAATTTTTCATAGTAATATTTAGATTTTGGTTTGTATTTTAAGAGTAAGAGTTTCAAATCTTTTAAGCAAAATTATCCAGTTATGATGAAAGTGAGCTTGTCATAAGGCAAGATTTTATGTAAAGAATACGATCTTACTTTTTAATTAAATTATTTTCATCTACATACATTAAATAAAAACAAAATTAACAACATAAGAACTTATTAAATAAAAATATTTTATCAATAACTTAATTTTGATTAATAAAAATTGATTAATTTTAGCACAGACTAAACCAAATTTCTTATGAAAAATTTAAAAAAAATCAACAAACAGGATTTGAAAACCATTAAGGGCGGCATCAACTGTCCTGGTGGTCAAATATGCTTAATCAATGGTAAATGGCAATGCATGCCATTCGATGGATGCGGTGGTGGAAACCAGCCTTAATTTAACTTTAACCCAATTACTTTATTATGAAAAATTCTAAGAAAATTTCAAGAGATCAGTTAAAGAGCATTAATGGTGGAGCCGCGGGTTGCGCCGAAATATGCTGCCCACCTCCGGGAATAAAAAAATGTCCTTGGTTGTATTGCTACGCTCCATGTGAGATACTAAGTTAACAACTATAAAATGATCAGTTCTCCAATAATACAATTGTGAAGTCATTGACGATTTTCAGATTGAATTGGAGACTATTTCCTACAAAAAACCCGTGATTAACTAATATCACGGGTTTTTTACTTTTTTAGATACAATATGTCAAACTCTTTAATTTTTATGATCTCAATTTTTCTAAAAAACTCTCCTACTCTTTTCATTCTATCTGATGGTCGTCCATTTATATGCACTTGCTACCTCTGAACGGGGAGCATATGTAATTGGGATTACCTTACCGTTTCTTTTTACTTCAATGGTCAACAATTTTGAATAGCTCCGATATAATGGAATAAGATCTACAGCACTATTAATAATATCGCCTTCTTTTAATCCAGCTTTCGCAGCAAGAGAATTGGTTCTCAGATTTTTAATCTGCTCTCCTACCTTAATAGACTTTGGATACTCAAAACCTAGATCAAAAAATCTAGCCTTAACAGGTTTTCTTTTAAATTTTTCACCAAAAGCATTATCTACAGGAATAATTACATTCCCAGCCAACATACTTTCATAATCTGCTACTGCCCAAGCTCCAGCATCTTTCTTTAGCAGATTTGCCCATGAATCTGGATCGATTTTCTCGCCTCGCTTTTTCATGGAATCCATGGTATTAATCAGCGAGAGTACAGTCACTTTTGCCTTGTGCTGCTTTAGTTTGCCTTCAAGGTCAGCAAAATACATTGAACCTCTGGTATAAGGAGTGGTCCATGCATTGGTGCCCGACCACATTACCTTTGGTATCTCCTTATTTGGTGTACTCCTCAACTTGTTTGTATAATATTCTGCCACTTGCCCATTAACCACTTCAAGATACTTCTTTTCGTTAATCAAATGTGCATCGTATAATAATTTTACTGAAAGATAGTCGGCAATACCTTCTACATACCAATCTGTCAATCCATCATCATCAACTAGATCAGAAACAAAAACATGAATCATTTCATGGGCTGATAACACTTTTGTATCCTCATCATTCATTGACATTTGTTTGGGAAGATACAAAAGGAATGATCCATTCGTAGCTCTTCCACTTGACATCGGATTGCCATCGTAAGACCGGAAAAAATAATAAAAAGGTGAAGTGGGTGATCCATTGAGACTACCTCTAATTGTTTTATATGCTTTTTCATACCAATCCGCAGAAGCATTCAATTCACTATTTACTTCCTGTCCAAGTCCATACATACTAAACCCCATATTAGCTTTACTGCTTGCATGAGAATACAGACTACCCGCTAAAAATTGTGTTTCAAAAAGATCAACTATGGAGGTTTGAAATGATATATTTCTCCCAAAACCCTGGCTGCAAACAGCTTCCTGGCCATTGTTTAACATCCAATGGAGATTAATCGTAATTTTTTTTGAATGATCGGGGAATAATAAAAAACTCCCAATTGCCCCTGATAATCCATCACCCGCAGCCTGCAAATCTTTTACTGGTCCACTTTTCAACGCAATCCGGGGAGCTAATGGCACATAGTAAGAAACCGTTAAAGGTCCGCTTTGAGCCCGTAATGCACTCCAGCTCATGTAATCTGAATTATTAGACTTATCATTTGTCTGAAGTTTTAGAGGAAATGCACCCAGCCTATCTGTCACCCGCAAGTTGGATATAGTATCACTACTTCTTTGTAATGGATACATTTTATCATATAAAAATAATAATCGCTCCGTGTTGTTGCTAAAATCTTCAGACAAGGTGTATGTTACATCGATACCCGTGGGATTAGCTTTGTTGTCATATTTAAATTTAAGGTTGATCTCAGCAGATTGGCCATAGCCCAAATGCATACCTAACAAGAAGAAAAAGGAAATAATAATAGAACTTTGAAACATCTTGAATATCATTTTATAGTTTTCAAAAGATTCTCGATTGTGAATAATATTGACAACAAGTAATATACCACAAACGGTATAAAAAATTAAAAAACAATTAATTTAAAAAAATACATTAATGCAGCATATGGCCATCACTTCCCCTTCTTAAAAAAAAACGATTTCACAAGTAATTCCTATAAACAATTGCTACAAATTCAAATATTTAACTATGTAGCACATATTTATTCAATAAAAACACAAATAAACCAACAATGTTTTATATTAACTTTCTATTCAACAAATTAAATATATTACATTATGAAAAAAATTCTATTACTATTCTTACTTATCTTTTCGAGTAAGTTTTTCAGTCAGCAGATACCATATGCTACTTTACCAGAACCTCATTTATTATCTATAAACTATCTCAATAGTCTTTCAGAAAATAATATCCTGTATGGCACAACTCCTCCAAACTACAATGGGAAAACAATTATTTTTACCCACGGTTTTATAGGATCAACAGAATCATTACTTATCGGAAACTCATTGTATAAAAATGCATATAATGCGGGATACAAAACAGCTTTTGTTGCCACAAGTAGGTTTCTAGGTGATTGGGAAAATGGAGAAATTCTTGCGAGAGCAATAGATCAAGTAGGGAATTATTATGGAGCAAGTGTAATGACACTGATCACTCACAGTAATGGAGGGAAAGCTGCCGATGTTGCTCTACTTGAATATCAGAAAACAAATAGAATTGACAAAGTAATTACTCTGGGAACTCCTCATAGAGGAACCCAGCTTGCAGATTTTGCTAATTACCCAATGCTAAGCTGGATAACAGCTGCATTGCAATTGGGACCAGGATCACAATTATCTACTACTTACTACTGTGATAACTATTTCAGACCTTACATGGATAACCATCCTCTTAACAAGCCTGGAAAATACTACAGTTTAGGAGCATGGGGATATAGCAGAGTGCTTGGGTTGCTTTCTCCAGTAATAATTCCGGCAGGAACAATGATTACGACTTTAGGAGGAGGAAAGAATGACGGTGTCACTCCATTTTATAGTTCAACAAGACCTGGAGCAAAGCAAATAATGACAGACACCGATCCAAAAGGATATATTAACCATTTGGACATCATGGAAGGTGTTTATGTTTGGGATCAAGCTATAAAGCCCGTTTTGAATGGCCAGATTGTCAATAAAGGAACATCTAATAAAGAAATAAATTCTGAAAACTCAGAATTAAAAGCAGTCAGTAATTATCAGTTGTTTTCAAGTGAGGACCAGGAGAGTTTACAGCTAAGCAAAAATATTACTCATGTTCAGTTTGAAATTATTACCGAAGAAGTAAACGCTTCCGTAAACATCTTAAATCCGACGACAGGACGGATTGTTAATCAAATAAAACCATCCACAGCCGAAGGTAAAAGTAAAGATGGTGAAAGCCACTTATTATCATTAGATCTTCCTTTGACGGATCGAGAACTAAAATTGAATAGTACGTCTAAGTTCATCGCAATAGTAAAAGATGGAATTGATAGTCCAATGCAGTACAAAGTGACAAAGGACGGTGAGAAAACGTATCTGGAAGTATCTTTTCCTAATCTGACACAGGAAGAAAATCAAAAGGTTCTGCTTAAAAATAGCACCTATTTGGTATCAGATCTAAAAGGAACAAGATTAAAAGAAAGATCAGTGAATATAAACTTCAAACTTCAAAACAACAAATTTGTAGCAGATATTAGTAGTGAGCAAAGCGGAATTTATTCAATAAGGTTGGATGCCAGATTAGGAGATGGCACAAAAAGAAGCATTGTAAATGGTTTTGTTATGGCAAATAGTAAAAACACAACTAAAACTACCATAGAAAACACTCAAAAAAATATCACATTTAAGCTTGATAGTAATCCTGTTTCTCAAAGCACAAAGCTGGTAAGTAGCATCGAGCTTAGAGGGGATGTTGAAATCAGCATCTATAATTATTCCTCAAAATTATTAAACCATTCTACTGTAAAAGTAAACGGTTGGAAGAGTTTAGAGTTTGGTGAATATATCAAAGGTTTGGAAAAGGGTAATTATATCGTTAATGTAGAATATGGTAATACCAAGGAAAGTATAAAATTCATTAAAAAATAATTTTGTATAAAATAGAAGTAAGCCGGGGATTTCCCGGCTTTTTTAGTTTTATTAATTTTATAAATTATTAAAACAAAGAGAAAAATAAGTACTTTAATGCAGCTTATTGGAACTCGTATCAAGAACAAACTTAAGGCTTGCAAAATCCGTATCTGCTTCCACTAAAGTGCAAATTCCGTTGTTGTATGTGTATGTAGTCGTATTTCCGTTTGGCAGATCGATCCTGTATTTTTGGGAAGTAACCTTCTGAATAGGAATCATTTTTTGAAATTTCTCCGAAAAAACAGATTTTATTTTTCCCGGCTCATTAAAATACAGACTTGCTGTAGAACTGAAAATGGATTGTTTTAAAGAACCATTAGCTCCATCTTTGTCCGAAAGATTATAAAAACTTCCGTTCCAGGTAGCCGTATTGTTTACTTTTAGTTTCCCGTTCATTGTTCGGTATAGTTTGGCCTGCTGCAGAATATTCTGTTTAAAAGTGACACCCATTTTATCATAAATCTCAATACTGTAGAGAATTTTTACTTTAGCTCGGGATTCAAAAAGATATTCGGTGACATCATCTTTTAAAGAACGTTCTACACGGATATTACCGATAGTTTTATTGTCTTTTATAATCGAATAATTCAGATATTCTTTGCTGACCGGTGGTGCAATATCGGGTTGAAAATAATGGTACAACATGACCGAAAAAATCAGGAGTGCTTTCATAATAAAGATATTTATGATGCAAAATTAGATCTGGGAAAGGCTTGGAATGTTCCACAGGATAAATGCGAACCTTTTATTTAACAACAACATAACAAACTAAAAATAAATAACTTAATTACGAAACAACGTTCTAATTTATAATCCTGAACATTGTTTTTTTACATGCTAGACGTATAAGATGGGAATTTTTTAAAGTAGTAACTGAAATTAGAATTGAAAAATTCATATAAAAGCATTCCTGTATTGAAAGGAGTTGTAAACTAAAACAGTTAGCATTTTTGAAGATACTACCTACAGAAAAATAAAAAACCAGCAATTTTCACAAATTGCTGGCTTAATAAATTTCTAAGGTTTTATTTGTAGCGGACTGAAAGGAATAACAATCGAACGCCTAATACCTACTCTATTTTTTTTGCATACAAGTCTGGTGTTGCAAAGAGGCTTTAAATATGACGGAGTGTGTTTTTCCTCCGGGTATACCATAAGAACAGGAAAAGCCATCCAGGAGATCCCCAAAAAAAGGAGGGTGCCTTTTGAGACACCCTCCTTTATTATTTTTCTGTTACGGGCATACAATCTTTATGACCGCCAGCACCAACAACGTTGGGGTTTTTACTACTGTCCATCAGGTACATATAAACGGACAATTGATGTGCACATTCCGAACCAGGTCTAACATGTTTATAATCATTAGTAGAATCCACTTGAAATTCTTTACCAGGCACATGTAAACAACGATTACCCTTGATACTAGGCCAGTCAGGAAGTGTAGGAACCTCATCGGCCCTGTTATAACTTCGAACTATGTTATTTTCTTTAATTAGTTGGGCAGCCCAGGTAATAAAATTAACGTTTCCTACCCTTGGCGATGCAAAGGTAAAGAGGCGGACATTATCCCTGCCTTTCAAGGTTGCCAGTGCAGCAAAATAAGTAGCCATTGTAGCACCCAGACTATATCCTATAGCTGTTATATATTTGGGCGCGTTCCCTCCAAAAAGGACGCCCGGATTTCTTGCAAACTCAAATAACGAAGCCCGGCCAGTATTTCCACTATTCTTCAGCGGTACAATCTGGGCCTTTTTCAACATCTCATGAAAGCCTTGTGGGATCTTGCATTTACCCACATCGTCATACTCTATGAAGGACTCCTCTGCAAATCTTTTATCTTCATATGCTTCAAAAAGAGTTTGTGTACCACGAAAGGCTACCACGCAAATCGGATTTTGAGGATCGGTGGGATTTGCTTCCATTGCGATATAACCATAGTAGGATAAGTACTCCTCTGGTAATATTACGATCTCCTTGCCGTCCATCGTGGCCACATTTTCCTTAACCTGTATTGTGTATTGTATATTGAAATTAGCCAAAAAATCAACATCTCGCACAAGGGCAAAGCTAGGATCGTTATATACTTTATAATATGCTTCCTTATCAGGATAATAGTCCTGGTCCGGCGGAGCATATTTACCAACACCGACCGCCATTTGAATAGCGCCGGCATACTTAAGGGCATTTACTTTGTCAGATTCAGTAGCAACACCTGCTACCGTTGGTTTTTCTTGTTGTTCCATAGTATATTAGTTTTTATTGGTAAAGAATGAAATTTGAGGTATATGAAACCTGAAATCAACACTTTTCCATAATCTAAATTTATATATAATCTGGATAACCTACACTATTAAAAGTTAATAAATGTCGAACTAATGCATTCTAAAATCAAGTCGTTAAATATTCCTAATATTTGATTTACAGCATTTAATCTCAATTCTACGACATTTTTTTTGAGATTTAAGAGTGCCACGATTTTGCTACAACTTTTTGAGCATTTTTGAAAATTTTGAGTATATCTCCAAAAAAACAAAAAACCTACAATTTTTGCAAATTGTAGGTTTAATAGATTTTTAAGTTTTACCTCTTAGCGGAGATAGGTAAAACCGAATTACTTATCTTAGAAATGTTGGTTTTTGATTCATTTTGCTAAATCAGATATAAGAAAAATATATTTAATAACTTCTCTTATACTCTTAATCTCGTACTATTTTGTTGACAATCCATAGAGCAATTCATAAATAGATGATAATTTACAATTTAATATGAGTAAATAATAAATCCATCATAATAAATTAGTCAACATCATGTTCATTGAAAACGTAGTCAATTTTATTTAAGAAAGTGAAACATTCATCAAAATTATAAAGTTTATTTTTTAGTATTTCAGCTTGAAATCTCAGAGGTAAATAAGCACCCCATTTTGAAAAATTAATCATACTCGGATTTCTTTCCAAATGTTTATATAAAATTTGGTTAATCTGATCGTCGTTTAATTTTGTTGCTTTAATTTTTTCTAGTAGATCTAATTCAGAATGCTTGAATTGAAATATTGAGCAGCTTTCATCATATCTATAATCAATTCCGATTTCCTCAAATAGTAAACAAATTGTTTTGTTGATTTGCGATCCTGCAAAAGAATAAAAGAATATATTATCATTACTGTTTAATAATGGTCGTTGTTTTTTTACATTAGTGACCTTAAATACTGAGAGTTCGACACGAAAATACTGTAGAACAAGTTGGCCGACCTGATCTAAAAAATCATAAACTTCTTTAGAAAATAGAATTTCCAACATTTTTTCTCTTATCAAATGTGCTGTATCAGCTGCATCGCCAAGAAAAAGAGGTTTTCTGCCATCTTTTGCAGGAATAACTTCTATCTTTTTAGATTCAAAATCTATATACTTAATCTTCCAGATTTTTGCGGATAAATATACATTTTCATCTTCTCTAACCTGTGGAGTAAGTGGCAATTCTCCGATTTTAACGCCATTGCTTGAAACCTTAAAAAAAGTTGGCGTATGAAATAAACTGTAAAAATCTTTATTATTAACCACTTTTTCACCTTCAACACCAATAATATATTCATTGCCTAATTTTTCAAGAAAATCAATTTGATTAAGGTGATTGATGATATCTTTTACTTCAATTTCTGTGATGTTGCTAAATGTTGGGTTTTTAGCTATCTTATCTAAAAGCTCAACTAAATAAAGTCCTGAACTTCCTTTTACAATCGATAGAATTTGATGGAGCAGTACATCATATGGCTTTTCAGTGACTTGAATCGGTTCAATATATTTTTCGGTGTAAAGAAGCCAGCAAGCAATAGACTGCAAAAGACTCCATTTATCAGTTGAATAAAGACACAGATTACTTGATTTATCTTCTCTTCTTCCACTTCTTCCGACTCTCTGTATTAGTGATGCGATACTATTTGTTGCATCAATCTGCACCACTTCATCTACATTTCCAATATCAATTCCTAACTCTAAGGTGGAAGTACAGGAGATGCAGAAATTTTGTAAACTGGCATTTTTCGCAAAAAATTCTACATATTCACGAACTTCTTTATCAACAGATGAGTGATGAGAAAAGTAATTTTTATGACCACCCACGCGCTCAGAGATCATTTTAAGTTTTACAGCGACTTCTTCTACTCTTCCTCTAGCATTTGGAAAAACCAAAACTTTAGAATCATGGGTTCTGACATATAAATCCTTCAGAAGATCAAGAGGTAATTCTGTGACAGGCCCCGGAAAATATTTGAAAATTACATTAATAGGTTTAGGAGTATTGTCACGAATTATTTTTGTATCCTCAGAATTTCCTAAATAATCTTTTAGCTCTGCATACTCATTAACATCACTTACAGTTGCAGAAAGAGCAACAACTTTAAACCTATTTTCGTTGGCCTGCTGTAAGCGGCTTAAGAGTGATTTCAGATGAACTCCACGTTCTGAGCCTAAAAAGGAATGGATTTCATCAATAACGATGTAGTCGAGCTTAGAAAATAAATGATGAATATTGTAAGGTCTGTTAACAAACATGGCCTCTAAAGATTCTGGTGTTATTAAAACAATGCCTTCAGGATTCTTAATGAGATGATCTTTTTGAGCTTTGGAAGCTTCTCCATGCCATTTAGTAACTTTTATATCGAGATATTCGCATAGCTTTTCTACCCGTACAAATTGATCATTGATTAGTGCGATAAGTGGAGAAATATACAATACTTTAACTCCTCTCTCTTTAAAATTTACTTTGGAAAGAATAGGAAGAAATGCTGCTTCTGTTTTACCAGATGCGGTTTTTGAGATGATAACATAGTTGTTTTCTGTTTGTAATATACGGGGAATTGATGCCTCCTGAATTTTTCGGAGGCTTTCCCAACGTTGATCCCTGATATATTTTCTAATCGGTTCAGATAAAAGGTCAAATGCGGTCATAATTCCTCAATACTATCTAACAGAACAAGATCATTTGGTCTCTCATCAGAAATCTCTATTTCACCGAAAAGACGTTTTTTATCAACTTCAGGATTTTGTCTTATGATATTCAGTATATTCAAAAAGTCTCTGATAACCTCTCTTGGTGTAAGGAATTCTGATGCTCCTGGTTTATTGAACATTTCCTCCATAAATGCAGAAATTTCTTCATCCGTGATGTTAAGTTCTATTTTATAATTGAAATCAAAAATTAGTTTTAATTTTTTTAGCAACACAAAGATTTCATTGTGATCCAAAGGATGTAGTTTAATAACCGGTTGTGCATAATCTCGGATTTTAAGAGTTTCAAATTTGTTGCTTTGAAGTCTGGATTTCAAAGCCTGATAACTAAACAGCCCCCTTTTTTCATTTTCTAGAAATTCTTTTGTTCCCGCAAAATTGATAAATAAATTAGATACTTTGCCTTGAAAACAGTCGTTATAAATGGATAAAATCTTTTCATAATTCTTTTCCCTCACTGCGGAGGTTGAAATCTTATAGAGATTGATGGCTTCATCCAGATTGATCATGAATCCGCTATATCCCATGCTTACAAAAAGTTTACAGAAGTTCTTCAACATATCATAATAATTGGAATCATTAATGATCTCACGGATTCCTAAATCCTGTCTTGCTTCGGTTTTAGTTTTATATTCACCTTTTAACCATTTAAGAGAATTTCTACGCAAAGATTCATCATTAGTAATGTACCCGTTATAATATTTAACAATGACTGAACCGAAATCAAAACCTCCGACTTCAGTAATTTCGTTCACTGTTTTCATGATGGCGTTTCTGATAAGATCTCCATATTGATTGTTGCGAATATCAACCAATGAAATTTTGTTATCCTCTGCAGTTTTAGATATTACCTGTTCAATCCATTTTTCTAGTAAAGTAGGAAGTGCTCCTCCTTCAGGTTTTGTCTGTATGGCAATATTATCCATAATAGCAGAGTAAAGTATTACGCTCTTTCCGTCATTAGAATACAGTCTGTTGTCCGGAGTGAAGTCCGCATTGGCAACAACAAACTTTTGTTTCATCGCTACCGTATTTAGTAAATGTAGCATAAAAGATTTACCACTTCCAAAATCTCCTATCCAGAATTTGACCACGCTGTGACCATTTTTAACCTCTTCTAGCGTTGTGATCGCCGCATCAACTTCTTCAGATCTTCCAACTGTGATGTGTTGAACTCCCACTTTTGGGACCACACCACCTGTCAAAGAATTGATTATTGATGTAGCTTCTTTTGGTTTAATATTATTAATCATGAGTAAGTAGTTTTTTAAAGTATTCTTGGTTTATAGTTAAGTATTCGTCCTCCTCTTCTATAAGTACATCGTCAAGCAGCTCAAAACAAATTTCGTTAATTGACTCTATTGCTGCTCCAACAAATAATTGTCTGGATCTCATATAATCTGAAAATTCTGAATAAAGAATAGTAAAACTATTCTTTTCAAATAAATCTAAAACATCCTTCTGAATGTCATTGAAGTTTAAATCTGCTTCGTATTTAATAATTGTATCATCAGATGTATTAGCTATGCTAAAAGCTATATTTTTATTATCATCCTCTCTAGACTCTGAATGCAGATAATCATTTTCTTCATCATCACTTAAAATATCACCTAATTTTTGGGTAATTTCCGAGTCTAATCTTTTTACATGCTCAATAGCTTCGGTATCGATGATGATTTTTTTTCTTTTAGGTAAATATATTTTGTTCAATTTTTCAATACATGAGTTTAAATCTCTGTTGCGAACAAATTCATTGACAATAGATTCAAACTCGGTAAATTGAGTAACATTAGTGAATAAGCTTTTTTGGATTGTTTTATTGAGCTGCCTATTATCAAACTTTTGTGAGTCCAGATCCTTATCTAAATAATAAACATACAAACGGAGTGCAGAATTTTTATCAAAAACAGAGATAAATTTTGAAGCCTCAAAATACAAACTATCAACCGAAGGATTATTGATATTTACTTCTGCCAATCTAGCAATCTCTCTTTCAAAGGATACTGCATTCGTATAGTCTGATTTAATGAGTTCAAATTTGGTTTTCCATCTGTTTGTATTTGTTTCATTTAGAATTAGATTGGTTCTATAATCGGCATCTAAAATTTGATGCTTATGATTTTCAAGAAAAACCTCTGCTTTGGATACTATTTTCTTATTAAATTTATCTAGGATTTCCGGCTTTGTATATTTAAAATCAATATTAATTTTACGTTTTATTTCATAAAAATCCCGTACACTATTTTCACACAACTTCAGAAGATGGTTGAAGATATCTGATTGTATTGATTCGGATGTATATTTATAATTTAAGCTGTCATTTTTGTAATTGTATTCTAAAACAATGATAATTTCAGTCAGTTCATCAACAACTGTATGATATGACCTATTAATAGGTACACATTCTTTAAACAAAAAGTCTGTAAGTCGCAGAAATTGTTTTAAGATTTGAACTCTGCAATATTCTATCTCATTAAAAACATTAGTATTAAATGATAATCGGTCAAGAAGAGTACATTGAACATCATCAAGAGTCAATTTCTTCCTGTATTTACTACCTAGCTTATAAGAATCAACTTCATAATTATATGATTTACTGCTAAGATCCTTACCCAAAATTTCATTTTCTAAATCATTATACTGTATTGGAATCTCTTCCATTCCAGACACATCGGTAATAAAGTCACTGTTGTTATTTTGAGATGAGATTTGTCTTTCCATGGCTATAGTTTTTGTGAGTATGTCCTTTTACATTCTTACGTAAATGAATAGGACATTACTAAAATAAGATTATTTGACTATATCATTTTCTTTTTTCTCTGGAAGCAAGACTGACAGTAAAACGGAGACTATCAAAACTCCGCCTACAATTCCCAATGAAATTGGAGATGATATATGATACCAAGGCGCAATCAGCATTTTAACCCCGATAAAAGCTAAAATAATTGCTAATCCATACGGTAATTTGCTAAACATATGAATAAAATTTGCTAAAAGAAAGTAAAGTGATCTTAACCCTAAGATAGCAAATATATTTGAAGTATATAAAATGAATGGATCATTGGAAATTGCAAAGATCGCAGGAATAGAATCAACTGCGAAAAGTACATCTGTAAACTCAATAACAGCTACAACTACCAAAAGCGGAGTTGCCATTTTTATTCCGTTCTGTACGGTGAAAAATTTATCACCATCATAGTTATCAGAAACTTTCCAAAAACTTTTGATCAGTTTTGCACCTGCCGTATCACTGTAATCTTCGTCATCATCATCGCCGCCATCACCCCATGATTTGATTCCTGCATAAATAAGGAACAAACCAAAAAGTGTCATTACAACATTGATTTTTAGAGTGTGGCCGAAAATATTTATTTCAGGTAAATAGGTCAAATCAATTAATTCAACTCCTACAAAAATAAAGATAGCCCTGAAAATTAAAGCTCCGATAATTCCCCAGAATAAAACTTTGTGATGAAGAAATTTAGGTACTTTAAAAAAACCAAAAACCAAAATGAATACAAAAAGATTATCTACTGAAAGAGCTTTCTCAATCCAGTATGCAGCCTGATATTGCGTAAATTTTTCTAATGCCAGGGTATGTCCTTCCGTCTGGTTGAAAACCCAATATACAACACCGGAAAATACCATTGATAAGGAAATCCATACTATTGACCATATGGTAGCTTCTTTTGAAGAAACTTCATGTGCTTTTTTGTTGAATACGCCAAGATCCAATAAAAGCATGATAACTACTACGATTGCAAAACCAATTACTAAACCGGGATGTAAATCTAAAATATTATTATTCATTTGAATTTTATTTGTTTGTTAAAGTAATATACATTAAACGACCTCCTTCTTCATCCGAAAGCATGATTTTTTTACCATCCGTAAGCTCTACCATTGAGTTAACAGGTATGATTTTGTCTTCAGTGAGGTCTTTCATATTTGGTAAATTTTGATTTACTAAAACCCATTTATTTTGGTAAAATGTAAAATAGCCTACAGGTTTTTTATCAAAAGGAGTTAAACTTTCATTGCGGATGACTTTTTTTGAAACATGCCACTTGAAAAGATACTGATTGTGATAGACCATCAATCTATGGTTTTCAGGTTTCCAGACATTATCCTTAAATTTATAGTAGAGATCAACTACTGGTAAAGTTCCTTTGTGAGGAGTTCCGCAGAACGGACATCTTGGTTTTGATGTATTATCAAAAACATACCATTTTTCATCACAGTTAACATTAGTGCAAGGTTGGATGAGATCAACAGTTTTGAGTAAAGCTGTTTCCCATTCATTCGCAATTGGGCGAAGTAAAGGATTATGCAAACCATCGATAAAAGCTTTTTTAAATAATTCGCTTAAGTAAGGACCCGTAGCTGTGTATGGAATTTTACTAGGGTCGCCCCAAAATAAATTCCATTTTTTTAAATGATCCACTTTTACGCGGTTGATCTGATCTGTGGGATGCTCTACAAAAACTGCTTTTTCACCCATCGATAAAACCTCATCTTTTTCAGACTCTAAATCCCAAACTTTTCCACCTCGCAAAGGATGTCTTCTTAGTAGATACATATAAATAAGAGTTGCTAAAGCATGTAAATCTGTCTTCTGATTTGGCAGTTTTCTACTAGGATCTTGTAGTTTCAAATGCTTTGTGCTTAGAACTTCTGGCGCTATAAAATCAGCAGTACCAATGACTTCCGGAGGATAAAGACCGTGAACCACTAAACCATCTATATCTATAATATTAGCAGATTTTGTTATTGGATCAATCAAAACATTGTTATAAGATAAATCAGAGTGGGCTAAACCCATTTGATGTAACTTTTTAACTCCTCTACATAAATTTATACTAATCTGAAAATAACTTAACCAGTCTCCAAGTTCTGATTTATCTAAAACTAGAGGGTATTGCTTATTTCTAAAAGATGGGGCAGTAAACCAAAGTCCTTTTTTTTCGGTTCCTTTAATATTGTCACTAGAACTGTATCCTTTATTAAAGAAAAATTTGGAATCATAAATTGGAACTATTACACCTATTTTTTCATCTTTTTCAACAGCGTCGTAAGGCCATCTATACAAAAGATTTAAATAATAATCTGAACTATGTCCATTTTTAATATTTTCCAGGTAAACTGTTACAATCTTTTTAATCCGTTCTTTTTGATTAAAGTCTAATAAATCTCTGAAAAATGCTACTACATATTTTCTGCCCGGAGCGAAATAAACATCTTTTACTCCACCTTTGATAGGATTTCCATCATCAACATATTCGTATGTTTTTGAAGAATCTATGATTGATTTAACCTTTACTACACTCATAATATTAATAAATTACAGCTAAAGTTCGGTCGTCATGATTTCCTTTGCTCCAGAAATCCATCCATACAGACAACTGATTTTCAATATCTGAATCTTCCACGAAATCAACTTTTGTTTTGTCTTCATTTTCACCATTTAAATCCCTTAGAAAATTTTTCCAAGTCTCAAGATTTTCTAGCTTACTTTCTACAACAAATTTTGGATCGTAAATTCCATCAGTCATCAGAAAGAATTTTGAAAAATCATCAATACGGTTGATTGTAAAGCGATTAACCATATCGGGTCTGCTGAAAATTTCCGGCATTGTAATAAATCGAGTTGCACCGCTGCTTTCTCCAACATCCAGGAAATTGAGCAACTTCACTTGCGTATTTTCTTTATCAATAACGTTGATAGGACAGTCTCCAACGCCAAAACTTAAAACGACGTAGCCTAAATCAAATTTTTTCACCAAAGAAAATATCAAGGTTGTATGCAAATCTTTCATTGCAACACCTTCTTCGATGGCAAATATCGCCAATTGATTGTGCAAATTTTTCACATTTTGATACAATGAATTGATGATAAAACTTTTACTCTTGATTTTTTCACCTTCGCCAGAGCCCAGATCAATCAGATTTTCTGAGTTATTTTGCTCCTCTGATATCTCAGCCTCTGACGAGTTTTTGTGTACTTCGCTTTCAGTTTTAGCAAAAGTATTTTCGTCAGAGAAATACATAGTAACAGCTTTTGACAATTCATTTAAAAGAGACTCATTCTCAAAACTTTTAACAATAAAATCTGTCGCAAATTGAGATCCGGCGCGGGCTAATCTGGCTGATCCAGCACCATCTGCAAGTGCAACAATTGCCCAGCCATCTGGTAAATTTTTCACAAGAAAATCATCATCTCTGAAAGTACCTTCGTGGGCATGTGATCTTCCTCGTTTCGAAGAAACGACAATTTTTTTGTCTAAAAATTTTGATTTAAAAGTGATATTATCTTCTTTTGGAAATCTGCTGTCTTTCGGGCTTGGCTTGCTAAGCCACAAATCTTTCGGATCTGCATTCACAATAAACGGAATGGTTTTTATGTCTTCATGCAAACTTTCGTCAATACTGCTGAAAAAGATAATCTGAATTTCTATCGTACTGGCATTGGTTGGTATTCCATGAATACATAAATTTTCTGCATCAAAATTCAGACCTACAGCATCGAGATTTTTAATTTCTTTAATTTTAATAGAAGGATATGCAGAAAGATCAAAAGTGTAGCTATATTCCTTTTTTACATTAGCATTTGGAACAGTAAAATAGCTCTCCTTGAATTCCTCTTTCTCTTTATACATAGTAAAAATTTGTAGTATTTGTGTCTTTATATTTTTTATCGATTTAGATAATTCATAGATTTTTGCATTATCTGTTAGTTTCTCAATAGTGATGTCAACTATTTTATTGTTTTCAATTTGATACTCTTTTAAAACGTCCAGTAATAAACTTTTCATCTAACCTAATGTTCTGTTAATATCAAATCCTCCTTCGGCCATACCATATTGACCGGTGTTTCCACACCATGGACATTTCGCCACTCCATCACCCTGAATACAGTGAATGCCTCCGCAAACACAGGTTGCCAATGCAAAACTATTTCCACAAGAAGGGCAACTCGGATTTCCGTAGATTTCCTCACTTGATATTTTATTAGCATTAGAAATCCCTTCCGAAAATTCTTTGTAAGAATTTTCATCAATTTTATAGGCTCCCTCAATTTTATAAAATCTTGTATCAAAACCTGGAACTCGTGATTCCTGTAATGATTTTTTAAATTTTAATAAATAAAGTTTATCATTTTCAGAACATTTTCCGTTGAGTACAACAAAATTATTGTCTGGCACAGAGTAATTTTTGTTTAAATCAATCTTTTCAATAATTTCAGAATTCGATTTACTTAAATTAATACCATCCGTATTGTTGTTATTGATATTTTCACTTGTAGCTCTGATCGAGGCCGTTACCCATTTAAAAAATTCTTTATAGGAATTGCTGTCGGTATTATTAAATATTAAAACCTGATCAGATAGTTTGCCTAAAAGATTCACATTTGTATTGTCACCAATTGAAATGATAATCAAGTTAGATTTCGTTCGATAATCTGCATTCCATCTGTCAATTGCTCTTGTAGAATCATCTGTTGGGACACCATCAGTAAATAAAAATATGACGGGTTTCCAGTCTCCTTTTCTTTCATAGGTGGTTTTTACAATGTCTTTATCGATAGAATTCATCAGTTCATCCAATCCTTTTGAAAGAGAAGTTCCGCTTCCGATCGGTATTTTTGGAGGATAAAAAGTGATGACATCCTGCAGTGGAGTTATGATTTTGCTTCTTCCGGCAAAACCAATGATGGAAACCCAAACTGTTTCTAAAGCGTAAGGATCTGTTTTTAATTCTTTGATGATATCTGCAATTCCCTCCTGAACTTGCTCTATAGGCTCTCCTACCATCGATTCTGATACATCGATGAGGAAATAAATTGGTAATCTTCTCATGTTTTAGTTTTTAAACAATAATATTCAATTCACTTGGCGGTGGCGGTAAAGTCATACTTTCTCCTATTCCCTGAGTTTTGCTTCCCATTTCAATTGAAGAGCTAACCCATTGGAAAAAGGTGGTTAAAGTATTAGCATCAATATTATCCAGCTTTACTACATTGTCTGTAAGTTCCATCAAGTCATCAATTTTAGCATCTGGTCCAGCAGCACAGCCTACAATTACTCCAAAATCCAAATCTTTTATTTTTGAGATATTTTCTTTGTACCTGAGCTTGTCTGAAGGTTTTCCGTCTGTGAAAATAAACAGGAGAGGCTTCCAGTCTCCTTTTCTGTCTGCCGCACCTTTAATTAATTCCCGATGAACTAAATCGGCCACTAATTCTAAGGCAAGACCAGTATGGGTGGGGCCACTTTCAGGACATTTAATTTCTACAGGATGGAAGCTTGCTAAATCTGTCAACGGAATGATATTATTTGCTTCTCTATCAAATGTAATGACGCTGATGTACAAAGAATCCATAGCCTGCGGATCTGAACGAAGCATACTTACCAAACCATTGAATCCATTATTTAGTGCTGCAATTGGCTCACCTTTCATCGATCCGGAAGTGTCTAGTAAAAAATAGGCTAATAATCTTCTGTTCATAATTATGCTACAATTACCAACTCAGACGGCGGTGGAGGAAGTTGATCTAATCCAGTCACTTCTTTTCCGGACTCTTCTACTTTGGTTGAGGTCGTGGAAATTGAATCTGTCACCCATTGAAAAAACTTGCTGATACTTTCAGAATCTGCATTATCCAATCTGATTACTGATTCTGTAATTTGTTTCAGAATTTTATCATCGGCTCCATTTCCCACAGCACACCCCACAATCAGGCCTTTATTTACGGATTTTAGTTTATTAAATCCGCTTTGCCAATCGTCTGTTGGTACACCATCGGTCATAATAAAAGTCATTGGTTTCCAGTCTCCTTTTTGCTCAAGAGTTGTTTTGGTTACTTCAGTGCTTAATTTATCCGCAAGAAGTCCTAAGGCAGCGCCTAACGAAGTAGTACTTGATGCTTTGATATCAACCATTTGGAAAGATGCCAAATCTGTAAGTGGTACAATTTGCTTGGCCTCACTATCGAATGTTATAATACTTACATATGCTGTTTCTATGGCTTGAGGGTTTTGACGCAAAGAATGCAGCATCATCTGAACTCCATTTCTTACGGCTTCAATAGGCTCTCCAGTCATTGAACCTGAAGTGTCTAATAATAAATACACAGGTAATCTTCTCATTATAAATTATTTATAGGCATATTTTGCTAAAATATCAACGAAATTATCAGTCTGTCCCGGCTCACCAAGAGCACGGAATTTCCAATCTCCGTTATGTCGGTAAGCTTCTGCGAAAACCATAGAACACATTCCGCTAATAGAAGCATCCCCAGATAAACTATATTTGGTAATTTCTTTTCCTTTGGAATCTACAGCTCGTATGAAAGCATTTTCAACCATTCCAAAATGTTGATTATTTTTTCTTCCCTGATAAATCGTAACTACAAATAATATTTTTTGATATTTTTGATCTAATTTCTCTAACTGTACAATAATTTGTTCATCATCACCGTCTCCAGCACCAGTACGGTTATCTCCTGTAAGCCAAATGTTTCCGCTTGGATGTCTCATTGAGTTGAAATAGATCACATCACCTCCATACAAAGCAACATTTCTACCTGATACAGATGCCGTCCTTCCAAGATCTGCAACTTTACCATTAGCATCAAGTAAAAATGCAATTGCATCCAAATCATATTCCTCTTCTTTACCACCAAATAATTTCCCTAAAAAACCACCTTGTTTTTGACGGACATCCCATCCCAAACCGATTGTCACTTGTGAAAGGTCATAAATGCTTTCTCCCTTATCATTTTTTCTGAGATCAATGGTCTGACCTTTCTGTAAATTTATAGCCATGCTTGTTATTTTATTATTTGTCCTTTGTAATATTTTGATAAGAAAAACGCTAAGTCCTCACGATATCCAATTCCTGAAGCTTCAAATTTCCACTGATTATTTCTTTTATAAAGCCTTCCAAATTCTACTGCTGTTTCTATAGAAAAATCTTCTCCTAATTCATATTTAGCAACTTCCTGTCCGGTACTGTCATCGACAATTCGTATATAGGAGTTACGTACCTGTCCGTAATTTTGTTTACGATCATTAGCGTCATGAATTGTAACTACAATAAGAATTTCATTAATTCTAGGGTCAACTTTTGAAAGATCTACTTCAATGCTTTCATCATCGCCATCTGCACTGTTTCCTCCTGTGGGATCGTCACCTGTATGTCTCAAAGAACCGTCAGGCGAATCTGTATTTCCGTAAAAAATAAAAAAAGGTTCAGAAGGAATTTGTCTTTGCTCATCGATCATAAATGCTGAAGCATCAAGATCAAATTCGAATCCGGTACCTTCGTTAGGATCCCATCCCAAACCTATTGTAAGTTTATTAAGTCCAATGTCAATTTTTTGACCTTTCTGTAAATTGATAGCCATGCCGTTTAATGATTTGATTTTTTGTGGTTATTTATATTTAATAAGTTTTTCTAAATATAATTTAATTTTCAATAACTTTTCTATTTTCAATTTAAATGAGACCAATTATTCTTAATTCCATATCATATTAACAATTAGCTCTCAATTAGGCTTCAAATATAGATTCTTAAATCCTAATTTTTTTACGGGAATCCGTAATACGAGATATTTTAAAATGGTTTTAAAAATAAATTCTTAAAATACAGCAATCATTTGAACATACAAAGAGCCCCTAAATAGTTCAGAACTTTATAGTGGTTGCTGTAATTTGTCTAACTCCTAAATTTATATTCTATTACTTTCCGCTTGATAAAATTACTTTTAAAACTCAATAACTATTTTTGATTTTTTATAAAAAGTATACTTTAAGTCTCTATAACTTTAGATTTTAAAGATTAATAATTTATTTAGAAATTTTTAAACCTACAAGATGCTAAATTGATGAACAAGGGTGTTTATTTTCTAATTAGTGAGTAGAAAATACAATTTCAAGTACTCATCATATTATCCATTTTAATTTGATTTTATTTGGTATACTTTGAAACTTTAAACAAAAAAAAGCCTTAGAATCAATAATTCTAAGGCTTTTTCTGCGGAGAGTGAGGGATTCGAACCCCCGGACCTGTTACAGTCAACAGTTTTCAAGACTGCCGCAATCGACCACTCTGCCAACTCTCCTTTAACTCCAGTTATACTGTCGTTTTCAGTGGTGCAAATATAGAGCGTTTTTTAATTCTGGCAAAATAATTTCCAGATAAATTTTAACAAAATGAAATAATCCACTAGAAATCAACCCGATTATTTTCCGTTAGCTCTGTATTAGTCTATGAAATCTCATAAAACAGGATAAAAAATAAACGCATCATTTATGATGCGTTTACTCATATATTGTATCAATTTCAGTATTAATGTAGCTCAGCCAGATACTTTTCAGCATCCATTGCTGCCATACATCCACTTCCTGCTGCTGTAATTGCTTGTCTGTAGATATGATCCTGAACATCTCCAGCAGCAAAAACTCCTGGTAAATTTGTTCTTGTAGATCCCTTTTCAGTTTCAATATATCCGTTTTCATCAAGATTGATCTGATCAGCAAAAATATCAGTATTGGGTTTGTGACCAATCGCAATAAAAATTCCGTGAACATCAACCGTAGATTTTTCCTGAGTTTCGTTGTTGATAACAACCGCTCTTTCTACCAGATTGTTTTCACCTTCAATGCCAATTAATTCATGGCGAAATTTCACTTCAATGTTTGGTGTGTTCTGAACTCTGTGAATCATCGCTTTTGAAGCTCTGAACTCATCTTTTCTTACCAACATCGTTACTTTATTCACTAGTTTCGCAAGATAAGTTGCTTCTTCTGCTGCTGTATCACCAGCTCCTACTACGACAACATCTTTTCCTCTGTAGAAAAATCCATCACAAGTTGCACATGCAGAAACTCCTCCTCCATTATATTTCTTTTCGTCATCAAGACCAAGATATTTTGCTGTAGCTCCCGTTGAAATAATTACCGTTTTTGCTAAGATCTCTTTGTTTCCAGCGAATAGTTTATGAACACCTCCAACTTCTTTAGAAAATTCCACTTTCGTGATCATTTCATAATGAACTTTGGTATCAAATCTTTCTGCCTGTTTTTGCAAATCCATCATCATTTCAGGACCTGTAATACCTGCAGGATATCCGGGAAAGTTATCAACCTCCGTTGTTGTTGTTAATTGTCCGCCTGGCTCTAAACCCGTATACAATTCAGGTTTCAGATCTGCTCTTGCTGCATAAATTGCCGCTGTGAATCCAGATGGCCCTGATCCAACTATTACACAATCTAAAATGTTTTGCTCCATAATTTACTTTTCAAAAAGATTAAAATTAAAGTTCGCTAATTTCGTAATTTTTAATGTTTTATTAAAGGAATTTTAATGATACTTGTCAATAATCAATATGTCGGTTGTCGATGAGAACATTATCTGTTTCGGGATGCGGGTTTCGAGGTACGAGAGGTGAAATTGCTAAATCGTGAAATTGCAAAATTGCTGAATCGCGAAATCGCTTTTACATAGGTAGAAACGAGCAATCTTCTATTTCTTAGTTTTGTAAAATTGCAAAATCGCGAAAAGGTAAAATTGCTTTTATCTCAGCCAATAATAGAAAACCTTCACCCTTTAACCAAACCTACAACCCGAATCCCGACCTGGCAACTCGAATCTCAAACTCCGAAGCCCGAACCTCGCAACTCTTCACTTTCAACTTTCAACTCTCCACTTTCAACTAACTCAAACTTTCATCTTAAACTTATCCACATGGATAATCTTATATACCAATTCCTTGATCAATTCTGCTTCGCTCATATTCACAGCTCCCAACCCTTTTCCTTTCATATCAAATTCTCTTAAAATAGAAATGACTCTCGTCGCATGTTTTAAAGGATATAACCTGGCACTTTCTGCAAAATCTTTGATAAAATAAGGATTAATACCCATTTGAGATGCAATAACCTGTGGGGGTTGTCCAGCCATTGTCTGATAAATAATAACATTTGAAAAATAGTTATATAGACTTGCAAGCATCATTACAAAAGGATTATTCTTGGGATTCTTCCCCATAAAATGGGCAATTTTAAATGCTGCATTGGCATTCTTTGTTCCCAACGCTTTTTGAAGCTCGAAGACGTTATATTCTTTGCTGATACCAATATGGTTTTCTATAATTGTTCCATCCAGAACTTCACCTTCTTTAAGGATGATCTTTAATTTACCAAGTTCATTGGCAATTCTGGATAGGTCATTACCTAAATATTCGGCTAAAAGGTGTGAAATATTGGGTGCAGTCTTAATTTTTAGCTGACTACATTCATCTGCAATCCATTTTGGAAGATTATTATCTCTGATCGACTCACTTAGGAAAAGTGCTTTAGCTTTATCTAAGGCCTTTGTTACTTTTTTTCTGCTATCGAGTTTCTTATGTTTGTGGGCAAAAACCAGAACTGTTGAGGGTACCGGATTTTCTACATAAGCTTCCAGAATTCTGTTTTCTTCTTCATTAAGCTTTAAATCCTGAGCCTCTTTTACGATGATCACCTGCTTGTCTCCCATCATAGGAAACTGTCTGGCCAATGAAAGAACTTCCTGATAAGAAGTGTCTTTTCCGTAGGTCACCGTCTGATTAAAAGCCTTTTCATCTTCTTCCAAAAAGTCGTGTTCAAGAGCCTTTATAGCAACATCAATAAAATAAGGTTCGTCTCCGTGGAAAAAATAAATCGGTAAAACTTCTTTATTTTTAATATTTTTGAGGATTAAATCTAATTCTTTCATCTTTTAATGGAACTTCCAAAACTGAATTTTCAGGAAACTTTTGATTTTAAATTCAAGAAAGACAAAGATAAGTTTTTTATTTATGATTTAGTTCGTAAAACTTACCTTTTGCTTACCCCTGAAGAATGGGTAAGACAGCATTGGATACATTATTATCTCACTGTAAAATCTTATTCTGTATCTGCTTTGATCACAGAAAAAAAGATTGTTTTAAATGGTCTTACCAAAAGAATTGACCTGCTCATCACAGAAAAAGCACAGCCTAAAATTTTAATTGAGTGTAAGGCTCCGCAGATTAAATTAACAGAGAAAACTTTTGAACAAACCGCCCGATACAATTCAATTATTGGTGCTAAAGAAATTATCCTTACAAATGGTCTTCAACATATTAATGCTTATTTCGAAAATGACCAGTATCAGTTTTATAAAGCAGATAATTGATTGATTAAAAACAATACTCCTATTGAGTTAACTAATAATTCATAATTTTAAAATACATCTGATAGCTGATATCATTTTAAATTTCTATAAATTTAAGCTACATTAATTTTAAAGCCTCAATAAAGGAATGCATAAGAATCTTTGAAAATCTATGATTTTCGTCTTATGTGATCTTCTTATTTTTCAAGATGTAGGCTTTGGATTTTTTTTCTTTAAATAAAAAGTCAACAGTTATTATGAGTATCAGGAACATTATATTCGATTTTGGAGGCGTTCTTATGGATTGGAATCCAAGATATTTTTTCAAAACCTATTTCAATGATGATGATAAAATGGAATACTTTCTCACCCATATTGCCCAGTCAGAATGGAATGAAGAGCAAGACAGGGGCAGAAGTCTTATGGAAGGAACCGATATCCAGGTTCAAAAATTTCCGGATTGGGAAAAAGAATTAAGAGCTTATTATGACAATTGGCATGTCATGCTGAAAAGTGATATTCCACAAAATGTAGAGGTACTGAAAAAGTTAAGCAAAACAGATTACCACCTTTATGGACTCACGAACTGGTCTGAGGAAACTTTTCCTTATGCTTTGGAAAATTATGATTTTTTCCAACTTTTTGGAGGTAAAATCGTTGTTTCAGGAACAGAGAAGCTGATAAAACCTGATCCTAAAATCTGGCACTTATTACTGGAACGTTACAATATTCAAGCTGACGAATCAGTTTTCATCGATGATAATCCGAAGAATATAGAAATGGCAAAAACCTTAGGCTTTCATACTATTCAGGTTTTTCCAAAAACTAATCTGGAACAGGAACTGATTGATTTGGGATTGAGAATTTGATAAAAATCTAATTAATAGTATTTTATTACTCCTCATTGTAAGTTATTTCATTAATTTAGATGAGGATTTTTTATCTCTCTCATTGTGAATTGAAGGTGAAACAATCTTATGACCTTAACCACTAAATAAAATCTTATTGTTAAAATCAATTTTACATATCCTATTTTGAAATCTCAACCGAAAAAAATAATGAAAATAAAGATTGCTCTTGTCCTACTTTTCTTCCTAACATCAAAAGTTTATTCTCAATTCAATGAAAATAAACAATCTTATTACAATCCTATCGAAAATAAAACTTATCAAACTGAACATGGTTTTAAAACTTATCAGGATGGCAAAGAAATAAATAATGCCTCACGTGGTGAGAAAGAGACCAAATTAGAAAAGGTTATCCTTTTAAGTTCAAACGCAGATTTTGAAGGTTCTGTATCTACTAAAGATATATCAGAAGTAGTAAGCAAAACTGATAAAATTTTTAATGACCTATTCAAAAACTCAAAAAAATCAGGAAAGATAATGGTTCAATTTGAGCTAAATACAAAGAAAAATGATATTCAGTTTGCTGTAATGGATGATTTAGATTTAGATATCATGAAGATATTCGAAAAGAAAGTTAATAAAGAAAAATATCCAAAATCTAAGAATAACTCTATAAAATTTCAATTAATTTATAAAGTTAATTCTTACAATGATTAAACAAATATATCATTCTAATAAATTCATTTTTATATTCAATAACAATTAATAATTACGCTATGATACGTTCAATTTTATTAACTACGATTTTTATGATATCAGGAACTTTATTCAGTCAAAACTTAAAATCAGTTTCCTATCAGGACGGTTCGCAAAAACTGAATGGACTGGTAACCTCTAATGCGGGAAAAAAGCTTCCGGGAGTATTGATCCTACCAGCCTGGAAAGGAATTGATGATGAGGCTAAAACCGCAGCTATAGAACTTGAAAAACAAGGTTATATTGCTTTTGTTGCTGATATCTATGGTGAGGGTCATATTCCTGCTGACAGTGATGCAGCTGGAAAAGCATCCGGGCATTACAAGCAAAACTATACAGAGTATCAGAAACGTATTTCATTAGCATTAGAACAATTGAAGAAAAATGGTGCTACGAAATTTGCCGTTATCGGATATTGTTTTGGAGGAACCGGAGCCTTAGAAGTTGCAAGAGCCAATATGCCTGTAGCAGGTGTTGTTTCTATTCATGGAAGTATTGGTAAGGACCAGACAAGAAAAAATGGTCCCATATCAACGAAGATGTTGATTGAAAATCCAGCCGATGACAAGGGTGTTACTCAACAGGATTATGATAATCTGATCAAGGAAATGAATGAAGGAGCTGCTGACTGGCAAATTATAACCTATGCTCATTCAAAACACACTTTTACGGATCCTAAATCTCCTGATTACAATGAAGTAATGGCTAAAAGAGCCTGGAAACATACACTGATGTTTTTGAACGAGGTTCTGAAGTAATTTTTTTTAATATAACAATGTATCAATGTAACAATTATTGAATTATCATATTCAAATTTGTTACATTGATGCGTTAGACAGATTCCACGCCTCACTGCGTTTCGCTCTGACAAGCTCGGTGGTAAATCTATCTGTCAAAAAATAGCGCTTTATTAAATACTGATGAGAGCCTTTGCTGTGTGAAATCTTTAAAACTTAGGTGTTCTTTTTATGCAGCAGCAAGTATTAAACTTAAAATGGCTAAGGTGTTTAAAAGCTTTTGTGAATTTTATGATTGTTTTATTGATGAGTATAACAGTGCAGAGATTCCACGCTACACTTCGTTTCGCTCTGAATGACAATAGTTGGTTATAGCTATTTTAAGTTAAATCTTTCTCTTAAACCACAAAACTTCTAATTCCCCCCACTCACACTCTCAAACACACAACACACAACACACAACACTCATACTCTCAAACACTCATACTCTCATACTCTCAAACACTCAAACTCCCTCACCAAACACCCCCATTCTCAACTCTCCATTTTCAACTTTCAACTAACCCACAAACTACTCTTCCTCTCTATTCACAAGATCAATGGAAAAAGCAGGAAGACAAATAGCAATATATTCACAAGACTCTGTAAAAGGATTGCTGTATTGCACCCTTGCTCCTTTCTCTACCAGGATACTTTGTCCCTTTTCTAATGTGATTACCTCTCCATCTATTTCGAATTGTTTTTTACCTGAAATAATAATTGTGAATTCATCAAACTGAGGAGTCTGATGAGGCTCGCTCCAATCAGGAGGAGCCACCATATGAGCAATGGATACATTGGAATTTTGGGTGGAATTTCCCCAGTGCTCCTCAATCAGTTTTCCATCTGTGGTAGGAACTACAAAAGGAGATTTCTGAATTTTATACTTTTTCATTTCAGCCAGTTTTCTTTTTTAATTTCATATACAAAATTCGTTCTGGTAGGTTCTGCAAAATAAGCAACTTCCTCTTCTCCGATTTTATCTCCGCCTAACCTTTCCATAGCAACCTGTGAGCGTATATTCTCTTTTCCTACATGAAAATGAACTTTGTCTACATATTGGAAAATATAATCCAGCATCAACTTTTTCACTCTTGGATTTATCCCTTTCCCCCAGCATTTTGTCCCATAAAAAGTATATCCGATAAAAATGCTGTTCTCTTTTTCGTCAAAATTATAATAACGGCTGCTTCCCAGTACATCTCCAGAAGCTTTATCTATAATTTTAAAAGCGCCTTCACTTTCTATTGCTCCTTTAAAAAAATTTTCAAAAACTTCTCTTTTGTAGCGGTCTTTATTGGGATGTTGCTCCCAAACTCTGGGATCGGAAGCCACTTCGTATATAGATTCAAAATCCCCTTGTATTAAGGGGATTAATTGAAATTCGTTATCTTCTAAAATAGATTGAATAGAAAAATTCATTGTCTTAGCTTTTGGTTTTAGCAGCGTCAGTTTCTATTTTTTTGATTTCTTTCAGTTTATCTGAAATTTTGATCACGGCATCTAATTTTGCAGGTTTCAACGCTACTTCTGCCTGATTCATATCCCATTTAATCACTAAGTTTCCAGAGTTTTCATCTGTAGGATTTAGGGTAATTTCAAACCACTCTTGCTTGTCTGCTAATGTATTAACAGGTACAGTAACATCTACTACATCCTGTTTTGGATCATAAGTATAAGCTCCCCATTGTTGGAAATCTTTATTTAATATAACTTTCCATTCCTTTTCTGTCGGAACGATAAACAAACCATATGTTCCTGCTGGAACAGTCTTTCCTCCAAAATTAACAGCTTGTCCAAAAGTAATTTTTGTAGATGAGTTAGCTCCAGCTCTCCAAACTTGTCCATAAGGAACCAGTTCTCCGAAAATTTTACGACCTTTTACTCCAGGTCTTCCGTAATCGATGCTAATTTTAGACATAGAGAATTGTTGTTCCACTTTTTGACGCGGACTTGCTGCTGGTACAGAATAATCCTGAGCAAAACTTAAAGCTGAGGCTGACAGGCAAACTGCGAATAGTAATTTCTTCACGTGTAAATTTTTGCCTAAAAGTACGAAATCAAAACAAAATAATCTTCCTGATTTCCAATAAATTTTCCACCCACCCAATTCCTTTTCATAAAAATCCTAAGCGTTTTTCAAGATTCTTTTCGCTTGTCCAATATGCCTGATATGATGATAAATTACAAAGCGTAAAGTATCTCCTAATTTCAGTTTGATCAGCTTTGAGATACTGATACTGGTTTTGATTTTTTCCAGATTTATATTTTTTGATTGATCTAACAGAATTAATAATTGCTGCTGTTGTTTGATAAACTCATTCAATACTTCTTTATCTAATTTACTATGGATTGGATTCATAGTTTTAAGCGTTTTCATTGGATTCGGTTTTTCTTTGGGCAGCATCATTTTTGCAAAATAGTTTCCTAATATTCCAGGTGAAAAAGTTGATTTTGGAGAACTTGTTGAGGCTTGAATTCTCTTGGAAATTTCAGGAATATAGAAATGACCATATAGATTAAGATGTTCAATACATTCCAGTATGCTCCAGGAATTTTCAGATACTCTGTGATTAAGCTCACGATCTGTTTTCTGTAAAAGCGTTTCTACGTATTGAATATTGTTTTGTGTAATATTTTTTAATTCAGCTATTAATTGTGAAGAAGAAATTTTCATTGATTCTTTTTATGCAAATCTCTGCATTTACTGATTTCTAAATATTGATTGAACTCAAGATTTTTTTAATCTGGATAAAGTTTCAGGACTCATTCTAAGGTAATTGGCAATGTATTTATTCGGGATTTCCTGAAAAAGTTTTGGACTTCTTTTTAAAACTCTTTCAAAACGTTCTTTTGGCGAATTGATCAAAAGATCTTTTTCTCTTTCAACCTGCTGTAAAACCAGATCTTCTAATATAAAGGTCCATAGCTTCAAATGTTCATCATTTGATTGGATAAAATCATAAAAAGCCTTCTTTGAAGCTATCTTCACCGTGGTCTTCTTAATAGCCTGGATATAGAAATCCGATGGCTTTTCTGACAAAAATGAATCTAGAGAAACAATGATATTATCTTTGTACCCAAAACGGATAATCCGCTCTTCATCTCCATCCATAATAAAAATTCGGACACTCCCCTCTTCTACAAAATAAACATTGGTATCGGTCTCTCCTTTTATTTTTAGAAACTGATACCGCTGAATGGTTTTCTGGGTTTGAAAAAGATCAGCATCAATCAGTGTCTGGATGATATTTATAGAACTCATAGATTCGAAACTTTCGTTTATTACGATCTATAAATTTAAATAAAATCAGAATAATATCGCTTTCTCTAATTCTAATAATTTTTGCTTTCTCCAGATTCCTCCTGCATATCCTATCAGGTCACCATTGGAGCCAATCACACGGTGGCACGGAACCAAAATAGCAATTTTATTGATTCCATTAGCTGTTCCCACCGCTCGTATAGCTTTTGGATTTCCTAAAAACTCCGACTGTTGTTTGTACGTTCGTGTTTCTCCCATTGGGATTTCGCACAAAAGCTGCCATACTTTTTCCTGAAATTCTGTTCCTGTGATATATAAGGGAACATCAAAAGTTTTCCGCTTTCCTTCAAAATACTCCTGGAGCTCTCTTTCTAGTTGTTGAAAGTGTTTGTTCTCTCCCTGAACAATCTCTGCATTGAGTGCTTTTGACAGTGAGGCAAATTGCCTTTCCATATTTTTGCGATCCGTAAATTCAAGCAGGCAGATTCCTTCTTCTACAGCACAGGCAAACATGGTTCCCAGTGGCGTCTCAATTCTTTTAAGATCAATTATTCCTTGCATCTTTGTGTGTTTAGGTGAAACACCTACTATATTTTTAAAACGTTCATTAAATCCGCTTAAACTTTCATATCCTGAATCGATCGCAGCAGTTATAATACTTTCACCACTTTTTATCCTTTTGAAAGCTTTATTCATTCTTATTTTTCTCTGAAATGCCTGAAATGTAATTCCATGATTTTTAAGAAACCAACGGCGAACTGTTACAGGCTCAATATTCCTTGCCACCAGATCAGCGTCTTTAATCTTCAGAGATTCATCAAGCATCAGTTCATTCAATAGTTCTCGAATGTAGGAAGGTGTTTCATTCAGTTTTTCAAGTGGTTTACATACTTTACAAGCTCTATAACCATGTTGAATAGCTTCTTTAGTATCTAAAAAAAATTCTACATTTTCTCTTTTAGGTTTTCGGGCAGTACAGGTGGGCCGGCAGAATATTCCTGTCGTCTTTACTGCCATCCAGTAGGATCCTTCAAATGTAGAATCTTTATCTAGGGAAGCTTGATACATTCTATCTTCCGTAAGTCTCATGATTACATAAATATGGGTGAAAAACTTTGTTTTGCAAGAACTTCACGCCCTGCATCTTCCAAACGATTATAAATATATCCATTTAAAAAATTACCTGAAGAAATTCTTTTAACTCCTAAATTTTTAAGGATCTCAAAATTGGGTAAATCCGGCATACACATTACATTAACTGGTGTTTCTGTAGCATTCACAATGGTTTTAATATCATTTTCAGAAGTAATACAAGGAACAAAAATTCCATCCACTCCTAATTTTTCAAAGATTGTGATCCTTTGTAGTGTTTCTTCAACAGGATTTTCAATCCCCAACAAAAATGGGTCTGTTCTGAAATTGACGAAAATCTCAATATGCTTTTCTTTTAATCCAGCCATAATGGGTTGAAACTTTTCATATAATTCTTCCTGAGTTAATAGCCTTCTGGCTCCGTCGATAACCACGCTGTCTTCAATATTAATACCCACAACACCTATTGCAGCTAATTTTGAAATATTTGAAATAACCTGATCACTCGTATTTCCATAACCTCCTTCTAAATCAACAGATAAAGGAATCTTCACCGACTTTATGATTCTTTCAACTATGTAATAGTATTCATCAAAACTCATTTCTTCTCCGTCTTGATAACCTAAACTATTAGCGACTGCGGAACTTGAAGTTGCTAATGCTTTGTAGCCTAATTGCTCATATATTTTGGCACTTTGTACATTCCATACATTTCCTACTAATAAAAGGTCATCATTTGTATGCAGATCTCTAAAAATTTGAATATTTGTCATTGTTATTTTTTTATAAAGTTAATAAGAGTATAGTTTATTTTGCAACCGAAAAATGGACAAGTATTTTTATGCTCTTTTTACAACACAATTAAAACATCCTGGTTTCGCATTGTGAATGTGCACATACTCGATTTCCGGATTTTCAAAAATCTCCTGAATGTTTTCTTTCAAAAATTTTCCTTCGAAAACATCTGCAAAAAACATCATCCCATCTTTCGTATAACCGCGAGCAGAAAGAAGTCTATGGTTAAACATTATGGGAACTTCATTAATCTCATACATTTTTGTTGGGTGGTCTATTCTCACAAAAATAGGTCCGCTTGCTTTATATGGAGAATTGACATTGTGAAAATCGTAATTAAGAAGGAAAACATGTTCGCCCACTTTTGCATCTTCTAAAGTAACCCTGCACGGAAAACCAGGAAATTTATCTACTGTTAATTTCTTAATATTTTTTTCTGCAAGTTCAACTTCTGATAAGTGATTCAAGTAAGCAAAATCCAAATCATTCAGTGCTTCAAATTTAAAATTGTTCATGTTTTTTCTTACAAATTTAAATACAGAAAATCTGTACTGCAACCGAAAAATGGACAAGTATTTTTGTGTCCTTTTGCATTTCAAAAATAAAAGGTAATTTTCTACACTTAAAGTTTCAACCAATACCCATTTTACTGATGCTTACAAAACTTAACATTTTATTTCTTCTGCTTTCCTATTGTATTATAGTTCAGGCACAGGAAATAATTCCTTTTAGACTCACTCCATACAATAATATCATTGTTAAAGCTTTGGTAAATGATAAAGATTCTCTGGATCTGATGTTTCAGATTGCAATGGGTGATGCTTCCATTTCTCCGGAAAGAAAAAGAAAAACAGATCATATTATTTTTAATAAGGACGAGATAAGCGAAAACAATACCCTACAATTAGGAAAAGTAGTCACCAAAAATGTCCGATTCTTTGATAATGAATTAACAGGACATGAAGCAGATGGAAAGTTTGGAACAGGAGTCTTTTCAGGAAAAGTTTTCAAGATTGATTATGATAATAATAAATTTGTGATTTATGACCAACTGCCTGACGTAAAAGGATATCAGGCCATTCAATTATATCCGGAAAGAGATCAGTTATTCATTAATGCAGATAATTTTATTGACGGAATAGGTATTGAAGGTCATTTCCTCCTCCAATCCGGATATTCAGGCGGACTCCTCTATAATAATCAATTTGCAGAAGATCATGAATTGAATAAAAAACTTCAGGTTACGGGTGAGAAAACATTAAAGAATTCTAGTGGTAAAAGTGTAATCACCAAACAAGGTATTTTATCTCAGTTTAAAATAGGAAGTATAACAATGAAAAATGTTTCTGCAGGATTCTTTGCCGGAGATCTTAAAACGCAAAAAGTAAGCTATTTCGCAGCTGACATGTTACGAAGGTTTATCTGGATTTTTGATGCTGACAGGAAAACGGCCTACATAAAACCTAGTCAATATTTTTCGACACCTTATTATAAGATAAAGTAAAAAATAAAAATCCTCACTTGTATTAAAGTGAGGATTTTTTATCTGGTTTAATCTATTGAGGCATTGCCTTCCACTTTTGGAGAATTGAGGTATACAAATACATAAATATAAAACTGCATACCAAAATGATATAGCTTAAATTAAGACCTATCGTATCAATAATCGTAGGGCAATCTATATAAGAGTTTCCAGTGAGTGTAGTCATACAGTTTTCCTTCTGATGAAGACTAATAATTCCAAAGATCAAAAATACAAACAGAGCAAACCCTGTCATTGAAATTGTAAGGAAAATGGAAGAGATCATTTTCCCTGCTTTTCTCATCATAAATAGGGGAACGATAAGAATAATCGCAGAAATAAATAACGTGAAATAAGAGGCAAAAAATTCCCCTTTTCCTCTCAATGAAAAAGAGTATAAAACAGATAATAATGTAATAGCCAGAATCAATACACCAGTGCTTATGACACTAAATAATAACGATCGCAATCCAACAATTCTGAAACTAAAAATAAAAGCAGCAAGGAAAAAAGCGATCCATAGATAGATATGAACGTTCTCTGAAAAGAAATCAAAGTTCTTTATGGTGTTAATGTTGTTCAGCACATCTTTTAGAGAGTCTGTGTAAAAATAATAGTCTGTAAGGTTATTTTTAAAGTATTTCTCTGGAGAAACCTGTTGATTGATCTCGGGATTCAGAACACTTATTGCTATTGAGTCCCGAACAATGTTTCCATTTTCTGCAATAGCTGCCTCGGTAACAGCTACCGTGGAATCGTCCATATATTCCTTTGGAAGAGTAGAATCATAGGTTCCATTATTACTTTTTACTTTATTGATAAAATAGGCAGGCTGGAAATTATTATTTTGAGAAGAATAGATCATTTTGGTCCATTCTTTTGCCTGAAGATTCGTTTGTATCTTATATGCTTCGGCTATTTTCAAAAAATCGGAAAGTAAACTTTCCAGTTCTGCAGAGTTGCCTTTATTCAAAAGCTCACTCGTTTTTTGATTAATTTCAAATGCTTTCTGTTTGTATGCTTTATTCGTATAACTTTCTTCCGGATACTCACCATATTTCTGGTTCAGATAATGAGCTCCTTTGGGGCTATTATCATAAAAGATATCAGAAAAATTGTAATAGCTCAGACCAGTTGTTTTGATATATGGTGACAGATCCACCACATCTTTTTTGAAATAAAATGTAGTCTGATCTCCCTTCAGCTCTGAATAGGCAACGGGTGTCTTATTCGTTTTCTCAGGTTCAGGTATGATAGAATTTCCCTCTCTGTCCAGTTTATCAGAAACCTTAGAGTATACGGAGTAAAACTGATAAACCCTGTTATAATAGATGAAATACTTTTTATTTGTATTTATTTTATTGATATCCGTTTCGCAGAATAAATCGGCGAATACAGCAGGATACTTTCTGTTGTTTAGTGCATAAGGTTCAAGTTCCTGAGAAAGGAAAGGTGCTGCCCTGTTAATAATATCTACACTCTTTTCTAATTGCTGATCAGGATATTGATGGTTGATAAACATCTTGAATCCTACCATATAAGAAAAATAGAAAGTAGTACATGCAAAAAGGATAATAAAATACTGAACAAATTGTCCAAATAATTTCCCTTTTGAAGTAGGATAAAAATTCTTAAAGGCATTATTCCTGAACATTGTAATCAGCCAACCGACAATCATTAAAATAGATATAATAAGATGGATGAAAATAACCCCATTTTTAAAGTAATCATCTTTTACACTGTAGGTTTGAAGTGAGCGGGGATCCATGTGAGAACAGTACCCTATTACGAAAAAAAGAATATGAATAAGAACACTTACCAGAAGCATCCATATGATCTTCGTGTTCCAGATGGTTGGATATCGCTCCAGCAGATATTGATTGAATTGATGTATTTTTTGCATTGTGATCGAATTAAAGAAGATTAACTAACGAAAAATCTTCTTGTGGAAGATGAGATATTACGGATATAGACGATGTCGGTTTTAGCATTTCCTAATGCAGCCATTACATCATAAAATTCTGTTTTTACTGAAAAGTAGGCGACATAAACTCCACCGTTAAAATTGAGTTTTTCCAATTGTAAAGCTTTAAAAACTTCTAAAAGTTCTTCTCTTGAGGTTGGCGTATCTATCTCAATGATCAGGTGGTTTTCTTCGTCATTTTTGAGATCAGAATTATCTTTATACTGTCCGTTTTTAAGGAAAATCACTTTATCCGAAACCTTTTCTACCTCATACAGTTGCTGAGAACTTAAAATTAAAGCAATTGGGTTATTCACCGAATTAGCAATCGCTTTTAAATCTTCCAGAATCACCTGCTGAGCCACCACGTCAAGATTAGCCAGTGGTTCATCCAATAATAGAATTTCAGGCTTTCGAAGCAGTGTACGTGCCAATTCAAAGCGCATTTTATATCCTGAGGAAAGTTCGCTCCATTTCAGATGCTTATAATTCCATAAACCCAAACGGGCAATCATCATCAGTGTTCTGGTTTCATTTTCTTCAGGACTCACTCCATAGTTTGCCAGAACAAATTTCAGATTATCTTTAAGGCTTCCATACCATTTTGCTGTCCTTTGTGGAATATATACCAGTTTTGTGCGGAGATCATATTCATTTTTGGGTTCTTCATTAAAAGAATATTGCAACTGCCCCTGATTATAGGAGATTTCTTTTGCCAATATTCTTAAAAGCGTTGTTTTCCCATTTCCATTTTCCCCTACCAGACCATATACCTGTCCTTTATTAATTTCCAAAGAAACAGGCCCTAAGGAAAACCTATTGCTTCCATAAGACTTTGATATATTGGATGCGCGAAGTACAGATTTTTCTATTGGATATTCGGAAACGGAAACTTGTTCGATTTTTTGGAGGAGAGCTTTGGACTTTTCAATAAATTCTTCCGTCTGATCCTGATGTTGTTCTTTCCAGTCTGTCAAGGCAATAGCTTCCTGATAAATGACCATATTCTGGGTATCCATTGCACAATCGAGCAATTTACGGAATCCAAGGACAGTATCTTTATTATCGAAAAAATGGTAGACGCTTGATACTCTTTGCTGATGTTTCGTCATTTAGTGTTTAATTATTAATTTTTACTTTCTAAAGATATACATTTTGACGACAGGAGGAAGCTCTTGATTATTTTAAAAGCCTAATTCTCTTCCTTATTTCATTGTTTAATCAAAATTATTTTGAAGAAAATAAAGAACCTTATCAAAATGCTTGTAAGGTTCAGCATGTCCACCTTCCCATTTTATATGTTCATAATGATATTTAGAACCACTGTCCTTAAGCCTTTGTATCATCTTATCCGCCATTTCTGAGGAAGGACAAATTTCGTCTTCAGTTCCGGACATTAGCAAAATGGGAGCCTTGATATTTTCAACTTTTATAAGTGATTTCTGTTCGGATGTTTTATCCTGCAACATAGCTTCAAATGCTTTTCTTATCTGTCCTTTCATCATAAAAGGAACGGCCTCTTCATTCACAGGAACAAAAGGAAGTTCCCCACCTTCATAAGTCCAGCTGGATGTTGAGAAATGATCTGTATTTCCCGGAAAAACAGCATGGCTTGGAGAAAGACCAATAATGCACGAAACATCAGAATAATAACTTCCTAGCAGAAGGGCAAGATCAGCACCTCTCGATCCACCAATAATAGCTATTTTAGAGACTGGAAGCATATTCTTCACCTTGCTTATCATAGTATAAACATTCTGAATTTCAATTTTATTAAGCTGTTTAGGAGAATGTCGGGACCCAAAATAGGCCAGTGCCAGAAAAGCATATCCCCTATCTAAAAGTTGATTTCTTACGTTTTGCCAGCGTTTTGATGCCCATGCATTTCCTCCTTCTGAACCTCCAAGCCCAACCACAAGGCCGCGGATATTTTTTGAAGGCTTATATAAAATAGCATCGGTATTTTTTGATTGGATCGTATCCTGGGCTTTCAATTGTGAATATGAGAAAGCCATGAGAAAGAAAATTTTAAAAAGTAGTTTCATTGTTTTTTTTTACAAAAATATCCCGGACATTCTGAATTATTTTTGCTCTAGATCAAAAACTACTTTCCAGCTCTTAATCTGCTGAGTGTGGATTGAGTAATTCCCAAATAGGATGCAACCATACCTAGTGGGATTCTGTGATAAACTCCTTTATAGGTTGTAAGAAAATGTTCATATTTTTCTTTAGCAGTAGTAAATCTTTGAGAGGTAATTCTCTCCATCAGGTGTCCAAACACACTTCCCATGGATAATCTTGCATACCGTTCCATTTCAGGAAAATGGTCAAATAAATAGCCCAGATCATTTATTTTCAGGCAAAAGGTGTGAGTTTTTTCGAGGCAATCAATATAATAAATATCTTTTGTGCGCTCTATAAAGCTTTTAGGAGAATTGATCCATTCATTTTCACAGGAAAAATACTCGCTGATCTCCATTCCATCTTTAAGGTAATAGGTTCTGGTCAAACCATTCAGAATAAAATGACTTTCTGTACAGATCTTATCAGCATCCTGTAGCAGATCACCTTTCTCGAAAGTCTTATAGGAAATTCTCTCCAAAAGTTCTTTCTTAAAGGCATCACTTACTTTAATATATTGACTGAAATGATTGAGAATACTATCAAATTCGGAATCCATGTTTTTCTCTTTTCATGTGGCTACACAACTGATGACATGATCATGGACATGTAATAATTAGCACAATGCAATGAATTGATCAGCAATAATTCTTTATTGGAAAGCGTATCAAAGGCTGGAGATGTAGTGATCTGATATTCATAATTCATTGTACTCCATCTCAGATCCGGCTTCATCACTAAAAACTCAATTCCTTCCTCATCAGCTAATACAAACGATTCTTTAAAAATACCTCTATGCTTAAAAACATAGCTTTTCTTTAAACTATTAAAGTAGGTCTGCACAACAATTTCGCCATTCCAGTTCATTCGAAATTTTAGCAAAACTCTTTCGTGATCTTTTACTTCAATGGTTGTTCCCCAAAAACCTTTCGGCTCAATCTGGTATGTTAGATTATCCACAATTTCTACTTCAGCATTAAACTTAAACCAACTTTTGTAGACAAGTCTACCAATTAACTGATCACCTCTTGTTATCTCAAAAGATAAAGAATTGCTTGATTTTGCGTGATATTCTGCCATGGTTACTTTTTAATTTGGTGAAATTTCCAACTGTTCTTTCTTAATATTATTAACAGCTTGAATTTTAACGCTCTAATTTATAAATAAATCAGCAGATATTATTTATTTTTAAAATGATCTCATAAAAACTTGATAGAATTAATATTTAATCACATCGATTTTATTCACTCAACAATAATATTTTCAAATATTGTTATTTTGTTTTAAGTGGTCAAAAATCAATTTATCAACGTCTGAGATCTTGTCTTTGTCAGAATATGTAAGCCATCTTATTTCTTCAATTTCAGAACTTGCTTTTAACTCTCCTAGATAGTTACCCGAATAACAAGTCATTCTTACTTTTACTCCCTCGGGATGCCCGTGTGCCTGTGCCTCAAAAGTTCCAATATAATTCAATGAATTATGATCAATTGTAACACTTAGTTCTTCATAAATTTCTCGAATTAGTGCTTGTTCATCTGTTTCTCCAGCTTCTCTTTTACCACCTGGAATATAATACTTCTCCTTTCCATAACTTTTCGTAGAGAGAATTGATTTGTCTTTTATTTCTATCCAGGCAAGTTTGTCAATTGTTTTCATTTTTAATAATAATTTTTAAGATTACTCTCTTTGCTAGATTCTTCTCACATTATCTGGAATGCACTTCTGTAGAGCAGCACAATTATTCTTCCAGTTTTGTTCTAAAATATCCATTCCCATAAATCAATATTTTTTTCGGGGGAAAATCCTCACTTTCCATTATAAAGTCTATTTTACCATATATGCTATCTCCTACTTTATAATAAAATTTGTCTACAGTTACATCTTGTTTTAATATTTTATATTTTGGTTCTTTAATGTTATCCGGAACTACATCAGTAAAAGAATATGGCTTCAATTTAAATCTTCCCAATACATAATCTATAGCATAGCCACCACCACTAAATCCTGAACTAAATCCAATTCTAATTCTGGTTTTTCCCTGCCACTTTATTGCTCTGCAATTATTGAAATTAGCCATTTCTAACTCTTCCTTTGTCTCAGGTCTTTTATCTGCATAAAATATAACGCTTGAACTTTTCTTTCCTGGGATTGAATCATTAATCTCGGTTCCATTAATAATTTCCTTTTGCATATCCATTACCCGAAATATCTTTTCGCTTCGAATGTTCGAATCAACTGTCGCTGGAGTAAGCTTTGAATAAACAGTAATATAGAAATAAAGAATTATCCCTAATAAAATAAGAAAAACAAACAGTAAAAAATATTTTAAAAATTTCATTTTTATAAAAGTGTTTGAAAATAGTTTTTAGTTACCTCCTTTATGAATGTATTTCCAACTTTTTGCTTCTGTCTAAATTATGCAAATAATTCAATTTTCATTAAAAAACCTCGCAAGTTTCCTTACGAGGTTTTGAAGTATATTTATTCTTTAAGAATTACATCGCATCCATTTTAAAAGTCATGCTTTCGATTACTTTCAAAATAGCTTCCACAGTATCCATTGAAGTTAAACATGGTACTCCATTTTCAACACTCATTCTTCTGATCTGGAAACCATCTCTTTCAACTTGTTTTCCTTTCGTCATAGTGTTTACTACATACTGTACTTTTCCTTTTTGGATCAGGTCGATAAGGTTGACACTTTCTTCTCCGATTTTGTATCCTATTTTACAAGGAATTCCTTTTTCTTCAAAGAATTTAGCTGTTCCCTCTGTTGCCCAGATTCTGAATCCAACTTCATGGAATCTTGCAGCCAGATCAGCAGCTTCTTCTTTATGCTTATCGGCTACTGTGAAAAGGATAGATCCGTGCATCGGAACTTTTCTTCCTGCAGCAATCAGTCCTTTATAAAGAGCTTTCTCTAAAGTGGTATCTTTCCCCATAACCTCTCCTGTTGATTTCATTTCTGGTCCCAGAGAGATATCTACTTTTGTTAGTTTTGAGAAAGAGAACACAGGAACTTTTACAAATACTCCTTCTTTGTTTGGAACCAGTCCGTTTTGATATCCTAGATCTTTCAGCTTTTGACCTAAAATAGCTTTTGTTGCAAGGTTAGCCATCGGTACATCTGTAATTTTTGAAAGGAAAGGAACCGTTCTTGATGAACGTGGATTCACTTCGATTACAAATACATTTCCTTCGAAAAGAACATATTGGATATTCATTAGTCCGATCACATTCAGGCCTTTTGCCAGTCTTTGTGTATAATCAACCAATGTATCAATTTCTTTTTGAGAAACATTCTGCGGTGGATACACTGCGATAGAGTCTCCGGAGTGAACCCCTGCTCTTTCGATGTGTTCCATAATTCCCGGGATAACTACCGTTTCTCCGTCGCAGATAGCATCTACTTCCACTTCTTTTCCGGTGATGTAGCGGTCAACCAATACCGGGTGTTCCGGGCTCGCATCTACCGCAAATTCCATATAGTGTGCTAATTCTGCTTCTGTGTATACAATTTCCATTGCTCTCCCTCCTAATACGTAGCTAGGACGTACTAAAACAGGATAACCAATTTCGTTGGCAATTTTTATCGCTTCTTCTTTTGATGTTGAAGTTTTTCCTAAAGGTTGAGGAATTCCCATTTCCTGAAGTGCTTTTTCAAACTTATCTCTGTTTTCCGCTCGGTCAAGATCTTCTAATGAAGTTCCTAAAATCTTCACTCCATGGCTTGCTAATTTATCAGCAAGGTTGATAGCAGTCTGTCCTCCAAACTGTACCACTACTCCTGTTGGTTTTTCCAGCTCGATGATGTTCATTACATCTTCTTCTGTTAAAGGCTCAAAGTAAAGCTTATCTGAGATCGAGAAGTCTGTAGATACAGTCTCCGGGTTATTGTTGATAATAATCGCTTCATAACCCATTTCTTTGATCGCCCAAACTGAGTGTACTGTTGCATAATCAAATTCAACTCCCTGTCCGATTCTGATAGGTCCTGAACCCAGAACGATGATCTTTTCTTTATCAGTAACTACACTTTCATTTTCCTCTTCATAAGTTCCATAGAAATATGGAGTTTCACTTTCGAATTCTGCAGCACAGGTATCTACCATTTTGTATACCGGCATCACTCCGTTTTCTTTTCTGAAATTGAAAACCTCACGTTGTGTTACCTCCCAAAGGTGAGCGATATTTAGGTCTGCAAATCCTAGTTTTTTAGCTTGGATAAGAATTTCTTTATCGAATTTATTATTTGCGATTACTTTTTCGAAATCAATTAGTTTTTTGATTTTCCAGATAAAGAATTTATCAATCTTACTCCATTCTACGATTTGCTCCCAGTCATATCCTCTTCTTAAAGCATCTCCAATGATAAATAATCTTTCATCATCACAAACTCTGATTCTTCTTTCGATTTCCTCTTCTGTAAGCGCTTCAGCCTGCTTTTTCTTTAATCCTAAATGTCTGATCCCTGTTTCTAAAGAGCGGATAGCCTTTTGTAAAGACTCTTCGAAGTTTCTTCCAATTGCCATTACCTCTCCGGTTGCTTTCATTTGTGTAGAAAGTCTTCTGTCCGCTGTTTCGAATTTATCGAATGGGAATCTTGGGAATTTCGTTACCACATAATCCAAAGCAGGTTCGAAACATGCGTATGTTTTTCCTGTAACCGGATTCATGATCTCATCCAGTGTAAGTCCTACTGCGATTTTAGCAGCAATCTTAGCAATAGGATACCCTGTTGCCTTACTTGCTAAAGCTGATGATCTGGAAACTCTTGGGTTTACCTCGATGATATAGTAATCGAATGAGTGTGGATCCAAAGCTAACTGTACGTTACATCCTCCTTCAATTCCTAATGCTCTGATGATTTTCAGCGATGCATTTCTCAATAGCTGGTATTCTCTGTCTGAAAGCGTCTGCGAAGGAGCGACCACGATAGAATCCCCGGTATGAACTCCTACCGGATCTATATTTTCCATGTTACAAACCACAATTGCATTGTCGTTTGCATCACGCATTACTTCGTATTCGATCTCTTTGAAACCTGCAATCGATTTTTCGATAAGACACTGAGTAACCGGGCTGTATTTCAATCCTAATTCAGCGATCTCTTTCAATTCAATTTCATTGGAAGCGATCCCACCTCCCGTACCACCCATGGTAAAGGCAGGACGAACAATTACAGGATATCCGATCTCTTCTGCAAAATTAAGCGCTCCTTCAACTGTATTTACAATATCAGATTCCGGAACCGGCTCATTCAATTCTCTCATCAACTCACGGAATAAGTCTCTGTCTTCCGCTCTGTTGATCGCTGATAACTTCGTTCCAAGCACCTCAACTTTACACTCTTCAAGAATCCCTGATTTCTCAAGTTCTACCGCCATATTCAATCCAGTCTGACCTCCTAGTGTAGGAAGTAAAGCATCCGGACGTTCTTTTCTGATGATATGACTTACAAACTGAAGTGATATCGGCTCGATATACACTTTATCAGCGATCTCAACATCCGTCATAATCGTCGCAGGATTTGAGTTGATCAAAATTACCTTGTAGCCTTCCTCTCTCAAAGACAAACAAGCCTGCGTTCCTGCGTAATCAAATTCTGCTGCCTGTCCAATGATAATAGGACCAGAACCGATTACTAAAATTGTTTTTATATCTGTACGTTTTGCCATTTTCTTTTTAATACTTTTAAAATGTAACAATTTATCAGTTTAACAGTGTAACAATATTTATTCACCATTCTCCTTTGATAAACTAGTACTTAAAATTTTATAAATAATTTTTCCAATTTCTACAATCTGTGTTTCCAAATTCTCATTAAAGGGATAATTTTTGGAGTGTTTACACAGGTATAACCAATATTTTGTTTCTTCAAGTTCCTTAGCTGCGATCTTTATTTTATTCACAAAATCCTTTTTACTGTATGGATTCTGAGCTTCAAATGAATTGGCACCTATACTTGTTCCAGATCTTAATAGTTGTTTAGCAATAACAAATTTCTTATGACTCTCCAATAATTCACAAAATTCAATAACGTCTAAGGAAAACTGTACTGTTTTTTCTATTAAAGAATTGTTTTCGAAATTGATCATTTGATTATTGTTAAACTGTTACATTTTTAAATTGGTACATTAATTCAATGAACTCATCAAACAAGTAGTTTGCATCTTCAGGACCTGGGCTTGCTTCCGGGTGATACTGAACGGAGAAGCAAGGGTGGATTTTGTGTCTCAATCCTTCGTTGGTTCTGTCGTTTAGGGCGATGTGAGTTTCGATAAGATCGGTTCCTTTAAGGCTTTCCTGATCTACCGCATAACCGTGGTTTTGAGAAGTGATTGAAACTTTGTTTTTCTCTAAATCTAAAACCGGGTGGTTTCCTCCTCTATGTCCGAACTTCAATTTGAATGTTTTTGCTCCACAAGCTAATCCTATTAATTGGTGTCCTAAGCATATTCCAAAGATGGGAACTTTTCCTAAAAGACCTTGGATCATTTCTAAAGCCTTAGGGTTGTCTTCAGGGTCACCAGGACCATTTGAAAGCATGATTCCGTCCGGATTCATTAATAGAATCTCCTCAGCTGTTGTATCATGTGACACTACTATGATGTCGCAGTTTCTTTGAGAAAGTTCTCTGATGATCCCTAATTTAGAACCGAAATCCACAAGTACTACTTTAAAGCCTCTTCCTGGGTTGGCGTAAGGTGTTTTTGTAGAAACCGTCTCAACCTGATTGGTAGGGAAAGTCGTTGATTTTAATTCAGCTACAGTTGTATTTTCATCTGCATCTGCATTCACAATCTTACCTTTCACAACTCCGGAGTTACGAAGAATTCTTGTCAGTCTTCTTGTGTCAATTCCTGAAATTCCTGAAAGATTTTTCTTTTTGAATAATTCATCTAAAGTAATCTGAGTACGGAAATTGGATGGCAGATCGCAAATTTCTTTTACGATAAGACCTTTAATAGCCGGCTCAATACTTTCATAATCATCACGGTTGATTCCATAATTTCCGATCAGCGGATAAGTCATACATACAATCTGACCACAATAAGATGGGTCGGAAATCAATTCCTGATATCCCGTCATTCCGGTATTGAAAACTACTTCCCCTGCTGTTTCCAATTCTGCTCCGAAACCTTCTCCGTAAAAAACCTCTCCGGATTCTAATATTAATTTCTTTTTCATTTTTATTTTTGTTGTATTGTGTATTCATGTGTTAACGTACTAACGATTTTCATGAATACCTTTTACATTAATACTTTTTACAATAATTATTTAAATTTAAATCCTTTTTCTTCCAATGCATTTTTCAGTATCGCCATTCTTGCGAAAACTCCGTTTTGCATTTGCTTGAATATTCTTGAGCGTTCGCACTCTACAAGATCAGTATCTATCTCCACTCCTCTATTGATAGGTGCCGGATGCATAATGATGGCTCCTTTTTTCATCGCCTGCTCTCTTTCTTTCGTCAAACCATATTTTCTATGGTAATCTGAAGCAGAGAAACTCATTTTAGCATCGTGTCTTTCATGCTGAATTCTCAGTAGCATTAAAACATCTACATCATTGATCAGTTGGTCTACTGACTGGTAAGTTCCATTAATTAATGCTCCTTCATCAAACCAATCTTCAGGACCTGAGAAATAAACTTTAGCTCCCAGCCTTCTTAATGCTTCTGCATTTGAGTTAGCTACTCTGCTGTGTTTTACATCTCCTACGATTCCAACTTTTAATCCTTCAAATTTTCCAAATTCCTGATAGATCGTCATCAGATCCAGCATACATTGTGACGGGTGATTTCCTTTTCCGTCTCCTCCATTGATCACCGGAATAGTAATATTTTTTAATTCTTCAAAGAACCCATCTTTTTTATCTCTAATTACGACTAAGTTCACTCCTATACTTTCAATAGTTTTTACGGTATCGTATAAACTTTCTCCTTTATTTACTGAGCTATGTGAAGCATCAAAAGGAACGACCTGTAAACCCAATTTTCTTTCCGCTACATCGAAGCTTGTTTTTGTTCTTGTACTGTCTTCAAAAAACAGATTTGAACAAAAAACTTCGCCTTCAATTTTCGCAGTTTTTCCATTAGCAAAAGCCAGTGCTTCTGTCAGTATACTGTTGATTTTCTCGGTACTTAGTTCTGTAATCGTAAACATAATATCTTAATTTTTGTACATAAAAAAAGCGAAGACAAAATCTTCGCTTAATAACAATAAATATCGTAAAGGGCGCTTTCGCCCGGTAAATCTAATGATATAAATACTCTTTTATTCATTAGGTGCAAAGATATAACAATTAACCGAATTGACAAAACTAAAGTTCTAAAAAAATTAAAAAACTTCAATCACACCTTATTCTCATTTTTTCTTAATATTTTTGTTAAAATTCAAATTGCTCATATGGACGCCAAAGACAAAATGATTCTCAGTATTATTCAGGAAGACTCTACTTTATCTGTAAAGGAAATCTCTGAGAAGATTGGTCTTACCTTCACTCCGACCTATGAACGAATCAAGCAATTGGAGAAACAGGGAGTCATTGAAAAATATGTGGGTCTCTTAAATCGTGAAAAATTAGGACTCAATATTGTTGTTTACTGCAACGTTCGTCTCAAAGAACAATCTAAAAAAGTACTGGAAACCTTTGAAAAGAATATTGGTAAATATGATGAAGTTCAGGAAATCATAAGCCTTTCCGGCGAATATGATTATATGCTGAAGATCATTGCCAAAGATATCAACTCTTATAACGACTTCGCAGTGAGCGTGATCTCAAACATCCCTAATATTGGACAATACCATAGTTCCATCGTCTTACACGAGGTGAAAAAATCAACCAAGTTTAAGATTGACCTTGATTAGTTTTTTGGGCAAAAAGGCATAATGGCGAAAAAGCGAAATCGCAAACTGCTAATTTGTCAAACTGCTAAATTCCACACTTGTCATTTCGACGAAGGAGAAATCTTTTCTCATCTCTAGATTAGGGCAAAATAGCATAATGGCCTAATAGCAAATTAGCTATTTTACGATTTAGCGATTCAGCAATTTTGCCTTTTCGCCTTTTTGCCAGATCAGAAATCCAATATACTGCTGTCATTTCAACAAACGAGAAATCTATCTACCCTAATATTTTACTCTTCAATTTATTAAACTGATAACTTACTTTATCCAGACAAAGATTCCCTATGCTGCCCTGATGGGTCTGACTTAGATTTCCAATTTCGAACTCAAACTCATCATTCTCTATTTCTCTTCCTACTTTGATATAAGCATCACGGAAAGAACTTCCTTTTTTAATCTCTTCATTAATTTTCTCTACACTGAAAAGGTATTTATATTTTCCTTCTTCCAAAATACCGTTTCTTACCTTAATATTAGGCACAGTATAATTTAAGATCTCAAGACATTCCTTTAAAGAATCAATACCTGGAAAAAGAATTTCTTTAGTCAGTTGCACATCTCTGTGATAGCCGGAAGGAAGATTGTTGGTCAACAAAATAAGTTCATTCGGTAAAGCTTGAATTCTGTTACATCTCGCTCGTACCAACTCGAAAATATCTGGATTCTTCTTATGAGGCATGATACTGCTTCCCGTTGTAAATTCCTTTGGAAAGCTTATAAAATCAAAATTCTGACTCAAATATAAACATACATCATAAGCGAATTTCCCAAGGGTTCCTGCTAAAGTAGCCATTGCCATCGCCAGCATTTTTTCAGATTTACCTCGAGTCATCTGAGCATACACTGCATTATAATTCATTGTTTGAAACCCAAGATTATAGGTCGTACTTTCACGATCGATCGGAAAGGAAGAACCATATCCGGCTGCAGATCCCAAAGGATTTTTATTAATGATATTTTTGACTGAAAACAGCATTTCGACATCATCCAATAATGCTTCTGCATATGCTCCAAACCACAATCCGAAAGATGATGGCATTGCAATCTGCAAATGGGTATATCCTGGAAGCAATACATTTTTATGCTGCTCTGCCAATCCTATCAACAATTGGAAAAATTCATCGGTAAGACTTGCAATTTCACGGATCTCATCCAGCAGATATAATTTAATATCCAGTAAAACCTGATCATTTCTTGATCTCGCTGTGTGAATCTTTTTTCCGGTATCTCCTAGTTTTTCAATAAGGATCGCTTCAATCTGAGAATGGATATCTTCGGCTTCTTTATCAATTTCAAAGCTTCCATTTTCAATATCTTCTAATATCATCGACAAAACAGAAGTCATCTGTACTGATTCTTCATTGGAAATAATTCCAACCTCTGCAAGCATTTTACAGTGCGCCATTGAACCTTTAACATCATATTTCGCTAATCGCTCATCGAAATCAAGGTCCTTGCCTACTGTAAACTGATTGACTAATATATTGGTGGCAAGATCATCTTTCTGCCATATCTTTTTCATAATTGTTTATTTAAAATATTATTGTGTAATTCGATTTTGGATAAGGTTCGTACTATTTTGTTTTGTCCTCAGCATGATATCTCCTACTTGTTGAAAAAACTATAACATCTTCCACATTCAATCAAGTTTTTCATTTTTAATTTTCTTTTTGCATAAATCTTATTAAAAACTGCTACTTCATTATTACCATGCTGGGTCAAAACATTTTTGATTAGGCTGGAAGCTTTGAAGCTCGATGCTGAAAGTTAATAACAAACCTCTACAACTTCGTTCTTCCATCTTCTATCTTCCCTTCTTATAAAACCTTTTCCAGAATCCGGATATAAATATCTATACCCTCTTTTATTTCATTGATCTCTATAAATTCATCCGCCGTGTGAGAGCGCCTACTGTCCCCTGGACCCATTTTAACAGATGTACAGGGAATGATTGCCTGATCTGAAGACGTTGGAGATCCATACGTTGTCCTTCCCATTGCTATACCAGCCTGTACGAAAGGATGATCCAATTCTATTTTTGAAGAATTCAGCCTGAAAGACCTTGCCGTAAGGTTTGATTTCATCTGTGACTGAATAATTTCAAAAGCTTCCTCATTCGTATATTCATCCGTAACCCTTACATCCAAAGTGAAATTGCATGCCTCCGGAACTACATTATGCTGAACTCCGGCGTGAATCCCTGATAGTGTAATTTTAACTTCTCCCAAATAGTCTGAAACCTTTGGGAATTTAAAATTTGTAATATGCTGAAGATCCTGCATACATTTTATAATAGCATTATCATCATTAGGATGAGCAGCATGAGAAGGAGTTCCCTTCATTTCTCCATCAATGACTAAAAGTCCTTTTTCTGCAATGGCAAGATTCATCTGCGTAGGCTCTCCTACAATAGCCAATTCTACATTGGGTAACTGTGAAAATAAAGCTTCAATTCCATCAAACCCTGAAATCTCCTCCTCTGCTGTCAGGGCGATAATTAAATTATATTTTAAATCTTCTCTTTCATAAAAATGTAAAAAAGTCTGTGCTAAAGAAACCAATGAAGCTCCTGCATCATTACTCCCTAATCCATACAACTTCCCATCTTTTTCAATAGCCACAAATGGATCCAAAGTATAGGCCTTATTAGGCTTTACCGTATCATGATGGGTATTCAGTAAAACAGAAGGTTTAGCTTCATCGAAATGTTTATTTACAGCCCAGATATTATTTTTAAACCGTTTTGCAGGAATTTGGTGCTTTTTGAAAAAACTTTCAATTTCTACAGAGGTATTATATTCATCTTTACTGAATGATGGAATTTCAATCAGTTTTTTTAACAATTCAATTGCGTTATTGAATAGTTCTTCCTGGCTATAAACGGATTTCAGTTCCTGCATGATGATTTTCTATATGGTTTTTCAGTTGGGTCTCTTTAATCAAGAATACCTTATTTACATTATTATTAATAGCTCCGAATGCATTTTCAAGCTTGGGTAAAATACCTTTATGCAACTTTCCAGCTTCATTTAAAGATGAAAAATCTTCCTGAGATACACTTTTAATAACTGAATCAGGATCATTTACATCTTCCAACACCCCTTCTTTATCAAAACAGTACAATAGCTCTACATCATATTTCTCTGATAAAGCCTGCGCGATCACTGATGCGATCGTATCTGCATTGGTATTGAATAGATTTCCTTTTTTATCGTGGGTAATCGCAGAAAATACAGGAACCAGTTCGAGTTTAATTAATTTTGATATCAACTTATTATTGACACTTTTCTTCTCGATATCTCCCACAAATCCGAAATCAATTTCTGCGTGTTCTCTTTTTTTAGCTTTAATTAAGTTCGCATCAGCCCCGGAAAATCCGATAGCCTTACACTTCTTCTGTTGAAGTTTCGCTACGATATTTTTGTTAATTCCACCTGCATAAACCATCGCCACAATATCCAGGGTATCCTTATCTGTGATTCTTCTTCCGTTAATTAATTTTTGCTCAATTCCCAATTTATCAGCTAGTGTCGTTGCCAATTTCCCTCCTCCATGCACAAGAATCTTCTTTTCTTTAATTTCAGAAAACTGCTCCAAAAAATGACTTAACAATTCTTCATCATCAATTAAAGCACCTCCTATTTTTATAACAAAAAGTTTCTCTTTCATGGCCAATTATTTATCCGAATTGATTTCATCTAAAATTTCACTAAACACAGCCTGCGCAGAGAAAATACGGTTTTTAGCCTGCTGATAAATAATAGAATTTTCACTATCCATTACTTCATCACTTAATTCCACATTACGACGAACCGGAAGACAGTGCATTACTTTTCCATTATTTGTTTTGGCTAATTTCTCACCAGTCAGCATCCAATTGTCCTGTACTTCTGGCATCGTAGCATACTCATCAAAAGATGACCAGTTTTTTACATAAATAAAATCAGCATCTTTTAACGCTTCATCCTGGTTATGAATAACCGGTGTATCTTTTGTAAAGTTGATATCTAAATCGTATCCTTCCGGATTCGTGATCACAAAATCTACATCCATTTCCTGCATCCATTCTGTAAAAGAATTTCCTACAGCTTGAGCAATGGGCTTGATATGTGGCGCCCAGGTTAGAACAACCTTTGGTTTTCTTTCTTCTTTCCAGTTTTCCGTGATGGTAATACAGTCCGCCAAACTCTGTAATGGGTGACGTGTTGCCGACTCTAAGGAAATAACCGGAACTTTTGCATGTTTCTCAAACTGGCTCAAAATACTTTCATTAACATCATCTTCTTTACTTTTCATCCCAGCAAAGCAACGAACTGCAATGATATCACAATATTGATTTAGCACCTCTATCGCATCTTTAATATGCTCTACCGTATCACCGTTCATTACAGCACCATCGGCAAATTCCAGATTCCATGCTTCTTGAGCTGCATTCAGCGTTAAAACATTTAACCCTAAATTTTGGGCTGCAATCTGACTGCTTAAACGTGTTCTTAAACTTGAATTCAAAAATACAAGTCCTATAGTTTTTCCCTTTCCTTTTTCATTTTCCCCAAGGGGATTCTCTTTTATATATAAAGCTTTTTTTATGATTTCCTGTAAGCTTTCAATATCACTTACAGCGGTAAAATTTTTCATTTGATTAATTTATTTGATGGTCTATTGACTCCTATTTTTATTTCTCAACCACAAAAGGCACAAAAGTTCTATTTAAACACTTTAGAACATTTAAGTGCTCATATTAAGCACTCAGTTGTAACTTAAAATCACTAAAGTGTTAAAAACTTTTGTGACTTTTGTGGTTTAAACATCCTAACTAAGACACTAACATAATTGTTTAGATTCCTACGGAATGACAATCCTTATGTTATAGCCTAAATTTGTGTTTACTGTAGTTTAGCAATTTTGCCTTTTTACAATTTTACGATTCTGCAATTTTGCCTTTTTGCCCTTTCGCCTTTTCGCCTTTTCGCAATTTTACAGTTTCACTCTCTCACAGCTTCCCCAACACTTCCCTCAAAGCACTGATGAAAAGATCAGTCTCCACTTTCCTGATATTAAGTGCCGGAAGAATCCTCAGCACCGCTTTATCATTAGAATTTCCTGTAAAAATATAATGATCGTATAGCAGACTCTTCCTCACCTCAGCACAATCCCTATCCAGCTCTATTCCAATCATCAACCCCTTCCTTCGGATAGATTTAATATGTGGAAAATCTTTAATTTCACTTTCGATATAATTCCCCATGCTCTCAGCATTTTCTATAAGATTTTCATCTTTCATTACATCCAAAACAGCAATTGCAGCAGCACATGCTAAATGATTTCCACCAAAAGTAGTTCCCAGCAAACCATTGCTTGCCTCAAATTTAGGATGGATTAAAACTCCACCAACCGGAAAGCCATTTCCCATTCCTTTTGCTGTTGTAATGATATCCGGCTGAATGCCAAATTCCTGATGTGCAAAGAAATAACCAGATCTCCCATATCCTGATTGCACTTCATCCAAAATCAAAACGGCATCATACTGATCGCACAATTCTTTTATTTTAGATAAAAACCCTGTTGTAGGAATCATAATTCCGCCTACACCCTGAATTCCTTCAATAATAACAGAAGAAATGGCATCTCCCTGAGTTTTAAAAACTTCTTCTAATTGTTCAATATTGTTCCATTCCGATTTAATGAATCGTTCAGAATAGTTAACAGGTGCTACAATCTTTGGATTATCTGTTACTGAAACAGCAGCAGAAGTTCTTCCGTGGAATGATCCTGAAAAATAAAGCACTTTGCTTTTCCCATTATGGAAAGAAGCAAGTTTTAAAGCATTCTCATTAGCTTCTGCTCCTGAGTTACACAGGAAAAGATTATAATCCTCATATCCTGATAATACTCCTAATTTCTCCGCAAGCTCAGTTTGCAGCTCATTTTGTACAGAATTAGAATAGAAAGATATTTTCTCCAGCTGTTCTTTAAGCTTCGTTTGATAATGGGGATGATTATGACCAATAGAGATCACAGCATGTCCCCCATAAAAGTCAAGATATTTTTCTCCCTTATCATCCCAAAGAAATGATCCCTGAGCTTTTACAGGATTTATATTGAATAATTGATATACGTTGAATAAATTCATGTTTTTAAAGTTGAAAGTTGATAATTGAAAGTTGAAAATTTTTGGTTACGAGTTTCGGGTTACGAGATCTAGGTTCACATTTTAAATTCGGTTAAGAAATGGAGATTGTTAATTTTAACTGCCACAAAAGCGATTTCGCGATTCTGCAGTTTTGCGATTTTGCTATTCTGCAATTTCACATTCCCCCTAAAATCCCACTGCCTTCAAATTCAGTCCCAAATTCTCTTCCCATCCCATCGCTATGTTCATATTCTGAACCGCCTGCCCGGAAGCTCCTTTTAATAAATTGTCAATCGCTGAATGAATAACAACTACATTTTCATTCTTTTCTATATGAATCACACAGCGATTCGTATTGACAACCTGTTTTAAATCAATCGCTTTTTCACTGACCTTTACAAAAGGTGCCTCTTCATAAAATTCCCTATACAATTGTTCAATATCTGAAAGCTCTAAATCTGATTTAACTGTTGAGCTGGTAAAAATCCCTCTGGTAAAATCTCCACGCCATGGAACAAAATTCAAGCTAACTTCTTTTTCATTAAAAGAATTCAATTGTTGTAAAACTTCATCCACATGCTGATGTGTTAAAGTTTTATAAGCTGAAATATTATCATTACGCCAGGTAAAATGTGTCGTAGCTTGTAATGACTGTCCCGCTCCTGTCGATCCTGTGATTCCTGTAGTGTAAACCTCATTAAGCAATCCTCTTTCCGCCAATGGAAGTAAAGCCAGCTGAATAGCTGTTGCAAAACATCCTGGATTCGCAATACTTTTAGCTCCTGAAAGATTTTTTTTATTGATTTCCGGAAGTCCATAAATAAAATTTCTATTATTAAACTCCCCATTTAAACGAAAATCATTTCCAAGATCAATAATCAGCACATCATCTCCAACCGCATTTTGGCTCAGCCAATTCTGACTTTCTTTATGAGGAAGGCATAGAAAAAGAATATCCACCTCTACGGGCTTATCAGTCAACACCATTTCACAAACCGTCGCTAAATCCGGGTAGAGATCTGAAATCCTGATACCCGAATTAGAACGACTATATAAAAAACTCAATTCGATATTGGGATGAAAAGCTAACAAACGCACCAATTCACTACCGGTATATCCGTTAGCCCCTACAATTCCTACCTTCTTCATATCTTCACTCCATTAATCTGATGATAAATATTCAGCGAATTGCTTACGATTTTAGTGTATCCTTTTACATCATCTCCACTCCATGCTCTGTTGGCTTCTCCATAACTTCCGAATTTATCATACATAAGATCATGTTCGGATTCAATACCATTTAAAACAAACCGGTATGGATAAAGTGTTACAAAAACTTTTCCTGTTACCGTTTCTTGGGAATCAGATAAGAAAGATTCTATATTTCTCATCACCGGATCCAAAAATAATGCTTCATGAAGCCAGTTTCCATACCAATCGGATAACTGAGACTTCATCATTTGTTGGTATTTAGATAAAGTATGTTTTTCTAATAAATGATGCGCCTTTATAATAACAGATGCAGCAGCAGCTTCAAATCCTACTCTTCCTTTGATCCCAACGATTGTATCTCCCACATGAATATCACGACCTATACCATATGCAGAAGCCAATTGTTCAATCTTTTGAATAGCATAAACAGAATGTTCAAAATATTCCCCATTCACTGCTACGACTTCTCCATTCTTAAATTCTATCTCCAATTCCGAAGGTTGACTTTCTTTAATTTGAGAAGGAAAAGCTTCTTCAGGCAAATAATTTCTTGATGTCAATGTTTCTTTCCCTCCAACAGAAGTTCCCCACAATCCTTTATTAACAGAGTACTGAGCTTTATGAAATTCCATATCATAACCATGGCTTTTCAAAAATTCTATTTCTTCCTCTCTTGAAAGCGCCATATCCCGGATGGGCGTAATGATTTCAACATTCGGAGCCATTACCTGAAAGATCAGATCAAAACGAACCTGGTCATTACCCGCTCCTGTACTTCCATGAGCAATAGCATCAGCCTCTATTTCCAAAGCACATTTGGCAATTTCCTGCGCCTGAATTGTACGTTCAGCACTTACGGAAAGTGGATAGGTATTATTTTTTAATACATTTCCGAAGATCAGATATTTTACACATGAATTATAATAATCTTCCTGAGCGTCAATACACCTGTACTCTTTCACCCCAAGATTCAGGGCCTTCTTTTCCAGTTCTTTTTCTTCATTCTTAGAAAAACCTCCTGTATTTACAGTTACTGCATACACATCATACCCTAGTGTTTCACTAAGATATTTGGCACAGTAAGAGGTATCCAAACCACCACTAAACGCTAAGATTACTTTCTTTTTCATCTGTCTTCTTTTTCGTATTGTTACTTACTAAATGTAGTTCACCAGCAGCAATTTGTTCTGAGGACAAAAAGCTTTCCTGGTTTACTTCATTCTTATATTCTTTTTCAGGTTGATTATTCTCAACCTTATTAATAGTATTGTTTTGAGGAACAAAAAGCATCGCTGTACATAAACAGTTCTTACGTTCCTTCTTCATCAAAATTTCGTAATTCACACAATTCTTACAACCATTCCAAAATTCTTCATCCTGTGTCAATTCAGAATAGATAACCGGTTTATAACCTAAATCACTATTGATTTTCATAACCGCCAACCCTGTTGTCAATCCAAATACTTTTGCCGTAGGATATTTATCCCTCGACAATTGGAAAACTTTATTTTTTATTAATGTAGCAACACCTCCGTTCCTATATTTCGGTGAAACAATAAGTCCCGAATTAGCCACAAACTGACCATGTGACCAGGTTTCTATATAACAGAATCCTACCCATTCCCCGTTTTCAGTAGCAACCACAGCATTGCCATCTGAAATCTTTTTACTTAAATATTCTATGGAACGTTTTGCGATCCCCGTTCCTCTCCGCTGTGCAGAATCATACATTTCCTGCTGTATTTCACTCACATACACTAAATGTTCGCATGAGGAAATTTCTATTTCCATTTATTTATCTGAATTTTTTGGCAAATTTAAAGCATAATAACTTTAATAACCAAATAAAAAAGATATTTTTTTTGTTTAAATAGATATTACAAGATAATATATCTTATTTGAAATATATAATTTTGCTAAATTGTTATATATTTGCTAAAATACTATATATGGAAAACAAATGTCCTAAATGCAACAGTACAAATCTTGTAAAAAGTGGAGTCATTAATGAAAAACAAAGGTTCCACTGCAAAGACTGCAATTATTATTTTACCGTAAAAAAAATAGGGAAACAAATTGATGATTACTACGTCACTAAAGCACTTCAACTCTATCTTGAAGGCCTAAGTTTCCGTGAAATAGAAAGAATTATCGGCGTATCTCATGTAACGATCAGTTCATGGATTAAAAAGTATAACATTACCAGACCCCCACACTCCGAATTCCATCCAGTATATAAGATCTTAAAACAAACCGAACTCATTGAATACATGTCTAATGAAGACAATATCAAAAACTCAGGGCTTATTATCACCCAATTTGCAGATAAATATATGTTGATTAAGTGGGAGAGGTTTAAGAAGTAGATGGGCGAAAAGGCTTTTATTGGTTGTAAAATTGCAAAATCGCAGAAAGGCAAAATCGCTTTATATTAGGCAATAATTAAAACCTTTCATCTTTTAAACTAAACTTACAACCCAAACCTAACACTTGAGAACTCGCAACTCGTAACAATTAACCCAAACCCTACATCCCGAACCTTGTAACTCGTAACTCGAATCCTCTCAATTTTCAATTTTCAACTTTCAACTCTCAACTCTCAACTAATAACCAACAACTTATAAATTAACTATACACTTACCAATAATATATATTAAATTTTCACAACTAAATTATTAATTACAATTTGGCTTTCACAAAATTAACGCCAAAAAATTGATAATTTATGAAGAAAATACTCACTTTTATTGGATTAGCTATAATGAGCAGTTCTCTATATTCCCAAGGATCACCAGATTACGGAAGTGGACTGAAGGTAAACCTTAATTCTGAAGGAGATAAATTCATTAGATTTATTTTATGGGATCAGTTCTGGTTGAGAAACTCCCAGATGAATCCCGGAAGTATGGTTGGAGGTGAGCCTACAGACAATACGTGGAGTCTTGGGAACCGAAGACTTCGGGCATTAACTTATGCTCAGATTTCCAAAAGATATATGATCTTACTCCATTTTGGAATCAATAATCAAACCTTTGTCAACGGTGGTGCACCGGGAACGACAGGAACTGGAGGAAATGGAAATGGAAAGAAAACTCAGTTATTTTTTCATGATGCTTGGAATGAATATGCCGTGCTTTTACCTGGTGAAGCCGGAAAATTCAGTTTAACATTAGGGGCCGGATTGCATTATTATATGGGATTATCAAGAATGACAATGGGTTCTACATTGAACTTTCTTACTGTTGACTCCCCTATTTTTTCCTGGCCATTAATCGATAATTCTGATCAGTTCGCAAGACAGCTGGGAATGTTTGCCAAAGGAAAATACGGTAAGTTCGAATACCGTTTAAGTTTAAATAAACCTTTCGCTACCGATATGGTTCCTGTAAACGTTACAGATCCCTCAAGAGCTGTAGCAGTCGACAACAACGGAAACCCTAGTTTCTCAAAAGCAGGATATTTTGAATATCAATTCCTTGATGAGGAATCCAATGCACTTCCTTTCAAGGTTGGATCTTATCTGGGTACCAAAAAAGTATTTAATATAGGAGCTGGTTTTTATCACCAGGCTGACGGAACAAGAACTTCAGTGAATTCCAATGTTGAGAAACATGATATTACCCTCTTGGCAGTTGATGCTTTTGCTGATATTCCATTGGGAAATGCAAAAAATAAAATGGCCGTTTCTGCATATGCAGGATATTATAATTACCAATTTGGCCCTAATTATATTAGAAATTTAGGGACAATGAACATTGCTGCTACCGATCCCAATTTCACGGGTCAAAAAGCGATTGCAGGCCCAGGAAACCTACAGCCAATGATTGGAACAGGGAATGTAATATACGCACAAGCGGGTCTATTATTACCTAATCAGGCAGAAAAACCTAAAGTCAGAATCCAACCGTTTGCTGCCTATACCCGCAAAAGTTTTGAAGCATTTGACAAATCCTCTTCTCAATTTGATGTTGGAGCCAACTGGTTCATAGATGGTCATCACGCAAAAATCACAACACAATACTCTACAAGACCTGTTTATTATAGTCCTACCGACAGCCCAAAATCAAAAGGAGAATTTATTGTTCAGTTTCAAATCTATCTATAATAGGCGAAAAGGCTAAATCGCTGATTTGTTAAACCGTAAAATCGCAGAATTGTAAAATTATAAAATAGCTTAATAAGGGGAAATTTTTCCTACCATCGAAATGACAATGACGTACTAAGTCAAACGATTTCACAATTTAGCGATTAAGCAAATTTGCCTTTTTGCCAAAAAAAATAATTAACATCAAAAATCAAACACTATGAGCGAAAACCATCACGAAAGTTACGAGAATATGACTGATAAGCAGAAAAATCGCACCATATGGAGTGTTATTACTGCATCATCACTTGGAACACTTATAGAATGGTATGATTTCTATATCTTCGGAAGTCTGGCAGTCGTATTGGCGACTAAATTCTTCCCATCAGACAATCCCACAGCAGCATTTTTATCTACCTTAGCTACTTTTGCAGCAGGATTTGTTGTAAGACCTTTCGGAGCCCTATTTTTCGGGAGGCTAGGAGATATTATCGGAAGAAAATACACTTTTCTTGTTACCCTTTTAATTATGGGATTTTCTACATTCCTTATCGGATGTATTCCAAGTTATGAAACGATTGGATTCATGGCTCCTGTTTTGGTTTTAATTTTAAGATTACTACAGGGATTAGCACTGGGTGGAGAATACGGCGGTGCAGCTACCTATGTTGCGGAATACGCACAACCTCATCGAAGAGGATACTGGACCTCATGGATCCAAACCACAGCGACTGCAGGACTTTTTATTTCATTGATCGTTATTCTGGTGACTAAGAATACACTTTCTGCGGAAGCATTTGATGGCTGGGGATGGAGAGTTCCTTTCTGGATTTCTATCTTAATGGTAGGTGTTTCTTATGTTATCAGAAAAAATATGAAGGAATCTCCTCTCTTTGCGAAAGCTAAAAGCGAGGGCAAGACTTCAAAAAATCCATTAAAGGAAAGCTTCGGAAACAGATATAATTTCAAATTCGTCCTATTGGCATTATTCGGTGCAGCAATGGGACAAGGAGTTATCTGGTACACTGGCCAATTTTACGCAATGAGTTTCCTGCAAAAAGTAATGAATGTAGAATCCGCTCAGGTAGATTCACTGATGGCTACCGCTCTACTTCTAGGCACACCTTTCTTTGTATTTTTTGGATGGCTTTCTGATAAGGTGGGACGAAAGGCTATTATGATGACCGGAATGCTGGTTGCTATTTTGGCTTACCGACCTATTTATGACAGCATGTATAAAAGCGTCAATCTGGAGAATAAAACCATTGCAACTAATGGCATCACAGAAAAAAGAACAGCAAAGATCCATAAGGACATCGCAAGCGACAGCCTGATCACATTTCATAAGGAAACCCAATATACAGACGGAACTTTAATGAAAAAAGATAGTATTGTTCATTGGTCAGCTAGTGGTCCGGTCATAAAAGACGGAAAAGCTGAGGAACCAAAAGTTTCGCTATCCCTAAAATTGAGTGATGATACGAAATGGTATCTGGTTTTCCTGGTATTTATTCAGGTGATATTTGTAACCATGGTGTATGGTCCGATCGCAGCATTCCTTGTTGAAATGTTCCCGGTCAGAATCCGTTATACTTCAATGTCATTGCCTTATCACATTGGTAATGGAGTGTTTGGAGGGCTTTTACCAGCAGTAGCCACTTATCTGGTAACCGTAGGAAAAGATGCAGGACATCCAACCTGGTATTTACAGGGGCTATGGTATCCAATCGGTGTCGCAGCAGTCTGTTTATTGATCGGATTATTTTATCTTAAAAATAAGAACAATAATATCCACGACTAGACACTGAATCACTCAAATTTTTATTAATTTTAAAACTACTAAAATGAACGGAGTAAAAAAAATATTAGGCATTCTTTGGATTTTAATCGCTTTGGTTGTAGGATATTTTGGAATTACTGTATTAGGTATTCCAAAAATCACCTCAGGAAAGCAGGAAGATCTGGTTTTTGGTATTATCATTCTTTTTGTTTTAATGCCAATTATTTCAGGAGGAATGGCCATTTTCGGATATTACGCCTTAACAGGAGAGTATTCTGACGACAAAATATAATTATAAGAGATCAATGATAATTGATGAATGATCAACCCGGCATCTGTTCATCAATTATCGTTTTATCAATCATCATTTATGAAGAAGCGACACGAACAAAAACTGATCATTCTTAGCATTGGACTAGTCATTGCTTTCAGCATCCCGATTTCATTGTTATTCAACAGTGAAAAAGATACTTTTGGTTATCCGATGATCCTGATATATATATTCGCTGTCTGGATGGTTTCTATCATCATATCTTTTATAATCGTAAAAAAATATGATGAGTAGTTTCGCTTTATTTATCGTTGTTCTACTTTATCTGGCTCTTCTTTTCCTGGTTGCCCATCTGGCAGAAAAGAAAAAAAGTAAGTTATGGATCAACAATCCTTATATCTATGCCCTATCGCTAGCTGTTTACTGTACCGCCTGGACGTACTATGGAAGTATTGGTGTAGCCGCAACAAGTGGCCTCAACTACTTACCCATCTATGTGGGACCTATCATCGTTATTCCAGCATGGATTTTCATTAATACCCGAATAGTAAGAATCTCAAGAATCAATAAGATCAGCAGTCTGGCCGATTTCATCTCCCTGAGATACGGCAATAGCAGAAGCTTTAGTGCTGTTATTACGATTGTCTGCCTTTTCGCTATCATCCCTTACATCGGCTTGCAAATCAAGGCTATTTCGGAAACTTTTCATTTGGTAACGGAAACTTCAATGTCTAAAAACATATTGACGGACAATGCTACATTTGTAGTTGTATTAATCGCTCTGTTTTCATCCTATTATGGAACCAAATATGTAGACGCCTCAGAAAAACGCCTCGGAATCATTTCCGCTATCGCTTTAGAAAGTTTTTTGAAATTATTTTTCATCATTATCCTTGGGTTATTTGTGATTTATTTTGCTTTTGATGGATTTTCGGATATTTATGAAAAAGCCAGTAAGTTCAAAGATTTTAAAGAGAAAAATACATTCAATGGAATTGAAGGAGCAATGAACTGGATGATCTTGTGCATGATCTCAGGAACAGCCATTTGCATCCTACCACGACAGTTTCATACTGCTATTGTCGAAAACAGACAGGAAAAGCATATCAAAACAGCGATCTGGTTTTTCCCGCTCTATCTTCTCATTTTTACCATTTTCATTTTCCCGATAGCCTGGGGCGGAAGACTTATTTTTGATGGACAGAATGTAAATCCGGAATTCTATTCCATATTGATTCCACAACATTTCAACAATACATTAATTACTGTTTTGGTTTTTCTGGGTGGCTTGAGCTCCTGCATTTCAATGATCATTATTTCTGCAATCACCTTATCCATTATGCTTTCCAATAACCTCATTATTCCTTACGGTTTGCTTGGAAAGTTTAAATCTGAAAACGAAACCCAAAATACAAGAAGCATTACGAACGTAAGGAAAATAAGCATTTTCGCCCTGGTCATCATGGCTTTTGGTTTTTATAAATATTTTATTCTTAAAACCTCTTTAGATTCCGTCGGGCTGATTTCATTTGTTGTGATCGCTCAATTGGCTCCTGCTTTTTTTGGTGCTTTATTTTGGAGAAGAGGAACCTATAAAGGAGCAATGATCGGACTTGTTGCCGGATTGATAATTTGCTATTTTGGTTTAATTATCCCGCAATATTATTTTTCTTACAATCAGGAATTTAAGGGCGCTCTAAGAGATCTCTATACAATTTCAAACTTTTTCACCATACCCTATTTAAGTAGAATCCCGGAAATTTTCTTTTGGTCAATTTTAGTCAACACAGGTCTCTTTACAATCATTTCTGTTAGTGTGAAAGGCAATTACAGGGAAAGAAATTTCGCAGAGCTTTATGTAGATGTAGACAAATACATTCAAAACCATGAAAATGCATTTATCTGGCGCGGTACAGCCTACGTTTCGGATATCAAAAATATCCTGGAACGCTTCTTAGGAAAAAAGAAAACCGAGCAGGCACTCAGGATTTTCAATTTAAAATACAACATCGATTCGCAGACTGAAACAGCAGACTCCAGATTTATAAAATTTTCTGAAAACCTTTTGGCCGGAAGGATAGGAACCGCGTCTGCAAAAATCCTGATTGAAGGGGTTACAAAAGAGGATAAAATATCTTTAAAGGAAGTTTTAAATATCTTAGAAGAATCGAAAGAGAACATTACTTTAAATAAAAAGCTTACCGAAAAATCTGAAGAATTAAAACAACTTTCCGAAGAGCTTACTGTAGCCAATGAAAATTTAATTATTAAAGATCGCCAAAAAGATGATTTTCTCGATTCAGTAGCCCATGAATTGAGAACTCCGATTACAGCCATTCGTTCAGCAGGCGAAATATTAGCTGATGACGATGATATTCCTTTAGACATAAAAAAAGAGTTTCTAAACAATATCATCACCGAATCTGATCGATTAAGCGAGATCATTAATGACATCCTCTATCTTGACAAATTGGAACACGGCGAAATCACACTGAATATCAGGCAGAATAATATTATTGAAACCTATAAAAAAGCGCTCAACCCTCTTCTTCACTTGATACAACAAAAAGACATTCTCATCAATGAAGAAGATCTTCTGACGGATCATTTGTTTGAATATGATGAAGCAAGACTGATACAACTATTCCAGAATATTTTGGGAAATGCCTTGAAGTTTGCAGATGAACAAGGAACAATACAGGCTAAGTTTTTTACGAAAGAAGATACGCTGATTATCACTATTTTTAATACAGGAAAAACAATTCCAGAGGAAGATCTGGAAATGATTTTCAACAAATTCTACCAATCAAAAAATCAGAATATTATAAAACCAACAGGAAGTGGACTTGGGCTTGCTATTTCAAAACAGATTATTGAAGCACACCGGGGTATAATATATGCTGAAAATAGTATATCAGGAGTGACTTTTACAATAAGCCTACCGAAGAGTATAATTAAAAATGAAATTGAACAGCAACAATAACCATATGAGAAAGATAATCATTGCGGATGATGAACATAAGATTTTAATGTCGTTAGAATATAGTTTTAAAAAAAGTGGCTATGATGTTTTCATTGCCAGGGACGGTACAGAGGTATTGGAATTTTTGAAAACAATGATTCCCGATGTTATCCTGTTAGACATTATGATGCCAAATCTTGATGGATACAGTACTTTAGAAATGATCAAAGAACAAGAAAACCTGAAAAATACAAAAGTGATCTTCCTGAGTGCAAAGAACAACCCGAAAGACATTGAAAGGGGATTAGAAATGGGAGCAGACGCTTATGTTACTAAACCTTATTCGATTAAGAAATTGCAGCAGCAGATTGAGGAGATGTTTGAGAGATGAGATAAAAATGGAAAATTGAAAGTTGAAAATGGAGAGTTGAGAGATTCGAGTTACGAGGTTCGGGTTACGAGATTCGGGGTTCGGGATTCCAAGTGTTAGGATTGTAGGTTTAGATTAAAAGATGAAGAATCTTTATTATCGGCTAATGTAAAAAGCGATTTCGCCTTTCTGCGATTTTGCAATTTTACAAAACTAAGAGATGAAGGTTTTATACTATTGACTGATATAAAAGCGATTTTGCCTTTCATCGATTTTGCAATTTTACAATATTAAGAAATGAACGATTTATTCAAAAGAAGTATAGAAGACAAAGAAAATTTCTGGAGGGAACAAGCTCAGGAAATAAGCTGGTTTGAATTTCCTAACAAGATTCTTTCACAAAACGAGAATAATTACACAGAATGGTATTCTGATGGAAAACTCAATATGTGTTATTTATGCATAGACAAACACATTGTAGATGGTTTTGGAGATCAGATTGCAATTATTTATGATTCTCCTGTCACTGAGCAGAAAAAAACATATACATTCAGCCAGGCACAGCAAGAGATCTCAAAATTTGCAGGAGGTCTGGTTTCTTTAGGCTTAAAGAAAGGAGATACAGCAGTAATCTACATGCCCATGATTCCTCAGACACTTTTTGCGATGTTGGCTTGTGCAAGAATTGGAGTAATACACAATGTCGTTTTTGGAGGCTTTGCACCTCACGAACTTGTGGTAAGGATAGATGACTGTAAACCCAAAGCACTAATCACAGCAACTGCGGGAATAGAAATTGCTAAAAGAATCCCTTATTTACCATTGGTGGAAAAAGCAATTGAATTAGCTCAGGATAAGGTAGAACATATTATTGTTTATAACCGCAGGCTCGTTGATAATCAGCACGAAATGTTTGATGGATTAATAGACTATGAAGAACTTACTCAACGGTCCTCTCCCGCAGCATGTATTCCTGTAGAATCCACACACCCTCTCTATTTATTATACACTTCAGGAACGACAGGAAAGCCCAAAGGAATAACCCGGGATACCGGTGGATATGCGACTGCTTTGAAATTTTCGATGAAATACATCTACGGAATCGAACCTGATGAAACCTACTGGGCCGCATCTGATTTCGGATGGGCGGTAGGACATAGCTTTTCTGTTTATGGACCTTTACTGAATCGTAATATAACTATAATTTTTGAAGGAAAACCTATTATGACTCCAGATGCAGGAACTTTCTGGCGGATTATCTCAGAATATAAAGTTTCTGCTATGTTTACAGCTCCTACTGCTATCAGAGCCATAAAGAAAGAAGATCCTGATGGAGAGCTGGTCAAAAAATACGATCTCTCCCATTTCAAAAAACAGTTTTTGGCTGGTGAACGCTGTGACGTCGCTACTCTTGATTGGTTCAATGAACACATTGGAGTTCCCGCTATTGATCATTGGTGGCAGACAGAATCAGGCTGGCCAATGCTTGGATTGATGACTTTCAATAATGAATATACCATTAAAAGAGCTTCAGCCGGAAAACCAATCCCCGGATATGATATCAAAATCTTTGATGAAAATGGATTTGAGCTCAATCCTCATCAGGAAGGCTATCTGGTAATAAAACTTCCTCTTCCTCCCGGTTCTCTTTTAGGAATCTGGAAAGATAATGAACGTTTTGAAAACAGCTATTTATCACAATATAATGGTTATTATTTTTCCGGAGATGGAGCTATACAGGATGAAGATGGTTATTTCTTTATTACCGGAAGAGTGGATGATGTGATTAATGTGGCCGGACACAGGCTTTCTACTTCAGAAATGGAGGAAATTGTATCCTCCCATCCAGAAATCGCAGAATGTGCTGTCGTAGGAATTGATAACGAATTGAAAGGGCAAATTCCATTTGCAACTGTCGTTTTAAAAAACGGATCTGCAATTTCGGAAGAAGATCTTGAAAAAGATATTATCAAAATGGTTCGTGAGAAAATAGGAGCTGTTGCATTTTTAAAGAATGCCATGGTTGTCAAACGCTTACCCAAAACACGGTCCGGAAAGATTTTACGAAAACTGATCAGAACTCTTTTAGATGGTAAAGAATTTCAGGTTCCATCCACTATAGATGATGATCAGATTATTTCAGAAATACAAGAAAAAATCGTGGATTACAGGGCAAAATTCACAAATTAAATATAAATTTAAATATCAATAAAATTTCAAAAACAAAAGGGATATGAGAAATTACTTAATAGAAGATTTACCACATTATTTTGAGGAGTATAAAAAGTCTATTAAAAATCCTAAAAAATTCTGGGATAAAATAGCTGATCAAAATTTTGTGTGGTATCAAAGATGGAGCAAAGTGGTTAAGTATGACATGAACGAGGCAAAGATCACTTGGTTTAAGAATGCTAAATTAAATATTACAAAAAACTGCATCGACAGGCACCTGAATGAAAGAGGAGATAAAACAGCTATCATCTGGGAACCGAATGATCCAAAAGAAAAAGCAGAACACATTTCTTATAATGAACTCTATACCCGTGTCAATAAAACAGCGAATGTTTTAAAAGAAATGGGTGTCGAAAAGGGGGATCGTGTTTGTATTTATCTTCCGATGATCCCAGAATTAGCCATTACGATGCTTGCTTGTGCAAAATTAGGTGCTGTACATTCTGTCATTTTTGCAGGCTTCTCAGCGAATGCGGTTGCTTCAAGAGTAAATGACTGTGAAGCAAAATTAGTTATCACTTCCGATGGAAGCTATAGAGGAAGCAAAGTATTAGACCTGAAAACCATCGTGGATGAGGCACTTGAAAAAACACCTACTATCGAAAAAGTATTGGTCGTAAAAAGAACCCATAACGAAATAAAAATGAAGGAAGGCAGAGACTATTGGATGTCCGAGCTCTACGAAAAAGCTTCTCCTGATTTCGTTACCGTCATCATGGATGCAGAAGATCCTTTATTTATCCTTTACACTTCTGGATCTACAGGAAAACCAAAAGGAATGCTTCATACTTGTGCCGGATACATGGTATATACCGCCTATACCTTCAAAAATATTTTCAACTACCAGGAAAATGATATTTACTGGTGTACAGCAGATATTGGTTGGATCACAGGACACTCCTACATCCTCTATGGACCATTATTGAATGGAGCTACAACAGTGATCTTTGAAGGCGTGCCTACCTATCCTGAACCGGACAGATTCTGGGACGTTATTGAGAAGCATAAAATTACTCAGTTTTATACTGCTCCTACTGCTATCCGTTCTTTAGCAAAAGAAAGTGCTGAATGGGTGGATAAACATGATTTAAGTACCTTAAAAGTAATAGGATCTGTTGGAGAACCTATTAACGACGAAGCATGGCATTGGTTCAATGATCATGTCGGAAGAAAAAAATGTCCCATTGTAGATACATGGTGGCAGACAGAAACCGGAGGAATCATGATCTCACCACTTCCATTTATAACACCTACCAAGCCGACGTACGCGACCCTACCATTACCTGGTGTTCAGCCTGTCTTAATGGATGATAAACGCAATGAGATTACAGGAAATCAGGTAACGGGAAATCTTTGTATCCGTTTTCCATGGCCGGGAATTGCCAGAACGATCTGGGGTGATCACCAAAGATATAAGGAGACTTATTTTACGGCTTTTCCAGGGAAATATTTTACGGGTGATGGTGCTTTAAGGGATGAAGTGGGCTATTACAGAATTACAGGCCGTGTGGATGATGTAATTATTGTTTCCGGGCATAATTTAGGAACTGCTCCTATTGAGGACAGCATCAACCAGCATCCGGCCGTTGCAGAATCTGCTATCGTAGGATATCCTCATGATATTAAAGGAAATGCTTTGTATGGCTATGTTATGCTTAAAGAAACAGGAGAAAGCCGCGATAAAGAAAACCTTAAGAAAGAGATCAATCAATTAATTGCTGACCAAATTGGTCCAATTGCTAAACTGGATAAAATCCAATTTGTCTCAGGTCTTCCTAAAACACGTTCCGGGAAAATTATGCGTAGAATCTTAAGAAAGATTGCAGAAGGAGATTTCAGCAACTTTGGAGATATTTCAACCTTACTGAATCCGGAAATAGTAGAAGAAATTAAAAATGAAAGATTAGATTAGTCTTTTAATACTCATCAAAATACAAGAGGCGTAGAAAATTTCTACGCCTCTTGTATTTTTAGAATTTATTCCTTTATAATTTTTATAGCCTGCCTTCCAAGATTGGAATGTACATTGAGTAAATAGTTTCCTTTCGGATAATTAAAATCTAAGAAATATTTTTTCAATCCTTTCCCACTGATATCATCTTTCAGAATATTAGTGATGAACTTTCCGGATATGTCATACAACCCAATGATAATATGATCAGAATGCTCAAAATGAATATTCAGATTGAGTTTATCTTTAACAGGATTTGGAGCAACATCAATTTGAAGCTTTCTCTCCAAGTTATTATTTTCAGTTTCGTGCGTTCCTAAATTCCCGACAGTCATTTTATAAATACCTGTCCCCGCTGCATAGGCAACATTATTATTAACAAAAAATATTCTATTCAAAGTCCCTCCCACTCCGGTATTCGTCCATGTATCTCCACCATTAAAGGTCTCATAAAAACCTGTATTATGACCACCCATCCAACCATGAGTTGCTGAAGTAAAACCTACAGCCTGCACAAAAGTGTCAGGGAAGTCTTTGGTTTCCCAGGTCAATCCACCATTCAATGATTTCAATAATCTTCCCGTATTTGGAGATTCTGCTTCAATAGAACAAAATATCTTGTTATCCAAAAGCTGCAGTTTCCAGACATATTCAAATGGAATATTGCTGTTGTAAATTTTTGTCCAGCTTGTGCCTCCATCGGTCGTTTTAAGAACTACAGCTCCATCATCATCACTTCCTCCTGCAAAACCAATATTTTCATCGACAAATGTAACCTCAACCAATGCAGTCGCATAGGCTGACATATCAATATACTGCCACGTATTTCCACTATCCGTTGATTTTATAATATAGGCTGGATAAAACCACGCCCCACAACCATAGACTGTAGAAGTCCCAACACAGTCCAGACCACAGATACCCTGCGGATAAGGAGTTATATTATTAACTCTTTGCCATGAATTTCCGCCATCAGTCGTTTTATAAAAATTATTATTGAGTGTTCCCAGGAAACCAATATTTTCATTTAAAAATTCAATATTCCTGTAATATTCATTGGGGGTAGTACTTACCGTTTGCTGAATCCAGCTGTTCCCGGCGTCTGTTGTTTTAAAAACAGCTCCATTGCCTCCACGGGCAGCCCAACCCAGATTTTCATTAAGGAAGAATACATCATCATATCTTCCCGCCCCATTTCCAGGAGGATAAGAGAACGTTGTCCAGTTGTATACTTGTGCCTGCAACGACATTGATAATAAAGAAAAAACAAGTAAAATTTTCTTCATGGTATATTAATTTTGAAAACAAATTTGAGATTTTTAAAATAAGTACGCAATACACTTCGAGATAATTCATAATTCTGTCTATCAACTACAAACATCATATCAATTCAAACAATTGATTGATAGAAATCATCAAATATCCCCATATTACATTATAGATAAAACAATATATATTGAATTTTGTTGAATTTTATTCAAATAATTTAAAATTTAATTGCTACCTTTAAGTACAAATTTAAAACACACGATCATGACAAAAATATTAGCCGGATTATTTCAATCTCACAGTGATTATAAGAAACTCGAAACGGACCTGGAAAGTTCTGGTTTTGGAAACTCAGATTATATCGTATATCTTGACGATCATCATCACAGCTCCCAATATTTAGCCAGCGTTGCTGTAAACGATCCTGATCAGACAGATAATGCCCGAAATATTTTTAATCAAAATGCTGTTGTAAAGACCTATCTATTCGAAAATATGGGAATTGAACAGGCAGAATATCATAATTTAAAAAAATATATTGATGCCCGAAATAGGGCTGAAATTCATAATAGCCCGGATGTCAAGATCAAAGGTTCAAGCCATGGCATCGACTCCGAGGTAAAATTCTAATAAAACTAAAATCTAATAACCGGAAATCCGTAGACTATTCTACGGATTTTTTGTAATTTGAAAACTGGGAAAATTTTCGTATTTTCGTTTAATTATAGGCATTTACACAAATGAGTTACGACTTAGAACAGGAGAATAAAGAAATACTTGCAAGATATAAGGATCTGATTTCTAATACCTACAGGACTTTGGATGAGGAAAATAACAAACTCATTCGTAGAGCATTTGATATTGCTTTAGATGCACACAAGGATCAAAGGAGAAAATCTGGGGAACCTTACATTTACCACCCCATTGCCGTAGCCAAAATTGTGGCGACAGAAATCGGTTTGGGAGCAACTTCCATCGCCTGTGCACTACTACATGACGTTATTGAAGATTCTGACTATACCTACGAAGACATTAAAAAAATCTTTGGAGAAAAGATAGCCAATATCGTGAATGGATTGACCAAAATCTCCATCATGAACCATCAGAATATTTCTGTACAATCTGAAAATTACAGAAAGTTATTATTAACACTTTCCGAAGATTTCAGGGTTATTCTTATCAAAATTGCAGACCGTCTTCATAATATGCGGACCTTAGAAAGTATGACTCCGGATAAGCAAAAGAAAATTGCTTCGGAGACTGTGTATATCTATGCTCCGATGGCCCACCGTCTGGGATTATATAACATCAAATCCGAACTTGAAGATCTTTCTTTAAAATATAACAATCCCGAAATTTTCAATGAGATCACTGAAAAGCTTGAACTTGCTAAGGAAAACAGGGAAAAATATATTGAGGAATTCAAAAAAGAAGTTTCTGAAAGATTAAAAGAAGAAGGATTAAACTTTAGTATAAAAGGACGCGCAAAAGCAGTGTCTTCAATTTACAGGAAAATGCTTAAACAAGGCGTTTCTTTTGAAGAGGTTTTTGATAACTATGCTATCAGGATTATTTATAAATCGGATGCAAAGAATGAGAAATTTCTTGCCTGGAAAATCTATTCTATCGTAACAGATGTATACCACAGCAATCCTTCAAGAATGCGTGACTGGATCACCCAACCCCGCTCTACCGGATACGAAAGTTTACATCTTACGGTATTAGGACCTGATAAAAAGTGGATCGAGGTGCAGATTCGTTCAGAAAGAATGGACGAGATTGCAGAAAAAGGGGTGGCTGCTCATTATAAATATAAAGAAGGTTATAAGCAAAGTACTGATGACCGGAATTTTGAAAGATGGGTTACTGAAATCCGTGATGTTCTGGAACAGCAACAGAATCTTTCTACCTCTGAGCTTTTAGATAATATCAAACTTAATTTATATTCTAAAGAAGTTTTTGTATTCACTCCAAAAGGTGAAATTAAAATTCTTCCAACCAATGCTACCGCACTGGATTTTGCTTTTTCTGTACACTCTGATTTGGGAATGAAATGTCTAGGGGCAAAGATCAATGGTAAATTGGTGCCTATCTCCTATGTCCTTCAGAATGGAGATCAGGTAGATATTTTATCTTCACAAAATCAAAAACCAAAATCGGACTGGCTTGAATTTGTTGTAACCTCGAAGGCGAAATCTAAGATTAAAAGTTATCTGAATTCGCAGAAAAATCAGTTGGTAGAGGAAGGAAAAGAAATTTTACAACGAAAACTTCGTCATGCAAAAATTAATTTTAATGATGAAGAAGTCAATAAACTTCAAAAGTTCTTTAATTTAAAAACATCTCAGGAGCTATTCTTAAAATTCCAAAGCAATGAACTGGATGTAAGCAGTTTAAGAAAATATATCGAAAGTAAAAACGTATTCAACAACTTACTTTCAAGATTCAGGAAGTCCCCTACTAAAAATGTCCATTACGAAGAACCGAAGGAACAAAACCTGGATATGATCGTCTTTGGAAAAGATGAGGAAAAACTGAACTACAGCTACGCAAAATGTTGTACCGTAATTCCGGGAGATAAAATTTTCGGATTTATTACCATTTCTGATGGAATAAAGGTACACAGCGATAATTGTCCGAATGCTATCAATCTGAGAGCTCAATATGACTACCGTGTCATTCCTGCAAAATGGGTGAATGCAGAAAGCTTCAAAAACAGAGTGAAAATTGAAATTGAAGGTTTGGACAGAATGGGAATGATCAATGACATTACAGCTGTGATCAGTGGCACCATGGGAATGGATATGAAAAGTCTATCTATCGAATCCAATAATGGAGTGTTCATGGGTAATATCATTCTAGAGGTTAAAAATAAAGGACAGCTTGAAGAGACCTTTAAAAAACTTAAAAATATTAACGGAGTTTCGAGGGTGAGACGATTACAATCTTAGACATGAATTTATCTATTTATTTTAAAAAATTTTTTAATAGCAGTCAATCTTCAGGAATTATCCTTATTTTTTGTGTCATTCTCTCCTTACTGATCGCTAATTCAGGATTAGGAAGTGGTTTTCAAAACTGGCTGGACCAGGAAACGGGTACTGATCTTTTTGATCTGAAATATCCCATACATATCTGGATCAATGATGGACTGATGGCTGTTTTCTTTCTTCTTGTAGGTTTAGAAATAAAAAGGGAACTTGTAGAGGGCGAACTTTCATCTTTTAAAAATGCATCGCTTCCCATATTCGCCGCTATTGGCGGAATGCTTGTTCCGGCAACAATCTATACAATGTTTAACTCAGGTACAGAGTATGGGAACGGATGGGGAATCCCAATGGCTACGGATATTGCTTTCTCATTAGCTTTGATTTCCATGCTGGGAAGTAAAATCCCTAATTCCATTAAGATTTTTCTTGCGGCATTAGCTATCGTTGATGATCTTGGCGCCATATTAGTTATTGCTATTTTTTATACTGATCAGATCCATTGGCTGTACCTTCTTCTTTCTTTAGGGGTTACCATCTTATTGTTTCTTTTAAACTTTTTAAAAGTTACCAAACTTATATTTTACATTATTCCGGGGTTATTTTTATGGTATTTCTTACACCATTCTGGAATTCATGCGACTATTGCGGGAGTTCTGTTAGCATTATCAATTCCAACAAATGCATCAAATGTCCAGATCTCACCTTTAGAAAAGTTAGAACATACATTGCACATTCCTGTAAGCTTCGTTATCATGCCTATTTTTGCTCTTACAAATACCAATATTACATTTCATAATGGAATGGTTGAAGGCTTGACAAGTACTTTGGGCTTAGGAATTATTGTTGGTTTAGTAATAGGAAAGCTCATTGGTATCAATCTATTTTCTTTCATTGCTATCAAACTCAGATTAAGTTCTTTACCACACAACAGCACCTGGTCGCATATGCTGGGAGTAGGTTTATTGGCTGGAATTGGTTTTACAATGTCGATTTTTATTGCCTTGCTTTCATTTAAAGATCAAATTGAGATTCAGGATGAAGCTAAATTTGCGATTCTGATTGCTTCGTTTTTATCAGCAGTTTTAGGAGTTGTTATATTAAGCATAAGCTCCAAGAAAAACAGATTTATTGATGAAGACAATGAAGAGTAAGATTTCAAATAATATTATAAAAAAAACAGAGCCTTTAATGCTCTGTTTTTTTTATTATGGACAAACATATGTTATAAGTCTGCAAAGTCCGTTACAACAATAGGTGTTTGTTCCCGGACAATAATCATCGCCTGTTCTGCAAGCAAGTCCTCCTTTTACAATTTTAAGATCGTTTCTCGATAGTTTTTTAATGTTTTTCATAGTAATTTGATTTAGTTGATTTTCCTACTCTTTAGCTTTTCGGATTCCGCTATGTTGAAAACTAAGTTAATATTTTTCTGAAATAACCTATTATTTATTTCTTCCTCATATGCTCCTCATTAATTTCTAAATTAGGATCGGTGTCCTTCATACTGTAAGAGGATGTTTCTTTTTTCAGTTCATCCGATAATAATTTCTCGATTCTAAGCTTTCTGATTGCCATATTAAGCTCATTTCCAAATAAAAGAAGATATACGTTCACATTTACCCATACCATCAAAAGGATCATACTTCCAATAGAGCCATATAAAACATTATATCGGGCAATATCTTTAACATAAATCGCAAAAATATAGGTGGTAACAACGAAAAGAACAGTTGTTAAAATAGCTCCCGGAATTGCTTGTCTGAATCTCGCTATTTTAACGGTTCCTAACCAGTAAAACATCGTTAATAATATAAAATAGAACAAAGGGAAAGATACAAATCCAATAATCTTGGAGAGGTTATTAACCAGCCATGACACATTATGGGTAGGAGTAAATAATTTGAGCACAACCTCTACGTAATACACTCCAAAGAGTGCAAGAAATACAATGGTTATAAAACCAATTGTGATAAAGAAAGAGAGTATAAACTCTTTGACATCTGTAAGCTTTTCATCTGAATTTTCATTAAATCCATTGATGAGGGAAAAAGTCCCGTTCGTGGCAAAGACCAATGCCAGGACGATCGTCAAATTACTGATTCCTCTCATATTGGGAATAATGCTTTTCTCAATATAGCCTCTTACATCCGTTTCCATATCAGATGGAAAGACGTTATGGATCAGTACTTCAAAAATGTAAAAATGAAGTTTATCATAGTGAGGCATATAAGGTAAAATAGAAAGCAGGAAAAGAAGAAATGGAAATAAACTAATGGTAAAACTCCATGAAATAGCTGCTGCTTTCCTTCCTATCTTATCTTTAAAAATACCAGAGATATAGATTTGAAACATTTGCCAAAGGGATATTCCTAAAACAGGGATATGTATGTCATCTAAGAATTCTTGAATTTTCAAGATAAAATTAGGAACTTTTATATTCATAACTATTTTAGGATATTATCTTTTTATTACAATTATTCCCGATCAATTTTGGTACAGATAGAGCATGACGACCCCAATTCTTATCACTCGCAAAAGAGATACTGTAAAAAGAAGCATTAAGTTTCAGTCTGGAGACTTCTTTATCAGAATTAAGCACAAAAAAATTATTAAAATAATTCCCACAATTGACCTTAGAAATTTTGCAATTAATTTCTTCACACTTATCACCATAACCAGTAACAACCTGATTATAAGAAGTTAATAGAAAACACAAAAACAGATAAGAAATAAATTTCAGCTTCATCATGTGATGTTGGTTACGTAAAAATACAGTTTTTTTTAGACTTCCTTTTTCACCTAAATAATAAGTCTTCAAATAATAACACTAGAAAAGCAATAAAAAAATACGAAATAATTCTTTAATTTATGAATATCTTTGCCTTCATTAAATTTGATTACATCCCATGCGAATCAGCTTACTTTGTATTGGAAAGACAGACGATAAAGAAATTACTTCTCTGATCAGCTATTATCTTACCCGTCTTCCAAAACATTGGAATTTTGAAATAACAGAAATTCCGGATATTAAAAATGCTAAAAATCTTTCTTCTGATCTTTTAAAAAAAGAAGAAGCTAAGCTTTTCATGAACAATATCGACAAAAATGATCTGGTGGTAATTCTCGACGAAAAGGGAAAGCAATTTACAAGCAGAGAATTTGCACAAAAAATAGATACATGGATGAATTTGTCTGTCAAAAAAATCCATATCCTGATTGGTGGAGCCTATGGTTTTTCTGAAGAAATATACAGCAGGGCAAACGAAAAAATGTCATTATCTAAAATGACATTTACACACCAGATGATCCGGTTATTTATCGTTGAACAATTGTATCGTGCAGATCAGATTTTACAGGGAAAACCTTATCATAATGATTAATCTATTTGGTAGGACATTTAGCAAAATTTTCAGCTAAAAGAGCCTTTTCATATCCAGTCGCAACAGCTTTCTCCAGATTAGCACAAGCTTCTTTAGGTTTTGCTCCATCAAAAAGAATTAAAGCTTTAGTAACATAAGACTGAGCAAATTTCGGATCAATAGAAATTGCTTTATTAATATCTGTCAAAGCTTCTTTAGGCTTTTTCATTTTTAAATATAAATCTGCACGTCCATTGTATAATAAAGACTCGGGTTTTTCAGAAAGAAGCTGATTATAATCCTTCAAAGCACCTTCTAGGTCACCATTATTCTTTTTTAAATTGGCTAATCCAGTTCTACCAAAAATATTATCTGGTGCAAAACTTAAGATCTGATTTAAATCTTTAATAGCTAATTCTTTCTTGCCTTGAGCATCATAAATTTTTGATCTCGTTAAATACATATCTACATTTTCAGGATCAATCTGTAGTCCTTTATCTATATATTCAAGAGCTTTTTGCTTGGCTCCTTTTTGACTATTTACTGAAGCCAGATTGGCATAAACAGAAGCTGACATAGGATTTGCTCTCAGTGCAGCTTCATAGGATTTCAAGGCTAAGCTTGTTTTTCCCAGCCTTCTTTGAGCTGTTCCTAAATTGTTATAATATTCCGATTGGTATTTCTGGATCTGCTCCTTTTCAGCCAGTTTCAAATATTGCTCTTCTGCACATTTGTAATCAGCTTTTTTAAAGCATTCTTCAGCTGTTTTTGCATCCTGGGAATAGAGATTAGCAAACGAAAATGCTAATAATACAAGTAATAAATGTTTTTTCATGAGGTTATAGTTTGTTTGTTGATCACTTTTTTTGCGAGTGCACCAAATATCACTCCCAATAAAAGTCCAACAAACGCCCCCACCAAAATATCTATCGGGAAATGCACTCCTAAATATATACGGCTGTAAGAAACGACTGCAGCCCATACAAATATAAAATAAGGAAACCACTTAAGGTTCTTTTTTAATAAAACACTTAAATAAGTGGCTAAAAAGAAGGTATTGGAAGCATGGGCAGAATAGAATCCGAATTGCCCACCGCACTTCACAATTCTCATATAATGTTCCAGAGAAGGATCGTGACATGGTCTTAGCCTTTCCACACCATGTTTGAATATACCAGCTACCTGATCAGAAACCGTAGTTCCTATCAATACAAATAAGAGAATGTATACCAGGGATTTTAGTTTATAATTCTTATATAAAAAATAAAGAAATATAATGTAAAGCGGAACCCAGATCCAGGTACTGGAAATAAGCATCCAAAATTGATCGAATGACGAGTTCCCCAAATTATTGAGAAACAAAAAGACTTTCTTATCTTCCTGAATGATTTCCTCCATCAATTATCTGCTTACAGGTCCTTCATAGGTTTCATCTTCAGAAGGCTTCGGTTTTGCAGGTTCAGAAGAAGGTTCAGTAAGAATATCTTTTTCAATATTCTTCATTGGATTAAAGTCTTTTGCAGCGTCTTTTACTTTCTCGATCTCACGCTTAATCTCTGAAACAGGATTATCAGTTTCTTTCATGATCTCGGTTTTGATATCTTCTACCGCACCACGCATCTTTCTTACGCCTGCTCCTAAGTCACGCGCTATCTGAGGGAGTTTATCCGGTCCGAATAATACAACGATTGCCACTGCAATCAATGCCATTTCTCCAATGCTTAATTCCATGAGGTAAAATTACAAAAGATTATACATATATAATGAAGAAACCTAAAATTTAAACAAATTTTAAGATTTTTCATTTCAACACCTTATCTATTTCAAATTATTGGTTAAAAATCCTATTCACACAAAGCATTTCTAAACTTAATTAATAATTAATTCTCCGTTAAAAGAATTATAATATAATTTTCATTATATTTATTTTTCACACAATTAAAATATTGACTTATGAAAAAATTAGTAACTACTTTTAAAATCTTTGCCCTGGCAATGGTTTTATCTTTGAACAGTTGTCAAAATGACAGCAATGAAGTGCTTAAAGAAAACACAGCAAAACAAGAATCTGTCTCTGATCTTAAAAAAGAGCTAGGTTCTTCATCTCAAACAATTCCCAACACTGTTCAGGTACAATTACAGGATTCCAAAAAGAATCTGGAACAATACCTGAAAGGAGATCTCCAAATTACAGGAATTACTGTTTTAGGAAAACTTTCAACTGAAAAAGCCATTTCTATTTCTAAGAATCTACTTTCTACAAAGGAATCTTTTATTGCTTCTGGTAATATTATGGATCCTGGCTCTGTAAAAATTGGCAAGATGGAAAGCTTCAATTCAGGGGAAGACCTATCTGTTGCAAAACAAAGCTTAAGTGATGTGGTTGCACAGGAAGTAAAAGTAAACAGCGATGTTCTGGAAATCACATGGAATCATAAGGGAGAACAATTTACCTCATTGTGTTTCTATACCAAAGATGGAATTATCTGGGATAATATCCTTGGTGGATTGGTGATAATGGAAAGAGGTAGCCAGGTAGAAACCTCAAATGATAATCAGGCTAAAGTACTTTCTAAATGGTTTAAAGAATGGTGGACCGCAAAATGGTTATGGGGATCTAAGAGAGGTGAGGCAGGATATAAGATCACTATATATTACAATGGATCTACTGTATCCAATGCTGATGTAAGCGATTGGGGTAATATCAGCTTAGGAAAAGCAAAAAGTGAAAGTAAAATACTTAAGAAAACCGGAGCTTACGGACAATGCAGATATGCACTTGGTCTATGTACTCCTACAGGTTCATTAAGCTTTAATTCAAATAACTTTACCGTATCATTTTCAGGACTGGGAAGTAATATTGTAAGCAATGGAACCAAGTCTCTTTATCCTTAGTATATTGTTTTAACTATATTATATTTCAACCGAAAGCAGGGAATCAAATTGATTCCCTGCTTCTTTTATGTAAAAAAATTATTTTTTAATTACCTTATCTTTATGAAAGGCGTAGTATGCAAAAACAACACTTACCGCCATTAATATAAATGCTAAAAAGAAAGGGGCTCCGGAAAATTTAAATGGTGCTTCATCATGTGTAAAATAATAGAACAGATTTGTCATCATTGGAGGTCCTATAATGGCGGTTGCACTCATCAAACTGGTCAATGCACCCTGAAGTTCTCCCTGTTCATTAGAAGGAACACTTTTCGTAATAACAGACTGAAGAGCTGGTCCACAAATTCCGCCCAAACAATAAGGAACAAGAAATGCAAACATCATCCACCCTTCTGTAGCAAAAGCAAATAATAACATTCCAACGGCATATAAAGCCAATCCATAATAAATACTTTTTTGTTCTCCTAAACGGGGTGTTGTCCATCGTATCAGGCCTCCCTGAACTAAACCTACTAATAACCCTACTGCACCGAGTGATAATCCTACCATCCTTTCTGTCCAGTTGAATTTATACATCGTATAGAAACTCCAGTTACTCTGTACAGCGTGACCTGCAATATAAATTAAAATTAATGCTACGATCAATCCGGAAATCTCAGGATGTTTTCCAAGAAATTTAAATGATCCTACAGGATTAGCACGTTTCCAGCTAAATTCTCTCCTTTTGTCTTTATCCAGACTTTCAGGAAGAATAAAATACCCATATAGAAAATTAAGAAGACATAATCCCGCAGCAGCATAAAATGGTACTCTGGAACCATAATGTCCAAGAACACCACCCAAAACAGGTCCTATAATAAAACCTAAACCAAAGGCAGCACCTATAAGACCAAAGTTCTTTGCTCTGTCTGCGTCGGTAGAAATATCAGCGATATAGGCACTCGCTGTAGTAACACTTGCTCCTGTAATTCCAGCTATGATCCTACCCACAAAGAGCCACCAGATACTTGGAGCCAATGCAAGCAAAACATAATCAATAGAAAATCCAAAAAGCGAGATCAAAATAATAGGTCTTCGCCCAAACTTATCACTTAGGTTTCCTACAACAGGGGAAAATATAAACTGGGTAAATGCATAAGCAAAACCAAGCCATCCACCATACTTTGCTGCTTCACTGATATCTGCATGAATAAGTTCCTCAATTAACTTGGGAACAACAGGAATAATGATCCCCCATCCGGTGATATCAATCAATAACGTTATAAAAATAAAGCTCATCGCAGCCTTTTTCCTCGAATTTTCCATAATTCTGCAAAAATAACGAAATATATACAAGCGATGACTTTAAATTATAAATAATTAATAAACCAAAAATTTTGGGATTCGGGGGTATGTGGTTCGGGATTCGAGTTGCGGGGTGCGAGGTGCCCGGTTCGGGTTATTAGTTCTATGATACGAGGTGTGAGGTACGAGATTCGAGGTTCGAGGTTCGGGTTATAGAGTTAGATGTCTAGTTTATGAAATGAAGATTTTTATTATTGGCTGATAAAAAAGCAATTTTACCTTTCGCGATTTCACAATTTCACCCATTAAAAAACGAAAGGTCCGTATTATTGACTTACCTAAAATCGATTTCACAATTTAGCACTTTTGCAATTTTACAATATTAAGAGATGAAGTATTTTCACTATTGCATAATACCAAAGCGATTTTGCCCTTCTGCGATTTCGCAATTTTACAATTTTACAACTTACAATTGCCCCAACACCCAGTAAATAAAAAGAGCCTTTCGTTTGAAAGGCTCTTTTTATTTATTGTAGTATTATAATTTATTTTGAAGCAAGAACTTCTTTATTTGAAGTTGTTTTTCCATGTACTCCTTCTTCTTTTCCTGACTTAAGGAAGTCATAGGCAATAGCCGAAGCAACGAATATGGATGAGTAGGTACCGAAACCAATACCAATCAACATAGCAAACATAAATCCTCTTAGGTTATCTCCACCAAAGATAAAGATCGCCAAAATTACGAGGATCGTTGTAAATGAAGTGTTGAATGTTCTACCTAGTGTACTTGAAATTGAATCATCAAATAATCCAGCTAAGGTTAAAGATTTCTTCTCTCTTAAATACTCTCTAATTCTATCGAAGATAATTACGGTATCGTTAATCGAGTATCCTAATACAGTTAAGATTGCTGCAATGAAATCCTGATTAATTTCCATATTGAATGGCATATATTTATGAAGCAATGAATAAGCTCCTAAAATAATAACCGCATCATGGAATAGGGCCGCAACCGCACCAAGAGAGAACTGCCATTTTCTAAATCTGATCAAGATATAGATAAAGATTCCCGCTAAAGCTGCAACAACTGCAAGAATACCATGAGTCTTAATGTCATCTGCAACCGTAGGTCCTACTTTCTCGGAAGAAATAATTCCAGCATGGTCTTTATCAGCAGCCTTGAAATCATGTAATGAAATATTAGTTGGCAGGTTTGTTTTTAACCCTTCGTATAATTTTTGTTCAACTGTCTGGTCAGCTTTTAGAGACTCATCATCAATCAGGTAATCTGTAGAGATCTTTAATTGTTTAGAGTTACCAAAAGTTTTAGCCTCAACAGAAGAATTCTTTCCATCTTCAGTTTTGAACATCTTAATCAAATTCTGTTCAACATCTTCAGCGTTTACATCTTTATCGAATCTTACAATATAATTTCTACCACCCGTAAAGTCGATTCCATACTTAAATCCATGAATGAAGATAGATCCGATGCAGACTACAGTTAATACTGTAGAAATAATATAAGCGTATTTTCTTTTTCCAATAAAGTCAATCCAGGTATTTCTGAATAAGTTTTTCGTTGGAGCAGTCCATACAGAAAGGTGTTTTCCTTTGTTCAATCTACTGAAGATCATTACTCTTGAAAGTAATACAGAAGTAAACAAAGTCATTGCAATACCAATCATTAAGGTTAAAGCAAATCCTTTAATAGGTCCTGTTCCGAAGAAGAATAACACAACCGCTGTTAAGAAAGTAGTTGAGTGACCATCAATAATAGCGTTCAAAGCATGTTTGAAACCATCTTTATAAGCTTCTAAAATGTTCTTTCCAGCAAATAATTCTTCCTTGGTTCTTTCGTAGATAATTACGTTCGTATCCACAGCCATCGCCATCGTAAGAACGATACCTGCGATACCAGGAAGTGTCAACGTGAAGTCTCCGGAATCCATAATTCCGAAAATATAGAATAAGTTGATAACCATTGCAATTACAGCGTACACACCTGCACCACCATAATAGAAAATGATATAAACAATGATAATTAAAAATGCAATAGCAAAAGAGATCATCCCTGCATTAATAGACTCCTGTCCTAAAGATGGTCCTACCTGTGTAGCCTGAACCACTTTAGCTCCCGCTGGCAATTTACCAGCTCCCAGAACGTCAACCAATTCTTTAGCTTCTTCCTGAGAGAAGTTACCAGAGATCTGAGTTCTACCGTTAGGAATAGCATTTACTACATTGGGTGCAGTGTATACTCTGTTATCAAGAGTTACAGCAACTGGTTTATTAACGTTTTTCTCTGTTAAAGTCTTCCATTCTTTAGCACCTTTAGAGTCCATCTGCATATCAACCACTACTCTTCCCAGTTCATCATAGCTGATGCTAGCTGTTTCAACAGCACCATCTACCGGAGCTTTTTGAGTGATATTTCCTCTGATAGCATATAATACCAAGCTTTCAGGATCTGTAGCTTCTGGCTTATATCCCCACATAAATTGGGTATATTTAATGTTAGCCGGACGTAATGCCTGTCCTACTTTGCTGTTTAAAATTTTATTTACAACAGCTGTATCAGACAGTTTTATGTTGGCAACACCATTTGTTCTTAGTTTATCTAAGTGCAAAAGATTCATGAAGTTTACATTCTTAGCAACTCCCATAGAATCGCCTTTTGCAGCAATAACACTTGTTAAAGTCTGGAAGTAAGGTCCAATTTCAGGCACCTGTTGTACTTCCCAGAACTGAAGTTTTGCTGAAGTCTGTAGCATTTTCTTCACCTTGTCAATATCCTTCATACCGGGCATTTCAACAGAAATTCTTGCCGTCCCAGGTACTCTCTGAACATTCGGTTGCACAGCTCCCATTTTATCAATTCTCGTTCTGATTACTTCAAAAGCAGTACCTACAGAAGCATCAATTCTTCTTTTTACAATGCTTTTTACTTGATCATCACTCGTGTTATACTTAATCTCTGTAAGATTAGCGTTTCCGAATAATTCCGGATCTGCAAGTTTAAGATTCGTTCCCTTTGCTTTGTTAACTATATCGAATTGATCGAAAAAGTTATCAATATAAGCTTTTGTAGAATTCTTCTGAACCTCGTCAGTTTTGTTTAAAGCTTCGATTAGAACAGGATTAGATGAATAATTTGTCAGATCACTCACTAAGTCTCTTTGGTTGATCTCCAAAAGAACGTTGATCCCTCCTTTCAAGTCAAGACCAAGTTTCATTTCTTTGTCTTTCGCTTTAGAATAGTAAAGCTTTGTATAACCAAGATTAAGAGTATCTTCTTTTATTCGCTTGATCTCTTTCTCGTTTCCGTTCGCAGCTTCAATCTGCGATTCAATTTTGCTGGCGTACCAGGTTGGTATAAGCTCATTTAGGCAAATCAACCCCAGTACAATAGCAACAATTGTAATAAGTCCTTTTCCTTGCATTTTGTTATAAACTACGTTAAATTAAGTCGGCAAATATAATGAATTTCTTTATATTTTATGAACTTTTAGCAACAGAAATGGTTTATTTTCAGATATATCGACAACCCCACTTCTATTTAAGATTTATCAATTTTAACAGTATATTTTAATGAAGTTTGCAAATTTCAATTGGTATGAAATTTTCATTCGTATTACAATACACTAAATATCACAATATTATGAAAATTTTACTTTTTATGGTAGGGATTCTTTCTTCCCTATTTCTTAATTCCCAGACAATTAATCTGGTAGAATTTGCCACGGGGCTTACAAGTCCCGTCGAAATTACAAACGCCAATGACAGCAGATTGTTTGCAGTACAACAGAATGGAATCATTAAAATTATTCAGCCCACAGGAACCATCAATGCCGCTAATTTTTTAAATATTAGCAGCAAGGTTCTCTATGGAGGAGAAAGGGGACTTTTAGGCCTTGCTTTTCATCCACAGTATACTACGAATGGATATTTCTTCGTGTATTATAATAATATTACAAACGGAAATATTACGGTTGCAAGGTATACCGTAAGCAGTTCAGATCCAAATGTAGCCGATCCGGGTTCTGAAAAAATAATATTAAGTATTCCAAAACCTTTCGATAATCACAATGGAGGAAGTATTCATTTTGCGCCTGATGGAAAATTATGGATCGTAACCGGAGACGGTGGTAGCGGAGGAGATCCAAATAACAATGCACAGAACAAAAATTCCCTTCTTGGAAAAATGCTACGTATTGATATCAATTCAACAAATGCGTACAATATTCCACCAGACAATCCTTTTGTAGGTGTTGATGGAGCTGATGAAATCTGGGCTTATGGTCTTAGAAATGCTTGGAAATTTTCTTTTGACCTTACTACTGGTAATGCAATGATCGCTGATGTAGGACAGGGCCAGATTGAAGAAATAAATAGAAATCCAATTTCCCAGGCAGGAATTAATTATGGATGGAGATGCTATGAAGGAAATACAGCGTACAACACCAATGGCTGTGCAAGCTCTTCAACAATGACTTTCCCTATCGCTGTCTACAATCATTCTGGTGGAAAATGTTCCATAACCGGTGGTTACGTGTACAGAGGAAGTCTTTATCCTACACTACAAGGGAAATATTTTTTCGCTGATTATTGTTCTGATCAAATTGGTATCTTAAGTTCCGATAACTCCATCACCTGGACTACAGCATATCCTGGCAATGGATTCTCAAGCTTCGGACAGGATAATCAGAATGGATTATACGTAGCCGCTGTTGATAGTGGAAAAATTTACAAAATTACAAGTGGAACACTTTCTACTCAGAATAACAATAATTTAAGTGAAATTAAAATATATCCTAACCCCGCATCTAAAAGGGTATTTATTGAAGGATTAAAAGGAACAAAAGTTTCAGCAGAAATCATAAGCTCTGAAGGCAGGGTTCTGGATCATATCAACATCAATAATGATAACAGTATTGATATATCGAATATTCCAGCAGGTGTTTATTATATCAATTTAAAATCAGGAGAATTAAAATCTTACAGCCAGAAGTTGATTATCCAATAAAAACAATTAAGAGCCTCAATATCCTTTTATTGGGGCTTTTTTAAAATAATAAATTCCTAAAATTATAAGAGGTATTAGAATCATTACTCTTTGTATTGTCGAAAAACGTTCAACCTCATTATCCATTAAATAGCTTGGGACCAGTGATATTAATAAAAATGAAACTATAGCAAAACTTACCTCTATCATTGACATTTTATTATCGGTCGTGGATTTTGCTTTTACTTTAGAATTTAAAATCCAAAAACCTAAGAATAGAATTATGAATGGAAATGACCATATTCTATAGTTATCATAGGCTATTGCGTGGAGACACAAAGGAATTAGAATAATGACAGCAAGAAGCAATAAGAGACATCTGTTTACCCTTTCAAATTGTTTATAAACCAGATACATCATAAAAAGAATGGGAATTCCAAAGAATACAGAGCATTTGGAAGCAAAAATTCTTTGAAAAAAACGCGGACTCTCTTCATTAAAATATACTGTAAATTTTATAGTATAAGCAGATGCAACAGACTTAGCTACATTTCTATCAATAAATTTTAGATGATCCAGATAATTAAATATTTGGTTGTAATTATTTCTTCCCAAAACTTCCTGATATATAGATACCCCACAAGTAATAGCTAAGGGCAATACCAAGAACATGATCATCTTTTTTATCAACCCTGAGCTTAGGATATTTTTAGGTGAGAGCTTAGTCTGATCAATTTCATTAACAACCAATGCAAAACAGCAAATAGGAAGCATTAAGAAAAATGAAACTTCATGGATTAAAATACTAATTGAAACTAACAGAGATGATAGTATAATCATTCTTTTTCTAAGGAGCCAAATAACTAAAATAGTTAGTAAAAAAATAAGATGATCAAGATAACCAATAAGATGTGCTGAAAATATAATGTATTGGGATAGGAAAAACAGTAAATATAACAAAACTGTATAGATATTTCCTCTATTCCTAAGGGTCTCCCGATAAGCAATACTTATCAATAATCCATATAATGTAAGTAATATAACAGAAGACAGAAAAAGTATGCTCTGCTCATTCCGTTCAAAAAAGAAACCGAAAAAAGCTCCTGCAAGTCCTCTTTTAATAAAACCTAATCTATAATCCATCATCCAATGGGCCTCAGACCAGCCATTGGGAAACCGAATCGTTTTTAAGACACTAAAAACCAGTGCATATAAATAGAGAATAATGAAAAGAAGCTTCTTATTCATCTATTATTATATGGTCATCGAGAAAATTCTGGTTTCAGGTTTATTCCGCATCATTCTAAGATCAAACACCATGGCTACATTTCTTGTAAAAGCCCTTCCCTTCTCTGTAATCTTTATCTGATTATCATGTATTTCAACCAATTCATCTCTTTCCATCTCTTTCAGCATCTCTAAAGCATTTTCCAATTCCGGGAAAGAATTCTGAACATCCCAGGTGGTTTCAAGCTGACACATTAAATTCAGAATATGTCTTCTCACAATCAAATCCTCAGTATCTAAAATATGTCCTTTTACGACAGGAATTTGTCCTTCTTCAACAATCTTTTGATATTCTTCGACTGTTTTTACATTTTGAGCGAAAGCATACCACGAATCTGAAATCGAAGACATTCCAAGCCCTACCATCAATTGGGTTTTGCTTGAAGTGTATCCCATAAAATTTCGATGTAATTTCTTTTGAATTAAAGACTGATACAAGTCGTCATGCTCTAATGAAAAATGATCCATTCCAACTTCAATATATCCTAATTCCTCCAACAGACTTTTACCATCTTCATACAATCTTCTTTTTTCCTCGCCACTCGGTAGGTCATTTTCATCAAAACCTCTTTGCCCTACTCCTTTCACCCATGGAACATGAGCATAAGAATAGAAAGCAAGTCTATCAGGTTTTAATTCCAATGTTTTACGAATTGTATATTCCATTGCATCCCAGTGTTGGTGTGGAAGACCAAAGACCAAATCATGACTTATTCCGCTATAACCAATTTCTCTGGCCAGCTCTGTTACTTCTTTTACTTTTTCGAAAGGCTGAATTCTATTGATTGCTTTCTGAACTTTAGGATCGTAATCCTGTACTCCGAAACTCACTCTTCTAAAGCCAAGATCATACAATGTCTGAAGATGCTCTCTTGTGGTATTATTAGGATGCCCTTCAAAAGAAAATTCAGGATGCTCAGCTACTTCTACTGTTGCAAATATACCTTCCAATAAAGCTTTTAGATTCTTAGGAGAAAAAAAAGTGGGTGTTCCACCTCCCAGGTGAAGCTCCTTTAATTTAGGCTTCTCATCAAAAAGCGCAAGATACAATTGCCATTCTTTTAAAACACTCTCCAAATAAGGTGTTTCTACACTATGCTGTTTTGTAATACGCTTATGGCATGCACAAAAAGTACATAAAGCCTCACAAAAAGGCAAATGGATATAAATAGAAATTCCTTCTGCCGAATTACTTTCATGGAAAGATCTTATCACACTCTCCTTCCATTTTTCGGGAGAAAAGGTACTTTCATCCCAATATGGAACAGTTGGATAAGATGTATAGCGAGGTCCCGGAATATTATATTTATCAATTAAAGAATTCATTTAAAAATTTTAAATTTTTATAGATCGAATAAAATCCTATAAAGAATTTCATTCTGCAAAATTAACTATAACTTATGAATTTTAAATCATGAATTATATTAGGGTTTATTTTCGAAATTTATAATGAATCTAAATACGTCCATCAAAGGTTTTCCAGACCGTAAAAATATAACTCATGAAAACCTAAAACTTTCATAGTACAACCATCTTCATTTCAAAATCTCCCCAAAGGTAAATCGAAGAAGAGAATAAATAATATTAATGCTACAGATATCCTCTATACTGAAAATTTAAAATTTTAATTTTGCTAATGCAATTTTATCTTTTCCTGCGAAAATAACAGAATCACGATCAACCCATTCGCAAACATAAAGATTTTTTTCATCGGAAATTTTCTTCCATGTTTTTCCAAAATCTGCAGAGTAGCTAATATGCTGATCACCTACCGCTATCATCTCTTTCCCATTTGACCCTGGTCTTATCTTCACACATGTCATGTATCCCGCATTAGCACCAGACGCCTGAATTTGCCAGGTCTTTCCACCATTCTTGGTAATAGCAATATTATTGATATTATCAGCCTGCTTAGTGTAATCTCCTCCTACTGCTACACCAAAACGGTCGTCATAGAAATCTATAGAATACATTCCTTGCGAGGCCTCTCCCTGAGTAAAAGGAGTATTAAAAATTTCAATTTTTCCAGTCTTAAAATCCATTCTTATCACTCTAGAAGCTTTCCCTCCGGTAGCAATCCATAAATATTTTTTAGTAGAAGCAATATTGGTATTACTGGCAGCAAATGCAGCTTCTCCTTTATTTAAGATAACTTCATTTTTAAATAAACCCCATTTACCATTTTTTAAAACTGCTAATTTTAGATTGTCATTGGTATCAGAATCACTAAAACTATAAGCCAAATCATCATTTACAAAATGCAAGGCATCATAAAACGCAGTTTTCACCGTATCTTTAAAAACAATATTGGACTTTAGATCCTTTTTATCGATTTCAAAAAAGTAAGCAGGACTCAGCACATTAATGGCATAGAAATAATTCTTATTCTGTGCCAGGGTTCTGAATTCTAATTTTCCTTCTGATAATTGAATCTGTTTCTGGTTTTTAAAATCTTTCAGATCAACAAACCCAAATTTGGAATCCGTACCGGCATACCAAACTTTATGATCCCAAATCTGAACCGCTCTAATACTTATTTTATCATTAAAAATAGTTTCCAGACTTATCTGTTGGGAAAATGATAGTAGTCCAACAAAAGCAAATAATAATGAGAGTATTTTTTTCATAGTATGCAAAAATAAAAACCCGCCGAAGCGGGTTATACATTAATTATTATTTTGATATTTTTCAGGATTGTTTAATTTACTATTTGTTCTTCCATAAAAGAAATAAACCAAACCTCCAAAGAATAACCAAATAGCAGAAAGCTCTAACGCATGTGTGCTTAGGTTCAGAATCAAATAAAGATTTATAAGAACTCCTAAACCAACAATTATTTTATAAGCCGGCACTTTGAATGGTCTGATAATATTCGGTTCTTTTTTTCTCATGATCCAAACTGCAATACAAACCAACGTAAACGCAAACAAAGTTCCAAAACTTGTCATATCAGCCAACGTAGAAATAGGAGTAAGCGCAGCAATAAATGCAACTACTATTCCTAGTAAAATTATACCCTTATACGGTGTTTTTGTTTTCGGATGAAGGTCACCAAAAAATCTAGGAATCAACCCATCTTTTGCCATTCCTATAAAAATTCTTGATTGTCCCATCATCATTACCATAACTACAGAAATTAATCCTACAGTAGCTGCAATTGTTACAACGTTACTCGCCCAGTGTTTTCCAGCAATTTCAAAAGCATAGGCTACAGGAGCTTTAATTGCATCTGGATACTTCCCTTCCGGGTTGAAATCCGAATAATGTATCATCCCTGTTAAAACAAGAGATACACATATGTATAATGCTGTACACACTAATAATGAAGTAATAATAGCAAAAGGTACATCCTTTTTAGGATTAATAGCTTCTCCAGCCTGAGTAGATACAGCATCAAAGCCAATATAAGCAAAAAATATAGCTGCAGCCCCTGAAATGATCCCTTTTAGACCATATGCAGAAACCATTTGTCCTTCCGGATTTTTAATCACTGTCTGATCTGGGATAAAAGGTTTCCAGTTCTTAACACCGTCAGCAGCATTGTAAAGTTCAGGACTTGAGAAAATGATATAAGCACCTGCTATAATTACAAAAATAACAGCAGAAGTTTTCATTACAACAATCAAATTATTTGCACTGGCAGCTTCTTTTGTTCCCTTTACCAACAATGCAGTAATCAATAAAACAAGAATAAATGCAGGCAAGTTCATAGAGAACCCTTCTCCTGCATAACTTGCAGGATCAGATGTCAAATATGATGGTAAATGAATTCCGAAAATTTTCAAAAATTTGGTAAAATATCCTGACCAACTTACCGAAACTGCCATACTCGCCATGGCATATTCCAAGATAAGACACCACCCCATTGCCCAAGCAAAAATTTCACCTACAGTTCCATATGCATAAGCATATGCAGAACCTTCAACAGGAATAATGGAAGCAAATTCCGCGTAACATAATGCAGCAAAAATACAAGCAACACCAGCTACTATAAAAGAAATTGCGAGTGCAGGACCTGCATGAAAATAAGCACCGGTTCCAGTAAGAACGAAGATTCCACCTCCAATAATAGCACCAACTCCTATTGCCGTCAAGCTCCATTTACCAAGAACTTTTTTCAACTCGCTTTTTTTAATATCAGCTTCATAAGCGCTCATTGGTTTTTTAACCCAAATTTTTGACATATTTTATTGTTTATTTAAGATTTACGAAAGTATAAAAAATTTACAAATACTCATCATTATTGATAAACTTTCATTATTAAATTTATATTTAAGAAGATAAAAAACTGATTAACATACTATTCAACTCATTTTTCATGCATATTGAATTTTTGCTTATTTTTGAACACATGAATCTATATGACCTTTTTGTAAAACCGTATGAAGACTATACTGCTTTGCAAATTATGCTGGAAACGACAGGTACTTTTTTTGGCATTCTCAGCGTCTATTTCTCCATTAAAAAAAACATTTGGGTATACCCAACAGGAATTATTTCTACATTAATTTATGTTTACATACTTTTCAACTTCGGATTACTGGGTGATTGTATGATTAATATATATTATACAGCCATGAGTATTTATGGCTGGATCTTATGGGCTAAAAATTCTGAAGACAATATCCACGTAGAAGTGTCTTGGGCTACAAAAAAAGAATGGATATTTGCCTCCCTCCTTTTTATTATAAGCTTACTATTGGTTACCGTTATTTATTACTACAAACCTTATATAGATAACCATTTTTCAATGACAGGTACCAATCTTGGATTATATCATCTGGATTGGGCCAATTGGTTGGATGTTTTCACAACATCTATATTTTTAGTTGGCATGTGGTTTATGGCCAAACAGCGCATTGAGAACTGGGTTTTCTGGATTATTGGAGATTTTATTTGTATGCCTATGATGATTTTTAAGGGTCTTGGAATCACTTCGGTTCAATATTTGGTATTTACTATTATGGCGATCATGGGATACGTCAATTGGAAAAAAAGTTTTAAAGAAAAAAAGAGAATAAAGTCATGAAAAATTTATTAACAATAGCGTTTAGTATTTTCACTTTAATGAGCTTAACATCCTGTTTAGCTTATGCTGATGGATACGCTAATAACGGTTATGGAGACCCATATTATAACAATGGTTATTATTATGCACCATCAGGATATTATGGAAGTGGTGGATACTATGGTAATGATGGATATTATTATAGAAATGATGTCAATTATTATTATGACAACGGTGCTCCTTATTATTACTATGGAAACAATAACAACAGAAGAAGAGTATATGTAGAAAGAAGAGGCTCAACAATTGTTTCTCAGAGACCAACCAATGGTCTTCAAAATACACGTACTGATAACAGTAACTATAACAATAGTAATTATAATAACAACAACGGATATAATAACAGAGGTAATAGTAACAGCGGTTTCAGGAATTCAAACTCAAATAATCAGAGCAATCAGGGAAGTGGTTACAGAAATGTTCCACAGCAAAATACCGAGAGACCTCAAAACAACAGTGGGTTTAGAAACAATAGCTCCTCAAACACTAATAGTAATGTAAATACCAATAGTGGTAGTGGGTTTAGAAGCAATAGCCAAAACAATTCGCCACAACAAGATAACTCTAATCGATCAGGCGGAAGCGGATTCAGAAGATAATCATTCTAAATAACAAAAACGAGCAGATAACACTGCTCGTTTTTTATTTTAATATACTAATTTTGCTTGTTTATTTTTTAGAAAAAAAGGTATGGAATTTTATAAATATCAAGGCACTGGGAACGATTTTGTAATGGTAGATAATAGAGATTTACAGTTTCCAAAAAACAAAGCAATTATAGAAAAGCTTTGTGACAGACGGTTCGGAATTGGTGCAGATGGTCTCATCCTGCTGGAAAATGATGAAAAATATGACTTCAAGATGGTATATTATAATTCCGATGGAGGAGAAAGTACTATGTGTGGAAACGGCGGCAGATGTCTGGTTGCTTTTGCTTTTTTCCTTGATATTTTTGAAGACAAATGTAAATTTATTGCCATAGACGGGGAACATGATGCTGAAATAAACAATGGAATCATCAAATTAAAAATGATCGATGTGAAAAACATTTCCAATGATGGAAAAGACACTGTGATGGATACCGGATCACCACACTACGTAAAGTATGTTGAAGACCTGGTAACGTATAATGTTTTTGCAGAAGGAAATGGCATCAGAAATTCAGAAAATTATAAAGAAAAAGGAATCAATGTCAATTTTGTTGAAAAAATTACTGATGATGAAATTTTCGTAAGAACCTATGAACGAGGCGTTGAAGATGAAACCTTCAGCTGCGGAACAGGAGTTACAGCATCCGCTTTAACTTTTCTTCAAAAGAACAATCTAATCTCTGTAAAAGTTAAAACTTTAGGTGGAAATTTAAAAGTTTACGCCGAAAAAGACGGAAATTCTTTCCATAATATCTGGTTGGAAGGTCCGGCAAAGCAAGTTTTTAGAGGTAAGGTCGACTTAGTTTAAAAACATAAAACTTTTAATCAATTATTTAATAATGAAAAAAACTATTCTCATTATCGTTCTACTTGTTGTGGTAGCTGCAGGATTTTTTGGGTTAAGATTTTATAATACATATTACGGAAATAACGTAGAAAAAGAAGGTTATGTTTTAATTCCTCATGGGGCCAGTTTTAAACAGGTTTTGGATTCTATTGCTCCCTATTTACAAAACAAGGAGTCTTTTGAAACTGTAGCTAAAAGTAAAGGATTAGCTGAAAACCTTAAACCAGGGCGCTATCACATTCAAAATGGAGCTGGAAATACCAATATGGTGAATATGATTAAGGCAGGGAATCAAACTGAGAATACATTTAGAATAGGAGATTTTGGGGATGTGTATCAAATGATTGGTAAAGTAACCAAGAAAACCGAACTAGACTCATTGCGATTTGTAAAGGATCTAAATGCAATTGCTACAGAAAAAGGATATAGTAATGCCGAGGATTTAAAAAAATACTTTTTTATTGATTCATATAATTTCTTCTGGACGGTAAGTCCAAAAGATTTTTTCACAAGGTTTAATGATCAATACAATGCGTTCTGGACCAATGAAAGAAAAAATAAAGAGCAACAATCAGGATTGACAAGAGATCAGATCTATGCTTTAGCCTCAATTGTATATAAAGAATCCGGAGGAAAAAAAGATGAAATGAAAACCATTGCAGGATTATATTTAAACAGATATAGAAAGGGAATGAAATTACAATCTGATCCTACAGTAATTTATGCGATAAATAAGCAAACCAATTTTAAAGAACCCATAAAAAGAGTTTTATATAAACATCTTTCGACTCCATCACCTTATAACACATATGCTAATGCGGGTATTCCTCCTGGTCCAATATGTGTGGTTGATAAGAATTCTGTAGATGCAGTACTTAATGCGGAAAACAATAACTATATATTCATGTGTGCTGATCCTGCAAGGTTTGGTTACCATAAATTTACGGCTAGTGCTGAAGAGCATGCTATTAATGCAAAAGCGTATCAGGACTGGCTTAATTCAAAAAATATAAAATAAAAAACAAGTTTAACTTTATTTTAACAATTTCATAATTAACATTTAGTCTCCAAAAGCGACATATCCATTACAAACAATAAATTAATTGTAGTATTTTGAAATTAAGCAAATTAATAATTTCTCAATATTATGAGTTATACTTTCACGATTTTACACAAACAAATACCTTATGAACAAGACGGAAATCATTAACATTTTCACAAAAAAAACCTTAGGGCTTACTTTTGTACTTTCGGCGGCAGCTTTTGCTTTTGGCCAGGAGAAGGTAGGTATTTCCGGGACGGTTGTAAGCAAAAGCAATCAGCCCGTTCCTTATGCTTCAGTTACTTTTAGCAATAAACAAAATAAATTATTAAGCGATGCTGCTCTTACTGATGAAAAAGGACAGTATAAACTTGACCTTGCTCCGGGGAATTACGACATCACCGTTGAAGCAATTGATTATAAAAAAAGTATAATCAACAAGCAAATCGCAACCGCAGGCAACATCGGGGCTTTATCTATTGATCCTGAAAAAAGCGCTACTAATCTTAAAACCGGAGATATACAGGGAGTTACGATTACGGTGCAGGCTAAACCTTATAAAGTAGAATTAGATAAAAGAACTTATGACCCTTCCCAAGACATTGTCAGTAAAGGAGGAAATCTTCAGGATGTATTATCAAATGTACCTTCTGTTTCTGTAGAAACTGATGGTACCGTTTCTATGAGAGGAAGCTCGAATGTAAAATTCTTAATTAATGGTAAACCCTCTGCGTTATTAGGTATTGATGATGGTGCAAATGCTTTACAAAGTATTCCAGCTGATCAGATTGATAGAATTGAAGTGATTACAAACCCATCCTCAAAGTTTGAAGCTAGTGGGACAGCAGGTATCCTTAATATTATTTTGAAGAAAAATAAAAAAATGGGATTCAATGGTAGTGTTATAGGAAATCTGGGATATCTTCCCCAAACCTCACTTAATACAAATTTAAGCTGGAGAAAGGGAAAGTTTAATTGGTTTTTAAATGGTGGCGGTGGATACCGTGAATCTAAAAACACTAACCGAAACAATTCATTCTTTAGTAGTGGAACTACCAATCAAATTGATAATGAATCCATTACAAAAAGTAAAAATGATAACTATAATGCTTCTGCAGGAGTAATATATGATATCACCGATAAGACTTCAATTAATGCTTCTGGTACAGTAAGAACTTTTGATAATCAAAGCAATGGTAATGTTACATACAATGATTATTTCTCCAATAATACAACAGGTTTCAGACAAAGGTTGAATACAGGAAATGGTAATAATTTAGCTTTTCAAGGAGATTTTGGGTTAGATCATAAATTCGATGATAAAGGTCAAAATTTATCATTATCAGCAAGCTTACAAAGAAACCGATCTAATAATGATACGGATATATCAGATACTAATAATGGAATTTTTCAATTACAAGATTTAGTAACACAGAAGACTCTTAACAAATCGTTCATAGGAAAAGCAGATTATGAACTACCTATTGGAGAAAACTCTAAAATTGAAGCGGGTTATAGAATAGATGTTAACAGAAATAACTACAATAATATGGTTATAGAAAGTACAGCATCTCATCCTCTTTCTTCATATCTGGAAGATTATTCTTACAATGCCACTTATAAAGAAATGTTCAACGCATTTTATCTTCAGTTCAAAAGCAAGGTCGGGAAACTTGGATACCAGTTGGGATTAAGAGATGAGATCTCTAAAGTGGATATTGACTATCTAAATCTTGCTGGTGGTGCTCAAAAAACAACAAAGAATTATAACAATCTTTTTCCAAGCGTTTTCTTAAGTTATGAAATTGCCAAGGACAACCAATTTTTAATTAACTATTCGAGAAGGATTGACCGTCCCCGTTCTTTCTTTATGATACCAAATCCTAGTTATAATGATAACCAGAATATTTTTGATGGGAATATTGACTTGAATCCATCTTATGTAGATTCTTATGAATTTGGATATAGTATTTCGAAAAAGAATTTCACGATTAACCCTACACTATATTATAGACATTCTAGCGATGATGTAAAAATGCTGGTTTATAAAACAGTGGATGCTAATGATATCACAACCTTCCACACCAAGCCTATCAATCTTGGAAATGATGATCGTTATGGTTTAGATTTAAATTTTAACTGGGATGCTACAAAATGGTTAAAATTCATGGGTAATGTAGATTTATTTGGATATAAAACGACAGGTACTTTCTTTGATGCTAAAACAATGGATAAGCCTATGTCTTTTGATGGAAGTGGATTTTCTACAAGAGCCAGACTTACTTCTACATTCAAAGTGGATAAAACTTTCAATTTCCAGCTTCAAGGTTTCTACAGAGGAGCACAGAAAACTCAGAGTCAGGATAGAAAAGATATGTATGCTGTAAGTTTTGGAGCTTCTAAGACGATCTGGAATGGTAATGGAACTATTGGTTTCAACATTCAGGATATCTTCAATACGAGAGCAATGAGAGCTACGACCTATGGTACTGACTTCACCAGAGATTCTTATATGCAATGGCAACCAAGACAGTTTGCTCTGTCTTTAACATACAGATTCAAACAAGGTGAGAAGATAGACCAGCCTAAAAAGAAAAAAGACATTAACTCCAATGCGGCTGGAGACGACCAGCAAGGCGGACCAATGTAAAATAAAAAAATCCCGATCAAGGTTGATCGGGATTTTTTTTATTTTACAGCTAATTTACTTTTTTCAGCTTCAAAAATTCTTTTTCTTAAGTCGCTCGAGGAAAATCGGTGATCCCTTTTATTATAAAAGATCTCTATTCCTTTTTCTTCACAGTATTTCTTTCCAGTAAAATCTTTGTCCATGTAATCATCTCCAATTATTCTTACATCGATTACAAAAGATTTTAAAATATCTTCTAAATCCTCTTCCGTATAATAAGGAATAATTTCATCTACCGCATTTACAGCTTTTAACTGAATATATCGCTCAACAATAGTTTGAGTAGGTTTATTTTTGGTAGGACGATCATGGGAAGGATCAATCTGCAAACCAACGATCAGATAGTCGCAAACTGTCTTTGCTTCTTCTAACATTTTTATGTGACCTGCATGGAGTAAGTCAAATGAAGAGAATGTAATCCCTATTCTTTCTGTTTTCATATTAGTCTATTTAGAACTTCGCTAAGATAGAAATCTTTTATACAATTCCTTTCATAGAGAAATAATTTGTTATTATTTAATTAGAATTTCTTGAGTTCAAATACTTCTGCCATTCCCAGACTGTTTTCAATGCTTCTTGCAAACTGGTTTCTGACTTCCAGTTCAACTCCTTTTCAGCTTTGTCAACATTAGCATATGCTATTGTAATATCTCCTTCTCTCCTATCACAAATCTGGTAAGCAACCTTTACATCATTCGCTATTTCAAAAGCATTTACTACATCCAATACAGATGAACCTTTTCCTGTTCCCAGATTATAAATATCAATGACTGTTTTTTCTTCGTTATCTGCCATTAATTTCTTTAAAGCAGCAACATGTGCCTTCGCAAGGTCTACCACATAAATATAATCACGAATAGGTGTTCCATCTTCAGTATCGTAATCGTTCCCCCAGATACTTAATTTCTCACGAATTCCAGCTGCAGTCTGCATGACATAAGGAACCAGATTATTAGGAACTCCAATTGGTAATTCTCCTAATTTCGCTGATGGATGTGCTCCAATAGGATTAAAATATCTCAATAAAGAAACTTTTCTTTTATACGCATTGGCAAAATCTTTAAGAATTTCTTCTCCCATCTGTTTGGTTTTGCCATATACACTCTCAGGCATCTTCAATGGAGTGTTTTCATCAATTGGCATTACATCTGCCTGACCATAAACCGTACATGAAGAACTGAAAATAAAATTAGAAATCTCTCTTCTCTTAAATTCCTGAAGAATATTGATCAGAGAAAATAAATTATTTTCATAATAATCAACTGGCATAATCTGACTTTCTCCCACTGCCTTTGAAGCTGCAAAATTAATGCATCCATCAATCTGGTGAGCATCAAAAACCTGAGTCAAAAGCTCCTTTCTCTTTAAATCAAAAGGATAGAATACAGGTTTCTTTCCTGCAATTTCTTCTATATTATTTAAAATAAACCGTTCTGAATTGGATAAATCATCCACAATAACAACATCAAAATTGTTATTCAGAAGTTCTACAACTGTATGCGAACCAATATATCCAAGACCTCCCGTTACGAGTATTGCCATTTATGTTTTATGTTTTGATTTTTATTCTTCTTGTTCTCCAATATTTTCTATTTCATTGTAATCTGGCTTTTTCTGAACTTTGTATTTATTTACAACTATAATAGTAACTATTAAAATAATAAGAAATTTAAAATATGAATAACTCATCATCTCATAAAATCCCTTGTTTAAAATTATTAATAAAACATAATAACCAATAAAAACAGTAGATACTACTAAACCCAGATTTAAAAATAAAATAGCTTTGTCATATTTTTCAACCAAATTAACAAATGCAAAAGAATTAACCACAATGGAAAAACCAGTAATTAATAATTTAAAAAAGCTGAAATCATTAAATAATGAAAAGATAGAAAATGCAGATATAAGAAAGAGTATTAGGCTAACAGTTATAGCTAAATAATAAACTGCCTTATACTTAAATATTCTTCTTTTCATTCATTACCCCATAAACTCCAACACAGCATCCGTAATATATTTCAACTGTTCTTCATCCAATTCTGTATGCATTGGAAGAGAAATAACCTGATCCAATAATTTATCTGTATTTACAAAATCAGCATCATTACTTTCCTGGAAGTATGCTTTTTGTTTTCTCAATGCTACCGGATAATAAATCATTGCAGGAATTTCTTTTTCTGTAAGGAATTTTTGCAATTCATTACGCTTCCCATTGAGTATTCTTAAGGTATACTGATGAAATACATGGGTTGTATTATCTGCTCTTTTTGGTGTTAATATATTTGGGTTTCCAGCAAAAGCCTCATCATAGTAATCAGCAGCCTTTCTTCTCGCTTCATTGTAAGAATCAAGATTAGGAAGTTTTTTTCTTAAAATAGCAGCCTGAATACTATCTAAACGTGAGTTCACCCCTACCTCATCATGGTAATATCTTTCGTACATTCCATGATTAACGATACCTCTTAAACGGTGAGCAAGTTCATCATTGTTGGTAAAAATAGCTCCACCATCTCCATAACATCCTAAGTTTTTAGATGGAAAGAAAGAAGTAGTTCCCACGGTAGACATAGTTCCAGCCTGTTTTACAGTGCCATCCGAAAAAGTATAATCTGAACCGATTGCCTGAGCATTGTCTTCAATAACAAATAAATTATTCTCCTCAGCTATTTTTAAGATTTCCTCCATATTAGCACATTGTCCGAATATATGTACAGGGATAATTGCTTTTGTTCTTGGAGTAATCGCTTTTCTAATTTCTTCTGTTGATATTGTGAATGTATCGTAATCTACGTCTACTAAAACTGATTTAAGCTTCAATAAATGGATAACTTCTACAGTAGCTGCAAAAGTAAAATCGGCAGTGATTACCTCATCCCCTTCTTTAAGGTCTAAAGCCATCAAAGCAATTTGCAAAGCATCCGTCCCGTTTGCACATGGGATAACGTGCTTTACCTCTAAATAAGATTCCAATTCATTCTGGAAGGACTTTACTTCTGGGCCATTAATAAAGGCCGCTGAATCCATTACATTTAACACTGCATTATCTACATCATTCTTTATTTTGTAATACTGACTTTGCAAGTCAACCATCTGAATTTTTTTCATAAATAAATATTTCCGTAAAAATAAGGAATTTAAAATCCATTCAAAAATTTTATTGATTTTGTTTTACCTTTATACAAAATAACTCCATGAAAAAAACTCTACTCTTTTGTCTCTTAATTGGTTATTCCCTCAATTTCGCACAAACAACGCTTGTTTTTGTTTTTTTTAACGACAAACCTAATAAAGCTGCATTCTATGCAAATCCCCTGTCTGAGCTTAGTCAGAAATCATTGAATAGAAGAACGTCCCTTGGAGTTGCTTTAAACGATCAGGATGCTCCCATTGAACAGTCATATATTCAAAACATCCAGAATCTTGGTTTTACAGTTATTGATTATTCAAAGTGGTTGAATGGTGTTGCAGTGAATGCCACTCCAGCGCAAATTACTACACTCCAATCTCAACCCTACGTACAATCTGTAGAAAGCTTTGCAAGAAACGCTTCCACAGGAACCAAGCAGATACATTTGAATAAATGGAGCGATCTTAACAATACAAATAAAAACTTAACCACTTTTGATTATGGTGTCGGCTCTGAACAGATTGATCAGATCAATCTCCGTCCACTTCATCTGGCAGGTTTTACAGGAACCGGAGTCTCAATTGCTGTAATAGACACAGGGTTTCCAACCGTGAATACAGGTTCTGCTTTTTCCAGATTATGGGCCAATAATAAAATTAAAGCAGGTTACGATTTTGTCACGAAGACCAATGACATTTATAATCCATCACTCAACGTTCATGGTTCTGTGGTTTTAGGAGCTATCGGAGGTTATATTCAGGATACATTTGTAGGTGCTGCACCCGATGCCGATTTTTATCTTTACCGCAGTGAAAACTCCCTTGTAGAAATTCCGGAGGAAGAACTCTATTGGATCGAAGCCGCCGAAGAGGCTGACAGGAAAGGCGTAGATCTCATCACAACTTCGTTGGGATATACCACATTTGATGATCCACGTTATAATTATGAGTATTCGGACATGAACGGAAGTACTTCTTTTATTGCAAGAGCTGCTGGAATTGCTACAACTAAAGGGATTTTTGTTTTAATTGCCGCAGGAAATTCTGGCCAGCAACCCTGGCATTATATCAATACTCCCGCAGATAATGCTCAAGTCTTTACAATTGGGTCTGTAGATTCAGTGGGAAATTCTTCTGGTTTCTCCTCTTATGGACCGAACGCATTGGGCACAGTAAAACCAGATGGTAGTACGAGAGGTTCAGCTGCTGCTACCGTTTTCAATAATGCAATAACTTCTGCTACCGGAACTTCTATTGCAACACCTATTGCCGCAGGTGGAGTTGCCTGCCTAATACAAGCTTTTTCCAATATGAATAGAGATCTAATGAAAAACAGATTACGACAAACGGCATCCTTATATCCTGGTCATACCGATCAAATGGGTTATGGAATTCTTAATTTTGGAAGCTTTTACAATGGAACTTTAAGCACATCGGAAACCGTAAAAAAGCAGAAAGTTGCTATATTTCCCAATCCGGCTAAGAGCATTTTAAACGTAGCTTCAGAAACAGATGTTTTATCATTGGAGATCTATGATAATCTTGGAAGGCTGATTATGAAAAATGCTCAACAAAGATCAATTAAGGTTGAAGATTTCCCGAAAGGAACTTATTACCTAAAGATCCAAACGAAGGATAAAATGTATTATGAGAAATTTATAAAAGAATAAACAACAGGCCACTCAAATTGAGCGGCCTGTTGTTATAATGGTTGAGTAATTAATTACTATTGTTTTGAGATTCTTCGCTTCGCTCTGAAATCGAAGATTAGACGGAGTCAATGACAATACCCTAGTTGACTGTTAATATCAATCTTAAAATTTTAAAATCTCAACTAAATTGAAGTTAGTCTCTTCAATGTCATTTCGAACATCGTGAGAAATCCCATTAAGCCGAATTTCTACTCGCATTAATATTTCCAAACAGCGATCTGGTTACCAGCTTTTCATAAGCTTCTTTGTTTCCTTCACCTTTCTGGATCTTCATTAAAGCATATTGCTGAATACTCAATAATGGCAAGACGATCTTTTCACGAATTTTTACTGATTTTCTGGATAACGGATCTTCTTCCTGAAGCATTGTGAACCCGGTTAACTCAAGCATGATATCTTTTGAAAGTGTATACTCTTCAAACAATACATTCCAGAATGCTCCAAATTTTGGATTATTTTTGATATAATATGTAAGTGGGAAATAAGACTTGTTCATACTCATCATGGAGTTTAAAACTAAAGTTTTAAAGAAGTCTGAACCTTTATACAATTCTCTTACTTCTTCAAACCTACCTTGTTTCTTCATCTCTTCCATTGCAAAGCCAAAACCGAAGAACCCAGGCACGTTTTGTTTCAGCTGAGACCATGAACCTACAAAAGGAATAGCCCTTAGGTCTTCAAACTTTAATTCATTCCCATTTCCACGTTTTGACGGGCGGCTGCCAATATTTGTTTTACCATAATATTCCAACGTACTCATCTCCTGAAGGTAAGGAACGAACATTGGATGCGCCTTCAGATCCGAATATTTTTCATAGCTAATCTCAGCTAGTTCTGTAATCAGCTTTCTTTCCTTTTCCGTCAGATCTTTTTTAGAGTTTTTGAATACATCATTCTCAACTCCGGCAGTCAATAACTGTTCAAAGTTATATTTCGCCTGCTCTTTATTACCAAAAATACTGGTTATAGTCTGTCCTTGAATCGTTAATTCAATCTTATTGTTAGCAATAGTATTTCCTTGAGAAGCATAGAAATCATGGGTTTTACCTCCTCCTCTCGCTGGCGGACCTCCTCTACCGTCAAAGAAAACAACTTTAATCCCACTTTCTTCAGAAAGTTTGGTGAGAACTTCTTTAGCCTTATAGATTTCCCAATTGGCTTTTAAATACCCCCCATCTTTTGTTCCATCAGAGAAACCTAGCATAATGGTTTGTTGGTTACCCCTTTTTTCAAGATGTTTCTTATAAACAGGATTTTCATAAAGCTCCTTCATTACATTTTCAGCATTATCAAGCCCTTCCATAGTCTCAAACAGGGGAACAATATCCATATTGATATCTTCTTCATTATAACCACAGACTTTGAAAAATGCATACACATTCATCACATCTTTCACTGCATCAGAGTTAGAGATGATATAACGGTTCATCCCTCTTAACCCGTTCAATTGTTGAATTTCAGTAACCTCTGAAACAGTAAGTAAGGTATCTTTCACAATCCCTTCAAAATCATCAGCATTTACTTTATCTGTAATTTGAATGAGTGTATTAAATTTTTCGTTGTGATCAGCTTCAACTTTCCCATATACTTTAGCAAAAACCTCATCAATGACCTGCTGATGAATTCTGCTGTCCTGGCGAATGTCCAGTGTTGCAAAATGAGTCCCGAAAATCTTAACACGATCTTTGAAATTCACCAGAAGCTCTAAAAACAATGAATTATGCTCCTTTACAAGAATTTGTTCGGCTTCATCAGCTCTTTTTAAAATATCTTCAGTGGTAATCTTGCGATTATTGAAAATGGCAGCATATAATTCATCATTGAGTTGTTGCAGTACTTCTGACACCCCTCTGAAACTTAAACGCCTTCTGATATACTTCAAATGGCTATAATAAGATTTTAGAATAGCAGAACGAAGTTCTTCAGCGACTCTTTTGGTAACATCAGCCGTTACAAAAGGATTTCCATCTCTGTCACCTCCTGGCCAGAAACCTAGTTGAATGATATCTTCATGCAAATGAAAGTGTCCATTTCCAAAAGTTTTCCTGATCTTGGTAAACAACTCACCAATCGTATCATAATACACATATCGTAAATAAGAAATAATACTCAACGCCTCATCAATGGGTGTTGGTTTCTCTTTATTTACAAATGGGGTTTTCCCCAACTGTTGCAATAACATATCTATATTGGTGACAGAATCTGTAGTAATCGCTGACCTTAGGTCCTGAATGATCCTTTGAACAGAACTTGGATAGAATTGCGTAGGATGAGCTGTAAAAACAACCTTAACTGTAAAATCTCTTAATTTTTCACGAACCTTTTCAAGTTTATGATCTTGCTGAGAACGTTCAAAAAGATTGGTTACCGTCCCATTATCACTTTCGGAATGAAGATTAGGAAAAGCAGCATCCTCAATACTATCGAATAAAACCACCTGCCTTTCGATATACTGTATTATTTTAAAGAGCAATTCCAGCTTTTGTTCTTCGGTATTTAAATCGGTGTGGCTTTTAAAAAACTCCTCTACAATTTCTTCGGGGGTCTTTCCGGCTTCGTAACCATTTTTACTTTCTTCATATAAAAACGGGAGCAACATCCCGATATTAGTCATTTTATCATACGGCAAACTCATAAATAAAGAGTTGTAGATCTGAAACTTATTTTCTACAATTTGCCTGAATTTTTCTGCGCGTTGGTCATGTATCATATAACAAATTTAGGAGATTTTGTTTTTAATTGGTATCTATTTTAATTAAAAAAATATAAAATTAAAGGAAGAATTATTTTATTGCATATCCCCTATTTCAGATATACAAAATTTTAATCTGATTTAAAAAAACCCTTTTTTGTAAATTTGTATGAAAACACTTTCATCTATGAAAATAATCGTTATCCTTTCCCTCTTCGTATCCAATCTGTTTTTTTCTCAGATTGTAGTTCCCAACGATTATAAAAAAATCCCGGATATTTTAGATACGGTTGATTATCTGTATCCCTTCATTAATCCAGGTAAAGAGTATCAATACTGGAGAGTGCTTAGTAATATTAACGATCCTGACAAAGCCGTCATCTATGAAAGTCAGATGCCCGACCCTATGACCATTAACGAACCTTTTCCCGTAAAAGGCTTTTTTCAAAAATGTATCGGTGAAGGATGCTTTTCATACATCTTGGCCTGTAAAGAAGACAGGTCAGTATATTTTTCCAACGAGCAACAGCTTAAAGATTTTATAGGATACGTTGACAATCTTCCTGAAGCACTTCTTATTGCAAGAATTAATGGTTTTTGGATCGACACTAAAAATCGATTTACTGGTTCCTATAAAATAGAAGACAAATACATTTCTCTGTACGGTTTAAAGTCAAAAGACTGTCCTGTGACAAAAGAATCTTTCCTAATTAAAATTAATAGAAAAACCGGAAAACTCGAAGCCAAAAGTAATGGAGTGTATTACAAAAGTGACGAATGTATTAATCAATAAAAAAACTACTCTTTTCAGAGTAGTTTTTTTATTGAGATTGTAAAATATTAAATATTAATTGCCCCCTGCCCGGATGCAATCAAATAAGCCTCCTTCAATGTTTCTGAATAGGTAGGATGAGCATAAGAAATACGAAACATGTCTTCAGCTGTTACTTCAAATTCCTGGGCAATCACTGCCTGAGCAATGAGATCAGCCGCTCGTACTCCGATAATATGCACTCCCAAAACTTCTCCATATTTAGGATCTACCAATACTTTTGCAAAACCCTCCGTATCCATGGAAGCTCTTGCTCTCGCACTCGCTGAAAATGGAAACTTGCCGGCTTTGTATTCAATCTGGTTATTTTTCAGATATTCCTCCGTATAGCCTACAGACGCAACTTCCGGCCATGTATATACCACAGATGGAATACGGTTATAATGAATATGGTGATTCTGCCCATTAATGGTCTCTGCAACCAGAACACCTTCTTCTTCGGCTTTATGAGCTAACATTGCACCACCGATAACGTCACCTATTGCGTAAATATGAGATACCGATGTCTGGGATTTCTCATTGACCTCAATAAAACCACGGTTACTAAGCTTTACGCCAGTTTTATCCAAACCTAAGCCTTCTGTAAATGGTCTTCTTCCCACTGCAACAAGGACATAATCTGCTTCCATTTCATTTTCTTTCCCACTTTGATCCCGGAAAAGTATTTTGGCAGACGATCCCAGATTCTCAGCTTTATACACAGATTGATTAAGATAAATATCAATTCCTTCTTTCTTTAAAATCTTCTGAAGATTTTTACCCAGCTCATGATCCATAGTAGAAATAAGATGATCAGCATATTCAAGAATCGTCACCTTGGTACCAATACGGCTGAAAATAGACGCCATCTCCACTCCTATTACTCCACCTCCGATAATCACCATCGTTTTAGGTTTCTCTTGAAGTGAAAGAGCTTCCGTAGAAGTAATGATCCTTTGTTTATCAATTTCAATTCCTGGTATTGTAGAAGGCTTGGAACCTGTCGCAATAATGTAGTTTGTAGCAACTATCGTCTGACTTCCTTCTTTTCCGGTAATTTTTATGGTAGAATCATCTATAAATTGTGCCACACCTTGTAAATGCGTAATTTTATTTTTAGACATTAAAAATTCAAGCCCAGAAGTATTTTTACCCACAACCTCTGATTTCCTTTTATACATCTGGGAAAAATCAAGATCAATTTCATTAATCCCAATCCCGTGGGTGGCAAATCTATGCTGTGCATCTGCATAATGATGAGTACTATCTAGTAAAGCCTTTGTCGGAATACAGCCCACATTGGTACATGTCCCACCCAATACATCATACTTTTCTACAATTACGGTCTTATAACCTAATTGTGCACTTCTGATTGCTGCTACATATCCTCCAGGACCAGAGCCTATTACGGCAACGTCATAATTTTCCATTGATTTATTAATTTATTTATGATTAAATTTGCTTGCAAAATAAAAGTAAATTTAAATAAAAACTTTCATTTTGCAAGTATTTTTTAATTTAAAAATTATGTCTAAAAAAAGATCTGACTGTCCGATTAGTTCATCCCTTGAAATATGGGGAGATAAATGGTCCCTGCTAATCATTCGTGATCTGATGCTCAAAAAACAATGTACATACGGAGAATTCCTTAAAGCAGATGAAAAAATTGCCACCAATATATTGGCCTCACGCCTTCATCAGCTATTGGAAAATAATGTTATTGCTAAAAAAGATCACCCGGATAGTAAATTAAAAATCCTTTATCACCTTACAGAAAAAGGTATTGATCTGATCCCTATCATTGTTGAAATTAACCTTTGGGGAGACAAATACCTGTCTACTCCTCCTGATAAAAAGAAATTGGTAGAAAATATGAAGAAAAATAAAGAGAAGTTTATAGAAGCGGCTAAAATTTACCTAAGTGAAAAATAATCAATCAATCAATCAATCAATCAATCAATCAATCAATCAATCAATCAATCAATCAATCAATGTCTTCATCAATAGTTTCCATAAAATAAAAGTATTTTAATTTTAAAACTTCGTTAACTCAATTTTCATATTGCAATGCGTAAATTTGAGTTAAAATAAATTTACAATAATGCTCAATTTCGAATTTAAAAATCCAACCAAAATACTTTTTGGAAAAGGTGAAATCGCTAAAATTTCAAAAGAAATTCCTGCTGATGCCAAGATATTAATGATTTATGGAGGCGGAAGCATTAAAAATAATGGTGTTTACGATCAGGTAAAAGAAGCCCTGAAAAATCATGAAGTACATGAATTTGGGGGTATTCCGGCCAATCCGGAATATGAAGTCCTCATTAATGCACTTCAGGTCATCAAAGAAGAGAAGATTACTTTCCTACTGGCTGTAGGTGGTGGTTCAGTTATCGACGGAACTAAATTCCTTTCTGCAGCAGCTAACTATAGTGGTGAGCCATGGGAAATTCTAACGAAACCTGTCCGAACATTTGAAGGAGAAGGTATGCCTTTCGGTAGTATTTTAACACTTCCTGCAACAGGTTCGGAAATGAATTCCGGCTATGTTATTTCCAGAAGGGAAACTAACGAAAAATTATCAACAGGAGGACCTGGCCTTTTCCCCCAATTTTCAGTTTTAGATCCGGAGGTTGTACAATCTATTCCTAAAAGACAAATTGTAAACGGAATTACTGATGCTTACACCCACGTACTGGAACAATATATGACCGCTCCTTCTTCTGCGGATCTTCAGGAAAGAATTGCTGAAAGTATCTTGATCAGTCTTCAGGAAACGGCTCCAAAAGTTCTTGCTGATCATTTTGATTATGATGCTGCCGGAAACTTTATGTGGTGCTGTACAATGGCTCTTAACGGACTCATTCAGAAAGGTGTGATCACTGACTGGGCTGTTCATGCAATGGGTCATGAATTAACAGCTTACTATGGCATCGACCATGCAAGAACCCTTGCTATTATTGCTCCATCGCACTATCGCTATAATTTTGAAACTAAAAAAGGGAAATTAGCACAATATGCTGAAAGAGTTTGGGGAATAACAGAAGGAAGTCTTGAAGAAAAAGCAGAAGCCGGAATAAAAAAAATGGAGGAGTTCTTTCACCGTTTAGATATCCAGACCAAACTTTCAGAATATACAGAAGATTACAAGGGAACTGCTGAAAGAGTAGAAAAGGCTTTTACAGAAAGAAATTGGCTTGGTTTAGGAGAATATAAAAAATTAACTCCACAAGATGCTTATAAGATCGTAGAAATGAGCTACTAATAAGTTTGAGGCAAGAAGTTAGAAAGTGGAAGTTTTTAGAATTCTTTAATCATTTAAATTTTTAAATCTTTAAATTTTAAACGCTTCTAACTTCTAGTCTGCCTTATAAAATGAATTTATTTGTAAACATATGTTTAAAAAACCTTAATTTCATTGCAAATATTTCAAATTTATTTATATTTTAGCATATTCTTAAATTTGTGAAAATGAAAAAACAACTACTTTTATTTGCCATTTCAGCGCTAGCGCTTACTTCTTGTGAAGATGATAATATGCAAGCTTATGAATTAGATATGATGAAAGGAGACTGGAAGACAAGTAAAACAGAAATTATCTCCGGAAAAGACAATAAAACTGTACTTGCCTCTGACACTCCTAGTGGATGTAGTACCAAAAACATTACAACATTCAGAACAGATTATTTTACTTCATATACTTCTTATGCAGGAGTTGGTGCAGATTGTCAGCAAAATGGAAAAAGCGAAGGTACCTTCACATATAATACTGATTCAAAAGATTTAACAATAAAATACAACAACGATACCGAGCTGAAGTATAGAGTCGTTATTTTAAACAATACAGAGCTAAAGCTACAGCAGCTATTTGGAAATATTGATATTAATGGTGATACGGTAGTAGATATTAACTACATCACTTACAAAAGATAAAAACCACACTCCCGAAAAGTTCGGGAGTTTTTTTTGAGATGGGTTTTCAATAACTAAAAATTATTAAAAAAATGAAGAAGATTTTATCAGCATTCTTATTGCTGTCATTTGCCATTTTCTTTTCGCAGGAGAAAAAATCAATGTTCTGGCAGGACATCCAAAATTTCAAAAAATTAGACAGGGAAAACCCACCTCCAAAAGATGCCATTCTCCTAATTGGAAGTTCATCTTTTACCAGATGGACGGACATAGCCAGTTATTTTCCCGATAAAGTACTTATCAACCGTGGATTTGGGGGCTCAAGGTTGACGGATCTTAATGAATTTGCCGATGATTTGCTTGCTCCTTATCAACCAAAACAAATTATTATTTATTGTGGAGACAATGATTTTGCAGATGATCATCAGCTAAAATCTAAAGTGGTAGTGGAACGCTTTACAACATTTTACAAAAAAGTTCGAAAAAGATTTCCTAATATAGAAGTTGATTATATTTCAATAAAATTTTCGCCGAGCAGAGAAATCCTTTGGCAGCAAATGAAAGAAACCAATACAGAAATTGAGGCTTTTATGAAGAAACAAAAAAACTCAAAATATATTGATATTACAAAAGTGATGGAAGATGCCAATGGAAATGTAAGAAGGGATCTTTTTCTGGAAGACATGCTACATCTTACCCCGGAAGGAAATAAAATATGGGCGGATGTTATAAGACCATATATGAAATAAAAAAGACATTAAAAAAGCTTCATCTTAATTGATGAAGCTTTTTTTTATTTCTTTCTTTTCGATTTTGAAATCGCTTTCTGTTGTGCCCTGTTAGCTCCAAATTTCTTTGGTGCTTTTCTTTTAGAAGGTCCACCCCAGTTTTCTTTTTTATTCTTATCTTTTTTCTCATGAAAAGCTCCGCCACCTTCATACAGTTTTACCTGTGCCGGATTTTTCATTACAATCTGTTCTTCTTCAGAAGCGATCTTCTTAGGATTTATTTTCACTCCTTCAGGGAAACCAATGAATTTTAATTCTTTATCCATTAATAACTCAATGTCAAGCATCAAGGTTTCCTCCTTTTTTGTTACGAAAGTAACCGCTTTACCATTTTTATCTGCTCTACCTGTTCTACCAATTCTGTGAATATACTGTTCCGGTACATCAGGAGTTTCAAAATTGATTACGTGCGTAATATCAGAGATATCAAGACCTCTTGCCATTACATCTGTTGTGATCAATCCTCTGATCTCTTCATTCTCGAAACGTTTCATTGCTTTTAATCTGTAGTTCTGAGATTTATTCGAGTGAATAACATCAAACTGTCCAGGGAAAAGCTCATCGATTTTAGTAAACAAAAGATCGGAATTCTTTTTATTATTAGTAAAAATCAATACCTTAGACATATCTGCTTCGCTTTTCAATAAATGCTCAAGCAAATTGATCTTGGTATTGAAGTTTTCAACTTTATAACCAGTCTGTTCTATCTTTTCAAGTGGAGTTCCGGATTTTGCTAATGAAATTTCAATAGGATGAGCGAAATACTGATCCAGCATTTCATCTACAGCTTCTGTCATTGTTGCCGAGAAAAGAATGTTCTGTCTTTTCTCTTTCATCATTTCAAAAATATGTGTCAATTGAGGTCTGAAACCTAAATTAAGCATTTCATCAAACTCATCAATGATCAGTTTCTGAACCTCTTTTAGTGAAATGGCATTATCAATTGCCAAATCCATTACTCTTCCAGGAGTTCCAACTAAAATATCACATCCGTTATCGAACAAAAGTTTCTGAGTATTGATATTCTTTCCTCCATAGATTCCTATAACTCTTGCAGTAAGATTTTCTGTTAATTTCTCAACAATTTCTGTTACCTGAACCACCAATTCTCTTGTAGGAACCAATACCAGAACTGTTGGATTTCCAGTTTTATTATATTTCCAGGTCTTAAGAACTGGTAAAAGATAAGCTAAAGTTTTCCCGGTTCCGGTTTGAGCAATTCCCATAACGTCTCTTCCGGAAAGTATCGGGCTGATGCTCTTTTCCTGAATGGGTGTAGGTTCGAATAATTCTAAATCTGCTAAAACATCAAGAATTTTAACCGGCAGGCCAAAATCTGCAAAAGTGAGTTTTTCCATTTTGCAAAGATAGGTATTAATATGTATAATGTGAAATGTAGAGTTTGATAGGTTGTAGATAATAGGTTATAGGTTGCAGGAATAGGGTTTAGTGAAATTAAGGATTTGTTTCGGGGTTCGGGGTTCGGGATGCGAGGTTTGAAGTGTATATTATTTAATTTTAAATTTTCCACTCTCCATTTTCATCTTTCATCTTTCCATTTTCAACTTTCAACTTTCAACTTCTAATTCTAATTCTAATTCTAATTCTAATTCTAATTCACTTTAACGCTTCGGCTTATTATTTTAATATCATCATCTTTCCACTGACTGGAAGTAATAATCACATGCCCTTTCTTTTTGGGATCTTTTTTAATAGGGAACTTATCTGCTTCCCATTGGGAACAGTGTGTAGAAATTGGTTTCACCAGTGGTTTCCAATCCGTTTTGCTGTATGTATATACATAAAAAGGAGCCCAACAGCTTGTACACCACAAGGTATACGCCCCTACTTCATCTTTTCCATCACCATTTAGATCTCCCAGATTATACAATTCAACACCATTTGCTTTTGAAATAGTAAATGATTTTATCTTTTTATCACTAAAATAAATTGTTGTTTCACATGCTCCATCACACTCTTCAGTACAATCATTTATTTTAATATAGGCATATTCTTTTGAGCCATTTCCGTCATAATCACCCAATATACCTTTGTTCTCTGTTTCCTGAGCGGTTAAAAAAGAACTGCATAATGCTATAGCAGCTAAGGTTAATAATTTCATCTGGTTATTTTTTTAATCAATTTCTAAACTTCCGAACTTACTTTCTGGTTATTCTAAGCAAAAGTACTATTATTAATATAATTGAAAAGATAAAACCTAAAACAGCAATTAGAGACATTTCTCCAATTCTCGGTGGGGCTTCGGATACAAAAACGATCGCTGTAGCTATCATATTAGCTCCAAGGATAAGCGCTATAATCATGTTAACAGCGCTTGATTTAATGATCTGGTTTGTCTTATCAATATTTTTGATTTCACTGGAAATGGTAAATTTATTTTCATCCAGTTTCTGTAAAACAGATCGAAGTTCTTTAGGAATTTCATCAACATTATCTGTGAAATTCATCATTTTATCCATCCCCGTTTTTAAAATATTCTTCGGACTGATTTTCTTGGCAAATATTTTTTTTGTGTAAGGGCTAAGACTTTTTACAATATCTAAATCAGGATTAATAGTTCTTCCTACTCCTTCTATCAGGCTAATTCCTTTAAACAAAAGATAAAAATAATCAGGCATATGCAGTCGATTATCCTTAAGAATATCTTTCATTTTATTGATCATCACCTGAACATTGATCTCCTGTAACGAAGAACTATGGACAAAGTTCAGAATGTCATTGACATCATTTTCAAATCGTCTTTCGTCGGGGATCTCATAGCTAATAGCCATTTTCTTAAGATATCGGACTATTTTGTGAGAATTCTTGGCTACGAAACTAACAATCAAGTTTTCAAGAATTTCTTTATCGTTAGGTTGGATTTGTCCTACTGCTCCAAAATCGATAAAAACTACTTTTCCGTCTTTTTTCACTAATATGTTTCCTGCATGTGGATCAGCATGGAAAAAACCATAATCTAAGATCTGTGACACAAATAACCTCAATCCCACCTCTGAAATTTTTACAGGATCAATAGCACTGGCTAACAGCTGGGCTTTATCAATCACCTTTATCCCATCTATAAACTCCATACAAAGAACATTATTGTTGGAGAACTCTTCATAGACTTTTGGAACATAGGTTTCTTTATTGTTTTTAAAGTTCCTTGCAAATTGTAAAATATTATCCTTCTCATTGATCAATGAAACTTCTTCCAACAAAGATTTTTCAAATGTGGAGATGGCCTGTTTCAAATTAAGTTTTTCTCCTATTTCAGAATAAGAAGAAACCAGTTTTTCAAGATCTTTTATTAAGAGTAAGTCATCCTCTATAACTGTTTGTACATCTGCTTTTTTTATTTTTAGAATCACTTCGGTTCCATTAAGCAAAGTGGCTTTGTACACCTGAGCAATTGAAGCAGTAGCCAAAGGCTGGGCCTGAATTTCCTGAAAATGATCTTTAATGGAAATATTGAATTCATTTTCCAGAATTTCGTTCACATTCATATCTACGGTGTCTACTTTGTCCTGTAGCTTCTGTAACTCCTGGATCAATTCTGGGGGAAGTAGGTCTTCCCTGTTACTGAATGTTTGTCCCAACTTCACAAAGGTAGGTCCCAATTCTTCCAGAACCAATCTGATTCGTTCGTAAACGGTACCTTTTGATATAATTTCATCTGTATTGGTAGAATCCAGCTCTTGTTTATTTCCTCCATTCATTCTTGCCAGCATATCCTTAAATCCATATTTACTTAATACAGAAATCAGCCTCGCAGATCTTTTCAGTTTTCTTTGTTGTTTATCAAACATGTTGTAAAAATAAGTAGTCGCAAGGTAACTCCAAAAATTATTCCTATTAGAATATTATTTAGAATTATGTGAAGTATATCCGTCTGTATTTAGAAAATATTAAATTTGCCGGAAAATAAACAAGAGGTCAAATCATTAATCATGCAAAGAATTTTAAAAAAGATACGATTAATATATATCCCATTTTTAATTATAGCAATTTCATTCATTATCCTTTATACTTTTCTAAATTGGTTATTATTGATAAAGTACGAAATGTTTTCAATTAAAGATAGTATCATAAACTTTTGGCTCCCTTTTGGGCTTCCCTGGATTCCTGTTCTTATTTGGCTTAGACCTAGAATTAATCTTTTACAATTAAATGGGGGAAATGGAAATGGTTCTTTTTTATTCCAATTCGCTGCAGCTGCAGCAATCGCAATTCCAACTATTATTGCTCAAAATTATGTTGAAAAAGCATCAGGATCATTAACGCAGCTTACTGCTATAAGCCAAATTAACAAAGTACAGAAGACAAAGTATTATCAATTAAAAAATATCTATATAAATAAAAAAAGCCTTGGAGTACATCCTCATTTTGAAGTTGGAGGAAAATATAATGAACACTTTAAAATGAATCTATATGTGGCATTACCTTTATTTGATGATAAATCAGAAACAAATAATACCGATTGTTCAGCTTGGTTAGGGGTTAATTATTCTAAAACAATAAGTAATAAACTTAGTGAAGAGGAAAAAGAAAAAAAGTTCCAAGATTTCACAAATGAAAGTCAAAAAGACTTCGATAATAAAAATATAAATGAATTTATTTACTTAGAAAGAATTGCTAATTCTGATGCTGCCGAAGGATTTAAAGAAGCCATTAAAGAAAATCCTAAATACAACTCAATTGATGCTCCTGTTTTGGTTGCCATAAATGAACCTTTCCAAAATCGAACTGGAAATAGTTTTGCCTGGATATTTATATCATTTGGTATTGCCTCAATTGTCTGGCTAACTATGATTCTCTTAGCAAAATTTGATCCTGGTAAATTATTGTATTTTGAAACGGATAAAAAAATTCCTGATGCAGATTTAAATGATTTATTAGAATTATTAAAACCACAAGCAAGTCATCTTATTACACAAATCCTTATTTTTAGTAATATCTTAATTTTCATTATTATGATATTTTGTGGACTGGGGTTTATTTCTTTTAATGGTCAAGATCTATTGAAGTGGGGTGCTAACTTTCGTCCTTTGACCATAAATGGCGAATGGTGGAGGCTCTTAACTAATACTTTTTTACATGGTGGATTAATGCATATTATTTCAAATATGTTTGGACTTATTATTGTTGGAATTTTCCTTGAACCATTACTTGGCAGAACAAAATATTTATTAATTTATTTACTAACTGGGATATTAGCTAGTTGCGCTAGCATTTGGTGGTATAAAGCTACAGTAAGTATTGGTGCATCAGGTGCTATATTTGGACTTTATGGGGTTTTCCTTGCATTTCTGCTAACGAAAGTATTTCCATCAGATTTTAGTAAAGCTTTTCTATTAAGCACATTAATTTACATTGGTTATAATTTATTAATGGGATTAACCGGAGGTATTGATAATGCAGCTCACATAGGAGGCTTATTAAGTGGATTTATCATTGGACTTATAATTAGTCCTAATTTAAAAAAAAAGATCAAGATCCCATAAAGTAAAGAGGATGTTTTGTTTATTACTACTTTTGAATTAAATAATAACAAACTTATTATTTGAATTAAAATTTTCACATCCTTTAGGACACTTGATTAAACAGTTTTTTTTATCTTTATCAAGTACAAAAATTATTACTAACCTGTAAAATATTACAAAATGAAAAATTTACCTATCAAGAAATTGTCAAGAGAAGAATTAAGAACTGTTTCAGGAGCTGGAGTTATTGTTGGCTGTTCAAACCAATGCTGCCCTACAGATGGAAGACCAAGATGTCCTAGATTGATTTGCCCAGCTGTGGTTTGCCCGCAGTTAAGCTAAAAAATATATCTTAAGTTATAGAGAGCAGAATTATAATCTGCTCTTTTTTTGTTTTGATGATAGAGAAAGTGTAAAAGTGATGTTTATATTACAGGGATAAAAAACAATTTGTTTCGTCAGTGTAAGGGGTTGAATAGGAAAGATTTAATTATTCTATTTATTTGGAGTATTTCTTTATCTTTATCTGGTACAGAATATTAATACTAACCTAAAAAATTACAAAATGAAAAATTTACCAAGTAAAAAACTTTCAAGAGAGCAATTAAAAAATGTGTCAGGAAGTGGTATCAAGCTTGATTGTACATATCAATGCTGCCCTGAAGATGGAAGACCATTATGTCCGGGATATGTTTGTCCAGATGTAATTTGTCCACAATAAGCATGATATTTTATATAATTATTAATTTCAGAACAGGTATTGCCTGTTCTTTTTATTTCGTCCCATTTTGAAACTAGAAATTTTCAAAAGTAAGTAAGAAAAAATACCTAAAAGATCTAAAAGCAGAATCCCACTTTTTATAAGTGGGATTCATTTTTTTATTTTAAATAGGTCTCATAAAGATCATTTCGTCTGTCTTTAAGAATCTGAACAGAACCGTTATAATGCAGATCTTTTAAAAGATTTAAATCCACATCCACAATTAAAGTCATCTCTGTATTCGGAGTGGCTTCTCCTTTTATAGCATTGGAGGGGAAAGCAAAATCTGAAGGGGTAAATACCGCAGCCTGTCCAAACTGAATATCCATATTATTTACTCCCGGTAAATTTCCTACACAACCTGCTATGGCTACATAACACTCATTTTCTATTGCTCTGGCTGCAGCACAATGACGAACTCTCATATATGCATTTTGAGTATCGGTCAGATAAGGTACAAACAGAATTTTCATCCCTTGATCCGCCAGAATTCTTGGAAGTTCAGGAAACTCCACATCATAACAGATAACCAACCCGATTTTCCCACAATCGGTATCGAATACTTTAATCTCATTGCCCCCCTTCATCCCATAGTACTTTCTTTCATTGGGAGTGATATGTATTTTACGGTATTCATCAATACGTCCATCACGATGCATCAGATAACTTACATTATAGAGATCATTATTATCGGAGTCAAAAACGGGCATACTTCCGGAAATAATATTAACATTATAACTGATAGCCAGTTCGGAAATCTTCGCTTTTATCTGCTCCGTAAGCTTAGCTAGTTCAATCATACTATCTCTTTCTGATAGCTTATTAAATGGAGCTAATAAAGGTGTATTGAAAAGTTCAGGAAAAAGAACAAAATCTGATTTATAATCCCCCATTACATTCACAAAGAATTCAACCTGCTCATAAAAGGCATCAATATTCTTAAAATGCCTCATCTGCCATTGCACAAGACCTAATCTGATGATACTATCCTGCATCGTATTAGGCTTTTTACTATAGTAGATATTATTCCACTGTAGTAAAACAGCATTCTCTTTTGAAGATTCATCTTCGGGAAGGTATTTTTTTAAAACCCTGATCGGTAAGAAATTATTGGAAAGCTGAAAAGACAGAACAGGATCATAAATTTCTTTATCCCTTACCCTTCTGATATACTCTCTGGTGGATAGTTCATCACTATATTTGTGATAATTAGGGATTCTTCCTCCCAACACTATGGATTTCAGATTCAATTGTTCACACAATTCTTTTCTCGCATCATATAACCTTCTTCCTAATCTCAATTCCCGGTATTCCGGGTCTACAAAAACTTCTATTCCATACAACACGTTTCCTGTTGAAGAATGGGTATTAAAGGTATAATTTCCCGTAATGTCACTATACGTATGATCATCTCCAAATTCATCATAATTCACAATAATGGAAAGAGCTACTGCCGCTAGTTTACCATCTACAGTAATACAGATTTGTCCTTTAGGAAATATTTTGGTTAATTTTTCGATGCTTTTTTTTGACCAGACATACTCAGACATTTGAGGATAAGCCCGCCTCATGGTTTCCACCAATCCATCATAATCCTGAACTTGTAAGGTCCTTGTATCTACTTGCATTTGATATAAATTTTATTAAATTTAGGTAAAATAAATTGATTTATAGCCGGAATTCCCCTGTTCTTTGAGGGTTTTATCTTATTGAATAATTAACAAGCAGCCTTTATTCTTCGCTATGCTTATCTCATCATTAATATTAAATACTTTTGCTTCCTGAAAATCTTTGATGGCTGGAGCATTGATTTTCAGCCTCTTTGGATCAAGGTTTAATTTTTTCCAATCCACTTTTAAATGCACCTTCGTATCTTCCGGAGCCCAACTGGCCAAAGAGATCATGATTTTCTTACCTTGTTGGTAAACTGTAGCAAGAACTGCAGGATTATCAGTTTTCACAGGATTGTCATTGACCCAATACCCAATCATTCGGGAGCCTTTGATACCAAAATCATCCCAGGCTTTCCACAGATGAGTTGGATTACTTTTTTCGGACCAACCTAAACGGCTTGTCATACCATACAACATTCCTCTCCAAGGGTTACCATCATCCTGTAGCATTTCTCCCATTAATCCAAACGGAATACCGCTCACTTCGGTTAATAAAAATTCAGGACTGTTATTGTTATAGTCGAAATATTCCCCGAACCATAAGCGGTTGATATAAGGAAAATGTTCAAGATAGAGATTAGCACTATTGTTAAAACCATCTTTATCATTGTATTGATTGGCAGAATGCAGATCGATAATACCAGGATGTCCATTCTGAGTCATTACTCGTTTTATCCTTTTCATCGTTACCCTGTCGAAGGCTACATCATCAAGGTAAATCCCATCGATCCCTAAATTATTGACCAACCAGTTCATCCCTTCCACATAATAATTATGCCAACGGTTCATCCCACTATTGATGATGGCAGCATCTTTGAATTCCGGTACATACCAGGCTGCTATATAATTGTCATGCAAATGTTCCTGTAGCCATGAATAACCTCCTCCCTTTCCTGTAGAAAAAACTTCCTGACCTAAACTTTTCACCGGATACAGCTCATACATTCTGTTCGAGACTTCACGAATGGTGTTGTAAATTTTCACCTTTAGTCCTTTTTCATGAGCTTTAGTAATATACTCTTTCATTTCTTTAGTCGCAACGAAAGGATAGTTGATATAAGGATTAATTTCATTACCATGATGAATATTGATCACATTCGCACCACTAGCTTTGATGGTTTCAACAGGTTTATAGGCGTGATAGAAACGATTATTCCACTGATCTTCTGTATTGATCGGATGAAATGGTGTAATCAAAAGATGAAAGTTGTAATAAAGTTCATCCCCTTTTTTCATACTTCGGGCACCACTAAAGTTATTTACTACGACTTTGTTGCCCATTTCATTGATATTGATTCCACCCTTGTTATCATTCCCCCAGGAAGAAGGAAGAATTAAAGGTTTTTGTAAATAAAAATTGGTATTAAGAGGTCTTGAGTAATTTTGATCGCGTAAAGAAAATTGTATCCCTGCATTTACATTTCCTATCCATGCACCATCTTGATTTTTCTTGGCTACATCCCATTTCCAGTCAAGACTTCCAGGCCTGTATCCTCCTTTTTGCCCCAGCCCTATCATATATATTGCCTTATCTTTTGCAAAAGGAATCTGCATTGCAATGTCCTGAAGTTGAATATCATTCAATGCTGTGATTTTCACTGTATACTCCATAAATCCATCGAATTCAATGGAACCTTCCACCTGCATTTTCAAATTCTCAGAAGTATTTATACTGCTCCAGGATACTTTACCTTCTTCTTTTCCTGTAAACTGAATTCCTGAACTCTTCCAGTTTTCCGTCTTCGATCCGGGGCCTTTCGCTATAAAATGTATAGGTTCATTCAAAATTGAATTCGCTTTATTTCCAATGGAGGTCATTTCTGGAGTAAAGAAAGTCAGAATCTGTTTTGGAAATCCTGATGCATCCAATATTACTTTTCTTCCAAGCAATGAAACCTCTTGTCCTTTAAGTTGTAAAGGAGTGTAAGGCTTTATTACGGTATTAGCTTGTGCCAGAGTTGAATTAAGCCATGGCAAACGAGTCATTTTCCATGGCTCATCAAACCCTTTATTAATAGATTTCGCTTCATTAATTGTTAATATAATTTTTACTGTTTGAGCAGCCGCATTCTCAGGTTTAATAGTAAGTGTTCCATCGTAGGTTCCTGGAGAAGCATTTTCAGGAATATCAAAACCACACCAAAAAGCTTGTAGATCATCTTTTTTTACATCTACATTGAATTGAAGCTTTTCTCCTTTATAATCAGTTCCGTCAGTATTAATACAATTGAAGTACCTGGATTCTATTGTTCCCCCTGAAGTACTTTTTAAAGGAGAAGCTGTAATCTTGACTTTTTTAAGGTCCAATTTTACAGGGAGTACCCCCAATTGAAAAGCATAAAATACTCCCCTATCCGTTTTGCCCTCTAGTATTGATGAGTTCTTTTTATCGTCTGTCCAATGCTGAGGGATTCTATTCATTTTAATAGGTCTTTCCCTAACTTCTGGAAAAACAAAATAAGAATCATCCTGATGCTTCTTCTTATACTGATCAATCTCTTTTTGCGTAGCAATTACTTCCATTGGATCATTACTGTTGAATGCATCTACTGATTCTATTCTTACAATACTTGCCAACGATGCTCCAGTGTCTTTAGCTAACGTTTTATCCGTTCTCTTCAAATAAGTGGCCGTAGGATAATTAGTTCTCTTATCCAGCTGATAAGGAAGAAAATAAACATAATAAATTCCTTTTCCCGACATAGGAGTAAACATGAATGAACCTTCTTCTTCATTCACATTAAAATAAGCATCCGGCTCATACTGTTTTTGAGTAAGGCTATCGACAATGATCACCTTTTGATCCGAATTTACTTTTATATTTCTCCATGGAATAACAGCTTTAGCTTGTTTTGACGATGCATTCCATCGCAATACGGCCCGCTGGTTTCCCAATTCATCAGCATTCCATTTTGGAGTTTGAGGGGGATAGATATGTTGTGCGTAAATTAGGTTGGGAACTAGACCTCCTATCAGGATAAGTGGAAATATTTTTTTTAAAAGCATATTAAATTTTGAATAAAAATGGAAAAATGGTTCTTGTCTTCCAAATTTAATACAAATCAGGTAATTCGCATGCAAGAGAAATAACAATTATCTGTAGAATGATGAAAAGAGCCTAGATAATAGTGGAAGTTAAAAACAAAACCTCCCCGAAGGGAGGTCAAAAACACAAATGATGAAAAAAAATTATTATATCTATTCAATATAAATCATGTAATTCTTATACAAAGGTACAGCGTAAAAATTGAATTACCCATGAGTATAATCATAAAAAAGCAAAATCCTACTAAAAAAGTAGGATTCTGTTTTTTATATGCTTTCAAGTAAGATTATTCCCACTCAATAGTTGCAGGTGGTTTGCTGGAAATATCATAAGCCACTCTGTTAATTCCTCTTACTTCATTGATGATTCTGCTAGAAACAGTATCTAAAAACTCATAAGGAAGTCTGCTCCACGTTGCTGTCATAAAGTCGATGGTGTTTGCGGAACGAACTACAGCAGTATATTCATACGTTCTTTCATCTCCCATTACTCCAACAGATTTAACCGGAAGTAATACTACGAAAGCCTGAGAAACTTTTTCATAAAGATCATTTTTGTATAGTTCTTCAATGAAGATATCATCAGCTTCCTGAAGAATTTTCACTTTTTCAGCATCTACAGCTCCTAAAATTCTGATTCCTAAACCAGGACCAGGGAAAGGGTGTCTGTGTACCAGATGATTAGGAATACCTAGCTCTTCCCCTACTTTTCTTACTTCATCCTTGAAAAGCTCTCTCAGAGGCTCTAAAAGTTCAAATTCCATTTCCTCCGGAAGTCCACCAACATTGTGGTGAGATTTGATCACTGCAGAAGGTCCATTTACAGACTGACTTTCAATAACGTCAGGATAAATGGTTCCCTGTGCTAAAAACTTAGCCCCTTCAATTTTATGGGATTCTTCATCAAAAACATGGATAAATTCGTTTCCAATGATCTTTCTTTTTTGTTCCGGATCGTCTACTCCCGCAAGTTTCGTTAAGAATCTTTCTGATGCATCAACCAGTTTAATGTTCATATGGAAATGTTCTCCATAGTTTTCCATTACCTTTACATCTTCATTTTTTCTTAATAAACCTGTATCCACGAAGATACATGTCAATTGATCTCCAATTGCCTTATGGATCAATACAGCAGCTACAGAAGAGTCTACCCCTCCAGAAAGTCCAAGGATTACTTTCTGATCTCCTACCTTTTCTTTAATTTCAGCTACTGTTTTTTCAATATAATTGGTCAGCTTCCAGTTTTTCTCTGCATTACAAATCGGGAAAACAAAGTTTTCAAGCATTTTACCTCCTTCTTCAGTATGAGAAACCTCAGGGTGAAACTGTACGCAGTAAATTTGTTTTTCAGGATTGGAAATAGAAGCGATAACTCCTGATTTTGCATTCAATTCAAAACCTGCCGGTAGATCACCCACCTCATCAAAATGGCTCATCCAAACAACAGAATTCTGGCTTACCCCTTTTAATAAGGCATTTTCTTTAATAATATCTAAGTGAGCCTTTCCATACTCCCCTTTTTCTCCTTTGTTTACTTTTCCTCCTAAAACATGCGCCGTAAGCTGCATTCCGTAACAGATTCCCAATACAGGAATTCCCTGCTCATATAATGCTTTCTCAACCAGGTGAGCATTTTCTGCATTCACTGAACTTGGACCACCTGAAAGAATAATTCCTTTAGGCTGACGTTCTAAAATTTCCTGTAATGGTGTATTGTAAGGCAAAATTTCGGAATATACACCCATCTCACGGATTCTTCTTCCGATAAGCTGATTGTATTGTGATCCGAAATCTAATATGATAATACCGTTGTTCATTTTTATAATTGATTTGTTTGAAAGATATCAGATTTCAGACATCAGATATCAGATTTTTAGGTCTGAAGTCTTGAATCTGGCATCTGAAATCTTATTTCTAATATTAACTGTTTTACAAAAAAAGACTTGGAAACGTTCCAAATCTTTTTTTATGATTTTTATTAAAACTTTCCGATGTCTTCTCTGTAGAAACTGTAATCGAAGTGAACGGGAAGCGCATCTTCGTATACTTTCTTACGAGCCTCTTCATAAGTAGCTCCAGTTGCAACCAGGTTAAGTACTCTACCACCATTAGAAACAACTTTGTCTCCTTTTCTGATAGCACCTGCATGCAATAGCTGGCTATGTTTTACTTTGTCTTCTCCTTTGATCTCGAAGCCTATCTCTATGTTTCTTGGATAACCACCTGAACACATTACCAGACATACCGCTTTTTCGTCTTTAAACTTAAGCTCGATGTCTTTACCGTTCATACAATCGTTGATAACATCTAACAGATTGTTTTCCATAAGAGCCATCAACACCTGAGTTTCAGGATCTCCAAATCTCATGTTGTATTCAAGAAGGTAAGTACCATTTTTAGTAACCATCAATCCAAAGAAGATAATTCCTTTGAAGCTGAACCCTTCTTCTTTAAGACCATGAACTGTAGGTTCCAGGATATTCTTTTCGAAATCTGCCTGATGTTCTGCAGTAAATTCCGGGCTTGGTGCCACAGATCCCATACCTCCTGTATTTGGTCCTGTATCGCCATTTCCAGCTTTTTTATAATCTTTAGCAGCAATACAAGGGAATAATTTCTCCCCGTTTGAGAATGCTATAATAGATGCTTCAAAACCTTGTAAAAATTCTTCGATAACTAAACGGATACCCGCATCTCCATAAATTCTGCGAATCATGAAATCATGGATCGTAGCTTCTGCTTCTTCTAAAGTATCACAAATTACAACACCTTTTCCACCAGCTAAACCACTCGCCTTGATTACCAAAGGATATTCCTGAGTCTTTACATACTCTTTAGCCTCATTATAGGAATCAAATACAACAGCTTTAGCTGTTTTAATATCATAGGTCTGCATAAATTTCTTAGAGAAAGCTTTACTTCCTTCAAGACTTGCTACTTTTTGGCTTGGACCAAAAACTTTAAGATCATGCTTCTTAAATTCATCCTTCAAACCTGCTACAAGAGGAGCTTCAGGACCTACGATCGTCAAATCCACTTTTTCCTTAATAGCAAAATCTCTAAGTTCTTTAATTTCCGACAAATGGATATTTTTTCCTATTACATCTGTACTTGCATTTCCATTAGCAAAAAACATTTTAGTAACTCTGGAGTCTTTATGAAGTTTCGCTGCCAATGCAGACTCTCTACCACCTTCACCTATAATTAAGATTCTCATACTTTATTTAATTATCTAGTCTATATTATACAAATATATAATTTTGAAAGCTATAAATGCTACCTCAAAACTACTTTTTAATTCTAATTTAATTAATGTAAAAAATGTCTAACCCCAGTAAACATCATCGGAATTCCATGCTCGTTTGCGGCTTCGATGCTGTCCTGATCTTTTACACTACCTCCCGGCTGAATGATCGCTTTTATACCTTGCTCAGCGCAGAAATCTACTACGTCACGGAAAGGGAAAAATGCGTCTGAAGCCAGTACAAGATTTCCGGAGAATTTCTCCTTAGCTCTTTCGATTGCCTGCTGAGTAGCCCAGATTCTGTTAACCTGTCCGCCACCGATTCCAAAAGCCTGAATTCCGTTGGAAACCACAATCGCATTTGATTTTACATATTTTACTACTCTCTGAGAGAAAAGTAACGCTTTCTTCTGCTCTTCGGTAGGTTGTACATCGGTAACGACTTTAATATCTTCAGAAAAATAAGTATCATTATCCTGAACCAAAATACCTCCGTCAATCTTCACCCACGTCTGCTTATCAGAAACCGGATTAACTATTTTTATAATTCTTAAATTTTTCTTTTTTCTCAAAACTTCTAGAGCTTCCTCATCAAAATCAGGAGCCATTACAATTTCAAGGAAAGTTTTATTTAATTCTTCAGCAGTCGCTGCGTCGATCTTGTAGTTCATTGCAACAATTCCGCCAAAGATTGAAATTGGATCACATTCGAAAGTTTTTTGATACGTTTCTAATGCTGAAGTTCCGATAGCAACTCCACAAGGTGTAGAATGCTTCACTGCACAACAAGCCATTTCTTCTTTGAATTCAGTCACTACTTTCCAGCAAAGATCCATATCACGAAGATTATTGAAAGAAAGTTCTTTTCCTCCCAACTGTTCGAAATCTTTCATCGCTCCGTTTTCGAAAGTAGAAACATAGTAAGCTGCAGTCTGATGAGGATTTTCACCATATCGTAAGTCAGCTGCTTTTTTGTAAGATGCACTTAAATAAGTAGGATATTCTTCCTCTAAAAGCATTCTTGAAATAGCAGCATCATATGCTGAAGTAAGGTTAAATACTTTACCTGCTAACTTTTTACGAGTCTCGATATAAGTATCCCCGTTCTGCTCCATCTCAATTTTCACTGTTGTATAGTCTTCCACATCAGTAATCACGGTAACAGAGTCAAAGTTTTTGGCTGCTGAACGTAGCATAGAAGGGCCTCCGATATCAATAAATTCAACCTTTTCATGTAAAGAAATGTCTTTGTTTACATTTTCGAAGAAAGGATAAAGGTTTACGATAACCATGTCAATCAAACCAATCCCGTGCTCCTGAACCGTTTTCATGTGCTCTTCATTAGAACGAACTGCCAATAGTCCACCATGAACTTTTGGATGTAAAGTTTTCACTCTACCATCCAGCATCTCAGGGAAGTTGGTTACCTCATCAATCTGAATTGGATTTAAACCAGCTTCTTTCAAATGCTTGAATGTCCCTCCGGTAGAAATCAATTCATAATTCTGGGCTTCCAAAAACTGAGCGAATTCTATTAATCCATTCTTGTCAGAAACACTGATTAAAACTCTCTTTTTACTCATCTTACTTTCAATTTTTTACTTTTCACAGCTATTTCAAACTGTATTCCCGGTCTTTCACCTCCGGATTTACTTTATTTTACTTAGATTTTTTATACACTAATTTTTAGGAAGACGATCATTCTTAAAATTTCCTGGAATCAACGTCATTTATAAATTGAATAACTCCATTCATGAAGACTTTTTGATCGTCCCACATCGCAAGATGACTTCCATTTGGACAATAAAGGTATCTTCCTTTTTTCACCAATTTGCTTTGTTCTTCCATCGCTTTTGGATCCATCGTGTCATATTTTGCCCCAATCATTAAGGTAGGAATAGTGATTTCCGGTAATCGTTTTTTAATATCCCAATGAGCTAAACGACCACTAATCCCAAATTCACTTGGCCCCTGCATCAATGTGTACACATTTTCATTGGAATGCTTTATTGCTCGATTTACTCCATCCGGCCATTCCTTCAAACGACAGATATGCTCATTATAAAAGTTGGGAATAAGCAACTCCATATACCGTGGATTACCAAAATCCTTTTTTGCTTCGATTGCTCTTATTTCTTTCAGGACTTCCGGTTTCATCTGCTTCGCTAAAACTTCATCTCCATATTTACCATACTCCGGCGCACTTGCCATCATATTGGCAACCATTAATCCTTTTAGATTTTTCTGATATTTCAGAGCATATTCCATTGCTAAAATTCCACCCCATGAATTACCTAAAACATAAAAATTGGATTCATCTGCTCCAATCGCTTTTCGCACCTGCTCCACTTCATCTACAAAACGATCTGTTGTCCAAAGTCTATCATCTTTGGGCTGATCACTGTAATAAGATCCCAACTGATCATATTCATAAAATTCAAAACCCTTCTTTTGGAAGAAAGTTTCAAAGCATTCCATATATTCGTGGGTCATTCCCGGACCTCCATGGAGAAGCAAAACTTTGATCTTTGGATTAGTCCCGAAACGTTTTGTCCATACTTTAAAATTTCCAACGGGTGTGGTGATCGGAATCATCTTCACACCTCCTGATTCAACCGAATCCCCATAACTAAAATAGTTTTTGAGGGTTATTTCCTGATCTTTCGTTGCTACCTTGTTACACGAAAACATGATAAAAATTGTCAAAAAAGAAATAACGATTCTGGTTCTCATTGTTGTTGGTTTTTATTGATAGTTAATTTCCTAATACCTTATTAATTGCTATTGGAAAAATTTCATATTCGACCAAATGTACTTTTTGAGCTAATGTTTCCGGTGTATCGTTCTCCGTAACTTCAAATGATTTCTGAAGAATCGCCTGCCCTTCATCAATTCCTGGAGTTACAAAATGTACCGTTGCACCGCTTTCTTTTTCTTTAGCTTCAATAATTGCATTGTGAACGTTCATTCCCCACATTCCTTTTCCTCCATATTTAGGAAGCAATGCAGGATGTATATTAATTATTTTCCCATTCCAGTTTTCACAAAATTCAGGCTTCAGAATAGATAAGAATCCTGCTAATACAATAAGATCTGTATTTTCAGGAATTACTTTACTCAATTCGCTGCTGAAGTTTTTTCCTCTTGGAATCAGTACGTTTTCTATATGATGATTTTTTGCTCTTTCCAGTCCGTAGCATTCTCTGTCTGCAACAATCAGGGATACTTTTGCATTTTGGATTTCTCCATTATCAATCGTATCTAAAATTCTCTGGAGATTGGTTCCGGAACCTGAAACGAGTACAACGATGTTTTTCATACTATTAATGTAACAATGTATCAGTCTAACAATATAACAATGAATTCAATTGGTACACTGGTACATTGATCGATTGTTATATTGCTAAATTAATTTTCTCGCTTCCTTCAGTGATTTCACCAATTTCATAAGCGTCATCCAGAAGGTGCAATACTTTTTCAGCATGCTGAGGGTCTACTACAACGATCATTCCTACTCCCATATTGAAAGTTCCGAACATTTCCTCGCGAGCTACTCCACCTCTTTTTTCCAATTCAAGCATAATGCTAGGAATCTTTATTTTTGAAGCATCGATAGACGCACATAAACCATCACCGATAATTCTTGGAATATTCTCGTATAAACCACCTCCTGTAATGTGAGCAATTCCTGAAACTTTAACTTCCTCAATTACTTTATGAACATCTTTGTAATATAACCTTGTCGGAACCAAAAGTGTTTCGAATAAAGGTTTTCCTTCAAATTCTTCTTCAAAATCCGGGAATACTTTTCTTACCAATGAAAACCCGTTTGAATGGAATCCTGAACTTGGTAATGCAATAATTTTATCTCCCGTTTTTATTTTAGAACCATCAATAATCTGGTCTTTTTCAACAATTCCCACACAGAATCCGGCAACGTCATAGTCTCCCGGTTGGTACATTCCTGGCATTTCAGCAGTTTCACCACCAATTAGTGCACAGTTATTGTCTTTACAAGCTGCTACCATTCCTAAAACGATTTCTGCAGCAATTTCAGAATCCAATTTACCACAAGCCAAATAATCTAAGAAGAATAATGGCTTCGCACCGTGGCAAAGAATATCATTAGCACACATTGCAAAACAATCTACTCCGATAGAGTCATACCTCTTAGAATCCAAAGCTACTTTAAGCTTTGTTCCTACCCCATCCGTTCCTGAAACCAATACAGGGTTTTTATAACCACCGATCTCATAGAAAGCACCAAAACTCCCCAAATGATTCAATACATTGGAATTGTGGGTTTCACCAACCGCTTTTTTGATCTTATCAACGGTTTTGTATCCTTCTTCTTTGTCTACTCCTGCAGATTTGTAAGTGTTGCTCATGTTGTATTTAGATTTTAGATGCGAGATTTCAGATTGCAGACTATTGTAAATCTAATATCTTACATCTGATGGATCTTATCTTTTTATATTAATTTTATTCAAAACTTAGAAAATAAAAAGCCGACAATCTTAGTAGATTATCGGCCAGTATTTTATCTGAGAATTTTAGAGCCCACAGTTTTCCCTTTTATGGAAAAACATTCTTTGAAAGTGGACTGAATTTTCATCTCTTTTTCTTTTTGCAAAAATAGTAATTTTAAATTAAACTTCAAATTCTATTTTTCCAAGATTGTTTCAATAGCAGAAATCTTAATTAATTTTTCTCTTAACTCCTTGTCTTTTTCTTCGTTAGAGATTTTCCCAGCCGCTTTATCAAAGTTATCATTGAAGAAAGGAAGCGAAAAAGTTTCTACCACATTTCCACCGTGGAAAGGAAAACGTTTACCTGCAGCTTCCAAAACTCCAGCTCCTCCTCTGCCACCAGGTGATGTAGACATTAAAAGCATCGGCACTTCATTCCATACTGTTCTGTCTTTAATTCTCGAAACCCAATCGAATACATTTTTAAAGGCAGTGGAGTATGTTCCATTATGCTCAGCTAAAGAAACCAAAAGTAAATTGGCACCATCGATCTTTGCAGCAAAATCCTTAGCCTCTTGAGGTACTCCATTAGCTAATTCTCTTTCATGCTTATAAATTGGCATTTCAAAAGGATTTAAATCTATTACTTCTACTTCTGCTTTCTCTCCAAATATAGAAGCTGCATAAGATACCAAATGCTTATTCATTGATACTTCGGAATTACTTCCTGCTATTGCTAAAACTTTCATTCTGTTTAATTTTTTTAATGTCTACAAATTTAATTTTTATTTCAAATATGATGGCAATTCCATAGGTACTTCCATCAATAATATTTCTGTGTCTTCGATCGCTTCAATATTAAAGCTCTGGGTATCCCAAATTCCTAATCCATCTCTCTCATTTAGCACTCTATCTCCTACCTTCGCACTCCCTTTTAATACAAAAGCATACACTCCATTTCCTTTTTTGTTAAAGACATAGTTTTTACCGTTTCCTTTTGTAAAATTAGCCAGGTTAAACCATGCGTCCTGATGAATCCAAACTCCATCATCGTTTTTGTTAGGGGAAAGGATCTGTTGAAATCCATTAACTTTTTCTCCTTCTTTAATACTTTTCTGATCATAACGAGGTTCCACATTAAGCTCTCTTGGAAACACCCAGATCTGTAAGAATTTTACTTCCTCATCTTTATTTTTATTATACTCACTGTGTTGAACACCCGTACCAGCACTCATTACCTGAATTTCTCCTTTTTTGATAACTGCTGTTGTACCCATTGAATCTTTATGTTCCAGATCTCCTTCTAAAGGAATGGAAATAATCTCCATATCTCTGTGTGGATGTGCTCCGAATCCCATTCCCTGAGATACGGTATCGTCATTCAACACTCTTAAAACTCCGAAGTTTGTTCTTTCAGGATTTTGGTAGTTTGCAAAACTGAAAGTATGGTAACTGTTTAACCAACCATGGTTAGCATGGCCTCTTGAATCTGATTTATGATATACTGTTTTCATCTCTGATTAATTATAGTACAAATGTAGGGAGTGTAGATTGGTTGGATGTTGATGTAGGATAAGAAAGGAAAAAAGGCGAAATCGTTGAAAGGCGAAATCGCAAAATTGCGGAACTGCAAAATCGCTATTTTTATCGATGAACGACTTTTACTCTTTTGCTTTGATTATTGTAAGGTATTTTAGATTGTAGATCCTCGAATCTATTTCTATTGTCAATGTCATTATCTATACTATAAGACTATCAACCCTGATTGTAATGGAAACTATTTTATAAAAAGCTTATCACGCTTTTGTCATTCCGTAGGAATCTAAGCCATTTTTGTAATCTTTATGATGTTGAGATTCTTACGGAATGACAAGAGTTCCTTTTACAACTAATACTTCTTACGATTTAACAATTTCACAGTTTTACGATTTAACAATTTAACGATTTCACGCTTCCGCCTTTTCGCCCTTCAGCTATTTTGCCTTTTCGCCATTACAATCAGTCCCCTTATCCTTTTCAACTGTTGCTCCAAAAATATGCTGGCGATGATTTTTACCCCAATTTCCCAATGATTCTACCACAGGGTGCAGTGTTTTTGTATATTCTGTCGGTAAGTATTCAATAGAAACAGGGTAAGTATCTTTCACCACTCTTTCAAGCAAACCATTCTGTTCTAATTCTTTTAATTCTTTGGCTAAAACTTTTGAGGTAAGCTTGGGAATGCTCCGTTCAATCTCTGTGAAACGCTTATTCCCGGCATTCAAAGAAATGATGATTTGTAATTTCCATTTCCCGTTGATTACATCTAATGTATCTTGCACAGGTCTGAGAGCCTGCATACAATCTTTATGATTATGTTGCTTTTCCATTATTTCACTTTCCTTTAGGTAACTACTATACTTTTGAAAGTAAATTTACAATAATTTTGTCATTAATAAAAACAAAAAATTTACACAAAATGGCAAACATTTTAAATATCAAAACAAGTATAAGCGGAGAGCAATCTGTAAGCAATCAGCTTTCCCAGGCTGTTATCAATCAGTTATTAGAAAAAGATCCTCAAAGTAAAGTTATTGTACGTGATCTGGCCTCAAATCCGATCCCACATTTGGAAGGTCATCATTTCAGTGCTTCCAGAGTTCCGGATGAAGAAAAAAACGAAGAACAGAAGGAGGCAGCAAAATATTCAGAAGAATCATTAAGACAAATTCAGGAAGCTGATATTATCGTGATTGGTGTTCCTTTTTATAATTTCACTTTCCCATCCACATTAAAATCATGGATTGATAGCATTGCAGTAGCCGGAAAATCGTTCTCTTATGCTGATGGAACTGCAAAGGGTCTTCTGCAAAACAAAAAATTGTACTTGAATTTTGCAATAGGAGGAGTATATGAAAATGGACTTATTGAAAACATGGAGCATTATTTACGAACTCTATTTGGTTTCATCGGGATTACGGATATAGAAGTTTTCCAATCTCAGGGAATGATGGTTCCACAGTTGAAAGAAGAAAATTTATCGAAAGTGATTGCAGAAATTGAAGAATTAGTTTAATTACAATTATTCATTAAAATATCAATAGGAGCGGGCTTTAGCCCGCTTTTCTCATATTATATATTCAAATGGTTTTAGCCGAAACATAATTTTAAATCTCGCAGATAACGCAGATTTCTAAATTTCAAATTGGTTATTAAAAGGCTTCTTTAATTTTAGAATTTCTTTTAAGATAAAAGAGCAAAACACAGATGATGAGCATAAAAAAGGTGAGAAATTTCAAGATGAGAGAAGTATCATTTGAAAAGTTACCTAAAACATTCGTTACGATACCCGTTCCGATTTGATTCGCGGCCATCAAAAATCCAGAAACTAATACGGAGAGCATTGGAAACTCCACAGTGCCCCAACCAATAGATCCGGGAAAAATGCTTCCCATAAAAAAACCAATGAAGAACATCAATAACAAAAGAATCTTCACATTATGGTCTATTAACATTATGAAAATTAGCCCTGCTACACATAAAGGAGCGGTTAGAAAAATATATGATAAATTGAATTTTTTTGAAAAAATCCCAAATAACAATCTGTTCAAAGCAATACCTCCCCAAAATAAGGAAAGTCCAAGGCTGGCTTTGCTATTATCTAAACCTTGAGTTTTAAGTATAATTCCCCCAAAGCTCCCAAAAGTACCTTCTATAAAGCCATATAAAATAATCGTGATAAAGAAAAACCATAATTTTGTTGGGATTTTAAAATGTCCAGGAAGTTCGAAAAATGTTCCTTTTTCTAATTTTAAAAATAAAAAAGCAACAAAGGCAATCGCTACAACAATAAATATACTGCCGGGAACATACATCCAATTGTTGACATCACCAATAAAGTTCATCATTAAAGGAGAAGTAGAAGTCCCTAATCCGACCAGAAATTGTAAGATTAAAATGGCAGAGGATCTTTTATCTTCAAATAGACTGGCTGCTAAAGGGTTTAAAGTGGTGATAGAAAGCCCAAAACCTGTTCCTGTAAACGCCACTAAAATCATTAGCACAGGAAATAATATAGATTTTTCATTCATAAAATAATGAAGTATCCACAAACTCCCTGTTGATATAATCATCAATAGCAGTCCACAGATCAAAACGATCTTTGGTCCTATTTTATTAACTAAAAATGGAGCTCCCAGGCAAGAAATAATAATACAGATCACCTGGGGTATAAAGAGATTTCCAAACTGTGATGAAGTTAATCCAAATAAGGATTGATCTGTAAAAGCAGTTCCCAATGCCGGAAATACTACAAAATTAACTCCTGTTAAAAAAGCCAATAAATAGACAACAACAATGGTAACTGTTTTAGAATTCATTACCGAAGAATCTGGTTTTTAATATAATCTCCAACACGCAAGGCCATCGCAATAATAGTAAGAGCCGGATTTACTGCTCCACTGGAAACAAAAAAACCACCATCTACAATATAAAGGTTTTCTAAATCATGTGCTTTACAGTTGATATCAACTACAGAAGTTTTAGGATCTGTTCCCATTTTCGTCGTTCCATTCTGATGAGCAGGAGATGCGACATCCATTCCTTTACTGAAGTAAAAACCTTTGAATAAAAAACTCTCAAATTTCCCTGACGCTTTTAAAGCTTTGATCAATTCGGCTTTTAATAACTCATGCCCTTTTTGATTGTTTTCAGAATAGGTGATTTTGATCTGTCCACTTTCCACAGTAACTCTGTTTTCAGGATCCGGCAAGTCTTCTGATGTCAGCCAAAAATCCACTGCATGTTTAGCCATCAATTCAAAAGTAAAACCAGGTGCCGGAATCGGACTATCTGCTTTAATCTGATGTTCATCAGATTTCCCTAGCATTTGAATATGTCCTAATGGAAATTCATACCCTTTGTTGGCATGGTAAAAATCATTAACGCCAAATGTCTTTCCGAATTTTGTAGGATTGGGCTCTGTATAAAGCGCAACCAATGCTGTATTCTGATGAAACATATAATTTCTTCCTACCTGATCAGAACTGTTGGCAATGCCATTAGGGAATTGTTCATTTTTACTTTCTAATAAAATAGCGGCAGAATTAATTGCACCAGCAGAAAGTATGACCAGATCAGCAGTTACTATTTTTATTTCTCCATTCTGTTCTATCAAAACTTCAGAAATCTTCTTTCCAGTGCTATCCGTATTCAATTTCAATACTTTTGCATTGGTCATCAACTCTACATTAGGATTCTCTAAAGCTTTTGACAACGAACAAAGATGAGCATCACCTTTTCTTTCAGCCGCATCTGGAAAACCATCAAACCGATCTAATGTGTAGGGTGCATTTGCTGTTTTATGAGGTTCAAAGTTAACCCCAACTGGTAATTCAAAAGGATGCCAACCGTAATTGGTTAATTCATCCACAATTTCCTGAATTCTTGGTTCGTGGGGTAATGGTGGATTGGGATAGGGTTCTGAATCAAAAGGCTCCGTAGGATCAGATCCTCTTTTACCATGAACATGGAAAAGCTTTTCAGCTTCCAGATAGTAATCCTTTAAATCTTCATATTGAATAGGCCAAGCTGGTGAAGTCCCGCCATAATGTTTGATTTCTTTAAAATCTTCTTCCCTTAAACGAAATAAAGCAGCTCCATAAAATTTGGTATTTCCACCTACATTATAATGCATTCCGGGACGAAATGGTTTTCCATGCTTATCCAACCAAAAATCTGTTGTCGTATATCTGTTTTTCTCAAAAACTTCTATCGAATCCCAGTTCTCTTTTTCAACAGGTACATAATCTCCTCTTTCTAAAACTAAAATTCTCTTTCCACTATCTGCCAGTCTATAAGCCATTGTTGCTCCTCCTGCTCCACTTCCTATGATAATGATATCGTACATTCATTTAAATTTAATCTATCTAAATTAAAGATTTAAAACCTAGCCTAGCTTAATAAAATATTAAATTCCAATTGATTGTATAAATAAAGAACAAGGATTCGATGTGGATATATGAACTTTATAAATTAAATAGATTTCACCTCATCATAAAAATCAAATCTGCGTTATCTGCAAAATCTGCGAGATTTAAAATTATCTTTTGGCTAAAGCCATTGGAATGTATAATATTAGAAGAGCGGGCTAAAGCCCGCTCCTATTGATATATTTTCGACATAAATTGTATTGCTGCCTTCTAACTTCTAATATTTGATGTATTATTTTTAATATAAAATTAAAAATGTACCTGTTGAATTTCTTCCTCAATTTCTTTAGGTGTTTCATCTTCTGATTTAATAAAAATCATCGTAAGGATAGCTCCAAGCAACATACAAACACCTCCTACAACAACATACCCAATTGCATAATTCCCAAAGAATCCGCTTACAATAGGTCCACCAAAAAGCCCGTTGATAATCTGTGGAATAACAATGAAGAAATTAAAAATTCCCATATATACTCCCATCTTCTTTTGTGGAATTGCATCAATTAGCATTGCATAAGGCATAGCCAAAATACTTGCCCACGCAAAACCAAGTCCTATCATTGAAATCTTAAGATAGCTTACATCTTTGATAAAATACATAGAAATCAATCCTACGCCACCGCAGAGGAGAGCAAGTGCATGGGTCTGTTTTTTTCCGATTACTTTAGCTATTGGTGTCAGTAAAAATGCAAAGGGAATAGCCCATAAATTATAATATCCAAATAATTTTCCTGTAAAATCTCCTGCTTTATTAAACTCAACAGAATGAGTATCCTGTGGTGAAAGTCCAAAATGATGAGTTGCTAAAGCACTTGTTGTAAATACCCACATTGTAAAAAGAGCAAACCATGAGAAAAATTGCACAGCACCCAATTTCTTCATGAGTGAAGGGATTTTAGCAAAATCTTTGAAAATATCAGTAAACTTTGAAGGCTCCTCAACGATCTCTTTTCCATTTTCAAATTCAGCAAACTCTTTTGGAGAATATTCTTTTGTGCTGACTATGGTATAAAGAATACTTAACAAAAGTACTCCTGCCCCAATATAAAAGGCATAAATTACATTATCCGCTACAAAACCAGGTTGGGCTTCATTAGAAATACCCCATCGTGTCAACCAATCAGGCAAATAAGAACCAATAACAGCTCCAATACCAATCAAAATTGTTTGAACTGAAAATCCAATTGTTCCCTGATGTTTAGGAAGCATATCTCCTACTAAAGCGCGGAAAGGCTCCATGGCAACATTAATGGATGCATCCATCATTGCTAAAAAGATAACAGCTAACAGTAAAACATTTGCAGCCATCATATGGGTTGCGGAAGCAGCATTAGGAAGTAACACCAAACCGATTGCGCACAAAATGGCTCCTATTAAGAAGTAAGGCTTCCTTCTTCCCAAGGGACTCCAGGTATTATCTCCCATATGTCCTATAATAGGTTGTACAATCAATCCAGTAACAGGTGCGACCAGCCAAAACCAGGATAATTCATGGACATCTGCTCCAAAATTGGCAAGAATCCGACTGGCATTTCCATTCTGCAAACCGAAAGCCATTTGAATTCCTAAAAAACCCATGCTCATATTGATGATCTGGGTCATAGAAAGGTTTGGTTTTACTTTTTTGGCCATTGTATCTTATTTGGTTTTCAATTGCTGTAAAAGTACATCTTCAATGGGTGCTTTCTCAGCCACCACTTTATCTACCACATCATTTGGAACCGTAACGGAAAGAACGTATTGTTTTACTTTCCAGCTTCCGTTTATTTTTTCTACAACACCTGAACCACGGCAAATCTTCATCTGAGTATCTAATAATTCATCAAACCATGCTAGTTTTCCATCTTTGCTGAAATAAACATTTCTTTTTAATGATGTAAAATTCCAGGTTCTTTTTTTATCAAAGTAGGGTTTCGCCCAAACCATAAAGGCTTTTTTATCCCATACTTCAGTAGCGTCTGTTCCAATGAATGTTGATTCGTCAGCAAAATAATTAAAATAAGCATTGAAATCTGCCTTCGCTGCAGCTACATTAAAGCCGTCAAGCATAGTTCCAATCTCCGTCTTATCTTTTTCAAATTTAGACTGTGCTGAAAAATGAGTTGCGGTAAACACCAGAAGCACCAGTGTATAAATGATTGTTATTTTTCTCATATTCTAATTTAAATAAATTGATGCAATTATTTTTGTAATTCAATGACTAACGATGTTTTTGCTGGGACTGTGATCACATTCTTTAATGAAAATTCCTTTCCTGAAATGATATCTTTTCCTTTTTTAACCGTACCGAGAGATTCGGCAAATCGCTTTAAATCCAAAACCTGTTCTTTTTTATTGTTATTCAGAACGACCATAACACTGTCTTTTTCATTGTACCTGAAATATACGAAAACATTGTCTTGGGGAATATAATTTTTGGTTTTTCCGGTATGAATAACTTCTTTGCCTTTTCGCCAGTTCAATAGTTTTTGGGTAAATGTATAGAATTCTTTCTGCTTTTCAGTTTGAGTTGCAGGATTGAAAGCATTTTGACGGTCAGATTTCCATCCTCCCGGAAAGTCTCTACGGATATCAGCATCACCACCTTTCTTCTTATTCCCCCGCATTCCAATTTCCGAACCATAGTAAATTTGTGGAATCCCACGGACAGTAGAAATAACAGTTAAAGCCATCTTATATGCTTCCGGATTATCTTTAAAAATTTCATTCCACCTTTCGGTATCATGGTTTTCAAAAAATACCATTACATTATTGATGTCTGGATAAAGAAAATCACTAGTAAAAACATTATACAATTTAATCAGTCCACTATCCCAACTATTTTTTCCGGTAAGTGCTTTAGATAGATCACCATACAACATGAAATCCATTACAGAAGGGAGATTGGAATTATAGTGAGCCGCTTCTCCTGTTTTTGAATCTTTCTGCCAGGCTGAAATTTGTCCAGCCGTATACAGCCATGTTTCTCCAACGATATTGAATTTGGGATATTCATCGGTAATTGCTTTAGCCCATTTTGCCATTGCTTCTTTATCATTATAAGGATAGGTGTCTACACGAAATCCTCCTAACTCAGCATATTCAATCCACCAGATCGCATTTTGTATCAAATATTTTAAAACCAAAGGATTTTTTTGATTAATATCTGGCATCGTCTTATCAAACCATCCATCTAGTGCATATTTTGTATCAATTTCAGATGCATTGGTATCAAACTGAGTGGTGGTTTTATAATTGGAGCGGTAGAAACCATTCTCTCCTTCTTTAAACCAATGAATCCAATCTTTGGTAGGCAAATCCTTGATCATCCAGTGGGAAACTCCCCAGTGATTGGTGACATAATCCAGCACTAATTTCATTTTTCGTTTGTTCAGTTGACGGGAAAGCTCACGGTATTCTTCGTTCGTTCCATAACGTCCATCGATTTTATAAAGGTCCGTTTGCGCATATCCATGATAAGAATACACCTTTTCATTATCTTCAGTTACCGGAGTCAGCCATACCGCAGTAGCTCCTAAATTTTGAATATAATCAAGATTATTAATAATCCCGCGAAGATCTCCGCCATGTCTTCCGTTTGGTAGATTTCTGTTTGCTTTTTCAGTAAGATCAGGACGTGAGTCATTCTTTTCATCACCATTAGCAAAACGATCCGGCATGATCAGATACATGACATCTTTGGAAGTATATGATTCGCGATTTGCCGAATTGGAATTTCTTTCTTTAAGTTCATAAGAATAAGAGGCTATGTTCTCTTTTCCTTTTCTTATGTTGATCTTAAATTCAGGGACATTTATTTCATCTGTGTTAACAGTAAGAAAGACATAATTGGGATTTTCCACTTTCTGGATATCCTTAATTTTAATACCATTTGAAAGTTCAATCTCATGATCTGCGATATTTTTTCCGTAAACCAATATTTGAAGTTCAGGATTTTTCATTCCCTTCCACCAAAAAGCAGGTTCTACTCTTTCCAACGTTTTTAATTGTGAGAAAGCAAATGAAACCGCCGAGAGAGCCAATATTACATATAGTTTTTTCATAATGGATTGGTTTAAAAAAACCTTACAGGATCATACACCTGTAAGGTTTAAGTTTTAAGGTAATGCTTAAAATTTATTTTATGGGTTTAATGGAAATTGCAAAACCTCCACTTCGTACCATTTTAAAATTGATCTTAGATTTGCTTGTGATCTCTTTTTTGTAGATGTTATAACTTTGTGGATTGTTTATATAATCAGCGTCTTTTCCATCTTCATAAATTGTTGCCTCATATTTCTGACCTTTATCCAGGAATGAAAAATCTACCGTGTATTCTCGTTTGTTTTCGTCAGTGATTCCTCCTACAAACCAGTTTGAAGTTCCTTTAGCTTTTCTTGCTGTGATCACATAATCTCCAGGTTCTGCAGCCAGGATTTTCGTATCATCCCAATCTGCTGCTACATCTTTGATGAACTGGAAAGCATCCATATGCTTTTTGTAGTTCTCAGGTAAATCAGCCGCCATCTGAAGTGGCATATACATTGTAACATATAATGCCAATTGTTTTACTAAAGTGGTTTTCACAAAACGTTTATCCCCAGGGAAGTAATAATCCAGCTTAGTCTGGAAAATTCCCGGCGTATAATCCATTGAACCTCCCATCCATCTTGTGAATGGTAAGATCGTTTGGTGATCTGCATTATTTCCTCCGAATGCTTCATATTCTGTTCCACGAGCTGCTTCAGCAGAAATGTAATTCGGATAGGTACGGCTTTCTCCAGTCGGACGTACAGATTCATGAGAATTAACCATGATTTTATATTCATTTGCTTTCTCAGCAATTCTGTAGAAGTGATTAATAGTCCACTGAGAATAATGGTGTTCTCCTCTTGGAATAATATCACCTACATAACCCGTTTTTACAGCATCATATCCATATTTATTCATCAATTGGAATGCTTTGTCGGACCATCTTTCATAATTCGTTGCTGAACCAGAGGTTTCGTGGTGCATGATCAGTTTAATTCCTTTTGAGTGGGCATAGTCATTTAGCATTTTGATATCGAAATCCGGATAAGGTGTAATGAAATCAAAAACAAACTCTTTTGAATGTCCGAACCAGTCTTCCCAACCAACGTTCCAGCCTTCAATCAACAGCCCCTGGAAACCATTTTCAGCGGCAAAGTCAATGTATTCTTTAACCTTTGTATTGTTCGCAGCATGCTTTCCGTTTGGAGTTAATTTTGTAAAATCAGTTTTACCTAAATGAACATTTTCTGCTGTAGAATAAGCCCACTGAGATTTACCAATGATCATTTCCCACCATACACCCATGTATTTTGTAGGGTGGATATAAGAGGTATCTGTATACTTAGTAGGTTCATTAAGATTGAAAATCATTTTTGAATCCATCACTTCTTCCGCTTTTGGTGAAACGATAATCGTTCTCCAAGGCGTAACAGATGGAGTCTGGATGTACCCTTTTGCTCCCTGCCTGTCGGCTGTAAGATGTGTTTTGAATTTAAAATTCTGAGCATCTACTTCTAAATGCGATGCCGGATAATCAAGAACAGCTGCTTCTGCAACATTAACATACAAAGGGCTCTTCCCTTCTTTCTTCAACATTAAAGGAGACTGAACCGCATTTTTAACCAATGACTGAGAAGCATTGGCATCAAATGCTTTATCCCATCTTGTAGGAATTTCAGAAATTTTTGTTTCCTGATATTGATATTCCTGGGAATCATAATCTGCTACGATCCACCATGCTTTCATATCTGTTGGAAAATCAATTTCAGAATCTTCTTCTCTGATGACAAAGTAATTCAGATTCTTCTGTTGTGGAAATTCATATCTGAATCCTAAACCATCATTAAACAATCTGAATTTTACCACGATACTTCTATCCGAAGATGCCTGATTCAAAGTGACTGCTAATTCATTATAATTATTGATGTAATTTTTCTTCTCACCCAATACTGGCTGCCAGGTTTCATTTTTAGAATCCCTTTTTTCATCTGTTTTTGTAAAACCGTTATTCAGATCAAATTTCGCATCCTCTGATTTAGCAATTTCAGAGGCAAATTTAATAGCTGAGTCTTTAAATAGTCTCAGTCCCAATTTAGAATCTTCAACAACTACTGCCCCATTATATTTTAAATTATAATATGGTACCCCCTGCTTAAGCTGAAAGTCCATTTCGAACTTTCCGTCCGGTGATTTTAAAGTTTGTGCATTAACACCCGCAAACATCATTGAGAACAATAAAGCTCCAACTGTAATTTTCTTCATAATGACTATTTATATGTTTAATAAATAAAGTGTTGCTTTTTAGCAACACTTTATCAGGCATCTCAGCCTGTTCTATAATTTTGTAATCGTTAATTTGTAATTAGCTGAATTATGTAAATCCAATTCTATTTTATATGCTCCCGTAACAGCAACCTTATAACCTGAATCACCAGTTACAGTGCCTTCAGTATTAAGGTATGTCATAACTCCTGTCCCAGAAACCAGTGTCTGGTCAGCATTGGCAGGTTGAAACTTCATTGCCCAATCGTCATTAGCCCTGAACTTAAATAATCCTGTACTAGACAATTGAATTGAAGGTATCTCATACTTTTTGGTAACAGGATTATATACAAAATCTGTATCTGAATTCCATCCAGTAGGCGTCGCATCCCCAATAATTCCAAAGTTAGCTGCTACAGCCGAATAGGTATTGGCTGTCCAATCAACCTTTAAATAATGAGTTCCAATAGCACTTGCTACTATATCTGCACCATCAACTTTTAATTTTCCAGTATTAGTACCATCATCTCCTTTGTTTCCAGGCCAAGCTTGATCAATCGCAAATTTATATTTGCCTTTATCACTTGCCAAAGTTGTTACATAGATAAATCCTCTATATTTTCCATCTTTTCCTGGTGAAAATAAATTGGGAGAATTATCAGGGGTCCAATCAGCATATCCTGCTGCCCCTGCATATGCTCCCGGAACGTTTATCTTAGGATAAACCAAATCCGGGTTCGGTGTATAAGGAGTGACAGTAATATTCACAACATTCGAATAGAAAAAAGCGGATCCTGCAATTGTTTTTAATCTAACTTCAATTTGATTCGAAATATCTGGAGTAGCTCCACAGCTATACATTGCTGCATTCATTTGAGCATGAGTTATGGAGACATTAGTTACATCATTACTAACATCAATAACCGAACTATCCTTAAAGCTCTTTCCTTTAACCCCAAATTCAATCTGCCTTTTTGGTACAATAGCTGTATTGAAGGTTGGATTTATCCAGGTAAAACTAATTGCTGCATCACCAGCTGTTATTTCATTTAGTACAATACTCGTTTTATCAGAAGAAAGTTTAGCTTGGCTACTTTCATTAAGTATGGCCTGATCTTCATCTTTTTCACAAGAAATAACCCAAAGGCCTAACAATGCAATTGTTACTATTTTAAAAAAATGTTTCATTTCTAAATGCTGTTTTAAATTAATAACCAGGATTTTGAATCAAGTTTGGATTAGCCACCAGATCTTTTGCTGGAATAGGGAAAAGATTTCTAAAGTTTTCGACTGCTTTTCCATCTTTTACATTTCCTTTCCAAGGCCATAAATAATCTCCTGTAGTAAATTTTCCAAAACGAATAAGATCAGTCCTTCTCGTCATTTCCCAAGATAATTCTCTTGATCTCTCATCTAAAATAAAGTCTAAGTTTATAGAAGTAACGTCTCCACTAGCATTTCCGTAAGCACGCTCTCTTAATTGATTAACATAGCTAATAGCAGTCGCCAGGCTTCCATTTCCACCCCTAAGAGTTGCTTCTGCATACATTAAATAAATATCTGCTAAACGGTATAATGGAATATCAGCTTCTACCCAAGTTTTATCAGCTCCAGCTGCTCCATTACTTTTAATATTTTTAAACTTAACAAATGCATAACCATCATTAAATGAACCTAAATCGTTAATTTCCAGATTTTGGTCTGTAGTAAAGAAATTACCTCTTTTATCTGCACCATTTGCAGGAAATTTAGCAACAAATGCTTTTGTCGTTCTAAGACCACCCCAGCCTCCATTTACACCATAATCGGAAGCTTGCATTGATCCACCAATAGCTGCATGAACCAGATACGTAGTTCCACCATTGGTTTGGGTGTTTACCCCATCAAAATTAATTGAGAAAATAGCTTCAGGATTATTTACATTGTTGTCTGCAAGAAACAAATCTCCATATTTAGGTTTCAAAGAATAACCAGCTCCAATAACTTTATTACAGTAAGTAATACAGTCATTATTTCTTTGTGTTCCTGTATATACTGAAGCATTTAAATATAGTCTAGCTAATAGTGACCAAGCTGCCGCTTTGTCTGCCCTACCATATACATTAGCTTTCGGGTCTTTTAAATCATTGCTACAAGCCAACAATTCCTGTTCAACAAAATTGAATAAAGCTGCTCTTTCAATTCTTTGCGGTGGATTTACAGATCCTGGAAGATAATCTTCCTTTACAAACGGGACATTTCCAAACATATCCAATGCATGATAATAAGATTGTGCTCTTAAAAACCTTGCTTCTGTACGCATTAATTTAGCTTGAGCCAGATTATCACCGGTAATATTGTTTTCTGCCAATTTTTCATCTGTTACATTCCTCAAAAATTCATTACAAAAAGCTATTTCAGTAAAGATTCTATAATATAAAGCTGAAATAAATTCATTAGAGGAATCCCAGGTCATTTTATGAATCGTATGTAGGTTACCATCATTCCACGCAATTACAGCTTCATCTGTAGATATAACATTCATCGTATACATCAAACGTGTATACTGAGAAAATCCTCCATTAATCCCATTAATATCTGTATCAGGATAATTAGCTCCATCACCGCTCACCTGTCCACCCATTGCTAATCCTCCATAAAGCTTAGCCAAAAGATTAGGATAATTTCCAAAATCCTTGTATACATTTGCAGAAGTGATATCTGTAATAGGTTCCCTTTCCAGGTCGTTAACACATGACGTAACTGATAACAACCCAATAAAAGAGGCTGTTAAAAATATATTTTTAATTTTTTTATTTGATTTCATTTTACTGCTAATTAAAATTGAAAATTAAGACCTAGTGAATAAATTCTAGGCATTTGGTAATAACCATTATCTATCCCATTGAAAACCTCAGGATCTATCCCCGAATATTTTGTTATAACAAAAACATTCTGAGCCATACCATATACTCTCAGGCTACTTCCTTTAGAGAATACCTCACCAAAATTGTATCCGATATTAATATTATCTAATCTTAAGAATGAAGCATTTTCCACATAAACATCTGAAAAGTATTGTGGTAGCGAAAACTGATAAGTTGGTGCAGTAGAATAAACATTTTGAAGATATTCATTAGTAGAGGCCGACTGCAGTGAACTATTTGATGCTGCATTATTGTAAACATAATTTCCTAATACAGCTCTGGCACTTAAACCAAAATCCCAATCCTTATAGGAAACCTTAGTCGAGAATCCTAAAATTGCATCAGGTGTTGTAGACTTATAATAGTATTTGTCAGCAGTATTTATAACTCCATCTCCATTTCTATCAACAAATACTCCATCTAGAGGTTTTCCATTATTGTCATAGACCTGTTGATAAACCCAGAAAGCATTAGGAGCATACCCTACAGCATGGGCCTGGATCGTATTTCCTGAACCTCCATCAATTCCTCCTACCGGAATATTAAAAGTTTTATCTGCCCTTTCTAAAAGGTTTGTTATTTCCGGTTTGTAATGTGTTGCATTAAAACTCAATTCCCAGGTTGTATTTGAATTTTTTATAGGAACAACTGTGATACTACCTTCAATTCCTTTATTTTTCATATTACCCACATTCAGCAAGTTTTGATTACTTAAATCACCTGCTGCAATTGGAGAAAGTACCAATAGCTTTTCAGTATCTTTTTGGAATAAATCTATTGAACCGAAAATTCTATTATTTAAGAACCCATAATCTACTCCTAAGTTCTTTGTAGTAGTAGTTTCCCAGGTAAGGTTTGGATTATATATATTCGGTCTAAACATATAGTAATACTGATTTCCAAATTGATAGTATGCTCCATCATTACTTGGATTATAAGCAGCATAAGCCGGATAATTAAAAGGTCTGTTACCATCCAAACCAGGTAATTCCTGCTGTCCTGTTTTTCCCCATCCAGCTCTTAGTTTCAAGGTACTGATTGAAGAAATATTTTTAATAAAGCTTTCTTCATTTAACTTCCAAGCAAGAGATACTCCTGGGAAATTACCCCAAAGGTTATCCTTCGTGCCGTTAAAAAATCGGGAAGAGCCATCTCTTCTTAAAGATCCGGAAACAATATATTTATTCGCAATGGTAAATATAGCCCTTCCGTAAAATGATATCAGAGTATTTTGTGTCTCAAAATCATTATTAATTTTCGTAGGGGCATTCCCTTTGTAATTAATTGATCCTGGTATAATGGTACGGAAATCCTGATATGAATAACCGGCAGTAAGATCAATTCCTGTATTGATTGCAGAAATATTCTTAACATAATTAAAATAAGTTTCTAATAACTTATTCTTTTTCTCCATTCTATAGATAGAAGAACTTCCTATATCATTAGCCCCAGGTCTATATAATGGGCTAACCTTTTTCTGCCCATCACTTCTTGTATAATCATAACCAGCATTTACGTTAAAATGCAAATCAGGCAGAAAGTGAAATTTATAGTCTAATTGTATATTTCCTAAACCTCTTAAAACAGATGAAACATCATGAATTCCATCAATCATCCCCAAAGGATTCGAAGTCGAATTAACATTAAATCCATTTACAGATCCAGCATCTAACCATTCATAATATCCCCCGAAATTAGAGTTTCCAGAATATACAGGTTGCGTAGGATCAAAATAAGTAGCAGACTTAATAACCCCTCCATCTACAAATCTATTATCTGTGAAAGTTCCTTTTGTACTTACATTCACAGATAAATGATTATCAAAAAATTTAGGGTTTAAGTTCAATCCTACTGATGTTCTCTTAAATGAATTGGTTTTTACAATACCATTTTGTTCGTTATAACCAATTGATAAACGGTAAGGCAAACCTTTAATTCCTCCTGAAAATGCGACATTATTATCTGTTCCCCAAGCAGCCTGATAAATCTGATCCTGCCAGTTTGTATTTGCATTTCCAAGTTTTGTTTTATATGCTGCCGGAGCATAAGTGTTTACAAAGTCTCTAAACTGGTCAGCATTTAAAACATCTACATTTCCCATTTTTGTAGACACTGAAGCTACTGTTGAAAAATTAACTCTAAATCTACCTGCAGTTCCTTTTTTTGTCGTGATCAAAATAACACCATTAGTAGCACGGTTACCATAAATAGCAGTAGCAGAGGCATCTTTTAAAATATCAAAGGTTTCAATATCATTTGGATTAATTAATGATAAAGGATCAGATGCACCGTTTACTCCTACAAAATCCTGTGGAACACCATCTATCACGATTAAAGGTGAGTTGTTACCATTTAAGGAAGCGGTTCCTCTAATCCTTATAGCTGTTCCTGCACCTGGCGCGCCACTATTATTTGTAATCTGTACTCCGGGAGTCTTTCCTTGAATCAACTGTCCTGCAGAGGTAGCACCGCCGTTAAAATCTTTCGAAGATACAGAAGTTATGGAACCTGTAAGGTCCGATTTCTTTTGCTTCCCATATCCAATCAGCACCACTTCCTCTATTTTCTTTTCTTTGGTCACAGAGTCTTGTGCGTAAACCATTGAACTAGCCAATAAAAAAGCAGGCGCAATTTTTAATACCGTTGTAAAATTTCTCACAATATTGTTTTTATATAGTTTCGTTTTTGTAGTAATAATGGCGTGAAAACCGTGCTTGCAATTTAGAAAAAAATTAGAATTATCATAAATTTAATAAAACTTTAGATAATTTTATGTAAATTAAACGCGGCCCAAAGATTAGATTTCTGCTTTTCATCTGTTTACACGATCTTATGCAATACATAACATTATTTCGGTATTAACAAATAGTTAAACAAATGTTTAACAAAATGTAATATTTATTTCTCAATTATCGCTTATTGTTGCTAATATTAAGGGCTATCAAGAATTTTCGGGAGATATTCCGTATATTTGTAGTTAAATTATTACTATAAATGTCAAACAGAAAGATGATTACGGCAGCTTTGCCTTACGCAAACGGACCGGTTCATATAGGACATTTGGCAGGTGTTTATATTCCTGCGGATGTTTACGCAAGATTTCAAAGAAGATCAGGAAAAGATGTAGCGTTTATCTGTGGTTCAGATGAGCACGGAATTCCTATTACCATAAGAGCAAAAAAAGAAGGGGTTACACCTCAGGATATCGTGGACAAATACCACGAAATCATCAAAAAGTCTTTTTCAGATTTGGGGATATCTTTTGATGAATACTCAAGAACAACTTCCAAAAACCATTATGAAACCAGTCAGGATTTCTTTAAAACTCTTTATGAGAAAGGAAAATTTACTGAAGAAGTTTCTGAACAATATTTTGATGAGCAGGCTAACGAGTTTTTAGCAGACCGATATATCGTAGGAACATGTCCCAATTGTGGAAATGAAAATGCTTACGGAGATCAATGCGAAAAATGTGGTACTACCCTTTCTCCTTCGGAGCTTATCAATCCAAAATCAATGTTAAGCGGAAATGTTCCGATTCTTAAAGAAACCAAAAACTGGTACCTTCCTTTAAATGAATACGAAGATTTCTTAAATGAATGGATCATCGAAGGACATAAAGATGACTGGAAGCCTAACGTATACGGACAGGTAAAATCATGGTTAAATGATGGGCTAAAACCTCGTGCTATGACCAGAGACCTGAACTGGGGAGTTCCGGTTCCACTTCCGAATGCAGAAGGCAAAGTACTTTATGTATGGTTTGATGCACCGATCGGCTACATTTCTTTTACTAAAGAATGGGCTGAGAAAAATGGAAAAGACTGGAAAGACTACTGGCAAAGCGAAAACAGTGACCTGATACACTTTATAGGGAAAGACAATATTGTTTTCCACTGTATTATTTTCCCGGCGATGATGAAAGCACATGGTGATTACATTATGCCAAAAAATGTTCCTGCATTTGAATTCCTGAATCTTGAAAACGATAAAATTTCAACATCAAGAAACTGGGCGGTGTGGGCGCATGAATATGTGGAAGATTTTCCAGGACAACAGGATGTTTTGAGATATGCTCTGCTTTCATCTGCTCCTGAAACAAAGGATAATAATTTTACATGGAAAGATTTCCAGACTAAAAATAATTCTGAATTGGTAGGAATTTTTGGTAACTTCATTAACAGAGTTGCCGTTCTTATTCATAAATATTATAACGGAGTTGTTCCACAAGGAGATCAGAATTCTCCTGAGCTCAATGAAATCAATAAGTCGGCTAAAGAAATTTCAGGATTCTTAGAAAACTATGAATTTAGAAATGCTTTAACAGCTTTAATGAATTTAGCTCGTTTCGGAAATCAATATCTTCAAACTGAAGAGCCTTGGAAAACCATTAAGGACAACCCTGAAAAGGCAGCACATTCATTATTTGTTGGTGCTCAGATTGCTGTGGCCCTTGCTCAGCTTTGTGAACCTTTTATGCCTTTCAGTTCAGAAAAATTATTGAACATGTTCAATGTTCAAAAATTAAAATGGAGTGATATTGAAACAAAATCTGTTTTAATTGAAAGCGGACACACTATCAATGAATCATCTCTACTTTTCTCAAAAATAGAAGATGATGTTATTGAAGCGCAAATCCAAAAGCTTGAAGACACAAAACAAAACAATAAGAAAACAAACCCTAACGCCAACCCAATGAAAGAGGAGATTACTTTTGACGATTTTTCAAAAATTGATTTAAGAACAGCTACTATTTTAGAAGCTGAAAAAGTAGAAAAAGCTGATAAACTTTTAAAGTTCAAAGTGGATACAGGTGTTGATATCAGAACTGTTGTTTCTGGGGTGGCAGAAAGCTTTACTCCGGAAGAATTGATTGGGAAGCAGGTAATGATCTTGCTGAACCTAGCACCAAGAAAAATTCGTGGAATTGAATCTCAGGGAATGTTCTTATTAACGACTAAACCAGATGGTAAGTTATCCTTCGTTACTCCAGACGACAGCAATGTTGAAAATGGTATTGAGATAGGATAACCAACAATACATTATTATAGAAAAAGAGACACATGATTTTCATGTGTCTCTTTTATTTTATTTCCGTCATTTCGAGGAACGAAGCAATCTCAACTTCATAATCTTAAAACTTAACCATCTTAATGGTTTAAATCTTTTACCATTAAGATTAATTTTAGAAATTAAGGTTATTAAGAGATTGCTTCGCTTTGCTCGCAATGACAAGGTAGTTTATCTTTTTGTCAGTTTGGCTAAATAAGCATCTTCGTCCTGCATTACTTTTTCGATTGTAAAATCATTATTTTCGGCAGCATTTTTTAAGGTTTCAAAATCGAGATATAGCCATTTAATGGGATCTTCCGATTCTCCTTTATAATGAACGACATAATCCAATTCCCCATAATAGCCTTCTGCCGGAATATAAACTCCACCATCTTCATCACGATCAAACATATACAAAATATCTGTACTATCAATTAATATCTGTCCTTTGTCGCTAAGTAAAGATTGCAATTTTTGAAGATAGGTATCAACGGTCGCTAAACTTCCAAAAATTCCGGTTCCATTCATTAATAATAGAATAGTATCAAAAGTTCCCCCAGTGAAATCAAGCATATTTTGGCAGATCCCTTTTTTAATTCCTCTCAACTCGCAAACCTCAATAGATTTTGGTGAAATATCTAATGCCGTTACATCAAGGTTTCTTTCATTTTGAAGATACAACGAATGTGAACCCGCTCCAGCGCCAATATCCAAAACTTTTCCCTGAGCTAATTCCAAAGCTTTCTGCTCAAGACTATTCATTTCTTCAAAATCCCTGAAAAGGTAATCTACAGGAAGTTCATCGAGTTCTGAGATTGAGGTTTCAGTCTGCAGATCTTCCGGATTCTCATTATGATGATAATCCCAGATTGCCTTACCCATTAAATCTTTCATAACTATTTTTAAAGGAGCAAAGATACAGGTTTTGGCTTCAAAAAATAACTACGATATTATGATTAATGATACTTAATAGTGTACATGTCCCTATTGAAAGAGATTGTTTCATTTGTTCGCAATGACAATTGGTTCCTTATTATTTTATGCATAAAAAAACCGGGCATCCCGGACATATTTTTATTAGTCAGCTCTCAGTTCCTTTCTTCTTTCGGCTTGTGAGTCATCTTGTGTCACACCAGCTTTCCAGTAAGAATAGGCATATAACTCAGATTGTTTCCAGTTCTTTTCTTTTCTGAAATAGTTGCGAATCTCTTTTACAGTTGAAAGCTCACAGGCCAAGTATCCGAATTTTTGAGTTTCAGGTATTGGTATACTTCTTACAGTCTCTGTTAATTTATTTCCTAAATGAGCATCCGCATTATGAACCCAAATAAATTCAATATCTGCTTTAGTTTCCAATTGTTGTTCATCTTCTTTTCCGTGGACTTCAATAACACAAACTCCTTTAGCAGTTTCAGGAAGAGCTTCTAAAATAGTACTTAAAACAGGAATAGCTGTTCCATCTCCAATAAGAAAATACCAATCAACCAAAGGATATAGCTCTCTTGGCTCGGTTCGCATCATCACTCCTAATTTAGAGCCTGCTTCAGCTTCTCTTGCCCATTTTGAGGCAGGACCACCATCACCGTGGTCTACAAAGTCTATATACAGTTCATTGGTTTCCCAATTGATTCCCCGATGGGTATACGTCCTTATAGAGGGTGCAATTTCTTTTTCCGGATAGATCCATTCATGATTATCACCCCAGCTTGGAAAATGAATTTCGTTTAATCCTTCAGGAGGAATAGCTATTTTATTATTATCACCAATTGTAGTATTTTTAAACTGCAAAATATCTTCGGAATGAAGGTATACTCTAATAAAATGAGGTGTTAGGTATTCTTTTTTTGTGACTTCGGCAACGATCTGCCCTGCTTGCATTTTAGCCATAACTGAAATTTTTAAATTATATACAGCATCATAGTTCTAGTATGCCGGGAATAAATGATAATTAGGATGTATCATTTATATATTCAATTAAGTAATGCAAATGTAAGTAATTATTATTTTTATTACGACTAAATAAAAATAATATTATTAAAATTCTTCATATTTATTTCATCAGCCTCCCTAAATACCATCGCCACCAATAAAACGTAAAACCCCAGCCTATAAAAAGTCCGGGGTTTTACTAGTGAAAAACAAGGTATCTTTACATAGCGGGCCCTGCCGCGTCTTTTATTTCTTCCAATAATTTTTTTCTTTCTCTCAACCTTCTTCGGGCAATGACTGATTTACCACTAAGCATTCTTATAAATCTTCCATATTGAAAGCGCTCTCTTCCAAAATGATGAGTTAAAACATATACCAATACTCCAAAGCCAATGACAACGATAAAGCCAAATATCTTTTTAGTTGCCACAATAATAGCATTGAGTTGAACCACTTTCATACTACCCGCTAATGTTTGCGGAGTTATCGTCATTCCATCCATATAAACTGCTAAATCTCCTATTGCAATGACCTGAAAGTGGTATTGAAACCATGAATACAGAGCCGAAAAAATACCAACAGCAAGGAAAGTTCTCCAAACCAATACCAATCCGATCGCTGCCAACATATCATCTAATTCCAATTTATCCAATGTATAAAACCAAACAGAAACAAATAATGAACACATCCCGTAGCCTTTTAAAAACATCGGAAGATACCAGCCTTCATAATTAAATTCCAGAACCATAGAAAAATACATGATAATCGCATATCCTATCATTGCGGAGAATCCTGAGAAGATGAACATTTTCAAAGGTTTTTCTTTTTTAAACCAGAAAATGGCAACAATTCCCGCTAATATGATCCCTGGAATCATCAATAGATTGAGTCTGGCATTGGTTAATTGATCATAACCCAAAACTCCTAAGGCAAAAGTATTTTGTAATGTGGTCGTTCCCAAAAACATCCCCAACCAAAAAAGCATAAACAAACCATTCTGTACATTATTCTTTTTAAATATGACGAAGGATAAGTAAGGTCTTTTTAATGTTAATTGACGAGTAGCCAACAGAGCAAAACTTATAAATGCAGCAATACTGGAATACATTATTTTTGATGAATTCCACCAGTCTTGCTGTTTTCCAAATGAATATACATAGGCAGAGAACATAAATGTTGAAATGAAAAGCAAAATACTCAACCAATCAATATAATGTAATGGAACTTTAAGTGCAAAGTATTTATCATGCATAAATACCCAGTGTAAAAGTGCCAAAATAAAACATAAAACCGCTACGATCACATAAAAATGCTGCCAATTATAAAAAGTAGAAACCTCCACAGCATAATAGCTCGCAACCTGGTTCATCATTAAAACAAAAGAATAAAATGCACCATAAAATATCCCCCTGTTTCCAATCATTGCCATTAATGGTAAAAATAATTCTATAGCTACCATCATTTTTAAAAATCCAATGATAAGAGAACTCGTTACCATAACCATAGGTTGTAAAGTCGTTGAATTGATATAACTCAATAGTCCCAATACAACTAAAATCAAAGTGATCTTATCACGAACTTTAAATCTCATCTTCATTCTTAGAACCACAGGCATACAAGCTCCCATTCCTATTGTTGTGGCATAATTTGCCCATAGAAAATATTCGGAAAGAGCACCTGTACCCCCAACAAGGTAACTAATGTTTCCTGTATAAACACCACCCAGCGGCATCACTACAGATAACAGTAATACCATTAGCAGCAACTGAACCGGCTTAGGTACCCAATCATGATATAGACCTTTGTTATACATTTTTTTTTGTTAGTTATTAATTAATAGTTGAAAGTTGAAAATGGAAAGCTGAAAGCTAGTATGAATTTAAATTTTCCACTTTCCACTTTCAATTTTCAATTCTTTGCGTCTATACTCACATTCATATTCATCCCCGCACTAAGTTTATCTATATCTTCTTTCTTATTAGAAGCCGTAAACTCGATTCTTACAGGGATCCTCTGTTGTACTTTAATAAAGTTACCCGTAGAATTATCAGTTGGAACACTTGAATATCTGGATCCGGTGGCTGCAGAAACGGCTTTGATGATTCCTTCGAATTTTTGTCCTCCTAAAGCATCTGCAGACATTGTGATTTTCTCTCCAATTTTAATATTCGGCATCTGACTTTCAAGAAAATTGGCAGTTACCCATTTCTGACCATTCAATACAATAGTTGCAACCTGTTGTCCTGGTTGTATCAATTGTCCTTCAGAGATTGTTCTTCTCCCCATAACTCCATCATAAGGAGCGGTTATAACTGTGTAAGAAAGATTGATTCTCGCCATATCCAAAGCTGATTTTGTTCTTTTGATTTCAGCGTCATTGATCCCTAATTTACTTTTAACTTCAGTTGTGGAAAGATTAGCTGATTGTTTTTGATTAACTAATGTTTCATAAGCCGCTTTTTGGGCATCATATTCTGTTTTTACCTGATCATATTGTTGTCTGGTCACAGCTTCAGAAGTCAAAAGATTTTTATACCGGTTTAAATTTTGTTCAGCATTCCACAATCTTGCTTTTGCACCTGCAATATTAGACTCCATTACATTGACATTATTGGAAACTGTATTTACGGATGAACTGGTAGCAGAACGTTGAGCCAGGGCATTCTGATAAGCAGCTTCCGCCTGTCCTAACTGTGTTATAATTTCATTCTTGTCAAGGATCACTAATGTATCCCCTTTTTTTACCTGTTGATGTTCTATAAATTTTATTTCTTTGATGTATGCAGAAACTCTCGTATTGATTGGGTTAATAAATTCCTCCACCTGAGCGGCTTCTGTATAGCTTTTATCACCAATATGAAAATACTCACGAACCAGCCAGAATAGTCCAAATCCTATCACCAGAAAAACAATAATATTAGAAATAATTGCTCTTATTTTATTTTTTCTAGATTCCTTTTTCTTAGCAACCACGCTTGATTCTGTGGGTGTTGTTTGTGTATTTTGTTCTTCCTTGTTTTCCATTATCTTGATTTTCAGTTTTAAGAATTAAAGTGTTCCTGTAGATTTCAAAAGATTATAATACTGATACAAAACATTGATTTCAGCATTTGCAAAGTCTAATTCAGATTGTAACTTTTGATTCTGAGCATCGATCATTTCTGCTTGTACAGCCAATTGGTTTAAGTATTTGGCTTCGGTGATCTTGTAGTTTTCTTCTGCCAATTGTTTAGCGTCATTAAGAATATCAGCCTGCTGAATGGACTCCTGGTATTTTACATAAGCAGCATTCACTCCCATATCTACATTTTGTTGAATTAAAGTCCTGGTATCATCTGCCTGTATTTTTTGTATTTCGCCAAATTTAATTTTTTCTTTGGTTTTATAAAGGTTATCAATATTATAACTTAAAGAAACACCTGTCTGCCAACCTCCGGAATACATATCCAAAACAGGGTTCCTTGTAGTAATAGGCCGCTGTAACATATAACCACCAAATCCTGATAATGTTGGGAGCTGATCTGTTTTTATAATTTCTATATTCTTAGCTGCCACATCAATACTGGTCTTTGCAGATTTTAATTGTGGATTACTGTTATGTGCCAGATCCATATAATAATCCATCCCGATACCTGCTTCTTTATCTGCAAGACTTTCAATAGGAACAATTTCAGTATTATTCGGTAATCCTAATGCAATACTCAAATTGTAATTGAGAATTTTTCTGTTATTTACTAAGGTTAAAATCCCCTGATCTAAATTTTTTATCGCCAGCTCACCACGGATCACTTCATTTCGGGTGACCATCCCCTGCTGATAGAATTTTTGAATGTTCTTCAAACGCTCCTGCGCTAGTTTTTTGTTATTCTGAAAAACTAATTCCTGATTAAGAATTTTATAGACATCCAGATAATTGGAAATAACCAATAGCTTAACATCCTGTTTATTCTTTTCTAAATCTAGTTCAGAAAGTTGTTCACGTAACCCAGCCAGTTCAATAGATTTGCTCACTAACCCTCCTTTGAAGATTAATTGAGTAGCCTGCACTGCGTAAGAACTCCCGTAATGAGGCATTTGAATAGTAGTGGAACTTGAAAAATCTTTATCGATTGCCACTGCATTCCCTAAATAAAACTGACTTGTGGAAGCCGTAATATTAGGCAGCTTTTGAAGTTTTGTAATATCTGTCTGTTGTTTAGCAATAGTAATATTGTGGGCAGAAACTTTTAGCTGCTGATGATTTTGAAGTGCCAGTTCGGCGACCTCATTCGCTGTCATCTGTCTGACCTCCTGCGAAAAAAACAGCGCAGGGAATATAGCTATCAGAAGTGATAGTGCTGTTTTTAAATGATGTATCATTTTACCTTGTTTTTACAAAGGCAAAGTTACGGTGGCCAAGCAATCAAACAAATGTTTGATTTTTGGAAAAAGATGTTCAAATGTAGGATTTAACCTTCAAATTGATTTCTATACTGACTGGGACTTAATTCCAAATGTTTCTTGAAAAAATGAGAAAACGAGTACTGATCACTAAATCCAAGAATACCTGCAATATCTGAAACAGTCCTTTTAGACGAGTTTAAAAGAACTTTAGCCTCATTCATAACAATCAATGCTATGATGTGGCTTGCGGACTTTCCTGTAACTGATTTTACGACTGATGAAAGATGTCTGGTTGTAATAGATTGCCGGGCGGCATAAAACTCAACCGTTCTATCTTTAAGATGATGGGCAGCGAGATCATTTAAAAATACAAAAACAATCTCTTCCTGCCTTGACATTTGCCCCATAGAATAACTGTCTTCCTTAGAAATAATTCCTGCCATCTGATAGCAAAAGATAGAAAACAAGTGTTCAACAATTTCTTTCTTATACATCATATCCGCTTCAAAATCTAATATATATTTAAGAAAATTGACACTTTTCCACACCATTTCCATTTCTTCCTCCTCAAAAGGCACCCCTTTATTCATTTGCTGTCTGAAATACCGGTACCCAATCAGGCGGTTAAACTTCAATGATAAAGCAGAAATAAACTCTCTTTTATAAGAAACCATTCGCGATTGAAAATCATCACTTACGGAAACCATCTCATAAACAGTTTGGGGATCGGTCACCATAAACATATTAGGAGTAAGCTCCAGATCACTAAAATGCTGACGGAGTTTTATCGTTCCGGTTTTCACAAAAATAAACGCCGGATTATCAGGACGAAATGGTTTTTCGGTCGAGATTCTCTCGAAAATATTATGTTGGGTGAAAATCTCAACTCCAAATTTTTCTAGGACAGACATATCGCAAAAGTATTCAATCTCTTGGCTGCATCCAAAATTTTATTAATTTAGTATAATCCAAATTCCATATTATGAGAAAGATAGACTTATTCTTCGCAGAATATTGTAAAAGTCACAAAAACAAAACCAACAAAATAATCCATTGGATTTGTGTTCCTCTGATCTTCTGGGCTATTTTAGGTTTTGTCTCTTTGATTCCATCGCCACACATGTGTTCTCCTTATTTTGGTTGTGTGAGTATAGTAAGTGTAATTGCCATCCTTCTGATTACTGTATTTTATTTGAGATTATCATTACTCATCAGCTTCATTATGCTCCTTATAATGATATTAATGGAAAAATCAGTCTATACTGTCAATATCCATTTTTGGAAAAACTCATGGATTATTTACCTTTCAATATTTGCCATCACATGGGTTTTAAGATTTCTGGGCCATAAAATAGAAGGCAAAAAACCATCTTTCATAAAGGATCTGCAGTTTCTTTTAATGGGACCTATCTGGCTTTTAACTTTTATTTTCAAAAAAACAGGAATAAGATATTAATCCCCTGATCTTTTAATTTAAGCATAGTTTTTGATAAGATTCATGAAAAAACATTCATGAAAAACTTAATTTTACTTTTAATATCCTTCACATTTATTCATTGCAGCAAATCCGATGGTATTGCTGAACAAAAAGTTAGCGCAGATCTTGTAGTATCAGATAAACTTGTCAATTTTTCCGAAAGCGAACCAGCTCCACCCCCACCACAAGAAGAGCCACAGCAGCGAACAACTAAAAGAATCGATACCATTTCTAAAAAAATTATTAAAAATGGAGATATGCGGATCCAGGTGGGAGATATTAAGAAATCCCAGGGTCAGGTGAACGAAATCTTAAAGAAAAACAATGCCTATATTCAGACTGAAGATTTCCGAAATTCCGATGCAGATGAAAATCTAAATCTTACTATCCGTGTCCCACATAAAAACTTTGATGCACTCATCAATTCCTTTTCAGATGGGATCGGTTCTGTTTTATCAAAAAATATATCATCAGAGGATGTAACAGAAGAATATACTGATGTTGCTATAAAACTTGCCAACAAGAAAATCTATCTTGAAAAGTATCGAGACTTGCTTAAAAGAGCGTCTAATACAAAAGATATGCTTGAAATTCAGGAGAAGATCCGCGGTCTTGAAGATGAAATAGACGTTGCTGAAGGCAAGCTTCGCTTTATCGATGACCGGGTAAATTACAGCACACTAAATTTAAGTTTATACAAAGAAAAAGTAAGAAGTTCTGCAACTTCAAAAATAGGTTTTGGAAGCAGGTTTGGGGATTCTCTTACCCAAGGTTGGAATAGCTTTATCAGTTTCATACTTGGAGTGATCTCTCTTTGGCCGTTTTTCTTAGCAATTCCGGTACTTATCTTCTTATGGAGAAAATGGAAAGGAAGAAGGAAAAAATAACATAAACCCGAATATGAATTTCATATTCGGGTTTTTATTGATGTAAAAACTATGCTTCGATTTGAGATTGCTTCGCCTTTCTGCTCGCAATGACGTTTATTTCCCAAGAACAAAAACAGCAGGAATCTTATGAAGTTCCGGTTTTTGTTTTTGCCAATCCTTGATCGTTTTTGTCTGAATAAACTCGTGTTCCGGATCGTTAATATTAGCAGCTATACAAAGCTTTGTACTGGGAGATAAGAACTTACACAAGTCTTCAAAAAGAGCATTATTTCTATACGGTGTTTCCATGAAAATTTGAGAATAACCTGTTTTCTGCACCAGACTTTCTAAGTGCAAAATCTGTCGTTTTTTCTCCCCTTTATCAATCGGAAGGTATCCATTAAATGAAAATTCCTGTCCATTAAATCCACTGGAAATTAATGCTAAAATTATTGATGAAGGCCCTGAAATAGGCACTACTCTTATATTTTTCTCATGACACCATTTCACTATTAAATTTCCCGGATCTGCAATACATGGTAATCCAGCTTCAGAAAGCAATCCAAAATCCTGACCTTTCAGCATCAGTTCCTGAGCCTCTTTGATATCTGCATTCTGGGTATATTTATCTAATAAAAACAGTTTAAGATCTGCCTGCTTTTTTTCAGGAGCAAAAAATTTAATGACCTTTCGGGCTGTCTTTTCATTCTCCACAAAAAAATAATCGGTTTGCATGATATAATCATTCATCACCGGTGAAAAGTGACTAATAGGTGTATTTTCTGATAAAAAAGCTGGAAGTAAAAAAAGCATTCTTTTTATTTTTGGGTTCTTTCTTTTAACGAAGGTTGAGCAAAATATTTAGTGAAATCCATTGAAAACGTAACAGAAGTAATTTTCCAGGCACCGTTAATTTTCATTAAGGTCCAGATTTCTTTCCCCCAATTACTCATTTTTCCATCATACCAGAAACTATAGTCGAAGTTCGCTGACGCTATTGATCCGTCTTCAATAATCTTAATATTATCGAACTTCTCCTCAGATTTATCATCCTTAAAGCCTTTGATGAAAGTCTTGTAATCATCTACAAAATGGCTATCTGCTTTAGGATTTTTTTCAAGACGTTTAACCTGTGTCCGATCAACATAAACTCCTGTCCACTGGACTGGATCTTGAAATAAGGAAAGATACTTGACCTCATCTCCTGTTTTAATGCAACTCATAAAATCGTCCATTACTTTTCGGATAGCAACCTCATCTTTACTTTGAGCAAAAAACAGGTTGGAGCTTATGAAAAATAGTAAAAATAAATATCTCATATCAAATTACAATTTGGTTACGAATGATATTGCATGCATTATCTAAAAGCTGATACACATCTTCAAAATCATTCATATCACCCCAATATGGATCAGGAACTTCAGCATTTTCGTGATTTCCTGCTGCTTCTAAAAATAGAAAAACTTTCTGCCTTTCTTCTTCACTGTGGGTTTTTGATACAACATCTCCATAGATATCGATATCCATACAATAAATGAGATCGAAGTTTTCAAAGTCTTTTCTGGTAATGGGTCTGGATCGCTGTTTTGAGATATCGATTCCATGGTTGGCAGCGGTTTTTATTGCTCTTTTATCAGGATGCTCTCCTTCGTGCATTGAAATAGTTCCCGCAGAATCTACAAAAAATCCGGAAGGAAGTTTTGTTTTCATAATTCCCTCCGCTAAAGGGCTTCTGCATATATTTCCTAAACATACCATCAATATTTTCATCCTAAAATCGTATCATTTTTTGAGTAATCCAACAAAATTAAATAAAAAAATGAAGAATAATTTCTATCCTTCATTTTCTTTATATCAAATTAAATTATTTTAATGTTTTATTCTCTCAGTAAGTTCTTTGACATACTTCTTAACTTCCTTGTCAATCTTTGAAACATCTTTTATCGTTTCACAAGCATACATTACTGTCGAGTGGTCTTTTCCTCCCATTTCCTCACCAATTTTCGTAAAAGTAGCATTGGTAAATTCCTTAGCAAAATACATGGCTAACTGTCTTGGAAGTGCAATTTCTCTTTTTCTTGTTTTAGAAAGCAATTGTTCTCTCTTAATCCCAAAATAATCACACACTATCTCCTGAATATAAGGGATATTGATTATTTTCTTCTGGTTGGCAGCAATCTTATTGATCGTATCTTTCAATAATTCCAGACTAAGATCAGATTTATAGATCGTGGAATAAGCAATTACTGAATTGATCACCCCAATAAGCTCTCTTACATTGGTTTTTGCCTCAGCAGCAAGGAAATCAAGCATATCTTCTGTTAAAACAATTCCATCTCTGCTTAATTTATCAACAATAATTTTTCTTCTGGTCTCTAAGTCAGGAGACTTGATCTCTGCAGAAAGTCCCCATTTGAAACGGGAAACAATTCTGTCCTGAATATCCATAATATCAACCGGAGCCTTATCAGAAGTAAGAATAATCTGTTTTCCATTTTGATGTAAATAATCAAAAATATGGAAGAAACTATCCTGAGTAGCTGATTTACCGGAAAGAAACTGAATATCATCTATAATTAAAACGTCTACCATTTGGTAAAAGTTAGCGAATTCAGTTTGTTTATGAGCTTTTGCAGCTGATATAAACTGTTGAATAAATTTTTCAGAAGATAAATAAAGAACCACTTTGTCTGGAAATTGGCTTTTAACTTCTAATCCTACCGCTTGTCCTAAGTGGGTTTTCCCTACTCCATATCCACCATATAAAAATAATGGATTAAAAGCAGTTGCTCCTGGTCTTTTTGCAATAGATCTTGCTACAGTTGCAGCAAATTTGTTGCTCTCTCCTTCTACATAATTATCAAAAGAAAAGTCTGACTTTAAATTGGAATCTATATTTACTTTCTTAATTCCAGGAACGACAAAAGGATTCACGATATTAGATGAAAAACCTTGAGGCATTGTTTCCTGAACTTTAGGAGTCGGAACACTTTTTCCTTTCATATTCATAGTAACAGGTTTTTCTAAACCGTTTGGTTTATTTTCCATTACTGAATACCATAATTTTACTCCTTTTCCTATATTTTTCTTCAGGGCAGCAGAAAGAAGAGACAAGTAATTATCCTCAATATATTCTTTGTAAAAATCACTCGGAACCATTAAAGTAAGATTGTTATCAACCAAAGAAATTGGTTGCACTTTGTCAAACAATAAGTCGAAAGATTTTTCAAGCTTTTTCAAATCAGAATTATCTTCAGCTGCGTTAAGATTATCACGCATAAACTGAAGGCACTTCTGCCATATCATCATTAAATTTTCATCCATATTTATGCCCTGATTAATTCTTTTGTTAGTACTGTGTTTAGAAGGAAGACAAAGGTCTAATTTTTTATTTTCAAAAAAAAATATTGCAGGTATTGATTATTTAAAAATATATTTGTATGTATAATTTAAGAGCAAAAATGATACACTCAATACACTCAATACGAGTACGTTACGCAGAAACAGACCCTATGAAATATGTATACTATGGTAACTATGCAACGTACTTTGAAATTGGCAGAGTTGAACTACTTCGAACCATAGGAATGCCATATGATGAAATTGAAAACCAAGGAATTTGGCTCCCTGTTTCTGACTATAAAATTAAGTATTTGAAGCCAGCTTTGTATGATCAAAAATTAGAAATTCATACATACCTAAAAAAGATACCAGGAGTAAGAATAGAATTTGAATATGAAATTTACAATGAAGAAGGTATAAAAATTACAGAAGCCTCCACCTCTCTATTCTTCTTAGACTCAAAAACCGGTAAGATTATAAAATGTCCGGATTATTTGCTCAAACTTATACACGAAAATTGGAAATCAGATGACAAATCCATATAATTACCTGTAGGATTTTTTTTACCATAAACAATTCCTTTCCTTTGCTAAACTTTTTTAATTATAAATGATATATGAAGATTGCATTTCTAGGTCCACATGCTAGTTTTACCCAACTCGCAACTACCCAACTTTTTCCCAATGAAGAACTTTTGCCTCAGGCTAATATTTTAGACTGCTTTGCTGCAGTTGAAAGAGGAGAAGTCGATAAGGCTGTTGTTCCTTTAGAAAATTCAATTGAGGGGACAGTCTCTATGACATTGGATTATTTATATAAAACACCTTCTATAAAAATTGAAGCGGAAGCTGTAATGCCTATAGCTCATCATTTAATGATCCACCCTGATAATAAGATCGAGGATGTAGAGAGAATTTACTCTCACCCACAAGCCTTGGCTCAGAGCTTTCATTTCCTGGATACTCATTATAAAAATATTCAAAGGCAGGATTTTTCTTCAACTGCCGCTGCCGCTAAGTTCGTATCTGAAAATCCAGATCAAAGAATAGCTGCTGTAGCCAATCAGTTTGCAGCCAATCTTTATGGATTAAAAATTACCAATCGTAATATTCAGGATTTCGAACAGAATCATACAAGATTCATTGTTATTTCTAAAGAAGGACATTTTTACAAAAATAAAAACCTTGAGGCCCTGGGTGAAAAATCCGGACTTCTCATTACACTTCCGGAAGATCATGCCGGAGGATTACATCAGGTGTTATCTGTTTTTGCTTGGCGAAAAATGAACTTGAGTAAAATAGAGTCAAGAACATTAAAAACAGGACTTGGCAATTATTTTTTCTTTATCAATGTGGCTGGAGAATGGAATCCTGTCTTACACCAAAATGCATTACAGGAATTAGAATCGATACATGCGAGTGTAGATTTCCTAGGAAATTATAAAGAATTTTTATTAGAGGCCTAAAAACATGGTTTGATAAAACACAAAATAACGCCATTATGATGCATAAATAGCATTGTTTTAAAATAAAGCTGTCATATTTCATGACAGCTTTATTTTTATGTTAACAAAAAATTATTCATTTAAAAGGGATTTATTTAATTTTTTTTATATATCTTTATTCTCAAAAAAAAATTTAGTATATTTACCTATAGTATAAATACGTAGCATTATATTAATTAATAATCGTAAATTGTTAAAATATTTTTAACAAATAATAGATTTATTTTAAATAATATTCATCTACAGGCATAATATTTGCTGTATTTTTACGAAACTAACTAAAACCATAACAATTTAAACTTTTATAACATGAAAACTAAAATTTCCATTCTAACTCTATCTTTGATAGCAACTCAGGCCTTTTCACAGGTAGGAATCAACACAACAACACCAGCAGCTACTTTAGACGTAAATGGGGACGTAAAAGTTAGAACAGTTCCAACAACAGCGACTACAACCGGATACAATGTCTTGATGTATAACTCAGCTACATCTGAAGTTGAGCAAGCAAACCCTGCATTATTAGCAACTGCAGGTGCTACGAATACTACTTTATATGCTGCTAAAAAAACAGCAGGGATCAGTTTATTAAGCTTAGGTCTATTTCCAAGTGGATTTAGAGCTGTTAACTTTTTAAACGCAGAAAGAACAATAGGTAGTGCTGCATTATTTTCAGATACTGATAACACGTATACAATTCCATCAGACGGAGTTTATGCTATAGGATTTACATTCCGTTATGGTACTGGACTACAGGCTTCTATTTTGGCTAACTCTCCTGGTGTAGGGATCGTAAGAACAAGAGCTGGGGTAGCTACAACGATTGATAGCCGTGCTTTTAGCGGTGCTAACTTAATTCTATTAAGCTTAACCATTTCAGAATCTAGTATAAGTTCAATATATTCTGCACAGGCTGGAGACAAAATTTCATTCGGACTTGTAGGATCTTCTCTTCTAGATGTAGGATTATTAGGATCAAGTGTTGCTTCATTCTATATTTACAAGGTATCTAACTAAGATATTTATTTAATTTAATCACTATACACCGTTAATCCATCATATTTCCATATGATGGATTAATTGTTTAAGACCTAGGGTAAGTGACTATACCAAACATTTAATTATATTTGATCAAGCAAATGAAACTATGCCTGAAAATCTCCTGATTATTCTGTTAATTTTTTTGATTGTATTTATTTACAACAACTTAAACAATAAAATACGAAAGCTTGAAAATAAAATTTCAGACTTGCAAAAAAATTCCGCAGAACCTCTAACAACATCAAAACCTAAAGACGAACCTGAAGTAACAACCGAGGTATTGCCTTCATCTGAAATTCATCAGGAAAAACAAGCAGCTTTTATCAAAGAAGAAACTCCTTTAATACATCAAACAGATTGGCTTAATCCAATTTTCTCTTTTTTGAAACAAAATATTTTAGCGGTAATAGGAATTTTCACTTTGGTTCTGGGAATTGGTTACTTCGTCAAGTACGCTATTGATAAAAACTGGATTGGTGAAACAGCCCGAGCAGCGATTGGATTTTCTATTGGTTCTCTCATCATTATTGTAGGTCATTTTCTAAGGAAAAACTATACTGTTTTTTCGTCCATCATTCTGGGAGGTGGAATAGCCATTCTATATTTCACCACAACGATTGCGTTTCGGGAGTATCATCTATTTGCTCAAAACACAGCTTTTATAATTACTTGTTGTATAACCTTATTATCCATTATACTTTCTTATTATTATAAAAGTGAAATACTTATTATCTTTTCTCTATTCGGCGGATTCCTCGCTCCACTGATAATAAGTACAGGACAGAGTAATTATTTATTCCTATTTACTTATATCTCTGTCTTGAATATCGGAATGTTTATCATCACTTTTTTGAAGCAATGGAAAAGTGTAGGCGGAATTGCATTCTTTTTCACTCACCTATATTTGTTATACTGGACAGCTGAGAAACCGGAAATACTAAGTATATATTTCTATCTTATTAATTATGTCATCTTCTATGCATTTGCATTGCTCAATTATATCAAGAAAAATACCCTCTCCCCTTTTGACACATTATTATTAGTACTTATTAATTTTTTCAGTACATTAAGCTTAATTTACATTTTCAATAAACTGGGATACGAACCTGTTATTATATTTCCGCTTGTTTTTGCAGCCATTAACAGTTATCTGCTTTTTAAAGAATATCAGAAGAAAGACTTTGGAAGTAACTATTCTATTTTTGCGGGAATTACTATAAGCCTGATTACAATTGCCATAGCATTACAGTTTAAGACTCATTTAATCACCAGCATATGGGCTATTGAAGCCACACTTCTGCTTTTTATCTGGAAGAAAACAAAACTCAATATTTTTAAAATATTCTTTTACATCCTATTCCCATTAGTGATCATAGCACAAATGAGCACATGGTCACAATACTTTAACACAAAAGAGCTCACCGTGATTTTAAATCCTGTGTTTTTAACGAGCTTTATAACAATTATCACAACACTCGTTAATTTATTCCTACTTAAAAAACTGCCAGAGCAAAATACCTCTGAAAACAATTTCTTTGAAATCATTTTCAGAATAGTAAGCTATGCTATTATTTATTTTGCTTTGTTGTTTGAACTGACATATCAAATTTCCGAAAGGCCATTTGCGATAGTCCTTAGTTCAGGGCTCTTATTTAGCCTGTATTACATTTTTGTTTTATTGTTATTGAATAAGAAACTGGAAATAGGTAAAGACTTTGAAAAAGGACTAATTTATATTTTCCTTTTACTCATTCTAATTTATATTTCATTCAGTGCATCAGAACTTATTGATTCAATTCTTTTAAAAGAAGTTTCGATTGCCTTTTATGCCATTTACTTACTGTATCTTATTCCTTTCATCTATATATATTGGAGAATATTACCTACACAGAATGCAGGACAAGTCAAGTTTTTATATTGGCCAGCTGCTTTTGTACTGGTTTCTGTGATTAGCTGTGAACTTTATCATCTATATATTTTAGGAAATGCAGAAAACATATCTATGCTTTATAAACTGCAAAAGCACTTCAGTATCTTGTATCTCCCAATTATCTGGGCCATTCTTGCAAGTATTTTTATTTATGCAGGATTAAAAAAAGACAATACGGAGTTTAGTAAAATCGGTTTTATCCTTATCGGGATAGTAATTGTAAAACTATACGCATATGATGTATGGCAAATGGATAATATTTCACGAATCACAGCATTCATCTTATTAGGTGTTATACTATTGTTAAGTTCATTCATGTTCCAGCGATTGAAAAACATGATTAAAAATCTGGTTGATAAAAAGGACGAGATGAATGAAAATGAAAATTTTAAATCTTAATAAAACGTATTATTTATGTATAATATGTAATTTATCATAAAATCCTATTTTAATTTTATAAATAATACTTATATTTAACAAGTTTTTAATAGTTACTTATTCTATAGATTATGAAAAAAATACTTTATTCTTTTTTACTCGTTTCTTCTGCTTTTCTATTTGGACAGAAGAATCCTGCAACTAAATTTGTAGTAGCAAATGATATTGTTGGAACAGCAGATATGTTCAACAATAAAAAAGATTTTGTTCAAAGTATGCATGTTTATAAAACCCCTGCAAACTTACCACAGAACCTTAAAAAGTTCGGCTATATAGCAGAAAATGGTTTTGCAGAGATTATCATTAAAAAAGGATATGAGAATCTGGATAGAATAACGGTTGCCCAACTTAATGAACAAAGCAATCTGCCTAAAGAAACTCCGATAATCATTGATGGTTATGAGTTTAATAATCCTGACACAAAGATTTATGCTGATATTTTGGCTAAATCTGAAGTAAAAGATTACAATGGTAAGAAATCATTATTTATTTCAACTTCGAAGAAATACTAATTGATCTTTAGATTATAAAATAAAAAGGATACTCAAAAGAGTATCCTTTTCTAATATTTATGATTCCATTTTTTCTTCAGTTCTTCGTAAATCTTTTTTTCCGTAGCATTATCTCCCGGTTGATATAATTTCATATCCTTAATTTCCTCAGGAAGGAAATCCTGTTCTACGAAGTTTCCTTCATAGGAATGAGCGTATTTATAATCTTTTCCATAGTTAAGATCTTTCATGAGCTTCGTAGGTGCATTTCTAAGATGAAGAGGTACTGGCAGATTTCCTGTTTGCTTCACTAAGGCCAATGCTTCATTGATCGCCATATATGTTGAATTACTTTTTGGGGAAACTGCCAGATAAACTGCTGTTTCACTCAAAATGATCCGGGATTCAGGATTACCGATCACATTAACTGCCTGAAAACAGTTATTAGCAATTACCAATGCATTTGGATTTGCCAGCCCAATATCTTCTGCTGCAAGAATAAGCATCCTTCTCGCAATAAACTTAATATCTTCACCTCCGGCAATCATTCTTGCTAACCAATATACAGCTCCATTAGGGTCACCACCCCGCATTGATTTTATGAATGCGGAAATAATATCGTAGTGCTGTTCTCCATTTTTATCATATAAAGCCATTGTTTCCTGCAGTACAGCAAGAACATCTTCATTTGAAATCTCCTTTATTTCAGAGTTTTTGTATTGGTTAAGAACAAGCTCTACGGAATTGATCAATTTTCTGCCATCCCCTCCGGAATATTGAATAAATGCTCCTTTCTCTTTTATTTTCAATTCGGTATTTTCCTCTTGATTGTATTTCTTTAAAGCAATATCAACAAGCTCTTCTAATTTTTCATAGGTTAAAGCTTTGAGAATATAAACCTGGCTTCTGGAAAGCAAAGCGGAAACCACTTCAAAACTTGGATTTTCCGTTGTAGCCCCAATTAACACGATCCATCCTTTTTCTACGGCATGCAGTAATGAGTCTTGCTGGGATTTATTGAAACGGTGAATTTCATCAATAAATAAGATAGGCGATTTTCCAGAAAATAAATTCTGTTTTTTAGCTTCATCAATAACATCCCGTACATCTTTTACACCAGAGGAAACCGCCGAGAGTTTATAAAATTTTCGCCCGGATTTTTCAGAGATAATTTCCGCTAATGTGGTCTTCCCTGTTCCTGGCGGCCCCCATAAAATAAGAGAATTCAATGTATCATTCTCTATCATTTTTCTTATGGTTCCTTTATCACCAGTAAGATGCTCTTGCCCAAGGACTTCATCCAGGGTCTTAGGTCTTAATTTTTCAGCTAAAGGGATATTTTGATTCAAGATATTTAGAATTTTTGTTTGAATGTTTCAGTTTTACAGCGCTGAAACTTATAACAAATTTAAACTAATTTTCATTTTTTTACCCTATTTTTGCATTGTTTTGAAATTAACAATCAACAAAATCATTACTTTTCCTTTGGTAATTTTAATTAAATTTTACCAATGGTTTATCTCGCCCTTACTACCTAAAAACTGCCGTTACGAACCTACATGTTCACATTATATGGTTGAATCATTACAGGTTCATGGTATTTTTAAAGGTTTTTGGCTGGGTATAAAAAGAATTTCAAAATGTCATCCCTGGGGAGGAAGCGGATATGATCCTGTTCCCCCAAAGAAATAAAAAATTCAATATAAACTATCAAAAAAAATAGAAATGAGTAATATTTTTTTCAGAATGTACCTTGTAGTATTTGCCTTGGTTACCCAATGTCTTTTTGCACAGGAGTATCCAGGCGGTCTTTCAGATGGAACTCTAAAAGTAAATGCTACTGAAATTCCCGTAAAAATCTATTCAACAACTGAAGTAGTAAATCTGGATTCGTTTGTTGACAGACCATTAAACAATGTCCTGGTAATTCTGAATAAATCCAACTTTGAAGGTAATTATTATGATTCAGGTTCTTTGATTTTAGGTAAATACAAAAATGCTAAATATCAATTTTTTGATAAACATTTCAAATTGATTGAAACCGCAGTTACTAAAGAAAATATTGAAACTTTTAAATATGCCGTAAAATCAGAGAAACTGATTACCGCCTCTGATAAAGTTGAATTGGAAACCCCGTTTAAAATATGGGATCCTTCAAACGGAATTAAATTAGGTCCGATCACATTACATTTTTATAGTTTAATGTTCATTTTTGCTTTTGGATTAGGCTATATCATCATGGCTAGAATCTTCAAAATAGACAATGTTAACATTAAATATTTAGAGCCCCTTTTCACGTGGACATTGATCGGAACCATTCTTGGTGCGAGATTGGGACACGTTATTTTCTATCAGCCGGAACTATTCAAAGAAGATTTCTGGAGTGTATTTTTACCAATCAGTACTAAAAACGGGTTGAAGTTTACAGGTTTCTCGGGACTTGCAAGTCACGGTGCTACCATTGCTTTGATCTTCACTACCCTTTATTATTCATTTAAGATCATTAAAAAGAACCCTTTCTGGGTATATGACAGAATCGGAATCGTGGTTGCTTTAGGAGGAGCATTTGTAAGAATGGGTAACTTTTTCAATTCTGAGATCGTAGGAAAGCCTGTTGATCCTAATTCACCATTTGCTTTACTTTTCCCACAACAAAGCAGTGAATATGGAATTACAGTTCCACGTTATCCAACACAATTATTTGAAGCATTCGGATATGTTTGTTTGTTCCTATTGCTTTGGATTTTATACAAAAAAACAGATAAAAAATACCAGCAGGGATGGTTATTCGGATTGTTCTTTATTATTCTTTGGGCTGTAAGATTCTTTGTAGAGTTTTTAAAAGAGCCTCAGGGAGACGAATTCATCCAAATTGGAGGATTGAATACCGGACAGGTGCTTTCCATTCCTTTTATGATCGCAGGGGTAGTAATTATGATAATTTCTAAGAAATTCAAAATCACTCCTGAACAAAATGAAAAACCAGACTAAACTGATCCTTTTAATATATAAAAAGCCACAATTGAATTGTGGCTTTTTTTTTGTGTCTGAACTTAATTCAGAAGTATAGTTCCTGTCGGTTATAGTTTAACAATAACCTTTCGATTCAATTTTTCAAATACGCTGCCTAATTCATCAATAAGATCGGTTGGAAGCATTGATTCCTTTGAGTATTTTTCAGCGGCATGATCACCCGCTTTTCCATGAAGCCACACTCCAAAAACAGCCGCCTCTTCTTCTGAATATCCCTGTGCCAATAATGACGTTAAAATTCCTGTCAGAGCATCTCCACTTCCCCCTTTTGCCAGGCCGGCATTTCCTGTAGTATTGTAATATACCTTTCCTTCAGGCGTTATTACCTGTGTATGATGATCTTTCAAGATAATGTAGATCTGATATTCACGAGCTTTTTCACGAGCCAATTCTAATCTTGTAAAAGAATTCTCTGTTGCTCCAAATAATCTTTCAAATTCTTTTGGATGTGGAGTAATAATCGTCTTTTCAGGAATAAGTTTTATATTCTTCTTATTATCTGAAATCATATTTAAAGCATCCGCATCCAAAACCAATTGTTTTGAATAGTCTTTTAAAAATTGAAAAACAACTTTCTGCGTTTCAGGATTCGTTCCCAATCCCGGACCTATACCATATACCGAGCTTTCATCAATCTCTAAATGATTTACATATTGATCTCCACCTTTTATAAACATTGCTTCCGGACATGAAGCCTGGAGAATAGTATAACCACATTCCGGAGAAAGGCTAAAGGTAAGACCTGCACCTGTCTTTAATGCAGCTTTTGTTGAAAGAACTGCTGCTCCTATTTTTCCATAACTACCGGCAACAATAGTCACTTTACCATAAGTTCCTTTATGAGAAAAATCTTCTCTTGGTTTAAATATTTTCCTGATTAATTCATCATCAGTAGTGAAATAAGAGGTTTCGGTGGTAGCGATAAACTCCTTATTTAAATCAATATCTAAAATTTCAACTTTTCCGGTAAACTTTCCACTTTCAGGATGTAGAAAGCTTTTCTTCCAAAACTGAAAACTCAATGTATAATCTGCTTTAAAAATAGCTGCTTGATCATCAGTGATCTGATCTGCAAATAGCCCGGAAGGTACATCTATGGAGATCTTAACGGCATCAATAGCATTCAAATATTCAATAACATTCTTATGTTCTCCATCAAGAACTCTTGATAATCCTATCCCGAAAAGCGCATCAATGATGACCGTATCATGATCAAAGCTATATTGATCCACTTCATTGAATTTATAAATTGAAATTCCGGATACCACTTCTATTCTTTCGAAATTGATCTGTGCATCGTCTGAAAATTTTGATTTTGGACTACTGACAAAGACATCTACATCAAACCCTTCTGTATGCAGTAGTCTTGCGATGGCAAATCCATCACCACCATTATTCCCAGTACCACAAAAAACAACAAACTTTCGATGATTTTTACAATGTTCTGATATCCAGTGTACACATGATTGAGCGGCACGCTCCATTAGTTTTATAGAAGAAATCTGATCATTCGATATGGTGTATTGATCACATTCTTTTATTTGCTCCTTCGTAAATATTTTCATTTCATATTAGTATTCGACTAATTTATAATATTTTTTACTAACGCAAAGAGCGTTATGCAACATTCATTTTATTTAAAAAGAATATAAATAAATCTCCCACAAGGGCGAAAAAAATAACAATTTTAGTTATATTTGTGTAATACACAACATTAAAAAAATAAATTATGGGGTTTTTAAAAGAATTTAAAGAATTCGCAGTCAAAGGCAATGTCATTGATCTTGCAGTAGGGGTAATCATTGGAGCAGCTTTTGGAAAGATTGTTTCATCATTTGTAGAAGATGTTATTACACCACTTTTACTTAATCCTGCTTTAAAAGCTGCAGGGGCAGAAAATATCAAAACGTTAGTCTGGAATGGTGTTACTTATGGTAACTTTTTAGCTGCGGTAATTAACTTTTTATGTATTGCCCTGGTTTTATTTATGATGATAAAAGGGATTAACAAAGTATCTAAAGCAAAAGAAGAACCAGCTCCGGCAGGGCCAACTGATGACCAGAAATTATTAATGGAAATCAGAGATTTGCTAAAAAGTAAAAATATCTAAGCATACTATATTACTAAAAACCACCTCAATTGAGGTGGTTTTTTTATTTTAATATTTGCTCAGTATATTAGTGAATCTGTAATATACTTGAAATTTGTTCTGCTAATGAAAGACCAATTCTATCCTGAGCTTCCAATGTAGACGCTCCAGTATGTGGAGTCAACGAAATCTTCGAGTGACTAAGGATTTCTTTGGAAGGAGCCGGCTCATTAATGAAAACATCCAATCCAGCAAATCTTACTTTTCCGGCATCTAATGCTTCAATTAAAGCAGCTTCATCAATCACACCTCCTCTTGAACAGTTTACGATTGCAACTCCATCTTTCATGATTTCGAATTCATTCTTTCCAATCATGTATCCTTCTTTTTGAGCAGGAACGTGAAGTGTTATAAAGTCTGAATGTTTCAAAACTTCCTGTAAAGGTTCAGTTTCTATATCTACATTGATAAACTGGTTATTGTAGAATTTAACCTTAATACTTGCTCTTCCTACATTATTATCTGCAGCAACTACTCTCATCCCAAGACCTAAAGCAATTCTTGCTACCTCCTGCCCGATTCTTCCCATCCCAACGATTCCGATGGTTTTACCTCTTAATTCTATTCCTTTTGCATATGCTTTTTTAAGACCTGCAAATTCAGTGTCACCTACTAAAGGCATCTTTCTGTTAGAATCCTGTAAAAATCTAGCTCCCGAAAACAAATGTGCAAATACCAATTCAGCAACTGATTCCGAAGAAGCAGAAGGAGTATTGATCACATGAATTCCTTTTTCCCTTGCATAATCTACGTCAATATTATCCATACCAACTCCACCCCTACCAATAATTTCGATGGATGGGCAGTTATCGATAATATCTTTCCTTACCTGCGTAGCACTACGAACAAGTAAAGTGCGGATCTTATGCTCATTAATGTAATCTACTAAAAATTCCTGTGGAACTTTTGCTGTGATTACCTCAAACCCCTTTTCAGTCAATGCATCAATTCCAGATTGATCCAGACCGTCATTTGCTAAAATTTTCATAAATACAGTATATATTTAAAAATTAAAAGATTTAAAAATTAAAAATCCAGTGTAGCACTTTCATTGTTTAATCTTTAAATCCTTGAATTATGTTTTAATCTTCTTTGAAAACTTCGATGGTAACTTGTTTCTCTACCAAATCTGTAAATTTCCCCTTATATCTTGTAGCTCGTACCAGGTGGTTATCAATCCAGTGATAATTTCCACCTCTTGGCTTTCCACACAAAACACTGTGGTATTTAAACCCGTGCTTATCCAGCCAATCTATTGTAATCTGTTTTAAATTTTCAGTTCGTGAAGTGAAAAAACAAATCTGATGCCCTTCATCGTACCATTTGTTTATTGTTTCCAAAGCATCCGGGTAAGGTTCACAGGTAACCATTCTTTCAGGCTCTTCGTTCGGAACATCATCTGTAATTGTTCCATCAATATCTATTAAGTAGTTTTTTACTCCGTCCTTAAGTATTGGACTTATGTGCTCGATATATTCTAACTCCATCATAAAAATTTGAATTGCAAAGTTACGATTTTTGGAGCGAAAGGAGTTGTTAAACTTCGTTTATGTTAAAAATTTACTATTAAAAACTATAATTCATTAATAAATTAAATAATTAATTCATCAGTTTTACAATTATGATTGAAAATTTTCCGTTTTAATTCCATTTAATTATTAAAATTCATTTCATGGTTATATTAAATTCTGATAAACTACCGAAAGATGTATGTTATCAATAATCTGCTACTTCATAATTTTTAAAAATTGTTTCAGAACTTCTCACCCAAACTAATTCGCAACCGATTTAAAGCATTCATAAGGGAAATACTGGAAGTAAGTTCTACAATTTCTCTTTCCGAAAATTCTGATTGTAGTTCCTCAAGCAAATCATCAATGTCTTCCGTCAAATTTGTGATAGCATCAGCCCATTTTAAAACCAGAACCTGTTTATCATTAAATGATACAGAATGTTTATATCCGGGAATTTTATCAATTAAAGATTGCTCTAATCCCATATCTCTTAACTCCTGTGAGTGAAAACTACAACAATATGCACATCCATTTAATTGAGATATTCTCAACTCAGCCAATGCAATAAGCTGATTATCGATCCCTGATTTTCTAATGCTTGAATGGGCCTGATATAAATACCCTACTGTCTGTTTTGCTATACTTTTATAATCCATCTTTTTTTTTGACAAAATTATATTGTACCCAGTGATTGCAAAGAGTATAAAAAAAGGAACATTGAGTATAAATAAAAGATTTACTTTTGTAATATCTAATGAGGTTGAGATGGATCATATACGTGAGCTTATTGAGATAGAAATAACAGAATTATCAGAATGGAAAGACAGGTTTCGTAAAAACAGTTTTTTCGAGCTCGTATTTATCCTCAATGGAAAAGGCATACAGAGCGTAGAATATAGGACACAAAATTATGAACCCAACGATTTCTTTCTCTTACCTTATTCAAAATGTCACGCCTATGAAATCATAGAACCTACAAAGTTTCTGTTCATAAGATTTACAGAACACTATTTTAAAAACCTTAAAAACACGAATATTAATTATTCCCAGTGGTACAGTAAACTCAATTACATTATCGGTTTTTATGATTTCACCACAGGATTTGTATTTCATAATCATAAAGAAAAAGATCAGGTAAGAAGATTACTAGAAATCATTCTAAATGAAAAAGATCAGAGCGAAGTGTATTCAGAAATGTTAATTGCTAATGCATTATCCTCAATACTCACCATTATCAGTTCAAAGCTTATCAATACAAAAGAAAAGGGTGATAACAAGTTTCCTGAAATCATTCAACATATCAATCAGAACATTGTAAATGAGGACCAGCTATCTATCGCTTATCTTTCTGAAAAATTTAATATTTCCAATAGTTATTTTAGTGAATACTTTAGACGAAATTCAGATGAACCACTAAAAGAATATATTCAGAAAACAAAATTGCAAATAGCAATCAACAGAATACAATATACCCAGGCTCCTTTGCAGGAAATCGCCTGGAGTTTAGGTTTTACGGATGGAAGCCATTTGAATAAAACGTTGAAAAAGTATTTCGCACTCTCCTCATCTGCATTAAGAAAAGAGAAAAAGTGACACCTACAAAATAAAACCATCTCTATTTCAATGTTTTACATTTCCAATGAACATCTATATGATGTTTTACCAAAAATTTCCAAAATACATTTATTAGACTTACATTTGTAGGAATGGAAGAATTGGTAGTCTTAGTAAATCCCGAAGATGATGTTTTAGGTTTGATGGAAAAACAGCAGGCACACATAAATGGCTTGTTACATCGTGCTTTTTCCATATTTTTATTTAATGACGAAGGTAAAATGCTTTTGCAAAAAAGAGCATCAGAAAAATACCATTCTCCCAGCCAGTGGACCAATGCAGTCTGCTCACATCCAAGAAATGGTGAAAGCTATCTGGATGGCGCGAAACGAAGATTAAAGGAAGAATTGGGAATAGAAACTGAGCTTTCAGAAAAATTCAATTTTATATATAAAGCTGATGTAGGAGGCGGACTCTGGGAACACGAATTGGATCATGTATTTGTAGGAAGCTATGATGCAGATTTCAATTTAAATAAAGAAGAAGTTGAAGAAGTAAGATATATTTCCATGGAGGATCTGGATAAAGAGATCTCAGAAAACCCTTCAAATTTCACAGAATGGTTTAAGATCATTCTGGAAGAATACAAACACCATTTTTAGATGAAAAAGAATCTGATAGCAGTATTAACATTTTTACTAGGCTTTTTCCCATTTGCTCAGAAAGCAAAAATCTATGAAAGCGCTAACTACTCAATCAATGTTCCCGAAGGATGGAAATCTACCAATGATGAAGATATTGTAAATATTTTCCCAAGCAACGAAATTGGAGCCATTACCATTTCAGAGTACCATGACCTGAATCTTCCAAAAGAAGAAACAAAAAAATTCATCCTCGCTCTTTACAAATCCAATGAAGAGGAAGCTAAGGTAAAATCAAGTAAAGGCAAGAAAGGATACACGGAATACTTTTACGAGTATTTTGATGAACATGATAAACTTTTCTGGATTACCAAAGTTTATCAAAAGGAAAAGAACCTGTTCATTATCTCCATCAATTGTGGACAAAAATACTGGAACGGTAACTATATGAACCTTTTCAACGAAACTTTTAATAGTTTTAAAATAAAGTAATAGAAATAAATATGAAGAAAACAGCCTTGTACGACAAACACGTTTCTTTGGGAGCGAAAATAGTACCATTCGCAGGCTTTGAAATGCCTGTACAATATTCCGGAGTTACGGAAGAACATTTTGCAGTAAGAGAAAAAGCAGGATTATTCGACGTTTCTCACATGGGACAATTTTTCATTGAAGGTCCCGGATCTAAAGAGCTTTTACAATTTGTTACAACGAACAATGTAGATGCTTTAGAAAAAGGAAAAGCTCAATACTCTTGTCTTCCTAACGAAAACGGAGGGATTGTAGATGACCTTATCGTTTATCAAATGGATGATGAAAAATATTTCGTGGTTGTAAATGCCTCAAATATTGAGAAGGACTGGAATCATATTTCAAAATACAACACTTTTGGTGCTAAAATGACGAATGCTTCTGACGACATGTCTCTTTTAGCAATTCAGGGTCCGAATGCTACAGCAATTCTTCAAAAGTTAACTGACGTAAATCTATCTGAGATTCCTTATTATAACTTTACAGTAGGATCTGTAGCAGGAATTAATGACGTTATTATATCTAATACAGGATACACTGGAAGTGGAGGATTTGAAATCTATTTCAAGAATGAAAATGCAGTAGTACTTTGGGATGCAATAATCGCAGCTGGAGAGGCGGAAGGTATCATACCTTGTGGATTAGCTGCAAGAGATACTTTAAGACTTGAAAAAGGATTCTGCCTGTACGGAAATGATATTGACGATACGACATCTCCTATTGAAGCTGGATTAGGATGGATTACAAAATTTGATAAAGATTTCGTTTCTAAAGATACTTTTGCTAAACAAAAAGAAGAAGGAGTTACCAGAAAACTGGTTGCTTTCGAACTTCAGGATAAAGGAGTACCAAGACACGATTATCCAGTGGTAGATGCTGAAGGAAATGTAATCGGAAAAGTAACTTCCGGAACACAGTCGCCTATGAAAAAGATCGGATTAGGATTAGCTTATGTAGCTAAGCCTCACTTCAAACTGGGTTCTGAAATTTTTATTCAGGTTAGAAATAAAAATATTCCTGCAAAAGTGGTGAAAGCTCCTTTTGTATAATAAAAATATCATATACATGAAAAAGGTTGTCTATTCGACAACCTTTTTTCTTACTCACAAGCGTGGCAAAGTGTTATGATCACACCAACTTTAGTATTGCTTCAAATCTTTTTTGATATAAGTTTTAATACAGGAAAAATAAACCCACAAAATAAATACAATTTGCAGTGGTATTCTGTACCAGAGGTAATTGATTCCATTTCCATCATACGTAGCATTCTTTAGATTTAGACCTTTCGAGGCAGCAAGTATATTGGCAGGTAATATCAGGATAAAAAATACAATCAACAGCCACCCTATGGTCTTTTGATATTTCGGTATTAATATTCCTATTGCTGCAAGCATTTCTAAAACTCCCGTTCCATAGACAATTTCCTCTTTATAGGGTATAAAATCAGGAAGCATAAGACTCATTCCTTTACAAAAAACAAAATGAGCAATTCCTGCAGTGATCAGCATGATTGACATGGCAATCCGCGCAGAGATAGCATATTGGTATTCTCTGTCTTTTATTTTAAAAATAATAAGGGAGAGAATAGATACAATTGGTAAAACAGCTTCTGGCATTTCTTTTTTTACAAAGTTCCAATATCAGCTGTTGCCAAACAATGAACCTATGTTAAAAAATTTGACGTCGAATCCTGCTTAATGCCTGAGGAGTAATTCCAATATAAGAGGCTATGTACTTCAACGGAATCTGCTTTACAATATGAGGCTGTTCCGAAAATAAATTCAGATACCTTTGTTCCGCAGTCTCTGTTAACAGTGAGATTTCCCGTTTCAGATTTTCCAGATAAAGCCCTTCGCTTGCTAATCTTCCAATGGTATTCCCTATTTCAGTTTCAGCATAAATAGTGCGTAAGTCTTCATGAGATATTCTCCAAAGGATAGTTTCTTCCAGTGCCTGGATATTATAAATACAGGGTTTTCTGGTAAGAAAAGAATCATAAGCGCTTACAAACTCTCCGGCAAATGAAAAGGAAAAGGTGAAATCATCATCCCTATCAAGAAAGAAACGTACAGTTCCTTTTTCTATAAAAGAAAGATAATTTTCGGTCTCTCTACTTTTGATAAGAAATTGTTTTTTAGAAAACTTTTGCCTTATCAGCTTTTCAGAAAAAAGCTCCCAATCTCTGTCTGACATTGAAACTGATTTTTCAAAATATTTCCGGATTTCTTCCATGATTCACCATTCTTTACTTTATACAATATTTAGAATTTAATTTATAAGTGATAAATATAAATTCTCTTGAGCGATATACTAAATAATGTACAAATATTACTAAAATATTTTGTTTTCTCTTTTTCTTTTCTTATAAGCAAATACAGCAGAGTCTTCGATCTGGTGTACAAACATCACCTACTCCTGGGGTGTTTGAAACTACCCCGCCAGCTCCGCCACATAAAAAATTACAATTAACAATTGGTCTGGCTCCGCCATTCACTTGTTTTAAGTCTGTCCTGCTTAGGCTTCTCATTTTTTGAAGATTTTTAATCATAATATTAGTTTTTGGTATCAACAAATATAGAAATTTCTGATACACCAAATCACAATTATCAAAAAAACATTCACCATAAACAACTGGAATAAAGATACTTAATACACAACATCAATGATCTCAACACCAATAAAACAGTTTAATCTGAAGACTATATTTAAGTGGGGCTACCTTCCATCCATCTTCTCATCTGCACTCTATGAGCCGGTGTTTCCTCTACACCTCCTGCCAGAACATCCAGGACTTTATCCCACAAGCTTTTTTTCTTAGATTGAGATTCTTTCAATTCATTATAAGCCTGCAGGTATTCTTTTTCATATTGATAAGCTTCATCGTCCGAATAATTCCAGGGAATATGCTTCAGAATATCCATTGTCAGCATATCAATCTCTTCAGGCTTTAAAGCTTCCATCATCGCTAATTTCAGCTTATACGTTTCAGCTATTGATAGAATTTTATTGACATGTAAGGAAATAATCTGCCAGATATCCTCCCACTTTTGAAGGTTTTCTGAAACAAAAATTGTATTTCCTATCTTTTTCAATTCTAGTAAGCTATTCATCACGATATTCTTGTAGTGACTATGGGTCTCCCACATTTCTGAAAGGTTTGAGCAATCTTTATTTTTGAATTTTTCTTCGAGACTTTGCAGAATTCCAAGCAAAACAGTGGTGTTTTCCATTACTTCAGCCTTTTCATTGACCCATAAATTAATGATAAGGTTATCATTAGAAGCAATAATCAGTTTTCCCGCTTCAGCGATCTGCTGAGTTGCTTTTTCGTTGCATTCTTTAATTTCCAGATTGGTCGCTTTAATATCTGTACTTAATTTTCTTAAGCTTTGGACAGCCTTTATCACTGGATTAAAATCTTTTTCCATCATAATTTTGTTTTTATTATCTATCGTATATGTGTTTTTATTAACTATGGATGAAAAATCTATATTGAATTCTTTGGAAATTTGGGAATTAAGAAAACAAGGACTTTCTTCATCATTGCTAACATACAAAAAAATCAAAAATCAAAATTTTAATTAAAATTCTACTAGAAATAAAATATCCGGTAAAACCTACCGGATATTTAAAGTTCACATTCAATTTATATCTTAAGATAATTCTATATCATGATATAAATCTATCTTCATTTGAAATTTTTAAGTCCCTATTTTTTCGAAAGAATTAATCTATTCCAAAGAACTTCTTCAGATGATCAACATTATTTTTATCATTACCAACGAAAATTTCTTTATCTGTAATAAAAACCGGACGTTTTAAAAAAGTATAATGATCTAATAATAAATTTTTGAAATCTTCTTCCTTAAGTGATTTCACATCCAAACCTCTTAACTTGATCTGTGTTGATTTTTTGCTGAATAATGCTTCATAAGATTTTGTCTTTTTATACATTTCAGCCAACTCTTTTTCTGTAATCGGTTCTTTTTTAATCTCACGGAGTTCCCAACCTGTAAGGTCAAACTGTGCTAATATTTTTCTGCATGTATCACAGGTATTGAGATGGAATACTTTTTTCATCTTTCATTATCATTTTAAGTTATTCTAAAAGCTTCTTGTAAGCTTTCATCCTCCAAAATTATGATTTAATCTATGATTTTGAAAATTATTAAATATCTTTATTCAAATTTTATACAATGCAGAATAAGCCAATTACGTTTCAGTTTATCTCGGAACCGTCGGATGTTAATTATGGAGGAAATGTTCACGGAGGAAGCGTGATGAAATGGATAGACCAGGCAGGCTATGCTTGTGCAACTACCTGGAGTGGAAATTATTCAGTGACTGTGTATGTCGGGGGAATTCGATTTTATGAGCCCATTAAAATAGGGGAAATCGTAAAAGTAGAGGCACAGGTAATCTATACAGGCTCTTCCAGTATGCATATTTCAATCAATGTATTTTCCAGGAATCTTAAACAACCTACTTTTGATAAGAAAACACATTGTATCATTGTTTTTGTAGCCGTGGATGAAAATGGAAAAAAACTTCCGGTTCCAAAATGGATTCCTGAGACTGAAGAAGAAAAACAGCAGGAACAGTATGCAAAAAGACTGATGGAACTGAGAACTCAAATTGAAGATGAGATGAAGCCTTTTTTATAGAATGTGGTTTGAGGTTCGGGGTTTGAGATGTCAGATTCGCTATATCAAGATGAAAGACAGATGTAAATATTTGACATAAATAGACAACCAACATAGAACAAAAATATATATCCAATGCTATGAAAAGTATCTTTACAATAACCGCTTTGTTTACCATTTGTTTATTTCACTCGCAAACCCATCGTTTCATTTATGAATTGCAATATAAAATGGATTCTACTGAAACAGGGTATCAGAAGCAAAACATGATTCTGGATATCAATCCAAAAGAGGTTAAATTCTATGGTCAGGATCTGGCGATCACAGACTCTTTAAATAAGAAATTTGGTCAAAATTCCAGCTATACCGATATGTCCGGGCAGGTTGTAAAACGAAAAGTCAATTCCTTTGATAACGAGAATTTCATTAATATAAAAGCTGGATATTACTCATTTAAAACTACAGATAAGATCAATTGGAACATTTCTAATGAAGTAAAAAAGGTTGAGAATTATACATTGCAAAAAGCTACCACAAGATTTGGCGGAAGAAATTGGACCGCGTGGTTTTCTAAAGATATCCCTCTTAATGAAGGACCATTCAAGTTTCGTGGGCTGCCCGGTTTAGTTTTTGAACTGTCAGATGCAGGTAATAATTTTATTTATCATCTGGTAAAAAGTCAAAAACTGAAGGAAACCTACCCTACACAAGACTTTCTGGAGTCTAACTTTGGAAACAAAGCAGTACCTATTAATGAAAAGCAAAAGCAAAAACTGATGATGGAATTTTATAATGATCCTTTTGCTTTTGAAAGAAATACCATCAGTAAAACAGCCACCAATCTTAATATCAATATCAACGGAAAGGAAATCCGCACAGTGGATGAGCTCAATACGCAGACAAAAAGTATGCAGGAGGTCATAAAAAAATACAATAATCCTGTTGAGATCGATAAAGCAATGCGTTACAATTAACAAATATTATTTATCTTTGTAATCGAAAAGGAAATGGTGTTCTTCCTTACCCAACCGCTTTACATAAGCTGATGACGCCTGATTAATAGATTATCAACTGTAATTAATCAGGATTATTATGTCAAAAAATTCACGATCAATAGGCAAAAAAGTAGCATTTCAGTTAAGATTTTTCTTTAGAAAATTTCCGGCTGTTCCTTATATTTTAAAGTGGCTTTGCATCAGCATTATCATTGGAGGATTAGTGGGAAGCGCCTCTGCTGGATTTTTACTGTCTTTAGAATGGGCCACCAACTTCAGGGAAAATCACATCTGGCTGATTGCTTTTCTTCCGGTGGCAGGATTTTTAATCGGACTCCTCTACCATTATTTTGGAAAAAATGTTGAAGCAGGCAATAACTTGCTGATTGATAATATCCACGATCCACAGGAAACCATTCCATTTAAAATGGCTCCTTTTGTATATATTGGTACTGTAGTTACTCATTTTTTCGGTGGCTCTGCAGGCCGTGAAGGAACAGCAATACAAATGGCCGGGGCTATTTCAGATCAATTGAGTAAGCCATTTCGATTAGATAAAACTGAAAGGAAAATCTTAATCATCTCTGCTATTGCTGCGGGATTCGGTTCTGTTTTCGGAACTCCTTTAGCAGGTGCGTTATTTGGTTTAGAAGTTTTTTTAATAGGAAGGATACGCTATAATGCTATATTTCCCGCATTTGCATCAGCCATTCTTGCCGAATGGGCTACCAATTTATGGAACGTTAAACACACTCATTACCATATTGATCTTATTCCTAAACTTGAACTTCCATCCATTCTCTATAGTATTTTAGCCGGAATTGCTTTTGGAATATGTGCTGCTGCATTCAGTAAAATGATGCATTGGGCTGGAAGTATTTTTAAATCAAAAATTACATTTCCTCCATTCCGTCCTATTATTGGAGGTACTATTGTGGCTATTGCCGTATTTGCGTTAGGCACTACAAGATACATCGGATTAGGGATTCCTGTTATTCTGGAATCCTTTGAAACTCAACTTCCGCTTTATGATTTTGCTCTAAAAATGATTTTTACCATCATTACTTTATCCGCTGGATTTAAAGGTGGTGAAGTCACTCCGCTGTTCTTTATTGGAGCTACACTCGGAAGTGCCTTATCTCTTTTTATTCCACTCCCTTTTGGACTTTTGGCTGGAATGGGTTTTGTAGCAGTTTTTGCAGGAGCAACCAATACACCTTTAGCCTGTATGCTGATGGGTATAGAGCTTTTTGGAGCTGAATCCGGAATATACATCGCTATAGCCTGTATTGTTTCTTATTTGTTATCAGGACGGAATAGTATTTACACTAAGCAAAGAATTGGGGATTCAAAGCATCGCAGATATGAAAGTGACCAGGATAAAAGTTTTTCAGATCTCTGAGATTAAGATCAGTTCTTGTTTCCAATTTAATTAGATTTGTGTATCCTAAAATTAACATAACAATATGTTTGATTACAGACTCAAAGTTTTCCATACGGTTGCCTCAAGGCTTAGCTTCACAAAAGCTTCTGAAGAGCTGAATATTTCGCAGCCTGCTGTTACAAAACATATTAAAGAAATAGAAAATCAGCTCAATACTAAGCTTTTTGACAGAAAAGGTACTTCTATTCAATTAACCCGAAGTGGTGTGATACTTTATGAGTATGCTGAAAAAATACGCAATATTTACAGGGATCTTGAATTTGAAATTCATCAACTGAACTCAGAGCATAAAGGGAAATTGATTATTGGTGCCAGTACTACGGTGGCTCAATATATTCTTCCGGAGATTCTGGCAAAATTTCATTCATATTATCACGATATTAAAATTGAACTGCTAACCTATAACACGGAAACAATCTCAACACTATTAAAAGAAGGTAAAATTGATTTGGGACTGATAGAAGGGGAATCTCAATCCTCTTATTTTGACTATGAAATCTTTAAAGCAGATGAGATTGTATTGGTAGCCAAAGCCAGTCATCCATTAGTAAACAGAACCTTAAATCTGAAAGATTTATATGCGATCGATCTGATTTTCCGTGAACAGGGTTCAGGAACACAGGAGTTCATTCAAAACCGGATTATAGAAAAAGGCATTGACATTGCCAACCTGAATGTAATCATGCAGCTCGGAAGTAGTGAAAGTATTAAAAACTATCTGCTGCATTCAGAATGCATGGCTTTCCTATCAGTAAGCACTGTTTTAAATGAATTGAAAAATAACACATTAAGCATCATCGATATTAAGAATTTCAGCATTGAAAGAAACTTTCACTATATTCTTCCAAAAGGTGAGCAATCCGAACTGATTAAACTTTTCCTAAGGTTTAGTAATAGTTGAAAATTGAAAGTTGAAAATGGAAAGTTGCGAGGTTCAGGGTTTGAGATGCAGGGTGCGGGTTACGAGGTGCAGGTTGATGGTTGTGGGTTTTAAGATTTGATATTCAGATTAAGATTCACCTACAAGGTTAAGAAATAGAGGATTGTTGTTATTGACCTGTATAAAAGCAATTTCGCAATTCAGCAATTTTGCGTTTTTGCCTTATAACTCCCAATACAAATTACAAAGCCCCCTATTCCAGTTATAACCAAAAGTTATCCAATATAACAAAATACAATTTACTTTGTAATGATTAATTGTAGAATTTTGAAACATGAATTCAAGACTTTACAACATCAATGGTTTCATTCAAAATGAAAGAACAAAAAAGTTAATTTTCCTTGCATTAGGCATTATTACACTGACTCCATGGGTTTCATCCCCAATTGCTTTAGCATTAGGATTTTTATTGGTTATTTTTATAGGCAATCCTTTTGAAAAATATCTGCATCAATATATTCATTTGCTTCTACAAATCTCAATTGTCGGATTGGGTTTCGGATTAAAGCTTAATGAAGCATTACAGGCCGGAAAAACAGGCTTGATTTTAACAGTAATTAGCATTTCAACAGTAATGCTCCTTGGTTACTTTTTAGGAAAGATATTTAAACTCGACAAACCATTATGTTATTTAATTTCGGTAGGAACTGCAATTTGTGGCGGAAGTGCTATAGCTGCAACCTCTCCTATTATTAAGCCTAGTACTAAGCAGATTTCACTGGCACTGGCCATTGTTTTCACCTTAAATTCAATTGCATTATTCGTTTATCCTGCGATTGGTCATGCATTGCATCTTTCTCAGGAACAATTTGGATTATGGTGTGCTATAGGTATTCATGATACCAGTTCAGTTGTGGGAGCGGCAAGTAAATTTGGGGATGATGCTTTAAAAATAGCTACTACGGTTAAACTAGCCCGTGCTTTATGGATTATTCCGGTTTCGATTATAACCATGTTTATTTTTAAAAATAAGGAATCAAAAATTAAAATCCCCTGGTTTATCGGCTATTTCATCCTTGCTATATTATTAAATACTTATATCCCTTTATTCGATAGTTTTAGTTCAATCATTACTGCTGTCTCAAAATCAGGATTAAACCTAACACTATTCCTAATAGGATCGACCCTTTCCATACAAACTCTAAAAACAATAGGTTTAAAACCCTTAGCTGTAGCAATATTATTATGGATTACGATAAGTGTAGGAAGCCTGTTGTACATCATTCACTAAAAAGCACAAAAGCCCTTTGGATAACCAAAAGGCTTTTGCATATTAAATGTGGAAATGTTTATTTCTTGTTGAAATAGAGCTTAGATCGCTGATTGATCACAAGTATATACCTGTGGGCAAGCAATGTACTGAATGCAATATTTCGGACCTGTTACAGAACCTGAACAGCTGCATCCGCATAAAGATAAATCAGGATTACCAATACCACCTACGATATTTTTAAGTTCTCCTTTGTTTAATTTCTTAGCGTTTTTAAAAATGTTTAACATGTGATTTGATTTTGAGATTGAACAATATAGTTTAGTAATTCCAAATTTAAACAAATAATTAATATTCAGAGCATAGTTTAATAAAAAAATTCATAATTTATTTACACTGCAATAGTTATTCGTTCTACGCGACAAAAAATGATGCAATAATTTATTAAACACCTCACTCTATTCTGTAAATTCAAGGTCCTTATTATGAGTCTCCGATATGGTAAATGCCGAATAAAATGCCAGTCCAAAAACAATCAATCCTACAATGGCAGCGCTTATAATTACGGTAAAATTATGTTTAAGAAGATCAAAAGCAAGGATCATTACCGGAACCAGTCCTCTTACCATATTCGGAACCGTAGTCGTTGCTGTATTTCTGATATTGGTTCCGAACTGCTCTGCAGCCAATGTAACGAACATAGCCCAGTAACCGGTTCCCAATCCTAACCAGACGCAGAAAATATAGTATTTGGTCTCGGTATTTGTATTTCCAAATAGCATAATGACAACTCCCAATAAAGTAAAAGCAAGCATATAAAAAATAGCCATCTTCCTGGATTTTAAAAGATGCGATATAAACCCACTCATCAGGTCACCAATAGAGATGCCCACATAACCCCACATAATTGCTTTTCCCGGGTTTATTTCTTTAATCCCCATCTCTGGCGCAAATTGGTTAGCTAAAACGGCAAGAATACCTATACAGTACCAGGTGGGAAGTCCAACAGCAATACACTTCATATACCGGATGAAACGATCTTTATTGGTAAAAAAAGATAGGAAGTTGCCTTTGGAAACAGTAGTCTTATGTTCAATATTTTTATAGATCCCCGATTCGGAAACACTGATTCTTAAAAATAAAAGCATAATACCCAAAACACCACCAATGATATAGGAAATGTTCCAGCTCCCGGCAAGCTCAACCGTTAATTGTGCAACTACAGCACCCATTAATCCAAACCCGGCAACAACTGAGGTACCAATTGCTCTTAAACTTTTCGGAAGACTTTCAGAAACCAGGGTAATTCCCGCTCCTAACTCTCCAGCCAGTCCAATACCTGCAATAAATCTTAAACCTGCGTATTGGTATACCAAATGCTCTTTAGGAAAGTAAGGCAAGAACCCACACGCTATATTCGCTAACGAATACACTAAAATGGAACCAAAAAGAACCGATAAACGCCCTTTTTTATCTCCAAAGATGCCCCAAAAAACACCTCCGATCAGTAATCCTATCATCTGGCAATTCAAAATAAAAGTACCATCTACATCAGGGTTTAATCCCAGAGCTTTTAAACTGGGAATCCTTACAATACCAAATAAAAGAAGGTCATAAATATCAACGAAATAGCCAAGGGCGGAAATAATTACCGGAATAGAGAAAATGTACTTCAGTTTTGAAGACATGGTTAGTTCTTGCATTTTTAAATTTTGATAAAAATAAAAAACCTTTCAATTTCTTGAAAGGTTTTTATAGAATATATTTAATAAATTATTATCTCGCAATATTCACAGCTCTCGTCTCTCTGATTACTGTTACTTTTACTTGTCCAGGATATGTTAATTCATTCTGGATCTTTTCAGAAATATCGTAAGATAGCTGAGAGGCAATCTCATCATTTACTTTTCCACTTTCCACCATTACTCTTAGTTCTCTACCAGCCTGGATAGCATAAGCACTCGATACACCATCAAAGCTTAATGCAGCTGATTCAAGATCTTTCAATCTCTGAATATAAGACTCCAATACCTGGCGTCTTGCTCCCGGTCTTGCTCCTGAGATAGCATCCGCTACCTGAATGATCGGTGACAATAAAGACGTCATTTCTACTTCGTCGTGGTGAGCACCAATTGCATTGATTACTTCCGGGTTTTCACCGTATTTTTCTGCCCACTGCATTCCTAATAATGCGTGTGGAAGTTCTGATTCCTGTTCAGGAACTTTACCAATATCGTGTAAAAGACCTGCTCTCTTAGCTAGTTTTACATTTAATCCTAATTCAGCAGCCATCGTTGCAGCAATGTTAGCAACTTCTCTTGAGTGCTGTAATAGGTTTTGTCCATAAGAAGAACGGTATTTCATTCTTCCTACAATTTTGATCAATTCAGGGTGCAATCCATGAATTCCTAAATCTATAATTGTTCTTTTACCAACTTCAATAATCTCCTCTTCGATTTGTTTTCTTGTTTTTTCAACAACTTCTTCAATTCTTGCAGGGTGAATTCTCCCGTCAGTAACCAATCTGTGTAGGGATAATCTCGCGATTTCTCTTCTTACCGGATCGAAACATGAAAGTAAAATTGCTTCCGGAGTATCATCTACAATAATTTCCACTCCAGTTACCGCTTCTAAAGCACGGATATTTCTACCTTCTCTACCGATAATTCTACCTTTCACTTCATCAGATTCGATATTAAATACTGATACAGAATTTTCGATAGCTTGCTCGGTTCCAATTCTCTGAATAGTCTGAATAACTATTTTTCTCGCTTCCCCTTTAGCATTCAACTGAGCTTCTTCCATGATACTTTGAACATGAGCTTGTGCTCTGGTCTTTGCTTCAGCTTTCATGGATTCTACCAATTCAGCTTTTGCCTCTTCTGCGGTGTAGTTAGATATCTTTTCAAGGATCTCAACTTTCTTGGAAGTTACGGAATCCAATTCCTGTTGTTTTCTGTCTAAGATTTCATTTTTCTTGGCATAATCTGCAATCTGCTTATCAAGATCTTTTTCAAGTTTTCCTGTTTTACTAAGATCATCATTCAGCTTATGTTCCTTATCTTTTGTTCTCTTCTCTGCTTCCTGCATTTTCTTTTCACGAACCTGAATATCAGCATCATGTTGAGATTTCAATTCAAGGAATTTTTCTTTAGCTTGAAGATTCTTTTCTTTTTTTATGGATTCGGCTTGTACGTTAGCTTTTTCTATAAGGTTTTCAGCATTTTTCTTTGCATCATCTATAATAAATTTTCCCTTAGCATTAAGTGAGCTTTTAGAGAAAAGAATCCCTATTACCGCACCAATTACCAAGCAAATAACGCCGACTATAATGGCTGTTGTCATATATATTGAGTTTTAATTGTCTTTATAAATTAAATAAAAAAAGCCTACAATAATCCAGTGATATAGAGTAAACTCCTAATCAACACGATTTGAACTGATTTCCATTGTCTGTAATCCGGAGAACCGGCACGCCATTCAATGGACATTTGTTCGGTAATTGTTTAGCGTTGAGTTTACCTTTAATGTGTTAGAACTATTGTAGGCAGTTGTTTCAGGAAAAAAAATCTATTTCCCAATTTCATTCAGCGTTAGATTAATTTTTGCTAATCTTTCGTTGGTTGAATTTATATTTTTTTCGTAGTTGAGGGATACTACTTCCGCATTGGTTCCTAATTTAAGGGCACACATTGCTAAAGCATCTTGTTTATCTCTCACATCGAAGTTTTGTTCAAAATCTTTAATCATACTTTCAATCTGCTTCCCTACCTTACGCAAAGTCTCTTCCTCTGCGGCCGGTACGTTCAGCGGATACACTCTTCCTGCAATGTTTATGGTTATTCTTCTTACCTCCATTATAATCCACTGTTTTGAAGCTGAGCAATACAGAAATCAATTTCCTTCACCAATCGGTTGATATGGTTTTTCATTAATCTATTGTGTTCAGGATTTCCTGATATTGCTGAATAAAGTTTTATCTTTTTTTGTTCTTCTGCTAATACCTGACCTTTCTTTCTTTCTTCATCATACCTCTTCTTCAGGTCTTCATGCTCAGTATTTAATTCTGTAAATTTCTCGCTGAGATTCTGATAGTTTTTATGTAAATTCAAAATCTTTTTTTCCAGCTCTGAAAAATTGTTTTCTAAATCTTGAAGCATTTCAGGTTTTATATATTCTAACTTTAGCAAAAATATAAAAATATTGACATTAACAAAAATAAAAGACCCTATATTTTGACACGATAAACAAAAAAGGAGATGCTTTTGCATCTCCTCTATCTATTTTGAGTATATTTTTATTCAAATTTCAATACAAACATAATTGCTCTCGTTTGCAAAGTAGACATTGCAGCAGCCCAATAAGGTGGTGTATTGGCATTATCTGCAACCACTTCATTATTCATGATGAATGTTCCTCTGATTGCCGGAGTCAGTTTAAACTTGTTGAAATAAAACTGAATTCCCATTTCTGCAGACCAAGCAAAGTTATGTGTTGTCGATCTGAAAACCTGTTGTAGGTTATCATCCGTAGAAGTAGAATTAGATTGTAGGTTAACGATATAGTTTACCCCTGCAGCTACATATGGTCTGGAATTATACCATCTCTGTCCGTGAAGTTCCAGCATTACCGGAATATCTACCAAAGTAGATTTTACTTCTCTTACCTTATCCTTTTCACCCATAATAAATGGAGTAAAAGGAGGGTTTGTTAAAGTACCAGCTGCATACTGGTCATTGGATTGTGTATTAAAAGTAAGTTCCCTTTGAGCAAATTGCAAGCCTGGTTCTGCTCTTAAATCTAAATAATCGTTCAATCTCCATTTACCGATCAATCCGGCACCGAAGCTTGTACTGCTTTTAGATGTAACGAGATTCTGATTCCCATTCATACCGTATCTTGGGTTAAGTACAATACGGTAGTCTAGTATATTACCATTCAGATAAAAACCCCAACTGAATGTCTGTTGATCGAATTCCTCCAACTTATCCATTCTGTTTCGGGTTCTAAATTGCGCATCCGCAAAGATTGCAATATTTACTGAGGCTAAAACCAGTGCTTTTAATAAAAATTTATTCATAGGTTACTTTGTTGCTTTATAAATTGTGGCTATACCTAAACTTAGTTTTTTATATTCAACTTTTTTAAATCCTGTATCTAAAAGAATTTGTCTCATCTTTTCCCCGAAAGGAAAAGCATTTACAGAATCCGGAAGGTATGTGTATGCCCTATTATCTTTAGAAACCAACTTCCCTATGGCAGGTAATATGTTTTTAAAATAAAACATATAAAATGGTCCCAAGAACCCCTCAACCTTTGAAAACTCAAGTATAAAAACACTTTTGTTATCTTTAACTACTCTTCTTAACTCTGATAAACCTTTTGTAAGATTTTCAAAATTCCTTACTCCAAATGCAACGGAAACAGAGTCGAATCTATTGTCCTCGAAGGGTAAATTTTCTGCATCCCCCTTCTGCATGGAAATTTTGCCGTCTAAATTAAGTTTTTTTATTTTAATAACGCCAACATTTAACATTTGTTGCGATAAATCTAAACCAATTACTTTTGCATTGGTTCCTTTTTCGATAGTGATTGCCAGATCTCCCGTTCCAGTAGCCACATCCAGCACTTCCTGGGGGTTATCACTTTTCATCCATTTTACCAATTTATTTCTCCATATGATATCAATTTTCATTGATAAAACACGATTTAAAAGGTCATATTTTGGTGCAATATTGTCGAACATATCCTCTACCTGGCTTTTCTTTGTAGCCTCAGAATTGTAGGGAGTTACTTGGTTGATATCTTTTGTCAAAACTTGTAATATTCTTTATAGTAATTAAGGTAATCTTGTTTTCTGAAGATTTTTGAACGGGATTCTACTTTATCAATATTTTTGATGATTTTATCATAATCTTCATCTACATTATAATAAAAATCATCTGTAAAAAGTTTATTGAAGTGCTTCGCTCCGCCCAAATATTCTTTCCCGTCTATTACGGTCTTATTAAGCTCCAAAAGTAATGAATCTTTTTTAAGATTGTATCCGTAATATTGTTTGTTGATATAATAGTCCTGGTGAGCAATGTTCAAAAGCCCACGAATTTTATTCACCTGGAAAGCGGAATCGTAAAGTATTTTTTTGTTTTGATCGAAAACTTTAATAGAATTTTTTCCTTGATTAAGATCTACCGATACCGATTGCCCTGCTGAAATAATTCCCTCGGAACCATTATTAATTCTATAGTAATAGGTATTAGGAGTAGGGTTATCTACTAAGTAATAATTTTTCTTAGCTAAAAAAAGGAAATAAATCCCAAAGGCAATCATAAACGCCACTAGGGCAATAAGTAAACCTTTTAAGGATGGATTATTTTTCATAGACTGTAAAGTACAATTTTTGCAAATTTAATAATATTTTTAATTCTTTCTTATTAAGATTAATTATTAACTTTGCATTTTTAAAAAATCATTTAAACGAATGCCGAATACGATCATTATTGGTTCTGGATCATACCTTCCTAAAAGGATTATCGGAAGAGATTTCTTTCTTGGTTCAGAGTTTTATACAGAAGATGGGGTAAAGATTGACAAACCTACTGAAGAAACGATTGCAAAATTTGTAGAAATTACTGAAATAGAAAATAGAAGATTCATTGACGAAGGTCTTTCCAACTCTCAGATCGGGTATGAAGCTGCTAAACTTGCTATTGCAGATGCTAACATTGATGGTGAAGAACTGGATTATATTATTTATGCAAGTAATTTCGGAGAAGTTACTGTAAACGGATATGCAGACTTCATGCCTACAATGGCAGCCAGAGTAAAAAATAAACTAGGTATTACGAACAGAAAGTGTGTAACGTATGACATGCTTTTCGGATGTCCTGGATGGGTAGAAGCAATGATCCTTGCCAACAACCTTATTAAAGCTCATGCAGCAAAAACAATTCTGATCATTGGTGCTGAAACTTTGAGCCGTGTTACGGATCCTCATGACAGAAACAGGATGATTTTCGCAGATGGCGCCGGAGCAGTGGTTGTAAAGGCTACTGACGAAGAGAATGTAGGAATCATCGCTCACAATACTATTTGTGACAACGGAATTGAATTAAATTATCTGGCTAATGGCCCTTCAATCAATAAAGACTCAGATCAAACCCGTTTATTCGTAAGAATGCAGGGAAGAAAGATCTACGAATATGCATTGAAAAATGTACCTGCTGCCATTAAGGAAACTATTGACAGTGCCGGACTTTCTATCGAAGATATTGACAAAATATTAATCCACCAGGCTAATGCCAAAATGGATTATGCTATGATAGAAAGACTTCATAAGCTTTATGATGTTAAAGATTATGACCACAGCATCTCTCCAATGACGATTCAGGAGTTTGGAAATTCTTCTGTAGCAACCATTCCTACTATGTATGATTTAATAATTAAAGGAAAAATGGCAGGTCATTCGTTTAAAGAAAAAGGTAACGTTGTTATGACTTCGGTAGGTGCCGGAATGAACATCAATGCTATCGTTTACAAATTTCCTTAAGAATAAATAATTTAAAAAATATTAAAAGCACAAAGGGAATTTTCTTTTGTGCTTTTTTTAAACCTGATTATGCAAAAAAACTTTTTAATTATTGCTGCTATTTTCCTGTTTCTGGAAATCTATATCTATCAGGCAATAAGAACGTTGACAGACAATTCATGGGTGAAAATTGGTTATTGTGTGCTATCATTAGCCATTTATGGAATATTCGCTTATGAGGTCACTCATTTTCAGAAATCAGATAGGAGTTCGGTTAGGATTCAATGGATGATGTCTTTGTTTCTCATTTTCATTCTTCCAAAAATCTTCATCGTTTTATTTCTATTGATTGATGATATTTTCAGAACCGGGACTTATATTTTAGGTTTCAGAAACCCCGCAGAAAACTTTTTTCCGGAGAGAAGAAAGTTTTTGAGTCTAATGGGATTGGGCCTGGGAGGGGTACTATCCGCTCTTTTCATTGATGGGATTACTTTTGGAAAATACCGTCATAAAGTAAGAAAGGTTAAAGTAAAAATCGCGAATCTGCCTAAAGGCTTTAAAGGATATAAAGTCGTACAGATTTCCGATGTGCACAGCGGAAGTTTTGCAGATCCGAGCAAACTTGAACATGCTATTGAATTGATTAATGAGCAAAAACCTGATCTTGTCTTATTTACAGGAGATATGGTAAATAATGTTTCGGAAGAGTTCAGGCCATTCATCCCTTTATTTTCAAAAATAAAAGCTAAAGACGGGAAGTTAGCCGTATTGGGAAATCATGATTACGGAGACTATGTTACATGGGACTCTCCTGGTGCAAAGAAAAAGAATCTCGATACACTTATTGACTACGAAAGACAGGCAGGATTTGATATGCTACGAAATGAACATAGGGTCATTGAGAAAGACGGTGAGAAGCTTTATATTTTAGGTGTTGAAAACTGGGGATTGAAACCTTTTCCTCAATTCGGTGACATTGACAAAGCTCTTGCAGGCGTACCAGAATCGGCAGCAAAAATATTAATGAGTCATGACCCCACTCATTTTGATTCTATCGTTAAACAACACCCAGGAAACGTTCAGTTAACACTATCAGGCCACACCCACGGAATGCAGTTCGGATTGGATCTGAAAAACATAAAATGGTCACCGGTTCAATACCGATACCCAAAATGGGCAGACATTTATGAAAGTGAAGGAAAATTCCTTTATGTAAACCGAGGATTTGGGGTGCTTGGATATCCAGGGAGAGTGGGCGTATTACCGGAAATCACTCTTTTTGAGCTGAGTTAAATTGTCTATTTTAGCAGAAAAGAAATATTAATATAATCCATGAAGGACACGGGTGAAAGACATATATTAAACGAAAATTTCAACAATAAATCAGAGTTATATCTTCATTTGATGCATATTGCTACTTATGAATATGCTAAAAATTTTGTGAAAAATAAAAAAGTTCTTGACTTCGGATGTGGATCAGGTTATGGCACCCATATGTTATCAGAGAATGCGGATAGCATTACTGGTGTTGACATAAGTAGTGAAGCTATTGACTACGCGAAAAAAGAATTTAGTTCTTCTAATTTGAGATTTAAGACCATTTCTGAGCTGAAAAATGAAAAATTTGATGTCATAACATCTTTTCAAGTTATAGAACACGTCCCCGATGATCGTGAATACACCGCCAATTTGAAAAAGATGTTAAATCCCGGTGGAGTTCTGATTATTTCAACGCCGGATAAAAAGCACAGACTTTTTAAATACATACAGCAGCCTTGGAATATCTTCCACCTCAAAGAATACAATTTAGAAAGCTTACAAAATATGCTTTTAAAACATTTTAAGGATGTAGAAGTTTTGAAAATAGGTTCTGAGTCTGACTTGGTTTTGGAGGAAATTAAACGAACAAAAAAGCAAAGAATAATTGTACTACCATCAACTCTATTTTTTTATCCATATTCTGTAAGGGTTTCCTTATTAAAGCTTCAGAAAAATATATTTGATTTTATAAAAAAGCCAAAATCCGGCAACCCAAAAAATGCTGTACAAAGTACTGCTAAAAATGATTTTTTATCAGAATACTCCTATAAGGATATTATTTTCAAAAAAGAGATGCAATACTCCACAGATTTATTGGCAATCTGTAAAAATGAGGAATAGAATTAAAAGATATAATCTTTCATACGGGAGGTAGCCATTTCTTTCTCGTTAATCCAGGTAAGGAGGTCATTTAATTTGTCCTCCATTTTTTTTCCTGAAGAAAAGCTCCTGTAAAATGGGATATCAAAAGGATAGGTCTTAAAATCGGTAAATTGCCAGGAATTAAGATAGATCAAAACAAACTCATCATTCTTCAAGGTTTCGAAAACCATATTCTGATAGTACTTCATTGGGAGTATTTGAAACACAAAATCATTATACGGTAACTGACTGTAGGGAGATATACTTTCCGGGACAATACTCAATCCATCCTCTTCCGTAATTTCGGTATCTCTTTTTAGTCTTTTAAAGGGAAAAAGAATATTGGCATTATCAATATTCGAAACATAATTGAACTCCAATAATTTCAAACTCTCTTGGGGAAGTTTTAAATCTTTTTGACGAATTCCCCGGATCTGTTTTCCGAAACATTCCTGTATATTTTTCTTTACTTCTTCAATTTCATGAAGGGAAGAATTTTTATTATAAAAAGCAATTTCATGACCTCGGCCAGAAATTGCTTTTATAAGATTGTGTAATTTTTCAACGATTGAAACCTCAATAAAAAAAGTAGCTTTCGTATCGTGAATATCTAAAATTCTGAGAATAGCTTTTGTATTATCAACTGTTATTTTTAATCTGTCATCATCCGAGATCTGAGCACTATTTTTAGCTTTTGCTTCAATATCGAGGATGTTAAAAGTCAATAATATCATTTAAACTTAATTTTATATAAAATTTACAATCAATTAAAAATGAGACGTTAAAAACACTTTTAATTAAAGTTATACTTTAGATAATTAATTTTTACCTAATTTCACTTTCAAATTCTTGATCATATCCTTAGTCATTTCGGAAATTCCAAAATCATAAGTTAATCCCCAGTCTTTTTTTGCTATTGAATCGTCAATTGATGCCGGCCACGAATCAGCAATTTGCTGTCTGAAATCAGGTTTATAATCGATCGTAAATTCTGGAATTTCTTTCTTAATTTCTTCAGCCAGTTCTTTCGGAGTAAAAGACATTCCACCCAAATTATAAGAAGAACGAATCGTTAAACTTTCTTTCGGAGCCTCCATTAATTTCAAGGTTGCGTTGATCGCATCATCCATGTACAACATCGGCATTCCAGTATTTTCAGAAATAAAACTTGTATACTTTCCTTCTTCTATCGCTTCATAAAAAATCTCCACAGCGTAATCAGTAGTTCCACCACCTGCCGGAGTTTTCCATGAGATCAATCCAGGATAACGGATACTTCTGACATCTACTCCATGCTTGTCAAAATAGTATTCACACCATTTTTCGCCAGCCATTTTAGAAATACCATACACCGTAGTTGGATTCAATACTACATCCTGTTCTACATTTTCTTTAGGAATTCCTTTTCCGAAAACAGCAATTGAACTCGGCCAGAAGATCTTTTTAAGCAGTCCTTCTTTTGCCATTTCACAGAAATGAAGAAGAGGCTCAAGATTTAGTTTCCAGGCAAAAATAGGCTGCTTTTCAGAAGTTCCGGAAAGTAACGATGCCAGGTGATACACTGTAGTAATATCATAATCTTTGATGATCTGTCTTACAAGTTGAGTATTGGTAACATCCATTCTCTCATAATATCCGGCAGAAGTAATTCCTTTCTGCCATCTGTCTAATCCAGATGCAACTACGTTTTCAGCTCCGTGAATCTCAACAAGTCTGTTGGTCAGTTCAGTGCCTATCTGGCCTAAAGCCCCAGTGATAAGTATTTTTTCCGTATAGGATTCCATTTTTATTTCTTTTAGATTTTGAATCTTACAAAAGTAAAAAAATCATGCTTATCATAATAAAAAAAGGTGTGTAAAAACACACCTTCAGAACATTGATAAGATTTATTAGAAATTAAAATTCAGTCTGGTAAAAAGGAACCTACCATTCATCCCAAACTGGGAGACATTTCTTGAGTATACAAACTGATTCTGGTTAGAAAGATCAATCGTAGCAGGCGAATACACAACATTCCCGGATGAATCCATAGAAGGTCTTTGAACATCAGTTCGACCATAATTTTTATCCGGATAAATATCAAACAGGTTATTGGCCCCAATAGTCAGGATAAAGTTTTTATTAAATTTATATCCGACAGAAAGATCTGTTATTATTTTTGCCCCCCAAACAGGATGCTCGGTCTCAACAACACTGCCATTAATTATTTCATATCCAACTTTGCCATCACCGTTTACGTCCATCGTGTTAGGATCTGTCACTTTTCCAAAATATACATTTCTAACTAAAATACTAAACTTGTCGATTTCCAAACCGTTATTAAGAGAAGCTTTAAACCTGGGAACCGCTTCTTCTACATAAACACGACTTGTTTCAGAATAGTATCGATTGATCTGTCCGGCATTTATTAAAAGGTCGGAACCATGAATCTCTCCTACCCTATTTGTTTTAGAAACCGTAACTGCCAAATCGGAATTCAATGAGACTCTTGTAGAGAACTTAGCTCTGTGGGAAACCACGCCCTCTAATCCTTTGGTCTGGGTATCGATAGCGTTAGCAAAAAAAGTGGCTGCATTGGCATTAGCTTTATCAAATTCTCTTTGAAGTTTATACAATGGACTTCCTTCCGGATATGTTCCATTTGGTCTCAAAAACTGGTCAGTAAGAACAACCCTGTTTTTAATTTTAATATAATAACCATCTACTGTAAAAGTAAGATTGGCAGTGGGAATTTTAGCAGTAAATCCGGCTGAATAGCTTACAGACTCTTCTTGTTTCAATTGTGGAATTCCCAAATTCTTTGCTATTTCTGAATCATTTGAGAATGTACCCACCTCATATGCTACCCCACCCACAAATTGCGTAGACGTTGCATTATAATAAATCTGCTGCAAAGAAGGGGCACGAAATCCAGTAGAATGTGCTGCTCTGAGGTTAATCTGATCAGTAAGCTTATATCTTGTTGCGATTTTATAATTAAATGTGGATCCAAAGTCAGAGTAATTTTCAAATCTGACAGCCCCGCTTATCAGCCATTTATCCGTAACATCAAGTTCTGTATCTACATATCCGGCTACAGAGCTCCTTCCTTTATTTAAACTATTCGCAGGTCTGAATCCAGGAAAAACCTGTGCCCCACCAGGTCTTGTAAATCCAAAGAAATCAGTTGGCTTTAGATTTCCTGGAGTTGAAGCATCCTGGACATTACCATTAATATCATAAAGAGCCCATGAATCCTGTTCTCCATTTGTAATTTTATATCTTTCAAATCTGGCCTCACCTCCAAAAGCTATATTAAAACCTTTAAGCCAATCCAATTTTGTATCAAAATCTGCATTAATGGTATTTTGTGAGAAGCTTAAACCTCCTGCATCAAATTCCGTTTTGCTGGGAAATGGCATGGAAGCATTAGCCGTGTTTTTTATGGTATAATCAAATGTATTTCGACCATACGTGTTACTGATATCATAATTAATATTCCCTATTTTTCCTTTGAAGCCAGCTGCGAAAGAAAGGTCAATAACATCCGATGCAATTTCCGGAAGGAACCCATTAGAATAAATTGAAGTAGACGTTCTTACGTCATTCGGTCTACGATAAAAACCGCCCGCATTACCACTTCTGTATGAAATACCCCCAAATGCATACCCTTGTACAGATGATGATAAATCAAATTGAGAATTCATAAAAAACTGTCCCGAAGTCAACCTGGACTGCCCAACTCTCATGTTTAAATCATTTCTGGTAAGCCCTCTGTAAGACAACTCATTTTCTGTAAAATCTGTGCGTAAAAGTCCTTGCAAAGCTGTAATTGTATTTGCATTTTGAATTTGCGTCTGAAAAGAAGGATTGAAGTAACTCACATTCTGTGCATATTGATGAATATAATCAACAATTTGCTGTGAGTTGGGTGTATTACCAATATTACTAAAAAGAGAAGAGATATTAACTCCATTTTCCAAAGCTCTGCGTTCAATAGCGTTGTAGGCATTAAAAATATCTCCGGTAGCTGCGTTGGCTCTTCGTGTATCATCTCTCTTCATTAAACTTGCTGTAAAATTGATGAATCCTTTCTTTCCTATAGCTGTACCATAATTAAGGTCTAATTGATATTTACCACCATCCCATCCTCCGTCATGATTATTTGACCCTTTAGAATTGAATCCTCCCGCCGTGATAGCAGCCGTAAAGGCATTGGTGTTTTTTTTCATGATCACATTAATAACACCCGCGATAGCATCAGAACCATACTGCGCTGAAGCTCCATCTCTTAATACTTCCAATCGCTCAATTGCAAAGGCAGGAAGAGCATTTAAATCCGTTCCTACAGATCCTCTTCCGGGAGAACCATTTACATTTACTAAAGATGAAGTATGTCTTCTTTTACCGTTTAATAAGACCAATACCTGATCAGGTCCTAGCCCTCTTAATTGAGCAGGATCAATATGGTCAGTCCCATCCGCAACGGTGGTTGAGTTAGATGTAAATGAAGGAGCGGCGTAGTTTAAAATCTGGTTCAAATCCATTTGTGGCGTCATAACCGATTGTGAGCTGATATTGATCACATCCACAGGTACAGGTGTATCTGTTGCCACCCTTGCTTTGTTTCTGGATCCCAGTGTAATTTTTATTTCCTCAATATTTTTTGTTTTTGTAGAATCTGTCTGGGCATGCGCGTATACGGAAACTAAAAACAATGCAGCGAGAGAAGTAGCCTTTTGGTAATTTTTTATCATATGCTTTTTTTCCAAAAGTAATGAATTATCTTTTAAAAACAATTTAATCTTAAAAAAAAGCAAATTTTATTACATAATAACTATTTAAAATCAATAAAAATTAAATATAAACTAACACCTGTTCGTTTTTAATACAAACAAAATAATTACACTTTTCAAAAGAAAGATTTTCATCAAAAATCTATACTTTTGTTTCTAAGAAAAACGGAAATGATATGAAAAGATTATTTTTTGCTGTGCTGGTAGTAAGCACAAATCTTTATTGGAGTCAGTTTACTGACATTACTATTGTAAAAGAGGTCAAAGTAAAAAATAAAGGGGTTGTAGTGTCGGCACATCCACTCGCAAGTGAGGCCGGGGCGAAAATGCTGAAATTGGGAGGTAATGCTTACGATGCTATTGTTGCTACTCAATATGCTTTAGCTGTTGTTTATCCTCAAGCCGGAAATATTGGTGGTGGCGGCTTTTTAGTTGGTGTAAAAAATACTGGTGAGAAATTCACTTTGGATTATAGGGAAACTGCCCCTAAACTGGCTTCCAAGGACATGTATCTTGACAAAAATGGAAAAGCCAATACTGACTGGTCTCAAAATGGAAGATTAGCAGTAGGAATTCCTGGAAGCATTGCCGGATTTTTTGCTACTTTACCATATTGTAAGCTTCCAATGGATAAAATCATTCAGCCAGCTATTGATTTAGCCGAAAAAGGTTTTGCAATTACGGAAAAGGAAGCAGATATGCTTAATACTCACAAAGAAAGTTTTCAGAAGCATAATAAATCCACTATTTTATTTGTAAAAGAAACGAAGTGGAAAGCAGGAGATCTTCTTATCCAGAAAGACCTTGCTGAAACACTGAAACGTATTCAAAAATTAGGAGCCAAAGGTTTTTATGAGGGAAAAACAGCTGATTTTATTATCTCCGAAATGAAAAGAGGAAATGGTATTATCACCTATGAAGATTTAAAAAATTATAAGGTCGCCGAAAGAAAAGCACTTGAATTTGATTATAAAGGAAACAATGTTGTCTCTATGCCATTACCGTCCAGCGGTGGGGTTTTATTGGCTCAGATGTTAAAAATGGCCAGTTATGAAAATCTGGAAAAATATCAAATCAACTCCACTCCTGCTGTTCAGATCATGGTAGAAGCAGAACGAAGAGCATACGCTGATCGTGCGGAATACATGGGGGATCCTGACTTTATAGAAGACAAAACCAGTTATTTGATTTCCGATAATTATCTTAAAAACAGATGGAAAAATTTCAGTTTTTCTAAAGCAACTCCGAGTTCAGAAGTTGGAAAAATCATACCACAACCCAAGGAGTCTACGCAAACAACACACATTTCAGTAATCGACAAGGATGGAAATGCAGCATCGGTTACTACCACACTCAATGGATATTATGGAAGCAAAGTTCTTGTATCAGGTGGAGGATTCTTTTTAAATAATGAAATGGACGATTTCTCCATAAAACCAGGAGTTCCCAATATGTTTGGTGCTGTAGGTGGTGAAGCTAATTCCATCCAGCCTAATAAACGAATGCTTTCTTCAATGACTCCTACTATATTATTAAAAAATGGCAAACCTTTTATGGTAGTAGGTACTCCTGGTGGAACAACGATCGCTACGTCTGTTTATCAAACGATTGTAGATGTAGTCGATTTTAAACTGGATGCCAACATTTCTGTAAATTCACCAAAATTCCATCATCAGTGGCTTCCCGAAACTGTATCTGTGGAAAATAATTTCCCGGAATCTACTATTTCTGACCTTAAAGCTAAAAATTACGTTATCGAAAAAGTAAAGCAACTTGGAAAGATGGAAGTGATTGTGATTGATGCCAATGGAAATATTCATGCTGTCGCTGACGGGCGAGGTGATGATTCTGTAGCTATAGAATAATTATACTTTTAGAATAATAGATAAATATCTTCAATATGTACTTTATTTTGCCAAAGTTGCATATTGAAGATATTTTTATTGAAACATCTATCATATTTCACAATATTTTTCCCTTATTTTACATTTTTAAAAATTAAAACACCTTAATGAAAGCAAAAAAATTCTATCAGCAACTTTATTTTCAAGTGATTATTGCCATTATTGCAGGTATCCTTCTCGGCAGATTTTATCCCGAATTAGGAGAAAAGATGAAACCTTTAGGTGATGGCTTTATTAAACTGGTTAAAATGATCATTGCACCAGTTATCTTCATTACACTTACATTAGGAATCGCTCACATGACCGATCTTAAAAAAGTTGGTAGAATTGCTGTAAAAGCAATGATCTATTTCTTTACTTTTTCAACATTAGCATTAATTATTGGCTTGATCGTTGGAAATATTCTGCAACCCGGTTCCGGATTAAACATTGATCCCGCTACACTCTCAGGTGATGTTTCCCAGTATCAGCAAAAGGCACACGATTCTACCCTTACAGGATTTATGATGAATATAATTCCTGAAACACTCTTCAGTCCATTAGTAGGCGAAAATATTCTTCAGGTTTTACTTGTAGCCATTTTAATGGGGGTCGCCCTGGTTTTAACCAAAGAAAAAAGTCAGAAAGTAACCAGCTTCCTGCAAGATCTGGCAACTCCTGTTTTTAAAATAGTCCATATGCTTATGAAGCTCGCTCCTATTGGAGCTTTTGGAGCAATGGCATTTACAATCGGAAAGTATGGTCTTCATTCTGTTCTCAATCTATTATTTTTGGTAGGTACATTTTATATTACTTCTATATTATTTGTTGTTTTAATATTGGGTGCCGTTGCGTGGTACAATGGTTTTAGCATTTTTAAACTGATGTTCTATCTTAAAGAAGAACTTCTTTTGGTACTAGGAACCAGTTCTTCAGAATCTGCATTACCGGGAATTATGGAAAAGCTGGAAAACGCAGGGTGTTCTAAAGCAATTGTTGGTTTGGTAGTACCAACAGGCTATTCCTTCAATCTTGATGGTACCAATATCTATATGACACTGGCCTCATTATTTATAGCACAGGCTCTTAATATTCATTTGCCACTTGAAAAACAATTGATGCTGCTACTTGTCGCAATGTTAAGTTCAAAAGGTGCTGCCGGAGTCACCGGAGCTGGTTTTGTAACATTAGCAGCTACATTAGCTGTTGTCCCTGAAATTCCCATCGCCGGAATGACATTGATATTAGGAATAGACAAATTTATGAGCGAATGCCGGGCACTGACTAATGTTATTGGGAATTCTGTAGCTACTGTAGTAGTAGCCAATTGGGAAAAACAATTGGATAAGGATCAGCTGCAATACTCTTTAAATCATCCCCACGAGATTGAAAAGAAATTAGAAGTCTGACAGGAAAATATTCTGCTAAACTGTAGCCTGGTAAAAGATTTTGTTTATTTTTCTCGTTAAAGGTTCTCGATACATTTTTTTTCGCTTCGCTCAGAAAAATACTCGAACTGACGGTGGTATTTAGATTAAGATTGTTAAGCTCGCTGGAAGCACTTTAACATGAATAGGAGATTTTATCTTGTTAAATTCGCCATCCAGGTGCCAGTTTTTAGTATTGACACTAAATTCAATCTCTGAAACCGGAAGATAGGTGACATAATCATCATCTTTCAACTTCTTGGTAAACATCCTATAAGCAAATAATGCTGAATAGGTCAGTGGGAACTTTTTAACCAAAACCATATCAACCAATCCATCGCTTTTACTCGCATTAGGAGCAATGTATGCGTTGTTCCCAAACTGGCGGGTATTGGCGATATTCAACATTAAATATCTTCCGTTGTACTGTTGATAGGCTTCATCTACGAACTTAACTTTAATCGGCTTATAATTAAAGAATGTTTTCAGAGAAACTTTAATATAGTTTTTAAAACCACGATCCGTTTTTTCAAATTCTTTCACAACCTTTCCGTCAAACCCTGTTCCTGAAACATTAATTGAAAGACGCTCATTCACCGTGAAAGTATCTATTTTTCTGGATTTTTTACTTTTTATCTTCGTAAGTAGTTCATCCAGATTTTTGCTAAATTGGGTTTCGTTGGAAAAACCATTGCCGGAACCTGCCGGAAAAATAGCCAAAATCTTAGTAGTGTTGATTAGTTTTCTGGCCACTGTTGAAATCGTTCCATCACCTCCTATCGCAACGAAAATATCAGTTTCATTGAAATATTTTTCAATAAAATCATCTGTTCCCTGAATAGATTCCGAAATGTAGTATAAGGGATTTTCTACCTTTTTTTTCAGCTCATTGAGAAATGGCTGATAATTTTTTTTGGCAGAAAACGGGTTGATGATAAAAGCTACTTTTTCCATTGTGGCAAAATTAAAAAATGCTTCCTGATTTGGAAGCATTTTTTATTATTTAATTTTCATTCTTTCTTTAAACTCAGGTTTTAATGTACCTTTAAGATCTTCCCACGAAACAGGAATTGTAATATCTCCTGCAGCAAAGGCAGCAATTTCATAAGGACTGTAATGGAAATACAGGTTTTTATCGTCAAAATAGAAATTATTGGTCGCAGGGATTACATCTACTAAAAGCATATCTGAGTTTTTCACTTCTCCTTTTTCGTCCATTGTTCCGCTATGAACCTTGTTAATATTTTTCTTAAGGATCCCTTCAATCTGTTTTTTAGGCATAGTGGTTATCTCTTCCAGTTCAAGCTTTTTATTATTTTTCAAATCAAACACACGTTCTGCAAATCCATAATTATCATGAGCTCCACCCTGATAAGCACTTGAAACATATTCAATATGCATATAATCATTGGTTGTAGATTTCCAATTCATATATAAGCTGGTGTACCAGTCTTGCGGAAATGATACCCCTAGATCTTTAGCTTCTTTTTTCATAGAATTGAAATAGTCCTTTTTCTCATTTTCCAGATAAGACTGAACTCCATTCTTAGAAAAATCTTTAAGTCCTTTATTATAAAAATAAATGCTATCTAAAAGTTTCTGATCTTTTATTGATGGAAACACCAGAAATCTGGAAGTATACTTTACACCTAAGGAATCACTGATCTTTATAGAATCATTAACTTTAACTGAATCAATCACAAATTTTTCAGTTTGATTGTTTTCTGTTTTTTCTGCAGGTACATTTTTATTTTCAGATTTTTTACATGCAGAGAAAACGAAGAATGAGGAAAGTGCTAAAGCAGCTATTATGTTTTTCATAATTTAAATTTTTCTTATCAATACAAAAACCATTCAAAAGATGAATGGTTTTAAAATTATTTCTTATTTTTTTTCTAAGTTGTTGGAATTCTCTGTCCATCAAATTTATCATCGTTAAATGCCAATACAGGAATAAAGATAAATCCAAGGAAGAATAATAGAATGGTATATAAAGGTGTTTCTTTACCAAAGCCTTTCGCCAGTCCATCGTTTACCATCCAGGATGCGAATAAATTAACAAATGGAATGAAAAATAAAATAATCCACCACACTGGCTTTTTAACAATATCAAGAAGAACGATTATATTGTAAATAGGAATAAATGCAGCCCAGGCATCTTGACGTCCTGCTTTCTGAAATATTTTATACATACAATATCCATAAAATAGATATATAATTAAATAAAAAATCATCATTCCAATTCCGATTCCAGCTGCAGCAGCGGAATCCATCCCATCATAAGGATCTGTTTGTAAAATAGTTAACATATTATTAATTTTTATTGGTTTGATCAAATATAAAAAAAAGCTTCTATAATCTAGAAGCTTTTTCAGTTATTTTTTAATTAAACTTATGACCTGGTTCTCACTTTTTGAAACGACTCCCCAAATCTGTTTAAATGCCGGATAATATTCCTTGGGATAATCAGGGCTGCTTACTTTAGTCGTAGAAGTTACTTCTAATTTATTCCCATTTTGTACTGCTATATAACTATACTCAATTTCTTTGTCATCCGTGACAATCTTTTTATTCTTAGGCATCTCCTCAATAACATAACCATTTGGGATTTCAAAGATCACTTTCTTAGTTCTGGTATATGCTGAAAAAAATTCAATTGGATACAGTCTTGCTTCGGTTTGGTCAAACTCGTTAGAGTTCTTATTGAGAAACAACATTGGATTGATGATCATCTTCTTTCCTATTTTGTCGATCAGGTTATCAGATGAAAAATTCATTGTACTTTCAAAATCACCATTTTCAAGAACCTTAGAATCAATATTTGTAAAGTCCAACGCAAAGTTCTCTTTATACTGCTTTTTATACTTCTCCATATTCTCATCATAACTTTCTTTCGCAAACATAGCATAACTTCCGGTGTCTTTGTCAGAGTATGTACCTGAAATGCTTCCATCTTCATTTATTTTAGCCACCGCTGTAAGATTGGTAAAGCTTGGTTTTGCATTGATCATAGACAATTGCTGTACTTTGTCTTTGGATATTAAGATCCCAAACTGGTTCCAGTCTCTTGGGGGAAGCATATCCATTGAAGATTGTTTTGATGTAGCATCATACAAATGAAACTGATCATTAATTTTTACTGCTGCCAACACAAAATTGAAATTAGAAACATTCGGGGAAGCCAGGTTTATCATTCCGTGACCCACTGTAGAAATAGCTAAAGGATCAGTTTTTATTCCTGCTTCTCTTAACATCATAATCAAAAAAAGATTGATCTCAGCAGCATTCCCTGTTTTTGTTTCCAACATTTTTTTGATCCCTTCATCTGTCTTTACTCCGAATTCTTTATTCCAGGTGAATGTCTTTTGAACATATTTAAAAATAGCATCCGCTTTTTCAGTATCATTTAATCCGGAAATTCCTGCAGGCATATTTTCCTTGGCAAGTTTTGTCCTTTTCAATTCATCCCCAAAGTCTTCATTTTCATACAGCCTATCTTTGATCTTCTCCCATGAGGACGAGTATAATTTTAATTCTCTAAAATTAGTAGAATGCAGTTCTGCACTCACCTTAGTCCTGTAATTTCTGTCATTTTTTACAAACTTCTCAGTTTTAAAACCTTTAAGATTTTCAAAACCGAATCTATAGGTTCTATAATTGGTACCATATAACATCTTTTCCTCCACTTGTCTGTATTTAGGATTTAATGATCCTGTATAATTGATGTTATAGGAAATATTAGAAGGACTGTCTAGTACATATTCTGTATATAATGATGGGGTATCTGATTCTATTAATATTTCCGGTATAGCAAATAAAAATGGAGAGTTAACCTCATATTGATATTCAATAACAGATCCATTTTTGACATTGGGAAATGCAAACTTTGTTATTGATATATACTTATTTTCTTTACTCTTGTACTTTGAGCTTTTGTCTACTTTTGTTGCAACAGCAGCTCCGTTTTCAAGATTATAAGTAAAAGCTTTGATCTTAGATACACTTTCCTGATCGCTACCACTCTGATAAAGTGGAATTTCAAGATTCAACCAATCTTCTGCTTTTTCTTTATCATAGATCTTTACTCTGTAAAATGCTTTTTTTTGTAAAGTTCCTGTATTAGAATCGATGTTAAAATGTACTGATTTATATAAAATTTCAGCGGGAGCATTTTCATCAAGTAAGGATTTCTGCTTTGATAAGTCAGCATCATTAAACTTGGGCGGATTCAGAAACTCCTGCTTCTGAGCGCTTATGCTGATAATATTGACAGAACTAAAAATGATAAATATAATTTTTTTCATGCTTAGATTTTAGTAATTAAAATTTTAGAGTTATCCATGTTGATTGTTTTTTTTCTGAAATTAACATAATCGTTATATTTTTCTTTTGGAAAAAGACCTTTGTTAATTTTAATAGTTCTGCTTACTTTTAATTCTTCGCCATTTTTAACAAAACTCAATTTGTATGTTCCAAATTCCGAATTAAGAACAATATTTTCAGGAATTTCATCAATTTTAAAATTCTTAGGAATTGCAAAGTTAATTTCATACTCATCTTCAAAAGATTGTCTTAACTCAAAAGGTAATTCCCTGTTTGCTTCGGTTCTGTAAATAGTATTAGAATAAATGGGAACAGCTCTGAAAATCATGCTATTTCCAGCATTTTTTGAATAATTACTCGCTTTGAAATTAAGATCATATTTTGCAACGGCATTATCTCTATCATTAAGAAAATTCTTCATCTCAATTGTTTCAAAATGCAGAACATCCAAAAGATTTTTCACAGCTTCATTTCTTTCCTTAGGCGACATGGTAACCAAAGACAGATTGTTGTCATATTGAATTCCTGTGTAAGAAAAATTACCTTCCCCGGAAATACTGTTATCCTCATTAAGGTTGATTTTAAGCAATTGCTTCTCCTTACTTTGTTCAGCAGAATAAGAAGGAGTATCTACAACTTCAATTCCTTCTTTTTTAACCATAAGAACATTCCTATCTGTAGTAGTGTAACCTAAATGATTAAAAGCAATTTGCTGAGAGGTATTTTCCAACCAGATATTTCCTTTTTCAGTAGGAACCATTAAAATAATATGATTACCACCCATTTTCGGAAAGTCTTTATCAAAAGAAACCGGTGAAGAGCCAGAGTTAATTTTACAATAATATGATGGAATTCCAGCCTCATCAAGGAGTGTTTTCATATAATTAGACAACCCCTTACAATCACCATACCCCTTCTTTTGCACCTCATCCGGCATCATAGGCTGCCAACCTCCAATTCCAAGACCAACATAAATATACCTGGTTTTACTCTGCATATACTGGTAAAGTTTTTTCACCTTTTCTTCTGTTGTTCCTTTTAATTGGAGTGCTGCTACCTCAGCTTTTATAGATGGGGTGGAAACAGATACCGGTTGCAAAATATTGCTATAATACCATGATCCAAAATCTTTCCAGTTTGTTATATTCCCCTGTTTTCCTTCAAGGTTAAATTTAGCCAAAGCGAAACTCACTTTAGGTAAAATCTTTATTGGCTTTGGAAGCAAAAAAGCATCATCGATAGCAGGAACATTTTTATAGGAATATACTTTTCCTGTTCCATCATTACTTTCCGTAACGGATGTATAATTGTATGGAGATGGATATGTTTTTGTACGAAGCTCAATCCCGGAATTGTTGATGATCTTAAACTGACTTTCTTCTAATGAAATATTAGTATCAGTAAACGGTATAAAATCAGGAATAAAAATGGTATTCTGATCTGTTATCTGATATGAAAACTCAACAGTATAAGGATATTGCGTAGGTGTATAGGATAATGCTAAAAATCGGCTATCTGAATAAAACACTCCCTGAGAATTATTCGCAAAATCACCAAAGTCAGATTTCGAATAGGATTTTACTTTTTTACCTGATTCATCGTAAACTGTTACTTTAACATCTGAAACATGATCTCCCTTTTCATAAGGAATATACACCTGTGCTTCAGAGTCACCATCTTTATTCAAGACAGTCTTTACCATGTTGAACTGGTATTTGATTTCATCAATCTTATTAATTTGAATTGTTGTGAAATCTTTTCGAATAACAACATGAGCATCTTTTTTCAAATTTTCCGGAATTGCTGAAACAGGATAATTCTGAGCATAATAAAAAGAAGCTGCACATAGAGCGCCAATAGTTAGAATTTTCATCATTGCTTATTAAAATCGAGCAAAAGTAATAAAATCTTAACAAATGTTAAAATTTAATTTTAACACATAAAAAAAGACTCCATTTCTGAAGTCTTTTTTATTATTTATAAGATTAAATGTTAAGCATCAATCTTAGCATATTTTGCATTTTTCTCGATAAATTCTCTTCTTGGCGGAACTTCATCTCCCATCAACATAGAGAATACACTGTCTGCTTCTACAGCATTATCAATAGTTACCTGTTTTAAAATTCTATGTTCAGGATTTAATGTTGTTTCCCAAAGCTGCTCAGGATTCATTTCCCCAAGACCTTTGTAACGTTGTACCTCAACACCTTTTCCGTCTGGAGACATCTCCAATGTAAATTCTTCACGCTCTTTTTCGTTATAAGCATAAATCTTTTTATTTCCTTTCTTTAGTAGATACAAAGGTGGTTGAGCGATATAAATGTAACCATTTTCGATCAACTCTTTCATATATCTAAAGAAGAATGTCAGGATCAGAGTAGAAATGTGAGAACCATCAATATCAGCATCGGTCATGATTACGATCTTGTGATATCTCAATTTAACCATATTCAATGCTTTGCTATCTTCTTCTGTACCTACAGAAACTCCAAGAGCCGTATAGATATTTTTGATCTCTTCATTATCGTATACTTTATGAAGCATAGATTTTTCTACGTTCAAAATTTTACCTCTTAACGGAAGAATAGCTTGAAAATGTCTGTCTCTACCTTGTTTTGCTGTTCCACCTGCGGAATCTCCCTCTACTAAGAAAAGTTCAGATTCTTCAGGATCTTTTGATGAACAGTCAGATAGCTTCCCAGGAAGTCCGGAACCACCCATAGGTGATTTTCTCTGAACCATCTCACGAGCTTTCTTAGCTGCTTGTCTTGCTTTTGCTGCTAAAACTACCTTTTGAACGATAATTTTTGCCTCATTCGGATTTTCTTCCAGGAAGTTAGTAAGCATTTCCCCTACAATTTTATCAACAGCACCAGAAACTTCGGAGTTCCCTAATTTGGTTTTTGTCTGTCCTTCAAACTGAGGTTCCATCACTTTTACTGAAACTACTGCTGTAAGACCTTCACGGAAGTCATCCCCTGTAATTTCTACCTTTTCTTTCTGAGGAATTCCTAAATCATCAGCATATTTCTTCAAAGTTCTCGTTAATGCACGTCTGAAACCTGCAAGGTGAGTACCTCCCTCATGGGTATTGATATTATTTACATAAGAGTGAAGATTTTCGTTGAATGATGTATTATAACGCATCGCCACTTCTACTGGGATCTCGTCTCTTTCACCTTCCATGAAAATTACATTCTCCATGATAGATTCACGGTTCCCGTCGATGTAAGCAACAAATTCTTTTAACCCTCCTTCAGAATGAAAAATTTCTGTTTTGAAAGATCCGTCTTCCAATACTTCTCTTTCGTCGGTAAGTGTAATCGTAATTCCCTTATTAAGATAAGAAAGTTCTCTTAGTCTGCTTGCTAAGGTATCATAGTTATAAACCAATTCCGAAAAGATAGTATCGTCAGGCTGGAAAAACTGTTTAGTTCCTCTTTTGTCACTGTTCCCTATCTCTTCAACTTCAGTTTGTGCTTTTCCTTTGGAATATATCTGCTGATAAATGTTTCCGTCTCTGTAAACGGTAGTGATCATTTGGTTAGAAAGTGCATTCACACACGATACCCCTACACCATGCAGACCTCCGGAAACCTTGTAAGAATCTTTATCAAACTTACCACCTGCTCCAATTTTCGTCATTACAACTTCAAGAGCAGATTTTTGTTCTTTTTCGTGGAAGTCAACCGGAATACCTCTACCGTTATCCATCACCTCGATTCCGTTTCCTTCTTTAATGCTAACGAAAATAGTGTCGCAGTATCCTGCCAACGCTTCGTCAATAGAGTTATCTACTACTTCATAAACCAAATGATGAAGACCTCTTACTCCTACATCACCAATGTACATTGAAGGACGCATACGAACGTGCTCCATTCCTTCCAATGCCTGAATACTACTAGCTGTATATTGTTTCTGACTCATATTATTTTTTAGATTTGAGATTAAAAGATCTGGGATCTGAGACTTAATACTTGATTTTTAGTCTCTTATCACACACCTAAATGTCTCCTGTCTCATTTTTTGCAAAGACCTACAAATATCGTGATTTTTTTCGAAATATGAAAGTTAAAATATGTCAAAAAAAGACAGAGTTTTCAACAAAATGAAGCCTCTTTTTTTATTAAAAAAGAACAAAGTTATTATCTATTTCATGAATATGAACTGTTTTTAATCATGCGCTCTTCTATAATTAATGCTTAAATTTATTTACTCAAAAATTGATATTATGGACGATTTCATTGCCGCACGTGCACAGATGGCCATGTCCCTGGGCTTTCACATCATTTTCTCCTGTGTGGGAATGGTGATGCCTTTTTTAATGGCTTTTGCCCACTGGAAATACCTTAAAACAAAAAATGAGGTCTACAAAGGACTTACAAAGGCATGGAGCAAGGGAGTAGCCATTTTATTTGCTACGGGTGCCGTTTCAGGAACAATGCTTTCTTTTGAGCTTGGACTTCTCTGGCCACAGTTCATGAAACATGCAGGACCAATTTTTGGGATGCCATTTTCCCTTGAGGGAACGGCATTTTTTATAGAGGCTATTGCTATTGGTTTTTTCCTTTATGGATGGGATAAATTCAATAAATGGTTCCACTGGTTTTGTGGTTTCTTAGTTGGACTTAGCGGATTAGCTTCTGGAATTTTAGTGGTTGCGGCTAATGCATGGATGAATTCCCCGGCAGGCTTTGATTATATCAATGGACAATACGTAAATATAGACCCAATTAAAGCTATGTTTAATGAAGCATGGTTTCCACAGGCTTTACATATGACAGTAGCTGCTTTTTGTGCGACAGGATTTGCTGTAGCAGGTGTTCATGCTTTTTTAATTATGAGAAAGAGAAATGTAGAGTTCCATACCAAAGCTTTTAAAATTGCAGCTGGTTTTGCTCTGATTGGTGCATTTGGTGCTCCTTTAAGTGGTGATATTGCAGCTAAGTCTGTAGCCAAAAGACAGCCTATTAAATTAGCAGCAATGGAAGCACATTTTGAAACAGAAAAAGGCGCCTCTTTTGTCATCGGAGGAATTCCGGATGAAAAGAAAGGTGAAATAAAATATGCATTAAAAATTCCTAAAGTATTAAGCTTTTTAGTCAGTAATGACTTCAACGCAGAAGTAAAGGGACTAAAAGATTTTCCAAGAGATGAATGGCCACCTGTTGCTGTCGTTCATTATTCTTTCCAGATTATGATATTCTTCGGCGTGGTTATGATTTGTATTGGTATCTTGTATGTATACTCCTTTTTCTTCAGGAAAGAATGGCTTAGTAAAAACTGGTTATTAAAAACTTTCCTTATCGCTACTCCTTTCGGATATATTGCACTGGAAGCTGGCTGGACAGTTACTGAAGTTGGCAGACAACCCTGGATCATCTATGGAATCATGCGAACAGTCGATGCTGTTACACCAATGCCGGGAATCCAGTATTCCTTCTATTTCTTTACAGCTATTTTCGTTTCGTTATCATTGATTTTAATTTTCCTTTTAAAAAGGCAGATACAAATGGTTCCGAAACTTTATGACCCTACCGATATTCAGTTTAATTCTAAAAATACGAAATCATGATCTATGTTGTTATAGGTTTTCTATGGCTGTCAATTTGCCTGTATGTTATCTTAGGAGGAGCAGATTTCGGTGCCGGAATTGTTGAAATGTTCACCAATAAAAAATCCCGCCATAAAACAAAAGAAATCATGTATGAATCAATCGCTCCTGTTTGGGAGGCAAATCATATGTGGCTCATTATTGCAATTGTTATCTTATTTGTGGGGTTCCCTGAAATTTACACCACAATGTCCACCTATCTTCATATTCCTTTAGTATTGATGCTCGTAGGAATTATTGCAAGAGGTACAGCTTTTACATTCAGACATTACGATGCCGTAAAGGATGACTGGCAGTTTTTATATACTCATATTTTCTATTATGCAAGTCTTCTGACACCTTTTTTCTTAGGATTAATAGCTGCGGCCACGGTTTCCCAATCTATAAACCCTGATGCAACTACCTTTTTAGACCTGTATGTTTTTAGTTGGCTGAACTGGTTTGGAGTTGCTGTAGGATTATTTACGGTATCTCTTTGTGCCTATCTCGCTTCTATATTTTCATTAAGAGAAACAACGGATAGATTGGAATTAAATTTAATGATCAGAAAATCAAAGCAAACAATGCTCTTTGTGGTCATTACAGGTGCATTGGTTTTCCTTTCAGCTTATCTTTCGGGAATTCCTTTAGTAAAATGGGTGTTCTCAAAACCACTGGGGATTATGGCTATTGCTTTTGCTACCATTGCTTTATTATTAATTTTCCGTGCCATGAAACAGCGAAAATTATTACCTGTAAGGGCATTAGCTGGATTCCAGGTTATTATGATTTTAGTAGCGGCAACCTATCAGCATAATCCTAATATAATTTTATTAGGAAACGGTCAACATCTTTCATTATTGGAACATGTGGCTGCTCCGAAAACAATTTCGGCTTTAGGATGGGCACTGATGTTAGGGTCTTTGTTTATACTGCCGTTTTTATTTTATCTGATGGCCTCATTTAGTAAACTAAGAAAGTAAAAGATTATTTTTTAAGCAAAACAATTTCAACTCTCCTATTCTTGATCCGGTCCGCATCTGTTTGTTCGGGATAAGCAACCGGATTAAGATGTCCCTGCCCGCTTGCTTTTATACGGCTGGAGTCTATTCCTTGCATTTGGAGAAACTCCTTTATGGAATTAGCTCTCGTATGTGAAAGATTAAAAGTACCCAAATCAAGATCTTCACCATCAAAATTATCATAATCACAGCAGATATGTCCTTGCAACTCAACCTGCATGGTTGGATTATCTCTCAATATTTTAAGCAACTTAACGATAGTTTCATTACCTCCGGGAAGCCAGACATGACGACCACCAATAAAATTAACATTAGGAAGTGAATATGTATTTTGAATCTTCATCTCAGAAACACTCACATCTACAAAGCTTGGAGGAGTTTTTCCTGAAATTTTTTCACCTTTAGCCCATTCTCTATCGATAAAAATATCTACTCTCCTGTTTTTCCCCCGTAATTCTTCTGAGCTGTTATCATTGATTTGCTTTTCCTCACCCAAACCAACAACGTTTTCAAGAGTAATATTACTTTTAATTCTTGTCTGTAAATACCTGTTAACCACATTTGCTCTGTTTTCAGACAATACTTTATTATAATGCATACTTCCTATTGAGTCACAGTTTCCAAAAATCCTGAATCTTAAATTACCTTTTAATTGAGCTAAACTATCTAATTTCTTTTCGGATTGTTTATCAAGTTTGTACCTATCATGTGCAAAATAAACTGATTCAATCATTTGTGATTGAATAACAATGCATTGGAACAGAAAAAATAAAACGAAAATTTTCATCGAAATTGAGTTTTCTAAAGAACGGAAAATGTCAATTTATAGTTTGTAGCAAAAAAAATCCTGAAGATATTTCAGGATTTAATTTATGTGTTATTGTGAAATTTTTAAACCAATTTCATCAAAACGTTCTCATCAATTTTTTCAACTTTAACCAGATTATTTTTAGTTAAAGTCTTAGAAGCCTTATCCCATTTTTTTCCGGATAACTGACTTCTTTCTTTCACTTCAGCTAATGAGAATGGCTCTTCCTGAGAATTCAAAATCTCAAGAATTACTTTTTCATCTTCTCCTAACTCGATTTGAGGAACTGCTTTTTCAGGTCTCATCTGAGGGAAGAATAGTACTTCCTGGATAGATGCATTATCAGTTAAGAACATGATCAATCTGTCCATACCGATTCCTAGTCCTGAAGTTGGTGGCATACCATATTCCAAGGCTCTTAAGAAATCCTGATCGATAAACATTGCCTCATCATCTCCTCTTTCAGAAAGGGTCATTTGTGCTTCGAAGCGCTCTCTCTGATCAATTGGATCATTTAACTCAGAATAAGCATTAGCAATCTCTTTTCCACAAACCATTAGCTCAAAACGTTCTGTTAAACCTTCTTTGCTTCTGTGTTTTTTTGTCAGTGGAGACATTTCAATTGGATAATCGGTAATGAAAGTTGGCTGAATAAAGTTTCCTTCACATTTCTCACCAAATATTTCATCAATCAATTTTCCTTTACCCATCGTTTCATTAACATCAATTCCAATAGATTTAGCAAAATCAAACAATTCCTGTTCAGTTTTACCTGTAATATTGAAACCTGTATATTTTAGGATCGCTTCAGTCATAGAAACTCTTGGGTAAGGTGCTTTCCAGTTAATTTTATGCTCTCCAAAAGTAGATTCAGCATTTCCATTCACTTTCGTTGCACAGAATTCCAATAGTTTTTCTGTGAAATCCATCATCCAATTGTAGTCTTTGTAAGCTACATAGATCTCCATTGCCGTAAATTCAGGATTGTGCGTTCTGTCCATCCCTTCATTTCTGAAGTTTTTGGAAAACTCGTAAACTCCATCAAATCCACCAACGATCAATCTTTTAAGATAAAGCTCATTTGCAATTCTTAAATATAATGGAATATCTAAAGCATTATGATGCGTAATAAACGGCTTTGCAGCAGCTCCTCCAGGAATTGACTGAAGAATCGGGGTTTCTACTTCAAAATATCCGGCATCATTAAAGAATGTTCTCATGGCATTGAACAATTTTGTTCTCTTCACAAAAATTTCTTTAATATGTGGGTTTACCGTTAAATCGACATAACGCTGTCTGTATCTTAATTCAGGATCATTAAATCCGTCGTGTATCACTCCGTTCTCATCTGTTTTAGCCTGTGGAAGAGGGCGTAGCGCTTTGGTAAGAAGGGTAAAGTTTTTCACTAATACCGTTTTCTCCCCTACCTGTGTGGTAAATAACTCTCCTTCGATACCGATGATATCTCCGATATCTAAAAGATGTTTGTATACTTCGTTATATAACGTTTTATCTTCTCCGGTACAGATTTCGTCTCTGTTGAAATACACCTGAATTTTACCTGTAGAATCTTGCAATTCAGCAAAAGAAGCCTTCCCTTGAATTCTTCGGGACATTAATCTACCAGCAATCTTCACCTGTTTACTTTCAGAAAAATCCTGTTTTATAGATTCTGTTGTATCTGTAATTTTGTATTCATCTGCCGGGAACGCATTGATTCCCATTTCAACAAGCTTATTAAGCTTTTCTCTTCTAATGATTTCTTGTTCTGATAATTGCATTTCTTATTTTTCTAAAAGCGTACAAATTTAGGCATTTTTGAATTCATCATCAATGTGTTTTCTTAGAAATATAATTTATTTCACATCAAGTCGATTCTAAAACTTAATTCAAATAGAGCTTAGAAGAGAAGAATGTAAATATAGAGCACTTAGGCTGGGAGGGAAAGAAACTGGATGCTGGAAGTTATTAAATGACTGTTTTGACAGACTTATTTTTCTAAACTGTTAAGGGTTGATTAAGTTGTTAAGACAATTAAGAGATTTCTCACTACGTTCGAAATGACAAGGCAATATTATTGTAGTTAAAAGTAAAGAATCTAAAAAATTTTCAATAACAAGGTTAGAATGCAAGATATTTTTCTTCGAAAATGATACCGATTCAATGAATTTTCAGTTTTGCAAATTAACATTTTTTCAAATCAGCGATTTCGCCTTCATAAGTATAGGGCAAATTAAACAGATTCTCGTTTAAAATTTAAAACCAGGCTTTACGATCTTGCTGAGGAATAAATGTCCAGGCCAACATCCTGCTTATCTTTTGACCTTGAGCCATATCAATGATTTTTACGTCTATTGCTTTCACTTTTTGTAAAAGCGTGGTAAGCTTATGTAAATTATCTTTTTTGGAAACCAGGCATGTAAACCATAGAATTTGGGATGAATAGGATATACTTTCATTGATCATCTTTGTGATAAAAGCCAACTCTCCTCCCTCACACCATAATTCTGACTGTTGCCCACCAAAATTAAGTAAAGGCTTTTGAACCTTTGATTTATTGAGATTTTTCGTTTTCCTGATGTTTCCTTTTAACGCAGATTCTTCAGAATCATGAAAGGGCGGATTACACATAGAAAATGTAAATCTATCGCCATTATCAATGATATTTTTAAATATATGAGTGGAATCAGGTTGTTGCTTTAATTGAATAACGGTTGATAAATCCGGGTTCTGATCTAAAATCCGCTGTGCATTTTCTAAAGAAGCTTTATTGATATCGGTTCCCAACATCTTCCAGCCATAAGATCTATGAGCAATTAGAGGGTACACAAGATTCGCTCCTACTCCAATATCTACACCTTTTACAGCAATTCCTGTGGGAATATCATTTAGTTGGTCAGCTAATAAATCAGCAATATAATGTACGTAGTCAGCACGGCCAGGAATTGGAGGGCATAAATTCGTCTCTGGAATATCCCAATCCTTAATATTATAAAAATGTAATAACAGCGCTTTATTAAGTAGCTTGACCGCTTTAGGAATACTGAAATTAATGGTTACTGATTGATAAGCATTAACAAAGACATACTGTTTCAGTTCTGGCACACAGGAAATAAGCTGATCAAAATCATAAGGATTGCGATGCAGATTTCTTGTGTGCAGACTGGATTTTTCAGTAGACATATTTTATTTCTTCTGACTTAAGATATATTCTACCATTTTTTTTGCATCTTCTTTAGATACCTGAGGATGGGGCTGCATAGGAACACTTCCCCAAACCCCGCTTCCGCCTTCAATAATTTTGGAAGCCAGTATTTCAATATCTTTTTCTGAATATTTATTTGCTATTTCCTGATATGAAGGTCCTATCATTCTCTCATTAACCGTATGACACCCAGTACAATCTAGCGTTTCGATAATTTGATCTCCCGAAAGATTAGTTTTAGCAGGTTCAGAAACAACAGCGGTCTCTGAAGGTGTGGCATCAACAGGTGTATTTTCTTTTTTGGAACAGGAAAGAATTAAAAATCCTACACATCCTGTCAAAAATAATTTCTTCATTATTTTTTCGCCGTAGAGTCGGTTTTAGCAGCTGGTGCTGGTGTTGCAGCAACAGGTGCAGCAGCCGTAGCAGGTTTAGCTTTAGTAGAATCAACAACAGTAGTTGCTTCAGGCTCTTCAAGCATTGTGTTGCTATCTTGTAGTGAATGATCTGGTTTCTTTTTGCAGTTTACAACTAATAAACCTCCGATAAATGCAAGTGCTAATACTTTTTTCATTATTTTTTCTATAAAATTTAAGCAAAAGTATAAAAAATATATTTTTAAAGTGATGATAAATATCCCTTTTAATAATAATCTCTCTGGAATATTATCATTAAATCATCTTTCATTTAAATAAAAATTTTAATTTTAAAACATGATATCCATTTCTAAAATACTATTTTTCACGAGTCATCACGGTTTTTATACTGTGATACTTCTCCTTGTATTTTTCTGTTTGCTTTCATTTCTTACAAAAAAATGGTGGCTACTTCTTCCTATTATTCCTCTGGCAATTGCTAATGGAGTTACCGGACAATTTCTAAATGCATGGTTTCTCAATAGGTACGGCATTGAAAGTACAGCAATTATTACATCAGATGTTGAAACAAACTCTACTTTAAATGAACAATATATTCACGATTACGAAGCTATTGTAAAGAAGCAGGATGGCAAATATGTCTCAACTTATTTCTCAACAACCTCTGCAGCGATATACCCTATTGAAAATGCCATACGAATTCCTAATGTCAATCAATCTTTTCCGGTAAAATACATTCCAGGATATGAAAAGAATATCGTTATTCTTTACAATGAATCTGAAGAAGGTAAAAGGTTGCGACAATATGAAAAACAGGCTCCTGTAAATAGTGCAAAAATTAAATATGAAGCAGACCCAACCAATAAAGAGTTTATAAAAGAATACATCTCAGCATTAGAGGATTACGTACAGATATATGATGATAAAAACTATCAACTAAAAATAGAAGAACTGAAGAAAGAATTACAACAATTGAAATAGTTAATTTTATCTTAAGTTTTTTTAATTTTTATTTTTTATCGTTTTTATAATAAAAAATTTTCTACATTTGTCCCATGTTTAATACGAGCAATAATTTTTGGTGGTGGCTTTCAAACTCTTCGTCGGGTCTGAAGTTATTATCATGTTGCTAAATGTATAGCTACTCTTACAACAAAATAAGATAAAACAAAATATAAAGACTTTGACGGATTCCGTTGAAGTCTTTTTTTTATTATTTACTATCAAAACAAAATAAAACAGCAAATGTTTAACAAAAAAATAAAAGTAAAAACTGTTTCGAAAAAAACATTAGGAGATCTTCAAACTCCGATGAATATTTATCTGCAAATCCGTGATAAATTCAGAGATACAATCCTTTTGGAAAGTTCAGATTCTAAAAACATAGATAATAACTTCTCTTTTATTGCGGTGAATGCAATCGCAGGAATTGAGGTGAAAAACCTGAATGAATTTGAAATTAAGTTTCCCAATTCTGAACCGGTAAAGCAATTCATTATTGATCATAAAATAACGGATATTCTTCATGATTTCTCTTCAGTTTTCGATTGTGAAAAAACCAATGATCCTATTGAAGAAACTGCACAAAATCTATTTGGATATACCAGTTTTGAAGCTGTTCAGTTTTTTGAAAATGTCAATTTTAAAGCACAAAGTGAAGAAGTTGAAATTCCTTTGGTCAGATACAGATTATATCAATACGTAATCGCAATCAATCATTACAATGATGAGATGCACTTTATTGAAAATCAAATTGAGGGAGTTAAATCCGAACTTTATACGCTTGAGAATTTAATTAAAAATAAGAATTCGGTTGTTTATCCTTTTGAAAAAACAGGTGAGGAAACTTCTAATATTACAGATGAGGAATATTTAGGATTGGTAAAAACGGCGCAGAAACATTGTATGCGTGGAGATGTTTTCCAATTGGTATTAAGCAGAAGGTTCGAACAGAACTTTTTAGGGGATGAATTCAATGTGTACCGCGCTTTAAGAAATATCAACCCATCTCCTTATTTATTCTTCTTCGACTATGGAGATTACAAATTATTCGGTTCCAGCCCGGAGAGTCAGTTGATCATTAAAGATCATAAAGCGATCATCCACCCTATTGCCGGAACGTTTAAAAGAACGGGGAATTTTGATATCGACCTTCAATCTATAGAAGAGTTAAAAAACGATCCCAAAGAAAATGCAGAACATACCATGTTGGTGGATTTAGCAAGAAATGACTTGGGAAAAATGGGGAGAAATGTTACTGTTACAAAATTAAAAGAGATCCAACTCTTTTCTCACGTGATTCATATGGTAAGTGAAGTTACTGCAGAGTTACCGGAAAATACAAATCCTTTTGAAGTAGTTGCTACCACTTTTCCTCAGGGAACTTTAAGTGGAGCTCCAAAACACAAAGCCCTTCAATTGATCAATCAGTATGAAAAGGACTCTCGTGGCTATTATGGTGGTTGTATTGGTATGGTAGGCCTTAACGGAACATGCAATCAGGCTATTATGATCAGAACTTTTTTAAGTAAGAATAATACACTTTTTTATCAGGCAGGCGCAGGTCTGGTAGCCAAATCCAATCCTGAAAGTGAATTACAGGAAGTCAACAACAAGCTAAATGCTTTAAAAAAGGCAGTAGAAAAAGCAGATAAACTCACTTATTAGGTATTACGCTTATTATAAAGTAACAGAAAAAGGAATCAGCATACCCATAAAAAAATAAACAGATGAATAAAAATATAGAAGAACAATCAACAGCTAAAGTTTTGGTTTTTGATAATTACGATAGCTTTACTTATAATCTTGTACAGATCATTGAAAGGATTCTGGGGCAAAAAGTAGATGTTTTCCGAAACGATGAGATCACCCTGGAAGAAATCAATAAATATGATAAAATCATTTTATCACCGGGTCCGGGAATCCCTGAAGAGTCGGGTATCTTATTAGATGTGATTAAAGAATATGCACCAACAAAAAGCATTTTAGGTGTTTGTCTTGGACAGCAAGCCATAGCTGAGGCTTTTGGCGGAAAATTAATTAACCTATCTGAAATTTTCCATGGAGTAGCTACTACAACTGAATTGGTAAAAGATAAAACGAAGCTTTTTCAAAATCTATCTTCAGGATTGGAAGTGGGAAGATACCACAGCTGGGCTGTAGATCCGGATCATTTCCCTGAAGAACTGGAAGTCATTGCTGTAGATAAAGACGGAATGATCATGGCATTACAACATAAAACTTATGATGTACATGGCGTACAGTTCCATCCTGAAAGTATTTTAACTCCTGATGGAGAAGTAATCATTAAAAACTTCCTTTTACATTGAAAACATTAGAACCTTCATCAATTATAAAAACACCTCAAATGAAAGAAATTCTGCAATATTTATTTAATCATCATACCTTATCCAAATCTGAAGCTAAGGCGATCATGATTGAGATTGCCCAAAATAAGTTTAACACGACGGAGGTAACTGCTTTCATTAGTGTTTTTCTGATGCGTAATATTACGTTGAGAGAGCTGGAAGGCTTTAGAGAAGCTTTATTACAAATGGCTGTTCCGGTAAGTATAGATGCCAGTGATGCAATAGATATTGTAGGAACCGGAGGTGATGGAAAAAATACCATTAATATTTCAACATTGGCAAGTTTTGTTATTGCCGGTGCAGGACAGAGAGTAACTAAACATGGAAATTATGGGGCATCAGCGGTTACAGGTTCTTCAAATGTTCTGGAGGAACTGGGTTACCAGATGAATAATGATTCCGATCAATTAAACAAAGATCTGGAAAAAGCCAATATCTGCTTTTTACATGCACCCTACTTCCACCCGGCACTTCAATCTGTTGGAGCACTTCGAAAGTCATTAGGATTAAGAACTTTTTTCAATTTACTGGGGCCATTGGTAAATCCTGCAAAGCCAAAGTTTTCCGTGATTGGGGTATATAACCTGGAAATTGCAAGAATTTACCAATATCTTTTACAAAAAGAGCCACAAGAATTTATCCTTGTTCATGGTTTAGATGGGTATGACGAGATAAGCCTTACCCATGACAGTAAAATTATCACCAAAAAGGGTGAAAGCATTTATTCATCAGAAGACTTGGGATTTGATACAGTAAGTCCGGAAAGTATTCAGGCAGGTAAAACTATTAAGGAAACGGCTAAAATTTTCAGAAATATTCTGGAGGGTAAAGGAACAGAATCCCAAAATGCGGTAGTTTTAGCTAATGCTTCAGTTGCATTGTATCATACTGAAAAATTTGGTTCTTATGATGATTGTCTTCTATTAGCTCAGGAAAGTTTAGAAAGTGGGAAGGCTTTGAAGAGTCTGGAATTATTGTTGGAATAACTATACTTTGTTTTTCTGTCATTCAGAATGAAGCAAAGCGGAATGAAGAATCTAAAACCAGAAAAACAATATATCTAAGTATGTGAGTAACAAAGAGAGATTTCTCACTTCGTTCGAAATGACAAACAGCCGTAATTCGATGCATGGATTAGAGTCTTCGAATATAATTTAGAGGGAAATGAAAAGTTTTAAAATATCAATCTAGGGGTCAATTAAATGAAAACATTAGGAACACACAATTACTATGTTTACATTTTAACCAATGTAAATAAAACTGTCGTATATACAGGAGTTACTAATGATTTAAAGTCCAGATTATATTGGCATAAAAATCCAGAGGCTGGAAATACTCATTTTACAACTAAATATAAATGTTTTAATCTCATTTATTATGAACATTTTCAAGAGATAGAAGAAGCAATAGCAAGGGAAAAACAGATTAAAGGTTACTCAAGAATGAAAAAAGAAAATTTAATAAATAGTTTAAATCCCGAATGGAAATTTTTAAATGAGAGCATTGAGTAAAGATTTCTCACTTCATTACATTACATTCGAAATGACAGCACTTATACAGCTTTTAGTCATTCAGAATGAAACGAAGTGGAATGAAGAATCTAAATAAAAAAATATATCAAGTATATAAATAGAGATTTCTCACTGCGTTCGAAATGACAAAGAGAAACTTTAAGTTAAAATTAGAAATAAAAAACACACAATAAATGACCATATTAGATAAAATTATATCGAGAAAAAAAGAAGAAGTTCATTTTTCAAAAGCGAATATTTCTGTAGATCAATTGAAAAATTCTGCCTTTTTTGACAGAGAGACCCAATCTTTAAAGACTTCCATTCAAGAGAAAAGTGGAATTATAGCCGAATTTAAAAGACAATCCCCTTCAAAAGGTATTATCAATGATAATGTTTCTCCTTTAGAAGTTGTTTCTGCTTACGAAAATTTTGGAGCAAGTGGGATTTCTATTCTTACAGATGCTGATTTTTTTGGAGGAAGTCGTGAAGATATTCTAAATGTTCGGGATCAAATTACCACTCCCATTCTTAGAAAAGATTTTATGATCGATGAATATCAGTTCTATGAAGCAAAAAATATGGGTGCTGATGTTATTCTCCTGATTGCAGCCTGTCTTTCTCCCACTCAGGTTTTGGAATTTACTGACCTATCTCATGAACTTGGCTTGGAAGTTTTATTGGAAATTCATACAGAAGAAGAGCTTAAGCATTATCATTCTACAATTGATTTGGTAGGAATTAATAATAGAAATCTAAAAGATTTTAAGGTTGATCTTCAACACTCTGTTACTTTAAAAAATCAGCTTCCAAAAGAGACTCTTTCTATAGCTGAAAGTGGTATTTATAGCATCGAAGATTTCATTTATCTTAAAGAAAAAGGATTTGACGGATTTTTAATGGGTGAATATTTTATGAAAAATAAAAACCCTGCAAAAGCTTTTGAAGAATTCATTGAACATATAAACTCAAAGGCATGAACCAACGATTAAAATTAAAGGTTTGTGGTTTAACCCAACTGGATCAGATTCAAGAATTAATTTCTATGAATACAGACTTTTTAGGATTTATTTTCTACGAAAAATCTCTTCGATATGTGCTTAATCATTTAAGCATAGAAAAGATCTCAACAATTGATCATCAGGGAAAAACAGGTGTCTTTGTCAATGAAGCTCCAGACAGTATTTTAAAGATAGCTGAAAAGGCTGACCTTAATTTTATTCAGCTGCATGGCGATGAGGATATCCACTATATTTCAGATATCAGAAAAGGATTACATCCGAAAACTAAAATTATAAAAGTATTTCGAATTGGAGACACAACAAAAGAGCTGAAGACTGAAATTCAATTGTTTCAATCTTATGTTGACTTCATTCTTTTTGACACGGACAGTAAATCCTTTGGAGGAACCGGAAAGCAGTTTGATTGGTCGCTGCTTAATGGTTTGAAACTAGAAATTCCTTACTTTCTGAGTGGAGGCATTTCTCAAGAAAGTATTGAAGACATAAAAGCATTACAACAAAAACCTTTTGCTCTGGATATTAATTCAAAATTTGAAATCGAAGCTGGAGTTAAAGATTTGGAAAAAGTGAAATTATTTAAGTCTAATCTCTTAAGCCCAAACCTATGGATATAAAAACACTAAGAAAACAATTTTATAAGACATTATTTCCGCCGAGGTTTGACAATGCAAGAGTTAAAAGGTTATATAAATTTATCTCCGAAAATGATAGTACGACAGATTTTTGGGAAATGGGAGGATTATTATCCAAATTTATAGATATCATTAAAGATTTTAATGAGGACGATATCCAGTATTTTTTTACAACCATTCATTTATGGGATGGCTATCACTTGGTGATCATTGCAGATAAGTTGATGGAGAATACGGTAAGGGCCAACGTCAATTATGATTTAGGGAAAATATATTTTAAAATCTTTTTATCGTATGAAAAGCTGGATTCTTATTATTTATTGGATAACCTGGAGCTGATCTTCAAAATGTATCATTCAAAACTTGATATTGAAACCTGGATCAGCATTGCCAGTAAAATAAAATTCCTGTATCAGAATAAACAAATAACCCGACAGCAATTTGATCAAAGTTTGTCTTTTATCAATAATTTAAATCATGATTTATAGCATCAAAAAACCTGAAGAACTCACAGCGCAAGAAATTGAAACAATTATAGCACTTTGGGAAAATGAAGAATGGATGGGGATGGAAGTAAATGATTTCAAAATCTTATTCAAAGATTCTGAATTCCATCTATTATTGGATCTTGATGAAAAAATTGCATCTGTATTGCGTCTTAATTTTGATTTCAACTTAAAGATATCAGACCATGTATATTCTTTTGCTGAACTGGGTGGTTTTGCTTCTGTACAAAAGGGAAAAGGAAATGGCAGTCAATTATTGCAGCATTCTATGAATACGATTGTAACAAGAGACCTGCAAACAATAGGCTTCTGCTTATCAGATGTTCGTCCATTTTATGAAAAATGTAATGTTCCTATATTATATGATAAAGCCAAATATATTCAGGAAAAAGATGGCGGTGATTGGGTTCCTTCTGAAGATGATGACATCCTGATCATCCACCTATCTGAAGAAAACAACAATCTATTCCAGCAGCTCGATTTACAACAACCAGCCTATTTAATACAATAACAACGAAGAAATGAATTATAAAAACCCAGATAAAAATGGATACTATGGTGAATTTGGGGGTGCATTTATCCCTGAAATGCTGTATCCCAATGTAGAAGAACTCCAAAAGAATTATCTTGAAATCATAGAATCTGACGAATTTCAAAGAGAATATCAGGATTTGCTTAAAAACTATGTAGGACGGGCTACTCCACTTTATTTTGCAAAAAATCTAAGTAAAAAATACCGTACAAATATTTATTTAAAAAGAGAGGATCTTAATCACACCGGAGCTCATAAAATCAATAATGCACTTGGTCAGGTTTTATTAGCAAAACGTCTGGGAAAAACCAGAATTATTGCTGAAACCGGAGCTGGACAGCATGGTGTTGCAACAGCTACAGCCTGCGCTTTACTCGGTTTGGAATGTATTGTTTACATGGGCGAAGTGGACATCCAAAGACAGGCTCCCAATGTAGCAAGAATGAAAATGCTTGGTGCTGAAGTCGTTCCGGCTACTTCAGGATCAAAAACACTAAAAGATGCTGTAAATGAAGCTTTAAGAGATTGGATCAATAATCCGGTAACTACTCATTATGTGATAGGAAGCGTGGTAGGACCTCATCCTTTTCCAGATTTAGTGGCCAGATTTCAGAGTATTATATCCAAAGAAATAAGAGAGCAGCTTTACGAGCAAACCGGAACAGAAAATCCGGATTATGTGATTGCCTGTGTAGGTGGTGGAAGCAATGCTGCAGGCACTTTTTATCACTTTGTACAGGAAGAAAATGTAAAGATCATTGCTGCAGAAGCAGGAGGTCTTGGCGTGGAATCAGGAAAATCGGCTGCCACTACTTTCCTTGGAACATTAGGTGTTTTACATGGAAGTAAAAGTCTTGTTATGCAAACGAATGATGGACAGGTTATAGAACCCCATTCTATTTCTGCTGGCTTAGATTATCCGGGAATCGGACCTTTTCATGCTCATTTATTTAAAGAAAAACGTGCTGAGTTTTTTAGTATTAATGATGATGAAGCTTTAAAATGTGCTTTTGAACTCACTAAACTGGAAGGTATTATTCCGGCATTGGAAAGTTCTCATGCTCTGGCCGTTTTAGATAAAAAGAAATTTAATGAAAATGATATTGTTGTCATCTGCCTGAGTGGACGTGGTGATAAGGATATGGAAACGTATTTGAAAAATTTGTGAAATTTTTAATCTGTACAATGTAAAAAGTATTCATGTAAAATGATTTTGAAAGTTATCAAAGAAAACCATTTGTCCTTAATGAGATATCATAAATACATTTTACATAAATACATGAATACAATTCTTTTAAAAGATTTCTCACTACCCTTTGTTTCATTCGAAATGACAACAATGCCAAAGAAAAATACATGAATACATTTTACATAAATACATGAATACAATTTAAACCCTATGAAAAAACTTAATATATACTTTACAGCAGGGATTCCACAGTTGGAAGACACGGCTGATATTATAAAACTAATTCAGGATTCCGGAGCAGATATGATGGAGATTGGGATGCCTTATTCCGACCCTGTTGCAGATGGTCCTGTTATTCAACAAGCTCATGAAATAGCATTAAAAAATGGAATGACTATCGAAAAGCTTTTATCACAATTGAAATCTATCAAACATGAAATTAAAATTCCTGTTATTTTAATGGGATATATTAATCCGGTTTTAAGTTTTGGTTTTGAGAAATTCTGTAAGGAATGTTCTGAGAGTGGTGTTTCAGGTTTAATTATTCCTGACCTCCCTCCTATTGAATTTGAAAAGAATTATCAGCAAATTTTAAAGAAATATAATCTCAATTTTACATTTCTAATCACTCCTGAAACCTCGGATGAAAGGATTGTATATCTTGATTCTTTAAGCTCAGGCTTCTTGTATGCTGTAAGCTCGTCTTCGACAACAGGTAATAAAAATGCGGTATTAAAAAATGAAGACTACCTTTCCAGAATAGCATCTCTTCCTCTTACAAATCCGGTAATGATTGGTTTTGGAATCAAATCAAAAGAGGATTTTGAAAATGTAACCGAAAAAGCAGATGGTGGGATTATAGGAACTGCATTCGTCAATATTTTGTTGCAAAATAAAGATTGGAAGATCAATGCCATAGATTTTATTAATTCAATAAAGAATTAAAAATCACTAAATTTGTATGTCAAAAAAATGGCATGAAACTATAGCTTCATTTGTCCATTAAAAGAAATCGACCTCACACATGAATACAAATCAAAATAAAGTAGTAGAATTCGAAGATTTAGGTATTAAAGATTATCAATCCTCATGGGATTATCAGGAAAAACTGATGAAAGATATTATCGATACTAAAATTAAAAATCGTGATTTACCTACTGAACAGCATATTACTACTCCTAACCATTTACTTTTAGTAGAACATCCTCATGTCTACACTTTGGGGAAAAGCGGGCACGAAGAAAATATGTTGGCAGGAATTGATAAACTCAAAGAGATCGATGCCACTTTCGTAAAAGTAAATCGCGGCGGAGATATTACCTATCATGGATATGGTCAGGTCGTTGGTTATCCTATTTTAGATCTTGAAAACTTCTTTACAGATATTCATCTATATATGAGAAACCTTGAAGAAGTAATCATAAGAACCATTGCCGAATATGGACTTAAAGGAGAGCGTTCTCAGGGAGAAACGGGTGTTTGGCTCGATCCCGGGAAACCTTATGCCAGAAAGATCTGTGCAATGGGTGTGAAAGCTTCCCGTTGGGTGACATTACATGGTTTTGCCCTGAACGTGAATACGGACATGCGTTATTTTGAATATATTATTCCTTGTGGTATTAAAGATAAACAGGTGACTTCTTTGAAAAGAGAATTGGAAAGAGAACTTTCTGCACAAGAAATGGAAGATATAAAAACTAAGATTACTAAACACTTTGCAGATGTTTTTGGGGCAGAAGTGCTGAATAAATAATCCAATTTTTATGAATAAAATACTTATTCTCTTATTTACTCTTCTCTTAATTAGTTGTTCTGAAAAAGAAAAAAAATCGGATTCTAAAATTGTGGACAAAACAATAGGTTTTTCCATGATCGTTCCTGGTAGTTTTTCAAAATTAGATGAAGAGAGCAAAAAGGAGCAGATTCAAAAAGGTGTAAAAAGATTGGATAAATTACACGATTCAGCTTTTGCTTTAAGTGATATTAAAAATACGATCCTTTTCAAAAGTGATGATGAAAATCTATTTGTTTTAAATAATCAAGATTATGATGTCAAAACTCAAGGTGATTATAATGAAGCAATTAAAGGAATCAACGATCTTTCCTATCAAACCCAATCAATGAATTTTCCTAATGCCAATATTGACTCAGTTACATCAAAAGAAATGATAGATGGAGTTGAGTTTAGTAAATTTATTTTAAGTACTAAAATTTCTGAAACTAAAACCATGCATATGGTAAAATATAATAAGCTTTTTAAAGATAAAGATTTTACTGCTTCAGTCGTATTTACTAATGATGAATTGGGTAGAGAAGTAATAAAAGCTTTCAAAGATTCAAAATTTAAAAAATAATTTCATTTGTCTAATTTTAAGATTTATTTTTGAATATTGGTGCTACTATTTGGCAACCTATTTTAGATAAACTTTAATCTTAAAATTAAAATCCTGATGAAACCTGCTGCTCAACTCTTTTTTTACCTTCTATTATTCTTTTCGCATTCTAATATCTATGCACAGAAAGACGATTATACAAAAAAGATTGACAGTTTAATTGAGATTAAGAATCCCAGAACATTCAATGGGGTCATTTTAGTGACCCAAAATGGTAAGGTTAAGTATTCCAAAGCATATGGTGTTGCTAATATTAAAACGGGAGTTCCTCTAAAATTAGACGACCAGTTTGAAATCATGTCCAATTCAAAACAGGTTACTGCTGTTTTACTATTGAAAGAGGTAGAAAAAGGAAAGGTTAACTTACAGGATCCTATCAAAAAATACCTTCCCACTTTAACTCAGCCTTGGGCAGACTCTGTTACTGTCCATCAATTATTAAATCATACCCACGGAATTGTAGATGTTGAGAAACCTTTGGCTTTTAAGCCGGGTACAGATTTTAAATATGGTAATTTATCCAATATTCTTTTAGGAAAAATCATTGAAAATACAAGTCATAGAAAGTATTCCGAATTAGCCAATGATCTCTTCAGGGAACTCAAAATGAAAAATACATTTTGCTATACCCCAACCAACCTCCGAAATCTTGTTTCTGGTCATATGAGTAATGATAGCGGTTTCACAGTTGTAGAAAAATCTTTCATTGATGATGAGAACCTGCCTGCTGATGGGGTTATTTCAACAGTAAAAGATATGGCCATATGGAATAGTTCACTTCATAAAGGTAAAATTCTGAATCCGAAAACCTACGCATTGATGACAACAACCTCTGTAATGTCAGAGCATGATGTTTTTGGAAAAGGTAAAATGGGTTATGGATATGCCATCCGGATCGTCAAGGCTAATGGAATAAATTATTTCGGACATACTGGTTTAGGAGATGGTTTTGCTTCTTTAAATGTATATATTCCCCAATCTGATACAAGTATTATTATCCTGGAAAATCAAATGAGCGAGAAAAGTGATGCGTACTATTATTTTGAAACACTAATAAGAGATATTGTATTAAAAAGCAGTTTAGTTAAGAAATAAGAACAACAAATAATCTACAACTTCTCCCATTCTCCATTTTTGAATGAGCAATCTCAGTATGAAATATTTAAATTTCATATAGGCAATGAATGTATCAAAACTATTACTATCACATGATAAAATAACAGTTTTTAATATATAAAACAATGTAATAATTTCAAAAAATTCGTTTTTTTGTAAAAATAAGTTGTCTATATTGAATTTTTTGTTAATTTTATTTTCACCAAAATGTGAAGTAACTCACATAAAAAACAAATAACTTAAAAAAGACTTATTATTAAACCACAAATTACAATTACTATGAAAAACTTTTTTTTATCAATGATGGCCTTTGTGACCATCTTATCATTTAATGCCTGCTCGGATTCTAAAGACAGCCAGGAGGTAAACGGACAAGAAAAGACAACCTTAAAGAATGTTTCTTTAAAAGACTTTGGAAAGAGTGTTCCGGTAGGGATAGAGGAAGAAAACGGAATATTCAAAGTTTCATTTATCTTGAGTGCTCAGTTTTATGAAATAAAATCGGGTAAAGAAAATGCCGAATATATTGGTATGATCAGAGAGGCTGTAAAAAATGAAACGCCAATTCATATTTTCCTAAAAGGTAATACCAATGAGATTGGGAAAGTAGAATCTGTAAGCCTTGAAGATACAAGGTATTTCAAATCTATTTTAACAAAAGAAGTAAGAGGAGGACAAACTAATAAATTAGCAAGCGTAATTCCAGATGTTGCTACTTTAAATAGCTTATTTAACCAAATCAAGAATCAGTCTTGTGGAACTTCTACTGCTTCATCACCTTGTATCACGTTCAGATATCCGGTAGATGGATGCTATGCAAGAGCTCACAAAATGAGACAAATTCTGATGAATAATGGATACGATTGTGAAAAGCAGTTTGTATATGGTAACTTAAGAGCTACTACAGGTACTTGTTGTGTTTCATGGAATTACCATGTAGCTATATTAGTAAGCTATAAAAATGCGTCAGGAGTGACTGAAAAAAGAATTATCGACCCTTCATTATTCTCAAGTGGTCCGGTAACCGATACTGCATGGAGAAATGCATGTATCAATACTTCATGTGGAAGTGCATCAGTTTCTTCTTATACCAATACTGCAGGAAATGTGTATTATAGAAGTCCTAGTAATTCTTATCTATATGATAACAACTTAATCAACACCAATTGTGTACTGACTAAGTTCTCATCACTTTCTGGTTGCTCTCCTACCCCAGCACCAGATGTATCTAGCTGTGGATTCTAATTAAAAATTATAATTTCAAACAGCTCCTGTTATTATATAAATTGACAGGAGCTGTTTATTCAATCGTATACTTTTATGAAAGCATGGACCTTTATATTATTCCTTTTTATGATAACATCTTGCTCAGGTAGCTCAGGTACCCAAAATCTAACATGGTATAAAAATGCAACAATCAGTAATATTGCTGATGACCCCGACCACCCCAAAGACCTTCTGCGTGTATCCATTGGAATCAGTGCACAGGTTTTTTATGTATCAAAAAAAGACTCCGATTATAAATCCCTATTGGAAAAACTGAATCAAAGTTTTAAAAAAGGAAAAACATTTAACATCGGTATTGAGAACAATACCAATATGATTAAGCAGATTACAGATAGTAAATAATTCTTAGAATATCATTCACCTTGCTATTTATCTTATCACAGATATAGCTGCATCTACTTTTATTTCTGCTCCATGAATATAAGATGCTTCTTCTGATGCAAGGAAAAGTACCGTATTTGCTATTTCGGATGGCTCGCCTTGTCTTTTAAAAGGTATCGTTGGAATAATATTTTGGATAGCTTCCTCAATCTGTTCTTTGTTCAATCCAGTATTATTAAAAATATTGGTCTTGATATGTCCCGGACTCACCCCATTTACCCGAATTCCTCTTTCCAGTAATTCAGTTGCAAAGGTTTTAATAAAAGACTGCACCGCTGATTTTGCTGCTGAATAGATAGAAAAATTAGGCATTGTGATCTCAGTAGCCACTGAGGTGTTAAAAATAGCTGAACTCCCTTTTTTCATTAATGGTAAAATCTGCTGAACGGTAAAAAAGGGACCTCTTACCAATACATTGAAAAGTTCTTCAAAATCATTTTCGCCTACATTTTCAATAGGCATAAATTTCCCATACCCTGCATTGGCAAAAATCAGATCAATCGTATCTGTATATTTTCTCACTTGATTCTCCAGATTCATCAGATCCTTCATGCTTCCAGCATCAGAAACAATTCCAAAAGCCTTCTCACCTAAATTTTCTACCGCTCTATCTACGGTTTTCTTACTTCTTCCGGTAATAATTGCACTTCCACCTTCTTCAATAAACTGCTGAGCTACAGCATAACCCATTCCGTTAGTTCCGCCTGTGATCAAGGCGAATTTGTTTTTAAATCTTTGCATTATATTTTGTTTAAAATTCTAAAGCAAAGATTGAAATATCGTCTGTCTTTAGAAATCCGAAACTTGTGGAGTTTTGCTCATTTTATTTTTTTAAATTCATTAAAGAAGGAGTCATAAAGGAAACAATTCCTACCAGAAAAATAATCGATCCAAGAATAACAAAAGTCACATTTACACCTATCGAATCTGCAACAAATCCTGTACATATAAGGCCTACCACAGTCGGTAAAACTTCTATACTAAAATACATTGAAAATACACGCCCCAGAAGACTTGAATGCACCTCTTCCTGTACAATCGCTGTAAAACCGGCACTATAAAAAGAAGCAGCAATACCCCCTAGCCCTGTTAACAAAACAAAAAACACGAAACTTCCGGGGGATAGTAATCCAGACCAAAGAAATGCGATTCCAATTAAAATATGAGATAGATTAACAATAACTACTTTACGAATGGACGGTTTCCATATCCCCAGCATTCCACCACCCACTAATGCACCAATACCCCAGGTTGTTTCTACAATACTCATTTCGAATTTTCCTCCATGAAAGTGTTCAATTGTCATTAATGGAAATAAAACAGAAATAGGCATAATACAAAAACCGGCAATTATAGAATACAAAAAGAGATAAGTTAATCCCTTATTTTTGATTACTTCATGAAAACCTCCTTTCATGTCTTTCCATACCTGAAATACGTCCGATGTACGTGTATGCTCCTTTTGAGGAGAGGGAATTGATATGAAAAGTAATGAAGAAATAGCCAATGCAGCTCCTGCAATATCTAATAACAATACATTTCCGATAGATAGCAAACCTACAGCTAATGCTCCAAGTGCAGGACCAGCAATATTGGAAACTGATTTTATAATCTGGTTGATTCCGGCAATACGCAATAGCTCCGACCTTGGTGCCAAAAGAGGAATGGTAGCCTGCATTGCAGGCATATGAAATGCTGATCCAACAGAACGTAATCCAAGTATAATGTAAACCAATTGCAAGTTCTCATAGCCTAAGTAAAAACTAATGGACATAACCAATGTACAGAAGGCAACAAAACCATCAGCGAAAATCATCGTTTTCTTCCGATCCCACCTATCTACATAAACTCCTGCAAAAGGCCCGATTAAAGCCTGAGGAAGTAAACCAGCAATGGCCGCATAAGCCAATACCTCTGCTGATCCCGTTTGTAAACTTAGCCAAATGATGATTGCAAAGCCCACGGCAGAGCTGCTGATCAATGAAAAAAACTGTCCCGTCCATAAAAATATAAATCTTCTTTTCCAATGATTATCCATGGTTTTCTTTCTAAATGTAAGTGGTGCAAAGGTAAAGAAAAAAACAATAAAACAACTTTCTAGTTGTTTTATTGTTTATAGACACTCTCTATTAAATTATAAAATATAATCTTTTAAAATAATATTGTGCACAATTTAATTTACCCTATCTTTGTCAAGGTAAAAAGATGAAAAATTAATTATAGAAATTATTTCATTAAAAAAGTAGAACAATGTCATTAATAGAAAATTTAAACTGGAGACATGCGGTAAAAGCATATGATCCATCCAAAAAAGTATCTGAAAAAGATTTAAATACAATTTTAGAAGCAGCGAGATTAGCTCCCACTTCATCTGGTTTACAACCTTTCCGTATTATTGTTGTGGAGAATCAGGAACTGAAAGAAAAAATGGTTCAGGGAGCATTAAACCCTGAGGTAATGAGAGATTCTTCCCATGTTTTGGTATTTGCTGCATGGGATAGCTACTCCACCGAAAAAATAGATCAGGTTTATGATCTGCATACTGATGTAAGGGATCTGCCAAGAGGACGTTTCAATAGCTATACTGATCAATTGAAAACTATATACAATGCTCAAACTCCTGAAGAACATTTTCAACATACTGCACGTCAGACTTATATTTCTTTAGGATTGGCTCTGGCACAGGCTGCAGAATTAAAAATTGACAGTACTCCTGCAGAAGGATTTAGTAATGAAGTAGTAGATGAAATTCTTGGCTTGAAAGAATTAGGATTAAAAAGTGTTACTCTTTTGTATCTCGGATATCGGGATGAACAAAAAGACTGGTTATCTTCCATGAAAAAGGTACGTATCCCTATGGAAGAATTTATTATTAATAAATAAAAATTCCGAACTTCCCCATTTTAATTATCATGGAAAACTCAGAACCTTTAAAATTGGAAAATCAGATTTGCTTCCCACTGTATGCGATAGCAAAAGAGATTACAGGCCTATATCGCCCTTTTCTGGATGAACTGGATATTACCTATCCTCAATATCTTGTAATGATGGTGCTTTGGGAACAAGATGGTCTTCCCGTTACACATATAGGAGAAAGGCTTCTTCTCGATAGTGGTACGCTAACTCCTTTGCTGAAAAGGCTTGAAACTAAAGGATTTATTTCAAGAAACCGAAAAAAAGAGGATGAAAGAGTGGTACAGGTATTTCTGACAGAAAAAGGGAAAATGCTGAAGGAAAATGCATGTAGCGTTCCTGATAAAATTATGAAGAAAATAGATGTTCTACCAGAAGATCTATTGGAACTTAAAAACTCTATCAATAAAATTTTAAGTAAAATCGAAAAATAATATTGATAAATCAATAATAAAAATGGCTGTCTATAATAGGCAGCCATTTTTATTATTTTACTTTTTGAAAAGCATCTACTTTCAAATAAGAATTATTCTTTTCTTTTTCCTTTTTATCTGATATTAATATCCCAAATAAATGGTCAATTTCATGTTGGAAAATAACCGCTGTAAAACCCTCTACAATTTCTGAATACTTTTGACCTTTCAGATCTACATATTCTAATTGAATCACTTTACTTCTATAAAACTGATCCCGAAATTCAGGAATTGATAAATCGCCTTCAGGTCCGAGATTCTGTAATTCTGATCTCCATACAATCACCGGATTGATGAAATATTCCAAAGGATTATCTTTCTTATCAAAACGCTCCACCCAGATGATCTTCCTGTTAATTCCAACCTGTGGGGCGGCAATTCCTACTCCTCCATCTGTGGCCAGAAGTGACTCTTTCATTCTTTTAACCAATGTAATCGTATTGGGATCAACCGGATCAATTTCGGAAGAAAGGTTAAGTAATGTTTGATGTTGAGTTAAGTCTGTTGTCTGGTAAATGGGTAACGCAGAATCGATGTCCCCTTGATTGATTATAGCCAGCTCATTTGATGTCAGTTTTTGAGCATTTGTCCAAACAGCGAAACAAATTAACAGGAAAGATAGTTTTTTCATTTCTAAGTTATTAATGTATTCATGTATTAATGTAAAATGTATTCATGATTATCAAAGTTGTCTTTGTCATTACTGTCATTTCGAATGATACAAAGGGTGATGAGAAATCTTTTTAATAATTGTATTAATGTACAATGTATTCATGTATTTCTCTTTTGGTATTGTTGTCATTTCGAATGAAACAAAGTGTAGTGAGAAATCTTTTTACATAATTGTATTAATGTATAATATATAAAATTACAGATCCTTCATACATTTATTAAAAAAATAAAACTTCTCAGTTGACCTCCAAAATCATTGTACATGAATACTTTTTACATTGTACAACTCTTTTATCTTCAAAATTAAAAAGTTTTCGTCATATCTGCTGGAATAATCAGATTGAAATCAGTTGGAATGTATTCCTTTTCCGGAACCTTTAATGCCGGATCTTCGGATTCAAAAACAGAGATTACAGCCATTTTTAGTTTAGGGTTCTTTTGTTTGACATACCAATAGGTCCCACCAAATTCTTTACTGTGATAATTACCATTATAATGAATGAAAGTTTTTCCTGCCTGAATATTTTTCAGGATAGATTCCGCCATCGTTGCATCTTTGGTTGCCTGAGCGGAGATAAAGTTCATCACTTTTGTTCCTTCCGCATGATCACCCATCATTTTTTTCATTTCAGGATAACCTGGTGTATCCAGTGTTACTTTAATAGGCAGTTGAGCAATATAGGTTTTTTCCTTTGCTGTTAATTTATTTAAAGATTCCAGTCCTTCTTTTGCTGTTTGGGAAGCATATCGTCTTGGAATATTGGTCGCTATAAAATTCAACTTTTTAGCTTTGGCAAAATCCACTAATGGTTTGTAATCAGTTGCATAATTATTCCATAAGCGCGCTGAATCTTTCAGTGTCTTCGCATCAAAAGTTCCATTTAAATATTGATTTAATTGTGCCTGATTATCTCTTTCAAACATTTCAGCTCCTAAAATAATCTGTCCGTTTTTCTTTTCATATAAAGCTTCTGTCAGTTTTAACTGAAGCCAGTGATTGATCGAGCTATTATGATTTTCACCAAAGAAAACCACGTCATAATCAGCAAGTTCTTTTACTAATTTATCCGTCTCTATCTCATGTCCTTTTTTATCATAAAACTGATAAGCTTTTAAGTCTTGAGCGTTGGCTATACCAAAACTTATAAGCAGTATTGCAACTAGAATATTTCTCATTATAATTATTTTTTGTTAAGGCGAAAGGGCTGAAAGGCGAAATCGCAAAATCGCGGAATTGTTTAATCGCAAACGAGCCTTTTTGCTGTTCAGCTTTTTCGCATTTCAGCCCTTTTGCAATTTAGCCTTTTTGCGGATTTACAAATGAACAATTTTACCCCTAAAAAAAGACCGTTCTGATTTATAAAAAACAAAACGGCCTAAATCAAATCATCTAACTATTACTTTTCCAATTCTGCTACAAGGTCTTTCCACTCTTGTAATTCAGGAATTCCAGGTTTTCTTTTTCCGAAGAACTGAACAATGAAATCTCCTTCTTTATTAAAGATTTCAATAGCGGTCACTTCTCCATCTTCAGTTGGTTTTTTTACAATCCATGCTTCCTCAATTTTAGTTACATCTAAATGTAAATTGAAATCAGGATCCATTACATTGAACCACTGCTGATGCCAAAGCGTTTTCTTTACATTCCCTGTATGAATCTGAATAATTCCTCTGTTTCCTACGAAAACCATAATAGGAACATTTTTTTCAGAAGCATCTTCAAGAATGGTAACTACTTTAGCATTATCTATTTTCTTAGCATAACCTTCCGGAGCTAAACGCAAAGCCTGAGTTCTGCTCACTCCGAATTTTCTTGTCATCATGAAAAAATCATGAGTATCTTTTAATTCGATCCATGCTTTTTTGAAACCTTCAGCATCAATTTCAGAGTCTGGCTTTTCAGCTGGCTTCGGAGCAATAGCTTCAAAAGTGAACACTTCATTTTGATCTTCTGCTTTATATTTTCCAACAATTGCATCGAAAGCTTCTTCGTTGCTATCTTTCGTCAAATAGATCTTGTGAAGAGCCAATCCGTCCTTTCCAAAGAACTGTAAACTTTTCTTATCTCCTTCTACTACAGCAAAAGCAAACTTCCAGGAGTTAAGGAAAATCCTAAGATCAATATCTTCACCTACGAAAAGCTGTGCATGAGGGCTACTAAAGTCACCATTCAGGTAAGTTCCTTTTCTTTCGTGAACACATTCGTCATTACGCGTAAGAGCCATTACTTTACCTAATTGCTCAACTTCAGTTAAAATATTCTGAAATTCTGGTTTTAAAATGGTTACCCCTTCACCTATATTAGTCACTAATAAATCAGCTTCGCTTACACCTAATTGTAAAGCAGCATTTCTTATTCTTATATGTGGATTTTCTACTTTTAAAGCTTCCCACTTTTCTCTTAATTCGTTAACTAATGTGCTCATCTTATTTTTTTATTTTTTTATGGTTAAAACTGTATAAATTCTATGTATTGTTTCGTTTCCGGATTTACTTTGTATGTCTTCTTCCTTTTCAGAGATTTTCATTCTTTTAAAATGACTCTTGGAAATTACCTCTTCCATTTCTTCATTGCTGTATAACGTAAAATTGTATTGGGTGAATGGTAATTTTTCCATGAAATCCCTTTGTCCAAAGGTCAGAACAAATGTTCCGTTATCTTTTAAAACTCTATAAATTTCATTTAAAAATTCAACGGGCTGTTCCCAAAAATATACGGTATTGACCGTAAATATTTTATCAAATATTTTATCCTTAAATGGAAGTTTTTTCCCTTCATACAAGACAAATTCCGCTTCGTTTGCGAATTCTTTATTTAATCTTTTAGCTTCTTCATGCATGGTTTCGGAAATATCGATCCCTGTATACCTGATATTTTTAGCTTTATCAAAAATACTTTTCAGGTGACCTGCGTTTCCGTGTCCTATTTCAAGGATATATTCATCATCTTCTATCAGTAGTGTTTTAATACTTTCCGATGTCATGCTGATGTTGGTGGCATTCATCATTTCACCAATCTCAATTCCTTTTTCTCCCTGAGGATTAGCCAGGTTCTGAGCAAGAATTTTTAGTTCATCTTTTTCCATGGTTATCCAAAAATGATCATTGGGTTATTAGTAATCGGGTGATCACAAATGGTGCAAGGGAAATTGTAGGCTTTGCTAATATTTTCAGCGGTAAAAACTTCCTGTGGTGTACCATAAGATGAAACCCGTCCTGATTTCATTAATAATATTTTGTCGGCGTACTGAGCCGCTAAATTCAAATCGTGTAAAACCACAATAGCACTGTTTGCCTTTTTTGTAAAATTCTTTATTATTTCCAGTGCTTTATACTGATGTTTAATGTCGAGATTATTCAAAGGTTCATCCAGAAACAGTAGCTTATGAGCAATATCATTTTGTAATTGTGCCAAAACTCTTGAAAGATGTACCCGTTGTTTTTCACCACCCGATAAAGTGTTGTATTCTCTATCTTTTAAATGATAAACATCCGTTTCATACATCATATTATTCATCGCCTCCAGATCTTTTTTTCCCGGTTGCGCATCGAAATAGGGATATCTTCCCATCATAACGACATCTTTTACATCTAAAGGAATATCGTTGCTGTTGTGTTGAGAAAACTTGGCTTTGTGCTTAGAAAGTTCTAACACATTCCATTCTTCAATAGATTTATTTTTAAATAAAACTTTCTGTTTTCCAGACTTCACTTCATTGGCTAAAACACTCAGTAAACTAGATTTTCCCGCTCCATTTGGGCCTACAATAGCTAAAAACTCACCGTATTCCAATGAAACATCTACTCCATCCAGAATATGAAATTCTTTATGCTTATAGCTGATCTGATGTGCCTTTATCATTAGAGTGATTTTTTAAATTTAACTAAAATAGCGATGAAAATAGGTCCACCCATTAATGCTGTCAATATACCAATCGGCAATTCTGAAGGTTGTACAATACTTCTGCTGAAGGTATCGGCAGTTAGCAGCAATATACTTCCACACACTGCTGATAAGGGTAAAATAAAAGCATAATTGGACTTGAACAAAAGTCTTAAAATATAAGGTACAATAAGGCCTACAAAGCCTATCGTTCCTGAAAATCCAACTGAAGTTCCCACCATTAATGCTACAATAATGATAATCTGCTTCTTTAATCTTTCCACATTAATCCCTAAATGCTGGGCATCTTTCTCACCTAACATCATTGCATTCAATGCTTTTCCTTTGGGAATTAAAATTACATAAGAAATGATTAAAACAATTACCAAAACAATATTTTTCGTCCACGTAGCGGCAGCTAAACTTCCTAAATTCCAAAACGTTAAATCTCGCAGCTGCTCATCTTTTGAAATATAGATCAAAAAACCAGTGATTGAAAACCCAATCGCCGTGATTGCAACACCAGTCAATAACATCATCACCACATTTGTTTTTCCACCACTCGTAGAAATCCTATATACCAACATCATGGATAAAAAGGCTCCAATAAAAGCAGCAATACCTACCAATGAAAATTGTATTACCTCAGGAAGATATTGTTTGAAATGTCCTCCTAAAACAATTGCAATAGCCGCAAGTAATGTTGCTCCCGAAGTTAATCCTATCAAATCTCCTGTTGCCAGGGGATTTTTAAAAAGTCCTTGTAATCCTGTCCCTGAAACTGCGAGCATACTACCAATCAAGATAGCCATAATGATTCTTGCAGCACGTACATCCCATATCACATATTTATCGCTAAGCGATACATTTTCATTTCCTTTTATAACCTCCCACAAAACTTTATATGAAGAAACTCCATTAAAGTTATAAACCCCTGTATTAAGTGACCATACTGCTATAATAACAAGCAGTATGGTACTTATAGTTAAATAAAAGTATAGTTTACTTTGTGTTTTCAATTAATAGTTTGTTTAATCCTACTGCAGCCTCTCCTAATCTTGGTCCGAACCCTGAAATAAGGCCTCCATCCATAGCAATGATTTTCTTATTTTTACCCGCGTTGGTTTGAGAAACACCTGGCATTTTCAAAGCACCTTCATTTCCTCCTGCACCCTCTAGTCCTGATGAGAAGAAGAACAATACATCCGGATTAGCTTTTACAACAGCCTCAGGAGTCAATGGTTTGAAATCTTCAAATTCAGTAACTGCATTTTGTCCTCCTGCAAGACCGATCAAAGCATCCATTGGTGTTTTTGTCCCGGAAACCATCAGCATATTTCCTCTTGCGTAGATGAATAATACTTTAGGCTTTTTAGCAATAGGTTGAACTTGCTTCAGATCAGCGTCAATTTTATCATTTAATTTTTGATAGTCTGTATTACCAATTGCTTTTGCAACCTGCTCGATTAATTTTTTAGTTCCGTCAACTGAATATTCTTGTTTGAAAACCTCAGCTTTTATTCCTGAAGATTTGATTTTTCCCATTAATTCAGGATTGATATCTTTATCTGATGCCAATATTAATGTAGGATTTACAGCCATAATAGGCTCGATCGTTATTGATCTTACATGTCCTAAATTTTTAGCTGTTGTCTTCAATGTCTCAGGATAGGTACTGGTAACATCAGTTCCTACAATTTCTTTTTCGTGTCCTAAAGCACTTACAATTTCTGTGATCCCACCACTTAAGGTTACAATTTTATTGTTGCTTTTTGGTGTTTCAGATGAAGTTGCTTCTGTAGAATTTTCTTGTTTAGCCTCCTCTGCCTTTTTGCATGAATACACTGCTACAAGCACAGATGCCACTAAAATTATTTTTTTCATGATATACTATTATTTGATTTATTATAAGGGTTCAAATTCAAAACTGGCATGTCCACGATTTCCTTGAGGATCTTTCATTTTATTAAACCTAAGCTTAAAATAAAACCCTTCTGCATCTTTTAAAACAAAGAAACGGTCAGCATAAACAAAAGCACCGGGAACCTCATTAGTTCCTGTAGTTGTTCTCCATTTATCTCCAATTGCTCTTTGGTCATTAGATACAAGCTTGGTAGGATCTACGTTACTTAGCTTAAATGAGTTATAAGCCTGATCTAAACTACCTGTAGCTGTTACCTGATACGCACTTACGCCACTGGTTGTGTTTGTAATAATAAAATCCGCATAAAAATAGCTTCCTGCACTATTTCCAGGACTCGTAAAAACTTCATTTGTAAAAGTCGTAAAAGCTAAATCCCAACTTTTTTTCTTTGGCTGAATATTAGCAGGTGTTCCAGTTTTAAGATTGAAAAAATTAAAATTATACTCAGTATCTTTTGTTATAATATATTCTTGGTAATTCGTAGCATTTAGATCTGCATATCTGATTTTATATCCATTGGGAGCTCGTAAAATTTGAATTTTTTTCCACCCTCTTGGATCAGATGATAACGAAACTGAACCTGCAGCAATGTTTGAGTTTGGATCTGCCAAGTTTCTACCTAAATTAACCAGATAAATAGGGTTGTCTGCGTCATTCTCTTTTATGGTACCAATCCCTGAAGATTGAGTCAAAAAATTACCATTTGGATTATCAACATATTGCATATTAGCTGCATTAAATGTTCCCACCTGAACAGTTTCCTTAAGACTCGCCACATCGGATTCTTTTACACTATTGATATCAGTCGCATTAGGGATTTTTGCAACCGCCATTGCTATGGAACCATTTAAAATTACCCTATAATCATCTCCCGTATAAAACCCAAGATCCCAGTCTGTTCTTTTATTGGTAACAAGCTTTTTGGAATCACTTAAATCAATCCAGACCTGATTAGCTTCAGTTGGGCCACCAACATCAGCATTAATTACTGAACCTGTCATTGGTGGTACCTTAACCGGATCTTCATCTGCTGAAAGACATGATTGTACAGCAGTTATGATAAACAGAAATGAAAATATATTTAAAAACTTCATGATATATTTATTTTTAGAATTGATACATTAATCTTGCAAAATAGCTTCTTCCATAATATAGATTCAAACGATCAGAACCCGTGGTATGTGCATTTCCGCCATTAGCAGTACTATTAATTGATGTTACATCAAAGATATTTTTAACTCCCACAGAAAGTTCAAGCTGATTTTTCCAAAATGGTTGGCTTACAATAAAATCCATCATATGAAACCCATCATTTCGACCTAAACGGAAAGCATTATCTTCCAGTACATACAATCTTGAAGGACCCGTATATTTATAATAAAGGTTAAATCCAGTTCCTATATCTTTCAATTTATAAGAAACATTGGCTCCGGCCTGGAAATTATATTGAAAATCAGTAGGTGAAGTGATATCCATATCCTGTTTTGAAACGGAAATACCATTTAATGAAGTCCTAACTCCCAAAGTGAACTGATCTTTAACAATATTGGCATTGGCTGCAAATAAAAGACTACGATAAGTATCAATATTCATGTACTTATAAGTAGAAGGTCTTTTTATCATTACCATTTCAATTTTATCCTTAAGATCAACATACAAAGCTTCGAGATTGTAATTGAATTTCCATCCATCTCCTATAGTGAAACCTTGGTCCCAAAATGCTCCAATGGAATACCCTTTTTCAGGGGCAAGATCAGGATTTCCCTGGATGTCGTGATTTACATTGACAAAATAAGTGAATAGTTCGTCATAGGTAGGATAACGATTAGCAGTTCCAAAAACACCTCTAAGATTAGAGTTTTCAGATGTTTTAAGCCTTGCTGATAGAGAATAGTTAAACTGATTATCAAATTTGTTGCTTAATGATAACCTAGCCCCTGGTCGTAGTGAAAATTTATCTGATATATTCCACTCACCTGAAATGAAATTACCATAAGTGAAAATTTTTCTTCGGATATTCTCCCCGTTAAATTCACCTGCTATGAGCGCTGCAGAACCATTAGTATGATCTAACTCATAACCTAATTGGAAATCAAATTTCTTGCTATCTAAAAAATTACTGAACATCCCTCTTGAATAGATCACGTCAGTTTTGTAATAGGATCTTTCATCATAATTAGTGTCCTTCGCTCTATTTGGTATATCATAAACATAATCAAAATACTTTCTATCTTGATTTTGATATGAGAAATCACCAGTATAACGAATTCTACCTAAAGTAGTCTGAACATTTAACTGATGTAACCAACGTTCTGTGTTGTATTCTCTGTCGGTACTAGTATAGGTTACTCCACCCTGCCCATCGTTAAGTGATATTCTATCAACTTTAGGATTATAGAAATTAAATTTCTCACTTAGATAAGATACCTTATAAAAAATTGAAGTCTTATTCTTGGTATATTTGATTAAGCCTGTTGCCTCATATTGATCTTTAGGATTCCATTCCAGACCTCTTTTATTATCTTGTCCAAAATATTTATAGCCTTCACTATTTCCCTGATATCCCATAAACTGATTATGGTTAAAACTGATATTCGTGAACCAATGATCATTAAAATTATAACCCACGTTTACGTTCTGAATATGTCTTCCTTTTCCTCTTTTTCTTAAGTCATAACCATCTCTTACTGTTTCTTCTTGTAAAGCTGCTCTTATGCTTAATTTTTTACTACTACTTTTCTTGGTTATAATATTAATAACACCTGCTAATGCGCCGTTACCATATTCAACACCCATACTTCCCTTTACAACTTCAATTCGCTCAATATTGCTTAAACTGATCTTTGTAAGATCTATATTACTTCCCAGTCCAGTATCTCCTACTACGGGAATATTATCGATCAAAATTTTGACATAATTTCCTCCTAATCCCATAATATTGGCAGTGGAGTTTCCTGAATTGGTATCAGGTGTAATTTGTATGTTGAGGGTTTGATTAAGAACATCAGCAGCATTGGTTGCAGCCATATTTTTAATTTGTTCTGCATCAATTACCTCAACTTTATAAATGGATTTATTAATAGATTGCTGCATATATTGTCCTGTAATGACAACTTCTTCTATTTTTTTTTGATTAAGAGAATCTTTTTCCTGTGCATTCATCCAAAAGATAGAGGACAATGATAGTATAGAAAGCACTTTCTTCTTCATAGACGCAAATTTTCGACAAATATAACGCTTTATTTAGAATCATTAAAAATAAATTACTATTTTTGTGGAATAATTCTAAATAAAGATAATGTTATGAACTTAAAACTACTTTTTGGAGCTTTAGTGTTTTCTACTATTACAGCTAATGCTCAGCTAGCAACAATAAATGAAAATTTTAATGCTTTTGCAGAAGGTCAGGGACAGACTGTTTTTCCACAAAATCAGTGGAATAATGTTTTTCCAGCAGCAGTGGGTAATCCTCCTCCAATGATGAACGTGGTAGCTAGTGGTAGTAATAAATTTGTTCAGTCATATTCTGGTGCTAATCAGAATAGCCCTCAATATTTAATTTCACCGCAGATTGTTACTCCAACGGGAGATAAAACGTTAAGTTTTAAAGCAAGAAGAAATACAGGCTCTGCGCCTGGAACAATACAGGTTGGCCTAGTTTCCAGCCCAAGCGATATGACCACATTTGTAGCGTTAGGAAATCCTACAATGTTAACAAGTGATGTATTTCAAACTTATAGTTTTCCTGTCCCTGCCTCTACTTCATCATATATTGCCTTCAAGTTTGTGGGTGCTATTGCTCCCCACACTGTATTAGAACTCGATGATGTAACCTATGTAGGTGCTTTAAGTACTTCAAATGTGGCTGTAGCATCTAAAGAAAATATCAAATTCGCTGTCAACACAGAGAACACAGCATTACAATTTATAGCTAAAAAAGATCCTAAAAATATTCAGGTTTATTCTGCAGCTGGACAAAAAGTAGCTGAGGGAAAACTAAACAATCAGAGATTTGATATCAGCAAACTTCAGACTGGTATTTACTATATTGCTATTGAAACAGCTGAAGGTTCAGTGACACAATCAAAATTTATTAAAAAGTAAGATTTATTAGATATTAACTTACGTTTTATTTAAGGTTGGCTTTTATTAAGTCAACCTTTTTTATTTTAAAAATCCTTTGAAATATGGATTAAATCTCAGAAAGTGACAAAAAATTAATACACAAACACGATAAAAATCATGTTTTTATTTAGACTCATTAAAAATAAAAACATACTTTTGTAGAATAATTCTAAATAACAACAATAAGGAGATGAGAACAAAACTACTTTTGGCTTCAATGTTTGCGTTGACCGTTCAACAAACAGTATTGGCACAAACAGATGTGAATGGGTATACTACAGTGAATTTAACAACTGGTGCAAATTACCAAAATCGAGTATTTTTTGATTTTAGTACAAATAACGTTGTATCTCAACCTGCTGATACATGGGACATCGCTTTCTTTAGAAATTCTAGTATGAGTTTTGGAACAAGGGTTAATGATGCACAAAATATAGAAGTATATCAAGCTTCAGCAGTTCCAACAGCATGGGATAACATCAATATTGCCAACATTGGTTCATGGGGATCTCCACTATACAACCCTGATCAGACCACTTCTCTTCAGGAGGGGGCTTTTGAACAAGGATCCGCAATGTACGGATGGGGTGATTACAATGGGGGAACTCACCACATAGATGGAAAAGTAATTTTTGTTTTAAAGTATCTGAACACTAATACTTATGTAAAGTTTATGATTACTGACTATTTTGGTGGATATACTTTCAAATATTCAAAATGGAATGGATCATCTTGGGATGCTACACAAACTAAGACTATAGCTAATGGGACAGATGATGCTTACTTCAATTATTTCTCATTTACAACAGGAGATAAAGTAGCTAATCTTGAACCACCCAAAGCAAATTGGGATTTAATGTTTACAAGATACTGGACATTCTATATGAATATTATGATGTACAGAATGTCAGGAGTTATTCAAAGTCCAACAACAACTGTCGCAAAAATACAACCTGAAACTCAGGAAATTGCAACATCGAATCTTCCTGCATCTACCGCTTTTTCTGGTAAAATTACATCAATTGGTCATTCTTGGAAGCCTACTTCAGGGATTTATAATGATGTTGTGTATTATGTAAAACAAGGCTCAGAATACTACAGAATGTACTTTACATCTAACGGCGGCGCTTCTACAGGGAATATGTATTTCAAGTACAAAAATATCACTGCAACTTTAGGTGTTAAGGAAATTGGCACAAAAGCATCTTTTGGAATTTATCCAAACCCTACAGGAGCTGATAAAAAAGTAACAGTTCTATTTGATGTAAAAGAAAAAGCAAACAACAAAGGAAATATTGAAGTATATGACCTTTCAGGTAAGCAAGTTTATAAAACTGAATTGACAAACCAAACCGGATTCTATAAACAAGATCTGAATTTATCTACATTAACTTCCGGAACTTATCTTGTAAAAATAACTTATGGTGGAAATACTGAGACCAAAAAGTTAATTGTAAAATAATTTCAATTTTAAATTTTAATACTTTCTATTTTTTCTAAAAAAGGCTGTTTACAATAGTAAGCAGCCTTTTATTATGTTTCTTTTAGTAGATTTTAAATCCTTTGTATACTTCTGTAGAACTTTCCATCATTCTTGAAGTGTCTCTACGGAAATTAAGAAGATGATCCTGTCCCATGTGATTATTATGATGCTCTACTGTTTCCCATAATTCAATCATAAAGAAGGTTCCCTTATTATCTTTATCCTCAATAAGGTCATATTGCAGACAACCTTCTTCTTTTCTGGTTTCTCTTACCAAATTCTGAAATAATTCTACCGCTTCCATTAAATAGTTTTCATTAAACTTGAAAAGCGCAATGATATGTAAATTCATTTTCTGTTTATTATCATGTAAAAGTAAAATATTTTCAAAACCGACTGCATCTTTACGACTTTTATTTTTCCACAATAATCATTTGCCTACTTGAAAACAGATTTATAAATCGTAATCAAACTCATGATAATAACTAATGATCCAATGAATAGAAACATCCTTTTCACAGGTAACCTTGCTGTAAGCATCGCAGAGAACGGTGCAGTAACAATTCCACCCATTAGAAGTCCAACGATAATATTCCAGTGTTGAATCCCCAACGTAAAGAAGAAAGTAATCGCTGCCGTTATGGTTAGGATAAACTTAGCAACCGTTGAACTTCCTACTGCAAATCTGGGTGTAAAGGCATTCTTTATCAATGTTCCTGTTACCAGTGGGCCCCATCCTCCCCCTGCAAAGGAATCTATAAATCCTCCGATTACCCCTAACCTTGTCAGGTTGGTTTTTCTTTTTAATGCTTTATTCTGCTTGGGTTTAAAAGCATTGGACAAGATTTGAATACCGAGGTATAATGTATAAAATGCAATAATAGTTTTGGTAATTTTCGAATAATATTCTCCAAGGTAGGTAAGAGATAGAGCACCGATGATGGCCCCAATCACTGCCGGAATAGCTAATTTCTTAACTAATGTTTTGCTTACATTCTTCAGCTTAATATGACTGATACTTCCTGCTGCAGTGGTAAAACTTTCTGCTGAATGTATACTCGCACTTACAATATGAGGAGGAATATTCAGGAATAGTAATGTGGTTGTGCAGATCACCCCATACCCCATTCCCATTGATCCGGCCACAATTTCTGCAAAAACCCCTACTAAAATCATCCAGTAAAAAATGTAATTATCTTTAGCCAGAATATTGAAAAGCTCATCAAGATACCCTAAACTGTACATCGAAAAGACTGTAATCAACAATACTGCAATTGTAACCAGCAGCACATTTAATCTAATTTGTATTTTTCTTGAAATCACCATCCTACATCATCATTTATTGGAAAACTACTATTAATGATTGATTTAGAAAAATTGTCTTGGTACCTTCATCGTCTTTTAAAATCATAGTTTGTCATTTGGAATCCTGCAAATATCAAACAAAATAATTATCCTACCAAAAAAGTAGACTATTAATTCAAAAAAAAGGATCAGATCAGTCGATCAAATCCATTAATGTTTTTTCTTCCAGAATCCTAAGAGAGGCATCCCGAACTTCAATTAATACATCGTGCAAGCCACAGTGATCTTCGTTGCAATCGTCACATTTTTCATAAAAATTAAGACTGACACAAGGAAGCATCGCAATGGGACCATTTACTAAACGAATGATCTTCGCCAGTTTTACATCAGCAGGATTTTCTTTAAAGAAATATCCTCCACCCTTCCCCTTCTTACTATCGAGGATGTTTGATTTTTTCAGTTCAAGAAGAATATTCTCCAAAAACTTGAGCGGAATTTTCTTGTGTTCTGCAATTTCGGAAATGAGCGTAGGTCCTTCATTTCTTTTTTCTACAAGATATGAAAGTGCCTTAAAAGCATATTGAGATTTTTTTGACAGCATTACAGCAAATTTAAGAAAATAGTTTCATATGTAGCGAAAGGCTGATTTGCTGATTTGCTGAAAGGCGAAATCGCCTAATTGTAAAGTAGTTAGAATGGAAAATAGCGAAATGGCTGATTCGCAAAATTGCTTTTAAATAGCTCTTAATTACTTTCTCAAACTCCAGGATTTCAATCTTTGGCAAATTCTTCTCTAGCATTTTAACGATTTCGCGATTTTGCAATTTTGCAATTTTACAAGTCGCCTTTTCGCTCTCCCCCCTTCCCCTTTCCTCATAATTCATTAAATTTGCAGTATGTTCAGTAAACAAGAAGCACAGCAATTAAAGAAAGAGTTTTGGACCGCTTTTGGGAAGTCATTTCCAAGAAAGTGGATGTTATATGATACTAAAGTAAAAGACTTTTCTTTTAAGTTTCACGCTGACAACAAAAAGGCCGAGGTCTCTCTGGATATTGAAATGAAGGATGAAATTTTCAGAAATGCTTATTATGAAAAAATCTGGTCATTAGAAGATATTTTAAAGGATTACATCGGTGATTTTAATAAAGATGAATACTTTACGTTGGATAATGGAAAGGTAATCAGCAAGATTTGGATCGAAAAACATCATGTCTCCATATTTAATAAAAATACATGGAGTGAAATTTTTGAATTTTTTGTTGAGAAAATGGATGGTTTCGAAAGGTTCTATTATGAGTATGAGGACTTTATAAAAGACGTTTAAATAATGCCTTTCCTACTTGAACTATTGGTCAGATTAATGCTGGGAATATTTTATATTCTCTCAGAACTATTCTTCGAAGCAATAGTTTCAAATGGCTTTACATATCTTTATAAAAAGATTAAAAAAACGGTGAGAATCTTCTTTTTGAAACCTAGCTAAACACACAACAATCATATTATTTTGAAATTTCCACCAAGGATAATTTAGTTTTCGACTTCTGTTTGTAAGCTTCTCTTTTTGCTTTTCTCCATTCCCAGGGTGAAACGGTTTGAGATCCTGACCAAAGTCCAAGTTTACGTGATCTTGCTTTTGATTCTAAAATTCCCAGATTTTGGTTATTGGAATATTGATAGTACCACCATCCAAAACCTTTTTTGATAATTTCCTCAGACAAATATTGATCATTATCAAAATATACTTTGGCAATTATTCTTCGATATCTATCAGAGCTTGTTTTGTAGTATGTAATTTGTTTACCATAGACAAGATCACTTGTAAATTGTTTTGCATTTTTACCAAATGGCTGCCCCTTTTCAGGACAATCTACTTCTGCAAGGCGTAGTGTAGTCTGGTTATTATTTTCATCAAGAACCAAAATGGTGTCACCATCTTTGATACCAATTACTTTCGCATTTGTTTGCGACAGTATTAAATTTGAAACACCTACCAACATGATTAAAAGTATCTTCCTCAACCTTCTCATTTATTACCTTTTCTTTAATTTTAAAAATTCCAAAACTTCAGGATGCAATTTTACTTATTTTTCTGGTTATGTTCGATAATCTTTCCCTCTTTTTATCAATAAAATCCCTAATAATTATCTGTCAATAATCTTTATAACCTCCATTCACGATTTGATTACATCATTCATTGATTGAGATACATTTTCTCCTGAGCATCTTTCCATCTTTGTATCATCATTTAAACAAATAAAAAATGGAAACAAAAAAAGTATGGTTCATTACAGGGGCCTCAAAAGGATTAGGATTAGCGTTAGCTAAAAAATTATTAGAAAAGAATTATTACGTGGTTGCTACCAGTAGAAATGCACAATCATTAATTTCCGAAATAGGAGAAACATCTGAGAAATTTCTACCCCTAGAAGTCAATTTAACTGATAATGAAGATGTAAAAGCAGCAATTTCAAAAAGTATTGATCACTTCGGACAACTTGATGTTATTGTCAACAATGCAGGATATGGACAGATCGGTACTTTAGAAGAGCTTTCAGATAAGGAAGCTAGAGCCAATTTTGACATTAATGTTTTTGGGACTTTAAATGTCATCAGAAATGCAATGCCTCATCTTCGCCAACAGAGATCAGGACATATTTTCAATATCTCTTCGATTGGTGGTTATGCCGGAAATTTTCCTGGTTGGGGAATTTATTGTTCTACAAAATTTGCAGTAGCAGGGCTTACAGAGTCTCTTGCAGAAGAAATTAAAGATTTTGGTGTAAAAGCTACAGTGGTTTATCCCGGATATTTCCGAACAGATTTCTTAAGTAAAGATTCTATAAAAACACCGGAAAATGTTATTCAGGAGTATGAAACGGCAAGAAATTCTGAACAATCTCACCTTGATGAAATTAACGGAAATCAACCCAACGATCCTGAAAAAGGAGCAGAAGCATTGATCTCTATAAGTGAAGAGCAAAATCCACCTGTTCATTTTCTATTAGGAAGCGGTGCAGATGAGTTTTTAGATAATAAAATTAATACGATCAAAGGTGATGCAGAAAAATGGGAAAGTCTAACTTTATCAACTGTAATTTAATTTTTCAAGAGCAATAAAGATCTTTTCGACAGGCTTATGATGGCATTAGTAATACTATAGTTAATATGCGAAATTTTACAGTGTCATTCTGAGTGAAATCGAAAGGTTTTAAGCAAAATCAATTTTAAAATAATTAAATAACTTAGCATTATGAAAAAGACATTTCGTTTTAATTCAATTTCCGAATTTCATTCTTTTTGTAATCTTCCGAATCCTGAGCATCCGTTGATCAGCCTCATAGATTACAGTAAAGTCAATTATCCTACAGACGACACTGAGCTCAAATGGATACAAAATTTTTATTCTATTGGCTTAAAACGAAATATCAATGCTAAGTTCAATTATGGTCAACAAGAATATGATTTTGATTCGGGGGTTTTATGTTTTGTTTCTCCGCTTCAGTTTCTGAAACTGGAAATCAATCCGGATGTTGAAGTGGAACCTACGGGTTGGTTATTGGTGATCCATCCTGACTTCTTATGGAACACTTCACTAGTAAGCAAATTAAAATCCTATGATTTTTTTAGCTACCAGACTAAGGAAGCTCTTTTTCTTTCCGATAAAGAAGAGCAGGTTATTATAGATATTTTCAAAAATATAGAAAAGGAATATCAGTCGAATATCGATAAATTCACCCAGGAGTTGATTGTTGCGCAAGTTGAATTACTACTTATTTATTCTGAACGGTTTTATGAGCGTCAATTTTTTACCCGAAAAAAATCCAGTCACGAACTTCTTGAAAGATTTGAGCAGGTACTTTCGCAATATTTTGAAAATGGAAATCTTCTGGAAAATGGGATTCCTTCAGTAAAAAGCATTGCTGAAAAAATGAATATTTCTCCTAATTATCTGGGAACACTATTGCGTATCCACACCCAGCAAAATACCCAGCAACACATTCAAAATAAATTAATTGATTCTGCAAAAGAGCGTTTAAGCACCACATCTTTGTCCGTAAGTGAAATTGCTTATGAATTAGGATTTGAACATCCACAGTCCTTCAGTAAGTTATTCAAGCAAAAGACCAATCAATCGCCGTTGGAATTCAGGAAATTATTTAATTGAAACAAATCGTTTTTGTTAAGCTCAATTAAAACTATCCCTTATGTATCTTTAATTTTTAACCACAGATAGCGCAGATTTACACAGATGCTTGCTGTTTTTTGTCAAATGGCAAATACTTAACCATTATCTTTGATTAAATTTCGGGCATGAAAGAATTATTTGATTTTATTTTAAGATTTGGAAACCTTAACCAACAGCAAATTGATTTTATCACAAGTAAAGCAACAGAGCTTCACCTTCCGAAAGATGCCTATTTTTCGGAGGCCGGGAAAATTGCTCGTCAGGTAGGATTCGTTGTAGATGGGATTTTAAGGGTTTGCTATTACGACAATAAAGGAGAAGAGATCACCAAATATTTTATTGAAGAAAACAATATGGTGGTGGATCTGGAAAGTTTTGATAACGAAATCTGTTCAAGTACCTATGTTCAGGCAGTGACGGATTGTACAATGATCGTATTCTCAAGAAAAGACTGGCTCGAACTTTTACAGACTATTGTTGGATGGGAAGCCATCGTCCATAAAATTATTTCAAGAGCACTGATCCAAAAAGTAGAAAGAAGAAGTCCTTTGGTTTCAGAAGATGCTACCACCCGTTATGTAAAATTTCTGGAAATTTATCCTAGTGTGGTTAATCGCATTCCGCTTTCTTATATTGCATCCTATCTCGGTATTACACAGTCGTCACTGAGCAGGATAAGAAAAAATATACGTTAAGATCGCTTTTTGCCAAATGGCAAAAGATTTCATTTTTAAATGTTTGACCTTTACATCATTAAATAAAACAAGAAAATGAAATCAGTATTAATAACAGGAGCCAACAGAAGCATTGGCCTGGAAATAACAAAACAACTTTCAGCAAAAGGATTATTCGTTTATTTAGGAAGTCGCGATCTCGAAAAAGGGGAAGCCGTAGTACGGGAACTTAATCAAAATGGATATCAGAATATTAAAGCAATCGAAATAGATGTTACCAACCCAGATTCGATTGCAGAAGCAAGGAATATTGTTGAAAAAGAACAGGAAAAACTGGATATCTTGGTCAACAATGCTGGTATTCTGGGAATCAATCCCCAACCTGCATCAGACACTTCAATTAAAGACATTCAACATGTATTTGATACCAATTTCTTCGGGGTGATCAGCGTTACACAGGCCTTTTTAGATTTACTTAAGAAATCTGACAGTCCAAGAATCAGCAACATCACTTCAGGGCTTGGTTCTTTGACATTGCACAGTGACCCAACCTGGAAATATTATAACTTTAAAACAGCAGGATACGGAACTTCTAAAGCGGCTTTAAATGCATACACTATTGCATTAGCTTATGAATTGAAAGATCTCCCTTTTAAAGTCAATGTCATCGATCCTGGTTATACCGCAACAGACTTCAATGCTCACAACGGTCCCGGGACGGTAGAAAGTGCTGCATCGTTCATTATTAAACACACTTTGACTGATGATAGTGCACCTACAGGACAGTTTTATAGTAATGACATTGAGGATGAGATTGGAATTAGTCCGTGGTAGGTTTAATCTTTTTTGTACAAATGTAAAAAGTAAAATGTATTAATGATTTGAGAGAAACCTTAAGGTTTCTCTTTTTTGTTGTAAACAACTGTTTCTTAATTGTTATATATTTGGAAATTCCCTATAAACTAAAACTATGAAATGTAAATCTTTACTTATTGGCTTGTTCTTGATCAGCTTCTTTTCATTCGGTCAGGTCAAAGAACTGGAAAACTTTAGAAAAGAAATAGAGTTTTTCATCAATTATGACCACTCCAAAACTGCTTCAACGCCAGAATCAGAGGCTAATACTCTAAAATTTAAACAAAATCTAGAAAAGGCTTTTATTGAGTTCGTAATGAATAAAGACAGCAAAAATTTAGATCAATTAAAAAATAACAGTATTAATAATAAAACAAGTTATGTTATTGGCAATCACAATTATTTTTTCGATACACCGAGAATAGATCCTTATAAGAAATCCTTAGAAAACAATTCTTATTATAAAATAGTACTCTATCCAATATACGACTATGAATTGTCTCAATTTGTTTCATTTTATATGCAGCCCTTTAACCTCAATGAAAAACAATATGTCATCTATTATTATAAATTGAATGGAGAAGGTACTTATTATATAAAGGACATTGCAAAGAACATTATCGTTTTTAAAGGCCAAGCTTTGACATCCAATGCAGCTATATCAAAATTTGATCAGATAGATGATAGCCACTTTTTAGTGGTAGAGGATATGGGATATGATGGACAAAGGGCATTCGTAATAAAAAATGAAAACAATCTGTGGCAACCGATCAATGCATTTAAAGGGAAATCATTCAAGCCAAATTCTGTAAAATATGATATTAAAAATGAGGGAAATTCAAGAAAATACCTAAGATTTGCCAACAGTAAAAATATTAAAAATACTTACCCTATCTTTTATTTTAAGAATTATGAAATTAACTTCGATCCAAAGTCTAAAATGATTTCCTATAAAAAAGCTGATAGACAATCAGAGAACGGAAAAAAAATTGAATCAAAATGGGAGAATAACTCCTTCACTATTGATGATTATTATTTAGGTGAAGATCTTAATGATCAGCCTGTACCAATGCCTTAACAGTTATTACTTTTGTAAAGACTTATTTTGTCACTTCGAGTACGAAACAAAGTGGAGTGTATCGAGAAGTGGTTTATCCTGCTTTATTTGTAATGGTTCTCGATACAAAATTATTCTCCATTTCATTTCGTATAATTTTACTCGAACTGACGGTGTATACAACTATTGAAGCCTCGTCGTATCGAGAAGCTTTTGAATACATTTACAAATATTTTTAAACACTTTAGCTATATTTAGCAAATTTCTTAATGTATAATTAGAACACTTAAGCCTTCTGAAAATCTTTGATTTTCAATTCTTACGTGAACTTCTAAGACAGCATCATTTAAACTTATATAAGCTAAAGTGTCTAAAACTTTTATGACTTTTATGGTTAATTTTAAACGCAAAGTTTTAGCAACAAACCGCTATATAATAAGTTGCCAAAGAGTTGTGACTTCGTCACTAATTAAGCTTGCTTCTGATAAATCAATTTCATTGATTTAAAGCCTTAACTAGTCTTATTCGCAAAAAATATATCTTTGCTTTACATTAAAAAAAGTTACTTTTTCATTCATAAAAAAACTAAATACTCTATGACCACAGAAGAACAAATCACCCATTATATTTCCACTCAAGCAGAGTCTAAACGTCGTGATATGGAAGCGCTGCATCAGTACATTCTGCAAGTAATGCCTAAATGTCAATTATGGTTTCTGGATGGGAAAAATGATGAGGGAAAAACCGTTTCCAATCCTAATATTGGATATGGTTTTCGAACCATGAAGTATGCTGACGGAAGTACCAGGGATTTTTATCAAGTAGGTCTCAGCGCTAATACAACAGGGATTTCTGTTTATATCCTTGGTATTGATGATAAAACTTATTTGCCTCAAACCTATGGAGAAAAAATAGGAAAAGCAAGTGTGACTGGATATTGTATTAAGTTCAAAACCTTAAAGGATATTAATATTGAAGTGCTTGGAGAAGCGATACGGGATAGAGGGCAAATAAAGTAAAAAGATAATTTTAAAAAGCCGAGGTTTAAATAAAAGACGACCTTACATCAGAATAGTTTCAACACAAATTTAAGTCTGGAACAAAACTGAAATAAAAACCAACTAATTTTAGCATATGAAAATAACAATTGCTAAAGAAATAATTAAAGATAACACACAAATAGTTGATTCATTAATAAATCTTAGTACCGAACAGTATGAAGAACTTATTTCAAATATAAATTCGATTTATCGATTTGAGTTAATTGACAACTATTTTCAAATTTTATATGGCAACTATAATGATTTTATAGAAACTATTAATAAAAATTCTCTAGAACTACTAGATAATTCAAAATCTCCATTAATATTAAACAGATCATACCTAAATAGATTTAAAATTGAATCTAACAGAAAGTTTATAAATTATTTAAGTTCGTTTAGAACTCTTGTTGATCATGTCCCTAGAATGTTAAATATAAAAGAGAAAGAAGACTTTAAAGGATACCTAAATTTCCTTTATGATAAAGAATTTTCTTATAGATTTATATATAAACTGCGAAATTACACCCAACATTGTGGATTACCAATAACTCAATATGAATCTAATTTTAATAGTTCTCTAGTCAAAATATTTTTAATGATGAATGTCGATTTTCTTTTAAATAATTATGATTCATGGGGAGAAGTGGTTAAAAATGATTTAAAAAAATATAGATGCATCGATTCTAAGACTATCATTGATGAGCATTTTAGCTTAGTAAGAAAAATTTACGATAAAACCTTAATCTTATTAAAAGATGAGACTTTGACAAAAATTGATTTAATTGAAAAAACTATTGAAGGATATAAGGGTAATCATAAATTACTTGTTTTGTTAGAAGAAGATAATGGAGATTTGAATTCAATAACTTATATACCACTTGATGAAATTAAAAAGTTAAAAAGAATATATTTAGGTTAATTAAAAAATATAGCAAAAGTTGAAAAGTTATAACTTTTCTTTTTGTTTGTTATTTATATATTTGTTCAAACTATAAATAATAATCAAAAATGAAAGCTCAATTTAGGGGCTATTATCCATTAACTGAAGATGAAATAAAAGTAATATGGAAAGATGGCTTTATTACATTAGATACTAATGTACTTTTCAATTTATATAGATATTCTGATGAAACCAGAAAAGAATTATTGAAAATAATAAGAAAGTATTCTAAACAAATCTTTTTAACACATCAGTCAGCGTTTGAATTTCACAAAAATAGAATAACTGTAATTTCAGAACAAATAACAATATACGATGAAACTATTAAGTCTTTTCTCAAATTAGAAAATGATATTGTTAAAAATTTAAAAACTCCGCATCTAAGTAAAAAAGTATTAGAAAATTTTAAAAAATCATTATCCGAAACAATCAAAGATTTAGAATTCAAGAAATTATTCTTTTTAGAATTGTTAAAAAAAGATACAATTCTTGACTCCATATCAAACATATTTATAGATAAAAAAATTGGGGTTCCGTTCAACAAAAAAGAAATTGGGGAAATAGAAAAAGAAGGAAATGAACGTTACTTAAATAAAATACCTCCTGGCTATAAAGACAATGATAAAAAAACGAATAAATTTGGTGATTTGATAATTTGGAAGGAATTATTAAAAGAATCTAAAAATAAATCCAAACCATTTATATTCATTATAGATGATGTTAAAGAAGATTGGTGGCTAAGAACTAATGGACAAACTTTATCTCCAAGACCTGAACTTCTACAAGAATCCTATCAAGAAAGTAATCAATTATTCCACTTATATACAACTGATCGGTTTCTAGAATTTGCTAGCCAATCTGAAGAAATTCAACAAGAAACTATAGATGAAGTTAAAGAAATTAACCATTGGCAAAATAGCAATATTAATTACTTGTCTGCAATTAATTTTAATGAATCATTAAATAAGAATTTACACCACATAAAACTATTTGAAAGCCTCAAAAACCTAAACGAATTCAATGAAAACCTTTCGTTTTTTTCTAAAAATAGCTATGATCTTGATATCTTAAAAAAATACATAAAGATAAGGAATTTTGATAAAGATAATGATGACAGTAAGGTTAATGGCGATGGCGATGAGATAAAAGATAAAGAATAAATATAAAAAGAGAAACCTCACGGTTTCTCTTTTTATATATCATTTAATTAAATTTTCTTTTTCTCAACCAGAAGAACAACCCTCCCAGCAATCCAATGATCGCTAATGGAAGCAATAAATTAAGCCACTGCCAATTCGTTTTTTCTTCGGTGATTCTCTGTCTATCCAATAACCTCTCTTCGATATTTCTGTTTCTCAACTCCATCAGGTTACTGTCATCCAAAAGAAAATCTAAAGCATTTTTCAAAAACTGTTCATTTCCAAATTGCTCATTGGTCATCAAATCTACTCCTAGTGGAAGAGGCTGTCCTTTAATTACTTTGTTTCTTCCCACGTCACCATCTGCAATGACAATCATTTTATTATTTGGGCTTTCACTCTTGAAACCTGGATATGATTTTCTTTCAATTCTTGATGCATATGCGGAAGTAAATTTCCCTTCCAGTGCAACAGCAAAGATTTTCGGAGTACTAGGTTTTTCCATTTGTCCAAGACTGTCAACACTTGAGATTTCTTTCAGGTCAACATAATTAGGAACCTGCTTTAATAAAGTTCTTTCACTGGACTCAAAGAGAACTTTGGTTTTAATATTCTTTCTGCCTAATGTATCAATCGATGTCGGAAATTCAAATTTTACCGGATTGATATTTTTAGTGATCGGATCATTCTTTTCAGCAATTCCCAATGGGAAATAGGGCCAAGGAAGGCTTGTATATTGCGGGTTACCACTCACCTCTCCTGTTACTAATCTTAACAAGGCAAATTTCTTTACATCTTTTACCAAGGCAGGATTGATTCTGATTCCGTAATTGAAGAAGAAATCTGTCATATTGATGTCAACAGGGAAAGGCATTACTTTTTTAGATCGGGTTAACGTATCCATTTCAGCATTCACAGCATCGATCATCCACAATGTCTTTCCGCCATTCATGATGTACTGATCGAGAATCACTTTTTCCCCATCTGTAAATGCTTTTCTTGGTTTTGCAATCACCAAAGCGCTCATCTGTTTTAATAATGGAACATCTGCAACGCTGAGTTCAACCTGATTTTTAGGAATGACAGGCCCTGCATCGTAGTTTTCTAAAGCCAAATGCATGAAACCCTGGAACTCATCCGGACTTAATTCATCCTGATTCACTAACACTCCTATCTTCTTTCTCTTATCAGTTGCAATATTCTTGATATTGGAAACAAGATTATATTCTAAGTTTTCAATAGATTTTGTCAGCTGTTCATCCGCATTGATATTTGCCTGCTGTACCACCAATGGAATAGAAACTCCCCCTTTGTTGTATTTCAGCACAGCATATGGAAACAATACGATCTGTGAAACCTTACCATCTTTCACATCAGGTAGGATTGAAGGCTGCATTCCCATAGCCATCAAAGTGTCCTGAGACATTTTGGTTTTGATAGGATCGATGAATTTAAAATCTATTTTTGGATTGATCTTTCTGAACTCTTCCAGCATAAACTTTGTTTCACTCTGTAATTGCTTGAAACTTGCCGGAAAATCGCCTTCTAAATAAACCTCAACAGTTAAAGGCTTTTTTACAGATTCCAACACTTTAATGGTGTTATCGGAAAGGGTATATCTTTTTTCTTTCGTTAAATCCAATCTGATTCCTGAAATGGCCAAAATAATAACCAATGGCAGGATCACAAACAGTAAAATTCCTAATGGAGATTTAAAGGATATCTTCTTCATAATTCTACTTCTTTTTATTGATAAAATGATTGGACAATACTAATGAAACTCCTATGATCAGAACAAAATAGGCCACATCTTTAAAATCGATCAATCCTCTTGTAAATCCAAGAAAATGCTGATAAAAGCCTATATTCTGTAGAATAAAATCTGCTCCACCTAATAATTTATAACTCGCTAGCTGCTCGATTCCAAAATACATGATGAAACACATAAAAACGCCTAACAGATAAGCCATGATCTGGTTCTGAGAAAGTGAAGATGCTAAAATTCCAACTCCCGAAAATGCTGCAATAAGCATGATCAATCCAATATAGCTCCCCAAAGTCATTCCCAAATCAATATTTCCTGTAGGAACTCCTAAAACATAAACCGTATATAAATAGATCAGTGAAGGGATCAGGCATAAAATTCCAACCACCCAAACGGAAAGGAATTTCCCTAATACCAAGTCAGAAACTTTTAAAGGCTGGGAAAACAACCAGTTTAAGGTTCCGGTCTGTTGTTCTTCTGCAAATGTTTTCATGGAAAGTGCAGGAATGATAAACATCAATAACCACGGGACCAAAACAAAATAGCTCTGTAAAGAGGCCATTCCGATCTCAAAGATATTAGAATCATTATCGAAAAAAAACAAAAAAAGAGTCGCTATCAGACTGAAGGCTGCGATGATGATCCATGCACTCCAGTTTCCGAAGTAACTCCAAAGTTCTTTTTTAAAAATTGCAATCATAGTTTTTTTGTAAAATGTAAAATGTAAAATGTATTCATGTAAATACAGTTCCTTTTACTATTGTTTCTTTTTTTTGTTTTTATTGACAAGTTTTACGGTCATCATGATTAAAAATACAAGAACGAAAAATCCTGCAATTAATTGCCACCAGTATTCAATAACCATAGATTTTAAAATAACAGTAAAGACCACCAGAAATAAAATGAATGTGGCAATTTCATTGGCCTGTCTTAATTTTATATTCGCTGTTTCCAGTGTATTCCCATTCAAAGCCTTTAATTGAAGAACTTTTTTCCAACACCAATAGTGGTAGATCGCCAGACCTACAAGGAATGTCAGCTTTAAATGAAACCAGGGCATTTTCATCAATCCGGTATTCAGGAAGATCATTACCAAGCCACAAACAGCCATAATAACTCCCGCCGGAACGGTAATAATATTCCATAGCCTTCTGGCCATGAAAGTATATTGCTCTCTTAGGATACTCTTCTTTTCTTCAGAGAATTCATCGGTATCTTTATAGTAAACAAATATTCTTACGAGATAAAAGATCCCCGCAAAATAACTGACCATAAAAATAATGTGCAGTGCTTTGATTATTGTGTAAAGCATTTTAAAAACTTTCTATTTTTTATAAAATGATATGATAGCCGTACTTACATCTGTCACTCCAGTCTTTGAAATAACTTTGGGATCATCAGCTATAGAAATAGCTGAACAATCCCAAAGCTTCAGTTCTAATTTTTTAAATATTTTTAAGAAATTACATTCAGTTCTTTCCCCACTTTTTCAAAAGCAGCAATTGCTTTATCCAAATGTGCTCTTGTGTGAGCTGCAGAAAGCTGAACTCTTATCCTTGCTTTTCCTTTCGGAACTACCGGATAGAAGAAACCAATTACATAAATTCCTTCGTCCATTAGTTTTTCTGCCATCTTCTGAGCTAATGGTGCATCATAAAGCATTACCGGAACGATTGCAGCATCTCCATCAGGAATATCAAAACCTTTCGCTTTCATTTCTGTTCTGAAATATTCTGCATTTTCCATTACCTGATCACGAAGTGAAGTATCATCAGAGATCATATCTAAAACTTTCAAAGCAGCACCTACAATTCCGGGAGCTAATGAATTGGAAAATAAGTATGGACGCGAACGTTGTCTCAACATATCGATGATCTCTTTTTTACCGGAAGTAAATCCTCCTAATGCACCTCCCAATGCTTTTCCTAAAGTAGAAGTAATAATATCTACTCTACCCATAACCTCATTGGCTTCATGCGTCCCGCGGCCTGTTTTTCCAATGAAACCAGTAGCATGAGAATCATCCACCATTACCAAAGCACCATATTTATCGGCAAGGTCACAAACACCTTTCAGATCCGCAACAATACCATCCATTGAGAAAACCCCATCAGTAACGATGATCGTGAAACGGTGATTCTTTTCAGAAGCTGCCTTTAACTGAGCTTCCAGATCCTCCATATTGTTATTTTTATAACGGTATCTCGCTGCTTTACAAAGACGAACACCATCAATGATAGAAGCATGATTCAATTCATCAGAAATAATAGCATCTTCTTCTGTAAATAATGGTTCGAAAACACCTCCATTAGCATCAAAACAAGCTGCATATAAGATTGTGTCTTCCAATCCTAAAAACTGAGCAATCTTTTCTTCTAATTGTTTATGGATATCCTGAGTTCCGCAGATAAAACGAACAGATGACATTCCATATCCGTGAGAGGCAATCATATCCTGAGAAGCTTTCATTACTTCAGGATTATTCGATAATCCCAGATAATTGTTTGCACAGAAGTTTAACAGCTTTTTACCGTTAGCTTCTATTTCAGCACTTTGTTGAGAAGTGATAATTCTTTCTCTTTTATAAAGTCCGTCGTTTTCGATATTTTTAAGCTCGTTTTGTAAATTTTGAAGGTATTTTTCAGAGATCATTTTTAGTAATTTTTTAGATGCGCTAATTTAGTAAAAAGGCGGTAAAGTATAGTCTTTTATGATTGGTATTCTAAAAAATTGAGTTAAAACGTTCATTTTAACAATTAGTCTACTAATTTAGTAGGATAATAATTTTATATTTGTCCTTTAAATTCTAAAAATGAAGTTATCAACCGTACAAAAAGTTAGAAAAATATCATCCAGGACCTTTCTGAATCAATATATGAAACCTCGCCTCCCTATTATATTAGAAGATTTCGTTGATTCTGAAAGCCCTGCCTTTACAAAATGGAGTTATGACTATTTTAAAGAGATTGCAGGTAATCATCTGGTGAATATTTATGGAAGTGATTTAGAATCTTTAGACAGAGTCGCCAGCAAACCAATCTCTCAAACTCATTTTTCCGAATATCTGGACCTCATCAGCTCTCAGCCTACAGAGCAAAGGCTTTTCCTTTTCAATCTGCTCACGATAAAACCGGAAATGAAAAGTGATATTCATTACAATGATGTCACCAATGGAAAAATTTTAAAATGGCTTCCTTTCATGTTCTTTGGAGGCGAGGGATCTATCACAAGAAATCACATTGATATTGATATGTCCCATGTTTTTATCACTCAATTTCAAGGCATCAAGAAAATATGGTTATTCCCGTGGGAACAATCTAGCCTCATGTACAAATTACCGTATAACTTTCATAGTTTAGCCAACATCAAAGAACCTGATTATGATCAGTTTCCAGCTTTGAAATATATAAAAGGTTATGAAGCAATTATTCATCCTGGAGAAACATTATATATTCCATCAGGATGGTGGCATTATATCCAATATGAAACTGAAGGATACTCTGTTTCGATCAGAGCCTTGCCTTCCAGTTGGCTTGAAAAATGGCGTGGATTTAAGAATCTTGTCATGATCAGACATTTCGATAATGCCATGCGGAATTTGTTTAAGGAAAGGTGGTTTAATTTTAAAATTGGAAAAGCACACAGAAAAGCAAAAAGAGCCATTTCAAGAATTTCTAAATAAAAAAAGAGGCTGTCTTAAAAGTGTCATTCTGAACGAAATGAAATGTAGTGAAGAATCTCATTTATTTCGTTATAAAAGAGATTCTTCCTTCGTCAGAATGACAAAAGCCAAATTATTTGACTTTTGAGACAGCCTCTTTTAAGTTAGTATTCAAAGTCATTGAATTTGCATAATAGTTATCAACTTTCTCTAACCGGCAAGTATTTATTCAGTACTTTTCCACTTTTAAAGGGTGTAGAGCTTTCTAATTTTAAAACCTTTCTGCCATTAAAAATAGGAAGCCCTTTTCCAATCGCAACAGGATTCACGATGATATAATATTCATCAATGAGATCCTGATCGATCAAAGAGCTCACAAAATCAGCGCCTCCGTAAGCAAGAATATCTTTACCTGATTCTTTTTTTAATCCTTCTACGATAGTAGTCAAATCCCTGTTTTCAACTTCTAGATTTCTTCCGGCAATACTTGTTTCCGTATGACTAAACGTAATCTTTCGCATATCTACGATTAGTTTTGCCAAAGTATTCGTAGGGTTATCTGGTAGATTATCGGCTACATTTTCCCAATGATCAATAAATTGACGTGTCATTTTTCGTCCCAATAAAAGTGTGTCACTGGTCTCAGCCAGTTCAACTATTTTTTGAAAGCCTACTTCATCCGGTGGACTCAGCCATACCCAATCCTGTTCGCCATTAGGCCCTGATACAAAACCATCAATGGTCATTTGCATCTGTAATTTTAATTTTCTCATAGAAATTGTTTTTAGTGATTGTGTAAGTTGTTGTTATTTGTTGCATTACAAATTTAGGATTTTAAGTCACATCTTAGCAGATGTTCTGTTTATTTTATCTGTATGTATTCTTTTTCATATCAAACCGATAGTTGTCAGATATTGAAATGAAAAATCCAGGAATTGGTTTTCCTGGATTGGTTTTTAGTTCAAGTCTTAAATGCCACACGAAAGGATTCATGCGGCAGCGCGGGGGGAAATTATTTAACTTTATCAATAATATGTTTCTCAAATTCTCTTTTGATTTCCGTATTTTCCCTGTCTGATAGATCTTTATTAACTAAATGGGCTGAACCATCTAAACCTTTGCTTACGCTAAATAAACCTATTTTCGTTTCGTTTGGTCTATTACCTGCTCTTGTCCAAAACTCTACAATATCATTTGTATCTTTAAAATAAAAATAAAAATAATACCAATGAGAATCTCTTCCATCTAATAATTCTGTTTCTTTGCCAGCCCATTGTAATTTGGGGACTTTATAATCTAAATTGTCTTCTTTTAATTTAATAATTGTATTAATTACTTCTTTTTCTGATTTGTGAATTACATATGTTTCTGCATATGGATAGCTGCCTGCAGAAAATTTATTAATGTCTTTACAAGATAAGACTATAAATAAACAAACTAAATTAATAATAAATGTTTTTTTCATAATTATCTTTTAGGTATGTTAGTAACACCCACACTAGATTCTTTATAATCATTTCCTATTTGTATAGGCCCAAATTGAGGTTGTGTGACAATCTTAAAAATTGTTTTTGGAGCTGCTGCAATACCCAATCCAACCCCAAGTACTCCTGCTGCAGCTCTATCTAAAATTCCAACAAATGGATTAAGGGCAATTTGAAGTTCCTCTTTAACAAAATTATAATCTGCTCCAATTGCTCTTGTATCTGTTAACAAACCGGAAGCTCCCGCAGTCCCTAAATTATCATATCTTCTATCGTGACCAATTGCAGGATATTCCGACAGAAAATTAGGCACATATTCGTAACTAGCTTTTGCACCTTTCCCATTGATTCCGTATGTCGTTGGGTTATCCCCACCAGGATAAGTTAGCCACAATAAATTTTTACCAAGAGTACCAGGATTTAAACATTCTGAACAATTACTAAATATTGTATTACCTCCTTCTGTATCAATATTTTGAGTATTATCAATCGTATTTCCGCTCATGTCTGAAACAGTCCCATTATCATGAAATGTATATTGTGAAGCTACTTCTCCATTTACACTTGTTGTAATTTTACTTCCCTCACCTAGATGTAATGTATTCTTTCCATATGCTGCCTCTGCATCCGCTTGAGATTTTATAGCAGCGTCATAAAACACCTGATTTCCCCTTTTTACCCAATCTTCATTTTGCATTCCGTCAGGATCAATAAACCTAATAGGATTATTGTAAGCATAGTTGTAAGGACTCCATCTCCTTGATCTTTCAGCTAGCGGATCTATCACACCCCATCTTCCTAAGTCAGGCATATAAAACCTCGCCCCATAATCATACATACCCAAAAAGCTTTGGTATTCTTTACCATTATATTTATATTGGTATGAAGGATTTCCTGCTAAAACATTATAACCTTCATGCTTCAATCCAAAAGGATAATAATTATTTTCTTCAGTAATCTCTATTCCTGAGGTTCCTTTTTGATAACTCAATCTAACATTTCCTAAATGATCCGTATAATTATAAACATACTTTCCATTTTGATAATTATAATATCCTTCTGAGGTAGGAACAAATTTTAATAAACCATTTTCGTATTGAAATCCATCTAAATAATCTGTTTCCGTTGTAATCTGAACTAACGTGAAAATATCTTTTCTTTTTATTTTCAGTCCATCAGCCCTATACGTATATGTACTCGAGCCATAACCTGTAGTATCAAAAAAGTTAGGTAAATTTAAAAAATTATAATTGATTTTAGAAATTCCCTTATCTTCCATTTTAGTAATATTTCCGTTTAAATCATAGCCAATAGCATTGGGAGTAGCGAAATAAGGATAGCCACTAGAGTTCTGTTGTTGTTCGGTTACTTTTGTAAGTCTATTACCTATATAATCATACTTTAGGTTGTCTATTAACTTTGAAGTTGGATCTCCCGAAAGTAGGTCTGCTGATCTCTTTAGATTGGTAATGTTTCCATTCAAATCATAATCCATCTTTTCAAAATACTCCTTTCCTGATGGATTGGTATCTTTTTGGTAAAATCCAGCTAATAACCTGTTCAGATTATCATATACATATCCATACCTTCTGATATTATCATTAGGAATGGTAGAGGTTTTCCAATCTACTTCTGCTATATTACCATTATATCTGGGTTTTACTTTTAGGGTAGAATAATCCATATTAGGAGTTTCTAATCCTTCAACCTGGTTATACTTGATCTTATACCCAAACAAATCTGTTCCTAAAGTAGATGGATCATTGATCTGGGTCATCCAGCCTCTAATGTTGTATTTATAGTCAATTTGTTGAAGAAACGCGGCTCCTACTAATGGGTTAGAAGGCTCTGTTCTTCCTACTTGTTTGCTCTTTAGTTGAGAAAGTTCATTGTACTCATTTTGAGTTAAAGTTTCAACAGGATTATTATCTACCTTATGAGTATGGGTCAATAGTCTATTTTGCTGATCATAAATGAAATTCTCTTCAATAACTCTTTCAGTATCTGTAGCTAACCTTTTATGTCTTGTTATAGCCTGTTTTACTGTTCCTGTAAAATCCAGCTGCGATTCTGTCCTGGTATATCCTCCTAAGTGATTAATCGAATGAGATCCTATTGCTCTTCCTTTGCTATCATAGTACGTATAATTACTTGTCCAGTTATTATCTTCTATATTTTTAACCAGAGTCATCACAGGAAGGCTTTTTGTACTCACCGTATTTGCTGTAGAGTTATCGGTAATGACAGGCGTTCCCAAAATATTTGTAGGGAAAGTAGGATTGAAGCTGTACACCGGATAGGTATCATAATAATTAATACTCAAAAGTGAAGTAATTGTATTGGGATAACTGGAAGTATTATTGCTGTAATAAGCACCCCGACCACCCACAATAAATCCTACAGAAGTAGTTCTTGCTACATTATTACTTCCCGCTGCATCTGCCAATGCTTGTTCTGTAGCTCTTCCCACTGTTCCAGATACTTGTGCTGATGTATAAATTCCTGTATAGGCTACTCTTCCAAACTGATCATATTTGGTAAAAAGCCACTGCTTGGAGGCTCCCATCACTGCATCCTGGGTCATAATTAATCGATCCTGCTTATCATAGACCATGAACTCATAATCCTTACCGGGTAATTTCTTTAGAATAAGTCTGTTTCTTCCATCATATCTGTAAATATAACATAAACTGCCTAGTACCGTATTAACATCAGAAACTATGGCTGCTTTGGGAGGAATAACAAAAGCCAATTGGTTGTACTCATTATACACATAATAGGTGTCTGCGTTATCGGTAGCATTGATGACCTTTCTCACCATTACAACCTGTCCTTTTCCATTCTTGAACTCAATCGTTTTGTTTCCATCTTCATCTGTAACTGTATTTTTATACAATTGACCTGCTGCATAATTGACTGACTGGCTGATAGCAGAAGCAGTGGTTCCACTGGCCCAACTGGTCACTGTTACATATTTTTTTACATCTGCTGCTGTATTGACATCA
>NZ_JAENHK010000007.1 GCF_016595215.1 Chryseobacterium paridis | reverse complement strand
AGTTTCTAATGGAATTCCAATCATATTGGCGGCAATCAACTTTTGATTTCCTTTTTCGTGAGCATATTGATAATTTGTTTCATTTACTGTTCCATCTGGAGAAGTTGTGGTTTGCTTGGTCACTTGGTGATGTAATGGATTGTCATAGATATAATTGGTCGTTGTAGTTAATTTTTTATATGAGGAATCGTTGTCTACACCCACAGGAACATCTTCAAAATACTGAGTCTCTACTTTGTTATTAAGAGGTGTAGAATAAGATTTTCTTTGAAGGAAAAACAGAGCTAAATTGGTGACAATATTATTGGGATCTAATCCTGATGAATAAGAATAACGTTCATATACTGATTTCCCCATTAGATTATAGATGCTTTTTGATTCTATAAAATCATAATTAAACATAGTTTTTTGTTTCATATAAGCTTTTCCATTAATTAAGCTTGAAAAAACTCTACTTTCTATTAACCTTCCATTATAATCTTCATATAAAACGCTTCTATTAAACTCCTGTCCTGCAGAGGCTGCTATTAAATTAAGATCAGAAGAATCTCCATAATAATCAGTTCCTGAAGGCTGAGGAGGTGAATAGAAACCAGTTGTTTCATCTAATACTCCATTTATAAATCTCTTTTCTTCTCCTCCTTTTTCAAAATTATCTCCTCCATAACTAACCGTAACTACTGGGAAAGAAGGGTTCATATCGAAATAGCTACTGGAGCTTTGTGACGATAGAATGGTTTGTTGAATAGCTTTAGGTGTAAATAGATAATTCCCATTCGTATCTTTACAACCTGCCATATCATATTGATAAGTTGTAAAGCCACCTATAGGATAAAGATTATCTGGAAGCAGATCGGCTCTTTTAATATAATCAAATGAAGTATAATATAATCTTTTAATATTTGTATTATTAGCGCCATCAAAATCATATATTTTTTTTAATCTAAGCCCTACATTATTTACCTCGACATACTTATTTTTATATGTCATATCATAATTTGCAATATCATGATAGCTTGTTCTTAACAATTTCATAACAAACTTATATTGCTTATTTTTTTCAGTAGTAAAATCAAAAGTCACAGTCTTTTCAGATGGTCCGTCTTGAAGAAAACCTGGTTTGGGTAAAATTAAACTTTGATCACTTAAGATTGCATTTGTTGTAGCATCTAATATTTTAAAATTAGCTGTAAAATTGCCTGGAGGGCCACTTACTATGTGTTGAGAGATATATAACTTGATACTAATTTTATCATCCATTACTTCACTCCCGCTGATTAATGTGGTTGCTTCATTGACACCAGTATCAGCATCAAGTTCTTCATATGCCCCACCATTTACCAAAGCTTTTTGTCCTAATCCCTCATATACAAATGAAGTTTTACCTTTAGTTGGGTAGGTTATTGAACTTAGAGTTCCTATTATGGCATCACTAAAACTAGATCTTCTATCTGCTAATCCTACCAAATCAGGAAAATTAATTTGTGTTCCATCCCCAATTAATAAATTCAAATTAGGTAATAAGGTGGAAGAGGTTCTCCCATTATAAAAACCAAACACGTCGGTACTTCTACTCATTCTTTTAGGTATTAGGGATAATGAACCATTATATTCGAAAGCATATTCATTGTTAAATGTTTTGACGCCATTTTCGAAGTCATATATTTTGATATTCGACAAAAAAGATCTCTTGTTAATAGGTGTAGGATTCAGATAGATGAAATCAAATTCTTGATGTTTTTTATCTTTGTTAAAAACTTCTATGGAAGATAATTGATCAACATCTGTAGAATCATAATTAAATTTAATTGTTTTCTCGTCTCCTGTTATTAAGGTTAAAATTTTAGAGTTATTTATTGTTAAAGTATAACCAGACTGAGTATTAGACAAGCCCAAACTTCTTACCGGATTTGCACAATCTGTATAAACTCGGTTTTGGATAACTTTTCTTTCAGTTTCAGACATAGGAATAATTTTTGCTCCAATGTCTTTATATTCAAAAGTTATCTGGCTTCCCTGAACATTTTGAATTTTTGTTAAATAAAAACTTGTAAAACCACCAAATAGACTAGCTCTAATAAATGTCTTCTCAATGGCAGTACTGCCACCAAAATAATATTTTATCCCTTCATTGGTTGTTAAAATAAATTCATGAGTCGTTTTAAAATCCCCTACGGTCTCTATTTTAAACTGATGAGTGTCAGTTAATAGTACAGGGTTCAAATCTTTATCTAAATAAAAACTTCCACTAAGTCCGTTTACAGATATGTTAAATACATCCACCTCATTATCCAGGGTGGGATCTTTTACATATGTATTTAGCAGAGTTGCATTTGCAGAGCCGTTTGGCGATTGGGTTAGATCATGCACTCCAAATAAATTATCAAAAATTAATCTTTTAGAAGGGAGCTGCATCTCATCAGGCAAATCATATATTGTCCTCGTGATTACCCCTCCCATATCAAGTAGCCAACTAATCCCAACATTATTTGGAACATCATTCACGCGAACACCTAATTTTGAATATTTTAATTCAATATTATTGAAAAGGTCTTTTTCTTTAATTCCTGTAATAGGAATATTTATTTGAGCCATACCCTTATATTCATTTAGTGGCTGATTACCATATGTGGTAATTTGTTCTGATTGTGGGGATGGGGGAACGATATTAGTTACTTCATTTCTAAAGTTACCCTGAGATTTAGCAGTATAATAAAAAAATAGACTGCATATAATTAGAGATATCTTTTTCATAATTTTATTTCTTAATAAATTTAGCATTAGCTGTTTTATTCGTATCAGTTTTAATCACCACCAGATAAGCTCCCTGAATTAAAGGCTGAGTATTGATCTTCGTCACTTTATTTTTAGTTTTCAAAGTCTGCAGTTGTCTTCCTCCCATATCGTATAAAGTGATATCTGCCTCCTTGAAATCAAAACCTATTTCGACATAAGCATAGTCAGATACAGGATTCGGATAAATCTTAATATCCTGTTTCTCTATCAACTGATCAAGCTGTTTATCTCCAAGTTTTATGATCTTCCAGTTTTCTTTTCCAAGCTCTTCCGCACTGGTTCCTGCTAAAATGATTGAACCATCTCTGTTGAGTTTGATATCAGACAATCTTTCCTCTCTCTTTCTCGATTCTCCTTTTACATATTTTCTCCACTGCTCATTACCATCTTGATTCAGATATAACATCCAGAATGTTTCATCGTCTGTTTCCATTCTTCCCTCAGCCTGAGTATATCCACCCAACAATATTCCTTTGGTTGATGACTTCCCACTTCCATCATCCAGCTTCCCGCTTATAACACTCATTCCCATCAAAATATCCCTGTTCTTAAAGTTGTAAGATTTCTGCCATTGCTCATTTCCTTTTTCATCAAGGGAAATTAACCACAAATCTGTCCCTTCTTCGATTCCAACAGTCTTATTTCCTGATCTCTCACTTCTTGATTCTCCTCCAATGATATATCCAGAAGATGTTACAGCTAGAGTTCTTAGATGATCATCACCTTTTCCTCCATAATTCTTTTCCCATTCTACTTTTCCATCTTTGCTTAACTTTACAATCCAGTAGTCACCTTCTCCTTCATTGTTGGTGATTTTTGGGTACCCAGATACGGGATTCGAGGTTTCTCCATTTACAGAACCCAAACCTCGAACCTCGGAACTCCTCGAATAAATACCTAATAAAGCTCCACCTTCCTTCGTTGGGATCATTTTCTCTACTTCATCTAAACCAGCTCCGCCTAAAATCAGTTGTGAAAGTTCTTTTCCATTTTTATCCAGTTTAATGATCCACGAGTCTTTTGAACCATAGCCTTTAGTTGTGTTTCCAGCAACAAAAAATCCTAAGTCTGTAGTTTGAATAACAGCCCTAGCTTCTTCATCAGCAGAAGTTCCTAACGTTTTTTGCCATAATTCATCACCAAATTCGTTGATTCTGATCAGCCAAACATCGGATCCTCCTTTGGAATCATCTTTTTTATCTAACCCCTTTGAAGAATAAGTGGTTCCTGAAAGAAGAAATCCACCATCTTGAGTTGTTACAGTTGAAGATAAATAATCGTGATTCTGCCCTGCAAAATATTTCTCCCAAACCTGATCACCTTGTTGATTTAATTTCACCAAATGAAAATCATATCCGTTATTTTGCTTAGCATTACTGCCAGCATCCAGCTTCTGACCTCCAGCCTGAATAACACTCCCCGTAATCAAATACTGCTGATCAATTGTCGTTGTCACTTGGCTTAGAAAATCCTGAGTATTGGACTTGATATCCTTCTGCCAGATTACTTCCTGAGCTGAAAGGCTCAGCATTGTGCATATCGAAAATACACTTATGTAGAGTTTTTTCATCCTTTATGTTTAAATGTTGTTATATTTTTTTTTGCAAAAATAATCTTTTTAGATCACAGTAAAAAGATTTATTATAGAGATCCTATCTCTTCATTTTTACAAAGTTACACTGCTAATACGACAAAACTTGTCACTTTAAATAAATAGTTTGAGTATGTAAATAAAAAGATAGCCCTCAATAATATGATATTATTGAGGGCCAACTATTTGTATATTTTTAGGAAAATTTTACTCTTTCACAAACTTAATATTTCTTTCTTTTATTTTAAACACATAAACTCCGGGAATTAATTCAGCGATATTAATCGATTTATTAGGTTGATAAATTCCTGTTTTGATCAATCTTCCTTCCGCCGAATAGATCGTGAAATCTGTTGACTTTTCTATACCTTTTAAATACAATTCGCTTTTAGCTGGATTGGGATAGAGCGCAAATTGATCTTTCTCAAAATCTGCGGTGCTTAATGTAGTATCTTTTGTTACCGTAGAATTTCTTTCCAAAATCTGATATTCATAGTTGAACTGTACACTAGCAATTGGAAATGGCACAGATTCTACAAAATATTGATTATTGGAAGTATTATTCAAAGTAAGATAAGCTACCTGTCCCGCAGTACCATTTACCTTTATAGGAAGAGGCATTTCATAAAAGCTTACAGAAGAATTACTTTGTGTCTGCCCTACTTTGATCGTAATCGTTTGATTAGAAGACTCTCTCCATCTTATATCATAAATGGGATAGCCTTCACCATATACCCAGTCATTAAAGAATTCAGTGAAATTTTTGCCGGTAGATTGCAATAAAGAAGCATTAAGATCAGAGGTTTTAGCATAATTATAGGCTAAATTCGGTCTGGAATGATATTCTTTGATAGCCTGATAGAAAGCGGCATCACCTAAAATCCACTTGAGCATTCTAAGAATATAACCACCTTTTGAATATGATAACCTTCCACTGAAAATAGCATTTTGATTTCCAAGGTTAGCATCATCTACATAAGTACTTCCTCCTGTCGAACTTGTTATATAATCCTTTTGACCTGATAAATAATTCATGAACTCAGCCTGAGTCATCAACAATTTTTCATTGGCTAAATGTTCACCAAATGTTGCAAACCCTTCATTCAACCAGATATCATTCCATGAACCACAAGTTACTTTATCTCCAAACCATTGATGAGCCAATTCATGGGCTATAACTGATTTTCCCCATGAACTCATAGAAGACATTGTCTGATGTTCCATACAAACTCCACCATATTGAAACTCCATATGCCCATATTTTTCATTACGGAAAGGATAAGGACCAAAATAGGTTTCAAAAGTATTCATTATTTGTTTTGTCCATTCAATATTAGACATTACAGCAGTATTCGTTTGTGTAGTAGGATAAATATAATTTACAAAAGGAAAAGGAGGGTTCCCCATTGTATCATTCAGTTTAACAAAATTAGTAATTGCCAGTGCTATCAGGTAAGCACTTGTAGGGTACATTGTTCTCCAGAACGTTAGTTTTCTATTATTAGGAAGTGCTGTTTCCGACATTAGTTTTCCGTTAGCGGCCACACTGTACTGGTTCGGAGTGGTTATTTTAAAATCAAATCGATCAATCTTATCATTTAAACTTTGCTTTGTAGGAAACCAGTCTTGTGCACCATATGGCTCGCTTAAAGTAGACAGGATAAGATTCCCGTTCTGTGAACCCGTAGCAAATGCATTGTTGTTTGTTGCCGGTGGACCGGAATATTGTATAGTTAACGAATCCAGTACATTAGCTGGTAAAGATGCTGGAAAATCTATTTTAACCTCTTTTGTAGCCAACTGTTGGAAGGTAAGGTTAGATCCGTGGTATTTAACCTGAGAAACGGTTAACGTATTGGCAAGGTCAAAATAGATACTGCTCATACTCTGACTGGGTTTAAAATGAGAAGTTACTGAACCGGATATCGAATAAACTGCCGGATCCAGATTAACATCCATTCGCTGATACTGCAAGTCGTAATTGAGTGTATTGGGATTAACATTAGGAGCGGTCATCTTCGAAGCAAAAGATTTCATCTCTTTTGCTATTAATCCCTTCATTTCAACATTTTGATCTTGGCTATGCAATGATTGTACTGAAATGATGCATAAAACTAATAGATAAAGTTTTTTCATTTTTAGATTTATAATATGTCCAAAGATAAAAAAAACCTTCTAATCATTGATTAAAAGGTTCTTATGATATTAAATTAAATATTTTAAAGGTCTAATGCCGGTTCTAAAAGCTTTTCCATTCTCTTTTTCACCATATCCACTGATCCTGCATAGTTATTTACCATCAAAGAAAACACTAATGTCTTCCCTGAATTTGTTTTCAAATACCCTGCTAATGTTTTTACTTTATTTAAAGTTCCTGTTTTAGCAAATATCTGTCCGTTTCCTGTACCAATGAACATTCTTTTCAAAGTTCCTGATTGCCCTCCTACTGGAAGTGACGTTAAATAGGTTTTGTAATATTTTTCATCCATTAAAGATGTCAAAAACTTTGCCTGTGAAATTGGAGTCACTGTATTACTTCTTGAAAGTCCACTTCCGTCTATATAGCTTAAGCCATTAACATCAAAAGCATGTTCTTTCAAATGAGTTGTAACCACAATTCTTCCTGATTCTGAGGTCTGATCTCCCAACTTCTGGAAACCTACTGTTTTCAATAAAGCCTCAGCTAAAGAGTTATCACTATGTTGGTTGGTGTAATAGATGATATCACCTAAAGTTGGAGATTTATATGCCGAGACTAATTTTCGAGCTTCAGGCATTGGATCAGTCATTCTAGGAGTTACTTTCCCACTTACAGCGATTCCGCTTTTGACCATTGAGGCTCTTAAAGTATTGGCAAGATAAGCTGGAGCATCTGGTAATTTTGTTGTCAAAATACCATCTCCTTCATATTTATCAGCATATACCATCTGATTAGCATAAGGAGAAACATAGAAATATTTCTTCTCGACAGAGAAATTACCTCCTTTTTTTACAATCAGTTTCTCATTGGCAGGACTAATCTCACGGGTAGTACCTACTGGCAGATAGTAATTATTATTCTCTAACCAAACAACATTTTCCGGAAGTCTTGAAATATTACCTTTGAAAAGCGCTGTCTGAATAATGATATCACCATTTACCCTTTTGATTCCCTCATGTGAAATTCCACTTATGAAGTCTGAAACAATCTCTCTGTAAGATAAAGCGCCACCTTTATTTGTCCCAAGGGACGGGTCTCCACTTCCTACAACATAAAGATTACCATTCAAAACTCCATTTTCATCTATACTCCCTGAATATTCCAATTGCGTCATCCAACGATAGTTTTCACCTAACAGGTTCATTGCTGTTTCGGTGGTTAAAAGTTTCGTTGTAGAAGCCGGAACCAAAGGAGTATTCTCGTTATACGAAGAAATTACTTTCTTCGTTTTTGGGTCGTACACAACAAATCCCCACTCTGCATTTTTAAGTACGGGGTCTGTTACCATTGTGTTTACATTAATATCTACAAGTTCTTTAGCCGACAAAATTGTTCTCTCCACAACTGATGTTACGGGAGAAGGTAAGTTTAAATTCGTTTTTTGATTGTCGTAAGCTTGAGAATAAAGAACGGTAGAAACGGTAGATTGAGCTAGGAAAAACCCAGAAGCTAATACCGCTGCACCTGAAATATATTTTCTGAAATTTACCATCTATCTTAGTTTTGTTTCTATGCTTGATGCCATAAAAAACGATTCATAATAATCATTCAATAAGAGCGCCAAACAATTAATCAACGACCAAAAGTAGAAAATATTGTTAGAAATCAGACCATTATAGTCTAATAAAAGGCTATAAAATTTGTTAAAAATTGTTAAAAATCCACGAAAACGTCTTTTTTGATGCTCTGGTAAGCAGTAATTTCATTAAAATCTTTCAAACTTAGCAAAACCTGATGTTTATATTTTTCGTAGTTTTTTCCACGTGGAAGTTTAAGCAAAATCTGAAACTGATAAAGATTATTAATCCTTGCAATTTGAGATCTTTCAGGGCCTAAAACACATTCTTCCGGAAGGTATTTTCTCAGGACAGATCCTAAAAACTGAGAAGCACGGTTCACCTTATCTTCCCTTCGGTGTTTAAGCTCGATCATAATGAGCTTTGTGAAAGGTGGATAATGGAATTTCTTACGTTCTTCAAGGAAATGATAATAGATCTTAGTGACCTTATTCATTTTGATAAGTTGAAATACGGAGTGTTCAGGATTAAAAGTTTGAATATAAATTTTTCCCTTACCTGAAACTCTCCCAGCTCTTCCTGCAACCTGAGTAATCAGTTGGAAAGCCCTTTCTTCTGCTCTGAAATCCTGTACATATAATAAGGAATCCGCTTTCGGAATGGCTACCAATTCAATATGGTCGAAATCTAATCCTTTAGAGATCATCTGTGTACCCACTACAATATCCGTTTCTCTATCCTCAATTTTCTCATAAAGTTTTTCATAAGCAAATTTCTTCCGCATAGAATCAACATCCATTCTATCTACTTCTTTGTCCGGAAATAGTTTTGAAACTTCCTCATGAATCTGTTCGACACCTACTCCTCTTTCATTTAAATTTTCTGAATGACACTTTGGGCAAGCTTTTGGCCTCGATGCACGCTGACCACAATAGTGGCATTTCATTTCATTGGCAGCCTTATGATAAGTCATTACCACATCACAATTGGAGCAATAGTTTACATAGCCACAGGATTCACACTCTAGAACATTGGCATATCCACGACGGTTATGAAGAATAATAGCCTGGTTTCTGTCTTCTAATGTTTTTTTGATCTCATCTAATAGATGTAAAGAAAAGTTCCCCGAGACTTTTTTGGAATCCTGAGCTTCTTTAAAATTGATCAGTTCAAATTCCGGTAACTGAACATTTCCAAACCTTTCATTAAGGAAAATATACTTCATTTTCTCCTTTCGGGCCAGATAATAGCTTTCCACGGAAGGTGTTGCGGAACCTAAGATCACCCGTGCATCATAGAAACCTCCAAATACCAGTGCAGAATCTTTAGCATTAAAATAGGGTGACACTTCTCTTGCTTTATAAGCAGAATCATGTTCTTCATCTACAATAACCAATCCTACATTCTGATAAGGGAGAAATAAAGCATTTCTTGTACCCACAAGAATCTGAATGTCATTATTTTTAATTCTTCTCCAGACCTCTACCTTCTCAAAATCGGTGAGTTTCTGATGATAAAAACCTAATTTCCGACCATATTTTTTTTCCAGCCTCTGCGTAATCTGTTTTGTCAGGGAAATTTCAGGAAGCAAAAACAGGACATTCTTTCCCTGATTCACACATTCTTCTATTTTCTCTAAATAAATATGGGTTTTTCCTGAAGAGGTTACTCCATGAAGTAACACATTTCTCTTTTCCTCAAAAGCTTGATCAATTTCTTCTTTAGCTTTTTTTTGAGATTCTGAAAGCTCTTCTATTTCTTCAATTTCTCCTTCATAACTTTCCAGCCTGTCCTTTTGCTGATAATATTCTTCAACAAAATTTTTATCCACCAATGGTTTTAAATGGGAATGCCCAAAAATTCCATCTTCAAAAAGGTCAGATTTTTTTATATAAGTGTCAGGATTTTCCGTCTGATTAGATAAAATAAGAAGGAAAAGATCCTTCTGTTTAGGAGCTTTATTCAGTTTTGCTAAAATAGCTGTAAGGCTTTCATTATCTAAAAGTCGTTCATTGATTTTTACATATGCTACCTCTTTAGCCTTATACTTTTCACCGATCTTCTCATCGATTTCAATGTATTGCAGATCAATTAATGAATTGATCGTTTTTATAATATCTTTTTTAGGAATAAAAGCTTCAAGATCCGTAAGATTAATAAGCTGTCTGACTTCGAGTGCTTGGATAAGATACATTTCATTCACATCCAGATTTTCAAAATCTACAGTAACATTCGGTTTCAACTTTAAATAAGTCTCACTTTCCAGTTTCAGAGAAGAAGGAAAGGCAAAACGATAAATTTCTCCTAAAGTGCATAAATAATATGCCGAAAGCCAGTTCCAAAAATCAATTTGTTCTTTGGGTAAAATAGGAAATTCATCCAGAACACTGATTACATCTCTTGGAATAAAACCTTCGGGCTCAATATCATGAATCTCAAAAACAATCCCCGTATAGATCTTTTTCCCCCGAAACGGAACCAAAACTCTCATTCCGGTTTGTATAACAGGTACAAGCTCTTCAGGAACTTTATAAGTAAAAGAACCTTTTAAATTTAATGGTAAAACAATCTGGGCGTATCGCAAGAGAAATAATTAAAATGTAAAATTAAATCATTCTTTACAGAACTGCAATTTTTATTAGTGATTACTCATTCTGTAACTTATCTTTGTTTATCATTTTTTTGTTCATGGAAAATTACATTCTTTTATTTTTTATTGGACTTATAGCCGGAGCTATTAATGCAGCTGCTGGTGGTGGATCGTTTATTACTTTTCCTGCCCTTATTTATGCAGGAGTACCTCCTATTCAAGCTAATGCTTCAAGTACTGTAGCCCTATTTCCAGGAAGTTTAGCCAGTGCCTGGAAATTCAGAGAGTATATCAGACCTTTCCCCAATATTTCGATAACTGCAATGATTATCCTGACCTTATTAGGAGGATGCGCAGGAGGATTGTTACTACTATATACTCCATCCAGTGGTTTCAACATGGTTGTTCCCTGGTTACTTTTATTGGGCTCTCTGGCTTTTGCTTTTGGTAAACAGGCTGGTAATTGGCTTAGAAAAAGGATGCATATAGGAGCTGGATTGGTATTAGGAGCTCAATTTCTTTTAGGAATATATGGTGGCTACTTTGGTGGAGCGGTGGGAATTATGATGATGGCGGTCTGGGCATTATTCGGATTGTCTGATATAAAGGTCATTAATGCGAATAAAACTCTTTTTACCGGGATAGCTAATGCAGTGGCAGTTGTTCTGTTTATCTCAGCCGGAAAAGTATACTGGCCGGAAACCTGCACCATGATGGCAGCAACTATTTTGGGAGGCTATTTCGGAGCACATTTCACCAAAAAACTAAATCCTGTAAAGCTTAGAATGGGGATCGTTATTTTCAATTTTGTCATTACAATCGTTTTCTTTATTAAAACATATCTTTAGACAGCAGCTTATATTAAAAAAAGATTTCTATTATTTTATACCATAAAGCTGTGGTTAAAAATCCCACAATAATGCTGAATCCAATAGTCAAATTGGTTAGCTTAGTATTCAGCCTAAACTGCTCAGCAATAATACTTGAAGTAACAACGGTAGGCATTGCTGCCTCAAAAATGGTGATCTTAGCAACATTCCCTTTTACTCCCAATAATAATGCCAGCCCAAAAACAATAGCAGGTGCTAAAATTAATTTGTATAACATTGAAATCGACATTTGAGGAATAAGCTTCTTCCAACCATTAAATTTCAGCTGTAAGCCAACAGAAAACAAGGCCAATGGACTTACCGTAGCTGCTAATTTATCAAAAAGAGGTTCTGCTGCACTAAAATCAATAAACTGAGAAAGTACTATTGCACTGATACAACCTACTAACGGAGGAAAAGTGATTAATCTTTTTAAAATAAACTGAGCACTTACCTTTCCTGATCTGCTCCCTCCTTTTACTGCAGCAATTATCCCTAATGTTGAAAGACTGAAAAACATCGTCTGGTCACAAATAATAGCAATGCTTAAAAGACTTTCTCCATAAAAAGCACTGATTAAAGGAAACCCGATAAAAGAAGTATTGCTGTATCCGCTGATAAGCTCCATCGTGCTTTGAGAACGTCTGGAATATCCTTTTTTCTTACTATAAAGCATCATAAAAAGAAAACTGAAAACTGCAATAAGAAATGTAGCAACAATAGGAAAAAGCATTTCTAATGTCCAGTGAACTTTGGGTAAATATTTGAATGAAACCGCTGGCAGAGCAAGATAAAGAATCCAGGTATTGATGCCTTTGTGAGCATCAGGATGAATAGATTTTGTTGCTTTCAAAATCATACCAGCCAAAATACATACTGCAATCAAAACAAAATTCACCATAATTGTGTCGGACTATGCTGCAAATTTAAGACTGATTTTTTAGGTGGAGATGAAAAAAGTGGAATTTTTGGGTAATACATTATGCTGCGACTATTTTTTTTCTAATAATCTCTCGCAGATTTTGCAGATGACGCAGATTTATGTTGTCGTAGAGCCAGTATATCAATTAAAGAGATTCTTCGCTGCGCTCTGAAATCGAAGATTAGACGCAGTCAATGACAATTTGATGTGTAGGCATTGTCATTTCGAATGCAATGAGAAATCTTATTGAATAGAAATTAAAAAATAGTCAATGAGACAACAGGCATTTACTTATCATCATTTTTATTTAGTTTGAAAAGTATCCCATAAGCTCATCACCTCAACTTTTTCCAAAGGTTTTGATAGCTGGATCTGTTTTGAACTTTTAGGAAGAAGATCAAAAAAGTTATCGCTAAAATGCGTATCTCCCATTAAATACACATCTTTTGCTAAAACATCAGTAGAGATTTCAATTTCAGTAGACGAAATCTTCTTGATGGTAATATTTGGTTTTGTAAGCTTTAGATCTTTTGGTTTAGAGAAGAAATAATTATTTTGGGCAATCAATTTTTTATTTTTATCCCTCACTCTTAAATTTAAAAAGACTTCATTTTTATCTGAATCAGAAACTAATTCTTTGATTGCTATTGTTTCAAATTTTAGTATTCCATCCAAAGTTTTTCCTTTAGGGATGAATATATTTGTACAAAGATTTTTACCATCAAACATATTCACTTCGAGCTCTAATTGTACATCTTCAAAGTTCTTCAATCCATCGTTAACCGCATAAAAACTTAAAATCCCATTTTTTTCTTCAGCTAAAATAACCTGATTTTCAAAACTCCTTTTGAGCTGATAATGCAATGCTTTCCAATTTCCTAAATAATCGATAGAAGACCATGATACAACGGGCCAACAATCATTCAGTTGCCAGTATAAAGTTCCCATGTTATAGGGTTTCGCACGACGATGCGCTTCAATAGCAATTTGCATTCCCCGAGCCTGTAGCAATTGAGAAACATAATTATATTTTATAAAGTCATTCGGAACATGATAATCCCGTTCCATGTATTTATTGATAATTTCCCAACCACGCCCATGCTTTTCATGAGCTTTTATGGTAGGGTTCTGTAAATTAAGATCCGGATTTCCTGAAAACATAGATTTCGTTGTTTCCAAACTTGGCATTCCCTGGAATCCATACTCAGACATAAAGCGACCAACTTTATCATTATACATTTCAAAAGGCTGCTCGCCCCACCAAACTCCCCAATAATGAGAATCACCTTCTGTAAGACTTTCTTTGTGCCCCCAGCCAATAGATGGTGAACTCGGCCAATAGACATTCTTATCTGATGTAAGATGCTCTTTTAAAGTATTTGGAATTACTTCATGAAAAACCTTTTTGTAATCTTTCCAGACCTGTAAAGAATCTTCTTTTGAATATTTAAATTGCTTTTGATACCCCCAATTAACGATCGCTTCATCCACCTCATTATTTCCACACCACAAAGCTATTGATGGATGGTTCTGTAATCTATTGACCTGATCCTTCACTTCTTCTTTTACATTATTTAAAAAATCTTCATCAGAAGGATAGAAGCTTCCGGCAAACATAAAGTCCTGCCAAACTAAAATTCCATTTTCATCACAAGCTTTGTAGAACTCATCATCTTCATAGATTCCTCCACCCCAAACACGAATCATATTCATATTCGCTTCTTTAGAATCCCCTATCAATTGTTGATACTTTTCTTTGGCAATCCTAGGAGAAAAACTGTCTGTAGGGATCCAATTGGTTCCTTTTATGTACAAAGGTTTCCCATTTACTTTAAAATAGAATGACTTCCCTTTAGCATCTTTTTCCTGAATCAATTCTACGGTTCTCAATCCAATTCTCAATTCTTGTTGAGAAAGGGTTTTTGAATCTTTTTGCAGTGAAACCTTGATTGTATATAAGTTGGGAGTACCCCATCCATTGGGCTGCCAGAGCTTTGGATTATTTATAGTAAAAGGAATATCAACACTATTCTTTCCTTTTTTTAATTGAAATTGACTTGTTTTATGATCAATCAAAATATCATACTTGCCTTCTTTGTCCACAAGAACTGTAACCTGAAAGTGTAAATCCGCTTTTTGTTTTGTCAGACTTTTTTGTTCGGTTTTTATATTTTCGATTGTAGCATTGTTCCAGAAATTCAATTTTACATCCTTCCATATTCCTGCCGTAACTAATCGTGGTCCCCAATCCCATCCGAATTGATATTGTGCTTTTCTGACAAAACTTCTTGGGCTTTCAGGCATCGTAAAGGGAACTTTTTTAGCCAATTCTTTCCCTGTATTTACGGATGATTTGAATTTAATCTGCAAAAGGTTATCTCCAAGTTTCAGATATTCTTTAACCGGAATTTCCCATTTCCTGAACATATTATCTGTTTTCTTAAGAAGCTTTCCGTTGAGATAAATCTCAGAAAATGTATCCAGTCCTTCAAAGATGAGATCTATATTCTGGTTTTCCAGCTCTTTTGATGATATCTTAAAAATTGTCTGATAATCCCAATCTTCATTTTCTACCCATTGAACTTTCTTCTCATTTTCATCTGTAAAAGGATCAGGAATTAATTTATTATTCATTAAATCCAAATGCACTGTTCCTGGAACTGAAGCAGTGAGCCATTTTTGTTCTTTTGAGTTTTTAAATTGCCATTTCTCTGCAGACAAAATGCGCTCCGAAGTTTGAGCCAAAAAGAAATTTTGAATAAATAGGAAAGCAAAAAGAAAATTTTTATTCATCAATTGAATTGTTTATTTTTTAGCAGCTTTTAAATCACCGACTTTGTCATTCCGAGGAACGAAGGAATCTCTATCCTTCTATATTGAGATTCTTTCATTCCACTTCGTTTCATTCAGAATGACAATTGCCTGTGTGCATGTGTGTGTGTGTTGTCATTTCGAACGCAGTGAGAAATCTTTGTATTAATTTACATATATTGGATATCCTCTCTTTTGCATTTAGATTCTTCACTCCGCTCTGCTGCGTTCAGAATGACAAAAAATTAGTTGAGTCAAGAAAACTATTTACCTTTCAAAGCAACTATCTCATCAGCATTCGCAAATTGTCCGCCATCAGTAATGGCTGAAGAATGAAAATACCCGGCATGCGTAAATTCTCTAATATCCTGAATATTGGTCGACCTAAGTCCTCCTCCAATCAAAATTTCAATTCTGCCATTGGATATCTCAACCAGTTTTTTCAGATTCTCTTTTCCTTCAACAACATTCGGTTTTTGCCCCGAAGTAAGTATCGTTTTAAAGCCACAACCAATTACTTTCTCCAATGAGGCTTCCAGTTCTGTAGCTCTGTCGAAAGCACGGTGGAAAGTACATGGCAGAGGATGGGCTAAATCAACTAAAATCTTGTTTTGTTCCACATTAACCCCATCATTTTCATCTAAAATTCCGAAAACAAAACCATCAACTTTTAGTGATTTTAATTGAATCAATTCTTTTTTCATCTGTTCGAACTCGTCATTTGAGTAAGTGAAATTACCACCACGCGGACGAATCATCACAAAAATCGGAATATTAATTTTTTCTCTGAGCTCTTTTGTTATTTCAAAATCAGGTGTTATTCCCCCTTCACTTAATCCATCACATAATTCTATTCTGTCTGCTCCATTTTCAAAAGCTATCATTGCAGATTGAGGATTAAAACATGCTATTTCTATTTTTGACATTTTCCGATACTGATTTTATGTTTTGGCTAAAGCCAATGGGTTATTAAATATTTGAAAACGGGCTAAAGCCCGTTTCTATTGACACTTTATTATAAAAAATTTATTTCAAAGCAAATTCCGGAGTTTCTAGTCGATTCCCTTTCATATCATGAACCGCAAAATTGAATCCATCCTGAATACAGTAAGAACCATATTCTCCATTCTTATTTAAAGCAATAAAACCTACCTGAATATCTTTTAGGTTTTTATTTCTTCTTTGTGTAATCTTTACAATTCTTTCAACTGCTTCTTTACAAGCTTGCTGTGGGTTTCTTCCCTGTCTCATGAGTTCAACAACCAAATGTGTTCCCACTGTTCTTATCACTTCTTCACCGTGACCAGTAGCTGTAGCAGCTCCCACTTCATTGTCTACAAACAAACCTGCTCCGATAATCGGCGAATCACCTACTCTACCATGCATTTTAAAAGCCATTCCACTTGTAGTACATGCTCCAGAAAGATTTCCCTGTGAGTCCAATGCAATCATTCCGATCGTGTCGTGATTTTCAATATTAACGATTGGTTGGTATTTACTGCTTTTCAACCATTCCTTCCATTCTTTTTCAGACTCTGGAGTTAAAAGATTTTCTTTTTTAAAGCCTTGTGACAAAGCAAACTGAAGAGCACCATCTCCTACCAGCATAACGTGCGGTGTCTTTTCCATTACTGCTCTTGCAACAGAAATAGGATTTTTAACGTTTTCTATACAAGCCACTGAACCGATATTATAGTTTTCGTCCATAATACAAGCATCTAAAGTAACTCTTCCATCCCGGTCAGGACGCCCCCCATAACCAACACTTCTCTCTGTTGGGTCCAGCTCTACTAATCGTACTCCTTTTTCAACCGCATCTAATGCTCTTCCATTTTTACCTAGAATCGTCCATGCTTCTTCGTTGGCTTTTAAACCAAAATTCCATGTTGAAAGTACAATAGGTTTATTAATGATCTTATTACTTTCAGGCAATTCTTTGGCAATTAAATCCAAAGGGTTTAATAATAATGCTGAAGAAGCAATAGCTGTATTTTTTATAAATTTTCTTCTTGAGTTCATATTTTTTCAGTTATTAGGTTGCAGGAATAAGGGTTTAGATAAATTCGAATGTTTAATTTGCTCCAATCTCATCCACAAAAAGCCATGCTTTAGAATCGGCTCCTGGATTTCCAGCTGGAATAATTCCTGCATTTTCTATTTTAATTTTGATATATTTTGAGTTTTGATTACCGAGGTTTAGTTTTACTTTTCCTTTTGAATTCTGAATTTCGTCTTTTCCAATTTCTTTCACCATTTTAAAATTGACATTATCGTCTGAAACAAAAACCTGTGCTGATTTTGCCAAGTGAATCCAGCTTCCTTTATTTTCCAAAGTATTGAAGTAGATTTCTGAAAATTGAGTCTTCTGCCCCAAATCGATAACCGCTACAACATCTTTTCCCTGGAAGCCCAGCCACGTTTTTCCCAATTGCTTTTGGCTTCCGATAATTCCATCCACTAAAGTAAAGGCACCTCCAAAAGAATAATTTTCGCTAGGTTGTTGTTCTAAAGTGATATTCTTGCCCGTAGTTTTTGAAGGACTGAATTGTTGTGAAGAAATTGCACTTTTTAATTGTCCATCTTCAAAATAAGCAGATTTTATTGTCATAGGTTTTGACACAGATATTGCATTCTGATAAACCTGTGAGTTACCAGTTGGATCATTTCCATCAGTTGTATACCTTATTCCATTAGAATTTTGAGACGTTGAAAGTTCATAAGCAACACCATTGTTAGAAGGGATTACTTTACCCGAAACATTATAAATACTTCTGGCATAATTCACCTTCATTTTGTCTAAGATTTTAAACTGTTGGATCACCCTATTTTCAAAATTTTTATAGTTTTTTGGATCAGATGTTCCCCATCCTACTTCTGAAAGCGCCATCAATCTTGGAAATATCATATACTGAACATGTTTAAAATCCAATATATATTCGGTCCATAAATTCGCCTGAACCCCCAAAATATATTTTGCTTGTTCAGCATTTAATTCTGTAGGAATCGGATTATAAGAATATACTTTATCTAAAGGAGTATATCCTCCAAAAGCATTAGGTTCTGATTGCGGATCGCCTTGATAATGATCAAAATAACAGTATGAACCAGGAGTCATTACAGCAAAATGCTTAGATTTAGCAGCCTCAATTCCTCCATTTACTCCTGTCCAACTCATTACAGCTGCATTGGGAGCCAAACCTCCTTCTAAAATTTCATCCCAGCCAATTATTTTTCGACCTTTACTGTTCACATATTTTTCAATGGTCTGTATAAAATAACTCTGTAAACCATGTTCGTCTTTCAAATTATGTTTCTTGATCAATTCCTGGCAGTGTGCACATTCTTTCCATCTTGTTTTCGGACATTCATCACCTCCGATATGGATATACTGAGATGGAAAAAGCTGCATAACCTCATCTAAAACATTTTCTAAAAATGTAAAGGTCTCTTCTTTCGGACAAAATACATCATCAAAAACACCCCATTTTGTCGCGGATTCAAAAGGACCTTTTGTACAAGCCAATTCCGGATAAGCTGAAAGTGCAGCTAAAGCATGGCCCGGCATTTCTATTTCGGGAACAACAGTGATATATCTGTCCTGTGCATATTTTACCACATCTTTTATCTGTGCCTGAGTATAGAAATAAGGCCCATAAGGTTTTCCGTCAAAAGTATTATCCACATAAGCTCCAATCATAGATTCTTTGCGTTTGGATCCTATCTGCGTAAGTTTTGGATATTTCTTGATCTCAATTCTCCACCCCTGATCATCGGTTAAATGCCAGTGAAAAGTATTGAGCTTATACATCGCCAGATAATCGATATACTGTTTTACTTCTTCGACACTAAAAAAATGACGACATACATCAAGATGCATTCCGCGCCAAGCGAATTTAGGTTCGTCAGTGATCTTTAATGATGGGATCTTTTTGCTTTCCTGACCTTCAAATAATTGAACCAATGTTTGTAAAGCTCTAAAGTATCCTTGTCTGGTATATGATTTTATATGAATCTCTTTTGGTGATACTTCTAAACTGTAGAATTCATCATTTTGATCTTTACCATTCGTTTTGGGCAGCTCAGAATAAACTAATTGTGCTCCTTTTTCAACATTTTGAAATTTTATATCAGCATTCAAATGTTTCTTAAAATATTCTGTTTCTTCTTTAGGTAAATTTTTATCCAACAATAGGGTTTTTGGAATAATAAATTCACCACTTGAAACATTAATATTTTTAGGATAAGGAATCAAATTCAATTGATTTTGAGAGAAAAACAGATTGAAAAACATGAGCAAAAAGATCGATAAAAGACGCATTATTTTGTGTGATTAAGATTTAAGCGAATATAATTATTTTATTAAAAAATTCAGTGAATTATTTAACCTATTCCGATATAAAAGATCTAATTTTGCAAAAATATATGATGAGAAAAACATTTTTTTTAGTAGGAAGCTTATTATTTTCAGTTTCTACACAAGCACAACTTTTAGATATTATAAAATCTACTGTTAAAGAAAAAACCGGTGTTGATCTAAACAACAATACAGTAAAAACAAAAGGTACATCAACTACCGCAGTCCCTACAACTTCACCCAACAGGACTTCTTCTGCCGGTTTGAATAATCTTACTTCTTCCCAGATTTCTTCAGGATTAAAAGAGGCTTTAAACCTTGGAGTAACCGAAGGAGTGAAAAAATTAGGAGTAACTGATGGTTTTTTAAAAAATGAGGCTGTCAAAATCTTAATGCCTGAAAAATTAAGAAAAGTAGATACCACATTACGTTCTCTGGGAATGGGAAAACTTGCTGATGAAGGGGTAAAATTATTAAACAGAGCTGCTGAAGATGCGGTAACGGAAGCTGCTCCTATTTTCACCAACGCTATTACATCCATGACCATTGCAGATGCCAAAAACATTTTATTGGGTTCTAATAATGCAGCAACCAATTATCTACAAACTAAAACCCAGAGCCAATTATTTACAGCTTTTGAACCTAAAGTACAGGCTTCATTAGGAAAAGTGGGAGCTGATACCGTTTGGAAAAATCTTATTTCAAAATACAATATGTTCACAGGTCAATCTGTAACAACTGATCTAAACGAGTATGTTACAACAGAGACTATTAATGGTGTATTCAAAATGGTTGCAGATAAAGAAAATGGGATCAGAAATAATTCTGTAATGAGAACAACAAGTATTTTACAGAAAGTTTTTGGAGCTCAGGATGGTAAATAGTTGCTAGTTGCTAGTTGCTAAAATTACATTGTATACTATTACAAAAAACATAAAAAAGGCTGCTATCATTTCTGAAGCAGCCTTTTATTTTTTTATTTCTATTAAAATTGCATTTCTGGAATTTCACCTTCAATGATCAGATCTGCTTCTGTAGACTGTACAATATGTTCCACTGAAACTCCCGGTGCTCTTTCAACAAGTTTGAAACCTTTTGGTGTAATGTCAAGAACAGCAAGTTCAGTAACTACTCTTTTTACACAATTAACCCCTGTTAATGGAAGTGTACATTTTTTTAAAATTTTACTTTCCCCTGCCTTATTTACGTGCATCATTGCAACAATGATATTTTCTGCAGAAGCTACCAAGTCCATTGCTCCTCCCATACCTTTTACCATTTTCCCCGGAATTTTCCAGTTGGCAATATCTCCGTTTTCAGAAACTTCCATAGCACCAAGAATCGTCAGATCTACTTTTTGACCTCTGATCATCCCAAAACTGAATGCTGAATCAAAGAATGAACCTCCAGGCAGTATCGTGATGGTCTGTTTTCCTGCATTAATAATATCAGCATCTTCTTCTCCCTGAAAAGGAAATGGTCCCATGCCGAGAACTCCATTTTCACTTTGAAATTCTACATTGATACCATCTGGAACATAGTTTGCGACCAAAGTGGGAATTCCTATTCCCAGATTTACATAATAACGGTCTTTTAGTTCTTTTGAAATTCTTTTAGCAATTTGTTCTTTTGTGAGCATAGTTAAAACTTAGACTGCAATTTAATTATTTTCACTTGAATACAAAAGCTCTTTATTATTCAAAATTATTAACATTATAAGTCAAAATAATATCTCTAATTTTGCAACATTATTTAATGAAATGAAAATACTTTTAAGATACCTAAAACCTTACCAATGGTTAATTGCTCTTTCTCTCTTATTAGCGACCATTAATCAGGTTTTCTCTTTATTTGCTCCGGCCATCACAGGTAATATCCTGGATCAATTGGTCACCCACCCTAATTTTTTTGATAAAGAAAAGCTCATTCCCAGAAATCTTAATCAATATTTATACGGAAATGGAGTTTACCATGGTGCATTTTACTTTTTATCCTTACTTATTGGAACAGCGATGGTCAGCAGAATTGCCAAAGCTTTTCAGGATTATGCCGTAAGTGTTATTACGCAAAAGTTTGGTGCGAAAATATTCACAGACGGATTAAAGCATTCTATGGCATTGCCTTATCAGGAATTTGAAGATCAAAGGAGTGGTGAAACCCTTTCTATATTAACAAAAGTAAGAGAGGATACTGTAAAATTCATCACAAGTTTTATTAATATTTTCTTTGGAATTTTAGTCAGTATTATTTTCGTTTCGGTATATGCGATTCGTCTTCACTGGTCTATCATGCCGGTTTATATCTGTGGAATTTTCCTGATTGCTTTTATCACCAATTTATTGAGTAAGAGAATAAAAAATATTCAGAAAAATATCGTTTCCGAAACTACAGCTTTAGCCGGAAGTACTACAGAAAGCTTAAGAAATATAGAGATTGTTAAAAGTTTAGGATTAACCAATCAGGAAGTTATCCGTTTAAATAATAATACTTATAAGATCCTTGGACTTGAATTGAGAAAGGTTAAAAGCATTCGCTCTTTAAGTTTTATCCAGGGAACGATGGTCAATTTTCTTCAACAAATGATTACGCTGACCTTATTATTATTGATTTTTAAAAATATAGTGACCCCCGGGCAATATTTATCTTTAATGTTTTACGGTTTTTTCATTTTCGGACCGATGCAGGAAATTGGAAATATTATTATTTCTTATCGTGAAGCCGAAGCTTCTCTCAATAATTTTGATCGTTTAATGAAAAAGGAGGTGGAAGAAAAGCCTCTTCATCCAAAACAGATTGGTGCTATTGAGGAATTAGAATTTAAACATGTTTCTTTTAAACATCAATCTGCTCAGTATAAAGCATTAAATAATATCTCTTTTAATGTTAAAAATGGAGAAACCATAGCCTTTGTAGGGCCAAGTGGTTCAGGAAAAAGTACCTTGGTAAAATTATTGGTGGGACTCTACAGACCTCAGGAAGGAAACATTTTTTATAATACCATCAATGGAAAAGAATTTGATTTTGACGAATTGAGAAATCAAATTGGCTTCGTAACCCAGGATACCCAACTTTTTGCAGGAACAATAAAAGAAAATCTTCTTTTTGTAAACCCTCAGGCAAGTGAATCGGATCTGGAAATTGCTTTACAAAAATCAAGCTGTACGGCTTTATTGGAAAGAGCAGAAAAAGGTATTGACACTGTCATTGGTGAAGGTGGATTGAAATTGAGTGGTGGAGAAAAACAAAGAATAGCGATTGCAAGAGCGCTTTTAAGAAAACCTCATTTATTGATTTTTGATGAAGCGACTTCAGCTTTGGACAGTATTACCGAAGAAGAAATAACATCTACCATAAAAGACATTTCAAAAGAAAAGGAACAGATTACTGTACTTATTGCCCATCGTTTGAGTACGATTATGCATGCGGATCGAATTTATGTTCTTGAACGTGGTCAGATCGTAGAAATGGGCTCTCATGACAATTTAATTACCGAAAAGGGATTATACTATGCCATGTGGCGACAACAAATTGGAGAAAGAAAAATGCCTGTTTCGGAGGTATAAAAAAAGCGCTGAAGATTATTCAGCGCTTTTTTATTATTAATTAGGTCATTTATTCTTTTACTCTGACCGTTCTTTGTTCAATTCTCTTTTCGAATTTTTCACCCTGGAAAATTCTCTGAATCATAATTCCCGGAATGTGAATCTGATTAGGATCCAGTTCTCCGATTTCTACCAATTCCTCTACCTCAGCAATGGTTATTTTTCCAGCTCCAGCCATTGGATGGTTAAAGTTTCTTGCAGACCCTTTAAAAATAAGGTTTCCAGCATGATCTCCTTTCCAGGCTTTTACAATAGAATAATCAGCTTTATAAGCATGCTCCAGAATATGGGGCTTGCCATCAAAATCTTTCACTTCTTTTCCTTCTGCTATCTCTGTTCCATATCCAGCCGGAGTATAAAAAGCAGGAATTCCAGCTTGTGCTGCTCTGCATTTTTCAGCAAGAGTTCCCTGCGGAGTAAGCTCAACATCCAATTCTCCCGAAAGCATTTGTCTTTCAAATTCAGCATTTTCTCCTACATAAGAAGAAATCATTTTCTTAATTTGTCTTTTATGAAGAAGAAGTCCTAATCCAAAATCATCAACACCGGCATTGTTTGAAATACACGTTAAATCTTTCACATCGCTTTCTACCAAAGCATTAATGGAGTTTTCAGGTATCCCGCAAAGGCCGAACCCACCCAGCATTAAAGTCATTCCATCTTTAATTCCTTCAATGGCTTCCTTTGCATTTTTTACTCGCTTATCTATCATAAAATATTAGATTTTTCTGTTGGCTAAATTTAATAAATTTTCTCTTAACTGCCTTGTTCAGGATTTATATTTAAAATATTAAAAGTTGATATCATAAAAATAAATGATCAGCTTACAAGGAATTTGGAAATTTTAGAAAAAATGGGCTTTCGTATTAATCAAAATCAAGCAATCCATCTGACAAGGTCTTCCATTGAATTTTTGCAGTTCCCATCATTCCTCCTACTGCAATGAATATGTTTCTTATTTTATCAATAAATCGGGCATCATAATTAGGGGACTCATTACGACCATAAACAGCAGCCTTTATTTGTTCATCCGTTTTTGATATCATAAAAGTAGATGTTGCTTTACTGGAATAAAAATGGGCAATATGGTTATTTTCTACATTTCCTGGGATTTTCGACGGCCTGCAGGTTATTAAAAAATATTCTAAATGATCAGAAAGGTGATGAGATATATTAATAATCTCAACCCAATCGAATCCTTTAGCTTCACTTTCTCCTGGCCCTGGTATATCAATCCTGATAAAATATCCTATTTCAGGAGCACCTTCTACCGGAACCCCAGCTGAATTGTAAAGTTTGAACTCTGCTGAGCCTTCCCCACTGTATTGTTGCCATTCATTGATCGAAAAAAATCTTTTTTTTAAAACATCAAAATTCTGCGCAAGTAAGTTAGGTTCTCCAACATTTTTTTGGCTTTCAGTATCATGAAATCCACCTCTTTCCTGTACCGGTACCCCGGGAATTTGCTTAGGTCTCATTATTTTCAAATTTAGATTGAATACTTATTCATATTAACTTCCTGAGACTTCTGTTGATTTCATTGAGCTCTTCAAATAAAATGAATTGAAGGTGAATCTTCAGTAGCCTGACCGATAATAATTGCCACAATATGCAGACCATTTTTTCACTAACCCAAAAATTGAATATATAATTAACAGAATATTCATAATCAAGAGATACGGATTTCTTAATGGTCTGCATTTTGAAGATTTTAAATTATAATCACCACAATCAATATTATTATGGAACCAAAAAACATTTCAAGAATAGCGCTTGGTGCCTTCCTTATTACAGCTGGAATCGGACACCTTACCTTTGCCAGAAAAGAATTTCAAGCTCAGGTTCCTGAGTGGGTACCTTTGAAAAAAGATGATACAGTAGTATATTCCGGAATTGCCGAAATACTGCTAGGAACAGCAACTATTGTGACACCTAAAAAGTATAGAAGTGCGATGGGGAAATTTATAGCAGGATTTTTTGTAGCGGTACTTCCTGGGAATATTGCCCAATATAAAAACAGAAGGGATTCTTTTGGACTTAATACAGATAATCAAAGGTTGGCAAGGCTTTTTCTACAGGCTCCTCTTATCGTATGGGCATTGAAATCTACAGAAAATTAGAAATTCACTTTCTCCAACAGCTGGTCATATTTAAAAATTTTTACTTCAAATAATCTTATTATCTGTCGCAAAAGAAAGTGCCTCTGTAAAGTTTTTGACGCCAAAGGCATCAAAAATTTTTCGTCTGTAATATTTGACAGTATCTGATGAAACAAATATTCTTTCAGCAATCTGATTGATGGTTAGCCCCTGGGCATACAATCTAAGGATTTCCAATTCTTTCTCTTTGAGTTTTGATCTCTTTTCAGCGATCCAAACTTTTTTTGATACATCTAATTTCCACAATACATCTGAGCCTTGTTTATGTATGGTCACATTTCCTGCACTTTTATTATGTGAAATAGATACTACGCAAAGCGATTTCCAGACTGATCCATTTCTATCAAGAAAAAGAGGGGTCAATTTATGATTAATAAGAACTGGCTTATTATACTTTCCTTTCAAATGAAAGTCGTAGGAAATACTATATAATTTCCGTTCATCAGTTTTAGGTAATTTATCGTAAAAATCAAATCCAAGATTATTAACGAGACTTAGCAGTTCCAAATCTTCATTGGGTACATTTTTAAAATAAAATTCATATCCCATCTTAAGTACTTCATCAGAAGAATATCCAGCTAAAAACAAGGGATTATCAGAAACATATTCAAACTTTAATTCTTCATAATCAATTACATAAACGCTTTGATAAGTGATTTTAGCAAAAGACTTTACTATTTCCAGATAATTGCCTAACTGAAGCGTATCCTCATTCGAAACTGATGTAATTCTGTTTCTATTAAATAATGAATTTTTTTCATTTTCCATTGCATAAAAATATCAAAAACTAAACAAAGGTGTAAAGTTTATTCAAGATAATTTATTTTTTTTTGCAATAAAAATTACACTAACGATGAGCGACGAATTTTGTTCAAACTGTAAACAAAATGCAAAACCCAAAAGAATCGATGGCCGCTATATTCTCCACGAGATTGAGCATGTTTTGCATTTTGAAAGAGGTATTTTATATACAGTAAGAGAATTACTAATAAGACCCGGAGAAAATATTAAGAACTTCATCACTGAAAATAGAAGCAGGCTGGTAAAACCAGTCATATTTATTATTGTATCCTCATTAATTTATACCCTGATCAGCCACTTCTTTCATATTGAAGAAAGTTATATCAAATATGATAACGCGAATGGATCACCTAATGCAATTAATAACTGGATTCAAAGCCATTATGGATATTCAAATATGATAATGGGTGGATTTATTGCTCTTTGGTTAAAATTATTTTTCAAAAAATATGATTACAATTTTTTTGAAATATTAATTCTACTCTGCTTTGTCCTTGGAATGGAAATGTTGCTATTTTCTGTTTTTGCACTTTTTGAAGGATTAACCAAGCTTCCTGTAATGCAAATTGCTGCAGTCATTATCTTCATCTATTTTTCCTGGGCTGTCGGACAATTTTTTGATAAAACCAAGATAGGAAGTTATCTGAAAGCCCTTGTTTCCTATATTCTGGGAATGCTCACATTTGGAATTGCTTTACTTATCTTAGGAACATTAACTCATTTAATTACAAAACAATAGATATGATCATTGTCATTTCAATTTTATTGGTCTTATTCTTATTAAGCAGAAAAAGCAAGAAATAATTTTCTTGCTTTTATTTAGCTATTTACCTACAACTTTTTATAACCGTATTTCCAACAAATACTATCCGTAAAAACACTAATATTGACAAGCAGCACGTAATTCTTTTCTTATTTTCAATCAATTAATATATATTTGATGGCATAAAACCAATTAATCATATCATCAAACTATTAATATAGATAATGCTAGAATAGTATGTATCAGGCCAACACAAATTCTATGAGAAAAAAGCTACCCTGTCATAGCACAGCCACTCATCCTATCTTAAACTTATTTACTAAAAAAGACCTGCTTGTTCTGAAGAATAAAATAAAAGATATTTTTCAGCTAGCTTATTCAATCATCTTTCTACCCCTAATACTACAAAACTAATACTACATATGAAGAAATTATTTGCTTTAACATTATTCGCATTCCTCTTGAATATATCAGTCTTTTCACAGGAAAAAATCTATTTTGATGAAAACTGGGAAAAAACAACTCAAGACAAAATGGAATATTATCGTCAAACTGAACCAAAAGGAAAGCTGATCTTAATTAAAGATTATTATAAAGATGGTACTCTTCAAATGGAAGGGCTAGCTTCAGATGCAACCCCACAAAGCGAAGTGTATGATGGAAAGGTAACCTGGTATACCCGGGAAGGAAAAACTTTAAGTTTTTCGACATATTCTAAAGGTAAACAGGTAGGACCGACTCAGTCATTTGATGCAAAGGGAAGGCTATTGGAGGATGTAACGTATTCTAAAGATGGTAGCTTTACAGGGAAAACTTTTACCTACAAGGACATAGAAAATTTTGTTTATTTTAATTCAGCTACTGTATATGAAAGTCCTGAAGTATATAAAATGATCATTTATGATGATGACATCAAAGGAATCAGATATGAAACAAGCACTGATAAAGCAGGCAATTCTGAAACTAAATATTACGGTGACAAAGGTAAATCTATTGGAAGTTACTCTTCCACCTCAACCAATAATGGTGTTATCGTAGAATACTATTATAATCCTATGAAAGTCTCCAAAATTGAGAAGTACAAAAATGGAAGTATAGTAGAAAGTACCATATTTGGAGAAAATGGGAAAGTACTACAGGAAGAGAAAAAAAATAAAAAAGATGGTTACAAAACAACCTATGATGAATCCGGAAAAAAGATAGGAAACTTAATTTACAAATTGAGTTCTGAAGGAGAGTATCTTACACCCTACGAAGGAGAGGACTATCAATTGTCCTATAATTTCTTACAATTTTCAACCATTGAGGTGTACAAAAATGGATCACGTATATTAAATAAAGAGTTTAATGAGACTGGAAAATTGTTTTCGGAGAAAACCCTCAAAGATGATGCAGTACAGGAAATCAAATATTATAATGACAATGGAAGTTTAAAATCCAGTATCATCTACAAGGATGGCTTACCCTATAGTGGTACTTTATATGAAACTAATCTTGAGGAACAGTATAAAGATGGGGTTTTAATTCATTCCAAGGTTTTTTCAGAAACGGGTAAAATACAATCAGAAAAAAAATTCAATGCGGCCAAGAACACATATGAATCAACTATTTATAATGATAAAGGATCTATTCTTTATACCTATATCCAATCATTGAATGAAGATTCTTCATTCTCAGCACAGATTGTACAATACATCAATGGAAAACCTGCTAATAAATCTGTAATAAAAAACGAAATCATTCAAAGTGGAAAGATCAAATTTAAAACAGATTATGTCACTAAGGAAATAGAACGTAGCGGAAAATGGATCATATTAAAAGTGTATGATGCCAATGGGAAACTTGTTCAGGATTCAAAAATTTCAGCAGAGTCGGAACAAGATGATACAAACTATAGTAAGCAAACCAGTATAACTGAAGACATTTTACTCTCTAGTAATTTGTAAACATAAAGACATTCTAAAATAAAATGCGGTCCTGTGAGGAACCGCATTTTTTATTATTTATTTAAATTGTTATTGTACAACAAGCTTTATTGTAAATAATTTTCGTGTATGAACTTTGACAAAATAGACTCCTTTTGGAAGGTTCTCATTCACTAAAGAGAAACGTTGGTTATGAACATTTTTAGATTCATAAAGCAAATCTCCTGTTGCAGATAATAGCTCAATCTTATCAATCGGGTAATCACTCTTAATAAATGTTGGTTCACCTGGTTTTGTTGGGTTAGGATAAAGTATCACATTTTTTTCAGTACTTTTTTGTACTTCACCTGTTCCTAAAGTAGGTCCTGATGTTACCTGAAATTGCTTTCTATTTGAAACCTCAGTATAAGAATCATTGGTAAACATTACCATATAGTAATTTCCTGGAGTTGTAGGCAATGCTGCTCCATTCAATACCTTGGTTCCCTGGGTTATTCCATCAAAATAAGTATAAGAAACAAAGTTATCATCTGGTGTCTGAACACTCTGTGGATAAATTCCCAGCCAGTCTTTAATGATTCCCGGAGAATCGGTCCAGGAAGCAGTAATGCTTTCACCAAGTGTATAAACTGGTTTATTGATCCATAAATCTGTAACGATATCTCCTACTTTAAAGAAGACTTTTTCACCAATCGCAGTGTAGCCATCTTCAAGGAAATACTGAGCAAAGTAATACCCTTTTGGTAATCCCGTAAAATCAAGGCTTCCAGCAGGAGTTGTTACATATTTGTAAGTAGCTGATGTATTGGTTCCTGGTGTTTGTCCCATTTTATAAATACCAATCCAGTCTTTTACAAGATTGGGTCCGTTACTGAAATTTATTTTCACCGTTCCACCTACCGGATATGCATCTGCTGTTGCCTGTAGAATCACCTTCGGTCCTACATAAAAATTCTTTCGCGGTGTAATTTCTGTATAGCCATCATTGGCAAAAAATCCTGCAAAATATTGACCTTTTGCTGCAAAACCATTCGTAAACGTAGCTGTTCCTGCTGTTTGTCCATTGGTATAAATATAAGCCTGCGAAGTTGTAGTACCCGGAACCTGTCCTTTTTTATAAACTCCTACCCAATCTGTCTGATTACCTGGTCCACCAGTGTAGGTTGCAGTTACAGGTGTATTTTGTAAATATTCGGTTTTATCTAAAGTAAATGTAGGGTTTGAAACTACACTTCCTGTTACTACAAATTGTTTCACATCACTCCACTCACTCCATTCCAGATTTCTGTCTCTGTAGCGCGTTTTCACATAATATGTTCCGTTAGAAATTGAGTTCGCCGGAAAAGTAACTTTTGTAATATCTACACCTGCATTTAGGTTTTTAGCCTTATCTACAGCTCCATCTTTTCCAAACCAGTTTTCAAAATCACGATAAAATTCTTTTTCAATAACAGAAAAATCTACGGCCTTACTGATTAAAAATTGTGTTGTATTTAAAAGTTCGTTATTAGGTGACGTAAAGTTACTTCCGTTTAAAGTTAGCGGAAGAGTTACTGGCGCTGAAAAAACATTGGTGATACTTGGCTTACCCGGTTTTGGCTGATTCTTGTATCTGTGGAAAGAATCTACCAATTCATTGTATTTCTTAGTATAAACTCCTCCGATAGAATAGCATTCTACATCTACTTTACCATTAGTTACATCTACTTCTACAATCTGGTATGTCCAGTCCGTTAATGTTTTCTGAACATCATCAAAATCCTGTTCAGTAGACATCCCCCAATATTGATCCCATGCAGTTCCTCCTGAGATAATCTGGTAATTCGGAGTATCTTTCAATTGTCCTCTGTGATATAAATGATGGTGCGCTCCAACGTGCATTAAATATTTGCTTGAAGAAGTTAACAAAGGAACAGCATTGTTTCTCACCCATGTTGAAATATCTCCTACATATTGCTCTGCCTGATAAGGTCTGTGGCTTAATGAAATGATCCAATCTACCGTAGGATCATTATTAGCAGCAGTCAGGATTTCTTGCAACCATGTTTGCTGAGCTGATCCAGTATGTTCAGAACTTAAACTTATGAACAACACATTTCCAGCTTGCTGAGCATAGTAGTTTTCATTTCCTGAGCTGATATTTTTATATTTGATCTCATCTATATAAAAGTGTGCATAATAAGAATTCATTCCCATTGTACCATAGGTTTCATGGTTTCCAACAGTGGTTTGAATTGGAAGGTATGGTGATAACTTGATATTCTTTTTAAAGTGAACATTTTCATAATGATCCAGCGTCCCAACATCTACCTGATCTCCTACCATAAAAGTAAGAGCAACATTATCGGAAGGATCTGAATTTGCACCAAATTTTTGTTTTAGCTTTTTGAATGCATTCAGAGTTAGGGTATCATATCTTGGTTCAGCTTTAATCTGATTGTCTCCCATAATAAAGAAACGTATTTTACCATCTACTGTGCTTGGTTGTCCTGGCAAAGGAAGCGTTCTAAAATTATAGACCGCAGACTCGCTGGTACCTGTTTTTATCTTATAGTAGTACTTCGTATTAGGCTGGAGATTGGTAACTTTCGCAGTATGATAATAATAATTGTTATTGTAGCCTGTGTCTGAAAAGATATTAGTTGTTCCTGTTACAGTAACATTCAGATTTGTTGGAGAATTTCCATAAAGTACTGTAGTTTCATTGTTTGATCCTGTTTTCCAATTCACGATCATCGAATTGGGTGTTGGATTTTGCAAATAGGGAAATAAAGCTTGCCCGAATGTCATTTGGACGACGACAAAACAAAAAAAGAAGAAGTAATGTTTCATAGAATAATTTTTTTTAGATTTGCATCCCTCAATAATTTATTGTTTTCCAATAAAATAAGAGAAATAATTTATAATTTTTACTTCGTGCAAAAGTAGAATTCCCCTATAAACACAGTTTCACGGGAAAGTAAAGGATATGTTAAGTTTTGAATGAAAAATCTATTGAAAAATGTATTATTTAATAATATAAATTTATTTGGATTATTCAAAACTAATTTTGTACATTTGCAACCTGTTATTCAACCTCTGACGAAAAACGTGTAAGTTGCTTAGCCTTAACATTATATTATAATTAATAATGGATTTATTAAAGTACGTACAAGAGAAGTACATTGCTAAAAAAGAATTCCCTGAATTCAAAGCTGGTGATACAATTACAGTGTATTACGAAATTAAAGAAGGACAAAAAACAAGAACTCAGTTCTTCAAAGGAACAGTTATCCAATTAAGAGGTACTGGTTCTACAAAAACTTTCACAATCAGAAAAATGAGTGGTGATGTAGGTGTAGAAAGAGTATTCCCTATCAACATGCCAGCTCTTCAAAAAATTGAAGTTGACAGAAGAGGTAGAGTTAGAAGATCAAGAATCTACTACTTCAGAGATCTTAAAGGTAAGAAAGCAAGAATCAAAGACGCTGCTTACAAAAAGAAATAATTCAGACAACAATACATACAAAAAGAGGCTTTCTAAATTTAGAAAGCCTCTTTTTATTGATACTATTCTTAAGATAATTTCAATTGAAAATCTCAAGGTCTATTTTATTTTATAAAGTTGTATAAAGCATCAAAAAACTTTGGATACACTTCAATATGTGGAAGATGACCCACATTTTCAATTTCTACAAGTTTTGATCCCATGATCTCTTTTTGCGTTTTCTTCCCTAATTCCTGATACTGTCCCATTCTAGCTTGTACTTCTTTAGGAGCTCTGTCTTTTCCTATAGCAGTTCGGTCTCTTGTTCCAATAATAAGTAATGTTGGCACTTTTATATTTTTAAATTCATATACTACAGGCTGATTGAAGATAATATCTGTGGTTAGTGCCGCATTCCAGGCTACCTGAGGATAATCTTTACTCAGCGTCCAGCCAGCTAATAGATCAAGCCATTTATCATATTCCGGCTTCCATTGATTATCATAATAAAACTTCAATTGATAGTCTTTATAGGTTTGATAAGTATTCTTTAATTCAGATTGATATGCAGTATCAATTGTCTGATATTTTGCTAAAACCTTGTAATCCTCCAATCCAATAGGATTCTCAAGAATTAATTTCTCAACCATTTCAGGATACATCAATGTAAACCTTGTTGCAACCATCCCTCCCATAGAATGTCCTAAAACTATTAATTTATCAATTTTAAGTTCATCCAGAATTACCTTCGTATTCGTTGCCAGTTGAGCAAAAGAAAACTGATAACTTTGAGGTTTTGAAGACTTTCCAAATCCGATCTGATCAGGAATAATCACTCTGAATCCTTTGCTTGAAAGATCTTTTGCTGTTTGCTCCCAATATGCCCCATTAAAATTTTTTCCATGAAGCAACATTATTATTTTTCCGTTAGATACCTTAGGTTGCACATCCATATAGGCCATTTTCAATTTTTGATTTTGAGAATTCAAATCAGTAAAATGAACTTCGAAAGGATATTCATAATTTGTAAGCATTGCATCCAAAGGTTTGAGCTGGGAAAACAATAGAGCAGGCATTACCATGAACAGTAAGATCGTAACTGCATTCTTAAAATGTATCATTTATTTTTATTTATGTAATAAAATTAAAAAAACCGTTTCAAAAGAAACGGCTTATTATTACTATTTTCAATTTAATTATAACATCAAGATACTTCGGCCACTTTTAGCTCCTTTTTAGCAGGCAAATTCATCAGAACGATAGCAAAAAGAATTAATGCAATCCCTGCCCATTGTACTAAAATTACTTTCTCTCCCAACAACACATACGCCATTGTCACAGATACAGGAAGCTCTAAAGATGAAATAATACTTCCTAATCCTAATCCAGTATTCGGGAATCCCATATTAAATAATATAGGTGGAATAATTGTTCCAAATACCGCTAAAACAAATCCATACGTCCAAAAAATTGAATAATCAAAAGCGTGGATATGTTCTGTATTTTCAGTAAAGTTTAAATAGACAGACTTTAAGCCATCGAAATAAAGCGGGCCAATCTGAGCAAAGAATAAAAATGCGAGAATAACGATAGAACCACCTGCAAGCATGATCATACTTTTTCTAAGAACAGGCAAATGCGTTGCCAGCGTATTTGAAGTAAACATCGTTAGTGTATACGATGACGCTGCCATTAATCCCCAAAAAACACCATGCCAATCCAGCTCTATATCAACATTGATCAGGTTGGTAGCCAATACGGTTCCCAAAAGAACAATAATGGTAGCAATTACTTTTCTTGCATTAGGAAATTTTCTTGTTAAAAAACTTTCTACAACCACACTAAACCACACAGATTGCATTAATAGTACAATAGCTATTGAAACATTGATGTATTGAACAGCAATGTAATAAAACAGACTCGTACAACCTAAAGATGTACCAGCCAACATCAGCATTTTAATTTCCTTACGGCTCGGTGATGATAATTTTGATTTAGAGGTTATTGTCTGGATAAAGTTCAGAATCAAAAGTCCGATCAATCCTAGTACAAACTGTGATGTAGTAACCTCCGATGTGGTATATCCCTCATGATAAGACATTTTAACAAATGTAGCCAACATCCCATAAACACTGGCTCCAATACCCACAAATAAAACTCCTTTCAGTAAATTTTTCTTCTTCATAATCTTTTTTACAGCCTGCAAAGGTACAATATAATAATTTAATTCACCTGAAGGTAATATACCTTATAGATAAATAAAATCACCTCAGACCAATCTGAGGTGATGTAAAATATAATAATTAAATTGTTTATTTTTTTACAATTACTTTAGAAGTAGCATCAAAGCCAAGGCCTTTTACTTTTACCAAGTAAGTTCCGCTCGTCATTCTATCAGTTGAGATTGCTTTTTTAGCATCCGGAGAAATTTTATCTTCAGTCAAAACTAACTTTCCAGACATATCATAAATTTCAACACTCACTTTACCCATCGTATTGCTTGGGAAGTTGATGAAGAATTCATTTTTAGCAGGATTAGGATAGATAGAAATTGAGTTCTCTTTTACAGATTTCACTTCATTAGTAGCTAATAAAGGACACTCATCAGGAACTATAAAACTTTCAACCTGATCATTGATATTAGTTTTTACCCCAGCGCTTGCCCCTACTCCAAGTCCTCTTTTTGCAAAAACTCTCCAGATCATACATTTATCTACTCCTGCAGTAGTAGCTTGTTCAGCCGCTAAAATAGCAGTTCTACCATCGATAAATGTAGGATTACATACCTGAAGCTTTAGAGCATCAGTAACAAGTTGTAATACTCTTGAACTACCGTTTGTTGTATTAGCTGTTACATCTGATGAATAACCATATTTAGCAACATATTGCCAGTGAAGATCCCATAACATGGATGCCCATACAAATCCTATCGAGTGTACATCCGGAACAATATTCCCACTTTGATTGGTATATTCCATACCATTAGTATCTCCATAGGTAAAATCATTGATTGAAAAATTAGGCGAATATTTAGCTGGGCGTATTCCATCTCCACTTGAAGGTTGTCCTGCAGCATATGTTGCCATTCCTCTTGGAACAGAAGCATTATCTCCCGCTTTATTAGTTAACATTAAAGCAAAGAAGTCAGACCACCCTTCTCCCATTTGCTCTTTATCTGATGAAGAATTTAAACAATTATATCCAGTCCCCGTTAATCTATTAGAAATTCCATGACCATACTCATGAGTTACGATTCCATTATCAAAACTACCATCTGGAGTAACACTTGTTGCTGGATCATTTTTCAAAGTTACATTTACAGCAGTAGATGCAGACAATTGACCTTTAATATATTCCCCCTCATCATTTGCAATTAATACAGAAGGAATGGTAACAGTCGCATCCGTTCCAGACATATTCCCTATTGTCGATCCATTAGCCACATTATTATAAATAATAGCAGCTGTTGCTCCTGCATCTTGTAGATTTTTTGTCTTAACAACGAAAGAACAAGTCCCTCTCTCTACCAATCCTACTTTTCCAGTAAGTGATCCTGCAGGTAATGCAGTACATCCATCCAATACGGATGATAATTGTACGTTCCCGGTAACTCCGGTAGCATTTAATGGAGAACCAAACTGTGCAACCCCCGCTGCTGGTTGACGTGGAACCGCAGCACTAGGAGTATTATAAAAGAAAAGTCTATTTCTAGTAGACCACAAATACATCTGCATTCTTCCATTATAATTATCTGGCGGACTTGAGAAGTTGGCATTATTAGTACCACCACCATCTTGTGCTTCTGCATAAACAGAATCATCATCAAGACCTCCTAATCCAAAATTATTCTGCTGGAAGTTTCTTGCGGATTCAGTAAATCCAAATTTATAGAAAACATCATGCACTCTATTATTAATATAGAACAAGTTAGTAATTGCAGCACTCTGATTAGCTGCTGGAGTACCATTAATATTGAATGGGAAATTAAAATTTCTCGAAGCTCCTCCATCAGGAGAAAAGCCAGGGTTATTTGTGTTAGCAGTATCTTCATACGCATACACGTTATTACCTCTTGTGATCGTATAATGTGTTGTACCATCAGAATGCCATCCCTCAGGTGAAGATGCTAGCATCCAAGGATTGGAAACAACCGATCTAGATCCGAAAGTAGGTGCCTCTATTGGTGTAGGAAATATATTATAACTTGCAGGATCAGCTATTAAAAACAGATTTTGCTGTTGAATATTATTTTCCGGGCCAACTAATTTATTATCATTTATTGCTAAAGCATCAGAAGCATATGAATCTGGTTTAAAATTACAAGATAATGTTAAATTATTTTTCTCAATAATACTTCCATTATTAGCATCCACCAAAATATTCCAATAATTTGAAGACTTTGGCTCCATTACGATATATTCATAAGCTAATCTCAAATCTCCATTCGCTGTGTTAGCATATACAAGTCTTTGTTTTGCTGTTTTTAGATTATTTGCGCTTTTCTCAAAAAAACCTAAAATAGAAAAATCAGAAATTTCAGAATTACCTAGTTCATTTGCTATCTTCTGAAGAGCAGAGCCTTTACTTATCACTGCAGATCCTGAAGTAGATTCTCCATAATTTTTTACAAAATTATCCGTATAATAAACAATCTTACGATCTCTGATAAGAGCAGTTCCCGCAGAGCTATAAACAGGTATCCCATTATATGTCTGCTGAAACTTGACGACATCACCATTTAAAGATTTTGAAGGATCTGTATTATCAATAATAAAATTGGTAAGATCAGACTTCTTATATTCCCTGATTTTATTCTGAGAAATATAATCTTTGATGAGTTGTTTATTTTCTTGCGAAAATAATTGTAAAGATGGAAAAACTGCGAATGCAGCAATCATAAGAGGTAGATTTATCTTTTTCATATACGTTAACAAAGCCGCTAATTTACAAATATTTACCAATCAAAAATCATTTTAATTAGATTTATTATATAAAAATAATAATACACGTGATTTATAAGCATTCATAAGTGTTTTTATCATTCATAAAATATATCACACACCCTTAAATTATATCAAAATCCTACGTATTCTCATTGAAAAAGTAATAATTAGCCATAAAAAAAGCCACTCTTTCGAGTGGCTTCATATTCATAAATGGTTAAGGATTATTTACCTTCTTCCATTTTTCTTTTCAATTCTGCTAATGCATCAATATCTCCAAGAGTTGATCTTTCTTCGTTAGAAGAAGATGAAGAAGTAGTATTAGATCTGTTGTTAGATTCTTTTACATTTTTCTTTTCTTCGTCTCTGAAGATACCTGTGTGAGATACTACTACTCTTTTGAATTCTTTGTTGAATTCAATTACTTTGAATTCAGCATCTTCACCTTTTTTGATTTTAGATCCATCTTCTTTCTCTAATAATCTTGAAGGACAGAATGCTTCAACCTCAGCATCTTCGAATTGTACAGAAGCACCTTTATCGTGTACTTCTACAGCTTTACCAGCGTGTACAGTTCCTTCAGCATATTTAGTTTCAAATTTATCCCAAGGGTTTTCTTGAAGTTGTTTGTGACCTAGAGATAATCTTCTAGCCTGGATGTCTAATTCTAGAACTACAACATCTAATTTATCACCAACTGCACAGAACTCAGATGGATGCTTGATTTTCTTAGTCCAAGAAAGATCAGAGATGTAGATTAAACCATCGATACCTTCTTCTAGCTCTACGAATACACCAAAGTTAGTGAAATTTCTTACAGTTCCTACGTGCTGAGATCCAACTGGATACTTAGCTTCGATATTTTCCCAAGGATCTTTAGATAATTGTTTCATACCTAGAGAGATTTTTCTATCTTCTCTATCTAAAGTAAGTACTTCAGCTTCAACTTCGTCACCTACTTTTACAAAATCACCAGCAGATCTCAAGTGAGTAGACCAAGACATTTCAGAAACGTGGATCAATCCTTCTACACCTGGAGCAATTTCTACGAATGCACCATAGTCAGCAAGAACTACTACTTTTCCTTTTACTTTGTCTCCAACTTTCATGTCAGCAGAAAGAGCATCCCAAGGATGAGCTTCTAATTGCTTCATACCTAATTGGATTCTTGTTTTCTCATCATCAAAATCAAGGATAACAACTTTTACAGTTTGTCCATCTTCTAAGATTTCAGATGGGTGGTTCACTCTAGACCAAGAAAGGTCTGTAATGTGGATCAATCCATCTACACCTCCTAAGTCAATGAATACACCGTAAGAAGTAATGTTCTTAACAGTTCCTTCAAGAACTTGTCCTTTTTCAAGTTGAGCGATGATTTCTTTTTTCTGACCTTCGATATCTGCTTCGATCAATGCCTTGTGAGATACAACTACGTTTTTGAACTCAGGGTTGATTTTCACAACTTTGAACTCCATAGTTTTACCTACGAACTGATCGTAATCTTTAATTGGCTTAACATCAATTTGAGAACCAGGTAAGAATGCTTCGATTCCGTGTACGTCAACGATCATACCTCCTTTAGTTCTTGATTTCACAAAACCGTTAACGATTTCTCCAGTTTCGTGAAGTTCGTTTACTCTATCCCAAGCTTTAAGCGTTCTAGCTTTTCTGTGAGATAATTGTAATTGTCCAGTTTTGTCTTCTCTTCTGTCAACCATTACTTCTACCTCATCACCTACACTTAGGCCTTGGTTGTAACGGAATTCGTTAAGAGAAATAACACCTTCAGATTTGAAGTTGATGTCTACGATAGCTTCTTTATCAGTTAATCTTACAACTCTACCAATCAAAACGTCGTTATCGTTTAGGCTGTTTAGAGATCCGTTGTAGATTTCTTCTAAGTCACTTTTTTCTTTTCTTGCATCTGCATCAAGACCTGATTCGAAAGAATCCCAATCAAATTGTTCTGGTGCTACGTTTTGGTTTAATAAAACCTCTGCTGAATTTGTCTCTTTTGACATTTTCTAATAAAATTTGTATTCCTTCTTTTTTAATGGTTTGAATAAATGTGGATTTAAAAAATACGGAAGTAATTAATTTTTAATAATTTACCTTTTCAAACCTTGACCACAAAAAGTGGGTGCAAATGTACGAATTTTATTTAAATAAACAATATTTTTCACCATTACAATATCAGACATAAATCATTGACTGTCAAACTCATTATTAAAAGATTGAAGGATTTAAAAATTGAAAGATTAACGAAAAGGACATCAACAACATAAATCGTCGCAATAACTAATAACTAATAACTAATAACTAATAACTAATAACTAATAACTAATAACTAATAACTAATAACCTTTTCAACTTTCAACTTTCAACTTTCAACTTTCAACTCCCTTACACCTGCAACCTATCACCTTCAACCTACCACCCAAAATCACTATCTTTGCAAAATGGAATTAGAATCAATTTATCAAAAACTGCAGATTCAGGATATGAATCAGATGCAGAAATCTACTTATAAAACCACTGAAAACAATACCGACGTTATCTTACTGTCCCCTACCGGTTCAGGAAAAACTTTGGCATTTTTGTTTCCTGTTCTTCGTAATCTTAAAAAAGATGCTTCAGGAATTCAGGCATTGATTTTAGTTCCAGCCAGAGAATTAGCTTTACAAATCGAACAGGTTTTTAAAGCAATGGGAACCGACTTTAAAGTTTCTGTTTGCTATGGAGGTCACGATAAAAAAATTGAAGTCAATAATCTAATTGAGGCTCCAGCTGTCTTAATAGGAACTCCAGGAAGAGTTGCCTACCATCTTAGAAATAAAAATTTTGATGCTAAAACCATCCAGACATTGGTTTTGGATGAATTTGATAAAGCATTAGAACTGGGATTTCATGATGACATGGAATATATTATTAACTCTCAAGTAGCCCTTGCGCAACGTATTTTAACTTCAGCCACCTCAATGGATGAAATCCCATATTTTACAGGCTTGAAAAATGAAAAGATAATTGATTTTTTAAAATTGGCCGAAGCAAAACCTGATATTCAATTAAGGAAAGTAATGACCATTTCTGAGGAAAAACTGGATACTCTTTTTAATTTGATTTGTAAAATAGGAAATAAAAGAACATTGATCTTCTGCAATCACCGTGAAGCAGTAGATCGTATTTCAGACCTTTTACATGAAAAAGGGATTGACAGAGAAACATTCCATGGTGGAATGGAGCAGGACGAAAGAGAACGAGCTTTGCTAAAGTTCAGAAATGACTCCGCAAGAATTCTAATTACTACCGATCTAGCTTCTCGTGGATTGGATGTTCCTGAAGTAGAATCTATTGTTCATTATCAACTTCCTTCACAAGAAGATGCTTTCATTCACAGAAATGGACGTACTGCCAGAATGAATGCTAAAGGTTTCGCTTATTTGATTATGACTGCGGAAGAAAAGTTCCCTTTCATCAAAAGCAATACGCCTGAAGAAAGTGTTTCCGGATACCACAAAGTTCCTGAAAAAACACCTTTTCAAACGGTATATATCAGTGCAGGAAAAAAGGACAAAGTCAATAAGGTGGATATTGTAGGTTATTTGATCAAAAAAGGGGAATTACAAAAAGAAGATATTGGTCTGATTGAAGTAAAAGACACCACTTCTTATGTTGCGGTTTCAAGAAAAAAAGTAAATGCTTTATTGAAAAAACTGGCCAACGAAAAACTGAAAGGTAAAAAAGTAAAGATGGAAGTAGCCTATTAACAGGACTCAATCATTTAAAATAAAAAATAATGACCCATATATTATATGGGTCATTATTTTTTATAACAATATTAAAGCTTATTTAATAATCAATTTTTGAGTATAAGCTCCTTTTGAAGAATTGATATTGATAATATATACTCCTTTTGGAATATTCAAATTAAATTCTTTTGTATAATCTCCATTACTTTGGTAAGAATCAGAAGAGATCAATCTTCCACTTGAGTCCAATAATGTGACTTTAACTTCTCCTGATAAATTTCTGGACTTCACAAAGAAGTTTCCATTACTTGGATTAGGATATACTTTAATATCATCTCCTAATTTGGAAGAAGAAGATTCTTTAACTCCTAAATTTTGAGTTTCTCTTGTACAAACTTCAAGTGACCAAGAGTTAATCGTACCAACATTACCTGCATTATTATCTGAAGCAAACAGTTTCCATTCCCCTTGTGCCTTATGTCCTTTAAAAATTGCTAAAGATTCATTCGATAATGTTTCACCTTGTATCGGCGAATTACATGCCACAGCATTCCCAGCATCACTAAATGTTGCCGTAATACCAGATTTATTATTACATTGTCTATTCCAAATCAAAGCTGACGAACCGGCCGGACTTTCGATACCAATAGCTAAATCTCTGACATTTGTATGCGCAATTGTAGGAGTTACTTTAATTTTGGTAATAGTTCCTGTATTGTTTACATTTAAGGGGATTGCAATCTTAGGTGAAGAAATATCAGTACCTCCAGGCCCATCAGTTATGTTAATAGCTCCTCCATTGTATGTATATGTAGTACATGTTTCACCCGTAACATTATAATCAATTACAAAACTTGGGCTTACTGCGTAATAAATATTCCCTACTGCTTCTATCAAAATATAAGCATTTGCTGATGTAGAGCCCGCCGGAATCGTAACCTGTTCGCTACCATCGTTAGGGGTATTCGTAGAAACAGTTGTAAATGTCTGGCCTCCATCTGTAGATAATTTAATATTTACATTAGCTGTACTTACAGGAGCTTGTGTTGTACCTGCAACATCCCATGTTATATTAACTGCATTTCCAGAGCTAGTCGACTGTCCAAATATAGGAGCAGTAACCTTAAATGGTCCGGCGGCGGCATTTATGGTTACTACCGCCTCATCTTTGTTCGTCTGAGGAGCAGTAGGATGGTTATTTCTTACGGTACATGTAAAATTCAGATTTCTTGCAACACTTGATAGAGATTCCCAACGGGTTGAAAATACCCCAGCCAACACTTTATTAAAATCAGGAAAATATCTTACAGGTGCGCTTATCGGTGGTAAAGATCTGAAAGTGGGTCCTGCAGGTTTTGTAGCATAAGCAAGAGAGTTAACAGTTCCGGTTTGTGTAGCTCCAGAATCCATTTGTTCCCATGTATACGTATAAGAAGCAGAATTAGCATCTGTAGTTGTCCCTTTTAATACAAATGGTGTTGATTTAGGAATTGTATAATCAGCTCCTGCATTAACTGAAGGTGCAGGATTTGCAAATGGAACATTTACACCACATGCAACCCCGTTGATGAAATCTTTGATTTCCTTAAGATTAAATGCATGGAAATAATCAAAAGAATTAAACTGCACATCACTATTTCCACCCATTATCCCGGTATATGCCATAATCGTGGAACCACTACCTGGCTCTACTAAAGAATCATCTGTATTACTTGCATTATAAAGTGTAAATGTATGATTAGCTCCCATTTGATGCCCCATTTCATGAGCTACATAGTCGATATCAAACTTATCTCCTTCCGGGAAATTATGAGCTGTCCATCCTTCTGCTTTAGCATTATCATCACAAATAACTCCAATATCTCCAGCTTGGCCATTCCCATTTTTTTTGTCTAATAAATGCCCCATATCATAATCCTGAGCGGGAATACGTGCCGAGATCTGAGTTTGAGCTTCACCCGGACCTCCATTATTGTATGGATCAGAAGCAGCGTTTAAAAAAATAAGAACATCATTATTTGCAATTAAATTGAAATGAACAGATAAATCTTTTTCAAACAAGCCATTTAAACGGGTTAATGTCGTATTCATCGCAGCCAATACAACTGCTTTTTTCTGTGCATCCGTTGCATTTGCAGGTGTTCCTGCAGCCGTTAAATGATATTGTGCATATTCACCGGTACAGGACATTGCCAATCTAAAAGTGTTAAAACCTGCTGCTTTTTTGTTGACAGCATTATTTTTACTTCCTGTAGATTTATTCCCTAGTCCTTCAGGTGTGGAACACTTAAAAGGTTCTATTTCTTGATTTTGTCTCGCTTTTGAATCAAAAACCACATAAACAGTTCTGTCCTGAGAATAAGGCTCAATAAATTCAGAAACACCAGATCTTGTGATCATTGATGAAAAACCTACCGGGGAAAGACTAAATCTTAAATAAGCCGAACGATCTTCAATACCTATCCCCACATATGATTTTATGTCCGGATATTTTTCCTGCAACTCAGGAGCCATATTAGAGTATTCCCAAACCTGGTATCTTTCTAGCTTCCCATCAACACCAGGAATTGAAACAACAACTCCTTTCCCTCCTGAAGACCGGGAGGACGCTCCTTTCAGATTTTGTTTCAAAAGATTTGTATCTAATGAATACAGACCAGCAAACTGCAACTTTTCTTGAGTTTTTTTAACACTCTGAGACCGCAGCTCTGTTTTTGTCCACTGTGAAGACCCTAAAAAAGGGATCATTGACAGTGCAATTAATAAGTAAAATTTCATATCTATAATTTAAACGGTTGTGATTTATATGGATTTTATATAAAAAATATAATTACAAGTAAACAATACATCATATTTTAAATATTTTGTTAGGCCTTTAAATACTTTACAAAAAAAGCGAAAAAATCAACACAAAAATCACAAAATCAACAATAAACAATACTCATTATTAACATTTTCATAATTAACTTAAATAATTTCACAAAATTTACAAACAAATGAATAATTTCAATTAAAGAAATAAATAAATAGAAATAAATTCAAAGCCCTATGAATAAAATATATAATAATACAACATTATCTGATTGATTACATGAATTTTATACACCATAAATTAAACAGTAGATCACTATATAGCGATCTACTGTAATTATATTAATTGATCATATTCTATTTTGTTCCCTTGACTCTTGTTGGCAAAATATAAACTGACTTTGAAGCAGTAATAAATAAAACATCATTATGCTTTCCCCCGAATGTTACGTTTGAAGTCCAATCCTCTTCTATTGGAATATGATAGATTTTTTTACCCTCACGATTGAATACAGTTACACCTTTACCAGTTAAATATAGGTTTCCGTGTTTGTCTAGTGTCATTCCATCTGAGCCCATTTCACAAAATAATTTTTTCTCTGAAAGTTTTCCTGTATCCAAAATATCATAGACATATGTTTTTCCTGCATCAATGTCTGAAACATATAGCTTTTTATATTTCTCACTTCCTGCAATACCATTGGGTTGTGTGAAAGTATCAAGCTTAACAACTTTTCCATCTTTACTTCTGTAATAAAGACTTTTATGAAGAGTTTCCTGTTTAAAATTAACCCAGTAATCCCTTTTATACAAAGGATCAGTAAAGTACATCCCTTCAGAAGAATCCCCCCAGACATCATTAGGACCATTTAATCTCCTACCTTCAAAACCTTTAAGTAAAATCTGAACTTTTTTATCCTTAGAGATTTTCCAGATTTCTCCCTGATCATCGGAACATGTAATGAGATTGTCATCTTTATCAAAATGTGTCCCGTTTGCTCTCCCTGTTTTATTTAGAAATTCTTTAATTTCATTCGTTTTCCAATCCCAAAAATAAATTTTATCATTGGGTTGGTCAGTAAAATAAACATTCCCCTCTCTATCTGAAGACGGCCCTTCAGTAAAACCGAATTTATCAGAAATCTTTTGCGGTTTAATATCGTGATAAAACATATTTGAATAATTTACTGATTTACAACTCAGTAATACTAAAACCAAACCAATCCACCCTATTTTAAAGAGATTTTTCATTTCCTTTTCATTTAATGCCCACAATGTACAACATGAAGAAATAAAATTCAAATTATATTCTCTCAAATTGAGAAAATAATTAAAAAATCATATTGAATTCGAATTATGGCATATTTCTATAACATATCATCTTCTTTCTTCATATCATAAAAATGTCTTAATTGTCCTATTTCGTAAGTATATACTATTAGTAATAAATTCTTTTAATTAAGAGCTTTGCAGTAAGAAAGTCAACGAAATTATTAAATAGGAAATAACCTTGAAATAAGAAATTATTTAGGTTGACATTAAATAGAAAGAATGAACACAGAAACCAATCCTATAAAAGCTCCAATTGTAGAAAATGAAGCTTTTAGAAATTCGGTAGGAACTATGGATGATACCGGAAAAAGAAAATGGGTATTCCCTAGAAAACCTAAGGGGAAATACACTAACTACAGAAATTATACAAGCTATCTGTTGCTTACTTTATTTTTTGCGCTCCCCTTTGTAAAGATCAATGGCAATCCATTCCTACTTATCAATGTTATTGATAGAAAATTTTTCATTGTAGGCCAGCCATTTTATTTACAGGACTTTTTTATTTTGGCATTGGGAGCTGTTACTTCCGTCATCTTTGTCATGCTTTTTACTGTGGTTTTTGGACGGATATTCTGTGGATGGCTTTGTCCTCAGACTCTATTTATGGAAATGGTATTCAGAAAAATAGAATACTGGATCGAAGGGGATCGAAATAAACAAATGAAACTGGATCGTCAGGAATGGGATGTAGAAAAGATTAGGAAAAAAGGACTGAAATGGTCGGTATTTATACTGATCTCATTAGTGATCAGTCACTTTATGTTTATGTACATCGTCGGATACAAAGAGGTTTTCAAAATCATGAGTGAAGGTCCCGCAGAGCACTCATTAAAGTTTATTGTAATGCTTTCTTTTACAGCAGTCTTCTATTTTACATTTGCATGGCTTCGTGAGCAGGTATGTACTTTGGTGTGTCCTTATGGAAGATTACAGGGAGTTTTAATTGACAAACAGACCATCAATGTATATTATGATTTTAAACGTGGTGAAAATCGCTCTAAATGGAGAAAAGGAGAAGACAGAAAATCATCTGGAAAAGGAGATTGCATTGATTGCCAGCAATGTGTGGTAGTTTGCCCGACAGGGATTGACATCAGAAACGGACAACAATTGGAGTGCATCAACTGTACTGCATGTATCGATGCTTGTGATGAGATTATGGAAAAGGTGGGTCTTCCTAAAGGATTGGTCCGTTATGCAACAGAAGCTGAAATCGAAAATCAATCAAAATTCACATTTACTTCAAGAATGAAAGTGACAACAGTCTTTCTTGCTTTACTAATTGGATTTCTTGGATTCCTCATGTATGATCGCGGATCGATGGAAGCTAAATTTATCAAACCTGCCGGTTCAACATTTTTTACTAAAAACGGGAAAATAACAAACACCTTTATTTATACATTCCTGAATAAAACCAATGAGAGAAAGGTATTGACCATTAAGGTGGTGAGCCCGAAAAATGGAGAGATTACATTTTTTGGTCCAAAGCAAATTGTCTTGAAAGGAGATCAGATATTAAAAGGAAATATTAACATTACATTTCCAGAGGAAGAAATAAGATTTTCAAAGCAAAATATGATCATTGGGGTATACGATGAAAATGGAAAGATTTTAGATTCCTTTGAAACCACTTTTGAAGGACCATTTAAGCTATTGCTATAAACAGCAGAAATCAGGACTTATATTTTTTAATAAACTGAGTGGGAGTCATTCCGGAGCTTTTCCGGAATACTCTTACAAAATAGGAATATTCTTCGTACCCTAATCGGAAAGCAATCTCTACAAGACTTTCATTTAGATACATGAGCATACGCTTAGCTTCCAGCATCACTCTCTCCGTAATGACTTCAGTTGCCGTTTTCTTAACCACAGTCTGCGTAATTCTGTTTAGATGTTTTGAAGAGATAGTAAGCCGGGAAGCATAATAAGAAATTGACTTTTCGGTGGTAAAATATTCCTCAAGTAAGTTTTCGAAATCCTGATAATGCTTAAAATAAGAAATACTTGCAGAGGAATCGAGATTGCTATAATCCTTGGAAAATTGTCGTGAGGCACTGATATACATTTTAGTAATAAGCGAAAGAATAAACCCATCTTTCATCAGAAACTGAGAATTATATTCATCCTGAATCTCTTTACAAATATTTGTCATTTTCTCTAAATCTGATACTTCAAGCTGAAGCTTTCTGGAAAAACCTACAGAATTAAAAAAAGGAAAATTTCTAAGATGTTGATTCACATAATGCATATCATAAAACTCCTGAGAGAAAAAAAAGATATATCCATCCGTGTCATCTGATAGCTCCCAGCTATGAACTTGTCCTGGTGACAGAAAGAAAAGACTTCCCTCAGAAACTTCATACTTCTGAAAATCTATTTCATGTATTCCGCTCCCTTTAGTAAAAAGAACGGTAACGTAAAAATCATGCCGGTGTGGCTTCTCAATATGTTTATGGCTGGTCACCAAATGATCTTTCATCGTATTGAAATAAAAATCCGAAAGGTTCTTCCCGGATTGGAAAAGATCAATATGAAGTACTGATATAGAGCCCAAACTTTTTAATTTAATCCAAAAATAGAAAAAGAGTTTCATTCAACGCGAATAACTACCGAATTAATAAAAATAATACTGTCTGAAAGGTATATTTTAAGACTTACACTTGTAAAAAAAACTAAAAAAAATTATCTTTGAAGATTAGGATTTGCAAAATGAAAATTAATTTACCCGATAAGCTGTATTATTCAATAGGAGAAGTTGCAAAAGCATTTGATGTAAACACTTCATTAATACGCTATTGGGAACAGGAATTCCCTATTATTAAACCTAAAAAGAATAAAAAGGGTAACAGATACTTCACTCCTGAAGACATTAAAAATCTACAGATTATCTACCATTTGGTTAAGGAAAAGGGCTACACGCTTGATGGAGCAAAGATTGCTTTGACTACCAATAGCAAAATTTCTGAAACAATTACCATTATCGATCGATTGGAATTTGTAAAAGCAGAATTATTAAAACTAAAAGATTCGTTAGTAGAAAAAGATTCTGAATAGATTTTAACTAGCACAAGAATTTTATCTTTATATAAGTTTAGATTCAAACTTATCTCAAACGTATATTAATCAGTAAATTGATTAATATACTTTCATTCTGTTTAATTTTTGATCAACATAAACTCTTATATATTCTTTCTGTTCCCATACTTTTGGCACCATTTTAGTTAATAAGAAGGCATATTTAAAAAACCTTTTTATGAAAAATTTATTTATAGCAACACTTTGCGCATCATTAATCGGATTTACTTCTTGTAGTACAATGAAACAGCAAAAAGACGAAACTTCAACTGCTAAAACTTCAACTTTCATGGTTGGAACATACAGCGGAATGATTCCTTCAGGGAACGCAAAACAAAATACGGAAATCACTTTTAAGAGTGATAACACTTTCAAATTGGCTGAAACCCTGCCCGGAAGTACAGATCCTATGTCAAGTACAGGAACTTGGAAGTATGACAAAAACTCTAACAAAGTAATTTTGATCTATTCAAATATTGCCGATAGAGTAACTACATTTACCATTGTTAATGATAAAACAATTCAAATGCATGCCGGTAGTGCATGGACAAAAGAAACAAAAGGAACTGAGTATAATTTAGTTCGTCAGTAAGAGTTTTTAATTATTATTTACATACAATCCCCAAATATATTTGGGGATTTTTTTGTGTTATTGGGAAGTAAATCCTGACAAATTCAATATTTCAATATTAAAATAATTTTACTGATTGAGAATTCCGGTTTACTTTTATCACAGAAAACATATGAAAATCCCCTATTCTTATCACTAATTGAAATTCAAAGAATTCTTCTTTGAGCAACCTGGTATTATTCATAAGTTTATGTTATCATGAAAAGAAGCTACTACCAAAAGGTTGCATTTTTAGGTATACTTCTGCTTATTCTATTAGCGTTTAAAGAATATACCAGTACTAAAAAAGAAAATTTCCAAGACGTAAAATTTGTCACGGAAAAAGTAGACCCGTTATTATTGGTAGAGTTTAATCCAAATGATCTAGATGAACAACAATGGCAAAATCTGGGATTTACTTCAAAACAGGTTTCAACCATATTAAACTATAAAAAAATTATAGGAGGAATATTTACCTCTAAGGAGCAATTAAAAAGATGTTATGCCATTTCCAATGATAAATTTTTAGAAATCCATCCTTATATTTTGCTTCCGGAAACCAGTAAAGAAGCAAAGACTCATTCTTCCAAAGACTCAGATAAAAAAAGAGTTACGGTTTCCAGAAAATTTAACCCCGATTATTTCTCTGTAAAGGAATGGATAGAAATTGGATTTAGCGAGAAGCAGGCACAGGCAATATTAAAGTATAAAAACTATTTAGGAGGGAGTTTTGTAAGTAAGGAAAAGTTCAAAGATTGCTTTATTATTAATGATGAAAACTATCAATTACTAGCTCCATACTTAATTCTACCAGAAAAAACGCCTCAGAACTATAAAAGTTTTACAAAAAACAGTGAGGGTTTAAAATTGACAATCCAACTCAAACCTTTTGATCCTAATGTTTTAGATATAGAAGGCTGGCAATCTCTGGGGTTTTCACAAAATCAAGCCCGGACTATCGTTAATTACAGGGATAAAAACTTAAAGGGTCATTTTAAGAATCAAGATGAAATCAAAAAATGCTTTGTGATCTCTCCAGAAAAATTTGAAGAACTAAAACCATACATCAAAATACATAAACCGCAAATAAAAGAAAAGAAAACTGAGGTCATCCAACAGAAAACAGATTTTACAACAATCGATTTAAACTCAATCACCTATAAACAACTTTTAGAATTCGGATTGGATGAGAGAAGTGCCGGATCAATTATTGGATTTAGAAGAAAACTTGGAGGATTTATCAATAAGCAGCAAATCTTAGATACATATAATATTGATCGGGATATCGTTCAAAAACTAATTTCTACCTGTAAACTAGATTCCTCGCATATTGCAAAATATACACTAACTGATGCTCCTGAAGAATGGTTAAAGAATCATCCTTATTTCAAATATTCAGCGGATAAAATAATCCTATACCGACAAAGTAATTCTGATGATAAAAAAATATGGAAATTACTTAAATTAAAACCAGAATATGAGACCAGAATGAAGTTGTATCTGAAATGATTAATTGTAAAATGTAAAAAGTATTCATGTATTAATGACTAATATCGCAGTAAGATTAAAAGAGTATCCCTATTAGTTAAATTACGCTTAGCATCCTTCACTTTTTATCACCTTGCCAAATTTAATCTACCGCTTTACTGGAGTCATCAAACTAAATATTTAGTCAAAAGTTTTGCTTGAATCTTCGAGAAGCTTATTTAGGCTTGTTAATTCCTCATCAGTTAAATCTCTCCATTTTCCGGGAGGGAGATCCAGCTTAATATTCATGATACGAATTCTTTTGAGTTTTTTCACTTCATATCCCAGATACTCGCACATTCTTCTTATTTGTCTGTTGAGTCCTTGAGTAAGAATAATTCTAAAAGTCATATCATCTACCTTTTCCACTTCACATTTCTTAGTAACTGTGTCCAGAATAGGAACCCCATTTCTCATTTTATCCAAAAATCTAGGATTAATAGGCTTGTCAACTCTTACCAGGTATTCTTTCTCGTGGTTATTTCTAGCTCTCAATATCTTATTGACGATATCTCCATCGCTTGTAAGAAGAATCAGCCCCTCACTAGGTTTGTCCAATCTTCCGATAGGAAAAATTCTCTTCGGGTGATTGATATAATCTACAATATTATTTTTTTCTCTTTTAGTATCAGTGGTACAGACAATACCTACGGGTTTATTGAAAGCAATGTAAACAGGTTTTTCTTCTGACTCGCGGATTGGTTTACCATCTACTTCTACAATATCTTCATCGGAAATTTTTGTCCCTAATTCAGGTATTTGTCCGTTGATCTTGATTCTTCCTTCTTCCAATAATTTATCCGCCGCTCTTCTTGAGCAGAAGCCAACTTCCGATAAATATTTATTAATACGTGTTTTTTCCATCTAATCGTCTCCGTAATCTGTATAGTCTTTATTACTAAAAATTGTTATCCCATAACTTAAGCCAATAAAAAAGGCATTTGACTTTCCAAAATTATGATTTTCAAGAACAAGTCCTCCTTCCTGACTTAATCTTTTTGAATAAGATACTTGCTTACCTAACTTCATTCCCCAAAATTCTGCATTTGATACAATAGAGTGATTGATCTGCTTCCCATAATTAATATCAATAAAAAAAGGCTCATCACCAGGTCCAATTATAAATTTAGGCTGAATAACCCAATACAGTAAATGGAAATTTTTATCAGTAAAACTATATTTTACCCCTGATCCTAATGCAAAGTTAGGAAGAAAGTTATATCCTCCAATAAACGTCATTCCAAAAGTGATTTTATTGGGAAGATAAGGAGCTATATATTGTTGATAATAGGCAGAATCCTTATTCTGATCATCCTTAATACTATTTCCCAGGTTATATCCTAAGTTAAGAGAAGGATTAATATAAAAATTCATTTTTGGTTTTTTACCTTCAATATTTTGGGAATAGGATAAGGTTATTGAAAATAAAATTATAAACAAAAGGAGAGCTTTTCTCATGCATTTTCGAATTTAAAATCATTTTCTAAAAATTGATCTGTAGCATCTTCAATTTTGTATTCTCCAATCTTTGTTCTCCTCAATTGTGTCAAATAAGCACCTACTCCAAGTTCCTGCCCAATATCATGAGCAAGACTTCGGATATAAGTCCCCTTTGAACACCCTACTGTAAAGCTTACAAAAGGAAGATTAATCTCTATATTATCAAGGTAAAAAATAGTAGTCTTTCTTGACTTCATTTCAACCTCCTCTCCTGCCCTCGCAAGATTATAAGCTCTTTTACCATCAATCTTTATTGCTGAAAAAACTGGCGGCTTCTGATCTATTTCGCCCACAAAATTTTGCAAGGCTTCTTTGATCTGTTCTTCTGAAACATTTGAAATATCCTGATGAAGAATTTCAGGCTTTTCAGTATCATAAGATTCTGTCTGAACTCCAATTTTAATCTCTGTCCAATACTCTTTGGGCGCATCTTGTATTTCAGGAATCTTCTTTGTGAATTTTCCAGTGCAAACAATAAGCAAACCAGTAGCTCTTGGATCTAAAGTTCCAGCATGTCCTATTTTAAATTTTTTAGGAAGGTTAAACTCACTTTTGAGTTTATATTTCATTTTATTGACCGCTTGAAAAGAAGTCCAATCCAATGGCTTATCAAGTAAAAATATGTGACCTTCTAATATGTTTTCAGCAGTCATAAATTAATGAGAAATAATAAGAATAGCTTTTATTTAAAAAAATAAAAATAAATCAACAAAGCAACACCAACAAAAATACGATACCATCCCCAAGGTTTGAAACCGTACTTATTAAGCACTCCGATAAAAGCTTTAATAGCAATTAATGCAACAATAAATGCCACTACATTTCCTACAATAAAAATAGTAAGGTGATCTTGTGATGATAGAATCATCTCATACCCTTTTTGAGGATTAGCGGTCTCTTTTCCCCAGGTTTTTACAAAAACAGAATATACTGTAACCGCCAACATGGTGGGAACTGCCAGAAAGAAAGAAAACTCAGCAGCGGCTTTTCGTGTTAATCCCTGAGTCATCCCACCAATAATAGAAGCTGCACTTCTACTGGTTCCGGGCATCATTGCCAAACACTGCCAAAAACCGATGGTAACTGCTTTTTTAATAGTAATCCCCTTTTCATCATCAATCCTAGGGTTTTTAAACCATGTATCTGCAAACAGAAGAACAATTCCTCCTAAAACCAAAACTGATGAAATAGCTATCTGATTCCCTAGAACTGCTTCGATTTTATCATCAAAAAGGTAACCAAGAACCAAGGCAGGTACTACAGCAAAAGCCAGTTTATAATAGAACTTAATATTGTTAAAATCAAAGAACTTTTTCCAATAGGCAACCACTACGGATAAGATAGCACCAAACTGAATGGAAACCTGGAACATCTTTAAAAATTCATCTTCTTTTAATCCCATTAAGTTGGCAGTAAACCCCATGTGGGCAGTTGAAGAAATCGGAAGATATTCCGTCAGACCTTCTATGATTGCAATAATAATTGCTTTGATTAAATCCATATATATAAAATTAAAAGATTAAGAAGTTTTGAAATTCAGAAAAATCCAAATCTCACAACTTCTTAATCTTCAATAAAAAATTATTTTCTTTTTAAAATCGCGTATACTTCTATAGCAAAACCTATAACCACAAATAATGGCGCTATTCTGATCCTTCTAATAGAGAAGATACCATCGTTCCATGAATTGGGGTCATATTTCCCGTCAACAGTATTTGCATCAGCTCCCATCATCAAAAGGAAACCAACTACAATAAATGCTAATCCGATCAGCATCCACTTAAAGTTTTGCTGTCCGAAATAAAAATTGTTTTCCTGTGGAGCTTTGGTATCAGCACCAAATTCTGCTGCAGAAAATTTATTTGTTTTTTTGCTCATCTTATTAAGAGTAATATAAATCGTCAACGTTTGTTCTTAAGAATCTCCATGTTGCAACTATGGTACTTAAAACAGTAATAAAAATTCCAACTCCGAATACCAATACGATCAACCAGAAATACTGCTGATTGTCCTGTACAAAAGTAGATCCAATCTGACTGGTAAAATAATACCATACTCCGAATAGTGCAAGAAGTCCTATAACAGAACCTATACATCCTAAAATAAGAGCTTCCACAATAAAGGGTTTCAAAATAAATCTTCTCTTGGCTCCTACCAACTGCATGGTTTTAATAATAAACCTCTTTGAGAATATTTTCAGACGAATCGAATTGTTAATTAAAACAACCGCTAAAATCAGGAAGAGTACGGAAAACCCTAATATCCATTTTAAAATTCTGTTCAAATTATTGTACACATCTACCATCAGTGTACTGTTGTTTTTTACATCGACAATACCAGGAACAGATTTCAATGTTTTGATCGCTTCATCAATTTTAGCAGGATCTACATATTCAGGTTTCAAAGCAACTTCGATAGATGATGGGAAGATATTATCCTCAAAAAGAGCATCACTGTCTATCCCCATACTTGCTTTTGCTTCTTTGGCTGCCATTTCTCTTGAAATATAGGTTGCTCTCTTTACAGGAGCTAAAGTCTGTACCTTTTTAAAAGTTTCTTCTTCGAGTTTCGCAATTTTTACAGAATCTTTAGCGTCATAGTTTTCATCAAAGTATGCATTCACAACCAATTGCTCCTTGATATAGTCAGAATATTTCTGGGCATTAATTAAAATCAATCCCATTAATCCTAACAAAAATAACACTAAGGCAATACTAATTACTACTGTAATATTGCTGGACCTAAGTCTTTTCTTATTAAATTCATCTACAGATTTCGCCATTAATATTAAAATTTTTGGCTAAAATAGAAAAAATCTTCCGAAATTTGGGACGAAAAAGAGAAAATCATTGTTAACGAAATCATAAAAAACTTTGAGTGTAAAAGCAAAAAAACATCTTGGTCAACACTTCCTGACAGATGAAAATATAGCAAGAAAAATTGTAGAGGGCCTAAGCTTTGAAAACTACAACAAGATCATGGAAGTTGGCCCGGGAATGGGAGTTCTTACGAAATATCTTCTGGAAAAAGATCAATATACCTATCTGGCTGAGATAGATAATGAATCTATTGAGTATTTGAAAAAAAATTACGTTAAGATTACAGAAGAAAATTTTGTGGGAGATTTTTTAAAACAGGATTTCGCTTTTATTAATAATGAGCAGATTGCTATTATTGGTAATTTCCCGTACAATATTTCTTCCCAGATCTTATTTAAAATCATAGATCATTATGAACTTATTCCGGAAATGGTAGGAATGTTTCAAAAGGAAGTTGCTGAAAGAACTGCAGCTATCCCAAGAACAAAAGATTACGGAATCCTTTCGGTTCTGATCCAGGCTTACTATGATGTTTCCTATATGTTCACGGTTCATGAAAATGTTTTCAATCCACCTCCAAAAGTAAAATCCGGAGTTATCAGGTTGACCCGAAATCCTAAGGAAGGATTGGTAGGTAATGAAGTCTTATTTAAACAGATTGTAAAGGCAGGTTTCAACCAAAGGAGAAAAAAATTATCGAATTCACTTAAGGTATTAAACATTCCGGAAGCATTGAAAACTCATGAGTTCTTAGATAAAAGAGCAGAGGAACTCAGTGTAAATGATTTTATAGCATTCACAAAACAGTGGAAAGAAAATCTTTAATACAAAAAGAATTATTACATAAAAAAGCCTTTCAGTATATGAAAGGCTTTTTGTTTACATATATTTTTGATAAGTTATTCTCTATTCTTAAGTAAGATCCAACCAGACCAATTCATCTGAACTTTTGATTTCGGATATTGGAAATTAAATTTATACCAATACGTAGCAGTCGATAATCTCTTACCTCCTACTGTACCATCCCAGATCGGGGTCGTTTTCGAGAACCTGAACATTTCAACTCCATATCTGTCATAAACTGATCCTGTGAAATTATTAAAGTCTCCAAGGGATGTAAGGTCAAGTACATCATTGATCCCGTCTTGATTAGGAGTGATAATATTAGCAATTTTCAAAGTAAAGAAATCCACTGTTCCTACACAATGAGTCCCCTGTATTCTCACTTGAATATTATAGGTCGTATTGTCTAATAATCCTGTAAACACATTGGAAGCCTGCCAGGAAATTCCATTATCGATAGAATATTCCAGTGTTCCAGGATTATTATTGATAAATGGATTGACAGCAGTAACCGTTAAGGTATTGCTATTGTTATAATCTAATCCTGTAATGAAAGGCAATGTAGCAGCCATTACTTTAGAGGTGAATGTTCTTTTACAGTATCCATTATCAATAGTAACAGAGTAAATACCCAGCTGATCTACAAAAATGGTTTGTGTCGTTTCACCGGTACTCCATAAATAACTGTAATTAGGTCCTGCTCCGGCGTCCAACGTTACTCTATCGCCAATACACATTTCAACATCTTTTAACGGAGAAGTAATCTCTGGTACCACCTCTACTGTTACTGTAGCAGGCTGTAAGGATTTACATCCTTTTGTTCCTATCGCATATACCGTAAATGTTGTTGTATTGTATAATGTCACGGTCTGGGTATTACCCGTACCTGAAAAATTACTCCATTGGTAAGTCACCCCACCAGTTGCTGTAAGATCCACAGTGTCTCCCGGACATATTTTCAGTTTTGAAGAAATAACATGTGCTGTAGGCGTCGTTTCTTTTAATAGGGTAAGTTTTACCAATCTGCTACAAAAGCCTCCGTTAGATACTACTGTATATAAGATTTGTCCATCATTGCCATTATAACTAAGTGGAGTTGTAATATAGTTGTTATTTTGAGCTACAGCATCAGCCTGATTTACATAAAAATGGAAAACAGCATTTGGTGTCGTACTTAATAAAGGCATTGCAGTAGTAAGGTCAAATGTAGTAATGTCCGGTGTTGTACAGAGCAATAATGTAGCATCATTTGCCGTAGGTGTTGTTCCTCCGTGAATTTGTATAGATGCTTTACCCGGACAAGGGTTCCCTGGAAAACTTACTTCAATGGTATAAGTTCCCGGCTGTATAGCAGTAATCGTATTCGTAGTTGCCCCTGGTACAATAGCTCCGTTATAATACCATTGATAAGCCATATTCGGATCACTTACTGAAGCTGTCAATACCTGAGGAGCATTATCACATACATTGATATCTGCTGGTAATGTTCCACCATCCGGATCCAGTAATTCTACACCTATATTGAAAGATCCTCCTTCAAGAAAAACCGCAGAATCATAGTTCGTATCAATTGCATCCGCTAAAACCATTTTAAAATGATAGGCCTGTCCAGGAACAACAGTAGCTGTTGCAGTAAGAGGAATCGTTCTTCCGTTAAAGTTAGTTTCAATATTGGTTGTATTATAACCTCCAAAAAAAGTTGGATTAGTTGCCCCACAGAACAATGGACTTCCATCAAACTCTGTGTCAGGGTGAATATTGGTTACACTTACAGGTCCGGCCGCTCCTGGCAGTACAGCCATATTAACATAAGGTGCAGTACCAGCTACAGGTTTTAACAATAATGCAAATGCATCTGAGTAGCTACATGGAAAGGTAGTGGTATATTCTTCCGAAGCAAATAAATAATTAAATTTCACTTGCGAAGAGGTAGGAACGAAATCAAATTCTAGTATAACAGCATCCTTCAACTGAACTGAAGGGTTAGTCGCCGCAACCAAATCAGGATCACTTCCTGTTCCTACAAGATCGCTTAACGGACTATTTACATCTATATAAGTATTTCCTGTTCTTTCTGCTTTTCCTGTAACCAGAACAATTCCATCTTTGAAAGGAAAGTTTGTTGTTCCTTTATGAAAATATCCCCAGGCTCTATTTACATCAGTCGCCGGTAACCCCGGGTTTACCTGAACGTTTGATACATTGGGAGTAACACATGAATTTGTTCCGGATGAAATCAATACATCTTTTACCAACTGTGTAATATTAAAAGCAGACTCAGGGTAGCCTGGTGCATTCACATCAATAAATGCTCCAGCTTTTGCTGCTAAATTGGGCCTTGGTTTCGGTACCTTTCTGGGATAAATATTTTGTGAATGATAAAAATTCAACGAGATTAAAAAAAAAGAAAACAATAGTAGATATCTCTTCATAATATTTTTGTTTCAACAAATTTAATTTTTTTTAAACATACCACATATATATTTAACATAATAATGTTAAAAAAATAAAACCTTTCAATTATGAAAGGTTTTGCTTTAAGTATATATATTTAGATATTAATTCCTATTTTTTAATAATATCCATCCAGTTCGTAATTCCAACTTTTTACTGGCAGGATTTTCCCATTGTACTCTATACCAGTAGGTAGCAGTAGGCAGATTAAGACCTTTTACATTACCTCTCCAGACAGGTTCTAATTTGGTTGCTTTAAACAATTCCTGTCCATATCGGTTAAATATGGAAGCTGCAAAATTATTATATCCACTGATTCCTGAAAAATCGATGGTATCATTTAGTCCATCAGAGTTAGGTGTAATAGCATTGTTAATAACAAAAGTAAAGTAACTTAAAGATGTACTACATTTAGCATCTTTTACTCTTACCATTAAATTATAATTATTATTATTCAGTACATTATAGAATATATTAGAATTTTGCCACGTAACCCCACCATCAATAGAATATTCTAAAGTTCCACCTGTAGGATTGGTTGCGCTCAATGTAAGGACATGATTTTCATAAACAATATTCGTAAACTGAGGTAAATTAGGGTTTAATAGCTGGGCAGTGAATGCTTTCGAGCACACTCCATTACTAATTGTCACTGTATATGTTCCTGTAATATTAGTCGAAATAGTTTGGGTAGTTGCTCCATTACTCCATATATAAGTATAATTAGGGCCGCTGCCGGCATCTAAAATTCCAGTATCACCAGCGCATACATATACATCCTCTAAAGTAGAGGTAATAGCTGGTACGACTACAATCTCGACTGTAGCAGGAACAACAGAAGTACATCCGTTTCCTCCTAACGCATACACAGAATACGTAGTTGTAACTGTTGGTGAAACAACCTGAGTATTTCCATTACCGGTTAATCCTACCCAGTTATAAGTAATACCACCGGAAGCCGTTAAGGTTACAGACTCCCCTGCACATATTTTAATTTTTGAAGCTACTACCGAAGCGACTGGAGGTCCAACTATTACTGTAACCGTAGCAGGGTTTGTGGAAACGCACCCATTTGCCCCTACAGCATAAACGGTATATGTCGTCGTCACTGTTGGAGATACAGTCTGCGTACTGCCATTTCCGGGTAATCCCGTCCAGTTATATGACACTCCTCCACTAGCTGTTAGTGTAACTGATTCGCCAACACAAATCTGTGCATGCGATGATGTTACTGTAGCTATTGGTGGTACTTTATTTTCTACCACTGTAACATCCGCCGTATAGCTACAATTTAAATTTCCAGGCTGATTGGTATTTTGAACAGTTAATGTATACGTTCCTCCAGCATTAACAACGGGAGTCAACGTATTAGCACCAGAAACAATATTCCCTCCTACCGTGGTCCACAATATTGTTGAACCGGCAGGAATCACAGAAGTTGAGGCGTTTAAGGTCACCTGCAAGTTCGTACAAGTGATAGTTTGTGGTGCTGCTATTGTTAAAGTTGTCGTTGGTGTTTTCAATAACTGTAATGTAACTACGTAGCTACAACCTCCATTTTTAACCAATACATAAACAGTTACGTTTCCAGGCGTTGAATAGGCCGTAGGTATTGCAATTGTATTGGCATTTCCAGCATTGGCATCTGCAAGGTTTGCATAGTAAGCAAATGTAGCCGTTCCTACAGTCGTTATTTGTGGCTGTGCTGAAGTAAGATCATATGTTAAATTACCAGCTTGATAACATTTAAGTAATGTAGCGTTTTGAACCGTAATTGGCTGAGAAACCTGTATTGTTATGGTAGCCGGAGTCTGAGAAACACATCCATTAGCTCCTACTGCCGTTACCGTATACGTAGTGGTTGTGGCAGGGGTAACGGTTTGTGTATTTCCATTCCCTGGCAGTCCTACCCAATTGTAAGTAGCTCCACCCGAAGCAGTCAACGTTACAGTTTCTCCTGCACAAATTAATACTTTAGAGGCTGTTAAAGTTGTTGCCGGAGGTGCACTATCTCCAACAACTGTAACATTTGCTGTAGCCGTACAAACGGCATTTCCTGGTTGATAGGTATTAGAAATTGTCAATGTATAAGTTCCCGCAGTATTTACAACAGGCGTTAAAGTATTTCCTCCTGATACAATATTTCCACCAGTTGTTGTCCAATTGAATGTAGCCCCTGCCGGATATACTGACGTTGAAGCATTTAATGTTATTTGGGAATTCGCACATGTCAAAGCAGTTGGAGGGGCGATATTCCCTGTCATCTGTGGTGCTTTGACCAATTGCAACTGAGCAACTTTTGAACAAAATCCATTTTTAACCAGCACATAGACTGTTTGTCCACCTGGACTTGAATAAGCTGTTGGTGTAGCAATCGTATTTGCATTTCCCGCATTTGCATCAGCCAGGGTTGCATAATAAGTAAATGTGGCGCCAGGCGTTCCACTAATAGATGCCTGTGCATTGGTCAAATTAAAAATTGCATTGCCAGGAGCATAACAAGTCGTTAATGTAGCATTTTGTACAGTCGGAGATGTACCTCCTACAATTGTCACTGTCGCCGTTCCAGGGCAGGTATTTCCCGCAAGAAGAACCTGAAGGGTATACACTCCGGGTTGTGTAGCTGTATAAGTAGCACTGGTTGCTCCAGGAATAGGATTATTATTTAAAAACCATTGATAGGTTGCTGTGGAATTCTGTATAGAAGCAGTAAGTACCTGTGGAGCATTATCACAAACATTAATCGATGGTGGTAATGCTACTCCTGCAGGTCCAAGAATCTGAACTCCTATATCAAAAGAACCGGCCTCTAAAAAAACAGCAGAATCAAAATTCTTATCCTGATAATCCGCCAATACCATTTTAAAATGATAAGTCTGACCAGGAATTACAGTGGCTTTTGCTGTTAATGGAACAGTACGTCCATCAAAGTTAGTTTCAATCTGAGGGTTATTGATAGCATGGAAATACTGAGCATTTTTAGGTCCACAAGGTAAACTGGCTGGAATAATATTAGTTACACTCACAGGAGTAGTTGTACCTGGTAAAACAGCCAAATTGGTGTAATTAGGATCACCTACTTTTTTCAGTAATAAAGCAAAACCGTCTGATATACTACACGTAAAAATATTCCCGGGAGAATACTCTTTTGAAGCAAACAAATATCTAAATGAAACCTCTGTAGAACTTGGAACAAAATCAAATTCTATATAAGTTGCATCTCTTAAACTACCATTATTAACATTTAAAGCTGTTGCTAAATCTATATCTCCACCAGAAGGAAGTGCATCACTTAATGTATTTTGAAAGTCATTACCTGCTTTTCTCGCAAAGCCGGTAACAAGAACAATACCTTTTGCAAAAGGAAAATTGGTGGTCGCTTTATTATAATACCCCCAACTTCTGTTCTGATCACTTGCCGGCAAGTTAGGCGACACTTGAACATTACTGACATTCGCTGTTGTACAGGTAGATCCCCCTGCTATGAGGACATCTTTTACCAGCTGAGTAATATCGTAGTTTGATTCTGGATATCCGGGTGCATTCACATCAATAAATGCTCCGGCTTTCATACTTGCAGCTGAGGGTTGTTTTAACTTGGTATTTTGCCCTCTGTTCTGAGCGAAAATCAAATTACTTACAAGAACTACAAATAAAGCCAGAAATAAACTTCTCGTCCTCCTATTTAACATTTTATATTGTTTTCAACAAAAATACTATTTTTTTTGATTGAAACTTACATCAATTCAAATTGTATTATTAATAATATAAACTAAATTATCTTAAACTATCCTTTTTAATTTAATTAAAAAACAAAAAAAGACTAACAAATTGTTAGTCTTTTTAGAAATATGATTAATAGATTATTCGAAATTTTTCAATAGGATCCAGCCCGTTTTTACAGCCTTTTCTTTACTTGCAGGATCTTCAAATGTCACCTGATACCAGTAAGAAGCAGTAGGTAAACGTTTGCCCTGGAAGTAACCATCCCAATAAGGTCTTACTTTTTCTGCCTTGTATACTTCACGTCCGTATCGGTCAAATATACTTGCTGAGAAATCTTTATACTGATTAATTCCTCTGAAGTCAATAATATCATTCACGTTATCTCCATTTGGTGTAATTACATTTTTCATGATGAATGTAAAATATTCCAGGAATCCAACACAGCTCGTATTTTTCACCCGAACTCTGATTGATATTAATTTATTATTTGGAACATTGTGGAACACGTTTGAAGGTTGCCACGTTAATCCGTTATCAATTGAATATTCAAGAATTCCGTTACTTGGATTGCTTGCTGTAATAATCATTGTTCCATCAGCATTATAATCCGCTTTGATAACTACAGGTATGATAGCCTGAATTACCTGTGTCGTAAATAGTTTAGAACAAACACCATTATCAATAAGCACAGTATAAGTACCTGGTGTAGCTGCTGTAATCGTTTGCGTAGTTGAGCCTGTATTCCAGGTATAGCTATAATTTGGTCCTGTTCCGGCATCCAACGTGATCTGATCACCTGTGCATATCATTCCTCCACTAAGATTAGATGTAATTGCAGGGACCACCTCTACAGTTACTGTTGCAGGTAACAACGATTTACATCCTTTTGCACCAATTGCATATACGGTATAAGTAGTGGTCTGAGTAGGGCTTACAGTTCTTGTAGGTCCAGCTGTAGTTGTATCACTCCATAAATAAGTTACACCACCAGAAGCTGTTAATAGAACAGATTCACCTGAACATATTTTCATTTTTGATGAAGTCACCTGAGCCACCGGCGTAGCTTCTTTTACTAAAGTCAGCTTCACCATTTTACTACAAAATGCTCCATTAGAAACGACCACATATAAGATCTGTCCATCCGTTCCATCATAACTTGATACATTATTGATGAAGTTATTATTTTGTGCAACAGCGTCGGCCTGATTCACATAAAAATGGAACACAGCACCTGTAGTTGTACTGATCAATGGCATTGCCGTATTTAAATCAAAATTGAGAGCATTTGGAGTCGTACAAATTTTTAATACAGCATCTTGTGCGGTAGGTGTTGTTCCTCCTATAATAGTAATAGTAGCAGATCCCGGACATTGATTTCCAGGTACGGAAACTTTTACTTCATATACCCCAGGTTGAGTTGCTATATATTGAATACTGGTAGCACCCGGAATCGGAGCTCCATCTTTAAACCACTGGAAAGTCATACCAGGAACTGTAGCTACCTGTGCTTTTAATATCTGAGGAGTATTATCACACATATGAATTGTATCAGGCAACACAGCTCCTGTTCCATCAGTAATTTTTATTCCGATATCAAAAGACCCACCTTCTAAGAAAACAGCAGAATCTAAAGAGTTATCATTATAATCTGACAAAACCATTTTAAAATGATAGGCAACTCCAGGAGTCACATCAGCAATAGCTGTTAGAGGAATTGTTCTACCATTATAATTTGTTTCAACGTTTGCTGTATTATATCCTGCAAAATACGAATCGTTTAAAGCTCCACAAGTTAATGGACTTCCGTTATCCTGAGTGGCAGGACGTATATTAGTTACACTTACTGCACCAGCTGTTCCGGGAAGTATTGCTACGTTTACATAAGGTCCTCCTGCTACAGGTTTTATAAGCAATGCAAATGCATCAGAGTAATTACACGGATATCCACCGGTATATTCTTCAGAAGCAAATAGATAATTAAATTTAACCTGATTTGAATTAGGTACAAAATCAAACTCCAAAGCCACTGCATCGCGTTGGTTACTTAAATTGGTATTGGTAGCTGCAGCAAGATCAGGATCACCTTGTTGAGAAATTGACCCAGACAAACTTCCACCAGTATATAAAGTATTTCCTGCTTCTCTGGCATAGCCGGTTGTCAAAACAATTCCATCTGTAAAAGGGAAATTGGTAGTCCCTTTATTAAAGTATCCCCAAAATCTGTTATTATTAGCAACATCATGGTTTGGGCTTACTGTAACATTCGTCACATTGGGTGTTGAGCAATTCGTTCCACCATTGATCAGGATGTCTGTAACAAGCTGTGCTGGGGTATACGTGGAAGGAGCGTACGGAGGAACGTTTACATCAATAAATGCTCCGGCCTTTAAACTTGCTGCCGTAGATTTCTCCTTTTGTGGCTTTCTCTGAGGCAGTTGCTTCTTATTTTGAGAAAACATAAAAAGAGGAGCTAATAGCAATATTAAAAAGAAAAAGTAGTTTTTTAGTCTATAATTTAACATTTTGTTATTGTTTGTTCAAAAATAACAAAAATAAAGATATGATGTTACAATTTTACCAATCAAAATAACATTAGATAAAATAAATGCTATTTTAATATTTCACTGTAACTAAACAATTATAGAAGCAGAATTTAGAAATAAAATATTTAGTTTTATCCTTAAAGTCAGAAAAAAATTAAGGTGAGAAACCTAAAAAAAATTATTATAAAAAAAAAAGTAAATACCTGGAGTTTATAATTAGATCTATGGAATTATTCTTTCTTCAAATTATCAATCTCATTCTGAAGTCGAAGTATATGGTCTTTCAAAGCTTTTATCTCGTTCTTATTTGAACTTACACTGCTTTTGAGTATTACTTTTTTAGCTCTTTCATTGTGATCTTCATCATCTTCATCTTCATTGATCTCTTCAATGTCTTCCTGAATATCTTCAATGTCCTCATTGATCTCCTCAATATCTTCACTGATCTCTTCAATGTCCTCACTGATCTCCTCAATATCCTCGCTGATTTCTTCGATATCCTCCTGAATATCTTCAATATCTTCCTGGATATCTTCAATTTTCTCGTGACTCCTGTTCACTGACATCTGAATAAAAATCGCCAGATAAATCGCCTCTAATGATACTACTGTAGTAAGAATAAGAAGCATTTTATCAAATTCTACAATATGCAATATGGGAAGGAGAAATGAAATAATAAAGAACAATGTATGAGCAATCAGCGATGGAATAGAACCGATCCACCAGGTAATACCATTAGCGATCTTTTCCAGCATTTCTATTTTTTCGATATTCGATTTCATGATTTCTCCTTTATAAAAATTCTTTACTTACTCCTAACCCAAACAACGCAAAATCATATTTTGCAGGATCTTTATCATCAAACTGTCTTATTACCAGATCAAGTTCTTCTACCGTCTTCCAGTCATTTTGAGTTCTGGTAATTAAATTCAGTTTTCTGGAAATATTTCCAGTATGTACATCCAATGGAATGGATAAATATTTTTGATCAATATTCTCCCAAATTCCAAAATCCACACTTCGTTTATCTTTTCGAACCATCCATCTCAGGAACATCACAATTCTCTTTGATGAAGAGTTTTTATAGGGTGAGCTTACATGTTTATGGCTCCTGTGTTTTTCTGTATCTAAAAAGGAAGCTCTAAACCTTTCTATGGCATGAAGAAAATTAATTTCAGAATCCTCTACTTTAAATAGGTTTTCAAGGCTTTCATTTTCTTTATAGATCTTATTGAATTGTTTAATAAAATAAGTAAAATCCTCTCCATTAAAAGTTCTGTGGATACTTTTATCCTGAATTGATTTCAAATCTTTCTCCGAAAAATTCATCACAAAATCATAGGGAGAATTCCCCATAATATCCAGCATTTTTTCGGCTGATTTAATAATAGATCTTCTGTTTCCCCATGATATGGTTGCTGATAAAAACCCGGCAATTTCAATATCCTGTTTCAGGGAAAAGCGATGCGGAATCTGCACAGGATCATTTTCAATAAAATCATAATTATTATATTGATCCGCTTTCTCATCTAAAAAATCTTTTAATTCTTCAAACTTCATAACCCATTTTAAATTTTCACACTTTCAAGTGCTTTTGGCAAGAATGTATTAGGAAAAACAGTTCGGGCTTCATCCGTAAATACTGTTAAATCACCATACCTGTTAGAAAAATGTCCTAAAATCAATTTACCAACTTCAGCTTTTTTGGCGATAGTTGCAGCCTCAAGAGCTGTTGCGTGACCGGTATAATCAGCCATTTCTTTCAGATCATGCAAAAATGTTGATTCATGGTATAGAACAGTTACATTTTTGATGATTGGAATTACAGTCTCAAGATATCTCGTATCACTGCAAAAAGCATAAGAAACCGATGGAATAGGATCTACAGTTAAAATTTCATTTTTAAGAACATATCCGTCACTCAGGACAAAATCTTTTCCTGCTTTTATGTTATGATAATCGCAAACCTCTATTTCACTATACTTCGCGATCTCCTTCATATTAATATGTCTGTCTTTTGGTTTTTCTTTAAAAAGATACCCATTACAGTAGATTCTGTGATCTAAAGGAATTGTATATACTTCTACTCTATTGTCTTCATAAATTTTTTCAGAATAATCCTTATCCAATTCATGATAAACAACCTCAAAACCTCGATGGGTTTCTGTGATGGTAAAAATGGTTTCCAGCATCTTTTTAATCCCCTTGGGACCGTATACGTGCAAAGGCGTTTCTCTACCTAATAATCTAAAGGATGCAATAAGTCCAGGAAGTCCAAAACAATGATCCCCATGAAGGTGAGAAATAAAAATATGATTAATCTTTGAAAACCTGGCTTTTGCTTTTCTCAACTGAACCTGCGTTCCCTCCCCACAATCGATTAGAAAATGTCTTTCTTCCATTTCTAACAACTGTGCAGTTGGAGACGTATTAATTGTAGGAATAGCTGAGTTAAAGCCTAATATCGTTAAATAAGTACTCAAATCAATAGTTTATTATAACAAACAAATGTACGACAGAAAATCTGGATATAGTCACTTCCGGATTTATTATTGCTGCTGATCAGCAACTTTCAGATGATCTAAAAACATATCCAAAGCTTGCTTACGATGACTGATCTCATTTTTATCTTCAGGATTCATTTCCGCAAAGGTTCTGTCATATCCATTAGGAACAAAAATAGGGTCATACCCAAAACCTTTATGTCCTTTATTTTCAGTCAATAGATTCCCGTGTGCTCTCCCTTCAAAATATTGAGCACCACTTTCATCATAATAACATAAAACAGTAATAAAGTATGCCTTTCTGTTTTCTACACCTTCCATCTCGCTTAGTACCTTTTCAATATTCTTACCAAAGTCATGATCTCCTGCATAGCGGGCAGAAAAAATACCCGGTCGACCATCTAGCGCCTCAACAACCAATCCACTATCATCACCTAAACTTGGAATTCCTGTTTTTTCAAAGCAATATTTCGCTTTTATCAGAGCGTTAGCGTTAAAAGAATCTCCATCTTCTACAATCTCTTCATGGATATCATAATCCGTAAGGCTTTTAACAATATATTCTGATCCTAAAATCTGTTGAATTTCTTCTTTTTTATGCTGATTATGTGTAGCAACCAATAATTCCATATCCTTTTTCATTTTTTTAAATTAAATTTCTGAGTAATGTACTTTATATTTCTTCATAAAAAGATAATAGAATAAAGAAAAAAGTACTACTCCAACTGCTAATAATATCCATTCAGAAACTTTAAATGCATCTGAAAAACTTTCATTTTTTGTATATGTTATCAATAATGATGAACATAAATTATTGAATCCGTGCAATAGTATAGGCAATAACAGGGATTTCGTTTTATAGTAAACAAGACCGAGAACACATCCTAATAATACAGCTCCCACAAACTGCCATGGATTCCCATGTACTAATCCAAAGATAATAGAGGCATATAAAATTGCTTTCCACGGTTTTACCCCTTTATTGATTAAACCTTTCTGAATAATTCCTCTGAATATGATCTCCTCAGAAAGAGGGGCCAAAATCACTGTTGCAAGAATCATGGTAACAGGATCACTTGTTAACTGGCTCATCAGCTCAGTGAAAAACTCATAATACTTACCAAAAAAGGGCCCTGTAATTGGAATTTGCGAAGTAATAAATTCAGAAATAAACATCATTCCTATCATTAAAGGAAAAATCAAGAGATAGGTATAAAAATTAGTTGGAGCAAAATTAAAATTAAGCTTTTGTTTTGTATTTGGCCTTACAATGAAAAAATCAAAAAAAGCAATTGCTGTAAAGAATATCACAGCATTTGAAAACATCAAAAACCAATCTTTTAGTTGTAGGTTTTCTTTAAAAATAATCATCCAAAGGGACTTAAACAAATCGGTAAACATTATTCCCACGAATAATCCACCTAATAAAACAACGCCTCCGATCCATGTAAAAGTATAGTTTGGATATTTGCTGTTTTTCATATTTTTCTCTGTAATAATTGTAATAAACAAAGGTAATTTTTTTAAGAGCCTTAGACAACAAAAAAAGAAAATTCTTAATCCTGTTATTCATTTTATGAAAGCCACATTATTTTTATAATACCCTACCTTTTGATGCCAGGCTATGAATATACAGGGAGTTTTCTTTTTGTTTGGCAATTTATTTGACAACCTCGCAAAAAATCACGATTTTTGCAACTTCAAAATACACTATGTCAGACTTAATCAAAGAAATACAAAAAAGAAAAACGTTTGGGATCATCTCTCACCCTGATGCCGGGAAGACTACACTTACAGAAAAGTTACTACTTTTCGGAGGGGCTATCCAGGAAGCAGGCGCTGTAAAATCCAATAAAATAAAAAAAGGAGCTACGTCCGACTTTATGGAAATTGAAAGACAGAGAGGAATCTCCGTAGCCACATCCGTATTAGCTTTTGAATACAAAGGACACAAAATTAATATTCTCGATACTCCAGGTCACAAGGATTTCGCAGAAGATACCTATAGAACATTGACAGCCGTTGATTCCGTAATCGTGGTAATCGACGTTGCAAAAGGGGTCGAAGAGCAAACTGAAAAATTGGTTCAGGTTTGTAGAATGAGAAACATTCCCATGTTGGTTTTCATTAACAAACTTGACCGTGAAGGTAAGGATGCATTCGATTTGCTGGATGAAGTTGAACAAAAATTAGGATTAAGTGTTGTCCCGCTTTCTTTACCAATAGGAATGGGAAGTGATTTTCAGGGCATTTATAATATCTGGGAGAATAATATTCAATTATTCCTTGAAGAAAAGAAGCAGAAAGTTGGGGATTCAGTTAAGTTTGACGACATCAATGACCCTGCAATCGATGAACTGATTGGTGAAAAAGCAGCTAAAACGTTACGTGATGAACTTGAACTGGTACAGTCTGTTTATCCTGAGTTTAGCCGTGAAGATTATATGAAAGGTGATTTACAGCCTGTTTTCTTCGGATCTGCATTAAATAATTTTGGGGTACGTGAGCTCTTGGATGCTTTTATAGAAATTGCACCAATGCCACAGCCCAAAGAAAGTGATACCCGTATAGTAAAACCAGAAGAAAGTAACTTTACAGGTTTTGTTTTCAAAATCCATGCGAATATGGATCCAAAACACAGAGACCGATTGGCTTTTGTAAAAATCGTTTCGGGAACGTTCAAAAGAAATGAAAATTACTTATTGGTAAGAGAGGGTAAAAAGATGAAGTTCTCTTCCCCTAATGCCTTTTTCGCTGATAAAAAAGAAGTCGTTGACGAAAGTTTCCCAGGAGACATTGTTGGTCTACATGATACAGGAAGTTTCAGAATCGGTGATACTTTAACAGGTGGAGAAAAATTGAGCTTTAAAGGTGTACCTAGTTTCTCTCCTGAGCATTTCCGTTACATTAATAACAATGATCCACTTAAAGCTAAACAATTGGCTAAGGGTATTGATCAGCTTATGGATGAAGGGGTTGCCCAGCTGTTTACTCTTGAAATGAATAACAGAAAAATTATTGGAACTGTGGGTGCACTTCAATATGAGGTTATTCAGTACCGTCTTGAGCACGAATATGGTGCTAAATGTACATACGAACCTCTATCTATGCATAAAGCATGTTGGGTAGAAGCGGATGAAAAATCTGAAGAATTTAAAGAATTTGCAAGATTAAAACAGAGATTCTTAGCAAGAGATAAATACAATCAATTGGTATTTTTGGCGGACTCATCATTCACCATTCATATGACACAGGAAAAATTCCCTAATGTGAAATTACATTTCATCAGTGAATTTAATCAGTAAGAATTGATTTTAAAAATAAAAAGAACCGTTTAGTATTACTCTGAACGGTTTTTTTATGCTAATTCAAGCAACGATTTTAATTCGATCGCAGATTTCTTTTAGAATTTGTTCATTTTTTATTCGTCCATATCAGATGAGGATATAAAAAAGATTTTGGTATTTACATAAAACAGATTGTTCAAAAATGACTTTCAAAATTGGTAAAATAAAGTCTTAGTTCTTTGTAAAATTCTTTTACAAAGAATACAAAAATCTCATTATGTATCACTTATGAATTTACCAAAAGAATACATTCTTTTTACAAGTACAACTTTCATCACCCCAGTAATTTTACTTCATCAAAAAAATTAATCGTATGAAAAAGTTCATTTTCCTTGTTGCTATGTCCAGTACTTTTATAATGTGTAAAAAAAGTGAAGCAACAAAATCTCGGCTTGAAGGAGCAATGCAATCTGCAGACAGTACCATTGCTGCCACATCTGAAAAGATCAATGATATCAACCACACAGCGGATGCTGTTTTCGATTCCGCGAATGTAAAAATCAAACAGTTTGATGATACCAAAAGTGAGATCAAAGAAAAAATGGAAGCCACTTCAAAAAGTATTGATTCACTATCCAATAAAATTGCCACCACTAAATTAGAATCAAAAACTCACAAGAAAGATTCAACAGATAAGAAATCTGAAAAAATAGTGATCAATGTACCTTCCCCAAAAGTCATTAAAGAAACTAAAATTATTTACAGGGATAAGATCAAAAAAGAAAACACGGATTTGAATGTTCCTAAAAATAATATCGTAAAAACCGGAACACTGGAATTAAATGTTGAAAACGCTGAAACAGCAAAAGACATCGTAGCTGAAGAAGTGCGAAAATATGATGGCTTCATTAGAAGTGAAAATATTTCTTTAAACAATAATGATAGGAAAATTGCTTATCTCAAAGTGAAGATTCCAATCCAGAAATTTGATTATCTAATGGATGATCTCAGCAGTATGGGCACCATAGAAAACAAAGGAGTTGAGATATCAGGTCAAAATTATGTTGAAAATACAATGTGTGATCTGGAAATAACACTTTACGGAACAGGTGAAAGCTATGTAAAAGATGATAAACCGAAAACTTTTATGGAGGAATCATTTGCCGCTGTTTCTTCAGGCTGGAATGTAATAACAGGTATTTTCCTCTTTTTCCTTCCCTTTTGGCCTCTATTTTTAATTCTGGGGCTTGGATATTATTTTTATAAAAAGAAAAGTAAAAACATGACTGACAATCATTCTAACTAAATCTATAAATCCATCTGACAGGATGGATTTTTATTTTAATAATATTTTAATGATAAGTACCCTTTTAAGAATAATATTCTTCACTAAATTTATACTACCAAATTGAAATAATAAAGATTAACACCAATGAACAATCTTCTCAATTTCAATTATCTGCATGAAAAAAAATGTTCTTTTTAATCCGTATTTAAAAAGAAAATCATAGATAAAAGTAAATATTATATCTTAATATTTTGTGGTGCGTGTATGTAAAAGGCTCTCAATCCGAGAGCCTTTTGCTATTTCATATTCACTACTTTATCTACTACATATCTTGTGTTTCCTCTCCATGGTAATGCACCTTTGTATTCTTTATAATGAAGATCAAAGCTTTTACCACTATTGGTCTCCAGTTGTTTGAATACTTCTGGATCACTGACTGAAAACTCAAATTCATAACTGGTAATACCTCCTGCTTTGCCACGTCCGAAGCCTTCCTGAATCAGCTTACCTTCGTACGTTTTGAAAACATAGCCTTTTTTGATCGCATAATTCAGATAACCTGATTTTACTCCTTCACCAAATACAAAGAAGTATTTATACCATACGAATACTCCTAAAAGAAGTAAAACGATACCTAGAGTGATCCACCAGCCTTTTTTCATAAGTAGTTGTGTTTGTTGGTTTTTTTATTTTGCAATACTTCTTGAAATCACAATTTTCTGGATTTCAGAAGTTCCTTCATAGATCTGAGTGATTTTAGCATCACGCATAAATCTTTCTACATGGTATTCTTTTACATATCCATATCCACCATGAATCTGCACAGCCTCAACAGAAGTATCCATTGCTACCTGAGACGCATATAATTTAGCCATCGCTCCGCTTTCAGAAATATCCTTTCCGGCATCTTTTTCAGTAGCTGCTTTGAAACAAAGCATTCTTGCTGCTGTAATCTGAGTTGCCATATCGGCTAATTTAAATGCAATAGCCTGGTGATTGATAATTTCAGTTTTAAAAGCTTTTCTTGTCTTAGCATACTTAAGAGCCAATTCATAAGCTCCTGAAGCAATTCCTAAAGCTTGGGAAGCAATACCAATTCTACCGCCGTTTAATACAGCCATTGCAAAATTGAAACCAAAACCGTCTTCTCCGATTCTATTTTCTTTAGGCACTTTTACATTGTTGAACATCAAAGAGTGTGTATCACTTCCTCTGATTCCTAATTTATCTTCTTTCGGTCCGATTTCAAAACCTTCCCAACCTCTTTCCACGATAAACGCATTGATTCCTTTGTGTTTTTTCTCTGGATCAGTCTGAGCAATTACGATATAGTAAGAAGCAGTTCCTCCATTTGTAATCCAGTTTTTAATTCCATTTAAAAGATAATAGTCACCTTTATCTTCAGCTGTTGTTTTCTGTGAAGTAGCATCAGATCCAGCCTCAGGCTCAGATAAAGCAAACGCTCCAATCACCTTACCACTTGCTAAAGGTGTAAGATATTTTTGTTTTTGCTCTTCAGAAGCAAACTTTTCAAGACCTGCACAAACTAATGAATTGTTTACAGACATTACAACCGCAGCAGAAGCATCTACTTTTGCAATCTCCTCCATAGCCAAAACGTAAGAAACACTATCCATACCAGCTCCACCGTATTTAGGATCTACCATCATTCCTAAAAGTCCCATTTCGCCCATCATCTTCACTTGTTCTGTCGGAAACTTCTGATCGCGGTCTCTTTCAATAACTCCTGGTAATAGTTCGTTTTGTGCAAAATCTCTTGCTGCCTGCTGAATCATCAGCTGTTCTTCGGATAAATTAAAGTCCATAAAAATTAATAATTAGATGGTCGTAAATTTACACTTTTTAAGCAAACCTGAAAAAATATTTGGTATTTGAAAATTGCAGGTAGAATAATGCTGTTTTCACAAAAATGCTTATATTTAAATTTCTTTAAAAATTACATAAAAAATTATGACGATCAAAAGATTATTCGATATACCTCACTATGCTTTGGAGAAATATCCGAAAACGGATATGTTTGCTACAAAGCATCAGGGTGAATGGAAAAAAACTTCCACACAAGAATTTATTAATCAGGGAAATAAAATATCCAGAGGACTTTTAAAACTTGGTATAAAACCAGGTGATAAGATTGCACTCATTACTACCAACACTCGTACAGAATGGGCTATTATGGACCTGGGACTTTCCCAGATTGGTGTTGTTTCAGTACCTGTTTATCCAAGTATATCTCACGAAGACTACGAATTCATTTTCAGCAATGCTGAAATACAATATTGTTTTGTTTCCGACAAAGCATTACTGGATAAAGTAATGAAGGTAAAGCATAATATTCCGTCCCTACAGGGAGTTTTCACATTTGATGTAATAAGTGGCGCTCCCAATTGGCGCGAAATATTGGATCTGGGTGAAGACGATTCTACCCAAATTGAAGTTGAAGACCTTTCCAATGCAATCAATTCTGAGGATCTGGCAACAATTATTTACACTTCAGGAACTACAGGAAGACCTAAAGGGGTTATGCTAACGCATCATAATATTGTTTCTAATGTTTTGGGATCTATTCCCAGAATTCCTAAGAAAAAAAGCCTTGATTATAAAGACACAAGAGTGTTAAGCTTCTTACCTATCTGTCATATTTTCGAGAGAATGCTTTTCTATCTGTTTCAGTACAATGGCTTTTCCGTTTATTTTGCAGAAAGCATTGATAAAATGGGGGAAAACGTAAAAGAAGTTAAGCCTCATTATATGAGTGTCGTTCCAAGATTAGTAGAGAAAGTATACGATAAAATCTACAATACAGGATCTTCTGCAGGTGGATTAAAATCAAAAATATTCTTTTGGGCATTGAATTTAATATCGAAAAAGAAAGAGGTTTCAAAACCATCAGGGCTATTAGAACTGATTGCTGATAAACTTGTATTTTCTAAATGGAGAGAAGGGCTAGGTGGTGAAATTATTACTTTAGTTTCCGGTTCTGCCGCTCTTTCTACAAGATTAAACCTGATGTTCCAAAATGCAGGAATTCCTATTTTAGAAGGATATGGATTGACAGAAACTTCCCCGGTGATCTCTGTAAACAGTTTTGACAAAATGAAAATTGGAACAGTGGGTTTACCACTTGATAATTTACATGTAAAAATTCAGGAAGATGGTGAGATAACAGTAAAAGGTCCTTCTATTTTTATAGGATACTTCAAGAATGAGGAAATGACAAAAGAGGTTTTCACGGATGATGGATACTTCAAAACAGGAGATATCGGAAATATAGATGCTGATGGATTTTTACAGATTACCGACCGTAAGAAAGAAATGTTTAAAACATCTGGTGGAAAATATATAGCTCCACAGATCATAGAAAACCTTGCTAAAGCTTCTAAGTTCATTGAACAGGTCATGGTCGTTGGGGATGGCGAAAAAATGCCATGTGCTCTTGTACAACCTGATTTTGAATTTGCTAAAAGCTGGGCAATGAGAAATAACTTAAATATCGGTTCTACTCCACAGGAGATAGCCAAAAGCCAGGAATTAAAGGAAAGAATAGAAAAGGAATTCGATGGCATTAATGAACACTTAGGAAATTGGGAAAAAATTAAAAGAATTGAACTTACTCCTGAAGTATGGAGCATAGATGCTGGTCTTCTGACTCCTACGCTAAAGCTAAAGAGAAAAGCTATTAAGGAAAAGTTCATTGACTTATACAATAAAATGTATGAGCATCATGAATAAAAATACAAGCCGCTTTTTGGAGCGGCTTTTTTATTTACTATTATTTAGGCTAAAGCCAATTTTGAATTTCATTTTTTCATAAACGGACTAAAGTCCTTTTCTATTGATATTTTATTTTTCTCGCAGATTTTGCAGATGACGCAGATTTTTAATTATATGAAAAAGGGTCTACGCGCTTTAATCTTAGCTTAAAAATTAGGCTAATAAGTCGTTCTGTAGAAATCCAGATTTTAAGTTTTATATAGGTTTCGATGGGGATAACAAAGCCTCGTACAAGTTATTATAAACAAAAAAAGCTGTTTCATTTCTGAAACAGCTTTTATATTTAAAAACGGTAATTAAAATTTAATCACAGATTTCATTCTTTCATTTTCTTCCATCACCAATTCATCATCTACTAAGATTTTTCCAGAGTGCTCATCGATAATAATTTTCTTTCTTTGAGCGATCTCCATCTGCTTTTGAGGTGGAATTGTAAAGAATGATCCTTTTGGAGCACCTCTTTCCAATCCTACAACTGCTAAACCGTTAATAGAGTTTGTTCTAATTCTGTTATAAGAAGCAAGTAATCTCTCATCAATTTTACCTGCAAACTCTTTAGATTGCTCTATCAGATATTCTTCTTCTTTCTGTGTTTCAGAAACCAATCCTTCTAGTTCTTCTTTTTTGAATTTCAAGTGGTTTTTAAGATCGTTGATTTTTGAATTCAATTCTTCAACAGTCTCATTTTTATGAGCTATCTTAACACCAAATTCTTTAATTCTTTTTTCCGCTAATTGGATTTCAAGATCTTGGAATTCAATCTCCTTACCTAAAGCTTCAAACTCTTTATTGTTTCTTACGTTATCTTGTTGAGACTTGTATTTATCAATTAAAGTTTTTGCGTGGTTAATTACTTCATGCTTTGTTTTGATCTGATCGTCCTGATCTTTAATTTCTGCATGAAATTTTTCAGCTCTTTTTTCAAGCCCTTCTATCTCGATTTCAAGATCTTCAACCTCAATTGGCAATTCTCCTCTTGTATTTCGGATTTCATCCAATCTTGAATCTATGATTTGTAAATCGTATAAAGCTCTTAATTTCTCTTCAACTGAAATATCGTTGGTTTTTGCCATATCTAAAGGAAATAATTTACTGGGTTTGTTTTTTCGTTGGATTTTGAGATTGCAAATGTACTAAATTTTTGTGACAAAATTTCAAATAATTGTTCCGCAACCCATTGTTCTGATTCATAATGTCCTATATCACAGATCAGCATTTTAGATTCTGCTAAAAAATAGTCGTGATATTTAATGTCTCCTGTCAGGTAGGCATCACATTTTTTAGAGAGTGCAGATTTTATTCCACTTGCTCCGGAGCCTCCTAAAACACCTACTCTTTTTATTTTTTTATTATTGAATCCCGAATGCTTGATAACCTGGAGATTAAACTGATTTTTAACAAATTTCAGAAAATCTTCTTCATTCATTTCTTCTTCAAATTCACCATACATTCCTAAACCGGAAAATTGATTTTCATTATCCAAACTATAAATCTGGTAAGCGACTTCTTCATAGGGGTGTGCATTTTTCATAGCTGAAATAATCTGCCCTTGCTTATAGCTTTCAAAAATTACTGAAACCATATTTTCATCTGCGTTCTCCCTGATGTTCTGTTGTCCGGAAAATGGATTCGATCCTGCAACTGGCCTGAAAGTCCCATTCCCATTGATACTAAAACTACATTCATCATAAAATCCAATATTTCCGGCTCCTGCAGAGAAAAGAGATTCTTTTACCTGCTCAGAATAGTCTTTCGGAACAAATACAGTAAGTTGTTTTAAGTTGTTTTTCTTTGGCTGAAGAATTTTCACATTCTTTAATCCCAGATGATTACATATTCCAGCATTGACTCCAAAGAAATCATTATCAAAAGCGGTATGAATAGCATAGATTGCAATCTTATTTTCAATAGCTTTTAAAACCGCTCTTTCAACATAATTTTTTCCTGTCAAAGATTTCAATCCGGAAAAAATAATGGGATGGAAACATACAATCAGATTCAAGCTTTTCTGAATAGCTTCTTCTACAACATTTTCCAAAGCATCATGACACACCAGAATTCCAGTAACTTCACGCTGCGGAGTTCCACACAACAAGCCTACATTATCAAAGTCCTCAGCCTGTTGTATAGGAATACGTTTTTCTATTTCCGAAATTACTTCACTTATTGTCATTTATTATGTATGTTTGCTACGAAAATAAGGATAATTTCTTACATTTAAAAAACTCAAATTATGGAAAGAGAGCATAATCTTATTCCCGAAGATAAGCTATGGAAAAGGTTTCTTTACCGTGTCATCTACCGTTCAGACACAAAGCTTGGAAAACTTTTTGACATTGTATTATTAGCTTTAATCCTTGTCAGCACATTAATCATTATGATGGAAAGTGTTCCTAAACTGGATCAGAGGTTTCATCTTACTTTCATCGTTTTAGAATGGATCATCTCTCTATTTTTCTCTGCTGAGTATATTATGCGTATCGCAGTTGTCAAAAATAAAAAAAACTATATTTTCAGCTTCTTTGGAATTATTGATTTTCTGGCGCTTGTTCCATTTTATTTAAGTTTTTTCTTCCCGGTTACAAAATATTTCCTGATCTTCAGAATGCTCAGGATGTTGAGGGTCTTTAGAATTTTCAATCTATTGGATTTTATGAATGATGGCTACCTCATCGTAAGGGCGTTGAAAAACAGCTCCAGAAAGATTTATATTTTCTTGTTATTCCTGATCATATTTTCAGTAATTGTAGGCTCTCTGATGTTTATGGTAGAAGGTGGCAGGACAGGTTTCGAGACCATTCCGCAATCCATTTACTGGGCGGTTGTTACAGTAACTACAGTTGGTTATGGAGACGTTTCACCTATTACACCAATGGGAAAGTTTTTTGCAGTGATCCTTATGCTTGCGGGTTATTCAATTATTGCTGTACCTACTGGAATTGTAACAGCAGAGATGAGAAACAAAAGGCAAAACCTGGAAAAGATATGTGAACAATGTGGAAATGAAGATATTGACGATGATGCACGATATTGTAAACAGTGTGGCAAGAAATTAGCTTGATATCTTTTATCAAATTAATCTACTAACCCAATATCACAAAATCATGGAACCACAAAAGAAAAACAAGCCAAACAGTTTAGTCATTATTCTTTTTGCATTAGTCGTATTAATGATCGTTGTCTATTTTATACTTGCAATGTTCTTCCCTACTATTTTCGAACATATGAGCACAGGTGATATACAACCTGTTCCCAATAAATAAAAAAGGTGGCTTATACAAGCCACCTTTTTTATTATAATACTTTGTTTTACTTTTTAATTACTTTGGTGGTCTTTTTAGAACCATCTTTCATATCCAGCGTAACCAAATATACTCCAGATTTCAAATCTCCTAAATGAATAGTTGTATCAGGACTTACAATCATTTTAACCAACCTTCCGGCAATATCTGAAACAGAAATAGATTTCACGTTTGTAATATCTGAAATATTCAGAACATCAGTAAACGGATTCGGATAAACTCCATTATTCTTTTTGCTCATAGCAGGAGCGGAAATCCCTGAAGCATGTCTGTCAGAGCTTTCTTTATTAATATTGATAGTAAATGCTCCTTCCTCTCCATCTACATATTGGCTGTAATGACCCACATTAATGTAATACACTGTTCCTGCTACTGTAGGTATTGATAATGTTTCCGGTTCTCCATCTGCCATAGTATCCACAGTATCTACACATGTAAAATTACCACATGTACCAGTGTAAACACCTATCTGAGGATCGAAATCACTCCCTGTCGGCATGCTCACTGTAATATTAACGGTTTCACCATCTCCCACAAATGTAAACCATGTTCCATCATTCATTCCATTATCACAAGCTGTAATAAACCCTCCGTTATTAGTTGCACCTCCTCCATCAGACTGTACATAAGTATAAGGGAAAGCAGATGCCAATAAAGCTCCTGAGCATTCATCATTCACAGGTGGCGGTGGAATACTGCCAACACAGATATCAAAACTTTGGTGACTTCCAGCTCCATAGTAGCTATACACTCTTATATAATAAGTCTGACCTACTGTAAGCCCTGAAACTATAGATGATGTAGGATCTGAACACAGGATACTTGACAAAATACCGCAAGTACCACTGAATACCTGAAAATAAATATCGTCATCATCCACTGTTCCAATGGAAGCTACATTTAAAAGAGAGATCTTATGACTTGTTTTTGTAGCTACAAACTTATACCATACATCATCATCAGGATCTCCATAGCATGGAGCCGCAGCTAATCCAGAGCCTGTAGCTCCTAACGTATAACCTGAAGTTACAACTCCACAATTCAAATCAGAGTTTACTGTTAGTGAAACAGCTCCTATACAACTATCATTCAACGGTAATGGAGGTGCTGTTTTAAACGTAACCTGAGAACACCCTGATGATTCACCTGCTGCTGATACAGCAACCACTCGTAAATAATAGGTGGTACTGGCAGTTAATGAAGCAGGTAGAACGAAGCTACTTGCTGAAACAGATTGCTGATTGATAATCTCAGTTCCTCCCGGTGTTGTACCTATAGATATTTTATAACCTGTAGCACCAGCAACCGGACTCCAGACAACGGTAGGTAATAATGGAATAAATAACGAATTGTTAGTTGGATAGGTTATCATTGGGCAAACCGGTACTGGTTTTGGGGTCAATCCATTGATTGTAATTACCGATTTATAAGAAGCCTGATGTCCCATAGGAGGATAAGTAGGATTCGGATTGGTACCGTCATTTCTGAAATAAAGAGTTGAATTAGGAGTAGAAGGATACACATGCATGATCTCATCTCCGTTATCATCATAATCAGGTGAATTTTCATCCACCGCAACGACCAAATTATCCACATTATTGTAAGGAAATGGTGTTGCAAAAGTAATTGCTACCACTCCATTTACATTAGTCACCGTTCCTGTATACATCTGGGTCAGCTCAGAAACAGGGATCCAATCAGATTCAGTATCGAAACTGGATTTTGTAGTAAGTCCTAAATATACTACCCAATCTGAGGAATGAATCATCGACATCGATGGATTACTGTAAAATGTAAGTCCGGTAATATTCCCTGCTGCATCAGCATTAATTTCCTGTTTTGAGAAAATCTGCTGCACATAAGAGTATCCATAATAGGTACTGATTGGAGCTGGTCCAACATCTGTACTTCCTGCGCCCAGGTTAATCTGAGCATTTAAAACCATACTTAAAATCAATAAGCATGAAAGTAAAATTTTTTTCATAATTAAAATGTTTGGTATCGAGGTACTAATTTACCAATAATACAGCAAACATGACAGAAAAATGACAGCTAAAACTTAGCTGTCATCATTATTTATAAATAAAATCAGATTCTATTTTTTAATTGCTTTTATCGTTTGTTTAGAACCGTCCTTCATATTCAATGTTACTAAATACAAACCTGATTGAATATCAGTCAAATGAAGAACTGAAACAGGATTATCGATCGTTTTAACCAATCTTCCTGAAATATCAGAAACTGAAATAGATTTTACTTTGGCTATATCTGAAATATTTAAAACATCAGTAAATGGATTTGGATAAACTTTAATTCCATTTTTATTTCCTGCTACTTCAGAAGTTCCCAATGTATTTTTAACTATAGTAATTGTAAATGTTCCTTCCATATCATCCGTAAACCCACTGTAATTTCCTATGTTCACATAATACGTAGTTCCCAAAACAGTAGGTATAGAAATGGTTTCTGTCTCTCCGGAACCTGTATCATCTACAGTATCTACACATGATAAACTTCCACATGTACCGCTATAAACACCAATTTGTGAATCGAAATCACTTCCTGCAGGCATTGTAGCCGTGATATCAAAAACCCCTCCATCACCAACAAATGTAAACCATGTTCCATCATTCATACTATTGGAACATGCAGTAACAAAGCCACCGTTATTAGTTGCTCCACCACCATCAGACTGTACATAAGTGTAAGGGAAAGTAGAGGCAGATAATGCTCCTGAACATTCATCATTTACAGGTGGTGGCGGTACAGTACCTACACAGATATTAAAACTTTGATTAGAACCTGTATCAGAATAACTGTATACTCTCACATAGTAAGTATCCCCAACAGTAAGCCCGGTAACCAATGAAGAAACATCATCAGAACATAAAATGCTGGATAAAGTACCACAAGCTCCGCTAAACACTTGGAAGTAAGTATCATCGTCGTCAATTGTTCCAACTGAAGTGATATCCATAAGAGAAATTTTATGCGATGTAGCAGTAGCTACAAACTTATACCAGACATCATCATCAGGATTACCATAACAAGGATCAGGAATCAATCCAGAGTCAGTTGCACCTAAAGTATAACCTGCTGTTACAGTACCACAATTCAAATCCGGGTTTACTGTTAAAGTCGTTGCTCCTGCACAATCATCATTTGAAGGCAAAGGTGGAACTGATTTAAATGTAATTTCTGAGCAACCCGATGATTCACCTGCTGCTGCCACAGAAACTACGCGTAAATAATATGTCGTATTATTATTGAGTGCTGTAGACGGAGTAAAGCTATTAGTAGTTACAGATTGCTGATTGACAACATCGGTTCCTCCTGGTGTTGTACCTATTGATACTTTATAACCAGTAGCTCCTGAAATGGCATTCCATGTGATAGCAGGTAACAATGGAACAAAAGTCGCGTTATTAGTTGGATAAGTGATTAATGGACAAGCCGGAATTGCACTTTCAGTTAACCCATTAATTGTAACTACTGATTTATATCCCTCTAGTGTTCCTTGTGGAGGTGAGGAGGGACTTGGATTAGTTATATCACTCCTGTAATAAAGAGTAGATTTAGGAGCTGAAGGATACACATACATCACCTCATCTCCATTATCATCATAGCCTGCAGAGTTTTCTTCAGCAGCTATTACTAAATTATCTACATTATTATATGGAAATGGTGTAGGGAAAGTAATGGTTACTACCCCATTTGCATTAGTAATTGTCCCGGCATATACTTGTGTTAATTGAGAAACGGGTATCCAATCTGTATCAGAGGTAAAACTTGATTTTGTTGTAAGCCCTAAGTAGACCACCCAATCCGACGAATTCGTTAAAGACATATTCGGATCAAGATAAAAGGTAAGACCCGTAATGTTTCCTGCTGCGTTTGCATTGATTTCCTGCTTGGGGAAAATTTGTTGCACATAAGAATATCCATAATAAGAACTGATCGGGGCCACTCCAACATCAGTACTTCCTGTACCTAAATTGATCTGGGCATTCAAAGCCACGCTTAGCATCACTAAGCATGAGAGTAGAAATTTTTTCATAAATTAGAGTATTTAGTGTTTAGAATACTAATTTACTAATAAAATAGCGTATAAAATAAAAAAATAGCAGTTAAAAACTTAACTGCTATCATTATTTATAAACTAAATCAAATTTTATTTTTTGATCGTTTTAATCGTTTGTTTTGAACCATCTTTCATCTCAAGTGTCACAAGATACATTCCAGATTTCAATTCTCCTAACTGAAGCGCTGAACCAGGGTTTGTAATCGTTTTCACCAATCTTCCAGCTATATCAGAAACTGAAACAGATTTCACTTTAGAAATATCAGAAATATTCAAGATATCACTAAACGGATTCGGATACACTTTTAGATCATTCTTAGATCCCGAAACTTCACTTGTTCCAAGTAAAGAAGCATCATAAGCTGAGATCTGGAACTGTCCGTCACTTCCTCCACCAGCATTAGAATATCTCCATAAGCTTACGTATAAGATTGTACCCGGCGTTTGTCCTGTCAAAGAAACCTTAGAGAAGTTTCCGTTTCCTGTATCATCATCACACATAATAGAGTTTGCACCCGTACAATCTGCAAATATAGACATTACAGTATCTGTTAATGCACTTCCTGTAACTGCATCAGATTCTATCGTAATATTACCGGAAGCTGGTACTGTTACTTTGTACCAAACATTACCTGCAACATTGGTAGGAGTTGAAAGACAACTTGCCGGTAAAGCAGGAGTATTTGTAGAACCAACTGTAGTTCCTGTTACTGCATTCTGTGCAAAAGTACCACCAGGAACTAAATTAATTGCGTTTGAACAATCATCATTAGCAGGAGGTAAAGCAAGAGTAGTAAATGCAACTTGTATCCAAGAGCTGTTTCCTGCAGTACAATTAGATCTTACCCAAGCATAATAAGCTGTTTGTGCAGTTAAAGGTCCTAAGTTAGCAGTAGTTGCACTTGTCGTAGTTCCTGAAGCAGGAGCAACATTGGTAGTTGTAAATGCATACTCGTAAGTGTTAGGCGCTGTTGTAGGTGCCGTCCAGCTGATGGTAGCTCCTGTAGTTGTAATATTTGAAGTCGTCAATGCAGAAGGCTCTGTACAAACAGGCGTTACATTGATATTGATGTTATCAACATATAATCTATTCTGATCCGCAGTAGAATATGCATTAAATCCAAAATAATACACTCCTGTAGCAGTTGGAATAAAATCAATTATTTCAGAAATAGCAGTAGTACCATTCGTAACGTTTGGATAATCTGCCAAAACAGTAGTCATTGCAGCACTTGATGCAGATGTACCATAAGCCACTTTCAGTTTTTCAGGATACGTTGTACCACTTGCATTACCATAGATATATTTTATTCTGTAAGACGTTCCTGCTGTAAGATTAATCCCTTGTGTATAGAACCATGCATTAGCAGCATTCGTACTGTTATATGTGTAATTAAGAACCTTAGTATTGAAACTACCACCAGCAGACGAATACGTCGTCCAGTTATTTCCTGTTCCTGCATTTTCAAGAGAAGTACATGCAGGTAAAGCAGGAGTTGTTACGCTCTCAAAATCCTGGTTATAAGGAACATTCGTAGCACCACAAATTGTAGAGAAAGTTCTTTCCGTACATGAAGCTGAAGCACTATTTGCATTGTATGAATTTACAGTATAATAATAAGTAGTACTTGTAGTTAGCGGAGTTGCAAATGTATATGTAGTAACATTTCCTAAGTCCTGATTATTCAATATATCTGTTCCACCTGCCGTAGTTCCTACACTTAGTTTATAGCCGGTAGCGGTTGCTACTGAAGCCCAGGTAATTGTAGGAGTTAAAGATTGTCCTGTAGCCCCAGCTGTAGGAGCAGAAACAGTTGGACAAACAATATTACGAGTTGTAAAAGACACACCCGTACATCCTGTAGCTGGTCCGACAACATTTTTAGGTACTACAGTAACATAATACTGAGTTGAATAATTCAACGGTGTTGATGTAGGTATTGAGTAGGTAGTAACATTTCCTACGTCTACAGCATTCATAACATCAGTACCACCTGGAGTAGTTCCTACACTTACTAAATAACTAGAAGTAATAGAAGTTGCTGCCCATGTAATTGTTGGCGTAACAGAAACTCCGGTAGCAGCATTTGTAGGTGCTGAAATCGTTGTACAAGCAGGAACTGTTGTTGGTGGAGGTACGTTAGCATCAAAACCAATCACAGGTCTTCTGTAGTTGGATGATGTAAGTGTAGCTCCAAAGGCTCCTGTAGTATTTAAATACTTTGTTGTATTACTATTACCGGTATTTATACAAGTAGTTCCGTACTCATAATCCCAGCCAATAGTAGAAGCCTGAGCTGTAGTCTGGGTATATTCAAGATATACTGCCAGGTTACTACCCGCTGTGTAAACGAAGTTTGCAGTATGCAAAAATTGTTTAAATCCTGCAGTACTACCAACAGCCGTATCAGGATTTGAATCATACACCAAAGTTGCTGTACCAATTTCTGTAGCCCAGTCAGGAGAACCTGATCCGAAATCTGACATTGTGGTATTTTTTAAGTAAATCTTAAAATTCGCCGTATTATTCAAAGTTCCGGAAGAAGATAGCCTTCTAAAATAGGTAGAAGTAATCGTTCCGTTGGAAATAGCATCCAGTTGGGATGCACGAAGAATAAATGCCGTTCTGTTTTTACTATCCGCAGTAGAATTACTGTTCATAGGTCCATAGGTATTGGACGAAACACCTACGCTACAGGTAGCTACCGGATAGGCCTGTCCGGAGTACGATTGGTAAGCCATTAAACTTACAAAAAGTACAAAGAGTAGAAATAATTTTCTCATACTTTAATAAAATTAAATTAGGCACTAAAAGTAAAAAAATATTTCAATTAAATTCAAAAAAAACTTAAAATCATTATCAATAACAATGCTATTTAACCAATTTTATTAAACAAAACTAAACGATCATTTGATTTTAACTAAAAAATCAACAATTAACTATCCAAATTAAATAATTGAAAATCAATACATTACAAACAAAACTCCACTAAAGTGTAGTGAAAATTATACACTAAACAGTGCAAAATCATTTATTAATTTTTTTTGAATTATTTTTAAATACGACCTTAAATTCCACAAAAAAAGCGGTCAAAAAACCGCTTTTTTATAAAAATATTATACTTTAGTTTAAATAAAATTCATACTTATTGAGTAATTGAATTTCTTTAATGAGATCCCCATTGAGATCAACCGAATGCTTCATCGACTGAACCTCTATCTGAGCATCATCATCCATATCTTTTATATAGAATTTAAACTTCTGATCTCCCCGATTCCTATCCAGGACATTCTTGAAAAATTCAAGATCCTCAGGCCTGAAATCCATTACATCCATAACTAAAGAGATACTTTTTGCAAATCTTTCAAATGCCTCCTGGAGCTCAATTACATCATTTACATTAACGAATACCCTACCATCTTTCACCTGAGCAAATTTGATCTTGAAAATAACAAAACGCTGAACTTCCAACTTTTCTTTCAACTTCATATAATCTCTGTCACCCAATCTGAAGGAATAAGACCCCGAATAATCTTCAAGCGTAACAAAAGCTACTTTTTCACCACTTCTGAAACCATCCTGAACTCTATATTCAGTGATCAAACCGGCAACCGTATATTCTTTTCCGCCGCCACCATTCTCTCTTTCTTTTTGTAATGTCTTCCAGTCTTTTTTCTTTTCTTCAAATAGCTCCTCTTGTTTATTAGCAAAAGCCTGCTCCTTATAGGCGTCCACCTCATCAAGGTTTAAAAATAAGAAATTACCTTTTGGTTCTGCTTTTTTAGTCACCTCTTCAATAATCTCTTCTCCAGTTAGAACTTCGTCAGAGACAATCTCCGTTAAATCAACTGATTCTTCTGTAGAATCCACTTCAAGAATCGGCGCCTCATCAACCACCACCTTACTATGCTCTTCTTTTTCTAAAACTGACTTTCTGGAAAGACTTCCCTGTATAAATTGGAATTGATACTTGAACTCATCCAAAGGATGCGCAGAAAGATAGAAACCAATAATTTCTTTTTCTTTATTCAGCTTGTGCATATTAGGCCATTCCGGACAAGGAGCCAATTTCGGCTGTTCGATCTGTACCTCTTCTGCAAAGTCAGCAAAAAGAGAGTTTTCCATTTCATTCTTACCTTCCTGAAAACTCTGACCATATCTGATCAATCTCTCCAGGTTCGTTCTTCCCGCAGGATCGATATCAAAATACTGCCCTCGATGGAAAGAATCTAATTCATCAAAAGCACCCGCCAGCACTAAACTTTCCGCTACTCTTTTATTCATTTGGGAAGGCAAGATCCTTTCAAAGAAATCATATATATTTTTAAACCTTCCATTCTCTCTCTCTTTTGTAATCCCTTCACTTGGACCTTCTCCAATTCCTTTTATCGCTCCCAAACCAAAACGGATCTGGCCTTTTTCGTTTACTGAGAATTTATATTGAGATTCATTAACATCCGGACCTAAAACATCTACTCCAATACTTTTACAATCTTCCATGAACATGGTGATAGAATCTGTATTGTTAATGTTATTACTCATAACACTCGCCATGTATTCTGCGGGATAATTTGCTTTAAGATAAGCAGTCTGATAAGCAATAAAAGCATAGCAAGTGGAGTGAGATTTATTAAAGGCATATTCCGCAAAGGCCTTCCAGTCATTCCAGATTTTTTCTAATCTTTCTTCATTCAGATTATTCTTTCTTCCTCCCTCAATAAATTTGGGATACATTTTATTCAGAACGTCAATCTGCTTTTTACCCATCGCCTTTCTCAATGTATCCGCTTCACCCTTTGTAAAGTTGGCTAACTTTTGAGATAAAAGCATTACCTGCTCCTGGTAAACCGTAATTCCATACGTTTCTTTTAAATACTCTTCTGTTTCAGGTAAATCATAAACGATCTCCTCAATTCCATGCTTTCTATTAATAAAGTTTGGAATGTATTTAATAGGACCTGGACGATACAACGCGTTCATTGCAATAAGATCCGCAAAAACCGTAGGTTTCAGCTCCCGCATGTATTTTTGCATTCCGGGACTTTCATACTGAAAAATCCCAACTGTTCTTCCTTCTTTAAATAACTGATACGTTTTAGCATCATCTAAAGGAATCTCATCCGGGTCTATATCAACATTATACCTTGCCTTGACCAGCTTTAAAGCATCTTTAATGATTGTCAAAGTTCTTAAACCAAGGAAGTCCATCTTTAGAAGACCAGCACTTTCTGCTACCGAGTTATCAAACTGAGAAACCAAAATATCAGCATCTTTTGCAGCAATGGTTACCGGAACCAGATTACTCACATCTTCAGGCGTAATAATTACACCACAGGCGTGAATACCGGTATTCCGAATACAGCCCTCCATTTTTTTAGCACTTGCCAAAACATCATGACGAGCATCTCCGGGACTATCAAGAACATACCTCATTTCATCAACAAGCATTTGTTCCTCCGGTTTCAGTTTATCATATTTTGCCAGAGCTTTGGCAATATTCATTCCTGGTGTGGAAGGAATAAGTTTAGCAATATTATTCGTATCAGGAATCGGAACATCCAAAACCCGCCCAGCATCTTTAATTGCAGATTTACCACCCAACACTGAGTAAGTAATAATCTGAGCTACCTGGCTCTGGCCGTATTTTTCAATTACCCATTTAATAATCTTATCCCGACCTTCATCATCAAAGTCAATATCGATATCGGGCATCGAAACCCTTTCAGGATTTAGGAACCTCTCAAAAAGGAGATCATATTTAATAGGGTCTACATTGGTAATTCCAATTGTATATGCAACAGCAGATCCAGCAGCTGAACCCCTTCCGGGACCTACCCAAACTCCCATTTTTCGTGCTTCATTACAGAAATCCTGAACAATTAAGAAATATCCCGGATATCCTGTATTAGCAATTACTTCCAATTCAAAATCAAGACGTTCTTTAATTTCATCTGTGATTCCTGTCTCGAAATATCTTCTCTTTGCCCCTTCATAAGTCAAATAAGTCAGATATGCCATCTCACCACGTTTTCCTCCATCTACATCGTCTTCCGCATGAATAAACTCTTCGGGGATATCAAACTTTGGAAGAAGAACATCTCTTTTTAAGGTATAAGGTTTAAATTTAGCTGTAAATTCTTCGTACGCATCAAACGCATCAGGATAAGCAAGAAATGTTTCTTTGATCTCATCCGAATTTTTAATAAAGTACTCGCCAGCTGTAAGACCACGTCTCTTTCCAAAACCTTTTCCGACAGGTGTTGACAACTTTTCACCATCTTTAATACAGCTTACAATATCCTGAATATTAGAATCATCCTTATTGGTATAAAAAGTTTCATTTTGAGCCAGTATTTTTGTATCATATTTATCTGCCAGATACAATAAGACTTCATTTAAATGCTCTTCTTCAGGCAAATTATGATTCTGAATCTGAACATAAAAATCATCTTGAAAAGTATCTTTCCACCATTTAAAAAGCTCTTCCCCTTTTTGTTCCCCGGTATTTAAAATAGCACTTGGAATATCTCCCAAAATACCAGAAGTCAGAGCAATTAATCCCTCTTTATATTCAGCAATTAATTCGCGGCTAATCCTTGGAACTCCAAAATAGAATCCTTTTAAAAATCCGATACTGGAAAGTTTTGCTAAATTTTTATATCCATTAAAATCCTTGGCCAATAATACAACCTGTGTCCTTCTATCAGGATCATCTTTTGTAAATTGTTTCTGTTCATAGCGATCAGAAATATAAAATTCACAACCAACAACAGGGATCAGAGGTTCCGAAACAGGTTCTTCTTCATTGAAATCCGTTCCGTTCTCTTCTGCCTCCTGTTTTTTTGCTAAATATTCTTTATGTTTTTTTACTCTATCACCATTTGCTCCTTCTACCGCAGAAACAAATTTAAAAGCTCCCATCATATTCCCTAAGTCCACCATACCGACGGCCGGAAAATTATCATCAGAAGCTCTGTTAATAAGATCATTAATGCTTGATGTGGCCATTAATGTTGAAAAAACACTATGGTTATTGAAATTGAAATATTTTCCAAGATCAATCTCATCAACACTCCCGAAATCCTGCTGTTTTTTCTTATTATGAAAATCCGCAACCTGCCTTCTGATTATAATTCCAAAAGGTTTGATCGGATCAGGATGTAATGACTTAAAATAAGCAAGCTGATCTTCAGAAATTTTTAATACATCGGAAGGAACAATTCCTATCCTCATCATCTCAAAGAAGACCTGAGCGGTAGCATTTACGTCAGCTGCAGCATTGTGCGCTTCATCGAATTTACTTCCATATAATTTTTCGTAAAGCTCCTCGAGTTTCGGAGGTTTAAATCGACCTCCCCTACCACCACCAAGCTGGCAAAAATTGGTTCCCAGGATCATGGTATCAGCCTTTGGCTTTTCCTGGAGATTATCTTTTATGTTTTTTCTGAATAATTCAGCTCCGACAATATTGTAATCAAATTCTACATTATGCCCGGATACTACCCTTACTTTCTCCAGAACTTTAGAAAATTCCTGAAGAATCTCTTCCAGATCCCGACCTTCCTCATTGGCAATCTTTGTTGTAATCCCGTGAATACGGGCAGCATTAAAGGGAATATCATATCCTTCAGGTTTTATAATATAATCCTGATTTTCAACCAGAGCTCCATCATCATCGTGTAACTGCCACGCAATCTGAACCATTCTTGGCCAGTTATCTGAATCTGAAAGAGGAGCATTGAAATTTTTTGGTAACCCTGTGGTTTCTGTGTCAAAAACTAAATACATGTATTTTCTAGCTTTTTAATTAAAAAAGAGAATGTAAAGTTACTCCAATTTTTTTTGTCTTTAATTAGTTTTTATGAATCATCCATAATTACAATTTAAATCAATTGTAATTAACTTACAATAAAACAAAATTTTACGTATCTAAAGAACTAACAAACAAAAAAGTTGATATTTTTTTTCATTAAAATAGTCAATACAATTAATTTACTAACATATAAAAACAATCAAATAATATATTTTAAATGACCACCTAGAGATTAATTAATAATATTCTATTTATTAAAATTAATGATTTTTATATATAATTTTACATATAAACAAATAAAAACATTTTTAATATGAGGAAAACTTTAATTTTTATCAACACAATTGCATTTTTTACAATAAGCGCTCAAAATAATGAAACTTTAAAAAAAGAATTTGAGCAGCAAAAAAAGATAAACAACGAAAAATTTGACCTTTACATTTCCAAGCAATACAAAACAAATACAATTAGTAAAGATCAAAAAGACATTGAAGAACTAAGAATGAATCTATCAGGATTCACCCCTTCCGGAAAACCCTACTTCTATCAACCTGAAGATATGGATCAAATCCTAAATTCTAACACGGATTATCTGCAAGGTGGAACAGTAACTGGTTTAACAGGTTCTTTTAACGGAGAAAATATTAAGTATACAGTATTTGATGGAGGAAGAGCTTATGCCGACCACTTTCTTTTCAACAATGCACCTGGCAGAATCACCAATAAAGAAAACAGCAACCTAAATTACAGCTCACATTCCACTGCAGTAACCGGATTTATCGGAGCAAAGAACTACCCTTACACAGTTACCTTTACGAATGGAACTACACGGGATGTCAACTTCAGAGGAATTGCTCAAAATGCAACTTTCGATAATTACACCTTCACCACAACTACATTACCAGGAAATACAACGACAAGTAATATATACCAAAAGATATTAATTGCCCAGCCTAAAATATCCAACCATTCTTATGGGAACAATTTTGGATGGAGCAGAGCTACCATAAACGGAACCTCATCATGGCTTTGGAATGGAGAATACAATTCGGGAACTTCTTCGGATCTCCAGGGAACTTACCTGTCTAATGACCGGAATTATGATCAGATTGTTTATAATAATCCTTCTTACATTATCGTAAAATCTACTGGTAATTATTATGGAATGGGACCAACCGGAAACACGACTCCAAAATATTACACCAATTCATCCGGCAATCAGGTTCAGTTTGCAACTACAGATGTTGTTCCTCAAAATAACTGCGCATTAGGATATGACTGTGTCAATGCAGGTTCTTTGGCTAAAAATATAATTGTTGTTGGTGCAACTGATATTATTTCAACAAACGGAGGCAGATACACCACAGCGGCTGACGTTATAAAATCCAGCTATAGCAGTGCAGGACCAAGAGATGACGGGGGCATAAAACCCGATATTTCAATAACAGGAACTAATGTTGCCAGTGCTTCTACAAATCAGGATACAACAGGTAGTAATTCTATAACCATTGGCAGTGGAACTTCTTATGCAGCTCCCATAGTAACAGGAATTATTGGACTTTGGACTCAGATCAACAAACAGTTATTTAATACTGAACTTACTGCTGCGTCTGCAAAAACATTAACCATTCATTCAGCTTCAGAAGCAGGTAATGTTGGCCCGGATCCATGGTATGGTTGGGGTTACATTAATGCTAAAAAAGGGGCAGAATTATTAGTAGGAAAAGCAAATAATACGATCATTTTCGATAATGAAACATTAAATAGTGGTACCGCTAACAAAAGAGATGTTACAGCTTCAGGAACCGAACCTTTGAAAGTGACCATATCCTGGATTGACCCAGCTTTTACAAACCTTCCAACTACAAACGCAGAGGCTTATAACAATAGAGCATCAAAATTAATAAATGATCTTGATCTTAGAATTATCGATACAGTTACCAATACTATTTATTATCCGTGGAAACTTGATGCTAATTCTCCTATGACCCCAGCCACTAAAGCTGACAACATTGTTGACAATGTTGAACAAGTATTAATTGACACCCCAACAGCTGGCAGGAATTATAGAATTGAAATTTCAAATAAAGGAACTCTGGTTGATAACACAGGCCAAAATACCCCTCAAAACTATAGCATTATCGTGACAGGATATGGTGCTGAACAGTTATTAGCTACGAAAGAAGAAGGGAAAGCTCTAAATAAGCTTATTATTGCACCTACCATTACAAAAGATTTTGTTAAAGTAATCAAGGCTCCAAAAGGCACAACCTTTACTATTTATGATCTTTCTGGAAAAAGATTACAAAGCGGTAAAATCAGCAATACCGAATTCAATATAGATCTATCTACCTACATAAAAGGCATTTATATCATTGAATTAAAGACAGAAAAAGAAACTATTTCTAAAAAAGTTATAAAAGAATAACAAATGAAATAAATAGACAATTACAAAATACTAACGATTGTTAGTATTTTGTTTTTTTATGTATATTTGCTTCCTATGGAAAATACACTTCACGAGAAAGTTTCTCAGGATATTTTACTTAAAGCTTATACCCATATGATGCTTGCCAAAGCAATGGCGGACATCTACGAAGAAAACAGAAATGTCTGTAAATATGTTCATAGTACTTCAAGAGGTCACGAAGCTATCCAGTTAGCAACCGCTTACCAATTAAAAAAAGAAGATTGGGTATCTCCTTATTATAGAGACGAAAGTATTTTATTAGGTATTGGTTTTGAACCATACCAGCTCATGTTGCAGCTATTAGCTAAAGCTGAGGATCCTTTTTCCGGAGGTAGATCTTACTATTCACATCCATCAAGCAGAAGCGAAAAGATGCCAAAGATCATCCACCAGAGTTCTGCTACAGGAATGCAAACCATCCCAACTACCGGAGTAGCTCAGGGAATAAAGTATATTCAGGATTTTGAACTTCAGGATTTTGAAAACAATCCTGTTGTTGTGTGCAGCTTGGGGGACAATTCCGTGACTGAAGGAGAAGTAAGTGAAGCATTACAATTTGCTGCGCTACATCAGCTTCCTATCATATTCCTTGTTCAGGATAATGAATGGGGAATTTCCGTAACCAAAGAAGAGGCAAGAACATGTGATGCTTATGATTTTGTTGCCGGGTTCACAGGTTTAAGCAGAATGAGAGTGGACGGAACCGACTTCGCGGAAAGTTTCGAAGTGATGAAGAAAGCTGTAGACTTTGTAAGAACAGAAAGAAAACCATTAGTAGTTTGTGCAAAAACAGTACTAATCGGACACCATACATCAGGAGTAAGAAGAGAATTCTATAGAGATGATGAAGATCTTGAAAAACACAGAGCAAAAGATCCGGGTGAAATTCTTAGAAAACAATTGCTGGAAACAGGAATTGATGAAGATCTATTAAAACAAATCACTAAGAAAACAAGACTGGAAGCTGAAGAAGCTTTTGAAAGAGCTCAAAAAGCAGAAGACCCAAAACCGGAGTCTGTCATGCAGCATATTTTCGCTCCTACACCTATAACAGAAGAAACGGGAACCCGTGAACCTGCAGGTGGTGAGAAAATTGTGATGGTAGATGCTGCGATTCATGCTATTCAGGAATTAATGTGGAAGCATCCGGAAGCCTTACTTTACGGTCAGGATGTTGGAGAAAGAATTGGTGGAGTTTTCCGTGAAACCGTTACCCTGGGTAAAAAATTCGGAAGCAAAAGAGTTTTCAATACTGCTATTCAGGAGGCTTATATTATAGGTTCTACGGTTGGAATGAGTGCTGTTGGTTTAAAACCAATCGTTGAAGTTCAGTTTGCAGATTATATTTATCCTGGTATCAACCAGCTGATCACTGAAATATCCAAGTCCAATTACTTAAGCAATGGAAAATTTCCGGTAAGCAATATTATCCGTGTTCCGATTGGAGCTTACGGTGGTGGAGGCCCTTACCATAGTGGTAGCGTGGAAAGTATTTTAGCCAATATCAAAGGTATTAAAATAGCTTACCCAAGCAACGCTGCAGATTTTAAAGGTTTATTAAAAGCAGCATATTATGATCCGAATCCGGTAATTATGTTGGAACATAAAGGATTATACTGGAGTAAGGTTCCCGGGACTGAAGATGCTAAAACGATAGAACCTGCAGAAGATTATGTTCTACCATTTGGAAAAGGGAAAGTAATTATTGAAGCCAATACTAATGAAGTATCTAAAGGCAGAACATTATTGGTGGTAACCTACGGAATGGGGATTTATTGGGCTAAAGAAGCTGCTAAGAATTTTGATGGAAGAATTGAAGTTATTGATTTAAGAACATTAATTCCTCTGGATGAAGAACTTGTTTTCGAACGAGTAAAGGCACATGGAAAGTGTATCGTTCTAACTGAAGAACAGATCAATAATTCATTTGCAGAAGCCTTTGCTCACCGTATTTCTAAAAACTGTTTCAAGTATCTTGATGCACCAGTAGAAACAATGGGATCACTAAACACCCCAGCAGTACCTATCAATCTGGTCTTAGAAAAAGAAATGCTTCCAAATGCCGAGAAGCTGGCGAAGAAAATTGAAGAAATGCTCCAATATTAAATTTATATAAAAAATATAACCTCTATTTACATAGAGGTTTTTTTATGCAATTTTTTATTACTTTTAATAAACATTTATCTTTTAGAAAATAAAATGTAGGAAATAATAGTTCCTTTAGCACAGTGAAAAAATAAACACCGACGCTTCAAAGTCAGCTTTGGTACCCATTTTGCTAAAGACACACCAAATAAAAACACATCCATTTCTTATGATTACAACCAAGTATTTTAATTATAAACAAATTTTCAATCTTGCAGGTTCCCACTTAATATGGCTTGCTGCTTGGTGTACTCTTGTTGCTACGATATACTACTTTTTCAATTGGCAATGGATGATCATTCCATGGGTTCCTCTTGCATTAATTGGTACAGCAGAGGCTTTTTACGTTGGTTTTAAAAACAACCAGGCCTACGATAGATTATGGGAAGCCCGAAAAATATGGGGTGCAATTGTTAACTCAAGCCGCTCCTTTGCTGCAATGTTATATGCTTTTGAAACGGAAGATGGTAACCAGACCGATTTGAATGAGAGAAGAAAGGCAATTGCATACCGCCACATAGCCTGGTTATATACTTTCCGCGAGCAACTTCTCACTCCTACCGAATGGGAGCACATCAGTCTGAAAAAACATTTTGGAGCTATTAATATCAAGCGTCATAGACTTATGAAAGCCGGTTTTCCTGATTATGGAAGAACCCCTATTTTTTTACATAAATACCTTTCAACAGAAGAGTTTACATTACAGTCAGACTACAAGAACTTTGCTACCTATCTGATTTCAAAACAGGCAAAGGAAATCAATGAACTCAAAAATGATAAGGTAATCTCAGATTTTAACCAGATGCAATTACAAAGCTGTCTCAATCAATTTTACGATTTTCAGGGACAGGCAGAAAGAATTAAAAAATTCCCTTCGCCAAGACAGTTTGCAAGTACAGCATTCGTTTTCAATGTCATTTTTATTATGCTTCTTCCACTGGGCTTGGTTAATGAATTTGCAAAATTGGGAGATTGGGGAATCTGGACAAGTATTCCTTTTTGTGTAATCGTGGGATGGATCTATATCGTTATGGAACTGGTTGGAGATTATTCTGAAAACCCCTTTGGAGGATTAATGTTTGACATCCCCATGTTATCCATTTGCAGAACAATAGAGATTGACGTACTGCAAATAATGGGTGAACAAGACATCCCTGATCCTATTGCGTCTAAGAATGGAGTTCTTGTATAGTCCACTTCCTACAAGATAACAGCCGTTGTATTTTTTACTTCAGAGATCATAAAAGAACTGTGAGTACTTGCTATGTGCTCTAAAGTCGTAAGCTTTGTCAACATAAAGTTTCGGTAATCCGCCATATCCTGTACACAGATTTTAAGAATATAATCATAATCACCACTTACATGAAAACACTCGGTAACTTCGTTCAAGTTCATCACCTCTTTCTCAAATTGTAGCACATATTCTTTTTTATGCTGAATAAGCTTTACGTGGCACAATACCATAAAATCTCTCTCAATTTTATGCTTATCCAGTAATGCAACATATCTGGAAATCACACCCGTGTTTTCGAGTTTACGTATACGTTCATATACAGCTGTAACCGACAAACCTAACTTGTAAGACAGCTCTTTGGTTGTCTGCTTGGAATCTTCCTGTAAAAATGATAACAGTTTTTTATCAATTTCATCAAAGCTCATAGATTTTTTTTTGGAAAAAGTTTATAATGATCAAATATAATAAACATATTTTCTAAATTAATACAAAATCATAGATTTATATTCTAATATTTAAAACAACCATTGTAATAAAACTTAAAATAACTCAAATTTAAAAACAAAAACAATGGAAGATTTTAACGCAGCAAATGAGATACAGGATTTGCAATATTTCGGAGAATTTGGCGGAGTAAATCCTTCAATTTCTGATAGTTCAACCTATACTTTTCTTTCCGCTAAAACGATGTTTGATACCTTCGAAGGAAATGCAGAAGGATGCTATTTGTATTCAAGACATTCATCTCCAATGAATTTGTATCTAGCACAGGCTTTAGCAAAATTAGAAAACACAGAAGCAGCTAATGTTACCGCTTCAGGAATGGGAGCAATTACTTCTGTTCTATTACAGATTTGTAAAAGTGGTGATCATATCATTTCCAGCAGAACAATTTATGGTGGAACTTATGCGTTTCTTAAAAACTTCCTTCCTCCTTTTAATATTGACACAACATTCTTAGATATCAACAATATTGAAGCTATTGAAAATGCTATAAAACCTAACACAAAAGTTATCTATTGTGAAAGTGTAAGCAATCCGCTTCTTGAAGTCGCTGATCTAAGAAAACTGTCTGAAATCTGCAAAAAACACAATCTAAAACTGATTGTTGACAATACCTTCTCTCCACTTTCCATCTCCCCTACTTTATTGGGAGCTGATATCGTGATTCATAGTTTAACGAAATTCATTAATGGAAGCAGTGATACTGTAGGTGGTGTTTATTGTGGTTCACAGGAATTTATCAATGACACGAAAAATGTAAATAATGGAGCATGTATGCTACTGGGCCCGACAATGGACAGCTTCCGTTCCGCAAGCATTTTAAAAAACCTCAGAACACTTCACATCCGTATGAAGCAACATAGTTACAATGCCCAATATCTTGCAGAAAGATTCGAGCACGATGGTTTAAAGGTTTCTTATCCGGGATTACCTTCTCATAAAAACCATGAACTGATGAAGAGCATGATGCATGAAGAATATGGTTTTGGAGGATTAATGACTTTGGATGCAGGCACAACTGACAAAGCCAATGAACTAATGGAGCTGATGCAACAAGAAAATTTAGGATATCTGGCAGTAAGTCTGGGCTTTTATAAAACATTATTCTCATGTTCAGGAAGCTCAACCTCATCTGAAATTCCTGAAGAAGAGCGTATGGCAATGGGAATTTCTGATGGTTTGATCAGATTCTCAATAGGTCTGGATCATGATATAGAAAGAACCTACCAAAAAATGAAAGAATGCATGGTAAAAACAGGCGTTCTCCACTATGAAAACACATCCATATACTAATCTATCATTGTAATAAGTGCTGTTGAAATTTCAACAGCATTTATTTTTTATGGTAATGTTTTGGAAATGCATCTTCCGGTTTCATCCTAAAAACATTCAGTAAGATCCAGGATTTTAAAAATCCATATCCATAGGAAAACATCTGAACATAAGTAGAAATAACCGCCATCCCTGCTATACTTATATTTTTGGTTACCCACAAAGCATGAAAGAAAACAAGAAATGTATATAAACCATATAAAGCAAGAATGATTCCTCTTCCAAGTATAAAATACTCAATGAAGCCCAGGATATATCCCAATAAAAACAGACTTGGAAAAGCAAAAGAAAGCTTCACATAGTTAGGGTGCCTCTGATTAAGAATTGGTCTCGCACAACCAAACTGAAATACCTGTTTGGAAAATTTTCCAAAATCCACTCTACGCTTATGATATACTGCAATGCTGTCAAAAAAAGCTGTTGTATAGCCATTCTCCCAGAGTGTCATCGATAAATCCGGATCCTCACCGATTCTCATCTCGGAAAAACCTCCTACTTTATCAAAGACCTCTTTTTTGACCCCCATATTAAAACTACGAGGTTGAAATTTCGAAACTGCTTTTTTATTTCCACGGATACCTCCGGTTGTAAAAACCGAAGTCATAGAATAGGAAATGGCTTTTTGCATAAGATTAAATCCTTTATGGGCTTTGTCTGCACCGCCAAATGCATCACAAGGGATCAGCAAAATATCTTTCTTAATATTTTCGATATAATCTTTTTCTACAATTACATCACTGTCTACAAAAACCAGCCATTCGTTTTCAGCTCTTTGAGCTCCATAATTTCTTGATAAACCCGGTCCTGAATTATCTTTCCTGAAATATTTGATCAATAATATTTCTTCGAAGTTTTTTATGGTTGGTTTAAGATCAATTAAAGAACCATCATCCACGATAATAATTTCAAACTCCCTATCCGTTTGTTGTGTTAAGGAATTCAGTAATTCGAAAAGTTCATCTTTTCGATTAAATATAGCGATGACGATGGAGATTGTAGGTTTCAAAATTGAAAATTTGTCAAAATTAACCATTCATAAAAGAACATACAAACAGTTTAACAGGTATTCACCGAAATTAACACCTAATAGTATATCCAGGCAGATATATAGCAAAATTCTTTTAATCTTTAAAAAGAATGAAATTTTAAACAAAGTAAATTGACATTTTAAACAAAATGAAAATTCATTACACCCCATACCTTTGTCTTACAATTAAAGATAAAAAAAATGATACAAGACAAAAATTTACAGAATCCTATCCATTCAGGTTTTAATGCACAATCTACTACTACGGATGTGATCAAAGGAATTGATCTTACAGGAAAGACAGTGATTATTACAGGCGGTTATGCCGGAATAGGTTTAGAAACCACCAAAACATTGGTTTCAGCCGGAGCACAAGTAATTGTTCCAGCAAGAGATATTGAAAAAGCAACAAGGAACTTATCTGGTATCCAAAATATTGAAATCGAACAACTCGATCTGATAGATCCGATTTCTATAGATTCATTTGCAAAGAAATTTCTTTCTTCAGATAGAAAACTAGATTTGCTGATCAATAATGCGGGCATTATGTGGGTTCCTTTACGAAGAGATAGCCGAGGAATTGAATCGCAATTAGCAACCAATTATCTAGGACAGTTTCAGTTAACTGCAAGATTATGGCCCGCACTCAAAAAAGCCAATGGAGCAAGAGTTATCAATGTTTCATCTTATGGACATCAGATGGCACCGTTTGATTTCGATGATCCGAATTTTGAAAACCGTGAGTACCAGACGTTATTAGGATATGGACAATCAAAGACTGCAAGTAATCTTTTTGCCGTTGAATTGGATGCAAAAGCTAAAGCATTTAATGTAAGAGCCTATTCTTTACACCCCGGGTCTGTTTACGGAACGGATCTTGGCAGAGAAGAGCCTATTGAACTTTTTAAACAATTGGGAACGCATGATGCTGACGGAAACATAAAACCCGAAGTAGAAGCAAGCTTAAAAACAATCCCACAGGGAGCGGCAACTACTGTTTGGTGTGCAACAAGTCCGTTGTTAGATACTATCGGAGGTGTATATTGTGAAAATTGTGACATTGCAGAAATTGATAATGGCCAAATTGAGCACAGATTTGATCAGCCTTCAACCATACGAGGTGTACAATATTATTCTCTGGATAAAGGAAATGCAGAACGTTTATGGAAACTAAGCGAAGAAATGACAGGAATTCATTTCAATGTTGAATAATGAATTATAAATGAATAATTTTGTTATTGAAAACTAAAAATCATGGATTTTCATATCAAATATATTACACCGGATATCAAACTTTCTACCTATGATGACAAGCTCTTCAAGACTGAAACTGTTTTTGAGTTTCATATGTTGGTATGGTTTATATCCGGTGAAACGAAAATAATTCAGGCGGATCGTTCTTACCATTTTACGTCGGGAGATATCTTTCTTATACCCAGAAATCAGTTAGCCACGATCATAAATTATCCAAAGGATGGACGTCCACATAAAGCCGTGGTCATGCATCTTACCACGGAGCGCCTGAAAGAATTCTATTCTCATATTGATACAGAACAAACCATAATACGAAAGGATCCTGAGATTTTTAGCTTTAGTAATCATCCTTTATTGGAAAGCTGCCTGGCTTCTTTAATCCCTTATTTTGAAATGACACAGCCTTTTCCGGAAAATATTGCTTCACTAAAAATCATGGAATCAATCAGTATTCTAAGAGAAATAAATCCGGATATTGATCGTGTTTTAGCTGATTTTGAAGAACCTGGAAAGATCAATCTGGTTGACTTTATGGAGAAGAATTATATGTTCAATATGCCGTTAGAAAGATTTGGGTATCTCACAGGCAGAAGCCTATCAACATTCAATCGGGATTTCAGGAAAACCTATCAGGAAACCCCTCAACGCTGGCTTACACAGAAACGGTTGGAACTGGCTTTTTATCATCTTACCGAAAAGAATAAGAAACCCTCCGATATCTTCATGGAAGTAGGCTTTGAAGATTTATCACATTTTTCATATGCTTTTAAAAAACAATATGGTTATGCACCATCTATGATCAGATAAAAGAAACAAAAAAGGGCAAATTTCAATTTGAAATTTGCCCTTACAATTAATTATTACAAATTATTACTAAAAATTATAGTTTTACCAATTTCCATTTTTGGGCATTCCCTGTATTAGCTGTCCAAATCTGAATTTTTGTCCCATTAGTCGCAGAACCATTATTTACATCAAGATTAAAACCTGAAGCATGAGCAGGCGACAATGTATAATAATCGTTTCCTACAGATGTTATTTTCCATTTCTGAGCATTAGTCCCATTATCAGTATAAATCTGAACTTGTGTTCCATTTGTAGTGCCTGAATTGGATACATCTAAAGATTTCGTAGGAGCATTTAAAGGCTGAAGTTTATAATACCCTCCTCCTACATCGGTAATTTTCCATTTTTGTGCAGTGTTACCATTAGATCCCCATAGCTGAACCTTGGTACCATCTGTCGTACCAGCATTCAAAACATCCAGCATACTTGTTCCGTTAGTCCCGGAAACCAACTGATAAGTCGCACCTGAGGTAATTCCGGTAGTTGGCGTTGTTGTCCCATCTCCATAAGTCGTGTTTTGTCCATACAGTATATTAGTAGCTCCGGAAAAATAAGAGGCTATATTGGTCGCTCCTAAATCATAATATAAGAAAACACCATATCCATCATCTTTAGTTCTCTGCGCATAATTATTCACTGTAGAACTGCTTGTAAAACTTGAAGTAGAAGGATTTACATTTACAGCTGCTGCACCTTTATGGGCATTATCCAACCCTGGAATATTAGGAGCAGAATAAGTACTGTAATATGGATTCCAGGCATAATCAACTTTTGACCCAACTGTCACACCATTGTAAGAAAGATTACTTGCAGAAGGACCAATATTGTAAAAAGAAATAATCTTATTAGGAAGTAAATCTCTCAATGCTGTCACGAGATAAACAAATGAATACTGATTAGCCTGTCCTGTTCCATTTGCACCATAATTTGCATATTCATCATCAAAGTCAATTCCATCCAGGCCATAGGTATTTACTGCATCAGCCAATTCCTGAGCAAAAGCCTGAGCAGCTGCCTGGTTTGGAAAATTAGCAAATCCGGCTCCCTGATGATTTCCAAGGATGGACAGCATTACTTTGATCCCTTTATCCTGTAGAGGTTTTATGTAGGTATCTTTATTAGTAAGAACATTTGTAACCTGAGTGTTAAAAGATAAATATGCTTTTTGAGTAGAAGTATTGTAGTTGATGTTTGCAGCAAAAATAATAGCAACATCAAAAAGCTGCCTTCCATCTGCCAGTTTGTATTTCCCTACCTCTCTAATATCATTGCTGTTTACTTCTACATACATGATAGAAAGTGGATTTTTCCCAAAAGCTGCAACCTTTGAGGTTTGATTGCCTTTATTCGATAAGGACTCTCCTTGAGGAGCACCTGATTCCTCCAAGCGGTCGGAATTACACGAGATTACACTGAAAACACCTATCAATAGGATAAGTAGAGATTGTACACTAATTTTTTTCATAATAAAAGTATTTAACTGTTTATTACGAATCTAAAACAAACCTTAACAATTAATTAATAATAAATTATCAAAATCACCTACTATTTTATCAACGAAATTTAAAATCATTAATTAACAATAAAACAAAACAACAATGACATTAAAAAAATCATAAAAATGATCATGTTATTTCAAATAAGCAGACGTACAATAAAATACCTTAAAATTTAACAAAAACATAAAATAAAATTATGCTGTTAATCCTTCATTAGAACAAACCAGACTTAAAATACAACCATAATAGTAATGATGTTGAAAAAAAGATTACGGAAGAGCAGAAAAAGATCATAGAAAATATATTCCTGAAATAAAATAATTCCACAAAATAGAGTCCAATAAATCCCACTGCCGATATAGAAATCCCAATTAACGCGGCAATAACCATTGTTTGAACAGGATATTGTACAGGTAGAGGCTCTTTAAGAATAGAAAATAGGATAACGGCACTTATAAAAGCCATACCAACACTCATCCATTCTACATTATATGTTGATTTTTTTCTTTTCTTAGGCCTTTGATCTCTTTTCCAATTAGGTGTAGATGAGCCACCCAACAAATCCAACGCATCAAGAGTAACATCTATAATTTCAAAAATATTCCAGGACATTCATGCATATTTTAATCTGACCATCAGAAAGCAAAAAGCCTTCCAGATTGGAAGGCTTTATATCATATTTATTGATTTTCAAGTTTATGAACTTTTTTCGTTCCCTCATACATTTCGTACTGCAAAAATCTTGTTTCCAATTTACCATTGAATAACTTAATTTTTCTCGATGGGCGAAGTCCTATTTTCTTTACAGCTTCCAGATCTGAAGAGATCAGCCAAGCCAAAGTATTCGGATAATGTGTTTTGAAGGTGTCTCCTATTTTCTTATAAAAATCATCATCATTAATCGAGATTCTTTCATCATACGGAGGGTTAAAGACCATGAGTAATGGGAAAAGTTCCTTTTTAGATTCAAAAAAGTTTTGTCTCTTAACTTCGATGATATCTTCCATTTCAGCAGCTTCAATATTTACACTGGCAGCATTCAGCATTTTTCCATCAATATCGTAACCTATGATCTTTCCATGAAACTCTCGTACTCTGTTAACTCTGAATTCTTTGATCTTTGTGAATAAATCAGCATCATAATTATTCCAGTTCTGGAATGCAAATCTCCTTCTGAAAATCTGAGCAGGAAGATCCAGAGCAATCATTGCAGCTTCTATTAAAAGAGTTCCCGAACCACACATCGGGTCAAGAAAATTCCCTTTCCCATCCCAACCTGCAAGCTGAAGCATTCCACTGGCTAATACTTCATTGATCGGTGCTTCACCTTGTTCTTTTCTATATCCTCTCTTAAATAAAGGATCACCGGAAGAATCTAAAGAAATGGTCACCAGTTCCCTATCGATATGCAGATGGAATTTAATGTCTGGATTTTTAGGTTCTACATTAGGACGTCTTTTGAATTTTTCCTGAAAGTAATCTACAATAGCATCTTTCATTTTAAGCGTAACAAATTGCGAATGCTTAAATGTTTCAGAGTTTACAGTGGAATCGATTGCAAATGACTGATCCACATCCATAAACTGTTCCCATTCCATCTTAAAAAGCTTATCATAGAATTGGTGTTGATTAAAAGCTTTGAACTCAAAAACCGGCACCAAAATTTTCAACGCTGTTCTTGCTGAATAATTGATTTTATAAAGAAAACCCAGATCTCCTTCACAATTTACTGCACGGTTTTTCACCTCAACATTTCTACCTCCTAATTTCTTAATTTCCTCTGCTAAAACTTGCTCCAGCCCAAAGAAGGTTTTTATCTGAATTTTTATATTTTCTGTATCCATAAATAGTCATTGAAAGATTTAATAATTTAAAAACTAAAAGATTAGCTGCTCAATATCTGAATCAATTGAATTTTTCAATCTCTCAATATTAAAATACTTTTCCTTTTACCGCACAAATTTAGTTATTTTTGCATTATGGAATGGTTTGAATCTTGGTTTGATACCCCTTATTATCATTTACTTTATAGCAATAGAGATTATACGGAAGCAGAAAACTTCATTACAGAGCTTACTGCTAGTCTTCAGCTACCTCCTTCATCTAAAATTATCGACTTAGCTTGTGGAAAGGGAAGACATTCAGTGTTCCTTAATAAATTAGGATATGACGTTTTAGGGCTCGATTTATCAAGACAAAGTATAGAGTTTGACAAGCAATTTGAAAATCAGACTCTTATCTTTAATGTTCACGATATGCGAAATCCTATTGATGCTGATCCTATGGACGCTGTTTTCAATTTGTTTACGAGTTTTGGATATTTCGACCGGGAAAGTGATGACAAAAAGGTTTTTCAATCTGTTTATTCTGTTCTAAAGCCTGGAGGTTATTTTGTATTGGACTATCTTAACGAGGAATATGTAAGAAACAAGATCGTTCCTGAATCTATTATTAATCGTGGAGATATCGATTTTAAAATTCGTAAAAAGATCGAAGGAAGACATATTATCAAGGATATCCGCTTTGAATCAAAAGGCAAACCTTATCATTTCTTTGAAAAAGTAAAACTTCATACATTGGAAGAGATCAACTCATACGCTTTGGAATGTGGTTTTGAAAGAATAAAAATATGGGGTGATTATCAGTTGAACGATTTTAAAAAAGAAGATTCACCTCGTTGTATCAATTTATTTAAGAAAAAAGCATGATCATAGTTCTTCTACTGATTTTAAGTGTAATTGCAGGGGTATTCCTTGGAAAGCATTTTGGTAAAAAAGAAAAGCTAGCAAAGAATCTTTTGATTCTAAGTGCAGGTTTTTTGATCACCATTTGTTTGAATGAGGTTTTCCCACAGGTTTATACTTCAGAGAAAAGCAGTGTGATAGGTATTTTTGTCATCTTTGGAGTTCTGCTGCAAATGATTTTAGAGGCTTTAACCAAAGGTTTCGAACACGGTCATTTCCATCATCACAGTGACCATAATATTCTACCTGTTGCCCTCATGGTAGGCTTATTTGTGCATGCTTTTATAGAAGGAATCCCTTTGGCTAATGAAAAGGAGGTTTTATCACCTTACCTTTTAGGAATTGTTTTTCATAATATTCCTATTTCCTTTATTTTGGGAGCGTTCTTATTCAACAGAAAGGAAGGTCAGAGCAGGTCACCCTATCCTACCTACATGATCATCGCATTGTTTGCGCTCGCTTCACCAATGGGAATGCTCCTGGGTAACTATTTTAATCCTGATCTCCAACCTTACTTCCTGGCTGTCGTAGGTGGTATTTTCCTCCATATCTCTTCGGTAATTATTTTTGAAAGCAATAAAAATCATAATATTGACTGGACTAAAATAGGATTGGTTTGTGTAGGAGTTTCTCTGGCACTTCTTATGCATCTTTCACACTCGCATTAAAGCCCTTATTATAAGCAACATATAGCGTAAATTACAATTTTTACATCTGCAAAAAAAACACTTATTAATTGCAATTAATACTTATTTCACCACTATAATTTAAATTTAACTTAATGAATTAACACAATTTATCACTTATCAGAGATCTAGTTGACAATTTTTTGTATATTCGGCATACCAGAAATCACATGTATGACCTTTAAAACAAAAAATCTCAAGAAGACGGGGGTCTTCTTTTTCTTATTGTCCGGATTACTATCGGCTCAAACCCAGAACAAGACAGATTCTTTACGAGAACATAGCATTGAAGACGTTGTCGTCGTTGGATACAAAACACAGAAAAGATCCAGCCTTACAGCAGCAGTTTCAATTATCTCTGACAAGAAATTAAAAGACGCGAACACTTCAGATGTATCAAGTCTTCTACAAGGAAAAGCATCCGGAGCTCAGGTTAGCTTAGGAGGTGGTGCCCCGGGATCTTCGGCCACTGTAAAAATAAGAGGAACTTCTACTATCAATGGTCCCAGCCAGGCTTTATGGGTCGTAGATGGAGTTATGATGACCGGGACCCCGAATTTGGATCCCAACCAGATAGAAAGTATTAATATCCTAAAAGATGCTACCTCCACGGCACTCTATGGATCCAGAGGAGCAAATGGTATTGTTCAGGTATTTACAAAGTCCGGTACTTCCGGAAAGGGAACATTAAGTGTTTCCATGAACAATTCTTTTAACACTTTTAATAATGGGCGCTTTAAGCTCATGGATGGAATCCAGCTCTATGACTACTTCACCTCACTCAAAAATGCACCAGCATTACCCGGAGAAGTTAGAAACAAAGGTTACGACTGGCTGAAAAATGGAACGCAAACGGGTGCAGTACAAAACTATACGATAGACTTCAGAGGAGGCTCCCAGACTTCCAAAACCTACATTTCAGGAAATTACTATAATGAAACCGGAACCGTAAAAAGTTATGATTTCAATAGATTATCATTTAGAATCAACCATGAACAAAAAGTACAATCCTGGCTAACCTTAAAGCCAAAAGTAAGCTTATCATATACGACTGGAAAAGACAGACAAGGCTCACTCTATCAAATGTATCTCAACATGCCATGGGATAATCCCAGAGACAGCAATGGAGAATTAATCAGACTGGATGAAGCTTATAAAGGAACATGGTATGGAAGGGATTTCAATAATTATTTATATGATTTGCAATGGAATTACGGTAAAAGCAATCAGTTGGATTTGATTGGGAATCTAGATGCAGAAATTAAATTTACGGATTACCTGAAGTTTGTCACTACTAATAATGTCACTTATAAAAATTTTGATGATATGAAATATGTAGATCCCAGATCTATACCTGGAGTAAGTAATAAAGGTGAATTAACAGAATCTTATCTTAAGGATATAAGCAAGTTTTTTAATCAGATGTTGAAATTTGATAAAGACTTTGGCATCCACAATGTAAATGCTTTAGCAGCCTATGAATATACCGACAGGTACTACAAATTATCAAAAGCAGGTGTTTATGGTGTAGTTCCCGGAACAGACATCTTTGACACCGGGGCCACAACAGGAAGGAAGCCATCGGGAACTAAGTATGACAGAGCCTACAATGCTTTCCTGTTCAACGCTGAATATGTTTATGATAAAAAATATTTCGTTCAGGGATCATTAAGAAGTGAATCTTCTTCTGCATTCGGAGCCAGTCAAAGAAATGGATTATTTTATTCTTATAGTATAGGTTGGAACATTCAAAAGGAAAAATTCTTCCATGTAAAACAGATTAATGAATGGAAGTTAAGAGCCAGCAGAGGCCTTGTAGGAAATACCCCAAGCCCAAATTATGGATGGCAGGATCTATATAGTTTGACACAAACTTATAATGGGCAAATTGGTGCAACCTGGAACCAGTTAGGGAATCCGAATTTAACATGGGAGTCGATCTATCAGAATAATATTGGTACGGACATCAGAGCATTCAACAACAGATTAAGTCTGAATATTGATTATTTTAATAATAAAACTAAAAACTTATTAATGCTGGTTACTCTTCCTTCATTAACGGGGGTTGACCAACAATATTTGAATGTTGGAGATGTTCGGAACAAGGGCTGGGAATTTAGTTTCAATTATGCGATCCTGAAATCAGATAATGTTAATTGGGATTTCGGGTTTAATATCAGCACCTATAAAAACAGGGTTCTTTCGACGAGAAATAATAGTACACAGCTTTTATCTAATAACCGGGCGGCGATTGCCGGAAATGATGTTACTTCATTTTATATGAGAAAATGGATGGGTGTAAATCCAGACAATGGTGCCGGACAATGGGAAGTAGTCAATGCTGATGGAAGCAAAAGCCTGACCTCCAATTACAATCAGGCTACCCTACAGATCGTTGGTGCAGCTACACCAGATTATTATGGATCTGTAAGTACCAATCTCACGGTAAAGAGTTTCTACCTTAATGCGAATGTCTATTTCTCACAAGGAGGGCTGATTTATAATTCATACAGGGAATTATTTGATTCCGATGGAGCTTATCCTTACTATAATCAAATGGCATTAAAAGATGGCTGGAACAGATGGGAAAAACCTGGTGATATTGCAACCCATCCGGTAGCCATTTTCAATAACAATACCCTGACCAACAAACCTTCTTCACGCTACCTGGAAGATGCGAGCTACCTGAAGCTAAGATCAGTGAGGTTAGGTTATAATTTCCCGGTATCACTGACAGAAAAGATCAAAGTAACCTCAGCAAGTATTTACATTATGGGGGAAAACTTATTTACCATCACTAAATTCTCAGGAGTAGATCCGGAAGTAGGGCCGGCAGATAGTCAAACCACATACTCTGGCACCGCTGGAGCAATATATCCCATCCCAAGAAGATTTTCTTTAGGTATTAACTTCTCATTTTAAATTGTAAAAAATCATGAAAAAAATATTTTTAGTATTAGCAGCATTAACCCTGACTGCATGCGACATAGACCGATCTCCATACAACTCCAAAGAATCTGACGAAATATTAACAGATCCCACAGGATTACAAACCATTACGCTTGGAAACTATGCTCTTTTAAAAGGAGATGCAGACGGAGGTGGTTTTTTCAATAACCTTTACAGAATTGGTGAATATGGAGGTGATAATATCGATATCAGCGGAACCACAACTGATCAGTTTTTCTACTATTATAATTACCGAAGCATTAAAAATAATGGCCGATCCAATACGATCTGGAATGCGGGGTACAAAGCAATTATCGGCTGTAATCGGGTGATTTCAAAAATCTCTGAAGGAAAAGACGCCAATACCGATCAACTGATTGGTGAAAATTATTTCCTTAGGGCTTATGTATACTTCTCACTGGTAAATGTATTTGGAAAACCTTACAGTCAGGGAACAGCAAATCTTGGAGTACCATTAAAGACTTCTGATGACGTGAACGAACTACCTGGTCGGGCAACAGTTGGTGCCATATATGATCAGGTCGTAAGTGACCTTAAAAAGGCCGAACAGCTGATGACCCTTGATAAAAACAATACATATGCCTCTAAAGAAGCAGCCCAGGCACTACTGTCCAGAGTATATCTGTACATGGAAAATAATGATAAAGCAATCGAATATGCTGATAAGGTGATCAATTCAGGGAAGTATTCTCTCTTGTCTAATGCTGAACTACCTTCTTATGCAACCAAGACCCCTGAAACAAATAAAGAAACCATCTTTGCATTCAAATATAACAGAGACGGTGATTATAGTGATGGTTGGTATACCATAGGATCCATGTATGCAACTATTCAAAATGTAGGTTGGGGCGAAATGTATGCATCTTCTTCGTATCTGGATCTCATTAATAAAAATCCACAGGATGCAAGATTGAAATTTATTTCTCCAAAATACATCACTCCTGCTACACCGGTCGCTTATTGGGTACAGCAAGGCACGAATGCTTCAGGAGGAGTAACTTATAATTATAGCTTTCAGAAAACATTTCAGCAAGGTAGCAACACCTATTTTACAATGAATAATATCAATTATCAGGTATTCTCTGAAGTACTCCCTAATAAAACCAATTATTACTTCATTAATTCAGGAGGTAGTAAAACCTATGTCAATTTAGGAAATGATATGGATAAAAGAAATGGATATCCTAAATTTTATATCTTAAAATGTTCTTTGCAGGAAGGTGTTCCCCAATTGTGGTCTCCGGTTATTTTAAGGCTAGCAGAAATATACCTTAACAGAGCTGAAGCATTTGCAAAAAAAGGAAATACAGCTTCTGCACTGGCAGATATTAATACGATCAGAGTAAGAGCTGGAATTCCGGCATACACCTCTGTTCCTGCCGGACAAACTCTTTTAGATACGACTCTTGAAGAAAGAAGACTTGAGCTGGCTTTTGAAGCGCAAAGAAAGTATGATATTTTCAGAAATAAACTAACCCTTAACAGAGAGTATCCAGGTACCCATCTGAGCGGAAACAATCCATTCTATACTGTACCTTATACAAACAACAGAATAATAGAATATATTCCTGAACAACAGATACAAATTCAGCCTAATCTGGTTCAAAATCCAGACTGATTATAATAAATAAAGCTCCGAATTTAAAAATTCGGAGCCTCAATTTAATCACTCGCTACACAATCCGGAAATTAGAATTTCCAGCCGACTGTAAGGAAGAAGTTACTTCTGTTATTTTTTACACTAGAAACAACAGAGGTTGGTGTATTCACATCAAAATCTCCCGAGTAGTATCCTGTTCCATTAGCGGCACTGCCCTGAAGGAACGGGTTATTATATTTTGAACTAACATTCTGGTAAGCTGCATCTACGTAAAAGTTTCCAAAATCATATCCAACACCAGCTCCTATCGTATTTCTTTCACCAAGGATCAGATTACTGTAATTAGTATCTCCGGCAACTCCTGCATTTGAATAAGCATTGATTGTTACAGCATCAAAAGGACTTGAGGCGTAAGAATAACCACCTCTTAATCTAAATGCTTTAATTCTATATTCTGCCCCTACTTTTACTTCTGAGAGGTTTTTGTAGTTATCACTAAAGAAAGAATTCAACTCTCTTTCAGCAGCACCCTGTACTTCGTATTTAGGCTTTGTTAAACCTAAAGTATAGTCTACGTTGATGGCAAAGTTTTTATTAGGAACAAAGGCTCCACTTACAGTTGCCTTCATTGGCGATCTGAAGTTTCTGTCTTCTACATAGTTGTTATATAAAACACCATCATTTCCTATTGAATACTCACGAAAAACTCTGTCTATGTTCCACCATGTTGGTGTCTCAATTGCCGCACCTAATCTAAACTGGTTACTTAACTTTCCAATAACCCCAACTGTCGCTGAAAAACCACTTGATTTTTCAGAGAAGGGAGAATATTGTTTATCAAATGTATTAACAGATCCATCTAAGTTAAGCCCCAACATAGCACTGTCGTATTGATCAATTTCAGCATAGTGCATATTGATACTGGCACCAAGATATAATGAGTTGTTATAATTAGCCCCTACACCCAGATTAAATTTGGTCTGATTTCCATATCTGTTATATGCATGTCCCATATAAGACAGATTTCCTACAACAGCATTTCCACCAGCATCTACCAAATTCTTAGGAATTTTGATATTCGTATTTCCCGGGCTTTCAATATAATCCTCTATAGATTGTGTTGAGAGGTTGGCACCTATGTTAATAAATTTCCATGGAGACTCTGTCATCAATTGAATCGTCGCCACACCTCCGGCATTTCCAAGAGTAAATTTATCAATTTTATAGTCAACTGAAGATCCAGCTATAGAACTTGTATTCTTACTGTTAGAAAGAAATAAAGTCGCAGATACATCTCCTGCTATAGCAACACCCAATCCGGCAGGGTTGGTCATCAATGAAGTAGCATCTCCTCCCAACGCTCCATTAGATCCCGCCATCGCATTGAACTTTGACGAACCTATCATTGGAGTATTAGAGTAAACATCAATGGAGTTCCTGATCGTAGAGACATCCTGCGCCTGTGCAAAATAAGCCACAGAAATACTCATCACTACTAAAGATTTTTTTAACATTATTTTTTGAATAGTTATTAAGTTGAAAATTATCTACCTCCTGATCTGAAACCGCCGCCACCGCCGCCGCCAGATCTAAATCCACCGCCACCACCGGAAGAACCTCCTCTGAATCCGCCACCGCCTGATCCGGAATTAAATCCACCAGATCTGAATCCACTGTCATTTCTGTATCTAGGTTGGCTGTCGTAGTTTGGTCTAGGACTTTGTGTGTTCATATTAGGATTACGGTAACCGGAATTATTATTTCTAAATCCGTTATTGTTACCACTCATATTTCCATTTCTGAATCCTGAATTATTATTTCTGAATCCACCAGTATAATTGCCATTGTTATTTCTGAATCCAGAGCCATTATTGTTGTTTCTGAATCCGGAACCGGCTGAATTATTTCTAAATGCTGAATTGTTAATATTATTTCTATACACGGAACCATTGCTTCCGTTATATCCGTTTAAACCATAACCAAGTCTTCCATTAGCTCCACTTCTTCGGTAATCAGGTCTGTTGTAATATCCATTACCCCAGTATCCGCCTCCCCAGCCCCAGTATGGGTTTCCGTAATAACCACCATAGTAGCCACCACCCCAGAATGGGTCATAAAATCCACCAAATCCGTAGTTCCAGCCCCAAGGATTGCCCCAGCCCCAAGAGCCGCCCCAACCCCATGAACCGCCCCAACCAAAGGACATACCCCAGCCTCGGTTCCAGCCCCAATAAGGGCTATAACCGCCATACCAGCCTCCCCAGCCCCAAGGCGAACCCCAGGAATTGTCGTAGTAGTTGGTTTGACTTCCGGCAAAAGAGCCCCAGTCAGAATCTGTAGCTGTATTGTTCCAAGAGTTTCCTCCCCACGTGCTGTATTTGTTATCCTGATCTTTAGAATTCGTTTCGGCATTTTGGATAACGTTTGAATCCTGGTAGTAATCATAATATTCACCTACCCTGTTTCCTCCATTGATGATCACTCCCTCTGGCAGCGTATCTTTATTGGGATCATAATAGACCCCGTCGGTCTCGCTGTACCCACCCATTTGCGCACCACAAGACATCAGTAGCAATCCACCTGATATTGCTAAAACGCCTTTGGATTTTAGCATACCAAATAAATTTTTATGTATATTTTTTTTCATGATAACGTAAAAATTTTTAATTTAAATTATATTTGCAATGTGTACCAAAAATGTACCAAACATCGGTTAAAAAATCTATCAAAAATAGATTTTTATTTTTAGATAACAATAATGTTAAAAAGTTAAAAAAAAATTAAATAATAATGGCGAAATTAACCGCAAGGAGCGAAGATTACAGCAAGTGGTATAACGAGTTAGTTGTAAAAGCAGATCTGGCTGAAAATTCAGGAGTGCGCGGAAGTATGGTTATTAAACCATATGGATATGCAATCTGGGAGAAAATGCGTGATGAAATGGACAGAAAGTTCAAAGAAACAGGTCACGTTAATGCTTATTTCCCGCTTTTTGTGCCCAAGAGCTTATTTGAGGCTGAAGAAAAAAATGCAGAAGGTTTTGCAAAAGAATGCGCCGTTGTTACTCACTACAGATTAAAAACAGATCCTAATAATCCTCATAAACTAATAGTAGATCCGGATGCTAAGCTGGAGGAAGAACTTATTGTTCGTCCAACTTCAGAAGCGATCATCTGGAACACTTATAAAAGCTGGATCCAATCATACAGAGATCTACCTATCCTGATCAACCAATGGGCCAATGTGGTACGTTGGGAAATGAGAACACGTTTATTCCTGAGAACTTCCGAGTTCTTATGGCAGGAAGGGCATACCGCTCACGCTACTAAAGATGAGGCTATTGAAGAAGCAGAAAAAATGAATAACGTTTATGCAGATTTTGCTGAGAACTTTATGGCAATGCCTGTTGTTCAGGGATTAAAAACTCCATCTGAAAGATTCGCAGGAGCTGATGAAACTTACTGTATAGAAGCATTAATGCAGGATGGGAAAGCCCTTCAGGCTGGAACTTCTCATTTCTTAGGTCAAAACTTTGCAAAAGCATTTGACGTAAAATTCACCAATAAAGAAGGAAAAATTGAACATGCATGGGCTACATCCTGGGGAACATCTACCCGATTGATGGGGGCACTTATTATGACACACTCTGATGACTTCGGATTGGTGTTACCTCCTACCCTTGCTCCAATCCAAGTTGTAATCGTTCCAATCTTCAAAGGAGAGGAACAATTAAACGAAATAAGTGAAGTTGCTTCGGACATCCAGGCTAAATTGAAGGCTAAAGGTATTTCTGTGAAATTTGACAATGATACTCAAAATAAACCAGGTTGGAAATTTGCTGAATATGAACTAAAAGGAGTTCCAATAAGAATTGCCATTGGTCCAAAAGATCTTGAAAACAAATCGGTTGAAATAGCTCGAAGAGATAATCTTACCAAAGAAACCCACTCTCTTGAAGGGTTAGATTCTCATATTGAAGAGTTATTAAAAACAATTCAAAAAGACCTTTACGATAAAGCCTTTAATTTCAGGAAAGATAATCTGACTAAGGTTGATACCTATGAAGAGTTTAAAAAAGTACTGGAAGAAAAAGGTGGCTTTATTTATGCTCACTGGGATGGTACAGCTGAAGAAGAGGAACAAATAAAAGAAGAAACAAAGGCAACAATCCGATGTATTCCTTTGGATGATGATGTTGAAGAGGGAATTTCTCTTGTTTCAGGAAAGCCTTCAAAAAGACGAGTTCTGTTCGCTAAAGCGTATTAATTTTTTTAATCATTTACAAAAAAAACGTTGAAATTCAAATAAATATTTAAAAAAAATGACATTTGGACAGATTTTTGTTTAATTTTATGTCAACATTAATCTAAAAAAATATTTATTATGTCTTTAAACGTTATTGATTTAATTAAAGGACAATTGGGTCCCGCATTAGTTTCTCAGGCTGCTTCACAGTTTGGAGAAAGTGAGTCTGGTATTTCAAAAGCAATTGGCGGGCTATTGCCTGCAGTTGTGGGTGGATTAGCTAATAATGCTGATAATCCTGGTGTTTTAGATGCAATTTCCGGAGCTTCATCTAGTGGAATTTTAAGTAATTTATTAGGTGGTTCTTCAAATAATTCTGTAATCACAGGCCTATTATCCTCCATATTTGGTGACAAGGTTAGTGGCTTAGTCAATTCTATTGCTACTTTTGCTGGAATTAGTAATAATTCCTCCAGCTCTTTGCTCAACTTAGTAACAGGGGCAACAGTAGGTACAGTAGGAAAATACGCAGCTGATAATAACTTGGGCCAATCTGGAATTTCAAGTTTATTAAATGACCAAAAAGGCATTGTTTCTTCTTTATTACCAGCAGGACTTTCTTTAGCTTCTTTTGGCTTGGGAGCAGAAAACTGGTTTGGTCAGGCTAAAGAAACGGTTTCATCAGTTACCTCTACAGCCAAAGATAACATCGCTGAAGGTGTTGCTACAGCCAAAGAAAGTGTATCAGAGGGAACAAGAGAAATAAAAGAACAATTTAACAATAATAACAACAACAATCAAGGTGGAGGGTCAATCTGGAAATGGTTACTTCCACTTTTATTATTGATTGCTGCAGGATATTTCTTATGGAAGCAATGTGAGAAAAAAGAAACGACTACCACAACAATGGGAGCAGATTCTACTGGAACACATTCTGATACCGCTACAGCAGTATCTCCTACAGATACAGCAGCAACAGTGGCTGCGCCTGCAAAAGTTGATGAGAACATTGACCTGAATGGTACTGCTCTTAAGGGTTATAAAGGAGGAATGGAAGACAAAATGATTGCATTCTTAAAATCTGGTGGATATAAAAATGCTGCTGACGATGCTGCATTGAAAACTACCTGGTATGACTTTGACCATGTCAACTTCAAAATGGGAAGCTCTACTGAATTAGAAGCAGGTTCTCAAGGACAGTTAGAAAACCTGGTGGCTATTTTAAAAGCTTTCCCGGAAGCAAAAATTAAGATTGGAGGATATACTGATAAAACAGGTAATGAAGCTTCCAACGTAAAACTTTCTGCTGCAAGAGCTAATTATATTAAAGATTGGCTAGGAAAACAAAATCTTGGAGCACAAGTAATAGGAGCTGATGGATACGGAAGTAAATTTGCTACAGTAGATGCTAAAGCTTCTGATGCAGAAAGAGCCGTAGACAGAAAAATGTCTATCAGATTCGCAAAATAATCTAAAAGAATACATTACACATAAATCCCGAAAGTTTTTTTCGGGATTTTTTTGTCATTAAGTTTTCTATTTTCATTTATTTAATTAAATTTGTTAGTCATTTCTAACATTTATGAATTTAAATACAAAGGCGCCTTGGCGAAAAGATAAAACACTCCATTCATTACCAGAAGTATACTCATCCATAAAAGTCCCAAAAAATGGTTCTTTTTGGAGGAAATATCTTGCATTTGCCGGACCTGGTTTAATGATTGCCGTAGGATATATGGATCCTGGAAATTGGGCCACTGACATTGCAGGTGGTGCACAGTTTGGCTATACCTTACTTTCAGTTATACTCATCTCTAATATTTTTGCAATGGTTTTACAGCATTTATCTGTAAAATTAGGTGTAGCAACGGAAAGAGATCTTGCACAGGCCTGTAGGGATCATTTTAATCCTACCACTAATTTTATTTTATGGATACTTTGTGAAATTGCTATCGCAGCTTGTGATCTCGCGGAAGTCATAGGTTCAGCAATTGCTCTTAACCTGCTTTTCCATATTCCATTGACCTGGGGTATTGTGATCACTACAGTAGATGTATTACTTATTCTCTTGCTACAAGCAAAAGGATTCAGATGGATAGAGAGTATTGTAGGTGGGCTTATCTTTATTATCCTTGCTTGTTTCGTTTATGAAATTGTCATTTCCAAACCTGCAATTAATGAAATGTTAGGAGGACTGATTCCTCAAAAGGAAATCATTCAAAATCCTGCCATGCTCTATATCGCGATCGGAATCCTGGGAGCAACCGTAATGCCTCACAATCTTTATCTACACAGCAGTATTGTACAAACAAGAGATTATACCCGTGATAAAGAAGGTAAAAAAGAGGCTATAAAATTTGCTACACTAGATAGTACTATTTCTCTAATGCTCGCTTTTTTCATTAATGCTGCTATTCTGATTCTTGCTGCTGCTACTTTCCATATTACCGGAAATAAACATGTTGCAGATATCCATGATGCTTATAAAATGCTTACCCCTATTCTGGGAGCCTCTATGGCAAGTATTGCTTTCGCAATCGCTTTATTGGCTTCGGGTCAAAATTCTACATTAACAGGAACTTTAGCAGGACAAATTGTAATGGAAGGCTTTTTAAATATCAGATTAAAACCCTGGTTGAGAAGATTAATAACCAGACTTATTGCAGTGATTCCAGCTTTAATAGTAGCCATCCTGTATGGTGAAAAGGGAACAACAGACCTATTGGTTTTAAGCCAGGTCATATTATCTATGCAACTCAGCTTTGCTGTAGTCCCTCTCGTTATGTTCACCAATGATAAAGCTAAAATGGGCGATTTCGTCAATAAACCATTCATGAAGATCTGTGTTTGGGCTATTTCTATCATCATTATTATTCTGAATGTTTATTTATTGTATCAGACATTTTCAGGCAAATAATTTTTTCTGCCTTAATGTCCATATTTGCTATTTGGCAGAATCTTTGACAAACAACTCTGTAAAATAGTTATTGAATATGGAAAATCAGGATATCAACGAAGAAAACATCAATAAGCAACAAGAAGACAATATTCAGAATGAAAATACTTCTGAAGAAAATGTGACAAATACTCCAACTGCAGAAGAACTTTTGTCAGAAGAAAAAGACCGTTATATTCGTCTTTATGCTGAATTTGAAAATTATAAAAAGAGAACTTCAAAAGAGAAAATGGAGTTTTTCCAGTACGCAAACCAGGATATGATGGTTTCTATGCTTGGAGTATTGGATGATTTCGAAAGAGCATTAAAAGAAATTGCTAAAAATGGAAATGCAGCAGACTTACAAGGTGTTGAACTTATCTATCAAAAATTCAAAAATAAACTTACTGAAAAAGGACTGAAAACAATGGAGGTAAGAGCTGGAGATTCATTTAATGTAGATCTTCACGAAGCAATTACTCAAATTCCTGCTCCATCTGATGATCTGAAAGGTAAAATCGTAGATGTTATCGAAACAGGTTATATGTTAGGTGATAAAGTAATTCGTTTTGCTAAAGTAGTAACAGGAAACTAATATTAATAAATGATAAATGGTGAGTGGTAATTGATCTATTTCACTTTATACACTCTGAATATCTATTGTCATTTATCTAATCAATTATACAATTGTCATGTCAAAAAGAGATTATTACGAGGTTCTTGAGATAAGCAAATCTGCTTCAGCCGACGAAATAAAGAAAGCATACCGTAAAATGGCTATCAAATTTCACCCAGATAAAAATCCGGGTGATACAGCGGCCGAGGAAAAATTCAAAGAAGCTGCTGAAGCTTACGAAATACTAAGCGACGACCAAAAACGTGCAAGATATGACCAATACGGTCACGCAGGTGTTGGTGGAAATGGCGGATTCGGAGGTGGCGGATTCGGAGGCGGAATGAATATGGAAGATATTTTCAGTCAGTTTGGAGATATTTTCGGTGGTCATTTCGGTGGCGGAGGTTTCGGCGGAGGCGGAGGACGTCAGCAGGTGAAAGGTTCTAATTTAAGAATCAGAATCAAGCTGAACCTTGAAGAAATGGTGAATGGAACCCAAAAGACTCTTAAAGTAAAAAAAATGAAGATGGCAGAAGGTGCCACTTCAAAAACATGTCCTACATGTAACGGATCCGGAGTTCAGCTGAAAGTAATGAACACCATGTTCGGACAAATGCAGACTCAAACAACTTGCGGAACTTGTCAGGGTATCGGAAAGGTTGCCGATAAAATTCCGGCAGGAGCTAACGCACAAGGTTTAATAAAAGACGAAGAGGAAATTACCATCAACATTCCGGCAGGAGCAAGAGATGGGATTCAGCTTAACGTAAGAGGAAAAGGTAATGATGCTCCTTTTGGAGGTATTGCAGGAGATCTACTTGTAATCGTAGAAGAGGAAGTGGATAAAACAATTAAAAGAGAGGGGGATAACCTTCATCAGGAATTGTATATCTCCTTTGCAGAGGCTGCATTGGGAACTAAAAAAGAAGTACCTACAGTAGGTGGAAAAGTAAAGATCACCGTTGACCCTGGAACACAATCTGGAAAAATCTTAAGATTGGCAGGAAAAGGTTTACCAAGCATCGATAGCTATGGTAAAGGTGATATGTTTATACACATCAACGTATGGACACCACAAAAACTAACGAAAGATCAGAAAGACTTTTTCGAAAAGCAAATGTCCAGCGGAGAAATGGTTGCAGAACCTTCCGGAAAGGAAAAAACGTTCTTTGATAAAGTAAAAGATTTATTCAACTAAATATATAAAAGGGGTTCTTTACGGAATCCCTTTTTTTATTAATGTAGCTTATATTATTTTAGTAAGCAAATAAATTACCTTGAAAAAAATAACTACTTTATTTTTACTCCTATTAACTTTGATTATTTCTTGTAAGGAGGAAAAAAGAAAACTGATTATTGAGAATAATAAAATGGAGATTAAAAAATATAGTTTGCCAAATGATGAATTCCGAGAGAAAGTATTATATAAAATACGACATGAAAATGATAAAAAGAAATTCATTACGCTCTTGAATTCTTTAGATAAAAAAAATTTAAGCTTTTGTGACTTTGTAAAAAGAGAATTTGAAATAGATGACTCATGTTATTCCATTGCATTAAAGAGATACCCCAAGCCCGAAATGCAAATTGATTTCATGAAAGCTCATGACGAAGTGTATGATATAGCTCAAAAAAAAATTTTGAACCAAATTGAATTCTCTAATAGAGATGCTAATTTTCTCACGATAGCTTATTCCTTTGATCAAAACATAAAAAATTTCTGTGGCAAATATTAATTATTGCTTTAAAACATTGAAGTTCATTAAAAACTCATTTATGCAGAAAAGTTAAACTTGCATTTATCAATGGACTGAAAATTACAGACAACTAACCAAACGTTTCCTACAACAGATACTTTAGTTTCCGGTTAGCCAATACAAGAATAAAACTGGAAATCAACACTATGATAATAAAAATGGGAATTTCGAATGGATAATACTTGTCCAACACCCACTTCATGATCAATGGATGTATAACATAAATCGCTGTGGAAAGGCTTGCTAAAAGCTTAGTATCTACCATCACAGAAAGATTTTTACAATAGATAAACAGTACGGGACAAGCAATTAACAGAGAAAATAATAAATCAATATTCTCCCTTGAATTGATCATTTTATAGTTGAAAAGCGATTCTAAAGCAACAGACCCCATTGCAATAACCACATCTATCAAGGAAAACTTGTACTTCCTATCAAGATTCAGTTTATTGATCAGGTATCCAATAGTCAAAAAAGGAAAGCATACTAAGAGAAAGTTCCTGTATGATGGAAAAAGGTTGATCACCGAATCGGTTTCATATTCAAAATAATGGAGGTTTCCTAAAGTCTGTATTCCATATCCCAGGCTAAATAATAAAACAGCAAGCCCTGCTAATAAATTAACAGATATTTTCCTCATAAAAAACAAAATAATCCCGGAAAAGAAGGTTCCGATCAGGTACCATAAATGATGATAACCAAATATAATATTCATCCACGCATCTCCTTCTTTCCAAAAAGGTATATAAATAATGGACCAGATCAAATACAGTATGAATATCCTTATTAACCACTTCTTCAGTTTATTCTTATCATCAACATAATAAAAATAATAGCCCGTAATAACTAAAAAGGTAGGTACGGCCATTCTGAAAATTCCATTAACAAGCACAAAGCTTAAAACAGGATAAGAGTCCCGAAGAAGATGCATGTGCAGGAAAACAACGAAGAATGCAAGGATAATTTTTAATATATCAATCGACAGGTTTCTCATAACATCAATAAACCGGATACACTACCATATGTAATTATACTGAATCGTTTTGTTTGATATTTTCAATTTCAGAGGTTGAATTTCCTTTAACTATTTACGAATTGCCAGTGTATAAATCTTTTTGCCTATCGTAAAAAGAGCTACTGCAAGCAATCCTCCACTCAACCCCAAAACAAGATCTTTAAGAGCAGAAGGCCACGTAGGCAGGAAATGATGTAAATAAGATATATTATGGGCAAAAATACCACCTGAAACCAGAATCAGAGCTATCGTTCCAACAATTGCCAATATTTTAATAATCACAGGCAAAGCTTTTACTAATAAATGCCCCAATTTAGAAAAAAACCCTTTATCGTTACTCTTTTTGATCAGTTTAAAACCGGCATCATCCATCCTTACAATCAGAGCCACAATACCATATACTCCTATTGTTGCCAAAAATGAAACAAGACTTACTGTAATGATTTGTGTTAATAGTGGGTGCTGCTCCTCCAGAACTGTTCCTAGAGCAATAATAACAATCTCTATGGAAAGGATAAAGTCCGTAGTAATTGCAGACCTTATTTTTGATTTCTCAGAATTGCCTTCATCTTCATCTATTACACTCTCTTCTACTACTTCATGCCCTTTTTTGTCGCGGTGGAATAAAAATTCAATAATCTTTTCTACCCCTTCAAATGCAAGATAAAAACCTCCTAAAACCAATATGATCTCTATGGCCGGTTTATATAGCCAATGAAGCAAGAATGCAATGGGAAGTATAATCAGTTTATTAATAAATGATCCTTTTGTGATCGCCCATAAAACGGGTATTTCACGCGAAGAAATAAAACCTGTGGCTTTTTCTGCATTTACAGCTAAATCATCCCCTAAGATCCCCGCCGTTTTTTGGGTAGCTATTTTACTTGTTACAGCTACATCATCCATTAAAGCAGCAAGATCATCTAAAATTGCAAAAAAACCAGATGCCATATTTTTCGTTATTATTTATCAGCAAAAATAACTATTTAATTCTATTTCTCATTTTCTTTTAAAATCATTTTAGCAGAGAAAAAAAACCAGAATAAAAAATGGAATATTAAACATCCAGCATTATTTTTTTCGTATCCAATTATCTTCCCATATTTGTATTCTCAACAGGATAATTTTATACTATGACGGCAACAGAAAATTGGGAAAAGGATCTGCAATCTATTTGGCAGCAATTAGGAAAAATAGACAATGAGGATTTTATCCAGCAAATAAAAGATCATACAGGTCAGCTCTTAGACTCAAAAGCTATCGCTGATTTTGAAATGGCATGCGCATTTGACTCAACAGGAAACGAAATAGAAGCCGAACCATTGTACAGATCAGCATTAGAGCTTGGATTATCGGGATTACGAAGAAGGAGAGCCAGAATTCAGTTGTCCAGCACTTTAAGAAACAATGGTAAAATTGAAGAAAGCATCCGGATTCTTAGGGAAGAAAAATCAAATCAATCAGATGAATTGGATGATGCTGTTGACTCCTTTTTAGCACTTTCTCTTTATTCAGCAGGAGAAAACAAAGAGGCATTATCTTTAACTTTAAAAGCATTATCCCGGCATCTTCCAAGGTACAACAACTCATTGTACAGATATGCTGAAAATTTAGAAACACACCAAAAATGAATCCGATAACAACCGATCTTGAGCTAAGTCTTATTTCATACTTTACAAACATTGAACATGATGATCTGAAAACAATTGTGTCTTTCTTCAAACCAGAAGTGATCAAGAAAAATCAGTTTTTCCTAACAGCTGGAAAGAAAAGCACAAAACTGAGTTTTATCCAGTCCGGATTTCTAAGAATTTTTTGTGAAACAGAAAAGAAGGAAATTACACAGTGGATCTCCACAAAAGGTCATTTTGTAACAGATCTATCAAGCTTTATGTCTGATATTCCGGCACGTTGGACAATTCAGGCGCTTACTGATACTCAATTGTATACGATCGACAAAAGCGATTATGAAAAACTACAGGATCGTGTTCCCAAGTGGCAGATTCTGGAAAAAGCATTTATTGTTCATTGTTTTACTACGATGGAAACCAGGATCTATAGTCATTTATCAATGACTGCTGAAGAAAGATACAGATGTTTTTTTAATGAAAATCCTAAATTATTTAATCAGATTCCTTTACAGTACATCGCATCAATGCTTGGGATGACCTCAGAAACTTTCAGCAGGATAAGAAATAAAATAGCAACTGGAAATCCTTGATTTTTATCAAGTGGATCTATTGTATTCTGAACGACCTTTGTCCTTATAAATCATTTTTATCATGTCAAAGAAAATTGAAACAGAAATTACGATTCATGCAAGCCCCGAAAAAATATGGGAGATACTGACTGATTTTAAAAAATTTCCAGATTGGAATCCATTTATTACCGATATTCAGGGAGCAATAGAAGAAGGCAATCGGATACAAGTCAAAATTGAACCACAAAAAGGAAAAGGAATGACCTTCAAACCAGTAATCATATCAAAAAAAGATAATAGAGAGTTGGCATGGTTAGGTACATTATTATTCAAGGGATTATTTGATGGGGAGCATAGGTTTGAACTGATCGATAATAACAACGGTACAACAAGATTTGTTCAATCAGAGAAATTCTCAGGACTTCTCGTTCCTTTTTTTAATTTTGATGGTACTGCTACCGGATTCAATGCCATGAATCAGAAATTGAAAGAACTGGCAGAGCAAAGCTGATAGATTACAGGAATCTACGATCCTTACAATCCCCATATTTTCCTTACATTTGATCTATGAAAAAGCTCATACTCAGATATCATTTTTTTATTCTAGGGTGTATTGGCTTTTTATTAAATTCATGTAATACAAGATTCAGAGTTTGGGTGGGGGATAACAATCAGCAGAAAATTTACAATTTAAAGTACGGCGAACATAAAAGACAAAAGATGGATGTTTTTCTTCCATCTGTTTATTCTGAGAATTCTCCTGTAGTACTTATTGTGCATGGTGGAGCATGGAAGTATGGAAGAAAGGAACATATGATCCAGATCCAGAAAATGCTTTTTAAAAATAATGTTCCGAGCATTAACATTAATTACAGACTGGTTTCAAAATCTAAGAAAATCACCTACAGGGAGCAGCTGGAAGACATTAGCCTGGTTATTGAGAAATTTAATTCTTTAGCTGAAAAAGCACAACTGCAACCTGATAATTATATTATTTTAGGAGAAAGTGCTGGTGGTCACTTGGCACTATTGTATGGGTATCAAAACCCTGATCAGATTAAAAAAATTATTTCTTTAAGTGGCCCTACCGATTTTTATTCTTCTGAATTTTTACAATCATTTTATTCCAAATATACTTCACCAACGATACAAAAAGTTGTAGGAGTAAAATTTGAGCGTAATAATCTATCTGAGGAGTTTAAAAAGGCAAGCCCTATCGCAAATATTACGAATGTACCGACTCTGATATTTCAGGGGAACCAGGATTTCCTGGTCAATAAAAACCAAGGTCTGGCATTAGATTCTGCTTTAGCCAACCAAAACGTTATACATAAACTTGTTTTCATGAAAAATACAGGTCATGCTCCAAGGTTTTTCAGTAAACATAAAAGAGACAGTATTATTTATCCTAATATTCTGGAGTGGATAAAAAAATAACCTACTAAAAAAGCAGGTTACTATATTTTATATTCACTATAATTTTATTCAGTTGAATTATCTTCATACTTAGAATGATCCTCTTTCTTTCCAAATAGAAACTTAATAATAATCGGAAGCGTTGTAACAAGGACAATAACAATAATGATCAATTCAAGTTTTTCCTTAAGGTTGATTCCAAATTGCTCCTGGAATAATTTATCCAGATAGTGACCTGCAAAAATCAGGATAAATGACCACAGTACAGCACCGATCACATTATCCCTTAAAAACTCTTTTTTGTCCATCTTTACAATTCCGGCAACGATAGGCGTAAAAGTTCTTACAACAGGTAAGAATCTGGCCATAATAATGGCTAAAGCACCATGCTTTTCAAAAAAGTCATGAGCCTGGTACAAATATTTTTTCTTGAATAAGAAAGTATCCTGCTTCTTATATAAAGCCGGGCCAGCTTTCACTCCAAAGTAATATCCTACTTCATTACCAACAATAGCAGCAAAAGCAACAGAAGTCGCTAGAATCGTTGTATCTAAAAGATCACTCCCTGTGGAGCCAAAAGTCTCTTTGATGATTTCAACGGCATAAATTCCTGAAACAAACAATAAAGAGTCTCCTGGTAAAAAAAATCCTACAAAAAGACCAGTTTCAGCAAAAATAATAAATAGAATAAGCCAAAACCCACCCATTTTTATATAAAATTCTGGGTTTAATAAATCTTTCCAGCTATTGAAATCTTCCATACATATTGATAAGTAACAAAAATAGGTCTAAAAACTCTGAATAGGAAATTAATTATAAGATTTTAACTAAAAAACTAAAATAATATTTTACAGGTCCAGATCATCATCAGAAACTGCCGTTCCATCGGCCATTAGAAATGCTTTCAGGAATGGAGTAAGATTTCCGTTCATCACAGAATCCACATCAGAAGTTTCATGTCCGGAACGTACATCTTTTACCAGTTTATAAGGATGCATAACGTAATTTCTGATCTGACTTCCCCACTCGATTTTCATTTTATTAGATTCTATTTCATTTCGGGCTTTCATACGCTCTTCAAGCTCCATTTCATATAATCTTGAACGAAGTAATTGCATCGCTTTTTCTTTGTTCTGAAGCTGCGAACGAGATTCCGAATTCTCTATAATGATTCCTGTAGGTGCGTGACGAAGACGTACGGCTGTTTCCACCTTGTTTACGTTCTGTCCTCCTGCTCCCGAGCTTCGCATGGTTTCAAATGAAATATCTGCAGGATTGATATTAATTTCAATGGTATCATCTACCAATGGGTATACATATACAGAAACGAAACTCGTATGTCTTTTTGCATTACTATCAAAAGGCGAAATTCTAACCAATCTATGAACTCCGTTCTCCCCTTTAAGATATCCAAAAGCGTATTCACCATCCATTTCCAGGGTAACTGTTTTCACTCCTGCTACATCCCCTTCCTGGTAGTTTAATTCACGGATCTTATACCCTTGTTTTTCTGCCCACATAGTATACATCCTCATCAACATGGCAGCCCAATCGCAACTTTCAGTACCTCCGGCTCCTGCAGTGATCTGTATAACTGCTGAAAGTTCATCACCTTCATTAGAAAGCATGTTCTTGAATTCAAGATCTTCAATTTTTTCTACCAGCTTAGGAAATACTTCATCCAATTCTTTTTCAGAATCCGGATCTTCTTTTGCGAATTCCATTAAAACCTGTAGATCATCAAACTGAGTAGTAATCTCTTCATAATCTTCTACCCATCTTTTCTTGGAACGAAGCTGCTTTAAAAAAGCCTCAGCTTCTTTTGGATTATCCCAAAATTCAGGGGCTGCAGTTTTCTCATCGTCATTGGAAATTTCTATTTTCTTCTTTTCAATCTGAAGGTATTTATGGAGATCTTCAATTCTGGCTTGAACATCTTTTATATGGTCGTTATTAATCACGAAATTTTCTTTTGTGCAAAAATAAGGATAAAAGTGGGATTAGGAGTTATAAGTTGAAAGTTGAAAATGGAAAGTTGAGAGTTGAGAGTTGAAGGTTGGAAATTACAGATTAAAGTATGTAACAAGAAAAATTTCTTTTTTCCATTTTCCTCTTTCCACTTTCAATTTTCAATTTTAGCAATAATTATCGAATCAAGTCTGCTACGATCTCTCCTATTTTCGGAGCCAGTGCAACCCCCATTCCAGAGAGTCTTACAGCGCAAAACTGTCTTGCTGATAGTTGTTTTACAATCGGAGTTTTTTCAGATCCCATTGCCATAATTCCCGACCAGCGTAATGAAACTTTAAAATCCCGATTGGGTAAAATTACTTCTTTTAGGAAATTTTCAAGGTGAAGTTGTAAAAATTCTGTTGTTTCAAAATCTGTTGTTTCTTCTGTTTTAAAATCCTGATTTCTTCCACCACCAAATAAAATCCGATTTCCCAGGTTTCTGAAATAGTAAAACCCCTCATCATAGTGGAAGGTTCCTTTTAATTTTAAATTTTGAATAGGTTCTGTCAGTAAAATCTGGCCTCGTGCTGGAATTATTTCTTCACTTTCCAAAAATTTTGAGCTAAAAGCATTGGTACAATGAATAAGCTGATCTGCCTGAATGGATAGTGAATCCGAAAGTTGGACAGAAACTCCATCCGTATTTTCAGTTGTATCCACTACTTCCTTCCCGAAAATAAATTCAATTTTGAGATCATGACACTTTTCAAGGAGTTTCTGTAAAAGTTTTCCTGAATGTAGGCTTCCTTCACATGGGTTTTCAATAAGAAAGTCAGATTTTCCTAAACCAAATTCATGAATTCTGTTTTGTTGTAAAGAATAGGTATTTGGAATTCCTGTAATGGAAATAAGTTTTTCATTGACTTCCTCCATTTTTTGTAAAGGCTCATCATTATTTAAAATCTCAAAACCACCACTCAACTCAAAATCAATTTCTGAGTTTTTAAAATAATTCTGAATTTTCTGAAGTCCCTCAAACCTCATCTGAACCAATTCCAGAGTTTTATCCCAGCCCATTTTATTTTGATCTGAAATAATCTCTGTTAAACTTCCAAAACAGGCGAAACCGGCATTCCTTGTCGAAGCACCTAAAGGAATTGAATTCCTTTCAATGATGAGTACAGATCGATCAGGATATTTCTCTTTAATGGAAATAGCAGTCCAAAGCCCGGTAAAACCGGCTCCAATAATAATGACATCCCTTTTTCTGTAAAAGGTTTCAAGTTCCCAAATACTTGGACTCATCATGCGATGGTTAATAATGATTAATACTAAGATAATTACCCCTTATCTTCTTCATCCCCATCTTCTCCATTATGATGAAATCCAATAATCCTTTGTGGTTCTTCTACAACTTTATACGTTTCAAGTTCGGTTCTTAGGGATTTTATTCTGTATTGGAAATCATCAAAATTATTGATAATCGCATCATTCAAAAATCTTTCAACTTGTTCCAGATACTCTTCAGTAAGTTTACCTGCAGCATCTCTCAAAGCTCCACTTAAAAGGGTCTGGTCAATAACAAGTTTTTCATTTTTAGTCCGTTGATACAGATTTTTGATCCTTTTTTTCAGACTTTGCGTAAAATCCATTAGCATGGTATTGCTAAAAGCTTTCATTTTTGAGGAACTCTCGCTCCAGAAAGGAACTTTATCTGCTTTATTATTTTTAAGAATCTTATATAGTAGGGAATCGCTCTCCAACCCTTTGGTCATTCCATATAGGATAATTTCTGCGCGCTCCGAAGCATTTGGAGGGAAAACGGGAATCATTACATCAAATCTGCCGGGAGCAAGTATTTCTTCATCGATTTCAGAAACAGACTTAGCAGATCCTACCATCACCATATCTTCTTTAGCAAATTTTCCTATATAATGAAGGATAATTTCCTGAGTTTCCAGATTGCAGGAAGCCACATTGTTTTCTGCACTTCTTTCCATCATAATTTCATCAAAATCATCCATAAAAAGAAGAACTTTATCCTCCGTCATCATCTTCATCAGAAAATCATTGAAGTTCGTTTTGTTGCCATCTATTAAAGAGGTCCCTAAATAGTGCTTTTTAACTTCTCTAAACTGGTAATTAATAATTTCTGCAATCTTATTTGCCCAGAAGATCTTACCACTTCCAGGAGGCCCATAAAGGATAATTCCTGCAGGTTTATTAATGCCCCAGTCTTTGATCTGTTGTTTATTTAAAAAAGGTTCTAAAACGCTTGAGATATAAAAGAAGAGATCTCGGTATCCGATGAAATCTCTGTGTTGAAGACTTGTTTTGTGCCCAAAATAGTTATACACAAACTGATAATTTCCACCTAATTTATTATCAATTCCATAACTGGAAATTGAGGAACGGAACAATCCGTTATCAAAAATATTAGGTGTCGTATCCTGTATTGCCTTTTCTATTTTTTCCTTTGGCTGATTGATCGTCTCGGCAATTTGTTCCAGTGTTTTATTTTTGTCGAGATCTTTTTCATAACGCCTTAAAAAATCAATATTCTCGCGAGCAAATTTTTCAAAATCCTGTTTGATCTCAAAATTAGCACTCATACATACTCCCAACTCCAGATCAAAATCCTGGATAAATTGTTTGATCGCTTCTGCTGAAATATTTAATTCTTTTGCAAGTTCAATTAACTTCATAACTACCCGATTAATTCTATCAAATTTAATATTTTAATCTTAATAGATATCAAACAATTTGATTAATTATTGTAACATTCTCTGTATAACAAAGACTACTACTATGTAAAACAAATTACATGGAAAAAGTTTTGTCAGTAAAGAATTTAACCAAAAAATTCAAGAGAGTCGTTGTAAACAATATCTCATTTGATGTAGAAAGAGGTAATGTGTATGGGCTTCTGGGTCCCAACGGAAGTGGAAAATCAACTACATTCGGAATGCTTCTTTCTACTATAAATCCTACCAGTGGTGATTGGTATTGGTTTGGAAAAAAAGGCACAGACCCGGAAACGTTAAAAAAAATCGGAGCGATTATCGAACAGCCTAATTTTTATCCTTATCTGAGTGCAGAAACCAACTTAAAGATCGTCGCTGAAATAAAAGGGGCTCCGTATGAAAGAATTGACGAAGTCCTTACCATAGTTAATCTTTTAGAAAGAAAAAAAGATACTTTTAAAACCTTTTCACTGGGAATGAAACAGCGTTTGGCTATCGCTTCTGCTATGCTAAACAATCCTGAAGTAATGATTCTGGATGAGCCTACCAACGGGCTGGATCCGGAAGGTATTATTCAGATCAGAGAGATCATTTCCAATATTGCAAAACAAGGTATTACCATCATTATTGCGAGTCACCTTTTGGATGAAATCGAAAAAATATGCAGTCATGTTATTGTTTTAAAAGAAGGGAATTCCATTTATAGTGGACGGGTAGATGAGATCACCAACAATAAAGGCTTTTTTGAATTAAAAGCTGATAATAATACACTGCTGTTAAATGCTTTGGAAGAGCTCCAATGGTTCAGTTCCGTAACAATGGAAAATGATATTATAAAAGCTCAGATCCGTGAGGATGCTTCAATTTCCGCTTCCAGTCTGAATCAAAAATTAGCAGAAAAAGGTATTTTCTTATCTCATTTGTCTAAGAAAAAACTTTCGCTTGAAACTCAATTCCTTGAACTTGTAAAAAACACAGATACCCATGCTTAAATTACTAAAACTCGAATACTACAAAAACCTGAATTATCAACCATTCAGAGTTTTTACCCTATTATATTTTGCCATATTAGTAGCCCTTCTCTTCATCGGATTAGTGGATCTGGATATTTTTGGAGCTACAATCAATTTAAAAGAACAAGGAATCTATAACTTCCCTGAAATATGGAATTTTACGACCTGGATCGTAGCGTTATTAAAGATCTTCCTGGGATTGATCATTGTCTTTTCAATCTCTCAGGAATTCAGTAACAGAATGTTCAAACAAAATACTATTGATGGATTAAGCAGAAAGGAATTTATTGGATCAAAATTATTAACAATAACTGTATTTACTACTGTTTCAACCATTCTTGTTTTTATTATCACCTTGTTTTTGGGACAGAGTTATTCCAAGACTACAGATTCAGCCATGGTCTTTAAAGAAATGTTCTTTATAGGAAACTATTTTGTAAAACTGTTTACCTTTTTCTGCTTCTTAATGTTTCTTTCAGTACTTCTTAGAAAATCAATGTTTGTATTTCTTGGGTTCTTTGTGTACTGGATTGGAGAAGGAATATTAAGTGCTATTGAAATATTTCAAAAAGTTCGTGGTACTCAACAACTGGAAAGAATGAAAATCATGAAGGATGATTTTTTCATCACTCATCTTTTACCTTTAGAAAGTATGTCCAACCTGATACCCAATCCCATCATGAGATTAGACATGGCCAAAGCAATGGGAATGAAATACGAGTTTACCTATCCTACAGAAAGCTTAATCGCCTGTATTGTTTGGAGTGGAGTATTTATTTTTGGTTCTTACTGGATTTTGAGGAAGAGAGATTGGTAGTTTTTTTAATTGAAAGATTAAAAGATTGAAAAATTAAAATATTAAAAGTGATTCAAATGAATCACTTTTTTATTTTTAAACTCGTGTCAATGCTAAGTTTTAAAGAATCCATTCAAGTACATAAATTGAGCTAAAGTGATCAACAGCACATTGTCATTCCGTAGGAATCCAGATCAAATTTTGTTATTGGTAAGTTTAGATTCCACACTACGCTACTGAACAACGTTCGCAGACCTTCAGTCTGTGTTCTGAATGACATAAAAATAAAAAAGGTTGCTTTTCAGCAACCTTTACAAATTATTTTTTCTCGAGTAACGGAAGATATTCACCATATCCTTTTTTCTCCATTTCAGCTTTTGGTACAAACTTAAGAGAAGCACTGTTGATACAGTAACGTAAACCTCCTTTATCCTTAGGTCCATCTGTAAAAACATGTCCTAAATGAGCATCTCCTGTTTTACTTCTTACTTCTACTCTAGTCATTCCAACAGACTTATCAATTTTCTCATCAATTACATTTTTAGTAATCGGTTTGGAAAAACTTGGCCATCCACAACCGGATTCAAATTTATCTGTTGAGATAAATAATGGCTCTCCTGTTGTAATATCTACATAAATCCCTTCACGAAACTCTTTATCATATTCATTTTGAAAAGGTCTTTCTGTAGCATTTTCCTGCGTTACACTATATTGTTCAGCAGTCAGTTTTTCTTTTAAAACCTTTTTATCCTGTTTTTGATATTTAGCTTTTGGAAGTGGATTTGCATTTTTGGCCATTTCAAAAAGTTCTGGTTCAATGTGGCAATAACCTCCAGGGTTTTTGTCTAAATAATCCTGATGATAATCCTCCGCTCTGTAGAAATTCTTCAAAGGAATCGTTTCTACTACAACCGGCTTGTTATAATTTTTAGCTAATTTCTGAACCTCTTCTTTTATAATAGCTTCTGTATCTTTATCTGTAGAGTAAATACCTGTTCTGTATTGATCTCCTCTATCATTTCCCTGCTTGTTTACACTTGTAGGATCTATTGTTTTGAAATATAGATCAATTAATAATTTCAAATCAACTTGTTCAGGATCATATTTTACTTTTACCGTTTCGGCAAAACCTGTAGAATGACTTACAACTTCTTCATATGTAGGATTGGTTTTGTTTCCGTTGGCATATCCAACTTCTGTTCCTACTACTCCACGGATTTGTTGAAAAAAGTGCTCTGTTCCCCAAAAACATCCGCCTGCAAAATAAACTTCTTTTACATTTTTACTGTCCATAATGGTCTCATTTTCTTTTTTAGTTTCTGTTGATTTTTTTGAATCTCCGCAACTGCGTGCGAATACTGCAATACCTAAAATTACTGCCAGTAATATTAATATACTTTTCATTTTTATCTTTTTATTCATTATTTATTTTTTTGAAATATCATCAGTCCAAATCCTAAAAGCATCAAGTCTTTGAGAATAAAGAAATCCGTTACGGGTACTCCATCCACCACTTTCCAGATTCCGGGTGTTGTAAATAAATAGCTTAAAGTAACGAGGAAAGTAACAATCATTCCTATTCCTGCATACTTTTTCAGAGCTACAAATTTCGGACTAAATATGAGTAGTAATGCAATGATAATTTCTATCGTTCCGATAGCATTTGACACCAGTTGAACACTTGCTATTTTATATACGAAAAAAGTTAGAAAATGGTTTTCAACCAGGCTTTTTATTCCTTGCGCTTCGGTGGGTGTAAATTTGAAAATTCCAATCCACAATAAAATAAGTGCTGCTCCGTAAAGAGAAATGTAATAACCAAGCTTATACGTCGGGTATTCTTTGGTTAGTTGGTTTGATGTTCCGTTCATAATTTTAAGATTTTGAATGACTATTTTATTATTTTCAAAAGTATAGTCGGAACAGATTCAAAATCCTGACAGAATATGTATCAAAAATCTATTTTTTTGATCATATCATCTTTAAAATCCTGAATATCAGCATCATTAATTTTATCATTTTCTTTCAGGGTAAAAGTTCTTTTCATGATATCATCCAGAAGTTCCAGTTTTTTTTGATAGGCCCGGCACCATTTGCAAATTCTTAAATGCATAGAAAGTTTCCGATCCTCTTTTGGAGAGATGGATCCTGCATTTTTCTTTTCCATAAGCAATGTAGCTGTACTACAGGGAAGAAACAATAAGTGTATAATTTTCCTAAGCATTTTTAAACAGTTTATGATTTTGCAAACCAATTAAAATCCAGACACTCTCGCAGCTGCATTCTACTTCTTTGTAAAATCTTCCATAGATTAGTCGTAGAAATATTCAATTCCTGACTTACTTCCGGAGCCTTTTTTTCTTGAAGATAATACATTTTCACCGGAATCTTCCATCGGAGCGGTAATTCTTCAATACAATCTTCCAGAGTTTTATTAAAATTCAGGTCGTCTAAAAGCTCTGGTTCCTTATTAGAAATGTTCCAATCAGCTAGCACCCCATTATTTTTCCATGAACCTGTTTCATCAAAAAAATGATCGAGTTTAATCTGAGGTTCAGATTTATATTTTCCACGATAAAAATCAGCAACCTTTCGGTTAAGGATAGTAGTGAGCCATGTTAACGGCTGGCTTTTCCCTTCAAAAGAGTCATACGCTGACAATGCTGAAAGAAAAACTTCCTGAACAATATCCTTTGCATCATCTTTGTCTGAAAGTAGATATGCCGCCCTTTTCAATAGCGATCCCGAATACTTTTCAACCCAGGTTTTCAGCACTTCATTTTTAGTCATAGTACACTTTTATCTTTTTCAGATGATAACGAAGATAGTAAGTTAAACGGAAAAGTACAAGAAAATATACAGCATGAAAATCAGCTTCCTTAAGAGACTTGTAGAAAATTATAAAAGAATTTTGACGAGGTAGCTTCCAACGGCATTTTTCTCCTAGCCCCGATTGCACATTTGTTTGAGCTCATTTTTCTTTGCAAAAGAAAAATAGCGAGTGCGGAAAGCGGGAAATAGCTCCTGAAATTGTTTGCGATTATTGATACAAATCTTTCCAAAAGTATCAATAAATTAAAACAGAATCACCTAAAAACATTAAATTTGCATCTTATCATAAAAGCAAAGCAATATACATACTTATGACATCACAAGAGATACGTCAAAAATTTTTAGATTATTTTAAAAGTAAAGGCCACCTTATCGTTCCTTCAGCACCTATCGTGTTGAAAGATGACCCTACCCTCATGTTTTCCAATTCTGGAATGACGCAGTTCAAAGATTTTTTCTTAGGTTATAAAACACCTACAGCCCCTAGAATTGCCGATACCCAAAAATGTTTGAGAGTTTCAGGGAAGCATAATGATTTGGATGATGTAGGTAGAGATACTTACCACCATACCATGTTCGAGATGTTAGGAAACTGGTCTTTTGGTGATTATTTTAAAAAAGATGCTATTGCTTTTGCCTGGGAATTGTTGACGGAAGTTTACGGAATTCCGAAAGAGAACTTGTATGTAACTATTTTTGAAGGGGATGCTTCTGAAAATCTGGAAAGAGATCAGGATGCGTATGACTTCTGGAAATCTCATATTTCTGAAGACAGAATTATCAACGGAAACAAAAAAGATAACTTCTGGGAAATGGGTGAAAGCGGACCTTGCGGACCTTGTTCTGAAATCCATATTGACCTTAGGACTCCTGAAGAAAAAGCCAAAATTTCCGGATTGGAATTGGTAAACAATGATCACCCACAGGTGGTAGAGGTTTGGAATCTGGTTTTCATGGAATTCAACAGAAAGGCTGACAAAAGCTTAGAGAAACTTCCGCAACAGCATGTTGATACAGGAATGGGATTTGAGCGTCTTTGTATGGCGTTACAGGGCAAATCATCCAACTATGACACCGATGTTTTCACTCCGCTTATTGCTAAAGTTGAAGAACTTTCAGGTAAAAAGTATACAGGAATTTTAGAGGACGAAAAAGATATTGCTATCCGTGTAGTTGTGGACCACATCAGAGCTGTTTCTTTTGCGATAGCTGATGGGCAATTACCTTCCAACGGAGGTGCTGGATATGTGATCAGAAGAATTTTAAGAAGAGCGATTTCTTACTCTTATCGTTTTTTAGGAATGAAGGAACCTTTCCTTTTCGAACTGGTATCAGTACTTAAAGATCAGATGGGACCTTATTTCCCTGAATTGGAAAAACAAGGAAATCTTGTTACAGAAGTAATTAAAAGTGAAGAAGAATCATTCCTGAAAACAATCGAGAGTGGTTTGGTAAGAGTTGAAAAACTGATTCAGCAAACAATTACTGACGATTTAAAAGTACTCCCTTCTGTTGAGGTTTTTGAATTGTATGATACCTATGGTTTTCCGGATGACTTAACGAGAATCATTGCAGAAGAAAAAGGATTGACCATTGATGAGGCAGGATTTAAAGCTGAAATGGAAAAACAAAAGCAGCGTTCTAAAAAAGATTCTGCTTCAAAGGTTTATGACTGGGTAGTTTTAGAAGAAAAACCGGAGACTTTTGTTGGATATGATCAGCTTGAATCTGAAACGTATATAACAAGATACAGAAAAGTAGAAAATAAAGATGGTGAATTTTATCAGGTTGTTTTAAGCAGCTCTCCATTCTATCCTGAAGGGGGTGGACAAATCGGAGATAAGGGTGTTTTAGAAAATGCTACTGAAAGCTTTGAGGTCTTAGAAACTAAAAAGGAAAACGGATTGATCATTTCATTGATCAGCGGTCTTCCAAAAGATGCCGGTGCTGTTTTTTATGCTAAAGTAAATGCTACGGAAAGAAAAAATTCTCAGGCGAATCACTCTGTTACCCACCTTTTACATGAAGCTCTAAGAGAAGTTCTTGGAACTCATGTGGAGCAAAAGGGTTCTTATGTAGGTCCGGATTATTTACGTTTCGATTTCTCTCATTTTAATAAAATGACAGAGGAAGAATTAGCTGTAATAGAGGAAAAAGTAAATCAAAAGATCAAAGATAGCATCGCTTTACAGGAATTCAGAAATATTCCGATCCAGGAAGCGATAGACAAAGGCGCAATGGCTTTGTTTGGTGAAAAATATGGTGATAATGTAAGAATGATCCAGTTTGGAAGTTCAAAAGAATTATGTGGGGGAACTCACGTTAAGAACACCAGCGAAATCGGTCACTTTAAAATCACTTCCGAAAACTCTGCTGCTGCAGGGATCAGAAGAATTGAAGCTATTTCCGGAGATAAATCCGCTGAATACTTCAAAAATATTGAGCAGCAAATAACAGAACTTTCTCAATTATTAAAATCGAAAGATGTTGTAAGATCTATCGAAAAGTTAATTGAGGAAAATGCATCTCTGAAATCTGAAGTAGATTCTTTGAAAAAAGAAAAAGCTAAAGGAGAAATTGGTGATTGGAAAGGTTCTTATGAACAGAAAGGAGATAAACAATTATTGGTTAAGAAAACATCATTAGATGCCGGTTCGGTAAAAGATATTGTTTTCCAGCTGAAAAAAGAGATCCCAACTTCTGTGACGATCGTTCTTTCCAATGCTGATGATAAGCCAATGATCACAGTAGGTGTTTCTGATGATCTGGCTGCCAGCTATCAGGCTGGAGCTATTATTAAAGAGCTTGCTAAAGAAATCCAAGGCGGTGGTGGTGGAAATCCAGGTTTTGCTACTGCAGGTGGAAAAAATCTTGCAGGTTTGGAAAATGCTTATCAAAAAGCTTTGAATATTTAATTTTATTACAAGCAAAATATAATAAAGCAGCTGTTTTTTAACAGCTGCTTTTTATTTTTTCATACTATTTTGTAACTTTCCTATCCATAGTGTTGTCTTATCTATAAAAAGTTAATGGCAAAATTTTTCTCTTCCCTATTTTTATTCTTCACGGTATTATTTTTCGGCCAGACGCAGCTGAAGGTATTCAGTAAAAATAATAACAAGCCCATTCAAAATGCCGCAGTTTATTGCGATGATAATCTACTTGGAAAGACCGATCATGAAGGTGTAGTATCTTTTAAAACAAAATGTAAAAAAGTAGAAATTCTTGCCAGCAATTTTGAAGATGCTTTGGTTGATGTAAAAAAGTCGATGGAAGTATCACTAAAACCGTCTTCTGAAAAAATAGACAATATTGACAGGGTTGTCATTAATGATAAAAGTGATCCGAGAGCATTAAAAATATTGGATGAAGTCAATAAGAGAGCCAAAGATAACTCTCCGAAGTCTTTAGAGTCTTATCAATTTAAATCATATAGCAAATCTTCTATTGATGTAGATAAAGATTCTATCGATACTTTTAAAAACTTTTTAGCCATCAGAAAAGATTCTCTTTCCAAAGTAGATCATAAGAATTTCAAGCAGAAAGAGGGTGAAAAGAAGGATTCGCTGATCAATGAAGATCTCCTCAGTGCATCTCAGGAAAGCCAGATGTTCCTTTGGGAAAAAGCCTCAGAATACAAATACTCCAAAAATTATGGAGAAAAAACCAATATCATAGACAACAGAATGTCAGGATTTAAAAATCCTATTTATGAAGCATTGGCAATTAATTTTTCTAATTTAGACAGAACCCCAAGACAATTGAGACCTGAAAACAGGGAACTGTTTAATTTTTATCTTTCGGATACTTTAGAGCTGGATGGCCGAAAAACATACGTCATTAAGTTCAAAGAAATTACAGATAAGAAAAAACAAAATCCCAGAAAATTCAATGGGAAAATATATGTTGACGCACAAAGCTTTGCATTAAAAAAGTTTGAAAGTACCAACAAAAAACAAAACGAAGGAAATATCGTTTCTGTCTGGAAACCTATTAATAACAAATGGTTTTTAGATTATGAAGATATTAAGTTTAAAATGAGCAGCCAAAGCTTTAATACTTCTAAAAAAGACAGTTTAAAAGAAGGAGAAAAGGTAAAATATAATAAAAAGAAATTTGGAACTTATCTGTATGTAAAAAACCGATTTTTCGATTTTGAAATCAATGAAACGCAGAAAGCATCTGATTTCAAAGGCTATTCTCTTGAAATAAAAAACTCGGATGGAAGTTTGCTTCAGAAGTACAGAACCAACAGCCTTACGGCAAGAGAAAGTGCTACCTATGCTAAAATAGATAGTTTTGTACAAAAGCACGATTTTGAGAAGAAGCTTAGTTTTTTAACACAGCTGATGAGAGGAAACCTGCGTTATAAAATGATTGATTTTGATCTCACCAAGATTTTCAGTTACGATAAATACCAGGGTGTACGTTTGGGAGCCGGGATAAAATTGAATGAAAAGTTCAATAAAATCTTCTCTCCTGATGGTTATTTCGGATATGGTTTCAAAGATCATCACTGGAAATATGGTTTGGGTCTGGATGTGAAATTATCCGCAAAAAGAACATCTGTTTTCCGTATTGATTATGCAGATGATGTCTTTGCAGCAGGAAGATTCAGCAATAACATGTGGGATATGATGATGAAGGTTTCGGATATCAATTTAGATCTTCACAATGGAACTTTCTATAAAAGTCAAAAATGGGGAGCTTCATTCCTTTATGACATTTCCAATTCATTAAGTATGAAAATTGCTGTAAATAAGGAAAAACAGCAGGCTCTTTTCGATTATCAATATAAAAACATGGGTAATGCTTTTGACAATGTGAGTACCACATTATCTTTAAAATATGCCCCCAACGACAAAAACATCATGACTCCCGGTGGAAAATTCACCTATGAAAAAAGTTATCCTCAGTTCTTTGTCAATTATGAAAAAGGCTTTGATGCTTTAGGTGGGGATCTCGATTATCACCGCTTAGATGCCTTGATTATTCATCAGTTCAGATCTAAGCTGGGATACACCAACATTAAGCTTTTTGGAGGAATATCTTCGGGAACCGCTCCGATCTGGAAAAACTTTGAAATAGCAGGTCAAAAAGATCAGAATTCTGATAAATGGTATTCCAATATCAATACTCCTTCTAATTTAGGCTTTATAACAATGCCTTCCGGAACTTTCTTTGCAGATAAATTTGTTGGATTTAAAATTTCACAATATTTACCATTCAGATTTAAAACTGTTGGTAAGAAATATTCCAATATCGAAATCGAATATCAGTCTGCTATAGGAGGCTTTAAAAACAGAGCAGACCATCAGTTTGACTTTCAGGTACTCGACCATTATTATCAGGAAGTCGGATTTGTCTGGAACAGATTTTTGGGTACTAGCTTTGGTGTAGGATTATCATATAGACTTGGATATTATCAAACATCACAATTCAAAGATAATGTGGGTATCAAAATCAGATTCAATGTCCTTTAAAAAATAAAATCTCTTACATACAACAGAAAAACTCTAGAAAATTTCTAGAGTTTTTTCTATTTAATTCTAAAAGGTAAATTCAATTAAAGATGATATTAATATCAATTAACAAAACTTTCCCAAGACAATTAATATTATTAATTTTACCAAGATTTTTTACATGAAAAGGGTTTTATTATTTATATTTTTCTGGGTCTACATTTTTGGTTATTCACAATCAAAAGTTACATCCATTGAAGCTGTTGTCATAGCAGATAAAAGTGATCCCAGAGCTTTGGAAATATTAAAAAAGGTTAATCAGCTTTTTAAACAAAATTCCCCTAAAACACTGAACTCTTATGCCTTTAAATCATATGAAAAAGTATCTTTAGATATTGATGAAGACAGCATTACTCAGTTTAATCAATTTTTCAACGACACCAATTTCTTCAAAAAGAAAAGGCAGAAAGACTCATTAAATAACATCTCAGCCAGAAAGATATTTTCAAAAAGTAAGCTATTCCTTTGGGAAAGAGCTCAGGAATTTTTGTATTCAAAAAAATATGGGGAAAAGGTTAATATTTTAGATAATAGAATTTCCGGTCTCAAACAGCCAATTTATGAGATGATTGCTCTACAGCAAAGTAACAGAGATCATATTCCTAATCAAGTTAAACAGGAAAACAGAGGTTTGTACAGATATTTTCTTACCGATACAATCGAATTGGATGGAAGAAAAAATTTTGTCATTCGTTTTCGGGAGGTGAATTACAAAAAATCAGATAAAAAGAGAAAATATAACGGAGCAATTTATATAGATACTGAAACCTACGGTATTAAAAAAATTGAAAACTTCAGTAAAAATAAAAACGACGGAATTATTACCAGTACGTGGGTTTTCTATAATAATAAATGGTTTTTAGCTCATGAAAAGGTAAAACTACGCATGAGCAAAATGGCCATGAAGGATGAAGGTAAGGAACACGATGAAGATTCTTTAAAAAAGACCAAAAATAGTTTTGGAACCTACGCCTTTCTGACCTCTAGGTATTTTGATTTCCAATCCCCTATTGAAGAGAATCCCAAAGATTTTAAAGGATATACTTTTTCTGTAAAAAATGCTGATGGAAGATCTCTGGATCAATACAGAACGGATCCTCTTACAGATCGGGAAAGAAATACATACACTACAATCGATAGTCTGGGCAAGATTTATAATATCGACAACAAAGCAAAATTATTAACCGGTCTCATCAATGGACAGATCAGGTTGGGCATTGTCGATTTTGCGGTAGATGAAATTGTAAATTACAACTTATACGAGGGATTCAGGCTGGGTTTAAAAGCCAAATTAAATGAAACTTTTAATCCTTATTTCTCTCCGGATTATTATTTCGCCTACGGATTCAAGGATGATAAATGGAAGTATGGAATTGGGCTAGATATGAAAACCACCCTTGAGAAAAACTCATTCTTTAGAATTGAATACTATAATGATGTAACCGCCTCAGGGGAATTCTACAGAAGGCTGTGGAACTTTAAAATGCGGATGATGAATTATGGAAACAACTTAAATAACGACAGATATTATCATTTCAGAGGCGCTTCCCTATCCTATCTGAATGATATTACGAACGGTCTTACCTTGGTTTTTGCGGCAAGGAGGAACTTTGAACAGGCGATGTTCGATTATCAGTTTAGAAATAGCGGTCCGGCATTTGAAAATTTCAACACGTTATTTACATTAAAGTTTTCTCCCAATTCTACCAATATTATGACGCCACAGGGTAAGTCTATTATTGACCAGAAATATCCTGAACTCTATCTTAATTATGAACAGAGTTACAAACTTTTGGGTGGTGATTTCAATTACACCCGATTCGATGCTCTTTTTGTTCATAACTTTAAAACAGTACTGGGAACTACAGGGGTAAGATTGTATGGTGGATTAGTTTTAGGGGAAGCTCCCATCTGGAAAAATTTCACGATGAATGGTTTGGCTTCTCCGGGAAGAGATATTAATTTTAACCTTACTTCGTACCTTGGATTTGCTACATTAGAAGGAGGAAAATATTATAATGATAAATTTATAGCATACTACCTCACTCACAAGCTTCCGCTTTATTTAAAGAGTATTGGACAAAACGTATCGAGTTTCGATTTTATTTTAAGGGGAACGATAGGAGATATGAAGCATCCTGAGTATCATGATTTCAAATTTAAAAAGCTGGATCATTTGTATCAGGAAGTAGGTGTAGAGTGGAATAACTTCCTTTCAAGCTATTTTAATTTAGGGGTATTTTATAGAGTGGGTTATTATACGACCTCTAACTTCAAGCAAAATTTTGCGATACAGTTTAAGTTAAAGCTATTAGAATTTTAATAATTAGGACATGAAAAAAATAGAAATAAAAGCAGACGATTTTTTTGAATTATTACGATTAAAAGATGTTTCGATGTGGGAGATCTTCCTACAGATGATTGATGGTGAAGAGAAAGAGATCATTTTTATCGATCGTGAGGAAAAGATTCTTTTCAATTATATTTTACCGGCAGACAAGGAGAAGTTAGAAGAAGATAGAAAAGAGTTTTCCAAGCAGTTTTCTGAAAAGTTAGCTCCACTTAATTAATAGCAAATGTTATGAATAAGAATTATTTTCTGTCTTTATTAGGCCTATTTATGGTATGTTTTGGCAATGCCCAAAGCTATAAAAAACCTTTAGTATCTGCTATCAAAGAATCCGACATCAAAAAAGACATGTATGAAATGGCTGCAGATCAGTTTTGGGGACGTGAAGCAGGTACATTAAATGAGCTTAAAGTTTCAATGTGGCTGGCTGATAAAGCAAAAGAAGCCGGAATGAGTCCTGCAGGTGATAATGGAACTTTTTTCCAATATTTTGATATGTACAGGCATCAGGTTATTCCGCAAAGCAGTATGAAACTGGGAGGAACGACACTAAAATTATGGAAAGACTTTCTCGTTGCGGAACCGGTGAATGCTAATTTAGATGCAGACGTTGTATATGCCGGAAATACAGAACCTGAAGATCTATCAAAATTAGATTTGAAAGGAAAAGTTCTTGCTATCAATGCTTCAGACAAAAACATTGATAAAGAGATGACCCTTTTTATCAGAAGGTATCCCGGATTTGTAAGAACAAAATATTATAATACAGCCTTAAGCCTTGGTGCTAAAGCGATCATTTTTATCACTGATGAAACTTCAGAAAAAAGTTGGGTTGAGGTTCTTCCTCAGATGACAAGAGGTTCTTATGGAGTTGAAGGTTTACGGGAAAGTGTAACGAATAACATTCCTGTTTTATGGATCAAAAGAGAAAATGCAGGATGGGTAAAAAACAATCCTAAAATTTCTTTACACCTAATTACTGAAACTTATAAATATCCTTCAGTGAACGTTATTGGAAAAATTGAAGGAACGGACGCTAAGCTAAAAAATGAATACGTTTTAATCAGTGGACATCAGGATCATGACGGAATAAGACACCCTGTTAAAAACGATACGATCTACAATGGTGCCGATGATAATGCCAGTACTTGTGTTGCGATGTTAGCTATGGCAAGAGCCTATAAAAAGCAACCTGGAAAGAGAAGTATCCTTTTTGTTTTTCACGGTGCTGAAGAAAGGGGATTATTAGGATCGAGATGGCATGCCTCACATCCCGTGGTCCCAAAAGAACAGATTGTTGCTGTGTTAAACGGTGACATGATCGGACGAAACAGCCTTGAAGAAGCTGCTTTATTAGGAGGAAATGCCCCTCACAAAAACTCTGAAGAATTAGTAAAAATGGCAGAGGAAGCCAATAATGAAAGTACCAAATTCAAATATCTGAAAGATTGGGATTCTCCTAATCACGCAGAATATTTCTATTTCAGAAGTGATCATTTACCTTATGCTAAAGTGGGAATTCCAGCCATCTTCTTCACCAGTGTTTTACATGATCAGTACCATACTCCACAGGATGAATCTGAAAATATCAATTATAAAAAATTATATAAAATGACGGAGTGGATGTACAGAACTTCTTGGAAAGTAGCTAATGAAAATGAACGTCCAAAAGTGATCCCAAATTTTACATTGGAAAGATAAAGACAAAATACAAATGTAGATTTGTAATTTTAAATATAGCTTTGCGTTGGATCTTTTCAACGCAAAGTTTTTTTTATGATGCTATTAAGATTTAAGTTCCAAAAGAAGAGTTGCATAGCAAAAAAAAAAATCAAAGATTTTTCAGAAACTTAAGTGTACTTCTTATGCAGAGAGTATTAAACTTAAAATAGCTTACGTGTTAAATTTTTTGTAATTAATGCTATAAACTGAGATTGCTTTACATTCGTTCGCAATGACAAAGTGTTTAAAAACTTTTGTGACTTTTGTAGTTGCACTACCATGATGAGATTCTTTCATTCCGCTTTGCTTCATTCAGAATGACAAAAGTGGTGGATTAGAATGAAATCAATAAAAATCAAAGATTTTTTTAGAAACTTAAGTATACTACTTATGCAGCGTATATTAAACTTAAAGCAGCTTACGTGTTAAATTTTTTGTAATTAATGCTATAAACTGAGATTGCTTTACTTCGACATGCTCAGCACAAGCACCATTCGTTCACAATGATAAAGTGTTTAAAAACTTTTGTGACTTTTATGGTTGCACTACCATGATAAGATTCTTTCATTCCGCTTTGCTTCATTCAGAATGACAAAAGTGGTGGATTAGAATGAAATCAATAAAAATCAAAGATTTTTTTAGAAACTTAAGTATACTACTTATGCAGCGTATATTAAACTTAAAGCAGCTTACGTGTTAAATTTTTTGTAATTAATGCTATAAACTGAGATTGCTTTACTTCGACAGGCTCAGCACAAGCACCATTCGTTCGCAATGACAAAGTGTTTAAAAACTTTTGTGACTTTTGTGGTTTAAAAAAGACCTGTGACGTTAAGGTTACTTCACTTCGCTTTCGCTACATTCTGAAATCGAAGATTCGACGTAGTCAATGACAGGCTGAGACGCTTTCATTGTCATTCTGAAAGAATCTAAACGTGTATTTATTGCTTATTACATTTATTTTAGATACAGATTGCATCGATATTGCCAGTGTTATCTCTCGCAGATTTTGCTAATTACGCAGATCTTTTAAATTTTTATCTTTGATAAAAAGCCTTGCGCCTTAAAAACGTTTACCTTTCAAAAAGCTTTTGCGTCTTTGCGATTAACCAAAACTTCTATCAATAATTTTCATTCCGGTATATCTCCAATGTTTTCTTAGCTGCTGCCACATCGTGTACTCTCAATATCTTAGTTCCCTGTTTTAGTACTTTCAAATGCAGTTTTTGAGTTTCCTCATTAATATCTAATGGAGATTTTCCTAACGGTTTATAAATAAATGATTTCCTTGAAATACCAATCAATAAAGGAAACCTTCCGAATTCCAGATATCTTACTTCATCAATCATTTTCATCTGATCTGCAACAGTTTTCCCAAAACCAAATCCTGGATCCAATAGAATATCCTTAACCCCTTTCTGCAAAAGCTCATTTGTTTTTTCAGAAAAATACCTATTAACTTCTAATGTGATGTCTTCGAATTTTATTTTATCATGCATCGCTTCATAGGATGGATTTACGTGCATTAGTATATAGGGAAGTTGAGTTTCAGCAGCTGTATCAAACATTGCTGAATCAAATTGTCCTCCGGAAATATCGTTGATCAGATCAATGCCTTCATTGAAACCAAATTTCACAGTTTGAGAATAGAATGTATCCAAAGAAATTAAGGCCTCAGGGAATTCTTTTTTGATTTGAAAAATCAAATTTCCAATTCTTCTGATTTCTTCTTCACTGCTAAGAAATTCAGCACTAGGACGAGTTGATTGAGGTCCGATATCGATCAATTCAGCACCATCATTCAATAATTTCTCAGTATGCTTCAACGCTAATTGTTCATCATTAAACTTCCCTCCATCAGAGAAAGAATCCGGTGTTAAATTTAAAATTCCCATAATTTTTGGAACCGTTAAATCGACTATTCTTCCATTGCAGTTGATAGAGTGAAAAAGTTTCTGAGTTGGAGGGTTGGAGAGCATGAGAGTGGGAGGGTTTTAGAGTTTGAGAGTTTTAGGGTTTGAGTGTATGAGGTCTTGTGAGTGCGAGCGATAAAGGTTATAATGTACTAGTGAATTTAGTAATGCAAAGCTAAGGAGTAAAAGTAATATGAGCAAGGTTATTGATAAGCAATGGGTACCAGATAATAAGTAATTTTTGAGAATGTACTCTTTACTCAATATTTAGAATCCTTTCATCCCTAACTCTATACTCTTCAACCCCAACACCCTCATACACTCCAACTCTCCAACTCTCCAACCCTAAAACCCTCCCACTCTCACCCTCAACACTGAAAGCATTTCTGCTCAAAATCACGCTCCAATTCCCACAACCTAATACGTATTTTTGTATATTTGGGCTATTAAGAGAATTTATGTCAAAAACTTCAATACAGTTCGGGAAAGTTATCAATCAATGCCGTGATCTTTTCAGCAAAAAACTACAGGATTATGGTGCAGCGTGGAGAGTCTTGAGACCAAGCTCAATTACAGATCAGATTTATATTAAAGTGAATAGGATCCGTACGTTGCAGATGACTGATAAAAAAATGATAGATGAAAGTGAAGAAGATGAATTTATTGCCATTGTCAACTACTCTATTATTGGTCTTATTCAGCTTGAAAAAGGTCTTTCCAATGATTTCAATGAAAATAATGAAGAGATCCTCAATCTTTATGACAAATATTCCACGGAAGCTCAGGCATTAATGGAAAGAAAAAATCATGATTATGGAGAAGCATGGAGAGATATGAGAATTTCTTCTATAACTGATCTTATTTATCAGAAGGTTTTGAGAACAAAGCAGATTGAAGATAATCAAGGAAAAACAATTGTCTCTGAAGGTCTGGATGCTAATTATTTTGATATGCTCAATTATGCCGTTTTCTGTCTGATAAAATTCTCTGAAACCAATTTCGAACCTAAAACTATTTAAAAATGATCAAAGGTGTACTCCGTTTTATTATTGCTATTATTTTCATCCTTTCGGGTTTTGTAAAAGCAGTGGATCTGGTAGGTTTTTCATTCAAGATGGAAGAATACTTTGCTCCGCCAGTTTTCAACATGCCGTTTTTGGAAAAGTTTGCTTTACTATTTTCGATCATTGTGGTCGTTCTGGAGCTTTTCCTTGGATTTATGTTATTAATAAAATTAAAACTTAAGTTCACCTTATCCGCTTTAATTGTACTTTGTATTTTCTTTGGGTTCCTCACATTTTACTCAGCGTATTATAATGTAGTGACTGATTGTGGATGTTTTGGAGATGCTATAAAATTCACCCCGTGGCAAAGTTTCTTTAAAGATGTGGTACTTCTGATCGGTTTAATTATTCTTTTTGTTTTCTATAGAAAAGAGTTTGTTAAAAGAGACGAATACAGCAATACAAGACAATCTACCAGCAAATACAAATATTACTTATTAGGAGCTTTCTCCCTTGTTATGATCTATATTATGGCACAGGGACTGATGCATGAACCTATGATCGATTTCAGGGATTACAAAATAGGTACAAACCTTAAAGCTGAAAAAGAAAAAATTAATAAAAATCCCTCTGAATACAAAACTTTCTATTCTCTGAAAAACCAAAAGACCGGGGAGGTTTTAAAAGTAAATCAGGACGATTATATTAAAGAAACAAAATATTGGGCAGAAGGTTCTCCATGGAAAATAGAAGAAGGAAAAAATGAATCTGTTCTGATTAAAGAAGGATATAAATCTGAAATCGTTAAATTCAAAATCGAGGATCCAACAGGAGCAGAACTTACTGATGAAATTATTAAAGCTCCAAAAGCTATATTAGTATTCTCATACCATCCAAAAGAAGTTTCTGCTGATCTTCTTCAAAAAGTGGAGGCTAAAGTAAATGCTCAAAAAGGAGTTCTTATTTATGGGGTTTCAACTGATCACAATACTTTTAAAACAATCAAAAATACAATGATGGACGGAACCGCTATTAAAACAATAGCGAGAAGCAATCCATTTGTATTAATACTGAACAACGGAGTAATCGTAAATAAGCTCCCTGCAAAAGACTATATAAAATAAAATACAGATGACCGTGATGTATAATCACGATCAACTTTAAACACTAAACATTCAACAACTCATGCAAAAATCAAATAAACCTATTGCCGGTTATCACTTATTAATGATCCTTTCTTCTGTAGATGGAGAATTTGCTCCTGAAGAAGGAATGCTTGTTCAGCAGTATCTTGCAGACGAATTTCCATTCAAAATGAATTTAGATAATGAATTAGAAACAATTGCTTTGCTCCAGCCTGAAGAATGGAAAGATCATTTTGAATTCCACGCACGTTGTTTTCATGATGATTCTACAGAGGAAGAACGCGTAAAATTTGCAGAATTCGCTAAAACACTTATAAAAGCTGATAATAAAGTAACGGATGAAGAGCATACTTTTTACAAACTTTTAAAAAATATGTGGCAGTTGAGCTAAGCACCTACATCAAAAAAACAAAATATTAGCATGAAAAATTTATATCTAGGTCTATTAATCATGAGTGCTTCTACAATTCAATCTCAAAAATTTCCTGATCTTAAAGCTCCTGTTGCTGAAAAAAAGGAACATATCAGAACCATACACGGAGACAAAGTAAATGATCCCTATTACTGGATGATCGATTACTTCAAAAAAGGAAAAGACTCCACAAAGGTCGTTGATTATCTGAAAGCTGAAAACTCCTATTGGGAAGGTATGATGAAAGATACAGAACCTTTCAGAGAAAAACTGTTCCAGGAAATGAAAGCCAGGATCAAAGAAAAAGATGAATCTGTACCTTCTTTCAAAAACGGATATTATTACTATACCCGTACAGAAACAGGAAAACAATATTTTAAGTATTGCAGAAAAAAAGGAAACCTAAATGCACCTGAAGAAATCCTTCTGGATATTGATCAGCTTGCTGAAGGACACCCTTACTATTCTGCAGCCGGATTTAGCATAAGTACTGATAATACAAAACTGATTTACGGTGTAGATGATGTCTCGAGGAGACAATATAAATTATTTCTAAAAGATCTGTCAACAGGTAAAACTACAGATCTCAGTATTAAAAATACTGAAGGTGAAGCTGTATGGGCTAATGACAATAAAACAATCTACTATACAGAAAATAATCCGGTAACGTTATTATCTGAAAAGATCAAAAGACATACTCTTGGAACAGACCCGGCAAAAGACGTTGTGGTGTATGAAGAAAAGGATAAATCCAATTATATTGGAGTAGGAAAATCAAAGAATGAAAAATTCATTATGATTTATTCTGCCGCAACCACCTCATCCGAAACAAGATACCTGAATGCAGATGATCCTAATGGGACTTTTAAAATTTTCCAACCGAGAATAAAAGATGTGTTGTATGATGTAACTCCTTTAGAAGATAAGTTCCTGATCACAACGAATAAAGATGCTTTAAATTTTAAAGTGGTAGAAACTCCACTAGATAAAACAGGAGTCGAAAACTGGAAAGACTTTATCCCCCATAGAAAAGAGGTTCTGATGCAGGGAATCAGCGAGTTTAAAAATTATCTCGTTTTTAGTGAAAGACAAAACGGACTTTCTCAGCTGGTTATCTATGACAGAAAAACCGGTAAAAAAGAATTTTTAAAATTCGACGAACCGACCTACACAGTTTCTCCTGCTGGAAATCCGGAATATAATACAGATAATTTCAGATTTGGTTATACTTCCTTGATTACTCCAAGCTCTCAGTTTGAGCAGGATCTGAAAACCGGAAAAAGGACTTTATTAAAGCAGCAAGAGGTTCTGGGAGGTTACAATAAGGAAAATTATGTAACAGAAAGACTTTTTGCAACAGCAAAAGATGGTACCAAGATCCCTCTTTCGATCGTGTATAAGAAAGGATTCAAAAAGGACGGAAACAGTCCACTACTACTTTATGCATATGGTTCTTACGGAAGCTCTTCGAATGCTGCATTCAGCAGCCCCAGATTAAGTCTTTTAGACAGAGGCTTTGTATATGTAATGGCTCATATCCGTGGAGGTCAGGAGATGGGCAGACAATGGTATGAAGATGGTAAAATGATGAAAAAGAAAAATACTTTTACTGATTTCATCGATGCCGGAGAATATTTGGTTAAAGAAAAATATACCTCACCAAAACATATGTACGCCCAGGGAGGAAGTGCAGGAGGTTTACTTATGGGAGCTATTGCCAATATGAGCCCTAATTTATGGAATGGAGTGATTGCTCACGTTCCGTTTGTAGATGTCGTGAATACCATGCTTGATGAAAGCATTCCATTGACGACCAATGAATATGATGAATGGGGAAATCCTAATAATAAAGAGGCTTATTTCTATATGAAGTCTTATTCTCCGTATGAAAATGTAGAAAAGAAAAATTATCCTAATCTTTTGGTAACAACCGGATTGCATGATTCTCAGGTACAGTATTTTGAGCCTGCAAAATGGGTAGCCAAATTAAGGGATATGAAAACAGATAAAAACGTATTATTCTTAAAAACAGATATGGCATATGGTCATGGTGGCGCTTCAGGAAGATTTGATTACCTGAAGGATACTTCTCTGGTGTATGCTTTCATGTTTAAATTAGAAGGAATTAATCAATAATTTTATGAAAAAACTATTTGCCCTATCCTTGATTTGCATTGGAATAGGACTAACTGCACAACAAAAGGCTCATGATCCAAAGATGGTAGGATGTTATAAGGGCTCTGAAGAGAATCAACAGATTGATGGATTCTCAAAGTACTGGGTTTCATGTCGAATGGAAGATGGAAAAAGCATGCTTTTGTTTGTTGCTATTGATCCGGATGGTAAGGTACAACAGGAAACTGAAAATGGCAGCTGGTGGACAGAATCCGGTAAATATTACGAACTTCACAAATACGATAATGTCATTGATATATACAATTACCAGGTATTAGACAATGGTAATGTAAACTTTCAATCCATTGAAATGATGGGTAAAAAAGACAATACCTACAAATTCACGGATACTAAAATAGAAGAAGATTAAAATAAAAATAATTATGAGAAGAAAAATAGTTGCAGGAAACTGGAAAATGAACAAAAATGTAATTGATGCTCAGCAATTAATGATCCAATTACTAAGCTATAAAAATAGCAATACAACCAACTGCGAGGTTTGGATCGCTCCGCCGTCTTTATATTTAATGATGGCTAAAGATATCTTTGAAAAAGATGAAATCGGAGTATTTTCTCAGGATATGAGTGAGCATGAAAGCGGTGCTTATACAGGTGAGCTTTCTGCAGATATGCTGGAATCTATTGATGTAACCGGATCTTTAATCGGACACTCTGAAAGAAGACAATATCATGGTGAAACAGATTCACACTGCAATAGAAAAATTAAATTAGCTCTTGATAAAGGTTTGATTCCTGTATACTGTAATGGGGAAACTCTTGAACAGAGAAAAGCAGGTCAGCATTTTGAAGTAGTAAAAAATCAAACGGAAGTAGCTCTATTTACTCTTTCAGCTGAAGAAATTAAAAAAGTAGTAATCGCTTACGAACCCGTTTGGGCAATCGGTACAGGTGAAACAGCGACTCCAGAACAGGCTCAGGAAATCCATGCTCATATCAGAAGCATCATTGCTGCAAAATATGGACAGGAAGTTGCTGATGAAGTTTCCATCCTTTATGGTGGTTCTGTAAAGCCAGATAATGCAAAAGAGATCTTCTCTCAACCAGATATTGATGGTGGATTGATTGGTGGAGCTGCGTTGAAACTGGAAGATTTTTCTAAAATTATCGAAGGATTTAATTAAGATCAGGTAGTAGATAGCAGATATTAGGTGCTAGGTTTTACACACAGTAATTTATCTTACCTAAAATATTTCTATTGAAATATCATAAAAATAAAAAACGGCAGAATTTTATTCTGCCGTTTGGTTTTTAAAAAATCTAATTATTGAATATCGACAACATACATCGTTCCTTTATCTACTTTTCCTGTCTTAGGAAGGATCTTAGCTTTTGGATTTCCGTTTCCATCATCTGTAACTCCAAAATCATCATCATTGAAAATAGCCAGCTTATTTCCACCTAAATAAACAATTCCCTCAAATTTATCATGCTCATACCCTATCTTCGCTACTAAGTCAACAGCTAAAGTTTTTGAAACTGGTTGCAATCCCGCTGCTGCAATCTCTGCCCATGTGGATTCTTCCAAAGCTTTATTCCCATTAATTTTCAATCCATCAACAGCCGCAAGATCTGTCCCGCTAACATCAGAAGCACCTGCCAGATTAATTCTATATACTTTCTTTAGCCCTCCCTGAGATCCGAATTTTCCATCTCTTTCAATCACTAAAAATTCAGTGCTACTGATTGCCGTAATATCACAAACAGAGTCAGAAGCTCCTCCATCTTGTTTATATAAATATTGCTTTGTCTTTCCTGTCACAAGATCAAATGTTACAATTCTCGTTAAAGTGGTATTCGTTGCCAAAACTTTTGTCGGAACATACATTGTCGATTGCATAGTGCCTACCAACATTTTTCCATCTGGCGTCATACACATTCCTTCCATCCCCCTGTTGGGTCTTCTTTTGGCGAAAACAGCTGGTAATTTTCTGGTTCCGGTATTTACTCCGATAGGACTGATTCTTTCCATCTCAACACCATCTGCATTGTAATGCACAATATGAGGTCCATATTCGTCGGAAACCCAGAATGTACCATCAGGAGCTGCTACAATACTTTCACTGTCTAATCCATAATTATCTGTACCTAGAGGATTCCCATTGGCACCATACGCGATTTCGCCGGTACTCCCCATTCCTGCAGGATTTGGAAGACCTGTAATAGGCTGACCCGAAGGGTTTTTAAGTTTGATATATTTTAAAACTTCGATATTTCCATCAGCATTGATCTTAAAATGCATGATCGTTGGCGTAAAGTTCGGGACAAGAAATTTAATCCCATCTAAATAAGCTGTATTAGGACCACGATCTGTGATCACGTAAAATTCCCCTTTTCTGGTTGGATGTGCCGTTGCTCCGGAACCAAAACCACCATTAATAACCGCTACTCCATTTACTGTAGCCACTGTTGTAAATGGAAATTCCTGTGGCAGTTTAGAATAATTGATATCCTGATTGTTTACGACGTCATCGCTATCATTACAAGACCATAAAGCACCAAGGATAAGAGATGAAAGAAGAAGTTTTTTCATGTTTACTTTTTATGGATGCGAATGTAGACAGCACGTATGAACTTATCTTGAATTGAATAATAATTGTATTTTAAATATTACTTAATTCTTTTGTCTTAAAACAAAAGTTCAAGACTGGAATCCTCAACTAAAAATGAAACCAATAAAAATCAAAGATTTTTTAAAAACTTAAGTGTACTTCTTATACAGCATTCTGGTACTTAAAACAGCTAAAGTGTTAAAAAAACTTTTGGGCTTTTGTGATTGCATTACCATGGTGAGATTCTTTCATTCCGCTTTGCTTCATTCAGAATGACAAAGGTGGTTGATTAAAATGAAGTCAATAAAAATCAAAGATTTTTTAAAAACTTAACTGTACTTCTTATGCAGCATTCTGGCACTTAAAATAGCTAACGTGTTTAAAAAACTTTTGTGACTTTTGTGGTTTAAAAGACATGTGGTGTTGAGATTCCTTCACTTTGCATGAGCTATGTTCTGAAATCGAAGATTGGACGTAGTCAATGACATAGGATTGTAAAAAAAAGAAAAGCGCACCAATCGGTACGCTTTCATTAGTATTTTAAAAGAAGATTATTTCTTCTCTTTAGATCTTTGTAAAACCTCATCTACCATTCCGTAGTTTTTAGCTTCTTCTGAAGTCATCCAGTAGTCTCTGTCAGAAGATTTTTCAACCCACTCGTATGTTTGACCTGAATGTTCAGCGATGATGTCATAAAGCTCTTGCTTTAATTTCAACATCTCTCTTAAGTTGATCTCCATGTCAGAAGCAACACCTTGTGCACCTCCTGAAGGCTGGTGAATCATTACTCTTGAGTGCTTAAGCGCAGAACGTTTCCCTTTTTCTCCAGCAACTAATAATACAGCTCCCATTGAAGCAGCAATACCTGTACAGATTGTCGCTACATCTGGCTTAATGATCTGCATGGTGTCATAAATTCCTAAACCGGCATAAACACTACCCCCTGGAGAGTTGATGTAGATCTGAATATCTTTTGAAGGATCTGCACTTTCTAAGAATAGAAGCTGTGCCGTTACGATATTAGCTACCTGGTCATCGATTCCGGTTCCAAGGAAAATAATTCTGTCCATCATCAAACGGGAGAAAACGTCCATTTGAGCAACGTTTAATCTTCTTTCCTCCATGATGTAAGGGGTAAGATTTGTTGGACCATACATTCCCATATACTGATCGGTAACCAAACCGCTGTTTCCTAAATGCTTTACAGAGAAATCTCTGAATTCTTTTTTAATGTCCATATTTCTATTGGTATTATTTTTAAATTTTCTAAACTTTAAATTACAACTTTTATTCCTAAAATTTTATAGGACTTTTTGTCAGAAATGATTTCTTCTTTCGGCTGCAATTTGTCTGAATACTACTTCTTTCTATCTCTATAAATGCCTTTAATAGGCGAATACTCTATGATATCATTAAGTTTCATTGAGGCCTGTTTCAGTAAGGTAATCTTTTTTATAAGCTCAAAATATTTTCCTTCATCTGCGCTATGATCAAGTTCTTTGGCGGTCTCTTTTATGAGATAGTCGATGTATCTGTATTTATGCAATAAAACATCACCTTTAATCTGCTCTGCTACCTTGTCTCCATAATTGGGAGGATAAATATTTCTGGAAGCCCAGTTTTCAAGTTCATCCAGGGGAATCAATGCATCTACAACTTTGGAAGTAATTTGTTCATCCATAAAAGTTACAAAAAAATTCCCGCTTCTAAGCTCATCTTCTTTAATTCCTTCTTTTACCTGGTCAATGATGATTTCATTTCCTTTGACTAAAAACTCATATTGCTCTTCTTCAAAATGGTGCAAAATTTCTTCGATAACTGTAATCTGGTATTCAGTGTTATTTTCGTCTGTTCTTTTTAAAACCACATCACCAAACATAAGCATATGATCAACCAGCTTACTTTCCATAAATAAGACATCATAAAGAAAAGGATCACCTTTATCATCTTCTAAAGGCACGACCTCCATCTTTACGGGAGCATTCTCTTTTTGTTGCTGAACGTGTTGCGTTTGATTCTGATTGATCTGTCTCTGAACATCCAACTCATTGAACAAACTTTGCTCAGAAAGCCCAAATTTATTGGATACTTCTTTTAAGTAAACTTCTCTTTTCAGTGCATTTTGAACAAATCCAACCGACTTTACAATATTTCGTATTGCTTCAGCTTTTTTGATCGGATCATTTCCAGCTTCTTTTAAAAGTATTTCAGCTTTAAAATCAATAAAATCCATCGCTTCATTTTCGATGAATTTTTCCACATAATCTTGTGGATGCTTTCGGGCAAAAGAATCGGGGTCATCACCTTCAGGGAATAGAAGAACCCGGATGTTCATTCCCTCGGTAAGCAACATATCAATACTTCGGAAACTTGCTTTGATCCCAGCATTATCTCCATCGAAAAGGATGGTTACATTTTCTGTAAGCCTTTTGATGAGTTTGATCTGCTCTGTTGTAAGAGAGGTTCCTGAACTGGCTACCACATTTTCAATTCCTGACATATGAAGCGAAATCACATCCATATATCCTTCTACCAGAAGACAGATATTTTTTCTGGAAATAGCCTGCTTACTCTGGTTTAAGCCATAAAGAACATTTGATTTATGATAGATCTCTGTTTCCGGAGAATTGAGGTATTTTGCCGTTTTGACATTATTCTTAAGAATACGTGCACCAAATCCCAATACCCTTCCTGAAAAACTATGAATAGGAAAGATTACCCTTTCACGAAAACGATCGATACCGTTGGGTGCATTTTCAGGGAAAATAGAAAGTCCTGATTTTTCAAGAACTTCCTTAGCATATCCTTTTTCCAGAGCATACGCTGTAAATGCATTTTTCTTCTCGGGAGAATATCCTAGCTGAAATTTTTTAATAATATCATCCTTCAGCTCACGCTCTTTGAAATAAGCCAAACCAATTGATTTGCCTTCTTCAGCCTCCCATAGAAAATTTTGAAAATAGTCATTCGCAACTTCATGAATTTTATACAGTAAATCCTTTTCGGATTGAGCATTTTTTGCTTCTTCAGAAAACTCCCTCTGATCTTCTTCAATTTCAATCCCATATTTCTTCGCAGCATGACGAAGCGCTTCAGGATACGTAAAATTTTCGATTTCCATAAGGAAGGAAATGGCAGTTCCTCCTTTTCCCGTTGAAAAATCTTTCCAGATCTGCTTACTGGGTGAAACTACAAAACTTGGGGATTTTTCTTCATGGAAGGGACTGAGCCCTTTATAATTAGACCCTGCCCTCTTCAACTGCACATATTCACCCACAATCTCTTCAACCCTGATCGTGGAGAATATTTTATCTATGGTCTGTTTGGAAATCATGATGTAAAAATAAGGAAATTTAAGGAGATGTTAGATACCCGAAGTTAGATGTTAGATCCAGAACATAACAACAAATCCTGCAATTACTTCCAACTCTCAGCCTTCAATCTTCTAACATAAAAAAAACAAACACACCAAAATTCATTATTTTTGCAACAAATTACTTTCATGCAATTCAATATAAATAGTCTCGAAGACTGGCAGGGTGTTGTCGAACAGATTACCCCTCAGTTGAAATACAATATTCTTCTGTTAAAAGGAAATCTTGGAGCAGGAAAAACAACGTTCACTCAGTTTTTACTTAAAAATCTTGGAAGTGATGATGAGGTCAATTCTCCTACCTATTCGATCGTCAATGAATACAATACTCCGAAAGGAAAAGTCTATCATTTTGATCTTTATCGTTTAAAAAATATTGATGAGGTCTATGACATAGGCATTGAGGAATATCTTGACAATTCTTTTTTATGCATTATAGAATGGCCGGAAGTATATGAAGAAGATTTATATGGCTTACAATACCACGATATGAGTATTACAAATACCGGAGAAAACAGAGAAATTACATTCGAGTAAATATTATTGTATCTTTGCTTACTGAATTCGATTATAAAACAATTATCTGTAAGACATAACTAATGTAAAGAATGAGTACTACAAATATTTTCACTCCTTTTACTGAAGAAGAATTGATGCCGAAAGAGGAAAAATTGGAAGTTATAAAAAAGGGCAAACAATTTAGTATTGGTATTCCCAAAGAAACGTGTCTTCATGAAAGAAGAACCTGTATAACACCAGATGCAGTACAGGTATTGGTAGACCACGGCCACGAAATCATTATTGAAGCGGGAGCCGGAGTAGGATCTTTTTTTACAGATTTACAATATTCTGAGTCAGGAGCAAAGATCACTACAGATCCTAAAGAAGCCTTCGGACAGGATTTAATTTTAAAAATTAATCCACCTACAGAAGAAGAGATTGATTATATGAAGCCTAATACCTATTTGGTATCTGCTCTTCAAATCAACTTAAGAGACAAAGCATATTTCCTAAAACTGGCAGATAAAAAAATCAACGCTATTGCTTTCGAGTTTATCGTTGACGAATACAAACAACTTGCTTTGGTAAGACTTGTAGGTGAAATTGCCGGAACTGTTTCCATCTTATATGCTTCAGAACTATTGGCTTTGTCCAACGGATTAATGCTAGGTGGAATCACTGGAGTACGTCCTTCGGAAGTCCTTATTCTGGGAGCGGGAATCGTAGGTGAATTCGCAACAAAAGCGGCTATCGGTCTTGGGGCCAGTGTAAGAGTTTTTGATAATTCCCTTTCTAAATTACGAAGACTTCATTCTATCGTAGACAGCAGAGTACCAACTTCAATTATTGATCCTAAAGAGCTTGGTAAAGCTTTAAGACGTGCCGATGTTGTGATCGGTGCCCTTCCAAGGTTGAACATGCAGCCAATCGTTACAGAAGATATGGTAATGAAGATGAAAAAAGGAAGTGTGATTATTGATATTACTATAGATAATGGTAAAGTAATCGAAACATCAGAACTTACGACCATGGAAGAACCTTATATCATAAAACATGGAGTGATCCATTGTGGGCTTCCCAACCTGACTTCAAAAATGCCAAGAACAACAACCAAGGCAATTTCTAATTTCTTCCTATCCTATATTTTAAATTATGATGAAGAGGGAGGTTTCGAAAACATGCTGATCCGTAAGAATGAAATGAAACAAAGTCTTTATATGTATAAAGGCAGACACACTAAAAAAATAATCTGTGATCGTTTCGGACTTACTTATCATGATATCAATCTTTTAATTTTCTAATGAAAAAACTGAAATTCTATTTAATTGGCCTTATTCCAGGGCTTATCATTGTATTTTTTATATTAAACAAGAAAGGCGCAAGCTGCTCTGGTTATTTGCCGAACAGCCGTGTTATTGCCGAATCACTTTCAAAGGATTTCAAATATTCGGAGAGCTTCTCGAATGAAATGAAAATGTATAAGATTGATGAGAAGTTTTTAAAAGATAGCATCATTACTAAAGGAAAAGTAGATTTTGACAAAAGTCATGCACAAAAAAAACCTTGCCCCAGCTATGTGCTGATCTATCCGGAAACCAATCCAATCTACGAAATAGAGTACGAAAAATGTGAGGAAAATCTCATGTTAAACAGTTTAAAAAAACTTAAGTAAGCGGATATCATTTAAAGAAAATTACGATGGATGGCAATTACTACATGATTCATGATTATCTGATATTCATTGGAGTCTTTGCTATTTTCTTTTTTCTTACAGTAAGTATTTATCTGTTCGCGCAGAACAAAAAATACAGACAACGAAATACCAAGCTTTCTGAAACCAATAAGATTATTGAGCAGCGGTTAAACGAAGTTCAGCTGGAACATATTGGTACTAAGCTTAACCCACACTTATTTAAGAATATTCTTAATTCGGTTCAGTCCCATGCCTATCAGACGTATATGTCATTAGATAAGCTGGCCAATGTATTGGATTATATTTTATACGAAAGCAATAATAAATTTGTAAGTCCAAAAGAAGAACTTACTTTTGCCCTGAGCCTGATTGAAATTAATAAAATCAAGATCAATCCCCTTTTTGATTTCAGGATTAAATCTAAAATTGACAAAACAGATCGGATTTTTGAGGAAAAGGTTTTTGCTCCTTTAATTTCTGTGGATCTTATTGAAAATGCTTTTAAACATACGGATTTTTTAGCCCCGGATTCATTTATATCCATTTACTTAGAATTGGAAAATGGCATTTATACGATGAAGGTTAGCAATAAAGCATCCTTAAAAAATGTTTTAGAAAAAGAGAAAAGTGGTTTTGGAAGCCAGTCTTTAGATCAGAGGCTGAAAATGATTTACAATACCCATTATCAGCTTCATAAAAGTTCAAAAAACGGTATCTTCACTGCAGAATTACAAATCAATTTAGGAGAATTTTATGATAAAATGCGTTATTCTTGATGATGAGTTGCTGGCGATAAGCTATCTAAAACTTCTATGCGAACAGATCGACAATGTGGAAGTGGTAAAAGCATTTAATGATCCTAAGATCTTCCTCAATGAAATCAATTCAATAGATTGTAATGTCTGTATTCTGGATATTGAAATGCCTGGAATGACAGGACTTCAGGTTGCAGAATTAATCTCAGATTCCAAAAAGATCATTTTTACAACAGCCTACAAAGAATATGCTGCTGAAGCATTCGATCTCAATGTGGTTGATTATGTAAGAAAACCTATTAAAAAAGAAAGGCTTATACAGGCTTTTGAAAAAGCTAAAGAACTTGTTTCTTCTCCACAGAAGAAAGACTTTATAGAGTGGAATACCAACATTGGGAAAACCATTATTTTTACAGAACAGATCGCTTATATTAAAACGTCTGAGATCGATAGTCGCGATAAGGACATTATCCTCAATGATGGTACTAATATCGTTTTGAAAAATCTAAATTTTAAAAATCTTTTGGAAATGCTTCCTGCTAAAGATTTCGCTCAGGTCAATAAAAAAGAGATCGTTGCTTTATCTTCTATCAAAGTATTTTCTACCAATGAAATTATTACAACCATCCTTACAGAAGATGAAAATTTCCTCAAACTTCAAATCGGAGATACTTATAAAAACTCTTTATTGGAAATGTTTGGAAAGTAGATCTTTCAAAGGATTTGGTTTTCATTCCAAAATTCACCTGTTTCATTACACATCCCCGATTTAAAATATTTAGTCACCGTATTTTTGTACCTGATTAAATGATTTGATAATGAAAGGATTTTTTTATGCTTGCGGACTTCTCATATCTGGCTTTTGTCTTGCTCAGGAATCAACTCCAAAAGTAAAAGCTGCATTTTTTGACGGAGTGGCAGTAGTCGGATATGTAGATCATGGGGCGTTCATCAACTTTACAGGGCCTAATATTAACCTCACCTATCACAACACAAAATTCATTCTGGGAATGCTTCCATCCCTAAGAATAAAAGAAGACAAATCCGAGGGAACCAGAAACAGTGCTATTATGCCGACGTTGGGAGCAGGCCTTACTTTTGTTTATAAAAAGATTGCCCTTCAAGTTCCTGTCTACTATAACACCAAGACTTCCACACAAAATGGAAACTGGAGAGTAGGTATTGGATTAGGCTATTCTTTAAAATAAAACTTTCATTACATTATTTATGGTATTTATTACATTTTGCGAAAAAAAATATCTACCATCCATATATTCTTTAGAAATTTACACTAAAATAACGGTACTATGAATTTGGGGAAATACAGAAATATAATTTTTTATATAGTCACGATTGCTGTTTTCTCTTGCCTGATGTATTTCTTCATTATTGAAGGGCAGACATTAGAAGTGGGAGAAAATATTGTTGTGAAAACAAGTACAGGATCTACCTGGGAAAGCTTTGTGGAATCCTTTAAAACAAACCTCCATCACCCATTAGCTTTATTACTGGCTCAGATTGTTACCATTATTTTGGTTGCCAGATTATTCGGATGGATTTGCATGAAAATAAAACAACCGACAGTGATCGGAGAAATGATTGCCGGTATTGTTCTGGGGCCTTCCCTATTAGGAATGTATTTTCCTGAATTCTCATCATTTCTTTTTCCAAAAGAATCGTTAGGGAACCTACAATTCCTGAGTCAGATAGGATTGATTCTCTTCATGTATATCGTTGGGATGGAGCTTGATTTGAGTGTTTTGAGAAAAAAAGCCCATGATGCGGTAGTGATCAGTCACGCTAGTATTATTATTCCATTTGCTTTGGGTATTGGCCTTTCCTATTATATCTACCAGGAATTTGCACCTGATGGTATACAGTTTACCTCTTTTGCTTTATTCATTGCTATTTCGATGAGTATTACGGCCTTCCCGGTATTGGCAAGGATTGTTCAGGAAAGAAACCTTCAGAAAACTAAACTAGGAACAATTGTTATCACCTGCGCAGCAGCAGATGATATTACTGCCTGGTGTATTCTTGCTGCTGTGATCGCTATTGTAAAAGCAGGTTCATTTGCCAGTTCTATCTATGTGATTTTAATGGCTATTGGTTATGTATTTTTCATGATCAAAATCGTAAGACCTTTCCTTAAAAGAATCGGAGATTTACAGGCTGGTAAAAATACCATTAATAAGCCAATGGTTGCTATCTTCTTTTTGACTCTTATCCTTTCTGCATACGTTACAGAAGTAATTGGGATCCATGCTTTATTCGGAGCATTTATGGCTGGTGCGATCATGCCTGAGAATGCTAAATTCCGAACACTTTTTATCGATAAAGTTGAAGACGTTGCATTGGTTTTATTACTGCCGTTGTTCTTCGTATTTACTGGACTTCGTACACAAATTGGCTTATTAAATGACGGACATCTGTGGATGACAGCCGGATTTATTATCCTTATTGCGACTGCCGGTAAATTTGCTGGAAGTGCTTTAACAGCCAAATTCCTCGGAATCAACTGGAAAGAGAGTCTAACAATCGGAGCATTGATGAATACAAGAGGATTAATGGAATTGATTGTATTGAATATTGGATATGACCTTGGTGTATTAGGCCCTGAGATCTTTGCAATGCTGGTTATTATGGCTTTATTCACTACTTTTATGACAGGCCCGGCACTTGATTTTATTAATTATATTTTCAAATCTAAAAAAGAAGAGGACACTATACAGGATCATAGTGGTTCCAAATACCGTGTTTTGCTTTCATTTGATAATCCTGAATCAGGAAGTACTTTACTGAAGCTTGCTCATGATTTTACCAATAAAATGAACGGGAATAAAAGCATAACTGCCATGAATATTGCTCCGGTCGATGAAATGCATGCGTATGAAATCAATGAATATGAGAATGAACAATTTAAAAATGTCATCGAAACTTCTCACGATCTTCAACTGGAAGTAACTACTCTTTTCAAAGCTTCTACGGATATTGAAAATGATCTTACCAATATTTCTAATAAAGGAAATTACGATCTTCTTCTCATCATGCTTGGAAAATCTATGTATGAAGGAAGTTTACTGGGCAGACTATTAGGTTTTACCACAAAAATTATCAATCCTGAAAAATTATTGAATACGGTAAAAGGAAAAGGTTATATTTTCAACAATTCTCCTTTCGACGACTTTACCTTACAGATTTTAGATAAAACCAATATCCCTGTAGGAGTTCTTGTAGAAAAAGACTTCAAGAGTGCAGATAAAGTATTTGTACCGATCTTCAACCTTAGCGATTTCTATTTGTTAGAATATGCCAAAAGGCTGATCAACAATAACAACTCCCAGATCATTATTCTGGATGTCGCTGGACAGATCCGCAATAATATCGAAGTAAAAGAGCTCATCAGAAGCATCGAACAGGTAGCCCCTAATCACATCACCCTATATAATGAGAAAAAGATCGAAAAGGAGTTTTTAAATTCCCAGGATCTTATGCTCATCAGCAGTAAAAGCTGGAAAGGATTGATCGATACCAAAAGTATATGGTTATCTGATATTCCTTCTGCTCTTATAATATCTAATCCATAATTTGTTTGATCGATACTTGTTTGGATTTATATAAGTATAAAAGACCAGCTCTAAGCTGGTCTTTTTTTGTTGGTTTTACTGAAATTCGTAAATGAAATTAGATTTCTATTACCATTTATGAGCTAGATATTCATCAAATGGAGTATTCCAAAACCATGGAGGTGAGCAGAACTCTGTTAATTCACGGAGAATATGTTGCATCCTCTCTTCATAAATTGAATCACCACCATAATCATCATGATCATATTCAATATGCTTATCATTGATAAATTTCCTAAAATCTTCATTTAAAGTTAAGCCTTCATCTCTAAGTTTGTTGATCTCTATGAAGAAACTATGCGCTAGTATTCTAAAATCTTTATTATCTAAAGTTGATATTGTTTTAAAGTCTAACCTTTCAAATAAAAAATTCAATTGATTGATCATCTTACTGGTTTCCATAATGGTACTATTGCCTGTATTTGAAGGTTAAATTATGAATAAATAAAGTATCATCTGCAAAAAATTTATCATTTTGTTACTTTAGACAAAAATCATATTTATCATTTCAAAAATATTTTATACCTTCGCTTCGTGATTACAAATAACGGAACATATTACTATAGAATGTTTAACTCAGAACTGGGATAGAGATTCTTATATATGATATACAACCTCGTCCTCGGACGGGGTTTTTTATTTTAAAATTAAAAAAGATGAAAATAAGTATTATTGGTGTCGGACTCATTGGGGGATCCATTGCTTTAAAACTAAGAGAAAAAGGAATTGCAGATTTTATATACGGAATTGATAACAGCAGCAGGCACCTTGATGAGGCATTAAGCTTAAAAATCATTGATGCTAAGGTAGATCTGGAGTATGGAATTAAAAATTCCGACCTTGTCATTATAGCCATTCCTGTAGATTCCGCAAGAAAACTATTGCCTGGTGTTTTAGATTTGGTATCAGATCATCAAACAGTAATGGATGCTGGGTCTACCAAAGCGGGGATTGTGAACGGGGTAAAAGATCATCCAAAAAGATCCCGATTTGTTGCATTTCACCCAATGTGGGGTACGGAAAATAGTGGCCCAAAATCTGCCATTGCTGAGAGTTTCTCAGGAAAAGCCGGAGTGATCTGCAATAAAGAAGAATCAGCTACCGACGCTCTGGAGCTTGTTCAAAAAATTGTAGAAGGTCTCGATATGCACCTTATCTACATGAATGCTGAAGATCATGATGTTCATACCGCTTACATTTCTCATATTTCTCATATTACGTCTTATGCCCTCGCCAATACGGTTTTAGAAAAAGAACGTGAGGAAGATACCATTTTTCAATTGGCAAGTTCTGGTTTTTCCAGTACAGTAAGGCTCGCAAAATCCCATCCGGAAATGTGGGTTCCGATCTTTAAGCAAAATAAAGAGAATGTTTTGGATGTTCTTAATGAACATATCTCCCAACTTCGAAAGTTTAAAGCAGCTTTGGAAAAAGAGAATTATGAATATTTAACTGAATTGATCTCCAATGCTAATAAAATAAGAGGAATACTTGATAAGTAATCCTCTTATTGAATTTTTTTTCTCTGTCATTTCGACGAAGGAGAAATCTCTTGGTTACTTTAAAAATTGATTGTACCTTTTCTTTTGTCTTAAAACAAAAGAAACAAAAATTCAAGACTGGAATCCTCAGCTAAAAATAAATCCTATTCTCTAAAAATTCTAAAACTCGTGCGGATTTGAAGTATGTTTATTATTTACTATTCAACCCGCACTCAAACAGTAGAATTTTTTTAACGTTCACAGAATTTATTTTTTTAACGCCTCCGGTTCCTAGGTCGGTATCAAAAAATCTTCGATTTTTTTAACTTATGTGTACTTTCTGTTTTCAAAATTGTAAGCTTGAAGAAACTAAAGTATTTAAAAACTTTTGTGACTTTTGTGGTTCAAATATAAAAGTTATATCAAATAAAAAATCAAAGATTTTCTAGAAGCTTATGTGCTCTTCATTATGCAGTAATATGGTAAGCTTTCTTACATGTTCTAAAGTGTTTTAAAACTTTTTGGTTTACTATATTGAGATTCTTCGCTTCGCTCTGAATGACAAAAACAATAAAGCACCCTCTTATTGAATTTTTTTTCTCTGTCATTTCGACGAAGGAGAAATCTCTTGGTTACTTTAAAAATTGATTGTACCTTTTCTTTTGTCTTAAAACAAAAGAAACAAAAATTCAAGACTGGAATCCTCAGCTAAAAATAAATCCTGTTCTCTAAAAATTCTAAAACTCGTGCGGATTTGAAGTATGTTTATTATTTACTATTCAACTCGCACTCAAACAGTAGAATTTTTTTAACGTTCACAGAATTCATTTTTTTAACGCCTCCGGTTCCTAAGTCATTAATAAAAATCTACGATTTTTTGTAAGCTTATGTGTACTTCTTATGCGGTATATTTTAAACTTAGAATAGCTAAAGTGTTTAAAATTTTTGTAATTAATGTCGTAAACTGGAGATTGCTTCACATTCGTTCGCAATGACAAAGTGTTTAAAAACTTTTGTGACTTTTGTGGTTCAAAAAACTCATATAGATTTGCTCTATTTATCTCTAACGAATTAAGCACGTCTTTACAATTAATTTTCAGACGCAAAGATTTTATAATACCACTGTATGATATTAAGATGGCAAAGAATTGCTTCGCTTATAAAGGTTACATTAAATAAAAATCAAAGATTTTTAAGAAGCTTATGTGCTCTTCATTATGCAGTAATACTATAAACTTTCTTACGTGTTCTAAAGTGTTTTAAAACTTACGTAGTCTGCTATATTGAGATTCTTCACTTCGCTTTCGCTTCATTCAGAATGACAAGGATGGAAAATTAAAATGATCAACAAAAATCAAAGATTTTTTAGAAACTTAAGTGTATTTCTTATACCGTATTTTGGTACTTAAAATACTTAAGTGTTTAAAAATTTTTATAATTAATGTTGTAAACTGAGATTGCTTCACATTCGTTCGCAATGACAAAGTGTTTTAAAGCTTTTGTGACTTTTGTGGTTAAAAAATCAACAAGATCATATCATCATTTCTAGCACTCCGGAACATTCACCGCAATAGCCAATCCCCCTTCAGAAGTTTCCTTAAAACGGTCACTCATCGATTGTGCTGTTTCCCACATGGTCTGAATAACCTCATCAAGTGTCACTCTTGCTTTTGTAGGATCACTTTCAAGAGCGATATTCGCTGCTGTAATGGCTTTCATAGCACCCATTGTATTTCTTTCAATACATGGGATCTGTACTAATCCTTTGATAGGGTCACAGGTTAAACCTAAATGATGCTCCATTGCTATTTCAGCTGCCATGAGTACCTGACCTACACTTCCACCTAAAATCTCAGTAAGACCAGCCGCTGCCATTGCAGAAGAAACACCTACCTCAGCCTGACATCCACCCATTGCAGCGGAAATGGTAGCATTCTTTTTAAACAAGGTCCCGATTTCTCCGGCAACCAATAAGAATCTTACAATATCATCTTCGCTTGTAAAAGGAGTGAAAGCCTGAGCATACATTAAAACGGCAGGAATAACACCACTTGCTCCGTTTGTAGGAGCAGTAATGATTCTTCCAAAACTCGCATTCTCTTCATTTACAGCCAAGGCAAAACATGCGATCCATTTATTGATATTGGTAAAGTTTTCTTCGGCATCAACCACCTGCTGAAACCATTCATCGATATTTTTATAAATTTTATCTCCTAAAAGTTTTCTGTTGATTCCGGCTGCTCTCCTGGTAACATTTAAGCCTCCAGGCAGAATTCCCTCTTTATTAACACCTTTATAGATACACTCTTTAATCTGGTTCCAGATGTTCAGTGCTTCCTGTCTGGTTTCTTCCTGAGTTCTCCAGCTTTCTTCATTGATCAGGATCAGATCTGAAAACTTTTTGAATCCTAACTTTTCGCAATATTTTACAATATCCGACCCGTGATGACAAGGGTACAATGTTCTGACACATTGCTTCTCTATAGAATTTTTCTCCTGGCTTGCAATGAACCCACCTCCTACAGAATAAAAGTCCTGAACAAGCTCGGTACCATCTTCAAATACAGCTCTGAAAATCATTCCATTGGGATGAAAATCAAGTGATTTTTGCATATTTAAAACCAAATGATATCCGTAGATAAAAGGAATTTCTTTTTCTCCACCCAGGTTAATGATTTGATCTTTTTTTATTTTCTCAATTTTTTCATCAATTTTTGAAGTGTTGATCGTTTTAAAATCTTCACCATTCAACCCAAGCATTCCGGCAATATCTGTACCGTGCCCAATTCCCGTTTTAGCTAATGAACCGAAAAATTCCAGGAAAACTTCCTTCACCTCTGCGATGGATCTTTCCCTTTTTATAATTCTAATAAATGCAGAAGCTGCATTCCAAGGCCCCATTGTGTGCGAACTGGAGGGACCGATCCCTACTTTAATAATTTCAAATACTGATATTGATTCCATAAAAGATTCATCATTTTTCCTCATAACAAAGATACATGATAAATCGTTATTATGCTTCTCTTAATATTAGGATTGAATAAATATTTAAACAAGTGCTACCACTTCAGACTTTCTTCATGCTGCGACATATCCAAGCCTATATTTTCTGACTCTTCTGACACTCTTAAAGTGATGATTTTATTGGTCAGTTTGTACAAAATCAAAGATCCGAAGAAAGCAAATAGAGAGACTAAAATTAAGGCGATCATATGATGAGCAAAAACCTCAACTCCACCGTGTAAAAGACTTGCCTTTTCACCATGTGCAAAAATAGCAGTCAATATCATTCCCATAATTCCTCCTACTCCGTGGCAGGCAAAAACATCCAGTGTATCATCAATTTTCTTCAGCTTTTTCCAATTCATTAGTATATTAGAAACAATAGCTGAAATGAACCCGATAAATAAGCTTTCCGGAATAGAAACAAATCCGCATCCCGGAGTAATGGCAACCAATCCTACGACTGCACCAATACAGGCTCCTAATGCCGATACACTTCTTCCGTTGATACGGTCAAAAAATATCCAGCTCATCATTGCAGAGGCTGAGGCAATCGTAGTGGTTCCAAAAGCTGTGGCCGCAGTAGCATTAGCTCCCAGAGCAGATCCAGCATTGAAGCCGAACCATCCAAACCAAAGCATACCCGTTCCCAAAAGAACAAAAGGAATATTAGACGGTTCATGGTGTGGATTTTTTCTGTTTCCAACAACCATCGCTCCGGCAAGAGCCGCAAATCCCGCACTCATATGCACTACTGTTCCGCCAGCAAAATCTTTCACCCCAAAGTATTTGTTTAAAAGACCGTCGGGATGCCACACCATATGACAAAGAGGAGTATAAATACAGATACTGAAAAGTACCATGAATAACAAATAAGAAATAAACCGAACCCTTTCTGCAAAAGAACCGGTAATCAATGCGGGAGTAATAACGGCAAATTTCATTTGAAAAAGAGCAAATAAAATAAAGGGGATGGTAGAAGCCATTGTCTTATGAGGCAAAACACCTACATGATTGAAAAAAGGATAACTCAAAGGATTACCAATCAATCCGTAATGCTCACCATTTATTTCAAAACCGAGAGAATCACCGAATGATAGAGAAAAACCAACTACAACCCACAAGATAGAAATAACTCCTAAGGCAATAAAGCTTTGCAGCATCGTGGAAATTACATTCTTCTTACCTACCATTCCACCATAGAAAAATGACAGTCCGGGAGTCATTAACAACACAAGACCTGCCGCTGCTAAAATCCATGCGACGTCAGCTCCTATAATTTTGTCTTCACTTAAAAACTCACCAGAATTAGGTAAATCAGTTGTGGGAGTCCAGAATAAACCACCAATGGCAACTATTGAAATTATAGTAAAGGAGACCATCCACTTCAATCCTATTTTCATAAAATTTAATTTTAACCCTATCAAAAATAGATATAAATTTTATAAAAACATACTTTCAAAACAAAATACCCATAAATTTTTAATCAAAAATTATAATAATGTATATTTTACGAAAATATTTCATCCAGAATTCTGGAAACTTCTTTATGTTTTGTGGCTGGAAAAAGATGGGTGCCACCTTTAATAATATAATCAGGCTTTGAGTTTTTCAAAGGAAATACGATATCCCTATCCCCCAATATCTGAATCACATCAGGGTTTTCTTCAAATCTCCAATCAGAAATCTGTTCTATAGACCATTTCAGATAATAAGGATCTTTCACTCTGAAATATTGTAAAACCTTCGGATTCTTTGGATCAAAGAATTTTCTCATAACAGAATAGGCTGTAGCACTCTTCTCATTAAAAAAACGAGTCGGTAACATTTTGGGAATTCCGGTAATCTGTCCCGCCTTTATTAATTTCGATTTTTCTTTATCAGACTTTATGCTTCCCAGGATCACGACCTTTGCAGCCGGTTTTATTTTATTAATTTCCTGCACCATGATTCCTCCAAAAGAATATCCCAAAAGATAAAACGGTTCTGAATCATCAATTTTAGCAGACATCCTTTCAATATACTGGGGGAAACTTTCCTTCAGTCCCGGAATGAGCCAATCTATAAATACCACTTCGAGATGTGCAGGAAACTGCAACTTCTCTAATACTTTAAAATCTGCGCCAAGTCCGCTTACTATATAGATTTTCATAATGCTAAAATAAAAAATATGGATAACTATTTAAAGTTATCCATATCTAATTTATTGTTAAAAGTAGTCCCTTTTATTTTTTCTTTACAGGAACCCTGTTATCGTTATCTAACTTTTCTGTAGAAACTTTGAACTGAATATCCATTTCATCCTTAATGAAGTAATCTTTCAATGAAGACTGGTAGAATACTTTGAAGTCTCTTCTGTTCAATGAGAATTTAGCAGACTCTACGACTACTGTAAATTGAGTAACATATACATTAGCAGGGAAAGTAATTGTTTTTCTAACCCCTTTTATCGTAACATCACCATATACTGTTGAATTGTACTCACTGTTTGCCAAAGGAATAATCTTAGTTAAGTGGAAGATCGCAATCGGAAACTTTTTAACTTCAAAGAAATTAGTGCTCTTAAGGTCGTTTGTTAGCTTAATCTGATCTTCATCAGAAACATCTCCTGCCATTAGACTTCTCATGTCAATTGTGAATTCACCATCTACCAAAACCGTTTTATCAAAATTGAACTTCCCACTTTTCAGTTTTACTGTACCGGAATGTGATGAAGCCACGGTTTTTACAACCTTATATCCCCACCATCTGATCTCGGAAGAAGTCACTTTAGAAACCTTATCAAATTTTCTCTGAGCAGAAACAAATGATATGCTTATACACATCATAGCAAACAATAGTAGTCTTTTCATTCTTTTTTATTTACAATTCAACAAAAATAAAAAAAAGTGTAGAACTTCTACACTTTTAACAATCTTTTTTTGATTAAATTATTTAGCAGTCACTTTTACAAGCATATCGATATCATCTTTCACAAAAACGTCTTGCATAGTTGATTTGTAAGCAACATCAAATTTCTGTCTGTCGAAAGAGAACTTGTTAGATACTAAACTTGCAACTCCTTTGCTGTATGCGATTTTTGCAGGGAAGGAAATACTGTTTGTTTTTCCTTTTACAGTAAGATCTCCGGTTACTAAAGAGTTATATACCTTATCATCGTTTTTCTTTACAGAAGTGATTTTAAAAGCAGCTGTAGGATATTTCTCAACTTCGAAGAAATCTCCGTTTTTCAAGTGACCGTTTAATTTTGTCTGATATTCTCCGGAAAGGTCTGTAGATGTAATAGAAGTCATATCAAGAACGAAAGATCCACCTACAAGGTCATTCCCTTTCATTACAAGGTTTCCAGACTTTACTTTTACAGTACCATCGTGAGAACTTGCCTCAGATTTTGCTACTTTGTATCCCCACCAGTGAACATCAGATGCTACTACTTTTTTTGACTGACCGAAAACTAAACCGCTAGCCAATACTGCTAGTAATAATATTTTTTTCATTGAAATAAAGTTATTTAATTGTTTATTTAACGACACAAATGTAGCTATCTTATTTGATAGATTTTATTGATGTACATCAATAAAATCAATTATTTTCATGAATAATATCAGGCATAAAAAAACTCCGGAATTTCCGGAGTTGATATTTGTTATTGATAATAAGCTGTATAGAGTGCGGCGCCATGAAGGCCTGTAAGATTATTCTTGATCAGATAGATCGGAATGTTTCTTAGCATATCCTCCATTTTATCACTTATCTTAAATTTTTCATAGAATTTACCTTTATCCATATAATCATTCAGCATCTGAGGAATGTCTCCTGAAATCAGCAAACCTCCAGTAGCTTTAAGTTTCAATGTAAGGTTATTGGCTTCTCTTGCAAGAAACTCAAGGAAAGTATCCAAAGCAATTTTACAGATCAATACATCATCTTCTACAGCTGCTCTGTAAATTTCCTTTGAAAAGTTACCGTTAGCAAGACGATCGGCTAACCATTCAGGCTCCGGATGTCTTTTAACGTCTCTTAAAAATCTGTAAATATTAAAGAGTCCTGTTTTAGAAAGAACATTCTCCCAACTTACAATTCCATAGATGTTATTCAGGAACTGATAGAACTCTACTTCAACGTTGGTTCTCGGTGAAAATTCAGAGTGCCCTCCTTCTGTTGCAAAAGGTCTCAAATATTTCCCATCAAAGAAATACCCTGCTTCTCCCAACCCATTTCCAGGTGCAAGAATAGCAACATTTCCTTTTTCCAGGTGTCCGCTGGTATAAATAGGATCTAAATCGCTATCTTCTAAAAGCCCCATTCCATAAGCAGAAGCCTCCAAATCATTAATCATCCCTACCATTTCGAATCCGAATTCATTTTTAAATTCTTCAACATCGAAATTCCATCCTATTCTGACAGGACTACTTTTCCCGTTAAGAACCGGTCCTGGAACCGCTATTCCTAAACGCTTTACATTACTTAGCTGATTTTCCTGAATAAATTTTTTCAGGATTTCCGAGAAAGAAGAAAATTCTTTTGTAGGATAGCTGGTTTGTAGTTTTATATCGAGCCCTCCGTTACCAGACATATAGTAACCTAATGTAGTAACATCTTCACGCAAGTTTGCCCCAATGATAGAGACATCATTATTATTACTGTCTTTTACGCCCGGTAAATAAAGGGGAAATTTTGGATTTAAGTTCATAATCACAAATTTTATCAAATATAATAATAGTTTTCGGAAATCCTGTAGGGTAATAAAAAACCTTTTCAAAAAGATGAAAAGGTTTTGGCTAATAATTGTTTATATATAAATCTAACTACTTTCCTAGTGCAATATTGTAAGAAAATCCGACACCAATGTTACCCACATTGTAGTCCTGATTTACTAAATCACCTTTACTTCCAGTAAATACCTTCTGATATTGTACGAAGAAATTCCAGTCTTTGTTATGGTATCCGATTTCCGGTTTGATATAAAAACCTCCACTTGGTCTGTCAACCAAAGTATTTGAAGCTACTTTATCATCTCCTACCAAGAATCCATAACCTAAGTCAGTTCCAAAATAGAAACCTGTTTGTTTAGGATAAATTCTGATTAATGCTGCTACAGGAATTACCCCTACATCATTATTTTTATATCCATTGTTTTCTTTTCCAAAATAATGGGAATAACCCGTTGCGATACCTAATCCGAATCCCGGAGTAATCAGATTTTGATAAGCTACATCTACTCCTACAGCCGCAGAAAGATTATCAGATGGAACAGCTAATCCAACGTTAGCTCCTACTTTAAGCATATTGTTCATCTGTACGCTCTGTGCACTTGCTACACCTGCTGTTAAAATTCCAGCCAATAAAACTGCTTGTTTAAACATTTTCATAATTTCTGATCTTTAAATTTTACTATTCTGTATGATGTAAAAATCATGCCAAGCAGGCACTTTTTCATCGTTTTAACATCAACAAAATACACAAATCAATGAAAATCAAATAGTTAATTTTTGTTAAAATTTAAATAAATGTTTAATTAACATTAACAAAAAGAAGTTAAAAATGTGAAAAAATTTCAAAACCCGACCCAAAGGGATGAAAAATATCCAAGGCGGCTTCGGGAGCTTCAGCCACCAGAGATATTTTATTTTTGTTTAAAATTAATGATGATTTTTCTGACACTTAAATAAGAACAAATTATTTCGTCTCCTATCATTATCGCTTACTGGCAGAGGCTCTCGAAAAACAGCAAGCATAAAAAAAGACTGCTTTTAACAAGCAGCCTCTTCTTATCATCATAAATTAAGCTCTATTAAGCTGTAATTTGTTTCTTTTCTTCTTCTTTCTTATCTAATTTCTCACTCACTTTTTTTACGATATATTCAATAACTAGTGGTGCAACTATAGCAATGACTGCTTTAAGAATTCTTGATTTCATATTTATTTATTTTGATTAATAATTACAATTTTTGAGCCATTCATACAATCAGGCATCTTCCCTCTCATTAAGATGCTGATAATTCTGAAAGGCTTCTTGTAAACTGGCCTGAATCCTTTTCTTAAGTATATTAGGTTTTAAAACCGTTATAAACTCTCCTAATCCCAGGATCATTCTTTCCAATTCGAAATTTAACTGAACATATATTTTAAATGTAGTTCCACTTTCGTCCTCTTTTATAATTTCCTGTGAGTGATGAAAGGGTTTTGTTTTTACATAGGGAGCATGCTTTGAATTAATTTTAAAAATAACATTCTGCGCACGCAGATTTTCTGAAACAGTAACGCCAATTACCTCTTTAAAATATTGGTCAGAATCAAACTCTTTATCAATGTAGGTGATCTTTGCTTCAATAGAAATTTCTTCCATCCTGTCTAATGCCAGATTGTACATTTTGTTCTTGTGCCAGCAAATAAGAAACCAACGGTTGTTGTACTCTTTTAACAATTGCGGATGAACGATATAGCTATCTGATTCTTTTGCCTTAAAGCTCTTATAGAGAATTTTTAACACATTCCTGTTTAAAATACTTTCATACAAAATGTCAATATGCTCCAACCCTTTTAGCCTTTCATTTTTGTCCAGATGTATAATGGATTTCTGATTCGTAGAATGAATAGAATCTTCTAGTTTCTGAATGACCCCATTCATATCTTTAAACATCGAAAAATCTTTGAATTGTTTTAGGATCTGAACAGCATTATTCATCGCCTTCAGATCGCTTTCGTTCACAGAAATATTATGAATACTGTATTCGGGATCGCTATATCTGTAATATTTCCTGTCATAGACTTCAATAGGAGCCTCATAACCAAACTTTTCACTTCGCATATTCTGCAGGTCCAATTGCACAGTTCTTTTACTGACAAAGGATTCTTTGCCTTCAAATTCAAACAACGCTTCAGAACACTCATCGATCAGGTCTTCTAATGTATATTGGCGGTATTTGTTTTTTAGACATTTGTCCAATGTCTTGTAGCGGATCAGTGCATTTTTATTGGATGACATATTTTCGTATTTGCTTTGTACTTGTTTAGGTTACATAGTCATTGCGAACAGAAGGTGAAGCAATCTCCATAATGATCTAAAGATTGCTTCGTCGCTTTACTCCTCGCAATGACAGAATTCACTTTGCGTCTTAGCGATTAACTAAAATTACTTTTTTCTTAATGCCTCACCCTCAAAGGCAATCCCATCCCATCCGAACTCAATGAAATTTCTGATATTCTGATGATCTGTTCCTTCAGGATTGTTAAGAACATCCTCTCTATAGAACTCTCCGAAAAGATGTAACACTTCATCTTTGGATAAATTATTCAGTTTTGCAAAACTAAATACTTTACATGAACCGTTATTTTGATCAGCTTCATTTACCGTATTTCCATTTTTAAATTTTGTAGGTGTAAAGTCGTAATTCCCGTCAATATAGGCAATAACTTCTTTGAATTGAATAGTTTCGGGAGAGTTTTTTAATTGTTCTAATAGCATATTTGTTTATTTTTAGGCAAAAGGGCGAATAGGCAAATAAGCGAATAAGCGAATTTGTTAAGCCGTGAAATCGTTAAATCGCAGAATCGTTAAACTGCAACCTCAATTCACGATTTGACGATTCCGCGATTTTGCAATTTCGCCTTTCAGCCTTTCTGCTTTTTTGCTTTCCGCTTTTGTAAAAATAATTAAAAAAAATATTATCTACGCAAAAAGATTGCACACTTGCTTCATTACTTTGCATCAACAAAATGAGAGAACACATGGAATTTAATGGAAATCACTTAATTGAATTAGGATATAGACCAGCAAAATGGTTTAAGGAAGCCATCGAATATATCAATGAAAATAAACTGGATGAATCTGAAATCAAAATATATCTGGAGCAATTTAAGCAAGCAGAGATCATTCCTTTGCGTGAAACTCCAAAGGATTTCATCATTAACATCAGAGCTGAAAACGAAAGTGAAAATGATAATGTAGAAAAGGTGATCAGAACGATGCGGGTTTTAATGAGAACACCAACTCTGGTTGATGGAGCCTTAATGCCTGATGCCTGTCCAACAGGTCCGGAAGGTCATATTCCCGTGGGAGGAGTTGTAGTCGCTAAAAATGCTATTCACCCGGGATTTCATAGCGCAGATATCTGCTGTTCTGTGATGTTGACAGATTTTGGGAAAGCTGATCCTAAGAAAGTATTGGATACTGCTCATTCTATAACCCATTTTGGATACGGAGGAAGAGCAAGAGGAGAGCAAATGCCAATGTCTCAGGAATTAATGGATGCATTTAGAGAAAATTATTTCCTGAATGATGAAAAGCTGATCAGTATTGCCCGTTCTCATATGGGAACTCAGGGGGATGGAAATCATTTCTTATTCGTTGGTATTTCTAAAAACACAGGAAATACAATGCTGGTAACTCATCATGGATCAAGAGCTCCTGGTGCCGCATTATATGATAAAGGAATGAAAGTAGCCAATCGTTTCAGACAAGATATTTCCCCGGAAACATTGAAAGAAAATGCCTGGATCCCTTATGATACTGAAGAAGGAAAGTCTTATTGGGAAGCCCTTCAATTGATAAGAACATGGACGAAAGAAAATCATACTTCTATTCATGATGCTGTTTTACATAAAATGGAAATTGAAAAAGAGAATAGATACTGGAACGAACACAACTTCGTATTTAAAGATGGAGATTTATTCTACCATGCAAAAGGAGCTACTCCATTGGATGATAAATTTATGCCTGATATTACAGGACCAAGATTGATTCCATTAAACATGGCAGAGCCCGTTTTAATCGTTCAGGGAAAGACCAATGAAAGAAACTTAGGATTTGCCCCTCACGGAGCAGGAAGAAATTTCAGCAGAACTCAACATAAAAAATCCCTGGCTCATAAAACCATTGAAGAAGTTTTCGCTGAGGAAACAGAAGGATTGGATATCCGGTTCTTCTCCAATGAAATTGATATTTCTGAATTACCCACTGCCTATAAAAGTGCTAAAAATGTACGAGCTCAAATTGAGGAATATGGATTATGTGAGGTATTGGATGAGGTAATGCCTTATGGATGTATTATGGCAGGTGATGTAGGAAAAAATGCACCATGGAAAAAGAAAAGAAAATTCAAAAAGGCATAATGCTAAATTGAATTGATTACTTATCTATTTTTAATCTCGCGGATTAAACATTTTATCAGTAAGATCTGCGAGAAATGAAATAAATCAGAAGCAGTAGCTCAGTGGGTAGAGCAACAATAACTTTCCGCTATTGGCATAAAAAGTTCCTATAGCGTGTGTCACAGGTTCGATTACTGGCTACTCTACAAAATGATAAAAAACATTTATATTTAACTATCATTTGCTTTTTATGATTAAAAAAACAAAGGCAAAGAAAGTTCCTATATTTTGGTTATTACTTTCCGCTTTTAAAAAAAATTTTGAGCAAAGGGAGTTCCTATACTTTTTTTAAGAAATTTACTCCCCGCTCTTTTAAAATCATAGGTAAAAGGAGTTCCTATAAAGATTACACAGCATTACTCCTCACTTATTATTTTTTATTACAACAATGAAAACACTTAAATTATTTAACGCTGTACTAGCCCAGGAATCTACAGAAAACCCATTTATTTCAAATGATGGTTATATCATTGAACCTTCTGCAATATGGGCAAAGCAAAGAATTATTGATTATTATTCAAAGGAAAGACTGAATGGTTATGATCTAAACAAAACCTTTCATAAATCCTGGATAAAAATCAAAGAAACCAGTCGGTTTGATTTACTGCTTGAGCAAATTGAGCATTATTTTTCTACTTATGGAAGTGATTTCCAGGAAGAAGTTTATCTGCCGGATGAAGTACTCAATATTCCAGGTCTAAAGCTAACATTCAAGATAATTAAAGCCTATACCAAAGAAGAAATGCAGGAAAAATGTCTTTCTTTATTGAGATCAGGGATTGCTTTAAAAGAAGAAACGATCGATGATCTTCTGGATATTCTGCATGATGAACTGGGATATATTTTCACCGGAAAAGAAAACATAAGAAATAAAGAAGCCATTGTAAAAATTGCTGATTTATTTAATGTCTATCCAGAAAGTCCAGTAGAGTTTTTCCGATATGTAATCTATAAAACTACAGATACAACTCTTTTAATCAAAAATGATGAACTGATTACTGCCATTAAAGAAAGTAAATTCAATGCAACTCAATTATTTGAGAATTTTGGATTGGAAAGACTTGCAGAGATTTTCAATAGGTTCAAACCTTTGTTTCTGGCTTATAAAAAGAAGTCTCCAAAAACGATCAACAAGATTTCCAAACTCTCAAAAATTTATCATCAGCCTTTGATTTCAAACCCATTGAATGATGCAACCCATCATTTACTGGAGGAAGGTGATTTGCACTGGCTGGAAAATGCTACACCATTTGCATTGTTTAAGGCCTTATCAGCCTGTTATTCAAGAATGTATGGTCAGAATACTTTTGTATATAGAGTCCGAAATGGAAAATCCTGGGTTAAAAAGGGGAAAAGTACGGATGTCAATGAATTGAATTATGAATTCATTTTGGATTTCTTACAATCAAAATATAATCTTTCAGGAAAGACCATCTATTTCCCTGCTAATGTAGAATATGGATTACCTACTTCTGAAAAAATGTTTGTAGGGAATATTCCAACAGGAACAAGGTTCTATGGAGATAGATTAGCTGTTGGCATTTATTGGGAAGACGCCTGGGGTGCTTTCGATCTGGACCTTTCCGGACTGAATATCGCAGGGAAAATTGGATGGAATGCATCTTATAATCTTGATAACGGACAACTTATGTACTCCGGAGATATGACTTCTGCTCCTAAAGGTGCTGTAGAATATCTTTATGCTAATAAAGGATTTAATACCCCCACTCTTATTATGAATAACGTTTATAATGGAGATAGTAATTGTGGTTATAAAATTGTAATTGGAAACGGAGATGACATTTCACGTGATTATATGATGAATCCTAACAATTTATTTGCTGAAATTAAATGTACATCTCCACAAAAACAAACCATATTAGGAATGCTTTTATTAAAAGGAGGAAAGCAATGTTTTACATTATTGAATTTCGGGGCCGGGCATTCTCATGTTTCTGGAAACTCAGAAGTATCGAAAATGGCAACAGATGCTCTTTATCAACAATGGTATGAGCCATTATCTTTCAATATTCTTGCAGAAGAGCTTGGAGCAACGATCACCACGGATAAAGAAGAAGCCGATTTTGATTTCTCTCTGGAAACTCTGGATAAAGATAGTTTCATCAGGATTTTCACCTCCTCAAAATAAATGCAATAGTAAATATTTTTCTCTCGCTGATTTAGCAGATAACGCAGATTTTTATCATTTGTTAATCCGTTTAATCAGCGAGAGATTAATTATTATAAGTGATTTACCTATTTCTGAAGACCCCAATTTTTATAATCAAACAATTTTTTCATCTATAAAAAAGATACGCAAAAAGACTGCGTAATTGACATGTTATTTTGTATCATCAAAAAATAACAGCAATGGAAAAGAGAATATTAGAAAAACTAAAAGAAGTTGAGAAAAAGAACAGCATAGAAATACTTCTTGCTGTAGAGTCCGGAAGCAGAGCCTGGGGTTTTGCATCTCCTGACAGTGATTATGATATACGCTTTATATACAGACACGAAAAAGACTGGTATCTTTCTCCCTGGGATAAAGATGAAACGATAGAATTTATGACAGAAGATGATCTGGATGGTTCCGGTTGGGATCTACGAAAGACTTTTCATCTTTTACTTAAATCCAACGCCGCTTTATTAAGCTGGTTCTACTCTCCTATCGTTTATATGGAAAATAAGAGTTTTACAGAATTATTTAAACCTATAGCAGATTCCTGTTTTTCTCCGATAGCAGTTTCCTATCATTATTTAAGCATGAGTAAGAAATATCTGGAGGCCTGCAGACATGATGAAGTGAAACTAAAAAGTTATTTCTATTGTCTTAGGACAGCACTTACAGGAAAATGGATATTGGAAAAAGGGACGGTTCCGCCCGTATTGTTTAGTGATCTATTGGTTTTAGTAGATCATTTTACAAGAACGAAAATAGAGAACCTTGTTGCTTTAAAGGCTACCAAAGGAGAATCTTATTATCACACTAATGATTGGGAACTATTTGGATTCTTAGAAAATGTAGTTAATGAAACTGAGGAAAAAGCAAAAACTTTAGTGGGAGGAAAAGCAGATAAAGCAGAAATGGAGAGCGTCTTTAGGGAAATACTAGCAAAATAGAAAAAAGCTGCAGGTATTTCAATATATTAAAGCGCTGAAAAAACACATTAATAATAACAAATCATCATGACAATCAAGGATCTTACAACCCAAAACCTCATCCTTTTCGAAGCCATTTCCGGAAGCCGTGCTTTCGGATTGGCAACGGAAAATTCAGATACTGATATCCGGGGGATATACTACATACCAAAAGAAGATTTTTTCGGACTCAATTATATTCCGCAGATTTCCAATGAAACGGATGATATTACCTATTATGAAATTGGAAGGCTGATAGAGTTGCTGCAAAAGAATAACCCCAATATTCTGGAGATTTTGGCAAGTCCTGAAGATTGTATACAAAAGAAACATTCTTTAATAGATCTTTTAAAACCTGAAGATTTTCTTTCCAAATTATGTAAAGATACTTTTGCAGGATATGCCATTTCGCAGATTAAAAAAGCGAAGGGTCTCAATAAGAAAATCCTGAATCCAGTAGAAAAGGAAAGGAAATCTATACTTGATTTCTGTTTTATTCTTGAGAATAGCAGTTCACTACCTCTAAAAGAATGGCTTTCGAGAGCTCATAAAACTCAGGAAAAATGTGGACTATCTGCCATTGATCATACGAAAGGTATGTTTGCTTTATTCTACGATGAAAATTATTCATTAGGTTATAAAGGAATTATTCAAAATGAAGAAGCTAACCAGGTTTCAGTATCTTCAATTCCAAAAGAGGAAAAGTCTGTAGCATATTTATTTTGTAATCTGGATGCTTATTCTACCTATTGCAAGGATTATAAAGAATATTGGAAATGGGTTTCTGAGCGAAATGAAGATCGTTACAATGTGAATCAAAATCATGGACAAAATTATGATAGCAAAAACATGATGCATACCATTCGTCTATTACAGTCTTGTGAGCATATCTTTAAAACAGGTTCAATGCAGATCCGTGTTGAAAATCGAGATGAATTACTGGATATCAAAGCCGGGAACTGGTCTTATGATCATGTTATGAAAAAGGCTGAAGATCTTATCAAGTCTATAGAGCATTATTATTCAATCTCTACTCTACCAGCAGAACCGGATTTGAAAAGGACTACGAAAATCCTGGTTGAAATAAGGGAACAGTTATACCATAAATTAACCATTTGAGGTTAATTTAGAGACTGCTTCGTTGTGTGTTCCTTGCAATGATATTTCCCTTTACATTTTTACAATTTTTGCGCTGCGTAGAAATTTAAATTTGTAAGAAAAATAATGAAGGTTATCTATTTTATAACGATTTTCTTGTTAGCCTGTACTGTTCAGGCTCAAGATTCTTTAGTTACTAAAATTGCTTCACAACACTATCAAATCATCAATTTCGAGAATAATCATTTCTCGGGTGAAGGAATTCGTAACCTGACTGAGACCATTGCACAACATAAATATGTTTTAATTGGTGAGGACCATCTTAACAATGAAGTTCTAGATTTCACAAGCTATCTTACTAATCATATCAACTTTGATAATTACATTACAGAAACTGACCAGTTTACTATTGACATCCTTAAAAAGGATTGTGAGAAAAATAGAGAATACCAATCTATTGTTTCTAACTCGAATGGTAAATTTTCATTTTTTTCATTTGATAAAGATCATGACCTCTTAGATTATTTTTTCCAGAACAATAAGACCGTTATAGGTCTTGATCAGGTTTATTATAATTCTGATGCGGTTATTTTCCAGGAATTAATTAAAAGAACATCCAATCCATTAGCAAAAGCAAAATATGAGGCTTTATTAAAGGAATCCACGGCCCGATGGGATCGTTATAAAAAAGAAGTGAATCAGTCTCCGCTTGAAGATGGCTCCAATCGTCCTTATCTATTTTCTAATGATCTGGGTAAGAATCTTATGCAGCTTCAAAAATTAGAATTATCTGACTATGAATACCGTGCCATCAATAAACTGAAAATAAGCAACGAAATATATGTTCTCGAAAATAATGAAAAAGAAGCCGAATCCAATTTTTTGAGAACCTCCTCAATGAAGGAGAATTTTCTGGAAAACCTTGATAAAATTAAAGGAAAAAGAAACTTATTTAAGTTTGGAGCTAACCATGCAGCCCGAGATAAAAGCTTATTACAAAATAGTTCTGATATTGGAAATCTCGCATCTTCTTTAGCCGGATCGGAAAAGGAAAAATCTTTGCATATCGCTATTATACAAAAATCAGGAAAGACCGGTTCTTTTTTCTCCGATAGCAATGATGCTGAATATGTTCTTTTCTTAAGACCGTTTTATAGATTGGTGAATAAAGAAAATCAATGGCTTTTATTTGATCTCACCAAGATCAATGAAGAGATCAAAAAACAAAAAACTTCAGTAAAATCGTCCACGCTTAAAAATTTATTGAGTGGTTACGATTATTTGATTATTATACCCAAAGTAACTGCTCAAAAAATAGTTGTTTAGCGACATATTCTGTTTTTATTTACTTTGGGTTATTTCAGATAACAATTGTTCATGATAGTAAATAGGAAAAAGCAATACTTTACGCCTATTAACAAAGCCTTCGAGTTGTCGGAGGCTTTTTATTTATTAATTTTTTAAAATAAAATTTAAATTAATTATTGTTTTACGATAATTAATTATACATTTGCATTATTAATTAATCATCATGTTATGAACCAGACTAAAATTATTTCAAGAATTCTTTATTATCTCTGTCTTGTTTTATCGGCGGGCTACCTGCTAACGGCAATTTATTCTGTCTTCTGCCTGATGACTGGCATTGCCATCACTCCTTATAAAGAAAATAAATTTCTTCACATTAATTTTCCTTTTACAAACCAGCCTTTTCTGAATATTGAAAATAATTATCCGTATATTTTCTTTTCATTTATGACTGTTTTAGTGACCTACGGTATCTTTTTCTGGTTTTCGGCGAGTGTTTTCAAGGTATTTTTTCAAGCAAAATTATTCAATGAGAAAAATATTCTTCAACTTAAAAGATTTTACATATATAATATCTTCTTTCCTCTTCCTATTGTCATTATAGCAAGTTTTTTTGTAGAGGTGGAAAGTATGATATGGGGATTGGTTTTTATCCATTTCATGTTAGGAATTTTCTGTCTGTTTCTTGCTAATATCTTTAAGCAAGGACTACATTTGCAAAACGAACAAGACTTATTTATATAATATGCCAATTATAGTCAACTTAGATGTGATGCTTGCCAAACGAAAAATGCAGAGTAAAGAATTGGCAGAAAAATTAGGAATCACTCCCGTCAATTTATCCATCCTAAAAACAGGGAAAGCCAAAGGTGTCCGTTTTGATACCCTGGAGGCAATTTGCAAAATCCTGGAATGCCAACCTGGGGATATTCTGGAGTATAGGGAGTAGGGATGCGGGGTTCGAGTTGGGAGGTTCGGGGTGAGAGGTATGAGATTAGGGTTTAGGGTTTAGGGTTTAGGGTTTAGGGTTTAGCAAAAATAATTCATAATTCATAATTCATAATTCATAATTCATAATTCATAATTCATAACTTATAACTTATAATTCATAACTCAAACCCATCTTTTCACTTTCAACTTTCAACTTTCCATTTTTCAATTCCCCATTCTCATGAATACATAAATACATCAACACATTAATTTTCAACATTTACAAAGCAATGGAAACATTGCCGGTTATTCTATTACCCAAACTCAAGATTATGAATACACTATCTATTAACAATCTTAGCCTTACCTATAAAAATGGTTTTCAGGCTATTAAAGACCTATCATTGGAAATCGGAAACGGGATGTTCGGCTTACTGGGGCCTAACGGAGCTGGGAAATCTTCTTTAATGAAAACAATTGTTGGATTACAGAAACCCAGTTCAGGAAACATCATTTTTAATGGTGTTGATATTTCCAAGGATCCCAATTTTATCAAACAAAACCTTGGATTCCTGCCACAGGACTTCGGAGTTTACCCAAAAGTCTCAGCTTATGATCTATTGAATCATATTGCTGTTTTAAAAGGAATAAAAGAGCATTCTGAACGTAAAAATCAGATCCTGAATTTATTGGAAAAGGTGAATTTACTTGATTTCAGGAATAAGGAAGTTCATACTTTTTCTGGTGGTATGAAGCAACGTTTTGGAGTTGCTCAGGCTTTATTGGGAAATCCAAAGATCATTATAGTAGATGAGCCGACAGCTGGTCTGGATCCTGAAGAGCGTAACCGTTTCAATTCTTTATTGAATGATATCAGTAAAGATGTTATTGTCATCCTTTCTACCCATCTTGTGGAAGATGTTAGAAATTTATGCTCAGAAATGGCTATTATGCACAAAGGTCAGCTTCTCCGAAAAGGAAAACCGAATGAACTTATTGCTGAGTTACAAAACAGAATCTGGTCCAAACCTATTCGTAAAGATGAATGGGAATCCTGTCAATCAAACTATCAGATCATCAGCCAACAACTGATCGAAAGAGAATTGTACATTACTACATTTTCTGAAAAGCAGCCAGAAGACTTCACTCCTGTTTCCCCTCTTCTGGAACATGTTTACTTTCATACTCTCTCTCAAAAACCATAATCATGAATACTATATTTTTATTTGAAGCCAAACGCAGCAGTAAGCATTGGCCAAGTTATCTTATTGGCTTAATCCTGCTATTTCTTGGAATTTTTTGTGGAAACCAGTTCAACCTTAGTGTTGGTGAAGGCATTTTCCTTAACTCACCTTATACGATTGGTTTTATGATCGGAATACTGAGCTTATCTATCATATTTTTTGCCATTATTTATGCTGGAAAACAGCTTTTTAAAGATTGGGATTCGAAATTTGACAGCATTCTTTTTTCATTTCCATTCTCCAAATGGAGTTATTTAAAAGGCAAATTTACCATCTATTTACTACAAACCTTTATTAGTTTTATACTATTAATAGGCGGTTTTGCCGTAGGTCAGAATATGAGAACCGGAAGTGAAATTCAACCTTATTACAATCTTTGGTATTATATATATTCGCTTTTTATTTTTGGCTTTCTCAATTGTCTTGTAGTATGTAGTTTTCTATTCTTTATTTCTTTCAGCACAAAGAGAAAATTATTGGTAGTAATCGGTGGTTTATTGTTGTACGTCCTCTACATGATTGTTTTATTATTCTCCAATTCCCCTTTTATGGCCGGCAGTTTACCTCAATCTACAGATACCCAACAACTATCCGCTTTGTTGGATCCTTTTGGAATATCAGCTTATTTCCTGGAGGCCAAAGACTATTCCATTCATCAAAAAAATAAACTCCTGGTACCTTTTTCAGGATACCTACTGATGAACAGGCTTATTTTCATACTGATTTCCGGATTATTCTTGTTCCTTTCCTATCGTTTATTTTCATTCACTACCATTTCAAATAAAAGAATTAAAAAGGGAAACGAATCGTTTACTACTAATTCACACACCCAATCAGATTATCATATTACACCATCAAGTTTTACCCATCTAACTTCTTTCAAATCTATTCTCTCTTTTGCCAAAATTGATCTTATTTACTTATTTAAGAGCATTACAATTATAGCCGTTTCCATCCTTTTATTATTTGCGGTAGGTATGGAAATGTATGCCGAAATTGAAAAGGGGATCCGTTTACCACAGAAGTATGCAAGTTCAGGATTGATGGCCACCACCATCTCTGAGAATTTTCACCTGATCGGATTACTTGTGATGTGTTACTTCGTGAATGATCTTTATTGGAGAAGCCATTTGTCAGGATTTTCCCTGATTGAAAAAAGCACCTTCTTTTCCGGGAATAAACTAACAGGACATCTTTTTTCATCAGCTATTCTATTATTATATTTTACCGGAATTCTTATTCTTGAAGGAATTATTTTTCAATTAGGGTATGGTTATTTTCATATCGATTGGAATGCCTATTGGGGAACAATTCTTTTCAATACTTTTCCATTGATCCTGTTTTCGGCTTTTCTTTTATTGGTCAATAACTTTATTAAAAATAGATTTATCGCATTGGGTGTTTCTGTTTTATCCGTTTTTATCCTAGCTGGTCCTGCTTCAAAGAAAATTATTCCGTATCCTATGTTGAGAATATTTTCGGATTTCAAAGGAGTTTACAGTGATTTCAATGGGTATGGGATTTATATCATGCCATTTCTGGAAAGACTTTTATTGGGTGTAGGTTTAATTGCTTTTTTATGGATGATCAATACATTAATTAACACTAAAAAGTGGGAGATCAAAAAGTCATTTTTCACACTTACCTTATTAGCCTTGGGAGTTTTTACCGGGTCTCTTTTTATGAAAGGATATATACCTCAAAATGAAGACCTGGCTATTGCAAAAGCGGCCGAATATGAAAAAAAATTCAGGGTTTACGAAAATATTCCCCAACCTAGTATAACTGATGTTGTAACCGAAATTACATTATATCCTTCAACAAGTTCTTATATAATCGAGGGGAAATATACGCTTATTAATGACACTGATAAACCTATTGATAAGGTTCTATTAAATTTTGATCCTAACCTAAAAATACAATCTGCTGTTTTTACGGTTTCTTCAGAATCAAAAAAAATCAACAATGATACAAATGAGATCCGCTTAAAACAACCTCTACAACCTCATACAACAGCTACTTTAGCTTTCACATTATCCTATCAATGGTATGCCGTAAATGGTCATGAATCTTTCAATGCCATTATTAAAAATGGTTCTTTTATGAGAATCAGTCGATACTATCCTACTATTGGATATCAAAAAAATAGAGAGATTGAGGATGAGGAAAAAAGAAAAGAGTTCAACCTGGGAAAAGCATCAGAACTTAAAAAACTGGAAGCACCAGAAGTATTCCAGAAAGATTTTATTAATCTTGATATGACTGTTTCGACCGAAAAGGGGCAAACAGCAATTGGAACAGGAGATCTTGTGAGTAATTGGGATACAGATAACAGATCTTATTTTAAATATAAAGTGAGTCAGATTCCGTTTCGCTTTGCTGTTTCCTCTGCAGAATATGCTCATAAAAGCATTCATTACAAAGGCATTTCTATCAATGTATTTTACCATCAAAAACATAATGAAAATGTAGACCATCTTATTCAAAATGCTAAAAATACTTTAGATTATTGTATTCACAATTTTGGAAAATATCCGTTTCAATCTATCAATTTTGCTGAAATTTCTTCGTTCACAAAAGGCTTTGCTGCTACCGCATATCCTTCAGCGATATTTATGCCTGAGGATATGATTTTTCATGCCAATATTTACGCAGATAAAAAGCAGGATGTGATCAATGAACTCGCCGGTCATGAACTGTCCCATCTCTGGTGGGGAAACAGCCAAATCAATCCCGATGATAGACAGGGCTCAGTGATGCTTACCGAAACGTTGGCAATGTATACAGAAATGATGTTGTATAAGAAAATGCACGGAAAAGAAAAAATGATGGACCGAATAACAATGCATCAACAGATTTATGATAATGAGAAAGGGTTATCGGAAAATGAACCCATTTATAGAGTAACAAATGACAATACACATATCTCCTATTCCAAAGGAGCTGTTGCAATGGTAAAACTAAGTGATATACTTGGAGAAGAAAAAGTAAACACAGCTTTGAAAAATTTCCTTCTGAATAATCAGTATCCTAAAAAACCAACAAGTCTTGACTTACTTTTAGAATTCTATAAAGTATGTCCAAATGATGCTGCTAAAAAGGAAGTGGATCGGTTATTCAAAACCATATAACAAAAAATCCCTCAAAAAGAGGGATTTTTTTATCATTAAGGTTCAAATCTTAAGCTTCAGTTGAAGGATTTTGATTTTCCTGTGGAGCCTGAGCTGCAGGTCTTTCACCTTCTGGTCTTTCTTGTCTTGGCTTTTGCTCCGGTCTTGGAGGTCTTGGCAACAAAACTTTACGGGATAACTTCATTTTCTTACGATCATCATAACCCATAAACTTCACTTCTACTTCATCACCTTCTGCGTAAGGAACTTTATCTAAACGAGACCATTCAATCTCAGAAATGTGAAGAAGACCCTCAGTACCTTTCGCAATAGCAACAAAAGCTCCGAAGTCCATTACTTTCACTACTTTTCCTTTGTATACTTCACCTACTACAGGTACAAAAGTAATCTCGTTGATCTTAGCAACAGCAGCATTGATTTTCTCTCTGTCTGTTCCTGCAATCTCGATACGTCCGATTTCTCCTACTTCTTCAATAGCGATAACGGTATCTGTATCTTTCTGTAACTGCTGAATGATTTTTCCACCAGGTCCGATTACTGCACCAATAAAGTCTTTAGCAATCTCCATAACCACCATTTTAGGTGCATGAGGTTTCACATCTGCTCTTGGTGTAGCAATTGTTTCAGTGATTTTATTAAGGATGTGTAATCTTCCGTCTTTAGCTTGCATTAAAGCCTGCTCCATGATATCCATAGAAAGTCCCTGGATTTTAATATCCATTTGACAAGCTGTAATACCATCTGCAGTTCCTGTTACTTTAAAGTCCATATCTCCTAAGTGATCTTCATCTCCTAAGATATCGGAAAGTACTGTGAATTTTCCAGATTTAGTATCAGTGATAAGACCCATTGCAATACCAGAAACCGGTTTTGTAATCTGTACCCCAGCATCCATTAATGCTAATGTTCCGGCACAAACAGTTGCCATAGAAGAAGAACCGTTAGATTCTAAAATATCAGAAACAATTCTGATCGTGTATGGATTTTCTTCAGGAATAACAGCCTGTAGAGCTCTTTGAGCTAAGTTTCCGTGTCCAACCTCTCTTCTTGAAGTTCCTCTTAAAGGTCTTGCTTCACCTGTTGAGAATGGAGGGAAATTATAATGTAAAAAGAATTTTTCATCATAGTTTGCCATAACACTGTCTACCATGTTAGCATCTTTTACAGATCCTAAAGTAACAGCTGTTAATGATTGAGTTTCCCCTCTGGTGAAAACTGCTGAGCCGTGTGCTCCCGGAAGATAATCAATTTCTGACCAGATCGGACGGATCGTCTTAGGATCACGACCATCTAGACGGATATTGTCTTCTAAGATCATCTGACGCATCGCTTCTTTTTCTACGTCATGATAATATACTTTTACGAAAGGAGTTACTCTTTCCAGTTCTTCTGCATTATCAACATATTGAGCTAAAAACTCATCAAGAACTGCCTTGAACTTCTCTCCTCTTTCTTCTTTTCCTGAAGGTTGCTTAGCAACTTCATATACTTTATCGTAAGTTTCTTTCCACACTTTCTCACGGATAGCTTCATCGTGATTTTCGTGGCTATATTCTCTTTTCGGGAAAGCTTTACCTACTTTTTCAGCTAATCTTTCCTGAGCTTCGATTTGTTTTTTAATTTCAGCATGTCCGAAGATAATTGCTTCCAACATTTCCTGCTCAGAGATCTCTTTCATCTCTCCTTCTACCATTACGATTGAATCTTTAGTCGCTCCAACCATGATATCAAGTTCAGAGTTCTTAAGATCTTCATAACTTGGGTTTATAGCAAGTTTTCCATCGAATCTTACTACTCTCACCTCAGACATTGGTCCGTTGAAAGGAATATCTGTAATAGCGATTGCAGCTGAAGCAGCTAAACCAGCTAAATCATCAGGAATAGATTGTCCATCATATGAAATAAGGGAAATCATCACCTGAACTTCAGCATGAAAATCTTCAGGGAAAAGCGGACGAAGAACTCTGTCCACCAAACGCATTGTTAAAATCTCCTGATCTGAAGGTCTTGCTTCTCTACGGAAAAAATTTCCAGGAATCTTTCCTCCTGCATAGAATTTTTCTCTGTAATCTACTGTTAATGGTAAGAAATCTACACCAGGATTAGCTTCTTTATTGGCTACAACAGTTGCTAAAAGCATTGTTCCACCCATTTTTACTACTACAGAACCATCAGCCTGTTTTGCTAATTTACCTGTTTCAATTGTGATTTCTCTGCCGTCTGCAAGAGTAATCGTTTCTGTAAACGCTTGAGGTATACTCATAAATAATTTTTGTTTAAACACTCCGTATTGAGTGTGATTGATATAAATTCGTCTAAATTTTGTTTGCAAAGATAAACTATTTTCTTGGTAACTACCATTTTAAAAAAGAAAAGACATTTAGCTATTAAACAACTATCCATCAATCACTTATTTCTTCTTTTTTAAAACATGTTCAATTTTGGATTACATATGTAAAATATAAAAGAAATAAGAAATGTAATATGAAGTATATAATTTAGGATATCTCCACTTTTTTGACTTTTATTTTAACAGACAATATCTTTTTTGTTGTTTTTTTGTCTCAATTAGAGATAATAATTGTATTTAAAGGTAAAATTAACATAAAAAGCTTGCAGAAAAAAAAGTTGTTCCCCTATATTTGCCCTGCTTTTTAAAATCTATTTTGTACAGAACACAATAGTTCAAAAGCTCTCAAATTTTACAACCTGTTGAAAGAGGGATATTGATCTCTTTCCTTTAAATAAATGTATATGATTAATAAAGAAGTAAAGACACAAAACAGAAATTATACAGTTCCTTTGATTACCATTACTTTACTGTTTTTTATGTGGGGATTTATTACCTGTATGAATGATATTTTAATTCCTTATCTGAAACAGCTTTTTAATCTTACTTTCTTTGAATCTATGTTGGTTCAGTTCTGTTTTTTCGGAGCGTACTTTATTGGTTCATTAATTTATTTCTTTATCTCAATTTCTAAAGGGGATCCTATTAATAAAGTAGGATATAAAAAGGGAATTATATTTGGTATTTTTCTGGCAGCCTTTGGATGCATTTTGTTCTACCCTGCTGCTACTTTCTCATACTATCCTTTATTTTTGGGAGCTTTATTTATCCTGGGACTGGGTTTTACCGTATTGCAAATTACAGCCAATGCCTATGTTTCTTTATTAGGAAGTGAAGAATCTGCTTCAAGCCGTTTAAATATGACCCAGGCATTTAATGCTTTCGGAACCACAATCGCTCCGGTATTAGGAGGTCATTTGATCTTTGAATTCTTCTCATCTCCTGATGGATCATTCAGTGCTGTAGCAACAAGGATTCCTTATTTGATCTTTGCCGCTATCCTTTTATTAGTCGCTTTATTGATCTCCAGAGTAAAGCTTCCATCATTTCAGACTGAAGAAGAGGAAATTGTAAAAGGTTGGGGAGCATTGGAATTCAGCCATCTGAAATTCGGAGTTTTTGCGATGTTCTGTTATGTAGGTGGTGAGGTAGCTGTTGGTAGTTTTATCATCAGTTTTCTGGAGCAACCACAAGTGATGGGTTTCAACGAGATCATCAGTAAGAACTACCTTGCTTTATATTGGGGAGGTGCTATGATCGGACGCTTTTTAGGGGCTATTTCATTAAATCAATCCATCAGCCAAGGAAAGAAAGCTATTTATATGCTGGGTGCTGCAAGTGTTGTCTTCCTTGTTATCTTCAGTATCGTCAACCTTACTTTCTCTCAGGTTAGCTTTTTCCTTGTTTTCATTGTCCTCAATTTTATCGCATTCTTTGTTGGTAAAGCTGCTCCTGCAAGAACCCTGTCTATTTTCGCTGCTGTGAATGTTGCCTTATTAATTTCAGCAATGGTAAACCACGGTGAACTAGCTATGTATAGTATTTTGGGAATCGGAATCTTCAATTCAATCATGTTCTCAAATATTTACACACTGGCCATTTCAGGATTAGGAAAATATACAAGTCAAGGATCGTCTTTAGTGGTAATGGCGATTTTAGGAGGTGCTATTGTTCCAATTTTTCAGGGATATCTTGCGGATCAGTTTGGTGTGCAACATTCTTTTATTATTCCTGTATTCTGCTACCTTATTATTCTGATCTTCGGAGCTTATTGTACCAAATATCTCGGCCATGTAGAAAGTAGTACTGAAACAAAGTCGGGACATTAATTACCTGGATTGTCCCAGATATTCAAAATATTAAAAAATGAGATGCTGTATGTATCTCATTTTTTTGATCTATTATCATGGCAATTAGGAATTTACAGAAATGATTATGTAGCCTTACTTGCTAATTGATTTGGTGAGTTTACAAGTAACTTAGTAAAGTCCATAAAAAAAGCAACCTCTTTCGAAGTTGCTTTTTATTTTGAAAATCTTTGTAGACTATTTTCTTAAACCTAGTTCAGCAATAATTGCTCTATATCTTTCGATATCTTTATTTTTAAGGTAATCTAGTAAACTTTTTCTTTTACCTACTAATTTCACCAAAGATCTTTCCGTTGCAAAATCGTGACGGTTAGCCTTTAAATGTTGAGATAAGTGATTGATTCTGAAAGTGAAAAGAGCTACTTGTCCTTCAGCACTTCCTGTGTCTTGTGCAGATTTTCCGTGTTTTGAGAAAATTTCCTGCTTTTTTTCTGTTGTTAAGTACATTCCAATATTGTTTAATGATTATTATGTAACGGGTGCAAAAGTACGACTATTTTTTAAGTTAGCAAAACATTATTGATTTCATGTATCAAAATTGATAGAAAAAAATGTTAAAAATTTCTTAATAAATTTTATGCAATCCCATTAAAAGACAGTAATTTTGCAAACGAATACAAATGAGAAAAATTTTACTTTTTACTACGTTTTCTACTTTTTTATTGATCGGTATCACTTCAATAAAAGCACAAAAAGGTGCTTCAGAAGATAAAATAAAAAAGATCCTCTACTTCAATCCTGAGGTAGAGCCTGATATTGAAGAAATAAAGGAGCCTACCAATCATGCATTTTTTAGTGCTGTTTCAGATAATTTAAGTGGTTATTCGAAAAATAAAATGCTTCGTACTGAAGTTCAAATTCCTTTTGACAGTGTAGATACACAAACTATTGCAGATTATTGCGTTAATAACGATGCAGATTTTGCTATTGTTCCCAAAGTAAAGTATTTCAAAGTAGGTATAGGAAAATATGTTTTCTCTAATCAGGTGATTGTAAGCATGAAACTCTTTGATGCTTCAGGAAATTTTATTACCGAATCAGATTATGATACTTATCGTAAAAATATGCGTCTTTTAGGTTCTGCAGAAAATTCTATTAAAATTGGAACTAACGGAGCTATTAAAGCTATTCTTAAAAAATTAAGAAAAATAAAGCATTCTGCTGAGACTGGTTTTTAATCCTGATAAATCGCTCACTTAAAGGCAAATACACATATTTTCATTTTCCAAACAATTACAAAAAATCAAGATATGCATATTATTTTGTAAAAAAAATGAAAATTACTTGTGAATAATTCAAATAATTTTGTTAATTTAGTTAAAACTTAAAAAAACTAACAACCAATAAAAAGAATCAAAAGTCTCATCAAATGAGCAAAACAAACCAAATTGAATTCATTTTTCAGATATCCTGAACATTTAGAGTTTCATAACGGATTTGTTTTCAGCGAGTAAACCTACTCCAACCCACCCTTAAAGTATAATCCAATACAAATAAATCTCTTCATTTTTTAAATTCATTATTACACCTGCATATTTTATGCAGGTGTTTTGTTTGCAGCTGTTCTTTGACATCTGCCTACCACCCTTTAAAACACTGATAATGAGTAATTAATTCTACAAACATGTGATTTATATTAATATTTTTCATTATTTTAGTTACACATTAAAACCTAAATACTTTACCCTATGAAAAATTTAAAAAAGCTCAACAGACAGGAACAAAAATCAATTAGTGGTGGTGGAATTATCAGATGTACAGAAAATTCACAATGTTTTGGCGGATTTTGCTGCAACAGATTCTGCATGATAGATGCATGCATCGAAGTTTAACCCTATCCTTTATTAACTGTACAACCTAAAACCAGATATTATGAAAAATTTAAAAAGACTTAACAGACAAGAACAAAAAGCAATTAATGGCGGGGCCCTTAAAAGATGCACCAGCCACTCACAATGCTTTGGAGCATGGTGTTGTAATGGAATCTGTGTACCTCAGGCTTGTATTGAAGATTAACCCCTACAATTGAAATACATGAAAAATCTAAATTTAAAGAAACTGAGCAGGTCGATGCAAAAAGAAATCAATGGTAGCGGACCTATCAGAAAATGCAAAGATTCAACCCAGTGCTGGGCTGGAGAATGCTGTAGCGGAGGAATGTGCATCGCTTCTCCTTTTCCGGTTTGCGAACCTATTGAATAATAAACAGAAACTTTAAAACTACTCAAACATCCGCTTCTGCGGATGTTTTTTGTTATTGATCTATCCCAATAAACACATATCAATTAACAATCTTTGCAAGAATAAAACTTTAATAAATCCTTAATTTTGCCACTTCATTGGTCAATTTTAAAAAATTGAATTATTTTTGCATATCCTAAAATCTCACGCTTTGAATTATACTGACGAACTTATCTTAAATCCTGCCGACATTGCCGAAACTCTTAGCAACCTTCCTGCTGATGAGAGGCTCCTGGCGTTTTTGAAGGTTCCCAAAGAATATAAAGCAGAGGTTTTTTCACATCTCGATCCTGATTTCCAGGAAGAAACCATTAGAAGTATTGGAAGTGACGAGGTTTCCGAAATCCTGAATGCGATGACTCCGGATGACAGAACGGCTTTGTTTGAAGATTTCCCGGATGAGCTTATTAAATACTCTATCAATCATCTTAATCCACAGGAAAGGAGGATTGCATTGAAACTTTTGGGATATCATTCTGATTCCATTGCCCGTCTGATGACTCCATATTACATTCAGATCCGTAAGGAATGGACTGTAAAAAAATGTTTGCAACAGATCAAGAAAGTAGGAAAGCGAGTGGAGACGATGAACCATCTGTATGTGGTGGATGAAAGAAATCGCCTTATTGATGACTTAGCATTAGGAAGTTTATTATTAGCAGAAGAGGACACTCTGGTTTCTGAACTCACCGATAACCATTTCGTTGCCATCACCACAATGACCTCGAAAGAGGATGCTGTTACCTACTTTGAAAAATATGACCGTACTGCACTTCCCATTATTACTGAATCAGGAGTCCTTGTAGGGATTGTAACGATTGATGATATTCTTGACCAGATTGAGCAACAAAATACCGAAGACATCCAAAAATTCGGGGGTCTTGAAGCATTAGATTTGCCCTACACACAAACTTCTCTTATTGAGATGGTAAAAAAGAGAGGAATGTGGTTGATCATATTATTCTTTTCTGAAATGCTTACCGCCTCAGCAATGGGATATTTCGAAGATGAAATCCAAAAAGCCGTGGTATTAGCCCTATTTGTCCCTTTAATTATTTCCAGTGGGGGAAATTCGGGTTCTCAGGCAGCAACGCTTATTATTAGAGCCATGGCCCTTCAGGAAATAGGTTTAAAAGACTGGTGGTACGTAATGAGAAAAGAAATCTTCACCGGACTATTCCTGGGAGGAATACTCGGTCTGATAGGTTTTTTAAGAATTATGATCTGGCATGAAGCAGGCTTCTTTAGTTATGGTGCCCACTGGGTATATGTAGGTTTAAGCGTCGCCGTATCTCTTGTATTAATTGTACTTTGGGGAACGCTTTCAGGTTCTATGGTTCCATTTATATTGAAAAAATTAAAGCTTGACCCCGCTACTTCATCCGCTCCTTTTGTAGCTACTTTAGTGGATGTTACGGGATTAATTATTTACTTTTCCGTAGCCGGACTTTTCTTAACCGGTAAACTTTTGTAATTTTAGACAAAGTCTAACAATGAAAGTTATTTCTCTGGTACCTTCTATTACGGAGGCTTTATTTGATTTGGGTTTAACGGAAAATGAGGTTATTGGAAGAACGAAATTTTGTATTCACCCTCAAGAAAAAGTAAAAAACATTCCTATTATAGGTGGAACAAAAAATCTAAATATTGAAAAAATTAAAAGTCTTCAGCCTGATCTTATTCTAGCCAACAAAGAAGAGAATATTAAAGAACAGGTAGAAGCGTTAATGACAGATTTCAAAGTAATTGTAACGAACATAGAAACGATTGAAGACAATTACTATCTATTAAAAAATCTGGGCAATATCTTTCACGAAGAGGAAAAAGCAAAAGCATACAATCTAAAGATTTATGAGGTACTGAACCAGGCAAAGATTAATTCAAAAATCAAGGTGGCTTACCTGATCTGGAAAAATCCATATATGACCATAGGATCTGATACTTTTATCCATCAAATTTTAAAGGAAATAGGTTTTGAAAATAGTTTTAAAAACAAAACCCGTTATCCGGAAATCACCATTGGAGATCTTGCTGATACAGATATTATCATGCTTTCCTCGGAACCCTTCCCATTTAAGGAAAAGCATATTGCAGAGTTAAAAGAATATTATCCTGATAAAAAAATTATGATCGTTGATGGAGAGGCTTTTTCCTGGTATGGAACCCATATTGCGAAATGTGAAAATTATTTTAGGAGTTTGATAGGTGATGTAAATTCTAATCCATAAGTTTTGGCTAAAGCCAATTGTATAACTTCTTTATTAAACAGGCTAAAGCCCGTTTCTATTGAATAGATGAAATGTTTTATGTTTGCTTGATAGTGCGTTTTTCTATGCTCATTTATCTGCTAAATCAGCTTGATCTGCAAGAGAAAAAATTGATTGAAACATTTTTACAAACAAGCTGAAGTTTATTCCGATTAAATAACAGCTCTTCTTTTTTTGCTCGCAGATTTTGCAGATTACGTAGATCTTTATTGTTATTGATTTGCTAAATCAGCACGAGCTTGCAAGAAAACACCAACATTGTAAAATAAAAAAATCCGACTAAAGTCGGATTTTATTTCTTTAAGATATCTTTATTACAAAATTTTGGAAACTTCATTACAAAGCCATTCCAATAATTCGCGATCTTCATCTGTAAATGGGTCTACTTTGTGTGAATCAATATCGATCTGACCGATATTTTCTCCATTCTTAAAAATGGGAACTACGATTTCCGCTTTGGTATCAATAGAACAGCTTAGATAATTACTTTCCTGATGAACATCCGGCACTACAAATGTTTCATTAGAGACTGCAACCTGCCCACAAATTCCTTTTCCATATGGAATAATAGTATGATCGGTCTCCGCTCCAACATAAGGACCTAATATCAATTCTTCTTTATCCCCATTTTTAAAATAAAAACCTGTCCAGTTGAAATAGGAAATTTCCTGATCCAACAAATGACAAACTTTCTGAAGCTTTTCTTCTGTATTATGTTTTGGACTTTCAAGAATAGAAGAAAGTCTTTTCTTTAATTCTGACATTATATTATTATTTTAAGAAAATTGTTTTAGCGAAAGTTCTTCTTTATAACCGAACATTCCGCGTTCTTTGATCATTTCTGCAACACCTTCTGGTACCTGACTTTCCCAACCTTTGATATTACAAGCTATTTTCCTTAATATTTCTCTGGAATAAATTTCCAGGAATTCCGGATTATAATTTTTGATATCTACGATACGGTTATTCAGTTTGAAATATTTATAAAGCTCCTTTAGGTTTTCTTCCACTTTAAGTGTTGATGAATCTAATAATTCATGGGTTTCAGGATCTTTATATGGATATAAATATACTCTCATCCCATTACGGAAGAATTTACCAAAAGCTTCTAAGATTCCACCAGAAAGATTTTTATAATATTTCTCATCAAATACCATCAAGAGGTTGTTCACTCCCATTGCAACACCAATATCTCCTGTAGTATAGGAAGCAAAATAATCAATCAATCGGTAATATTCTGAGAAGTTAGAAACAATTACAGTGTACCCCAGTTTACCAAGGATATCAACTCTATCCATGAAATCCCTTTCATCAATATCACCATCAGCCCGAAGGTTGGAAATGGTAATTTCAATTAGGATCTCTGTCTGTTCCTGGGTACAGGCTGCGTCTTTCATAAACATGTCAATACCGTTTTGCAGCATGTCAATATTTACTTTGGTCACAGGTCTGAAGCTTCCTCGCACCGCAAAGATATTTTTCTTGTACAAAATATCCGCTGGTAACATATTATTCCCCTGGCTATTGAAAATAACGGCATCCGTCATATTATTTTTTACCAGCTGCAAAGACATCAACCTGTTGTCTACATAATCAAATGCAGGCCCACTGAAATCAATCATATCAATTTCAAGATTGTCGGTTGCTACATCATCATATAAAGATTCGATTAATGTTCGAGGATTGTCATAGTAAGTAAAGGCTCCAAAAATAAGATTTACCCCTAAGTTTCCAAGTGTTTCTTGTTGTAAAGTAGCATCATTTTCCTTGAACTTCACATGGATCACAATCTCGTTGTATCCTTCATTTTCTTTTACCTGAAAACGAATTCCTACCCATCCGTGCCCTTTAAGGGTTTTATCGAAATTAATGGTAGTTACTGTGTTAGCGTAGGAAAAAAACTTTCTATTTGGGCTATTTTCTCTGGAAATCCTTTCTTCGATAAGCGCTACTTCATATCGAAGCATTTTACGAAGTCGGTTTTGAGTAACATATCTGTTTTTAGCCTCTTTTCCGTAAATCGCATCACTAAAATCTTTGTCGTAAGCGGACATCGCCTTAGCAATTGTACCGGAAGCCCCACCTGCTCTAAAAAAATGTCGAACAGTCTCCTGCCCTGCTCCAATTTCCGCGAAAGTACCATAAATAGTAGGATCTAGATTAATTGTTAATGCTTTTTGTTTAGGAGTTAGTTTCTGATACATTAGGACATGAAATTTTTTGTAAATTTACCAAAATAATACCAACCTCAAAACAAAATGAAGTTGAAATTTTTAGGAACTGGTACTTCCCAAGGCGTACCCGTTATTGGCTGTACTTGCGAGGTCTGTACTTCGGATAATCCAAAAGACAACCGTTTACGATCTTCGGTAATGGTCTCTACTGAGGAAAACCGAAAAATACTGATCGACTGTGGCCCGGACTTCAGGCAGCAGATGTTGGTAAATCACGAAAATACAGTAGACATAGCACTTATCACGCACGAACATAATGATCATGTTATCGGTCTCGATGATATGCGACCTCTTATATTCAAAAGTGGAGAAAACATGCCCATTTACAGCAATAAAAGGGTTGGAAACGAAATTAAAAAACGTTTCCCTTATGCTTTTGCTGATGTGAGATATCCTGGCGCTCCTGCCTTTGATCTGCATGAAATCGAAAATAAACCTTTTCATATTTTAGACACAGAAATCACCCCCATCGAAGTGATGCACCATCAAATTCCTATTTTTGGATATAAGTTTAAAAAGCTTGCCTACATTACAGATGCCAGCTTTATTTCTGAAACAGAAAAAGAGAAATTAAAAGATCTGGATATTCTCATCTTAAATGCTATTCGAAAATTTGATCCCCATCCAGCCCATTTTATCCTTCCTGATGTTATTCAATTGCATGAAGAACTGAAGCCTAAACAATTATTCATAACACATATCAGTCATCATTTGGGACTGCATGACGTTGAGGATAAATTACTTCCAGCCGGAATGCACCTTGCTTACGATGGTTTGGAATTAAATTTTTAAAGAAAAGTTCATAAAAAGCTTTCAGATTGTAAGAAAAGTTTTTATATTTGCACACCAATTTAAAACAAGCCCAGTTGGCGGAATTGGTAGACGCGCTAGACTCAAACTCTAGTATCGAAAGATGTGCCGGTTCGATTCCGGCACTGGGTACTGAAAACACTGTTAATCAATGATTGACAGTGTTTTTTATTTTACCACACTCCAAACTTTATTCCCAACTTAAATTATTTTCATTATATGATGGAGTACAAAACAAAACAACCCCACATTCGCTACTTCATCCGTGGAGACCTGTATCTTTACACTTATCCATTTTTCTGAAATATTTAGGCGGGGGTATTTTTATGAATGAGGATTAACGATTACATCCAACTAACTATATATCCGATTCTTGTGTGATATTTATGATTTCTTATTCATATTATTTTCGAGCAAAATCAATTCTTATCTTTGGAATTAATATTTCATCAAACGTATATGTTATATTATAAACAACCTATGAAAGTTTTATTTTTAATACTATGTAATTCTTTTTGTTTAGCTCAAAATATGTCATTTGTTTATGAAATGAAGTATCATATCAATGTTGAAAAACCCAATAATTTTGAAACCAGTTATATGATGTTAGATGTTGCGGAAAAAACCTCTATATTCAGAGAAAATCATGGCCGAACCGCAGACTCTACAAGAATACATAAAGGAAACCGTTGGCTACAAACTGGATTCGAGAATCAATTTTATGTAAAAAAAGATCTGGCAAAAAATAAAATATCTAAAATAATTTCTAATAGAGAAGATGATTTCCTTCTTCCCATCGAAGATGACTTACAATGGAATATTTCATCGGAAAAGAAAAAGATAGGTACTTATAACGCTCAAAAAGCTACTTTAACGTATGGGGGTAGAGAATGGACGGCATGGTTTACCAATGATATCTCTATTCATGATGGTCCGTATATTTTTAATGGTTTACCTGGATTAATAGTATCTATTGCAGATAGTACAGGAGATTATAATTTTCATTTAATACAAACTAAAAAGTTTAAAGATTTATATGATGCAAGGGTTAAAGCATTACCTATTAATTGGAGTAAGTATGAAGAATTAGCAAAATCCTATTATCAAAAACCTTTTGGTTATGGTAAAGTTACTTTTCTGGATAAAGATGGCAATCCTAAAGACGACAAAGAAATAATTAGTGATGTGCAAAAAGGGATAAAAAGGGAAAATAATCCTATTGAACTTAATCATAAAATTGACTACTAATAAATCAACTGCAAAAAAGCCTTCTCTATCAATTTATATATTAAAAATATGTAGTCAACCTCAATTCTTAAATTCACGAACTTCCGCATAGCCATCAAATTCAAAAATTGGACATGATGATACAATTTCTGTAGCTTCATCCAGATTGTTTGCCTTTAATAATAGAAATCCTCCTACGATCTCCATTCCTACTTTGTGGGTTGCATTTGTGATTATTGTTCCATCTCCTGTGATCAATCTTCCTTCTAATGTTAAAGAACTTCCCCCGACTAAACGGCCTTCAGCTTTTAACCGTTCCAGCCACTCGCTCCAATGTTGTTGATGAACTCGTACATCTTCATACTCATGCTCATCCATTCTTCCATCAGGCTCACGAAATAAAATGATATAATCTTTCATAAAAATATATTTTCAGTAAAAATAAAACGAAATTGAAGTAAATACAATGGGAATATTAAAATTCTATTTTATACAATATTAGTAATATGAATCCTTGATTCATACACTACAAATTTACCCCCTCCCGCTGTCACACGAATCCGTTCCTGTGGTTAAAAATCATAAATCAAACATCCTAAAAACTACGATATTATCCAAAGGCCCTTTTTCATCTGAATAATCACTTTATTACGATCTACTCATCATTATTATATGCTTTTAGGTAAAGATAGAAAATGAGACTGTTTATTGAAAGTAATTAGAATGAAATGCCGCATGAAAGGATTCATGTGGCAGCAAGGGGATTTTTTGATTTTTAAAGAAAATTTACTCGAGATCAAATTTTACTATATGTAATTTATGAATTAGCTAGATATTATTGATCATCTTGGGTTAATTTTGACCATTATTTCTTTTCTGATCTTAACTTAATAATTTCGTCAATTAATACAGGAATCGTGTTCCTTGCCATAGAAATAAAATCTTGATCTTCTGGCTTTATTTTTACAAATTCTATATCATAGTCTCTATATTCATCTTTACCTGTCATTATAAAACTTGAACCTGACTCAAAATCTCTCCCTTCCACATAAGAAGTCCAAGGAGCTGCTGTTGCCTTATTACATATTTCAAGAATGTTTTTTAGCTCTAATTCTGTCATAATTTATTATTTAGTAGGTTTTTTTATATTAGGGTTAAATAGCTGTTCAGCTTGTTGAAATGTTATTCCAGATAAAGTAGAGTGATAAGGATTATTTTTAGTTGGAGAGGATTCAACTGTTCCTCCAAAAGTTTCAATTTCCCCCGCTAGCGCGAGCGTCACGCTCGTTAACATTCATACATTACAAATTTAAATTTATTTCCAAAATTTTCCTGATCATCTTTATAGTAATTTCATGTAACATTAAATTTCAATTTATAAGATTCCAAATAAAAGCTACTTTCAGCCCATAGTCTTCAAATACTAAAATAAAAATCCGAGATATTAGTACTTTCTCGGATTTATTTATAAGTTGCCCGCCTACCTATTCGGACACGAGCGTGACGCTCGCGCCAGCAGGGGGAAAGATTTCCAAATGATCACAAAAAAATAGGAAGGAAAACATTCCCTCCTGGTAATAAATAATGTGAAGTGTAAAATTATGAGCCGAGCATTTGCTGTAATAACCCGCAATACTCCATTAGCTAATACTTATTTGTCTGCATCTTAAATTTCAATATTTCTTTCAATTTTTGTCATAGAATGTTGAAACGGACTAACATTAGCCTTTTTTGTCGTGATTCCATAAAACACCAAGTAAATTTTCATCTTTATCAAAGAAACATGCTATAAACCCAATTTTTGTTTTCAACTGATAAATAAAAATACTTCCGTTTTCCTCTTTCAAATTTTTTAACAAAAATTCATACCCCATTATACCTGCTCCTGTCACCGTTTCTTGAATCATGTATCTATCATAATAAACGTTATATGCATGCTTAGCTTCAAGTATAATTGATTCAGGTATTTCCAAAAAAGGATCTTCTTCAAAAAAAATTTCGAAAAGAGTATTCTTAATTGGGTGCTTATCTTGGATACTTCGTTTTAGTTTTTGACTATTCATTATCACTTTTATTATTTTTTAAAATGCTCTAGGAGAACCGGGACCTGTTGGCGCAATAACTGTTGCTCCTCTTACTACACCAGGAATTAACACTTCTAATTCATCATAATGATCAGGACTAGGAACTGTATGATTTAATGGTATTTGCTTTATTAACACAACACCTCCAGGTCCATTTTTGTTTGCATTATAATTAGCTACTCCTAAACTAAGCGTCCATGATGTAAATAAACTTTTAAAATCTCCCCCATTGTGTCTTTCTGGGTCATCATGTCCACTTAAAGAATATGGCCGAGCTTCCCCTTTTAATGCATTCATATAATCTGGGTGTTCATTGTATACTCCCCTATATAATGTAATAAATTCACTTGGCTGGTCATTAACCATATCAGCAGGCATTACTATAGGTATTGCCGGATCTTTAGCCATTGTAGGAAATAAAACAGCTCCAAAAGTTAGTAATCCAGTTGATGCAAGAGTACCAGCTGTAGCAGTGGTAGCTGTTTCAGCCGCAACTACACCATCAGGAATTAAAGCTATATCTGTTACAACCCAAGCTCCAGCAGTTGCTTTCGTACCTTTATTACCTCCAAATAAACTACTGAAAAAGTTGCCTACCCTTTTCCAAAAGGTTGGCTTAGGATTACTTCCCGTATTTAAGTAAGCCATAATATCTTTATACTCCTGTGTTTCTCCAAAGGTCTGGCTATCTCCACCTCCTACAATATTAAGTTTAGACATTGCAATTAACAGAGACGTTGCGGTTCCATTTTGCTGCCCCAAATATTCTAAATAATCAGCCACTCCACCATGGCCTCCACTAGCATAATAACGTAGTAGACCGCCTCGTTCACCAAATCCTACAGATCTTTCAGGATCCATAGCAGGGGCATAAATAGATTTTCTGCCATCCGGATCTATAAAATTAATAGGATTATTAACTGCATAGTTATAAGGACTAAGTCTTCTGGAAGTCTCAGATAACGGATCTATCACTCCCCATCTTCCGATGTCTGACATATACATCCTTGCTCCATAATCACTCCATCCAGTTTCTTTCTGGAGTTCTTTTCCATTATATTGATAGTTGTATGCTGGGTTACCGCTTAATTGGTTGTAGCCTTGGTGTTTTAATCCAAAAGGATAGTAATTGTTTTCTTCAATGATCTCAGTTCCTAAGCCATTTTTGGCATAGCTCAACCTTACATTTCCTAAATGATCGGTATAGCTGTAAATATACTTATTATTTTCAAAATTGTAGTAGCCTTCAGAAGTTGGAACAAACTTTAAAGTAAGGGGTGAAGTAGGTTTAAAAATACTCGCTGTGCTTTCATATTGAAATCCATCTAAATACTCTGTTATAGTATAAGTTTCCGTATTTGAGTCCGCAGACCCGTATTGATAAGTCTTTTTTAATTTTGTTCCATCTGACCTGTATAAATACCTGGTATTAACGTTGTATTTACCATCTGGGATTGATAACCTTGGTATATAAGTCTTATCAAATTTTACATAATCCGGTAGGTTTAAAAAATTATAATCAATCTGGAGAATACCTTTGTCCACATGATCCTTCATACTACCATTGTCATCATAGGTAATATTATTTCCTGAGACATCTGGATAACCACTATAGTTTCCAGAAGCATCATTAACGGAATTAAGTTTATTACCTGTATAAGAATATGTCAAATTATCAATAAGTTCAGAGGTACCGACAAAGCTCTTTCCGTTTCTTTGCAGACTGGTAATATTACTGTTATTGTCATACGCAATGGTTTCATTAAAGAACCCATTTTGAGGAACTGATGAACCGGGCTCCGAGTACGTTCCCTTTGTTAACCTATTCAAAGCATCATAACTATAAGTATACCTTCTTAGTATATTATCTGAAGTAGTTCTCCAGTCTGTTTCAGTAATGTTTCCATTATATTTTACGCTGGCATTAACAGGGTTCTGGTATTTAAGCTCATAAGCAAATAACTTTCCATTAAGACTGGCAGGGTCATTAACTTTAGTAAGAGCGCCCAGGATGTTGTAGGTATAAACAATATCCTGGATATTATTTCCTACTTTTTTGCCTGAAAGTTGATTCAGTTCATTATAGGTATTCTCTGCAAGTAGTTCCTGAGGTCCAGTTCCAACCTGATGCCATTGTTTTTTTAATCTGTTCCCACTGTCATACTCATAAGTTTGAGTGATGATTTTTTCCGTATCAGCATTTAATCTTTTATGGTATACTTTGGATTGCTGCGGTATACCAGCAAAATCTAGTAAAGACTCCGTTTTAGTATATCCTCCTAAATGATTGATGGAATGTGTCCCGATTGGCCTGGTTTTATCATCATACCATATATAACTTTTTGTCCAGTTATCATCTTCAATATTTTTTACGTAAGAAGCTGTAGGAAGGCTTCTTGTACTGACTGCATTAGCAGTATTGTCACTGATTGTATTGACACCTAGAATCTGTGTAGGCCGTGCAGGGGTTCCTGTTGGATAAGTATCATAATAATTAATACTTAAAACTTTGTCTATTGTGGTAGGGTATGCTGTATTACCATAATATACAGTCATTCCACTGTTTGTGAATCCCGTTGTATTCCGTTCTTCTGTCCATGGTTTCCCCTGATCAATATAATCATAGGTACTGCGTTGAACCTGATCCCTGATAAATTGAGCTCCAATATCAGCTATACCGGTATATACCACTCTTCCCAATCTATCATATTTTGAAAAAAACCATTTTCCTTTTTTTCCTAATTCGGCATCCTGAGTCATAATAAGCCTGTCAGCTTTATCATACACAAAATATTCCCATCCCTTTCCTGGCAATTTTTTTTCTACCTGCCTTCCTTTTGAATCATATCTATACTGGTAGCACAATAGATCACGTGTACTCTGAGAAACACTAGTTCCATTAGCCGTGCTTTCAATTGCTTTTGAAGCTTCCGGTGAGAGTACAAAGGCAAGCTGATTATACTCGTTATAAATGTAGTAAGTGTTTATACTCTCCGATGCACTAATTACTTTCTTTACCAGCAAAGTTTTTCCACTTGCGCTTTTGAACTCTATACTGGTATTCCCATCTTCATTAGTTACCGTATTTTTAGAAAGTTTTTGTACAGGATAATACCCAGCTTTAACAATATCCGTTTTAGTAGCATTATTTTCCCATATCGTAGACGCCGTGAATTTCAATACTTCATTAGCCGCATTTGTCCCATAATTGTACTGTACAGGTTTATTTGCCCAGGCATTTCCCGGTTTTACGCTCTGTTTTACCCTGTTATAAGGAGCGATATCCATTGTTGTTACTCCAAATATCTTTTCTAATCCATAAATCTGGGAAGCATTCGCAAGGGGATCCGTATAAATGCCTCCATCCTGAGTTACACTTTGTGGGACAGGCAGGTAAGTTTTATTCGTTATTCCGGTAGGATCATATACTATATGCTGTACTACGTCTTTTCCGGATGGAGTTCCTTTGATACTAATGGTTTGCTTAGGACGGGCAAGCCCATCGAAATATTGAACTGATTCTACTTTTTTGGAGCAATCTTCTGTAAGACAGCTTTTCGCATAAGAATAGTTTTCGTTGGTAGTAAGCCCTGACTGGGCAAAGCTCCATCCAGAGATTAATAACATCAAGCATAAAATAATTTTTTTCATCCTGATCTGTGCTTTGTATTGTATACCTGACTTCATGATCATTGGTTTTTAAGGTTACTCTTAAACTCTTGTAATGTAATGCCCATTCTGTCTGTGATTTTAATCAACTGGTTAGCATTGTCATATTGGTAATTCTTTCGAAGTCCGGTAGGAGAAGTTTCACTTGTTACTCCAATGAGTGGATCATAAGTATAGGTTGTTATATTATATTGTTTCAAATTCTGATTCTTTCTAAAGGTATCGAGAGCAGTAATAAATGTAGATTCCGTAGCTGGATTTGAAATATCATTAAGTGATGCATTCACTATAGGCTGAATAATATTAAGAGCCGCAAGCTGGTCATAGGTAATACCTTCAACCTTAGCGATTAGAAGTGTATTATTGTATCCATAAACTAAGGCTACCGGAACACCACTTTTACCGGTAAGCTGCAATACATTTCCATATGCATCATATTTATCAAAAGTTCCCTCTGTAGAAGGTGTACCACTTACTACATCATAAGAAACAGTTGAAGAGGGATAAGCATCTGTAGTTCGGTCAAACTTCACCTCAGATTTAGAGATGTTTTTGGAAATTCCGTCCTGGGTTATTTTGATTTCTGATTGTATGGGAACTGCAATCAGATTGGCATTTTTAAGTTTCTGATTATTAAGATCATCAGCATATTTGTAATTTTTTTCAGAATAATCTCCGGTTTCGTCAGTAGCTATTTCTTTAATAATATTTCCATATTTACCTTCTACTGTTATTGTACTTGAACTGCTTAGAACAGTATTCGTATCAGGATATGAAAACCCATTGATAGTCTGGGTTTCTATCCATGGGATTTTTGGAGGAACAGGAATATTAGCATCAATCGGAGTATAATTTATGGTGTACTGATATTCATTTTTCTGTGCCAGTTGTCCATTCCCTTTATATTGCTCAATTTTTTCAGGAAGCAACATATTCAAAATATTATAATTAAGATCAGCATAATTGAAGGAATTTTGAAATGGTAGGTTTAATTGTCCACTATTATCATTAGGCATAATAAAAGAATACTTGGTAGAATAGTTCTTAGTTGTATTGGTAACTTTTATATTTTTATAAAGCATCTCTTCATAAGGTTGATAAAATCCACCATCTAGCAGAATACTGCTATTATCCCAGCCATAAAGCACACTATTAGGAACTCCAGGTTTTGAAAAATCATCATAATTATATTCCAGTATTTCTATAGGTGTAGCATTAGGATCATCATATTTTTTAATACTTTTCACCCTCAAGCCTCTGGTATAGTTAAAAGGTTCAGAAAGCTTTTTTACTCCATATATAATAAATGATCCTTTCTCAAGTTCTGAACCTATCAACCGTATTTTGTTTATGCCATTGGTTATAAAATACTCATAACTGGAAGTCTCTGTATCATTTTTAAATGTTGACCTTGGTACTTCTGTACCATTAGCCTTATTAATTCTATAGGAAAAAGGAACAGGTCCTGCATTTTTTAATTCTACGTCATTTACTCCACCAATGATATAACATACATCAGTATACACAGAGCTGTCAACAGTAAAGGAATAGTCTCTGGTAATAGCCATATCAAAGTTGATCTCAGCTATTTTTACCAGCTTAAAATCTTTAAAAGGATGATTTAGGATACTACCACCGCTATAAGATACACTATACTGACGACTTGGTACAGGTAGTGTATTTGACTCGAATTCATATTCTATTTTTCCTCCTGATGGCAAATGTATTGCCTGTAAAACCCCATTATTGGCAAAATGAGGATTAACTTCCCCAGTATTATATAATCTATCCTGTTCAAAGATTTGGTAGGAAGAAACCGTTCCAAAACCGAACTCATCTTTTTTATCTATACTTACACCATTATTAGAAAGATAGTCAAAGCTGTATTTCTCAATCACGTTATTATTCTTATCCAATTTAGATAAAGAGAGTAGCTCTTTTCCATTGGTATTTACCTGATATTGATGGATAACTCTTGACCCTGCATCTTTGAGTATTAATTTTTGTAGCAAATAAGCATCACGATCTCCAGAGGTTGGTGTCCAGTTGGTAACGGGTAAGGGTGCACTGCCTTGATAATATTGAAAATCAATGGATCCAATGTTCGTTATATTGATTTTCAAAAGCTTGTTTTTTACAATATACTGTGTTCCGCCGACACCTGAAATACTCTGTGTATAAGGAACATAATCATAGGTTACAATGGTATTATTTCCTTCATCTTTTATTTGAGTAAGGTTATAAGCACTCTGAAACAATTCTTTCTTATTCAGTATTCCATAAAATGATATATCGTTTTTATCAAAAATATATTTTAACCCATTTTCATCAATTACTGTAAAAGATTTTATCAGGTATTTTGTGGTATCAGTAGTCTTCTCGAAGATGATCCTGGTTTTTGAAGTTTCTGTTTGTATAATTTTCGCTCCATTAGTAGCTTTATCATAGGCTATTGCAAATCTTCCACTTCCTCCAGGACAGCTATACTGAAACATATTGGAATTGTATACCTTTTTATCATTAATCTTACCTGCTTCATACTCTTTCACATAATTATGAGAAGACCTTGATACATAAGATCCCGCTGTAAGGTTCCATCCCATGCCAATATCAGTAATCATTTGCTTGGATGAAATACCTGAAGCAGAATAGCTTATTCCAACATTGATCTTAAGTTTGGAAGATTGTGTAGGAATATTGAATAGAGGAATACCTATACTGGGATTCCCTCGGGCGATATCCACTGTACCCATGCTCTCATAATTGCTTTTCTGAAGTTCAAAAGTATTTCCGCTTTGTCCATAAGCAATTATGCTATAAACAAAAAAGCAAAAGAAAAACAGGTTTTTTATAAAGTTGTTTTTTCTCATTTGTTTATTTCTTTATTAGTTTAGCGTTCGCTGTTTTATTCGTATCTGTTTTAATCACCACCAAATAAGCACCTTGAATTAAAGGCTGAGTATTGATCTTAGTCACTTTATTCTTCGTTTTTAAATTTTGGAGTTGTCTTCCTCCCATATCATATAAAGTAATATCAGCCTCTTTAAAATCAAAACCTATTTCTACATAAGCATAATCTGATATCGGATTCGGATAGATCTTAATATCTTGCTTTTCGATCAATTGATCAAGTTGTTTATCTCCCAGTTTAATAATCTTCCAATTCTCTTTTCCAAGCTCTTCTGCACTGGTTCCAGCTAAAATGATTGAACCGTCTCTGTTTAATTTGATATCAGATAATCTCTCTTCTTTCTTTCTGGATTCTCCTTTTACGTATTTTCTCCACTGTTCATTACCATCCTGATTCAGATACAACATCCAGAAGGTTTCATCATCTGTTTCTATTCTTCCTTCAGCCTGAGTATATCCACCCAACAATATTCCTTTGGTAACCTCTGGGTTCTTGGCTCTTGTATCTTGGCTCTGTATCACACTCATTCCCATCAAAATATCCCTGTTCTTAAAGTTGTAGGATTTTTGCCACTGTTCATCGCCTCTTTCATTTAAAGAGATTAACCAAAGATCTGTTCCCTCTTCAATTCCTACAGTCTTGTTTCCTGAGCGTTCAGAACGACTTTCACCACCGATAACGTAGCCAGTTGAGGTTAGTGCCAATGTTCTCAAATGATCATCTCCTTTACCTCCATAGTTCTTTTCCCATTCTACTTTTCCGTCTTTTGAAAGTTTTACAATCCAGTAATCACCCTCACCTTCATTGTTGGTGGTTTTTGGGTAGCGGGATACGAGATTCGAGGTTATTATCGTTGAATTTTGATTCCCGGAACTCGAAACCCGAACCTCGGAACTCCTCGAATAAACCCCTAATAAAGCCCCACCATCCTTCGTTGGAATCATTTTCTCTACTTCGTCTAACCCAGAACCACCTAAAACAAGTTGTGAAATTTCTTTTCCGTTTTTATCAAGTCTGGTGATCCAGACATCTTTTGATCCATAACCAGATGTCGTTGGTGTCTTTTGTGTTGAAGTTCCCTGAGGTTCTCGAAGGGAACTTTGCACATTTCCTGCTACAAAGAAACCTAAATCAGTAGTTTGAATAACAGCTCTGGCTTCTTCATCAGCAGAAGTTCCCAATGTTTTTTGCCACAATTCATCACCAAATTCATTGATTCTGATCAGCCAGATATCCGAACCTCCCTTGGAACCATCTTTTTTATCAAATCCCTTTGATGAATACGTGGTTCCTGAAAGAAGGAACCCGCCATCTTGAGTAGTAACTGTTGAAGATAAATAATCATGATTCTGTCCCGCAAAATATTTCTCCCAAACCTGGTCACCTTGCTGATTCAGTTTCACTAAATGGAAATCATATCCGTTATTTTGCTTGTTCGTAGCCTGAGGCTCTCGAAGGCTACCTTGCTGAATAACACTCCCCGTAATCAAATACTGCTGATCAATAGTCGTTGTCACCTGACTTAGAAAATCCTGAGTATTGGACTTGATATCCTTTTGCCAGATTACTTCCTGAGCCGAAAGGCTCAGCATTGTGCAAATCGAAAATACACTTATGTAGAGTTTTATCATTATTATTTTTTAGTTTCCTTATGTTAATTTAAAATCGTGCAAATTTAACATTTTTTAGCATTCATTAATTTCACTTTAAAAAGATTTAACATGAATTGCATCATGTTTTTACTTTCTCATTTTTAAAGTGTTACATTTTGTATAATGCAAAGATATTAGGATATAACGCCAGAACTTGACGCGTTAAATATAAGATGCAAATAGTTTAGAACAAGTTGGAAAATCTTTGAAAGTATTGAAAAGATAGACAGCTATTTTACTTTTAAATTGGTTTGATATCATAACTAATATTTTATTAGAATTAAAAAAATTAATATTTGTTTTTCAGCTACTTAAGATTTTAATAAATTTATATTCCTCTTTAATATTTTCTATTACACCGTAACTATTAAAGCTAACCTGAAACTCCCAAATGATACAAATTGAATTTGCACAGCGAGCTAAAGAAATTTTAGAAACAGATCAACATACCATTGGTTTAGCTGTTGGGGGTTCCTGGATAGCTAATCAAATAGATGAGTTTTCGGATTTGGACTTAATCATTGTAACTGATGAAAAAATCAGTGATAACAAAGATAAGATGGTGGATTATGCAAAACGTCTTGGTAGTTTTCTTTCAGCATTCACGGGAGAACATGTTGGAGAGCCAAGGCTTTTGATTTGTCTATATGACAATCCCCTCTTGCATGTTGACATAAAATTCGTGACATTAGAAGAATTTCATCATAGAGTTGAAACACCAACAATTCTTTTTGACAAAGACAACAGGCTTCAAAAGGCTATTAATGACTCAACTTCAAATTTCCCATATCCCGATTATCAGTGGATTGAAGATCGGTTTTGGATTTGGATACACTATGCATTACTAAAGATTGGTAGGGGTGAATATTTTGAAGCATTTGACTTCTTAGGCTTTTTGAGAATGGTTGTTTTTGGTCCCCTGCTCCATATTAAAAATAATAATCTCCCTAGAGGAGTAAGAAAAGTTGAAATGGAATTGAATAAGGGTGATCTTGAAGATTTAAAACTCACCCTACCACATTATGATCGAAAATCCTTACTGGAATGCCTACACCATTCTGTTTTGTTATATAGACAGTTAAGGAAAGTCCTCTTCGATACCTCCATAATTTTACAAAATGAAACTGAAAGAAAAGTGATGCTCTATTTTCAAGATCTTGAAAAGAAATAGCAAATGCAGTTGAATTACCGCAATACCTTTACAGTGCTTTCTTCTTTGCATTGGATAAATAGTAATGCCATAGCATCATAGAAGCGATCGAACGGAAAGGTTTCCATAGTTCACTTATTTCAAGAATTTCCTCCCTTGAAGCTTTGGATGGAAGTTGTTTCAGACGTTTTAAAGCATTGACTGCTGCCAGGTCACCAATTGGGAAGATATCTGTTCGTTGAAGAGTAAACATCAGATATACATCAACCGTCCAGTTGCCGATTCCCTTTAGATTGACTAATGTTTTTCGGGCTTCGTCATTGGACATTTCTGATAATTCCTTAAGATTTATTTCATCACTTACAATTGCTTGTGCCAATCCCTTGATATAAGCAGTTTTTTGACGGCTTACATAACATTCTCTCATCTCTTCATCATTAAGTTTAAGAACATTTTCAGGAGTAATTTCCACTACTTTTTCTCTCAGTTTATTCAAGGCAGATAAAGCCGATGCCAAAGAAACCTGTTGCTCTAAAATAATATGGACAAGTGTTTCGAAAGTATTATCCCTTGTCCACATCGGAGGGTAGCCATGAGTATTTAAAATGCCTCTTAAATCTGCATCCTTATTGGCTAAATGCTCACATAACTGGTGAAAGTTTTCAAGGTTGAATGTCGTGATTTCTGATGTTTGATCCATACAGTTTATATTTTTTTCATATTATATTTAAAACAAGGAGGGCATTCTGAAACCCTTTTCGAGATCAAGTAAAATCGATTTATTTTCCAGACCTCCTGCAAAACCAACCAATTTCCCGGATGCACCTACTACTCTATGACACGGAACAATAATGGATATCGGATTTTTATTCAAAGCTCCACCAACGGCACGTACTGCTTTTATATCACCAAGGATTTTAGCCAGCTCTCCATAAGTTTTTATAACACCATAAGGAATTTTCAACAAGGCTTCCCAAACTTTAACCTGAAACTCAGTCCCTTTAAAGTCAAGTGGAATATCAAAAGTCCTCCTCTTATTTTCAAAATATTCTTTTAATTCTTTTTCGGTTTGCACAAGTATCGGATGTTGATCTTCTCTCACAGGGACAGAAAGTTTGGTTCTTTTATAGTCCTCACCTTCCCAGATTATGGCTACGAGGCCTTGATCCGAAGCAATCGTCCTTATTAACCCAACAGGGGAAGAGATATCTTTATACACCAGTTTTTTATCTTCCATGATTTATGTCTTGATGATTTTTTCAGCAGTTTCAGTTACCGGTTTCGTACCGGGTAGCAATTGTAGCATAAGCCCTACGATCACTACGCAGATCAACAGGCATATGACTCCAAAATGATAAGCCATTTGCCACCCATCTTTTGAAAAATAAAAAAATACACCACCGATTATACTTACTCCCAACGCAGAAGCCGTTTGCTGAAATGTCGAATAGATTCCTGCTGCTGCGCCAGCATATTGTGAAGGTACATTTTTAAGAGCAATATTCAATAAGGACGGAAGCACAAGTCCGTTTCCAAATCCCCAGGTTGCCATTAATCCGATAATCAACCCTGTACTGATTCCTGGTTTCCATACTGTCATTTGAAGGTAAAAAGCAATAAACAAAATAATCACCCCAACTTGTAATACTCTTTTCCCAAATATAATAATCAATCGCGAAGCCAATAGAGAAGATACAATAAATAAAATCCCGGGAACAATAAAATATAACCCACTATCTAAAGCTGAAATACCAAGTCCATTTTGCAGATATACTGCGCTGAGCAAAAGATATGCTGTATGCAACATAAAATGGAATAGCACCGCAACCAGTCCTATATTGAAATCTTTTATCCTGAATAGCCTGACATCGATTAAAGGATTTTCATTTTTGGAAAGCTTAATTTTTTGATTGTATATGAAAAAGGCAAACAGAATGGCAGATAAAGTAAGCAATGCGAAACTCCACAACGGCCATCCAGATTCACGTCCTTGTATCAGAGGATAAATAAGAGAGAATAATGCTAAAGTCAAAATCAATATTCCGGTATAGTCAAATTTTGTAGTTTCATGTTTTGGCGTTTCGGTAAGGTATTTATGCGTTGCCCAAAGGGTGATAATTCCAATCGGAAGATTGATGAAAAAGACCAATCGCCAGCCATCTATGATCCAATGGATATCTGATAAATAGCCTCCCAGTACCTGTCCGATGACAGCAGCAGTTCCAAGTGTAATACCATACAAACCAAAGGCTTTTGCCCGTTCTTTGGTATCAGTAAAAAGCACTTGTATAAATGCGATGGTTTGCGGAACCATAAATGATGCACTTAACCCCTGAAAAATTCTTGTTACATTGAGTTGAAAAGCTGATTGTGATAATCCGCATAAACAGGATGAAACAGTAAAGGCAAACATTCCCCAAAAGAAAACTTTTTTCCGTCCAAAATGATCTCCTGCCCTACCTCCTGTTATAAGGAAAGCGGCATAACCAAGAAGGTATCCAGCTATTACAAACTGCATCTCACCATCTGTGGCATGAACTCCCTTTTTGATGGTGGGTATGGCAACATTAATGATGAATACATCAATTACAGAAAGCAAAGGAGCGGCCAGTACAATGATCAGCTCCAACCATTTATTTTTTACCTCTTTCATTTTAGATCAGTTTTTCAATGATTTTCTTTGCAGATTGAATATCATCAGGTTTTTTAAAAACAGATGCGGTAACTATAGAACCTTCAAGCATTACATAGATCATCTCCGCCAACTCTTCATCCGACAAGATTTTTTTGTGACCTGAATTTTCTACAAGCATTTTTATATATTCTTTGCTGTGAACTTTTGTGGACTGTATTTCAGCCAAAACTCTTGGATCGCTTGCTCCTGCTTCATCATTAGCTTTAATGAATGGACAGCCACCAAATTGACGAATTTTCTGCCGATCTGTATGATGATCAAAAAGTGCCAATAATTTACCTTTAGGATCTGTGACTTTGTTTACACTTGCTTCCAGCCTGCTAAACCACAATTCATGCGTCCGCCGGACATACGCAATTAACAGATCTGTTTTTGTCTCAAAATGTTTGTATAAAGAAGCCTTTGCAATATCAGCTTCTTCAATGATCTGATTAATGCCGGTATTATTATAGCCCTGGGCGTAAAATAGGCGCTCGGCGGTATCCAATATTCTGTCGGCTACGACTTGTCCTCTCTGTTTCATGAAGCAAAACTAACAATTAAATAGACAGACTTGTATATTTAATTATTCGTTTTTTTCTATAACATATATGTATGACATCAAAAAACAGTTTAATGAAAGCAATAGCACAATTTGATTTCAAAGTATATCTTTGCAAAAACGTCAAATTATGAAGTTATTCCTGTCAGCTTTATTACTGTTTTTCCTTACTTCCTGCTTGAGTGACTCTGAGTATGTCCCTAATCCTCCTGCTCCTGTTGTAAAATCCACTAAGTACTATGTACATAAATCTGTTACAAAAAAGAATGGGGTCATAACCTTTACTACACTGCATGATGGTACATGTACAGCAAAATCATATTATCAGATTGATCAGCTCAATGGATCAAGCGAGGTTATTTTCGTATCCTATTCAACTTGTGATAGCTATCAGATACTGAAAGGGTCTTATAGCAGCGGGAATGCGAGTATGATCCTTAATTTTGTTATTTATCATGCTTCCATTAATGGAAATGAATTAACTGTTTCAAAGATCACTACCGATATGTGGGATACATATGAAGAGACCACTATTGCAAAATCAAATTAAATAACCAGCTAATTCCTGCAAAAACCAAAAGAATGATTACTTTAAATCATTAGTGCTCTTGGTTAATAAAAAGAGAATTTTAAATAGCTAATAATAAACATATTATATCTACCAACAACTCTATAAACTCCTTTCTATAGGAGATTGATCGTTATTTTAAGCATTAATAACTATCTTTACTGTGAATTAAATAACAAAAAAAAATTATCTCGAAACAAACCATAATGAAATCTATTTTCAATATCCTTATAGCCTCAATTCTTGTAATCTCATGTGGCGAAAATGATGATACGCTCGAAAACCCAAAACCAATAGAAAAGGTAGTGTATGATTTTCAGTATAAAAATTACCTTGTGAAAAGTGTCGTCCTTTACAAAGCCCCAACTGCTCAACCATCCCATCCGAATGAATCATACCTGAGTAAATATTGGGAATTTTATCAGGAGCCTATATGGAATAAGATAAGTGTGGATATAAAAAACAATTCCATTAAACTGATCGCCGGATCATCAGCTGATGCAGAATATAAGATTACCCTTTCAAAAGACTCTGTATTTATCATCAGAAATGGCGAACCTGAATATATAGGAATGTTCAATAAGACTGAATCTTCTTTTACATTGAAAAGAGCACTTCGGTACGTAAAGAAAATGCCCAGAAACAATTCTACTGCTTTTTTTCTTTCACAAAACAATACTTTTGGGACCTTTGAATACCAAAGTGTTTTCGGTCATAGTGCTTTTAATAATCCATCAGAAATGACTGAAACCGGTGATGAGGTATTATGGGGCAACATCGAATATAATTACCTATTAACACAATAGATAAAGATGGGATTTAGATAAGTAGTTTTACTTGTAATCAATACAATTTAAATATATAAATTATCAAAGAATCAGTGATTTGATATAAATTTACAGCTTAATTTTAGCATTAAATTGTTCATAGATTTTCAATATTGATTCAACCTAACTCTGATAAAAACTACTTAACTATGGATGATCCTTTAATTACAGCAATTAAACAAGTAATAGAAATAAGTCCTGATGAAGAAAAAATAATTCACAGCTTATTCACATTGAAAGCCTATAAAAAAGGAGAATTTTTCCTTAAAGAAGGTGAAGTCTGCAAATACGTTGGTTTTATTGAAAAAGGCCTTGTGCGCTATTACATTAATGATGATGGAGAAGAAAGGACCTATGGTTTTTCAAAAGAAAATGAATTTACCAGTAATTTTGAAAGCTTTGGTCCGCAAACACCATCAAAACAAATCATTCAGGCTCTTGAGAACTCCAGCATCTGGACCATCAGCTATGAAAACCTTCAGAAGCTTTATGAACAGGTTAAAAATGGAGAACGATTTGGACGGCTATCTATTGAGTATGTTCTTATTAAAACATTAAAAGACAGGAATTCATTTCACACTGATTCTCCAAAATCACGCTATGAAAAATTTATCAAAGAGCATTTTGATCTGCAACAACGGGTATCTCAATATTATATTGCTTCCTACGTTGGTGTAAAGCCACAGTCATTAAGCCGAATCAGAAAAAGGATATCGCTTTAATGATTTATTAACCTGGGTGCATAAATTTTTAGTAAACGTTGAGGAATTTTGTATCAACAAAATAAAGTTCTTATGAAACGTTTACAACAACAAACATCATTCTGGCTGAGCCTCATTTCAGGTATTGGTTTACTGTACATTGGTATCCGCTTTTTTATCAATCCTGTCGGTGCTGAAATAGATTATGGCATTCGCACTATTACCAATGGAGATTTTTCCTTTCAGTATATTAAAGGAATCCGTGATTTTTTCTTTGGATTGATTATTATATTCCTTTTATGGAAAAAACAGTTCTTTGCATTAGGTTTTATTCTGATCTTAGGAACTATAATTCCTGCTACAGATTTCTACGTAGTACTATCGCATCCTGACTTCAAAACTGGTCATCTAATTTCACATTTGATCGCTGTTATCATCTGTTTGTCATGCGGGTTCTATTATTTAAACAATCATAAAATGATAGCATCATGATTTTATTTAATATCGTTCTGGCCTTACATTTCATAGCCTTCTTAATATTTATTATCCAACTTGCTATATTATTTCCTCAGGAAAACAAGATGCTTCATAAAAGAAACATCCTTATTGGAGTTACTATTTTAATAACCGGAATCCTTCTTGTCGTTTTAAAATACCCCCATATCAATTTATATAAAATCATCCCGAAATCATTTTTATTCTTAGGAGTTTCAATTTTTTGCGGGATATACAGTGGGAAAAATGTTCCAACCAAAGTCTTCTACCTTTTATTTGGAATGGCTATTTTGGCCGGTCTTATAGGAATCATTAAAACGTAAGGATTCTTCAACACATTTTCAACCTGACATCATATAGTCATTATACATCAAAGCCTGAACTTCATGATCGTTCAGGCTTTGAAAAAAAAATCAAATATCTATCTTCCTCTAAAATCAGGGCTTCTTTTTTCAATAAAAGCGTTTATCCCCTCTTTTTGATCTTCACTATTAAATAGCTCACCAAATAAATGAGCTTCCTGTTGTAAGCCTTCATGAATATGCAGCTCAAATCCTGTATTTAAAGACTGTTTTGCTTTATGGACTGCTACAGGGCCTCGCAATGAAATAGTGGAGGCTAACTTTTTTGCTTCATTCATTAATTCTTCAGAAGTAATCACTCTATTGACAAAACCAAATTCTTTGCAATCTGCTGCAGAATAAAATTCTCCGGAGAAAACCATTTCTCTTGCCTTATACAAGCCAATAGCTCTTGGCAAACGTTGAGTTCCTCCAAAACACGGCAAAAGTCCAAGAGTCACTTCTGGCAAACCAAATTTAGCCTTTTCACTGGCTAAAATAATATCGCAGGATAATGCTAGTTCACAACCGCCCCCCAATGCAAAACCGTTTACAGCAGCAATAACTGCAAATGGCAATTCTTCAATTGCATTGAATGCTGTTTGTGCAAAAACTGAAAATGACTCTGCCTCTTTAGGAGTCATTCCTTGCATTTCTTTAATATCTGCACCTGCTACGAAAGCTTTTTCGCCAGATCCGGTAATAATAAGTACTCTGATATCCTGACTGCTTTTTATTTCATCTGCGAATTTTTTTAATTCTCTTAAAACGTCTTTATTCAGAGCATTTAATGCCTGAGGACGATTGATTGTCAGGACTCCGATAGAGCCTTCCTGCTGATATAGTAATGTTTCGAAATTCATTTTTATTAAAGTTAAAAGTTAAAAGTTGAAAATGGAAAGTGAGAAGTCGAAAGTGTGCGGGTTTTGTATCTGTGCCCTTCTTATTTTCAATTTTCAATTTTCCACTTTCAATTTTCCATTTAAAAACTGTATGATGCTTGAAAAATCTATTTTCCCGTTTCCTGATTCGCTCCAGATTCTATACAGATTTAAAGCAGTATTTCCCAGTGGAGTCGACGTTTTTGTTTCGAGACCAGCCTCTGCTGCTAATCCTAGATCTTTTGTCATAAGATCGACGGCAAACCCGCCAGAATATTCTCTGGAAGCAGGAGCATTTTCCATCACTCCCGGATAAGGATTATAAACTTCCAAAGACCAGTTTCTCCCGGAACTTTTTTGCATAATTTCACTTAAAACTGAAGCATCCAATCCATGTCGTACACCTAAGTTAATGGCCTCAGAAGTACCAATCATATTAATGGCCAAAAGCATATTATTACATATTTTAGCCACCTGTCCGGCTCCAGAATCTCCGGCATGGAATATATTTTGTCCCATACATTCAAGCACAGGTTTTGCTTCATTAAAATTCTCTGCGGATCCTCCAACAATAAAGGTAAGCGTACCCGCTTGTGCCCCACCAGTTCCCCCTGAAACAGGAGCGTCGATCATTTTGTGCCCTCTGGAAACTGCCAATTCTGCAACAGATCTTGCTGTTACAGCATCAATAGTACTGCTATCAATGATCAATGTTCCAGGTTGCAAATTATTGATCAACTCTTCCGAATATAATTCCGCGACATGTTTCCCTGAAGGCAACATCGTAATAACAACTCCAGCTTCTTTTACCGCCTCCAAAGCAGATCCTGCCACTTGTCCGCCTGCATATACTAAAGCATTTAAAGCAGATTCCGAAAGATCAAAACCTACTACTTCATGTCCTTTTTTAACCAGATTAGCCGCCATGGGACCTCCCATATTTCCTAATCCTATGAATGCTATTTTTTTCATTCTTATTAATAATTTATTTTTATATAGTTGAGATTTATATAGTTGAAAATTGAAAGTGGAAAGTTGAAAGCTTCAATGTCAGTCTCATCTTAACCTTTTTGTTATTCATTTAACGATTTTTCCTATAAATGCAAAGTGGAAAATTGAAAATGGAAAGTGGAAAGTTGAAAGCTTCAATGTCAGCCATATTTTTATCTTTCTTTTATTCATTTAACAACTTTTCTTATAAATGCAAAGTGGAAAATTGAAAGTTGAAAGTTCCAGAGGTAGCCTTCTATTTTTCGTTTTCAAATTTCAATTTTCAACTTTCAATTTAATTAACTCTTCAATTTTCCACTTTTTTGTATCTTACCCTAAAACACACATGTATGACAACTTCTATTATTGATGCAAAAGCATATTCCTTTGCTTTACAAATCATATTATTGTATAAACAACTGGTTTCCGAAAAGAAAGAGTTTGTTTTATCCAAGCAAATTCTTCGCAGCGGTACTGCAATCGGAGCTTTAGTACGTGAATCTGAACACGCTCAAAGCAAAAGAGATTTTTTAAATAAGATCAATATTGCCCTAAAAGAAGCAAATGAAACTAAATATTGGCTTCAACTTTTAAGAGATAGCGGATATATTTCTTCATCAACATTCAAAACTATATATCCGACAATTGATGAATTAATAAGAATTCTTGCCGCTATAGTGAAAACCACTAAAAGGAACTTACTTCTTTAAAAAGTTGAAAATTGAAAATGGAGAGTTGAAAGTTCCAGAAGTAGCCTTCAATTTCTCATTTTCAAATTTCAATTTTTCGTTTTCAAATTTCAATTTTCAACTTTCAATTTAATTAACTCTTCAATTTTCCAACTCCATTATAAAACCATACATCTCTTAATAAATAAATCTGCACGAATTTCCATTTTCACCTTTCCACTTTCAATTTTCAATTTCTACTTCAACAACATCCCACTCTCCGATGATCCAATTAAAATAACCATCCACCCAGTCTTCTGTAACTTCAGTCAAAGTAGCGGGCTGCCATTTCGGAGTTAAATCTTTATCTACTAATAAAGCTCTTACTCCTTCAATAAAATCAGTGTGAATACAACATTGGCAGGACAAATTCAATTCTGAGCGGAATACATCTTCGAGGCTTAATTTTTTTCCCTGCTTTAATTGCCTGAAAATAATATGGGCAGAGCTGGGTGAACCCGCTTCAAAGCTTTTAAGTCCAGTTAAAATCCAATCATCTTTTTTAGGGTAATCAGTAAGTATTTCGGCAAATTCTTCTAATGAATCTACTCCCTCAAACCTATGAATAAAGGCTTGATGCAATTCCGTTTGTGATTCAGGTATTTCTGTCTCTTTTGAGAACTTTTCCAGAACCTCAGAAACTGCCTGATGACCGTCTCCATTCCAGATAATTTCTTGTAAAGATGAAAGAATTTGCTCTTTTAATGAAGATGAAAGATAAAAATCTGCCAATCCTAAAAATTTACAGTCGGCACCGTCAAGCCTTGCTCCGGTTAATCCAAGATACAAACCGTAAGCAGAAGGCATTTTATTCAGAAACCACGTTCCTCCTACATCAGGATATAGTCCAATCGTAATTTCAGGCATAGCCAACTTACTTCGTTCCGTGACAATCCGATGCGATGCGCCCGCCATTAAACCAATACCTCCACCCATTACAATTCCATGTCCCCAAACAACAATGGGTTTAGGATAAGTATGGATCATATAATCAACCTGATATTCTTTTGAAAAGAAATCAAAACAATCCTGAGGTACTTTAGTATGATCAATAGCTCTCTGAGCAATAATTGAATCATATAACTGACGAACATCTCCACCTGCACAAAATGCTTTCTCACCTGATCCCTGTAAAAAGATGCAGGCAACCTCATCATTGATCTTCCAGGTAGACAATATAGTATGTAGCTCTTCTATCATAGGCAGAGAAAGAGCATTGAGTGTCTTTTCCGAGTTAAGGGTAATGATCCCCACTCTATTTTTTATTTCTGTAAGTAGTAAACTCATTGTATTTGATTAAAAGTTGAAAATTGAAAATTGAAAGTGGAAAGTTATTGTGCCTGCCGTTTATTGGCTAGTTTTCAATTTTCCACTTTCCATTTTCCACTATATAATTATCTGACTTGATTTCTGTAAGTAGCTAACCCAATTTAAATTTAATTAAAGTTGAAAATTGAAAGTTGAAAATTACTATGTCGGCCATTTAGTTGCTGGTTTTCAATTTTCAATTTTCCACTTTCAATTTTAATTGCATAGTTATCTGATTTGTAAAGTAGCTCCTTCTTCCAATATTTTTCTGGAAATAACGAGTTTCATAATTTCGTTAGTTCCTTCTACGATCTGATGTACTCTGGCATCCCGCATAAGCCTTTCTACAGGAAAATCCTGTGTGCATCCATAACCTCCTAATATCTGTAATGCTTCATTGCAGATATTAAAGCACATATCTGTTGCTAACCGCTTAGCCATTGCGCAATAGGTAAGAGCGTTAACATCTTTGGAATCTAATTTAAAAGCAGCAAGGTGTACCATCTGACGCGCAGCTACCAATTCCGTAACCATATCGGCAATCTTAAATTGCAACGACTGAAAATGGGTTAGAGATCTTCCAAACTGATGCCTTTCATGCATATATCTCTGAGCCTGATTGATTGCTCCTTGTGCTGCTCCTACAGAGCATGTTGCGATATTGATCCTCCCACCATCTAATCCTTTCAACGCTATTTTAAATCCTTCACCCAGCTCTCCTAAAAGATGGCTCTCATCAACTTCCACGTGATCCAGGAAAACAAAACGTGTGGGTTGTGTGTTCCAGCCTAATTTCTTTTCTTTTTCTCCAAAACTAATGCCTTCTGTTGTAGCAGGAATAACAAAAGCACTAATCCCTTTCGCGGTTGAATCTCCGGTACGCGCCATAACGATGAGAACATCACTTTCACCGGCACCTGAGATAAATGCTTTCGTTCCATTGATAACATATCGGTCACCTTTTTTGATTGCAGTAGTTTTCAAACTTGCTGCATCAGAGCCGGAACCTGGTTCAGTAAGACAATAAGAGCCTAATAATTCTCCCGACGCTAACTTTGTACCCACTTCCTTCCGTACCTCATCTTTTCCAAATTCATCAATCATCCAGGAAACCATATTGTGAATGGTAATATAAGCCGTTGTCGAAGGACATGCAGCAGCCAGCTCTTCAAAAATAATAGCTGCATCCAATCGTGACAATCCTAATCCTCCGGCATCTTCACTGGTATAGATTCCACAGAATCCCAGTTCACCAGCTTTGGTTATAGCTTCTCTTGGAAACATCTTTTTAGCATCCCATTCAGAAGCATAGGGCGCCAGTTCTTTTTCAGCAAAGCTTCTCGCCGCATCCTGAAATGCGCGTTGATTTTCATTTAGATTAAACTCCATTTTTGTATAGTTGAAAGTGGAAAATTGAAAGTTAAAAAGTTGTATAGCACTTATCAACCTTCAATGTATTCGTATTATTTTAGCGCGATCGTCATATTGACATTTCCTCCCGGAACGTCTTCTTCAAACCAACGTGCTGTGATCGTTTTAGTTTCGGTATAAAAGCGTACTCCTTGTTTTCCATAAGAATGCAGGTCGCCAAAGAAAGATTTACGCCAACCCGTGAATGAAAAGAAAGGAAGTGGAACGGGAATAGGAATATTGATACCAATTTGTCCTACTTCAATTTCATGTTGAAATTTCCGGGCAGCAGCTCCTGAATTGGTAAATATGGAAGTTCCGTTACCATAAGGATTGTTATTGATGATCTTAATGGCTTCGTCCAAAGTATCTGCTTTCATCAACAATAAAGCAGGTCCAAAAATTTCTTCTTTATAAATATCCATGTCAGCAGATACATTGCTGAATAAAGTAGGCCCTACAAAATATCCATTTTCATAGCCCTCTACAGTACAGTTGCTTCCATCTAACAGAACTTCTGCTCCTTGTTCGTAGCCACTTTTTATTAAACGCAATACTTTTTCTTTGGATTGCTGGTTAATTAATGGACCATAAGCCGCAGACTCATCAGACCATACACCGGGTTTAATAGTACCTAATGCAGATTTAATTTCTTCCACCCAGTTTTGAGCTTCACCTACAAGTACAGCGACACTGATTGCCATACAACGTTGCCCGGCAGCACCACATGATGCTCCCACGAGGTTATTGATCACCTGTTGTTTATTCGCATCAGGCATGACTACCATATGGTTTTTAGCCCCTCCGAAAGCTTGCACTCTTTTTAAATTATGCGTTCCGGTACGATACACATGTTCTGCTACAGGAACGGAACCCACAAAAGAGATAGCTCTAATTTCAGAGTGATTCAGAATATGATTCACCTGGTCTTTGGAACCGTGAACTACGTTGAGCACTCCTTTAGGAAATCCAGCTTCTATAAACAATTCTGCTAGTTTTATAGCAGTCATTGGCGTCTGCTCTGAAGGTTTTAATATAAATGTATTCCCGCAAGCGATTGCCATTGGAAACATCCAAAGAGGAATCATCGCCGGAAAATTAAAAGGCGTAATTCCAACACATACTCCCAGTGGCTGAATATAACTGTAGGTGTCTACTGCTCTCGCTACGTTTTCTACAGTTTCACCCATCATTAATGTCGGGATATTACAAGCATGTTCTACAACCTCTATCCCCCGCCATACATCACCCATCGCATCGGCAAAAGTTTTTCCGTTTTCTTTAGAAAGAATTTCAGCAATTTCTTTCTGATGCTGTTTTAATAAGTGTTGGTAGGAAAGAAATAACCTTGCACGTTCAGGTATCGTATATTCTTTCCAGGTCTTAAATGCCTCGGTTGCAAACTCTATAGCTTCATCAATTTCTGATAATAGCGTTAAAGGGACTTCAGCTAAGACTTCTCTGTTAGCCGGATTTTCAACAGGTAAATGTTCGGTAGCTTTACTTTCGATAAAAGCTCCATTGATTAATATTTTTACTTTTTCTGACATAATATTGTTGTGAATTGAAAGTGGAAAGTGGAAAATTGAAAACGAAAATCAAATTTCCTTTTTCAATTTTCTACTTTGCATTAATTAAATAACCAAAAGGTCTACGAACTCATTAACATTCAATCCTATCAGTTGATCATATTCTAATGAATTTTCTAACACAAGTTTTTGTTGTTTTTCAGGAAAAATACGAGCCAGATTCACTTTATATTTCTTGATCAATTCAGGAATACCTTCATCTCTTCTTCTTTTATGCCCGATTGGATATTCTACTACTATCTCATCCAGAACAGTTCCATCATTTAATTCTATTGTTAATGCATTGGCAATAGAACGTTTTTCAGGATCGTGATAATCTGTGGTAAACTGAACTTCTTCTACACATTCTATCTTATCACGTAGGATATCAATTCTTGGATCTGATGCAATATTATCTTCATAATCTGCGGCAGTTAATCTTCCATAGATAAGAGGTACTGCCACCATATACTGAATCGCGTGGTCACGGTCAGCAGGATTATTTAATGGCCCTTTTTTATCGATGATTCGGATCGCTGCCTCATGGGTACGGATGGTGATTTTCTTAATATCCTCTGTCGTTTTACCTAATTCTTTTAGCTTATGATGTAATGTCATTGCCGCTTCTACCGCTGTTTGAGAATGGAATTCTGCAGGGAAAGAAATTTTAAACAATACATTTTCCATTACATAAGAACTGTATTCACGTTGGAATTTGAACTCATTTCCTTTAAAAGAAACATCATAGAATCCCCAGGTTTTAGCAGTCAATACAGAAGGATATCCCATTTCACCTGTTTTAGCAATTAATGCTAAACGTACGGCTCTTGAAGTAGCATCTCCTGCCGCCCAAGACTTACGGCTTCCCGTATTCGGAGCATGACGGTATGTTCTTAAAGATTGTCCATCTACAAAAGCTAATGAAATTGCATTGATCAACTCATCACGGTTTAATCCGATTAATTTCCCTACAACGGCCGTAGAAGCCAACTTCACTAATAAAACGTGATCTAAACCTACTCTGTTGAATGAATTTTCAAGAGCAATTACTCCCTGAATTTCATGCGCCATGATCATTGCTTCCAGCACCTGCTTCATTTTCAAAGGAGCTTTTCCTTCTGCGATATTCGTTCTTGACAACCAATCAGCAGTTGCCAAGATTCCTCCTAAATTATCTGAAGGATGTCCCCATTCTGCAGCTAACCATGTATCATTAAAATCCAACCAACGGATAATAGCTCCAATATTAAAAGCAGCCTGAACCGGATCCAACTGAAATTGAGTACCAGGTACTTTAGCCCCATTTGGAACAATAGTTCCCTTTACAATGGGTCCCAATAACTTCGTACATGCAGGATAGGTTAAAGCTTCTAATCCACATCCGATCGTATCTAAAAGGCAATAATGAGCTGTTTTCCAAGCTAAATCATTTTTGATTTCGTAGTTTAATACGTAATCTGCAATATCTTTTAGTACTTGATCCGGTTGTGGTCTTTCATTTGAAATGTGTGATGACATCTTTTTATTTTAAATTTAATTAGTATGTATTTAGAATTGATTGTTTTATCTGCTTCCGATAGGAACAAATTCTTTGTTTTCAGGTCCCGTATAATTGGCACTCGGACGGATAATTTTCCCATCCTGTCTCTGCTCGATGATATGGGCACTCCATCCGGTTACTCTTGAAATAACAAATAAAGGAGTAAACATAAGTGTAGGAACTCCCATCAAGTGATAAGAAACTGCTGAGAACCAATCCAGGTTCGGGAACATTTTCTTTTCTTCCCACATGATGCTTTCCAGTCTTTCAGCAATATGATAAAGCAACATATCACCAGCTTCCTCGGAAAGTTCTTTAGCCACTTTTTTGATCACTACGTTTCGTGGATCTGATATGGTATAGACAGGATGTCCAAATCCTATAATTACCTCTTTATTAGCAATACGTTTTTTGATATCTTCTTCCGCTTCATCAGGGGAATTGTATCGGCTTTGGATTTCGAAAGCCACTTCATTGGCTCCACCGTGTTTAGGACCTCTTAAAGCACCAATAGCTCCTGTTATACAAGAATAGAAATCTGAAGATGTACCCGCAATGACACGGGCGGTGAAAGTAGAAGCATTAAACTCATGTTCCGCATAAAGGTTAAGAGATATTTCCATTGCCTTTACCCAGGAATCAGGAGCTTTTTTACCATGTAACAAGTGCAGAAAATGTCCCCCAATCGTGTCATCATCCGTCTCTACATCGATCTCTTTCCCATTATGGGTATAATGATACCAGTATAAAAGTCCTGAACTGAATGATGCTAATAACTTATCTGCAATATCCCGTGCTCCTGCCACATTGTGATCATCTTTTTCAGGCTGAATACTTCCGATCGCTGAAACCATTGACCGCATAACATCCATCGGGTGCGCAGCTGCAGGAATACTTTTCAGGATATTTCTTACAGAATGAGGCAGTCCTCTTAATGATTTTAATTTGGCTTTATAGTTTTTTAATTGAGCTCCGGTTGGTAATTGTCCGTAAATAAGAAGGTAGGCAACCTCCTCAAATTGTGCTCTTTCTGCAAGATCCAAAATATCATAACCTCTGTAGTGGAGATCATTTCCGCTTTTTCCAACACTGCAAAGAGCAGTATTACCAGCTGTCACCCCTGAAAGTGCTACGCTTTTTTTAGGCTTAAATATAGGCTCATTATCCATTGACATCTTTGTTGTTTTTAAATAGGTTATCTAATTTTTGTTCGTAATCGTGATAGTTGATGCTTTTGTAAAGTTCATCGCGGGTTTGCATGGTATCCAATACATTGGCCTGGGTTCCATCCTTTCTGATGTGTTCATACACATTCTGAGCAGCTTTGTTAGCCGCGCGAAAGGCAGAAAGTGGATATAAAATCAAACCTACTCCGGCGTTTTTTAGTTCATCTGCAGTATACATTTTGATCATCCCAAACTCAGTGATATTAGCCAGGACAGGAATCCCTGTTGCATCTACAAATTTTTGATAATAGCTTAAATCAGGAACGGCTTCTGCAAAGATAAAATCAGCTCCAGCCTCTTTATAAGCCACTGCTCTTTCCAATGTTCTATCCAATCCTTCATTGGCAAAAGCATCCGTTCTGGCTCCAATGACGAAATTCTCATCCGTCCTTGCATCCACTGCTGCTTTTAACCGGTCTACCATTTCTTCTTTACTTACTACTTCTTTTCCAGGACGGTGTCCACAGCGTTTTGCGCCTACCTGGTCTTCAATATGTAAAGCAGCTGCTCCGGCTTTAATCAGTGATTTCACTGTTCTCGCCACATTAAATGCCGACGGACCAAAGCCTGTATCTACATCTACCAGCAGAGGCAGATCGCATACGTTGGTTATTCGTTGAATATCGATTAGTACATCTTCGAGGGTTGTAATTCCCAGATCAGGAATTCCTAATGAACCTGCAGCAACTCCTCCTCCTGAAAGATAAATAGCATTGAAACCTGCCTGTTGTGCTAACAATGCATGATTGGCATTGATTGCTCCTACAATCTGAAGAGGATTTTCTTTTTGCATTGCCTCCCGGAACCGTAGTCCGGCAGACTCTAAACTTGCATTTTTACTCATCTTTAATATTATTGTTCGTTTTAATGTATTTAACCTACCTATTATCAACAATTTAAAAAAATATATTTTTTCAAATTATTAAATTAATTGAACGACCTATAAACATTAATGAACGACTGAATGACGAACAGGTGATTTGACCATTATTCAAATATATAACTGTCCCCATCAGCCTTCAATGCTTATAAATCAACATAAAAAGTTGTTGATACACTTCACAATACTTTGTAAGAGAGAAAATTATGGAAAGGGGTAATACGGCAGATATAGGTACAACAGAACTTTGAAAGTAAACTTTGTAAAAATATCTCTAACATGATCATGCGCACAGAAAAGTGTAGGGCAATGTCATCATAACGTATCATACCTGACTATAAGCTTCAGATCGCGAAAGCATCGTCAATTCGAAATAGGCAGGTCTCCTGACTTGTAACAATTTTTATCGTCCTTCCCATTCAAAAAAATGAACAGTGGACCTTGATTGATAAAAACCTTTTAAGTGTTACTTACAGTTGCGCGACAGTTCGTGATTTACACACGATTCCCTTTTAATTCACAGCTAAGTGTAACCAGTTTCGGTTGATAAAGAAGTCTAAATAAACTCCTTGGTGGTAAATATAGGTATTTTATCGAAACGTCAAAATATTAATTTACGAACAATAGTTAGGTAATCGTAATACTTTGAAAATGTGATCAATAAAGATATTTTAAAATTAAATAAAAATAATTAAGTGATATAAATCATGTAAAATTACTCTGCAAAAAAGTACGGTCAGGGAAATTTTCCAGAAAAAACATATGCAATAAATAAAAAAAGATCGGAACAATTTGATAAGAAAAATAATGGAATATGTCATTTCACAATTCTTCTTTTTATCTTAAAAAATTGAGACTAAAAAGGATGTATTATCATTGAAAATATTTTACAAAAGCTCTTTTACCTTTTTACCTATATTTTGTAGTGACGTAAGACTATGAGGAGTGATACGCTCCGCAAAAATAATTCTGAAATGATGATTCAACCGGTCAGTGAGAGTAAAAATTTCTCCAGGTGTAAATAATATCCGATGATCTTCACAATAAGCATAGAACATCTCCATATTCACCCCTTTTGGCAAACATCCCCATATACTGTATCCACCCTGAGGTACGCCAAAATAAGAACCATCCGGAAAATAGGTATGTAAAGTATCTAATACTTCCTTAGCCTGTCTTTGTAATTGTTTCATGAATGAACGTAAATGCTTATCATAGCTCTGGTCATTGAGGAGTTTAATCAGCAATTCCTGGTATATTGGGGCCACTGATCGTCCCAATGAAAATTTCAATCTTTCTGTCTGTGCATAGAACCGGCCTGAGTGCAACCATCCCAAACGAATACCTGGAGCTAAAGTTTTAGAAAAAGAAGAAAACGTCATTACCCATCCATCCACATCAAAACTTTGAATGTTTGAAGGTCTTTCGGTTCCAAAATAAAGATCTCCATAAATATCGTTTTCGATAATAGGAAATTGATAATGTGTGGCAATGGAAAGCAATTCTTTTTTTGTACCATCTGTCATAAGAATGCCTGTTGGATTATGAAAATTTGGCGTAACAATGAGTGCTTTAATCTCATTATCCCGGCAAACTTCCTTGAAATATTGTGTATCAAAACCCACTTCCCTATCAACAGGAATTTCTATTGCCTTAAGTTTTAGACCTTCAATAACCTCCAAAACAGAAAAGACACATGGACTTTCCACAGCAATATGATCACCAGCATTTGTTACAGATGCTAAAGCAATATACAATGCTTGTAGAGCACCATCTGTAATAATTAATTCTTCAGGATTAAATGTACATCCATACTGACAAGCACGGTCAGCAATCTGATTTTTGAGCTCTCCTGAGCCATTGACAGGATAATAACGAAGCAGTGAAGTTCCCTTCTCCCGGATTACTTCCTGCATCTTTCTCAGAATAAGCTTTTGCGGAACCAATAGATCCGTAGGCGTGGCTGAATTAAATGAGGCATATTCTGAAGGTTTATTTCTAACTGAAATTAATTCAATATTCTTATTGAATGCTTCGTTTTTTTGACCAAAAGATGGATGTAATAAAGGTTCTGCGATAGGCTGCTGTATATCCGAAGCGACAAAATAGCCAGAGCGTGGAATATTTTTTACCAATCCTTTTATAACCAGATAATCATAACCACTTTGAACGGAGCTTATGCTGAGGTGATATTTGTCTTTAATCTCCCGAGTAGAAGGAAGACGGCTTCCTGGCTTTAGTATTCCTTTTTTAATGTTGCTTTCAATCGCAGAAGTAAAAACCTCATATTTGTATGCCTGCATACCAATTCATCTTTTCATAACAAATGTACAAATGTGTTCTGATAAAATATCAATTAAAAAACAACTGTACCGATTCAATTGTAGCCAACTGTACTCATAGTATAGTATAATAATCGTGTAGCTTTGAATAAAAATAGAATCTAAATGGAGATTATTTCAAAATTCACAGTAGGATCAGATCAAGGGATTGACCATCTTTTTGCTGTCATGAGACCATATATCAGAACCACTTATCAGGAGATTATTTCTGCAGAAAAAATTGAAGAATATCTTAGTGAGCATGTAGAATACAGAAAAATGATCAATGTTCTGAATGATCTGTCTACACAACTTATTATGGTGTTTGCAGACAATGAGCCTGTTGGCTATTGTCTTTTTAAAAGTGGTTCGGTTTACCCCAATTCCCCTGAAGGAAAAAGGATGACAGAAATAATTGATTTTGCGATACTTCCGGAGTATGACCAAGCTGAAGTAAGACAATCCCTTTGGAATAAAAGCAGATCAGCCATCACTTTTACGGATAGTATCTGGATCAGTATTGCGGATAACGATTCTATGCTTTCGTTTTTTACTACTATTGGATTTTCTTTTGTAAAAGACACCACGCTGAAGGCATTTTCACTCCCTGCAAAAATATACGAACTGGAACTGAAGTAAGAGGAGCTATCGTTCCCGGTTATTTTTACAATGTCCATTCTTTTGAACAGATAAAATACTTAAATTTGTTTAGCCCACACACCGGGAAGGATCACATAATGTACCTTCCTGGTATGTTCTGCAATTAAAAACCTGGATACAATGGATCATTATTATGAAACTCTTTTTAAGTATATAGAACAAATCGTAATACTGCCCGAAACTGATAAAATGCAGTGCATTGAAACTTTCAAACCTATTCGGATTCCAAAAGATACTATTCTTGAAAAAGCAGGATCTATCCCCAAATACCATAATTTTATCGTATCAGGCCAGATGCGCAATTTCTATCTGAATGATCATGGTGAGGAAGTTACTGTAGACCTTAATGATGGTCCAAGATTTTTCACATCTTATTATCATTTTGTTAATCAAACCGTTTCTGATCAGAACCTTCATTGCATCACAGACTGTGAACTACTAAGAATTACATTCGAAAGTGCTGCTGCCACTGCCCAAACCAGTCAAACTCAAAAAGATTTTACCATTAAGCTATTTGAAAGGATACAGGAAGAAGACAGACAAAGAATGAATGATCTGACTACGCTTACAGCCGAACAACGCTATCTGAAGCTGATCGCTCAACAGCCCAACATCATCAAGAATGTTCCGCTGAAATACATTTCATCATATTTAGGAATCAAGCCCGAAAGTTTAAGCAGAATAAGAAGGGAATTATTTTCCTAACAAATGTTAAGTGAAGTACAGGTTGATACGGGATATCTTTACAATAAGCATGATATCCTCTTCCAGGTCTGCCCTAACTAAACTTAACAAACATGAATTCTCCAAAAAGAACAGCAAGAATAGCCGGCATCGTATATTCAATCGTTATTATAACCGGTACATTGTATTTGCAATTCATCCCTTCCCAAATTAAATTACCGGGAAAAGCCTCAGAATTCAAACCCATTATTCCTGCTTTTGAATCAGCATTGAAAATGGGAATTGTAAGTGAAATCATCTGCTGGGTACTATTTCTGGTATTGCCTTTTCTTCTTTACCGCCTTTTAAAACATGTGAACGAATTATATGCTAAGCTTATGGTGACTTTTGCTGTGGTCCAGGTTCCGATCTCCTTCAGCAATCTTTCCAATAAATTCGCTGTACTCAATCTGATCAATAATCCCAACTACCTGAAAATATATTCTGATGATCAGCGGTTTGCCCAGGTTAAATTTTATCTTCATTTGTATCATGAAGGCAATTTCCTTAATCATATATTCTGGGGGCTTTGGCTCTTTCCTTTTGGCTATCTCGTTTATCGGTCGGGATTTATTCCTAAAGTTTTTGGGGTTCTGTTGATGATGGGATGTCTTGGATATGTGATCGACTTTTTTGGAACCTTTCTTTTTCCTTCTTACGATAAAACCTGTATTCCCGATTACATTATTCTCCCTGCAAGCTTGGGTGAAATAGGGCTATGTTTATGGATGATGATCATTGGAATCAGGAACAAAAAACCAGTGTAGTATTATATAAACTGAACTTAATTATGATTATAGCTAATCAAAAAAGAAGGAAAAATATATTTCGAATGGATTGTGATTAACAAATTCATAAATAGAGATCGAAATCTCCATTAAATATAATCTATCTTAAACAATTTTTTGAAAATCAATCGATTAAAACACCATTTATTCTATATTTTTTCGTACATTTGCATATAATAAATAAACAGGCCTCTGCCTTTGCTCTCTGTTACAGTTTAGAATACTTATTTTTTTCTTTCAGTTTTTGCTTTTTCAGCTGCCAAAAATTAACCCTTATTTATTTCATGAATAAATATTTATATTGGTAACTTTAAAACTCAAAACAATAGAAAAACAATTTGAACATCCTTTTACTCCTTTAGGAGATTTACTCACAGTAGAAATTACAAAAGAAGTCCATTACGCAGGCTCAAGGGTTTACGGGCGTATAGAAATGCTCAGCTAAAGGTGAAGCATGAACGCTATTGCAAACTCAGCAACGATCTTTATATATTCAGATTATTGGTGAACAAGGCAAAGTAAAATAATGGGAAAACAAAGAAGCAATTTCTTTTTTTATCCATAGGTACCAATAACAAAATAATGATTTCAATTTCTGATAAAGAATTGATTAAAGGTCGAAGATTCGGCAACCCTTATACATGAATTTTAAAAATTTAAATTTAATAAATCCCATCATCCGTGCTGCAACAGAGGCCGGATATTCAAAACCTACAGGAATACAGAGTGAAGCAATTCCCCAGATTCTGGCTGGTAGAGATATTATAGGGGTTGCAGCTGAAGGAGCCGAAAAAATGGCAGCATTTGCAATGCCTGTTATTCAATTGCTGAAGAAAAATTCACCGGATCATAAGGAAATACGGGTTCTTATATTAGCACCTACACAAGAGCTGGCTATTCAGATCGAAGAAAACCTCACTGTATACAGCAAATATCTTCCGCTTTCCCAACTTACTATTCATGATGGGACTTCTCAGGGAAATCAACTTGCGGCTTTAAGGATTAGAGTGGATGTTCTCATTACAACACCCACTGCTTTGCTCGACCTGATCAACCAGAGACATATTAATCTTTCCAAGATCGAAATTCTGATTTTGGATGAAGCTCACAAAATGCTGAATCCGGCTTTTGTAAATGATGTGAAAAAAGTTATTAAACTTATTCCTCAGAAAAGACAGACCTTATTATTTTCTTCAACGATGTCAGAAAATATTCGGAAGTTTGCAGATATAGCACTAAGCAATCCTATGGAAATTAAAGCAAGTCCTATTACTGCAAATCTACAAGTAGCACTTGTTGAAAAAAAAGAAAAAACGGATAGGCTGTATCAAGCCAATCCAACCCAATACCTTAATACAATAACTAAATAATAAAATTAATTTATGGCAGATTCTTTCTCTAAAAAAGAAAATTTCAAGAAAAAAATTCAAAAACAAAAAGAAAAGGCTTTACGCCGTGAAGACCGTAAAACTAATAACAACAAAGGAAAAGGACTGGATGAGATGTTAACATATGTTGACTCATTCGGAAGATTAACGTCTACTCCACCAGAAGAAACACAAGAAATCAATCTTGATGATATTCAGTTAGGAGCTGCTCCAATTCCTGAAGAAGAAATCCGTAAGTCTGGAATTATCACTTTTTTCAGTGAGAAAGGTTATGGTTTTATCACAGAAGATAAAACTAAGGAAAATGTATTTTTCCATACCAACAACTGTACGGAACCCGTAAAGAAAGGAAACAAAGTATCATTTGAAAAAGAGAGATCTCCAAAAGGGTTCTCTGCTATTGATATTCAATTGGTCAAATAATAAATAACAACAATTTTTAATACAATTACAATGCAAGAAGGCACAGTAAAATTTTTTAACGAAACAAAAGGTTTCGGATTTATTTCTCCAGCAGACGGAGGACAAGACATCTTTGTACACGCTTCAGGATTAAGCACAAGAATCATTCGTGAAAACGATAAAGTGACTTTTGAAGTACAAAAAAGTGAAAAAGGATTAAACGCAGTAAACGTAAAACTTGCATAGTTTCCAGATATTTTAATATTATAATATCGAATCACACATAAGACCCCAATCAGGGGTCTTTTTTTATGTTAATAATCAATTTCAAAATCTAAAAAGGACTTTTTAACAAAGTTAGTCTGAACCTTTCAACAAAATAAACTATTGCTTTTTTAGCGGAAATTTGCTCCAACAAAACATGACAATAATGGAAAGTTTACACAATAATCAATTAGTTTTAGTAACAGGAGGTACAGGATTTGTTGCTATTCATACGATTTTACAACTCTTACAAAAAGGATATCAGGTAAGAACTACATTACGTTCTCTATCCAGAAAAGATGAAATATTAAATATGCTTACCAACGCAGGTCTTTCGTCTTTCGAAAATCTGGATTTCATTGCAACCGATCTTTTACAGGATACTAACTGGGATGATGCAGTAAAGGATTGTGATTATGTATTGCATATTGCATCTCCGATTTTTCTTAAAGTCCCTCAACACGAAGATGAAATGATACGTCCTGCAGTTGAAGGAACAATAAGAGTACTAAAAGCTGCCAGAAATGCTGGTGTAAAGCGAGTGGTAATGACTTCAAATTTTGGAGCCGTTGGATACAGTCACAGGGATCCTACCCGGCTGATCACAGAAAAAAGCTGGACAGATCCGAATGAAAAAGGATTATCTGCCTATAATAAATCAAAAATACTTGCTGAGCGTGCGGCCTGGGATTTTATTAAAAGTCAGGGTGGTAATCTTGAACTGAGTGTCATTAATCCAACCGCTATTTTAGGGCCTTCCTTTACCGACAAACTTTCAAGTGGTTTTGGGCTGCTTAAAAGTATGCTGGATGGAAGCATGAAACAGATTCCCAATATTGAACTGGCTATTGTAGATGTTCGTGATCTGGCAGATTTACATATCCGGGCTATGGAAAGTCCAAAAGCTAATGGGGAACGTTTTCTGGCCTTATCAGGAGGAACTATGACATTACCTGAAATCACAGAGTTTCTTAAAAAAGAAATGCCTGAGGTTTCCCAGAAGATCTCAAACAAAAAAGTAGCGGATTGGGTTATTCGGTTCATGGCCTTATTCAATCCGAAAGCTAAAGCAATTGCCCCTCTGCTTGGAGTAAACAGAAAAGCAAGCAACGCGAAAGCCAAACGTATTTTGGAATGGAAGCCAAGAACGAATCAAGAAGCTATTTTAGCAACGGTCAGCAGTCTGATAAAGTATAATGCGCTTTAAATCGTCTACTCTATAAAGAGTAAAAAAATCCAATACACAAGGATATACTTTCTTTATAAACATTATCTTTATTTGAAACAAACTGATCAATGTCCATTTGATACTGATTAGTAAAACACAAAGCATTCTTGAAATTGAAAAAAATGAGTACACTGAGAAAAGTCACCAGAATATTTAAAAGAATATTAATTGTATTATCCGTCCTTGTTGTAGTCCTGACTATCGCTACATTTTTCTATATGAGGCAAGATAAATTCGGAGCTTTACCGGAAGGAAAGCGCCTGGAGCTCGTGAAATCTTCACCTCATTATAAAGATGGCAGGTTCAGAAATCTGGTAGAACGGCCAACCCTAACAAAAGGTTACAGTATGCCAGGTGTTTTATATGAAACTCTTTTTACAAAATTTCCTAACCGAAGCCCTGTTGATTCGCTTCCTTCCATTAAAACGAATTTAAAATCGCTGGACCCATCTGAAAATGCTTATGTTTGGTTTGGGCATTCTTCATTTTTCCTTCAGGTGGATGGAATTAAAATTCTTGCAGACCCTGTATTCAGCGGAAAAGCTTCGCCCATACCGGGAAGTGTGACCGCTTATAAAGGAAGTGATATTTATACAGTAGCAGGTTTACCAGATATTGATTATCTACTGCTATCTCATGATCATTATGATCATCTGGATTATGAAACGGTAAAAGCTTTACAAACCAAAGTAAAATATGTGGTCTGCGGACTTGGTAATGGAGCCCATTTTGAACGTTGGGGATATACCCCAAAACAAATTATCGAAAAAGACTGGTATGAATCTGTGGAAGTAAAGCCCGGGTTTAAAATATTGACAGAATCTACCCATCACGATTCTGGCCGTGGTTTTACAAGTGGACAGGCATTATGGTTATCATTTCTAATTCAGGCACCCTCGATGAATATTTATTATAGTGGTGATGGTGGACGCGACGATCGTTTTAAAACAATTGGTTCAAAATATGGAAAAATAGACTGGGCCATTATGGAGTGTGGCCAATACAATAAAGCCTGGCAATCTGTACATGAACTACCAGAGGAAGTTGCACTTGCCACACAGGAGTTGGGAGCAAGAAATCTATTGCCTGTGCATAATTCAAAATTTACGCTGGCTAACCATCCCTGGAAAGAACCATTAGAGAAAATAACAGCTTTATCAAAAAATAAATCGTATCGTTTAGCAACACCTATGATTGGTGAATTGGTTCAATTGGATAATCAGCAACAACAGTTTAAAGAATGGTGGAAAACTGTAAATTAGTAATCTGTTTCTTTTTTTAAAAATGATTTGGTATGAAATTAACAGAAATACAATCTTGTTATATAGGACCTGAAATATCTCCGGAGCAATTTATTCCGGAACATTTCTTTTTGTTTTTAATTAAAGGAAAGATCAATAGCTACGATGGGCACAGGAACTACACCATGAAGCCCGGAGATTTTTGCATTGTCCGAAAAAATCGGCTGGCCCGCTACAACAAGGAAAAAGACAATGATGAATTTAAAAAAATAGTGATTATTTTTGATGAGGTTTTTCTCAGATCTTTTTTTAAAAAATATCAGGTCTCTATGGAAACCTTTCTTCCCAAAGGTGCCTTTATCATTCCAAAAAAAAATGAACTGATCACCCATTTCATCAATTCTTTACAGCCCTATTATACAGAATCAGGAGCAATCAATGAAGTATTCTCTGAACTAAAAAGAGAAGAGCTTTTGCTTATTTTATTGCAGATAAAGCCTTCCCTGTCTGGATTGTTTTTTGATTTCGGTATCCCTGGAAAAATAGATCTGGAAGAATTTATGCTCCAAAACTATAAATTCAATGTAAGCACCGAACGCTTTGCTTACCTTACAGGACGCAGCTTATCAGCTTTTAAAAGGGATTTCAAACAGATATTCAATGATACACCAGGTCATTGGCTTGTTAAAAAGCGTCTAGAAGAAGCTCGCTTTTTATTAGAGAAAAAGCACCAACGTCCTAACGATATTTATCTCGACCTTGGCTTTGAAGATCTTTCTCATTTTTCATTTGCCTTTAAAAAGCAGTTTGGGAATGCTCCGAGGGATTTGGTGAAATAATGTATAGAGCTGGAGAGATTCGAAACCTTATAAATTTCTACAATCCAGTTTCAGGATACTATTTAGCTTATCAGAATATTGCGTTTCAAGAAGAATTTCCAAAATATCCGCAGGTAACTCATTTATGTTTAATGGTTTTATAGGGCTTGCTACGAGATGATATTGCCCATCAATAAAGTTGTTAACAAGAGTTTTATCAAATGAGTACAAACCCCTCTTAGTTATTGAAACATAATCTTTAAGATATCTTTCATTACTTTTTGTTCCTGATATTTTGATTAACACTCCATCTAACTCAGGACTAACTACAAAGTCTGATATCTCAGGAAGCCCTCTAAAATAAGAAACCAGTCTTTCATGATTTTCAATAGATTTAGCTACAGAATCTGGTAATTTACCTCCTCCAGATGCCATGAATCCTATGTGTTTACCATCCGTAAGAAACCAGTCTATATCCATTCCTAATTGATCCATTTCTGTTATCATACTACAACTAATTTTTAATTTTGATGAGTTGAATCTTTATTTACTTCAATTGTTTTCTCACTAAGATATAGTATTAAACAGCCGATTGCTAAGAACAAAGAAGGCATGAGATAATGATTTATTTCAAAAAATTGAAAGTTATGTGATACATCCTTTAGAAGCTTTCCTACAAGTTGCATTAAAGGAGCTATGATTAAAAAAATAATGCTCCATACCTTAATTGCTAATTTAACTTTAATGTGTTTCACGAAAAGCATCACCAATAAAAGACATTGGATTACTATAGGAAGTATCTTAATCAGATTAAAACTTATATATATTGAATATATATTATATAATAAAAGTGCGACAAGAGCTATTATTAGGAAATAATAAAATACGCTTAAATTAAACTTTACTTTAATCATTGAAAGTTATCTTGTATTTGTTTTTTTCATCACTAAAATATTTATTATAATTTACCTGTCTTTCTTCAGATATTATGTAATAATGGAGCAATGTTTTCACCAATCTTATCTTAAAGCTATTGCAAAAGAAAAACGACAGTAAAAGTCAATGGAATAATTAAAATTAATCTTGATATTTTTTCATTATAATTTGTATTCTACTTATAATGTCTAAATATCCCAAAATCCGTAGGTGTCCACAACGCAGCCTTTTGTCCCGCAGCTTTCAGAGCATCATTTGCCCACGTATTGCAGGTGTAGGAGAAATTATAGCTTCCTTTGGCATCATAAAACGCATCGTTATCGCTATATACAGCATTGGTAGGAATAACAATAAAATTGCCGTTCTTATCCCGATCAAACTTAGCTTCAACAAATTCTACTAATTTTTTGTACTGAGACCTGCTGATCATGATCATTTTACAGTCATCCCCTTCCTTCATTGTATAATAATAGGTGCAATGCATCGCAGACTCACTCATCCAGAATGCTGCTTTAAAAGCTGTTGAAAACTTCAGATCCGCCCAGGTTGGTGTATCCAGATAAAAACCTTTATCACCCCAACCAATTCCAATATATTGATAATCGGTTCTTTTTGAAGTAGTATTGGAAAAAGGAACCTTTGCTCCCCAATCCTGCAGATCATTTTTAACGGGCATTACAATATCTGTATGAACTCCATTGGTATAAATATAGATGGGAATTTCTTTCTTCTCCCCATCGTCCTTTGCTGACACTCCAATAAAAGGAACTAAAAGCCCTAACAAGACATATAAAACAACAATTCCAAGAATAATTCCTATGACTTTTAAGGATATGATCAATATTTTTTTCACAGAGATGTTTTTTATAAGGATTAAGAAAAATTAATTTTTAATTTCTCACAAAAATATTTGTTTTAATCGGAAAAATGAGTACATTTAAGTATGAAATAGTTACAAATATGCGTAAAAACACTAAATCCCAAAAAAGATTTAAAGTAAGAGTAAAAATAGCTCCAAAAAGAATACAAAAAAGACGTTGATTTTCTAAAAGATTTTATCTTTTTGAAAATCAATTTTTCTTTTGTAGGAAAGGCTTTTTAACGAGTTCTTACAATTCATAATCTTCATCTCCTTATCCCTCAAAGGACAAGGCTTGATCGATACCCTCTTTAATTTGGAACAGCAGAAATTCCAAACGAGGGTTTATCACCAAAAATTTCACGCTATTCCTCCCCTACGAAACTTTTTTTTTCTAGTTTCTTTCCCCTACATCCTATCAATACTTCTCTTTTCCGAATACATTCTGATCAATTATTTACAATGGATCCTTTATCATAAATACATTTTACATTTTTATCATTTTTTTAACACATTTTTAATCTTCACCTTTTGCTCCGGTTTTCAAGTTTAATTACCTTTGTCATTGAATGCAGGGAAGATTTCATCAATATTTGTTTACCTTTTTATTTGCACTACTCACCGTTTTAGGTTTGTACTCTGGTCAGGTACCTGAGTATCCAGACTTTGATATCTCCTTCAATTCAAAATCCGTCAGTGATTATTCTACTGAAAATAATGTAAAACATTCTTACGCATTTCTTACAGATCAGGAACTTCATGATCAATACACTGTTTCTCATCTACCTTACCATAAGCTTAGAGCAAATCTCTCTGAAAGCGATAATGAAAATGATGATAATGTAGAGACATCCGGCTTTACAGAGCTGCCTGTTTTCTTAAGAGAAGATATCGGATATCTGAAATCAGATTTCGTTACCATATTTCATAACAGACAGAGCGCTGTTTCATTTGCTAATTCAGAACATCTAAAATATTTCAATGATGATCTGTACATTCAGTACAGGGTCATCCGACTGTGATTTTAGTATACTTTTTTTCGAAAATTTTATAGGTTCTCATTCTGAGGACCCGGAATCCTATTTTTTTCAATTAAAAAATTATTAAAAGAATCATCATGGTCAAGAAAAGTCTCATGTATATCAATCTATGCATTATTTTGCTATGCATAAGCTGCCAGTCTGAAAAAAAAGAAAAAGCAGAAGCAGCTGTTTTCAATGTAACAAGCCCTCTCATTAAAGATACATTAATCGACAAAGATTATGTAGCTCAGATACGGTCCATTAATCATATTGAGCTTCGCGCACAGGAGAAAGGATATATCCAGACCTTGTATGTAGACGAAGGACAATATGTACAAAAAGGACAATTGCTGTTTAAAATTATGCCCAATCTTTATGAATCAGATGTAAACCGGGCTAAGGCAGAATTAAAATACACCCAAATCGAATATCAGAATACTAAAAATCTTTCAGATAAAGATATTGTAGCACCTCAGGAAATGGCAATGGCCAAAGCTAAATATGAAAAAGCCCAGGCTGAACTTTCTTCAATGAACACCCACCTTAAATTCACAGAAATACGTGCTCCCTTTACCGGAATTGTAGGACGCTTACACGTTCGAAAAGGAAGTCTTGTTGATGAAGGAGAACTTATTACAGAACTTTCAGATAATAGCAAAATGTGGGTGTATTTTAATGTACCTGAGGCTGAATATCTCAATCAGATGAGTGATAGAAAAGACAATGATCCTATGCATGTCCGTTTAAAAATGGCTAATGGCAAAACATTTAATCAGGATGGTCTGGTCGAAACCATTGAATCTGATTTTGACAATGAGACAGGAAATATTGCCTATAGAGCCACCTTTTCCAATCCAAAAGGTCTTTTGCGATACGGAGAAACCGGAAATATACTGGTTACATCTCCTTATACCAATGCAATGCTGATTCCTCAGAAAGCTACTTTTGAAGAGCTGGAGAAAAAATATGTGTATGTAATCAATAAAGATAATCAAGTAAAAGCACGTGAAATAAAAATTGCTGCAGAGTTACCCCACATCTATGTAGTAGCATCAGGACTCAGAAAAGATGAAAGAATTCTTCTTGATGGACTTCGAATGGTACAGGAGAACCAAAAAATTTCTGTCCGTTATCAGAAACCTGAAAAAGTGATGTCGAACCTGGATCTCTACGCGGAGTAATTAAAAAGCAGAATTATGTTTAAAAAAGTAATACACCGTCCGGTATTCGCTATCGTAATATCGGTTGTCATCTTATTTATCGGTGGGCTGGCTATTAAGCAGCTTCCTACCGAACAGTTTCCTAAAATTGCCCCCACCACTGTTGCTGTATCTATTGCTTATCCGGGAGCAAGTGCTGATGTACTCGTAAAATCATCATTAATTACCATTGAAAATGCGATCAATGGAGTCCAGGGAATGCGCTATATAACCACAGATGCAACCAGTGCCGGAGAAGCAACCGTAAATGTTGTTTTTGATCCTGGAACAGATCCTAATGCAGCTGTAGTTTTAGTAAAAACAAGAGTGGATCAGGTCATGCCACTGCTTCCTGAACTTGTACAAAAAGAGGGGGTGGTAGTTAACCCTATCCAGCCGAGTATGTTGATGTATGTGAATTTGTATAGCACCAACAAAAGCATGGATGAAAAATTCCTGTACAATTATGCAACGGTAAATATTATTCCAGAAATTAACCGTATTCATGGAATTGCTAAATCACAGATTCTGGGGAGCAGAAGGTATGCGATGCGAATCTGGCTGAATCCTGATCGTATGCGTGCTTATTCTATTTCTGTAGACGAGGTAATGAAAGCAATCGGTGAACAAAGTATCATCGGGCGTCCCGGAAGAATAGGTCAGAGCTCCGGAATTGCAGCACAATCTCTGGAATATGTACTTACTTATAAAGGCCAGTATAACAAACCGGAAGAATATGAAAATATTATTGTCCGTTCCAATGCAGAAGGAGAAAATATTAAGTTAAAAGATGTTGCCAAGGTAGAACTGGGAAGTGAGTTCTTTGATATTTATTCCAATCTGGATGGACACCCCTCTGCTTCCATTGTCCTCAAACAAAACTACGGAAGTAATGCAAATGATGTGATCAAAGATGTAAAAGCAAAACTTGAGGAAATGAAAGGCAATTTCCCACCAGGAGTAGACTACAAGATCAGCTATGATGTTTCCCAGTTCTTAGATGCTTCTATTGAACAGGTAGTCCACACATTAAGGGATGCATTTATTCTTGTGGCCATTGTAGTTTTCATATTTCTTGGAGACTGGCGGTCTACATTAATTCCTATCATTGCTGTACCAGTCTCTTTAGTCGGAACCTTCTTTGTGATTCAGCTTTTCGGCCTGTCCATTAACCTGGTTACTCTATTTGCGCTTGTACTTGCCATTGGTATCGTTGTAGATAATGCTATTGTCGTTATAGAAGCTGTTCATGCGAAAATGGAGGAAAGCAACATCTCACCGTACAAAGCTGTAAAAGAGGTTATGGCTGAAATTGCGGGAGCTATTATCGCTATTACCGCTGTAATGGTGGCGGTATTTGTTCCTATTTCATTTATGACAGGTCCGGTAGGAACTTTTTATCGTCAGTTTTCCATTACCATGGCGAGTTCCATTGTTATTTCGGCGGTTGTGGCTCTTACATTAACTCCTGTTTTAGCTGCAATGCTTCTTAAAAATAATCATGGGAAACCTAAAAAGTCTAATCTTTTTACAAAATCACTAGATGCATTTAATAGAGGCTTTGATAAAGTAACAGGTAAATATGCATCTCTTTTGAGAAAAATTGTAGACAGAAAAGTGGTAACCTGGGGAATCCTGATCTTATTTTCAGTCGGAATTTTTGTGATCAATAAAACACTTCCGGGAGGTTTCATCCCTAACGAAGACCAGGGAACGATCTATGCCATTATTCAGACCCCTCCGGGTTCCACACTGGAACAGACCAATAAGGTTTCGAGAGCATTACAAAAGATCTGTCAGGGTGTAGACGGTGTAGAATCCGTATCATCACTGGCAGGATATGAAATCATGACGGAAGGACGTGGTTCTAATGCCGGAACTTGCTTGATTAACCTTAAGACATGGAGCGCCCGTGATCATTCTGTAAAAGAAATCATGAAAGAGCTTGAAGAAAAATCAAAAGACCTTGGTGCAACCATCGAATTTTTCGAACCACCCGCTGTTCCCGGATTTGGATCTTCAGGAGGTTTTTCTATGAGATTACTGGATCTTAACAGAACTACTAATTATCAGGATTTTGATAAAGTAAACAAAGAGTTTATAGCCAATCTTAAAAAACGAAAAGAGCTGACAGGTGTCTTTACCTTTTTTGCCGCTAATTACCCACAATACGAACTTGTATTTGATAATAATGCCGCCATGCAAAAAGGAGTTTCTATAGGTAAAGCCATGGATAACCTGAATATTCTGATCGGTAGTACCTACGAACAAGGATTTATCCGGTTCGGGCAGTTTTTTAAAGTGTATGTACAGTCTTCTCCTGAATTCAGAAGGCTTCCTTCTGATATCATGAAACTCTATGTAAAAAATGATAGAGATGAAATGGTTCCGTATTCAGCATTCATGACGTTGAAAAAAACACAGGGTCCCAATGAAATTACCCGTTATAATATGTACAATTCTGCTGCTGTCCGTGGATTACCTGCTCCTGGGTATACTACAGCCGATGCCATTACTGCGATTAATGAAACGGCAATAAAAACACTCCCTCATGGATATAAAGTGGCCTGGGAAGGGTTATCTTATGATGAGGCACAGCGTGGAAATGAAGCTATTTATGTATTCCTTGTCGTTCTTGTGTTTGTATATCTGGTATTGGCAGCGCAGTATGAAAGTTTTGTTATTCCTTTTGCTGTTTTGTGCTCGCTTCCTGTTGGAGTATTTGGGTCTTTCATGCTACTTAAAGCAATGGGATTGGAAAATGATATATATGCTCAGGTAGGATTGATTATGGTCATCGGATTGCTGGGTAAAAATGCCGTATTAATTGTTGAGTTTGCTGTACAAAAACGACAATCAGGAGATTCAATTTTTGAAGCGGCTGTGGAAGGTGCCAGAATTCGATTCCGACCAATCCTGATGACTTCTTTTGCTTTTATTGCCGGCCTTATTCCTTTAATTTTTGCAGGAGGTGCGGGAGCGATAGGAAACCATACCATTGGAGCTTCTGCGTTAGGCGGAATGCTGGTTGGAACTATCTTAGGAGTTATTATTATCCCTGGACTATACTACATTTTTGCCAAATGGTCTGATGGCAAAAAAATGATCAAAGACGAAGACGAATCACCTTTAAGCGAAGACATGATACACTATGAATAAAAATAAAATATATCAATATACAGGTACTGCTTTGATCTTATTAAGCCTTGCAGCCTGTAAACCTATAGAAATAGAACAGCGTGCTGAAAATAAAACAGTTCCTGAAAAGTATGCCACTGCTGACGACAGTACTTCCAATACAGGAAAGATGAAATGGAATGAATATTTTGCCGATCCCAATCTCCAGTCGCTGATCAATGAAGCACTTAAGAACAATCAGGAACTTAATATTGTTCTTGAGGAAATTGAAATTTCTAAAAATGAAATCAAAGCCCGTAAAGGGGAGTATTTACCTTTTGTAGGATTAAAAGCTGGAGCAGGCATGGATAAAGTAAGCCGTTATACCAATATCGGAGCTATGGAAGCTACTACAGATATAGAACCAGGTAAAGAAATGCCTGATCCTCTGTTTGATTTTGCAATAGGTGCCCAGGCAAAGTGGGAAACCGATATCTGGGGAAAGCTGCATAATGCAACTAAAGCCCAGGTGCAGAGATATCTGGCAGGTGTTGAGGGGAAAAACTTTATGACGACTAATCTTATTGCTGAAATTGCAGATTCTTACTATGAGTTACTTGCTCTCGATAATGAATTGAATATTCTTCAGCAGAATATCAAGATTCAAAACAATGCTTTAGAAGTGGTGAAAGACCTTAAAAAGTTTGCCCGCTCCAATGAACTTGCTGTACAGCGTTTTCAGGCTCAGGTATTGAAAACACAGGGAATGCAGTATGACATCAAACAAAAAATTGTAGAGACAGAAAATAGGATCAATTATCTGGTGGGAAGATTTCCACAGCCGATAGAAAGAACTTCAGACGCCTTTGAAACGATTGTTCCTCAACATGTGTCTACAGGAATTCCATCGGAATTACTGGAAAACAGACCTGATATCAAACAAGCCGAATATGAACTGGCTGCATCCAAACTGGATATAAAGTCTGCCAAGGCCAGGTTCTACCCTTCTTTGGATATTGCAGTGGGAATTGGTTTCCAGGCCTTCAATCCTCTGTATATTATTAAGCCCCAATCCTTCCTTTATTCTCTTGCGGGAGAGCTTACTGCCCCACTGATCAACAGGAATGCTATAAAAGCAGCCTATTATAATGCCAACGCAAAGCAGGTTCAGGCAGTTTATCATTATGAACAAACTATTTTGGGTGCTTATATTGAAGTGGCTAATCAATTATCGAAAATTCATAATCTTGAAAGTAGCTTTGATATCAAAACCCGGGAAGTAAATGCATTAACCAAGTCCATTGACATCTCCAATGATCTCTTTAAATATGCACGTGCAGACTATATGGAGGTCCTTTTAACGCAAAGGGATGCACTGGAATCCAGATTTGAACTTGTTGAAAAGAAAGTGAATCAGCTTAAAGCCAGTGTTGCTGTTTACAGAGCATTAGGAGGCGGATGGGATCAGAACCCTGTTGCATCAGCTGATATTATTAAAAAATAACATTACCCCAATTAATTTTTTCTTAGAGGAAGCTTACCGAAAGGTGGGCTTCTTTTTTTCAGCTTAAAATTTTCACCTCTGTACTATTTCCCTTTTCCAAAAACTCAATATTTCTTTTCAAGCCAGCAAATTTTGTTCTTTTTACAGGTGATTTTCTAAAAATATCTGAGAACAATTCCTGGGTAAGTTCTTTCCATTCTCCTTTTTTAAAGTTTTTAAGGGTTTCATTAGGTTTGAATCTGCTTTGCATATTAGGAGCTGAGAACCTATTCCAAGGACAAACATCCTGGCAAATATCACAACCAAACATCCAATCCTGCATTTTATCTTTAAAATAATCCGGAATTTCGCTTTTCAATTCTATAGTTGCATAAGAAATACATTTGCTTCCATCAATAAGTTTATCTGAAACGATAGCATCTGTGGGACAAGCATCTATACACTTTCTGCACGTTCCGCAATGATTGGTGGTTTCATGATCAGCAACCAGTTCAAGATCACAGATGATTTCTGCTAAAAAATAAAAAGATCCATTTTGCTTGGTGATCAGATTCGCATTTTTACCTACCCAGCCAATCCCCGATTTTCTCGCCCAGCTTCTTTCAAGTATAGGAGCAGAATCTACAAAAACCCTGAATCCAAATTCTCCAATTTCCTCTTGCAATTCAGCAACCATTTCACGAAGGATCTCCTTGATCACTTCATGATAGTCTTCGGCATAAGCATATTTTGAAATTTTATAATTCTCCAGCGTTGGAATCTTTTCTTCAGGAAAGTAATTGTAAGATAATGAAATTACTGACTTAGAACCTTCTACCAACAATCTGGGATCTAATCTTTTATCAAAATGATTTTCCATGTATTTCATTTCTCCATGGAAATTATTCTTAAGCCATTTTTCCAAATGTCTTGCATCTTCCTCAAGAAAATCTGCTTTCGAGATACCACAATTCTGAAACCCAAAACGCAGCGCTTTGGACTTTATCAGTTCAGAATATTTTTCAGCAGTTGAATTCATGATTTCTCATTGCAAAATTAAGATTATTTTATAAATTTGTTGGAGTTTGGATGTTTGAAATCTCAAACCTCTACATCAGACTTTTAACTTAAATATTTAAATTATGTCTTTAACAGAAGTATTAAAATCAGGAAATTATCAATTAATAGACGTTCGTGAACCAATGGAACTGGAAATGGACGGCAATATAGAAGGTGCTCAAAATATTCCACTAGGTGAAGTAGAAGATAGAAAAGAAGAAATTCTTTCGATTGAAAAACCAGTTGTGATATTCTGCAGAAGTGGAAACAGAAGTGGAAAAGCATTGGAGTATTTAAACTCTCAAGGGCTTAAGGATGGCTACAACGGCGGTGGCTGGGCAGATCTAAAAGCAACAATCGAAGCAAATCAAGGAACTTTTTAAGTTCCTTTTTTTATTATATGAATTATTGATATGGAGCTAAAAGAAAGATTTAAGCAGAATGTTTTACAATATAAACAGGATCAAGATTTAATTGATGTTCTGTGGCAGGAAATTGAAACCTCCTATTCTCACAAAGGAAGGTATTATCACAATCTGGAACATTTGAGTAATATTTTTTCAGAACTTGAATTGGTAGAAACTCATATTTCAAATTTTTCGAATATCAGTTTCTCCGTATTTTATCATGACATTATTTATGATGCTTCATCAAAAATGAATGAGGAAAAAAGTGCTGGGATTGCTACAATAAGACTTCAGAAGCTTAATATGGAACAAAAATCGATTGATGAGGTTTTTGAACAAATTCTGGCAACTAAATCTCATCAAGGATCTGCTGATAATGACACCAATTATCTTTTAGATGCTGACTTATCTATTTTAGGAAAAGATACCGAGACCTATATGGATTATACCAAAAAGATCAGAAAAGAATATGGTATTTATCCTGATCTTTTATATAAACCTGGCAGAAAAAAAGTGCTTAAATATTTCCTGGAGTTAGAGCATATTTTTAAAAGCGATTACTTTAAAAATAAATATGAAAATCAAGCAAGAGTAAATATCAAATACGAATTGGAAAGTTTGTAAGTTTTGGCTAAAGCCAGTTGGAGGTGGCTATATAAAATAAAAAGCGGGCTAAAGCCCGCTTCTATTGATTATTGTAATTTTCTCCTATGATTATTGTAAAGCTCCCCTATTCTAAAGATGCTGAATAAACTCTACAGCTCTGTTCAATACTAATTCCGGTACTTCTTTGTGTGGAGTGTGTCCTACGTCAGGAATAATATACTTTTCTGAGGTTCCGCTTGCTTGACTTAACGTTTTCTCGACCTGATCTAAAGTTCCGTATTCATCTTTTTCTCCCTGAATAAAGAGCAACGGACAACTCATATCTTTTAAAAGATATTCTATATTCCAATCTCTGTAACTTTCCCTTGTCCATGTTTCTGTCCATGCCTTGAAAAGCATTTCTACTTTATCACCATGGTATTTTTGTAAACGTTCAGGAAGATTAGTTGTTTTATAGGCTTCCCAAGCATCATAGACCCCTTTTAAAGTCACCTCCTCAACAAATATGTGCCCAGCTTCACAAATTACAGCTTTTATATTTTTGGGGTATTTACTTGCGGTGATCAAAGCTATTGTTCCTCCATCGCTATGCCCAAATAAAATAGCATCTTTGATATTCAACTCCAACAACAGATCATTTAATAAATCTGCCTCCAGTTCCATATAGTTATTAGGTCTTTCATAAGTCGACATCGGACTGGATTTACCATATCCTAATCTATCATATACCAGAACATTGCAGTGAGATGCTTCTGAGAGTTTCTTAGGAAAGTCTCTCCATAATTGAGTACATCCGAGCGAATCGTGCAGAAAAACCAGTGTCGGTCTATCCTCTAATGAATGATCATATTCTATATAAAAACTTTCTTCTTTTGCTCTAATTACATTTTCTAACATCAAAATTCAATACTTCATTAAAATTGAGGCATTTTCACGGCTTCGAATTCTTTCAATAAATTGCTAAAAACCGTTTCCACAGGAAGAACATCTTTAATTAAGGCTGAAACCTGCCCTATTTCCAATTCACCATCTTCCATATCACCTTCAAACATTCCCTTTTTAGCTCTTGCTCTACCCAGTGACGCTGCTAAAGCTGCAGCATCTCTCCCTGACTGATATATTGTTTCTAACTCATTAAAGAATTTATTCTTGACCATTCTTACAGGTGCCAATTCTTTTAATGTAAGATGAGTATCCCCTTCATTCAGTTCCGTAATCTTCTTTTTCCAGTTTTCGTGGGCACTGGCTTCATGAGTAGCCGCAAAGCGGGAACCTATTTGCACACCATCTGCTCCTAAAATCATTGCTGCTTTCATTTGGGAACCTAGAGCGATTCCACCTGCGGCAATTAAAGGTTTAGAGATATGTTGTCTTACATTAGGGATAAGGCAAAAAGTGGTGGTTTCATCTCGTCCGTTATGTCCACCAGCTTCAAAACCTTCTGCAACAACAGCATCAACTCCGGCATCTTCACATTTGATCGCAAATTTTGTTGAGGAAACAACATGGGCTACTTTTATTCCTTCCTTTTGTAGTGTCTCTGTATAGGTTTTAGGGTTTCCGGCAGAAGTAAAAACAATTTTCACATCTTCTTCTAAAATAATCTGGATGATCTCTTCTATATTGGGATACAGCATAGGGACATTCACCCCAAATGGTTTATCAGTAGCTGCTTTACATTTCTGTATATTTTCTCTTAATATATCAGGGTACATACTTCCTGCACCAATTAGTCCTAATCCTCCGCAATTAGAAACAGCAGAAGCAAGTCTCCAACCTGAATGCCAAATCATTCCAGCCTGGATGATCGGGTATTTTATATCAAAAAGTTTTGTAATTCTATTCTGCTCTGATTCCATGTTATGGAGCCTTTTTGCCGTACTAAAATCTATAAAATTGCTCATGGTGTAAAAATACTAAAAACAAAGATTTTACACATTTCAATTTTTAAAAATATTCACTTTGATTTCTATTGAACTTTGTAATGTTCAAGTGTTTCATCGATTATAAAACTGATATCTAAAAACTGCTGAACCCATTTTGCTGTTTCTTTTTCAATATGATCTATTTTCAGTTCAGACCACCCTTCCATTAATGTTAAAGGTCCATATTGTATACTGACATTAGGCCAATTGTCCATTTCAGTAATAAACCGCTCTCTAAATCGTTCTGCAAAATTTCTACTGGCTATTTTATACCCTTTGAATGTTCTGAGTTTAAATGCATGAATATTATAATATAATTTACCCTCTTGAATACCCTTATCATTTACCCAGATTGAAAAAAATATTCTTCCAGTGGCATCCAGTGGCGATTGAGGATTGCTGGACCATTCTGGTTTATAGATTTTAAGTGCTATGGATTCCATTACTTCATCTATAGATATTATAAGCCCAAGATCATCTAATTGCTTTTTAGAAATCTTAGAAATAACAGATTGAAAATTATTTCGGTAAAAATTATAATCCATATGTTTTGCTTTAAAAGTTAAAATAAACTGTTCAATAAGCTTTGTATTAAAGTCTATATCTCAATAAAGATAATTGGCTAAAAGTAATACTTTTAGCCAATTGTATAAATAAAAAAAACCTTCAGTACTACTGAAGGTTTTTAATTTATTTCTTTAAAGCCTCTTTCTTCCAGTTTCCTTTGAACTTACAAGAATCATAGCGGCTGTCTATTGATATAAAGGTGGTCGGTAATTTGGAATTAACAAACTTTTCAACCATTTCATTTCTTTTTTTATTAAGCGCCATTTGCTTTATTCTGTCATAGTCAGTTTCCAGAGTGATCTGGTGAGCAGGAATTACATCCTCTATTTTCACAACTTTAACGACCTTTCTCTTTCTTTCATCCTCATCATCAAAAGCAGAGGTAATATCATTTTTATTAAGACCTGCTAGCTCATAACTGATCGTTCCGGGAATGCTTTCTCTTTCAATCTTATTAGAACCGTCAGCTCCAGCGATTACACCACCATTGAACTTTGTCTTTTTATCATCAGAATATTTAAAAGCAGCATCTTTAAATGTGATCTTACCTTCAGTAATTAAAGTTTTGATACTATCTAATTTCTTTTTTGCTGTTTTAAGCTCATCTTCTGTAGGCGTAGCCATTAAAAGAATATGTCTTGCGTCATAGATCTTTCCTGATTTTTTTACCAACTGAATAATATGGTAACCAAATTCAGATTCTACCGGATCTGAAATCTCACCTTCCTGTAGGTTAAGCGCAGCAGCTTCAAATGGTTTTACCATCTGACCTTTAGAAATATTTTTCATCAGACCTCCTGTAGATGCAGAACCTGGATCTTCAGAATAGATTCTTGCCTGGCTTTCAAATGATTCTCCACCAGCAATATCTTGTTTGATTTTTTTTAATTTATTGATCAACTCATCCTTATGGGCTTCAGTAAGCTTAGGATACATCATGATCTGAGCTAAAGAAACTTCATCCTTGATCTCTGGCAATTGAGCTTTATACATATTGAAGAAATCAGTTACTTCATTCGGAGTAACATCTGCTTTATCAGTAACTCTCTGATATTTTGCCTGTCCGTAATAGGTATCAGTATCTATTTTCTCAATAGCATTTTTCATTTCATACCCATTTCTGAATTTATAAGCTGCCAACATTGTTTTTTCATCCGGAAACTGAGAAAGTAACTGGCTGTATTTAGCGCTGGCCTGGCTTTTAATAGCTGCAGATCTGTTTTCAATTAATGTATCTTTTTTGGCTTCGAATACAAGAAGTTTATTGTTGATCAGATTCTCCAAAAACTCACACTTATCCGTATTGGAAGCTCCCTGCTGTTTAGCGTAGTTCATCTGTTCGTTTACATCAGATTCCAACACAATTTCATCTCCTATTACAGCAGCAATACCATCCACTAGGTCTCCTTGTTTTATCTGAGCTTTCATGTTGGTAGCAAACAGCATCACAAAAACTCCAAAAAGAAAAGTGATCTTTAGTTTATTTATCATTTTAGTATTTTAAACAAGTTGCAAATTTAGAATTCTTAATGAATTACACTCAATTTTTTATTATAAATATTTCTTAAAAACATCTATTTATTGAAGTTCAACATCAAATGTTGTTAATTCTTTAAATTGTCTCAGTCTGCTGAACATATCAGATTCGTTTACTTCCTCAATTCTTTCTGTTCCAAATTTTTCAACAGTAAAAGAAGCCATAGCAGAACCAACGATCAATGCAGATTTCATTGTTTCGAAATCAATCTTTTCTTTCTTAGCTAAATAAGCTGCAAAACCACCTGCAAAAGTATCTCCCGCTCCTGTCGGATCGAAAACATCTTCTAATGGAAGTGCCGGAATAGCAAACACCTGCGTATCATTGAAAAGTAGAGCACCATGCTCTCCTTTTTTAATAATAACATATTTTGGTCCCATGGTAAGGATCTTTTTCGCTGCTTTTACCAAAGAATACTCTCCGGAAAGTTGTCTTGCCTCTTCATCGTTAATAGTGATCACATCTGTTTTAGCAATCATATCCATTAAGATATCCAAAGCGCTATCCATCCAGAAATTCATGGTATCTAAAACAACTAATTTAGGACGTTGATTCATTTTTTCAAGAACTGATAGCTGAACACCAGGATGCAGATTACCCAATAATAAGATCTCGGCATCTTGCATAGAATCAGGAATTTTAGGATCAAAATTTTCCAATACATTCACCTCAGTGGCTAATGTATCTCTTGTATTTAAATCGTTATGATATTTCCCTGACCAGAAAAATGTTTTTCCTTCTTTTATAATTTCAAGCCCTTCAATATTCACATCTCTATTGGTAAACATATCCAGATGTTCTTGTGGAAAATCCCCTCCTACAACAGAAACAATTCCTGATTTTACTCCTAATATGGATGACGTAATTGCAATATAGGTGGCTGCACCTCCTAAAATTTTATCTGTCTTACCAAATGGTGTTTCAATTGCATCAAATGCAACACTTCCAACAACTAAAAGTTTCATATATTTTTCAATGTATTTTTAAACTGATTTATTTTTTCCATTCAAATGTATCCAGCAGGTGTTTCATATCATTTTTGATATAATCCACTGCAGGAGCCAATGAATCCGGTTTCGGTCTTGTATTAAAGTATAGATAAGCAGTTACAAAGTGTTTTGTACTGTCTGTAATGTAAAATTGAAGATTGGAAGCACTCTGCCCTTTCAATTCATAAAAATTCCCATACACCTTTTTTTCAGGGTATTCAAAGGATTTTGTATCGATAGCGCTGGCTTTAATGGTATGTTCATATACCATTTTTTCTGCTTCTTTGATGTGATCTGCAAAGTCATTCTGAATCGGATAGTACGTGACGAAGATCTTAGCCTTCATCTTCGGGTAATTCAAATAGTACCAACAAGGTCTTTTCGCATCTGTCATTGTCGCAAAATCAGAATACTCAAAGCTGTATGCACAGTTAGATTCAAACTTCTGATATTTTGGGGTGGGATATTCCAAACGTAGTTCGCCGTACGGTTTGGGAATGGGATCTTTTCCACATGAAATTAAAAGCAATGAAGCAAATATAAAAATGACTTTTTTAATCATTTTGCAAAAGTACAAATTAGATTTCAGATTTAAGAAGACAAATTTCAGTCTTTCAACGAGTTTTGAATATAGGTCTCCAAAGGTTTAGGAAAAGATTTGTCCTGTGATCCATTGAAGTCTGTAATCAGGTATTCATTTTTTATAATGAAATCGTTCCAAACGGTGTCTGAAGTAACTTCAACGTTATAAATATCAATCGTCAAATTCTTGTGAGTCAGTTTATGATGAACTGTTTTCAGTCCTTTAATGAATTCTTCCATCTCTTCAGGAATGGAAACTGGAAATTCAAAAAGTTTCTTCCAGATAAAATCATCTTTTCTCTGTTGGACTACAAACTGCCCATTATGATGCACAAAATAATATTTTAAATGAAGATCTTCTGTTTTTACTTTTTTTGTTTTAACAGGAAAATCAGAAACTTTATCTAAAGAAAATGCCAAACAGTCATCTTCTAAAGGACATTCATCACAAAGAGGATTTTTGGGTTTGCAAATTTCCGAGCCAAGATCCATCATCGCCTGATTAAAATCTCCCACATTATCCGGCATAATTAAAGCTGCCAGTTCCGAAAAATAAGTAAATGCTCTGGAATTGGAAACATCAAAGTCATCAGCGAAAACACGGCTTAAAACTCTATAAAAATTCCCATCTACTGCAGGCATTTTTCCTCCAAAGCAGATACTGGAAACTGCAGCTGCTGTATATTTCCCTATTCCTTTTAATTGTAATATATCTTCATATTGAGCGGGGAAAGCACCATTATGACCTGTCATTATTTGTTGTGCTGCTTTATGAATGTTGATCGCTCTGGAATAATATCCCAGACCTTTCCAATAAAGCAAAACCTCATTTTCTTCAGCCTCTGCTAAAGTTTTTACATCCGGAAATCTTTTAATAAAATTATTATAATGATTGAGCCCCTGATTAATTCTTGTCTGCTGAAAAACAATTTCACAAATCCATATTTTGTAAGGATCTTTGGTTTTTCTGAATGGCAAGTCTCTGGCGTTTTCCTTATACCAGGCCAGGAGTTTATTTCCTACATGAAGAAAGTCTGAATTTCTAAAATTCTTTTCCAAAAAATTGAGTCTGTTTAAATAATCCGATTTGTTTAACCATACTGATCTAAAATCTGATTAAACATTTGCAAAGATAGAACTATTTACTTTCTGTACCTACAGCATATACAGGAGCAGATTTCAGCCATTGATAATTGAGCTTTTTCTCTTCTGCTATAAAACGATATCCACTCAGCTTTTTGAGGAAGATATACATGGAATCTTTTTTCAATTTTAATCTTTGATTGGACAGAAACTGAAATGGATAAGTAACCACAGAGTCCCTTGTGGTCTTTTCGATAACACCCGAAGTGAGGCGGTAGATAAATATCGATTTTCCACGACCTGAAGAGCTATCCACAAGTTTTACATTAGAACTTACTAGAACCATATCGCTGGCATCAGTACATTCTTTTTTATTCATGATATAAGCCTTCCCTTCCTGTCTTTCATCTTCAAAAAGATCTTTTTTATAATAATTGGGGCTTTCGTATTTCTTTTCACAGCCAATAATCAAAAATATAAGAAAGATCGGTATACAATAAATAAACCTTGATTTAAACATATTAATTTTCATGTGAATTGGTAGAAAAAAACCGATGTAAAATTGCATCGGTTTTTATTATTAAATCAGACTGGTATTAGTCCTGAGTGTATTGAGACTCCCATTCGTTACCATCATCCCCTTTATGTCCGTCCAGTTTAATAACGAAACTTTTTGTAGGAAAATAAGGCGTTAAACGAATGTCCAGCCATACTCTGTCTTTATTTACTTTATCTTGCTCAAAACGAACAATTTTGAACTTTTCAATCAATTTGTCCGCTCCTTTGATTCCATCAAGGAAGGTCACAATCTGTCTTCTCAGATCGTCCTCATTTTTTGCAGTCCAGTTTTCAAATGCTCTTCTGTTTAGGAAATCCAATAAAACTTTTGTTACATAGTCGAATACACGAACTACAGAATAAGTCTGAAGTCCAATATTATCACCCGTAAATAATGTTTTTGCAGAGAAAGCCATGATCTTGCCATACTCATTCACCATAGGTACCAATCCCATTTTTTCCAATTGAGAAATTTCACTTTTCTTCAATTCGAATTTTACAGCATCTACCTCGTTGATGTTACCATGTTTTTTACCTGCTGCTACCTGAGACATTAGGGTTTTATGGATCTTTCCAGCTAATGAAGTGGAAGGTGGAAGCTCCACATTCTCTTCTTCACCTACTTCTTCTGCTCTTCCACGGCCTACAAGCCAGTTACAGGTCATGATCACATTACTTCTGTGAAGCTCGCCTCCTGTAAGGTTTGCAGAATGGAATAAATCTACAACGTCATCCGGTTTATCAAGGTTAGCAAAATCGGTAACCATCATTACTTTGTTTTCGTTACAGATCTTCGCCCATTTTTCAACTACTTTATTAGATCCTAAATATCCTGGAATTGCTAAAAGAGAATAATTATCTCTTAGATCCAAACGGTCGTAATAGCTTTTGAACTCTTCAGCAATCGCATCAATAAAGATAGGATTATCTAAATCTGAAAGCTGATCTAAGCTTGCATTTACAATACTTACATTATCAACTTTATCAAGTTCTGTATTTTTATAGAATTGAGCTACCGTTCTGTATGATGTTTCCAACTGGCGAACCGTATCCAATGCATTTTTTAAGTTTGTTTTCAAACTATTTTCTGCCTGCTGTGCTTTATTTTTGCAGACATCTGCCATTTTATCGGCAGATTCATTACCTTCTAAAAGACTTACCCACAGGTTGATCTTTTGCAGTAATTCTTTTCTTTCGTCTCCTTTATTATTATCATTCAGGAATATTTCTTTCCTTGCTTTTCTGGTAGGATTCATGTTGGCGATACCATCCACAACAGATTCTACAAATCCAAACCCACCAATTTTGTTGAGTTCGGCAAGAGGATTACCTTTGGGTTGTCCCGAATGTTGCTGCTGACCTTGTTGTTGGTTTTCTGCTGCCTGTAATTTACTATCCATGATTTTAATGTAAAGTCTTTAGGTTATTTTTCAAGTTCTTGTGCCACTTCTTTCAATACTTCCACAAAAGCAGATCTTGTCTGTTCGTTTTCCAGCATATTACGCAGAATCTTATTTGTTTTTAGCTGACGCACAATTTTATTATATTGTTCTTGTTCCATGCTAAGTTGCTGCAAATATTCTGATTTCTGAGTAAGACTTTTGGGAGTGAAGTCCGCAAGATTTTGAAAGCGGAATTCTTCTTCTACAGCACTACCATCTTCTGTTTCATGCTGTACACTGATAGAAGGTTGAAAATGCCTGAAGACGTCATCTACAGTCTTTAATCCTGTTACAATTTCAGGGGTATAAGATTCATCAGTTGTAAGCTGGCTTACGATCAGTGATTTATTTTCCTGTATTTCCTGGATAGCTTCATTAGCGTCTACTTTTATCTCGTTTCCGCCAACACCATAATTAAACATTGCCATATTATTATTATTTTGAGATTTTTGATTTTGGTTAGAATTGACTTTCCCCGACGAATCGAATAGTTCGCCAATCCAATGTTTAAATTTAAAAAAAAACTCTAACATACAAAATTTTGTTAAGATTTTTCTTGAATTATTTAATTATAAGTATTTTATGCCATACGAATATGCCATTTTCACTTCACTAAACTATGAAAAATAAATAAAAAAACACATCATCGCTGATGTGTTTTTCTTTTCTAACAATTTTGGTGTTATTACCAAATTTTTATTCTGTCCTGAGGTGCTTTGTACAGCTTATCTCCAGGCTTTATGTCAAATGCTTTAATAAATGCATCCTGATTTACCAATGGTCCAAACGCTCTGAAATATCCCGGAGAGTGTGGGTCGGTCTTCACCTGATTCACCATATATTGGTCTGTAGATTTTGTTCTCCAAACAGTAGCCCAGCTCATAAAGAATCTTTGATCCTGATTAAACCCGCTGATTAATCCCGGATTTCCATGGTCTTTAAGATACATTTGTAATGCATCATACGCTACAGCTACTCCACCCAAATCACCAATATTTTCACCGCTTGTAAATTTACCGTTTACAAAACTTCCTTTTACAGGCTCATATCCATTGTATTGTGCAGCTAACTGTCCAACTTTTGCATCAAAGTTTTTACGATCTGCATCTGTCCACCAGTTATTAAGGTTTCCATCTCCATCGAAACGAGAACCGCTATCATCAAAACCATGAGAAATTTCGTGACCAATTACAGCACCTATCCCACCAAAGTTTACAGCTGCATCCGCTTTCGGATTATAGAAAGGAGGCTGAAGAATTGCTGCCGGGAAAACGATTTCATTATTAGAACCGCTATAGTAAGCATTTACAGTTTGTGGAGTCATTCCCCATTCTGTTTTATCAACTGGTTTACCTACCTTCTCTAAACTTCTCTGATATTGCCAAGCTGCCACATTCTGTAAATTAGAATATAGCGTAGCTCCTTGAGTCGGAGAGTCTACTTTCAATGCAGAATAATCTTTCCACTTATCAGGATAAGCTATTTTTACTGTGAATTTTGATAATTTCTCCTGAGCTTTTACTTTTGTTTCCGGAGACATCCAATCCATCTCATTGATATGAGTTTTGAATGACTTTAAGATGTAATCGATATAAGTTTCCATCTGCTGTTTTGCTTCAGGAGTAAAGTATTTTTCAACATATAATTTCCCAAAAGCTTCACCAAGAACTCCATTTACAAGACCTAGCCCTCTTTTATTCATAGGACGTTGTTCTTTTTGTCCCTGAAGATATTTTGAATAGAAATCAAAACGGATCTGCTCTAAGTTTTCATCAAGATTACTTGCATTACCGTTGATCACATGATATTTCAAATAATCTTTAACCAAAGGAAGGTTCTTTTGGGTAAGAAACTGATCCATATTCTGGTAATACTTTAATTCTCCAACAATTACTCTGTCCGTTTTTACCCCAGCATCTGTTAAATATTTAGCAAGATTAATATTTTTAACCAATCCGGACAATTCAGATACGTTTTTTGGATTATATCTTAAATTAGCATCTCTGTTTTGCTCTAACGTTAAAAGATAATTAGCCAATTGCTTTTCAAAAGCTACTACATTTTCAGCAGACTGAGTAGAATTTTTATATCCTAATACTCCGAATAGTTTTCCAACATAGCTGGTATATTCTCCTAGTGTTTTTGTATTAGCTTCATTTACTTTTTGATAATAATCTCTTCCCAAACCAAGATCTGGCCCGCCAAGATAAACCGCATTCATTTTAGAGTCTTTCATGTCTGCACCCACTCTCCATCCATAGAAAGAGTTATCTCCAAGCTTGGTAGCATCTAAAAGATATTTCTGCAGGTCATTTAGATTTTTAATCGCATCAATTTTAGCTAAATCTCCTTTTATAGGTGCCAGACCATCTGCATTTCTTTTGCTAATGTCCATAAAAGATGCATATAAATTCTGAATTTTCTGTCCTTCAGATCCTTCCGCATATTTTTCAGATAGGATTTTATTTAAAATATCCAAAGAAGCATCATCTACATTTTCTCTCAATGCATTGAAAGATCCCCAACTTGCTTTATCAGAAGGTATTTGAGTGGTTTTAACCCAGTTTCCGTTTACATAACTGAAAAAATCATCTTGTGGACGAACACTTTTGTCCATATATGATAAATTAATTCCTTCTTCTTTCACTTCTTCCTTTACAGGTTGTGTAGTTGCCACCGGAGTTTCTGTTTTAGTAGTTTTTTCTGCAGTTTTTGCAGTACCACATGAATTTAAAAATACCATACCCGAAAAGGCAAGTATCCCAATATTTAGCTTTTTCATTAAAAGATCGTTTTTGATTTTACACAAACATACCAAATATACGAATTTTCGTAATGTGGGAGTGAGTAAAGTGAGAATGTGGTAAAAGTTATGAGTTATGAGTTGGGAGTTAATAGTTGAAAATTGAAAGTGGAAAGTTGAGAGTTATTAGATACGAGGTTCGAGGTTCGAGATTCGGGTTGTGGGTTGTGGGGTTATGAGTTGTGGGATATAGAATATGAAATTTGAGACACTTATTGCAGGACAATATAATGTTTAGGCAAAAAACTTTGATCATTTTTCTTTCTATTAAAAACCTTAACCCATTACCTAACATCTAATACCTACTACCCGCGACCTAATACCTATAAAAACCCTAACCTTTTACCTGCAACCTAACACCTACTACCTACTACCTACTACCTACTACCTACTACCTGCAACCTAATCCCTAATCCCTAATCCCTAATCCCTAACACCTACCCCCTAAACAAAAAAAAACCGCCCATTTCTGAGCGGTCTATATTTAGATTAAATACTACCAGATTTTGATTCTGTCCTGAGGAGCTTTGTATAATTTATCTCCTTGTTTTACATCAAATGCTTTATAGAATGCATCTACATTCGTAAGTGGTCCAAAACTTCTGAAATATCCAGGAGAGTGTGGATCTGTTTTCACTTGATTGATCATGTACTTCTCACTAGATAATGTTCTCCAAACAGTTGCCCAGCTTAAGAAGAATCTCTGATCTTGTGTATATCCGCTGATTACTCCAGGATTTCCTTTATCTTTTAAATACATTTGTAATGCATCATAAGCAATGTTTACCCCTCCTAAATCTGCAATATTTTCACCATTTGTAAATGTTCCGTTTACGAAAGTTCCTTTTACAGGCTCATATTTATCATACTGAGCAGCAAGTGCTTTTGTTGCTTTCTCGAAGTTTGTTTTATCTTCCGGAGTCCACCAGTCTACAAGGTTTCCATCTGCATCAAACTGAGCTCCTGAATCATCAAATCCATGGCTCATTTCGTGACCGATAACCGCTCCAATTCCACCGAAGTTTACAGCAGCATCAGCTTTAGGATTGAAGAATGGCGGCTGAAGAATAGCAGCTGGGAATACGATTTCGTTATTTACCGGGTTATAGTAAGCATTTACAGTTTGTGGAGTCATTCCCCATTCTGTTTTATCAACAGCTTTTCCGATTTTAGCTAAATCTTTATTATACTGCCATTCAGCAACATTCTGAAGATTTTGATATAAAGTTCCTCCTTTAGATTCCGGAGTGATCATTAATTTTGAATAATCTTTCCATTTATCTGGATAAGCAACTTTTACAGTAAATTTATTAAGCTTGTTTAATGCTTTTTCCTTTGTTGTAGAAGACATCCACGCTAAGTTATTGATGTGAACAACAAAACTTTTCTTTAAATAGTCGATCAATTCAACCATCTGAGCTTTTGCTTCAGCAGGGAAATATTTTTCAACATAAAGTTTACCGAAAGCTTCACCTAAAGAACCATTGATTAGCTCATATCCTCTTTTGTTAAGTGCTCTTTGTTCCTGCTGACCTCTAAGGTATTTACCATAGAAAGCAAATCTCATATTTCCAAGATTTTCGCTCAAATAAGCAGCACTTCCATTGATCAAATGAAATTTCAGATAATCCTTAATAACCGGAAGATTCTGAGCACTTACCAATTGGTCAAAGTTTTTATAGTATCCCAATTCTCCGATGATCACCTTGTCTGAATTCACCCCTACTTTTTTCAGGTATGCAGGAAGGTCAACATTTTTTACCAAAGCAGAAAGTTCTGCCATTGTTTTAGGGTTGTACTGAAGATTTGAGTCACGGATCTGTTCGTTTGTCAAATAAGTTTTAGCAATACTTTTTTCATAATCTACAATTCCTTTTGCAGCTTCATCAGCATTCTTATATCCTAATTCTTTTAGCATAGAAGCTACATACTTTTGGTATTCAGCAATTGCTTCTGTATTTTTATCATTTACTTTCTGATAATAGTCTCTTCCCAAACCTAAAGATGCATCTCCAAGATAGATTGCATTCATTTTAGAATCTTTAAGATCTGCATCTACACCCCATCCGTACAAAGTATTTTCTCCTTCTTTAGTTACAGAAGCAAGGTAGTTTTGCAAATCAGTAAGATTTTTGATCGCATCGATTTTAGTCAGGTTGCCCTGAATAGGCTTAATACCATCTGCATTTCTTTTCTGCATGTTCATATACGTTGCATACAGATCCTGAATCTTTTTACCTTCACTTCCGTCAGCAAATTTATCTTTCAGAAGAGAGTTCAAAATCGTCATTGAGTTATTGTCAGTATCATCTGCCAATTTATTGAAGCTTCCCCATGTTGGTTTATCAGAAGGAATTTTGGCTGTTTTCATCCACGTTCCACTCACGTAGTTATAAAAATCATCCTGTGGACGCACAGATTTGTCCATCAAGCTTAGGTCTAGACCTTTATCTGTTGTACTCATTACTGTTTTGGTTGTTTTAGCCTGAGCACTCACCATATTTTGTGAGCAAATTCCCGCTAATAAAAACAAAGAAAGCGTTAGTTTTTTCATTATGATAACAATTTATATAATATGTATATTTAATTTAATATTTGTTACGTTTACAAAAACAAATTTAAACAAATATTAAGAAGTTGTTATCTCTTTTACATTCCCTGTTCTTTTCAGAAATCCCCAGGCCTGCATTTCTCCTTTTAATGCCTTTCTCAAGCTTCTGAATAACACAATATACATCAGCCATCTATAGCCAAATCGCTGCGGGATTACATATAATAAATTTATTAATTTCTCCCTTTGCATCAGAAAAGCAACAATTGCCAATGAAGCATCTACTAAAAGGAATAACAAATAATAAATAAATATCTTTTCTCCGTTTCCGAACAAGATTCCAAAAAACATAATCACATCAGCGAAAGGTGAGAAAAATGGAATAATGTACTGAAATAATAAAATATTCGGCATTGCCCAAAGTCCTAATCCTTTGTATTTGGGATTTAAGAAGGTCTGTTTCTGTTTCCAGAACATCTGCATAATTCCATACGTCCATCTGAAACGTTGTTTTAAGAACTGCTTCACTGTTTCCGGAGCTTCTGTTACAGCAACAGCCTGGTTTTCATTAGCTACTGTATAACCTTCTTTTAAAATTTTCACTGTGATATCACAGTCTTCTGCCAATGTATCGGAAGAATATCCACCCACCTCATCAATTACCGATCTTCTAAATGCGCCTATAGCACCTGGAATTACTGTAATGGCATTGATATTAGCATATGCTAATCTATCGAAATTCTGACTGGTTGTATATTCTATTGCCTGCCATTTGGTAAGCCAGTTTACCTGATTCCCTACTTTTACATTTCCTGCCACTGCCCCAATTTTCTCCTTAGGATCAGCATTTAAAAATCTTGCTACTAAATGCTTCACAGCGTCTTGCTGAAGTTTGGTATCTGCATCAATACAAACCACATACTCTGCATCCGTATGGGAAATTCCAAAATTCAAAGCTGTTGCTTTTCCACCATTAGCTTTTGTAAAGAGTTTCATTTTTGGGTGACCAGAAAATTCTTCTTTAGCTTTTTCAAATGTCAAATCCTTACTTCCATCGTCTACGAGAATCACATCAAAATTAGGATAAGACTGTCTGAGCAGATTATGCAAGGAAGATATAATATTTACTTCTTCATTATATGCCGGAACAATAATAGATACTTTAGGATAATTTTCCAATATTGGAAATACCCCTAATTTTTTTTCTTTTTTCCTTTCCTTGATCGCCCAATAAGCCATTAGGATCAATCGTATTATTCCCAAAATAATAAAGATGGTAAACAATGCAACCAAAAAGTGGCTGATCCCATAAATGACAGTGGCCAAAACAAGATTAAGCTGCATGATGTAATACGACTTAGTCTTAGGAACCGGAGGCATGAGTTCATTTTTACTTTTATGCAAAATGCTGGCAAGGTTAGTAAAATGATATCCTTGCTTTTGTAATGTTGGGATTAAAATTTTAAGCGCTTTAATAGTCTCTTCTCTGGTGTCCCCTCCTGCGTCATGAAGAAGAATAATATTTCCTCTTTCCTGTTTTATTCCATCCATTACACGCTTTACAATTTCATCTGCTTTTATGCCAGGCTGCCAGTCCTCAGGGTCAATGCTCTCACCGATATCGAGGTAATTTTGTTGTCTTGCCAACGCAACCGGAATAATCTCTTCAGAAGTTGTAGGTTCTGAATCGGCATTATAAGGTGCTCTGAACAGAATTGTGCTATGCCCGGTTATACATTCAAATAATAACCTGGTCAGCTTCATTTCCAGTAATGCTCTCTCGGGACTCACTTTTGCTACATTCTCGTGAGTAAATGTATGGTTTCCGATCTCATGTCCTTCTCTGTAAATACGTTTTACCAATGGAAGATTCTTTTCAGCATTCAGTCCGATTAAAAAGAAAGCGGCCGGAACGTGATATTTTGATAGTATATCAAGGACTTGTGGCGTATATGTTTCGTCTGGCCCGTCATCAAAGGTTAAAACCAATTCTTTTTGTGGTGCCGCGCCGTATTTTTTCACCTCATAAGAGCTCGGATACGTAACGTAATTTTCGTCAGTGATTATTTTCTCTTTCGGGTCTATTTCTAAAGATATTTTACCATCATGCGGGGTATTCAACACATCTAAAACTTCACCATCACCAATATAATCGACCATTGTCTGTCCTTTTACATTCTCCAATTTTTTCAAATCAAGTTTGGGCAAACCTGCAAAGGTCAGATCTTTATCATAAAAATTCCAGATCCGGCTATCTTCACTTCCAAGTCTCCAAAGAGCAGTTCCTGCCAAAGGATATTCTGAGGAAAAGCGCATCGTATTGAAAATAGAAGCTGCATCATTGAAAAAGACAGTATGCGTATTATTTTTAAAATCTGTGTATGAATAGTTGAGGTTAAACGTATTATCATCAAAATTCATTATCGATTTGCTGGCGCTCGCCTTTGTAATCGCCTGCATATAGGAAACATTGATGTTGTCATCAGGATTTGAACTCCAGTCATACCCATAAGCACCAAGACCTAAAATAATCTTATTAGCTGTTGTTTTCTTTAAAATTTTCCCTGTTTGAGCTTCGATCCATTTTTGAGAAGAGATAGGACCAGCATCACCGGAAGAAGAATATTCGTCATAAGCCATCAAAACAAAATAATCTACATAAGGATTTAATCTCTGAATATTATAATCGTCGTTATCCGTCATAATATCCATTGTTACCAATAGCTTATTTTGTTTAAAAGTATCCGAAAGTTCTTTCATGAAAGCAACAAGGTTTTCATCAGAATCCAGATTCATATCTTCAAAGTCAATATTGATTCCTTTGAAGTGAAACTTCAGACATTCGTCGCTTAGTTTTTTGATCAGCTTGGTTCTTCTTGACGGATCATTGAGTACCTTAGCCAAACCTTCCGCACGGAATTCTCTGTCCGAGTTATTACTCAGAATTGGCATAGCTGCGACCCCCGTTCTTTTAATAACCTTATATCCTTCAGGATCGATATTGGTTTTCAGATCTCCTGTTTTTGGATCAAGAAAAAACCATTCAGGAAAAACTAAATTGATGTGTTTTACATTTCTTTTAAGAGACATCAGAGACTGAGGATCCCATGCTACATAAAAAGCAGAGCGGATTCCTCCCGGAAATTGGGTCCAGTTTCTGTTTTGATTTTTAAGCCTTTCTGCTTTTGCTTCCTCTATTTTAGAAAGATTAGTACGGATTGTTTTTTCAGAAATAAAACTTCTGAATCCTTTATATTCTTTTGAAATTCTATTCTCCTGAAGGTAAGGTTTTCCAGCAGTGATTACTGTTTTGTAATCCTCATGAAAAGGAATTTTAGGACTTCTGTCCAGCTTCATCATTAATGCCAATGCTAAAAAGAGTAATATTCCTATGAAAATAAAAATACGAGACCCCCACTGCACATTTCTCCAGCGTTTTTTATTAGTTGTTTGAAAAACCTGTTTTGAATTTTCCACTTTTTTTTGTTATTTTTCTGAAGGGTTTCAAAAAGTATGAAAAACTATATCTTTTAAAATTAAAAAAAAATTAAAATAGAATAAAGAATCTTATTGATTATTTATAAGTAACCCTATTAAATCCTGAATAATTTTCTGAGAAACAAAATACATAAAGTCAAGTCTTTCCAAATGAGGCATATATAATCTAAAAGTCTGCTCATTATCATTGATTCTGATGGTATAAAAAACAGTTCCGATATCTTTCCCATCTTCCCCTTTTCCAGGTCCCGCCACGCCGGTAGTTGAAAGTGAAATATGGCTACCGAATAATTTCTGACATCCTTTTGCCATTTCCTGAGCTACCTGTTCACTTACCACTGTAAATTCATCTACCGTTTTTTGAGAAACATTTAAAATTTCCACCTTTTTTGCTGTTGCATAAGGAACTATCCCCCCTACAAAATATTTAGAACTTCCTGAGTTGGAGGTAATCATTTTTGCCAATTCTCCACCTGTACAACTCTCAGCAATAGAAAGTGTCAACTTTTTCTCATTTAGCAATTCTCCCAATATTTTTTCAATCTTATCCTCAGAAGTAGCAATAATACTTTCTCCAATCAAGGGAAATAGCTTTTGGATCTCTTGCTCCAATTGTTGTTGTAAAACACTTTCATTATGTCCTGATGCCGTTAACCTCAGCTTTACACGTGTTCCAACAGGAAGATAGGATAATGCTAAATTTTGAGGCAAAGAAAGCTCCCAGTCTTCGATAATATCTGCCAGGACACTTTCAGGAATTCCAACAACCGAAACAATTCTTGTATTGATATATTGTAAACTGAAAGTTTCTTTTAAATAAGGGACAATCTGATCTTTGATTAAAGGTTTTACTTCGTAAGGCACTCCCGGAAGGCTAAAACTCAATTTGTTATTGTACTTCATCATCATGCACGGAGCCGTTCCATATTGGTTCTGAAAAACAGTGGATTTTGTAGGAACAAAAGCCTGCTCCTTATTTCGTTCCAATATATCCCCCCGTCCTCTTTTCTCCATGTAATTTTTTAAATGAATAAAAGTAGCCTCATCCAAGGCTATCTCATCATCAAAAAATTCAGCGAGAGCTTTTTTTGTCTTATCATCTCTGGTTGGTCCTAACCCTCCCGTTGTAATAACCAGGTCACCGATTTCAAAGGCAGTTCGTAAAGTATTTTTGATGGTTTCAATTTCATCTGAAATCGTAAAGATTTGTGAAACTTTTATGCCTATGTTCTTAAGTTCTGTAGCAATAAAATTAGAATTGGTATCTATTGTATTCCCGGAAAGGATCTCATCTCCAATGGTAATTAGGACAGCATTTTCCATATTGTAATTCTTGAAAAAATTCTAATACAAATGACGGAAAAATCTACGGTTGGGGCAATGTTTATTGTGGAAATATTTTGGGAGGGAAGGGAAAGAGCGAATTTGTGAAAAGGCTGATTTGCAAAATCGTTAATTCGCTGAATCGCGAAATAGGTGATACGTTTAAATCACAGTCTATATACCGCCATTGGCCGTGTAATCTTTTTTCGGTTTTACAGTTTTACAAATTAGCAAATCAGCCTTTTCGCCCTTTTGCCTTTTTGCCTTTTCCTTAAGTATGCTTCACCCAGATCAATTCACGAGTATCATATCCTATCTTCCTGGCTTTTTCTAAAAAACGTTGTCTTATGCTTTCCGGGATTTCGGTGGTTCGGGACAATATCCAAAGGTATTTCAGGCTGTTTCCTGCAACTAAGGCATATTGATAATTTTCGTCGATATCGATAACATTATAACCCGCCCAAATGGGTTTAAAGAAAGATACTTTTAAACGTCCTTCTGTTTTATCTTTTACAAATTTTGCTTCACCAATAGATTCTTCCCAGACTTTTTTTATATAATTGTATCCTTTATTATCTACGCGAATACTTCCATCGGAATTTTGAGTATAGGTGGCTGTTACATTATCCATTCCTTTCTCAAACTTATAATCGAACCGAGCTATTTCGTACCATTTTCCCAAATATTTTTCGGCATCGAAATTGGTTACAGGTACGGCGCCTTTTGGAATTCTTAATGAATAGTGATTAAAAACCAGTAACCCCAAAAAACCAACTGAAATAGGAATGGCAATTTTCTGAATATTTTTCATAATAATGTACTTATGTGGTTACAATGAAAAAGTCCAAAAATAATGCCTTTAGGCTTTTAATTAAAAATAACTCTAAGAAAAAACTTTTAGAAAAGCATCCTTAAATGTCCCGGAAACTTCTATTTCCGCTTCGTCTAATAGTGTTACCGTTCCGCTTTTGTGGTAGGACTTTACAAAATCTGTATTGATAATATGTGAACGATGAACTCTTACAAATGGGGCTTCTAATAGATCATCAAAATGTTTTAAAAATCTGCACACCATTTTTTTGGACCCATCCGTAAGGTAAACCTGGGTAAAATTACCATCTGCCTGAAGTCTTACAATATCTTCTGTCTTTACAACATCAAACCCTTGCAAAGTTGGAAGAATAAGCTGTTGTTTTTCAGGCTTTAATTTTAAATTTTCAAGCAATATTTTATTACGGTTCAGCTCTTCCTTCTTCTCAAGGCTTTCTACTACTTTATTAACAGCAAGGATGAGTTCCTGGATATCAATAGGTTTTAAAATATAATAACTTGCTGATTTATTCAGTGCCTGTAAAGAATATTGAGAAAAAGCGGTAATGAAAATAGTCTCATATACGTAGTCTTTTGTAGCCTCCAGAACATCGAAAGCATTTCCATATGGCATCTCTACATCCAGAAAAACAAGCTGAGGCTGTTTCTCTGCAATAAGGGGAACTGCATCATTTATATTTTCAGCTTCCCCAAGGATTTCAACCTGTGGACAATATTTTGTGAGATAGCTTCTCAAAACTTCTCTCGCAATAACCTCATCGTCTATGATAACCGCTTTTATTTTCATTTAAGTAGATCTGAATGAATTTCAGTTGTACTGTAAAAATAGAAATATTTAGCTTTACATACAATCTTTAGATCGAAAGTCACTGCACTAAACTCTTCTCCACTTCCAGGCATACCAAACTATTAATAGCGTGATCACACTTTCTAAAATAGCCAGAAAAACATAAAATGCATACCATGCAGAAAATGAAGTCACTGCTATCAATAACATAATTGCTGTAAAGAATAACCCGAAAATAATATTTAGAATTCTGTTGATTGAAGGTTTTAATATCAAGGAAAACATTACCATTACAGCCGGGATTGCTAGGAGTAGTGAGGCCAAAAACAATTTAAAAGGGGTATCCAGCAAATTAGTCCCATTGGTAAGACCTGCTGCTTTACCGGGAGTATATAGTTCAAAATAATCACCATACAAATAGCATAGGGTTACAGAAGTCCAAAGCCCGGCGAGTTTAATCTTAATATTCACCGGAGCATCTTCTAGTTTTCCAAGGGTATTAGTTTTCATTGCAAAATAGTTTTTATAAATATTTGATTCTATACTCTATAGACAATATTATTTTTTATTAAGTTACAATGACTATCGAAAATTTTTACAAAGTGCCCATTTAAAGTCTGTATTCTATTTCTACTAAAACTCCGGGCTCATTCTTTTTATCTGTTACCTTACAACGGATATCTTGTTTGTAAAGATCGTTGAGTAAACCGATTCGCTCCATGGTATTTTTCATTCCACGTCCTTCCCTTGCTTTTTGGTGCTCTGTTTTTAATTTTTTGCTTTCCTCAATCCCGATTCCATTATCATCAATACTGATTTTCAGGTGTTGATTCACTTTTTCAAAACTGAGTTTTAAAAATCCTTTTTCTTTTCGGTATCTCAATCCATGCCAAATAGCATTCTCTAAAAATGGTTGAACCAACATTCCGGGAACATGTAAACTTTGTAAATTAAGATTTTCATCAACATCAATTTCATAATCAAATTTATCCGCAAAACGAGTTTTCTCCAGTGCCAGATAATTTTGCAGTAAATCAAGTTCTTGCTGGAAAGGGATAAAGTCTTCAGCCGAATTTTCCATGACACCACGCATGAGTTTCGAAAATTTGGTTAAATATTGATTGGCTTCCAATTCATTGTTTGTTGTGATAAACTGATTGACGCTATTCAAGCTATTAAAAATAAAATGAGGATTCATTTCTCGTCGAAGCGACTGCAAAGCAATTTTTTTATTTTTGATCTGAACTTTACGAAGTGTCCAGAATATAAAGCCTATTAATCCTAGCAATAGGACCAATGCACCAATCAGGCTATAGTTAAAAACATTTTTCTTTCGGATCAGTTCATCTTTTAATTCGCGTTCTTTTTCTAATTGAGAAATTCTTTGCTCTGTATCTTCAAGAATTTTATTATCAACGAGGCTCCTGTCCTTTGATACAAGATCCGGTAGTCTTCCCAGGAAATCTCTGTACAATTGTACTGAAGCATCTGTATTTTCGGAAACACTATAGAGACTGTCTAACCTCTTGACACTTTTTTGTGCCTCTAAAGTATGTCCTTTCTCCAAGGCTATTCCATATGCGTTCTTTAGCTCTTCGATTGCACTTTTGGGATCATTTTTCTTAATATAGATATCAGCCAATTCCTGAATCTGCTCCACCTTTGTTTGAGAATCATCTTTCACAAAATCCTCTTTTAATACTTTTTTCTTGGCCGCAATCGCTTTATCAAAGTCTTTATTATCAACGTAAAAATTGGTTAGCTTTTGATTGATTTCCAAAGCCTGTTGTGGTTCTAATTGCTTTTTAGAAATCGTATAGGCACTCTTGAGATTCTGTTCCGCCTGAGGAATATTATTTTGTTGAATATTTATATCTGCTAACTGACTGTAACCAGCCGCCAGATCTGCTTTCTCATTTTCTTTTTGGCTAATATCTATATTACTTTTTATTGCTTCTGCTTTTGCTTCCTGAGAAGGTGAAGAAAGCCTTGTAGCATCATTGGAATTCATACTGCGGCTTTCCTTTGTAAAACTTATTTCTGCTGCACGGCTGTAATTATTTATGGCAGGGGTTATCTTATTTTGCTTCTCCTGAGATTGAGCTAGTTTACGGGTAACGAGTTCCAGATTCTTTTTATCATTCAGGTTTTGGTAGACATTTCTGGCCTTTATAAGGTATTCCTCACTTTTGGCATAGTTTCCCTGATTATAATAATCACTAGCCATTCCTACATAAGTTTCCGCTACCGTTTTATTATCATTATTATCGACAGCCACTTTAAGTTTTGATGCTGATTTCAGAGCTTTTACAACCCTTGTAGAATCCTGAGCGAAAGAAAAATTTCCTATCGCTAATGTGATGATTACTATTATTTTGAAAAGTTGCTTCACCTTTTTTATTCTATAATGCAAAGTAACTAAAACTTTATGTATAGTTTCTTATGACTCACCAAGTCAAAACTACATTTCACCAAGTTTCACACGGGTACATATTGATGATACTGTTTTCATATATTTGTGATTTACAAACAACATAAACTGAAACTCATGAAGACCCATTTTTATTTACTATTCATACTTTGTTTCTTATCCGGTAAGATCCACGCACAGACCTACATACAAAATGTAACAGTTGTAGATATTACTAACAAAAAACTGATTCCCAATCAAACAGTTGTTGTTAGTAAAGACCTTATTTCTGATGTCAAGCCTGCTAATAAAATAAAAGTACCACAAAATGCTACGACTATAGATGGGAAGGGTAAATTTCTTATACCGGGAATGACAGATGCTCACGTTCATTTTTTCCAAAGTGGAGGGTTATATACAAGACCTGATGCATTTGATCTAAGAAAACAAGCTCCGTATGAAAAAGAAATTGATTGGGTACATAACAATATGGAAGACTTTTTATTGCGTTATCTTAAAAGTGGAATCACGTCTGTAGTAGACGCAGGGGCTACCTATAATTTTCTGGGTCTAAGAGATACATTTTCAAAGAATATGACATTACCATCTGTTTATATGACAGGACCACTTCTTACAACATATGAACCTGAAGCATTTAAAAACCTGGATAAAAATGAACCTTTCAAATTGGTAACGACCATTGAAGAAGCCAAAAAAATGGTTCAGGAACAACTTCCCTATAAACCTAATTTTATTAAAATATGGTACATCGTAATGGCTGATCCAAAGGAAATGGAAGCTACTGCAAAGAAATATGAACCTATTATAAAAACAATCATTGATGAGGCTCACAAAAATAATTTAAAGGTTGCTGTACATGCGACAGAAAGGATAACAGCACAAATTGCTGTACAGAATGGTGCCGATTTTTTAGTACATGACGTAGAAGATGAAGTAGTTCCTGATGCTTTTGTAAAACTTCTGAAATCAAAAAATGTTGTTTTAAGCCCTACATTGACTGTAATGGATAACTATTATAAAACCTATGCACAGAAGAAGCAGTATAACACTTATGAATTAGAGAACTCCAATCCACAAACAGTTGGATCTATTTATGATCTAAAACACTTGTCTGGCTCTTCAGATTCTACAATGATCAACAAGCTGAAAAAGCGCTTTAATCTACCCCAAATAGATGTTTATGCCAGAAAAAAGGATTCTATAAGAGTCATTAATTTAAAAAAGCTTTCTGACGGAGGAGTAACGATTGCTGCAGGTACGGATGCCGGAAATATTGCCACCCAACACGCAACCTCTTTTATTGCCGAACTTAAAGCAATGAAAGAAAGTGGAATGAGCAATTGGCAGGTTATTCAGTCGGCGACGATCAATCCTTCTAAAATTTTTAATAAAGAGAATACCTCAGGAAGTATTACTACAGGGAAAATTGCAGATATGGTACTTCTGAATTCGGATCCTACTGAAAATTTAGATCACCTTACAAATATCGAAATGGTTTTTAAAAACGGACAACCACTACAAGCTGATAAAATTTTGAAGGTAACACCTGAAATTCTTGCTCAACAACAATTGAATGGCTACAATGCAAGGAATATTGATGCGTTCCTTGAGCCTTATTCTGAAGATGTCGAGTTATATACTTTCCCTAATACATTAATCAGCAAAGGAAAAGAAGCAATGAGAAAAAGCTATAGTGCCATGTTTGATAAAACACCAGATCTCCATTGTGAAATTAAAAACAGGATCATCAATGGTAATTTTGTTATAGATAGAGAAAGTGTTTCAGGAGTTAGAAAAAATGGAAAGATAGAAGCAACTGCTATTTATGAGATAAAGAATGATAAGATTTCTAAGGTTTATTTTTTGCATTAGAGGGAGGCAGCTGAAAATTGAAAGTTGAAAATGAGAAGTTGATAGTTGATAGTTGATAGTTGATAGTGCAAAATTAGTGTTTAGCAAGTTCTTTTAATCTTTTAATCTTTTAATCTTTTAATCTTTTAATCTTTTAATCTTTTAATCTTTTAATCTTTTAATCTTTTAATAAAAAAAACGACAGTTCTCACCGGCTGTCGTTTTTTTGTTCTTTCACCAAGTGAAAACTTCATTTCACCAAGTCTCTCAATTTCCGGTTTTGAATCAGACTAATTTTACTTCAGAATTTAAAACAAAAAATTATGAAATTGAGACATTTTTTATTAATCGGATTCCTTACAGCAGGAAGTTTAATAAGCGCACAGGAAGTAAAGAAAAATGCAATTGAAGTAACAGGAGTTGCTGAAATGGAAGTTGAACCGGATGAGATCATCTTTAACATCGGAATAAAAGCCGACAATAAGAATGAGCTGGCTGATAATGAAAAGAAATTATTCGAAACATTAAAGAGCAATGGAGTAAAGAATGAGGACATCACCTTCAAATCGATGTATCAGAATCTTTATTCAAAAACAAACAAGTTTACAAAGAGCTTTCAGTTTAAGGTAAATGCAAAAACCAACTTAAGCAAAGTATTTGAAGGATTGAACCAAAAATGGGTAAGTAACCTGAATGTTTCAGAGGTAAAGAATACCAAAATTGCTGAATTTAGAAAAACTGTGAAGATAAATGCTTTAAAAGCAGCCAAAGAAAAAGCAGATTACTTATTAGAAAGTATGGGTAAAAAAGTAGGCGCTCCTTTGGAAATTGTAGAAATAGAAGACTACACGAGCGACACTGTTTTACCAATGGCAGCTTATTCAAGAAAATCAAGCAGCGTACAAATGGAAGCTGATGCAGGAGTTGATTACTCATTTGATAATATTGAAAATATCAAATTAAAGTACAGCATTAAAACAAGATACGAGATACTTTAAAATAGAATAAAGGCAGTTCTTTCGAACTGCTTTTTTTCTCTCCCGACTCATTCACCAAGTCAAAACTCCTCCTCACCAAGTCTTCAGATTTTCAGCCTGGAATACAGATAATTTTACTTTAGAATTTTAAATAATACGCTATGAAATACTTTTTAATACTCCTCACAGTTTCACTTTTCAAATCGCAAGAGATAAAAAAAGAAATTGATGTAAAACAAGCTACTCTATTCTTGCAGGGAGCCAAAGTCTTTGGCAGCACCAGTATTTCTTTACAGAAAGGAAAAAATACAGTAAGAATTATGAGTCTTCCTAATGATATTGATGAAAACACTTATAAAATCAATCTCGAAAAAAATACGACTCTTCTTTCCATTACTCCACAGAGTAATTATCTGAAGAATGATGAAATGTCCGAGGGTGAAAAAAAACTGGAGGATGAAAGGAAAAAGCTACAGCGACAAGTAAGCTTATTAAATATTCAGATTAAAAACCTGACAGGTGAGCAAAATATAATCAACGATAATCTTAAAGTTTCTACCAATGATAAATCGACTCCCCAGGATCAATTGATCAAACTTACCGAGTTCTACAGAAAGAGAATGCTCGAAATTGATAATCAGGTATTCTTACTGAATGAACAGAAAAGTGGATTTGATGAAAGTATAGCTAAGATCAATAAGCAGTTTACAGAAGAACAAACGCATAAAAATCAAAACAAAAAGGAACTACTTCTTGAAATTCTCGCAGATCGGGAAATGAATATCAATCTGGGTATAAGTTATATTGTTTCTAATGCTGGTTGGGTACCTTCCTATGATTTGCGTGCAGAATCTACCAAGAAACCTCTTGAGATTGCATATAAAGGAAAAATATATCAGAAAACAGGTCAGGACTGGAATAATGTAAAACTTTTTGTTTCGACTTACAGACCTTCATATAACCAGAATAGACCCATTTTATCTCCATTGTACGTAGCAGAATATACAGCCTATGATTCTCAAAAAGAACTTGCAGGATATTCAATGAAAGCAAAAGCAGATATGACGAATGCATATCAGATGCGGGCTGAGCAAGTTGTTCCAATAAGCCAGGTACCAATCGCAACAGTCTCCGACAATCAGATGAATGTGATGTATGAACTGAAATTCAATCAGACTATTGTAAGCCAGGAAAAGGAACAGTATGTGATTTTGGATAAAAAAGAAGTAAATGCTACTTATAAATATCATACCGTATCAAAGCTCAACAATCAGGTATTCCTGATGGCATTTGTGAAAAACTGGCAAAATCTTAATCTGATTTCCGGAGAAGCCAATATCTATTTTGAAGATAATTATATCGGAAAAACAAATATCACAAGCAACTATATCAAAGATGAGTTCCCAATCTCTCTTGGTGCAGATGAAAGAATTACAGTAAAAAGAATAAAAGTAGAAGATAAAACTTCTCAAAAAACACTCAATTCAAATAAGTGGGAAACAGAATCTTATCAAATACATGTAAGAAATAACACAAAAGAAAACATTGATCTTGAAATCCTTGACCAGCTTCCAATCAGTGAAAATTCTAAAATCTCCGTAAAATCATTGGAAATAGGAAACGGAAACCTCGATGAAAAAACGGGAAGCATCCTTTGGAACAGAAAAATCAACAGTGGAAATTCAGATATTATCAACTTCTCTTTTGAAGTGAAATATCCAAAAGACATGCAAGTCCAATATTACAGCAGATAACCTAATTAAAAATATAAATAATGACAACTTTAAAAATTTTAACATTGAGTCTAGGCGCCGCTTTTTTAAGCTCAAATAGCCTGACAGATAATCGTTGTGCAGGTAGAAATAATACTGTAACCAATGATTTAGTGACACAAAATGCTTCTTTAGCACCAAATCAAGCAGCTAAAGAAAATAAGATCCAGGTTGCTCTTTTATTAGATACTTCGAACAGTATGGACGGGCTGATCGATCAGGCAAAATCAAGATTATGGAATATCGTGAATACCTTGACAACATTGAAATACGATGGTAAAGCACCACAGATAGAAATCGCACTTTATGAATACGGAAACGACGGAATTCGGGATGAAAATTTCATTAGACAAGTCACTCCCCTGACACAGGATTTAGATCTGGTTTCAGAAAAACTATTTGCTTTAAGAACCAATGGAGGAAGCGAATATTGTGGTGCCGTAATCCGTGATGCAAGTATGAATCTCAATTGGGATAAAAATGATAAAAGCATGAAACTGATTTATATTGCCGGGAACGAGCCTTTTGATCAGGGAAGAATTAATTATAAGGAAGTTATTTCGTCTGCTAAAGCTAAGAAGATTTACACCAATACTATTTTCTGTGGCGACAGAAATGAAGGAATCCAATCCTTCTGGCAAAACGGTGCCGTTACTGGTGATGGAAAATATTTTAATATAGACAGCGACAGAAAAGTAATTTATATTGAAACGCCCTACGACATTAGAATTTCAGAATGCAATACAAAATTGAATGATACTTATATGTATTACGGAAGCCATGGCTCTGAATTCAAAAACAAACAGGTAATGCAGGATAAAAATGCAGAAGTCCAATCTGTTTCCAATGCCGTGGAAAGAACAGTTGCCAAAAGCAAAAAGAACGCTTACAAAAATGATCACTGGGATCTTGTAGACAAAGCAGAAAAAGACGTCGACTTCATTACTACCATTAAAGAAAGTGAGCTTCCCGCTGAATTAAAAGGTAAAAGTAAAGAAGAGGTGAAAAAAGTCGTTGCTTTAAAATCTTCAGAACGTGGAAAAATTCAACGTGAAATTGAAGAACTTTCTATAAAGAGACAACAGTACATTGATAAAGAAATGAAAAAACGAGGCAATACCGATTCTGACGATCTTGGAAAAGCAATTGAAAAATCGATTTTGGAGTTAGCTAAGAAAAATGGGTATAGCCTGTAATGGTGGCTTCGAGAGCCTCAGCCACCATCGTACTAATTACTTTTAGGTCACTTCATTTATAGATGTATAAATGATATGATTTTAATTTTCATAGTTTTAGAACCGACGGCTTTGAGAATATCAACCGTCGGTTTCTTTATCTGCCAAATTTAAAATATCCTGATAAGGGATGTTTTTTGTTTTTCATAAACAGGGAAGCCATTTCCATTCCAGTGACTGAAAAGGTAATTCCATTGCCACCAAAACCTAATACAAAATAAGAGTTCTTAAATTTTTTATGTTCTCCTATAAAAGGCAACCCATCTTTCGTTTCTCCAAAAGTTCCAGCCCATACAAAATCAGTATAAAAATGATAATCAGGCTTTATTTTTTTCAAAGTCTTTAGAATCTCTTTTTCCTTTTTATTAAGTAAAGCATCCCGTTTTTCAGCATTATAGAAATCTTCGTCTCCTCCTCCAATCAATAATCGTCCATCATCCGTTGTTCTCATATACATATAAGGCTCATCTGTATTCCAAACCAATGTGCTGCTTATATTTTTAAATTTATCATGATCGATCTCGGAAACAATAGCGTATGTGCTTTTCAGATTTACAAAATGTTCTGTAATCAAATTTTTGCTCTCATATCCTATACAATAGATGATCTTTTTTGTTTTGATTTGGGGCCCATTTGTAGTAGTGACCAAATTATGGTCTTTACGGTATTCTACAGATTTCATTTCTGTTTTATCAAATATACCTAGACCTTCTCCCCGATTGAACTCCAATAATTCATGAGCAAATTTAAATGCATCAATACTTGCTCCCTGTCTGGATATGATACCTCCATACGTATTGCGGAAGCCAAATTCATTTTCAATTTCATCGGATTCAAGCCATTTAACTTTAAATCCATATTTTTTCCTCGCTTCAAATTCTTTTTTAAGCCAATCAACATCCTTCTTTTTTGATGCGAAGTACAAAGACTTTTTTCTTTTAAATCCAGCTTGTGATCTTAATTGTTTCGTCAGCATTTCTATCCTATCAATGGAATCTGAACAGGCTCTATAACTGTCAACAGCTCCTTTTTCTCCAATTTTACCAATAAGTTCAAAAAGCGGAACATCAATTTCATATTGTAGCATAGAGGTGGTTGCAGAGGTACTTCCGTTACAAATTTCACGTTTATCAATAAGGATTGTTTTATAACCATCTTGTATCATTTGATGAGCTACTAAGCTGCCTGTTATCCCACCACCTATAACCAATACGTCACATTCTTCATCACTTTTCAATGAGGGGTAAGAGGCTAGAATTCCATTCTTTAGCAACCAAAACGGTTCATTAGATTTTAAATCCATATTGATATTTTACACTAAAGTACTAATATTTGTGAGTATTTTAACGCTTACACAGCTATTAATGGTGTAATTGTTGTTGGTGAAATATCACCAAACCATAAAAAATATACTATGATTACAATTATTCCAGATGCCCCTGAGAATGTTGCAGCATTCAATGCAACAGGGGAAGTCACCCGAGAAGATTTTGAGAAACTGGTTATTCCCCACGTAAAACAGAAAGTGGATCAGTTTGATGAACTTAATTATTTATTGTATTTAGATACCGATCTGGATAATTTTACAATGGGCGCCTGGCTACAGGATGCATTTTTAGGATTGAAAAATTTGACCAAATGGAATCGTACAGCTATTGTTACCAATAGCGAGGGAGTTCAAAACTTTACTGATATTTTCAGTGTTTTAATGCCCGGTGAATTTAAATCCTTTCCAAAGGAAAATGTATACAATGCCCTTTATTGGTGCAAGAATGGAAATGAAGTGGAAGCATAAAGGGTACGAAAAAAGAGGCAATTGCCTCTTTTTTTAAATGTTATTTATCACATGGTACACATTCTACACCAGCTTCTTCTCCAGATTGAGACACTCTGTACAAATACATATATCGTATACTGATCAGCAACCCTATAAATGTCATTCCTACTCCAACAAGAGAAGGATATTTAAATGAGAAACCGTGTTCTAAAGGAATTCCTCCTAAAAAAGCTCCCATGGCATTCGCTATATTAAAAGCAGCTTGCATAAAAGCAGCAGCCATCATTTCACTTCTCGGAGCCGCTTTCATCATCATAATGTTGATTGGCGCAGCAACAGACATAGATAATGCACCACAAATAAATGTAAGTACCAGTGCTATCATTCTATTTTCTGAAAAGAAAAATACACCCGCTAATGAAGACATCATCAAAAATAATAAAAGAACACATGTCTTTTCGGGGCCTAATCTATCAGATAAAAAGCCACCGGCTAAATTTCCTACCACCATTCCAGCTCCCGCCAGAATCATTACATAGGCCATCTGACTGGCTTTAATCCCAGCAATGATCGTCATTAATGGAGTTATATAGCTGAACCATGTAAAAAGTCCTCCAAACCCAATGGCAGTAATTAATAATACCAACCAGGATTGTTTATGCTTTAGAAATTTTAATTCTTCAAGGAAGTGGGTATCTTGCTTGGTTTCCATAGCAGGAAGCCAGAATTTTAAAAATAAGAGCGCAAATAAACCTATGGCAGCAACAATTACGAAATACCATCTCCAGTGGAAAGTATGTCCAATATAAGTTACCAAAGGGACCATTGCAAGGTTAGCCACAGTAAGTCCAGTAAACATTAACGAAATATAAAATGCCTCCTTCCCTTTTCCTGCCAATCTTGAAGCAACCACTGTTCCCACACCAAAAAATGCTCCATGTGGTAAACCTGAAAGAAATCTAATGATCAACATACTTGTATAATCGGGTGCTATTGCAGACAGCCCATTAAACAATGTAAAAATCATCATTAAAACAATTAAGACTTTTTTTGGAGGAAATTTCACAGAATAACCGATCAATATTGGTGCGCCAATAACCACTCCCAGTGCATAGGCAGAGATCAGATGTCCGGCTTCCGGAATACTTACCTGTAAAGTTTTTGCTATATCAGGCAGTAAACCCATAATAGTAAACTCTGTCGTTCCAATCCCCAAACCACCTATGGCCAATGGTATTATCCTCTTATCTATTCCCATATCATTTAAAGTTCTTAAGGTTATTTCTATTGTTTTGTACAATGTCAACAATCCTCTAATTTGAAAGTGCAAAAATCGACAGAAATATCCGTTTTTACTTCTACTCAAATGATAAAAATTTGCTCCATATTAACCTTTTTGATTAATTTTAACCTTAGAATTAATCAAGATAGAACCAAATGAAAATTCAGAAAGAAATTATTGACTTTGAAAAAGGAAAATCATTCAAGCTTTTTGCGCCTTCTCTGAAAAATTGTTTTTTTTGGCATTATCATCCCGAAATAGAATTGGTTTATGTTGAAGCTCTCAATGGAATCCGACATGTGGGTAAAGATATTTCAGGTTTTACAGATAGTGATCTTCTTCTTATTGGTTCCAATGTCCCTCACCTCAATTTTGATTACAAGATCCAAACGGAATGTAAGCAACTGGTTCTTCAGATGAGAGAGAATTTTCTTCAGGATATCATTATTCCTGTTCCTGAATTTGATCACATCAAAACTCTTTTGGAACGTTCCTACCTGGGGCTCTCTTTTTCTGGTGAAACAAAAAAAAGGGTCGTAGAAAAAATGCACACCATGATGAATACCGGAACTTTTGATTCTCTTATGGGATTAATTGAAATTCTACAAATCTTAGCCAATTCAAATGAGGTTAAAGAGCTTAATAGTGAAGACACAAGAATCAAATGGTTTCTGAATGATAAAATAAGAATGGGGACGATTTACGACTACATTCATGAAAATTATGATAAAAAAACGAATGTCAATCAAATTGCTGAAATGGTAAGTCTTAGTACTCCCGCATTCTGTCGCTACTTTAAAAAGCAAACCAATATGACGTTTACAGACTTTGTAAACAATTACAGAATTAATCAGGCTAAAATATTTTTATTAAAAGATTCTTCTATAACGGAAGTGTGCTTCCAGGTGGGTTTTGAAAGCCTATCCTATTTTAATAAGCTGTTTAAACAACACTTGGGAGAAACGCCGTCGGAATTTAGGAAAAGGCATTTGGAGAAAGTGGAAAATTGAAAGTGGAAAGTGGAAAGGTGAAAATGCTAAATTGTTAAAATGTGAAATTGTTTAATCGTTAAACTGTAAAATCTTTAAATTTTCGCGTCATTTGAAGTGGTGTATTTTTATACAAATCTTTGAGAATAGAGTTTTTCGTTTTTAACCTTGTCATTCCGTAGGAATCTTTATGAAGAATTTAAAAAAAATTAGATTTCAATGGAATGACAAATGTTGTATAGCAGTTTGTACATTCATTTTTATCGTAGATAAAAATCCTTGCACCTTAAAAAACAGAGCATTTATGAAGATTCTTGCGTCTTTGCGATTAACAAAATCAAAGTTTAAATTTTAGGGACAGGTTCTCGATACAAAATTATTTTTAACTGTCATTAAAAATAATTTCACTCGAACTGACGACTATTCCACGTTCTATCTATATTTTTTGATAAAAAAATCGCTCCGGAATTGGAGCGATTATATTTTAGTGAATATGTTTTTCAGCGTGATAAGAACTTCTTACTAGTGGTGAACTTTCAACATGTCTGAAACCTAAGCTTCTTGCAAAGTCTCCAAATTCATCAAACTCTTCAGGTGTAATGAATTTTTTTACGGGTAAATGCTTTTTAGTAGGCTGTAAATATTGCCCCATTGTAATAACATCTACATTCGCATTTCTGATATCTTCGATAGTTTGGAAAACCTCATCTCTTGTTTCTCCTAAACCAAGCATTACTCCTGTTTTTGTTCTTCTTTGCCCCGCTTCTTTCAGATATCTTAATACTTCAAGGCTTCTTTCATATTTTGCCTGAATTCTTACTTCTCTTGTTAAACGTTTTACCGTTTCCATATTGTGAGAGATCACTTCTGGAGCTACGTCTACTAATCTGTCAAGATGTTTTGTCAATCCCTGGAAATCCGGGATCAGAGTTTCCATTGTAGTACCTGGAGAAATTCTTCTCACAGCATTTACAGTTTCACCCCAAAGAATGGATCCCATATCTTTCAAATCATCACGATCTACAGAAGTAAGCACAGCATGTTTGATCTTCATTAATTTGATAGAACGTGCTACTTTTTCAGGCTCATCCCAGTTAACATCTAACGGTTTTCCGGTTTTTACTCCACAAAATCCACAGCTTCGTGTACAGATGTTCCCTAAGATCATGAAAGTTGCAGTTCCTTCCCCCCAACATTCACCCATATTCGGGCAGCTTCCACTCTGGCAAATTGTATTTAATTTATATTTATCAACCAAACTTCTCAGTTCTCTGTAATTCTTTCCGGTAGGAAGTTTTACACGAATCCACTTTGGTTTTTGAACGGTAGTGTCTTGAACTAAATTTTCCATTTCTAAAATTGAAGTTCAAAGTTAAGGAATTTTTAATGGAAACCATCTAACGGAGAAATTGATGGAACGTATAATTAAAAATATAATTGTAAATTGAAACATCAAAATTCGCCGATGAAAACTATATTCTGCCTATTATCATTATTACTAAGTACTTTATATTCTGCTCAAAAAGAATTTCAACCGAAAGGTTCTGACATCCTAGAAACGGTAGACGGAGATCTGGATGGGGACAAAATTCCTGAAAAAATAATTGTTTACAACACAAAGGATACCACAGATATGGGCAACATCCGTGAGATTCAAATTCTGAAAAAAGCGAATGGAAAATGGACTATTTTAGAAAAATCCAGAAATGCTGTTCTGGAAAGTAAACATGGAGGAATGATGGGAGATCCTTATCAAGGTGCTGTCATAAAAAAGGGCATTTTAGAAATTACTCAAGCAGGAGGAAGCAGCTGGAAGTGGGGATATACGGATAAATATCGATTCCAAAATGGACACTTTGAATTGATCGGACATTCTTTAAGCTATGGAAGACCGGGAGACTATTGGGCAGATATGGATTATAATCTGTCTACAGGGCAACTTGTCTATTCCAAAGAGGTAGAAGACAAAGATAACCCCGACAATGGTAAATCAGAAAAAGAAACTGTCATTAAAAAAGACTGGAAAATTAATCTGCAAAATAGAAATTCAGAAGAAAGAACTTTTATATTTCCAAAAACAAAAGCTGAGTTTCATTTATAATATAAAATTAGACCATTAAGGTTGTTTAAGGATTTAAGTTTAATTAAGATGATTATTCTAATTATTAAGGAAAAAATTTAATGCCTTAAAAATTCATTTACAGTTAATCCTCATCGAATTCGTTATTCTTTAATAATTCGGCCAATACTTTTTTTGCACGCATTACCCTAACTTTAGTATTAGCAACTGAAATACCTAATTCTTCTGCAATTTCCTTTATGCTTTTTTCTTCAAAAAATCGAAGCTTAATAATATCCTGATAATTAGCATCTAAAGATTCTATGGTTTTAATGATCTTCTTCTGTTCTTCATTAGATATCATTAATTCTTCAGGTGATTTTGCAAACTGATTTTTTACCTCATCCAGGTTCTCAGTAGGATCTTGGTTTTCACGACTCTTTTTTCTCCAAAAGTCGATGACGGTATTCTGAGCGATCGTCAATATCCATGTTTTAAACTGAAAGTGGGGATCATACATATCCAGCTTGGATAATACTTTTGAGAAAACATTCACAGTAATCTCATCTGTATCATTCTCATCATGTACTTTTTTCATTACAAAAGAAAAGACATCTACCCAAAAAACATTAATGAGTTTTGTCTGGGCTTTCTGATCTTTGTCTTTAGCCTTTTGGATAAGCAAAAATAGCTGTTCGTCATTCATTTAATAACAAATATAATTTATTTTGAGGGAAATGGCAATAAGGCGGAATCGCTGAACTGCAAAATCGTTAAATCGCTAAATTGCAGAATGGCTGAAAAGCTGAAAGGCGAAATCGCTTAATTGTAAAATCGTAAAATTGCTGAATAGCTAAATCGTAGGAAAACAAAATATTTTTTTAACCTCTTTTACAATTTTACGATTCCGCGATTCCTCGGTTTTGCTATTTAGCCATTTAACAAATCCTCTATTTAGCAATTTTCCCCTTAATTCATTATCTTTGCCCAGTTAAATTTTAAAGAAAATTATAATATGAACTCCTTTATTGAAGAATTAAAATGGCGAGGCCTTTTTGCTGATATGATGCCAGGAACCGATGAGCAACTGAATAAAGAGGTTACGACTGCGTATATTGGCTTTGATCCAACCGCTGATTCTTTACATATCGGAAGTCTTATTCAAATCAAAATTCTAGCGCATTTTCAACAGCATGGTCATAAGCCTATTGCCCTGGTAGGTGGTGCTACAGGAATGATCGGTGACCCTTCAGGAAAGTCTGCGGAGAGAAACCTTTTGGATGAGGAGACTCTATTATACTATGTTGATTGTTTAAAAAACCAACTTTCAAATTTTTTGAATTTTGAGGGAGACGGCCCTAACAAAGCTGAATTGGTGAACAACTACGATTGGATGAAAAACATCTCATTTTTAGATTTCGCTAAAAATGTAGGTAAGAACATCACCGTAAATTATATGATGGCAAAGGACTCTGTAAAGAAAAGATTTTCTGGAGAAGCCGGAGCTGATGGGATGAGTTTTACAGAATTTACGTACCAGCTAATTCAGGGATATGACTTCCTTCACCTATACCAAAACAATAACGTAAAGTTACAAATGGGAGGTACCGATCAGTGGGGAAATATCACTACTGGAACTGAATTAATTCGTAGAAAGGCTCAGGGTGAAGCTTTTGCTTTAACCGTTCCTTTAATTACGAAGGCAGATGGTTCCAAATTTGGAAAATCTGAAAGTGGTGAAAACTATTGGTTGGATAAAAAAAGAACTTCTCCTTATAAATTTTACCAGTTTTGGTTAAATGCTACCGATGCTGATGCTGAAAGATTCATTAAATTCTATACATTCCTTCCCAAAGAAGAAGTTGAAGCCCTAATCGAAGAGCATAAAACTGCTCCGCATGAAAGAAAACTGCAAAAGAAGTTAGCAGAAGAAGTGACAGTATGGGTGCATGGAAAAGAAGAATATGAAAAAGCCTTAAAAGCTTCTGAAATTCTTTTCGGACGTTCTACTGCTGAAGATTTAATAAGCCTGGATGAAGAAATTTTTCTTGAAGTTTTCGATGGAGTTCCACAAAAAGAAGTAGCAAAAGATGATGTCTTAGGAATAAACATTGTTGATCTGCTTTCAGAAAAATCAGGATTTCTAAAATCAAAAAGTGAAGCTCAAAGAGAAATTAAAGGAAATTCAATTTCTATCAATAAGCAAAAAGTAAATGATACTTTTACTGCGAATGAAACAGACCTGATCAATGGCAAGTTCTTATTGCTTCAGAAAGGAAAGAAAAGTTACTTTATTATTAAAGTTCAATAATTAAAAAATACAAGAAACACTTTGACATATAGACTTAATATAATCTTTTGTTATTCTGCATTTCTACAAAAAAAAAGCCATGAGACCTCTCTCATGGCTTTACCACTAAATAAAATATAGGTATGATTAGAAAGAATAACTAACTTGTCCAGAAAGACTTGTACCACTTCCTGTTCCTTCTTTTTTCAACTGACCATCTATATAAACCTGTACTTTTACTGTAGCATTAGCATTAGCACCTGTACCAACTACTCCTCCATTTACCATAACAGCTCCAGCAGGAGCCGTAAATTCAGGGCTCGTCCAGCTTGTCCCACTCAATCCGTTTGCTTCAGTATTAATAGCATCGTATCCATATACTGCACCAGTTATAGTGCTTCCTGGAGATACCTGTGCTTTAAAAATTACCTTATGGCTAGTTCCCGAACCACCTCCATCGTTATTATCGTCATCATCATTGCTGCATGATGATATAAACCCTAAGAGCACTGTCGCAGTCATTGCTATAACGGCTCTTTTTAATCTATTATTTAACCACATTTTTTTCATAAGTTTTTGTTTAAATTTCCTACAATTGTTCAATTCTATGATTTGCTTATTTTATAATTACAAAACTATTCTGGTAGTAAGATATTATCAATCCTTTAAAAACAGTAATTATTTCTACCCAATCTTAGGTATTTTCTGTGCTAAAAATTTTAATTAAATTGTAGCACATATAATAAAACATTCATAATCAGAACTAAAATTCATAAAAATTGAAAAAATTAGGTCTTGTAATTAGCATTTTACTTTCACTGGCATTACGATCCCAGCAAATTGTGCCACTTGACGAAAAGTCCTACATAGACAGTTTGCAGAATGTTGTGAGATTAAAAACCGATAATCAATCAAAAGCTGCTGCTTATTTCCTATTATCTAATTATTACCGAAATACAGACTCTACTCTTAGCAAAAAACATCTTGAAACCGCCCGGTCATTAGGAAAGTCCAATCCTTTTATTTCTGCCCAATATTTTTATTATCAGGGTCAGTATTATGCGGATCGTGATAAAGAAAAAGCCGCTGCATCCTATTTGAAAGGCACAGAATTATTATCCAAATTCAAAAATAAGGAATCCGAGTTTTTACAATCGAGATCCTGGTTTGGCTATGGAATAGCTCAAAAGAACAAAGAGGGCTACCCATTCCTAATTAAAATCATGCTTGAAAAGAGTATTCCGCTCATTGCAAAATATGAAAACAGCAGGAATTTAGGATTTGAATATACCCAACTGGCTCTTATGTTTACTTATAATGCCGAATTTAAAAAAGCAGAAAATTACAATAACAAAGCCCTTGAAATTCTTGAAAAAAATGCCCCAGCTTCTTCAGAACTGTTCTTTACGTATTTAAATATTGCAAGTAATTTCTTTTATCAGGCAAAAGGAGATATGGGAAAATCATTTCTGGATAAAGCAGAAAAGCTTATTCAGCCTTATCCGGACTCTTCATCGAATTCGTATTATTTTTATAACAAAACTTTATACTATATCACAAAACAAAAAAATGAAGAAACCTTGTCAGCTATTGAAAAAGGACTTTATTACACTAAGAAATTTCAACAGAACTTGCTTACACAGATGTTTTATGTTCATAAATATGATATTCTAAAAAAGCAAAAAAAATATACTGAAGCCAGAGACTTGTTAAAAAGTATACTAAAAGAAAAAACACTGGTAATAGATGCCAATAACAGAAAGACAATTTATCTCCAATTATCAAGTATAAATGAAGTAATGGGGAATACTAAGGAAGCTTTAGCCTGGGACAGATACCATTCAAAACTAAGTGATAGCCTAAACGCTGCCAACATAAAACTCGAGATCAATAAATTAGAAGCAAAATACAATACCGCAGAAAAAGAAAGAAAGATTGCAAGCCTTAATGCTGAGAAAAAGCAGAAAGAACTTGAAGTGAGCAGAAAAAATTATTATTTATTAGGACTAAGTTTGGTATCGTTTTTTTTTATAAGTCTTGCCATTTCCCTTTCAACATTATATAGAAAGAACAAAAAGCTTTCAGAACAAAAAGAAATCAATCTTCAGCAAAAAATTACTGATATTAAACAAAAGGAAGAATTAACGCTTACAAAAGCTATCCTTGAGGGCGAAGAAAGAGAAAGGGAACGTATTGCAAAAGATTTGCATGATGGACTTGGAGGGATGCTGGCTGGCGTTAAAATTAATTTTTCTACCTGGTCTTCCAATAATTTAGTCAGTGAAGAGCACGAGGATTTTTACAAAATATTGGAGCAGCTGGATCGCTCAGTGAGTGAACTAAGGCATATTGCAAGAAATTTAATGCCTGAATCTTTATTAAATTTCGGTTTGGAAACGGCGCTTCGTGACCTTTGTGATTTTTATACAAGAAAAAACCTTACTATTGATTTCCAACCGATCAACATACACAAAGAACTATCATTATCTACTCAACTTCACATCTACAGGATTATCCAGGAACTACTTGCCAACGCAGTAAAACATTCCGGGGCTAACAGTATTCTGTTACAATGTTCTCAAGCCGAAAATACATTCTTTATCACCATTGAAGATAATGGAAGAGGATTCGTTAAAGATACGATTAAACCTACGAGTATGGGATTTCAGAATATCAGAAATAGAGTAAATTATCTTCTGGGTAAAATGGAAATCAATTCTGATAATGAAGGAACAAACATTAATATTGAACTCAACACTTATGAAATCTGACCTTATAAAAATCGTTATTGTAGATGATCATCCTATCGTTATTGAAGGAATAAAAATGATGCTAAGAAAAGAACCTTCATTTTCCATAGCAGAGAGTTTCACATTAGGATCACAGGTCATTAATTTTATTAATTCAAATGCGGCTGATATCATTCTATTAGATATTACTTTGCCGGATTCTAATGGTATTAATCTTTGCCAGGAGATCAAAAAGATCTCACCCAGTACTTCTGTCATTATGTTCAGTAATCGCTCTGAAAGAAGTATTGTTATGCAGTGTATTCAAAACGGAGCCAGCGGATATTTATTAAAAAATACATCAATAGATGAACTCATAAAATGTATTAAAGGAGCTTTGTCGGGTGATATTGTATTTTGTTCGGAGACTAAACAGATCATCAATACTCCTTCTCAAACTGAATTTATAATTCCCAGGCTAACAAAGCGTGAAAAAGAAATTTTAAAGCTGCTAACCCAAGGCAAGACCAGCGGAATGATTGCAGAAGAGTTATTTCTAAGTTCTTTGACAGTGGATACCCATCGTAAAAATTTACTTCAAAAATTTCATGCTAAAAACTCCAGTGAACTGATAAGCCTAGCCATACAGCAAAATATGATTTAAATACAATAAAAAAACCGCTTATAAAGCGGTTTCTATATATGTATAGGTTTAGTTTTCTATAATTCTAAGAAGTTGTGAAAAACAGCTACACTTAAAACTCCTTTACCTGTAACCGTTTTAGTTTCTGAAACCTCTCCGTCTATATAGATTGTAACGGTTAGTTTAGAATCATCATTTGGCATATCTGCGTTGGCAGAAAGATTTAACTGAGCCTGGCTGGAGTTAACAAAAAACTCACCACTTGTCCAAGGCAAAGGAAGCGGAGTTAATGCAGTATTATACATTGTATTTGATGTAGTTCCAACCTGAGTTACAATAGTTTTTGAAATTACATTGGTAGTACCTTTCACTTCAAACTGAACAATGTGATCTTTAAATTCTTCATCGTCGTCATCTTTTTTACAAGAATTAAGAACAGAAATTGCCGAAAATAATACGATGAATAAGAAAGAGAGTTTAAATAAACTTTTTGATTTGTAAAATTGCTTCATTTCTCCAAATAGATTTTTTAATGTTTCAAATATAGGTTTTTTATCAATATAAAAATAACTTTCATGAAAAACTTTCAACAAAAAAATCCAAACAATATCAAATTAATAAAAAGATTAATTCCCTAAAAATTCAACTATTATCCATATTCTATTGGTATAAATTCAGTGAAAAATATTCGATGCGTAAAGATTTAGTAATTTGATTTATTAATTATCTTTGTGTTATGAATTTAGATTATCTAGTAAGAGAACCCGAAAATATTACTCCTAAAACCCCTATCCTTTTTATGCTTCACGGGTATGGAAGTAACGAACAAGACCTTTTCAGTTTCAGAGAGACCCTTCCAGCCGATTGGTTAATTATAAGCTTCAGAGCACCAAAAGATACTCAATTTGAGGGATATTCATGGTATGATATTGATTTTAATAATCCTGAGAATTTTATAGATATAGATCAGGCACAAGAATCCCTGAATGCCGTTTTAGAGAACATACTAAAAATAGTTAATCATTATGGACTTACCGAAAGCAGAGCTAATCTGTGTGGATTTAGTCAGGGTGGAATTTTGTGTTATGCACTGTCATTAAAATATCCAGACCTATTCAACTATGTAGCATGCCTTAGCAGCTATCCCGAAGAAAAGCTTTTAAAAGATATAGTTAAAGATAAAAAGAAACTGGAAAAACTCAGATTCTTTGTTTCACATGGAACAGATGATGCTGTTATACCTTTAGAATGGGGAAGAAAAGCAGCAGATCTATTATATGAATTAGGTTGCTATTTTACGTTCAGAGAATATATGAGCGGGCATGGAGTCAATCAAAAAAACTATATTGATCTCATGGATTTCTTTACAAAATAATTTATTGAAACATAAACATTTCATTGATATCATTGTCATATATATACACATTCTCAACTTTGGGAATGTTTTTTATTATCTATACCAATAAATTGACTATATTCAGTAAATGAAATTCAAGCATTTTATTTGGTTCTTATTTTTAAGCATTTTTCTAAATGCCCAGAACTCATTTGAAATCAAAGATGCTAGAAAAGTAGTTATCCCCTTCAAATTAATTAACAACCTTATTTTTATTCCCGTTACTATAAACGGAGCAGAGCTTACTTTTCTACTAGATACCGGAGTTGCTGAAACGTCAATATTCAGTCTTGAAAATAAAGAAGTAAAATTGACAACACTGGAAAAAATAAAATTTTCAGGATTGGGAGGCAATGCAAGTATAGATGGCTTCCGTTCTGACAATAATATTGCCGTAATAGGAAAGGATTTCATTAATAATTCTCTAAGTCTTTTTATTATTGTAAATCAGGACTTCAATATTTCTTCTCATGTTGGAATACCTGTTAATGGGATAATTGGCTACCATTTTTTTAAAAATCATCCGATCTCAATAGACTATATCTCCAAAAAGATCACTATTTACAATGATATGGATCTATTCAGAAAAAAAACAAAAAAATTTGAACAGTTTTCTATATCTATTGAAAAAAATAAGCCTTATATTGAGGCTGATGTAGAAATGACCAATGAAAAGAAAAGCTCTAAGTTACTCATAGATCTTGGAAATAGTGATCCTATATGGCTCTTCCCTACCCTGATTAAAAATTTTGTATATAACCGTCCCAATATTGACGACTTTTTGGGGAGAGGCTTCAATGGTGATGTTTATGGAAAAAGAAGCAGGATCCATAATTTTTATCTTGGAGATTTTAAATTTGAAAAACCTCTTACAGCAATGCCAGATGAATTTTCGATCCAGCATGTCAATCTTGTAGAAAATAGAAGAGGTTCTATCGGAGGAGAAATACTTTGTCGTTTTACAGTAGTTTTTGATTATGCTAATGAGAAATTATATTTGCGCAAAAACAAAAATTATGATGATCCTTTTCATTTTAATATGAGTGGGCTGGATTTTCAACAGGATGGACTAATATGGGAAAAAGATTTAGTTTCGCTAGAAACAAATGCTAAGAAAACTAGCAGCGAGGTGGAACTTATCAATAACAATTTACAATACAAATTTGCTTTAAAGCCATTGTTTTCAATTGCGGGAGTTCGAAAAGACTCTCCAGCTGATAAAGCTGGTTTAAAAAAAGATGATAAAATCATTACAATTAATGGAAGAAAAACTTTAGATATGACCTTGAAGCAGATTGTGGAATTGATGAAGTCTGATGAGGGAAAAACCATTACAATGATTATAAAGAGAAAAGATCATGAACTTACTTTGAGCTTCACATTAGAAGATCCAATACCTTATCAAGAATAATATGAAAACCGAAGAAACCACATTAGATAAAATACGAACCCGTCCCAGATTCAAAATGTTCACGCATCTGAGTAAGGAGGAATATGCGGAAAATCTAAGCAAGTACCTTAAAAAGCATAAGGATGAGTTTTCCGGTAACGTAAATAAAGAAGTGGCTACTATTTGGGCACAAACTCCTTATGACAATTATTGGAAGCCCAGACTCTCTTTACGTGTAGAAGTAGAGGATGATGACATTGCTATACGGGGTGTATTTGGTCCCAGTTCTGCAGTCTGGACATTTTTTATGTTCCTCTATTTTTCATTTTCAATTTTGTGGATGACCTTTTTCACGATGTACTATGTGGAAAAACAAATTAAAAGTTATGAATTTCCCTGGGCTCTCAATGCTTCATTTGCTATGTTGATATGTATTGCAGCTACATATGCAGCTGCAAGATTTGGGCAAAGCAAAGCTAAAAACGAAATGCAAAAACTCCGAAAGTTTGCAGAAGAGTCAACCCTACAATTCGAAAAGAAAAAAGATTAAGGAGCTAATACTTCAGGCATTTTTGCCGGCTCCTGAATTTCAACAGCTTTTGCTGCTTTAATAGAATCCGCCACTTTTTCCCTGTTATCCTGTTCTTTTATAATTTTCTCAATGTGAGGCTCTATAAGCTTATTCATTTCCTCAACAGAAATATTATTGGCATTAGGATCATCTAATAAATTTCTCCAGGGTTTTCTTTTACCCCATTTATAATCTCCAAAAACCATTACAGCAGTTCCTTTTGCTTTTGTAGTTGCACCTCCTGGGTTTAAGATCCATGTATCAGCGTAAGAATACAACCATTGAGCATCATTTCTTAATAGTCTTAAACATGAATGAGATGCAGGATATCCAGGCAGATCATACTGATGCCATCCTATCCCACCTGTATTAAAAATGTTGAAGTTGTATGGTAATTTCCATTCACTACTAACCGTTGAGATTGACAATTTCTTTTTCCAGTTCGCGAATGTTAAACCCCTTGTGGTCTGCGCAGCCTTTTTCCCCATACTGGTAGGTCCCCATTTCACAAGACTTCCATTAGAATATACTCCATATGCCTGAATAGGATAAGAAAAGATTACAAACTTCTTCACATTACTCAAAACATCTAATTGCATTGGAAACGGCGAATAAGACATCAAGGTGGTATCTATTTTAGCTGGAACTACCAAAGTATCGGAGTTCCATTTATTTTTAGAATCCAGCCTGTTTAATGCTAAAATAGCATAGCGCTCCCTTTCGGAATATTTTTTACTAAATACTCCATATACCGAATCCCTGAGTTTTTTATCCTTCGGAAGAACAAATGCATTATAGAAGCCATTTTCCTGCATGGCAGGAGGTACAGATTCCTTTTTAACTGCTGAATCTTTCTTTACAGAATCCGTTTTTACTGTCGGAGTTTCTGTAGACGTTGTATCATTACTTAAAGTATCATTTATTTTTTCAATTTCCTTTTTACATGAAACTAAAAATAAAGTCAGTATAAGACTGTATAAAAAAGATTTTTTCACAAATATGTTATTCATAAATTTAATTGGTCGCTTAGTTTTGCTACTCAGTACAAATATCAGACCTAAAACGGAATAATCATAATGATGGTTAAAAATATCGTAAAAATACGGTGTAGCCACAAAACTAACTATGTTTTTTAGGGGGATACAGCCATTTTTTGAGAGGTTATAAATGAGATTCGAGAAGTATTAATCTTACTTTCTTTCACTTTTCGAAGAGGTTTGTCCTTATAAGTTTCATAAGTATAGCTATTATGGTCATGAAAAGTCACTTTTTCTACAGAGAAAATATCTTCGGGCACTTTAGCTCCAAACCATAATTCATCTGGCTTCTGTTTCCATGTCACTTCATAAAGTACGGCACCCTGGGGATATTGGGAATCAGCATTATTTCTCGCATAATCAGCAGCAATCTGATTTCCATACAGAGTGGACATCGTATTATCTTTTGGCTGAATAGATGATGTTATAGGGATCATTAACAATGGATTTTCTAACAGCTCATCATTCTGTTGAACAGCAGCTTTTTTATTGAGGTTTTCCTTTTGTTCTGAATGGCAAGACCATAAAGACAGGAAGCTTACAACTATAATATAAATACTCATCTTTTTCATGTTATTTTATTTTTTTAAGTTGTGAAATAAGATACAAAGGAGAAGTAAAAACATAATCCCGATCTTTCATTGGTCGATGACATTCTACACACTCTTTATCGAAGTCCGGATGATCTCCATAAGGCTTAAGATCATTTCCCTTCCATCTTCCCCAGCCCCAACCTTCTGTTTTAGCATATTTCTTAGTGTCTTTCACCATAAATTCTACCTGAATAAACTCACCAGTTGCAATATTCCCGTCAGCATGAACCTCCTGTTTCCAGGCAGTCTTAGCGAAAACAGTACCATCTGGCCAGGGATTGGTATGATGCTCCTGAATTGCCTTCACTGCAATTTCATTCCCGAAAATAATACGCATTGTACTATTATCGAAACGATCCGTTGTACTTATTGCTTTCCATTTTCTATAATCAGGAATATATTTCAATCCATTGGGTGATGGTTTTACAGCTGAATACTTCTTATTCTCTTTTATCCAATTATTATATTCCATTTCAGCCTTATTAATTTGGGTACTATCCGTTACTTTGCGGGGAGCAAGAGATAAGGCATATTCCTTAAGAATCTGAATTTGTCTGTCATTAAGCTTTGTAGATGAATGTACAGCAGAATAACTCGGAAGTGGCATTTCACCTGACAATACTTTATTAATAGCATAATAGATGGTCGAATTCTGCTGGGGTTTCGGCCATGTACTCCATTTTGAAAAATCTAAAGCTTTGCGACCTTCCTTAATATGAGAGGTAACCAAAAAATTGGCTGGTGTCAACTTATCATACCACCGTAAATTAGCTTCAGATGAATGGCAATCAAAACAAGAATTCCTGATAATTGCATTGACTTCTTTTGGAACATTACTTAGATTTTCTGCAGGCTTCCCATAATTGATTTCTTCAGGTCTAAAAAATTGTAGAAGACAGAATACAATCAATAAAACTGCGAGTATTTTAGTATTTCTTTTCATTACAAAACATTTTATAGTTTATTAAATCATAGTCTAAAATTACTAAGAAACAACACTTTATGTTTTCAACAAACCCGTAAAAGGGTAAAAAAGGTATTTAAAGGCGAATATATTCTTCTGAATAATGATTATTTTTGATAAAGGAACATCATAATTCATAGGATTAAACTAATGAAAAAAATCAATCTCTATACCATTACTTTTTTTGCAGTAAGTATTATCATTTTACTGATCAGTTTTCTTTCCTTCCGTTACTTGTATTCATCTTCAAAAGAAGATATCTTTAATAGTAAAATCGAAGCTGGCAAAAGAGAATCCCGTGAGATTGGTAAATTATTAGAATTACAACTCAAACAAGGTCTCTCAAAAGAGGTGGTTATTCAGAATTTACAAAGCAGCATCGTAAATACAGATACTCAAAGCGGATTCATTTGCATGTATAATAGAAATGGAATTGAACTCTGTCATCCCAATCCAGCTTTAATCGGCCATAAAATAGATAAAAACAATTCTGACTTCGTAACAGGCGATCAAAATCAATCAGACTTTGCAGACATTTTAAATTCCGGGCAAATCAGTGCCGGAGTACGAAACTTCCCGGAAAAGATGAAACGTAGCTCTGAAATAGTAAGTGTCTATCCCGTACAGGGAAGTGACTGGATGGTAGCGTCACACGCCAATATCAACAGCCTGGAACAGCAAATAACAAATCTGTATCAAAAGTTCTTATTGGTGTTTATTATTGCATCTCTGATTATTTTAGGCATCAGTTTTATTGTAATAAGATGGATTTACAAGAAATATGAGGATAAAAAAAATGAAATTATCAATGACCTTAATCTGGAAATCAATAATTTGACAACATTAAATAAGCAACTTAATACAATTCAGGAAAAATATCAGGAAATCCCCCCTATCCGATCAGATGAAAGCATAACAGAAAGTTCGAAAAAAAGAATAATCACCTATCACAAAGATGAATTAATTTCTCTAGAAACTTCAGAGATTGCTTATTTCTTTTTAGAAAGTAATACCGTTTATCTCCTGACTTTTAAAGGGGGTCAGTATTCTATCAACTCAAGCCTTGATGAGATTATCAAAACATTAGATAATGAGATGTTCTACCGAGCCAACAGACAGTTTATTATTAATATCAAAGCTATTGGCAGTATTCTTATGTATGGAAAAAACCAACTCAAATTAGTAGTGCAACCTGAAAGTAGTGAAACAATTCTCATTAGTAAAAACAAAGTCGCCGAATTCAAAAAATGGATTGAACAATAAATAAGCTTCATCCTATTATAGAAATGACTTTGAATTTTATTTTTACTATTATTGTATCCTTATAATCTTAATAAACACAATACGAAATGATCAAAAAAATTATTATTCCAGTTTTAATCCTTGCTTCTATTGTTTCTTGCAGCAGAGATAATGAATTTAGTAATGGATCATCAGACTACAATCATTCTGGCTCTGTCGGCGCTTCTTCTAATGATCTATTAAACAATAGCCGTTACAATTCTTTGTTGATAGAAATCCAATATATGCCTGGATATGCACCAGATGCTCAAGCTGTAGACCATTTAAAAAATTTCCTTTCTTCCTTTCTTCAGAAAAATGGTGGAATCACTATTAATCAACGTGAAATCCAGGGAGCTTCATCTTCCAGTCTATCTGCTGAAGATATCAGACGGATAGAAAATACAAACCGTACAGTTTTTACTAATGGATCGACTATGGCTGTAAATATTCTTTACACCAATGGGCAGTACTCCGGTAGTTCAAATACGTTGGGAATTGCATATCGCAATACCTCTATTGCTTTATTTGGTAAAACGATCCGTGATAATTCCGGGGGATTTGGGCAAACAAGCAGAACCAAACTTGAAGCAACAGTGCTTGAACATGAATTAGGACATCTATTAGGATTGGTGGATCTGGGATCACCGATGCAAACAAGCCATAAAGATCCTTCCAATGGAAATCATTGTTCCAACCAGAATTGCCTGATGTATTACGCTTCTGAAACTACCGATATTCTGGGATTCCTTACCACAGGTAATATTCCTCAATTAGACAATAACTGCAAAGCAGATCTCAAAGCTAATGGCGGAAAATGATGTACGCTTACATATTGTAGTCTGTAGTGTATCAAAAGGTCTGTGCAATGGAGGGAAACACTCTTCAATAAAAGCCATCATTGAAGATTAAAATCAATTTTAATTAGAACTTTCTTACAAACAAAAAATGCTGTAAAATAAATTTTACAGCATTTTTATATTGCGATCCGGACGGGACTCGAACCCGCGACCTCCGCCGTGACAGGGCGGCATTCTAACCAGCTGAACTACCGGATCAGTAGTCCTGAGTTTTCAATCAAATTTGATATGCGATCCGGACGGGACTCGAACCCGCGACCTCCGCCGTGACAGGGCGGCATTCTAACCAGCTGAACTACCGGATCAGTAGTTCTAATAATTTCAAATAAATTTGATTGCGATCCGGACGGGACTCGAACCCGCGACCTCCGCCGTGACAGGGCGGCATTCTAACCAACTGAACTACCGGATCAAATTTTGTTAAAGAACTCGTTTCTTTTTTGTGATTGCAAAATTACACCTTTTTTAATTTCCTGCAAATTATTTGTTAAAAAAATACCTTCCAAAAGTGGAAGGCATTCATTATCAAAGTTATTTTTTTTATAAGTGAGCGCTTAATTTCTCAGCGATTACCTCTTTTGGCGTTACTCCAACCAATTTATCTACAACTTCACCATTCTTAAATATAAGAACAGTAGGGATATTTCTGATACCGTATTGCATAGAAATTTCCTGATTGTTGTCTACATCTACTTTTCCTACTAGCGCTTTTCCTTCAAAATCTGTTGCAACTTCTTCGATGATTGGTCCCAATGTTCTACAAGGTCCACACCATACTGCCCAAAAGTCTACCAATACCGGTTTATCTGATTTTAAAACCGTTTCCTGAAATGAGCTATCCGTAATTTCTAAAGCCATTTTTTTTATTTTATTTAAATTAATATTCTATTGTATTTTTAATCCTTAATTGGATAAACAAAATTACTACTTTTCAGCAATAAGACTATCTATGCTCGACATTTGTTTTTTCTATAACGAAATCATTTGAAATTTCTTTCAAAGCGTTGACCAAAGCATCAATATCTGCTTTTGTAGTAAGATGGCTAAATGAAACTCGTAATGGTGTACAATGATCCATTTCATCTTCTGATAAAACCATCATCATAACCATTGAAGGTTTAGAAGCTCCGGAAGAGCATGCGCTCCCCTGAGATACAGCAATACCTTTCATATCCAGTTGCAGACCTATTAAAGGGTCTTTATAGGGTAATAAAATACTTAAAACACTATCAACACTATTCTCCATTTCTCCGCTTCGTCCATTAAACTTAATATTCAGAATTTCTGCGGATAATCTTTCGATAGCATATTTTTTAATTTCTCTAATATGACCAGCATACGCTTCCATATTGTTGATGCAAAGCTCTAATGCTTTACCTAAGCCAACTATACCAGCAACGTTTTCAGTTCCTGCTCTCAGGCTTCTTTCCTGAGGACCTCCTGTAATAATACCTTTAAGGCCTGTTGCTTTTCTGATGAAAGCAAAACCAACTCCTTTTGGCCCATGGAATTTATGAGCACTGCATGACGCGAAATCTACCGGAATAGCAGAAAAATCAAACTCCATGTGAGCCATTGTTTTTACCGTATCAGCATGATAAAGTGCATTGTTTGCTTTGCATAGCTCTGCAATTTTCTTAATATCTACAATGTTCCCAATTTCATTATTAGCATGCATTAAGCTTACTAATGTTTTTTTATCTGAAGATTTTAATAGTTCTTCTAATTTATTAAGATCAGTATCTCCTTTCTCATTAGGGCGGATGTATACAACCTCCACACCTTTTCTGTTCTTCATATCCAAGATACTCTCTGAAACACATTTGTGTTCCAATGGCGAACTTATGATTCTCTCCACTCCAAGATGCTCTACACTGGACTTAATAATCATATTGTTAGACTCGGTGCCACAGGAAGTAAAAATAATTTCAGCAGGTGTTACATGAAGATAATCAGCAATCTGTCTTCTTACACTTTCAATAAGAATTTTAGCCTCTTGTCCGAAGCTGTGAGTAGAAGAAGGATTTCCAAAATTCATTCTCATGGTACCTACCATTGCATCAATAACTTCTTCTGAAAGTGGTGTTGTTGCTGCGTTATCTAAATATACTTTATTCATTTTATTTTGAATATTTTAATACGACGGAATTGAATTGATAATTTGATGGAACTGTAAAAACAACCCAGGGGTTTGATATTACCTGTATTTCCATTCCTCCAGACTCTCGTTGTGGAACTTCTACATATAATACATTATCCTTTAAAGAAAGACTTTTAATTTCTGTGATTTTATGGTCCCCAGACCTGAAAGTTCCCAGATTATATAAAACAGCTTTTTGATTTTTCGGAAAAGTAGGATATTTAACAGTAGATTCTTTACCTATTTCGGCAAGACTCGAATTACCTTTTATAATTTTTTGAAGTTCTTCATCATTTTTTAAAATGGAGAACCCAGCGTTCTCAGTACCTCCCTGAGATTCAGAAACGAGAATATTTCCACCTTTTTGTGCATCATTAGATGCTGAAGATGGCGCACTTGTACAACTCATGAAAAGAGCAAGAAACCAAATAAACAGTTTATTCATTGTTACATTTTTACATCCCAAAATTAGTGAAAAAATTGATAATGTCCTTCATTTGCCCATTTTAGCATTGGTTTATCTCCTGAAGTATCGCCAAAAGCAATTATTTTATCGTATTTTGAGTTGCTTATTTGTTCTTTGATTCTAATTAATTTCTCTTTTCCGTTGCAGTTTTTTCCAATAAAATTTCCGGTAAAAACACCGTTTTTAAACTCTGCACGAGTGGAAACCAGTTGCATTTGAAGTTCTTCCGCAAATGGTTTTACCCAGATATCTAAGGATGCCGTAACTAATAGACTCTGAGTATTATTACGATCAATATTTTTAATAAAGTCCAGTGCATTTTCCCGAACAATTCTGGGATAATGATGCTCAAAAAATTGCTTGGCTTTTTTCTCTATCTTTTCCTGAGATTGCCCTTTGAGGATAGATCCAATAAAACTTTTCTTCACTTTCTCCGTTTCTGCCAATTTCAGCTTTAATAAAATGAAAAGAGGAACATGTCTTAAAAATTGTATATGATATTTTGTAGAATCGTAAAACTTAAGATACATGAACATAGTATCCTTATAGGTTATGGTACCATCAAAATCAAAACAATACAATTTTTTCATTTTTTTAAAGCTTTAATTTCTTAAATATAAATTCAGGAATATTCCTGATGATCATCATAATAATCCCCCATATTGGCAATACATAAGCAACATTCTTTTGTTTTTTATATGCCTTGTAAATGCAAGCCGCTGCTTGCTTGGGTTTAGCTGTTAACTTAGGATTTAATGGTAATCCTTCAGTCATTTTGGTTTCCATAAAACCAGGTTTTATGGTAAGCACATGTACTTTTTTATCAAAAAGATAATTTCGTAAACCACTTAAATATGCAGTAAAAGCAGCTTTTGCACTTCCATAAATAAAATTACTCTGTCTTCCTCTATCTCCTGCAACTGATGATAACCCAATAATTGTCCCTGATCTCCTGCTTTCAAACTTTTGGGCGAAATAATTCATTACCGGAACCAATTTTGAATAATTGATATTGATAATTTTTTCAGTGTTTTTATGATCATATAATCCTTCTTCTGTTCCATCGCCCATATATCCCACAGCACAAAATAATACATTTGAACTGACATTTTCAAATCTTGTATAATCTATTTCTTTCATCAGATCCAGCTCGATTACTTCTGCCTGCTGTAGAAACTTAACATCTATATGTCTTGCAAACCTTTCTGTAGTTTCTTTACTGGAGGTAAACAGATAAATTTTTTCATATTTTTCTCCTTCCTGTAATGCTTTTTCAACAAAAGCCTGTGCTACTTCGGAGGTACTTCCCAGAACTATCATCTACTCGTTATTATTTATGATTCTTTTGTGCTGTAACGACACAAATTTTGGACTTTGAATATTTTTAAGATAATTGGTCAGAGAAGATTTACTCATGCTATCTTTTGTCAGGTAGATTCTACCATCAAATTCCTGAACAATATTATCCAGTTCCTCAACCAGTTTTTTAAGTTTGGAATTTACTTTAAAATCTAATGCTAATGTATATCCTTCAATTGGAAACGAATTATAAGCTTCCTTATTATCTTTCCCAAAAAGTTTTAAAACAGCTAAGAATGATGCGTTCTTGTTATTAGCAATCGTTTCCAGAATTTTCTTCATTCCTTCTCTTCCGGATTCTTTTGGAATCACCATCTGATATTGAATAAATCCAGATTTACCGTAAATCTTGTTCCAATCGGTAACAAAATCTAATGGATAAAAGAATGTTTCATAATCAATAAAATTCTTGACCTCCTTTTTAGATTGTTTTTTGTAATACAACAAGTTAAAAATCTTTACTGTTAAAGCATTTAAAACAAACCCAGGAAAATAAAAAGGAACAGTTGGCTGAATTTTTTTCTTTAATCGCAAAGGAGTCTTCTTCATATTCTCAGGAAGTTCGTGCTGAAAAGCATGTTCTCCTCTCATTAAAATACTTCTTCCTATATTTTTACCTTTCTGTAAACAATCAATCCATGCTACTGTGTAAGTCCAGCTTTCACTCTCTTCAAACAGTTTAAATATTTCATCAAGATTTTCCGCTTTAATGCTCTCCTGACGAATATATGCTGATTCAATATTCTTAAGCTTAAACTTTGCAGTCAGAATAATACCGGTAAGCCCCATACCACCAATTGTTGCCCAAAATTTATCTGCATTTGATTCTCTCGAACAAGTAATTATCTCGCCATTTTCTGTCATTAATTTAAACTCAATAACATATTCTGAAAAGCAACCTTCCGAATGATGATTTTTTCCATGTACATCTGATGCTATAGCTCCACCAATGGTAACAAATTTAGTTCCTGGTGTTACATATAGAAAATACCCCTGTGGAACTGCAATTTCCAGTACATCTGAAAGCAGAACTCCTGATTCACATTCTATAATACCGTTTAATCGGTCAAAACTGATGAATTTATTTAATTTTTTTGTAGAAAATATGTGTTCTCCCAATGAGGCATCTCCGTAGCATCTTCCATTTCCTCGTGCAATTACCTCATTGTGGTTCAGTACAAATTCTTTTATCTTTTTGAAGCTGTCCTCAGACTTCATTTCTTTTTCCACTATGGGAAAGTTGCCCCAATTGGTAACTTTTTGTATAAAATTTGGCTTCATTTCTTAAAATAAATTTGAATTAAAAATGTAGCGACCCATAATAATAAGGTAACCTGAATGTACCTGTCTCTATATACAATTTTTGTCGGAGACTCTGTTCTGTTATATACCAGCGTTTGTTGTAGGTATCTCAAAAATGCGAACACAACAAAAATAACGGTATAGAAAACTCTTTCATGAAATTTAGCCTGTACTTCCGGTGATAGCGTAAACATCAGATAACACATGATAGCCAGTGTCACTGAAATAGAAAGTGCAATATCTGCAAATTGTACATTATAACCATCTAATGCCCTTCTTGTTTTCCCGGAAACCTGCGCATTAATCAATTCTCCTCTTCTTTTTCCTATTGCCAATACGAGTGCCAATACAAATGTCAACAATATAGCCCATTGGGAAATACTGATCCCTGTAATATAACCTCCAGCCAGAACTCTTAAAACAAATCCTGTAGCAATAATAAAAATATCAATGATCGGAACGTGTTTTAATTTAAATGTATAGGCAAGATTCATAACAAAATAAAATGCTATGATCGTAGCAAATTTCCATAGAATCTCTTCAAAATAAAATTGTGCAAAAAGAACGAGGAAAATATCCACTACAACCAAACCTATAAGGATCGTTATCGCTTTCGGCTTTGAAATGGCCCCACTTGCCAGTGGTCTCTTCCTTTTCTCGGGATGTTGTCGGTCTGCTTCAATGTCATTATAATCGTTCAGAATATAAACCATACTGGCAGCAAGGGAAAAAATAATAAAAGCAAAGATACTTTTAGAAAGCAGGTCAAGGTTTTTAATATTGCCAGAGAAAAACAAAGGCACAAAAACAAATAGATTTTTTACCCATTGCTCCACACGCAGCAGTTTAAGATATTTCTTCATTTATGTTGTTTCAATTGCAAAAATAGTAATTTCAAAATGAGTAGCATAAAAGTACAAAAAAAACCGCCGTGGCGGTCTTTTAAGAAAATATTTATATAATAAATTAATTATTGCCCTTGTTGTTTGGCTTCATTAATCATTTTTTCATTTGCAGTAATAGCAAACTCTACTCTTCTGTTTTTAGCTCTTCCTTCGTCAGTATCATTGCTTGCAACCGGCATGTTTTTACCTTCTCCTTTTGTAAACATTCTGTTTGAAGCAATTCCTTTACTTACTAAATATGCTTTTACAGCGTCTGCTCTTCTTTGAGAAAGTGACATATTATAAGCATCTTTACCTACACTGTCTGTATGTCCATAGATGTTAATATTCGTATCAGGGTTATTCTCTAATACTTTTTCTAATTTATCTAAGTTGGTTTGAGCTACAGATGTAAGGTTTGAAGAGTCAAAAGCAAAATTAACGATGCTTTCGTTCATAGTAACTTTAATACCATCTCCTACTCTTTCTACTTGAGCTCCTGGTAAAGTTTCTTTAATTTCTTTAGCCTGCTTATCCATTTTGTTACCGATAACGTTACCTGCAACACCACCAATAATACCACCTAATACAGCTCCTAAAGCTCCGTTTCCTCCTTTACCTACGTTATTACCTAAAATACCTCCAAGAACAGCTCCGGATGCAACCCCCACTGCTGTACCTCTTTGTTGGTGATTAGAATTCTGAACTGCTTCACAACTTGTCAATAACAATGTTGATGATAGGAAGATACCTGCGATATATGTTTTATTAAATTTCATCTTTTTATTTTTTTCTTGTTATAAATTATTTCATTCCAGTTCTTTGGAAATTGTATACCACTCTTACTGTACTTCCATCAAATGGAACATTTTGTTCAAGTGAAAACTGATCTGTAGATTGGTTGATCAAATTTAAAGAGTACCCAACCGTATTTTGTTTAGCTTTTGTTCCTTCAGCAATTTTCTTAAACATAAAAGTATTTCCACCTTTAACTTCAAATTTAATTGGCTGTGTAATGCTAGGGCAGCTTCCACCTCCATTTAAGCTATAAGATCCTGTGTAGTTATTAGGAATTAATCTCCAATGGCTTCCTACAAAACATTGTGCATCCGCTCCTTCATCAAAAGGCTTGATTTTAAATCCTTTATCATAATCAATGCTAACAATTTCCCAATCACCTTTAATTTTTAAAAAGTCAGATTTTTGGTTTTGTGATGTTTGTGCGTTTTTCACTGAGGAACAAGACACTGCAAAAAGTGATGTTCCCAACATTCCTGCAAGTAGTAACTTTTTCATTTTGTCGTTTATTTTTTATTACAATAAAGTTACAAAAAACCGTGCCAAAATTGAAAAATAAAAATAAAAAAGTCCGAAAAATTCGGACTTTACATGATATACACTGTATTGCAGTGAAATATATTATTTTTTAACAGTCTTTTTTACGGATTTCGCAGCTTTTTTTACAACTGAAGTTTTCCCGTTATAGAAGTTGGTATAAGCATATTCTGCCGCTTTCTTTAGATCAATAACACCTCCTGCCTGTGAAAGATCAGTAAATCCATTTTCAGTACTTGCATTACTTGACTTCACTAAAGCTTCAATAATCTGATCTGGCTTTAAGTTAGGCATGTAGGCCAATAAAACAGCAGCAGCCCCAGCTACAACCGGAGAAGCCATTGAAGTTCCCTGTAGGTATTCATATGAACTTGTAGGAACAGTAGAATAAATTTCTTCACCTGGAGCAAAGACATTAACCATTTTCTTATTGAAATTGGAGAAATCTGCTCTCAATTGATTATTTCTGTTCGTGCTAGCACCAACCACAATTACATTGTTTACAAATGGTTTATCATCTGTAATATTTTTGAAATTCGTAGGATATGCAAGGTGCTCAGCTACATCTTCATTTTCATTTCCTGCTGCTTTTACTAAAAGAACTCCTTTATCCTCTGCATATTTAAATGCATCCCAAACTACATTTTTACCTGGAGAAACAGGCTTTCCAAAGCTCATATTTAAAACCTTAGCACCATTATCTACAGCATATCTGATAGCATTTGCAACATCTTTATCTCTTTCATCTCCGTTTGGAACTGTTCTTACAGACATAATTTTAGCTACTCTTGAAGCTACTCCATACTGAACTTCTTTTCCTTGAGGAAGACCAGCAATAATTCCGGCAACGTGAGTCCCATGCTCAGCATCAGGTCCTTGATAGTGATTATTACCGTAATTTTTTTGAGCATAATCATCATAATTATCTCCCACGATCTCAGCTCTTGTATCATAGCTCAGATCATATTGTTTTGCAGCAGGCGCAAAATGATCGATAGCACCTTTCATTTCTTTCTTCATTGCCGTTTCAAAATCAGCAGAAGATTTCCCTTTAAATTCCGGGCTTTGAGCAACCTGAGTCAGAATATTAAGTGCAATAGCATCTTTTTGTTCTGTTGGAGCCTTTATTGCAGCAACATTTTCAGCAGTTACAGATTTACCTCCTAAAAGTTTAATCATATTAGGAATTAAATCATTGATCATGGTATATTGCTGAAGGCTTTGTTTTGCCTCAATACTTTTCTTACCAAAAAGTTCTTTAGCCTTCATATACATCGCAAACTCTTCCGGCATTTTAGCCTGATTAGCCTTGTTCTTAGTAGAATCATCACCCTCAAATACGGTCTTATATTTGGCAACAACTCTCGTTACCTCCATATTATCAATGTCTACATCTCCATTTTTCCCTCCAATAAAGTTCCATCCATGAACATCATCGATATATCCGTTTCCATCATCATCTTTTCCATTATTCGGAACTTCATTAGGATTTGACCAAATATTTTTAATCAATCCCGGGTGATCCACCTGTACTCCGCTATCTAGAACACCTACAACAACAGTTTTAGGTTTTAGCCCTTTAGATTCTAAATATTTATACGCATTTTCTGTATTGATACCATAAACCTTAGTAGTTCCAAAGTCTTTGTGGTACCATGTCATTAAATCTTTATTTTCTTTCGGATCAACACTCTTCCCCTCTGCCTGTTGTGCAAAAGCAGAATTAAAGCCTGCTAAGAAAACAGCAGCTAATAATACCTTTTTCATGCTAGTATGATTGTTTAATATTTTTTATATATGTCAAAGATTCAGGTCCTTTGTTACAAATCAGATCCAGAATCGATAAGTCATTTAAAAATCCTAATTTATCAGAGAATGTTTGATAATAATTTTCCATTTCATATTCTGAAGGAATTTTTGTTGAAAACTTTTCTCTAAAATTGATTTCCTCAGGATTTTTGATATATTCTTCATTCAAAGAGTATGCCTTTTCTGTTTTTAAGATTTGCTGTATAATCTCTAAACCTTTGATATTAAAATCTAAAAGGTAGTTTTCCTTTAATTCAAATAGCTTTATTAATTTATCTTCATAGAATTCAAAATAAGGAGAACTCTGATAAGCTGTTTTGATAGACTTCCAGTGAAGCTTTCTCCAATCTTCTCTGTTGGAGACTTCTATTTCTTTCAAAGCTCTCTTCCCGGTGTGACTGATCGGAATTATTAAAGATAGCTTTCCATTGGCACCATATATATTGGTCCTGTTTCTATAAGTCTGTTTAGGAAAATTTTCAAATTGCTCAAAAGCAACTTCATTTTCAGCATTTAAAAAGACTGAAAACCATGAAATTGGTGGTAAATAAAACACCGGTAATAATACATTCTTCATATTCATAATGCAAAAATGAAGTATTTTTTCAAATACTTCATTCTATTTTAAATTTATTTTATTTATAAATCTTCTTCTGTTTTTTTCTTTCTGAACAGTTTAACAAAGTAATCCCATCCAAAGAATAAAATAAGAATCATTGCTGCTATCCACCAGTAAGAAGTTTTATTAGCTTCTCCTGTATTTGTCGCTTTAAACATTCTATCCCAACGAATCTTGAATGGCGCCTGATAAGAAGAACTGGCATCCTTAAACACACCTTGTAAACTCATCCAGGTAAATATCGGTTTCCCGACAATATTTTCTTCAGGAACGAAACCAAAGAATCTCGCATCCAATGAAGCATCTCTGTTATCTCCCACCATCATATAATAATCTTGCTGGATAGTATATTGATTCGTTTCTTTTCCATTGATCAAGATCTTTCCATTCTTATTTTCCAGGCTGTTATGCTCATATTCAGAAATGATCCATTGATACATTGGAAGAGTTTCTTTATTAATAGCTACTACATCACCTTTCTTAGGTATCCTAAGCGGACCATACCAATCCTGATTCCAAGGTTTATTAATCGGAAATATAGATTGAGTGGTATCAATACTTTTTGTGTAAGCCGTTTTATCAGCGTTTAACTTATGTTGAACCGTAGCTGAATCTTTTGGAAAAATACTTTCTTCCATATCGATTACACTTGGCAATACTTTAATTTCTGCAGCAGTTTTATTCGTTAAACCCTGGAACATGTAAACAAAACCTTTATCGGTCTGCATTTCTCTTACTGGTAAGAAACCATAGGTATTATACAATCCAGGAATATCTAATTGAGCTCCTGTATTAACCGTATACGCATGCTGAACTTCCTGATCTCCTAAAACAGTCTCAGGCTTACCATTTACAAAAAGCCTTCCAGCTCTCATTTCAAATGTATCTCCCGCAGTGGCAACACATCTTTTTACATATGGATCTTTTCTATCGATCGCAGTATGTACTGAATCCTGGGGATAGTTGAATACCAGAACATCATTCTTTTGAGGTTTGCTGAACTGCATTATTCTTGCATAAGGCAGCTTCACACCATCTACATAAGATTTTGGATCATCTTTTGGATTTCCAGGTTCCCCTGTATCCATAATAGTTCCTTGTAAGAAAGGTATTGCTAACGGACGCATTGGTAATCTATACCCGTAGCTCCATTTATTTACAAATAAGAAATCCCCAACCAACAATGTTCTTTCCATCGATCCGGTGGGAATACCAAAAGGCTGTGTTACGAAAACGTGAATAATGGTTGCAAAAACAACAGCAAAAGTAACTGACCCCAAGAATGAATCCTTCTTTTTTGCATTTTTTTCCTCATCGGTTAAGAACAACTCATTTTCATCTTCCAATTCTACATCCTTACCATAATTCACCACCGCCATATAAATAAACGGAAGAATTACCGTAAGCAGCTGATCTTTGAAAAGAGTCTTTCCAAATTTTTTCATTAAATATAAATGAAAAACAGACATCATGATCGGACCTACGATCGGCAAATAGGATAAAATAGCCCACCATTTAGGGTGCTTGGTTTCTTTTAGAATAATAAAATAATTGTAAAAAGGTATAAAAGCGAATAACGGACTATACCCCAATTTTTTGAACAGCTTCCATGTTGAAATCCCCATTAATAAGGATAAAATGAGAACATATACTGTATAAGTTAAAAAGTAATTCATAAATTTCGTGCCTATTCTATTAATTTGCGTTGAGCAACTTCTTTATTAGTTTATGATTCGGGGGTTTTGTTACAGATCAAAGCCCCAAAACATCTTTCATTGTGAAATTTCCTTTTTTATCTTTAATCCATTCTGCAGCAACTACGGCTCCTAGTGCAAAACCATTTCTATTAAATGCCGTGTGCTTGATTTCAATTTCATCTACTTCACTTTTATAAAACACACTGTGCGTTCCGGGAACCTCATCTTCTCTAACAGCAAAAATACCTAACTGGTTTCCCTGTGTTTCTTCTAACTTCCATGCATCAAATTTGGGATTGTTTTTAAAGATACCTTCAGCTAAGGAAATAGCTGTTCCACTTGGAGCATCCAGTTTATGAATGTGATGAATTTCTTCCAATTGGCAAGAATATTCATTAACGTTCTTCATCAGATCAGCTAGCTTTTCATTCAAAGCAAAGAATAGATTAACCCCCAAACTAAAGTTGGAACCATATAAAAATGCAGTTTGATTTTCAACTGCAATACTTTCTATTTCTGCTTTTTTATCCAGCCAGCCTGTTGTTCCGCTAATAACAGGGATATTATTTTCCAAACATGCCTTTATGTTGTTGAAAGCTACTTCAGGTAATGAAAATTCGATAACAACATCTGGATTATTAAGATTTTCAGCAGTTGGAGTTTCTTTCAGACGGGCAACAACATCATGTCCTCTCTTTGTAGCAATTTCATCTATGATCTTGCCCATTTTTCCATATCCAACTAATGCTATTCTCATGTATTATTTATTATTTGTTATCATAGAAAACTATGATTTATACTCATTAAAATCTATAACTTAAACTTAGACCTGTTTTAGGAGGCTCGATACTAAACTGATCTTGAATTACAGCAGGTTTAAAAGTTAAATCAGGGTCATGGCGGCTTTCGTAAAGATGAGCATCTACCACAGCATCTACAATACTTAAAATGTAGATCAACCCACTGATCGCTATGGCGTAATCTCTTTGTCTTTTTGCCCTATCCTGTACGTTTGCTAATGCTACTTTATCCAACCATGGTCGGCTATCGATAAATTCATTGGGAGTTCCATTTAATTTGGCAATATAATACTCTCTGTACTTCTTGTACTGTTTATCATTCCACATGGCAATTCCAACTCCAGTTCCTACAGCTCCCCAAACAATAGGGATTTTCCAATATTTTTTATTATAAAACTGACCAAGTCCGGGAAAAACAGCAGAGTACAGACCTGCTTTTGTAGGATTTAATTTTAAAGTTTTTGCTGTAGGCCCATTTGCTTTTTCAAGATCTGCAACCACTTTAGCCTCAGATTTCTGTGGCTTTGCAGCAGAAACACTATCCTTCGGATGGTGCTCTACCCGAATTGTATCATTTGGATTTACTTGTGAATAGGCTAATGCAAACAGACACAAGAAAAAAGTGAACAATAATTTCTTCATTTATTTAATGTGGGATAGGATGTATTCCAATTCATCCTCGTTCTTAAAGTCAAGAACAATTTTACCTTTTTTACCATTCCCAGTCGTTTTGATCTCCACTTTTACATCTAAGATGTCAGAAATTGTTTTCTGGGCTCTTTTATAATTATTGGAAAGTTCCGCTTTTACTTTTTTGGCAGCAGGTGATTTTGGATTCTTCAATGCTGTAGCAGCCTGTTCTGCCTGACGTACATTGAGCTGCTCTTTAATGATAAGGTCAAATAAAATTTGCTGCAACTCATCATTCTCCATGCTTATGATTGCTCTACCGTGCCCCGCAGAAATCTCACCACTTCGGATAGCATTCTGGATATCCGGACTCAATCTCAACAATCTGATGGAATTGGTAATGGTACTTCTGTCCTTACCTACTCTCTGGCTAAGATTTTCCTGAGTCATTCCGATCTCATCCAGAAGTCTTTGGTAAGTAAGGGCAATCTCAATAGAATCAAGGTCTTCTCTTTGAATATTTTCAACAAGAGCCATTTCTAAAAGCTCCTGATCATTTACTAAACGAATGTAAGCAGGAATAGAAGTTAAACCAGCAATTTTACTAGCTCTAAAACGTCTTTCCCCTGATATAATCTCAAATCTCTCCCCTTCTTTTCTTAAGGTGATGGGCTGGATGACCCCTAGATTTTTAATTGATTGAGCAAGTTCATTTAAAGCTTTCTCGTCAAAATAAGTTCTTGGCTGAGTCGGATTAGGATAAATATCTTCAATCGCAACTTCTACAATATTTCCAACAAACTTGTCTGCTCCCTCATCGGTAGCAGAATTAACAGTCGCTTTCGATTCAGCGCTTAATATAGCTCCTAAACCTCGTCCCATCGCTCTTTTTTTATCCTTCATAAATATAATTGGTAAATGATGATCACTAAATGATTGCCATAACATTCATTCATTGAGCATTCATTATTAAATTTAATTCTTTACTAAATTTTCGTTTTTTAACAGAACCTCTTCTGCCAACTGAATATACTGAATTGCTCCTTTACTTTCTGCATCGTAATTTAAAATACTTTCTCCGAAACTTGGAGCTTCACTTAATCTTACGTTTCTGCTAATAATGGTTTCGAAAACCATTTCGGGAAAATGAGCATTTACCTCTTCCACTACCTGGTTAGATAACCTCAATCTACTGTCATACATTGTCAAAAGCAAACCTTCGATATCAAGATCTTTATTGTGGATTTTCTGAACGTTTTTAATGGTATTCAAAAGTTTCCCAAGACCTTCCAATGCAAAATATTCACACTGGATCGGGATAATAACAGAATCAGCTGCAGTCAATGCATTCACGGTAATCAAACCTAAACTTGGTGCACAATCAATAATGATAAAATCATAATCATCTTTTACAGATTCCAATGCCTTTTTAAGCATATACTCACGATCTTCTTTGTCTACCAACTCAATTTCCGCAGCTACTAAGTCTATATGAGACGGAACAATATCAAGATTTGGCGTAGCCGTTTTCTTGATACAATTCGTGGTTTCTACACTATGTTCCAAGAGATTGTATGTAGAATATTGAACATCTTCAACACCTAATCCTGAAGTGGCATTAGCCTGAGGATCAGCATCAATAATTAATATTTTCTTTTCCAATACCCCTAATGCCGCTGCCAGATTTACAGCTGTTGTCGTTTTTCCAACTCCTCCTTTCTGATTAGCGATACCTATGATTTTTCCCATTATTAGAACTTTAAGCCTCAAAAATACACATTTTTCTTTGCTCTTAATGAATGATGAAAACTAAAAATGAGTTAAAGTATTGTTAATAAAGAATTTAACCCTAAAAAAAATTATCCACAAAAAATAGTATTTTGTGGATAACTGTCAAGATTTATTTTTAATATCTATTGATCGAACTTCATCGAAATTGGAAATTTGAAATAACTTCTTACTGCCTCACCATTTTTATTTTTTCCTGGCACCCATTTTCCTCTGATCGATTTTATAGTTCTCATAGCTTCACTATTGAAATCTGCATTGGTACCATTAGCCTTGATCCCTGAGATTGTCCCGTCGATCTCCACAATAAAAGTAATGGTAGTTTTTACTACTCCATCTGTTTCAAATCCGGAACCATCAAAATTATTCATCACTTTATTTCTGAATGAATCGATTCCACCAACGAAATTAGCTTCAACACTTAGTTCCGTTTCAATTTTTTTAGGATCTGGTTTCTCTGCAGGAATTTCGGGTTTTACCTGTGGTATACTTCCTGTTCCAATATTCTGAGGGAGAGCCGGAATATACTTTGTATTCTCAACTTCTTTACCAGGAGAGGTTTGCGTGCTTGCCAATGCATTCTCCTTGTCTACTATTTCTTTTTTCTCATTCCTAACAATTGCTTTTGGCTCTGGTAGTCTATCATCATAGGTTTTTACCTTTTCAGCTCGAAGAGGTTCTGGCTTAATTTGAGCTGGCGGGTCTTTTACTGGAGGATCATTAGGAATATCCATCGGATGATAAACTGGTGCAATAGGCGCTTTTAGCGGTGCCTCACTTTTAAAAGCCGATATAGCTAGCGGAGTAATCGAAATAGCTGCCAACAAACTTACACCTACGAACAGTGCTTTTGTTAGTATTTTGTCTGACTCATTTCTTAAAACATAAGCACCATATTCCTTGTTACGATGCTCGAAAAGAACTTCATTGAAACGAAATTCCTGATTGGTTTGTAGGTGTTTCATCACTTAAAATATTTAAACTGTTAATAAAGGATGATTATTAGTTTTATAGTACTCGTCGACAAGTAATGTTACAATATCAAAATATTTGCCAAATATTTATTAAAACATTAATATTTTAAAAAATTTTATGACAATTGTAAAACTCAAATACACGTGAAATATTAAAAATATTAAAACAGAATATTTTTGCTTTTTATTTTACAACAATAATCATGTTTTGATTAATAAAATTCAATAAAAATTAAAAAATAGTAAAAAGCACATCACTAAACAGGAAAAATACTGAGACATTTCATTATAAGCTAAAATACATTTGTACCATACAAAAGCGGGGATGCTGAAAACCGAAAAGAGTAAGCAAAAATAAAAACTTAATAATTATGCCAACTTTAACTCAAGAAGCAAAATCAAACTCATTAATGAGCATGCTTTTAAAACAAGTGTATGACACAGTAACTAATGGCGGAGATCCGGATTCTCTGGGACCTAATGATTTCATTTCATTTGATCCGGTAGGGATTACTCTTTCCGAGGACACTTTTGACTATGCTCTTAACGGTCTTTTCGGAGATGCTCCTTCTCCAAAACCAATGCTTGACGCAAAAGGAGAACCAATTCTGGATGCGAACGGAAATCCTAAAATTGATATGGAAGCTTATCAGAATGCCTTATCAAACAGTAAGTTCAGAAAATATCTTCAAATGGAGCAATTTGCCGCAATGGTAGACGTTATTCCTTCGCAATTACCTCCCCTTACCAGCTCTGGGAACGGAAGATCAATGTCTATCATGAGCATTATGAATGATTCTCAGAAAAGAGTTTCGAAAGTATATGAAGATCTTTTACAATGGTCTGTAGTAGTAGATACTCAATTTGATGAAAAAGTAGAAAAGAAACTGAACACATTAAGAGATAAGCTTTTCAAAATCAAAAAAGTAAAAAACACAGATTTTGATCCTAATTCTCCTATTGACGATATGAATAAGCCAGAGATCTTCCACACTTTCGTTTCTCCAACCTATTCTAAGTATGTGGAATATCAAATGAAATATTACGATATAGTAGACGCCAACAACGAAATAAGAACTGCCGCTGACAATGGAGATCCAGAAGCAATGGCCAAGTTATCAATAGATGGCAAGAACATGAAGAAGCGTGAAGATGCATCACTTAAGGCATGGCAATCTTTAGGATACAAAGAAGCTGTTGAGAAAATCCAGAATTACCTGAGTGAGGTAGAGCAAAAAAACATGCTTGTCATTAAAAAAAGAATGGAATCTGAATTCAGAAACAGTCAAAGAACAAGAGTTCTCGACTACACCAACTACTCTCCTTCTATTCCGGTAGCAGCTAATGCTTTGAAGGAATCTAAAGGATGGCCAACAGTGACCATCGTGGAAGGCGAATCTAATTATGATTACTCAAAATCTGTTCACAACTGGAGTGCAGCTGCAGGATTTAGCCTGGGTATCTTCTCTATCGGCGCTAAAGGAGGTGGAAAACACGAAAAGACGAAAATCAATACAGACTACACCAATATGAAAATATCTTTCAAATTAGGAAAAGTAAGAGTAGAGAGAGGATGGCTGAACCAAAATTTCATAGAGTCCAAATACTGGAAATTACATGAGCAATCTCCACAAACTTTAAGTGGTGACGTAATCAGCGATGGAAAAGGTAAAGGGCTAATGCCATCTATAATTACTGAACTGATCATTGCAAAAGATGTTTCTTTAGACTTCACAAACAACAGTACAGCATTTACAGATGTAAAGAACTCTGTAACATCGGGGGCTGCAGTAGGAATCGGACCTTTCGTTTTCGGAGGAACTTACAGCTACGATAACCAGGACGTACAGTCTAATGCTAAATGGAATGGCAAAAAATTAACTTCTGATGGAATTTACATCATCGGTTATAAATGCCATGTCATTCCAAAATCTCCAAATCCAAATCCTGAAATCAAGAAATGGACTGACGGAAAATCATAATATCCTTCTCAATAAAGAATAGCCGGCAGAAATCTTTTCTGTCGGTTATTTAAAACTAAAAACTAATGCCATGAAATACTTTATTGCCGTTTACCAAAAGCTTAAAAACACCTATTTGTCTCAAAGTTCGATGGAAAATGATCTTCCTATGATTTGCCCTTCTCTTAGAGTATATGAAAACGAAGAGCTGGAACTTCTAAAGCCGCAAAGCCTTCTTAATGATGAGCAGAAAAAAGCTCTTTCTATCATTAAAAAACAGAATATGGCTTATGAACTCAATTCCGTTCCTATCTCTTCTCAATTCTGGGATCTGAATCCTAATAACTCTCTGTTTGATATTTACAGGGACATTCTTGATAAAAATAATTTAAAGAATCTCGAGGAAAGTCTTGATCAGATGATAGCCATTCAAAGTACCATACTTTTTGATGCTAAAAAGAATGATACCAAAGAATTTAAAGCTTATAAAAAATACAGAACGACCTATGAACAAACTGTAGATAAAATTACAGCTCATCTTGAATTATTCGACGGATTGGATACTGATGAGGAAAAGAGCAATTGGAATGATCAGCTAGTTAATTTAAATACGATTAAAGAATTGGCATTTTCTGACTGGAAAATAAAAGGCAACAAAGATTATATTGAAAAAGAACTTACAAGAATCAATAAAGCTTCTGAAGCAGATTTATATTTAGCTATGGCCCAAAGTGCCAAAAATACATTTGATGCCGCAGAGAAAACAGATGTCATCAGCAATGCTTCAATTCATGATATTAATTTCATTCCTTATGATTTTATGGAAAATGAATCAGGATGGAATAGCATGAGAATCGAAAAGTCAGAACTCGACATTTTACATACAGAAGCAAAAAATTCGAATGAAAATCTACCATCTGAAATTTTGTCGATAGATTATGATGAAAGCGTAGTCCAGGCAGTAGAATTGGACTATTCATTTGTCCATTTAAAAAGAAACTGGTTCAATAAAAACTTTATGCTCTCCAATCTTTTTGAGTGGAATGAACCTAAAAAAATATCTGATGGAGAAACCATCTCAAATGATTTCAAACTCCCTGCTTTTCCAAAAACAATGATCTTAATTAAAAATTTAAAAATAGTTTTAGATCCATCCATTACAAATGATACCATTAACAATCCTAATCAGCTTATTTATTTTGGTCCTTTAATTATGAAGCAACAACTGTTTGTGAATAAAAACAACAATCAAAAGTTCCTGAAAGCTATAACTAATGTCAAAACAATAAAATCTGATCAATTAAACAGCTTAACGAGAAAAACAGTTGATATTGAAAGTTCAAAAATCTCTGCTACAGAATCTATAGCGAAGCCTGTTACTGAACCTGTTGCAGAAGCAACAAAAGCAAGTCCTAATCTAGCATTCAATAATAAAATGAATATGAACATTCTTAATAATGTCAGAAATTTAAGACCTGTAACAACGGTTGTGCCACCACAACCAATTGCACCTATCCAACCTATAAAACCAGTAATTCCGATAAGAAATACAGGCATCTTTGTTCCTATAAAATATCCGATCCAAATTCCATCAGCAGGAGCTAATGTCCAATTTAAAGTTTCGGATAAAATAAACAATGACCCTATTTATAAATGTGCTATTTCCATTAAAGGAACCAACAATAGCAGAATCTACGAAATAGAAACCAATGAAATAGGAATGATCAACCAGATGATCCCGATTGGTGAGTATAGTATTGAACTACGAATTGATGATTATGCCATTCTCAACCAGAATTTCAGTATTACTACAGTGAATCCATTGAACCTGGAATACAAACTTCAGAGAGAAGAAGTGAAGTTCAAGTCATTCTTTTTGATCGGGATGATTTGTGAGAAAATGCCGAGGATACCGGTGTTGGGGAGTTGAAAATTGAAAGTTGAAAATGAGAAGTTGATAGTTGATAGTTGATAATTGATAGTGCAAAGTTAGTGTTTATCAAGTTCTTTTAATCTTTTAATCTTTTAATCTTTTAATCTTTTAATCTTTTAATCTTTTAATCTTTTAATCTTTTAATCTTTTAATCTTTTAATCTTTTAATCTTTTAATCTTTTAATCTTTTAATCTTAAACAAAACCCACCATGAAACTTTTAAAATATAACACCAAAGCACCAGAGGTACTCACCCTTTGTGAGCTTCTCTATAAATCCGGATATCCAATTAAAATTTCTGACTCGTTTACTCTGGAAGTAGATGCAGCTGTTAAGGATTTTCAAAGTAAAAATTCTTTAGTTGTAGATGGAATTGTTGGCGTAAAAACCTGGACAGTTTTACTCAATAAAAATTCATCTCCAATTAATTCAACAGATAAGTTTTTAAAAGAAACTGACCTTATCGCCTTTGCCAATCAATATGCACTCGAATTAGCTGCAGTAAAAGCAGTGAATGAGGTTGAAAGCAGTGGAAAAGGATTTTTAATTAACAATAAACCCAAAATTCTTTTTGAAGGACATATCTTCTGGAATGAACTCAAAAAAAGAGGAATCGATCCTAATAATTATTATAATGCTTCAAGCAAAGATATTCTTTATCCTAAATGGACGAAAATCTACTATCAGGGAGGCATAAGGGAATACGACAGGTTAAATGAAGCTATTGGTCTGGGAAACGATTCTACATTTAAGGAAGCAGCCTTATCATCAGCTTCGTGGGGAAGTTTTCAGATTATGGGATTTAATGCTAAAAGTCTGGATTATGCAGATGTAAATGATTTTGTTTCAAAAATGGAAATCAATGAAGGAGAGCATTTGAAAGCATTTGGGAAATTCCTGGAGAAAAACGGACTTTTGATTCATTTGAGAAATAAAAATTGGGCTAATTTCGCTAAAGGATATAATGGTGGCGGATATAAGCAAAATAGATATGATGAAAAACTGGCGAAAGCCTATGCAAAATACTCAAGTAATTAAATGATTAAATAGGTAGTTCATTGATTTTAAAAGTTCTCTTTGAACTGCAATTGTAGTTCCCACGGATTTCGCAGATTTACACAGGTTTTTTTCTGTGGGATCTGTGAAATCTGTGGGAATTTTTACCTAACCATACATAAGGTTTGTCATTCTGAATGGAACGTAGTGCAATGAAGAATCTATTTAACCACAAATGACACTAATAATTTCACAAATATCACGATTAACTGATGACTTTAGTTAACAGGTTTATTTCATGATGATTTATAGATTGCTTCGTCGCTTCGCTCCTCACAATGACAAGGGATGAACGTATTGTATAAGACAAAAAAAGAGACTATCAGGTTGATAGTCTCTTTTTTTATTTTAATATTCTAATGTTAGAATAATTCTTTTCTGATAATATTCTGGCTTCTTTCAGGGCCTACAGAAACTAAGTATACGTTGATTCCTAAATACTGCTCGATAAATTCAATATATTTTTGAGCATTATCAGGAAGTTCGTCATAGCTTCTTACTTTTGTAAGATCCTCACTCCAACCTGGCAAATCCTGATAGATTGGCTCATAGTTGTATAATTTTTCAGTAGAAGAAGTAAAGTAGTCGATGATTTTTCCATCTTCAGTTTTGTACTGAGTTACAATCTTTAAGTTTTCAATTCCTGTAAGAACATCAAGCTTAGTGATTACAAGATTGTTGATACCATTGATCATACAAGCGTGTTTCAAAGAAACAAGATCCAACCAGCCTGTTCTTCTTGGTCTACCTGTTGTAGCTCCAAATTCACCACCGATCTGTCTGATCTTTTCTCCTAATTCATTATCTAATTCTGAAGGAAAAGGTCCGTTTCCTACTCTTGTACAATATGCTTTAGCAACACCAATTAAATTTTGAAGTGAAGTTGGTGGAACACCTGCCCCTGAACAAACTCCTCCTGTAGACGGAGAAGATGAAGTAACGTATGGGTATGTTCCGAAATCAATATCCAACATCAAAGCCTGAGCTCCTTCAAACAAAACGTTTTTACCATCTCTGATCGCTTCATTCAATTCAACTTCTGTATCTACAATTCTGTCCTGAAGCTGTTTTCCTATCTCTAAAAATTCGTTGTAAATTTCTTCTACATCTAAAGTAGGCTTTCCATAATATTTTTCAAAAAGAGAATTCTTGATCTTAAGGTTTTTCTCAATTTTTTCTCTTAAAATTTCTGGATTTAAAAGGTCGATCATTCTGATCCCAACTCTTGCAATTTTATCCTCATAACAAGGTCCAATTCCTTTTTTCGTTGTTCCAATCTGAGTTCCTCCGTGTTCTTCTTCACGGTAAGTATCCAAAAGAATGTGGTAAGGCATGATCACATGCGCTCTTCTGCTGATAAAAATGTGATCAGTTCTTAAGCCTTTGCTTTCGATCTGATTCACTTCTTTAATAAAAGATTTAGGGTTTACCACTACTCCGTTTGCAATAATACATTTGCCTTTGCACTGAAGAACTCCTGAAGGAAGAAGGTGTAAAACAAATTTCTCTTCACCCACATAAACCGTGTGACCAGCATTGTCTCCACCCTGGAAACGTACTACATAATCCGATTTTGCAGATAAAACATCTGTGATTTTTCCTTTACCTTCATCTCCATATTGAAGACCTACAACTACGTAAGTTGACATATTTTCCTTTTGTTTTTAGATTCATGCAAAATTACTCTGAAAAAATAGGGTGGGCAAATTATGGGTGAAATTTATTTTCATTCTTGTTTAAAATCATGGATTTATGAGGATTTTCAAAATGCAGAGATTATTATTTATCGTAGGTACTCATCCCGACTTTCTTTTATTTATTATGTATATTTGAATATCCTCTGAAATAATAAAAGCAGTCTAGCATATGAGAATAGCACAACAATCAGGGTTCTTATCAAAAAACACCAACGATCAGCCCAAAATTTTCTACAACATATTCAGTCCTGAAACAAATGAGGTAAAGGCAACCCTCCTGATTATTCACGGAATGCAGGAACACGGTGGAAGATATTCTGAAATAGCAGAATACTTTGCAAACCGAGGATTAGCTGTATTAACTTATGATCATTTAGGACATGGCCAATCAGTAAACGAAAAAAAAGATATTGGATTCTTTCAACTCAACCAACCTGATAAAAAGCTGATTGATGATGCAGAAATGATGAGTGATCATTTGACCAGTAAACACCCGGATGTTCCTCATTTTATCCTTGGTCATTCGATGGGTTCTTTTATTACCCGCTGCCTTCTTCAGAGAATTGGCAATCAGTTTACAGGAGCCATCATCGTTGGCACCGGAGGCTCTTTAGCAGGCATTACTCTATTAAATACCTATTTCTCAATAGCCAACAAAATAGCACCCCATCAAAAAACGTTCTTCAATTCTCTTTTTAATTTTGTGAACAATAATCACTTTAGAAAAGATAAAAACTTCAGTGATACAAGCTGGTTGAGCATCAATCAAGCGAACAGAGATGCTTTTACTCAGGATGAACTGTCAGGAATTCCCTTTACCAATAATGCGTTTTATACTTTATTTAAATTGTATAAGCAGGCAACGAAAAAGAACTGGGCAAGTCCTATTTCAAAATCTTTACCATTTCTATTCATTAGTGGAAAGGATGACCCAATTGGAAATTTCGGAAAAGGAGTTATGCAGACTGTCAATAATTTAAAAGACGATGGATTTACGCATATAACTTCTAAAATCTATCCTGATATGCGTCATGAAATTATGAATGAAGAGATCAGGGAAAAGGTGCTGAATGATATTTATGTATGGATCTGCCAGAATAATCCAGGTGGCTTCGAGAGCCTCAGCCACCTGGATTATTAAAAAAAGGAATATTGTCATTCCGTAAGAATCTAGGCGTTCATTTTTATATTGACCTTTTAGATTCTTACAGAATGACAAAAAGAGGATTAAAAAATTTTATCACAGATAAAATCCTTGTGCTTTAAAAACGCATATTTCTTAAAACATTTAATTAATCCAGCACAATCTCTTTTTCCACACCTATCTCATCCAGGAAAATTTCATCATGTGAAATCACCAGCAATGTCCCCTTATAATCTTTAATGGAATGAGTGAGAATCTCCACATTTTGCAGATCTAAATTATTCGTTGGTTCATCCAGGATAATTACATCAGGAACTCTTTTACTGATTGAAAGCACGCACAATAAAAGCCTTAACCGTTCTCCACCACTCAACATTTCTCCTTTTTTATCCCAGGTTTCTTTTCCAAATAAAAATCTGGATAATATGGTTTTCACTTCGGATTCCTGTAATGCATTATCATTAAATTTTTGAGCAAATTCATAAACTGTAGCTTTTCTATTAATTATTGAATATTCCTGATCAATATAAATAGAATTAAAATCTGTTCTTGTGATAGTTCCAGCCGTCGGTTCTAAACTTCCAAGTAAAAGTTTTATCAATGTTGTTTTTCCAGAGCCATTAGAACCTTTGATAGAAATACGATCTCCACTTCTGATTTCAACCGTAAGGTCTTGTAGCCAAAGAAATTTTTCATTGTATTTAAAATTAATATCCTCTGCTACAATAAGAATTTTCCCTAAATGAAGGTTAGAGTCATCAAAATTCACTTTCATCTGCCCCGTATTTTTAACTGATGAACGCAATTCCCGAAGGTCCCCGGAAATATCATTGATCTTTTCGGCATGAACATTCTTTAATTTGGAAGTATTTTTTTCAGCGTTATTCCGAAGAGTATTCATCATAATTCTGGCTACACCGGATTTTTCTTGCTTTTGCTTTCCTCTTGCATCAAGCTTTTGCTTTCTTTCAATCGTTTCGCGTTCTTTTTCTTTTGCCTTTTTCAGAGCACGCTCCTTAGAGTGGATATCATTATGCAAAGCCTCAGTCTCGATTTCCTTTTGTTCTATATAAAAGTCAAAATTACCTCCATAGGTAGAGATTCCCTGATTACTCAATTCAAAGATGGCATCAACAAGATTCAATAGACTTCTATCGTGACTTACAATAACTACAGTAGAATTTGTTTTATGAATATAATCGTATAATAAATTCCTTCCTTCTAGATCGAGGTGATTGGTCGGCTCGTCCAATAATATGATATCAGGATGATTGATTTGTAAGCCCGCAAGAAAGACTTTGGTTTTTTGTCCACCACTCAGACTTTCCAATTTTTGATCTAAATCTAATGGATCAAGCCCCCAATATTGTAATGCTAACTGAGAACGTACTTCGATGTCCCAGTCATCATTTAAAATTTCAAAATACACTTCGTCTACCTCTCCATTGGTAATTTTATGCAAAGCATGGAGTTTTTGGTCAATTTTTAAGCACTCAGCAATAGTAAGATGATTAAAATTCCCAAACATTTGTGGAACATAATACAAGTCTCCCTGAATATTTAAATTTCCCTCTAAAGGTTGAATTTCGTTTGCAATTAATTTTAACAAAGTGGATTTTCCCATACCATTACTTCCGACCAAAGCCGATTTTGAATGTGTAGGTATCGTTAAGTTGATATGATTAAAAAGCAGGTCTCTGTTAGGAAACCTATAGGATATATTTTGTAGAAAAATCATGATTTCTTTCTAATTAAAGTTAAACATCAATAAGCCGAACGGTTATTGTAAATTAAATCTGAAAGAAATTATATCCTACATGAGCGTATTTCTAGGTTTTGTGAATGCAAATATAATGCAAATAGTGGATTAAACAGAAAAACATTTTAATCAAAAATCAAAAATACGTAACTTTGCCAACTACTAAAAATTTTTATGGAAAGCATTAAAGTTCACGACAAAACTTTTGTTCCTTATCTAAAGGACGCCGAAATTCAGGAAATAGTAAAAGCAACAGCGCTTAAAATTTATGAAGATTACAAAGATGAAGTTCCTGTCTTCATAGGGGTTTTGAACGGAGTTATCATGTTCTTCTCTGATCTTTTAAAGCATTATCCGGGAAACTGTGAGATTGCTTTTATTCAAATGAGTTCTTACGCAGGAACAGAATCTACAGGGATCGTTTATCAGAAAATGGAACTGACAAAAGACGTTAAAGACCGCCATATTATTCTTGTTGAAGACATCGTGGATACAGGAAATACAGTTGAAAGTCTTTTCAAATATTTCAAAGAAACACAACGTCCAAAGTCTGTAAAACTGGCTTCTTTCTTATTAAAACCTGAGGTTTATAAAAAAGATTTTAAGCTGGATTATATTGGAAAGGAAATTCCAAACAAGTTTGTTCTTGGTTATGGTTTAGATTACGATGAATTGGGAAGAAATCTTTCAGATTTGTATCAATTAGAAGAAGGAAAAATCAATCATTAGATTGCCGATAGCTATGAGCTACTGGCTTTTAGCTTAAATATTAAATCGAAATAAAGTAAAATATTAACTAAACAAAGCTAAAAGCAAGAAGCCAATTGGCAATTGCCAGAAGCGAAGCTACATTATGATAAACATTGTTCTGTTCGGGCCTCCAGGAAGTGGAAAAGGAACACAAGCTCAAAATCTAATCGAAAGATTTAACCTAAAACAAATCTCAACAGGAGATCTTTTCAGATTCAATATGAAGAATGATACTGAATTGGGGAAATTAGCTAAATCTTATATTGATAAGGGAGAATTGGTTCCGGATCAGGTAACAATCGATATGCTGATAGACGAATTAAGAAAGCCAACTGATGCGGCAGGATTTATTTTCGATGGGTACCCGAGAACTGCTGTACAAACAGAAGCTTTAGAAAAAATCGTTAAAGAGGAACTGAATGATGAGATTGATGTTTGTCTTTCATTAATCGTAGAGGATAAAATTTTGGTTGAAAGACTGTTGAAAAGAGGAGAAACCAGTGGCAGATCTGATGACAGCAATGAAGAAATCATCCAAAATAGAATTAAAGAATACTACACAAAAACAGCTGAAGTGGCTGAACTATACAAACAGCAAGGTAAATATGTAGAAGTAAATGGAGTTGGTGAAATCAACGAAATTTCTGAAAAACTATTTGCTGAAGTAGAAAAAATAAAATAGTTAAAAGTTATGAGTAATGGGTTATAAGTTTTTTTACAATTCATAACTCATAATTCATAACTCATAACTCGTAACAAATACTATATGTCTAATTTTGTAGATTACGTAAAGATTCATTGTAAAAGCGGCCATGGTGGAGCAGGTTCTGCCCATCTTCGTCGTGAAAAATATATTCCTAAGGGTGGACCTGATGGTGGAGACGGAGGTCGAGGCGGTCACGTTATTATGAAAGGAAACTCCAATGAATGGACTTTACTTCCTCTTCGTTATACCCGTCATGTAAAAGCAGAGCGTGGTGAAAACGGAGGAAAAAACCAGTTAACAGGAGCTTATGGAGCCGATGTTTATCTGGAAGTTCCTATTGGAACCATTGCCAAAAATGAAGATGGCGAGATCATTGGAGAAATCATGGAAGATGGCCAGGAAATTATCCTGATGGAAGGAGGAAAAGGAGGTCTTGGAAATGAACATTTCAAATCTTCAACCAATCAGACTCCACGTTATGCACAGCCAGGAATGGATGGACAGGAAGGTTTTGTAGTTTTCGAACTTAAAATCTTAGCTGATGTAGGTTTGGTAGGTTTCCCTAATGCAGGAAAATCTACGCTTTTATCATCTGTTTCCGCCGCTAAACCAAAAATTGCCAATTACGCCTTCACTACCTTAACACCTAACCTGGGAATCGTAGATTACAGAAATTACAAATCTTTTGTAATGGCCGATATTCCGGGAATCATTGAAGGTGCTGCAGAAGGAAAAGGTCTTGGACACAGATTCTTAAGACATATCGAAAGAAATTCAATATTATTATTCCTTATTCCGGCAGACTCTGAAGATCATTTTCAGGAATTTAAGATTCTGGAAAATGAATTGAAAGAATATAATCCGGAATTACTAGATAAAGACTTCATTATTTCTGTTTCTAAATCAGACCTTCTCGACGATGAGCTGAAAAAAGAAATTGCTGCTGAATTCCCTGAAAACAGGCAACCTCTATTCTTCTCCGGAGTTACAGGAGAAGGACTTATGGAGTTGAAGGATGCGATCTGGAAGAAACTTCATGGATAAGTAATTTTACGATGCAATATAAAAACGATAGAGTATACTCCGGTATACTCTATTCTTATATCATTATACACTTTATAAAAAAACAATAACCTAAACTTAAATTCTCATGAAAAAGAGCTTTCTTTTCATTTTATTATTTATTGGTGCTTCAACTGTTGTAAAAGCACAGATCAACTTTGGCGTAAAGGCCGGATATAATCTTTCAACTGTAAAATTTGCTAATGAAAAGCTTGATTCAAAATCCTTCTTCTATGCTGGAGGACTTGTAGAATATCCTCTATCTCCTAAAGTTGCCTTACAAGGAGAATTACTTTACACGCAGATTGGAGGAAAAATGGGCACCGAGCTCGTTCAGCTTGTTGGAAACGAGGTCGTTAATATGGGAACTACGTATTATAACTATCAATTTTCGCAGCTTCAAATTCCTATTTCGATAAAATATAGTTTCATTCCAAAGCTTTCGGCTTCCGTTGGGATGAATTTCGCATTCAACTTATCTTCAAAAGTAAAAACAACATTCATGGAGGAGAATACTCACGATTTTGAAGGCTTAAAAACATTGAACCTATACCCTTTTCTAGGCGCAGAATTTAAATTCAATGAAAAGTTCTTTATGGACGCCCGATATAATTTTAATTTTATCAATATGACCGAAGGTAACGGGATTCCTATAAAAGCTGGATTTTTACAAGCGGGTGTTGGCTATAGATTTAGATAAATCACCCATTATCTGCAAAGGATATAAAGGTAAAATGATGTTCTTCAATTATTTTCCCTACCTTTGCATCATATTTCGCGGCATTCTCAGCCCTTTCGGTAATTAATTTTACTTAAAAATTCTGTTAATCAATTTTAGCAGATTCGCTAAAAATGATGAAGTATACTACTTCGACCGCATTATTTTTAATACACAATATATTTTGTTATTTACAGACTTAAAAATTATCAAGCCCATTTTAGATGCGCTTCAAAAGGAAGGTTATGAAAAACCTACTCCAATACAACAAAAAGCTATTCCTTCTATTTTAGAAAAAAAAGATCTATTAGGAACAGCACAAACGGGAACAGGTAAAACAGCAGCATTTGCTATTCCTATTCTTCAAAATTTATCAGAACGTCCAAAGACCAATCAGATCAAAGCTTTAATTCTTACTCCTACAAGAGAATTAGCTATTCAGATTGAAGAAAGTTTCAATGCATACGGAAGAAATCTTCCTTTAAGGAAATTAGTGATTTTCGGAGGTGTAAAACAAGGCTCTCAGGAAGCTGCCCTAAGAAAAGGAGTAGATATTCTGGTTGCAACACCAGGAAGATTACTGGATTTTATCGCTCAGGGAATCATCAGTCTTAAAAATCTTGAGATCTTTGTTCTGGATGAAGCTGACAGGATGCTGGATATGGGATTTGTACATGATGTAAAACGAATTATTAAGCTTTTACCTCAAAGGAGACAAACCTTATTTTTCTCTGCAACAATGCCACCTGAAATACAGAAACTGGCAAGTTCTATTCTTAACAATCCTGTACAAGTAGAAGTAACTCCTGTTTCTTCAACGGCAGAGACTATTAAACAATCGGTTTACTTTGTTCAGAAAGAAGATAAGTTAGGATTACTTACCCATATTTTAAAGGATCATATCTCTGAATCCGTTTTGGTTTTCTCAAGAACAAAGCATGGAGCGGATAAAATTGCAAGAACCCTTCATAAAAATGGTATCTTAGCAGAAGCTATCCATGGAAATAAATCTCAGAATGCGCGTCAAAACGCTCTGAATAATTTCAAATCCGGAAAAACGAGAGTTTTGGTTGCTACAGATATCGCAGCAAGAGGAATTGATATAGATGAATTGAAATACGTTATCAACTACGAGCTATCTGACGTTTCTGAAACATATGTTCACAGAATTGGAAGAACCGGAAGAGCAGGTGCTCAAGGTACTTCTCTATCTTTCGTAGACGGTCTGGATCTGTTAAATCTAAGAAACACTGAGAAATTGATTGGTCTCAAAATCCCTGTGGTTAAAGACCATCCTTTTCATACAGATAATCTAGTAGCACAAAAGAGGGATTCTAATAATAAACCAATGAATGCCAATGCGAGCTCCGGAAGACCATCAAGGCCCAATGCTCAAAGAAGTGATATTGGAACTAAGAAGCCTAAAAATAAAGGGTTTTTTAGAAAAAAATAATAATAAAAAAGCCTTCTCAATGAGAAGGCTTTTCTTTTTGTAGATTATATTTTAAACATGTGTTTTGCATTCTGAGTCGTAATCCTGTCAATCTCAGCAAAATCTTTATTATAAATATTAACCAGCTTTCCTACCACCAGATCAAGGTAAGAGCTTTCATTTCTCTTTCCTCTGTGAGGAACCGGAGCCAGATAAGGAGAATCTGTTTCCAAAACAATTTTATCAAGAGGAATCTCTTGTAAAAACTGATCGATCTTTCCATTTTTAAAGGTCACTGCTCCACCAATTCCTAACACGAAATTCAATTCAATGGCTTTTTTTGCCTGTTCAAGATTACCTGAAAAACAATGAAATATTCCACGAAGTTTTGGATGCTTTTTTCGCTCTAATACTTCAAATGTTTCATCAAAACTTTCACGTGTATGAATTACAATTGGCATATCCTTCTCAATGGCCCAATCGATTTGTTGTTCAAAAGCTTTAACCTGAATATCTAAAGTTGATTGATCCCAGTACAGATCTATACCAATTTCCCCAATGGCAGGAAATGCTCTTTGATCAAGATAATTTTTCACAATACCCAATTCTTTTTCCCATGATTCAGGTTTTACATAGCAAGGATGTAGTCCCATCATTGAAAATACATACCCTGGATATTCATTTTCCAATTGAAGCATTCTTTCATGTGATTCAGAATCGATAGCGGGAAGATAGAATTCAGTAATGCCCTTATCTAAAGCTCTCTGAATTGCTTCTTTTCTGTCTTCATCAAATTCTTCTGCATATAAATGTGTATGTGTGTCAATCATTATTTTAAAATTTTAATAGATCTTCGTAAGGATCTTCTAAGTTCAGTAACATCCCGAAAGCAGGCTCTGTCTTGATTCCTTTCTTTTTTAATTCTATTATTTGTTGTTTAAATTCCTCTCCTCTTTCCTGTAATATTTTATATTCAGCAATCATGTGTCGGTAGGCATTCTGTTTTACAGTCGGTTTATTTTGTCCGAAAATTTCGACAGGAAACTCATCAAGCATAAAGTTTAGGACAATACTCTTTTCACCACTGATAATTATTCGTTCAACCTTTACATCAGCTTCAAAAGGTATAAGCTGACTGAACATGATTTCATCTAAAAAATCTTCTTCAAATTTAAGATTTACCTCACAGATGATATCCAAGTCACTTCCTTCAATATCAATTTCAATAGGAATTGTTCCTGCTAAAATCGGAGAAAAGTTTTCCAGTTTTTCAAAAACCTGATATTGGGTAAGAACCTCATAGACCCTTTGTTGTTTTTGATTGCCACTTTTCAAATAATCTATTTTTGTAAAGTCTATCATCTCCAACTAAAATATTTTATGCTTTACCTTCTTTTGCTGATTTTCAATCTTTTGCTTTAGTTTCTCTTTAAAATCAAGATATTTAGGATCTTTTTTATCCTCAGTCTTATGTTGAAGGGCTTTATTGATTTTAAAATTTTCTTTAATAAAATCCTTTGTTTCTTCGGAAAAATATGCAGCTCCAAATTTGTCAAAAATATATTGAACAGCCTGAGAACTTGGATGGATCATATCCTCTTTATAAAAACGATAATCCCGTAAATCATCCATTAGAATCTCATAAATTGGAAGATAATGGCAGTTCTCAAAAATTGAAATGGCATCATGAATCGCTGTGATTAATTTTGATTTGCTTAACTGATTCTCAATCATACCATCTTTGGTATGACGAACCGGGGAAACCGTAAACAAAATCTGAACATTCTCTTTGCAAATGTCTTTAAGATTTAAAATCGTTTTATAAATTGAATCTGTAATTTCCTGATGACATAACAGCCTTTTTTTAAAAAACTTCTGTGGAATCTTATGACAGTTAGCTACTAATTTTTCCTTGGGTTCAAATTCATATATAAAAGAAGTTCCGTAAGTTATTATCACCCAATTAGTATCCTGCAGGAAAAGATTTCCTTCTTCTAATTTGGTATTAATTTTCTCCAGTGTCTGATGAACATACCTTGTATCAAAACTCGTATGGTGATCGAGAGAAATATATTCTTCATTAAAGGTGATTAAATCCTCTTCAATATAAAACTCTGAGTCATGGAGCCTTTGTATCGCATTATCAATGGAGAATGGGTTAAAAATAGTTCCAAATGGATTATTTACAGTCTGAAGTTGCCCCTGCTGAAACAAATCTGACATTTCTGAGGCAAAACAAGAACCTATTGAAAATATTTTATCTTCAACTTCTATTTTTATTTCTGACGCCTGGATGTCTACTTCAGTTCTGAATTTCATTGTATAGGTATGAGGTTGCAGCTATTAGGTTTTAGGTAGCCGAAGGTTGAATTGGGCATACCTTTTACCTGCTACCTGCCACCTACAAACTATTTAACTCTCTCTGCTTAAAAGATAATTAGCCAGTTCGATAAATGGTTTTTTCCTTTCCTCAGGAATATTTATTTTTTTAAGATAGCTCTGACCTATTTCATTGTGTTTTTCAATGAGACGCAACGCTTTCTCATCAACTTTAGTTCTCCTGAAAATTTTCTCAACTCCATATACTTTATCAATATTATCCGTTTTCTTAGCATACCAATGGTCCAATTCTTTTCTTTCTTCATCAGTTGCATGCTCTCTGGCCATCAGATATAGAACTGTTTTTTTATTTTCATAAATATCTCCCGCATGTTTTTTACCAAACTGAGCCTGGTCTCCAAAAACATCTAGGTAATCATCCATGATCTGGAAAGCAATTCCAATATGTTTCCCAAAATTGAAAATAGATTTAGCATCTTTAAAATTAGCTTTAGCTATTAGAGCACCAATTTCAAAAGAAGAGGCACTTAAAACCCCTGTTTTATAGGTGATCATTCTGATATAATCATCAAAAGTTACATCCTCCTGTGTTTCGAAATTAATATCATATTGTTGACCTTCACATAATAGAAGTCCCGTATGCGTAAATATTCTGATACAAGCCTTAAATATTTCAGGTTCCAGATCTTCAAAAAATTTGTATGCTTTCAGTAATAATCCATCACCGGAAAGAATCCCCACATTTAAGCCATGCAAAGTATGGATAGTAGGTTTATTTCTTCTTAATGGAGCTTCATCCATAATATCATCATGGATCAGGGTAAAATTATGGAAAAACTCAATCGCCAAAGCAGGCTTAATTGCTTCTTTAAGATCGCCCCCGAACAAGTCACAAGCCATTAACACCATAATGGGACGAAGTCGTTTCCCACCATGAGAGATGATGTAGTTCATCGGGTCGTATAATTCCGTAGGTTTGTCTTTAAAAGTATACTTAGTAATGGCGTCAGCAACCAGCTGTTGGTACTTGTCTAAAAATTCCATAAAATCCTATAATTTCCAACAAAAATACAATTTTTCAAGTCTTTATAAAACAAAAAACTTCGCCCATTTGGACAAAGTTTTGTATTATTATTTAAATTTCTACCTAGGATAGAACACTTACTAAAAGATAAGTAATCCCTGCAACAATTGCTGAAATAGGAATGGTTAACACCCAAGCCCAAAGTAAGCTTACTGTAATTCCCCATCGTACTGCAGAAACTCTTTTTGTTAATCCAACACCGATAATAGAACCTGTAATCGTGTGTGTTGTAGATACAGGAATACTTAATTGATCTGTAATGAAAAGCGTGATAGCTCCAGCCGTTTCAGCACTTACCCCTTCTAATGGAGTTACTTTTGTGATCTTTGTTCCCATCGTTTTGATGATTTTCCAACCGCCACTCATTGTCCCTAAACCGATCGCTAAGAAAGAAACCAACGGAACCCAAAGATAGTGTTGAGCAAAATAGTCAAAACGTCCTGCAGAAGGTATATTAAGATATACAGGGTCATGTAACATCTCTACGTGATAATAGATCAACGCCGCCCCAATAATCCCCATTACTTTCTGTGCATCATTCAAACCATGTCCTACACTGAATAAAGCGGAAGATACAAGCTGTAATCTTTTGAAAGATTTATCTGCTTTATATGGGTTTGATTTTTTATAAAGATGAACAATAATTAATGTAATAATGATCGAGATCACCATCCCTATAACCGGTGCCATAAAAATAAACAGGAAAATAGGAATTACTTTATCAAATTTCACCACACTCTGTGTTGTCAATTGATGAAATGCCTGTTTTAATGTTTCAAATGATCCCAGATTGGGTTGTGATGCTACAACATCATGATAATCCAACATAAAAGCATGCATTAGTGCAGCTCCTAAAAATCCTCCAATCAGCGTGTGAGAAGAAGATGACGGTATACCAAACCACCATGTTAAAAGGTTCCAGGCAATAGCTGCCACAAGACCTGAAAATATTACCTCAAGGGTAATAAAGTTTTCATTAACTGTTTTCGCAATGGTATTTCCAATTCTAAATTCACCTATCACATAGGCTGCTAAGAAAAATGCCGCAAAATTCCAAAGTGCTGCCCAAAGTACAGCCTGAAATGGCGTTAAAACTTTTGTAGAAACAATAGTAGCAATTGAATTGGCTGCATCATGAAAACCATTAATATAATCGAAAATTAGAGCTAAAGCAATAATAACCGTAAGTAAAATCGGAAATTCCATTTTTATGTTATATTGTTTATGCGTATTTGATCATGATATTTTCAATAGTATTGGCAACATCTTCTGCCTTGTCAGTTACTATTTCAAGGTAATTAAGTACAGATGAAACTTTGATAATGTTGATAGCATCATTCGTTTCAAATAACTCTACCATTGAATTGGAAAGTAAATCATCAGCAATATTCTCAATAGAATTTACTTTGATACAAGCTTCTTTCACCTGATCCATATTCTTAAATCCTTTCAAATTTTTCATTGCATTCTGAATTTCAAGACATGCTTTATGGATCAATAATGAAAAGTCTGCATAAGCCTTCATTAAAGGCGATTTATACAAGAAAATATATTTTGTAGAAGCGTAGATATAATCTGCGATATCATCTAAACCTGTAGCGAGTGTATGAATATCTTCACGGTCAAAAGGAGTTATGAAGTTTTTTCCAAGTTCAATAAAAATTTCATGAGTAAGCTCATCATTTTTATGTTCGTAGTCGCTCATTTTCTTCAACATAGAGTCATCATTAAGATCAAAATCTTTGATTCCGTTGTTGAATTCCTCAGACATTGCAACCAGGTTTTCAGTTACTTTTTCAAAAAGTACGAAGAAAATTTTATCTTTAGGCTGAAAAGCGTGGAAAATATTTCCAATTCCCATTTTATAAGTATTTATAATTTCGTCTGCAAATTTCCTAAAAAAGCACCTTACCCAAAAGTATATAACGTTAAGTTTTGTTAACATTGGTTTAAGTGCTGATTATCAAACAAAAAAACCGGCTTTAAAGCCGGTTTATATAATATAGAATGAGTTTTAATTAGCCTCTTCAGCTCTCATATCTTTACCTCTGAATTTCATTGAAGAAATATTGTTCAAAAGCTCTCCTTTAAATGATTTCTCAATTTCAAAGAATGAAAATTTCTCAAGAATTTCAATATCTCCAATTTCAGCTCTTTTTTTACTGTTTCCAGCAGTCGCTTTATTGATAATATCTAAGACATCAAGTTTCTTCAATTGGTCTTTTTTACCAAGATTGAAGAAGAATCTTACCATATCTTCATTTTTTCTTCTAGGTTTTCCACCACGATCTCTTCCTCTATCTCTATCTCCTCCTCTGTTATCACGATCTCTTCCTCTGTCTCTATCTCTGTCGCGACCCCGATCTCTTCTTGAATAGTCATCATCTCTACTGCTTAATTTCTGCTCCATAAGATCATGCTTGTCTTTGTAGTACAATGCAAGATCTTTCAGTTGGAACTGCAATAACTGGTGAACTAATTCTTCTTTAGTAAAGTTGCTTAGATCCGGAATTAAACTATCATCAAATGTAAAGATATCTTCGTGTTCCGTTAATAGCTTTTCAAAAACTCCACCAACCTGAGCTTTGATAATATCCTCTCCTGTTGGAATTGTTTTTTCAACAATATCAATTTTAGTTGTTGATCTGATCTGCTTCAGCTTTCTGCTTTCTTCAGGCTTTATCAACGCCATTGAAATACCGTCCTTTCCTGCTCTACCTGTTCTACCACTTCTGTGAACAAATACTTCAGGATCATCCGGTAAAGAATAATGGATTACGTGAGTAAGAGAGTTTACATCTAAACCTCTTGCTGCAACGTCAGTTGCTACCAAAATATCAATATTCTTCAATCTGAACTTCTTCATTACTGTATCTCTCTGCGCTTGAGAAAGATCACCATGAAGAGCATCAGCTGCATAACCATTCTGCATTAAGAAGTCTGCAACCTCCTGAGTTTCCATTCTTGTTCTACAGAAAATAATGGAATACTGATTAGGGTTCGCATCAATTAATCTCTTAAGAGCTTCTTTTTTGTTACGATAGCCTACAACATAATATTCGTGTTTAATGTTCTTTTTAACCTCGTTAATAGAACCCACCGAAATACGATGTGGCTTTGTAAGATAGTTTTTAGAAATTCTCTCTACTTCTTTATTCATCGTTGCTGAGAATAAGAAAGTTTGTTTTGTTTCAGGAGTTTCGCTTAAAATTGTTTCCAATTCATCTTTGAAACCCATTGAAAGCATCTCATCAGCTTCGTCTAAAACCAACCAATGAATTGCAGAAAAATCAAGAGCTTTTCTGTTGATCAAATCGATAACTCTTCCCGGAGTTCCCACGATGATCTGTGGTTTATCCTTTAAAGAACGTATCTGATCCATAATACTGCTACCTCCGTATACTGCTGTAGTTTTAACATTCTGCATGTACTTAGAGTAATTTTTTATGTCCTTAGAAATCTGAAGACATAATTCGCGTGTCGGACAAAGCACCAATAACTGGATTTTGCGACTCGTTTCGTCAATCATATCCAAAATCGGAAGCGAAAACGCTGCAGTTTTGCCTGTCCCAGTCTGCGCAAGTGCGATCAAGTCGCGTATATCTGAAAGAATAAAAGGGATAGTCTGTTTTTGGATTTCTGTCGGGCTTTCATAACCCATTTCGCCAATTGCCTTAAGGATGTCAGGACTTAAATTGGACTCCGTAAATAAATTCATTAAATATTTTAAAATTTTTGCAAAGATACAATTAATATTTGACTTTATTTTGAATAAAGTGTTAAATAACGAATCTTAATTTCAGAATCCTTTAATATATTTTTAATTTTTAAAAAATTAAACGCAAAAAATCAACCTTTATGTTAAAAAACTATTAAACAATATTTTTTTTTGTTAAATTGGATTGATTTTTTCTTTGGTATTAATGAATTTTCAAAAATAATATCATGAAACACAAATTTTTCTTTTTGATATTCTTTTTCAAAACACTTGTTATTTTTTCCCAAACATCTGCCTATCCCGACAAATGGACCTTGGAAAACTGCATCGAATATGCAAAAGAAAATAATATATCCATTAATTCTCTACGCCTTTCAAAAACTTCAGCAGAGCAAGACCTATTACAGGCAAAGGATGCTAAATATCCTAATCTGAGTGCTTCTGTTTCTCAAGGACTTTTTGCCGTAAATGGATCCAATGGACTTCAGCTGAATGGTGCCCCATCTCAAAATATCAGCGCCAATTCTTCCATGACTCTTTATCATGCTAATTATATTAAAAACAATGAAATCTCAAAAGATCTCCAGGTAAAAATGGCTGACTTATCTGTACAGGAAGCAGAAAATAACATTACTCTGAACATTACCCAGGCCTATTTAAATATCCTGATGACTGAAGAAAATATTATTTCTTTTCAAAATGTTTTGAAAACAACGCAGACTCAACTAAAACAAGGGGATCAGTTTTATAAAGCAGGAAATATTTCAAAATTAAATTATCTCCAGATTCAGGCTCAGGTAGCTCAGGATCAATACAACTTAGTTTCGGTTCAAAATAATCTCAGAACGAATATTGTTAATTTAAAACAACTTCTTCAGTTGCCTTCTTCCTACGATTTCCAAATTGTAAAACCCGACAGTATAATGGTTGACGACAACCTAAAACCTTTGCAGGATGTTCAAAATTCAGCCCAAAATCAACGTCCTGAAATAAAATACAGTGAGCTCAATCTACAAAACTCAACAACTAATCTAAAGATGACAAAGGCTTCTGTACAGCCTACTTTAAATCTTGTAGGAAGTGTCTCTACAAATTATTCCAATGGAAATGGGAATTATTTTAATCAACTTCGAAATAATTTTTATCTGCCTGTTGGATTAAGTCTGGGAATACCCATCTACAACAACAGAATTTACAAAACTGAAATTGAAAAGTCAAAAATTGCTATCAAACAGGCTGACCTCGATTTACAAAATACCAGAACCATACTTAATCAGCAGATCGAACAGTCTTATATCAACTTACAAAATTCCCTTGCTCAATATGATTCTGCATTACAACAAATGAATATCAGTAAGGAGAGTTACAATATAGTCAACGCTCAAATGAAAATAGGAAGTATTGATTATGTTCAGCTTCAACAACAAAGATTAGTTTATATTCAGGCAATCCAAAATTACCTGCAGGCAAAATACTCAGCCGTGCTTAATAAACAGATCTACGAATTCTACGAAGGCAATCCTATAACACTCAAATAATTATGAAATCAAAAAATAAAAAATGGGTTATTTGGATCATCAGTGGTATTGTTGCCATTGGAGTTATCTGGTATTTTTTTCTCAAAGAAGAACAGGTGAAAATCCGCCTTGAAACTGTAAAACCGGAAATGGGTGAAATTTCAAATTCTATAACTGCAACGGGAACTATCCAACCTGTAGACACCATTGCAGTAGGAACCCAGGTTTCAGGGATCATCAAAAACCTTTACGTTGATTTTAATTCACAGGTAAAAAAGGGGCAACTTTTAGCTACATTAGATCCCGAGTTGCTTCATGATCAGATGTTACAGATCAATGCCAATTTGCAAAACGCAAAAAGCAATCTGGCTTATAATAACACCAACTTCCACCGACAAACCCAACTTTATGAAGTAGGAGCAATCAGTAAAGCCGATTATGACAATTCTTTAAACCAGTTTAATGCAGCAAAAGCACAGGTCAATTCTGTAAATGCTCAGCTTGCCGCAGCTAATAAAAATTTATCATTAACCAATATTTACTCACCAATAGACGGAACTGTTCTGAACAGAAATGTGAGTGAAGGACAAACAGTCGCATCGAGCTTCAGTACTCCTACTCTGTTTAGCATTGCAAAAGACCTAACCAAAATGCAGGTCCGCGCCTCTGTGGATGAAGCGGATATAGGAAATGTGAAAGTGGGACAGAAAGCAACCTTCACTGTGGATGCTTTTCCTGATGAAGTCTTTAATGGACAGGTTTCTGATGTACGCCTCCATCCGACTGTTTCTTCGAACGTAGTCAATTACACCACCATCATCAATGCCGATAATTCCAGCTTACAACTAAAACCCGGAATGACAGCTAATATCACTATTTACACCAATGTCTTAAATAATGTCATGAAAATTCCTGTGGCAGCTACCAGTTTCTGGCCCGACAGCTTGGTTGTAAAAAATTATAAAGTTAATTCTCCTTTTACAAAAGGTAAAAAAAGCGGAAAAAGAAAACAAAAAAACGCACTTCCCAACACTAATAAAAATGAAGCAGGCGTTTGGGTTATTGGCAAAGATAGTATTATCACCCGAAAAAAAATAAAAACAGGACTAGACAATGACACCGAAATCCAGGTTGTTTCAGGGCTTACCAATAATGATCAGGTAATTACAGGATATAAAGCCGTATCTAAAAAGTCTTCGGGAAATGCAGCGAAAAGCCCGTTTTTACCTCAAAGATCAAGAGGAGGAAATAAAAATAACGGAAGCAGTGGCGGTGGTGGACCAAGATAAATTCAAATTTAAAAGCTAAAAAGTCATGGCCGAAAAAATTCTGGAAATAACCGATTTGAAAAGAGATTTTAAAATGGGGGATGAAATAGTACATGCCTTAAAGGGCGTTACTTTTTCTGTAGAACGTGGCGAATTTGTAACGATTATGGGAAGCAGTGGATCAGGAAAATCTACATTGCTTAATATCCTGGGATGTTTAGACAAACCTACAAGCGGAGATTATATTTTGGATGGTGTTAACATTAAAAATCTGGATCGGGATGAATTAGCCGTTTTAAGAAATCAGAAAATTGGCTTTGTATTTCAGTCTTATAATCTTTTACCAAGAACAACTGCTAAAGAAAATGTAGAGTTACCACTACTCTATAATTCAAAAGTATCTACGGATGAACGCCATGAAAGAGCTTTAAAAGCCCTTACGGCTGTAAAACTGGAAAACAGAATTGACCATCTTCCCAACCAAATGTCAGGTGGGCAACAGCAAAGGGTTGCCATTGCAAGGGCTCTAGTCAATGAGCCAGTGATGATTTTAGCAGATGAAGCAACGGGAAATCTGGATACCAGAACTTCTTATGAAATCATGGCACTCATGCAGGATTTATATCAACAAGGAAGAACTATTGTTTTTGTTACCCACGAACCTGATATCGCTACTTTCAGCAGCAGAACAGTTACCTTAAGAGATGGAAAAGTTATTAAGGATGTTGCTAACGAAAATATAAAATCCGCAAAAGAGGCACTTGAACAACTTCCGATAAATGATGATTACAAATAATCTGAACATAAAAAATAAAAAAGATGAACACCTCTAATCTCTTTAGAATTGCCTGGCGGGCACTTTTAAGAAATAAGCTCCGGGCATTCCTCACAATGCTTGGGATCATTATAGGGGTAGCCTCTGTGATAGCAATGACAGCAATAGGTGAAGGTTCAAAAAAAAGCATTAGCGATCAGCTTTCTTCAATGGGATCCAATATGATCACCATCCGGCCATCAAGCAATGTGAATGTTTCCGGAGGAGCAAGAATTGGAGCCTCAGGACTTCAAACACTAAAACCACAGGATGTAGATGCTATCTCAAAGAATGCTCCTGATGTTTCGTATGTTTCACCTGCTGTCCAGACCAATGGACAATCTATTAACGGTCCTAATAACTGGCCTACTCAATTACAGGGAGTGAATGCAGATTATTTCAGTATTCGGGATTGGGCTGTTTCAGATGGTACATTATTTACAGCAAAAGACGTCACTACTTCTAATAAAGTTTGTCTGCTCGGCCAAACTGTTGTTACCAACCTATTTCCTAATGGCGAAGATCCGATTGGCAGTATTATCAGATTTAATAAAGTCCCGATGAAAGTAATCGGAGTTTTAGCCTCAAAAGGATCTAATGCTTTTGGACAGGATCAGGATGATGTTATTATTGCTCCATTTGGTACCGTTCAAAGAAGATTTCTGGGGATTACTTATGTACAGACCATTTACGCTTCATCAACGAATGAAAACACTTCTCAAAAAGCTACTGATGAAGTTTCTGAGATCTTAAGAAAACAGCATAAACTATCTGCAGATGGAAATAATGATGATTTTTCTGTACGGACACAAGCTGAGCTTATTTCCACAATGAGTTCGACAAGCCAGCTTCTGACCGTATTATTATCAGCAATAGCAGGAATTTCTTTAATTGTAGGAGGAATCGGAATTATGAATATCATGTATGTTTCTGTTACGGAAAGGACAAAAGAAATCGGTCTCCGAATGTCCATCGGAGCAAGAGGCAAAGATATTTTATATCAATTTCTAATCGAAGCTATCCTTATCAGTATAACAGGTGGTATTATAGGTGTGATACTAGGTATATTGACTTCCAAGTTGGTTACTACATTTCTGTCGTGGCCTACCTTTATTACAGAATCATCTATTCTTATTTCATTTGTTGTCTGTGCTATAACCGGTGTATTTTTCGGATATTATCCAGCTTTAAAAGCATCCAAACTTGACCCCATTGAAGCATTGAGATATGAATAGATTTATTTAAATTTGATTAAAATAAAAAAAACATGTCAGCTACCATTTCTACAAAAACCTTTGACTTTCTAAAGAAATTATCCAAAAACAACAACCGTGAATGGTTTAATGAAAACAAAAGTATTTTTACTGAATCACAGGAAAATGTAATTGCCTTTCTGGAGGATTTAATTAAAGAAATGTCTGGATTTGATGGAGAGTTGGCGAAGATCGATGCAAAAAAAGCACTTTTCAGAATTTACAGGGACACCCGATTTTCAAAAGACAAAATTCCATATAAAACTAATTTTGGCGCTTCATTAGGGATGGGTAAAGGAAGCCAAAAAGGAGGCTACTATCTTCATCTTGAACCTGGTAAATCTTTTGTGGCAGGTGGGATCTACATGCCTGAGTCATCCGTGTTAAAAGAAGTCAGAAAAGAAATCTCTTTGTATGGAGATGATTTCATTAAAATAGTCAATAATAAAGATTTCAAAAAGTATTTTCCGGAATTAGATCAGGAAGATAAATTAAAAAAAATCCCTCAGGGATTTGAAAAGGAAGATCCAATGGGAGAATATTTAAAATTGAAAAATTTCATTGTCGTTTATAAAGTAAAAGATGAAATCGTTTTAGATAAAAATGCAGCAAAGGAGCTTACAAAAATTTTTAAACTCATGAAACCATTCAACGATTTTCTGAACACTCCTTTTCAGTAAAGAATGTGATACCCAGTCTTTTCAGCACTTAATTCACTTATGAAATAATCCCTCTGAAATCAATGAATTAAGTCATTATTTTATTATAAAACAGCAAGGTGAAATTTCACTGAAAATCAACGGATTACATTTAAACAAAATTAACATGAGTTTAACATTTTTGATTATCTTTGCTCTCTGTCAAATAATCAAGGATGTCTTTATACCAAAGAATTGCAGAAAACTTACAATATATAAGTCCAAGTTTTTATAAAAGTAGATATTTCAAAGCTTTACATCATCTTTCAAAAGATAATTTTTCGGTGCGTAATGTAGAACCGGAACTTGTGTGGATCAAGGAATATTTATCGGAAGACGCTGTGATTTTTGATATTGGAGCTAATGTCGGAACTTTTTTGTACCAATTAGAAAGTAAGCTTAATCATAAAAATATTTATGGTTTTGAACCTAACAAAAAATTATACGCCCGTTTAAAAAGATTGTTTCCTTCTATGAGAGTCCTTTCTTTAGCGCTTTCAGATGAAAATACAATCGCAGAATTTAAAGTTCCTATTATCAACGGTAAAATGGTTGCCTCAAGGGGAACGCTAAATACTTCATACAAAGAAAAGGGAGAAGAGAAAAGCTATACTGAAACGGTAACTGTAACCAAACTTGACGACTGGGCAGAAAAGGAAAAACTTCAAAAACTGGATTTCATTAAGATTGATGTTGAAGGAAACGAAATGAAAACCCTTTTGGGTGGAAAGAAGACCATCATACAATTTCTTCCAACCCTTATGGTGGAAATGGAACAGAGACATCACGATAAACCAATTTGGGGAGAAATTTCTAAGGTTGAAGGCTGGGGCTATGAAGCACATTATTTGAACCGCAACCTTTTTAAACTTGAAAAGCTTACTGAAGAAATTTTAGTTCGCAATACAAGTGACGAAAAAAATAAAACCGAATACATCAACAATATTATTTTTATACCAAAACCTTTTTAAAATATCTTTATGAGTGTAGTAGCAAGACAGGGATTCAAATATTCCATTATTGGTTATATGGGTTTCTTGTTGGGTACCATTTCAGCCATATTTATCTTTCCGAGTAATTTTGAATTTTACGGAAAGCTACGCTACATTTTGCCAACTGCGGAAATGCTTGTTCCATTAGTTGTATTGGGTATATCTTATTCTAACGTTAAATTTTTCCATAGGGTAGAAAAAGATGGTAAGAAGCAAAACATGCTCTCTTTATCACTTCTCACCATATTGATCAATTTTGTGATATTTAGTATTATTTTCTTTATTCTGCCCCTATTTTATCCAAAATTCACAAAGCTGGAAGCCTGGAAGAGTAAGGAAATTATCCTGCCAATGGTTTTAATACTATCGCTTTGTGCCTTATTCAATAAATACACTTCAAATTATAAAAGAATTGTTGTTTCCAATATTTTTGACAACATCTTCCCTAAAATAGCGAATCTGGGGGCATTCTGTCTTTTCTCCTATTTACTTTTATCTCAGCAAATTGCCTTTGTTTTTTTCTTTGGAATGTTTGCGCTGATGCTTTTGGGATATGTCTATTATACCAATAAATTAGAAAAAATTCAGTTGGATTTCAGTACGGATTATTTCAAAAAAAATAATTTCTGGAAGGAGTTTTCGAATTACAGTTTCTTTGGATTCTTAGGGACTTTTGGAAATTATCTGGCCATTAACAGTTTCATGATCGGTGAATTTATGGGAATGGAAGAAAACGGGATCTACGCTGTTCTTTATGCTTTAATCTCTCTAATATCTATTCCACAATTAGGACTATTCAATATTTCGGCGCCCATTATCAGTAAAACACTTGCGGAAGGAGATATGGAGGAATTGGATAGATTTCATAAGAAAACTTCTCTGTCATTGTATTTCTTAGGAGCTGTTTTGTTCTCATGTATTATGGTGGGTTTCCCTTTTCTTACTCAATTTATGCCTAAAAACGGAACAATGCTGAGAGAGTATGAACCTGTAGTATGGATCTGGGGATCTGCCGTTTTAGTAGACTTAGCAACAGGATTCAATGGAAATATTATCTCTCTTTCAAAATATTACCGTTTCAATATCCTTGTTATGCTTTTATTAGCTGGTTTAACGATTGGACTTAATTACTATTTCATCAAGCACACTGATTTAAAGTTAATTGGAATTGCTTTATCTACTGCCATTTCATTAACCACTTATAATGTGATAAAAATTGCTTTCAATTATTTTGTATTTAAGGTTTCACCTTTGAGTATTGAAATGATTTTTGTTTCTATCATCTGTACTTTAGCAATTACTGTGGCGATTGTTCTACCAACCTTTAACAATAATTTCATCAACCTGGTTTACAAGCCGGCTGTTGTTTTAATCCTGATTTATATTGGAAATTATTTCACAAAAATATTTCCGATTGAAAATTATCTCAACCTAACTTTTATCAAAGGTATTTTTAAATTTAAATAAGGCTGTTTAATACTTGTTCGAGCCTTGCAAGGACATTTGTTTTTCCATACGATTTTTGAAAATCAAAATTTTGCACCGTAAGCTGTTCAAACTGTGCTAAAATATCTTCCTTTTCAGGAATGATAAAATCTAATTTTGAAGGATAATCTTTAGGAAAAACAGCCAGCTTTCCGTATTTGATAGCATCTCCTACATTTCCGGTCATTTTAGTTTTTCCATAAGTTTCCCTTTGGCTAAAGAACTCTGTTTTCTGCTGAATAGGGCACCATAGTATATCTGCTTTTTGCATCCAATGATCGTAATCGTCAGCAGAAACTCTTTCTTTAAAATAGTGTATTGTTATATTTTTCGATAAGTTTTCAGATAGCTTATCCAGTGTATCTAATTCTTTGCCCTTAGCTTTTCCCAGAAAAACAAAAGAAAACTTTTCGGAAGTTGTAAGATTTTGAATTGTTTTAAAAATATATTGATAATCCCTTCTTTTCTGTGAAACACCACCAGGAATAACAATCACTGTATGAGTCTTCTCTGTCTTTTCAAAATTCAAAGTATAAAAAAGAGGTAGAAATTTATATTTCTCTGTAGACAGCTCATCATCCAAAACCAAAAGACTTCTGGTTTGTCTGTACACCTTTGAGGAATAAAATAGTCCTTCTTTCCACCATAATTTGAGTCTATAAATGAGATCTTCTTTGAAAATACTTTTTACCAAATTGAATTTTGAAGACTGAGGAAAGTTGAGATTATGTGTAATAACTGCAGTGTTATATTTTTGAACAATGGTAAGAAATGTATTAAAATAACGATGAACCGTTCCTATGACAATAAGATCATAGTCTTTTGTTTTCAGTTGATCAGTAATCATCGAGCTATCAGATAAAAAAACAGTCTCTCCTTCCTCCCTCACCTGATCTTTGATCTTTTTCGAAAAATAATAATCTACTCTGAATTTTTCCGAGTCTTTCATAATATCCATGAAAGCCTGTGCAATTTCGGCGTGGGTATCAATTTCTATGTAAGCTATATTTTTCAAAATATGTATGATATGTTTTTTTAACGCAAGGTCCGCTAAGTTTTTTTGATAGCTTTCTTTTTTTTAAGATCGCAAAGGCGTTAGCACTTAGCAAAGATTAGTTACTGTAAGCTAGGATTAAATCCTTAACCATTTCTTTTTTAAAGCTTTCCATCGTTGGGCATTGATCACCTTCTGCTCATCTTTACTGATTTTTAATTCAAGCTTTTTTGATCTGCAAGCTTCATATGTTTTGATGATCTTGAAGAAAAATGAAACGGATTTACTTTTCATAGCTTCTTTTGAGGATGCGATATAAGCTAGAAATCTATTCAACCCCAAAAAGTAAAAATATCTTCCGTAGTAATCAGATTCTCTTACAGTATAATCAGCACCTTTTACCTTGATTAATTTCACTTTTAAATCTGCTAAAACAACTTCTTTCCATCCTAAATTCTCCAGCAATATAGAATCTATATTATCCCAACCCAAAGTCTCACGCAGTCCTCCCATCTCAAGAAAACATTCTTTTCGATAGGCTTTCATTGGGCCTCTTACATGATGTTTGTTTGAATTTCCTTCATATACCCAATCTCCATCTTTTTCTACATACAGCAGACCTCCTACTAATCCATAATCGGGATTATTCCGGAAAGCTTTTTCTATCGTTTCAAGATAATCTTCAGACAAAATGATGTCCGCATCAAATTTACAAATGATATCAAAAGCACCCATATTTTGAGTATCAAGCCCTTTCTTAAACGCATTGACTACTTTTGAACCAGGTTGATGTTGGGATTTCTGTAGATTGATGGTTTCAAATCTCGGATCACTATCGGTATATTTTTTAATAACCTCAGCGGTCTGATCCGTAGAACCATCGTTACTGATCACAACTTTGAAATCCTTATAACGTTGTTGTTGTAAAGAATCTAAAGTGAATGAGAGATGATCTTCTTCATTGTGGGCAGGAATTACGATTAAAAACCTCAATTTTCTATGATGTATTTAAAAAATCTTCACTTAAATCATTTTAATTCAAGTGAAGATCTTTGTATTATTAGTGTAAAATAACAAAAAATTATTTGTTATGAGGCATCAGCATGTTTTTGGGATCAAGGATCTCATCCAGCTTCTCCTGGGTAAGAACTCCTTTTTCTAATACCAAATTATACACGCTTTTTCCGGTCTCCAATGCTTCTTTAGCAATTTGTGTAGATTGCTTATATCCAATGTAGGGGTTAAGAGCGGTTACAATACCAATGCTATGTTTTACCATATTCAGACACACGTCTTTATTGGCTGTAATTCCAACGATACATTTAGTACGAAGGGTATCCAATGCATTCGATAGGAAGTTGATATTCTCCATAATGGCATGAGAAAGCACTGGTTCCATTACATTTAACTGTAATTGTCCTGCCTCAGCGGCAAAGGTTACGGTAAGATCATTTCCAATTACTTTAAAGCATACCTGATTAACCACTTCAGGAATTACAGGATTTACTTTTCCTGGCATAATAGATGATCCTGGCTGCATTGGCGGAAGATTAATCTCAAAAAGACCCGCTCTTGGACCTGAAGCAAGCAATCTCAAATCATTACAGATCTTCGATAATTTTACTGCAAGACGTTTCATTGCTGATGAATAGATCACATAAGAACCCGTATCTGGTGTTGCCTCTACTAAGTTTGGTGCGGAAACAATTGGAAACCCAGTAATCTGAGCCAGATTTTTTGCGCAAAGTGCAGCGTATCCGATCGGAGCATTAATTCCTGTTCCAATTGCTGTTGCTCCCATATTAACCTCAACAAAAAGGTCGGCGTTATTATTTAATTTGGAAATATCTTCTTCAAGATTGGCAGCAAAAGCTTCAAACTCCTGCCCTAAAGTCATAGGAACAGCATCTTGTAACTGTGTTCTACCCATTTTAATAACATCCTGAAATTCCTGTCCTTTTGCACGAAATGCATCTACTATTCTTTCAAGTCTTTCAACCAATCCTACATTCATTCTTAAAAGTCCCATTTTGATTGCTGTAGGATAAGCATCATTAGTAGACTGTGAAAGGTTGATATGATCATTTGGCGAGCAGAATTGATACTCTCCTTTATTTTTACCTAATTTCTCTAAAACTCTGTTTGCAATTACTTCATTCGCATTCATGTTGATCGAAGTACCTGCTCCACCCTGAATCATGTCTACAGGAAATTGATCATGTAATTTTCCATCGATAATCTCATCGCATGTTTCTGCTATTTTAAAATACAGATCTTCTTCTAATAGTCCTAATTCGTAATTTGTTTTGGCAGCAGCCTTTTTTACAAAAGCCAATCCTTTAATAAAATCAGGATATGAGGAAAGAAGCTGTCCCGAAATTTTGAAGTTATCGATCGCTCTTTGGGTTTGCACTCCATAATAAGCATCTACCGGTACATTAAGTTCACCCAGCAAATCGCTTTCTTTTCTGAAATTTTCCATTACAGATTTTTTATTTTTTTAATCGTTTAAATATAGCAAAAACGCATCGTTAACAGATGCGCTTTAAATTTTATTTTACAGGATACTTCTGATTCAAAGCTTGCAATATGGCCCACGTCTCAGCATCCATGATTCCATCATAGTTTTGCGGGCGGAAGTGATACTGAAAAGCCTCAATGGTCTTTTTCGTAGCATCATCCCACGCGCCACTTGGCTCTATTCCGTATCCAAACTTCTGAAGTGCTGTTTGAATTAAAAAGATAAACGACGCTTCATTATATCGGGTTTGGAAATCGGTTTGTGCCAGTTCAAAGATACTCTGTTTTGCTGCTTCATCATACCACATTCCTATCTGATATTCGTCATATAATTTTTTCCATGGAAACATAGGTCCGGGATCCTGCTTTCTGGTGGGTGCAATATCAGAATGTGCCAACACATTGGTTGCAGGAATCTGATATCTGGTTGCAATATCTTTTGCAAGAGCAGCTACTTTTTTCACCTGATCATCACTAAATGGAGCAAAAATTCTTTTCCCTGTGGCATCTGTTGTATACCCTGCATTTACGATTTCAATTCCTATAGAGTTATCATTAAGATTTTTGTCACTTCTCCACGAACTGATTCCAGCGTGGTAAGCACGTTTATTTTCATCCACCAACTGATAAATCTCGTTATCACCCAAATTATTAACCAAATAATGAGCACTTACAGCTTGTTGTGTAAGAACTGTGATTGATTTATCATCTGGTATAGCAGTATAATGGAGTATTAAATATTTCTGTCTGAAATTCTGAGCAACTGCCGGGAAGTATGTTTTTACGACCTTATATCCTGAAGGTTTTGCAGAGACGATAGAACCATAACTTGCGGTATTATCATTTTTTGTCGGATCTGCTATATTCGTTGTAAAAAATTCGACTCCGTGATCATTTGTAATCTGAGGTTTTGGTTTCTCAGCCATAGGAGTTTTCACTACTGTTTTTGGCTGTGTCACTGGATTTTTTGGCTTATAGGTTGTTTTTACAACTTTCTTCTGAGGGGCGCAAGAAAACACAAAAGCGCTTAATCCGATGATATATAATGTTTTACGCATTAGTCTTATTTTTTAATCATTTATTAGCTCAAAAATACGTAAAATTTTCTTGAAATTTATTTGGTAAATAAAGAAATCTATTCTATATTTGCACTCGCAATAACGGAATAACGATCATTTAAAAATAAAGATAAAAGGAGGGTTGCCAGAGTGGTTAATGGAGCAGTTTGCTAAACTGTCGACGCGAAAGTGTCGCAAGGGTTCGAATCCCTTACCCTCCGCTTTCTTTTTCTTAACTATAATTCGGGGCGTAGCGTAGTCCGGTCATCGCGCCTGGTTTGGGACCAGGAGGTCGCAGGTTCGAATCCTGCCGCCCCGACTGTTTTAGTAATTTTCTCAAAATTGCCAATGGGTGCGTAGCTCAGCTGGATAGAGCATCTGCCTTCTAAGCAGACGGTCAAAGGTTCGAATCCTTTCGCGCTCACTTTAAAACTCACAATTTTCATTGTGAGTTTTTTTGTATCCTATAAATTCAATTAATACATAACAAAGGATAGAGCATTCCGATTTTTAATCGGAACGGTCAAAGGTTCGAATCCTTTCGCGCTCACTTTTAAACTCACAATTTTCATTGTGAGTTTTTTTGTATCCTATAAATTCAATTAATACATAACAAAGGATAGAGCATTCCGATTTTTAATCGGAACGGTCAAAGGTTCGAATCCTTTCGCGCTCACTTTTAAACTCACAATTTTATTTTTTTTGCATATATTAGATTTATGTGTCACTGCTACATACTTTATTCTAAATCTCTAGACAAATATTACATTGGACATTCCTGTGAAAATTTACAGGAAAGATTAAGAAAACATCTTTCGAACCACAAAGAGTTTACTGCAAAAGTTAAAGACTGGATTATTGTTCATTTTGAAATGTTCAATTCCAAATCTGAAGCATACAGAAGGGAGCGAGAAATAAAAGCATGGAAAAGCAAATCCAAAATCCAAAAAATTATTAATGATTCACAAAGGATAGAGCATCCCGATTTTTAATCGGGACGGTCAAAGGTTCGAATCCTTTCGCGCTCATTTTAAAACTCACAATGAAAATTGTGAGTTTTTTTGTGTTTATATTGGGTTTATATATTATTGCTATGTATTGGGCATTAGATTGACAAATGAGATTCTTCACTTCGCTACGCTTCATTCTGAATGACAAGCAACATGACTTTTCCCAACACTGTCATTCCGACGACAGGAGGAATCTCTTAGCTATCGAATATCTATATTTTTTTATTCTGGACATTAGATTGATAAGATTCTTCACTTCGCTACGTTTCATTCCGGATGCCAAGCATAATGGCTTTCTGAAATACAATCATTTTATAGACAGGAACAATATATTGGTAATACATTTTACAGTGACAATATAATTTTACCAAATAAAGGCCTGTTTCGCTTTACATCCTCTATCCTTTGATGGGCACTTTTAATATCTTCGAAAGCGTAAATACTATCTATAACTGGCTTTACATCTCCAGCTTCAATGAGCTGAGTAATATGATGGAGTTCATCTCTGCTTTGTCGGGTAAAAACAAAATGATAGGTTGCATTTTTTTCCCAGGCATGAATAAGGTTCTGAGATTGGGTAATATCAACCAGCGTTACAATTCTTCCATAATTAGCCAAAGCAAGCGGACTATCTGAGAGTGTACTACCTCCTACTGTATCAATAATCACATCTACTCCATTTCCCTTGGTATGAGCCTGTATCATTTCAATATAGTTTTGTTTATGATGGTCAATAACCACATCTGCTCCTAGATTTTGAAGTTTTTCATGTAAAACACTTTGTCCGGTTGTATATACAAAAGCTCCTAACGACTTAGCCACCTGTATTGCTAATGTTCCAACACCACCTGCACCGCCGAGAATTAGAACACTGTCTCCTTTTTTTAATTGGGCCCGTACCACAAGCATTTCCCATACCGTCCCTCCAATAAGCGGAATTGCGGCAGCTTCTTCATAGCTTACATTATCCGGCATCCTGGACAATGAAGATTCGTCCGTGAGGTGATATTCAGCATAACTGCCAGAACTCCCAAAACGCGGAGAATAATAAACTTTATCACCAGGCTGCCATTTTTCTACTGCTTCACCCACTGCTATAACATCCCCTGAAATATCGTGGCCCGTAATAATCGGTAAGTCAAACACTGAAGAATAATCTCCTCGTCTTACCTGATAGTCAAGTGGATTTATAGAAGTAGCTCTCACCTTCACCAAGACTTGAGACGGACTTGTTATAGTTGGAGTAGCTACTTGCGTTAACTGAAGAACTTCGGGTCCTCCATAATTTTCGATTACAATCGCTTTCATATTTACATATTTAGGTATTTCGCTTATTTTCGAAATATTAATTTAAAAAAAATCAAAAGGCTTCCTGAATTAGTTTATTCAATGTCTCAATAGCTCCTTCATTACGTTTATAGTATGTCCATTGCCCGGCACGTGTAGCTTCTATAAGCCCACATTTTTGCAATAAACTTAGATAGTCTGAGGTAGTAGACGGAGACAAGCCCGTTTTTTTGGTAATATCACTTACACACACACCAAGGTTTGCATCATAATTATGCAATTCTTCCGCCGGGAAATAAAGGTGAGGTTCCTTTAACCAAATTAATATATTAATTCTAGTTTGGTTGCCAAGCGCTTTAAAAACTGCAATTAATTCCATGGAGCAAATATATCGATATTTTCCGAAATACCGAAATTGAAAAAATTATTCTTATAATTGAATAGAATAATACATATATTAATCTACACTTTTTGAAGATTCATTTTCTTTTGCAGGAAGCATGCTGTCTATACTCCAATTGAATTGATGTAAACTTGACAATAATAACCCTGCTCCGGTAAATACAAAAACCGGATATTTAAAAGGTGCACCAATTCCAAGCGTAGCAATCATACAGATCGCAAATACAAACGTAATCATTGCACCTCCTAATGCGGCTATTCTTGTTTTCAAACCAATTATTAAGCATAGGCCTATTATTAACTCCGCTACTGTAGCTAAGATTCCCATAATATCAGCTCCTGTTGTATTCAAAAAAGGCATTAAAGTATTTGTATAAGCAGAAAAATGCTGCCAATCTCCCCAAGCAACTTTCCCAGAACCGGGTGCACCAATCATTCCTAATCTATCCATGACCGGAATAATAAAGCCCAAGCCCAAGGCTATACGTAAGAAAAGCTGAGGAATTCCGTGTGAGTTTTTCATAATAATTAATGTTTATATTAAAAAATGACTGTTACTTTTTCTCTGGTATTATGGTAACTCCAGGATCATCCTTTATAAAGAAAGCTAACAGTTTAGCTGGTTTTGTTTTACTTGGATTCCTCGTGCTATTATGTAATCCCTCCGGTGTTTCATAGAAACTGTCACCAGCTTTATAAGTATGTGACTTCCCTTCAAATACCGAAACTAATTCTCCGGAAAGCACATATCCAAATGTAGGACAAGGGTGCCTGTGAGCTGCTGAGACACCTAATGGAGGAAAGTCAACAATCATAATCTCCACAGCTTTATGATCAAACCCTTTTTCTTTAAGTGCTTGTTCCAGAATAACAGCATGTGAACTTACTGGTTCTTTTACATTATTTTGAGACTGGGCTTGAGCACTTATTCCATACAAACTGCATAGCAATAATAATTTAGACAATAGTTTTATATTCATTTCTTTTAAATGTTACGATCTAATTTTCTTTACTAAGAAGATTAGCAAAATTTGATAAATCAAAATTAGAACACATAACAACCTGCTTAAGGGACCAGATCAGAATTAATAAGGATACCAGGGGGAATTTAGGAAGCGATTTAAACGATTTACGCTAATTATTTTTTCTGACTATAAAGGATGAACTATTAATAATGAATTTGGTGTCATAATATTCTAAACTTTACACAGCTGGGGAAAAATAATCATTTCCACAAATCATTATTATCTTTCTTGTATTATTGTTGTGTCAATTTTACATACGGACCATAAACAAGTATACTTACTTAAAAAATTTCTTTCAATATTTAACATAATGATTAAAAGCCTTCTAACAACCCCAATTTTAAATTCAAAAATATTTTCTCAATTTTTATTTTCATAATTCAAAAAACTATCCTATATTTGCACCCACAAAAAACGAGGTAAAATTCGTTTCAGATGACCTTTAATCGGGGCGTAGCGTAGTCCGGTCATCGCGCCTGGTTTGGGACCAGGAGGTCGCAGGTTCGAATCCTGCCGCCCCGACTTTTTTAAGGGTGCGTAGCTCAGCTGGATAGAGCATCTGCCTTCTAAGCAGACGGTCAAAGGTTCGAATCCTTTCGCGCTCACTTTAAGACTCACAATGAAAATTGTGAGTTTTTTTGTGTCCTATAACTTCAATTAATACATAACAAAGGATAGAGCATTCCGATTTTTAATCGGAACGGTCAAAGGTTCGAATCCTTTCGCGCTCACTTCAAAACTCACAATTTTTATTGTGAGTTTTTTTATGCCTTATAATTTCAATTAATACACAACAAAGAATAGAGCATTCCGATTTTAATCGGAACGGTCAAAGGTTCGAATCCTTTAGCGCTCACTTTTAAATAATTGTGCTCTATATTCACAATACTTTTATGTTATAAAATATGGATCATGCCTGACCATTTGAAGATCATAGTGCTGATTTAGGACATAACATTATTAAAAGCTGAACTCCTCTTTTTGTTTTTGTTATCCGGATTTTATTGAATAACTTTATAAAAAACCGAATCCCTAATCAGTAGAGAATATCAGATGCACCAACCAGACTTTTCAAATTTCCCCGAATTAGAAACCGATAGATTGATTCTTCGTAGGCTTTCAAAGAATGATGCAGAAGAAATTTATCAGCTGCGATCGAATGTCGAAGTTGCTACGCTGACAGGAAAGACACCATTTGTAGATGTCAACGAGGCCATTGCGTATATTGATAAGATTGATATCCTGATCAATAAAAATGAATGTATATTTTGGGCGATTTCCCTTCGGGATGAGTCTGCTTTGATTGGAGCAATCTGTCTCTGGAACTTTGATATACCAAAAGGAACCGTAGAAATCGGATATGAACTTCTCGAAGAATTTCAAGGTAAAGGGATCATGGGAGAGGTTATTGTCCAAATACTCAAATACGCGTTCGAAGTCATGGATGTTGAAACAATAATTGCATTCCCTTCCAGTGAAAACATGTCTTCTGTGAGATTGCTTGAAAAACTGGGATTCAGAATAGCTCCGGACCATTTTAAAAATACACATATCAATGTTCCAGGTATGCTCACCTACATCTTCTCCCGTACAGCAAAGTTGTAATTGAATAACATATCAGGTTATCCAAGAAAAACACTGATTACATACTATTTAACATTCTGAAATTTTCAAAGAGACAGATATTTCTCGAGCAATCTATCTGTTTAATTGCAGCAAGAACCAAATAGTCCTAAATTTGTTTTCTCTATATTAATTCAATGAAAAATTTTAAATTCATTATCGCAAACTGCTTATTTGTTTTGGTATTATCCTGCAAAACAGCAGTTCCGGTTTCAAAAGTTTCTGTTCAGGATAGTCCTTATCAAAATCTTGGGCGTGACGGAAAAATATACGCTGCCTTTTATCAGCAACGGGCAGCAGAATACCAAGCACTTTGCCTCCAGGCTTACAATATAGCCAGGCTCCGTTTGGATGAAGCTTTAGTACAAAAATCGGAAAAGCCTTTAGCCATTGTTTCGGATATTGATGAGACTTTTTTAGATAATTCTTATTATGCCGTTGAACGTTCTAAGATGGGAAAGGGTTATGATCAGACCACCTGGGAGGAATGGACCGCTAAGGGAATTGCAAAACCGCTTACAGGCTCTCAGGAATTTTACCAATATGCAGCTGAGAAGGGCGTTCAGGTATTTTATGTAACCAATCGTCTGGAGCAGGAACGCGCAGGAACAGTGAAAAACTTGAAGAAATACAATTTCCCGCTTCAAAATGATACCAACCTTATCCTCCGCTCAAAGGAAAGCAGTAAAGAAAACCGAAGAGTTGATATTGCTAAAAATTATAATATTGTTTTGTTGTTGGGAGATAATCTTTCTGATTTCTCCGGCATATTCGACAAAAAAACAGAAACAGAAAGGTCTGCCGCAGTAAAGAATTCCGCAAAGGATTTCGGAAAAAAATTCATTATCATTCCAAATGTTGGTTATGGTGATTGGGAATCTTCATTTTATCACTACAAATATGATTATACTGACCAGCAGAAAGACTCAATGATGTATAATGCAGTAAAAACTGCACCTTAAAAATAAGAAAGTCTTTTTACAGTTTTATCTATATTTGGATAAAAAAACAAAAAATCCCGCTGTAAACCAGCGGGATTATTATTTTAATTGGTAAGAAGTTCCATTCCAGAGATAGGTCTTGGAAGAGTGTTTCTTCTTTTCTTTATCATGATCATCCTTTTCCATTTCTTCCATTTTAAAAATAAAAGCATTAGGAATGCCACCCTTATCATTTGGAAATACAAAGCTTTCACTATGATAGTACACATCAGCATCTCCAACATTCGTGAGCTGTGGCAGTATAATTAATTTTCTATCCTTAAATAATACATATTGATCATAGCTTGCAATCCCACAGGCCTCTCCTGAAACCATTGCTTTTAAGGTCAATTCTACATTTTGCAGCTTATGATTACTTTCTACAGTAAATGTTCCATAGCTAAGCTCCTCACCTCGTCCCGTATCAAAAAAGACTTCATCAATCAGAGTGTTTCCTTCAAGTGCTTTTATACTAGCTATGTTTTGCTCAAGATTCTCTCCAGATTTTTTATCTTTTCTTTTCTCCGTTTTTGAAAGACCAAAAAGAAAATCGATTCCATTTTTATTTCTATATCCAACACAAAGATTTCCACCCCATATATAACCTTCTGCAGTCTGTTCTCCTTTCTGACAGGAGATTTTGTACCAGTTAGAGCGCCTCTCTCCCAATTTCAAAATAGTTTCATCTTTTTGAAGAATCAGAATTTGTTGATTCGTTTGTAATGAATCGACTATTTGAGCATCCACTTTAGGCTCTTGTCTTACCCTTGTCCAGTTGGTGAATATTTTTTGCGCTTTATTTTCTTCAAACCCAAAAACTCCATTGGCATAAGCCTCTTCCTGCGCAGAAAAAAGTTGGAGTGCAAATAAGAATAAAATAGTAAATAAAGATTTCATAGAACAATTTTGTATTTCTATTTTTCTAGTAATAAGCTTACCCATTCCTCTCTCTGTAACTGCTTCTTTAATTCAAGATTATTTTCTTTACATACTTCCAGAATATCATCAACATCAAAAAAACACAATCCTGATAGCAATAGCTTCCCCCCATCATTTAAAACAGACACATAAGTAGGAATATCTGATATCAAAATATTTCGGTTGATATTGGCCAAAATAATATCATAATTTTCTTTTCCTAAATTATCAGCAGTTCCTTGTTCAATATCAAGGGTAACACCATTTCTTTCAGCATTTTCTTTAGAGTTTTCAACGGACCATTCGTCAATGTCAATCGCTTTCACTGCACCAGCTCCCTGCTGTTTTGCATAAATAGCCAAAACAGATGTTCCACAACCCATATCCAAAACCTTCTTACCATTGAAGTCAAAATCCATCATCTGCTGGATCATCAAATGGGTTGTTGGGTGATGCCCTGTTCCAAAAGACATTTTAGGTTGAATGATAATTTCATGCATTCCTGGTACTGAATCGTGAAATTCAGCTCTGATCAATACTTTATCATCAATATTAATGGGTGAGAAATTCTTTTCCCATTCCTCATTCCAATTGATATTCGGCATTTCTTCAAAGGTATATTCGATTTTTACATTTTCATTCTCAAAAAGAGGTAATGCTTTAAGTTCTTCTTCATTAAATAAGTCCTTTTGAATATATCCTAATATTCCTTCCAATTCTTCTGTGAAACTGTCAAAACCTATTTCAATAAGTTCTGCCATTAATATCTCGTTCCAAGGTTGAAGTGGGGAAATTTTGAAGTTGAATTCTAAATAATTTTGCATGTGATCAATTTGGTACAAAAATAAAGAAAAGCGGGTTAAAACCCGCCTCTATTAATATAAAATAAATCATTTAAAATAAAATCCCAGAGTCTATACTCTTAAGGATTGGTTGAAAATATCGAACCATTCGCAATTAATGCTCTTCTATTCATTTTCAAAATATCTCTTACCCATTCTGCAAAGTCTTCTGGTTGTAAAACAGTCTCTGGGTTTCCATCTGTTAATCCTCCCTGAATACTCATGTCAGAGGCGATGGTGCTAGGAGTTAAAGTAATCACACGGATATTTTGTTTTCTCCACTCAGCCATCATTGATTGCGATAAAGAAATTACAGCAGCTTTAGAAGCAGCATAGGCAGACATGTTTCCACCGCCTTTTAAACCTGCTGTTGAAGCTACATTTACAATATCTCCCTGACCTTTTTCTTTCAAAAACGGATGTACGGCTTTAGCTGCATAATAAACTCCAAAAAGATTGGTTTTGATTACTTGCTCCCAGGTTTCGGAAGGCATTTCTTCAATCGTTCCAAAGTCTCCGATCCCTGCATTATTAATCAAAATATCTACACCACCAAGCTCTTTCGCTAATGATTCGATTCCTGCTTTTACCGCTGACTCATCATCAACACTGAAAATAGCATACGCAGCATTTACCCCTATATTTTTAATTTCTTCAACAGTCGCTTTTAAGTTGGCTTCATTTCTGCCTGTAATGGCAACATTCACTCCTTCATTCGCCAAAGCTAAAGCAACCGCTTTTCCTAAGCCTCTTCCACCACCTGTTACAATGGCATTTTTTCCTTTTATATTCATAATAATACTTTTTCGTCATACAAATCTACGAAAGCATATTTTGTTTAAAGATGAATCATGTGAATGTTTTTCCATGACATTCTCTAAAATAAAACCGGCTCATAGAAGCCGGTTCTCAGAAAGTATAATAAAAAAAGAATAAATTAAGGAATAAGCACAGATTCTTTCACTTCGAATTCTTCAGAAGCTGAAAACTGGTTTCCATACATATCCATAGCTCTCACTTCCACCTTGTGCTTCCCTAGTGCCAATTTATTAGTAAATCCACCGATCCATATGTGTTTTGCCATTTCAGGATTTGAGGGTCTTCTTCCCGGAAAAAGATTCTGTGTCGTATCCCATTTGAATACGGACAAAGCAAAATTAGGATCGATCGTTTCGTCATACTCCATATCTTTCCATTCCGCATTATCTATCCTGTACTCCACTTTATCTTTTTTACTCCCCATAAAGAAGTTGGCAAGAATTTTAGCCGATGTTTTTGATGGATAAGGAATAGCCTTCGGAACATACAACTTGATCTGATAGTCGTCAGGTTTACCGGCTGTTTTGTATTTAACTTTATATTGGTTATCCGTAAAGCTTATGAATGAATATCCTTTGGCTGTTCCGTCTCTCATCGTAGAAGTAGGCAATCCCATTTCATCAGGAGTTCCGGAATACCAGTCACCACAGGTTGTTCCTACATTATATTCATGAAGGTCTTTGGCTCCATTCCAACCTGCTTTTTTGCCATAAAAGATCTGCTGTTGAATATGAGTATGTGCTGATAAAAGAAGCGCGTTAGGGAAAGGACTTAAAAAATCAAACAATTTCTGACGGTCCGCATTTCTGAAATTATCTTCATTAGTATGTTCCAACGGAATGTGAAAAGAGATCACAATCAGTTTGTTTTTATCCACCAGCTTCAGGTCATTTTCAATGAATTGCAGCTGATCATTTCGGAATCCTCCCCAATATCCTTTTCCGTCTCTCGGATCCGGATAAAGAATATCGTCTAAAATAATAAAATGTACATTCCCGTAATTAAATGAATAATTGGCAGGGCCAAAATTAGCTTCAAAAGTTTCGTCTGAAAACTGATCTTCCTTTGCATCATAATTCATATCGTGATTTCCCATCACATTATACCATGGTAAACCAATCTCTTTCATGACATCTGCATACGGTTTCTGAAGACTCAGATTATCTCCCACAAGATCTCCAAGACTGATTCCCAGAACAGCATTCTTTTTTGTGTTCTTTACTTCATTTACAATTCCTCTTTTGAAATAATCCAGTTCTTTCTCCGTATAAGGCTGAGGATCCCCGAAAACCAGGATATCAAAGTTTTTATCCTCCTTTTGTCTGTACAATGCAAAGTTGAGTTCTTTTGGCAACTCTCCTGTCGGTAGCGTTCCTTTATATTTAAAATCCGAAGGAGATCCTTTTGGTTTGTACTGATAGTAATATTGAGGCAAAATATTACTATTAACAGGTGTCATATAGCCAGATTGTTTGATCACAAAAATGGTTTGATTTTCACTAAGCGGTAAACTATATCTTCCATTTTTATCTGTTAAAACAACCTGGGCGCCGTTAGATACCGCAACTCCCTCGATTCCTTTCTCACGGCTTTCTTTTTTTTGATTTTTATTTATGTCTTCGTACACATAGCCGGATACGGAAGTTTGTGACAATGCCATTGCTGAAATCAGAAGGCATGGCATTAATAATTTAATATTCATAGGATGATTTATTTTTATTAAAATGTATTACTTCAGGTTTTTATTAGTTATTCCACCAGGTTTTAATATTGATATTATCTCCTCCCATCTGCTGAACAGCAGCCTGATAATTTGCTGTATTTAAAACTTTTGGATTAGGTGGATACATCAACCTTTGGGGCAGATTTCCATTGTTAAGAAGACCTCCATTATTGGGAAGTACAGGAAAACCGGTTCTTCTCTTTTCAAACCATTGTTGCTGATCTACAAAGAACAATGCAATATATTTCTGAAGCATAATCCTGTCGATATTTCCATTATAAGCGACATTCGGATTCGCAAAATAATTTGCGGGTACAACAGCTCCCCATTGCTCTATTGCAGCTTTTACCCCATTCTCATAAAAGGTTTGGGCATTTCCCTGAATGATTCCTTTATTTGCTAATTCCGAAAGGATGAACTGCAGTTCTGCATAAGGATAAATCAGAATATTCAGGGGAGCTTTTGCTAAATTCTGATTCATATTGGACGGTTGATAACTGAATATCGTTCCATACGCATAACCCGATGGAGCACCTTTATACCCGATATTCTGCTGACTGGCAATATCTTTAGCCTGGCCGAAAAACATAGCCAGACGTGGATCGTTATTAGCTTTCAGAGCTTCTACAAAGAACTCCGAAGCCGCTCTTCCTGTAGTAAAATCCTGAGGTCTTGCAATGGGAGGAAGAAGTGGTGATACCCCTGTAATATTGAGCTTTGCTGTCTCATTATTGTTTTGAAAAAGAGGATATGTGGCAGGATCATTTACAATCTCCTGAATTCGCTGATGAACATTTACTTCTCCGTTTTTCTTCAGAATTCTTGTCAGCAACCTCAACGACAAAGAATTACAAAACTTTTTCCAGTTTATAATCCCATTGGCATCCGATTCTGCCTTATAAAAAAGATCATTCCCTGTCAATGGCTTATTGGTAATAAAAAGTGCATTGGCTGCTTTCAGATCATCCAGCAGTCGAACATAAATGTCTTTTTGTTTATCAAATTTAGGCTGTGATATCCCATCGTCTAATCTTGAAGCTTCAGTAAAGGGGATATCTCCATAGGTATCCGTAAGGTTGGAATAAATCCAGGCATTTAATACCATAGCAATAGCCTGATAATTCTGATCTTTTTCTACTATTGCTGCCTCTTTCAGATCTTTTACCTGTTTCAGCCATTTATAGGAATTGTTCCAGAATCCGGCTCCTGTATTTTCGGTAAGATAATACCGGCTCAACGAATTTCCCTCATTCGGAAAATCAAGTGATACCTGCATAATATCAAACGTAAAATCATTGGCCCGCATATAATTAACGGAAGCCATGTTATATTGAATAGGAACAAGTAATTTAGCCGCTACCGGATCACTTATCCTGCTTTCGTCAATATTTACTTCATCAAGACTTCTGCTGCAGGAAACAGGAATAAGACCTATTCCCGAAATTAATAATATGTTGAGTAATAATTTTTTCATGATTTTCAATTTTAAAATTTAACGTTAAGCTGAATTCCCACTGTTCTGGCCGTAGGCAGCTGTCCCATTTCCACTCCCGGTGTAATCTGACTGTCATTAAGAGTCGCCGCTTCAGGATCGAATAACGGGAACTTTGTCCACATCCAAAGATTTCTTCCAAATAATGCTATTGTAAGATCGGTCAGCTTAAGCTGCTGCGTTACACTTTTAGAAAAAGTATAAGATATTCTTGCATCTCTTAATTTGACAAAAGAGGTATCAAATGAGTTGGTTTCTACATTGGCTCTTCTATAATAATCAGCATAATAAGCGGAAACAACAACACCTTTGGTATTTGGTGAATACGATCCGTCAGGATTTTGTACCACTCCTTCTCCTATGATAAGACCATTCGGATTATCTCTTCCGATCAGGGTATGCGTTAATTTACCCTGTTCAGTCATTTTGTGATGCGACTGGGAATAGGCCATTCCTTTGTATTGTCCGTCAAAAGAAAAGCTAATGGTAAAATTCTTGTATCTGAACTCGTTTTGAAGACCGGCCCTCCATTTCGGATATGCATTTCCTATCTTTTTCATCTCAGTTGGCTTCGCTGTTAATCCATCACTTCCATATACAACCTGTCCGTCAGGTGAATACATGAGTCCATAGCCATACATATCTCCCAATGATCCACCAACTACTGCATTGTAGTATACCACTCCACCTACACTGCCTAAAGTATAAGGCTGCCCCTGAAATTCATCCGGAAGTGAAAGGATCTTATTTCTGTTCATTGACCAGTTCGCATTTACACTCCACGAGAAATTTTTATTTTTAACGGGAAAGGTATTTAAAGTCATTTCCAATCCTCTGTTTCGTACCTCCCCAGCGTTGATGGTTCTTTTACTATATCCTGTTTCATACAGAGCCGGGATATCAACGATCTGATCCTTAGAATTGTTCTGGTATGCGGTAATGGAATAGCTGATCCTGTTTTTAATAATACTGAAATCCATTCCGGCTTCAATATTTGTAAGCATTTCAGGTCTCAGGTTAGGATTAGGAAATAAAGAGGGAGCCTCTACTGATCCGGAAAACATACTGTTGTTATAATATTTTATAAGTTTATAAGGACTTGTGTCATTTCCTACCTTTGACCAGGAAGCCCTTAATTTCCAGTAATTAAACTGGTTTGAGCTTAGTTTGAATATATCTGAAAGAATAAAAGAAAGTCCCGCTGAAGGGTAAAAATAGGATCTGTTATTCTTAGGAAGTGTGCTGCTCCAATCATTTCTTGCCGTAAGATCAAGGAAGATCTTATTCTGATACCCCAGAGTCACCAAACCATAGGCACTATTGACCTGCTTATCATTTGGAGTTGCAAATTTTGTAATGTTGGCAATGCCATTTGGTAGTGTATAAACTCCCGGCTTCAAAAGACCATCAGCGAGATAGTCATACATCGTGTATTCGGAATAACGGATATTTCCTCCTACTGACGCACTGAAATCAAAATCTTTAAATGTATTTTTATAAGTAAATAATAAATCGTTATTAAGGTCCATCTGTTTAATATGCTGTTCCCTGTACATTCCCTGAAGGTAGTTGGCAGAACTCCATGGCCTTTGCTGAGTACGTTCTTCATTGGTCAGCTCCATACCAGACCTGAACATGACCTCAAAATTTTTAGCCAATTTATAATTAAGATTGATGTTTCCTGTGATAAAATTCTTATCCACCCCGTTTAACATTTCGTAGGCAATCAGGTATGGATTATCAATATAGGAACTGAAGGGGTGGATCTGATCCACCTGGTATTTATCTTTTTTCCATATCGGTTGATACCAGGCAAGATCCACATTCGGGTTCTGGAAAATCATGAAATAGGAAATCGATTGATTGCTGTAACCTGTCGCAGGCAGGTTATCACTTGTCATTTTATTATAGTTGAATTTAACTCCTATTTTTAATTTTTCATTGATCTTATGGTCAAAAGAAATCGCTGCATTAAATCTGTCGAAACCTGTATTAGGCATCATCCATTCATTTTTAAGATAGGTTAGTGAGGACCTGAAAGAAGTATTTTCATTGGATGCCTCTACAGCAATATTGTTTGAAAATGTGCTACCCGTTTGCCAGAAGCCTTTGATATTGTCTTTGTATGGTCTCCATAATTGTCGTTCCGCACTCTGACCTTCCAATGTTGGATCATATTGAAAATAATATTGATCTGCAAATTTCGGCCCGAATGCACTACTAGTACCACCGGTATTTACTCCATCCGGTGAAGCTCCATACGAATAGAAATAATTTCCCTTTGAATCCTTTTGCATAGTTCCCTGACCATACTCATATTGATAGTCCGGCCATTTTAAGACTGTATCATAGCTTGAATAGGAATTTAAAGTAACTTGTATTTTTCCTTTTTTGGTCTTTCCGGATTTGGTTGTGATCATTACTGCACCACCTGCACCTCTTGATCCGTACAAAGCTGCTGCCGTAGATCCCTTTAAAACTGTTATTGTTTCAATATCATCAGGGTTGATGCTGTTGATTCCATTCCCGTAATCAATGGGTAAATCAGCTTTTGCTCCTGCTCCATAGGCTGAAAATCCGGTACCTGTGGTTGAATTGCTCAATGGAACACCATCCACTACAATAAGTGCATTATTCTGATCCATATTCATTGAAATGTCACCTCTCAGTTTGATCAGTGAGCTCCCTAAAGGCCCCGCTCCTGCTGTTTGGATCTTCAAACCGGCAACTTTACCTTCAAGAGCTTGCGCCCAGTTATTATTCTGGGTTTTTAACAGTTCTTCAGATTTGATGGTTTCAGCAACATATCCTAAAGATTTATCGTGTCTTTTAATACCTAAGGCAGTAACAACCACTTCATCAATATTTTTAATGGTATCTTTCCTGGCTTTCTGTTGGGCTGTCAGGCTGGAACTGACTAATCCCAAAAATGATAAAAACAATAGTTTCTGTTTCTGTTTACGCATATCTTTTTGTTTGCGCAAAAGTAAAAGCTACTGGTGAAGAAGGTTTTAATACTATTTTAACATTTATTAAAAAAATATTAAACACAATGTGAACTCATTATCAACAAGGATTTATACTTTTCTGGTTAACAGTACATTAAACTGATGAATATTATTTAATGTGATATGCATAACTTATTTCATTATCTTTATTGTCTTTTTGTGATACATTAATTCCACACAACGACAAAAAACTAACAATCAACTACTTAAACAACAAAATCATTCTTATCTGAATAGTATAAAAAAAACAGCTTGCCCCTTGTGCAAGCTGCTAAAAATATCTACGTTCAAATAATTTTAACGGCTATTTATTCTTTAACTGATCAGGAATATTGGTTGTAATAAATCCGATTCCCTGGCCTTTTAATTTTTCATATACAGCAACATCATTTACCGTCCATGAGTTGGTAATTAAGCCTAATACTTTAGCTTCAGAAATCCAGGTTGGATTTTTGTCAAAAACACTGTAATGATAATCCATTCCGTCTAGTCCCTCACTTTTAATTTGTTCAGGGGACAACTCTCCATTAAGATATTGAACTTTAGATTTTGGTTCCGCTTTTTTAATCTCTTTGCAAATGTTTAAACTAAATGAAATAAATTCACTTTGAGATTCCAGCTTCATGCTTTTAATTTCTTTTATGGTCTTTTGAACCAACTCATCTTCCAGTTCTTTTGTTTTTGCAGGTTTGATCTCTACAATTAGTTTGAGAGACTTATCTTTCTTCCCTTGTTTCAGGTAATCTTTTAATGTTGGGAAATTTTCACCATTTGACAATTTTGCCTTTTCTAATTCTTTGAAATCCGTTTCAGAAATTTCCATTTTTTCATGATGCTCGTCATGGTTAACGACCAAAACACCATCTTTAGTCATTCTCACATCGAATTCAGCACCGTAGATTTTCAGCTTCTGTGCGTTTTCCAATGATTTCAGTGAATTTTCTGTGGTTGGAGGTTGCGTCTGCCAATAGCCTCTGTGTGCGATAATCTGAGTTTGTGCCTTCATTACAACTGTACTTAAAACTGCTAACCCTAAGATAAATTTTTTCATAATATAATTAGATAATTAAAAATGTCAAAGTCCAGGACTTTGACATAAAGGTAGTATTAAAATTTTAGAAAGTATATTTTGCTCCTAATTGAATTTGGTAAGGATTCCCTGATAAAGGCTCTAAACCACTTGTATTCAATTTATATTGATACTGCTGTGTCGCAGGGTCAAATCCTGTAATTCTGTAGAGTGCTGTATTTCCATAAGATTTATTTACACCCCATTCTTTGTTAAGTAAATTAGCTACGTTAAAAATATCAACAGAAAGCTCAAATCCACCAATTTTTTCAAACTTGATTTTCTTAGCAATACGGATATCCCATACTCCATAGAAACCATTCTTACCTCCATTACGTTCAGCAATCTTGTTGTTGTAATCAGTGATATAGTTTTTTAATGCTTTTCCTACTTCAGGGTTATCAATTAAAGTCTGAGTAAGATTTGGGAAGATATAGGCAAGGTCATTCGTGTCTACAAAGTCCCCATTCGTGTTACCTCCAGAAGTCAGGGAGAATCGCGTTCCACCTATTCCTGAATATCTTATCCCCACTGTAAATCCATAGAATGTCGGAGAGTTCCCGTATAACACCACTTTGTTACGGAACTGGTTATCTGAATATGTCATTCTTAGATTTCTCGGATCACTCTCTACCATTGTAGATAATGTTGCTGAGTTAGCTACGTTCCCATTGTAAGAGGTATTGTCTTTGATATCAGACCATGTGTAACTTGCGGTAATTTCTCCATCTTTGTAATAACGATAACTTGTATCAAATACAAACGAGAATTGATTTACTTTCCCGTCGCTTACAAGTTCAAGCACCCTTCCGAAATTATTATTAATTCTGCCTGCTTTCCAATCAACAGTTCCGTTGGCATTTACTGTATTCAAAGGAACAAAAACACCTCTTCCCCCTTCATTATTCAATGTAAAATAAGGATTAGCTACCATGTTTCTGTCATAATAGAAATAATTATTTCTTCCTAAAGCAGCATAAGCAGCCACCCCAGCTCTGAATCTTTCGTTAAAGAAGTGGGTATAAGAGATATTTGCCTTATAAACGATCGGTATTTTAGCATCTTTACCGGTGTAATTAATCGTAGGAATCTGATATTGTGATAAAGTAGGAACAGTTCCATAATCATTTCTATAATTATTGAAGTTCGGGGTAGGAACATCTTTACCGGTCACATCTACTGTTGCCAAGTGTCTTCCGTCAAATACAAGGTTATTGATCACCATGTAATTATTGATATCGGAAGAGAAGATTCCTGCACCAAATTTCAAGAAGTCTTTACTTTCTTCATTGATATTCCATTCAAATTGAAATCTAGGTTGAATAACAAATGACTTAATACGATTATCGGTTCTGATTCCCATTTGATCATATAGCTTTTGATTAAGCTCGGCTTTCGGGTATCCGCCATAATCTAGTCTTAAACCTGCCATTAAGTCAAGTCCTTTGGCAATTTTTGTTTGAATTTGTCCATATACCCCAATATTCCAGATATTTGATTTTACTGAAGGATCATCCATTAAAGGAACTTCTCTGTAAAACCTGTAAGGCGTAAGGTTATTAAAATTATCAATTCCTAAGAATTGAAACCTTCCGTTCACCTCACTACCATAAATAGATTTTGATTTGGTATACATTAAATCTATACCAGCAGTATATTTAATCTTATCTGTATTATAGTATAAATTATCAACGATTTGGAAAACATTGTTTCTAAAACTTTCCTGCCCAAAACGATGTCCGCCTATCTGAATATTAGTGGTAAGGTCTTTTCCATCAATAGTAGATGGTACACGCTCTACGATAGCTCTTGGAACAGCATGCCCCAATTCACTATTTTGAAAACTATTTTGGTAAGTATATAGATATTGTGCTTTTAATTCGTTGGTTAGATTAGGCTTTAGGTTTGATCTTAAGGTTAACAATAAACTGTTATCTAAGTTCTTGTCATTTCCATAGGATTCAAAAAAATTGATCGCAGTATTATCTGCTAACCCATTTTTATTGAAGTCATACGTGAAATTATTCCTTAAAGTCAATAAGTTTTTAGGATTAATCTGCCAGTCCAAACGTAAAAAACCTGCATCAGAATTTCTTACCTTATCAAAACTACCAAACTGTGGTGTGTTTCCAACACCATATTTAGCTCTTCCTATATTTAAAACCTGATTAAGTGTTTCATTGGTAACATTAAATCTCAGAGCGTCATCATTAGTTCTTACATCTGCAATAATCAAAGGTCTGGAATCTAATTGGTGATCCCATGCAGCAAAAAAGTGTAATTTATTTTTGATAATCGGTCCTCCTAACGATACTCCGAACTGCGAAGTTGAAAAGTCGTTGACTCTTTTATTTCCTCTAATATCGTATTTACTGGATAGCCAACCTGTTCTAAGATATTCCCAGGCACTTCCCGTAAAGGTATTGGTTCCTGATTTTGTCACAGCACTTACTGTTCCACCACCACTTCTACCCAGTGTTACATCATATTGGTTTGTTGTAATTTTAAATTCACGTACTGCCTCAATTGAAATAGAATAAGGTGCCCCACTTCGGCTTGTGGTAGATCCAGCAGAAGTTGGATTTTTTGCTGTCATCCCATCAATAGTAAAGTTGGTAGAAGATCCTAATTGTCCTGAAAGGTTCCCCCCTTTTCCACTTAAAGGAGATAACTCTGTAAGGCTGGCAAAGTTTCTTCCATTTACCGGTAAGATCCCGATATTCTTAGCAGAGATAGCCGTAGCAGCTCCTAAGTTTCCGATTTTATTTTTTAGATTTCCGGTTATCACTACTGTTTCGATGGTCTTTTCGCTGCCCAAATCCATATTGACAGTAACCTGATCACCAAAGTTTACATTGTAACCTTCTCTTTTTTCATCATTTACGATAACGGTGTAAGGTCCACCCAAAGGAATTTCTTTAAAAATATACTCTCCCTTCGAATTGGTTTCTGTTTCTGTTTTGAAACCTGTTGATTCATTAACGATAGTTACTTTAATTTTCCCCTGTGCATTGTTCCCCGTATTTGTAATCTTACCAACAATAGAAGCCTGTGTAGTCTGCGCATAAGCCAGTGTTCCAAAGCTCAAAAACAATAATCCTAGTACAATCTTTACTTTTCTCATCTTTTCAAATTAGCTAGGGGCAAAGGTATTGGGTCTTATGCACCTTCCTATTTAAGAGACTTTTAACATTTCTTTAATTAAATTGGAACGTTATGTTAAATAATCACTAACAAATTACACAAAACACTAAATATCAAACAATTAAACCATATTACAAAGTTTTAATTTTCCTATATTATTTAATTATCTTATTTTTTAAATGAGATTTGTTTTAGCTATTTTTGCTTAAAAGAAAAAATAGCAATGTCTGAAAACATTCAACAAAAGATAGAACAGCTTCGCAAGGAGCTTCATCAGCATAATGAGAATTACTATTTACTGGATGAACCTACCATCTCAGATTTTGAATTTGATCTGTTATTAAAGGAACTACAAGATCTTGAAGCAAAACATCCGGAATTCCATGATGCCAACTCTCCAACTATGCGTGTAGGTGGTGGAATTACCAAAGTTTTCCCTACAATTCTCCATCAGTTCAGAATGTATTCTTTAGACAATTCTTATGATTTCGATGATCTTGAAGATTGGGAAAAACGTATCATTAAAACGATCAATGATCCTGTTGAATTCGTTGCTGAATTAAAATATGATGGAGCTTCTATTTCTATACTCTATGAAAATGGTAAATTAGTACAGGGAGTCACTCGTGGGGATGGCTTTCAGGGAGATGAGATCACCGGAAATGTACGTACTATTTCAGATATTCCTTTAACCTTAAAAGGAGATTTTCCTTATCGTTTTTTTATGCGTGGTGAAATCTATTTGACTCGAAAAAATTTCAATAAAATCAATAAGCTTCGTGAAGAAGAAGGATTGGATCCTTTTATGAATCCAAGAAATACAGCAAGTGGAAGTTTGAAAATGCAGGATAGTGGTGAGGTTAGAAAACGAGGACTATCTTCTGTTTTATATCAATTTATTTCTGAAGAAGTCCCTGCAGAAAGCCATTGGGAATTGCTTCAAAAAGCTCAGACTTGGGGTTTTAAAACATCTCAGCAGGCAAAGCTTTGCAGAACCTTAGATGAAGTAAAGGATTTTATTACTTTCTGGGATACGGAACGTCACAACCTACCTTTTGAAATTGATGGTATTGTATTAAAAGTTAATTCTCTGCAACAGCAAAGACAGCTTGGATATACTGCAAAATCACCCCGTTGGGCCATGGCTTATAAATTTAAAGCCGAAAAGGTAGAAACAGAATTACAAAGTGTTTCTTATCAGGTAGGAAGAACAGGTGCCATTACTCCAGTTGCCAATCTGAAACCTGTTTTATTAGCCGGGACCATTGTGAAAAGAGCATCTCTTCACAACGAGGACATCATTAAGAAACTGGATCTTCACGAAAATGACTTTGTGTATGTAGAAAAAGGAGGTGAAATTATTCCTAAAATTGTTGGAATCAACACCGATAAAAGAACTAAGGAAAGTAAAGAAATTGAATACATCAAACATTGCCCTGAATGTGGTACTGAACTTGTAAAAGTTGAAGATCAGGCAATCCATTTCTGCCCGAATGAGCTGCATTGTCCACCTCAGGTAGTCGGAAGAATGATTCATTATGTTTCCAGAAAGGCTTTAAATATAGAAAACCTGGGAAGTGAAACTATTGAGCAATTGTATCGAGAAAAACTGATTGAAAATCCGGTCGATTTCTACGCCTTGACAAAAGAACAATTACTTCCTCTAGAAAGAATGGCTGAAAAATCTGCCCAGAATATTATCTCAGGAATCGAAAAGTCAAAGGAGATTCCTTTCGAAAAGGTACTATATGGGATAGGAATTAAACATGTTGGGGAAACTGTTGCCAAAAAACTAGTCAAAAACTTCCCTACTATTGATGACCTGAAAAATGCAACTGCTGAAGAGCTTTGTCAGGTAGAAGATATCGGATCTAAAATAGCTTACAGTATTGAAGCTTTCTTTAATAATTCTGAAAACATCTTAATGCTGGAACGTTTAAAATCTTATGGTGTTCAACTGGAAAAAGGGGAAAACACTAATGAAGTTTTATCTAATGTTCTCGATGGAAAGACATTTCTATTTACTGGAAAACTATCTTTATTTACAAGAGAGTCAGCAGAAGACATGGTAGAAAAACATGGTGGAAAGAATATTTCAGCCGTTTCTAAAAATTTAAATTTCCTTGTTGTTGGAGAAAAGGCCGGAAGTAAATTGAAAAAAGCTCAGGATATTGGAACTATTGAGATTCTTGATGAACAGCAGTTTTTAGATTTGATAGAGAAACAATAAGTATTATATTTTTTAAAAACAATCGGTAAAAAACCATTGATATCCTCATTCAATGGTTTACTTTTGCTTTCAAATAAAGAGTCATAAAGCTGTTTACAAAAGATCAGATAACGATTCAGAAATTCATTAAAATTAAAAACATTTCACATAAAACTAAAAGATTGTTTTAACAAACAGTCTTTTTTCATTTGCTTTAATTATCGCATAAGAATTTATTGTATTTTTATTTGATGTTTTAATTTTACACAAATGGACTTTCTGCAAGATCATTACTCTGTTCAAAATGAACTGTTACTTATATTTATTTCAGTAATACTTGGGCTTTTTATAGGTGCTGAACGAGAATACAGAAATAAATCTGCAGGACTTCGTACGTTCATCCTTGTCTGTTTTGGCTCCTGTTTATTTACTATTTTGTCCATCAAAATAGGGGTTCAGAACCCGGATCGTTTAGCTGCTAATATTATTACCGGAATTGGTTTTCTGGGGGCTGGAGTTATCTTTAAGGGAGACAACAAAATAGATGGAATTACAACTGCCACCACCATCTGGGCAACTGCATCAATAGGAATGGCTGTAGGTTCAGGATATGTTTATTTTTCCTTGTTAGGCACCGCATTGGTACTTTTGGTACTAAGCTCACTAAGCTATCTTCAAAATTTCATTGATAACAATCACAAAATAAGGGAATATAAAATATCCATTTCTGCTTCTGATCATATCAGTCATTGTGAAGAATTATTCAGAAACAATCATTTAAAGTTTCTTATTATGAGGCAACAATATTCCCAGGAAAGTTTGACCACTACGTGGAGACTGACCGGAAATACCAAACAGCATGAACTTCTAATCAAGCAAATGATGAATGACCCTAAAATTATGTCATATCAATTTTAAATAAAAAAAAAGAGATTGTAGCCTCTACTTTTTCTTGAAAACATAGAGATCTTCATTCGGTCCGGTAATTTCTTTACCTTCCAGATCAAGTTGTATCAATTGATTCTCTCCTACCTTATATTTATAGTGAGCTGTTTTTCCTTTTAAAGTAATCATACTTCCTTTGGAATCCCACTCAAAATTCCCTTTATCTTCACTCTTAGATTTTCTGTCTATATATTCTTCGGTTATATTAAAGGTATTATCATTATTCAAGGTCAGAGAAGTTTTAATTCCCGGGCAATCTGCACAAGGAAGTATTGCCTCATAAGTTCCTTTCCAATCTAAAGAATTTTGGGAATTATGCTCATCTACGACAACAGGTGTAGCACTAGAATCAACAGTTGTTTTCATTTCAACAGAATCCAATTTTGTATCTGGAGACTTTTCTTTTTGCGTTTCTTTTGGAGAACATGAAGCTAAAAACATAATACTCATAACCGCTATCAATTCTTTGTTACTTTTCATAAAATGTTATTTTATAATTGTTCTTATTTAACGAAGATAATAAAATAATATTTCCCTAATTAGGGTATTATCAAATATGCTTTAAATTAAATTTCAACAGCTTTTAAGCATATTTCGTGGTAAATAATTTTATTTTTCTTCGTAAATTGGACAAAATTTTTGATTATGATAAAAAAGATACTTTTATCTGCATTTCTACTGCCTGCGGCTATGGCTTTTGCTCAGCAATATGGAGGGATGTGGATTCCAACAGAGCTGAATGAAAAGGAAATGAAAGACCTCGGAATGAAAATCTCTGCGAAAGACATCTTCAATCCTCAAAAGGCTAGTATTAAAGATGCCGTTGTTCAATTCAACGGTGGTTGTACTGCGGAAATTATTTCTCCAAAAGGTTTGTTATTAACCAATCACCATTGTGGCTTTGGGCAGATTCAAGCTCATTCTACAGTTCAGAATGACTTACTATCCAATGGTTTCTGGGCTACCAATATGAGCGCAGAACTTCCTAATCCAGGAGTCACTGTCGATTTCATAGTGGATATTAAAGAAGCAACAGATCAAATTTTAGAAGGAACGGACAACCTCACAGAGCCTGAACTTTCAAAGAAAATAAGCAACAATATTGAAGTTTATAAAAACTCTCAAAAAATAGAAAACTACCAATCCATTTCGGTAAAACCGATGTATTATGGTAATAAATATTATGCATATACAATAGAGACTTACAAAGATATTCGTTTGGTAGGGGCTCCACCTCAAAGTATTGGTAAATTTGGAAGTGACACGGACAACTGGGTTTGGCCTAGACACACCGGAGATTTTTCTATGTTTAGAATTTATGCTGATAAAAATAATAAACCAGCTGAATACTCAAAAGATAATGTCCCTTATGTACCAAAACATTTTCTCCCGGTTTCAATTAAAGATAAAAATGAAAATGATTTCACATTTGTATTTGGGTTCCCTGGAAAAACAACAGAATATCTTCCAGCCATTGCAGTTGAGAAAATTATGACTGAAATAGACCCGGCAAAAATTGCTGTTCGTGATGTTGCATTAAAAACATTGGATGAAAAAATGCGTGTAGATAATGCAACACGTATTAAATATGCTTCCAAATATGCTTCTGTGGCCAATTACTGGAAAAAGTGGATTGGTGAGGTAGAAGGTCTTAGAAAATCCAATGCCGTTGAGAAAAAAGTAATGTATGAAGGTTCTTTGGTTGCCAAAAATTCTGAAATCAAAACGACTTTAGATCAGTTGAATAAATTATATACTGAGCAGGCTCCTTATGCTTTAAATAATGCTTATTACTCTGAAGTAATTAGAAATGCAGAAACTCTGGCATTAGCAAACATCTATTCTAATTATATTACTGCTGTAGAAGCTGGCAGGATGGATGAAAAAGGAATTGCTGCATTAAAAAGCAAACTAACCTCTTTCTACAAAGATTATAGCCCTGAATTGGATGCAAAGGTAACAGCTAAATTGCTTGCTTTATATGCTAACAAAACAGCACCTCAATTCTTGCCCGCAGGATTTGATAAATTTAAAAATGAAACCCAGAACATTCAGAATATAGAAGAAATTTCTAAAAACTCTGTGATCACTGGTAGAGCAGCTGTAAATGGAGCATCTCTGAGTGCTGATATTGATAAAGCATTTTCCAATCAGGATAAATTGGTTAAAACGCTTAAAAAAGATCCTGTTTACCAACTATTTGCTAACATAAAAGATACGTATACCAAAACAGCTGATCCTCAGTTCTCATCTCTTCAGACAAAAATTGACGCTTTGCAGAAAAAATTCATGCAACAGCAGATCACGACAGATAAGGAAAGAAAATTCTTCCCTGATGCCAACTCTACTCTTCGTGTAACGTATGGTAAAGTAAAAGGATCATCTCCAAGAGATGCTGTTTCATATGGTTATCAAACCCATTTAGCAGGGGTTATCGAAAAATACGTTCCAGGTGATTATGAATTCGATGTTCCTAAAAAGCTAATTGATCTTTATAACAAAAAAGATTTTGGGAATTATAAAGACAAAGGTGGTGATGTTCCAGTAGGATTCACAGCAACCAATCATACAACTGGAGGAAACTCAGGAAGCCCAGCTCTGGATGCTTACGGGAATTTGGTTGGATTAAATTTCGACAGACAGTGGGAAGGAACAATGAGTGATATTAATTACGACCCTCGTTTCAGTAGAAACATTATGGTAGATACCAAATATATTCTTTTTATCATCGATAAATTTGCCGATTCAAAATGGCTAATTGATGAAATGAAAATTATAAAATAATAAATATAAAATACCATTTTTAAAAACCTATTTAATTAATTAAATAGGTTTTTTCTTTTAAGTACAATACAATCTTTCTCAGAAATATGAATAGTTAAAATCTATAGAAAATAGATTAAAAGAAAGTTTTTATCTATGTAACTTTAATGAAAACTATTATATGAACGATAATCAACTTAAAATGTGCAGTGAGTGTGGCATCCAATATCCTCAAAACTATACTGAAAATATCTGCATTATTTGTGAAGACGAAAGACAAGCAGTCCCTCAAAGTGGACAGTCGTGGACTACGCACGAAAAGCTTTTAGAAAATCACAGTGTAAAAATTAAAAAGATCAATGACAATCTATATGAATTGGTAGTCAATCCCAAATTCTCTATTGGGCAAAGAGCACTACTTGTACTTTCAAAAGATGGGAATATTTTATGGGACTGCATTCCAGTACTGGATGAAGCTGCAATAGAATTTATTAAAGGTAAAGGTGGTTTAAAAGCCGTTGCATTTTCTCATCCTCATTACTATTCAAATATGAAAATGTGGGCAGATGCTTTTAATTGTAAAATTTATATCCATGAAAAAGACAAAGAATGGGTTGTAAACCATGGAGATTTTGTAGAATATTGGAATGGTAATGACCTTAAGCTGTGGAATGAATTAAAACTTCACAATATAGGCGGGCATTTCGAAGGAAGCTCTATTATCGAAATACCATGGATGAGTGAAAATGGGACACTTTTAATAGGAGATACAATGTATTTGTCACCCTCAATGAAGCATTTTGCGACCATGAGGAGCTATCCAAACAGAATCCCTCTTCCCCTACATGAAATTAGAAGAATTGAAAAGCGTTTTCAAGAAATCAATTATGATACGATCTATGGTTTCTATTCTTATCAGAATGTAGAAAAGAATGCGAAAGAAATTGTGGAGAAGTCGTTTGATAAATACGAGTAAGAGTGGAAAATTGAGAGTGGAAAATTGAAAGTGTATAGGGAGAGCTTTAAGTTTTGGCTAAAGCCGATTGGATTTGGGATCTTATTATTGAAGGCGGGCTAAAGCCCACCTCTATTGATGGTTTTATTCTCTCTCGCGGATTAAGCAGATAACGCAGATGAAAGTTGAGAGTTTGTGTCTATATGTTATGGGATAAGGTTTTATAGTGATAAATAATAACATTTAATAAGGCAAAGAACAGAAAATAGTTGTCTGTTGATGGTTGATGGTTAACAGCCAACTAGGTACTTCCCTAATCCCTTTTAACCTAATCCCTAATCCCTTCAACCTATTACCTATAGTATATATAACAAAAAAAGTCTCACACAAATAAATGTATGAGACTTTTAAATAAAAACTGGCGGCGACCTACTCTCCCGCTTGTCGCAGTACCATCGGCGCTGGTGGGCTTAACTTCTGTGTTCGGAATGGGAACAGGTGAGCCCCACCGC
>NZ_JAENHK010000006.1 GCF_016595215.1 Chryseobacterium paridis | reverse complement strand
ACTGTATTTTTATACAATTGACCTGCTGCATAATTGACTGACTGGCTGATAGCAGAAGCAGTGGTTCCACTGGCCCAACTGGTCACTGTTACATATTTTTTTACATCTGCTGCTGTATTGACATCATATTGAAACTTTACAGGTTTATCATTCCACGCTGTTCCTACTTGCTTTTGTTCTAGTAACCTATCTAAAGGTGAGTTTTCTAATGTCTTTTCAGCATAGATCTTCTCTTGTCCATAAATTGTAGATTGGGTAGCATTAGCTAAAGGAGTTGGAACAATAGCTCCATTTAATGTATTAGATTGTGGAACGGGTAAATAATCTTTTACCTGTCTTCCGAATCCATCATATTCAATATGGGTGACTACATCTTTCCCTGTTGGAGATGCTTTTATATTAACTACCTGTTTTGGTCTTCCCAGTCCATCAAAATACTGAACCGTTTCTGAGGTTTTGGTCGGTTGATTGTTGACATCATAATCAAGAACTGTTTTTGAGTATACATAGTTTTCTGTTGGAGAAAGCTGGGCATGAACCATGCCCGTTATTAGTAATGTTCCTATTGGAATGAGTATCTTTTTCATCGTGTCTTAGTTTTTGTAATTGTATTTGAATTCTTTTACCAGATTACCTGTTTTAGAATCCTGTCTTATTTCTTT
>NZ_JAENHK010000005.1:80099-390604 GCF_016595215.1 Chryseobacterium paridis | reverse complement strand
AAGCTGCTTTAGCCAAAACATAGAACTCTGCCTATACATTTTCAATTTTAAACTTTCAATTTTCAATTGTTTTCATCTGCGTTATCTGCTTAATCCGCGAGAGAGAATAAAACCATCAATAGAGGTGGGCTTTAGCCCGCCTTCAATAATAAGATCCCAAATCCAAAACGGCTTTAGCCAAAACTTAAAGCTCTCCCTATAAACTTTCAACTTTCAACTTTCAATTTTAAAAACCATATACCACAAAAAAGCCCCACTTTTTCAAATAGGGCTATAAATATATATATTGTACTCTTATCAAACCTGTATTACTCCTAAATTAAATTTCTCGGTAATAGGAGAGTGATTAGCAGCCTCAATACCCATAGATATCCATTTTCTTGTATCTATTGGATTAATAATAGCATCAGTCCATAATCTGGACGCGGCATAAGTAGCTTCTGTTTGTTTTTGATATCTTTTTGAGATACTATCTAAGATCTCGTTATGCTCTTCTTCTGTGATTTCTTTACCTTGTTTTTTCAATGTCGATTCCTGAATTTGTGCCAATACTTTTGCAGCTTGTGCACCTCCCATTACAGCTAAATCAGCCCATGGCCATGCAACAATTAATCGTGGATCGTATGCTTTCCCACACATTGCATAATTACCAGCTCCATATGAATTTCCTGTTATAATTGTGAATTTAGGTACTACAGAATTAGCAACAGCATTCACCATTTTTGCTCCATCTTTAATGATGCCTCCATGTTCAGATTTTGAACCTACCATAAATCCTGTAACATCCTGTAAGAAGATCAAAGGTATTTTTCTTTGATTACAATTGGCTATAAATCTTGTTGCTTTATCAGCAGAGTCAGAGTAGATAACACCTCCAAACTGCATTTCTCCTTTACCGCTCTTCACAAGTTTTCTTTGATTAGCTACAATTCCTACCGACCAACCATCAACTCTCGCTGTTGCACAAATTATAGTTTTCCCATAATCAGGCTTGTATTCTTCGTATTCAGAATTATCTACCATACATTTAATAATGTCCAATGTATCATATTGCTCAGCTCTTGATGCTGGCATTATGCCAAAGATATTTTCAGGATTTTCTTTTGGTGGAAAACTTTCGATTCTATCAAAACCAGCTTTTTCAGTGCTCCCAATAGATTTCATGATGTTTTTAATTCTATCTAGAGCGTCTTTATCATCCTTAGCCTTATAATCTGTGACACCTGAAATAGAGCAGTGTGTAGTTGCTCCACCTAATGTTTCATTATCTATGGTTTCACCTATGGCAGCTTTAACAAGATAACTTCCAGCTAAGAAAATAGAACCTGTTTTATCTACAATCATCGCTTCATCACTCATAATAGGTAAATAAGCTCCTCCTGCAACACAGCTTCCCATAACAGCAGAAATTTGTATAATTCCCATAGAGCTCATTTTAGCATTGTTTCTAAAAATTCTTCCAAAATGTTCTTTATCAGGGAATATTTCATCTTGCATTGGCAAATAAACACCCGCAGAATCTACAAGATAGATAATAGGAAGCTTATTTTCCATGGCAATTTCCTGTGCTCTAAGATTTTTCTTGCCAGTAATAGGAAACCAGGCACCTGCTTTTACAGAAGCATCATTGGCTACAACAAGGCATTGTCTTCCTGAAACATAGCCGATAACAACCACAACACCTCCTCCCGGACAGCCGCCATGCTCTTCGTACATTTCATAACCTGCAAAAGCTCCTACTTCTATGGAATCTGAATCTTTATCAAGAAGATAATCAATTCTTTCTCTTGCAGTCATTTTTCCTTCTTCACGTAACTTTTGAAGCTTTTTCTCTCCACCTCCTTTCTTTATTTCGGCAAGTAAACGATTTATTTCAGATAATTTTAATCTATTTTGATCTTCTCGTTTGTTGAATTCGATATCCATAAAATTTTAATTTTTTACGCCTAAAGATACTATTTTTAAAGAGAATATTAATTTTAATAAAACGGTTGTTTAATACTTTGGTTTACAGAAAATTGTGAAATATTTAACAAGAAATTATTTTTGATTAATTGATATTTTTGCTAACTTTACGTAAGAGTATTGAGGGGTATTATTGTCCTCTTAATTACTCTGTTCCTAGTTTATTTTTTTAATAGTTTATTATTTGAAAGCCCCGAAAGTTGAACAAATTTTCGGGGTTTTTTATTTCTATATTTTTTCAACAGTCGTAAGATATCTAGATTAATTGTTAGATTCTTTACCAAATTAGTGCAAGAAATGTTGTGTGAAAAATGAAATTAAGTGAAGTTGCTAAGAACTGTGTTAGTTTTATCTGTTTTTTCTCAGGCTATCTATTTTTTTATGGAAGAATTTGAAAAAGCTATTCGTAAATTTGCATTTTAAAAATTCAAAGGTAGGTTATGCATAAATTAGCACTTTTCAGATTGCATTTAATTATATTTTTATGGGGGTTCACTGCAATCTTAGGAAAATTAATTCATGCTAATGCACAGATTCTGGTATTCTACAGAATGTTATTTGCGGCTATTTTTTTATATGCTTATATAAGGATATACAAGAAGGAGAGTATTAAAGTTTCAAAGAAAATATTTTTTCAATTGGCCGCCATTGGTACAGCTATGGCTGCTCATTGGTTTTGTTTTTTTTATTCAATAAAAGTTTCCAATGTTTCCATAGCCCTAAGCTGTTTATCTTTATCCACCCTTTTTGCCTCGATTTTGGAACCTATTATTTTTAAAAGAAAAATAGATATTTCAGAGGTAATCATGGGCATTGTGATTGTGGCTTGTATCCTATTGATCTTTAAAACTGAATTTCAGTATAAAGAGGGAATTCTTTTTGGGGTCTTATGTGCAATCTTTGGAACTGTTTTTTCCGTTTTTAATGGTAAAATGTTTGGAAAAACAAGCTCTGGTAATATTATTTTTTATGAAATATTCTGTGGTTGGTCAGTTTTATTGATATTTTATTTATTTTCCGGGCAAATTTTTCAAATGAATGAAATAAACTATAGGGATCTTGCGTTAATATGCTTGTTAGCAAGTGTTTTTACGGCTTTTCCAATGTTAGAATCGGTGAATCTGATGAAGTATATTTCTCCTTTTACACTAATTTTGACAGTTAATTTAGAACCAGTCTACGGAATTATACTAGCTTTTTTTATCTTTGGCGAATCAGAACATATGAGCCCTATATTTTATGTAGCATCATTGGTTATGATATTAGCGATTATTGCCAACGGGTTGATAAAAGCCAGGAAACAAAAAAAAACTAACTAAGCATCAAATTTATATGATGAAAAAATATCTATTATTCCTATTTTCTTTAGCATTTGGATTGTCTCAATCTCAAATTATCAGAAAATATTCCAATGAATTCTTAAATATAGGAGCTGGTGCAAGAGGTTTGGCAATGGGGGGAGCTGTTATTTCCAATCAAGATGATGTCTATTCACCAATGTGGAACCCCGCTGGTTTAATGTCGATTGAAAGAGATTGGCAAGGAGCTGCCATGCACGCTGAATATTTTGAATCTATCGCAAAGTATGATTATCTGGCATATGCAAAAGTATTGGAAGAAGGGGTATTTGGAGTTTCAATAGTGAGGCTTGGAGTTGATAATATTTTGAATACAACCCAAATGATCGATGCTGAAGGAAATATCGATTATGACAAGATCACAAAGTTTTCACAATCCGATTATGCTGCGATCCTCTCTTATGCTTTTCATCCTGGTGGAAATACAAAATTGGATGTAGGTGTCAATGCCAAAATTGTCTACAGAAATGTGGGTAAATTTGCAAATGGATATGGATTTGGATTTGATATTGGTGCAATCTATAAGGCTGACAATGGGTGGAAATTTGGAGGAATGCTTCGTGATGCAACTACGACTGTTAACTTTTGGAGTATCAATCAGAAAGAATTATCTACTGTTGTAAATGGAGAAGAATTTAACCCGGCACCTAAGGACAAAATGGAACTTACGATGCCTAAGCTTAATGTAGGGGCGAGTAAGATGTTTGAAATAAACAGCAGTGTATATGTATTACCTGAAGCGGGTATTAATATAGATTTCGCTAAGACAGCAGCTCTTGTATCAACAGACTTTGCAAGTATTACTCCTTATGCTGGAGCTGAATTAGGTTATCAGAAAATGATTTTTGTAAGACTTGGGGTAAATCGTTTTCAATCTATAACAGATATCGAGGATTTAAAAAGAAAAGTATCTTTTCAGCCAAGTGCCGGTTTAGGAATTAGATATAGAGGGCTTACTCTAGATTATGCAATTACAAACTCAGGAATCGGGGGTTCTAACTTTTATTCCAACTTCTTTTCTCTAAAGTTAGATATGGGAACATTTAGAAATGATTAAAAATTAAAAATATGAAAAAGGGATCAATACTTATATTAACCATTTGTTCGATGTTGGTTTTCGGACAAAAGGTATCCGACTATAAATATGTTTCTATTCCAGAGAAGTTTACCACTTTCAAAGAGAAATTTGATTTAGACGTTCTATTGGCAAAATTTTTGAATGGAAAAAAATATGTGGTTCTTAAGGGAAATAAAGATCAGTGGCCTTTTGAAGCAAAGGATAACCCTTGTAATGTTTTAAATGCTGATGTTATTGATGATAGTGGCTTTTTACGAAATAAGGTTATTTTACAGTTTAAAGATTGTCATGATAAGGTGTTATTAGCGAGTAAAGGAGTCTCAAAAATCAAAGAGTATAAAGAAGGATTTCAAGAAGCACTAAAGGAAACTTTCGTAACAATCCCTGTTTCTTATCCTACTACAGTGGTAATGCCAGCTGAAACAAAGGTTGTTGAACAGGTAAAAGAAAGCCCATCGACTGAAAATGTTACTTCTTCTACTGGAAGTTCAGCGAGCAAGTATAGTAATGGAAAACTAAGTCTACAAAAAGTGCAGATTGATAATAGCCAGTTTATTCTTGTGAGACCAGATAGTTCAGTTCCTTATGCAACCTTTAAGGAAACTACTAAAAAAGATGTTTTTAGGGTGAAATTTGAAAATGGAGATACCACAATCGGTTATTATGAAAATGGAAATATTGTAATAGAAGTTCCTTCTTCGAACGGAGGATATTCTAAAGATATATTTTTAGGAAAATAAATACATTACTTCAACTAAGAAATTAAAATAATCCCTTACTTAAACAAGTAAGGGATTATTTATTTAAACCATAAAAAAATTAAAAACTATGGCATAAGGACAGTGTCTATTACATGGATTACTCCATTTGACTGATTCACATCAGCTATTGTAACTTTTGCGTTGTTTCCTTTTGCGTCTTGTATGTAAAGATCTTTACCTTTTGTCCAGAAAGTTACATCTTCCCCTTCTACAGTTTTCATCATGCTTTTTCCGTTTCCTGCTTTTACAGCGGCCCATATTTCTTTAGCATTATATTTTCCAGCTAATACATGATACGTTAAAATTTTGGTAAGCATTTCTTTATTTTCTGGTTTAACCAGGTTTTCTACTGTACCTTTTGGAAGTTTTGCAAATGCAGCATCAGTAGGTGCCAATACAGTAAAAGGACCTGCTCCCTGTAAAGTTTCTACTAATCCTGCGGCCTTTACTGCAGCTACTAATGTTTTATGATCTTTTGAATTAACAGCATTTTCAATGATATTTTTTGATGGATACATTGCAGCTCCCCCTACCATTACTGTTTTTTCTTTCATCGTTTGTGCAGTTACCGTTCCACTGAACGCAAATGATAATGCTACCATTCCGAATACTGCGATTTTTGATCTTGTGTTCATTTCTTTGATTTTTTTAATTAAATAGTATTTGATTTCTTATTCTTATCATCATTTACGACATTGATGGAGTTTTAGATTTAAAAGATTTTATTTTTTTTAAATTACTTTAGACATGTTTGAGTTTTTGGAACTTGCAGTAATTTTAAGGAAATAGAATTCATATAAAAACGATTTAATTCATATACGGAAGAAAAGAATTTTCAGATTTGCTTGTTATATGTTTTATTTTATTACATTTGGAATGAAAAATATTCGCTATTAAAACAAACTATTCGGAGGACGAACTTATCGTTTTATTGAAAGAAAAAAACGAAGCTGGTTTTCATTACTTATATGATCACTATGCTGGTGCGTTGTATGGTGTAGTACTCCGAATTGTACAATCTAAAGAATACACTGAAGAAGTTATTCAGGACGTATTCGTAAAAATCTGGAATTCTATTCATCAATATGATACAAGTAAAGGTAGATTCTATACTTGGATGATCAATATTGCCAGAAACACAGCGATTGATTATTTAAAATCTAAAAGTTTTCAAAACGAATTGAAAAACCAACCAATTCCAGATTTCGTATATAACAGTGCAGAACTTTCCACTACAAATAATACCTCTGATTTTATTGGTTTTAATAACGTGCTTGAAAGTTTAGAATCTGATAAACAAGAGCTTATTGATTTAGCTTATTATCAGGGATACACACAGAATGAAATATCTGATAAGCTGAAAATACCTTTGGGTACAGTAAAAACGAAAATGCGAAATGCATTAATGAAATTAAAGGATTTGTTAAAAGATTATCAATAAATTGAACACTAAGGAATACATATCATCCGGAATTATAGAATCTTATATTCTAGGTCTTGCTTCTCCAGAGGAGGCAGGCATTTTGGAGTGTGTGATGAAGAATAATACTGAAGTAAAGGCGGCTTTTGAAGAAGCACAAAAAACGTTGGAAGATTTGGCAACTGCACAAGCTGTAGCTCCTCCTGCTGAATTAAAATCTAAGATCTGGGATAAGATCCAACAGGAACAGATATTGAACGAAGTAAAACCAGATATTACAGAACATATATCTACTACATCTCCTGTTAAGGAGGTAAAAGAAACATCAGTTCCGAAAAATAGCAATTGGAAAACATATGCTATTGCAGCTTCGGTTTTGTTTTTAGTAAGTATTGCAGGGAATTTGTTTTGGATGAATAATCAGGCTGAAAACAATAAGAAAATAGTAAAGTTAGAAACTGAAAAACAGTCTAAGGAACTCGCTCTTCAAAAAATGAATGAGAAATGGCACATGTTATCAAGTCCCAATATGCAAATGGTCATGTTGAAAGGAGTGGAAAAACATGCAGATGCCAAAGCAATGGTTTTTTGGGATAAAAATACCAAGGAAGTATATCTGAATGCAGAAGATCTTCCAAAAGCTCCTAAAGGAATGCAGTACCAACTGTGGGCTATAACAGATGGAAAACCTGTAAGTGCAGGAATGTATACAGAAGAAAAAGACAGTAAAATTGCTCTCGCTAACATACCCAAAGCACAAGCCTTTGCTATCACTCTTGAAAAACAGGGAGGCAGTGAAGCACCAACGATGGAAAATATGTATGTAATGGGAGGGGTATAAAAAATAATGATTCTCTAAAAACAAAAACTCTCGAAAGAGAGTTTTTGTTTTTTTATATTTAATCTAATCATTAAAATATTCCCAAATAACCTTCGCTTTACTCTTACCAAGTATCTCTTCTAAAGTTTCCAAATTAGATTCCTTGATCCTTTTGACAGATTTTAATTTTGATAATAAGAGCTCAATTGTTTTCTCTCCAACACCGGGAATTTCCTCTAATTCGGATTTAATGGTAGAATTTTTTCTTCTTGTCCTGTGATGTTTCACACCAAATCTGTGGGCTTCGTCACGAACTCTCTGTAAGATTTTAAGAGTCTCTGATTTCTTGTCCAGATACAATGGAATAGGGTCTTCAGGGAAGAAGATTTCTTCTAATCTTTTAGCGATTCCGACAATAGTAATTTTTCCGTAAAGACCTAAAAGTTTCAAACTTTTTACGGCTGAAGATAGTTGTCCTTTTCCACCATCTATCAGAATTAACTGGGGAAGATCTTCTCCTTCATCTACCATTCTTTTATATCGACGATAAATAACTTCTTCCATCGTTGCAAAGTCGTTGGGACCCTCTACCGTTTTTGGATGAAAAATTCTGTAATCGGCTTTACTTGGTTTACCATCTTTAAAAACAACACAGGCTGATACTGGATTTGTCCCCTGAATATTAGAGTTATCAAAACCTTCAATATGCCTTGGTTCTACTGGCATTCTTAGCAGTTTCTGCATTTCAGCCATGATTCGGTTGGTATGTCTTTCAGGGTCTACGATCTGAACCTGTTTTAATTTTTCCAGACGATATTCTTTTGCATTCTTTTCAGAAAGTTCTACAATTCGTTTCTTATCACCTACTTTGGGAACGATAAGTTTTACATTAGGAATTTCGACTGATAAATGGAAAGGAAGTAACACCTCTTTGGAATCGGAACCAAATTTTTGGCGGATTTCAATCAAAGCCTCCTCCATAATATCTTCATCAGTTTCTTCAAGAATTTTCTTGATTTCAGTAGTGAAACTCTGGATGATGTTTCCATTTCTTATTTTAAAGAAATTGACATAAGCTGCCGTCTCATCACTGGTCATTCCAAAAACATCCACATCATCAATATTTGGATTTACTACCGTATTTTTAGCCTGATAATCTTCAAGGACGTCCAATCTTTCTTTGATGATGTGAGCGTCCTCGAACTGTAGATTAGAGGCATGTTTCATCATCTGGTTAACCAGATATTCCTTAGCTTTTCGGAAATCTCCTTTTATGATATCCCGGATGGAATCAATTTTTTCATCATATTCCTCTTTGCTTTCCAATCCTTCACAAGGTCCTTCACAGTTTTTAATATGATACTCAAGACAAACTTTATATTTACCATCTTCAATTTTACTCGGAGCCAGATTTAAATTACAGGTCCTGAGTTTATAAATATGTTTTATGGTATCCAGTAATATTTTTGCAGGACGCACCTTGGCATAAGGACCGTAATATTCTGATCCATCTTTAATGATGTTTCTTGTCAGAAAAATTCTTGGAAAAGCTTCATTTTTAATACAGATCCAGGGATAGGTCTTATCGTCCTTCAGCATTACATTATAAAACGGTCTGTGTTCTTTGATCAGATTGTTTTCCAATAAAAGAGCATCATACTCGCTGTTAACAATAGTAGTTTCCAATCGCTGGATTTTTCCTACCATTATTTTTATTCTGTAACCCGGAAGATTTTTATTAAAGTAAGAGAGAACCCTTTTCTTTAGGTTTTTTGCCTTTCCCACATACAATAAATGATCGTTTTTATCATAGTAACGATAAACGCCTGGTTCGGATGGTAAAGTTTTAAGTTGTAATTCTAAAGAAGGATTCATATAACAAAATTACGGAATCCAATTGTGATTTAAAAGAATAAAAAATGCCGCAGAATTTTCTGCGGCATTTATAATATTTTTAATGTTTATCCATTGCTCATTTCAGTATATTCATTTACCAAAAAACTGAAATAATCCCATTCAGCAGATTTTTTTGGATATTTTTTCATGAATTCAGCGTTGTCTCCGAAAAGGAAATCATAATTATCTTCGAAATCATCTTTATGAAGCCACATGATTTTGTCTCCTTTTTTTACATAATAGGATTTAATGACACCTCCGCCAAGCTGAGGAGAACCTCCAATTGAAAATCCACCAGTTTCTTTAGCTCTTGGATCATGATAAACAGAAATGATTTCACTAAAATCAGGATTGATCAATTGCATCAAAAATTCTTTATCCTCTTTTTTATTTTTTAACGAAACGGTTTGGTTTACGAAGTGAATTCGCTCACCAGTAGTATTTTTCGTTAGTTTTTTAGTTCCGAAGTTTCGGATATTCCCCATGTATTTTGCAACCTTTGCGATTTTTTCAACATTGCTGGGATACAGATACATTTCGCTGATCTGATCAGCACTAAACGCCTCATTTTTTTTAGAAATACTATCTTTTATAGATACTTCGTAGATCTGTCCTTTTTTTGTTTCAACTTTATTACAAAAACCTTTGTGAGCACTTCCATCTTTTAAAATAATGGTGGAAGTCTTTTTGGGAGATGGAAGATTGAATCCTTCATTGAAAAGATAGGTTTCCATTTTTTTGATCTGCTCTTTTGAGTATTTTACTTTGTCTTGTGCAAAAGAAGCAGCACTTGTAAGGCATAGTGCAAGGAGTAGAGTTTTAAATTTCATAGGTTATTATTTTATTGGGCGTAAAAATAATAAAATAAACAACTTATAAATAAAATATATTCAGGTGAAATTTAGTTTTTAGAATTATTGCTAAATGTGTAATTTTAAGGAAATTTTTAGAAATGATATACGGAGTAGATATTTTCAGTTTCCATGATGTATTGGAGATTTGTAAAAAACCAAATAAAGCTAAACTTAATAAGGCTGCAAAAGACCAAATTTTAAAATCACAGAAAAATGTTCAGAAAATTGTAGAATCGGATCGATGTGTTTATGGGATTAATACAGGATTTGGACCTCTTTGTGATACCAAAATTTCTGCTGATGAAACAGCTCAGTTACAATATAATTTAATCATTTCTCATGCGGTTGGAGTAGGAAAGCCTATTAATAAGGAATTCTCTAAAATCATGATGATTTCGAAAGTTCATGCACTATCAAAAGGATTTTCGGGAGTTTCTTTAGAAGTGATTGAGAGATTGATCCTGATGCTTGAAAAGGATATTATTCCTGTTGTTCCTGAACAAGGATCTGTAGGAGCTTCCGGAGACTTAGCTCCTTTAGCTCATTTAGTTTTACCATTGTTAGGCTTGGGACAAGTATGGGAAGGGGAAAATATCTATGAGACGGCTGAAATTTTAGAAAAACATAATCTTGATCCTCTGACTTTAGGACCTAAAGAAGGATTGGGATTAATAAACGGAACACAGTTTATCTTAGCTCATGCTATCAAAGGATTGGAGAAATTCGAGTACTTATTAGATCTTGCTGATATGACGGCTGCAATGAGCCTTGAAGCTTACAGAGGTTCTGAAAGTCCATTTAAAAAGGAACTTCATGAAATCAGACCATTTGAAGGAAGTAAGAAGGTAGCAGCCAGAATGCTGAAATTCCTTAAGAATTCTGAAAATATGAAAGCGCATGAGGATTGTGAAAGAGTACAGGATCCTTATTCCATGCGTTGTGTTCCTCAGGTACACGGAGCAAGCAGAAATGCTTTTGAACACTTGAAAATGATGGCGGAAACTGAATTAAATTCTGTGACAGATAATCCAATTGTCTTGAGCGCAGAAGAATCTATTTCAGGAGGAAATTTCCATGGACAGCTTATGGCTTTACCATTGGACTATGCAACGTTGGCAGTAGCTGAATTAGGAAATATTTCAGATAGAAGAAGCTATTTATTATTAGAAGGGAAATATGGACTTCCTAGATTATTGACGGAAAGCTCTGGATTAAATTCTGGATTCATGATTCCACAATATACCTCTGCAGCGTTGGTTACTGAAAACAAAACATTATGTTTCCCAGCTTCTGCGGATTCTATTCCAACCAGTTTAGGACAGGAAGATCATGTTTCAATGGGAAGTATTTCCGGAAGAAAATTCAATCAGGTTTTAGGTAATTTGGTGAATATTTTATCTGTTGAACTTATGTTTGCTGCTCAGGGACTGGAATTCAGAAGACCAGCTAAATGTTCAAAAATTATCGAAGAAAACTATGCGATTCTTCGTTCAAAAGTAGCAAAACTTGAGGATGATAGATTAATTGGTAAAGATATGTTAGCGATTGCAGAATTAATTAATGATAGAAAATTTGTAGTGAATTAATGATTAGGATGAAGAAGGTGGTTATTGTATGTGCTTTATTTTTTGGAATAAGCACTTTTTCTCAGGTAAAAGAATCAAAAATCAAAGAACTTATTATTCTTACGGGAGTTGATAAACTTGCTTCTCAAGGAGTGAAACAAAATATCGGAAAATATCAGAAAGCATATCCAGGGGTGTCAAATAAATTTTGGGAAGAATTTTTAAAAGAAATGAGTCCGGAAAAGTTTGCAGATCTATATGCTCCAATTTACAGTGAATATTACACTGAATCTGAAATAGATGATCTGATAAAGTTCTATAATACACCTGCAGGAAAAAAAATGATAGAGGTTACACCATTAATTGTAAAGGAAGGTATGGAAGCTGGAGAAAAAATGGGGAAAGAGACAGCCGTAAAATTAATGAAGAAAATTGATTGAGAGAAAAGTTATTAAAACATCTTCTCTATTATCATCTTCAAAATATTAATAAAAAAGCTTCCTTGACCGGAAGCTTTTTTGTTATTATATAATCTTTCAATTTTTAAATGATGTTAAATCTTTAAATCCCAATCCCTTATCTTTGTCTAAACAAAAATCAATGGCAACAAAAAGAGTAGATTCCTCAAACATCGACTTTCAGAACCTTGTACAATTCCTTGATGCTGATTTGGCGATTCGTGATGGAGATGACCATGCATTTTATCATCAGTTCAATGGGATTGATACGCTTAAAAATTGTATAGTAGAATATGTGAATGATGTGGCTGTTGCCTGTGGTGCTTTCAAACCTTTTTCAGAGGATACTGTAGAAATCAAAAGAATGTATACAAACCCTGAATACAGAGGAAAAGGATTAGCTTCAAAAATATTAGATAGGCTGGAAGTCTGGGCAAAGGAATCTGGTTATAAAAAATGTATTTTAGAAACCGGAATTATGCAACCGGAAGCCATTGCGTTATATGAGAAGAAAGGATACAGAAAAGTTTCTAATTATGGACAATATATTGGGGTTGAAAATAGTGTTTGCTTTGAAAAATTAGTGTAATATCAATTATTGGATCTTCTTCTCATTTAGAAAAATTAATATTCGGGAAATACTAAATTAATTTTTAAAGAATTGTAATTCAAAAGAAAGTGATATCTTTTGTTGACCAATCAAAATTAATTTATATGAAAAAAAATGTATTTTACCTTTTAGTATTGTTTTTCTTTATCATTTCGTGTAACAGAGAAGGCATTCAAAACGAAGCACCTGGAATTGAGACTCTTCAAAAAGATCCTTTAACAGCAAAACAGATCAACGCTGAGATCAATCAGTCAATCAAAAACAAAGGTTCTTTCAATTGGAGCCAGTCGTCTAATCACGTTCTTTGGAGTGCTATTTTCCGTGGAAACAAAATGGTATCCATTGGATTTGGTTCCTCTAAAGATGATTTCGACAGAAGTAAATCTCCAAACAATAATGAAATGGAGAAAGAAATTCTTACTGTTATCAAAAAGTATGAAGGAAAAGATGAAAGAACATTTGTTCTGCTTTCTGATCAATATCTCAATCAAATGGATGTTGTGATTGAAAAAGAAGAAACTATTGCAGCGCTCCGACAAATGAAAATAATAAGATATGTGGAGCCAGGAGATTACCATTATTTTGAATATGAGTCTGCATATAATACAGCGAAATCTTCAGGCAGTGGATCTTCAGGATGTGGCTTTTCTTCAACCACTTTAAATGCAGCTGATTATACCAACACAACTCCAAGCGCAAAAGTTGCATGGGCTTTTACAAAACATAATATTCCTGATGCATGGAACTATAGTACAGGAGCAGGTGTTACGATCGGTTTGATCGATACAGGAGTTTCTCCGGAACAAACGTTATTAGGAAATAATTTTAATACTGGAGCTTCGTCAGGAAGAACAATCAGTAAGTTTGGAGTATATAATTCCGATGGATCTGCAGATCAATGTGGTCATGGGACCAAAATGGCTTCTGTAATGACAGCTCCAAGAAATAATTCAGGCTTACCTGTTGGAGTCGCTTATAATGCTAATTTAATTGCATACAGAGCAGCAGAAAATGTTGTTCTGGAAACTTCAAGTGAGCAGACTGGGGTAAAAACAGCTTTTACTGAACTTGCAAATAATACCAATGTAAAGATCATCTCAATGTCGATGGGACATATATTCTCTGTTGGAAAAATCGAGGATGGTGTAAAATATGCCTATTCAAAAGGGAAACTGATTTTTTGTGCTGGTGGAACATCTACCAGCTTTACGAACTTTGTAGGAGTTATATTCCCTGCATGGATGCCAGAAACACAGGCAATTACAGGGGTAAAAGAAAATACATCTAATCAGAAATGTGATGTATGCCATTCAGGAAGTCAGATTGATTTTACATTCCAAATGGAGAGAGCTTCCGGAAGCAATGTTCCTGTTCTAAGCTATTACAATGGACAGACTGATTATGTTGGTGGTTCTTCAGTCGCTACAGCAGCTACAGCTGGAATCGCGGCTCTGGTTTGGGCTAAAAATCCTTCATGGACAAGAGACCAGGTGCTTAACAAAATGAGACAGTCAGCAACATATTATCCAAACCCTAATTCTAGTTATGGATATGGGAATATTAATGTTCTACAAGCTGTACAATAAAATAATATACTCTAAAAATAAAAAAGGAAACATCTCAGCTGAGATGTTTCCTTTTTTATAGCTTTCAGAAGTAAATCACTGAATATTCACTTCCAACTTCTTTCTCCTGACTTTTTGACAACATTAAAATTAATCCCCTAACTGATAATCTAGGGGAAGCATATTTTCAATCCTGTTTTTTGAAAAGTCACCTTGATTGATGAGTTGTTCAGGAGGAGTAATATTTCCTTCTTTAGAAACTTCAAAAGTTTCTCCTTCTGAGCGCAAATAAGAAGATAATGCTACAGGAATGGTATTTTTTACGAATTGTTTATTTTTTAATTCATAAAAATACTTGATGTAATTTACCTGGAGCATATCTGGAAAGCTGAAAAAAACATTGTTTTCGTTTCTGGTGGAATAATCCGAAATCGGTATTTTAAGCTTGGTAATTGCTAGTGCGTATGGCTTTTCACTATTCTTCCTACTTATAATTTCGCTAATATCTTCTGGTATTTTTATATTTCTGGAATTTTTAACCATTTCCCTGAAATTCGTAAGCTTGCTCAACTCATCTTCTGTGGGATATTTTGGGTTAGGGACTTCAATAACTTTATTGACTATAAAACCATCTTCGGAAACTGTCTTTTGAAATACACAGCGAAAAAAGTGCAGCATACTGCCTTCGTATGCATTCATCCTATTGAGTTTTATCCGATCCGTGTTTTTTGTTTTTTTGAAAAAGCTTGTTCCCATATAATTGAACATATTAGCATTAAAATCGGCAGAGAAGCCTATAAGATTATATTCGATTTCATATCCCAGATTCTTATTTTCAATGATCAGTGTTTTAGGGGCTTTTACATTGAGAATTTTATTCTTTTTGTCATATGAAAACTTTAGAGTTCTTTGATTCCTGATCCTCACATTTTCCTTATCATAACCGATGAAAGTATCCAAAAAATAATTGATAAAGTTCTTGTAGGACTCCTCCGTATAAGGAACTATTTGGACTTCTTCAATCGTTTTGGCTTTCATTAGAACCACCTTTAACGTTTTGTTTAGTACATCTGTAATAGATGTGGAAAGAGTCTCATAGTTTTCTTTTTGAAAAACCAGATTCGCATTTTTTTTGGAAGATAGATCAAGCATAAAACTACCGTCTTCCTTAGAGGTAGTTCCTATAGTTGTTCCGTCAAGGTAAATGGTGGTATTGGGAATCGGTTGATCGATTTCATTAAGAACTTTTCCTTTAATGATTTGAGCAATAGAAAAGTAGAAGGGAATAATGACTAAAAGGAGTACTATTGTTTTTTTCATGGTAAACAATATTACTAAATTTATAGTGATAAAAAAAGAAGAAAGATATCCGATTATTTTTATCCAATTCTAACACTCGTCATACTCAAAGAACCGCCTATCAATTCGTCATTGAATAACCTAAGCTCTTCAGATTTATTTTTTAATCCCAAACTATAAACCAGTGGAAGATAATGATCAGGAGTCGGTACGGCATATTGTAAAGAAGTGCCTTGTTTCTGATAATCAATGATATTTTGAAAATTCCCGTCAAGAAGCCAGTTATTGGTTTTTTCTCTGGCTTCCACAGCCCAATCCCAGCCAGCTCCAACAGTATTGATATTCCTCCAATCAATTAAACGTAGATTATGAACAATATTTCCACTTCCAATAATTAAGATACCTTTTTCACGAAGCTTATTTAATTTCTGTGCCAGGTCAAAATGATATTGCGGAGGTTTTGTATAATCAATGCTCAATTGAATAACAGGGATATCTGCATCCGGATACATATGTTTAATAACCGACCATGCACCATGATCCAACCCCCAGTTATGATCCTCTTCAACCAAAACAGGAGCTAAAATTTCCACAGTTTCCTTAGCTAATTCAGGACTTCCGGGAGCAGGGTATTCCACGTCGAATAATGCTTTGGGAAAACCTCCGAAATCATGAATGGTTCGGGGCATATCCATTGCAGTCACATAAGTTCCTGCTGTGTACCAATGAGCGGAAATACATAAAATAGCATTAGGTTTTGGTATTTCAGTAGCTGCTTTTCTGAATCCTTGTACAAATTGGTTTTCTTCAATGGCATTCATTGGAGAGCCGTGCCCAAGAAATAAAACGGGCATTCTTTGAGTGCTTTGAAAATTGTCACTGATATTTTGGAGATCGTTAAGGTTCATAGTAACATGATATTAAAGAAAAAGGTTCAAGGTTTTTAGAAAATCCCTGAACCTTTTGATATGTATAAATGAAAATTATGCCTGTTTTACAAACTGCAAATCTCCAGCTAATTTTACTTCTTCACTTACCATTACACCTCCTGCTTCAAGAGCTGCATTCCAGTTTAATCCGAAGTCTTTTCTATTAATCTTACCCTCAAAAGAGAAACCTGCTTTAGTATTTCCCCAAGGGTCAACATTAATTCCGTTAAAATCCACATCAAGAGTTACAGGCTTAGTAATTCCGTTGATTGTTAGATTTCCCGTAATATCTCCATTCAATGCCTGAGACTCAAACGTAATTGTAGGATTCAGTTCAGCATTGAAAAACTCTTCACCTTTTAAATGGTTATCTCTGTCTACATTATGAGTAGCAATTGAATTAGTCTGAATTGTAGCTGTTGTTTTTGCATTAGCAAAAGTATCATCTTCAGCTTCGATTTCTGCGTTGAAGTTGGTGAAATTTCCTTTGATGTTAGAGATCATCATGTGTTTTACTTTAAAAGTAATTTCACTATGTGCTGGGTCTAAATTCCATTTTGTTGCCATTGTCTTGTATTTTTTATTGTTATTTATAATGCAAATCTACACTAAGGATTAGGTACAAATCATTGATATAGGATAAGAAATAAGGTTTAATGATTTATTCATATTAGGAATATGGTTTTGGAGCTATTTCCTGCTATACACTTTTACTCCTCGCTCCAAAGCTTTCCCTTCCCTTGCTGTGGGGTAACCGTTACTATCAGGGCTAGGATATTTGTCATTGCGAGCAAAGCGAAGCAATCTCAACTTGCAACTGTCAACCAGAAACCGTCAACCTCCAAAAAAATCCAGACATTAAGTTAAGTAATTATTTAATTAACATAATAATATCATTTTATGAATGTTTTTATTTTAACATTTCTTAACGGGTGATTTTTATTTCTTACTTTTGAGGGATTCAATTTTATACAATGAAATTACATAAGTTTACTTTATTGATGGTGGTTTTGAGCGGATCGGTTTTTGCTCAGACTCAAAAATTTACAATGGCGGAGGCTGTAAATGGTTTAAGAACTAATTTGGCAGTAAAGAATATCTCCCAGTTTTCATGGACTGAAGACGGAAAATCTTATATTCAGGCTGTAAAAGGAGGATACCTGATTACAGATCTAAAATCTAATAAACAGGATACATTATTATCCCTGAATCAATTAAACAAACAATTATCAACAAATAAACTAAATGCAGTTCCAACGGTTAAATTCCTAAATAACTCCAACGGGTATTTTAATGCTGACAATCAAATGTTCTGGGTTGAAAAATCAGGAAATGACTGGAAAGTAAAAACTACTTCAGCACTTAATGAAGACGCATCCAATATAAGAGTTTTTGAAGATAACCAAACCCTGGCTTATACCGTTAAAAATAATTTATACGTTAATAGAAATGGGAAATCTGTTGCTGTCACCAATGATGCAGATGAAAATATCATTAATGGGCAGGCTGTTCACAGAAATGAATTTGGAATTGACACAGGAATTTTCCCGGCTCCAAATTCTGGGTCTGTAGCTTTTTACAGAATGGATCAGACTATGGTTGCTGATTATCCTGTAATCGACTGGTCTGTAACACCAGCTGTAAATCACAATGTAAAATATCCGATGGCAGGAGGTGTATCACACCAGGTGACTTTGGGTGTTTATAACATTAAAGATCAATCCACCACTTTTTTAAAGATTGAAGGAGAGAAGGACCAATACCTAACTGCGATTACCTGGAGCCCGGATTCTAAATATATCTTTGTTGGTGTTTTAAACAGAGGTCAGAACCATTTAAAAATGAATCAATATGATGCTGCAACGGGAAGTTTTGTTAAAACCCTGTTTGAAGAAACAAATGATAAATATGTGCAGCCTCAGCATCCACTTGTGTTTTTTCCGAAATCCAATACTGATTTTATTTGGCAGAGCCAGAGAAGTGGTTACAATCATCTATTCCATTATAGTTTAGAAAAAGGATTGATTTCTCAAATAACGAAAGGCGATTGGTTGGTTACCGATATATTAGGTTTTAACGAAAAGAAAAAAGAAATTTATTTTGTTTCAACAAAAGAGACTCCACTTGAAAGACATTTGTATAAGATCAACTGGACGAACTTTAAAATGCAGAGATTGGATAATGCAGAAGGAATGCATACGGGGGTTCTGAGTAGTGATGGAAACTATTTATTTGATGTATATGCTAATGCCAATACACCTAGGGTAGGGAATATAATTAATACAAACACCCTAAAATACACGAACATCCTTACCGCTGAAAATACATTGAAGAACTATCAGCGACCAGAGATTAAAAATGTAAATCTGAAAGCTGACGATGGGACTTCCTTATATGGGAAAATTATTCTTCCAACGAATTTCGATTCTAATAAAAAATATCCGGTCATCGTTTATTTATACAATGGACCCAATATCCAGTTGATCACCAATACTTTTCCTGCATCCGGAAATCTGTGGTACGAATATATGGCTCAGAATGGATACATTATTTTCACTATGGACGGAAGAGGTTCTTCAAACCGTGGATTGAAATTTGAGCAGGCAATATTTAGAAATCTGGGAACTACCGAAATGGATGATCAAATGAAAGGGGTAGAATATTTAAAGTCACTTCCTTACGTAGATGCTGAGAGAATGGGAATTCATGGATGGAGTTTTGGTGGATTTATGACAACAAGTTTTATGCTTCGCAAACCCGATGTTTTCAAAGTTGGAGTCGCAGGAGGACCTGTTATTGATTGGAAAATGTATGAGATCATGTATGGTGAAAGATACATGGATACGCCACAGGAAAACCCTGAAGGATATGCAAAAGCAAATTTATTGGATAAAGTTCAAAATCTTAAAGGCAAACTTTTAATGATCCATGGTGCACAAGATGACGTTGTAGTTTGGCAGCATTCAATTAAATTTATCAAATCTGCGGTTGATAACGGAGTCCAGTTAGATTACTTTGTATACCCCGGACATCCTCACAATGTAATCGGGAAAGACAGAGTACATTTGATGCAAAAGATTACAGATTATTTTGATCAGAATCTGAAAAAATAAGTTAAATCCAACCGATGAGGTTGGATTTTTTTCTTTAGAGCACCTATTTCCATTCTTACCATTGATCAATGTTTTTGATTTTTGATTGCTGTATTTTTGATCAAGTTTAAAAAATACAATATGGAATTAGGAATTGGAATGTTTGGCGATTTAGCTTTCGACCAAACAACAGGAAAATACAAAGATGCAGGAGTAAAGATCAGAGAAATTCTGGAACAGGTAAAATTAATGGATGAGGTTGGAATTGATGTTTTTGCAATGGGAGAACACCATCGTCCTGATTATGCAGTTTCCTCTCCGGAAATGGTTTTAGCAGCAGCGGCAAGTATTACTAAAAATATTAAATTGGCGAGTGGAGTTACCGTTTTAAGTTCATCAGAGCCTGTAAAAGTATATGAAGATTTTTCAACATTGGACTTAATTTCCGATGGACGGGCTGAGATATTTGTAGGAAGAGGAAGCTTTATTGAATCCTTTCCACTGTATGGATATTCTCTTAATGATTATGAACAACTCTTTGATGAAAAGTTAGACTTACTATTAAAGATAAATTCAGAAGAAAACGTTTCGTGGTCAGGAGAACTTCGTGCACCGATGCAGAATCAAACGGTATATCCAAGGGCAAAGAATGATGGGAAGCTATCCATCTGGAGAGCTGTTGGTGGAACCCCGCAATCAGTTTTAAGTGCCGCTAAATTGGGAATGCCTTTGGTGGTGGCTATTATTGGAGGTATGCCGATTCAGTTTAAGAATTTGATAGAATTCTATAAGCAGGAATATAAGGCAGCCGGACATGATGTTTCAAAAATGCAGATTGCAATTCATTCTCATACCTTTGTGAGTGATGATCAGAATGTGATAGATGGTTATTTTAATAACTACAAGTCACAGATGGATAGGATAGGGTCTTCAAGAGGATGGGCTCCTTACACCAAAGCACAATATGAGGGGGGACGAAGTAAAGATGGTGCCTTGTTTATTGGAAGCCCAACTGAGGTGTATGATAAAATTGCATACATGAAAGAGATTTTTGGAATTACAAGATTTGTCGGGCACATGGATGTTGGAGATCCTGATCATCATTTGATGATGAAATCCATAGAATTGTTTGGTAAAGAAGTATTACCGAAAGTGAAATCTTTGTAAAATAAATAAACCTCCATTGAGCGATTCAATGGAGGTTTATTTATTAAAAGTGGAAGAGGAGCTTTATAATATTTCTATAAGACTTCCACGCTCTTCATCTTTTACAATACTTAATGAAACAGGAATCTTTTCTTTAAGTTCTTCTACGTGGGAGATGATTCCAACGATTCTATTCTCTTTTTGTAAACTCATCAGGGTTTCAAAAACAATATTCACTGATTCCAGATCCTGAGTTCCAAAACCTTCATCTATAAAGAAGAAATTTTTATCTGCTTTTGAAGTAGCCTGTACGCTCTCTGCTAAAGCTAATGCCAAACTTAATGATACCTGAAATGCCTGTCCACCGGATAAAGTCTTTACACTTCTGGTTCTTCCTTCGTTTAGATAATCGATGATTTCAAAATCATTGTTTTCATTTAATTGGAGACTTAATTGGTTTCGGGTCATTCTATGAAATCGGACATTCGCATGATCGCATAATTGTCTCAGATAAATGGATGAAACATATTGAACAAAACCAGCAGCTTTAAATAAATTGGTCATCACTTTTAAATTATCAGATCTTTTCTGAAGCTCACCAAGATTTTTCAAAAGTGCTTCTTTCTTTTTAAATTCTTTTTCAAGCCTTTCAATTTCTGAAATGGCTTTTACAACAGAATCATTAGCTTGTTTTAATATAGTTTCAAAAGTTTTAAATTGTTCTTCAACCGAATTGAACTGCTCTTTGTCAAATGAAAAATCTTTCAGTTTTTCTTCTAATTCCTGAATTCCATTTTTTAATGTTTCAAATTGAATCCTGAACTGTTGGATTTGATTTTTAGTTTCATCAACTAAAATTTCATCTGCTAAGATATTCTGAACATCTATGAACGCTACAAAACCGTGTTGCATCAAAGCTGATTGGAAAGAATTTTCATTAGAAGTGATCTCTTTTTCCAGTTCAGAAATCCTGATATTCAATTGAGTAACAATCGCTTTTTGCTCTGCTAATTTTGGAGCTGTCTCCTTTTCTTTAGCTATTAAAGTCTGATAAGTTTTTTCAACTTCAAGATTGGACGCAATTAATTTTTGATGAATTTCCTGAACCTCCGGATATGATCTTTCTCTATAATCATCCCAGTTTAAATTCTTTAAATTAGAACGATTCGTATTGATCTGCTCTTCTTTTTTCGCTTCTTCTAATTTAAACTCATCCAGTGCTTTTTTATATTTCCCCAGATTTTCCTGCTCTTTCTCAAAAGCTTCTCTTTCTTCTAAAACAGATTGATTGATCTTTTCGATCTGCTTTTCTATAGTAGATGATTGTTGACGTTTAAATTCAAAGTCATTTTCATCCTCGGGATTAAAGCTCTTCCATATGAAATTTTGGTGATGGGACTGTATATCTTTTTGAAGTTGATTTAAAACGTTCTGTTCTGTTTGTAGCTGATCTTCAAAAATCTTTTTACGGTCCAGAATTTTTTCAATTTCCGTAATATGCTTTTGAGTTTTTACTATATCATTGTCAATAGCTTGTATTTTCTCATGAATATCATTGAGTTCAGCATCGATATTATGAAATTCACCAATATTAGGATGTTCCAGAGATCCACAAAGAGGACAGGATTCACCATCATGCAACTCATTAGCAAAACGCGATAGTTCTTTTTGAATTTTTAGTTGATCAAACTTTTGTATTAATTCTTTTTTGTTAGCTTCTAAAGACTCATTTTTCAACTTAAAATCTTCTCTGAAGCTTGCTGGATCAATATTAAAAGTTTTTAGTTCTTCTAAAGTTTTTACAATCAGATCATTTTGTTGAATCAGCTTTTGTGTCTGCTTATGCTGGAGATCAGTTATATTTCTTTTCTGTAGAAACCAATTTCCAACATTGATCAATAAATTAGCCTCAATTCTTTTTGGTTTCAAAGTCTCTATTTCTTTACCCAAATCATTTATTCTTTTCTGGCTAATCTTTTGTTTTTCCTCAACCTCATGTACTTTTTCAGAACCTTTCTGCGTTCTCTCCTCAAGAGCTTTGATCTCTCCCGAAAATTTCAGCATTTGCAATATAAGGTCTAAATCACTCTCTTGTATTTTGGATTGTCCTAATGCATCAAATTGAGGTTGGATTGACTGAAGTTGTTCTTGTATGGCAATGAAATTTTTCTCGGTTTCTTCTGTCGATTTTATATGAGTTTCCTGTTCTTTTTTTCTTGCTGAAATTTCATCCAAGAGCTTCTTTTTTTCATTCAATAAAGGATTGAAAATCCTGAAAACAGTTTCATAGCTGTTTGTTTTCTTCTCTAGTTCATCAATTTTTATTTTTTCAGAGGAGAGCTTTTCAAAAGTCTCTTTCTTTTGTTGTAGACTTTCAAAATCAGATTTTAAATTTTTTAGCTGTTGATATCTTTCTGAAATCAACTGGTGCTCTTTTTTAATCTCATTGAATTTTTGCTGTTCTTCTTTGAGATTTTCTTTTTGATGATTAATCTGCTCATCCGTTATTTCTTCAAAGCCTTTTAGTTCACCCTGTAACTGATCCAGCTCAGATCGGTTCTTAGCATTTAAAATCGATATATTATTTTGAAGATCAAATCTCTGGAGATTAAAGATCTCCTTCATCATGTTTGTCCTTTCTGTAGCTCCCAGTTCTAAAAATTCTTTAAACTGACCTTGTGGAATAATAATCGTACGCTTAAAGTTGGCATAGCTCAATCCTATAATTTGTTCTGCATCTGAATGATCGAGTGGGATCCATTTTTCACTTTTACTTTCATAAAAGGTAACAGAAGAAGGTTTTACATCATCGAATTTTTTTGAGTTTCTTTTAAAATCTCTTGTGGCACGGAATAACTTATTTTCATGAACAAAATCGAACTCAATATAGGAAGTATTCGATTTGAGATTCATCATATTGTAAGCCCTTTTATCACGCATATTCAAGCGTTCTGTTTCTCCATATAATGCGAAAGAAATAGCCTCAAGGATAGATGACTTTCCAGAGCCAACAGAACCAAAAATTCCAAATAGTCCAGCATTCGTAAGGTTTCTGAAATCAATCGTCTGGCGCTCCTGATAAGAATATAAACCTTCTATTGTTAGTTGAATTGGAATCATCTTTATGCGTTTAAAATTTCATTGAACAATTTCATTAAATCCTCATTAGCTTCCTGTCCTCCATTTTTAGATTTGAAATAATCCTGAAATAAAGTTTGTATATCCTGATTCAGATTAATTTCATGAAGCTTATTTTCATTAAAATCCTGATTTTTAACCTTTGGAATTAAATGTACAATACCACTATGAGATTGATAAAGAAGCTTTCTATCTTCAGCTTTTAAAAAAGTTTCACTTTCCAATGTTAATTCAACCAATGTATCTGGATTTTCACGCAACCAAGCAACAGTAGCTTCTACAGAGTCAAAAGTTTTTCTTGCCAAAGGTTTCCCATTTTTTAATACAATTTTTTCATAGGAAACTTCGCGGTTGGGTTCTGCCTCAATAATGTTGATATATTTTGTCTGTCCAGCTTCACTAAAACTGTAGCATAGAGGAGAAGATGAATAGATGGCGGGTTTTTCTTTTGTTCCAATATTTTGGAAACCATGAAGGTGCCCCAAAGCAGTATATTGGATCTGATCAGGAATGATATCTGAATAGATGAGGTCCGCTGCTCCGATCTTGATAGGTTTTTCACCATCAGGTTCATCAAGAAGTTCAGTCCCTCGTTTATTCATGTATAAATGAGCAGTTAAAATGTTAACACCATTGCTGTCACAAAATTCATCTGCAAGTTGTTTCCAATTTTCAGCTAAAACTTTATTAAGCTCTTCCTCTTTATTTTCACCAAGGTATTCCTTTAATCGGATCTCATTAGCATACGGAGTGTGTAAAATTCGAATTGGAAAATCAAAACCATTAATCTGCAATTCGATCAATCCTTCAACCGAATTTGAAATTCTAAAATTTTCTAGCTCAAATGGATTTACCTTAGCTTTTGGATGGCCAATCAGAATAATTCCACATTCTCTTGCCAATGGGTCCGGGGCATCAATTAAATTAGGCGAATCATGATTTCCTGAGATTGCGATAACAGGTCGCCTTCCATTGAGTGATAATCGTTTTAGAGTTTTATAAAATAATTCGACTGCATCGACGCTGGGGTTGAAATTATCAAACAGATCTCCAGCAACAATAATCATATCAACCTTTTGGGTATCGGCTATCTGAACAATCTCATCCATAACCTGAACTTGTTCTTCCAGACGTGAAAACCGATCCAGACGTTTCCCTAAATGCCAGTCGGCAGTATGCAGAATTTTCATATCTCAAATGTAAGAAACAAAAAAGGGAAAGTGAAATTTAAAGAATAATTTCATGATTTCAGATGATAACTTGACGTCACTTCGAGTACGAAACGAAGTGGAGATATCGAGAAGTGGTTTATCATAGTTTTTTAATACAAGGTTCTCGATACAAAATTATTTTCCATTTCCTTCCAAATAATTTCACTCGAACTGACGGGACGGCTATCGTCACTTCGAGTACGAAACGAAGTGTAGGTATCGAGAAGTGGTTTATCGTGTTTTTTAATATAAGGTTCTCGATACAAAATTATTTTCCACTTCATTTCAAATAATTTCACTCGAACTGACGGGAAGGCTCTCGTCACTTCGAGTACTAAACGAAGTGGAGGTATCGAGAAGTGTTTTGTCCTACTTACAGGTATTTTATAATAGTTTAAAGTCTTATCCTTATTTTTACAAAAAAAATATGCACGAAAAATCTCCAGATCCACTACACGGAAAAAGACTCGATGCTATTCTGGAAGAATTAGTAGAGTATTATCAAGGATTTGAAAAGTTAGGAGAGCAAATTAATATCAAATGTTTTACAGATAATCCAAGCATTAGCTCTTCTTTGAAGTTTTTAAGAAAAACGGATTGGGCAAGAACAAAAGTTGAAAGTCTATATCTCTTTATGCTGAGACAGAAAAAAAGAGATGAGGCAAAAAAGAGAAAGTAGAGGAATGGACATTGCTTTGAAGCTTCTATACCTTTTTTCTTCTAAATAATCAAAAATAGTATATTTGCATTCATTACTAATCGTGATAAAAGTTCACGAAAAAAAGAAAAAATATGACAATCGAAAACAAACACGTTGTAGCTGTAAGTTACATACTTCACACTATCGAAGAGGATGGAAGTAAAATTCTTGTAGAAGAAACAACAGCAGAAAATCCACTTACATTTTTACACGGTGTAGGAATGATGATTCCAAAGTTTGAGCAAAATATCCTTGGTTTGAAAGCTGGTGATAAAACAGCCTTTACTATTCTTCCTGAAGAAGCTTATGGTGAAAGACAACCGGATGCTATTGCTCAATTACCAATTGATATGTTTAAAGAGTCTGGAGTTCCTCCTGTTGGAGCTATTTTACCTTTATCAGATAATCAAGGAAATAATTTTCAAGCATTAGTGGTAGAAATAACACCAGAAGTTGTAGTAGCAGATCTTAACCATCCAATGGCTGGAAAAGTTTTAGATTTCCAGGTGGAAATTTTAAATACACGTCCAGCTACAGAAGAAGAATTAGCACACGGTCATGCTCACGGAGTTGACGGTACAGATGCTCACTAATAAATAATATAAATGTCCGATTTTTTCGGACATTTTTTTTGTAATATAATATTGTCGATGAGTATTCTAGTCTAAAAATTCTCCAGAAACATAATACCATCGGTCATGCATTTTCTGAAAAACGGAAAACTCATGATGAATCTGCGGATCTCCATCCTCATCAATATAGTGAGCCTTGAATTCAACATGATTTAAGGCTGGTGTTTGAATGATCTCCAGTTTTACCCATTGGTTGATCTCTCCCCATTCCTGAAGGTCTTTTTTATTATGCAACTTACGCTTTCCGGGAAGCGTCGTTTCCATTAGATATTCTCCGTTAGGAATAGCAAATGCTGAAAATCGGGAACGCATTAAAGCTTCTGCAGTTGGAGCATGTTTTTCTCCAGTATGGTAAGGTTTGCAACATTCTTCATAGGATTTTCCAGAGCAGCAGGGACAGTTCATTTTCGTAAGCTTTTTTTAAAATACAAAAATCACGAATTTTTAGCACAAATAGCATAAATTTTATTCGATACATTAAAATTTTAATAAGGTAATTGAATAATTTATGGCTATAGGAAGGCTAAAAACCTCTTCTAGTGATAAAAGACTTGTGCTTATTTGTAAATTTATTCATGTCATTTGTGTTTAAAAAAGAAAAGCATCCAACTTAATGAATGCTTTACAATGTTATTTAATAAATCCTCTGTTTCTCAATAAAGGTTTAATATCCGGATCATGCCCCGTAAAATCTCTGAATGCCTGATTCAAGTCTACAGAATTTCCTACTGAAAGAATATATTTTCTGAAACGATCTCCATTTTCTCTTGTTAGACCTCCATTACTCTCAATCCATTCCCAGGCATCATTATCCAATGTCTCAGACCATAAATATGCATAATAGCCTGCTGAATATCCGCCACCCCATATGTGTGCAAAATAAGGAGTATGATATCTCGGTGGGACAGTTGCTAAGGTAAATCCATGTTTTGCTAAAGATTGTCTTTCAAAATCTAAAACAGGAATAAGCTGACCTTCATTAGTTACAGTATGCCAATCCATATCAAGTTCAGCTGCAGAAACTAATTCTGTGGTCATATAACCTTGATTGAAAGTACCTGCTTTTTTGATTTTATCAACCAGTGCTTGTGGTATTGGCTGTTTAGTTTCATAATGAAGAGCATAGTTTTTCAGGATAATAGGATCCAGTGCCCAGTGCTCATTAATTTGCGAAGGAAACTCCACAAAATCTCTTGGTACATTCGTTCCTGAAAGGGAAGGGTACTTTTGGCTGGCAAACATTCCGTGGATAGAGTGTCCAAATTCATGGAACATTGTAGAAACATCATCATAACTGATTAAAGATGGTTTTCCTGGTGCTGGCTTTTGATAATTATAACAATTAACGATTACCGGCTTTGTTCCTAATAGATAAGACTGTTCAACAAAGTTACTCATCCAGGCCCCTCCGTTTTTAGAATCTCTTGTATAGAAATCTAAGTAGTAGATTGCAATTGATTTTCCATCATGATCGAAAACTTCATAAGTTACTACATCAGGATGATAAGTTGGAAGATCTGTTCTTTTTTTGAAAGTAAGACCATAGAACTTTTCAGCCGCATAAAAAACTCCTTTTTCCAAAACGGTAGTTACTTCAAAATAAGGTTTGATCTGATTTTCATCCAAATCGAATTTCGCCTTTCTCACTTGTTCAGCATAGAAAGTCCAGTCCCAAGGTTCAACTTTAAAGCCTCCTTTTTGCTGGTCAATCAGATCCTGAATATCTTTTGCTTCACGTCTTGCAGTTTCCACTGCAGGAGTTGCAATCTGGTTCATTAGTTTAGTAGCAGCCTCAGGCGTTTTTGCCATTTGATCCTGAAGTTTCCATTCTGCATAACTTTTCTTGCCAAGGATCTGAGCTTTCTTAAGTCGTAATTTAGCTAGTTTTTCAATGGTTTCTCTGGTATCATTAGCATCTCCTTTTTCAGCTCTTAACCATGAAGCCTTAAAAAGTTTCTCTCTGGTAGCTCTGTTTTTTAGGTTTTGTAATAAAGGTTGTTGTGTGGTATTTTGCAACGCCAGTAAATATTTCCCAGGTTGTCCTGCTGTTTTAGCATCAGCTGCTGCAGCCTCAATTTCGTCAGCAGAAAGTCCATCCAGTTCTTTTGCATCAGAAAAGAAAACACCACCTTGCTTTCTTGCTTCCAATAATTTATTTGAATATTGTGTAGAAAGTGAGGCCAAATCCTGGTTCACTTGCTTTAACTTTTCTTTATCCGCAGAAGAAAGATTAGCTCCTGCAATCTCAAAATTCTGGTTGTAAAATTGTAATAGCCTTTTACTTTCAGAATCCAGACCATTTTCCTTGATTGCTTTTATTCTTTTGTAAAGATTATCATTCAAATACATTTTATCAGAATGTGCGGCAAAAATTGGAGCATACTCTTCATCAAGAGCTTGTAAAGTGGGGTTGGTATTCGCACTTGTTAAGTTTGAAAAAACAATGATCGCCCTTTTTAATACTTCACCGCTTTTCTCTAATGCAACGATCGTGTTTTCGAAAGTTGGAGCTGCAGGATTATCAGCAATTTTGATGATTTCAGCATCATGCTGTTTTAATCCAAAATCAAAAGCCGGTTTAAAATCTTCATTCTTAATTTTATCAAACTCAGGAGCCTCATATTGAAGCTTACTTTTTTTCATGAAAGGGTTTGACGAAAGTGAGGAATCTGGAACAGGAACTTCCTGTTGAGTATCGGTTTTTTTCATTGTTGTACAAGAGTAGTTAAATGCCAAAGCAGAAATTAATAATACCGATGAAATATTTTTCATAAAATTAGTTATTATTGAAGCATAAAGATATTAAAAACTAGCGTATAATATAAGTATTGCCATAAGAAAGTCTTTGTTTGGAGATTGAGAATATCCTTATCAGAGTTTATAGTTGGGACTTCGGATTAATGGAGCAGGTACAATTATCAAAACTGTTGTAATATTTTTTATACTTTAGTTGTTATTAATATAGAATACTAAAACTTTAAAAAAATGATACATATGAAAACAACACCTCTTTTTATTTTTTCGGCTTTCCTGGCATTATCGGCATGTAATGAAAAGCATGATAGAAAAAATGGAGAAAAACATGACTGGGTATCTACCGTAGTTGAAAAAGGTAGTGGTCCTGTTCGGGAGAAAGAATTTAAAGGTGACTTTGATGAAATTGAAGTTTCTCAAGCCATTGATGCAGAGATTATAAAGTCTGAAACAGAAAGAGTAGTGATTTCTGCTCCAGAAAATATTATCAATGAAATCCTGGTAGATAATAGTGGAGGCAAGCTGCATATCCATTATAAACCTGGAATCAGGGTAATGAATTCAAGCAATGTAACAGCAAAGATTTATACTAAAGATTTTACTAAACTTGAAGCTAATTCTGCAGGTAAGATCACTCTTAAAGATAAATTTACTCAGGAAAAAACGGATATAGAGATTTCGAGTGCTGGAAGCATTAACGGAAATATAGAAGCAAACAATCTGGATATTTCGGCAGGAAGCAGCAGTAGTTTTGACGGGAAAATATGGGCTGTTGATCTTGGAATCGATGCCTCTTCTGCGGCGAGCATTTCGTTGTCCGGGAAATCTAAGAATGCTGATATTACCTCTTCTTCAGGAAGCAGTATTTCTGCGGAGGATGTTATTGTGGAAAATGTAAAGGCAGAAGCTTCAAGTGGAGCAAGTGTACAAATAAGTGCAACATCAAAGATTGAAGCAAGTGCGTCCTCAGGAGGAAGTATTGATGTACGTAAAAAAGGAAATGTGACTGTTGTAAACAAAGAAGAAAGCAGTGGTGGTAGTATTAATGTTCATTAAGCATTAATTTTTGGGTTCCTCTTCTTCGTCTTCATCGACAGTGGAGGAACCTTCCCAATCCTTATTGTCAAAACTAAGATTATCAAATGCTAATAATTCCTCCTCTCTTTGGAGGATTTCTTTTGTTGTAAACTGAAGAATTTCGTCTTCCTCTTTAGCTTTAGCTAATCTTCTTATGGATGCTTTATCGATAGCCATAAATCTTTGGCCAAGTCGTCTGGCGGCATATTTTCTCATTCCTGTTTCGTGAAGAACATCTATAGCCATGTCTACAGCGGTTCCCAGAGTTTCCCGGTAGATCTTGTCAATACCATTATTGAGATAGCTATAAGCATCAATTCTATTTTTTGCTCGCACGAAAATTTTAACCTTAGGGTAGTGCTCACGAACAAGATCTGCAATAAACATATTATCGTTGGCATCATCTAAACAAAGTACCAAAACTTCTGCATCTTCAATTCCTGCAGCCCGTAAGATAGGGATTCGGGTAGCATCACCATAGTATACTTTGAAACCATAACTTCGTAATAACTTGACCCGATCAGAGTCCCTGTCCAAAACGGTGGCTGGAATTTTATTAGCCTTTAACAGTCGTCCAACTGTGCTTCCAAAGTGACCAAAACCAACAATAATGATTTTCTTTTGAGTAACATCACTTCCCAGGATGTTAAAATCATGCTCTCCTTCCGGTTCCTCTTTAATGAATTTAGGGGTAAGAAACCGATCATTAAAAATGAGAAGGAAAGGTGTAATACACATGGTAATAGCTGTTACAGCCATCATCTGAGCATTCAATTCCGGACTTAGAAGATAAAGATCTGAAGCATAATTAATCAATACAAAGGCAAATTCACCGACTTGCGAAAGAGCAAAAGCGTAGAATAAACTTTGCGGAGTATCAATCTTGAAAAATTTTCCGATAGCGTATAGAACTACAAATTTTACAATGAGAACAGCAAATACAGTACTGAAAATAAATAAAGGATCCTGCTGAATAATATTAAAATTCATTGTTGATCCCACACTTACAAAGAAAACAGCCAATAACAGCCCTTTAAACGGATCGATCTGTGCTTCCAGTTCGTGCCTGAATTCACTATTAGCAAGCATTACTCCTGCAAGGAAGGCTCCAAGGGCAGGGGATAAGCCTATTGCAATCATTAATTCAGAAACACCTATCACAAGAAATAGGGAAGAAGCGGTTAATAATTCCGTCATTCCTGATTTTGAAACATATCTTAAAAACGGAACAAATACATACCTTCCTAATAAAATAAGAAAGACAACTCCAAAAATTACAGTTGCAGCCTGCAGCCATTGAGGAAGTTCTTGGATGATGATTTGTATTTCATTGTCATGATTTTTTGTCTTATAGTGTGCTATAAGAGGTAGAATGGCAAGAATAGGTATTACGGCGATATCCTGAAATAACAAAGTGGAGAAAGAAGCCTCACCGGCTGTTGTTTTGAGGTTGTTCTTTTCCTGTAAAGTCTGTAAAACGATGGCAGTGGAGGATAGTGCGAAACACATCGCTACAGCCGTGGCCTGATCAACTCTCCATCCTACACCAATGAAAACCAATATGAGCAATGAGATCGTAAGAACCATTTGAGTGAGTCCTAATCCCATAATTTTTTTCCTCATTTCCCAGAATTTCCTGGGTTCGAGTTCCAATCCTACCAAAAATAAAAGCATGATCACCCCAAATTCACTGGCGTGCATGATGTCATTTACATTTTTTCCGGTAAGTTTAAGAACATAAGGCCCAATAATAATCCCTCCGGCGATGTATCCTATCACAGAGCTTAGCCCGAATTTCCTGGCCAGTGGAACCATGATAATGGCTACACCGAGGAAAAGTAATGTGTTCATTGCTAAAGAAGATTCCATAGTTTATTGATTCAAAAGTTCCATAAATTCTTTTTTATGGAGAATAATTTCCTTTTTTGTAAGCTTGTTGGCTTCGTATACGATTTTAATATTTTTAATGTTGGCTTTAAAGACATTTAGAGAAACAATCAAGCCACTGATAAGTTCATCTATTGTGTATTTATACGTTCCTGTTTTTGCGAAAGATCTTTCCTTTCCTCCTGTTGTCACTAAAATGTAAACCTCTTTACCTTCTAAAGGATTATACTCTCCTTCTTTTAGCCAATCACGATCGAAAACTTCATCGATCCACAATCTCAACAGAGGTGGCATTCCAAACCAGATTATGGGAAATTGAAAAATAAAACGCTCATAATTGTTCAGACGTTTTCTTTCTCTGAATGCAGCGATGTGAAAGTCAGGATAATCTTCATAGAGATCACGCAGGGTAAAATGCTGATGACGAACGTAGAAATTAATAAGCTCTACATTTGAGTTGGAATGTTCCAGATAAGGATGCGCAAAAACCACCAATGTCTTTTTCATAACCCTGTTTTTAGTAAATATATTAAAAATTTAATGGCTAAACGATATTTTTTAGAAGGTTTTGTTAATTTATTACTATGTGAAATTGAATTTATTATTAAAATAAATCAATAAAATGCATCTGTTTTAATATTTTAAATAAAAAAAATCAGCCACTTAGTGACTGATTTATATATTGTATTACCATCCTCCTGAAGCGCCTCCACCACCGAAACTTCCGCCACCGCCGAAGCCTCCAAATCCTCCTCCTCCGGAGCTTCCGCCACCGAAACCGCCACCTCCAAAACTACCTGGGAAAGGAAAAAATCCACCAGGATAATTTCGACGTCCTCTTCTTGTAAGGATCATATCATCATCGTCATTGTTATTTCCGCCACCGCCGCCTCTGTTTCCAAACAGGATGGCAAGGATAATGAATATAACAAAAGCAATGATAAGGACTTTAAATGCTTTTCCATTTCCACCACCGTTTGATTCACTGATAGGTTTAAACTTCCCTTGTACGGCTTCCATGATAGCTGAGGTACCACGGTTAATACCTTCATACCAAAGTCCTTGCTTAAAGTTTGGAGTTACTAGATAGTCTAATATTTGTCCGGAAACCGAAGCTGTAAGATATTGTTCCACAGCTCTTCCTTGCTGTATAGACATTGTCCGGTCTTGCGTAGCAATAAGAAAGACAATACCATTATCTACTCCTTTTTTACCGATTCCCCATTTTTCCCCAAACATGGTTGCCAGAAAGTTGACATCTTCTCCCTTCGTACTTGGGATAATGATGACTTCAATTTCTGTTGATGTTGAATCTGCAAACTTGATCAGTTTGTTATTTAGCTGATCTTTTTCCTGCTGTGTAAGCAGATTGGCTTCATCATAAACCGGATATAGGACAGCTGGCTTTTTAGGTATGCTGTATTGTGCTGATACAAAAGTGTAAAAGCAAATAAATAGAAATGAAAATACTAATTTAAGAGAACGTAATTTCATTGGGGAGTTCGTTGTGGTTTTCTCCTTTTACAGGAAAATATTTTTTTAGCTCAAGACCAGTTTCGAGAATAGCACTTTTTAGTGCCCTATAATAGTTTCCTTTTGCAAACTCAGAAGTGATATAATCATGCAGGTGATCCCAGTAGTATTGCTGTACTTTTTCATGAATGCCAATATCACCAATGATGGTAAGATACTTTCGTTCGAAATTGACATGGAAAAGGACTGCATTTCTTTCAGTTGTTTTATGCATACCTAATTTTTTGAAAACCTCTAATGCGGTTTCTGCATGCTGAACTTCTGTATTGGAATCTATATGCACTCTGATCTCACCTGTAGAATTTTCTTCCGCAGATTGAATAGCTTCCACAAGGGAAGCTATTTGTTGATTTGTTAGAAAATTGCTCATTATTCAGAGAAAACATCAGGTGCTTTATTAGCTCCTGCTTCTGCTTTGAAATACGGTTTTTCCTTAAAGTTTGTAAAATTCGCCAAAATATTATTTGGGAAAGTTTTAATCGATGTATTATAATCCTTGGCAGCATCATTAAAGTAAACCGTTTCCGATCTGATACTGTTTTCGATAGCTGTATACTCTCTCTGGAAATTGATATATTGTTGATCCGCCTTTAAGTTTGGATAAGATTCCACTACAGCCATTAATCTGCTTAGCGCTCCGGATAATTCTCCCTGAGCAGCCTGGAATTTTGCAAGATCAGCTTCAGTCATATTGGTAGGATCAATATTAATAGAAGTTGCTTTAGAACGTGCTTCTACTACTTTTGTCAAAGTTTCCTGTTCGAACTTTGAATATGATTTTACAGTTCTTTCAAGGTTTGGAATTAGATTGGCTCTTTTCTGATAAACGGTTTCTACATTAGACCATTTGCTATCAACATTTTGTTCTTTTTTTACGAAATCATTATATCCGCTTTTTCCCCAGAAGAAGATCACGGCAACAATAATAAGGAGAGCGATGCCTATTGTTCCGGCGCTCAGACAGCCTTTATTTTTCATAGTTTATTTTTTTTAAATTTTTTGTGCTAATCAAATATACAAATTATGTGCTAATTTTGTAGAAAATAATTTGAATGACAACAATAGTGGTAGCAATGGGAGAGAAGAATGAGATTGGTTTTGAAAACCAGTTACTTTGGCATCTTCCTAAAGATTTGAAACACTTTAAAGATCTAACTTCAGGACATCCGGTGATCATGGGACGCAAGACTTATGAAAGTATCGGGAAACCTCTTCCTAACCGTACCAATATTGTTATTTCAAGAAAAAAAGATTGGTTTGAAGAGGGGATTTTAATTGTTGGAAGTATTAAAGAAGCTGTAAAATTTGCCAAGAAAATAGATGAAAATATCTTTGTAATTGGTGGTGGAAATATCTATGAGCAAACAATGGATATCGTAGACAAACTTGAAGTAACTTTAGTAAAGGCAGATCTTAAAGCTGATACATTTTTTCCAAAGATAAATGGAAAGGTTTGGAATAAAACAAGTGAAATTTGCCACGAGAAAGATGAAAAGAATCAATATGATTTCTGCTTTCAAACCTATGAAAAGATTAAAAGTGAATAGTTGTATGAATTCTGACTACCAACCTCTAGCTTCTAACCTCTAATTTTTTTATCTTTGCACTTCTAAATTTTAATAATGAACAAGTACATAAAAATTGTAATCGCAGCACTTCTTATCATCGGAGGTCTTTATTTGATGATCTTCACAAGAAGTTTAGGTTGGGGAATCGTGGTATTTCTTCTAGCAGCATTGCCTATTTTTCTTTTCTTTAAAAATGAATATATTCTTTTGGCATTCTGGCAGTTGAGAAAACAGAACATGCAAAAAGCGGTGACATATTTAGATCATATTACCAATTATCAAACCCAGCTTCATAAATCTCAATATGGATATTTCCATTATCTTCAGGGATTGACTTTGGCTCAGGAGCATCCTACAAAAGTAGAGCCTCTAATGAAAAAAGCGCTTGAGTATGGTTTGAATATGAAACATGATAGAGCAATGGCCACGTTGAATCTGGCCGCTTCGGCAATTTCTAAAGGAAGAAAACAAGAAGGACAGAAATTACTGGAAGAAGCTAAAAGATTAGATAGTGCAGGAATGATGACTGATCAGATCAAAATGATGAAAGATCAGTTGAAGATGCCAACAATGCAGAAGCATATGCATAATCCTAACATGAGACAGAGAGGAGGAAAAATAAGATAATCCACTACTACAATATAAAAGGCAGAAAATTTATTTTCTGCCTTTTTTGTTATATTTTTTATCTACATTTCTGAATTGTGATCATAACCATAGAACTTAGGCATTTGCCAATGGTATTTTACGGCAAGCGTTCGTATGGTAACAATCAAAACAATAGTAAATATCTGGATGAATGTATAAGATAGAGTAGTATACTTCGTCATTAGTAAAAATGCAGCTCCTCCCACAATACAGGCGGTTGCGTAAATTTCTTTTCTGAAGATTAATGGTATTCTGTTGAGTAAAATGTCCCGAATAATACCTCCAAAACAACCTGTGATGGTTCCTAAACCAATACATATTAATGGATGAATGTCAGCATTAAGACCTTTTTGAACCCCAATTATTGTAAATAGACCCAGTCCCAGACTGTCAAAAATAAATAGAGTGACACGAAAGTTTTTTTCAAAAGATTTAAAAACCATCGTGAAGATACTCGTCATTATAATCACCGCACAGGTTAATAGATCGTGCATCCAGAATACCGGAATATCCAATAATAAGTCCCTAACAGTTCCTCCTCCCACAGAAGTTACAAATGCAATAATAAGTACACCAAAAGGATCAAGACGTTTTTGCATGGCCGCAAAACTTCCGGACATTGAAAAGGAAATGGTTCCGAGTACTTCTATAGCAAAATTGAACTGTTCGTGCATGATTTATAAAAGATAAATGATAATTGATGAATGATTTCTTCCTAAGCAAATTTTCTACCATTCTCCAATTACCATTTAAAGCTTATTGAAATTTCTTTTTTATTTTTCTACTCTCACAGAGTCTGGTACTAATAATTCATATTCTCCTCCGTGATTAATGATCTCCCGTACAATGCTACTGCTGATGAAAGATTTTCCAGATGAGGTTAACAAAAATACGGTTTCCAATTTTTTATGTGCTAAAGTTCTATTGGTATGTGCAATAGCCTTTTCAAATTCAAAATCAGCAGGATTTCTAAGTCCCCGGATAATATACTGTGCATTTTTTTCAAAACAATAATCAACCGTAAGTCCTTCAAAATAATCAACCTCCACATTAGGAAATTCAGCAACAGAATTTTGAATGAATTCCATTCTCTTTTCTAAAGGAAACATATATTTCTTTTGAGAGTTTTGTCCAATAGCAATGATTAGCTTGTCAAAAAGTGGAGCAGCTCTCTCTATAATATCGTAATGGCCTAAAGTAATCGGATCAAAAGACCCTGGAAAAACAGCAATTTTCATAATTAATTCGATTTTTTCGCTAATGCTTTTTCAACTTCATTTCCGCAAAGGTCCATAATGGAAATCCCATAATGTCTTGCCTGCTGAGGTAAAATACTTGCCGGAGAGAATCCAGGATTTGTATTCATTTCCAGCATATAAGGAATACCGTCCATCAATATGTATTCACTGCGTGAAAAACCACTCATTCCCAAAGAATCATACGCTCTTTTAGAAATTTCCTCTACTCTTTTTGTTGTTTCTTCATCTATCCTTGCTGGAGTTATCTCTTCTGAAGCACCCTCGTATTTTGCTTCATAGTCAAAGAATTCATTGGTAGGAACGATTTCTGTGATACCTAAAACAACAGTTTCTCCTTTAAAATCAATTACCCCTACAGATACTTCCATACCATCCAGAAAGCTTTCTATTAAGATTTCATGGTCTTCTTTGAAGGCAATTTCAGTGGCTGCAAGCAATTCTGATTTCTCTTTTACTTTAGATATACCCAAAGATGAACCTGATTGGTTGGGTTTTACAAAAACAGGAAGCCCTAATTCATTGATAATTTCATCTACATTGATATCTTCTCCTTTTCTCAGATAAACACTTTTGGCTGAGGGGATACCATATTTGGATAATACAGCTAAAGTATCTTTTTTGTTGAAGGTTAAAGCACTCTGGTAAAAATCACAACCCGTATAAGTTTGTCCGATAGCATCCCAATATGCCTGAAGGATACCATTCTCACCTGGTGTTCCATGAATAATGTTAAAGCAGACATCGAATTTCAGCAATTCATTATTATCCAATGTCACTGAAAAATCTCCTTTGTTGATCGGATATTCTTTACCATTCTCGTCCAAAAAATACCACTTATCCTTTAAAACAACTACTTTATGTACATTATATAGATCTCTGTCTAATGAATCATAAATTAATTGACCGCTTTTCAGGGAGACAACATATTCATCAGAATAACCTCCCATAACTACGGCAACACTTTTTTTGCTCATAACCATATAGTATCAATTAAGGCAAATTTAATCATTTTATGTAATGCAATAAATGAAAATTCAAAATTTTGAAGTCAAATATGAATTGTGACAAATAAAAAGTACATTCTAAAATTATTAGCTATATTTGCCATTATAATTAAAGTATTTTTAGGTATGCTTAAATCACTTTTCAACTGGAAAGTTTTACTGAATTTGTTAATAGCCATCGGTGTTTTTGTGGGGTTGGTCTGGCTTACATTTCGTTGGCTAGAATATCATACCAATCATGGTCAGGAAATGCCTGTTCCCAATGTTATCAACAAATCCGTACATGAGGCTGTCAAAATACTTGATGACGCTGGTCTTGGTTATGAGGTAGATAGTGCTACTTATGATCCTAAATTCAGACCTTTTCAGGTTTTGAAAATGTCACCTACACCCGGCTCTCACGTTAAAAATGGAAGAGCTATTACCTTAATAGTTAACCCTAGAAGCTGGGCTCCCGTTGCTGTTCCTGATGTTATCAATAAGTACTCGGGATTGGCTTTCCAAAGAATAGACCAGGTAGGTCTAAAAGTGGGTGATACTATTTTTGAACCAAGTATCCAAAAAGATGCTATTCTTAGAATACTATTTAAAGGAAATCCTGTGAAACCTGGATCATTGATTCCAAGATTTTCAACCATCGATGTTGTGGTTGGTTCTGGTCCGATGAGAAATATTTCTATTCCAAATGTGGTTGGTTTAACGGTTAAAGAAGCCAGAGCTTTGATTACGAGAAGTATGTTTGAAGTAGGATTGGTAGAACACGAAGATGGTGGAAAAGATGAGTCTGATATCATTTATTATCAAGATCCTGCATCAGGAGATGTAAGAGATCAGGGAATGCAGATGGATCTTTGGGCAAGTAAGAAAACTCCAGCGGAACTCCGAACTAAAATAGATGAGCTGAATTCAATATATCGTATGAAAGTTGATACTTCACTCCCTCCTATACAATATCAGGAAGTTCCTATTCATAAAGAGCCTGTTTATGAGCCGGTGCCTGCACCTCCTGTTGTTCATAAGAAGGTTGAACCAGCTAAAGTAGAAACTCCTAAAACTTCTGTTTCTACAAAACCTGTGACCACCACTGAAACAAAGCCAAAAACAACAGCTGAAAACAAACCTAAAGCGACTCCTGTTTCTTCCGGAAATAATGCTGCAGGTAATAATAAGCCAGTAACAAACAGTACAACACAACAGCCTGCCCAAAAGCCAAAAGCTAAAAAGGTTGTAGTAGAATAATTGCTATTTATTATAAAAAATATAGGCTTCAACTTATCATGTTGAAGCCTTTTGTGTAAAAAATAAAAATCATGACAGAAGATAACGAAGATTTTTTAGATGAAGAATTATTGGACTCCAATAGTATTGATATTGATGAGGAAAATAAGGGATTGTATGAGCATTTTAATATTACTGTCGATAAAAATCAAGAGCCACTGAGAATTGATAAATTCTTATTAATATTCAGACAGAATTCTTCAAGAAATAAAATCTCTCAAACATGTAGAGCCGGAAATGTTGTCGTAAATGGAGTTGCTGTAAAGCAAAATTACCGTGTAAAGCCGGGAGATCAGATTTCTGTTTTATTGGCGCACCCTCCAAGGGAAAATGTAATTATTCCACAGGATATCCCAATTAATATTGTTTATGAAGATGATGATCTTGTTGTCGTGGACAAGGAGCCGGGAATGGTAGTGCATCCGGGATTCGGAAACTGGGATGGTACTTTGGTCAATGCATTGGCATTTCACTTTGCTAAAAATGGTGAAAAGTCTGACCTTGATAGAGTAGGACTTGTTCATAGGATAGATAAAGATACATCCGGTCTATTGGTTATTGCTAAAAATGAGTATGCATTAAGCTTTCTTGCCAAGCAGTTTTTTGACAGAAAAACCAGAAGGCTGTACTGGGCTTTCGTATGGGGAAATGTGCAGGACGATGAAGGTACAATAAAGGGACACATAGGAAGACATCCTAAAAATAGAATGCAAATGTCCGTATATGAAGATGGAAGTCACGGAAAGCACGCTGTAACTCATTATAAAGTTCTCGAGAGGTTCAGATATATGACCTGGGTAGAGTGTAAATTGGAGACCGGAAGAACGCATCAGATCAGAGCACATTTCAAGCATATCGGACACACATTGTTCAATGATGAAAGATATGAAGGTCATACGCCATTAAGAGGTGTTAATTTACCTAAATACAAGAGTTTCATTAAAAATGTTTTCGAAATTTTGCCAAGACATGCACTTCACGCACATACTTTAGGATTTATACACCCAACGACTAAACAGGAATTGTATTTTGAGAGCCCAATGCCTCAAGATATGGCGGATGCTGTAAAAAAATGGAGAAATTATTTGGAAAACTAAAAATATATTGAGATTTTTTTTATATTTGTTGAATTGAAATCAAGATTTGTTATGAGAAAACTATATGCTATAGTGGGTTTGGCTCTTTTGTCAAATGCATACAAAGCACAAGAAACATTACCATACTATCAACAATATCTCTTGGATGGTGAGTTCCTGTTTAACCCGGCACAATATGGAAAAACAGATTACGTACAACTCAACCTCAACTATCAACAACAATTTTCGAAATTTAATGAATCCCCTAATGTACAGTCTGTAGGGATTAATGCTAATATTTTTGATAGAGTTGGTGCAGGGATATCTGTTTTTAGAGATAGTAATGGTCCTATTTCAGCAGGAGGTATTACAGCAGGTGCTTCATATTTTATCCCATTAAGTAGTGAGGGAGAAAGAAAAGATCAATTCTCTTTTGGTACAAGTGTTAGTTTCTACAATATGAATTTTGATTATACTAAAATTAATACTGAAGACGGTTACGATCCTTTATTACAGGGTACTGAAAGTAATATTTTCATGGCGTATGCTAACTTCGGTTTAGCGGCTACTTTCAGAAATATCTTTGCAGGTGTGTCAGTGAATGATATCGCTTTAACAAATGACGAATCAATCGTTAACGGACGTGAGCCGTCTCCAATCAAATTCTTTTTAAACTTAGGATATGATTGGCATTTTGCAGATAATATGTATGTTACACCATCTGCATTAATCAACCTGAATACGAATTCAACAAGAACAATTGATTATAACTTAATGGCAACGTTCTTTAATGATATCAATTCATTCTCTTTCGGAGTTAGTTATAGATCAGTTCAAAATAGATTTGACAACCAACAATTGAGTATTTCACCACTTGTTAAAGTAAGATTCAATAAATTTATGATTGGAGCTACTTATAACTTAGGATTGTCTGATATTCAGACTTATGGAGGAAATAGCTTTATGATCGGATTAGGTTATAATTTTGATAACTTTATTAATCATAGAGGATATAGATATTAATCAATTTAATTTAAATAAATTTGAGCTCTGATTTTTTCAGAGCTTTTTTTATGATTTACATTCACATTCCTTTCTGTAAACAAAAATGCAGTTATTGCAATTTTCACTTTTCTACATCCTTACAATCTAAAGATGAGGTGCTTTCTGCTATTAAGAAAGAGATCTTTTTAAGAAAAGATGAGTTACAGAATAAAACACTTCAATCCCTTTATTTTGGTGGTGGTACACCTTCGGTTCTCTCAGGAGATGAAATCAATTCGATCGTTGATGAGGTTCTTAAATATTATAGTTTTGAGAAAGATATAGAAATTACGTTGGAGGCGAATCCGGATGACCTGGATAAAAGCTTTCTTAAAGATCTATCCAAATCTCCAGTCAATCGATTATCTATAGGTACCCAGAGCTTTTTTGATGAAGATCTCAAGTTAATGAATCGTGCCCATAATGCTTCAGAAGCCGAGGGTTCCATCAAAAGGTCACAGGATTTTGGGTTTGAAAATTTAAGTATAGATCTTATTTATGGTTCCCCGACTTCTAATTTGGAAATCTGGAAAGAGAATTTAAATAAGACAATAGCTCTTGAGGTTCCCCATATTTCTTCATACGCATTGACCGTAGAGCCTAAAACAGCATTGAATGACTGGATCCTAAAAGGTAAAGTTGCCAATCCGAAGGAAGAGGAACAGAATAAAGAATTCTATTATCTATCCGATTTTTTGAAGGATAATGGATTCGATCATTATGAGGTTTCCAATTTTGCAAAACCAGGCTTTTATTCCAGACATAATTCAGCCTATTGGAAGTATAAAGAATACTTGGGAATCGGGCCATCCGCGCACTCTTATAATGGATCGGATATTAGGAGCTGGAATGTTGCTAATAATCAAAATTATATCAAGAAATTGAATGCAAATCTTCTGGCTAAAGAAACAGAGGTTCTTTCATCAGAAGATCAGTTTAACGAAATGATTATGATAGGGCTGAGAACCTTTTGGGGAGTCGATCTAGAAAGTTTGAAAGATAAATTTTCAGATGAAACATTTCAAAGGCTGCAATCTGAAATCAAACAAAAGTTAGCCGATGGTATTTTAGTTATTGAAAACAATCATTTGAAAATTCCTGAAAAGCATTGGTTTATGGCTGATGGAATCGCATCAGATCTATTTTTAGTGTAATTTTTATTAATAATATCGTTTGAATATTTTTTTAAGTTAATAACCATGAAGAAAAATTTATTTCTATTTTTTCTATGCATGAACGCCTTGTGTTTTGCACAGAAACCAATTTTTGCAAAAGCGAAAGTAAATGCAGTGAATATCTATAGGAACTCTGCTGAGTTGCAAAATTCAGTAAGTTTCTCAGTGCCTGCCGGATTATCTGAAGTTGTTATCACGAATATTTCAGATGAAATTGATGATAAATCGTTACAGATCAATATTAATAACAAAAGCATATCTATCCTTTCTTCTCAATATACTGATAGTTATACTTCTGAATATGATATGGATAAAACAAACCCAAGGATTAAGAAAGTAACAGATAGTATTGCCATATTGGAGAATCTCATTTCAAAGTTTAATATAGAATTGGAAGCCAATAATAAAACTCTTGAACTTTTGGATAAGAATCAGACCGTTCTTGTTGGTAGTAACACATCTAATGTTTCACAATTGATGCAACTAACAGAATTTTATAAAAATAAAAGAGTTGAAATAAGCAATACTATTGCTGCTATTAATAAAAATAATACTGGACTTCAAAAGAAATTAACGAGATTAAAAAGTAGTTTGAAAGTAAATTCTGAAATGGAAGAAGCCTCATCAGATGGGGTTCTAATTCTGAGATTGATGAGTAGTGCTGCCGTAAACGTAAAAGCTGATATGAACTATTTAGCGAATAATGCATCCTGGCAACCTTTTTACGAAATAAGAGGTAGCAAGCTTTCAGAACCTTTAGATGTAATTTTTAAAGCTAAGATAAGACAGGATACTGGCTTAGATTGGAAAGGTGTAAAATTGTCTTTAATTAATGGCAGATCCTCTCGCAAGAATACGGCTCCGGTTTTAAATCCATGGTTTCTAAATTCTTACAAGAATGATGAGAGGATTGTAGGACGAGTATATGGTATTAAAAGTGATACTGTTAAAGAACAAAATATAGAAGAAGTTGTTGTAACAGGAAGTTTTACATCTGTTGAAAATCAATTTAATATTAGTTTTGATGTAGATATTCCATATGATATTTTGAGTAATAATGAAGATCATCTTGTGAATCTTAAACAGATAAAGATTCCAGCTACTTACAAATACACTGCAGTTCCCAAATATAATAAAGATGCATTTTTAATTGCAAAGGTTAAAGATTTTAATAAATTTAATCTCATTGCAGCTCCTGCTACAATAGTATTTGAAAACATGTATATTGGAGAAACAAATATTAAACCTGATCAAACGACTGAAGAGCTTAATATTACATTAGGAGATGATAAAAAAATAAGTATTATGAAAGAGACTATTGATGACAAGAGCAGTATCAAGCTATTTTCATCTTATCAGGAAAAGACTTATACTTATGATATTATAGTACGTAATAATAAGAAAGATCCTATAGAGCTGGAACTGAAAGATCAATTTCCTTTGAGCAAAGATGAGTCAGTAAAAATTGAACTTTTACAAAGTGATCAGGCGGAAATTGATAAAGAGAAAGGGTATCTAACATGGAATTTGAAAATTTCTCCATCTGAAACTAAGAAGTTTAGGGTGAGCTACAAGGTAAGATTTCCAAAGGATTATTCGATAAATAATCTTAATTAAAATATCACAGTATTTACTATTTTTGTATAAAATTTCAACTCTTTTGAAAACTAAGAAACAAGACTACTCACACCTTTCTGCTAAACAACCTATTGGAATTTTTGATAGTGGGGTGGGAGGTTTAACAGTAGCTAAGGAAATTAAAAGACTTCTTCCTAATGAAGATCTTATTTATTTTGGGGATACGAAGCATCTTCCTTATGGCGAGAAATCCCGTGAGGCAATCATTGAATATTCCACCAAGATCACCAATTTTCTACTGGAACAAAACTGCAAAGCCATTGTTATTGCCTGTAATACGGCAACAGCAAATGCTTTAAATGAAGTAATGCAGGCTGTTGCCGGGAGAGTTCCTGTTATAGATGTTATTAATCCTGTTGCGGAAAAAGTATCTTATGAAATTCATACGAATGTTGGGGTCATTGCTACCAAAGCAACGGTGAATTCAGGGTTATATAAAAAGAGTATCAGGAAGCATAATAAATGGATCAAAGTAGATGAACTGGCAACACCATTGTTGGTTCCTGCTATAGAAGAAGGATTTAAAAATCACCCGATTACGCATGCTATTATTTATAATTATTTAAGCAATAGTAAATTAAAGAATATTGAAACTCTAATTTTGGGATGTACCCATTATCCTTTATTGATTGATGAGATCAAGCAATACTATGGGAACCGTGTCCGGGTTATTGATTCACCTAATATTGTTGCGAGTCATTTAAAAATTATTTTAGATAAATACAATCTTCTAAATGATCAGAACACAAAGCCAAGTTATCATTTTTATCTTTCGGATCTGACTAAGAATTTCGAGAAAATATCTAAGAAATTTTTTGGTAAGAGTATTGATCTGGAGCTAAAAGTATTATAAGCAAAAAAGCTGTTACAGAAGTGTAGCAGCTTTTTTTATCGATGTGCTTTTATAATTATAATTCTACAATTATCTTTTCAGATTGTAATCTTTTCTTTACGGTTACTGCAGGGTGATTAGCATCATGTTCTGATCTTTCACCAATTGCAACCGCGAATAAAGTTTCATACATGTCATTTTTCAATATTACATCGTATTTATCTGTCTCTACACCTTCCATTGGAGTAGAATCTATTCCCATAGCTGCACACGCAGAAAGTAAAACCCCTAAAGAAAGGTACACCTGATGAGCGAGCCAGGATTTAATGAATACTTCACCTTTAGGCTTTACCATGGTTCTGTAATAATTTATAGATCCTTCCGGGAGATTCTCTTCTATTTGTTTTTCAAAATCCTGTGTATTTCTGAGAACCTGGAAAACGATAAGGTGACTGCTATCCAATACTTTTTCCTTGTTAAAGTAAGAGGCTTCTGCCAATTGTTCTTTGATTTTAATATCGTTTACAAACACAAAATTCCATGGCTGGCTGTTAATCGATGAGGGGCTCAGGTTAAGAATTTCTTTCAGCTGCTGAATTTGTTCGTTACTTAAGTTACCTTGAGGATTATACTTTTTAACAGTATATCTTGTTTTCATTTTGTTTAAAAAGTCCATAATTTTATACTATATTTTTTATAGTTGCAAAACTAATGTAAGTTTAGTAACTTTGCAATAACGGTCAAAAATGATAGTACAAAATGTATACAATAGATAATAAGACATATCCGTGCTGTACAAGCGTAACGATGAAATTCATTGGAGGAAAATGGAAGGCAGTAATTTTATACCACCTTATTAAAGGTACCAAAAGATATAATGAGATCCGAAAAGAAATACCCACCATTACAGAGCGGACATTAAGTCTTCAGTTAAAACAGTTGGAGGATGATGGGATCATCAGCAGAAAGGTATTTACAGAAAAACCCCCGTTGGTTGTGGAATATTCATTGACAGATTTTGGAAGAACCCTATTGCCGGTTTTAAATGAGATTACAAAATGGGGTGAAGATGCAATAATACAATCAAAAAAAATAACCAGGAATTAAATTTCCTGGCTAGTTGTATCTGTTTGATTAGGCTCAAAAAAACTGAAACTAACGTTTCCGTATCTTCTTGTGTCGACTAAATTGGGATGATCAAATTTGAGACGGCTTTGATGCTCTATAATAAGTACTCCGTTTTCTTTAAGGTATTTATTGTTTAATACCAAAGAAAGAATTTCGTAATATTTTTTTTCTTCTGTTTCAAAAGGAGCATCAGAAAAAACGATCTCGAATGATTTTTTGTTTCTGAATTTTTTTAGCCAGTCTGTTACATCTCCTCTTTGAACACTGATCTGTGAAGACATATCTAGTTCAGATGCTGTAGAATTAATGAAACTGGTGTGTTTCGGATTCATTTCTACAGAAACAATATCTTTACAGCCTCTTGATGCAAATTCCAGGGTAATAGAACCTATACCGGCAAAAAGATCAAGCACAGAAATCGACTGCATATCGTATTTGTTTTCCAAAATACTAAACAAAGCTTCCTTTGCGAAATCTGTAGTTGGTCTTACATCAAAATGTTTTGGAGCGGATATTTTTTTTGATTTCCAGCGACCTGATATTATTCTGTACATGTTATTTAGGTGTTAGATTGTAGGTAATGGGTAGCAGGTTTAGGAACTATGACCTATTATCTGCAACCTGCGACCTAATTGAGTATAAAATTTTTATTAGGAACGTTATCAAATACAATTTTCAGGTTCTTTACGAATTTTTGCAGTTCAGAAATGAACGTTTCGTTTTCAGTGGTTTCTCCATAAGCGTAAAAATTGGTTTCATTAATTCCAAAACCTATTTTGCTTAATGTAAACATCACAAAATAAAGAAAATCTACCTCAGAATTTACATCGAGGTTATTGTATAGAATCAGTTTTTTATTGTCAATGGCAAAGAATTCACATTGATTATGGTAAAGATTAATGTGAATCTCTTTATTGTTCTTATTATTGATGGAGTTAAGAAACTTTTCTCCGGAGAAATTAAAGTGAACAGGAACTGCCAGTTCCTTTATTTTTTTATAAAAGTTTTTTGGAAAAGTATAATAGAACTGAATTCTGTATTTCTTATTTAACGAAAGCATTAATTCTTCGTTCTCTTTATCCACAGGAGCATTGAACGCAATTAAATCATATCCAGCCTCGTGCTCCGAAAAACCTTCAGGCATTAATGTAAAATGATTAAAAGCTGAAATCACAGAAATTTCATCAAATCTCTGTTTTATTAAAATTTCATCTAATTTCTCAGCGATGAAATCTTTAGGAGATTCTTCAGTAACGAAATAGGACTTTTCCTCCAAAATGCTTTTGTTTCGGGCAATTTGGTAGATTAATCCGTCTTTTGTAAAAAGTAAATTAAGTACGTTCATATTTCTAATGATGCAAATTTAGTGAAATTCTACCATTACGGCACCTGATTGCTCATGAAGTATTTCCTTATTATAAAAATCCAGATGGGTCTGACTTTCTAAAACATCAAAAACCATCCTTTGAAGAACACCATCCCCAATTCCATGAACGATCTCTAATCTTTTCAAATGATTTTTCCTGCAAAAAGCCAAAACCTCCAATAGTTTTTCCTTTTGAATGAAAAGTCTTTCGAAACTATCATAATCATTAGGATTTTTAACAAGGTTATGAAAATGCAGGTCTAAAACCAACTGGTTTTTCTGATGCTTTTTCGAAATAATCTTTTTAGGTTCTACCTTTCTTACTACTCTTATGTCCTCATATAAGGAAGCATTTTTTGGAACCAGTTTTTCTTTTGGATATTGATGGGTGAATCCATATTCATCTTTTATAACCACAATACTTCCATTCACGGAAGTTATTACCCCGCTTAAATCCTCATCTACTACAGAAACCTGATCGCCAATCTTCATATGTATCTATTTTGGTCCTAATTCAATAATTTCCAAATCTTTTATTTCTTCGCCCTCCACTACAAAACGCATCATAGTTCTTACCTTATGCCAGCCCTGTTTTCCACAAGCACCTGGATTCAAGTGAAGTAAATTATTTTTCGAATCAAACATGGCTTTTAAAATATGGGAGTGTCCGGAAATAAATAATTTCGGAGCTTTTTCGCTGATTTCTTTTTTAGCCAGTGGTGTATATTTCCCAGGATAGCCTCCGATATGAATCATTAAAACTTCAAGATTTTCACAAATAAAGCGGTTTACTTCCGGAAATTCGGAACGGATTTTCGCGTTATCAATATTTCCGTAGACTCCTTTTACAGGATTGATTTTTTCAAGCTGTTCAATAATTTCAAAACTTCCAAAATCACCACAATGCCAAATTTCGTCAGCTTGTCTGGCATATTCCAGGATTCTGTCATCAATATAGGAATGAGAGTCGGAAAGGAGGAGAATTTTGGTCATTATCTAAAGGTTCTTTCAGTGGTGTCTTTGTGTTTAAAATAAAGTACAAATTTACTTAATAAATGTCGAATTGATTAACTTTGAGAAAATTTAAAAAATAATGAAACAGAAAATTTCTTTTTTCATTTTTCTATTAGCAGTTGGCATGTTTAATGCGCAGGTTGAAGAAAAAAAGCTAGATGAGCTTGTCCAGAATACCTTAAAAACTTTTGATGTCCCAGGAATGTCTGTTGGAGTAATTAAAGATGGTAAATTGATTTATTCAAAAGGATTTGGCGTGCGTTCTCTTACCTCAAAACAACCAATGGATGATCATACACTTGTTGGTATTGCTTCCAATTCCAAAGGCTTTACCTGTACCGCATTAGCGATTTTGGCGGATGAAGGAAAACTGAAATGGGATGACAAAGTTTCGAAATATCTTCCTGAATTTCAGATGTATGATCCGTATGTTTCTCAAAACGTTACTATAAAAGATCTGGTTACGCATAGAGCTGGATTAGGCTTAGGACAGGGTGATCTGATGTTTTTTCCTGAAGGTGGAAGTTTAACGGTGAACGACATTGTACATAATGTAAGATATCTGAAGCCGGAGAACCCTTTTAGAACAACACTGGATTATAACAACATTATGTTTATTGTAGCAGGAGAAGTTATTCATAGAATTTCCGGACTAAGCTGGGCTGACTTCATTGAACAAAGAATCATGAAACCTGTCGGAATGACTTCTAGTTTTGGAAGCTATAACAGAGCTAAGGCTGTAGCCAATAAAATTGATGCTCATGCTCCGGTAGATGGGAAAGCGGTTGCGGTTCCTCACGATTGGAATGAAACCGGAAATGCAGCTGGTGGTATTATGAGTAACATCAAAGATATGACAACATGGGCTGAGTTCCTGTTGAATAATTTTACCACAAAAGATGGTAAGAAGCTCGTTTCTGATAAGCAGGTTCAGCAATTATGGAGCTTACAGATCCCAAGCGGTGTGGCAATGAAAAATCCTTATGATACCAGTTTTTATGGATATGGAATGGGTTGGTTTTTAAGTGATGTAAAAGGGCATAAGCAAATTCAGCATACAGGAGGGTTAATAGGAACAGTTACTCAGTTTACTTTAATCCCTGATATGAAATTAGGAATTGTGGTATTAACGAACCAGCAATCGGGTGCAGCTTTTAATACGATTACCAATACTGTGAAAGACTCCTACCTTGGACTTGCTGATAGAAATTGGCTGAAGACCTATGGAGACAGAATGTCCAAAATGAATGCTGAATATGAAAAACAAAAGAAAGATGCTTTTGCAAAATCAGATGCTTTTAAAAAAGATAAAAATCTACAGCCAAAAGCTGAACAGTTTGTAGGGACTTACAATGATATCTGGTTTGGGGATGTAGAAATTAATCAACAGGGAAGTAGCTACAGAATTTCATGTAAAAATTCTCCCAGATTAAAAGGCGAACTATTACCTTTCTCAAACAATAGTTTTATCATTAAATGGGATGACAGAAGCTATGATGCTGATGCCTATATTCTTTTTAATTATGACGAAAATGGAAAAGCTGAGTCCGCAAAACTAAAACCGATTTCAGATGTTACTGATTTCAGTTTTGATTTTGATGATTTGGATTTAAGAAGAAAATAAATAAGTGGTTTCTGAGAGGTTCCACTTAATCTTCATTACATTAAATAAAAAGCTCCAACCTAGGTTGGAGCTTTTTATTTTTTATCTATTCTTTGATGAATTTTTTGATCATATCTCCAATTTGAATAATATAAGCACCTTTCACAAGCTGGCTTACATTGATAGAATCTCTTTCTAATTTTCCGGAAAGAACTAATTTACCTACCATATCAAATATTTTATAATCTTTCGACTTAGTGTTCAAAACAGTTATCAGATCCTTGGCGGGATTCGGGTAAATAAGAGTCTTATTTTTATATTGTTGTTCAGATACTGATAAAGCAGCTAAATCAGCTTTTAATAATGAACTGCTAAAAAAGTCGGTAATGTAGATGGTATTATTTTTTACAGCTAATCCTGATGGATAATTAAATTCACTGGAAATAATGCCATCAGATACGGTAGGATTTGCACTGGTAAAATTCAGTTTTGAAATCTTAGAGGCTCCGGCTTCAGAAATAAATAACTCATTTCCATACGATGTTAATCCTGATGGATAGCTTAATCCCTGTGCAATAATAGTTGGGGAAGTAGAACTATTCAGCTTAAATTTTGAAATCCTTCCTTCAAATCTCTCTGTAAAGAAAATTTCGTTGCCAATAATTTCAATTTCAAATGGGGAAGAGGCAGGGGTAATATCTATTAATTGCGGTATTGGCTGGGTTACATCTATTTTGGCAATTTTGTTATCACCTTCAAGAGCCATATACAAATCGTTTCCAACAAATTCCAGTCCCAGAGGGCTGTCTATATTAGTTAAAATAGTTTCAGGGGTAGGATTGGGAATGCTCAGGTTGACTTTTGAAAGCTTATTCCCTCCAAATTCTGAAATGTATAGAAAGTTGTCTTTTAATGCTAAACCATAAGGACGGTTTACGTCAGTCACTACATCAACAGGGGGTGTACCAGGGTTATCGAGATTTACTTTTATAACCTTATCCTGAGAATAAATCCCGATATACATTTCATTTCCGTCAATTACCATTGGATTCGGTGTATCCAGATTATGGATAATGGCACTTGCTGAAATTTGTGAATACGTTTTGTTTCCTATTAAAATCAGGATGAAAAATAAGAAATAGAGTTGCTTCTTCATTGCAATTTTTATTTAGAATAATTATATATAATGCAAAAATATTTTATTCTAAATGGAATGACAAAAAGGAGAACATGATATTTTCCCAGAATTATAAAGGATTTTGAAAATACTCTTTAGTTAGTAGATAGAAAAGAAAACCACTTTAATTAATCCACGATAATTTTCTTTCATGCTTTTGACATGAAAATAAGAATACGAATATCAATACATAATAGATTTTGAAAATAATCTTAGATCTTTCCGGGTTCATAAAAGAAAAGTAATCTCTTACTAGCTCCATCAAATTCAGACCACGAATCACAGTCTATTTCAAAGCCGGCAACTCCGCAGGTAGGAAAGTGAAAAATATCCTCAGATATAGAATTGGCAAAGTTAGAAATCCCATTGTTATGAGAGAAAAAAGCTACAGAATTATGGTGGTCATCCAGGCTGTAAATTACAGATTCAAAATTCCTTTCCGATGGATTATATAACTTTTCATCAGTCATAAAATTTAACTGATAGGTTTGGTTGAAAATTTTACAGGTATTCAAAGCACGAACCGCCGGACTCGATACCAGATAATCGATCGAAATGCTATTGGTTTTTAAGAATCTGGACATGTTCATAGCATCTTCCAAACCTTTGTCTGCCAAAGGTCTATCAAAGTCTTCAGTTTCTTCGGGCCAGTCGCTTTTCGCATGTCTCACAAGGATGAGTTTCTTCATAATTTCGTTTTTTGGAAGATTAAAATTATAAAAAAAAATATGGATTGGAACATGATTTATAAAAAAAACTACGTTATGAATAAAATCATTAAAATTTACTAAATTTGCAAACCTATGGGACAAATCCTTGCAATAGACTATGGAAAGGCACGTTGTGGTATTGCTGCGACGGATGATATGCAGATTATTGCGAGTGGCCTTGATACTATCGAGACAAAACATGTACTGGTTTTTTTGAAAAAATATTTCAATGAAAATAGAGTAGATGGAGTCGTGATAGGACTTCCTGTAGATTTAAAAGGAAATATTTCCGAAGTGGAAACTGATATTTTAAAATTCATAGAAGAATTTCAAAAAGAATTTCCAACCATTTCCGTGCACCGTTTTGATGAAAGATTCACTTCCAAAATGGCATCGTTTTTTATTTCTCAAAGTGGAAAAAGTAAAAAAAAGCGAGAGGAAAAAGGGTTAATAGATAAGATAAGTGCAACGATTATATTGCAGAATTTTTTAGAACAAAGAACAAGATGATTCTACCAATAAGAGCCTTTGGGGATCCTATTTTAAGAAAAGTAGGCAAAGATATAGACAAAAATTATCCCGATTTACAAGAACTTATAGATAATATGTTCGAGACTATGAATAGTGCAAATGGAATTGGGCTGGCTGCTCCGCAGATCGGTCTTGATATTCGTTTGTTCGTAATAGATGTAACTCCTTTGGCAGAAGATGAAGATTATGAAGATATCAAAGACGAATTGAAAGATTTTAAAAAGGTTTTCATCAATGCTACTATCCTGGAAGAATCCGGTGAGGAGTGGAAGTTTAACGAAGGATGTCTTTCTATTCCAGATGTAAGAGAAGATGTTAAAAGAAAGAGCACAATTCTTATCGAATATTATGACGAAAATTTTGTGAAGCATACAGAAACTTTTTCCGATATTAGAGCCCGCGTAATTCAACATGAATATGATCATATTGAAGGGACATTATTTACTGATCATTTAAGTGCTTTGAAAAAGAAATTGGTGAAAGGTAAATTAACGAAGATATCTCAAGGTGATGTAAGCATCAATTATAAAATGAGATTTCCGAAGTAGTAAGTGTAATTAATTTAAAATAAAGAATAATAGACAGTAAAAAGTCCCGCGCTGATTACTAAAATTAAAAAAATAAAATTATGTTGTTAGAAAAAATAATTTCAATCTCTGGAAAACCAGGACTTTACAAATTAGTTTCTCAATTAAGAAACGGATTTATCATTGAAGATGTTACTACAAAGAAGAAAGTAAGTATTGGAAATTCAAGCCAGGTAAGTTTGCTTGATAATATTGCAATGTTTACGTTTGATAAAGAAGTTCCTTTGTTTGAGGTTTTCGAAAATATTGCTAAAAACCAAGATTATAAAGAAACGATCTCTCACAAATCTTCTGATGCTGAATTGAAAGAATTTATGGGGGCTTCACTTCCTAATTATGATACTGAAAGAGTATATGCTTCTGATATCAAGAAATTAGCTCAATGGTATAACATTTTACATAAAGCCGGATACATCACTCCTGAAAGTTTTGTAAAAGCTGAGCCTGAAACTTTAGATCCAGCGAACACCAACGAAGAAGTAACGTTAACAGAAAAAGAGGCTCCTAAAAAAGCAGCTCCAAAAGCTGATAAGCCAGTTACTCCAAAAGCAAAAGCTTCAACAGGAGCAAAAGCGGCTACAAAAAGTACGCACAGAAAAATGGGATAATTCATTCATTAATTTGAATTACAAAATAATGCCTTGTTGAGAATTTCTTGACAAGGCTTTTTTTATTTAATTGAAAGTGGAAAGTGGAAAATTGAAAGGTAATAAATGACACTTGTAGACTATTTGTAATTTTGCTTCTAGCTTCTAGCTTCTAGCTTCTAGCTTCTAGCATCTAGCATTTTAGCTTTCCACTTTCCACTTTCAATTTTCCACTTTCTACATCTTATTTTCAATTTCCACAGAAGGTAAATATCCCTTACATTTGTATAAGATTGAATTTTCAATTACTTATGAATACGAAACAAGAAAAACTGGAAGCCTTCGGAAGGTTATTGGATATAATGGATGATCTGCGTGAGAAGTGTCCGTGGGATCAGAAACAGACTTTACAATCGCTTCGTCATCTGACGCTTGAAGAGACCTACGAACTCTCCGATGCTATTCTGCAGGAAGATCTTCAGGAGATAAAAAAGGAGTTGGGAGATGTGTTGCTTCATTTGGTTTTTTATGCTAAAATTGGTTCTGAAAAGGGAAGTTTTGATATTGCAGATGTCATTAATTCTTTAAATGAAAAGCTTATTTTCCGCCACCCTCATATATATGGAGATACGGAAGTAAAAGATGAAGAAGAAGTAAAACAGAATTGGGAGAAATTAAAATTGAAAGAAGGAAATACATCTATTTTGGGAGGTGTTCCCAAAAGCCTTCCAAGTATGGTAAAAGCCTACAGGGTTCAGGATAAAGTAAAAGGGATCGGTTTTGAGTTTCATGATGCAGAAGATGCATGGAAAAAAGTAGACGAAGAACTTGAAGAATTTCACGCTGAAACAGATTTACTGAAAAAAGAACAGGAATTAGGAGATGTCTTTTTTTCGTTGATCAACTATGCACGGATTTCAGGAATTAATCCTGATTCTGCATTAGAAAGAACCAATTTGAAATTTATTTCCAGATTTCAAAAAATGGAGAATATGGCATTGGAAAGGAATTTGAAGTTAGGGGAAATGTCATTAGAAGAGATGGATCTGCTTTGGGACGAAGTTAAAATGTTAAATAAAAATTGATGAAAATGTATATTTTTTGTGCGGTGACCTCTCTTTTATTATTAGGATGTAATCCTAAAAATCCAAATGAACAAGCTAAAAATGACACTTTAAAAGTTGAATTTTCTTTACCCAAAAAATTAAAAGAAGTTTCAGGAATTACCTTGTCTCAGGACCAGAAGACCATCTGGGCCATAGAAGATCAGGGTAATAAAAATGTGGTTTACGGATTAGACAGACAAGGCCAATTGGTCGCGGATGTTCTTGTTGAAGATACGGATAATAATGACTGGGAAGAAATTACAAAAGATACTCAGGGAAACATTTATATAGGTGATTTTGGAAATAATGATAATGACAGACGTAATCTTTCTATTATAAAAATTGATCTCAAAGACGCTTCCCAGAAGAGTACAAAAGTTATCCAAACCACAAAATTCCACTACGAAGGACAGACTGAATTTCCGCCAAAGAAATCGAACAGATTATATGATTGTGAAGCTTTCGTAGAAATGAATGGAAATTTTTACCTCTTTACTAAAAACCGGAGTAAGGGTTTTGACGGAACATTTCTGGTATTTAAGATCCCAAATAAAGAAGGGGATTTTGAAGCTCAATTGATTGGAAAATTAAAGTTAAATGGAAAATATGCTGATGCTGCTATAACTTCTGCTTCCATCAATAGCAAGCAAAATCAAATCGTGTTGTTGAACCATAAAAATATTCATGTTTTGACAGGGTTTACTCCCAATGATTTTAGTAAAACTAAAATTCAGAAAATCTCTTTGAACCACAATTCCCAGAAAGAGGCAGTTGTCTTTCTTAATGATAAAACTTTATTAATTGCTGATGAAAAAGACAAAGCGAAAGCAACAGGGGGAAATGTATATAAATTTTCATTTTAACAGAACAGGCTATAAATAGTATAAAATAAAATCCTCAGAAATTTTCTGAGGATTATTTATTTATAATAAAAGTCTTTTTAGAAGTTCATTCCGATACCCGCTGAAACTCTTCCGCCATCAGAGCCATAGAAGTAATTCAATCTTGCAGAGAACATTTCTACAACACTTAACCAAAAGCCAACTCCGGCAGCCTGATGCCATTTTCTGGAAAATTCATTATCATTCCATACCCTTCCCAGATCGTATCCAACTAAAATACCCATGTTTGCCGGGATAATATTATTTCTCACTCTTCCAAAATCCCAACGGATTTCAGAATTATTGGTAAAGTATGATTTTCCTGAGAATCGGTCATTTCTAAAAGCACGTAAGCCATTGTTTCCTCCGATACTTGCCGCCTGATAAAATTCAAAATTATTATTGTTGATCCACATTACATTGTTGGAGTTCGAAAATACAAAACTTCCTTTTTTGTCAATTCTATGATGAAGATTTAAAGATCCGCTTAATACAAGAAAGTTCCTGTCGATATCAGAAAGGTTGGTTTTCCAATTCGCATTAGCTACAAGTTCCATACCTAGTGTAGGAAAAGCATTATTATCAAGATTTTTATAGCTGAAAGTATAGTTGGCTCCAGCGAACTGTTGACTCTTGAATACCGCTGGATTTACATCCGGAGATTGATCTACAAAACGATCACCGTTTCTTTGTACTTTATTATCTTCAAAAGTTAATTGGAACTGATGCTGTAAATTAAGCCAGCTTTTTTTAGAAATAGAAGGTGCAAAATTGAATCTTGAAATTCTTGCTCTATTATACTTTGTTTGAATAGCATCTCGATCATACTTACTCTCATTCGATAACCCGAAGAAGTTTTCTGAAAAACGAGGGGTAGTATATGCGGCATCCAGATTAAAATCCCATCCGTAAATTGCTTTTTTAAAGATTCCTTTATAAACAAGATTGAAACCTGCTGTATTGGTGTAAAAATTAGCTTTTAAACTATGTTTTTGGGTGTATGGATCGCGGATAAAGTTGTTTACCGTATAACTGGCCAGAAGCCCAATAATAAGCCCATCATCAGGATTATAATCCGCATTGGGATATCCTGCGAAGAAATTATATTTTGGGTGCTTATAATTATAGGTATTGATATCGAAATCGTCAGAGATATTTTTAGTAGCAGTGCTGGCATTATACGTATTCTTCTGAGATTTGAAATCGTAAATCTTTACCTTACTTCCGTTAGCAACGTTATAAACATCATGGTTCGGACCGCCTACCAGCCTGATGGTCATCTTAGGTCTTCCATTTCCGGATACTTCATAAACATCATCATCTTCCAATCCATAAATCCAAAGTTCCTTTGTCTTGTTATCATAATAGGTTTTATTGAATACCAATTCAGGATTTTCGCCCTTTTTATCAAGTTGATATTGTTTTACTTCAACAGAGTGTCCGTTCTTTATGATCACAAATTTATCCTGATTTACAGTACCGGCTAAAGAAACCTTTTCCTGTAATACATCATAATATTGAGCTGCGTAATCCTGCAGCTTTTCTTTTCGGGATTTTAACTTTCTCTGAATCTCAGCTATTGTTTCATCTTTTACCTCTTTGGGTAAATTATTGAAAGCATTATCAATATCTGCATCCGTCAGATGTTCCTGAATGTATTTTGCCTGAGCAATCCAGTCTTCCTGTGCAGATCCTTTCAGGAATACAAGGTCAATAGGATAAGGCTCCATCGCCAGCCATTTTACATTTTTAATGTCATCTTTAAATGTTTGCATATGGCGAACTGCCGGAACATTCATGATCAGTTTAAATGCGGCACCATCATATTTACTGAAAGCCTGATCTCTATCCCTTGGAATAGGTTTATAGGTGATCTTATCACCATCTTTATATTCTGCCCACTTCCATTGATCGGAATGTCTGTCCCAGTCACCCAGAAGCATATCAAAAATCCTTGCTCTGATGTAAGTTTCTTTATCAACAGAATATTTATAATTTTTAGAAAGATTTTTAAGAACGTCATCAGTAGAAAGGATGTCCCTTGCGTTATCCAGATATTGAAGTGTTTTAGGATCTTTAGAGTAGCGTTCTTCGATCATATACATTTCATCACCGTAATGTTCATTATATTCTCCTAGAGCCTCTTGTTTTGGGATATAAAACAACCTCGCATTACTGTGAAAAAGATTTAATTTGTCTGCCAGGTTTCCTACGGCAAACGGAGTGAATGGATGGTTGGTCGTATAAAAGTCAAGCAAGAATTTATCTGGAAATGTATTTTCAAGCTCATCTCCGAATGTACTCTTCTTAAAAGCCATATTATTAAGAAAGCGAACAGCACTTTTTTTAATGGCTCTCATAACGAACTCCTGCCCATCTTTGGCTTTCAGTCTTAAACTATTGGATTGATTTCCCCCACCTTCTCTAAATGGTATATATCCTCCATCCAATTCAGAAATATTAGCCGTTTTGGCTTCAATAGGTATTCCATAATATTTTCTGTAATGATCTCCCCATAGCCATCTGTAGAATTTTCTTTTTTCGGTTAAATTTTTAGGGTATATCGTTGAGGTTATAGTAGCTGGAAAAGAATTGGGATAATTATTTATAAAGGTATCAGGTTTCTTAATGATATCAATATGGCTGAGAGACTTAAGCTTATTATCTTTAGTAGAAAAGTATTCAACATCAGTGCTTTGATCTTTTCTTATATTTAAAATAGCAAAACCACTTCCTCCGTAAGAAAAATCTGTTTGCTCAGCTATCGTCGCAGGATCAACCTTAGAACCCGCTCCACTAATAACCTGTCTGATATTTCTGTCCGAGTGGTATTGTAAATTATGATCATGTCCTGAAACAAAAATGACATTTTCTTTATCCTGTACAATACTCTTTAATCTATTAGCCAAATCGGCATAATGTTGATTATTGATGTCCTGTGTACTGGCACCGGAGGTATTTCTAAGGAAATTGATAACCGTTGCAACACCAGGAGCAGGAATATTTCCTTTAAAAGGAAATAGATGCGATCTTGCAGAATTGTATCCCGCGTGTGTTCCACTGCTGATGACAGGGTGGTGTAAAGCAACAATAATTCTTTTATTCTGATTTTTAGTAATCAGATCCTGGAATTCATAAAACAGATCGTCACGGGTTTTAATAGAACAATTTTTATTGATTCCCGGATAATGATCCCAATTTGCTAACACCCACTCACTATCAATTACGATTAACTTGATATCATCCGTAAGGTTGATATCATCGATAGGACAAGCATTTTTGGGTAAAAATGATTTTTTATCATTCAGATAATCTCTGACAAAGTCTTCCTGAGCTTTTAATCCATCCAATCCGTGATACCAATCGTGATTCCCGGGAATGACTAACGTTTTTCCTTTGAAATTTTTGGTAATAGAAAGCTGATTCTCCATCTTTTCTTTGGCTGAAGGATAATCTTTGTTTTTCTTTTTAGGCATTCCCGATGGATATATATTATCCCCAAGGAAAATAAGCATAGAATTCTTGTCTGCTGAATCTAATTTATTTTTTAAAAGATTCAGTGTATGTTGTGCCTGTTTTTCATCGGCATTACCTGCATCTCCAACTAAGAAAATTTTAAAGTCATTTTCGGATTTTATATCAGAATTTTTAACTTCCTGTAAGTTTTTACCTTTTTTTACGTTATACGTAGCACAAGAATATAAGAGTCCTGATACCAACAAGAATCTAAATGGAACAGAAATTATTTTTAGATGAGTTTTAAAGGATAAATTCATAAATTTACATTAACAAAAATTCAGTAATGGATATTTTACAAAAAGCTAAAAATTATGTTGAAATCTTATTCAAAGATAAGTTATCTTCGGTATATTTCTATCATAATTTTATTCATACCACATACACGGTTAATAAGGCCGAAGAAATAATGAGAAATACACCGGTTTCCAAGGAGGACCAGGAGAAGGTGATATTGGCACTTTGGTTTCATGATACCGGTTACATCGAATGTGCTAAAGATCATGAGGAGAAAGGGGTTGAGATTTTGAAAAATTTTCTCACCAATGAAAATTATCCGGAAAATTACATTGAAGATGTTTCTAAGCTGATCCTGGCAACAAAGATCAATTATGAGCCCCAGAACTTATTGGAAAAAATAGCAAAAGATGCTGATTGCAGCCATTTTGCCAGCCACGATTATAATGACATTTCTGATGCATTGCGAAAAGAATGGGAATTGACTAATGTGCGATGCTTTTCAAATGATGAATGGAATGCAGGGAATCTTGATATGCTTAAAAATAAGCACCATTATTATACGGATTATGCCAAAGAAAATTGGGATCCTTTAAAGAAAAAGAACATTAAGAAGATCGAAAAGAAGTTGGAAAAAGAAGAGGAGAAGAAAGAAAATACGGAGGTTAAGGATAATAAAAAAGAACCTAAAGAACCAAAGGAACCTAAGTCGGATAGAAGTGTAGATACACTTTTCAGAGTTACCTTAAATAATCACACCCGATTAAGTGATATTGCGGATAGTAAGGCGAATATCTTACTTTCTGTAAATGCAATTATTATTTCAGTCTGTTTGTCTGTATTGGTTCCAAAATTAGATGCTCCTAAAAATGCACATTTGATCATTCCAAGTTTTCTTTTGTTGATCTCCAGTGTAATGACCATCATTTTCGCCATATTATCGACAAAGCCAAATGTGACAAAGACCAGATTTACCAATCAGGATATCCAGAACAGAAAAGTAAATCTTTTATTCTTTGGGAATTTTCATCAGATGATCTTCGACGATTATCATAATGCAATGAAGGATCTTATTAAAGACAGAGATTACATTTATGATTCTATGGTAAAGGATTTATATTATCTGGGAAAGGTTTTAGATAGAAAGTATAAACTTTTATCCATTACCTATCAGATTTTTATGGCTGGAATTATTATTTCTGTACTTTCTTTTGCATTTGCATTCCTTACACTGTAATTTTTTAAAATAGCAGGATATGATTGTTAGACAGCGTACCAATTGGCTGAAAATGTTATTTATATGGCGAGGTTCAGTGTTGAAGAAAATAATTGTTCAGCTTATTACGATTACGTTGTTTTCAATTGGAGTCTATTTTTTTAAAGGAAAAATATATGACTATAAAGTTCATTTAAACCCTACTATTTTTACGTTAATAGGTTTAGCTCTGGCCATTTTTATGGGATTCTGCAATTCAGCGAGTTATGACCGTTTCTGGGAAGGACGAAAGCTTTGGGGTTTATTAGTAATAGAAACAAGGTCACTTACCAGACAAATCTTCTCTTTTGTTGATGATTCTTCAAGTCAGACATTGGACGAAAAAAGGGAGATTGTAAAAATGATCTCTGCTTTTTCATGGTCTTTAAATTATCAGTTGCGTGATAAATCTGGAACAGAACATCTTACTAGGTTACTTTCCCCGGAACAAGTGGAACAGCTGAAAAACAAGAAATTCATTCCAAGTATTATTTTAGGTTTTATAGCAGACTGGCTAAAAGAACAGAATAGAAAAGGAAATATCGATACGATTGTAATGACTTCGATGGATCAGCAGCTCAATCAATTTTCCAACATTTCAGGGGGGTGCGAAAGAATTTATAATACGCCACTACCTTTTGCTTACAGCGTTCTTCTCCATCGTACCGTATACCTTTATTGTTTCTGGCTGCCATTTGGATTAGTAGACAGCCTGGGGTGGATGATGCCGTTGATCGTGTTATTAATCAGCTATACTTTTATTGCTTTGGATGCGATAATTCAGGAGATCGGAGAACCATTTGGAGAAGAGGAAAATGACCTTGCATTGAATAGCATTTGCCGAACAATTGAGTTTTCTATTTTTGAGCAGGCAGGAATTCCACAAAATGAGTTAAAGAAACCAGATACTTATTTTGTAGATTAATTCTATACAATAGATACCCTTAATGCTAATAATCCGGTGATCCCTTGTAGATCTTCCACTTTTAAGAATTCAATATCAGACTGAAGAATGTCTTTTTTCTGAAGTTTGTTGATGTATTGCAAATATTCTTTCTGGTTTTCCATTCCAAAATAAACGATTGTTATTTTACCAGGACAGGTTATTCTTTCTGTGGAATTCTTGATATGAGCCTTATCTATTCTCTTTTTAATGATCTCATAATAAGAATTGTAAGCTCCATCCACATCAAAGCGTTTTTCGTCCATTCGGAAACGGATATCTATCTTTTCATTATAGACAAAGATTAGTGAGGCAATATCCAAAGGAATAGGAAGATCTTTCTTAAAAGTCTGAATTTCCTGCTCCATTTTACAGACAGTCTTTAATTGCCAATATCTCAGCTGATGAACTACTTTAGATGTATAATGAAGATCCGGTGATATATTTTGACCTGTAAATAGATTATGCTCAACACCATCCGACTTAAATCTTTCGTAGTAATGAGGAAAGATCAATTGAGCCTTAACCTGGCTTTCATCAAGCATGTCCGCAAGCTTTCTGTTGATGAGTGTAATGGAATCATCCAGGCTTTTTCTGCTGTTATAAAACAAGCCGGTTTGGATAAAAACCTGATCAAAGTAGTCTGATATTTTTGCTTTTATCTCTTTTGGTGTTCTTACCTCCAGTTCACCCTGGAGATAGGGATGAATCTCATCGCGTAATAATCTTTGGAAACGTTGTTCTGTATCCGCCTTTATTTCGTTATTTAATTCATTTTCAAAAATTTCCAGAGCCAGCAGATATTTTTCAGAATCTGAATTGATTAATGAGAAAATATCATGCAGACATTCAATTTGTTTATTAAGGTCTTCCAGCATCAGGTTAAATCGTTTTTCGGAGGAAGAACGGATATCGGAGAACCCAAATAAAGGGGTAAGATTTTTGAAAGAGATCTGTTTTAAAGTATATATTTTTTTGGCTAATGAAGCATTAAAATACTTCTCTGCTTCATTCCTGAATTTCCATACTACACTATCATGAATGGAAGTGTATTCCCTTTGAATAATAGCTTCAATCTGATAGTTCTTTTCGAAGCTGAATCGGTTAAGGGAGAAGAGGATCATATCTGTGAAAAACTCAAGTCTTTTTAGCTTCAATCCATTTAAACTATTGGGAATGGGTGACGTAAATTCCATAATGGCCAGTAATTCATTATCTCTCATAATAGGAATTACCATGAAGCTGTTGATATTATTTTCCTTTAAAATGCTGAAAGAGGGCTGATCCTTTATTTCCTGCTCCATTTTATCAACATTCGAAATGACAATTGCTTTTGAATTATTATTTAAATTTTCAAAAGTGCTTTTGCGGGTTTCTTCGTCGAAAGTATTGATCCAGAAATCGAGAATATGATTGGTAAAAAGATTTTCATAGATAGGAATTTTTTCCAGTTTCTGATCTTTTTTATTAAAAAGCATTAATCCGAAATTAAGTTGGGCAACATCAAAATAAGATTTAAAGATCTCAATTAAATTTTCATCCGGAGCCAGGTCTTCAGGATCAATCTGTATCATGCTGGATTTGAGATCCGATAATGCAACTTCCGTTGTACAATCTACCAGTGAAATAATAGTAAACCCTTTCAAAACCCATGATTTTGGAGGGAAATATTTTTTCCAAAGTCTGAAATCGTCTAAATTTTCCAATAGCATGTCCAAAACATCATCAGTCGGTATTTGGGCCTTTTCAGTTGGATAAATATCAGTGAAATCTGAATTGACAGTGATCTTGTAATGTTTCATGATTCCCTGTTTATTAGGGATATCATAATACAAAGGCATAGTGCTTCTAATATCTTTTTTAAAATAACTCTGTACGATCAGACAGCAACAGAATACATAAAATTCATCGTCTCCAATGTTTCTAAGTTCTATTTCAAAATCTTTTCCGGCATCTTTGAGAATGTCTTTAAATCTTTCTGTATAATTAAAAGTAATTTTAGAAAGTGGAATACTTGCCGCTTTAATTTCATTATTTGTTAAGCCCGTTGGAAATAAATCTGCCAGCAAAAGCCTGATGAGTTCTTCATGTTTCTCCAATAATGAAACATCCTCAAAGCCATCTTTAAGTTCAGGGAATTTTTTTGTCTTATCAATTAAAGACTCTGCGTAATTTACCCTGTATTCCAGTCGGTCATTATATTTAATATGTTCAAGAACATCCAAATATTTTTTGAATGATATGATAACCTGAAATGGGGCGTCTTTTTTGTAAAGATTTGACAATGCTGAAAATTATAAAGTAAAGTTATAAAAAAAGCACAACTTTATGTTGTGCTTTTCTATTTTTATGTTGGTTCTTACAAACCAAATTGTTTAGCAAACATATCCGGGAACACCCCTAAAATAATAATAGAAGCAATAATTACAACTGCTACAATATTATAAGTAAGCGTTACTTTTTCCGAAGTTTTAAATGTTGTTTCTTTAAAGAAGAACATTGCAATAATTAATCTCAGGTAGTATGCAATTGAAACTGCAGAACCTAAAACAGCTACCAACACAAGGAATGCTGCTCCGTTCATTGCCTGAGAAAATAGGGCAAATTTACCCATAAAACCAGCCGTTAAAGGAACCCCTGCCATTGAAAGCATAGATATAGCTGCTACTGTTGCCAAAAGAGGTTCAGACTTAGCCAATCCTTTGAAAGCGCCGAATGAAGTTTCTCTTTTTAATTTTTCTACCCAGATCAGGCACATAAATACCCCTACAGTAGATAATGAGTAAGCAAATAAATAGAAAGCCAGATTATATGTAGAAAGACTCGTCATTCCAAAGAATACCAATCCAATGTATCCCGCATGAGAAACAGAAGAGTAAGCAAGCATTCTTTTTACATTGGTTTGAGCAAGACCCATTACGTTAGCTAAAAGAAGTGTAATGATCAGGAATACTCCAAGAACATTGATCCATTCATGAGTAACTCCCGTAAAGCCTATAGTCATCAATCTGAAAAATGCAAAAAATCCTGAGATTTTAACTACACTTGCCATGAATGCAGTGATCAGCGATGGTGAACCATAATACACATCAGGACTCCACATGTGGAAAGGAGCTAATGCAACTTTAAATGCCAATGCACATAACATCAGGATAACTCCAAGAATAAACATTACATTCTTAGGGTTAGCTGCTCCGAAATCATGAATTTTATATAAGTCAAAAGTCCCTGCACTACCATAGATGAATGTAATCCCGAATAATAAGAATCCAGTTGCAAATGCACCCATCAGGAAGTATTTTATAGAAGCTTCGTTTGATCTTAAATCAGTTTTATTGGCACCTGCCATTACATATAATGGGATAGAAAGAATTTCAATACCTAAGAACAACGTTACTAAATTCTGGTAACCAAAAAGAATAATACCACCACATAATGCAAATAACATTAATGCATATAATTCTGACTGGTGGCTACGATGGTTGCTGAATGCAAAACCTCCCAAAAAGAACAACAGTAAAGTCGTTACAATTGAGATCTTTGTGAATAGGGCAGTATTAGCGCCATACTCATACATATGTCTGTAATGTTCGAAAAATGAACATTCAGGCAGGAAGCTAACATATAATGCAATGATCAGCCCCAAAATCCCAATGTACCTTGCGAATTTCCCTTGTTCAAAAACTCCTGAAAATAACGCAGCAACTGCAGTTAGGAAAACAATAATTAAAACACTCATAACTTATATTTGAGATTTGAGATTGGAAGTTCAACGTTACCGTTTATGTCAGGGAGTAAAGGTGCAAAGTTGGTCTTTGTCTTTGTTTCCCGCTTCTAATCTCTTAATTCTTTAATCTTTTAAATTTTTAAATCTTTTAATTGGCCATTGCCGTATAGATAAACTTCAACGAACTACTCACCATTTCGATGATCGGCTGAGGGAAAATACCAAGTACAATCACAAAAACCGCTAAACTTGCCAATACGGAAAACTCTACTCCTGAAAGATCTTTTGCTGTACTTAATACTGCTTCATCTCCCTTTCCAAACATCGCTTTTCCATAAAATCTTAATAAATAAACTGCAGAAAGAATGATCGTTAAACCTGCAATAACAGCAGCTAATACATTGAAATCGAAAATAGATTTAATCAAAATAAATTCTCCGATAAATCCATTGGTTAATGGAACTCCCATTGAGCCTAAAAGGATAAGTAAAAATAACACGGCAAATTTAGGAGCTACTTTCGCTAAACCTCCCATTTGTCTGATATCTCTTGATTTAAATCTCTTATATAGAATATCTGCACAATAGAATAAACCGACTACATTGATACCGTGAGCAAAAGTTTGTACTAAAGCACCTTCAGCACCCTCAGTAGTAAAAGTTCCTCTAAGCGTAATAACAGCAGAAGCAAAAATACCTGCAACCATTAATCCAACGTGAGAAAAAGATGAATAAGCAATGATTCTCTTCATATCATTCTGAATGATGGCGATCAATGCTCCATGCAGAATTCCTACAATTGCCAGAATGATCACAATCTGTCCCGAAATTCCCATGATAGGAATCGGAGTGATTGGTAATAAATAACGGATAACTCCATACACTGCCATTTTCAACATGATCCCTGATAACAACATCGATCCTTGAGTAGGAGAGTAGGTATACGTATCAGGCTGCCATGTATGGAATGGAAATATGGGTAATTTCACTGCAAATGCGAAGAAGATGAACCAAAATACTACTGTTTGCTGTGTTGCATTAAGTGAAGCATTGTATAGATCTGTTAACGCAAATGATGCAGAGTGATTGTAAACATAAATCAATCCTGCCAACATAAACAATGATCCTACAAATGTATATACGAAGAACTTCGTTGTAAATTCAAATCTTTTATTTTCCTGACCCCAAAGCCCGGCAATAAACCAGATCGGAATTAACGTTACTTCCCAGAAAATATAGAATAATAAACCATCTAAAGATGTGAAAACTCCAACAAGTCCAAACTGCATCAACAGAATCAGACCGTAAAAGGAATTTTTGTAATTTACATTTTCATTAAATGCCGATAAAATAATTAAAGGCGAAAGAATATTGGTCAATAACAAAAGTAACATACTCATTCCGTCAATACCGAAATGAAGTGAACTTTTGATAAATTGTGACCAAGGATAATTGATCTCATGCTGCAATACACTATCTACAGTCGGAGTAAAATCGAAATCCGAAAGTATATAAAATGTAAGAAGCATTTGTACCAATGCAATTCCTAACGCCAAATATTTGCTGGATTGATTTTTCCAGGCAAAAACTAATCCCGAACCTACTAGAGGTAATAGTAATAATGTTAATAATAAACCAGACATTATTGTAATATAAAGTTAACAATCAGTATAATTCCCACCGCTAAAGACATGATAAGAATGTATGTCTCAACATTTCCGTTTTGAATACGTTTCATAGATCTTCCGCTATCTTCGGCACCTTCACCTACGAAATCTACAAAACGATCTAGAACACCCTTATCAAACATTTTACCTCCACGTCCTAATCCTTCAACAGTTTTTACAATCAATGCATTGTAAAGCTCGTCAATATATAATTTTTTAGCAGAAAGCTTTTCCCATCCAGTATAACTTTCTTCCGGTAAAGCTCTTTTTTGCTTATTCACATAAGTATTTTTAACAATAAACCACACAGAGAAGAACATCACAACGGTTGCTCCTAAAAGTATCATTTCAGTATTAAAATCAACTCCTGAAAGCGTTGCTTCCATTTGCTTGAAACTTTCTTCAGTAAGTACCGGTTTTAACCACTCCATTAATTTTGCATAATGACCGTGACCGATAAAGTGTGGCAAATTAATGAAACCTCCGATTACAGACAGAATAGCCAATACTACTAATGGTAACGTCATGTTCATTGGACTTTCATGTAAATGATGTTTTTGCTCTTCCGTACCTCTGAACTCTCCATGGAAAGTTAAATAGTACAATCTGAACATATATGTAGCTGTAATAGCTGCTAAGATAAATAGCATTACCCAATAGATCGGGTTTTTAGCAAATGCAGCGACTAAAATTTCATCTTTAGAAATCATCCCTGATAATAAAGGGAATCCAGAGATTGCTAATGTTCCGATAAGGAAAGTAGCATGAGTAATAGGAATTACTTTTTTAAGTCCACCCATAAAACGCATATCCTGTTCATTGCTCATTGCATGGATTACAGAACCAGCACCTAAGAACAATAAAGCCTTAAAGAACGCGTGTGTCATTACGTGGAACATAGCTGTTGTATAAGCTCCTAATCCTAAAGCAATGAACATAAATCCAAGTTGTGAAACTGTAGAATAAGCCAATACTTTTTTGATATCGTTTTGACGAAGTGCATAGAAACCAGCTAATGCTGCGGTTAAGAATCCTATTAATAGAATTCCACCCTGAACTGTAGGAGCTAAAGTAAATAAGAAATTAGATCTTACTACCAAATAGATCCCGGCAGTAACCATAGTTGCTGCGTGAATTAATGCAGAAACAGGCGTTGGTCCAGCCATTGCGTCCGGTAACCATGTATATAAAGGAACCTGAGCAGACTTACCAGTTGCACCGATAAATAAACTCGCCGTAATAAAGATAATTACAGTTCCGTCTAATTCAAATTTTGAAGAGTTTTGTGCTACCGAAAGGAAATCAATAGCATTGGTTTGAGAAGCGATCATAAAGATACCGATCAATAAACCAAGGTCACCAATTCTGTTCATGATAAAAGCTTTTCTTGCTGCTTTACCATATTCTTCGTTTGTGAACCAGAATCCGATCAATAAATAAGAACATAAACCTACACCTTCCCATCCGATGAACAGGATCAGGTAATTGCTTCCCATTACTAAAAGTAACATAGAGAAGATAAAAAGATTCAGATAAGTAAAGAACTTATAGAAACCTTTATCGTGGCTCATATATCCGATAGAGTATAAGTGGATCAAAGATCCGATACCTGTAATGATCATGATCATCATTAAAGACAACTGATCGATCTGGAAACCAAAGTTAACCTGAACTCCATTTACTCTAAACCATTCAAAAGCTTTTACGATAATGGGCTGACTTTCAGAATTGAAATTCATGAAAATACTTACTGCAATACAGAACGATGCGAAAACCGCTGCTGTTGCTAATCCTCCAACGAATATCTTTGGAAGGTTTTTCCCGAACAAACCGTTAATAAGAAAGCCTAAAAGTGGTAAAAGTATTATTGCATACACTAAATTTTCCATTCTTTATCCTCTTAATTTATTAAATATACTAACATCTACAGAACGGGTATTTCTATATAGCATAGCAATAATTGCCAAACCTACCGCTACTTCCGCAGCAGCAACCACCATAATGAAGAAAACTAAAAGTTGTCCATCGCTATTTCCTTTATATGCTGAAAATGCAGCTAATAAAAGATTTGCAGAATTGAGCATAAGCTCTACACAACCCAAAATAACAATAGCGTTTTTTCTCAATAATACTCCTAATACTCCCAAACTGAATAATACCGAAGAGAGGATGATGAAATAATTTAGAGGGACGCTTTGTATAAATGTATTTACTTCTCCCATAATTTTATAAATCTTTTTTACCGATTAATACCGCACCTACAATACCTGCCAAAATAAGGATGGATGCAAGCTCAAACGGTAAGACATATTCATTAAACAAAAGTTTACCCAGATTTTTAGTAAGACCAACCCCTCTGTCTACATTCTCTACGACAATGTGGTTGTCCTGTACCCCTCTGAATACTCCTAAAATACCAATCAATAACAGACCGGCTGTAAAAACTCCAATAAACTTTAAAGTATTGTTCTTCTTACTTTCGTCTTCTTTATTAAGATTAAGCATCATTAGAATATAAAGGAACAATACCATGATTGCTCCGGCATACACTATGATCTGAATAATTGCTAGAAACTGAGCATTCAAAAGAATGTACATTCCGGCAATTGAAAACATTGTAACAATTAATGACAAAATAGCATGTAAAGGATTTTTTGCAAATACGAAGTATACTGCACTTGCCACCGCTAAAAAAGCCACCAAGAAAAATAAAAACTGATCCATTATTTTACCGCATTTTTTTGTTTCTCGGATTGTCTTGCTGTGATGTCAATCCTTTCATTTATCTTTTCAACTAATTTATCCTTTCCATAGATAAAAGAACCTCTGTTTGTTTCCACATCCACTAATCTATCCGTTAAATAGATTGCAGATTTTGGACAGGCCTCTTCACACATACCACAGAAAATACATCTTAGCATATTGATTTCATATACAGAAGCATACTTCTCTTCTCTGTATAGATTTTTTTCTTCTTTTGTTCTTTCCGCAGCAGTCATGGTAATGGCTTCTGCAGGACATGCAACTGCACATAATCCACAAGCGGTACATCTTTCTCTTCCTTCTTCATCTCTCTTAAGGACATGATGACCTCTCCATACCTTAGCTCTTGGCTTTTGTACTTCAGGATACGAGTAAACTGCAGGAGCACCTTTTACTACGGTTCTTACAGCATGCTTGAATGTAATCCCCATACCTTTGAAAATCGCCGGTAAGTAGATTTTCTCAGCAAGGGTCATTTCTTTATTAGAAACAACTTTTGATCTGTTAGTAAGTTTCATTTATTGTAATTTTTTTAGGCTGAATTGATGTTCAGCATTAAAAATATATTCTTATCTCTTTTAATGTCCGAATGCTAAAATTAAAGCTCCGGTAATAACAAGGTTTAAAACTGCTAATGGAATTAATGTCTTCCATCCTAAATGCATCAGCTGGTCATATCTGAATCTAGGAAGTGTCCATCTGATCCACATAAAGATCAGAATTCCGATGATCGTCTTACCTAAAAAGGCAGCGATACTTATAATTCCAGCAATGTTTTCACCCCAGTTTTGAGTTACCCATTCAATTCCAGGATAGTTATAACCTCCAAAGAATAGAACAACCATAAACGCATTTGAAATAAACATGTTTACATATTCTCCAAACATGTATAATCCCAGCTTCATTGATGAGTATTCCGTAGAATATCCTGTTACCAATTCAGATTCACACTCAGGTAAATCGAAAGGGTGTCTGTTGGTTTCTGCCAAAGCAGCAACCATAAAAATAAGGAAAGCTAATGGCTGATAGAAAATATTCCAGTTCATTCCATCGATATGGATAAGTCCCCATAATTTTCCTGTAGTCTGAGTTTCAGTAATTACTTTTAAATCTAAACTTCCTGTCATCATAATGATAGAAAGTAATGCTAATCCCATTGCCAATTCATAAGAGATCATCTGAGAAGAAGCACGAATAGCACCCAATAGTGAATACTTGTTATTTGAAGCCCAACCTCCGATCATGATTCCATAAACACCGATAGAAGCCATTCCGATAATGAAAAGTACCCCAACATCGATGTTAGCTACCTGTAGATCGTACGACATTCCACCAATATTTAAGCTTTTTCCCCATGGAATTACAGCTCCAGTGATCAATGAAATAAACATAACCAAAGCCGGTCCCAATACGAAAAGAAACTTTTCTGCATTGGCAGGAGTAAAGTCTTCTTTAAAGAAAAACTTTCCACCGTCAGCAAGAGGCTGCAGCAATCCGAAAGGACCTGCTCTGTTTGGTCCGATTCTGTCCTGCATAATTGAAGCTACTTTTCTTTCCGCCCAGGTAGAGTAGGCTGCTATCGTTAACGAAAGCAAGAAAAGCGCTAGTACAAGTATCAATTTAAATGTAATTAAATCCATTTTTTATGTATTTAGATATTAGAGAGATAAGAAGATGGAAGTAGGAAGACGGAACTTATAGAAACCGCATGACCAAATTTCTCATTTTCAAATTAACTCATTATCAAATTTTCAAATTTTATTTTTCGTCTTTTTCGCTGATTTCCTTTGCCATAGGATTGTCTAAAACTCTTAGTTCATCCTTAGGCTTCTCATAATGGTTAAGTGAAATCACAGAATGTCTGTCGATATGTCTAGGACCTTCAATATTCCAATCCTTTAATTTTTTTCTTTCGAAACGACACGTATCACAGATGAATTCTTCAACCTCTCCCCACTGGTCTTTTCTTGCAGTAACTCTTACCACTTCATCACCTTTCATCCAAACGACAGCTTTTCCTGAACATTTATCACATTTACATGAAGCGTTCATTGGGTTGGTAAACCAAACTCTGCTTGCAAAACGTGCTGTTCTATCTGTTAAAGCTCCCACTGGACAAACATCAATAACATTTCCAATGAAATCATTATCCAATGCTTTATTTAAATACGTAGAGATCTCTGCATGATCTCCTCTGAAAAGGATACCATGTTCTCTTGTATTGGTAAGCTGATTAGCAGTAAGTACACATCTTGCACAAAGAATACAACGGTTCATATTCAGCTTGATGTTTGGCCCAAGATCATCTGCTTCGTAAGTATTTCTTTCAAATTCAGTTCTGGTATTTTCTACACCATGTTCATAACCTAAGTCCTGAAGATGACATTCTCCAGCCTGATCACAAATCGGGCAATCTAATGGGTGGTTTACCAATAAAAATTCAGTAACCGCCTTTCTACCTTCCTGAGCTTTATCTGAAGTAAGATTTTTTACTTCCATCCCATCCATCACATTCGTTCTGCAACTTGCTACTAATTTTGGCATAGGACGAGGATCTGCTTCAGATCCCTTAGAAACTTCCACTAAACAAGTTCTGCATCTTCCTCCACTGGTTTCCAGCTTGCTGTAGTAGCACATTGCAGGAGGTACAGATTTTCCACCGATTTGTCTGGCAGCTTCCAAAATAGAAGTTCCAGGCAAAACTTCAGTAGTTTGTCCGTCTATAGTTATTTTGAATTTTTTAACCTCTTCGCTCATATTTTATGCTTTCGCTTATGCTTGTAAGGCGTTAAGCTATATTTTAATTATACTTCTTCGTGTTAAATGTATACCCAACTCCGGCAAGAACCTGTCCGAAAACAAAATCCTGTCTGGCTTTATCTGGTTTATTATTTAATGTGGTTTTAATGTCCCACATATTAATATATCCTGCTTTACCTTCTAATCTGATCATCCAGTTTTTCCAGAAAACCAGGTTAAGACTGGATCTTATATCAGTTCCCATACCAGCCACATGAAAACGGTCACTTCTTTCATTACCGAAAAGTCTTACATTACTTTTTGGAAACATTACACCAAGTCCCGCTCCATAAGACCATACCAAATCAATATTTTTCTTGTGAATAAGGTTTTGGTATTTTTCAAGACCTAAATTTTCATAATTAAGACCATCTGTATGTTCGAAAGTAAGAAATTTTTCATCTGCTAAATTTACCTGTCCGTTTTGTACCATTGCCGCATATTCAGGATCCGAAATATGTCCTTTAAAGCCAACAGTCTGATTCTGATCCATCACATATTTCATATGATCAATACCCAGAACAAGCGCCAAATTATCTTTAATAAAATAACCTGCTCTAAAGTTGTATTGTACTACGGTAAACCAACCTGGATTCACGTAAACAATACCAAATTTTGTAGGTCTGTCCTGTGCTGATACATTATTCAACTGAAAATTATAACCATTTCCTGAGAAATTGATATCAGAATTACTGAAAGCAGCTCTGTTCCACCCGAAAAAGACAAACATCTGACCCTTTTTGCTTAAAGGCATAGGTTTTTCTTTCTTTTTAATAGGAGCCGGAGTTACAGTTAGTAAATCAGATTGCAAAGAGTCATTTTTAGTTTTTTGTGCAAACACAAAATTTGAGATAACTAAACTAACAACTAATAACTTTTTCATTTGTAACTACGCATTATTTTCAACAACAGGAATAGGATCTGCATAATTTGCCAATCCATAATTTTGAGTTAAACATAACTCAGGATTTTTAATATGCCATTCAAATTCATCTCTGAAATGACGTATAGCCGCTGCAACAGGCCAAGCTGCCGCATCTCCTAAAGGACAAATTGTATTTCCTTCAATTTTTCTCTGGATATCCCAAAGTAAATCGATGTCTTCCATTTTACCCTGTCCGTTTTCAATCTTCTTTAAAATTTTGTACATCCATCCTGTCCCTTCACGACACGGAGTACATTGTCCACAGCTTTCGTGATTATAGAATCTTGCCAATGTCATGGTATGTTCTACAATACACTGGTCTTCATCCAAAACAATAAAACCTCCTGAACCCATCATCGTTCCGGTAGCAAAACCACCATCAGCTAAGGATTCATAATTCATATATCTTGGTTCGCCGTTTACAGTTCTTAATAATAGGTTAGCCGGAACGATAGGAACAGAACTACCACCTGGGATACAGGCTTTTAATTTTTTTCCATTCGGAATACCACCACAATATTCATCAGAATAAATGAATTCTTCAACGGTAATTGTCATATCGATTTCATACACTCCAGGTTTGTTGATATTTCCGCAAGCAGAAATCAATTTAGTACCTGTAGATCTTCCAACACCTATTTTAGCAAATTCAGCTCCGGTAATATTTATGATAGGAACCACTGCTGCGATAGACTCAACATTGTTTACCACTGTTGGTCTTTCCCAAAGTCCTTTTACAGCAGGGAATGGTGGTTTTAATCTTGGGTTACCTCTTTTACCTTCCAGGGATTCAAGCAACGCAGTCTCTTCACCACAGATATAAGCTCCACCACCTCTTTGAACGTAGATTTCACAATCGAAACCTGTTCCGAGAATATTTTTACCTAAAAATCCAGCTGCTTTAGCCTCTTCAATAGCTTCTTCTAAAATATCAGGAATCCATGAATACTCCCCACGGATGTAGATATAAGAAACATTTGAACCTAAACAGAAAGAAGAGATAAGCATTCCTTCGATCAATAAATGAGGAATAAATTCCATCAAATATCTGTCTTTAAATGTTCCTGGTTCAGATTCATCCGCATTTACTACAAGGTGTCTTGGAACGCCTTCCGGTTTTGCCAAAAAGCTCCATTTCATTCCTGTAGGAAACCCTGCACCACCACGACCACGAAGTCCTGAAGTTTTTACTTCTTCTAAAATATCATCGGGTGTCATCTTCAAGGCTTTTTCTGCTGCTTCGTAACCTCCCTGTTTACGGTAAGTTTCGAAATAGCGGATGCCTTCTACATGTGCGTCTTTAAGTAAAAGTTTTTTACTCATTGTTATTTGCTTATTGCAATTGGCTTTTGGCCTCTTGCATTAATTATTATTAAACGTTAAGTGAATAATTTAAAATCTAAAACTTAGAATTTAAAATTTCTATTAATCTAAAGCAACTTGTCCTTCTCTACAAAGATCAAGGATTTCGTCTACTTTTTCTATCGTTAAATTTTCATGAAAGAATTTTCCTAACTGCATCATCGGTGCATATCCACAAGCGCCAAGACATTCAGCAGGCTTTAGTGTGAACATTCCGTCTTCTGTAGTTTCCCCATCCTTAATGTTCAGTTTGGTTCTTATATGATTCAGGATCTTTTCACTTCCGCAAACCATGCATGGTCCCGTTCTGCAAACCTCCAAAACATATTTACCAACCGGTTTCATATTGAACATGGTATAAAAAGTAGCTACTTCATATACTTCAATTGGCGTAATACTCAATAATTCTGCAACATAATCCATTACCGGAACATCCAGCCATCCTCCAAATTCTTTTTGTGCTAAATGCAGAACAGGAAGAAGAGCAGACTTTTGTCTTCCTTCAGGATATCTTGCGATAATTTTATGTACCTGTGCTAAACTTTCCGGTTTAAAAGCTATTGTTTCGCTCATTTTCTTTAATGTATTATTGTACAATGTACAATGTACTAATGACTTAATTTATTTTGGTCATTGTAAAAAGTCATGAATACATTTTACAATGATACTTTTTACATTTTATGCGTCTAATTCTCCCGCAATGATATTCATACTACACATAGTCACAATCGCATCAGAGATTACAGAACCTGTAATCATTTCCGGATATGCCTGGTAGTAGATAAAACATGGTCTTCTGAAGTGTAACCTGTAAGGACTTCTTCCTCCATCACTCACTAAATAGAATCCTAATTCTCCATTTCCTCCTTCTACTGCATGATATACTTCTCCTTTTGGAATTTCAGTTTCTCCCATTACAATTTTGAAGTGGTAGATTAGTGCTTCCATTTTGTTATAAACATCTGCTTTCTCAGGAAGATAAAAATCAGGAACATCCGCATGGAAATCTCCTTCAGGAAGATTATTATATGCTTGTTCAATAATTTTAATGGATTCCCAGATTTCTTGTTGGCGAACCATGAAACGGTCATAGGTATCACCCGCTGTTCCTACCGGAATAATGAAGTCGAAATCCTGATAAGAAGAATAAGGTTGTGCAACTCTCACATCATAATCTACACCTGCCGCACGTAAGTTAGGACCTGTAAAACCATAGCTTAATGCTCTTTCAGCAGAAATCGCTCCAGCACCGATGGTTCTGTCCATAAAGATTCTGTTTCTTTCTAAAAGCTGACCAAATTCAGCAAACTTTTTAGGGAAAGTTTTTAAGAAATCTTTGATTAATTCATGGCACTTAGGTGTTAGATCTCTTTCAAAGCCTCCGATTCTTCCCATATTGGTAGTCATCCTAGCTCCACAGATCTGCTCATAGATATCATAAATACGCTCTCTTTCGATGAACATATACGTAAGACCAGTAATTGCTCCAGAGTCCATACCTGTTACTCCATTACAGATCAGGTGATCTCCGATCCTTGCCAATTCCATAAGAATAACACGGATGTAATCTACACGCTTAGGAACTTCAATTCCAATCAGCTTTTCTACAGTCATATGCCATCCCAGATTGTTAATAGGAGCAGAACAGTAGTTCATACGATCAGTAAGGGTAGTGATCTGAGTATAATTTCTTCTTTCAGAAATTTTCTCAAATGCTCTGTGGATGTATCCTACCGTTTGCTCAGCATGAAGAATTCTTTCTCCATCCATCGTTAAGACATTCTGAAAAATACCGTGAGTTGCAGGGTGGGTAGGACCTAAATTGAGGGTGTATAACTGACCGTCAATCTGTTCCTTACTTTCGTATTGGTTAAGTATATTAGATAATGAGTTATCTTTCATAATGATTGCTTTTAGCTGTTTGCTTCAGGCTATTGGCTAGCTGCCATTGACCATTGGCTTTTTATCTTCCGAACATGCTATCGTTCTTGTCAGTTCTTGTGCCATCCTCAAGACGATATTCTTTCAACATTGGGTGGTAACCCAGATCTTCCATATTCAAAATAGGTCGAAGATCAGGATGTCCCTTAAACTTGATCCCAAAGAAATCATAGGTTTCTCTTTCCATCCAGTTAGCTCCGGCATATAGTTCCGTAAGAGAATCTACTTCAATATTTTCTCTGGACATAAATACTTTAAGACGGATTCTGAAATTGGTCATCATATTGTGTAAATGATAAACCACTCCTATTTCTTTTTCAGGAAATTCAGGATAATGAATTCCGCAAATATCTGTAAGGAAATTAATTTCTAAAGACGAATCCTTAAGGTAATGAATCACTTTTTTGATGTCATCTTTTTTCACTTCAACGGTCAGCATTCCATAAGGTTCTGAACTGGAAATTACAGTTTCAGGAAATTCTCTTGTAATTGCTTCTAATACAAATTCGTTCGTCATTTCCGTTTAGTTACTTATATTGTAAGAATCTAATAAATTCTGATATTCAGGCATGTCTCTTCTTCTGATGCTTTCGCTTTCTGCAAGAGCCTGAACCTGCATTACTCCTTCAATAATCTGTTCTGGTCTTGGCGGGCATCCCGGAACATAAACATCTACCGGAATAATTTTATCAATTCCCTGTAAAACAGAGTATGTGTCAAAAATACCACCGCTGGAAGCGCATGCTCCTACAGCAACCACCCATTTTGGCTCAGCCATCTGAGTGTACACTTCTTTTAGGACGGGTCCTAATTTCTTAGATATAGTTCCACAAACCATCAGCATATCTGCCTGTCTTGGAGAGAAAGAGTTTCTTTCCATTCCAAATCTTGAAGCATCATACGTTGGATTCAGGGTAGCCATAAACTCGATACCACAACAAGAGGTTGCAAATGGTAATGGCCAAAGAGAAAACTTTCTTGCCATTCCGATTACACTGCTCAGTTTCGTTGCGAAAAATCCTTCTCCTTCAAATCCATCGGGAGCAGGTGCATCTGTTCTTATTATTGGTTTTTGATCTGACATTGTATTTGATTTTAGATTTTGAATTTTAAATTCTGGATTTAAAATTCATCATTCATAATTTTACTTTATTTATCCCAATCTAATGCGCCACGTTTCCATACATAGATAAACCCTACGAAGAAAATAGCAACGAAGGTAAGTACCGCAAGGAATCCTTCAAATCCGAATTCTCTGAAGTTAACAGCATATGGATAAAAAAATACGATTTCGATATCGAATAGGACGAACAATACCGCAGTAAGGAAATACTTGATGGAAAAAGGAGTTCTGGCATTTCCTTCTACTGGAACACCACATTCCCAACTTTGGTTCTTCACAGAATTTCCTTTCTTTTGACGGGGTCCTAAGAAATGCGCTCCAAGCAACGAAACAGCTACAAAACCAATTGCAACACCGGCTTGAATAAGTATCGGAATATAACTTTCAGGTAAATTCATTTTTGCATTATTATCTCAATTTGCAAATTTAGCGAATAAACAAGAAAGCATGAAATTAATAACCTTAAATGTGGAGTTAAAATAAGGAAAAGTGGTAATTTAGAATGAATAAAAATTAGAGACTGGTTATTATCTTTTTGGTGTATTTCTCACCATTTTTCGTAGTCACGATCAAAAGATATTGTCCATGACTAAGATCAGAGATATCCAATTTTTCAATACTGTTTTGACTTGAAAAATCTTTAATAAGCCTTCCCGAATTATCAAAGAGTTGTATAGATGTAATTTGATCGCGTTCAATATTTGTTTTGCAGATAATGTTATTTTTAGTTGGATTAATCACATTGAAATAGATACCCGTAGTATTGGTCTCGTTAACTCCTAAAGTTGGGATGCATGTGGACTCTATTCCGGTTAAATCATAGTATGCTGCCGCACCGTTAATCTGATAATTATATGTTCTGATGGGTGGTCCAAGTACTTTATTAATCATATCAAGCTCATATAGTGTAGAGCCTGAGGCTGAAGAACCTATAACATAGACCTTGGAGTAGCTTCCATAATGTATTGAAAAGGCTGAGAATAAGTTTGACAATACTCCAAAATTGATAAATGGGCAGCTTGCAGACGGGGTATTCATATTGATTTCAAGTATGCCTGTTAAAGTAGTTGCGAAAAGCCTTCTGTTGTAAAAAAAGAGATCTCCCGCTATATATTGTCCTGCGGGTAGGTCGCCCATATACGAAAATGTACCGGTGCTGATTTCATATTTATAAAGTTTGGTTGGAGATCCAACAGCATATAAATAAGGCCCGGAATCAGAGACCAGCGCTTTAATTGAACCATATGGATTCGTGAAATCTCCAAGAAATTCACAAGTGGCATTAGAACTGTTTTTCCTGTATAATGATCCTGAAGTAGTTACGTAATACAGATTATTGGAAACGTCTATAGCAATATCTGTATAAACTTCGTTTGCTGGGTTTGTAGGTGCACAGAAAGTTTCTTCTACTTGACTGGTGTTTGAAACATTAAGTTTGTACACCTTATTTACGTTGCTGGTGAAGTTTAAAGTAGTGTCTACATAGAACTCCTGAGAATCTATTTTTATTAAGATAAAAAAAGCTCCTAAAAAGAGGGTTTTTAATATTAAGTTCATGGTATACAGGATATTAGTGTGTTGTAAAAATAAAAAATATTTTTAACAAAACGAAAAATAGTCTGTAAAGAGGTATTTATTTCTTCATTTTTTTGAGAAGAGAATAAGCCATAAATGAAATATATCCGAAAAGAATACTGGAATAAGCAATATTGATTACGGTATTTGTTTTGTCATCTCCATTTTGAAAAAAGAAATTGTAAATGATAAACCCGGCGATAAGAATGGCGAAAACGATAAGATGTGGTTTCATAGGAGAGGAGTTGTAAGTTTTAGATATTTAGTTTCGAGATGCGAGTTGCGCGGTATTTGTTTCGAGATACGAGGTACGAGTTTCGGGGTTCAGGTTGAAAATAATAAAGTCTAAAATATTAAATTGAGTTTTACAAAAATAATTTAGTTTATGTTTTATACTTCGAATCCCGAATCCCGGAACGCGGACCTCGAATCTTAAACCTCAAACCCAATTAATCATTTATCCTCAATGAATACGTTCTTCTCCTCTTATGGTTTACAGGGTTGTAATCCTGCCAAAGAAGCTGTACACTCTTGTTTTCTTCCAGTTCCGGATTGGTTTCAGCGAAATCAATTCCCATACTGGTAAAACGGACAAAGATCTCCTTGAATATAATTGCAGTAACACCTCTTCTTTGATATTCCGGATGAATTCCAATGAGATAGAAATTAGCACGGTCATTTTTCTTGCCAGCCTGTAAAAAGTGCCACCAGCCAAAAGGGAATAGCTTTCCTTTTGATTTTTGCAGAGCTTTTGAATAGGAAGGCATGGTGATCGCAAAAGAGACCAGTTGGTTATTTTCATCCACAACGCAGATCACATAATTCTTATCTATAAAAGGGAAGTACTTTTCTCTGTATGTTTTTATTTGCTCATCAGAGATAGGGGTGTATGTGGATAGATGTTTGTAGGTTTCGTCCAGTAATTTGAACATAGGTTCTACAAAAGGAAGAATTTCTTCTTTAGATTTGAAATTAAGAACCTTAAGTTTGTATTTCTGGGCAATTAAACCACTGAATTTTTCTACTTTTTCAGGTAAAACTTTCGGGAAATTCATTTCGTATTCCACCCATTCCTTTTCTTTTATCATTCCAAGTGCTTCAAGGTGTTTGGGGTAGTATTCATGATTGTAAATCCCAATCATTGTGGCCAATTTGTCAAACCCCATGGTCAACATTCCTGCTTTGTCAAGATTCGTAAAACCCATCGGGCCTTCAATCATGTCAATAGTATGTTCTTTAGCATAATCGATAGCTTTTTGAATAAGTGCCTTAGATACTTCTTTATCATCAATGAAGTCTATCCAGCCAAATCGTACTTTCTTTATGCCTAGTTCTTTTTCTTCTTTATGATTAATAATTACCGCAATTCGCCCAACTACTTTTTGGTCTTTAAAAGCAAGATATTGTTTTGATTCCGAATAGGTAAGTGCCGGGTTCTCTTCAGCACTCCAGATTTTAAATTCATCCTTAATGAAAGATGGAACATAATATGGATTGTTTTTATACAAGTCCATTGGGAATTTCACAAACTGCTTTAAATCGTTTTGGGTTTTTACTTCTAGAATTGAAACTGTAGACATAGTTTTTGAGGGTAATTAAAAGACAAATATAAATAAATAAAATGTAATACTTTGGCACAGTTTTTACATCTTAGAGGGTAAAAATATCTATTAAATTTTATTAAAATGATTGGTTATTATGTAATTATTGGGATTACAATGCTGGTGAGCTGGTATGTTTCATCAAAATTGAAATCTAAATTTGAGTATTATTCCAATGTACACCTTCGAAACGGCCTTTCTGGCAAAGAAGTGGCTGAAAAAATGCTAAGAGATAACGGAATTAATGATGTTCAGGTAATTTCGGTTCCGGGACAATTAACAGATCACTATAATCCAGCAGATAAAACTGTAAACCTTTCGGAAGGAGTGTACATGCAGAGGAATGCGGCAGCAGCAGCAGTAGCTGCACATGAATGTGGACACGCTGTGCAGCATGCAGTTGGATATTCAATGCTTCAGTTGAGATCAAGATTAGTTCCTATTGTAAATATTAGTTCTAATCTGATGCAGTTTGTCATCTTCGCAGGTATTGCAGTGATGGCTGCAAGTAGAACTATTGAAAATCCAAACGGAAATACAACTGTATTAGCAATTGGTGTAGCATTATTTGCAGTGACTACTCTTTTTGCTTTTGTAACGCTTCCTGTGGAATATGATGCGAGCAACAGAGCAATGAAATGGTTGAAGGATACTGGAACAGTAACAGCTGAAGAGTATGTCGGTGTACAGGATAGTTTAAAATGGGCAGCCAGAACGTATGTGGTTGCTGCTATAGGATCTTTGGTACAGCTGCTTTATTGGGTGTCTTTACTCATGGGTGGAAGACGAAATTAATCTTTAAATTCAAAAGAAACATATTGCATCTCAGATAATTTATCTGAGATGTTTTCTTTTTGTGCTGTTTTTAAAGAGGCAGTAAGAATGCAGCTTTCATCAGCATCAAAATTTAAAACTTTTGCATCAAATTTCGACAGCAATGTAAAAATGGTATTTTGTTGGTTGAAATTAAATTGGATTTCAATCTCAGTTTCTAATTCTTTGGTAATGATTTCTGCTTCTTCTATGGTGAATTTTGCTGATTCTTTATAAGCTTTTACCAAACCGGAGACGCCTAGCTTAGTACCTCCATAATAGCGAACGACAATCACCAGAACATTAGTGATTTCGTTTGCTAATAATTGATTATATATGGGTAATCCAGCACTTCCTGATGGCTCACCATCATCATTAGCCCGGTAGTTTTCGCCATTTAATCCCATTCTGAAAGCATAGCAATGATGGGTTGCTTTAGGATGTTCGATTCTTACTTTTTCCAGAGCATTTTTAAGCTCATTATCATTATTGACAGGATAGGCGAATCCAATGAATTTACTTCCTTTCTCTTTTATTAAAGTATTTTCAATAGGGTTTTCGATCGTTTTATATTCGTGCGTCATTCAGCCGTATTTATAAGTGCAAAAATATAAAATGCTTTACAATTGATGTCATAATAAATAGGCAGCGATCAAAATTCTAATCGCTGCCTATTTATTTTTCTTAAATCTAAGGTGAGTAATGATGAATTTAATCACATAAACCTATCGGCATTAAACACATATTTACCATAGGTCCACAAAAGTTTTCAGGACAATAATCTTTGCATGTGGTTGGTTGTCCGTTAGGTAAAATGCATGTTACGCGTGCTCCTCCAGTAATGGTTTTCAAATTGATTCTAGTAATTTTTTTCAAATTTTTCATAATATGATAGTTTAGTTTAAACCAAATTACTCATATTATTTCAAATCATTGTGATAATTTTAGAGAAAATTACCTATTGTTAGAAGAATAGAATGACAAAATATTATCTCTTAGTGTTTGTATTTTAATAGGTTTGGAATCCAATTCAGGGGCTTTTGTTCCATTTTCAAGTTTTAGATCTTCACTTTTGATAACAATAGCTTCGTCCCAAAGGCCAGCATCAATGAATTGTTGTAATGTAAAATTTCCGCCTTCTATAATGACAGATTGGATCTGTTCTATGTATAAAGCATTCATTAACTCAGATAAAAAATTCTCTTTCCCAATTTTAATCCAATGAATATTACTTTCGTTTTCTTCTTTAATAGAATTAAAAACTAAAGTTTTTGCTTCATTATTGTATATCTTAAAATCAGCAGGCACTTTTAAATCAAAATCAATTAAAATTCTTACAGGATTGATTCCCTCCACATTTCTTGCGGTCAGGCTTGGGTTATCGTTAATTGCAGTTTGAGTGCCAACTAAAATAGCATGCTCATCTGCTCGTAATTGATGTACAAATTGATTGGCAAGTGAATTTGAAATTGCAGTAGGTTTAAAATCTTTATCTAAAAAACCGTCTGCAGATTCCGCCCATTTTAAAATAATATAAGGCCTCTTCTTTTCGTGATAAGTAAAAAACCTTTTGTTAAGTTCAATACACTCCTTTTCTAAAACTCCGGAAGTGACTTCTATTCCAGCGTCCTGAATGATTTTTTTGCCTTTTCCATTTACTTTATCGTGGGAGTCCATAGCTCCAATTACTACTTTTTTGAATCCCAGCTCTTTGATCTTTAAAGCACAAGGAGGTGTTTTCCCATAATGGGCACAAGGCTCAAGGGAAACATAGATCGTAGATTCAGGAATAAGATATTTATTGACAACGGAATTAATCGCATTAATCTCAGCATGAGGTTCTCCTGCTTTGTGATGATAGCCTTCTCCGATAATTTCATTATTATGTACGATTACACTTCCTACCATAGGGTTCGGATATGTTCTACCCAAAGCTTTTTGGGCCAGTTCAATACATCTTTTTATATATAATTCGTCCTGCATATTATAAAAAAGGCGAAGACAAATTTCTTTGCTTCGCCTTTTACTGTTTTTTTATGAATTAGTCTCCGACAATGATGTTGTGAAGATTTTGTTTTAAAGTTTCCAGATGAGCTTTCTTTTCATCAATGGTATTGAAAGTATCTGCTAATAAAGGATTGTCTCTCGATGGTTTATTGAAGAATGCTAGATTATTTTCTAATTTTACAATTTCAGATTCCAGATCAGCAATCTGACTCTTCATTTTTCTGGCTTTATCTGTCAATTGATTTTCAGACAGACCTTCCTCTTTTAATTCAAGTTCATTGATCTTATTCAATTTCAACTTGTCTCTTAGAGTCTTATTAAATTCAGAATTGATCGAGATTTTATCTCTCGGTACTTTTCCTATATTATTCCAGGCTGTTTTTATGGTTTCAATCTTTTCGATACTTCCTTCATCATTAGAAATGGTTTTCAATTCTTCAAGAAGTTCTTTTTTCTGTTTGTAGTTTTCCTTCCAGTTATCGGTAGAGGCATTGCTCTTTTCTCTGTAATTATTGAAGAATGTATTGCAAGCATCACGAAACTCATCCCAGATTTTATTGGTCATACTCTTTGGTACATGCCCAATCTTTTTCCAGTCTTCCTGAAGTTTTTTGAATAATGGAACAGCAATATCCCATTCCTCATTATTCATGTTGTCCTGAGCAGTCTGGATTAATTTTAATTTTTCCTCTAAATTAGTTTGCTGAGAACCTTTTAAGGACTTGTAATAATTATTTTTTGTCGTATTAAAATTTCTCAGAGTCGTTTTAAAATCATTCCAATTTTGATTGGATAATTTTCTTGGAACACTTCCCGTTTTTAAGAAGTCAGAACGTAGATCTTCAACTCTTTTGATCGCATTTTGCCAATAGTTATGGTTAGGCGTTTCAGAAGGTTCAGATAATTTCTTAATTTCTTCAATGACCTTGTTCTTCTTTTCGAGGTTGTCATTTTGTTCAGATTCTATTGCTGCAGAAAGCTCAGACTTTCTTTCATGAATTTTGTTTGAAATTTCTTTAAACTCTTCCCAAGTCTTTTCGCGGAATTCTTCAGCTACAGGTTCTGCCTCTTCTTTCCAAAGCTTATGTAAATATTGCAATTCATTCAATGCTTTTTGGATTACGGGCTCGTTTTCAAGTTCTTTAGCGCGGGCGATAATGTGCTGTCTTTTTTCAAGATTGTGGCCATATTCCTGCTCAAGAAATTCTTTATTTAAATCCAGCATTTGATAAAATTGATTCAAATGATGGAAATAGTTATTATTTAGAATTTTAAATTCAGATTTTGCAACCTGCCCCGCATTAGACCAATCTTCTTTTATCTCGCGAATCGATTTGAATAAATTGGTGTTGGGTTCTGAATTGGTATATAGATTTTTAAGTCTTTCAATAATGCCCTGACGGTGCTCAAGATTTTTCTTTTGCTCTTGTTCCTGACCTTTCTGAAAGTTGTCATGTTTTTCTTTGAAAATATTAACAAGAGCAGAAAGTTTTGATTGTGAAGGATGTTCATAGCTAAAATTCTCAGGAGCATTTCCAGCTTCTACATAATCATGCTTTTTATCTTCTACCTCATCATGGATGTGGTGATTTGCTTTTTCTTTTAATAGATTGAATCTTCTGCTGTCTTCACCTGCATTGGGAGCGTTGATAATTTTTTCCATTTCTTTCAATGCATCTGCAAGGGAAATATCGGCATCAGCATGTTCTTCAGGGTGCTCAGTATCTTCATGCTGATTTTCATCCTGAGGTACAGTGTCTTCCGAGGTTTCTTCTTGAGGTACTTCGATCGAATTTTTATTTTCTTCGTTTTCAGAAAGATTATTTTCTGTTGTCATAGCAAATCTTTTATGTGAGCGGCGTTAATATCTCTTGTAAGTGGCTAAAATGCCAATTAATGCACTAATTTATGTTATTTTTTTTGAAAATTCCAAATTTCCCAAGCTTTTTCTGCTTGCTGTTCAAGCATGTAATATCCGTTTACAGTTTTGGCTCCTTTTTCCGAAGCATTCATAATGAACTTAGTGTAATTGGGATTATATATTAAATCGATTATCAAATGTTCCTTAGAAAGTCCCTCAAATGGGAATTTTAGGCAATCATCGACATTGGGAAAAGTTCCTACCGGAGTGGTCTGAATTATCAGCTTATGATCCTGAACTGTTTGAGTGTCTAGATTATCAAAATTTAATATTGATTTTCTGGAAACAATCTGTGAAGAGATTCCATTTTTATCGAGTACATATTGTACTGCTTTGGCAGCTCCTCCGTTTCCTAATATCAGAGCTGAAGTATGTTGTGGCTTTTTATGAAGAAGTAAAGTTTTTTCAAACCCAACTGCATCCGTGTTATAGCCGGTTTTCTTCCCGTCCTGGATTAAAACACAATTAACTGCTCCAATTTCTTTGGCTTCCTCACTCAATTCATCCAGATAATTGATAATCTTTTCTTTATAGGGAATGGTTACATTGAAACCCAAAAGTTCAGGAGTTGAAAATAATTGTTCAACTTCATCTATTTCCTTAAGATCAAAGATGTCATAAGAAAAGCCTTTTAACATTAATTTCTGGAATTTGTTTTCGAAGAATTTTTTAGAAAAAGAATAAGAAATATTTCTTCCTACTAAGCCTAATTTTTTATTGGAATCCATCTATCAAAAATAAAAAAAAAGACCGAACAAGTCGGTCTTTAAAGATTAAAATATTTTTAAGATTATTCTACAATGAATTTTGTAGAAATATTATCTGTTTTAAGGATGTAATTTCCTTTAGTTAAGCCTTTTAATTGTATTTTATTTGAATTTTTGAATGGGTTAATAATCACTTCGATTAATTTTCCTGAAAGGTCATAGATTTCAGCTTTCGTGATTTTGCTTAAATGATCACCTTTTACATAAAGTTCATTATTCTTAACCGGGTTAGGATACACCACAAAAGAAGATTGATTTTTAGTAGTCTCTATAGTTCCTAATGTACTGTAGCATGTCCAAGAAAGATCATCGATTGCCACTCTGTTTCCTGTGATTGGATTGATTATTTTAATAACAACATTACCACTTACATTAATATTATTAATTGTAGTTGCAGCAGTTGGAGCTGATGATGTATAAGGTATCGTTCCTACTGTAACACCATTTACCTGTACATTAAGGCTTCCTGCACTTCCAGTGAATTTTAATTGTGCTTTTACGGATAAATTTTGAATACCGCCGGAAACTGTTGAACTTGTTAGGTTTCCATTTCTAATTGTAATTGCTTTTCCTGAAATGGTCTGATCAGTTCTTGCATCAGTTGCTACCCATGTAATGTTATTGTTTGTCCATGTTTGAGTTGCATAACCTGTGCCTGATGCTGTTGGTATCGTTTCGAATGTTTCTGTCCCGCAGCTTGTCCCACCACTTTGTCCAGGTAATGTTGTTTCAGTAGCAATATTACTTTGAGGAGAAGAATTTCCAGCTCCGTCTCTAGCTATCACATAAAAATTATACGCTGTAGAGGAAGATAATCCTGAAACAACAGTACTAGTTCCTGAAACAGTAGTGTTTAATACGTTATCAACATAAACGTCATAACCTGTTATTCCTATATTATCAGTTGCTGCAGTCCAGCTTAGAGAGATAGAATTAGATGTAGGATTATTCGCTACGAGATTTGTAGCTGCCGTTGGAGCCTCATTATCTACTACAGGTGCTCCCCAGATTAAAGCAACATACTCGGGATGATCTATATATGGATTTCTATTTTTTTGATATACATATGTTGCATTGTTTCTTAAGACTTCTGCTGGTGATACAGGATCTTGAATATTCCAGGCTAGTAATTGATTCAGTTCCCATGCCTGAAGTCCAGGGAATGCAGAGCCTCCAAGCATGTTTCCGCTGCTAAATCCTGATAACTGAGTTTCATATCTTGTTACGAAATAAAGGATCATTCTGGCAACATCTCCTTTAAATTCATCAATGGGTTCAAATACGATTCCAGAATATCCCTGAGATACAGAAGTTCCTAATTTAGAGCCATTTAAAGAAGTGTAAGATGTTGTTCCTACTTTTCCAAAAGGATAATTAGATCTCATTCCATTTACTTTACCATCGGTAGCACGGATGAAGTTAATGTCGGATTTCATAGGGAAAGCTTCATTGAAAAGACTTTGAGGAACAATATGTTCTCTATTATAACAATCTCCTTCTGCACTGTAAGTCCCACACTGGTTGGTTCCATAGTTGAAGTTGTATGGATCTGCGGCAGTTGGGTTTTCAGAATAGATATCTAAAATAGTTCCATCGTTTTCATAGGAATAATCACGGTCAGTGGTTTGATAACCTGTCCATAATCCACCATATCCATGATCTTCATGACCATTGGTGATAATCGTTTTTAGCTTTGATTTTAGAGTGGCTCCTGTCAATCCAGTAGTTCCATCATAGTATCCTGCCGGAATCTGTGCAAATGTATAAAATGATACAAAAGCGAGTACAAAAGAGAATAAAATTCGTTTCATTGTTTAAAAATTGGGAGCCAAAGGTACAAAAAAACGTATGCGAGGTGTATTAACTTTTAGTAATATACTCTTTGCTTATTTTTGAAAATACCCATGAAATAATGAAACCAAATAAGGATGCTGTTACAGCAACAATAAGGTAGTTTTTGCCCACAATTTTTACAGGGAATGGAAGGGTTTCATTGGCTTTAAAGAACTCTGTAAATAATTGGAAGTAGCAAAGCGCTGTTCCCAAAATCAATCCGGAAATAATTCCTGAAACAACAATAAGAAGCCCTGTATAGAAATAGATTCTTCTTAGATGACTTAACGGAAATCCTAAAGAAATTAATGACCTGGCTTGTTCTTTTTTATCGAGTTGGAGAATAATAATAGCTCCTGCTAAATTAAAAGTGGTAATAAAGATGACTAAGGCAAAAATCAGATAGATAAAAAGCTTTTCTGTATTGATCATTTTCCAGAATGCAGCGTTTTCTTCCTCTTTTGTTTTGATTTCGATACTTTTTCCTATTGTCGATAAAAGCTTACTTTTAACCTGATCAGCATTATCGGAATTTTTCAACTTAACAACAATTTGGTAAGCGGAATTTTTCGGAAGGCTGAGCAGTTGTTCTGTCAGTTCAATAGGAGAGATGATATAGCTGTCAAGCTGATCTTTTCCAGGAAAAATACCAGTAACAAGAATATCCTTTTTATTATAAATATCTTCTTCTTTATTGATGATCCCTAATCCGGGTTTCGGCATAAAGATGGTAGCATAATCTTTTGAAGAGGCTACTGGAATGGATAATCTATTATCTAAAGAGTTTTCCATTAGTACCTCATTCGAGTAATCGAAACTTGGATAGCTTCCGTAGAAAACATCTTTGTTGATAGGATTTACAATAGTATATGCTGAATCTACTCCTCTTAGATAAGCGATATCACCTTTGCCATTATAATTGATATACACTTTCTCTTCAATAACCCTTGAAAAACTGACAATATCATTATTCTTTTTAAGGATATCTTCAATTTTGGTTAAGTTTTTTAAAGTCTTTCCAGAAGAGCTTTTGATTGTAAGATCTGCATGAAGGTTGGAGATGAGATCCTTGTTAAGATCTTCCAGTCCTGAGAAAACGGATATGATAACAAACATTGCAGTCACAGCAACCATCATCGCTCCCACGGATAACCATGTGATAAAAGTAACGGCAGTGCTTCCTTTTTTGGCTAAAAGGTATCGGGAAGCAATATAAAATGCAATGTTTTTCAAGATCTACAGTACAGGATTGTCACCTTCTCCTCTTAATTCTTTTTCAATTTTTTCAACATCATCCAGAGAAGTATCAAGATAAAAATTAAGTTGTGGAATAATACGAACTTGTTTAGCCATTTTCTGGCCAATGAAATTTCTGTATTGGGTTTTGTTTTCCTCGATCTCTTTCATAATGTGAGAACGAAATTCCTGAGGAAATATGCTTAAATAAATTTTAGCGATTCCAAGGTCTGCAGTTACTTTTACATCCGAAACAGAAACTAAAATATTCTGTTTGCTTTCTGCAGACTGTTTGCGGAACAATTCTGCGAAATCTTCCTGTATAATCTGTGCTACTTTTCTTTGTCTGTTACTTTCCATAATTTCTGCAAATTTACTACTTTTGTTTGAATTGCTCATTTGAAATGTAATGGGTATTTCAAATTTACCATTTAATTATAGTATTTTACTTATGAAGTTAGAACATATCGGCATTGCCGTGAAATCTTTGGGTGTTTCCGATGAACTTTTTGAAAAACTTTTAGGAAAACCTTCTTATAAAAAAGAAACAGTAGAAAGGGAAGGAGTGGTTACTTCTTTTTATGGAACCGGAGAAAGCAAAATTGAACTTCTTGAAGCCAGTAATCCTGAAAGCCCGATCTCAAAATTCATTGATAAAAAGGGAGAAGGTATCCATCATTTAGCTTTTGGTGTTGAAAACATTCTTGAAGAAGTAAAAAGATTAAAAAAAGAAGGTTTCCAATTTATCTCCGAAGAGCCGAAAGAAGGTGCTGATAACAAATTAGTTGTATTCCTTCATCCTAAATCTACCAATGGAGTACTGGTAGAACTTTGTCAAGAAAAGTAATAAAAAGTTTTGTAGTGAAAGAAATTTTACTATTTTTGCAAGCACAAAATTTAACCAAGTTTTGAGGTCCTATAGCTCAGTTGGTTAGAGCACCTGACTCATAATCAGGTGGTCCCTGGTTCGAGCCCAGGTGGGACCACATAAAATAAGCCACTTACAGTAATGTGAGTGGTTTTTTTATAGAATTGTAAGAAGAGAAATCTTTTCTCAAATCTAAATATTAATTATGTTAAAAAAAATCGTTAAAAATATTTTACTTAATCTCTTTGCTATCCTATTGGGAGTTTTCATAATATTTAAGGTTTGGTGGATTCATGGTGGGGAAAGATTTTTGGGAATTATAGCTTTTTTTCTCGTTCCGATAGGTTCTCTTTTTTTAGGGATTTCTTTGACAAAAATTATAGTGCCGACAAAAACCGATATTAGTTTTTCAGTTCTTTCTGATAAAGATAAATATGAAATCCTCAAAAGTTCTATAGGTTCGAAAAAGGTGAAAATGATTAACATTTGTTACATTTCTTTATTTCTGATTTTATTTGCAACTACAGTCTTCGGACTAGTTCTTTCTCTAAATAAGTATGAAAAATACCAATTGAAGACTTATGGACGTATTCAAAAAGTAAAAATCAATAATATTGAATATAAAGGAAAGGGTTCTCCATATGTATTTTTCGATTTCTATCTGGATGGTAAGAAATATTCTACAGATTTAAATCAGAAAAACTATAGTATTGGTGACAGTGCCATCATTATTTTTTCTACTGATAATACAGATATTGTGGAATGGGCAGAAGACTTGAGTGTTATTGAGTAAGTATTTTCAACACTGTCCTTCTTCAAAGCTTGACATTTATCAACACTTTTTTCAAGCAAATATCAATGGAAGCTGTCCAGTGAATGTTGCAATTTTGTTTGACAAATAAAACAAAATGAAATCTCTATTTTATATTTCACTTGTGTTTTTGCTATTGTCCTCTTGTAAGGAAAATGACAAAAGCAGCCAACTTAATCAAAACAATCAAATTTCACATTCTATGACAGCAAAAGAATTATTATTGGAATATTTGCAAAACATTCAAGACCCTAAAAAGGAAGCAGAGTTGTTTGCTGAAGATGGAGCAATAGAATTGCCCTATTTTGAATCAGTTAATATTCCTCCAAGGTATCAGGGAAGACAACAAATTGAAACCTTTATTTCAGATTTACTTAAACAGGCTCCGACTTTTAAATTCATTAATATCAAAGTGTTGATTGATACTCCTGATCAGGTATTTGCGGAGTATGAGATCAATACGATTTTTAATGGGAAACCTTATAAACAATTGTATATGGGAAGATTGGTGGCGAAAAATGGAAAAATCACTTTGCTGCGGGAAGCATGTAACACCGTTACTATTGAAAGGCTTAAAAATTAAAATCCATCATTTGTTAAGTTTTTAAATCTAAATCAGAAACATTTAAATTCGCTAACTTTGTAAGTTCCAAGGGTTATAGTAGAATCGGTGGAAAATTATATCAACAAAAATAAAAGCGATGTCAATAACAAACGAATCCGAATTAGCAGGAATGCAAAAAGCAAGTGAAGCGGTTGCCTATACATTAAAAGAAATGATCAACTACGCCCAACCTGGTATGACAACAAAGGAACTTGATGAGTTTGGAGCAAAAATACTTTCTGACTTTGGTGCAAAATCAGCACCTTATCTGACATATGGATTTCCGGGTTGGACTTGTATCAGCGTAGATAATGAATTCTGTCATGGTATTCCTACTGAAGAAAGGATTCTGAAGGAAGGAGATTTAATTAATATTGATGTTTCAGCAGAACTTGACGGATTTTGGGCAGATAACGGAGGCTCTTTCATTATTGGTAAAGATATTAACCAACATCAAAAACTGGTTGATGCTTCTAAGTTTATCCTGGAAAAAGCAATCAGCAATATAAAAGGCGGTGTCAAAATATCAGATATTGGTTTTCTTATGGAGTCTGAGGCTAAAAAAAGAGGTTTTAAAGTCATTAAAAATCTTGGCGGACATGGCATTGGAAGAAGTTTGCACGAACAGCCGGATGAATTGATGAATTATAAAAACCGTTTTGATAACAGAAGATTCAAGAAAAACTCTGTTGTTGCGATTGAAACATTTATCTCAACCTCTTCCAATCTTGCTGTAGAACTGAATGATGGATGGGCCATGATAGGTAACAATGGAGGATACATGGCACAACACGAACACACAATCGTAGTGACTGATGGTAAACCGATCATTTTAACGGAAATGAATGGAATACTAAATTAGAAATTCAAAAAAATAAAGATAAATAAGAACCGCTTACAGACATGTGAGCGGTTTTTTTATATCAGTATGTAGATGGTAAAAAAATAATAAGTTAATTCTCATCATTAGATAGGCTTTGGAATATAAATCATATTTCCTTTCTTTGTATGGTGAATTAAAAAGTAATTTACATAGTTTAATAGATACATGAAAAAAGCACACCTTATTCTTGCCATTAATCTGATTTCTTTTCCTCTGATTAATGCTCAAAAAATAAATTTAGCACCTTCCAAACCTGTTACTGATGAATATTTTGGAACTAAAATAATAGATGATTATAGAAATTTTGAAAACTTGGAAGATCCGGCAGTTATAAGCTGGATGAAATCTCAGGCAGAATATACGGATTCAGTACTTGGGGAGTTACCATATAAAAAGTACTTCGTTGATGAAAGATTGAAGTTTGACAAAAGAAGTGGTTACAGTACTTCGAATTTAAAGATAACAGGTGGAGATCTTTATTTTTATTTAAAAAAAGATGCAGATGAAAGATTTCATAAACTATATTATAGAAAAGGATTTAAAGGAAAAGAAGAGCTTTTGTATGATCCTACAACTTTTATTTCCACATTTGACCCTGAATCAAAGCAGAAGCATAATTTTATCATTAATTTTCTAAGTCCCAGTTGGGATGGAAGTAAGATTGCAATTTCTATGTCCGAGAATGGGAAGGAAATTTCAGAGGTTATCATTATGGATGTAAAGACAAAACACATCTATCCAGAGGTGATTACCAATCTTGAGCCTACAACCGTTGGACAGGTAAAATGGTTGGAAGATAATAATAGTTTCTATTATACCTACTTTCCAGTGGCAGATTCTAATTCTCCGGAATATACAAAGAATACAGAAGTTACTTTCTATAGGTTAGGTGAAGATCCTAAAAAACGTAAAAATGTTTTTTCAAGAGTGAATAATCCTGAATTAAATATTGATGAAGGCAGATTCCCTGGGATTGTTCAGTTTAATCAGAGAGATCCTTATTTTATTGGGAATTTAGGTGATGTGGATGATTTTACAGATACATTTATTATTAATAGAAAAGATTTTGATAAAGGAATTAAAAGCTGGAAGCCTTTGTATTATAAAGCCGATAAAGTATATGAGAAAAAGCCGATTGGGGATGAAGTTTACTTTATGTCGGGATATAATTCACCCAACTTTAAACTGTGTAAAACTAATCTTGGCAAACCGGATTTTAGGAATCCTGAAATTTTAGTTCCGGAGAAAAAAGATGAAACGATTAAAGAATTCCAAATTACAAAAGACGGAATGTATTATACAACTACGATAAATGGTGTTGATGCGAGGCTATATTTATACAGAAATGGTAAAGATATTCCAATACAACTACCTTTTGTTGCAGGAAGTGTTTCAATTGAGACAAAAGGGAAAGATTATTCTGACATCTGGATTTACTGTTCTGGTTGGGCTAATGAAACAAGGAGATTGAAGTATGATCTAAAAACAAATCGATTTGAAGAAGAAAATCTTGTTCCCCTGATCGCTTATCCTGAATTCGAAGGCGTAGTTGTTAAAGAAACAAGCATAAAAACAAGGGATGGAGTAGATGTTCCTTTAACATTGGTTTATGATAAAAATCTAAAAAAAACAGGAAATGTTCCTGTCCTGATAGAGGCATATGGAAGCTACGGGATCTCCTATAGCCCATTCTTTGCTCGAAGCTTTTCAATGTGGGCTAAAAAAGGAGGTATGGTAGCTATTGCCCATGTAAGAGGTGGTGGTGAAAAAGGAGAAAGCTGGCATAAAGCAGGTTACAAACAAACGAAGCCTAACACCTGGAGAGACTTAATAGACTGTACCGAATACCTGATTAAAGAAGGATATACTTCAAAAGAAAAAGTAGCGATTTGGGGAGGCAGTGCAGGCGGGATTACTGTGGGAAGGGCTATGACGGAACGACCAGATTTGTTTAAGGCAGTAATTGTCGATGTGGGATCTACTAATACCGTCAGAATGGAGATAACTCCAAATGGTCCAGGTAATGTTCCCGAGTTCGGAACTGTAACAAAACCTGATGAGTTTAAAGCTTTATTGGAAATGGATACTTTCCATCATATTAAAAAAGGTGAAAAATATCCAGCTACTTTGATTACTGCTGGAATTAATGACAGCCGCGTTGTTTCATGGATGCCTGCAAAATTTGCTGCAAAACTAATAGCTAATGATGCTTCCGATCACCCTACACTTTTTAAAGTAGATTACGAAGGGGGGCATTACGGAGGTACTGATCTTGCTCGTGCCTATGCCAATGTAGGAGAGGTTTTTGCTTTTGCGGCATGGCAATTAGGGCTTCCAGGATATTCACCAAAAGAAAATGTTACAAAATAAATTGTTAGACTTTCTCTAAGAATTCTTAAAAAAATAGAGGGGCTTTTGAAAAATTCAAAGGTCCCTCTATTGTATTAACAATTAAAATTTTATTTATTTTCCACCACCTCCGCCTTTTTCAACATCGGTTTTGGTATTTGCTTTTACTTTTTGATTTCCAAATCGTTTCACGAACGAAAGAGAGAAACCATACCAATCCGACTGTGTAGAATTTCTAACTGTTCCAACCTGATTGAAAGTAGTTGAATCAAAATTTGGTCTCTGGAAAATATTCATTAATTGAAGACTTACCTCCATTTGAGTTTTTGGGAAAATTTTGGTCATGGAAATATTATGAAATACATTGGTCTTATTTGCATAAGAATTTCCATTATTCTGATTGGAAATTTCTACCCATGCACTTAGATTAATGTTTTTATTAAAGAGATTAGTATATGAAATATTGGTAGATCCTCCCCAATAACTGATGTACTTTGCTCCCTCTAATTTATTTTTTTCATTAAAATCACTATTATCAATATAATACCAGCCAAATCCTACATTTACATTCAATTTATTTTTTAAGAATGTTTGATTGGTATTGGCAAATAAATAATATTTCTGAACTTTACCACTGAAATTACCAGGATAAGTAATGGTTATTTCTTTTGTTGGACTTTGAGGATCTCCAGGAGTATTGATTTTTTCAGTAGTATAGGTCGTCCAGTAATCCTGATCGGTATACATATATCTGGCAGAAAGAAAATACTTTTTCAGAACTCCAAATTTCAGTAAAAGCCTGTCACTTGGATTGGGCTGTAAATCCATATTTCCTCTTGAATAAAATCCATCACTATTTGGTAAAAGAAAAGGATTGAATTCGGTATACCAAGGACGCCATATGTTACGATTGTACGTTAAGCTAAGATCATATTTATCTGAAAAAGAATATTTTACTAGTATGTTAGGAAGGAAAGTTCCATAAGAATCTTTTCTTGAAGTACCTGCGATATCCTGCCTCAATTTGAAACTGATATATTCATACCGTATTCCTATTCTTGTTTCCAGTTTTTTGAAAAAAGTTTTGCTGTAATTAGCGTAAAGGGAACTGATATTATCCTGATAATGAAAATTATCATACGTTCTTACGCTGCTGTTTTTTGTATTTACTAATATGTCATATGGAGCAACATTATTGTTAAAGTCCGTTTTACCCCCTATTTCAAATGAACCTCCCGATTTTCCCAAAGGTTGGGTATAATCTATTTTTAGATAATAGTTTCGGGTTTGGTTATGAGAGTCAATTCCTATTTCACCTGGAGTTAAATCAGTACCAGTGGCTGGGTTTGTAGTGGTTACAAAATTGCTGAGATCTTTTTGAGAATCATAATTGGTACCGATATTAATATCTAAAATTCTGTTTTTTTCCTTATCATAATATTTGTAAAAAACATTGGTTCCTAACGTTCGGCTCATTCCATTTAAGTCCTGGATTCTATTATAGGAATCTCTAAAACCATAATTACTATCGTAATTGATTCCCTCTGCATCTGATAAAGAAGATCTTTTACTTTGATAATATTCAAGAATAACCCCAATATTATTTTTATCATTCAGTTCAAATTCTGACGTTGAAGATATAGAGGGGCTTTTGCTTCGATCTATATTTTGATTATTAATAGTACGAACAGAATTGTCTTTATAAAAATTATAGATACTTGAGTTACCCTGAGACCACGTATTATCACTATAACTTCCAATTACAGTTTGGGTGAATTTTTCCTTATGATAATTCAGATTGAAATTGGTATACTGTGAATTCTTTCTATTTTGTCTGTTGTTAAGAGTTACACTTCCTTTCATTCCTTCATCATCTCTTTTTTTCAAAACAATATTGATTACTGATCCAGCACTTTCATACCGTGAAGATGGACTTGTAATCACTTCTATTTTCATTAGATTATCCGCAGGAATAGTAGCAAGATATTCTTTAAGCTCCTTTCCGGTGAACACAGATTTTCTGTCATTAATATAAACAGTTACCTTATCACCTTCTGCTTTTATATTATCATTATTATCAATACTGACAAGGGGAGTCATTCTAAGGACGTCCCAGGTAGTGTTTCCAGCCAGAATAGAACTATTGGCTACATTAAAAACAGTTCTGTCAACTTTAGATTCTACCGTTGGTTTTCTTACAACTAAGGTAACCGCTTCTATGTCTTTTTGTTTAACTGTATCTTTTTTTGCCTGGGACAGGACTAAAGAAGAAGTTAATATAGCGATGGTACATATTATTATTTTCATTTTCAAGGGACGTTTCAATTGATAAGACAACCCTCGGGTGATATATGTTACATCGATTTTAGAAAAAAAATAAAAAAATAATTATGAGTGCACATGATTTGTTGAAATATAGATGCTTGACAAACTAAAAAGGATATTGACTAAAAGGAAGAAGGCTATTAAACAAAAAAAACCTGTTCATAGAACAGGTTTTCGCTTATTATAAATGAAGCCCTAAGGCTCTGGATGATTCGTTGGAGTATGGATAATATCATAATATATAGATTGGTTGTTTGCGTCAGGATAAATTCTGTACGTAAATTCCTGTTTTGTTAAAACTGTAATTTTTACAACCCTTGTAAACAGAACATTTCCATTGGTATCTTTTGCAACAATAGTTCTTGTAGAACCATCAGCAGATACTGACCAATCCCCATACATCTTTGGAGAGTTATCTAAATTGTACATAGTGAAAGTACCATCTGTCTTGAAATAGGCAAATCCTACAAAGTTGATTACATTTGAATCTGTTAAAGAAACAGACTGCCCATTCTGATTTTTTGCATGGGTAGTTTCCCATGGAGTAGAAGACAATACTTGTGAAGGGGTCATCTCTGGTTCGACCACTACAAGCTCATCATCCTCATCATTTGAACACGATATAATAGTCATTGTAAATGCAGATATTACAAACAAATAACATAGCTTTTTTAATATATTCATAATGGATAGCTTTTAAACATTGCAAACTTATCTTTTATAATAATCAAAAGATTGTATGAAATATTCCTTTTGTTGTAAAAACTATCATTGATTGTTGCTATTTTATCATACTGCAAAAGCTATTGTTAATACGCTGGTAGAAATTTGATATTTGTAAATTTGGAGATTCAAGATGATATGCACTATGTATGACGAAATACTTACCCTTGATAGAGAAATAAAAGATTCCTTTCAGGTTAAAAAACTTATCCCAGCAGTTTTTATGGAAACTGAGGTTATAAGTGTGACTTATAATCGGATATTTTTTGTTGGTGAAGGAGAAGGCAAGCTTATCATCGATAATGAGGAATTTGATATAAAAGGGTCTGAAGTATTTGTGATATCAAAAGGGCAGATATTTTCTTTTTCTTATCAAACGAAATTATCTGGATTTGAAATCAGCTTTGGAGATTGCTTTTGGGAAAAGGCGCCTTCAAGTGCTTCCAATTGTAAATTATTATTATTTAATGATGCAGCCCTTCAGCAAAGATTGCCTTTACAAGTGGACGATTTTCGTGAGTTGAATCTAATTTGTGAAACCCTTTTAAAGGAAAACATGAATGAAGATTATCCCAATAAGCTCGATGCTATGGCCGCCTATTTAAAAATTTTAATGATTAAATTAGCGAATGCTATGCCCTCATTTCAAGAAGGGATTGATGATTTTGATAATCAGATTTATCGTCGGTTTTTAGAATTGGTAAGCCAGAACTATCACCAGATGCATGACGTATTGTATTATGCAGATCAATTATCGGTCACTCCCCGTAAACTCTCCGAAATATCCAAAAAGAAAAGTGGAAAAGGTGCTAAAGAAATCATTGCAGGGCAAATGATTGCTGAGTCAAAACGTCTGTTGCAGTTTTCAGCAAGAACTATAAAAGAAATTGCCTATCAGCTTTCATTTAGTACGCCGGAACAGTTCAGTCATTTTTTCAAAAAGCAAACCAACACTTCACCATTAGATTACCGTAAAGTATTTGTAAATATTGGCAGGTAATACGAAAATTCTGACATTCCAATCTCAGATGTACAGACCTATTTTTGTATCAATTAAAATATAAAAATATGTCAGTTCAAAGATTAAAAAATGTTGCCGGGATTAATATTCCTGATAGTAAAATTGCAACAGAAGCTACCGAGTTATTATTAGAACATGGAACCGAATTTATCTATAATCATTCATTACGGGTTTTCCTGTTTTCTTCATTAAACGGAAAAAGAAGAAATCTGGAATATGATCCGGAACTTCTTTACATAAGTTCCGTTTTCCATGACCTAGGCTTGGTCCCCCATTACAGCAGCGCAGATTTAAGGTTTGAGGTAGATGGGGCTAATGCAGCGAGAGATTTTCTTAAAAGCCACGGACTTCCAAAAGATCAGTTACAGTTGGTTTGGGATACAATAGCACTTCACACTACAATTGGAATTGCGGAACACAAAGAAAATGAAGTTGCTCTCATGTATTCAGGAGTAGGGCTGGATGTAATGGGAGAAGGTTATGAACATTTAAGTGAAACCAATAGAAATGAAATTATAGAGGCTTTTCCACGAAACGATTTCAAGAACAGAATTATTCCAACATTCTTTGATGGGTTTAAACATAAAACAGAGACCACTTTTGGTAACATAAAAGCTGATGTATGTGCCTTTATGATTCCTAATTTTGAGAGAAAAAATTTCTGCAATTGTATTTTGCATTCTCCATGGAGCGAATAATGTTTTGTTGTAAATTTACATATTGACGAAAAAATATTAATCATAGTCAATCTGTACCCTATGAATTCCCTATTAGAAAAAAATAAAGCGGTTGTCAAACGTTTCAATCAGGAAGTTATTGAAAACGGAAACGTTGAAATTTTTGAAGAATTAATGGATGATCATTTTATCAACCATTCTGCTCCACAAGGAGCTAACAATAGAAAAGAAGGAATGATTCATACCTTTAATGATATTTTAAGACCTGCAATGCCGGATATCCAGGTTACCATTCTTCAACAAGTTGCTGAAGATGATCTGGTGACTACACGGAAAAATATTTCAGGAACCCATACCGGAAATTTTATGGGAATTCCTCCATCTGGCAGGAGAGTAAGTATTGATGTCATTGATATCGTACGCATTAAAAATGGCAAATATGCTGAACATTGGGGAATTAATAATCTATCAGTTGTTTTAGCACAGTTGAAAAATAACGATTAGCCAATCAAGAAAAAGAAAGCAGAAAATCCTTATCATTGATAAGGATTTTATTTGTTAATGACAGTATCATTATTAACCAGACATCACTTTATTGGATTTTAAATTTCTCATTGTGACAGTCAATAGTAACCTTGTGATTCAGGAATATTTTATTTCCAATCATTCCCTGCATGCCCGAGAATCTCATCAATGCATTCTGTAAAGCGGAAGTCCCTTCCACATAAGTGACCTCTTGTAGTTTTAATCGTGTACCACCGAATAAAATCTCTTTATTCGCAGGAGAAGAAATAACATCCAGGCTTTTTCCCCAGGAATTTCCTTTTTCTTTTTTTGTACTGCTGTTTTTTATTTTATATTGTTGCCAGTTATCCTTATTGGTGATCAATTCATAAGAACTTGTTCCACTGTCATACATTAATTTCAGATCCTTTTGATCAATTTTAGCAGGAATTAAAATTTTCCTTTTCTTAAACTCAAAATCACTGAACCCAATTTCAGGAAGATTTTTAACAAAGGAACATTGATTATTGGCGAAATCTAAAGTGATGATCCTCTTTTCCAGTAAATCTGTTCCTATTGTACCAATTATATTTTTCACATGTGCATCCTGAAAATTCGCATTAGCTCCATAATCTAATAATTGAAAAGTACTTGATGATATAGTCATTTTACCTATGTTCATGGTCAAATCAACTGTAGGAACATTACTTTTTATTGGTGGAAGATTTGGAAATTTTGATCTGAGAGATTGTAAAGAATTTGAATAAAAAACAGTGACAGGAGAACCAAAATCCAATTGCATATACAATGGATAATCTATGTCTTTGATTGTAATGGGAAGAAGAACTGCTGCATACGGACTGTCACTTTCAGATATCCATTCTAAGCCCATTTTTTCTGCATTTCCTGATACATTTAGATAATTGTCAGGAGGTGTAAATTTCATGTTAAAATAAAGATATCCACCAATACCTGAAAGTACAATCAGAAACAGGAATATCAATAAAACTTTTCTCAACGTTTTCATTTTATTTTTTTTCTTCAAGATTCGGGGTTTCTCAGAAGAATAAAGAATAAAAGGTAGTGACAATCCTACGTCAATTGTGTGACGGCTTTTATAAAATGTTGTTTTTCAGTTTTATATAGATTTCACCTTTTTGATTTAAGCTCATTCCATTTTTAAAAATAATGAGCAAATCAACTGCGATAAGTGCAATCAATACAGGTAAGAATAACGGAAATTGCATAGAAAAAGCCTTTTGAATAAATGGGCATATGATCATCAAAATACTGGTAAGGGCAGTCCATATAATTTGAATGCCTAGTATATCCTTGCCTAGCTTTCTGGTATGAGGATCTTTGGTTTTATACGTCAAAAAAGCAGGGATAATAATATTGGTAAACGGAATAAGTAGAAATAATGATGCAGAAATATTAATGAGTTTTGCCCTGCTGATATCTACCTGATTCTGGTCTTTAGCCAATATTATTTGATCTGGAGAAATTTGTAATGCATTAGCTAGTGATCTTAAAGTATAACCTTTAGGAATGTTGCCGGCTTCAATCCGCTGGATAGTTCTTAAAGACAGTCCGGATTTTTCTGCAAGTTCATTCTGGGTTAAATTTTGTTGTTCCCTCAACTTTTGGACAATGTTACTCATTAATTCTATCGTTTTTTGAGACTTAGTAGTATCTATTATTAACATTTTGGACTTTGTGATGGTGGGGCAATAGAAGCAGAAATCTTCAATTTTGTACAAAAGTTCAATAGAAATACTAGCGCTGAAATTTGCAGTTTCCCCCTTCTGTTGCAAAACCCTTGTTACAATAGCTCTTCTACTTCGTTTTGTTTGATTTAGTTCATATTATGTTCTTGTTTCATTATTTCGTCCACAACACATAAACTTTCTTTAAGTTTGATTCTTTTTTCTCTTTCGTTTTGTGGGATACAAAAGTAATTCTGTTTTTCATGCTTATTATCTATAAATCTATTAAAATTTGTTTTGTAGGTATTGTTAATATTCCTGAACTAAAAAAATCACCAGATATATGAAGCTCTTCACTCAGTTTTCTCATCTGAGAAAGATTGATGGAAATATCTATTTTACGTAAGATAATGTTACGTCTTTATCATTGAATTATACCTAATAATTAAATTATTTTATTATAAATTTATTAAAAGTAACATTTGAACAATGAAATCAGAAAAGATTTTTGGAAAGGGCAGTATCACCTTAATTGCAATATGTATTGCTGCGTTGATGTTCGGGCTTGAAATATCAAGCGTGCCAGTAATCTTACCAATACTCGAAAAAGTTTTGCAGGGGAACCTGAAAGATATGCAGTGGATTATGAACGCCTATACATTGGCATGTACAACCATTCCGATGGCTGCTGGAACACTTGCTGATAGGTTCGGCAGAAAGTTCATTTTCATTATCACTCTCATCGCTTTTGGGCTTACTTCTTTGTTTTGTGGATTTGCTGTAAGCCCTACAATGCTGATTGCAGCAAGATTTCTGCAAGGTATGAGCGGAGGCGCAATGCTGATTTGTCAGATAGCCATTCTCTCCTTTCAATTTCAGGGTAAAAAAGAACGTAGTAGAGCGTTTGCGGTTTGGGGGATTGTTTTTGGAACAGGTCTTGGTTTCGGTCCGATAATCGGTGGAGCTATCGTATCTCTGGCTAACTGGCAGTGGGTTTTTTTAGTTCATGTTCCATTAACAATTGTTGCACTGCTCTTGGTTACTTATAGTGTGCGGGAATCCAGTAATCCGAATGCCAAAAAGCTGGATTTGCCAGGCATACTAACACTATCTGTGGCTGTTTTTGGCTTGATATTCTACATTATGCAGGGAGAGGAACTGGGTTTTACAAGCCTGGTTGGACTCCTTATTATTTCAGTCTCAGCAATAAGCTTTGTTCTTTTTCTAATTGTAGAAAAATACAACGAAAATCCCATGTTTGATTTTTCTGTATTTAAAATCCGGAATTTCTCCGGCGCAATTCTCGGATCTATCGGAATGAATTTTAGTTTCTGGCCATTGATGATATATCTTCCTATATATTTTCAAATCTATTTAGGCTACAATATTGTAAATGCTGGTCTCGCTCTATTGGCATACACGCTTCCAACCTTATTGATTCCGCCATTGGCAGAACGACTTTCGCTTAAATACCAGCCACGAATTATTATTCCTTCAGGTCTTTTCATTATTGGTCTTGGTTTTATTTTAATGATGGTTGGTTGTAGTGTTCGACAACCGAGTTGGTTAACAATGCTTCCCGGTTCACTATTGGCGGGTATCGGCCTTGGCTTAACAAACACACCTGTCACCAACACGATCACAGGCTCAGTGTCTGATAACCGGGTAGGAATGGCTTCCGGGATTGATATGAGCGCCCGGCTAATCACTTTGGCTATAAACATCGCGCTAATGGGATTTTTATTACAGGAAGGAACCTTGTCATATTTGAAACGTACACTTACAAATGTCTCAGGACAATTTTCGCTTGAATCTTTGGCCGAAAAAATTACATCGGACAGTATTTCCACGCTTAAACAAAATTTCCCCCAGCTTTCCTATCTCGATTCATCCGGAACTATCGTCCACGAAGCATTGAACAATGGGTTTGCGAACATCATGCTCTACGGAGGAATCGGCGTTTGGATACTTGCGTTGCTCAGCTTTATGATTTTCGGATCAGGCAAATCTATCCGATAAGAAATTTAGAATTATCCCGTATGCTTATCTTATAATCATTTTTTGAGATTTATTATGACTAGAAAACTATTTAAACAACTGTGACCTGCAACCTATCAACTTCTTTTGTCTGCTGTGTCTTTCATATTAATATTCTCTCAATAAATTTGAATGCGAAGATTTATTGATAAAAATCAAATAGTCAAAAGAATCTGCAATATTTGTTTTTCTAAACTCATTATTTTCAGTTCCGGAACCGGTTTTGCGAAACTGAATCTTTTTTAATATCCATTTTCCCAATTCATTTTTATCTGCCTTTATGGCTTTTAGATCTAACACAAAATAAGGTATATTTAATGAGTTTAAATTATATTCTAAACTGCCTTGTGGTGCTGTTTGTGATGTGAATGTTCCTATCTTTTTGTTTACACTTGCCGTGTAGTTTCCTTCAAAAAATGCAAATCCAAAGTTCACATAATCACTTTGGTATTTTTTGTTTATATGAAAGCCCATTGATGAGGAATTTTCTTTAGAAACATGGAAATTATGAGCAGATATAATTACCTTACTTGGAGTATAATTTTGTTTGATCCAATCTATATTTTCAGCCATAAACTTATCTCTGGTTAATGAACTTCCAACTTGTATATTTTGTCTAATTATAGTAATATTCTGTAAATATCTTTTCTTTATCTCTGCATCATCAATTTTCACAGCATTTTGGGAGACTTTATCTAATAAGTCATTTATAACACCTTGAATTTTGCCGGTATATTTTTTTTGACCTCGATTGTTCTCTTTCAAAATTTTAGTCAAATTGTTAATGTCATTTAACTCATAATTATTTGCTTCGTAAATGTCTCTAATCTGCTTTAAAGCTCCAAAATAATATTGCATGTCAAAGCCGTCAAATAGTACTTTGTTATTCATATTTTTGTTATGAAGCTTTAACCATTCAACAAAATGTAAGGTTTCTTGTGTTTGCCAAAGCCAAAAATACATTCCGCGCAAAACATCTTGTGGGGAATCTATATTTTTGTTAATATAATTATTCATTAAATAACTTTCCGGCATATTAGCTTCTAAAGAAAAAATATTATAATCTAAATTTTTGATCAAATACTCGCTTATACGATATTTCATTTTATAAACTTCACTTGAGCCATGAGTCGATTCGCCTAAACCAACAATTTTAGAGTTGCCGATCAATTTGTTTAGAACTTTTAAATCTTCTTCATTGGCAGTAGATGGTTCATAAGTCGAAAGTGGATAAATGAATTTATTAAGATATTTTTTTTGCTCGTCAGTTAATTCATCTCGTTTTTGTGCTTGAATTGTATAAAAAGAGAATATAAAAAGAATTTTATTTTCATTTATTTAGATCGTTTATTAAGATAAATATTTTTTATAATATCAATTTGATTAATATTGTCGTATTCTGCTTTACATTTTTACAATTTTCAAATAATATATTATTATAATTTTGATTTACAAAATGAAAAATCAAAAATTTGCTATGAAAAAAATTAATTTAAAAAATGCAGAAAATGCATTCAGTCGAAGAGAATTGAAAACCATTATGGCTGGCTCTGGGGGAGTAGGCGGCATGTGTGATAGCTGGAGAACGAAACCTGCTGATGTTTGCTATAACTGTTGCATAACAGTGTATGACAAATCACGCTGTGCCAGTGAATGCCCAAGTTTTAACCACTAAAAACCAGGCTTTATTATAAGCCATTCAAAGATAATTCGGATGGCTTATTTTAATTAAAAGTGGTTTAATGTGTTCTAAAGTATTAAAAAAAAATTATGACCAGTTATACTCAAAGATGTATGAGAGGGAACTTGACAATTTTTGCCATCGATTTTATAGACAACAATTTTTGATTAATGCAATTGCAAGATCATAAAATAGCTTTATCAACAATTTGTATTGTAACTTGTTGGTATGGAAAATACCCTTGGTATTTTCCATACTTTATAAAATCTTGTGCATTTAATCCAACGATAGATTTTATAATTATAACAGATAATGAAGAGTTTATTAGCGCTAAGCCAACCAATGTAAAAATCCTCTACAAAACGATAGACGAGATTAAAAAAATAGCTTCTGATAAATTAAAAATCAATGTAAATATTGATTATCCGTATAAGCTTTGCGATTTTAAGCCAACTTATGGGTTTATCTTCCATGAAATATTAAAAGAATATGATTTTTGGGGACATGGGGATATAGATTTAATTTACGGAAACATTCGGGATTTTATGACGGAGGAGATTTTAAGTAGTCACGATATAATAAGTAGTCGGCATGATTATATAGCTGGCTCATTTTCTTTGTTTCGAAATAAAAACGAAATAAATACTTTGTTTTTCGAAAGTAGAGATTATATAAAAGTATTTACCAATCCTGAACATTTTTGTTTTGACGAATGTAATTTTCTGTTTTCAGAATTAGATAATGGTGCCTCCATACTAGATTATCCAAACAATATCCAAAGTATGACTTATTTAGTAAAGCGGGCTGAAGCAGATGGTAAATTAAAAGCTTTTTTCGACTTTATAATTATTGAGGGTGTTCCTGGAAAAGTTAAATGGGAAAATGGAAAAATTATATACAAAAATATGTTTGAAGCTATGTATTATAATTTAATTAGGTTTAAAAAGGAATGCAAAGTGCCTGAACCAATTGCAGAAATTCCAAATGTTTTTTCATTTACACCAAAATTAATTAAATTCTAAATTTTTGAGTTTTCCTCATTCTCATTATTGTATATACCAATAAATTTGAAACCTTTTCGCTGATTTCAGCATACAACGCAAACATTTCTAAACCATCGAGTTGCTGACGGGTTGTTTTTCGCAAGATAGAGTTAGTGTTTACTAGCTTTCCAATCCACAAAAGTTACTCATACTATTCTCTAACATAAATCGTTTTAAAAACCTAAATGTATCTAAACATTTTCTAAAAACCAAAGTACGATGAGAGATAAGATGCTACAAATAAAATACATCAAAATATAATATGAGAATTTCTTTTTCTTCTTGACCAAAACATTGATAACAAAGAGGGCGAGGGTAAGAAAAAACCCAGCAACGATGGCACACATCACTAAAAGATAATAAATATCTCTTTCATTAAATATACTGATATCTGACATAATTTAAATTTTGTGTGAATTAAATTCCGTGTTGTAGATTTTATAGAAGTCGTGAAGTTAACTTATATTTTCCATCAATCACATCGAAACCAATTAAAAGAGTTTATATTTTTGGTAACTGTATTTATTTTATCAAATAAAAAAATCCAGTATTTTGGTGAAAAAATTAATGGACAGAATGCAACAATATTCTTTATTTTTTTCGAACTCCTGGAAAGAAAAATATGGAGCTATTGTAAGGGAGGAGCATATACAAAGTTTAGAAGAAAATATTCAAAAATTTCTTGATGAAACTTTAGATTGGTACTTACCTTATTTTAATGAAGAAATTCTGATTGACCGTACACAAAGTTTCGGACACTTTATTCGTATTCTGGAAACGAATGGTGAGGCTGAAGAAAAAGCAGGACAATTGGAAGAGATTCCTTTTGAATACTGGCTTGATGCTCTCGGACAAAGACTTACTTCAGCAAGTGTTCGTGATGAACAAGCCATTCCACCTCTAAAAGATGTTTTGATTGATAGTTGTCAGGTCCATTTTAATGAAGAAATCACCATTGCACAGAGAGCATGGGAAAAACACCTCGGAAGAACGGACGACCAATTCTGGGGTGAGGTAAAAGGCAGTAACCTCCAGAAGCAGGAAAAAGTAATGGAGAAAATCCATTATATTCTCGAGAATAAAACATGGTGGAATGTATTCTTTCATTACAAACAAGGTCTTGTTTATGAAATTAGAGAAAGAAAGGGACATGGCATTCGCTGGAGTCACGGAGGAACACAATTAATTGGTTTCCTGGAACCTTTTATCAATGAATAATATTGCAACGTAAAAAGATTGCGTAGTAGAGTATTTATTTTGTCAAAACTTTTAGATAATGAAAAATATCTATAACAAAGGAACATTTCGGTGTTATGAATATGGCAAAATAGGACCCTATTTAAAAAGATACGGAAACAAGAAATGGCGAAGGACTGTGCAGTCTGAAATAAATGATCAGTTGTGTGAATCCATAAAATTCCGAAAGACGAGGAAGAAAAGACAAAGAATGATCTGGGTGAAAATCACTAAAGAAATCAATGGGAGAAAACGTTCCAGGCATAAAAAATTTTATACCGAGAGATCTTTTAGAAGTGCTGTAAATAGTCCTCATGTTATAAGATATTTTTATATGACTCTTAAAACAACAAAGAAAAATGAATATTTACATTGATATTGGCATTAATCTGACCAATAAACAGTTCAATAATGAACATGACGAAATAATTAACCGTGCTCTGGATAATGGAGTAGAGCATATGATCCTTACAGGGACAAGTGTCCGGGGAAGCAAAGAATCTGCTGAAATAGCAAAAGATTATCCCGAAATTTTATTTTCTACTGCCGGAATTCATCCGCACGATGCCAAATCCTTTAATGAACAAAGTATAAGCGAACTCAGAAATCTATTAAAGTACTCTCATGTAGTATCTGTCGGAGAATGTGGGTTGGATTTTGACCGTGATTTTTCTCCGAGACTTGTTCAGGAGAAATGTTATAAGGCACAACTTGAATTAGCTATAGAGATTGATAAGCCACTGTTCCTTCATGAAAGATCTGCTTTTAAAAGATTTAATGAAATTACACACGAATACCTTTCCGATCTTCCTAAAGCTGTTGTTCACTGTTTTACAGGATCTTTAGAGGAAGCCAGAACCTATCTTGACAAAGGATTTTATTTAGGATTCACTGGAGCAATCAGTGATGAGAGAAGGTTTAAACATCTTGAGGAAGTTATCCGATATGTTCCTCTGGATAGAATAATGATTGAGACAGATGCACCATTTATGTTGCCTAAAAATATCTCAACGAGAAGCAATAACCGCCGTAATGAACCCGCCTTTCTGCCTTATGTTGCACAAACCATTGCCCACTTAAAAAAAATAAGCATTGCCGAAGTCGCCGAAGAAACAACAGAAGTTGCGAGGGAATTTTTCAAGCTATAAAAAAGAGCTCTACTATTGTCAGTAAAGCTCTTTTTTATTTTTATTAAATCGCCGAATGGTAAAATCGCTGAAAAGCGAAAAGGCAAAAAAGCAAAAAAGCTGATTTGTTAAACTGTAAAATTGCTTATATAGAACCAATTATTAAATGGATATTTCGATTTAACGATTCTACAGTTTTGCGATTTAACGATTTAGCCATTATGCAAATTCGCCTTTTCGCCTTATAGAGCCTTCAATGCCGACTCCAAAGCCAATTCAATCATCGGTTTCAATGCCGTTTCCCTTTGATCAGCTGAGATTTTTTCGTGAGTTGGAATAATATCAGTTACCGTAAGAATGGTCGCTGCATTTTTTCCTAAATGTTTAGCATTGGCAAATAACCCGAAAGCTTCCATTTCCACTGCCGGACAATTATATTTTGTCGCAATTGCAGGAACAGTAAAATCTTTTCTGTAAAAAATATCACTACTGTGAATATGCACAGGTTTAGCTTGTAAAGACAATTCTTCTGCTGTTGAATGAATGGTGTCAAAGATATTTCCCTGATGAGAAATGCTGTCTCCTTCAATTTCCCAGGCAAATTTAGCGTAGGTACTTTCACTTGCTGCATTTTCAACATTTAAAATATCAAATACTTTAAGATCCGTTGTATAAGCGCCACAAGTTCCAATTCTGATAATCGTTTCTACATCATATTCTGTATATAATTCATAAGAATAGATACCGATACTTGGAAAACCCATTCCACTTGCTCCTACACTGATTTCTTTTCCTTTGTAAAGACCTGTATAATACAGAATACCTCTTGTTTTACTTACCAGTCTTGCATCTTCCAGAAAATTTTCGGCAATATACTGTGCACGAAGAGGATCCCCCGGCTGTAATAGTACTTTAGCAATTTCTCCTTTTTTTGCACTAATGTGAATACTCATAATATTATTTTGAATGAGGGCAAAGATAATAACTTTTAGATTGACAATGTCATTGCGAGGAGTGAAGCAACGAAGCAATCTCCATAAAAGAAAGAACAGTAAAAAGAATATTAAATTGAATAATATGGCAAATAACTTAGAGTATAACCCAATATTTGTTATTCTGAACGAAGTGAAAGAATCTCAAAATAAATAAGTTTAGATTCTTCCAGAATGACAAACCTGGAGAAACAATTTACACTATCAATTTTTATCGTAGATAAAAATCCTTGCGTCTTAAAAACATCTGTCTATTTAATCCATTTGCGCCATTGCGATTAACCAAAAAAGAATACATATTAGGTAATCCTGAATCATTTCCATAAAAGTTTTATTCTCAAAGAAATAATTTTATTTTTGTTAGATGGTCGAAAATAGAACATCTCCTTTTCTGGATACCCTTTTTCTTCTTCGAAAGGAAGAGCATATCATCTTATTTTCAAATATTCAAACCATATCTGAAAAAGAAAGGCAGGATGCAGCAGATTATTTTGAGTCTGAATTTGAAAAAGAGAGACTGGAATTTATTTCAGATCAGCTCACATGTGATCAGGAAACAGCTGTTTGGGCTGCACAAATTCTTTATCATGCTGCACAATTATGTTTGATAAGAGAAAATACGGCAAAGGATTTGGATCACTTAATTCCTGAGTTTATAGGATCAAAAAATATATCCTCTTTATTATCTGCAGATTTGTCATTGAGATTTTTACCACAAGTCATTATGACTCTTCAAACTGTAGATCCTGAAGACTCCCTGATAGAACGACTTGAACAAATTCTATTGCAATTTCATTATTCAGGAATAGGGTACGAACTGGATATTGAAAAGATCAATTGGCAGGAAGAATTAAAAGATCCAACTTACAGGAAATTATATATTGAAAGAATTGTAGAAAAGAAAGCCTACAGGCTGGCTGAAATTCCTTACATTAATCAATTGTTGATGGCTGAATTTGGTTTGCATAAAAACGAATTTTGGCGGGAACTGAAAAATACTAACGAAGAAGAAAACGAATGATACCAAATATTACAAAACTCAATACAGTACTCAACTACGTAAAGGAAACCTTTGTAGGTAAAAATGATGTGGTTGACCTGCTGGGAATATGTCTTTTAGCCAGAGAAAATGCATTTTTGTATGGTCCTCCCGGAACTGCAAAATCCGCTATTGTAAGAGCTTTGTCCCAGGCTGTTAAAGATGGGAAAAACTTTGAATACTTATTGACCCGCTTTACCGAACCGAATGAGATTTTTGGTCCATTCGATATCAGAAAATTAAAAGAAGGAGAGCTTCTTACCAATACGGAAGGAATGATGCCGGAAGCATCGATGGTTTTTTTAGATGAAATCTTTAATGCTAATTCTGCAATTTTGAATTCACTTCTGATGGCTCTGAATGAAAAGATCTTCAAGAGAGGAAAGGAGACAAAACATTTACCTGCCCTCATGTTTGTAGGGGCCAGCAATGTCCTGCCAGAAGATGAAGCATTGAATGCATTATTCGATCGTTTTCTGATCAGGATTAATGTAGACTACGTAAATCCTGAACTTCTTCAGCAGGTCCTTTTAGCAGGTAGAAAACTTGAAAATACAGTTGATGTTGATATTCCGGAAATTCATGCTGATGAGATCCGAGAATTACAGAATCTTTGTAAAACAATTGATCTCAAGCCGATTTATGAAGTATACTTAAATACAATTATAAGTCTTCGAAACACCGGAGTTGCCATTTCTGACCGTAGAGCGGTGAAAATGCAAAACCTTATTGCAGCAAGTGCTTTGATATGTGGAAGGGAAGAGGCTATTCTCTCAGATCTTTGGGTGTTGAAACATATTTGGGATACAGAAGAGCAAATCGAAATTTTGGAAGGGATCATCAACAGAACCATTGAAAAAGATGAAAACCCCCAAACCCATCCTCAGGCTCTGCATAATAAAACACCAAACCCCGAGGAGGTAATGAAGGATGTGAAAATTTTGATTGAGAAATGGAACGGCGGAGCAACGACCTTTGAAGAACAGAATGTGATCAAAGATAAGTTGAGATATTTGCAGACACGATGTGACTGGATCAAAAATCCTGAACAGAAACAATATATTCAACAGGAAATAGAAAGTTTATGGCAGAAGATCCTTCAAAGTGTGTAAGAACTTTTTTAGCAGAATTACCACGTACGGATGAAGATTCTTTAGGTTCTATACGGAACTGGAAGAATATACAGATAGCTTTAGAAGAAGAGGTGATCTGGATTAAAGGCTTTACAGAAGAACAGGTCGTTTCTTCTGAAATACAGCAGTTGCCTAATTTCCTATTGTATGAAGTAAGGGATGGCTTACTGTTCAAAAAAGAAGCTTTAGTTCCATCAAAGAAAATGAGATCAGCATTACTCTGGTCGCCAATTGATAAGGCACTACGTCTTGTTTTCCCACCCTCTAACCAAAATTTTTTTGGAATCCATGAAAAGGTTGGAGTGAAGTTAAAATCGAGCAGCGAAGAACAATTCGCAGCCGCATTACTGACTGTGATGTCAGAAGTAGGAGATATGGTCATTACACTACCAAAATTTAAACTTGAAAAGATAGATTGGGTTGTTATAGATGACAAAGCATTATTCTTGGGAACTCCATTATTAAGTTTTCCGGGAAAAACATATTGGGAGAAAGACGGGCACCTTTTGCCTACAGGTTTTGATTTTGAATTTAAAAATTTAAGTTCATTACTTCAAAGAAAATATAATAGGTTGCAGGAACACTGGCTTTTATGGCAGGAAGATGGAAGTTATCTGCCAATTGATAAAAAAGATATAAAGAACCTGTCTGCAAGCTCATATCGCCTCACTGAAAAAGCGAAAGAATGGATTTAAATGTATATTTCCAATCCTATGAAAATTACTTTTGGGAATGGGTGACAGATGAAGATGTGCGTGATGACTCAGGGTATCATGAGAATAACCTTGTGTCCATTCCAAATGTTGGAGCCATTGCCTATAGACCCTATATCATTGAAGTTTTAAAAGAATTACAACCCCAAGGTCTTCCCCCTTTCGGTGCTTTACTATTGGTATTATATGCAACGCAGGAAGGGTATCTTAATTTTGATGGTGTTTCTTACTATTTAAGAAAATTGGAACAAGAAGGACAAGTAGATCTGGAAATTGATTCTATTATTAACTTCCTGGAAAATTTAAACAAGCTAGGTAGATCCTACAAGAAGGGGCAAAACAGAATATTATTATTACAAACATTATTCAACAATTCTCATAACAGGATTTCTGCGATGTCCAGTGAACTGCTTTTGAAAAAGTTTGCAAAAAGTCCGCAGACACTTTCAAAAAGTGCTGAAAAAATTCCTGTAACGTCATTATTTGTATTAAAAGATACCAAAGCCCTGGTATGGCTTAATGAGAATTTTTCATCTACAGAGGCTATTATCGCTGCTATGAAAGGTTTCACCAATGAGCCTGAATTGGAAGATGAAGTTGTGGAAGAAGAAACCACTGTAGAATCCCATAAAGATTTTATTCAGGAATTAATTGAAGATCCTAAAACATTTCAGGTAGGAAGCTTGATTAAAAGGATTTGGAGCGGACTTAAAATTCCTATGCGTCACCTTTCTCCCGGAGAACAGCCGGTTGGTGGGATCTCTGACATGGCTAATAAAGGGGAGCTTCACAGAATGCTTTTATCGGAATTTGCTAATGAAGATGAGGTTTTCATGAGTCGGGTCGCTAATAATGAAACCCTTTATATTCAAAGAGAAATACCCCCTGAGGAAAATGTTTTTGAAAGAATTATTTTAATAGATACCTCTTTGAAAAATTGGGGAACTCCGAAAATTTTAGCTTATGCATCAGCAATTGCAGTGATCAAACATCCGAAAGCTCATTCAGAATGTAAAGTTTTTGCGGTGGGGCAAACAAGCATACCAATTTCTCTGAACAGGGTAGAAAGTGTGGTAGATAACCTGAACCAGGTAAGTTCTGTGTTGGAAGTTTCTAAGACGTTAGATCAGTTTTTTCTGGAAAAGCATACTGAAAAAGACATTGAAGTATTTTTTATCACCAATCATGAAAATCTGGAAAATGAAAATGTACAAAGGGTAATTCATGAAAACAGGGATCAACTGAAATTTTTGGTAACTACTTCTGCTGATGGCGAATTGAACTTTTTTAAACATCACAAAGGAACCCGAAAACATATACAGAAGATTATACTTCCGTTGAAAGAACTATGGGCCAATCCTCCGCAACGAAAACAAAAAGGTGAAGACAATTCCTCTGATGGGAAGAAAACGGATGTTCCAAAGAATTATCCTATCCTGTTTCCAACTCCTGCTAACAAAATAGCTACCTTTTTATATGAAGGAGAATTTTTTATTTTAAGCAATAAAAGACAATTGCTTAAAACCTATTTGTCAGATAATTATTACAATAAAGATTATTATGATCGTTACAGGATACATCGTGGATGTGAAGTTCTGATAGAAGATATTTCAGTTAAACCCAGAGGACAGTTTGCTTTGGCTAAAAATAAACAGCAGCAATTCATCCTTTGTCAATATCAACCAGATAAAAATCTTATTTCTAAACTCAACCTAAATACAAAAGAGTATTCAGAACTGAATCTCACAGGAAAAAATATTCCTCAAGATTATAAACTGGTCTATTTCAACAAAAGCTTCTACCTCTATAATGCAGAGTCAGAATGGATCTATCATATCAATATTGACGGGAATATCTCATTCGAGTCCGTAAAGAATGATAAAGAGATTGCTAAAAATCATTCGAAAGTAGAAACTGAGATGAAGAAATTAGCCAACAGTGGAATAAAAATTTTAAACAGTTTTAATAATATTGGAATTAATTCAGAAAACAGCCTGGTGATTTCTAATAATAGATTGGCTAAGGTTTATGATAATTCCCTGACCTTATACAAGAATAATCATAAGATAAAAATTATTGCCAGCCAGTATAAAAATAAATTTACCTTTTCGGATGGAAGTGAGATCATAACCGATGTTCGCGGGATACTGACTTTTAAAAGCAGTAACAAAAATATTCCTGTATTTTATATCCCTTCCACAGAGCATGGTTTCCTTTCCCTCGCCACAAATACAGAGTTTGGAGGGGCAGAATATTATCTGCCCGAAACTACTCTGCTTAAAATGAAAACAATAGAAGATATGTGTTCAGACTATCTGGAACCATTTATTAATCAAATTTTGGAATATGGAACTTAGAATAAAACCATTTCCAAAGAATAATTATCCAAAAAAAGGAGTCTTGATCAAAAGCCCCTCACCATTGGTATGGCTAAGTGAAATGGATCAATGGAGGATAGACATCGATCAGGTTGAGACCTTTGCCATTCCTTCTAATGAACCCAATATTCTTTATGGATGTTTTATTGTTTTTTCAGATTCAGCCCCATTGGAAATTGGAAAAAATGCTTACTTTCAATGTGTAGACGGGACTTTGTTTATTCCAGAAAATACTACTTTTTATCCCAGGATCAACTCCGAAGACTGGAATCTTATAGATGCTAAATTTGTAATCATGCATCCCGAATTTGGTTTGGTTAGATTATCAGAAGAAATAGATTGGATTTCTTTGCTTGAAGAACCTCAAAAGGCCAAGCTTTCAGTGAGAAAACCTTTGAGTGGAGTATATATTCCCAAAGAAATTAAAAGCTATACCGTAGAGATCGATGATGACACAATGATGGAATCACTCCAAAAATCTCAAACAGAAGAAGAGTGGATGAAAAGCCTTCCTTTTGATATGAAGAAAGTGATGGCAGGAAATAAAAAGGAAATAGAAAAATACTTAAAATACATCGAAAAATATCCTGACCGCGCCATTGACCTCGGAGTTCCTTTGGATATAATGGGAAGCTCGAGAGGAGATGGTTTTGGGAAATTTAAATTTGATAATAGTTGGCTGAGTCGTTTATTTGGAGGAACCCGAAGAGACAGAAAACCAAGGGATTACCGATGGGTTTTGTTTGCACTTTGGATTGTTATCATTGTAGGAAGAGTAATTATAGGTTTTAGCAAAGATAAATCTGAGACAGAAACTCCGGTTTCTTCAGGAAATGTCATTTCCAAAGATGCTTTAAAAAATCTTGATCCTGGTAAGTTAGCTTTTGAATCCGGTCTCACAGAAATTGATATGAAAATTGATTCTCTTTACAATGGGGAAAGAAAAGAATTAATGAAAGAATATGCAGCAGCAACTTCTAAAGGGACTGATAATAAAGCTCTTGCTGAAGTAGAAAAAAAGGTTGAGAAATACAGAAGCAAAGAAAGTCAGACCAGGGATTTTCTTAAGAAAATATACAATAAGAAAATTGCCGCACATATTGAAAGTAAATCAAAAGACTATCAGCGAAAAATCTCTGATTCTTTAAAAAGATCAAATCCTAATAAACCCGTTAACCAAGGAATTGTAAAAAGTGTCTGGAAGAAAAAACAGGTTTTAATGGAGGATTCTTTGGGTCGTCTTTATGGCACTCTTGGAAACATAGAACCCAATTTTTCATCCGATAACAATGGCAATACAAAGAAGACATTGGATACAGAAAGCTCTTCAGCAAATAAGATTTCGTTCTCAGAGATCATTTGGTTGGTTACTTTGATCATAGGGAGTGTAGGTCTTTATTCTTATTTCTTTAGAAAGAGATCCTTGAATATTGGTGGGAATAATGTTCCGGGTGGTATTAAAATATTCCTGGTCATCGTATTGGTGGGTATGCTGATTTATCTTTTTTATCCATTGATTGAAATGTATGGCTATAACTGGTTTGTGTGGCTTCTTGTTATATGTGTTGTCTTGCTTGTTTACCGTTTATTCAGTGAGGATAAAACTATTTTAAAATCTGATAAAAATGAATAAGCAAAAATTTATAGATAAGTTTATCAGAGCATTTTTTATTCTGGTACTTCTTAAAGTACTGGGGATTATTGCTCAGCTTTTTCATCAGAGCTTTTGGAGTGTATTAGGAACATTAGGGATCTTTATCGTGGTTGCGATCATGATATTTTTTGTAATGATAAGTTTGAGAGACAAAGAGAAAGGGGATCAGAATTCTGGAAAAAGAAGAGGAGCAGGTGGTAGCTTTTATCTTGAAAATTCACTTTTCGACAGGATCAGAAGTAAATATGAAGAGCTGGCTGAAAAATACATTTCCGAAGGAGATTATAAAAAAGCAGCAAAAGTATATATGAATCTTCTACAGGATAATTACCGGGCGGCTAAAACATTGGAAAATGGAGAACTATACAATGAAGCAGCAGTTATTTATCTGAAAAAATTAAATAACAAATCCGATGCAGCTATTTGCTATGAAAAAGCAAAGCAATACAGAAAAGCCATTGAGCTTTATAAAGAATTGGAACAAAAAGAAAAGGTGGGTGATCTTTATAAAGAGATGAGTGACATAAAAAACGCACATGTCTATTACCAAATGGTGGCGGATGATTTTATTGGCAACAATCAAATGGTAAAAGCATCTTTAATTTACCGAAAAAAAATGGAAGTACCGGATGAAGCCCAAAAGATTTTGTTGCAAGGCTGGATAGAAAATAAAGATGCATTCAATTGTCTCAATAATTATTTTGCTAATATTTTTGATATCAAACAATTGGAAGTGCAAATTCAGACTTTGTACAAAGACACACCAGATGATAAAAAGATTATTTATCTGGAAGCGATGAAATATGAGTTTAAAAAGAATTCGAAACTGCAACCGATAACAAGAAATATTGCCTACGAGATCATTTCTGAAAAAGTAGAAACCCATTCTGAGATTGTCAATGAATTAAAGTTTTTCAATCCCGAAGATCAGATAATTCTTAAAGATATTTCGAGGTATAAGACGGGTAGGAATAGGATGCTTAGATAAGAGTGGAAAATTGAAATTGAAAAATTGAAAATGAAACGTCTAAAAGTGTAAAATGTTGAGGTAAGAGAATTGAAAGATTAAAAGATTGAACGATTAAAAGATTAAAACAATAAGTGTTTTAATTAACTTTTGAGACATTTTTTTATAATCAACAAGGTGGCTGAGGTTCTCGAAGCCAGCATTGTACTAAGAAAAATATTATCTTTGCACCAATAAAATTATGACAATACAAAGAGCACATATCAGTTTGAATCTATGCGATAGCCCTATACTAAAGGGATCGTTTGGATATGAATGGATGATATGGAATGAGGCGAAATGTGCTGACTTTGGAAATTATTTACTGTAAACTCGTAAAGATTTAATCAAAATACCACAAAAACGCTTCGATTATCGAGGCGTTTTTTGTGTTTTTAAGGGCGAAATTATTTAGAATGAAAAAAAATAACCAAAAAAGTGAAAATTTTTAATTAACGATGAAATTTTAATATAATACAATAGAGTGATAATCAAACCGGTGAGAGACAGTCATTTAGGTAATTAAAATATCTGCAAAATATTGCGGACAGAAATTTCTATTTCTAATTTTATTAGTTAATTAATTGATTTTCAAATAATTATATTTTAATTTTATTTGCGAATTAAAAAAAATCATATTTACTTTGCAACCGAAAATTGAAAGCAACAAGTTTTGCAGGATTTCAGAAATGTTTAAAACAAAAAAAATAATGAAACAATTACATTACATATTTAACCCGTATTCAAGACTACAAGGACAGGAGCCGAAAAGTAATGCGTGTCTTATTGATAATGAATGTGTGGATAAAAGGTGCTTATATACGTGGGTCAGTTAATGACCTGCCACGTCAAAATATATGCAGCACCTCCCGAAAAGAGGTGCTTTTTTTATGGTTTCTTTAGCTTATTTGGTAAAGCGTCGGTTTGTGGCACCGGAGAACAGGGTTCGATTCCCGGAGATACCCAAAGTATAATCTCATAGCTCAATTGGTTAGAGCACCGGTCTTTTAAACCGGGGGTTGAAGGTTCAATTCCTTCTGAGATTACAAAAGGAGAGTAGGCAAATATTGGTTTGTTGCGGCTTACTGCTAATAAGTTCTACAACAGTAGTGAAGGTTCAATTCCTTTGCTCTCCGCAAAAATGGTTTATTGGGGTAATGGCTAACCTGCCCGACTGTCTCTTGGGCACTGCGAGTTCGATTCTCGCATAGACCGCAAAGGTTCACGGAAAATTTCAGCTCCGATTGTCTCTCGGAAAAGAAATTTGAAACTGAGCCTATAAAAACTGGAAAGATAACGGTGGTTGTTTACCCGCCTTGGACGCGGGAGGTCGTAGGTTCGAATCCTATTTTCCAGACAATTTATTTAAATGGAAAATTGAAAATGTAAAGAGGAAAATAAATTTTAAAATTTTTAGATCAATTATCAATAATCATTGATCAATTATAAAATTAAAATCTGATGGTTCGCCGAAGTAGAAGAGTCGGGGCGGTCTGCAAAACCGTTGTGTAAGCTGAGTGGGTTTGAATCCCATAACCATCTCAAAACTAAATGTTAATTGTTTCAAAAGAGAAGAAAAAAGGTAAGTCAAGAGCAGAAGATCTTTACGCCAAATACAGAAAATATAGACTGCCTTTTTCTTTTTTTATGAGATAGAAAATATCGGAATATGAATGTTATGGAGTTTATAAATTCATTATCAACGATCAATTATCATTTATAATCAATAAAAAACCTGATGGTTCGCCGAAGTGGAAGAGTCGGGGCGGTCTGCAAAACCGTTGCGTAAGCTGAGTGGGTTTGAAATGGAGAGCATTCGTGAATTCAAAAGAAGAAATATATGGTTATGAGCAATCCCATAACCATCTCAAATAACTAAAATGAGATTAGTTCCGGAGAAAAAGTAAAAGTTTGTCGAGCGTAGAAGTTCTTATATCAAACACAAAAATTTAGACAAGCTTTTTCTGACTCCAAATTGTTTAAAATGTAAAATGTAAAATGTAAAATGTAAAATGTAAAATGTAAAATGAAATTGCTAAGTGTCTAAATCATTTATCTCTTATCGATCATCATTTATAAAAAATAGGGAAGTGCACCGAAGTTGGAGAGTCGGGGCAGACTGACATGAGGAACGAATTGAACGATTCCTAAAAAAAATAAAGAACACAGAGTTAAACTCTGTTGCTTCATTGCTGAGTAGGTTCGAATCCTACCACTTCCACCAAAAAAATCAACTGATAATGTAATGGCAGCATGCAGGAACTATACTCTTGTCGCTTAGGTTCGATTCCTAACAGTTGATTTTCAATGCTCCATTCGTCTAGCGGTCAGGACGCCTGCCTTTCGAGCAGAAGATAAGGGTTCGATTCCCTTATGGAGTACTAAGTTAAGAGGAAAGAGAAAAGTTTGTCAAGCGCAGAAGATCTTTACAAACACTAACAAACAAAGTTTATATAGACAAGCTTTCTCCAACCTTAATTATTATTGATAAAAAATCCTGCGGGAATGGCGGAACTGGTAGACGCACTTGATTTAGAATCAAGATATTGAGGGTTCGACTCCCTTTTCCCGTACAATATAAATGTTAATTCGTAAAAAGATAAATAATAATGTGGCATTCAGAATCAATTATCGCTTATCTATGATCATTGATAATTAACATCCGGATCAGTGGTGTAGAAGGTCTGCACGTTAGTCTGAAAAACTGAAGGTACAGGTTCAATTCCTGTCTGTTCCACAAAATATGAGTAATAACTCATAACCTATTATTTGTAACACATAACTCAAAATATTGATTCATAGTGTAATTGGTAGCACACAAGACTTTGACTCTTGTTGTTCAGGTTCGAGTCCTGGTGAATCAACAAAATCATTTAGCAATTATAAAAAATATGTAGAATTTTAAAAAATGTAAAAAAATGGAAACGCAACAAGAAATATGGCAAAACATGTCTGGAAAATTTTTCCATCAACCTATCATGCAGTTGGTAGAAGAAGCCATCATTCGTGAACAAGCTAATGGATACCGACTGAAAGTTTGTGTGGGTTCAGACTCTCACGTATATGGTGATGCTATTAGTTATGCTACAGCTGTAGTATTTATTCGCGAAGGAAAAGGAGCGTTTACTTTTATTAGAAAACAAAGGGAAATAAAAACCATAAGCATCAAAGAACGAATGCTCAATGAAGTAAACAAATCTGTAGAAATTGCTTACGCTATCTGCTCTATTTTGGATAAATATGGTGTAGAAATGGAGGTGCATGCAGATATCAATACTGATCCTGAGTTTAAGTCCAATGTAGCATTGAAAGATGCAATGGGATATATTTTGGGAATGGGATATGTTTTTAAAGCTAAACCCCATGCCTTTGCAAGTTCCAACTGTGCAGATATGATGGTTTAATTATAAATCTTAAATATTAACCTTATGAACATGATAAAAAGATTCTTGTTTTTAGATGATATCAGATTTCCAATTGAAGCTTATCATTATACGGAACAGGAAATATTCCTTCAAAAAGACTGGCACATTGTTCGAAATTACGAGCAGTTTATTAATCAGATTTTAGAAAAAGGGCTTCCTGAATTGATTTCTTTTGATCATGATTTGGCAGATAGGCATTATGTAAAACAAAAAGATTCTTCTGATTTTACAGAAAAAACAGGTTATGATTGTGCAAAATGGTTGATCGATTATTGTATGGATAACCATTTGAATTTGCCCAAGTTCTACAGTCACTCAATGAACCCAGTGGGTAAAAAGAATATTATTAATCTACTTGACAACTTTAAAAAACATAATGGACACGTTTAGATTTATTCAACACATACAATCACATCTTAAAACTAGTTTTAATGAAGTTGACAAGTGGTTTGATGCAGATAACAAAGCATTAGAATATATTCCTATTAAGAAGGGCTGGTCTGTCCGTCAGATTTTAGAGCATATCTATCTCACCAATTTTTATCTGCTGATTCTTATTGAAAAAGGAATGAAGAAAGCAATAAGAAATGATAAAGGTCTTGATTTGAAATTAGAATTAGAAAATTACAATTTCGACAAAACAACAATGGAACAGGTTGGGGTGCATGGAGCTTTTATCTGGATCAGACCGGAGCATATGGAGCCGAAAGATGAAATGGAATTAACTGAAATCAGAAAGTTGATTTCACAACAACTTCAGCAGTGTTTGGGTTATTTAGAACTTATGAAAAATGGTGAAGGCCTTCTCTATAAGACTACAATGACAGTTAATGACCTGGGAAAGATTAATGTTTATGAGTATATATATTTTCTTTCGCTTCATGCCCAAAGACATATTACTCAAATGAAGAACAATGATTTAGAAGCTATAAAAAAAGCTAATAGTGATTCTTAAAATTTAGTTTTGGTAATTTTTTACCGAAACTTTTTATATTACGTAAAAAGATTGCGTACTTGTGTTTTTTCTTTGCATAGAATTTAAAAACATTTCTTCTCGGGATATTTCTTCTCCTATCCTCCCTCCACCACCAATTGAATAACAAAATGTAAATGATATTAGAAATAATATGCAGTATGAAAACAATGAAAAACAAAACAACAAACGAAATTTTAATCATCGACTTGGAAGCCACATGTTGGGAAAACGATAGAATTCCAATCGGACAAAAAGTTGACATTATAGAAATAGGAATTTGCGAATTAAACCTAACATCAAAAGCAATTTCTAAAAAGCAAAGTATATATGTAATTCCAGAAAGATCTGAAATCAACAGATTTTGCACAAATCTTACAGGAATTACTCCACAGTTAATAGAAGAAAAAGGGATTTATTTTGAAGAAGCCTGTGAAAAAATAAAAGATGAATATCATTCACTACCACTTAGTTGGGCAGGTTTTGGAAACTTTGATAAAGAACAAATCTTTGAACAATGTGATTGGCTGGGAATAGAAATTCCTTTCTCTTATGATTACTTAAATGTGATGTATGAATTTAAAGATCACTTTAATCTTCCAAAAATGATGGGTTTAAAAAGGGCCTTGAATTATTTGAAAATGAATTTTGAAGGAAATCATCACAGTGGAGCTGACGATGCTTATAACGCAGCTAAAATCTTGAGAGAGATTTTACAGTAATTATTAACAATAAACAATTGTAAACCAATGAAAACAACAGATCATATATTAATTATAGACCTCGAAGCTACATGTTGGAATGACCGACCGCCGAGAGGTCAGGAAAGTGAGATCATCGAAATCGGAGTTTGCATCATGGATGTGAAAACCGGTAAGATCTCAAAGAATGAAGGGATTTTAGTAAAACCCCAATATTCCAGAGTAAGTCCCTTCTGTACAGAACTGACTTCTATTACGCAGAAAATGCTTGATGAAGAGGGTGTCTTCTTCGATGATGCATTGGATATTCTCAGAGCAGAATACGATTCTGAAGATTTGACCTGGGCGAGTTATGGAAATTATGATTTGACTATGCTTAAAAACCAGGCGAAAAGATTTAATCTTGATTACCCTTTAAGTGATGACCATATCAATGTGAAAACATTATTTGGAGAAGTGCATCCAACAATCAGAAAGAGTGTTGGGATGAGTAGAGCTTTGGGTGAATTGAATTTCAAACTTGAAGGGACTCATCACAGAGGAGTAGATGATGCTAAGAATATCTCGAAGATATTGTATTGGTGTCTACAGAATTATTAATAAATAGAAACTCCCTTGAAAAAGGGAGTTTCTTATTTTTTAGATAGCCTGGATATTTTCTATGATCTTTTTAGCAATGATCGCCTGTAATTCCGGTGGGAGAGAATGTCCCATTCCTTCAATCATCATGAGCTCAGAATTGGGGATAGACTGAGCCAGATCTCTGGCGCAATCAGGGTGGAAAATAAGATCTATCGTTCCATGAATAATTAAAGTTGGAACATCAATTTGCCGTAAGGTTTCCGGATTGTATTGCCAGGAACCCATAGCTAACAACTGTCTTATTGTTCCATTTTTGGTTTTTGAACGTGCTAATTCTTTTTCAATAAGTTGGGTTTCGTGTGATTCGTCCAACATGAAACTACCGGATATTTTTTTTGCAAAAGTGAGCTTTTCTTTAATATACCCCTCCTTATCAATAGCCGGATTAACCGAAGGTTTTGTCATCATTGCCATAACCTCAGAATTGGGAGGTGGTAAAGCTGGATGTAAGGAAGTAGACATAATGATAGTAATTGACAAAACTCTTTCCGGAAAGTAAGATCCCAAAAGTTGCGTGATCACTCCACCCATAGAACGTCCGATAACGTGAGCTTTTTCAATATGTAAATGATCAAGAAGTCCAATGACATCTTTTGCCATATCCATTAATGAGTAAGGGATATCTTCTTTTTTGATTCTTGCAAAAGCCTGTTCGATATTGACATTGAGGTTCAATTCTTTTTGAGCACTGAAAACGGAAGTTCCCGAATCTCTATTGTCAAAACGGATAACCTTAAAACCAAACGTGACCAATTGTTCACAGAAAGAATTCTCCCATCGTATCATTTGGCTGCCTAGTCCGGAAATCAAAACAATAGTTTGGATATTACTTTCTCCAAAGATTTCATAACATAACTCTACATCACTGATGTGTACTGTTTTCATCATTTGCCTGTTATTGAATTTAACAGAATTTCTTCAAGAGGAAGCAGTCGGGAATCTTCAATAGCGGCAGTTCTATGCCCTGCGATTTTCATATACTCTTCGTTTTGTTCGAAATTGAAAAAATCATTTACGCTTTTCTGGCGAATGAGCATGCAAATATCCCAATACTCTTTTTCGGGACCTATTAAAAACTGATCACCACTTCCAATAAATAGTATTTCACCTCCTCCTGCTACCAAAAAAGGTTCTGTTTCTTTAATATATTGAAAGTACGCATCCCATCCGCTGATCGCTTTTTGGGGTTTCAGCTCCGGATGAGCAGAGTAATCTGCTTCTTTTTTTAGTTTAATAAGATTCAAATTAACAATAGAACCTTTTATGTTTTTACTAAATAAATGTTTTCCTGCCTCGTGAGTAGGGTATAAATAAGGTGTTGACATTTTTCAAATTTTATAAAGATTTTCTGGAAATTCATAGCTTTCAATCCAGTTTTTTTGTGCCTTTGAAACTTCCTGTCGATAATTAATGTATGGATTGTTTTGGGCTTCTATGACAAGAATGCATTCGAATGTAAAAGCATTTTCTCCATATTCATTCCAGTCAGCTTGTAATTCACGGTGAGTATATTGTCCGATACTTAAAGAAAATCTTATTTTGTTTTCCAATGCCTCAACATTGAGAGAACCTTGAATCAACTGCTTTCCTGTGAGCGTATTTTTAACAGCAAGAATTCCCATGGTTACAGAATGATTTTTAGCTTTTTCTCTAAGTTGCTGTTTAAGTGTATTTTTCATTTAAATTCAATTATCTTTTGGCTATTGTATGTTTCCTCCTAATTCAAATAATAAATCGATGCTGGTTTTAAGAGATTTATTTTTCTTAAAAGACAGTACCTCGGAGGTAATGCTTTCTGCTGTTTTTTTTGCTTCTTCGAATACCTTTTTTCCGGTATCGGTGATCACGACATAGCTGACCCGTGCATCTCTTTCATTGGCTTCTCTGGAAACAAGGCCGATTTTTTCAAGTGGATTAAGAAGTCTTGTGATTCCGGAAGCTGTTAATCCTATCTTCTCTGCCAGATCGATCCTACGGATTTTATGTTCCGACGAATTAATAAGGATGTACAGAATCGTAAAATCACTAAAGCTAAGTCCATGCACACTGAGAGCATCAAACTTTCTTGAGAGAATAGCCTGTACTTTAGTGATATTAATCAAGAGTAATAAATCAGTACTTATCATTGATATATATTTGAGTTGTCAAGTATTTTTTATTTTGCAAATATAATTATTTTAATGGATTATGTATGAGTTGAGAACTTTTTTTTGTTTTAATTTGAAAGGATTGTCTCGAATTAAACCCCCTTTTGTCTTATTTCTTTTTATTAAAAAATAAATTTTTTCGAAAAAAAATAACAACGCAAATAGATTGCGTATTTGTGTAATTACTTTGCATTATCAAAATGAAACAGTATTAAAGTTTTGAAAAATAAGCTTTAATTAAAATATCAAGGAAGTCTTGTTGAGTGTTTCGGTATATCACCATTGCAGAAAAATTTGTTGAGAAACATGATTGTTTTCTGTTCAGCTTGACTTGAAGGTTTGAGGAGTTTTCCAAAAAACTTCTACCATGTGCTATGGGTCGAAGGTTCGAATCCTTCTATTTCCGTACGGGAGTATAACTCAGTTGGTTAGAGTAATAGCTTTTTGGCGTGGGTTCGATCCCCACTCTCATTTCTAATGAGATAGCTCAGTTGGTTAGAGCACTACACTTTTAATGTAGGTAAAATAGACTCAAAATCTATTTTTGATCGAGTTTTGAATGTTCTCTTACAAAACATTCGCTATGGAAAAGTCTGATTTTTTTTCAGTTGTTTAGGCAACGTTTTGAAAAAGCCTGTAAGAAAAGATGTTTTTCTAAGAATAGAATTCAATTGATGAATAATGAAGATTGAATGCATTTTCTGAAAAGGAAGTTTTTGCGTGAGCGATGGTAACGGATATCCTTTTTTGTTTTGCAAAAAAGATAGAAGTGAACGTAGCGACCCAAGCTGTTGTTTTAGCGATGGCAAGGGACACGCCCAAGAACTGAAAGATTAGAAACTCATTTTAAAACTGCTTATTCTGAAATGAATACTTTTTTTGAAATGCTTTACTTCCGCCATTTTTGGAAGAAGAGATCTCAGATTTTCCTTTTATTAAAATAAATAACCTTTAAAATATAATATGATGTTTAGAAATGTACAAATTAAAGCATATCAAGTCGGTTTGGTATTTAAAAACCGAAATCTGATTGAGATCTTAAAAGAAGGTAATCACTGGATCTTTGGTAATAAATCCGTAGAAACCTATGAAATGAAAACATTATTACAGGCTAATGATGATCTATTGCTTTTGTTGAAAAATGAAGAGCTGAACACTATGTTGGAGATTATTGAAGTAAAAGATGGAGAACTTGTTTTGGTTTATGAAAACGGAATTTTCAAAGAAGTTCTGCATGTAGGTCAATATGCTGTTTGGAAAGGTGTAATGAACAGATCATTTCAAAGAATTGACTTAACAAAAGTTGATATCACTGAAAGAATTTCCAAAACCATTCTGGAAAATGCAAAGTTGAAAAACCTTGTCAGAAAGTTTGTGGTAACCAATCAACATAAAGGTTTGCTGATCATTGACGGAAAGCTGACGAAAGTTCTGGAAGCAGGAACATACTACTTCTGGATGAATGAAATTTCCATTGAAGTAAAAAGTGTTGATACCCGTATGCAGCAAATGGAAATTGCTGGTCAGGAGTTGCTAACAAAAGATAAGGCAATGCTTCGAATCAATTTTTATGTGCGTTATCAGGTTGAAAACATTGTGAAAGCATTGATGGATAATAAAGAGTACGATAAACAATTATACATCCTGATGCAATTGGCTTTACGTGAATTTGTGGGTGCTTTGACATTAGATGAACTGTTATTGAAAAAAGATAGTGTAGGAAAAGAGATTCTTGACAATCTGGGTAACAAGGCAGAGGATCTTGGTTTAAAGGCAACAGATGCTGGAATCCGGGATGTGATCCTAACCGGAGAAATGAAAGAAATTATGAACCAGGTTTTGATCGCTGAGAAAAAAGCTCAGGCTAACAGCATTATGCGCCGTGAAGAAACAGCTTCTACAAGAAGTTTACTAAACACTGCAAAACTGATGGAAGAGAATGAGGTCTTATGGAAATTAAAGGAGATGGAATATATGGAGAAGATTGCCGATAAGATTGGAGACATTACAGTGTCCGGAAATAGCAATATCGTTTCTCAGCTAAAAGAGATTTTTGCAAAATAAAACCAATAACCATTCTCATAAGAGCAGATTTCTATGAAAATAAAATCTGCTCGCTTTTTTAGATGGAAAAAATCAGGTGATAATAATGAAGTTTTAAAATGAATCAGTAATGAGAAAAAATACTGTTTTTAAGAATGACGAAGGAAGGCAAAAAATCCTTACCATGTATGATAATGCATTGCAGAGTTCCAATGCAGACATCAAATCAAAAATATGTAAAACGAGCTTTGGTGATACTTTTATTTTAGAAGCTGGAAATGAAAATGATGAAGTTGTCGTGCTTTTGCATGGTGCATCATCTAATTCAACATCGTGGATCTCTGAAATTTCTATATATGCTCAAAAATATAGAGTTCTGGCTATCGATATTATTGGTGAACCCGGAAAGAGTGCAGAGGTCAGACTTCCTTATGAAACAACTGATTATGCCCAATGGTTAAATGAGGTGTTAGGTACTTTGTGTATTCAAAAAATTAATTTAGTAGGATTGTCTCAGGGAGGATGGCTGGGAATTCGTTTTGCATCTAGTTTTCCTGAAAAGATAAATAAACTTGTCCTTCTTTCTCCTGCCGGAGTCGTAAAGACGAATGGGAGTTTTGTACTCAAAGCTATATTCTATTCACTATTTGGAAAAGCAGGAAGAAAGAAAATCAATAAGATCATTTTAGGGAACCAGAAGGTTGATCCAAAGATTCTTGAGTTTATGAATCTCATGCAAAATAATGTGCATTCACGAATGGATAAAGAATATATTTTTGAAGACCATGAGTTGCAGAAATTGAAAATGCCGGTTTTGGTAATTGGAGGAAGAAATGACGTGGTACGTTCAATAGAGAGAATATCAGAACGTTTTAATAGGACTTTACCAATCTATACAACAATTATTGATGAAGATAAAGGGCATGTTCTAATCAATAAAGCAAAAGAGATTATTCATTTTCTCCAGGATTAGTATTTACAATAAAAAAAGGCAAGTCTGAATTCAGGCTTGTCTTTTTTATTGTGATATTTATTTTTTGCTCAACCATTCTTCATAAGAAATAACTCCCAGTTCCGGCCTGCCTTCACCCTCGAGAATAGAAATAAACTCAAGACTATTTCCATCGGGATCATTAAAATAAATAGCAAGTGCCGGCATCCAGGCAAAAACCATTGGCTTGTCTGATTCATCTTTCAGGAAATTATAGGGTTTCAGATTTTTATTCTTTAGATATTCAGCAGAGTAATTCAGAATATCCTCTTTATCACTTGAAAAAGCAAAATGTCTTGGTTGTAGATTTTCTTTTTGCTCCCAAAGGCCTAGCATAAATTCTTTTCCTTCACCAATCCATAGAAATGCAATCGGCCGTGTTTCATCCATGTGTGCTAGTTTTAGTCCTAAAACTTCTGTGTAAAATTGAATGGCATTCTCCAAATTACTTACCTGTACATGTGTCTCATAAAGTCCTTTGATCATGATCGTAATATTTAGTATTATATGTAATAACAAAAATAGAAATCAATTTTTCAAAAATGATATTTGCTCAATTCCTTTATAGAAAATGAGTGATAGATATTATAACTTGAAAAATAATTGGAAAATTAAAAAGTAGTTCAGAAATATGCAAATTGAAAATGGAAAGTTGAAAATTGAAAATTCAAAGTTATAGACTTATATTTATTAAGAAATAAACTTTCCACTTTCAACTTTCAACTATAAAGAACTTGTGAAACAAGTTCTTTTATATTAATTAAGTTCTTCTTCAAAATTCTTTTTCCATTTTGCAATGGTCGTTCTGCTTATCTTATACTTCTTAGACATATAACTGGTAGAAAAACCATGCTTTCTCTGGTATTGTAATAATTTGAGCATTGTTTTCTTGTCGTAGGTCTTTAATTTTTGATTGTTTTTTGAACTTTCTTTGGATTGCTCAAAAAGTCTGTCATTAAGTTTTAAAACATCATCAGACGTATTAAGCCTCTTAAGTAATTCTTTAATTTTTGGTTCTTCTAATTTATCAGGATGTTCCAATCGGAGCATATCATGATAAATTTTGCTGTAATTTGGTCGCATTATATCTTATTTATTTGGTGTGTTTATTTTTTGTAGCCAACGGTGAAGAGTACTTTTCGGAATGGAATATTCTTTTATTACATCATTCAGGCTCATTTCACCGGACTGAATTCTTTTGATAATAAATTCTTTGATCTCCTGAGTGTAAATGTTTTTTCTGAAATAAGGGATTTTGTCTGATTTCTCAGTGTTCTTATTAACGGCTGCCGGAGGAGCATATAAAATTAGATGGGAGCTGTACAGTCTGAAGAAATCATACTCCAGTAATTTACTACATCTTAACAATACTTCAGTATCTATCGATCTGTTATTGTACATGTTTTCAACGAATTCTTCATCTTTATTTAAGAAATTACAGATTCTTTCTAATGTAATTCCTTTATCCTCAACTCGCTCTTTAATGAATTGTCCTATGTGTATTTCTTTGTATAACATCTATAAAGTAAATATTTTGTTATTAGTATGTGATGTGCGTTATGTAAAATAAAAATGCCACAATATCTATTATTAGAAATATGCATTAATAATAGATTCGGAATGAAATAATGTAATCGATGTATGTCAAGCGCAAGGAGGTAAATACAAGACCTTTAATGGTATACACCACTGTATGCTAGATTTTGAATAGTAAAGAATTGAGTATCCTTCAAACTTCCATCATGCTTTTAGCGATAATTATTTTATCTCGTCTAATACAAATGCTATATATCGGTCTAATGACTGCTGTAGCAAAAATATAGTACGTAAAGCCCTTTCATGCAATTTCTTTTTATATTGTTTTATGGTAGATTAATTTTTTATGCTAAGGTTAAATTAGTAAAATCTTATTTCAATTAAAAAAAGCATAAGAAATAATTAACTTCTTGGCTTTCAAATATAGAAAAAAATGAAATTGATGCAAAAGATAATAGTAATAAATAATGTTAAAAATTGATTTTAACGAAAAATTAGAGGTGTAAAATTTTTATATTTTTAACAATATAAATTTATATATAAATTTTTGTCAATAATGCTTATTCGTTTATGCTATTTTGAAAATTTGATTATTGTATATAATGTTTCAAGTTTTTACCTTTGTCGAAATTATGAATACATCTATCAAGATTTTCAAATTTTCTGAAAAAATAAATTATAAAAATGAAATCCTTGCCGGACTTACAGTTGCTATGACTATGATTCCGGAGTCGCTTTCATTTGCAATTTTGGCTGGCTTGTCTCCTTTGACTGGTTTGTACGCAGCATTTTTAATGGGTTTGATAACCGCTGTTTTTGGAGGTCGACCAGGAATGGTTTCTGGTGGGGCAGGAGCTACTGTTGTTGTATTGATTGCTCTGGCAAAATCTCATGGTGTAGAATATTTATTTGCTACTGTAGCTTTGGCGGGAATTTTTCAAATATTAGTGGGAGTTTTTAAGTGGGGAAAATTTGTTCGCCTCATTCCACAGCCTGTTATGTATGGTTTTTTAAATGGATTGGCGGTCATTATTTTTATGGCTCAGGTTGAGCAGTTTAAATTTGTAGATGCTCAGGGTGTTGTTCAATGGCTTCAGGGTACTTCTTTATACATAATGGGAGGGCTTACAGTCTTTACAATTGCTATTGTTTATTTTTTCCCTAAGGTGACGAAAGTAATCCCAGCTTCCCTGGTGGCTATTTTAGTTGTATTTGGAGTTGTAGCTGGTTTTAATATTAATACAAAGACTGTTGCAGATATTGCTCATATCAGTGGGAATTTTCCACCTTTCCATATTCCCAAAGTTCCATTTTCTCTGGAAACACTGAATATTATTTTCCCGTATGCTATGATTATGGCAGGGGTAGGACTTATTGAATCCCTTCTTACATTATCAATGGTAGATGAGATAACAGACTCTAAAGGTAATGCCAATCGTGAATCTATAGCCCAAGGACTTGCTAATATTACCAATGGTTTTTTTGGAGGAATGGGTGGTTGTGCGATGGTAGCTCAAACCTTAGTAAACCTTAATGCAGGTTCAAGAGCGAGATTGTCAGGGATCATTGCATCTATAACTATTTTAATTATTATTCTGGTTGGAGCTCCTTTTATAGAAAAAATACCAATGGCGGCGTTAGTGGGAGTAATGATGATGGTTGCAATAAGTACTTTTCAATGGGTTTCCATAAGGATCGTGAACAAAATGCCGAAATCAGATATTTTTGTTGGGATCGTAGTGGCTTTGATAACCATTGTGCTACACAACCTGGCTTTAGCAGTTTTAGTAGGTGTTGTTATTGCAGCTTTAGTTTTTGCCTGGGATAATGCAAAAAGAATCAGAGCCAGAAAGTCTGTTGATAAAGATGGTGTAAAGCATTATGAAATATTTGGACCTTTATTTTTTGGTTCTGTAACTACGTTTATGGATAAATTTGATCCAGCCAACGATCCGGACAAGGTAATCATAGATTTTAAAGAAAGCAGAATTGTAGATATGAGTGCTATCGATGCTTTGGATAAATTATCAAAGCGTTACCATGATTTGAATAAAACCTTGCACTTACGTCATTTGAGTGAGGATTGCAGAAAAATTTTAAAAACGGCTGAAGCGGTCATTGATGTCAATATCGAAGATGATCCAACGTATAAAGTAATGCCTGAAAAGTAACTGTCACTTTATTCTACATGTTTCCTTTAATTTAATTCATCAATATTGATTTTCTGGTTACAAATAGGTGTTCACTATTTATTATAATGGTTTATTTTAGTAACTGTAAAAGGTAACTTTGCGGGACTAATTGAGTTACTTATGAAAAATATAAATCAAAACGGAGGTAAAATATGTGAAAAAATCACAAAAATTCTTGTTGCCCTCTTATTGCTCGTGCAGATTTCTTATGTATCTGCACAAATGCCAAGCTACAAAATTAAATTTGGTGAATTTGAAATTACCGCTTTATTGGACGGAACAGTTACTATCGATGCGGAAAATTTGCTGTATAATAGCGAAAAAGGAACAGCAACAAAACTCCTGGAAGAATCATTTATTAAAAATCCGGTTGAAATTTCAATCAACGCCTACTTGATAAAAACAAAATCAAAACTTATTCTGGTGGATGCCGGTGCTGGTGATTTATTTGGAGGTAAGTTGAGCGGAAACATTGTTCAGAGTCTAAAATCAGCAGGTTATAAACCTTCCGAGATTACAGATATTCTTCTCACGCATATTCATGCAGATCATTCCGGTGGGCTTACACGAAATAAGAGAAAGATATTTGAAAATGCAGATATTCATGTTAATAGCCTGGAATTTAATTACTGGATCAATGATCAGAATAGGAAAATGGCCAATGAAAATGACGCGGGGAATGACCCTAAATCATTTCAAAATGCATTAGAATCACTTTCTCCATATATCAAGACTGGAAAGATAAAAACGTTTACTTCGGATATTGAAGTTTTACCAGGTATTAAAGCGACTTTAGCTTCGGGGCACACTCCTGGACATACAGTTTATTTTTTGGAAACAAAAGGCGAAAAAATGATCTTTTGGGGAGATCTGGTTCATATCGGGAGTGTGCAGTTTATTGATCCATTAATGGATGATCATTTTGATGTAAGCCTTAATCATGGAAAAAACAAAAGGGAAGAATTCTATAAAAAAGCCGTTAGTGAAAAGTATCTAATTGCGGCAAGTCATATTTCTTTTCCGGGACTAGGACATCTGAAATTTGAAAACAATCATTATGTATGGATACCTATTCCCTATAGTATTCAGGGACGTACTAATTAAGGCACTTTTACCATTCTTAAAAATTTGAATTAGAATATGTTTTCTGTTTTAAAGCCGATTTTGGAAGATTCAATATGAAAGCAAAAGTGTTTTGGATTATGCCTGCTTATTCTGTTATCTATTTTTGAGCAGGCTCAGGATTGTGTTTGTCATTCCAGATAGTTAGCATATTTAAAATGCGTAGCAGATCAATTCCTTTTGGGGTTAAAGTATATTCAACCCGGGGTGGAAGTTCATCAAATTTTTCACGACTTATGATTCCGTCTTCAACCAGTTCTTTCAGTTGTTCAGTTAATACTTTTTTTGAGATGATTCCCATAAGAGCATAGATTTGTCCAAAACGGATGGTCCTTTTTCCTATTGTATAAATAATAATAGGTTTCCATTTTGTTCCAATACTTGCCATTGTTCTGGTCATGGGGCAGTTATGGCAAATAAATATATCATTATTCATTTTGAAAAATATTATTGGTTTTATTATGAAACTAATTAAGTTTCTAAAAGGTAAAATTATTAAAAATCAAACTTATTGGATAAGTTTATTATTGTTTTTTAAGCACTATAGATAAAATAACTAAACAAGGACCGTAATTATATTACAGTCCTTGTCTTTTTAGGTTATTACGATGTTGGTAATGAAATCAGGCACTAAAGCATAGTGAGATAATTTCATACTTATGGAAGCTCTTCCGCTTGTTAGTGTTCTCAGGTCAGAAATGTATCCAAATGTAGAAGCCAACGGGACTTCTGCGATAAATATTTTTCTTCCTGATCGCTCATCAATAGAAGTAATGATACCTCTTCTTTTATTAATATCAGCAGTTACGGCTCCTGTATATTCTTCAATACTTTGAATTTCAACCTGCATAACGGGTTCCATTAGCTTAGGTTTACATTGTTTTGAGGTAGATCTGTAGCCATCTCTTGCAACCAATTCGAAATCGTAAGCAGCTGAATCCTGACTATGAGTAGATCCATCTAATAGGGTTATTTTCATACTTTCTAAAGGATAGCCACTCAAAGGCCCATTTTCCATTGCGTCTCTGAAACCTTTTTCAATGGATGGAATAAATTCATTAGGAATTACACCTCCCTTGATTTTATTAATAAATTCAAGACCAAATTCGTTGTCCGTTCTAGGCCCGATTTCAAAAGTGATATCCGCAAACTGCCCGTTTCCTCCATTTTGTTTAGAAAGTTTCTCTCTGTGGATTCTTGTTTCAGTTAAAATTTCTCTGTATGAAACCTTAGGCTTGCCTTGATTGATTTCTATACCATGATTCAATCGAATTTTCTCTAAAGTCACCTCTAAATGGAGCTCTCCTAAACCACTCAATATCGTTTCACCAGTTTGTTTATCCCTTTCTACCAATAAGGAAGGGTCTTCCTCTTGGATTTTCGCTAAAACCAGACCAAAAGATTTTTCATCATTATTGGTTTTGGGTTCTATTGATACACGGATAACAGGAGCTGGAATTGTGATTGATTCCAACAAAACTGGTTGGTCAAGACCTGATAAAGAATCGCCGGTTTTTGCATCTTTTATACCTGTTAAAGCTACAATATCACCTGCTTTTCCTCCATCAACAGTTAGAGTCTTATCAGATTGCATTTTCAGGATTCTTGATATCCTGAAACTTTCACCTGTTCTCACATTTTGAACTGTATCCCCAGATTTTATTTCGCCCGAATAGATACGAAGCATTGCAAGTTTACCCATGTGCTTATCAATAATGACTTTGAAAACCAATCCTGAAAAAACTTCATCATGATTTCTTTCCAATTCTATAGTTTCTTCGGTTTTCGGATTTTTTCCTTTTATAGAAGGTAACTGATCCGGAGCCGGAAGGTAATTAACAATAGCATCAAGCAAAGGTTGGACTCCTTTGTTTTTGAATGCTGAGCCACATAAAACGGGAACTATCGTCTGAGATTGACAGGTCCTTTTAATGCTTTCAAAGATCATTTCGTTAGAGATAATATCTTCATTATCTATAAAGACTTCAAAAAAAACATCATCATATTCCGCCAGAGTTTCCATGAGTTTCATTCTGTATTCATGAGCTTCCTCTTTATAAATTTCCGGAATCTCTTTTTCGATCATAATCTCACCATTTTCGTCAGTCCAATACCATGCTTTTTGGGTGATCAGATCAATGATTCCTTCAAAACTATCTTCTGAGCCGATTGGAATTTGTAGTGCAAGAGGAATTGTATTAAGCTTTGTTTCAATTTCTCTTATTACTGCAAAAAAATCTGCACCAATACGGTCCATCTTATTGATGAAGCAGATTCTAGAGGTGCCATGTTTCTCGGCTTGGAACCAGACATTTTCCGTTTGGGGCTGTACTCCCGAAGAGGCGCAGAAAACGGCTACCACACTATCCAAAACCCTTAATGAACGCTCTACTTCTACAGCAAAATCGATATGGCCTGGAGTATCAATGATATTGATATTATAGACCTTATCGTCTTTTTTCCATTGAGTGGAAACTGCTGCTGAAGAAATGGTAATTCCACGATTTTTCTCCTGAATATCTTTATCCATTGTGGTATTCCCATCGTCAACGTTTCCTATTTTATGAATGAGTCCTGTATAGTACAGTAATCTTTCCGTTAAAGTTGTTTTTCCTGCATCTACATGTGCTATTATCCCTATATTTCTTGTGTTATATTTCATTTTTTTAAATTAAATGGTTGATTTTAAGGTTTCAATATTGAAACCTCTTTATTGTAAGATCTGGAAATAGGGTAGCAAAAAAGGCCTATCTAAATAGAAAGGCCTTCAATATATTTTTGTAAAATAAAGGTCGTAAACTATTCAGATAAATATTTAATGCTACCAAAGTACACCGCTCTGATAGGATTGCTTAAAGTTATAATATGTATCATTTTTGTTGACATGCTTGATAGTTAGTCGGATGCAAAAATACTGAAATTTCTTAAAATATCAAAAAAATTGTCAAAGCTGAGTAAAAACGAAGGCTCAAAATCTTAAAAAGTTATAAAAAAAACAGACTTTGAATTTAAAAAATTATCTTTGAAAGGAATTGAATAATTCAATTAAAAACTAACGACGAAAATAAGGAATTATATAAAGTTGTTGTATTGAAGCACAGCTTTATGTAAATTGTAATTTGGTACCATTTTGAAAACAGATATTGACATCCATAACCACCATCATTTTTCTTTTGATTTGTGGCTTACCCTAATAAAATCTCATCCTGAATTTAAAGCAAAAAGAGTTGAGCTGTTCTCCTCGTTTTTTGCCATTAATAAGCCCATAGAAGAAGTTGCAAAAACCGTAAAATACTATGATGATTTATGCAATACGATCAATGAGGTGATAGGAGGGAATGTGGATACTTTTGAAATTTACTTACTTATATTAAATGCTTTGAATGTGGATATAAAGCAAATAAACAGAGATAATCTGAATGCATTTTATATCAAAAGCGAAGAATTATTTCTTGAATATAAGCCGGTCATTATTTTTGAAAACGTTCATCAGGTTTTTAATGAAATCAAAGATCAGGGAAAAACGATCAATATATTAAGCAATACAGGTTTTATAAAAGGAAGAACTTTACGAAAGTTTCTGATCGAAGAAAATCTAGATAGATACATAGATTTTCATATTTATTCTGATGAAATTAATTGTTCAAAACCCAATCCTGCTGTTTTTCAGGAAGTGAAAAATAAAATTAAAAACCAGGATCTAGAACTGCATCAGATCTTACATATCGGTGATAACCTGGTCGCTGATTTTAATGGAGCAAAGAGTTTTGGTTTCAACGCACACTTACTTAAATACCCAATATAACCATGAACAAGAGGTACAGTTTACATCATATTCATTCTGCTGAGGAATTTACCTTTTCCCCTGCAGAATACAGTTATTTTAAATATGGAGACAGATCTTATGCTGAAAAGTTTGCAAAGGAGTTATTCGATGGGTTTATTTTGCATCACGAAGAACTTTTTAATACGGATAAGGAGATTGTGATTTTACCAAGTCCTTATATGGCGATTCCAACTGCTTCCAATTTCTTGTGCTTTTACTTTAAGAAATACCTGGATTTTTATCTGTTTCAAAGAGGAAAAAAGTCTAGCATCTTGTCTAAGATCAACCGTAATCATACCTATACTACAGATTATGGAAATCTAAGTTTTGAAGATCGCAAAAATCTGATCGCTAATGATACTTATTATATTGATAAAGACTTTTTACGGGGAAAACTTTGTATTTTTATAGATGATATAAAAATCACAGGAAGTCACGAACATACAGTCAATAAAATATTAAATGAATATGCTGTACATGCAGATTTTATGTTCCTGTATTATGCTGAGCTGATGAACTTTGATATTGATCCGACCATTGAGAACTACTTCAATTATTATGCAGTAAAAAATGTGGATCATATTGTTGAAGTAATGGGAAAGCCAAGTTTTCAGTTTAATACAAGGATTGTAAAATATATTTTAGGGTTGAATTCAAGTAATTTTGAATATCTTACGTCTAAAGTAAGAAAGGAACTCATGGATGACTTACTGGAATTAGCAATCAGCAACAATTATCATTTAATAGAAGAATACGAAAATAACATCAATACTTTAACACAAACCGAATTATATTATGGCTATTAACTTACAAAAAGGACAAAGAGAAAATATAAACGCCCCTAAATTCACAGTGGGTTTAGGATGGGATATTAATAATACATCTACAGGAGGTGCTTTCGATCTGGATGCTTCTCTATTTTTATTAGGAGAAAATAAAAAATTGGTTTCAGATAATCACTTTATTTTTTATAACAATCTGGAGTCTCCGGATAAAGCTGTGATCCATACTGGTGATAATTTAACCGGTGATGGAGATGGTGATGATGAGCAAATCAAAATTGATTTGACTAAAATTGATTCTGCGGTCAAAGAAATTACGGTAGTGGTTACAATCCACGAAGCAGAAGCAAGAAAGCAAAACTTCGGACAGGTAAGAAATTCTTTCATCAGAATTTTCAATACAGATACCAATGAGGAAATCTTAAAATACGAATTAGATGAAGATTTCTCTATCGAAACAGCAGTAGAGTTTGGTAGAATCTACAACAGAAACGGAGAATGGAAATTCGAAGCTGTAGGAAGCGGACAAAGAGAAGGCCTTGAAAAATTTGTATCAATTTATCAATAATTTATCATGGATAACCAACCTAATCAACCCATTGATCCACTTGGATCCATTGAACCTCTTAAAACATTTGAACCCGCTCAGCCAAGTCAACCCGCGCCAGGTACACCACCAGTTCTTGTTGATAGAGATGGAAATGTAAATTTGAGTCAGATACAAAGCCAGGATCTTCAGAAATATGAAACAGCAGCTAATGCTATTGATGAAACCAACCCCGGTTCTATCGTAAATTTTGGTTCGGAACTTCAAAAAACTTTGGCTAATCAGAGTGATAGCTTTTTGAATAACGTTAGAAGGTCTAATTCAGGAGAAGTAGGAGAGTTGATCAATAACTTATTGGTTGAACTTAATTACGTGGATGTAGACGAAATCAATGGTGGAAATAAGGCGAAAAGTTTTTTAAGCCGTTTGCCATTCATGAAAAAAGTAATCACCCAGGTAGAGAACTTATTTGCTAAATATGATAAAATCGTAAACAATATCGATCAGATTTCATATAAAGTAAATGCCGGAATTATTACTTCTACTAAAGATAATGCTGTACTTCAGACTATTTTCGATAGCAATGTAAATTCTATCAAGCAAATAGAAGATCTTGTAATTGCCGGGAATTTGAGAATGGAAAGAGCAGGAAGAGAACTTGCAGAAATGGAAACGAATGTTCAGAATTATGCTGATTATCAAATTGCTGATAAAAGAGATTTTATCAACCGATTAGATAGGAGGTTGGCGGATCTTAAAGTGGTTCGTTTGATCATGATGCAATCCCTTCCGCAGATCAGGCTGGTTCAAAACAATAATGTTTCTATTGCTGAGAAAGCGCAGACGATCCTTACAACAACTTTACCTGTATGGAAAAACCAACTTTCTTTAGCTGTAGCAATGCACAGACAACAGCAGAATATTGAAATTCAGCAGAAAGTATCTTCTACAACAGAAGAAATTCTAAGGAAAAATGCAGAACGTTTGGGGCAGAATTCAAGAAATGTTGCTAAAGCTAATGAACAGACCATTGTGTCAGCTGAGACATTGAAAGAAACAACAGCAATGTTGATCAATACATTGAATGAAGTGAAGCAGATCCAAAAACAAGGAACGGAAAACAGAAGAAAACTGGATCAGGATCTACAAACATTAGAGAGCGAATTAAAAGCAAATATTAGAGGTTAATAATACGATATACCGGTGGATGATGAAGCTGTAAGCATAATGTCTCAGAGTAAAAGAAGATTAACAAAGCTTAAACTTCTTGCTAACTTCTTTGAAAATGTTGATATAATATCCATTTACATTAAAACAGATATTATACACAACTTGTTTAATGAAAACAAGACATTAGACTACCAGAAACTGGAGCTTTTTCATCTGCAGTATACAGACAGCGTAATTGAATTGTTGACCAAGATCAAAAAGAAAAAGGAAAACGATTTGCTGGCTGTTATTAATGAAATCAATATTAATAACCAATACATTTCAACTTTTGAAGAAAGGAAAGTTGATAGTTTTGAAGTAGATAGAAAAATGTACAGTGGTATATTTTCTAAACATCTGAAAAATCTGTATAAAGATCTGACGGAAGATCAATTTACGCTTAACTGGAATGATGTTTTGTATTTTCATAAAAAATATGCAACAGAATTTTACAGAACGGAAGCTGACGAATCGAAACTTACATTTCATCCGGTACCTTCCTATCAATATCAGGACTATTCGATAGAGAGAAAATTATTAGGTAAACTGAATATACAGAATTTTAAAGTTCGCTTCATGTGCGGATATCGTATCGATAGGAACGAATATGAATTGTTTAAGATCTTTCAGTCTGATGAACACTTTATATTCAATGTTGAAGAAAAAAGATTGTATCTGATCGATGATGAACTAGCCTATTTGAACACATCTGAAAATGAATCCAATCAAATTGTGATTATCAATCAGTTGAAGAGAAAAAATGAAGAGCTGGAAGAATCAATAGGTGAGAGAAAGCGGACACTACCTTATGATGTAGAATCTGTTTTAAAAGACTATCTGCGAAACCTGGAAAACGTTGATATCATGAGTAAGATATTTGATGTCAATGAAGAAACGAATATTTTGCGTGCAATGCTTAATTTAAATTTGAAGAATTAAGAGAAGGCGAAAAGGCAAAATGGCAAAATCGCATATTTGTAAAACTGGGAAATCGTTTGTATAAGGTAGAATAGAAAGCAATTTTACAGTTCTTCAGTTTAACGATTTTACTTAAAAAAAACTACCATCAAAACAAGGTAGAATAAAAAGCAATTTTGCGATTCAGCGATTTCGCAACTTAACTATAAAAAATAACTAAACATAAAAAGATGGCTATTAACTTACAAAAAGGTCAAAGAATTAATCTGACCAAAGAAAACGGAGCAGTTCTTACGCAGGCTTGTGTTGGTATCAACTGGGGTGCAATTGAGAAAAAAAGTTTTTTTGGTGGAACTAAAAAAGAAGCTGTAGACTTGGATGCAAGCTGTATTTTATACGATGCAAACAAGAATGCAACTGAAGTTATATACTTCGGAAATTTAAAATCTAAAAATGGGTCAGTAAGACACAGTGGAGACGATCTTACAGGAGATGTAGACGGAGATGATGGATTGGACAATGAAGTAATCACTGTAGATTTCAACCAGTTGGATTCGAATGTGGACCATGTTGCTCTGGTCCTAAACAGCTACAGAGGACAGGATTTCGGGACAATTCCTTTTGCTTCTATTCGTATTTATGAGGGGACACCCACTAATGTAAAAGAGGTTTTTGCTAAATATGATATCGCTAATGATAAATCATTTAGCGGGCATGTTGCTATGGTAATGGGGGTTTTCTACAGAAGAAATGGAGAATGGAAGTTCAATGCAATTGGTGATCCGACTGCTGATAGAAAATTGGAGCAAACGATTCAGACAGTTCAGCAAAAGTATCTTTAAGATATAAGATTTTAAATAGGCTATTATTCCTAAATAGCAGTCCTGACATTTATTTAATAAAGAAATAATATGTGGAATGGGGTTTTGTCAGGTTGAGTTATATCGGAAATAGTTATATTTACGCAAATTAAAATAAATTAGCAATAATTGTACTTTGTACAGCTATTGCTTTTTATCATATAATAACACATAATAAAAGTGGAAAAACATCAAAGTATTTTAGAACTGCATCCGGGTCTGGTGTGGGGATTTGCGATAACGGTTGTTATCATGTTGCTTCTGGATTTAGGAGTTTTTAATAAAAAAAGTCATGAAGTTTCATCTAAAGAAGCTACTATCTGGTCAGTCGTATGGATTTCATTATCCATGATCTTTTCAGGAGTGGTGTATTGGGTGTTTAATCAATCCGACGGCCATGCCCTTGCTGTAGAAAAGTTCACACAATATCAGGCGGCGTATTGGATTGAAAAGGCACTTTCTGTGGATAACCTCTTTGTGTTTATCCTTGTCTTCGGATTCTTCAAGGTTCCAAAATATTTACATCATAAAGTTTTATTCTGGGGGATTATAGGAGCGTTGATATTTAGAGCGATCTTTATTTTTGCCGGAGTTGGACTTATCAACCTGACCTATTTACCTGAGATGAATATTTTTGGTGAAGCAGTGAAGATTAATATTGTTATGATGTTATTCGGTTTATTCCTTGTGTATGCAGGTATAAAATCATGGGGTGACGGAGATGATGATGACGATGAAGATTATAGCAATACTGCAGGAGCCAGATTAATAAAAAGTTTCTGGAAAGTTTCTGATAACTACGATGGAGATAAGTTTTTTACGATCCAGAATGGGATAAGAATGGCAACACCTCTTTTAGTGGTTGTTGGAGTAATTGAATTTACAGACGTTCTTTTTGCAGTAGATTCGATCCCAGCTATTTTTGCAATTTCTGATGATCCGTTTATCCTTTATACATCTAATATATTTGCTATTTTAGGACTTAGATCATTGTATTTCCTATTAGCGAATTTTATTCATATGTTCAGCAAATTACCATATGGTTTAGCGATTATTTTATCCTTTATTGGAGTTAAAATGCTCATCGCTCCATGGATTCATATTTCATCTCCTGTATCCCTTGGAATTGTAGGTGGAGTACTGGTGATTTCTGTTATTTTATCTATTATGTTCCCTGAAAAAAAGGAAGATGAAAAAGAGAAACTAGAAGAAAATTAATAATAATTAAGAAGAAAAGCCTTACTGAAAAGTAAGGCTTTTTTATTGTTTATGATTGATAGAAATGAATTCAAAATAATCTATCTCATTGACTAAAATGGGTTTCATTTCTACACTCAACCCATCTTAATCTTTCAATCTTTTAATTTTTCAATTTTTAAATCTTTTAGTTATTTACCATGCAACAATTTATTAATCTTACGTCTCGTCTGAATAGACACCTTATACGCTTCATCCCGGAGTTTCTGTATTTTACCTACAGGTTGAAAAATTGTTTTACTTTCAAATGGATTAAAGGATAATAATTCATTTTCGCATGTACGATCTAATATGGCATTTTTTCCAATTTTCACTTCTCCTACTTTAATGAAGGGTGAATTTTTCCATTCCCGGTTCAACTTATTAATAGGTTGATCATGTAGATCATAACATATTTGAATAAGTACATCTGCAGTATACTCATTAGATTGAAAGTAACTTTCAATTGCTTCGCGGGTATTCATTTTCTTGCCAAAATTCTTTTGAGGAGATTTTGGTCGGAGTTTTATTTTGATCATATATTCTCCCAATCGGTAAGCCCCAACAGAATAGTAGTCAAAGGAAAGGAAAAAATTATTTCGTTGTCCAATGAGCTTGATGGTGTTCTTTAAAAAAGAAACAGTAAATAACGAAGGAACCACTTTTGTAATCTGAATTATCAGAGGAATTAAAGTATTCCATTTTTTAGTGAAAAAATGATTGATTGAAGTAAACAGTTTCAAAAACGTACTTACTGAATTAAGCGGAAACAAAGGAAAATTAACCAATGGATAATTGGCCAATACATCTCCGGTATCATCTTTTATTTTTACTGAAAAGCCATAAGCAGGCATATCTTTTTTAGATTGTTTAATTTTCAAATGAGCATTGGAAAACCGGATGATCAGATCATATCTTTCTTTATCAAAGAAGGGTTGTAACTGTTCAGGAAGGTTTGGATTTATTTTAAATTCACCTTTTAAAACAGCATAAGTCTTTGCATGCGCATTTCGCGTGGCATAATCTACATCACTTATGATGGATGACTGTTCAACAAAATCCGAAATGCTTTTTTTATTGATTGTAAGAAGCTCTTTTTCCTCCTCCGTCAGTTCATTGAATTTCTTATTATATAGTATTGGGCTTGGCATTAATTTTTAAATTCAATTATAACACCAAGTTTCGAATTGCATGTTAAAATAATGTTATTTTAGTGTTTTATCTCATTAACATTGAATTTTCACTGTTTTTTAGAAAGTTTATCTTTGTAAAAAAATTAAATAATGGGAGTAGCAGATATGTTATTTAAACGTAAAAAAGAATTGGCTGAAAAAAACCTTAATGAAGGGAAAGCTTTCATGGAAGAAAATGCCAAAAAAGATGGTGTTGTAACGTTGCCAAGTGGTTTACAGTATGAGATTATTACAGAAGGTAATGGAGCTCAGCCAAAAGCAAAAGATACCGTAAAATGTCACTACCACGGAACGACTATAAAAGGAGATGTTTTCGATAGTTCTGTGAAAAGAGGAACTCCGGCGTCATTTCCATTGAACCGTGTGATTTCAGGATGGACAGAAGCTCTTCAATTAATGTCCGTGGGAAGTAAGTGGAGACTGTTTCTTCCCCCTAACTTAGCGTATGGTGAAGAACAGATCAGTAAGGAAATTGGTCCGAACAGTACTTTGATTTTTGAAGTTGAATTACTGGGAATTAAATAATTGATCTTATTAAATAAAGCTTAAAATTTACCTGAAATTCAGGTAAATTTTTTTATTTGCTTTAAATTCGTACTTTAGATTTTAGGTTAATCAATGGGAACGTAGATTATTTTTAATTGATCGGACCATTGAAATTGACTCACTACACAAAAAAAGATTGAATGAAAAAGCTACTTTACCTTTTTGCTATTTTTAGCTTAATGACTTCATGTGTTTCCAAAAAAAATCAAGCCATAAAGCAAAATATTCTTACCCTAAAAGACAGCTATTGTAAAGCTCCGTTCCAATATAATTACAGCAAAAAACTTCCTTCCTATAATTCAGATTCTATTTTGTCTGCAAATAAAGAACTCAAAGGAACATTTTCTGACCAGAGTATTTTGATCTTAAATGCATTGGATAACCTGGATGAAGTTCATGATATCATGAAGCTGAAAAAAGATTCATCTTTAAGCGCTCAGGTTAAAGTTTTGCAACTTAAAACAAGAATAAACAGTAAAATAACCATTGCCCTCACTGAACTGGATGCCGTAGCTGCAGAATTTGATTGTGAAGGAGAACGTGTTGCTCAGATTGGAAGCTATGTGGATAACTTAAACAGTTCGAGGAATAATAAATTAATTCTTTATTCTATTGTAGCTGGTGCCGCGGCATCTATTGCCGGAGGAATTGTAAAAGATGGAGGATGGAGTAGTGCTATAGATATTGGAGGAGGTGCTTTAGGAGCTGGGTTTGGTTTGGCAACGCTTAATCCTAAAGGAAAAAAAGTAGAGTTTGTCCATCAGAGAAATCTTTTGAGGGATATCTGGCATGAAAAGCTGGAATCTCCCAATTTTCCGCCTTTTATCTGGTATATGTATACAGAAAAGAAATTTTCTAATAAGGAATCACATTCGATTATTCAGAGTATGAAGCAAAGATGGCTTCACTATCAGTTTGATGATAATCAAAAGGATGCTAATAGTTCTGTTATTTTTAGCGATGGAGGTTATTATCGTGCTGATGACCTGCAAAACCGTGCTGCAATGCTTAATCAAATGCAATCAGCAACCCGTACGATCAATCAGAATATCAATTATCTGTTATTGGATTTAGACAAATTAGTACTTTAAGAAAAATTTAACTGTAATAAAATTTGTTACATTTGAAATTTTGTTTTACCTTTGTCGGGTAATTAAAATGAATAATACAAGATTTGCTACGGCAGTACATATTATGACCTTATTGGCTGAAAGTCCTCAGGAGTGGTTAACTTCTGAATGGATGGCGGGTAGTATTAATATCAATCCTGTAATTGTTCGTAAAGAAATAGGTGTTTTAAGAGCGGCTGGGTTGGTGACAAGCAGACAGGGAAAAGAAGGAGGAAGCCAGCTTGCGAGAAGTGCAGAATCAATTAGTATTTCCGAAATATATTCAGCAGTAAAAAATACCGAGGTTCTTGGGAAAAAAAATCAAAATCCTAATCCGGCATGTAATGTTGGTAGGGAAATTAACAATCATTTGAATACTTTATTCAGTGAAACAGAAAAACTGGTTATTCAATTTTTAGGAGATAAGTCATTACAGGCATTTTGTGATCAATTCAAATAAAAATTTTTTACCCTTAAATGTAACAAATTTTATTACAATTTAATTTAAAATAAATATTATGAAAAAAGTAGCAGTAATCGGTGCGACAGGATTTGTAGGTTCACATGTTGTGAAAGAACTAGAAAACAGAGGATACGAAGTAGAAGCCATTGTAAGAGATGCTTCTAAAATAGAACAAAGTGAAAAGGTAAAAGCAAAAAGTATTGACGTAAATAACGTGGATCAATTAGCTGATGGCCTACAGGGAACTGATGCCGTAATCAGCACCTATAACGCAGGATGGACTAATCCAAACCTTTATAATGATTTCCTTACAGGTTCTGAAAATATTGAAAAAGCTGTTGAGAAATCGGGTGTAAAAAGATTAATCGTTGTAGGAGGAGCTGGAAGTCTTTATACTCCTGATAATGTACAAATCGTAGATACTCCAGATTTCCCGGAAGCATATAAACCTGGAGCAACTGCAGCAAGAGATTATTTAAATAAGATTAAGGAAAATAACACCCTTGACTGGACTTTCTTTAGCCCTGCGATTGAAATGAATCAAGCGAATGTAGGAAGCAGAACAGGAAAATACAGAACTTCTTTGGAAACTCCTGTCTTTGATGAAAACGGAAGAAGTATTCTTTCAGTAGAAGATGTTGCGGTAGCTTTAGTAGATGAATTAGAGCAAAATAATCACATCCGTGAACGTTTCACAGCAGCTTATTAATTAAAATACCCAATGATGTTAAGAAAAAAATTATTATCAGTAATTGCTGTACTGGCCTTTGTGAGCACTGTATTGGCTGGAAACCTAAAGATCAAAGTATATAATCCAGGAAGTAAAGCTATTTTCCCCATTACGTCAACCCTGATTTATGGAGATAAAGATGCAATCCTTGTAGACGCTCAATTTCAAAAGCAATATGCAGAACAGTTAGTCAAAGAAATAAAAGCAACAGGAAAAAATCTGAAAACTGTTTTTATTTCGCATAGTGATCCGGATTTTTATTTTGGATTAGATGTTATTAAAAAAGCATTTCCTAATGTGAAGATCATCTCAACTGCCCAAACAGCATACCTCATATCTGCTTCAAAAGATTATAAATTAGCTGTTTGGAACCCACAGTTGAAAGCAGATGCTCCCTCAGAAGTTTTTGTACCGGAAGCGGTGAGTTTTATCCCTGATTTGGAAGGAAATAAAATTGAGATCAGACAGAACCTTGATGACCCTGCACATAGTTTTCTTTGGATTCCTTCATTAAAAACTATCGTTGGTGGAATTTCTGTTTCAGTGGATTCTCATCTCTGGATGGCAGATACCCAAAATAAAGAGGCTATCGACAGATGGATCGGACAGATTGATGCAATGAAGGCTTTACAGCCGCAACAGGTAGTTCCATCTCATTTTGCAAAACTGAACCTCGCTCCTCAATCTCTGGATTTTGTTAAAAAATATCTGGAGAATTACAAGAAAGCAGTTACCGAAAATAAAACGTCAGATGCGATTATACAATACATGGTCAATCAGTATCCTGATCTTCCTGGAAAAGATGAGCTGGGAATGGGAGTGAAAGTATTTTTGGGCGAGATGAACTGGGATTTAAGATCTCCTTATCCGGCAATTGGAAGAAAAGTTGAAGTTGATTTCGGAACCGGAAAATTTGTACTGGACTATAAAGATAATAAGACGATGTCTTTTATGGGAACAGAAGGTACGCTCAAAGGAATTTCAGATACTGTTCAATATACAGCAACAGAAGTGGCAAAAAATGTATTTATGGTGTATTGGCATGAACCCAAAACAGGTGAGAATGTTACACATGTTCAGGATTATAATAAAAATATCATCTACACGAATATTGCCGGGAAAGATGGTTCATTTAATCATTTCAAGGTTCCATTTAAAATTTTAAAATAATAAATACAAAAGTATCGGCTGCCATCTGGCAGCCGATACTTTTTAATCAAACGAATTAATGTAATCAGGAGCTTACTCAGATCAACTTGTTGATCTCTTCTTTGCTTACTTAAATTGAAATGATATAAGATAAATCTTTGCGCGTAAAAACTCTCGCAGATTTAGCAGATTACGCAGATCTCTTTCTAATCTAAACGGAGTATAAGTTTTTAATAAAACAATAAAAACGGCTGCCATCTGGCAGCCGTTTTTTATAAATTCATAAACAATTTCGGGTTGACCGGTGTATTGTTTTTGTGTACTTCATAATGAAGGTGAGGACCGGTAGAGCGTCCGGAATTTCCTGATCGCGCAATTACCTGACCTACTTTTACTTTGTCATTCACTTTTGCAAGCAATTCAGATAAGTGTCCATATAATGTTGCCAGACCATTTCCATGAGAAACGATCACACAATTTCCATACCCTCCTTTTTGTCCCGAAAAAATAATCGTTCCGGCAGCGGAAGCTCTTACATCGGAGCCATAAGCAACAGCAATATCAAGTCCTTTATGAAACTGCATCTGATCCGCTTCAGCGGGTGGGTTATTTCTTTCAACCGGAGCCGTTTTAGAAGAGACAGTGGTTGCTACAGATTTTGTAGAACTATTTGCAGGAGCGGGAGCAGAAGCTGTGTTGGTCGCTTTTGGAGTAACCATTACTTTTACCTCTCTTTTATTCCCATAGCTGTCGGTCAATTCAATTGTTTTTTCAACGGGCTCAGCTTTTACTTCTGGTTTTGGAGCAGAGGCAATAGCCGGCTTAGCTTCTCTGGTTGTTCTTACAGATGCATATACCGTTTTAAAAGGGATAGGATTTTTTCTGATTCCAAAATTGGATGAAATATAGCCATCTGTAGGCATTCCCAATGGAACTTGCATTAGTTTTTCCTGTAAATCCATCAAATATTGACTGTATCGGTTGGCTTGTTTAGCCAGATAGACAGAATTAGAAATACTGTCTTTGCTTAAGAACATCAGCTTTTCACTCGGAACATCTTTTGATTTTAGGAATGAGTTGAGCTGCGCAACGGTTTGATCTACTAAAGTAAGATCTGTTTTCATTTTTAAGTAATCTACACTGTCTTTCTCAGTGTTTATTTTTACAAGGTTTACTTCATAGGTTTTGTCATCTCTTTCAGAAGATAACTTAGCTATGAAAATACCTTGAGCAAAAACTACCAGCAAAAGTCCTCCAATGAGGATGTTTACCTTTTTTTTGCTGCTTAGAAATTTCTTCATATTTCTTTCTCTTAGAATTAAAAACGGTATTAAGCCTGCAAATTTAATTAAAAATTGGTTTTGTGAATTATTTTTAATTAAAATTTACTTATTTCTGTAATAAACGGCGATTTAGATATTTAATTGTATGAAAATGTTAATTTTTTCAAAAAATTGGGTTTTATCATGCTTTCAAAAGAGCACTTCATTTTTTGTTTTAATATATTTGCAGTTCACATTTCAATTATGGCGAAAAAGAAAACAATTTCAGAATCTTCAAATCCGAAAAAGAGTAAACATGAGGTTTCCGTAGGGGTTGTAGGAAGTGGAAGTTTTGCAACTGCGATCGTAAAAATGCTTGTTGAAAACTGCAAAGTAGTACATTGGTGTGTACGAAGTGAGTTTGTAAAAGGAGCTATTGAGCTTCGCGGACACAATCCTACCTATTTAACGGCAGTTAATTTTAATCTTAAAAATTTGAAGCTGACCACGGATATTAATGAACTGGTTTCAGCATGTGATATTGTCGTACTGGCGACTCCGTCTATTTATCTTTCAGATACATTAGATAAAATGACCTGCGATTATAAAGATAAAATCTTTGTTTCGGCCATTAAAGGGATTATTCCTAAAGTAAATGATGTAGTAGCTCATTATCTGAGAGATGAGTTCCAGATTGGATTTAGAAATCAGGCAGTTATTGCAGGACCTTGCCACGCTGAAGAAGTAGCAATGGAAAGACTTTCTTACCTTACTGTGGCAACTGTAGAGGATGAGGTGTCGCAGAAATTATTAGATGTTTTCAATTCAGATTTTATCAAAGTACACTCCAGCAAAGATATCCTTGGAAATGAGTATAGTGCTATTCTTAAAAATATTTTTGCCATCGGAGCCGGAATTGCAAGCGGGTTAGGTTATGGAGATAACTTTACAGCTGTGTTTGTATCTAATGCAATCCGTGAAATGGAAACTTTCCTTGAAGCTATTTACGAAGCTCCAAGGGATGTCAACGAAAGTGCCTATCTGGGGGATTTATTGGTAACTGCTTATTCTCTATTCTCGAGAAACAGAAGTTTAGGAAACCTTATTGGAAAAGGATATACTGTAAAATCTGCTATTCAGTCAATGAATATGGTGGCAGAAGGATATTATGCGGCTGATTCTATTTATAAAACAGCTAAACAGAAAAACCTTAAACTTCCGATTGTAGATACGATCTATGCCATTTTATATGAAGGAAAAAATGCTGAGAAACAATTCAAAAAATTGACAGCAAAGCTGAATTAGAACAACTTGAAAATAATACATTAAAATATAAACATCAGCAAATTTGCTGATGTTTTTTGTTGGATGTTGCTTTTAATTTCAGTTCGAAATTACCATATGATAATACTCCACGAGATTACATTTTGTAATTTAGATACATGAAAAAGATAGGATTTTTATCGTTCGGACATTGGGGAAATCATCCTTCATATGACAATAAAACAGCGGGTGATACTCTATTACAATCTATAGACTTAGCAGTAGCTGCAGAAGAAATAGGAGTGGATGGGGCGTACTTTCGGGTGCATCATTTCGCTAACCAGTTAGCTTCACCGTTTCCTTTGTTGGCAGCGATTGGTGCCAAAACCAAAAAAATTGAAATAGGAACAGGCGTAATTGATATGCGTTATGAAAATCCTCTATATATGGTAGAGGATGCTGGCGCTGCAGATTTGATTTCCGAAGGTCGGTTACAATTAGGAATTAGTAGAGGTTCACCTGAACAGGTGATTGATGGCTGGAGATACTTCGGATATGATTTGGAGGAAGGGCAAACAGATATAGATATGGGACGTCTTAAAGGCTTAGAGTTTTATGATTTGTTAAAAGGAGAAGGTTTTGCACGACCTAATCCCAATCCGATGTTTCCCAATCCACCCGGATTATTGAGGATAGAACCACATTCCGAAGGGCTACGTGACCGTATTTGGTGGGGATCTGCATCAGATGCTACTGCAGTCTGGGCAGGAGAAGTTGGTATGAATTTGCAGAGTTCCACTTTAAAATTTGATGAAAGTGGAAAACCTTTCCATGTTCAGCAAGCTGAACAAATCCGCCTTTATAAAGAAGCTTATAAAAAAGCAGGACATACACGAGCGCCAAGAGTTTCTGTTAGCCGATCTATTTTTGCCATAGTTAATGATCAGGACAGGTATTATTTCGGACAGGAAGTTGATAGAACCGATAAAATAGGTGTTTTAGAAGGTAATCAACGTGCTGTTTTCGGAAGAAGTTATGCTGCAGAACCAGAACAACTCATTAAAGAATTAGCCCAGGACGAAGCGATTCAGGAAGCAGATACTGTATTGTTGACAATTCCTAATACATTGGGGGTTGATTACAATGTACATGTACTTGAATCTATTTTGAAATATGTTGCTCCTGAACTGGGTTGGCGTTAAAAAAGTGAAATGGCTGGAAAAATTAGGTATAAAACAAAAATTGCAATTATCGGAGCAGGGCAGGCAGGACTTTCTACTGCATATCATCTCAAAAAAATGGGATTGGAAATTGGTCCCGATTTTATTATTCTGGATAGTGCACCTTCTGCAGGTGGTGCTTGGCAGTCAAGATGGGATTCATTGACATTAGGTACGGTCAACCGCATTCATGATTTACCAGGAATGTCCTTTGAAGAAACGGTCCAGGGAGATGAGACTGAGGTGCGGGCCAATGTTGCCGTTCCGCACTACTATGATTTATATGAGAAAGAGTTCGGATTGCAGGTCTATCGACCGGTGAAAGTTGAGAAAGTTAGCTTGCATGAAAACCGGTTTTACATTGATACATCATCTGTTGCGTTTTCTGCATTAGGTATTATCAATGCTACAGGAACCTGGGAAAATCCTTACATTCCGGAATATCCGGGTGCCCAGCTTTTTAAGGGTGAACAACTGCATACCCGGGATTTTAAAAACGTTGAATATTTCAAAGGAAAACATGTGATCATTGTTGGTGGTGGTATTTCAGCCATTCAATTGCTTGATCAGATTTCAAAAGTAACCACCACTACCTGGGTTACCCGAAGACCTCCGGAATTCCGGGAAGGGCCATTTGATGATATGGCGGGGAGTTTGGCGGTTGCCATGGTTGATAAACGGGTGAGAAGTGGATTATTGCCTACCTCTGTAGTTTCAGTAACGGGCTTACCTGTTACTGATGAAATTAAAGATATGGAAAAAAGAGGTGTTCTTAAACGATATCCAATGTTTAGCGAAATCACTGAAGAGGGCGTTAAATGGGAGGATGGAAGGCAAGAAAAAGCCGATGTAATTCTTTGGAATACGGGATTCAGATGGTCCCTTTCCCATTTAGATGCCGTTTTGCCTAAAGAAGAAGGCGGTGGGATTATCATGTCTGGAAGATTGGCAACCGAAGTTTCAAAAGAACCGAGAATTCATCTGGTAGGCTATGGGCCCTCAGCTTCTACCATAGGAGCGAACAGAGCAGGAAGTGCCGCCGCAAGGGAATTGGTTAAAACTCTAGGTATTATAAAATAGATTTTCATCAACACATTATAAAGTGTATGTAGCATTTCATAATGTGTTGATGAATACATCTACATTCAATATAAAATTTGAGATTACATGTTATCTTTTTTCTCACGCAGAGACAGATTAAATATTCTTAATAAGTTTATGTTAAAATACTAAAACACGTTTCTGCTTTTAAAACTTTTCACGAAATTAGTACTAAATTTAACGTATATGTCACATTCGCTTACAAGCAGAACTCCAAAACCAAAATATGACGTTGTTCTCATAGGAGGTGGTATCATGAGCGCCACTTTAGCTACATTACTTCATGAATTTGATCCTAATCTTGAGATCGCAATCTTCGAAAGGCTCGGCAGATTTGCCAAAGAAAGTACAGCAGCCTGGAATAATGCGGGAACAGGGCATTCAGCTTTTTGCGAATTAAATTATACACCGGAAAAAGAAGATGGAACGATCGATATTTCAAAAGCTGAAAGTATTGCAGAACAATTTGAAATTTCAAAACAGTTTTGGTCTTACCTGCTCCAGAAAGGCTATATAAAAGACCCAAAAGATTTTATCAATTCATGTCCTCATATGAGTCTGGTATTTGGTGATAAAGATGCCGAATATCTTAGAAAACGACATGATGCCATGAAAGAATCTGTCTTATTCTCCGGGATGGAATTTTCCACCGATCATGAAAAGTTGAAAGAATGGATTCCTTTGGTAATGAGTAAAAGAAATCAGTCTGAAGTAATGGCAGCCACCAAGATGGATCTCGGAACCGATGTGAATTTTGGAAGCCTGACAAGAAAAATGGGGAGACATCTTTTGGAAGACTCAAATGTTGAAGTATTCTTATATCATGAAGTGAAAGATATCGATCCAAGAGAAAACGGGCAATGGGAAATGAAAGTGAAAGACAGAATTCATAGTCATAAACAGGAAGTAGTTGCTGATTTTGTATTCATTGGTGCCGGTGGTTATGCTCTTCCATTATTAGATAGTTCAGATATTAAAGAAAGTGCCGGTTATGGGGGCTTTCCTGTTTCAGGAGAATGGCTAGTTACTCATAATCCTGAATTGGTCGAGAAACATCAGGCAAAAGTATATACACAAGCGACTGTAGATGCTCCGCCAATGTCTGTTCCACATTTGGATTTAAGAATCATAGATGGAAAGAAAGCGCTTCTTTTTGGTCCTTTTGCGGGGTTTTCAACCAAGTTTTTAAAAGAAGGAAGTTATCTCGATCTTCCGGAAAGTGTAAATACCAAAAATATCAGATCTCTATTTGGTGCGTGGTGGCATAATATTCCTCTAACGAAGTATCTGATCCAACAAGTGGCAATGACCAAAGCTCAGAGAATGCAACATTTGAGAGAATTTGTCAAAGATGCCAATGAAGCCGACTGGGAGTTGAAAATAGCGGGACAGAGGGTTCAGATTATTAAAAAAGATGAAAAAGAAGGGGGTAAGCTGGAATTCGGAACCGAAGTAGTTGTGAATAAAAGTGGAACGATAGCTTCTCTGCTAGGAGCTTCACCAGGAGCATCTACTGCAGCCTATGCAATGCTAAATGTTCTGGAGAAGTGTTTTGGAGAAAAACTTCATGGGGAGTGGAAAGACAAATTATTGGAAATGATCCCTTCCTATGGACAAAAACTGGCAGATCATCCGGAACTTACAGAAAAGTTGAGAAATTATACGAAGGAGAAACTGGAATTGGAGTATTAGTTTAGATAAGAGATAAGAGATAAGAGATTTTGGATGTAAATCTCTTCTTTGAAAGAATTCTTGCCACACAAAATTTGTAACTTTTAACTTATAAAGATAGGCCAACTTACATAAGTTGGCTTTTTCAATTAAATTAAAAATCCTTTACACAATTATGCTACATTCAAAATACCCATATCAACTTACATTTAAATAAATTTGTAGGAGGTTATTAACTAAAAAACAAACCACAAGAAGTAGCAAGTAAAAAAGAACCAAAAGGTAAACTATGTTAAATATATTATATGGTATAATAGCAATTTTAGTTGGAATATATTTTATATGGTCAACAGCAAGAAAGACAGAACCTATTAAATCTTATTATTCGAGTGCTAGATTTAAAATATACGCGGGAGGTATAATTTTCATAATGATAGGAATAGTAATAATTATAAAAAGATTACTACACTTATTTTAAATGCTTTCATACTGTAGCTGGTGCGAGTGTCTCACTTGTGTACAACTAAGTATAAACTAATCCAGAAATTTATTTTTGTGGATTTTTTGTTTTTAATATTTTGTGAGCTATTATATAATACAGAATTTTTAAAAATAAAAAAATAGATGGGAGAATAGTAAAACGAGCAATCATTACCTAAATATTTTATTACTTAACATAATCATAATCCATTTAAAATATCCATATCAACATAAATTTAAATAAATTTGTATTCTTTTATATATTACTAACTACTCATCATTCAAAAAAGTTGTGGAAGAAATAATTGTAAAACCTATTATTGCTAAAGAACTTCTGGCATCTCTTAAAACGAAAGTTGAAGAGGAGAAACAGGTTATTGTGCATTGCTGTTTTCCTGCATCTCCTTTTCTTGGAAATTTGATCAGGATCTGGAACACCACATACCTTTTTGATAATAGCTCAGAACACCAAAGTAAATTGATTCATGCTGAAAATATTACAATATTTCCGGATTGGACTCCTGTTCCGTTTATGAGGGATTTTTGGTTCACTCTTATATTTTCGGGTTTACCAAAAGGTTGCAAAAGTTTTGATCTCAAAGAAGTGATTCCTGAAGAGGGAGGTTTTTTTGTAGAATCTATTAAAAGAAATTCTATGGATGTTTACAGAGTGAAAATCTCAGAATAATAATTATGAAAGCAAGAGAAGAAAAATTACAACAGATTATAAGCTGGGCTGAAAGGAACCCTGATATCCGTGTGGTTTTGCTTACCAGTTCATTGGTGAACCCGTATGCTCCGGTAGATGATTTTAGTGATCTGGATGTTGAGCTTGTTTTTGAAAATTTAGAATCTTACGTCTCTGATAAAAAGTGGATTGATCTTTTTGGAAATCCTATTTCAATGGTGGAAGAAGATGAAACGTTTTTTGATGGCTTACATGCAATGAAAATGGTTTTATATGAAGATCATGTAAAAGTAGATTTTAAACTTTATCAAAAATCTGAATTTATAAAAGAAGTTGAAGAAGAGACTCTTCCGGAGGATTGGGATGTAGGTTATAAAGTTTTGATTGATAAAGATGGATTGACAAAAGACTTAAAAGATCCAACCTATCAATCTATTATGATTCAGCAACCAACACCAGAAAGATTTCAGCAGCTGATCAATGATTTTTGGTGGGATACGACTTATGTAGCGAAATGTCTTAAACGTGACGAAATTTTCTACACCAAATTTATGACCGAAGATGTTATCAGAACAGACTATCTGGTTCCTTTGCTGGAATGGTATATTGCAAGTGAGCATGGATGGAATAATATCACTACCAATAAACACGGAAGACTTTTCAAAAAATACTTGTCTCCTGAATTATGGAAGAAAGTTGAGGCTACATTTTCCGGAAGTGATATTGAAGAAAACTGGAAGGCATTATTCGTATGTGCTGATCTGGTTCATGAAATAGGTATTGATCTTGCCGGAAAATTGAGTATTGATTATCCTTTAGGACTTGAAAATAAAGTAAGAAAATACCTTCTTGAGATAAAAGGACAATAATTAAGCAAACTCATTCTGCCGGATTAAATTCTCGATACAATATTCAGTAATTGCCACGATAGTGACGAAAGGGTTTACTCCAATAGTTCCGGGAATTAGAGAGCCGTCTAATACGAAAAGGTTTTCGTGATTATTTAATTTTCCATATGGATTGGTCGCTTCACCCAATACGCATCCTCCTAAGGGATGATAACAAATATTAGGACCGAAACCATTTTTAAAAAGGAAATGACTTCTTGTACCCCCATTTGCTCTGTTCATTTTTTTGATAAAATAATCTGCATTGGCTCTCATTTTTTCTGTGTGATTTTCATTCCAATCAATGGTCAATTTTTGAGTTGCAGTATTATAAGATACTTTTCCCTTTTTATCGACTCTGTTGATTAATAAATACAGAGCAGTAGCAACATCCATCCCCATGGGAAGTGGTGCAATCTCTGCGAAAAAAGGATGTTCTTTATCGTCCCAATTATCCACCCCACCTACTGGAATGGTGGATTGTTGCACCCCCGTACCTCCAGATAAAGGTCTTACCCAGTTTCGACCAGTCATAAAGTTTCCATTATTTCCCCAATTTTCCCCAACATTTTTTTCAAGTGGAAATCCATTTTTTGCATTGGATTTCATTAAAAGGTATAAAGTGCCCATCGTTCCTGCTGATAATATTAATTTTTTACAGTGAAAAACTTTCTCTGCAATGGTTTCCCCGGAAGTATTGATCTGGTTAACCTGTAGTGTGTAACTTTTGTCTTCATTCATTTGGATGGAATCAACACAATGAAGATCTAAGATTTCAAGATTTCCGGTGTCTAATGCTTTTTTCAGATAGGTTTTATCCAGACTGTTTTTACCATGATTATTTCCATAAATAACCTCCGTATTAAGAGCAGACCTTGGGACTTCATTTTTAAATTCCTTTTCCATGTAATTAAAATCATAGACATTCGGAACCCGAATGGTTTTAAAACCTGCTTTATGAGCCTCTTCTTCGCCCACTCGTGTAAATTTATAATAAGGACAATCATGTAGGAACTGTTCATTAATGACATTGACTTTCAATTCTTTTCTTGCCAACGGAAAATAGAAATTATAAAATTTTTCAGCATCTAATTGAGGGAAAATTTCTTTAAAATAGCTCTCTTTGGGTGTGACTGCCATTCCCCCATTAACAATTGATCCGCCTCCAACTCCTCTTCCGACCCAGATATTAATATGCTCAAAATCCAACCGATCCAACGCTCCGGTGAAAGGTTGTAAAGAAAAAAGATTCATAAAAGGGGCTATCGTTTTCTTTTTTAACCAGGCGGCACTTTTCCCGGGTTTCAATAAATTGGAAAATGGAATTCCAGATTTTTCCCAATTAAGACCCATTTCAAGAATCAATACCTTCTTTCCGGCTTCACATAAACGAAGAGCTGATACAGCGCCACCATATCCTGAACCAACAATAATAATTGGAGCATCAACGATTTCCTGTACTTTATTGATTTTCGCTTGGGAGCCATACACAAGGTTATTGCTTAAAAAATAAAAACTTGATATTCCAAGGAGGGTGATCTTGATGAACTCTTTTCTATTCATGTCTGTTATTTTCCAAAAACTATGCTAGAAAAACACAAAAAATTATAATTTTTATTTAAAACCGATGGCGTTTTTTATTGTAATTTTAATCTTTAATAAAATGAATTTATGAAAAGATACTTTTTGTTGTTTTTGGTTCTTCCTTTATTTGCCTTTTCTCAAAAAGCAGTTACAAAGGAAACAGCAGAAATAAAAAAATTTCAGAAAGACCTTAATGCAGAATACTTAAATCCTAAAGAGACTCCGTTAAGAGGAGATAACTTTAAGAATTTCAAAAAGCATCCTTTCTTTCCAATTGATCTGAAATATAGAGTTACTGCGAAACTGATTAAAACAGAAAATGCAGAGCCTTTTGAAATACCTACTTCTTCTGGAAAAACGAAACAATACAGGGAATATGGAAAGGCTAATTTTGAATTAGATGGTAAGCCGTATTCTTTGACATTGTACCAAAGCCTGGATCTAATGAAGCAAGAAAAATATAAGGATTATCTTTTCCTTCCATTTCGTGATTTGACCAATGAAAAAGAAACCTATGGAGGCGGAAAATATATGGATTTGAAAATATCCAAAGGCGATACAATTGTTTTAGACTTTAATCAATCCTACCAACCTTACTGTGCATACAATGCCTACGATTACAATTGCCCAATCGTTCCTGAAGAAAATAAGCTCCCTGTAGAAATTCGTGCAGGAGTAATGTATAACGATATTTATCATCATTAAAATATGGTTAGTCTACAGTTTTTTAAGCCGGAAGATTTTTCTGATGTCAATTATAGCCTGGATGATATTCAATCGCAGTACACATCAACGGCTGAGTTTGCAATCAACAGAATTAAAGAGCGGAATGACGGTAAAGGGTTTTCAATAACGATTTTTGAAGACGATATGCCAGCAGGTTATTTTGCTTTGGATTTTGGAGATGATAAGTTTGAACTAACTGATAATCCACATTCTGTTTTATTAAGATCGCTGTCTATCAATCCACAATTTCAGGGAAAAGGAATAGGTAAAGCTGCCATGATTCAGGTAGATGATTTTATCAGAGAAAACTTTAAGGAATGTGATGAAATTGTTTTGGCAGTAAATGAGAACAATAATTCAGCGTATGAACTGTATATAAAAGTAGGATACATCTTTGATGGTAAAACCAGAATAGGGCGTAGTGGACCACAACGTCTCATGTATAAAAAACTTTAAGAAAAATTTAAAATAAAATCTCTTCATTAGCCTGATTCTTTCCACTAACTTTGAGTAACATCAAATAATAAATATGGAAATATCACTTCATAATCAGGTGGCTGTCGTTACGGGAGCATCAAGTGGAATAGGTACCGGAATTGCCAAATCTCTTGCTTCAGCAGGAGCTACAATAATTGTCAATCACTCTTCGGAAAGATCTACCGATGAAGCAAAAGCAGTTTTAAAAGAAATTACTGATGCGGGAGGTCAGGGAATTACCTATCAATGCGATGTCTCTAAAGAAGATCAGGTCGTAGCCATGTTTCAGGATGTGGTGTCACAATTCGGAACTGTAGATATTTTGATTAATAATGCAGGTATTCAAAAGGATTCTAAGTTCACAGAAATGACCATCGATCAATGGAATGCTGTGATTGGGGTGAATTTAACCGGACAATTTCTTTGCGCCAGAGAAGCAATAAAAGAATTCTTACGCCGAGGAATTGACCTTTCCCGTTCAAAAGCTTGTGGAAAGATCATTCATATCAGTTCTGTTCACGAAATTATTCCGTGGGCAGGTCATGCTAATTATGCATCCAGTAAAGGAGCGATTAGAATGTTGATGCAGACATTAGCCCAGGAGCATGGAGCAGATAAGATCCGGGTTAATTCTATTTGTCCGGGAGCAATTCAGACTCCTATTAATAAAGATGCATGGAGTACTCCCGAAGCTTTAAGCAGTTTGCTTAATCTTATCCCTTACAATAGAATAGGGCAACCGGAAGATATCGGAAATTTAGCAGCATTTTTAGCAAGTGATTTAGCTGATTATATAACAGGAACAAGTGTCTTCGTAGATGGTGGAATGACCACCTTTGAAAGCTTTTCTACTGGCGGATAAAACTGTTCAGATATTAGATATTTGCTTTTGATTAAGTACATAAATTCTCATTGATCACTTATTATTTATAATCTATCAGGATGACGGAAAAACAAAGACTTTCAGATGTAACATGGAAAAAATGGGGTCCCTATGTAAGCAACCGGGAATGGGGGCTTGTGCGTGAAGATTACAGCGCGAATGGAGATGCATGGAATTATACCACTCACGATACTGCTGAAGCGAAGACCTATCGTTGGGGTGAAGAGGGAATTTGTGGGATCTGTGATGATTGGCAGAAATTGGTATTCTCTGTAGGGTTTTGGAATAAAAAGGATAAGATGGTAAAGGAGCGTTTCTTCGGTCTGACTAATGGACAGGGAAATCATGGTGAAGATGTGAAAGAGTATTTTTATTATCTGGATTCTACACCGACTCATTCTTATATGAAAATGCTGTATAAATATCCTCAAAATGCATTTCCATACGAAGACTTGTTAAAAACTAACGCTGAAAGAAATAAAAACGAGGCTGAATACGAATTAATTGATACCGGTATTTTTGACCAAAATGAGTATTTTGATATTTTTATAGAATATGCCAAAGAGAGCCAGAATGATATTTTAGTAAAACTAACTATTACTAATAAATCTGAAAAAGAAACTTCGCTTATCATATTACCCACCCTTTGGTTTAGAAACACATGGAATTGGGGATATGACGATTATAAACCACAATTAAGTTCGGAAGAAGCTACTTCTATAAAAGTTCAGCATAAAGATCTTGATGTCAAAATTGTGTATTCAAAGCAATCGGTAAAAACTTTGTTTTGTGATAATGAAACGAATAATGAAAAATTATATTATTCTCCCAGTATTTCAAGATATTGTAAAGACGGAATCAATGATTTTGTCATCAATCACAATTCATCAGCAGTAAACCCTAATGATGTTGGGACAAAAGCTTCCTTCTATATAGATGAGGATTTTAAACCCTTAGAAACAAAAACTTTTGAATTTAGGATTTCTGACAAAGAGTTAGATGAGCCATTTAATGGTTTTGAAGAAATTTTTGGAAAAAAGAAAAAAGAGTCAGATGAATTTTATGATGAAATTCAGGAAGGTATCCAATCTGACGATGAAAAATTGATTCAAAGACAAGCATTTGCAGGGTTGCTTTGGAATAAAATGTACTATCATTACAATGTACAAAAATGGCTTAAGGGAGATCCAGGCGAAGTGAGACCTCCAAAGTCAAGACAAGAAATAAGGAATTACGATTGGAAGCACCTCAATAATGAGCATATCATTTCTATGCCTGATAAATGGGAGTATCCTTGGTATGCAACTTGGGATCTTGCTTTTCATGCGATCAGCTTTTCTCTAATTGATCCGGATTTTGCAAAATACCAGCTAAAACTTTTTCTTTTTGAATGGTATATGCATCCCAATGGACAACTTCCTGCATATGAATGGGACTTCAGTGATGTAAATCCTCCGGTACATGCATGGGCAACTTTTAAGGTCTTTAAAATTGATGAATATCTTAAAGGTAAACCTGATCTGCAGTTTTTGGAAAGTGCCTTTCAGAAATTATTAATGAATTTTACCTGGTGGGTCAATAAAAAGGATAAGAATGGGAATAACATTTTTGAAGGTGGATTTCTGGGACTTGATAATATAGGAGTCTTCGATAGAAACAGCACACTCCCTAATGGTGAGCAGTTGGAGCAGGCAGATGGAACAAGTTGGATGGCGATGTTTGCCTTGAATATGATGAGGATTGCCCTGGAATTAGCCTTGTATAATCCCGTGTATGAAGAAATGGCGATGAAGTTTTTTGAGCACTTCCTGTCGATTGCCCACTCATTGGATAATATGGGAGATGAAAATTTTGGATTGTGGGATGAGGAAGATGAATTCTTCTATGATGCTATTGCTTCCAGTGATGGAAATCATATGTACATGAAATTACGTACGATTGTTGGGTTGATTCCAATGTTTGCTGTTGAGGTAATAGATGATGAGGTGATTGAAAAGTTACCTAATTTTAAAAAGAGAATGTATTGGGTACTTGAAAATAAACCGGAATTGGCAGCCCTGGTTTCACATTGGGAAGTTAAGGGAAAGGATTCAAAACATTTACTGTCTCTCCTGAGAGGACATCGTTTAAAAAGGTTGCTTTACAGAATGCTTGACCCTAATGAGTTCTTGAGTGAATACGGAGTTCGTGCGTTGTCCAAGGTGTATGAACAAAACCCCTACACGATCAATCTTAATGGAATAGATTACACTGTAAAATATACCCCCGCCGAAAGTGATAGTGGACTTTTTGGAGGAAATAGCAATTGGAGAGGCCCTATTTGGTTTCCAATAAATTTTCTAATTATCGAAAGCTTGCAGAGTTTTTTCTTTTATTATAGTCCCGATTTTATGATAGAATATCCTACGGGAAGTGGAAATTATTCTAATCTGGAACAGATTGCTGATGCTCTCAGCAGGAGGCTTGCGAAAATATTTTTAAAGGATGAGAAAGGAAACCGACCGGTGAATGGACAATATCCGAGATTTCAAACAGATCCTGATTTTAAAGACTATGTCTTATTTTATGAATACTTCCACGGGGATAGTGGACGTGGAGTAGGAGCATCCCATCAAACAGGTTGGACAGGATTAATTTCAAAGATACTTCAACCCAAATTTCCGAAAAAAGAAATTGCTGAATCAGAAACGGAGAAACCTGAGGATGTGAAAGAGTAGGTGTTAAATGGTGAAATCGCAAAATCGATGAACCGTAAAATTGTTTAGCAGAATGGCGAAAAGGCAAAATCGCAAAACGGCAAATGCTCTTAGTGAAAACGAATAGAAGGCGATTTCACAGTTCATCGATTTCACAATTTCACATCAAACAAACGGTAAATGCTCCTAGTAACAGTGAGTAGAAGGCGATTTCACATTTCATCGATTTCACGATTTCACATCAAACAAAAGACAAATACTGCTAATGACAACAAGTATAAAGCAATTCCGCGATTTCGCAATTTCGCAATTTTGCCTTTTATTCAAATATCTGCTGAATAACCTCCAAAGAAGTTGGTATTTTAAAATCCGTAATATGATAGTGATAATAAACCAAAATGCTATCAAGAAAATCTTTTCTTAAAGAAGAATGAATTTTTATTTCATAAGGATTTTGGGAAGATAGAATAGATTTCCAGAAAGCTGATATTTCATTGTTAAATAACTGATGGATCTGTGCGGAAGAAAAGGTTCCGGTTTCAGGATCTAAATACAGATCACCATTAATCAAAGGAGCCACACCCTGTATTTTTAAAATTGTAATGAGAAAAACTAAATGAGATTGGTAGTTTTTTAGAGATAGCTCCTCAATAAACTGCTCAATGCTTAAAAATAAATTTGAATTATTACTTTCATTCCTTAAAACCTGATTTAGAAAATCTGAAATGAAAAATATGACCGTATTGACTCTGATGTCCGTATAGATATCATTGTTTTTTACCAGTTCAAATTTTGAAATGGATTGTATACCATTGCTTTTCCCTTCTGTAATGGAGAAATTCAATTGATTTAAAGGTAAAAGCAATGCCTTTTTCTTATTCCTTTTAGAATAAATTCCTTTTAAGAAATAGGTCTGGAAGCCATCTTCCTCAGTAAAACAATGCAAAACAGCATCATTTTCTCCATATTTTATAAATGAAAGTAAAAATCCTTTTTGTGAATTCATTAATTAACCACGGCTATTTTTGCAGTAGCTTTATCAGAGCCATCTTCATTGGTCATCAATACAAAATAAATTCCAGAAGCTACTCTTGCGCCTCGCTGGTTATTGAGGTCCCATTCATAATATCCACCTCTTGCCACTGCTGAATGAACAACATTCCCAGCTACATCAGCAATTCTAATATTTGTTTTCTCAGCCAGACCTTTAATAGTAACCTTACCTTTGAAATTAGAATAAACCACAGGATTCGGATATACTAATACATTTCCAAAATTGGATGTTACATCAGCGACATCGCCCTGATAAGTAACAATACCATTATAAGTGACAAAATATACTTTTCCTGTTTTTCTATCCACTTTAATATCTGTGATACTATTAGTAGGCAATGGCGAATTTTCTTTTGTGAAGTGTTTTATCGTTCGTTGTCCATCTGAGGACATATAATACACGCCACCTCCATCTATAGATATCCATTTGTAATCTCCTGCATCAACTTCTATCTGTAAGATTTGTGAATCACGGAAAAGTTCTTCTCCAAGATTATTTTGTTCAATAATGATTGGTTTTACAGATGGATTGGGTTCTTTGATAGCAGAAACAGCATTAGATAATATACGCAACCCCGAATCGGAACCTATCCATGCGTCGCCTGCTTTATCAATTGCTACAGAAACTGTCCCATTTGAGTTGGCTGCGAATCCACTTGATTGATTTAAAAGATATACAGTGTCGTCAGATACATTTGTAGGTGTTTTTTTATAATCATACACCAAAAAATTATTAGTTCTAGGCATTGGAACCCATAATAGATTTTCATAGTATAAAGCTTTTTGAATTCCATTACTTAAGATTCCAAGATCTTTTACAATGAAATTATCGGCTGCTTTATCATAAGGGGCTATTGCTATAGAGCCAGTATCCATAAAGGCAATCGTAGCAATAAGATTATTTTGATCGTCATAGGTTAAGCCAACCGGACGACGTACATAAGCATTGGGTGCTGCTAAATCATAATATTTTGTAAAGTCGAAATCTTTACTATTGGCATTATATTTCATTTTATAAATACCTTGTCCACCGAAAGTATAATTTGTAGCATATACTTCATCTGGACTACTTGGATTGGCAACAGCATCCAAGATATTAAAGGCTTGGGTTTTACCTATGAAATAAGAAGGATAAATCCATTGCATTCCATTGAAATAATAGAAGCTTGGATTTTTAGGGTTGGCTAAGGGGCCATTAAATCTGGCATCTCTACCCCCTGATGACACTAAAAGTTGGTTTTCGCCATATAAATTAATCTTATAAGCGTTATTAAAGTAAGGACCATCTGGTTTAAAAGTATTGTTGGCTTCATTCTTAATTCCAGATAAGATTGTTCCACCATACATTTTACCACCCACAGTCATTGCTGTATTGCATTCTTCACCAAGGCTTACAGCACCAGTAAAAGTTCCATTAGTATTAAATGAATAGATTCTAGCTTGATCAGTTACAATAATACTATTTGAATTCACAACAAGATCCTTTACCTTTCCAAATGTTTGGGAAAGGGGAGTAGCTACCCCATTGTTATAAACATAGGCAGTAGTAGCAGATGAAAAGCTAAGTACAGGTTCTGAAGCGATTTGCGTAAATGCACCTGGCATTTCGGTAGTCCATGTGGAGTATACTGGGAAAGTAGTATTCAATTCATGACTTTTTAATCCAGTATCAGTCACAGAATATACTTTGTTATTGACAATAGTTGCTTCGTTACTTGCCTGATAGACTCCGGAAAGAAAGAATGCAGAATCATTAAATTCTTTTTTCTTCAGATCAAAAATTGATACACCATAACCTACTGAAATGACAGCTTTGTCTCCTGTAATAGAAATATGATTGATTTTTTTACTCCCGTTATAGCCAGTAGCAATTGGAATATCAACTATGTACGTAACCCCATCAGGAGTTACGACATCTAAAGAGCCATTTTGATATCCTACTAATCCGATTTTATTTTGTGGATTATAATCGAAAGCAGTGATGCCTACTTCATGCAGACCATTTGCTTTAGACAACTTCGTAATTTCACCCGTTGAAATCGTATAATAAAAAAGTCCGTTTTCTGCTGCCGCAATTATTTTTCCCTGATCTTCTTTCATGACGATCACATTGTTGTAGGAAAATATATCCGACCATTTTTTAGAAGAAATAACCTGTGCATTTGCAAATTGAACGGATGCTAATATACCAAGGGAAATTATGGAGAGTTTTTTCATATTATGCTATTATACTGCTGTCTATAACCTGATTATTCCAAGAAATATGTTGTACATTTTTGTTGTTATCGAAATAAAAATCTATTCTTCCTAGAAGAAGTCCGGCCCATCCAACCTGATTAACCAAAACATTTTTACCTTGTCTGTTTTTAAAGCTTTGAGGTTCTGGTAAGAAAGTATGAGTATGACCTCCTAAAATAATGTCAATATTCTCTGTATTTGCAGCTAATATTTTATCACTTACTTTATCTGGTTCTCCTTTGTAGTCATAACCAATATGTGATAAGCAGATCACTAAATCACATTTTTGCTCATTTTTAAGAAAATTGGAATAGTGTTGTGCAACGTCAATAGGATTTGAATAAACAGTTTCCTGATATTGTTTTTTTCCTACTAGTCCTTCAAGTTGAATTCCAACGCCAAAGATTCCAACTTTAATCCCATTCTTATTAAAAATTTTATATTGAGAGGTTTTACCATCTAATACAGTATTCTTAAAATCATAATTTGAACAGATAAATGGGAATTGAGCATTAGGCAGAACATTTAAAAAACCTTGTAATCCATTATCGAAATCGTGATTTCCCATCGTAGAAGCATCATATTTCATCATGGACATTAATTTGAATTCAAGTTCACCACCAAAAAAATTAAAATAAGGAGTTCCTTGAAAGATATCTCCGGAATCCAGAAGCAATACATTATTTTCCTGGTTTCTGATCTGCTGAATTAAGCTTGCCCTTCTGGCAAATCCTCCCTGGTTTGGATTCTTGGTATAGCTTTCATCAAAAGGCTCTATTCTGCTATGCTGATCATTGGTATGAAGAATGGTAAGTTTGTTTGCAGAGGATAAACTATTTAATTTTAGTTCCTCTGCCATCATCATATTCGGAGCTAAAGCCATTGCCAAAGTTCCACCACTTATTGCTTTTAAAAAACTTTTTCTGTCCATTATTTCTTACCAATAAAATTTAAACGAATATCTGTATTAGGAACAATCTCGGAGTTTTTCTTGAAATATTCTATAAACATATCTCTCATTTTGATTCCAGTTGGAATTGATTCTCCTTTTGCGAAAAAATTCATGTTGTCACCACCTAATGCAAGATAATCAGAGGTTGCAATATAATAATCCTGGCCAGGATTTACTGCTTTACCGTTGATCATGGTTTTGGAAAGTTGCCCGTTATTGGTTTCTATATATAAATGAGAAACAGGATTATTTACCTGGTTTTTTGCGTAATATTCAAATAAACCCTGCAGATCTGATCCTTTCATTTTAACAATAACCACTTCATTTTCAAAAGGCATTACTTCAAAAACATTTTTAAGAAGGATATCACCTTTCCCTATTGAAGTACGAATTCCACCAATATTAATTAATGCAGCGTCTACATTTTTTTTGAGATGAGTTTTGGCCCAATCATCAGCACCATTAAATGTGTAATCGGCTAAAAGATTTCCAAGATTACTATTATCCCCCTGTTTAGTAAGATCTGTATTGGTATGAGAGACTTTTTGGTTCATCTCTTTATCCAATTTTTGTTTATAGGGTTCAATAACTTTTACAAAAGCTTCGTCATTCTTCAGATCTTTATTAATAGAAATGTTCTTCTGTGTTTGCACATTTGCTACTTGTAAAGAAGTTGTTTTACAAGACATAAGCGAAACCAAAGCAATTCCTAGTAATAAGAATTTATTTTTCATAATTTCTTTTAGTATATGCAAATATAATTATATGTATAATAAAACATTATTATTTATTATAAATTCTTGGTCTAAATTATTAAATTTGAAAAAAATAATTCTAACAGATGAGCATTTTAAAAGGAGTAGGTGTGGCTTTGGTGACACCCTTTAATGAAGATTTATCCGTTGATTTTGATAGTTTAACAAATCTTGTTGAATACAATATTGAGAACGGAACCAATTATTTAGTTGTTTTAGGAACTACAGCAGAAGCTGCAACGCTTTCTGCAGAGGAGAAGAAACAGGTTATAGATCATATCATTAAGGTAAATAATAAACGCCTTCCATTAGTTTTAGGAATTGGAGGAAATAATACGCTGGAGGTAAAAAATCAAATAGAAGAAACAGATCTGTCATCTTTCGAGGCTATCTTATCTGTTTCTCCATATTATAATAAACCAAATCAGGAGGGGCTTTATCAGCATTATAAAGTGCTTGCCTCTACCGGGAAAAAAATTATCATTTATAATGTACCTTCGAGAACGGGACAGAATATTGAGGCAGATACAACGATTCGATTAGCTAAAGAATTTTCTAATTTATTTTTGATTAAAGAAGCGGCGCCAAATATTCTTCAGTATTTTGATATATTAAGGAAAAAGCCGGAAGGATTTTCATTAGTATCTGGGGATGATGAATATGCATTGCCTGTTACATTAGCAGGAGGGGATGGTGTGATTTCCGTAATCGGACAGGCTTATCCAAAAGAATTTTCTACAATGGTTCAGCTTGCTTTGAATGGAAAAGTAAAAGAAGCGTATGAGATTCATAACAAACTGGTGGAAATTACCCGTTTAATTTTCGCTGAAGGGAATCCATGTGGAGTAAAAGTTATTTTAACTGAAAAAGGAATTATTAAAAATTATTTAAGACTTCCACTTGTTGCTGCATCTGAAGGGCTGTATGCAAAGATAAAAGCTGAAATGACAACTATTTAAAACAAGGTGTTAATTTGCAAAGTTGACAATTCCATTGTTTTTAAAATTAAATACTATAAAGTGAAAGGTTTCGGCCTTTCATTTTTTTTAATACCAAAATTATGAAGTTAATAAAAGCAACAGAAAAAGATATTCCTTTAATTCAGGAATTAGCTAGAAGATCATGGGAGAAAGCCTATGCGGAAATTTTATCAGATGAACAGATGGAATACATGCTAGGTACAATGTATTCTACAGAAGAAATTTTCAATCATATGAATACCCCTACTTACCATTATTATTTGATCGAAGATGAGGTTGCCAATTCGATTGAAGGGTTTATAGGGTATGAAAATGCTTATGAGGTGAATACAACAAAGCTTCATCGGATCTATTTGGTTCCTGAAAGTAAAGGGAAGGGCTTCGGAAAAGAGGCACTTGTATTCCTGGCTCAGAAAACACAAGAGAGTGGGGATAACAGAATCATCCTGAATGTAAATAAATTTAATGCTGCCAGACAGTTTTATGAATCTCAGGGGTACAAAATATATGATGAAGGTGTTTTTGATATTGGGAATAATTTTGTTATGGATGATTATCTTATGGAATTTATAATTCACAGATAATAGACTTATAATTGTGTAACATTATCTGATAATTCTATAACGGGTGAGCTGTTTAATAGTAGCATCTTTGCATCAGAACCAAATCACTTGTAAATAATACATTCATATACTTGGTTTTAGCTGTCTTAGCTTTTATCAGTATATTTTTTTCATCCTTAGTGTTTAAATTCCTGTATTGAATAATACAGGAGTTTTTTGCGGTTATGAATTTAATTTTAATTTTATTCATCTATTTCACATTTATATGAAATAAAATATTATATTTACCAAATAATTAACACACTTATACTAGGATGAAAATGTACGTGAAATTTGATTTCAATGCTCTTTGTAAAAAAGTGTTGGATGAAAAACTTAAAGAACAAGGTTTAAAATATAGATTGCTGAATTTTGGGGAAGTAGAATTCTATGAAGCATTTACCCAGGAGCAGCATAATATTTTCAAGAAAAATCTTGAAGATTATGGTATAGAAATTATCGAGAGCCAGAAGATTGCCTTAGTGCAGAAGATTAAAGATGCTATTGTAGAATTAGTATTCTCTAAAGATATTATTGCCGTTAAGGCTTCTATTTATATTTCAGAAAAATTAAATCACAGTTACGGTTATTTGTCTAATCTTTTCTCGGAAGTGGCATTTACTTCCATAGAAAATTTTATTATTCTGCAGAAGATCGAATACGCAAAAGAATTAATTATCAATAATAAGCTTAACCTTACTGAAATCGCCCATAAGCTGAATTATTCCAGTGTGGCTCATCTCAGTACACAGTTTAAGAATACTACGGGTATTACGCCTTCTCAATTTCAAAAGATAATCGTAAAAAGAAGGAAAGAACAAAATGTGATCGTTACAAATAAAATGCTTTATGAATAAAGAATATCTTAATGTCATATTGGTCGATGAGGACGAAGGAAATCTTATTTTGTTTAAAAATGTATTCAAAGATCTAAAAATAACAGTTAAAGTTCAATCATTTCACAACGGGGAAGATGCAATGAAGTATCTTAATAATGCTGAGGCGCTGATTCCTGAGATGTTATTGATGAATTATAATATTCCTCAAAAAAGTATTCTGGAATGTCTTGAGGAGATCAAGATGGATTTTAGATTGAGCAGAATGATTACCGGGATATATTCGGATGCTTTGTCTGAAGAAGAAGTAGAGAATGTTTTTGTAAAAGGATCTAATATCTACATGAGAAAACCAGATAATTATAAAGATCTGAAAAGAGTACTTTCTGAGGTTGTTACATTGAATTGGCAATATCATACATCCGGACTAAATAAAGACAATTTTATCCTGAAAGTATGATGAACACTAAGGTCATCTAGGGTTTTGATTTAAAGCCCAATATTATCTGTTGTATAATATTCACTAAAAGGTGAAAATTCTATAACTATTGAATATAATAATATAAATGATTATAAGTGATAAAAGATGAAATTTGTAAAAGAAACGTGCTAACACAAATTAATCATATAAAGCAATTAATGTGAGTAATTATTTTTTCAAATCTTGAAAGTAAATTATGTTAATCACGATGTTAGTAAAACAAAGTGGATTATTAATTTCCAATGTAGAGCGTAGAAGATCTTTAAACAAAACGGTACAATCATGAAAACTCAAAAGTTGGAGGATATTTATATTCGTTTCTTTTAAAATCCTTTCAACAAAACACAGTTAGTTTTTATAATAAGTAAGTTGGAAACATAATTCATTTTGTTTTTTTATCAATTTATTTAGTAGTGGCTTAATGAAAAATGCAAATGCTATAAATATTTTCACTCCACACCAATTACAAGATAGTAAGCATTCTACTAAATAAATTTTTACTAAAAATAATTTCTTCTAAATAACAGTTTTATAAGGGGGCCGCGGAAAGATATTTTTCTTTTTGCGGTTTTTTTATGATATTTTACTCCATTTATTTTTCCCTTTGTAGTACTTCAGGTAATAGCTTTTGATGATCTGATGATTTGCCTGAGCTAAAAGAGGATCTTTTTCCAGAATTTTTTCAACGGTCTTTTTTGTAGCTTTTATAATAGCAGAATCTTTTACAAGATCTAGTCTTTTGAAATCCACCACACCACTTTGCTGAGTTCCTAAAATGTCACCAGGTCCACGTAATTGCATATCCACTTCAGAAATTTTAAAGCCATCATTAGTCTCCGTCATAGTTTTAATACGGGTTCTGCTTTCAGTAGATAACTTGTCGGAGGTCATTAGTATACAATAGCTCTGTTCCGCACCTCGTCCTACACGTCCCCGTAATTGATGGAGTTGTGATAATCCAAATCTTTCCGCACTTTCTATCACCATTACAGAAGCATTCGGTACGTTGACTCCAACTTCAATAACAGTAGTGGCAACCATGATTTCTGCCTTCCCGGATGCAAAATAGTTCATGGCAGTGTCTTTTTCATCAGGTTTCATTCTTCCATGGAGCATACTCACATTATAATCTGAAAAAAAGTTCATTACATGCTCCAGACCTTCCATTAAATTTTTATAATCTAATGTTTCAGATTCCTCTATTAATGGATATACAAAATAAATCTGTCTGCCTTTTTTTATCTCGTCCCTGCAAAAATTATAAACATATGCTCTGTCTTTCTCTCGTCTATGTGCAGTAACAATAGGCTTTCTCCCCACAGGCATTTCATCGATCACAGATACATCCAGATCGGAATAGAAACTCATTGCCAAAGTTCTTGGAATGGGAGTGGCGGTCATGACTAAAATATGAGGCGGAATTTTATTTTTTGCCCAAAGTTTTGCTCTTTGTGCAACACCAAACCTGTGCTGTTCGTCGATAATAGCCAGGCCTAGGTTTTTGAATTTTACTTTATCCTCTAAAACGGCATGAGTCCCCACCAGTATAGACAGTTCTCCATTTTCGAGTTCCTGATGGATGATTTTTCTTTCAGAAGCTTTTGTAGAACCTGTTAAAAGGCGGATATTAATATTTGTTTTCTCAAGTAATTCTTTAATTCCATTATAATGCTGCTGGGCAAGAATTTCAGTAGGAGCCATTAAACAACTCTGAAACCCATTGTCCATAGCAATAAGCATTGTAAGTAGAGCTACCATGGTTTTTCCGGAGCCCACATCTCCCTGCAATAATCGGTTCATCTGAATCGGTTTTTTCATATCTAACCGAATTTCTTTTAAAACTCTTTTTTGGGCATTTGTTAGCTCAAAAGGAAGATGGTTTTCATAAAAGGAGGTAAAATAATCCCCGACAATAGGGAAAGGGTTTCCAAATGCCTGACTTTTATGATGAAGTTTTTTTAAAGCATAACCAAGTTGAAAGAAAAAAGATTCTTCAAATTTTAATCTGTAATTAGCCTTTTCAAAATAGTCTAAATTTTGCGGAAAATGAATATTTAAATAGGTGTGTTGCCTGGAAAGAAACTTAAAAGATTGCATTAGGTATTCCGGTAAATTCTCCTGAATGAGATTAGGAATTTCTTTGCAAATATTTCTAAGTATCGTCTGGAAAAATCTTTGATTTAAACCACGTTTTGTTAATTTTTCTGAACTTGGATAGATCGGCCTAAGGCGATTGTCATTTTCTTTTTTCTCCTCAATTTCAATTTCAGGATGTGGCATTGAGAATTGATTATTAAAAAGATTGATCTTTCCAAAAATGAAAATTTCTTTATTAATAGGTAATTGCTCCTTTAGCCATTTTGAATACTGAAACCAAACAAGATCCATCATTCCGCTGTCATCATTGAATTTAGCGGTTAATCTTTTGGTTTTTCCGGTTTGTATCTCTTGGACATGTGTAATTTTCCCTTTCAGTTGGATCTCAAGATTATTTTCCTGGAGCTGGGCAATCTTATATACCTTATTCTTATCAAGATAGCGAATAGGGTAGAAGTTCAGCAAATCTTCTACGGTTGAAATTCCCAACACATTTTTAATGAGCTTGGCTTTTTCAGGACCGATTCCCTTGACATATTCTATGGAGGTTTCTAGATTCAATTTTAGCTTGGATGCGAATTATAAATGGAAAATAAAAGTCCGAATTTCGGTAAAATAAAAAAGACTTCCAAAAAAATTGAAAGTCTTAATTCTGTATTTTTAAAAATAGAAATTCAAAAATTTCTAATTAATTCTTTATTTTGGACTTGAATTTCTTCTGATAGTCTTCCCATTGTTCTCTGCTTCGGATTTTTTTATATAAATCCTTTGAGATAAATTCAAGATAGGGTTCCAGTTCTATTGCGGATAATTCTCCCTGCAGAATCGTTATCGGACCTCCATTTTCATCAAGAAAAACAGTACTTGGAACTGCCGCAACATTCATGTATTGAGTAAATTCGTGTAATGAGTTTTTCCCATTTTTATGCTCAGAACCATGATTAGAGAATTTTCTTCCAAAAATTTCTATCTCTTTTTTCTCTTCTGCATTAAATTTTACAGGATAATAATTTTCATTTAAAATCTGTGCAATTACTGGATGTCCGTACGTTTTTTTATCCATTATTTTACAGGGCGCACACCAATCTGCATAAAAATCAACAAGAATTTTTTTTGGATTTTGCTTTTGAGCCTTTAGTGCCTCTTCAATGGTCATCCATTTTACCTGTGCAAAACTAAAAGTTATCAAAAACAAACTTACTATGCTTAGAATTTTTTTCATAAAATTTTAATTATTAATAAAAATAAGCATAATAAGCTTATATTTTATTTTACTTCTTGCATTAATTTTCTCACGAACGTTGATATCAAAATTAATACCACTCCAGCAACCAAAGCGTAGATTCCCAGAGTTTTGTATCCATCTGTATAAGCAATAAGCTTGCTCATATTGGTATTGCCTGTATTAGCTTCAGATAGGCTCGCTCCGATTTTTCCCGCAGCAAACTGTCCAAAAGCACTTGCCAAAAACCATAGCCCCATCATCATACCGAACATTTTTTTTGGAGATAATTTTGTAATAATAGACATCCCAATAGGACCTAAACAAAGCTCACCAAAAGTAATGACCAACCAGGTAAAAGTAAATAGATTTAAAGAAGATTTACCATCTGCACCTGCAAAATATCTTAAGCTGTAAAATAGAAAGAATCCTGCAGCTAAAAATAGGAATCCAATCCCAAATTTATTGATGGTATTGGGTTCAAGTTTTCTTTTATTAAGCCCAATCCATGCCAGTCCAATTAACGGGCTAAAAATGATAATGAATAAGGAATTCGCACTATTATTAATAACATTAGGATCCATACCAAAACCTAAGAGGTTATGCACCAGATTATCTTTTGCAAACAAAGACAAAGATCCTCCGCTTTGCTCATAAATAGAGTTGAACAAAAAGTACATGAAAATAAATATGAATGCAGCAACCAGTTTCTTCTGGTAAGGTGTAGTTTGCTTCAATGTTTCTATTATAAAGTAGCCTACAGCAACAATACCAATTAAATACATAAAATAATCAGTATAATTTGTGTTCTTTACCATAATAAAAATAAGAGGCATACTTAGTAGAGCTCCTATATACACAAGCACTTCCCGTAAAGTTCTCTTAGATTGTGGAAGCATTTTTAATGGAGAATCACCAATAGGACCTAATGATTTTTTTGTCACAAAGAAAGTAATTAATCCAAGTATCATTACAATTGCTGCTGCAAGGAAACACCATGACCAGGAATAATACTTTCCAAGGTACACACATAGTCCTCCTCCTAAAAGCCCACCAATATTGATTCCCGCATAAAAAAGGCCGTATCCTGCATCCCTTCTCGGGTCATCTTCGGTATAAAGTTCGCCCACCATCGAAGAAATATTTGGCTTAAAAAATCCTGTACCAATAATTGAACATGTAATACCAAAATAAAAGAAGTCATGGGGAGAAAAGGCAATGATTAAGTTACCAATTGACATGATAAGTCCACCAAAAACGAGAGATCTTTTGAATCCCAGAATTTTATCAGCGAAAATCCCGCCTATAAAAGTAAATGCGTAAATGAAAGCTTGTATTGCTCCATATTGTAGATTCGCCTTATCCTCCAATAAGCCTAATTGGTCTACCATAAAAATGGTAAGAACTCCACGCATCCCATAAAAACAAAAACGCTCCCACATCTCTACTGTGAATAGCGTCCAAAGTTGTTTAGGATACTTTCCTTTAAAATTTTGTATTTCTTCTAATGTATACATAGTTAATAAAAATAAACGATAAGATGCTTCATTTTGAAACAGCGTGCTAATTTATAAAAAAACCTCTGACTAGCAGAGGTTTTATGTTATTTTATTCGTGTAATTACTTTACACCGTGCATCATTTTCTTTAGAATAGGTGATAAGAATGCTAAAATTACAGAAGCAATACCACAAAGTACAACGAATACCATGAAGAATTGAAATAAGTTATGAATTTCAAATCCTGCAAATGTTGGGTTGTGTAATGGAAGTTGAGCTTTTTCAAATGCTGCTATTTGATCAGCATTTAAAGTCACTTTTTTATCTAAAACATCTTGTAAGTTTACGCCCAATTTCTGAGCTTTTTCAAATTTATCTCCAGTAGCTGGAATAAGAGCTCCTAATGAACCTGCTAAAGCATAACCTGCTGCATTGGAAATGAAGAAAACTCCATATAATAAAGATGCGAATCTTTTTGGGGCTAATTTACCTACTAACGATAAACCAATCGGAGAAAGACAAAGTTCTCCACAAGTTTGAATGAAATAAAGAAGCATTAACCACTTTATTGCTAATAATCCTGAGTTTCCAAGATCTTTTACGTTGTGTGCAATAATAAAGTAAGAAAGAGCAATCAATGCCAGACCCATTGCTTGTTTGAATGGAGAAATTGGTTCTTTTCCTTTTGCTCTTAATTTGTCCCATGTTAAACTAAAAGGCACAGCTAATAGAACTACGAAAATTCCATTAAATATCTGGACCATTGAAGGTGGCATATTCCACCCGAAAATATTTCTGTCTGTTTGGTTATCTGCGATAAATGTCAATGACGAGCCTGCCTGTTCGAAAGCTGCCCAGAAGAAAATGATAAAGAATGAAACGATATAAATTACCCAGATTCTTTGTCTTTCAACTTTGTTTTCTGCAGAAGTCATGATGAGGAAGGCCAATGAAATACCCGCACCGTAAATGAAAGGATAAATAATTCCTTTGATTAATTGCCCCATTTCAACGGAATTAAATCCAAATTCTCCTACAAGTAAATATCTAAATGCAAAAAACAAAACAATAAAGATTACTCCTGTAATAGCCAAAGACTGACCTGAGAATTTTGCTGTTTGAGTTTCTCCTTCTTCAAAGTCTGCACTTGTATTATGCTTAGGTAATCCTCCGATAGGTCTTCCTTCAGGTGTTACCACATATTTATTTTTAAGGAAAAAGAATGTTACAGTTCCTATTATCATGGCTATTGAAGCAGCCAGGAATCCCCATTTAAAAGCAAATATATCTCTTACTCCTGTTGTAGCATCTTTTACGTCACCAAGATATGGGCAAATAAACTGTCCCAGGAATGCTCCGATATTGATCCCCATATAGAAAATGGTGAATGCGGAGTCAAGCTTGGATTTTTCTTGTTTTGGATAAAGACTTCCAACCATAGAAGATATGTTTGGTTTGAAAAAGCCGTTTCCAAAAATAATAACAAATAATGCCAGCCACATAACAAGCTTAGAGCTTTCTATACCTGCAGAAAATGTAGAGGCACTGATAAATAGTAAAAACTGACCAATTGCCATCAATGATCCTCCGATTAAAATGGCATTTCTGTTTCCGATATATTTATCAGCAATAAATCCTCCTAAAAGAGGTGTTAAATAACATAAAGCTAAAAATCCACCGTAGATGATCGCTGCATCAGCTTCTTTTATGAGTAAGGAATTTACCATAAAGAGCGTCAAAAGTGCTCTCATTCCATAAAAGTTGAAACGCTCCCACATTTCTGTTCCGAACAGAACCCATAATCCTTTTGGGTGTCTGGAACTTTTATTCTCTACAAACTCATCCGGTTTCGGACTCAATGCTTCAATATTATCCATATTTATAGTTAATTTTTTGTTAAGACTAGCAAATATAGTTTTTTTTGAGTTTTTGGCAAGATTTTAATTTTATATTTAAATAAAAAAGCTGTAGAACTCTGCTACAGCTTTAATTATATGTTAAAAAGGAATAATTAATGTCCTTTTTCTTTCATGATTTTGTTCAATCTTTTTAACATAGAAAGTCCTAATAATGTCGCAAAAATTAATAAAGCGAAATTAACAAGGAAATAATTCATCTTATTATCATAGCTATACCATGTACTTGCTAAGATTCCTGAAAGTTTATTTCCTACGGAATTGGCAAGGAAAAATCCACCCATCATTAGGGCTGTAATTCTTGGAGGTGATAGCTTAGAAACAAAAGATAAACCCATTGGAGACAGACAGAGTTCTCCAACGGTAACAACGCCGTAACCTGCAATCAACCACCAGGGGGAAACCTTGACTGCACCATTGTCTCCAGCTACTACTGCTAAAACCATCACCAAACAGGACAATGCTGTAATAAATAGTCCTAAAACAATTTTTGTAGGTGTAAGAGGTTCTTTTCCTCTTTTCCTAAGTAGTGCCCAAAAGCCGACAATGACCGGTGTTAGTGCGATAACCCAAAATGGATTAATAGATTGGAACAATTCAGTATTATATAAATAGACCTTAGCCTTAGGATTTTTTTCTAATTCTGCCCGTTGTTCAGGTTTAATATTTTTAAAATAGATATCTTTTCCTTGTATTTTAATTGTGTTTCCTTTCTCATCTTTTTGTGACTGGAATTGATTGTCGTAAACTGGAACTTCTTTATCCTCATAACTTTTTCCATCTACCATATAGATATCTTCTAGTGGTTTTTCAATAGAAGCAGGAACACTTCTATCTGTGTAGTAGTTGGCCCATCTTGTTAACGCCGTTCCGTTTTGTTTAAAAACGGCCCAGAAAAACATGCTGATTAAAAATACAGATAGCAAAGCTCCGATAGATGTTTTTTCTTCCGGTTTTGCTTTAAAATAAAGAGAAGCGTAAAAGTAGATCACAGGAACACATGCAAAAATAAATGCATCTGTACTGTCACTTCCAAAAATGTTATTAGGTATAAACCAGCCAATTGCACCTGCAACGAGTGCTGGTAAAAAAACTTTAATCAGAATTTCAGAAAGCTTGGTATCTCCTTCTTGTCCAGGTTTCATTTGCGCTGCATGAATGTAGTGTTTTCTTCCAATGGTAAAAATCACCATACCAATGAGCATACCTACTCCAGCAGTAATGAAAGCTTCACCCCAACCGAATTTATTACGCATAAAAGCAGCAATGATATTACATATAAAGGCTCCGATATTAATTCCCATATAGAAAATATTGTATCCCGAATCTTTATTTGCTTTGTAGGGTTCTTCAGAATACAGGTTTCCCAAAAGTGTAGAGATGGTGGGCTTAAAGAAGCCATTTCCAATAATAATTAAGGCTAAAGATCCGTAGAATAAAGGTAATTCTTTAAAAACTCCCATTCCGATATACCCTGCAGCCATTAAAATACCACCTAAATAGATAGATTTGATATAGCCTAAAACACGGTCGGCTAAAAAACCTCCAATAAAAGGAGTCAGGTACGTTAGTGCGATATAAGTTCCAAAAATGTCATCAGCTTTTTTATCCGGAAGGCCAAGACCTCCTTTTAAACCTGTAGGTTCAATGACATAAAGAACAAAAATTCCGAGGATCAAATAATACCCGAAACGCTCCCACATTTCTGTGAAAAATAGAAAAGGCAGGCCTTTAGGATGTTTAGTCTTCATCTATTCAAATTTCAAATTTCCCAAAAATAAGTTTTTAATTTTAATTGATAAAATAAATAACACTTTCAAAAATGATTAATGAAATTAATATAATGTGTTTTTTTAAATTATGAAATGGTGGTTTATTGAAATAAAATGCGAAAAAACAATTATATTATTCTTTGCGTATGTTATGGTTGTTTTAGTTAATTCTTTTTGTTTTTTGTATTTTATTTGTATTTTTATTGAAAATTTACATTGTTGAAAGATTATTTCATTGAATATATAATAAATTTAAAATATCAAATACATATGAAAAAAACTTCAGTTGCTATTGCATTTTTTCTTGGAAATGTAAGTCTTCTCTACGCACAAAATAAAGACAGCCTTAGTAAGGAAAAATCTATTGATGAAGTCATCATGGTAGGTACCAGAGCTGCTCCGCGATCCAGTATTGCTACTCCTCTCCCCATTGATGCTATAGATGCCTCCATTCTTCAATCTTCTGGTTACAATACAGTAGATCAGGCATTACAATACAGAATACCTTCCTTTAATTCTACCAGTGCGGCCGTACAAGATGCTACCTCTTTGCTCGATCCATATGAAATCAGAAACTTAGGTTCTTCCAGAACACTTATTTTAATAAATGGTAAAAGAAAGAATCAATCTTCACTTATTTTTACTCAAAATACAATTGGAAAAGGAGAAACAGGAGCCGATCTGTCATCCATCCCTAATATAGCAATCAAAAAAATTGAAATTTTAAGAGATGGGGCTTCTGCACAATATGGATCTGATGCTATTGCAGGAGTCGTTAATGTAATTCTGAAAGATAATATCAGTTTCTCTGAAATCAATTTAAATACAGGATTGTTCTCCAAAGGCGATGGCTTTTCACAAAGCTTTAATGGTATCACGGGTACAACATTTAAGAAAGGTGGTTTTATAACAATTGCAGCAAGTTTACAAAATAATAATTATGCATATCGGAATGGTACCGTAAATCCGTATTGGGAAGCACAGACTTTTGGAGCATCTCAGGCTGTAGTAGAGGATTATCTTTCAAGATTTCCGGACGCTCAGAATAAGAATGCATTACCTCAAAAAACAAGTACGAGCTTCTCTGCCAACGCGATGATTCCTATATCTGAACGCAGTAAATTCTATGGAAATGCAGCTTACGTGGCCAAAAAAGTGAATAGTTTTGCCAATTATCGTCCACCATACTGGGTTGGTCCTCAAAACAACCCTCTCGCACCTATTCCGAATTCACCAGATGGTTATATTGGTTTTGGACCCACTTTCGAAGGAAATGTATCTGATTATGGAGGTACTTTGGGATTTAAAACAAAGACTCTTAATGGTTGGGGCATTGATATAAGTGCTACAACAGGAGGGAATGAAATTTTATATACAGTAAGAAATACTTTTAATCCTGCATTGGGTCTGAATAGTCCTACTTATTTTAAACCTGGCGGTTTTAGCTTCAATAATTTGCTAGGAAACATTGATGTTACTAAACGATTTTCTGATGTATTTGCGATTGCTTTCGGTACAGAAGCCCGAAGAGAATGGTATGAAATTTATTCTGGGGACCAGATCTCCTATAATCCGGTTCCCGGAGCGATTTCTTTCCCTGGAATGAATGCTTCCTCGGCAGGAAAATTCTCTCGTTCTAATATTGGAGTTTATGCTGACGCAGCCTTTGATTTTTCAGAAAGTACTTCCCTGAATGCTACCGCCCGTTATGAAAATTACAGTGATTTCGGAAGCGCATTTGTATGGAAGGGGAGTCTAAGACAAGATATTATTGGTAAGAAACTTATTTTCAGAGCTTCAGCTTCCACTGGTTTTAGAGCTCCTTCATTACAGCAAATATATCTTTCTACCAACCAGGCTTCATTTACTAATGGTTCAGTATTCGTAGAAGGTCTATTTAGTAATGTGAGTCCAGAGGCGCAAAAAGTAGGAATACCGAAGCTTACTGCAGAAAGATCACTCAATTTTACTTCAGGATTTGGTATTCAACCTAACAAGAATTTTTCTATGACTATTGATGGGTATTGGATTACCATTAAAGATAGAATTCTTTTGAGTTCAAGAATGAGAGATTTAGGAATAGCAAATGTGGCTTCCGCAAGTTTCTTCATCAATGGGATTAATACCCAGACGGTCGGAGCTGATATTGTAGCTAATTACAGAAATATTGATTTAGGAAAAGGGAAAATGGCATTTAATTTTGCAGCTAATGTTAATTATTCAAAAATCCTCAGACAATCCAGAATGCTCGATGCTTTGAATGAGCAAAGAATAGGTAGGGATCCGTTTTTTAACAGAATGGAGGAAGCTCTTACAACTACTTCACGTCCTTCTATGAAAGGTGTTGTGGGTGTGGATTATAATATTAAAAAATGGAATTTTTCGGTCAACAATACCATATTTGGTCCGGCTAAATTTGTAAATGATGGTACTTCTTCAGATGCGTATGCAGGATGGAATGCTCCTAATGAAGCAGCTATGGCATACCTGGAATTTAGAACCAGGATGACCACAGATCTGATGATCAACTACCACATCAATGATAGAAATACCATTAATATTGGTGTTCTTAATGCTTTTAACATTATTCCCAAATGGAGACTTATTAATGTGTCTTCTGAAGATTATGATAAAGCCTACAATGCAGTTACCTTCAATGGGAGATATCCTCAGTCAGCATATGACTCTCAACATTTCAATATTTTTGGAACCCGATTTACTGTGGGTTATAATATAAAATTCTAGTATAATATACTCTTAATTCTACTCACAATCAATTAATAAAAAACGAGGCTGATTAAAATAATCAGCCTCGTTTACATCGTATAATGAACAAATATTATAAATTCTTTACAATAAAATCTGTCATTTTTTGATACAGTTGAGGTCTTGTCTGTCCTCCATTGATTCCGTGATTTTTATCTGGGTAAGCCATGAAGTCAAACTGTTTTTTATTTTGGATTAACGCTTCTGAAAATTCCATAGAATTCTGGAAATGTACGTTATCATCTGCTGTACCGTGGATCAGAAGTAGTTTCCCTTTTAAAAGATTTGCATATTCTGTAGGAGAATTCTTATCATATCCATCAGCATTTTCCTGTGGTGTTCTCATAAACCTTTCCGTATACACTGAATCGTAATATCTCCAGTTAGTTACTGGTGCTACAGCAATTCCAACTTTGAAAACATCAGCTCCTTTTGTCATTGCTAAACTCGTCATATATCCACCAAAACTCCATCCGAACATTCCGATTCTTGTTTTATCAATATAGGATTGATTCCCAAACCATTTTGCTGCTGTGATCTGATCCTCTATTTCATATTTTCCAAGATTCATATAGGTTACTTTTTTGAATTTGGCCCCTTTATAACCTGTTCCACGTCCATCCACACATGCTACGATATATCCTTTTTGAACCAAATGGTTGAACCATAAAGCATTTCCTGAATCCCATGAATTGGCCACCTGCTGAGAGCCGGGACCAGAATATTGATACATAAACAATGGATATTTTTTGTTTGGATCAAAATTCTTAGGCTTCATTATCCACGCGTTCATTTGATCACCTGCCGCATTCGGAATAGTGATGAATTCCTTTTCAACAAAATTATCAGATTTTAATTTTTGAAGTTGGTCATTGTTATTTTGAAGCTCTTTTATTGTTTTACCATTTCCATCTTTTAGTACAAAAGTGTTTGGCTTGGAAACACTGGAAGATGTTTCGATAAAGTAATTGTAGTTTTTGCTGAAATTTGCTGAATTGTTTCCTTCAGCATTCGAGATCAGCTGAGATTTTCCGTTTTCGATATTAATTTTGGAAACAACTTTATTGATGCTCCCTTTTTCAGTTGTCTGAACATAAATATCTTTAGATTTTGGATTGTATCCGTAATAATCAGTTACTTCCCAATTTCCTTTTGTGACTTGTTTTTTTAATTTACCATCCTTATCATACCAATATAGATGTTTGTTACCGTCTCTTTCTGAACCCCAAAGGAACGAATCATCTTCAAGGAATTCAAGTGTTGGACTATCTGTTTCGATCCATTTTTCGTCCGTTTCTGTAAATAATTTTTGAACAGCTCCAGTTTTTGTATTGACTTTTAAAACATCTGAAGCATTTTGGATTCTTTCCGAAGTAATTAAAACAATTTCATCTGCTTTGGCAGTTTGAACAACATTGGGAATGTAGTAATTTTTAAAAGAACTGAGGTTAAGTGGAATAGTTTTTCCTGAATCAAGACGATACAATTGTGCAGAAACTACCGAGTTTTTTTCACCTGCTTTAGGATACTTATAACGCATTTCTGTGGGATACAGTGTCTTTCCGTAGATGGGAATATATATTTCCGGAACCTGGCTTTCATCCGATTTTACAAATACGATAGCATCTGAATTTTTAGTCCACTCAAATTGTCTTGCATGTCCGAATTCCTCTTCATACACCCAATCTGCCAATCCATTAATAATGGAATTTTTCTTCCCATCTGAAGTAATCTGAGTAATCTTTCCAGACGTTAAATCCTGAAAGAATAAATTGTTTTCAGCAATGAATGCTACTTTAGTGGCGTCCGGCGAGAATCTTGGTTCCTGAACTGTCTTACCATCATTTAAGCTGATCACCTTTCCTGATTTTAAATCTTTAACATCAAAGTTCCCTAAAAATGAATGCCTGTAAATAGGTTGGCTTCCTTTTAACAAAAGAATTTTTGATTCATCATCTGAAAATTCATAGCTTAAGTAATTACCATCTACGATATTTCCTTCTTTTTGAGAAGTTTTGTAAGAATATTTTGCAATTCCACCTTGTTCGATAACAAGGTAGTTTTCTCCGTTTTTCATGGAAGTAATTCCGGCAATGCCTTTTCCACGGTAATATCCTGAATATATTTTATCTAATGTGATTTCCTGTGCGGATAGATTATGGAATACTACCACAGCACTAAGAGTTAATAGGATTTTTTTCATTTTAAATTTTAAAGATTTCAAATTTAATAATTCTTAGGCATATAACCGTATAAAACAAAAACCAGAACTTTAAGTTCTGGTTTTTGTTTTATTATGCTTGGGTTGGTTCGTCTATTGGAGGTTCATATCCTTCTGGAGCACATGTGGGAAAAGTTGAAGTACATGGACTGTCGACTCCGCCTCCGATCCAAAATATTTTGAGTGTACAAGTAACCTCATCTATACATTTTCTCATTCCCGGACGAACTCCTCCTTGTACCTGCTTGAGGTGTTCTCTTGTTATTTTCTTTAAATTCTTCATAGTAATTATAAATTTTGATTGTAAGATCCAAAATAGCAAAAAAAATCATTTAATTGTGATTTTTTTAAAAAAAATCGATTTGGCAAAAAAATTGAATATATAATTATAAATCAAGCTAAAATAATAATTATGGAAACGAATGCATTCAATCAGAAATTAAACCGATACGTTTTAAATGATCAAATTGTTTATACAGGGTTTTCAAGTTTTAAAGATGCTGAAGGATGTGCTCAAAAAAAAGGAGGAACTTTGGTAGAAGTAAGTTTTAAGGATGGAAATGATAATCCTCAGATTACAGATGAAGCAGGTTTAATAGAAAAAAAACTTCATTATTATGTGGATGCAGGAGATGAATATAAATTTATCCATTCTTCAGATCCGGGATTTAAAAAATATGCTAACGAATTACAGAAAATAAAGGCTTCCAATGATAAAGCAAGCCCGGAAGAAAGGTATTTCGCTAATTTTGAAATCGAAAATACAGAAGATCCGATTATTGTGATCAAAAATGATCGTTTAGAGTCGGTTACTTCCAGAGAGCGTTCAAAGTATTTAAAACATGCTAAAGTTTACGAATTAGGGGTTTCCCTACCAAAATCTTAAAAAAAATATCATGAGCAAAACAAAATATTCAGACAAAGCTCAGGACAAAGTTGGAAAGGTAATGCACGAATTCAAAGAGGGTAAATTGAAATCCTCTTCTGGAAAGAAAGTGACAAGTCAAAAACAGGCTGTTGCTATAGGAATTTCTGAAGCCCGAGAAAAAGGCTTAAAAGTTCCTAAAAAGAAAAAAGATTAGTTTACATAAAATTCCGGTGAAATTTCACCGGAATTTTATGTAAAGCAAAATCGCGAAACGGTAAAATCGCTTCTTGATTTTGTTATTACTAATTATTTTTGTCTTTTTACAATTTGAAATCTTGTAAGCCTTTCTGCTATTTAGCCCATTTGCAATTTTACAATTTTACAATTTCACAGTTTCACAATTCTCCCCCTCAATAGTTATAAAGAACTTTATAATATTCATCAGCCATTCTATCACTGTTGAATTGGTCTTTGACATCATCCATAGCATTGTACTGGATTTTTCTCCAGGCATTTGCATTGTCGTAATAGGTTGGAAGGATTTCATTTTCAAGGACTTCATATAATTTATTTAAATCATAATTATCCTGCTCATAAACACTCATATTCATGTAGTCTATCTTTGGAACTACAAAAGAATTCTCTCCATGTTTTGCAAATTCAGGGATCCATCCATCATCGGTGGAAAGATTTACTGAGCCATTCATAGCTGCTGTCATTCCTGAGGTTCCGGAAGCTTCTCTCGGTACTCTTGGATTATTCAACCAGAGATCAGATCCTTGTTTTAGTGATTTACTTAACGAAAGCTCATAACCCGTTAAAACTGCCATGTTCTTATGATTTTTACTTTCTTCTACTAATGTGTTGAAAGTGGATATTGCAGAATAATCCATTGGATATGGTTTTCCTGCCCAGATAATTTGAACAGGATATTTGGGGTTGTTTAATAATCTGTAAAACCTTTCCTTATCATGTAAAAGTAAATCGGCACGTTTGTAACCTGCAAATCTTCTTGCCCAGACAATTGTAAATACATTCGGATTAAATAAATTTCCCGTTTGATCAGCAACAATCCTGAAAAGCCTTTTCTTTAAATATTTTTTACGATAGTCAAACACCGTTTCATCATTGTCATCTTTAGAGTTATAAAGTCTCTTATCTGCCCAATATTTAAATTCCTGAGCATTAGTAATTGATTTGATTTCACAAATTCCAGGATACTTACTCCACATTGCTCGTGACACTACACCATGAAGTTGAGAAACTCCATTAGCCACTTTAGCCATTTTTAAAGCACAGAGTGAGTGGTTAAAACGGTCATCATCTGAACCCTCAATACTTTTTGCTTCCTGCATGCTGAAACCTGAAAAATAGGACATATCATAACATAATTTCAAGTTGTGTTTTTCATTACCAGCTTCTTCAGGCGTGTGTGTGGTGAAGAATAACTTTTCCTTTACTTTATTTAGATCTCCATTGTATTTTCTTAATAAATGGAATGCGGCAGGCAATGCGTGTGCTTCGTTCAGGTGATAAACATCCCTTTCAATATTCATTTCATCCAGCAGTTGGGCTCCTCCTTTTCCTAATAAAATATATTGTGCAAGCTTTGTAGATTCGTTAGCGTCATATAATTTGTGGCAGATCGTTTTTGAAACATGATCATTTTCCGGAACGTCTGTGGATAGAAAAAACATAGGAGCGGTATTGAATATTTCAGGATCCAGATACCATACTTTGACCCAAACCGGTGCACTATGAATCTCAATTTGAAATTTTATTCCTGTATCCTCAAGAAAGCTATACATCTTTTTTGTCCAGACCGGTTGAAGGGTTTGGTCATGATTTCTGGCCTGATCATAATATCCGAATTTCCATAGGATACCTATTCCTATAAAATCCTGTTTTAGGTTATAAGCGCTTCTCATGTGGGAGCCTGCTAAAAATCCCAGGCCTCCGGAGTATATTTTCAAAACTTGCTCTATGGCAAATTCCATTGAGAAATAGGCAACTTTTTTAGAATATTGTGGGTTGATGTTAAAAGGTATTTTAAAGTTTTTAAAATCCATGTATGACAGTTTTGTATTAAAAAGTCAAAGGTATTGATTATGAAAATAAACTATACGTTAATTATTTGACAATTTATTTTTAAAAGTATATGTTGAATAGTTTTTTTACTTACCTTTAAGTGTAATTTTTTGATAATCAAAAACTTCTCAGATGAAACTTTAGGTTCCATATTTTATTAACCGTAATAAAAAGGCAGAAATGAAAAAGGTATTTTCAGATGAAGATTTAATCAAAAATCTAAGCTTATATTACCTGAATCGACATTTGAAAAAAAAGCCGATAGAGAAATATCATCGTAAAATAGATGAATCCCAGCTTCATGACAGAGAGAAGTACAAGAAGAAATCTGAGATTTTACTGCTAAATTCGTTTATGCATCACTTCCCCGATGTTAAATTTGAAAACCTTACCTGTGAGAGTCCTGACTTTATCGCTAATTTAAACGACAAAAAGATTGGAATCGAGCTTACTGAGGTAATCAATCATTTAGAAATGAAAAAGATTGAAAGTAATTTAAACAAGATTTTCCGTCAGGCTGAAATATTATTAGAACAAGAAGACACTACGAAACATCGTGGTGTTTATTTTTTAGAATTTCACTCAGATTTCAAATTTGATACCTTAGAAGAACAGCAAGATAGTATTATTTCGATATATAAAAGCATCAAAAAAGGTAAACCTGTCGGTTGTGTGAAAAGACTAAGGAAATCATTTCACCGCAGAAATGTTTTCATTACACATGAATATAGCATGAACTTGTTTGATGAGCTTTGCTCAGATAAAATATTGGAATTGATTGAAAAGAAAAATGAAAAATTCCCATACTATGATACCTCTGTGGATGAGTGCTGGCTAGTCATTGTTTCAGATATGAATTCTATCGCATCAAGATACACCTTTATCCAGGATAAAGAACATCTGAATGAAGTGAAAAGTCCCTTTCATAAAATTTTCCATCTCGAAAATCTTTGCGGGAATATGACTAGTATAAAATAATAAGCGCTATAACTGGTTTTAGTTAATATAATTCTATTTTTAATTCAATGTAATTTGTAATTTTTACATTTTTATTATTTTTAACTAAATAATAAGTATATTTGATATATGTGTTGTGTATTGATTTAATTATTGATTAATTTCTAACAAAAACATGTATTTATGAAGAAAAATCTACTTATTGTTTTTTTATTTGTAGCCCAGATTTTCTTTTCCCAGGCAGATTGTTCATCTGCGTTATCAGTTTGTGGAAATTCTAGTATTACTTATTCTCCTACTGGAATTGGAGCTGTTAACGAAAATTTAGGCGGGTGTTTAATAACTGGTGAGCACAATTCGATATGGTATAAAATTACTATTGCTACTGGAGGTACGCTTACTTTTGATCTTATTCCAAATGACCCTGATGCAGATTATGATTGGGCTATTTATGGTCCTAATGTTGCTTGCGGTAGTTTGGGAGCACCAATACGCTGTAATGCAGCAACCGTTATTGGGCCTGGCCCATCTACGGGATTGAATATGACAAGCACAATTTTAGATGCTCCCGGAGGTTCACTTACTCCGTATTGTAAGTATTTAGATGTTTTACCAGGGCAGACGTATTATATATACATCGACAATTGGGTTGGACCGGCAAGTACCACCATGGCTCCTTTTTCTTTGACATGGGGAGGAACAGCAACTTTAGCTTCTCCGTTTACAGATCCGACGATACAGCCTCACCCATTTATTCCTCCCGGAATTCCTGCAGCTAACCCAGCTGACCCACGGGAAGTGATTATATGTGTTGATCCGGCTGTTTTCGACTTCAGTACTTTAACAGCAGGTATTCTTAATGCAAATCCAAATTTTGTGATAAGTTATCATACAACACAAAATGATGCTCTTTCCGGAGCCAGCCCTATTGTAACGCCAATTACAGTTAGTACGACTGCGACATACTATTACAGTATTCACTATCAGGATCCTGCAAACCCTACTAATCCTATAAACTCGTGTCGGCAGGTTGGTAAATTCAAATTTAAGCTTGGAAATATATCAGGGAATAATGTTTCCCTATTTGGCTGCAATAATAATAACGCGGGAACTGCAACATTTGATCTGACAACAGCTGCTGTATTCAGTGATCCTACTGCAATTAAGAAATATTATCCATCAATGAATGACCTTAATGCGGGAACAAATGAAATTTTGAATCCTACAGCCTATGTATCTGCAGAAGGCACAGTATATGTGAAAATAACTTCTCAACTGGGTTGTATCGGGACAGGGACAATTTATCTTAAATTTCATCCTGTTGTGGTTGTAAATGATGCCATCTTGAGATCCTGTTTTATTGAGATAAATCCATCAACGGCTTCATTTGATCTTACTGCAGCCAATGTAACAGGCACTGCGACGGGGCTGGTAAAAAAATATTATCCTTCTCTTACAGATGCTGTCAATGGGACTAATGGAATTACAACTCCTACCACATACATTGCTCCAAATGGTGTTGTGTATGTTAGAGTAACCAATTCAAATGGCTGTTATGGTATAGCAAAAATTACTTTAATTGTATTAGCACCGGTAAAATCAGCGGTTTTGGTTGATAAGATCATTTGTATGGAGGATAGAACAACACTGGATGCAGGGCCTGGATTTGTTTCTTATCTATGGAGTACAGGAGCAACCACTCAGGCAATTTCAAATGTATCTGTTGGTACCTATTGGGTGAAATTGAAAACAGGAGAATGTGTTACAACACAAACTGTAAAAGTGTATCCTACTGAGCAACCTGTAATATCCAACATTGATATTGCAACCAATACTATTACAGTGACGGTTAACGGAGGAACTCCTCCGTATAAATATTCACTGGACAATATCAATTGGCAGGATTCTAATGTCTTTAATAATGTTCCTAGGGGAGATAGTCAAATTTATGTAAAGGACGCTTATGATTGTGACCCTATTGATGTTACAGTAGTCGTTCCAAATCTGGTCAATGTGATAACACCAAATAATGATGGTATCAATGATGTGATTGACTATTCAGCATTAGCCCATAAGCAGAATCTTATATTGAGTATTTTTGATCGATATGGAAATAAAGTCCACCAGGCAGATAAAACCAATGGTTACAAATGGGATGGTACAACAAACGGAAGTAAAAAAGTACCAACAGGAACCTATTGGTATTCTGTAACCTGGAATGAAAATGATAAAAAGAATACAGCTATTAAATTCTCAAGTTGGATCTTGGTAAAAAATAGAGAGTAATATTGATAAATAGTAAAAACCATCTTTTTAAAAGATGGTTTTTGTTTTTTAATTTTTATAAATTTAAAGTATGAAAGAACTATTTATCAAACGATTCGAATATTATAAATCTCTTGGAGATCAATCATTTGAACAGCTTTCAGATGAACAGATGTTTTGGCAATATAACCAGGAGAGTAATTCAATTGCTGTGATCGTAAAGCACATAGCAGGAAATATGATTTCAAGATGGACAACCTTTTTAACAGAGGATGGTGAAAAATCTGGAAGAAATAGAGATGAAGAATTTATTAATGCTTTTCAAAGCAAACAGGAAGTCATTGATTTCTGGGAAAAAGGATGGGCATGTTTTTTCGATGCCTTGAATCAGATTAATGATGAAAATTTATATTCTATAATTTATATAAGAGGAGAGGGGCATACGGTTCTGGATGCTATTTTTCGTCAGTTGGCTCATTATCCCTATCATATAGGACAGATTGTTTACATAGCCAAGATGATAAAGAATGATAATTGGAACAGTCTTTCTATCCCAAGAAATAAATCAGAGCAATTTAATATCGAAATGAAAAATAAACAGATTGTTACTGATATAAACCCTAATTCGTCACCAGTTTGTTTTCAAAATGATCCCGAAGTTAGGGATGATTATAAACAATAGACCGAATCAATTTAGAGTCTTTATTTAAATTACTATCTTTGCACTCATTAAATTCAGGACTGATTAAAATGTCAAATTTTCATAAAACCGCCGCATTTCATACCCTAGGCTGCAAATTAAATTTTGCAGAAACATCTACTATTGCCCGTCAATTAACAGATGCTGGTTATGATAAGGTAAGTTTTGATGATAGAGCAGATGTATATGTGATTAATACATGTTCGGTAACTGAAAATGCAGACCGTGAATGTAAACTTCACGTGAAGAGAGCAATGAAAGCAAATCCTGAAGGACTTGTTGTTATTGTGGGATGTTATGCCCAGTTGAAACCTGAAGAGATTTCACAAATAAATGGTGTTGATTTAGTTTTAGGAGCAAAAGAAAAGTTTAACATCCTAAGTTACCTGGATGATATTGAAAAATCGGAAAGTGAGGGTGTTGTTCATTCTTGTGAGATTGAAGAGACAGATTTCTTTATTGGAAGTTATTCCATTGGAGATAGAACCAGAGCTTTTTTAAAGGTTCAGGATGGGTGTGATTATAAATGTACGTATTGTACCATCCCATTAGCCAGAGGGATCTCCAGATCAGATACTATTGAAAATGTTTTGAGTAATGCTAAAGAGATTGCAGCACAGGACATTAAAGAAATTGTTCTTACCGGTGTAAATATTGGTGACTATGGTAAAGGTGAATTTGGAAATAAAAGACATGAACACACTTTTCTTGATTTAATTTCTGAACTTGACCAGGTTGAAGGTATTGAAAGAATACGTATTTCTTCAATTGAACCGAATCTTCTGAAGGATGAGAGTATTGAACTGGTTTCTAAAAGTAGAAGTTTTGTTCCTCATTTTCATATTCCCCTGCAGTCAGGATGCGATGATGTATTGAAAAAAATGAAACGTCGTTATCTGACCAAATTGTACAAAGAAAGAGTGAGTAAAATTCGTGAAGTTATGCCTCACGCTGCTATTGGAGTAGATGTAATTGTAGGGTTTCCAGGTGAAACAGAAGAGCGATTTATGGAAACTTATAACTTCCTGAATGAACTTCCCATCAGTTATTTGCATGTTTTTACTTATTCTGAAAGAGAAAATACAGAAGCAGCAGAAATGGAAGGAGTAGTTCCTATTCCTGAGCGAAAAAAGCGAAATAAAATGCTTCGTATTCTTTCCGAAAAGAAAAAAATGTCATTTTATCAAACCCAATTAGGGAAAACACTCCCAGTACTTTGGGAACACGAAAATAAAGATGGAAAGATGTATGGTTTTACAGAAAATTATGTGAGAGTTCAAAAAGATTTTGAGCAGAATTCTGTTAATCAAATAGAATTTTTAAGACTTGAAAAAATTGAAGCAGACGGTACGGTCTCAGTACTTAATTCTTTCGAAAGCTTTTTAGAAAAGGTTTGATCCAGTATAAAGAACTTCTTTCTTTTTTCTCAATAAAATTTAACAATTTTGCTTCATTTCTGATATGAGGATTATTTTCTATGGGTTTTCGATATTATGCCTATTTCTTCACTAATAAATATATTTAATAATATTTTTGATATTTCATTGTTCGATGGAAGCTACTATTTCCTGTATTTTTCTGTAGTGGCATGATTTTGTTAATATAGTTTTGAAGATTCAGAATTTTCTTTCTTTGGTTACGTACTAAGAAAACCAAAATGGCTATAAATTCAAATGTTTTTAATGCATTAGATGCAGGAAAGTATTCTGTAATTTTTTAACTTTGATAAAATTCAAAAACGATATGAGAGATAAATTTTTGCTTTGGGGAGCAATTGTTTTAGTTGTTTCCTGGGCTGTAGCTTTTTTAATAAAAGCAGATTGGTGGATTCCTGTTTTATGTACTATTATTTATGCGGTTGGAGTTTATAATGTTACACAATCAAAGCATGCAATTTTAAGAAACTTTCCGGTTTTGGGCTATTTTAGGTACTTCTTTGAGGATATTTCTCCTGAAATGCAGCAGTATTTTATTGAGCGTGAAACGGATGGGAAACCTTTTCCAAGGAATCAGCGTTCTGCTGTTTACAGACGTTCAAAAAACCTTAGTGATACTGTTCCATTTGGAACGCAGTTAGAAGTTAATCATAGAAAATATGAAGGGATCAAGCATTCTATTTATGCTAAATCGCCTTCAGAAGAACTACCAAGAGTATGGGTAGGAGGAGAACAATGTACACAGCCTTATCATGCTTCTTTGTTCAATATATCAGCAATGAGTTTTGGTGCATTAAGCGACAGGGCGCAGATCTCGTTAAACAGAGGGGCTAAAAAGGGTAATTTTTATCATAATACAGGTGAAGGTGGTATATCTCCCCATCATTTAGAAGGTGGAGATCTATGCTGGCAAATTGGAACAGGGTATTTTGGATGTAGAGATGAAGAGGGAAAATTTAATCCTGATTTATTTGTAAAGTATTCAACACTCCCTAACGTGAAAATGATTGAGATTAAATTATCACAGGGAGCTAAACCAGGACATGGAGGGGTTTTACCGGGTGTAAAGAATACACCTGAAATCGCCAAGATTCGTCACGTAACACCAGGGATGACGATTATTTCACCACCATCTCATTCTGCTTTCTCTAATGCAGCAGGACTATTGAAATTTGTAGAACAATTAAGAGAACTTTCAGGAGGTAAACCCGTTGGATTTAAATTGTGTATTGGTGATACAAAAGAGTTTGAAGATATTTGTGTCCAAATGAATGTATTAAAGATTTACCCGGATTTCATTACTATAGATGGAGCTGAGGGAGGAACAGGTGCCGCTCCGCCAGAATTTTCTGATGGGGTAGGAATGCCATTGGAACCGGCATTAATCTTTGTAAATAAAACGCTTAATAACTATAATGTAAGAAAGAAATTAAGAGTTATTGCCAGTGGTAAAGTATTAACAAGTCTTGATATTTTAAGAGCAGTTGCAATGGGGGCGGATATGTGTAATAATGCCAGAGGATTTATGTTTTCTTTAGGCTGTATTCAGGCTCTCAGATGCAATACTAATAATTGTCCAACCGGTGTAGCTACACAAGATAAAATGCTAATAAAAGGGCTGGACGTTACTGATAAAAGTGAAAGAGTATATCATTTCCATAAAAATACCCTTCATACATGTAATGAACTAATAGCTGCTGCAGGAAGAAGTTCTTATGAAGAAGTGGATGCCTCTATGTTTATGAGAGGAGATGAATTTGATCATCTTGCAGATCTTTACTTTCCGGATATTTTAGGAAATGTAAGACAGAAAGCAAGACCGTAGAATAGATAAAAAAAACGCTTCATTAATGAAGCGTTTTTTTTGTTTTTTATTGCTGGGCAGCTGTTCTTGTTTTTGTATCGTAAATCTGAAAGTTAAATACAAATGTTCTGTTCTGAAGAGAATAGCCTGTATAGTTATAGTGTGCTTCTCTTCCAAAAGCTGCTCTTGATGGTACAAGAATTACACCCTGTAGGTTATAAGCATCACCATCTGCCATATTTTGAAATCCTTTAAAGTACTTTAAACCTTCCTGGAATCCTTCAATTTCATAATACTTTCTTTGTTTTGCTACATCTGTTGTAGCATCAGTCAACGTTTTATTCTTAACATAATACCACATTGGATCAGAAATAGGGGACCCACCTCCATTTATTGTATTGACAAGAAAAGGAGAAACAGAAGAGGGTGTAAGTGCAACTGTTCCGTCTGTATTAGTTGCTAAATAATAACTAGCTCTTACCATCATTTTAAGTACATCAGTAGTGCCTATAGCGGTTCCCGGAGGAGTAGGTTGTGCACCTGCTCTTACGATATAAATTACACCTGAAGGGAGTTTAACAGGATTTAAATCTGCTAGCTTCTTCTCATTATCATCAGTAGTATCAGTAGAACTAAAAGCTTTTATATTTCCTTGAGTATCCAGATAATTATCATTCAAGAATTTTTGGATTGCCTGGTCATCATAAGTATTTCGAACTGCAACATCATCAGGTTCTACAAAGGTTTGCGGATCATCATCTTTTTTACAAGCAGAAAAACACAAAGATCCGGCAAGGATATATAAAAATATTTTTTTCATTTCAAAAACTTTAATTACTTTACAAATAATATAACGGCAAAAGTATAAAAAATTATGAGAATAGATAAATTTTTATGGAGCATTCGTTTTTATAAAACAAGAACTGTTGCAACTGAGGAGATTAAGAAGAACAGAGTTTCCATTGGAGACTCTGTTGTAAAGGCTTCTAAGGAGGTGAAAGAAGGTGATATAATAAAAATCCGTAAAAATCAGGTTGACTATAAAATTAAAGTAATTCAGATTCCTAAAAGCAGGATGGCTGCTAAGCTAGTCCCACTTCATATCAAAGATGTTACTGACAAAGAACAATATGAACTTCTCAGATTACGTAAAATATCTCAGGACTATTACAGAAATAGGGGAGAAGGCCGACCTACTAAAAAAGATAGAAGAGAGATAGACGGATATGTGGGAAATGATATTGATTCAGATTTTACAGATTGGGACGACTTTTTCGGAGAAAACGATAATGATGATATCGAAAACGAAATTGAAGAAAAATCATAAATAAAGTTTTTCAATAATTTCATTCAGGATATCTTCAGGTTCTCTTGAATCTGTATTGATACTGATCAAAGCTTTATTATAGAATTCATTTCTCTCAAATAAATGCTTAGCAATGAACTCAGGAAGGTTTTCATCAGAAATATTAGCTATTAATGGCCTTTTTTCTTTTTGTTTCGAAAGCCTTTCTGTTAGTGTTTTAACGGATGCTTTCAGGAAAATACTTTTAGAGTTATTATTAATGATCTCCATATTATTATAGTAGACAGGTGTTCCTCCCCCTAAACTTAAAATAAGATTTTCTTCTGTCGCAAGTATTTCTTCCAAAGTTTCTCTTTCCAGCTTTCTAAAGTAGATTTCTCCCTTTTTTTCGAAGATTTCTGGAATAGTTAATTTATTTCGCCTGGAAATCTCTTTATCTAGGTCAATTAATTTAAAATTTATTTTTTCGCTTAAAATTTTGGAAATGTGTGATTTGCCACAACCCATGTATCCAACTAGTGAAATTATCATGAAATATTTTTAAACAAATTTGCGAAAAAGTTTTGAGAAATTAAAAAAAGTTATATCTTTGCACCACTTAAAACAAGGGACATTACTTAAATGAAAATTGTTTAAAATAAGTGGCCGACTCGGTAGCTCAGCTGGTAGAGCAATACACTTTTAATGTATGGGTCCTGGGTTCGAATCCCAGCCGGGTCACTAGCAAAAATTTTACTATATTCTGTAATTTTTTTGCCTGCGTGGTGAAATTGGTAGACACGCCATCTTGAGGGGGTGGTTTCCTAAGGATGTGCTGGTTCGAGTCCAGTCGCAGGCACTGCAAAGAAAAATAAATTTTAAATTGTACATTGATTTAAAATTTGTAAATTAGAAATTTAAGACCGACTCGGTAGCTCAGCTGGTAGAGCAATACACTTTTAATGTATGGGTCCTGGGTTCGAATCCCAGCCGGGTCACAAGTTTACTGAAAAGTAAATTTTTTTCATATTAATATTTTGTGATTTGGTGTTCAAAGGCTTCCTTCCGGAAGCCTTTGATTTTTTATAGATGTTCTTTAATCTAAATGCATATTGTCAATCAGTCTCACGCCATCTACAACAACAACTATAAAAGCTCTGTAAGATTTATCTTTATAGAAGAAATCTGTTTCTTTTAGTGAGTTTTCATCAGCAATCATAAAATATTCCAGTTTCATACCATGTTGATGGTCGAAGATGTCGATAACTCTTTCTTTAATTTCTGGAACTGTAATTACTCTAAACCAATCATTCACCTTTTTTAATGTTTCAGAAATGATTTTTGAAGTTTCCCTCCGGTCTTCGTGAAGTCGTTGGTTTCTTGAACTCAATGCCAAGCCGTTTTCAGCTCTGTAAATTGGAACTCCGGTAATTTTTATGGGCAGTTGTTTTTTTTCAACCATTTTTTTAATGATTGCTAATTGCTGAAAATCCTTTTCTCCAAAATAGGCATTGTCCGGTCGTATTTGTCTGAAAAGTTCTTCTACAACTGTTCCAACACCATCGAAATGACCTGGTCTTGACTTTCCTTCCATTTCATTTTCTAAACCATCAAAATCGTAATGTTGGCTTTCTGCTTTTTCAGGGTAAATATCTGTGACTTCCGGAACGTAAACTGCATCCACCAATCCTGAATTTTCTAAAATAAGAATGTCTCTATTGATATCCCGAGGATATTTTGCTAAATCATCAGAATTATTAAATTGAGTGGGATTAACAAAAATTGAAGAAATAACAAGATCATTTTCTTCCCGAGCTATTTCATAAAGGGAAAGATGTCCATTGTGTAACGCTCCCATCGTGGGTGCGAACCCAATCTTTTTTCCCATTTCTTTCTGTCTTTCAATGAAATCCTGAAGTGTTTTTTTATTTTTTAAAACTTCCATAATTATTTTTAATAGCAATTCAAAAATACTAAAATATCACATAATAAACTGCGTTTTTGATAATTTGAAAAAGGGAAATATCGTAAAAAAATGTTAATTAAAATAATGTTGGATGTTTTTTTGTAATTTTGCACATTAAAGCATTTTTACAAAAATTAGATAGAAATTTATGCCGAATCAAAAAATACTGTACATTACTACAGAAATGTATCCATATCAAGAAGATACAAACATGGCTACTGTGGTAAACAAAATGGCACTTAAAATGCACAATGAAGGCAATGATGTAAGAGTTTTTATGCCAAGATTTGGACAAATAAGTGAAAGGAAATTCCAACTTCATGAGGTTATCCGTCTTTCGGGGATGAATATTATTATTAATGATCTTGATCAGCCTCTAATTATTAAAGTCGCATCACTTCCTGGAGAGAGACTTCAGGTCTATTTTATAGATAATGAAGAGTATTTCAAAAGAAAGCAGTATTACTTCGAAGACGACGGGACAGCTTTTGATGATAATGATGAAAGAGCTATATTTTTTGCAAGAGGAGTAATAGAAACCATCAAAAAACTGAATTGGGTTCCTGATATTATTCATTTAAATGGATGGATGGCTTCTTTTGTTCCTATTTATCTTAAAACTTATTACAAATCCGATACTTACTTCAAAGACGCTAAGATTGTGCTTTCTCTTTATAATGAGAAAGATGCGCCTCTCAATGATCAAATAGGAGAGAAATTGGAATTCGATAATATTTCAGGATTAAAAGCGTTAGATAAACCAAGCTTTCAAAGTTTTGTAATTGAGAGCATGAACTATGTGGATGGGGTTGTAAAAGGAGATGAATTCCTGGATGGTGATTTAGATAAAGCCTTCAATGAAACATCGACCACCAAATCGGAATATCTAGATGTAGATTCTATAAACAAACTTTATTAAAAAGACATTTAATGACTCGTACTATTAAAAGAACTTTTGCCATACTTTCTCTGGCAATTTTCGGCAGTGTATTACTTTATAATTGTGAACCAGATCCGGATTCTTTAGGGGAACAATTATTTTTAGATGGAGCCGCTCAGGGTATTGAGAAGGCTTATGAAGTAATTGCTTTCAATATTGATAATAAAGATACAATCAAAAGTGATGCTACTCAATTAGGGTCAGCTGTTCTAGGTGCTTTTCAGGAAGGGCAGTTTGGAATGCAAAAAGCATCTTATGTTACACAGTTAAGACTATCTACTTATAATCCAGATTTTGGAACTAATGCTAAAGTAGATTCAGTGGTTTTAGTTATTAAACCAACTTATGCATCAGATTCCCTTACCACAACTACAGACGAAAATTATGTCTATCCTGATGGGAATGTACCAGCGAAAAAAGAAGTAAAGACATATCCTGTTAATAAATATGGTAAGGCTAAAACAACATTCCATATCAATGTAAATGAAGTTACCGATTTCTTGGGAGCAGCGACTGACAGTGTTAAATCAAATGCTAATTTTGCTTACAATGCAACTGTATTAGGAACAAAAGAATTTAAAGGGACAATTAATACAGTAGCTATTACTAAAGATTCTGATAATAGTGCATTATTTACTACTACAACACCTGGTATAAGAATTTCATTGAATAAAGATTTGTTCCAGGAAAAGATTATAGATAAAAAAGGGAAGCCTGAGCTTATGGATGCTTCTAACTTTATAAGACACTTTAAAGGTCTTAGAGTTTCTGTACAGGAAAATGATGGATACTTGTTCCAGTTTTCTCCCAATGATATGGAGCTGATCATGTATTATAAAAATGATAAAGTAGAAAACGGAACTACTACCCGACCACAAACAACTTATGCATTTGCCTTAGGAGCGGGTAATTCTCATATTGGACAATATGAGTATGATAGAACGGGTTCCGAAGCATCTACTGGAGTGATAGGAAATAGAGTGACTGGAGATAAAAAATTGTATGCACAGGGAATGGGTGGTCCATCTATTGGGATTAAGATTCCAAAAGAGACTATTGATAGTCTTAAAACTTTATATCAACAAAATAAAGCTGCAATTATAGGTGCTAAAATCAGAATATATACGGACAAGGCAACATGGAATAACAGCTATAAAAAACCGACTGCATTAACCTTTTTGCAGAAAGATAGAAATAAGGATAAACCTGTAATTACAACTACTGGTTTTACTAGTGATGTACTAACTCTTGCAGGCTCTCCTAATTATGCAATTTATAAAACCTTTGATTTAGATAAGAATCCTGATCCTGGTTATTATGATTTTATTGTTACGAAATCGGTAAAAGATTTAGTAGAAGGAACAGCAGATAATTACGCATCAAACAATACCTATAAATATTATAGAATTGATATTGGAGCGTTCTTATCCAATTCAGATAATACAGGATTAGCAGGAGCTAGATTTACATCAAGATCTTATGCTAGGGAAAGAGCCGTTTTTGTAGGATCTGATAAGACAAATGCTCAAAGAGCGAGGTTAAGAGTTACTTACGCGACAAAATAAACTTAAGAAATACACCAAATAAAAATAAATTATGTGCGGAATAGTTGGATATACAGGCTTTCAAGATGCTTATGAAATCGTAATTAATGGTCTTAGAAGACTAGAATACAGAGGGTATGACAGTGCTGGAATTGTTTTGGAGAATAGAAACAATTCATTTGAAGTTGAAAAAACAAAGGGGAAGGTTGATGATCTAGTGAATATTTCCAATCAACTAAAAGGTACTGCACAAATGGGAATGGGACATACGCGTTGGGCTACTCATGGAGTTCCAAGCGATAGAAATTCACACCCACATTTATCTAATAACAACAAAATTGCAATTATCCATAATGGAATCATTGAAAATTATGATACCATTAAAAAGATGCTTACTGAAAAAGGGTTTACTTTCAAGTCTGAAACAGATACTGAGGTATTGGTAAATCTTATTCAGTATTTTATGGATATTAATGCTGATATTGATTTTCCAACAGCTGTAAGATATGCTCTTAATGAAGTATACGGTGCGTACGCTATTACAGTAATGCATGAGGATTATCCTGGAGTTTTAGTAGTTGGAAGATTAGGTTCTCCTTTAGCTATCGGGATAGGTGAAAAAGAATATTTTATTGCTTCTGATGCTTCTCCATTTGTAGAATTTACAAAAGAAGCAATATATCTGGAAGAAGGACATATGGCTACTATTTCTTTAGAAGGAGGAGTAGACATCAGAACAATCAATGAAAATTCTAAAATAGAGCCAGAAATTCAAAAACTGAAATTAAGCTTAGAGCAAATTGAAAAGGGTGGTTATGAACACTTCATGCTTAAAGAGATTTTTGAACAGCCAAAGTCTATTCATGATACAATGAGAGGTAGATTGCTTGTAGATGAGGGGGTGATTAAAATGGCAGGAATCTGGGATCATGTTGAGAAATTCAAAAATGCAAACAGAATCATTATAATTGCTTGTGGTACTTCATGGCATGCCGGTCTTATTGGAGAATATCTGATAGAAGAATATGCAAGAATTCCTGTTGAAGTAGAATATGCATCAGAGTTCAGATATAGAAATCCTATTATTACGGATAAAGATGTTGTAATTGCAATCTCTCAATCTGGAGAAACTGCTGATACGATGGCTGCATTAAAATTGGCAAAGGAAAAAGGAGCATTTATCTATGGTATCTGTAATGTAGTAGATTCATCTATTGCGAGAATTACAGATGCTGGTTCATATACTCATGCCGGACCAGAAATTGGGGTGGCATCTACAAAAGCTTTTACAGCTCAGCTTACCATTTTAACTTTAATTGCATTTAAGTTAGGTAAACACAACGGTAACCTTGGGAATGCTGACTTTATGAGTCTTATTGCTGAATTAGATGCAATTCCTAAAAAAATTGAAGATGTTCTAAGCTCTACCCATGAATTGGTTCAGAATATTGCTAAGGATTTCGTCGGAGTTCAAAACTTCTTATATTTAGGAAGAGGATACAATTATCCTGCTGCATTAGAGGGAGCTTTAAAATTAAAAGAAATATCATATATTCATGCAGAAGGATATCCTGCTGCTGAGATGAAACACGGACCAATTGCTTTAATTGATGAGAATATGCCAATCGTTATTATTGCGCCTAAAAAAGGGCACTATGATAAGATTGTAAGTAATGTTCAGGAAATAAAAGCTAGAAAAGGAAAAGTGATTGCTGTCGTTAATAGAGGAGACCAACAAGTAAGCGAAATGGCGGACTATGTTATTGAGATTCCTGAGACTTCAGAATGCTTCTCACCTATCGTTGCTTCCGTACCTTTACAACTCTTAGCTTACTACATTGCAGTATACAGAGGAGCCAATGTAGATCAGCCAAGAAACCTAGCTAAGTCGGTAACTGTAGAATAAAAATACTAGGAAATAAAATAAATTTAGATTTCTCGCGTTATTCTAAAAAAAATCTTAAAAGTTTCTTAAAAAAATTATATATTTACGGCTTAATTATAAAAATTAACATGAAAAGGATATTTCTATTATTATTGTCTGCGTCGGTAGCGTCGGTATCTTGTTCAGGTGGTGGTAGCTCTTCTGTAGGGAAGCCAGGAACAAAAGGAGAGTTGATACCAAGAGAAAAAACTAAATCATTTGTTGCTGAAAGACCATATGGTATGGTTGCAATTCCTGCAGGATCATTTATCGCAGGTTTAGCTGATCAGGATATTACTCATACTCCTGAAAAATCAACACTGAAAACAGTAACTGTTTCTTCATTCTTTATGGACGAAGCAGAAACTACTAATGCAGAATACAGAGTATTCATTAATTATGTAAGAGATTCTATTGCTAGAACTCTACTTGCTGAAGCTGCCGGAGAAGGTGGAGATGGCGGAGGTAGAGGAGCAAGCATAGGTGATTATGCATACCTTGCTAAAAAAGAAGAAAACTTAACTCCATATCAAGAGTATCTTGAAGGACAAGGAGGGAGAGATGATGGGAGTTATGACGCAAGTAAAAGATTAGACTGGAAAATCCCATTACATTGGAATACGACAAAATATCCTGATGTAGAATATGCGGAAGTTTTAGAATCATTGTATTTGCCGGCTTCTTCAAGAATAGGTAATGAAAGAATCCTTGATGTTAGTAAATTAAAATATAATTATCAGTGGGGTGACATGGATGCAGCTATTGCTGACAACGAAAGAGGTGCAAATTACCTTAAAAGTAAGAGCATCGCTATCTATCCTGATACCACTGTTTGGGTGAAAGACTTTCACTTTGCATATAATGAGCCTTTATTCGAACAATATTTCTGGCATAAAGCTTATAAAGATTATCCAGTTGTTGGGGTGACTTGGGATCAGGCAAGAGCGTATTGTAGTTTCAGATCTAAATTGAAAACGGATTACAACGAAAGCTTGAAAAGAAAAAAACAAAGACCATTACAATTCCGTTTACCTACAGAAATCGAATGGGAATATGCAGCAAGAGGCGGTATGCAAAATGCGACATATCCTTGGGGAGGTCCATATTTAATGGATGACAGAGGTTGCTACTTAGCAAACTTTAAACCTAAACGAGGTAATTACATGGAAGACGATAAAAAAGGTACTTATACATATACAGCTCCAGTAAAGAAATTTAAGAAAAATGGATTTGGGTTATTTGATATGGCTGGAAACGTTTCTGAATGGACAGCATCTTCTTATAACAATTCTTCATACGGATTTTCTTCAACTTTAAACCCTTCTACTAAAGATAAATCAGATTCTAAAAAATCTGTGAGAGGTGGATCTTGGAAAGATATAGGCGCTATGCTTATGACTGGTGCAAGAGATTGGGAAAGAAAAGATTCTGCAAGAAGTTATATCGGATTCAGAACAGTACAGGACATTCCTGAAGCTGCTGTTAAGCCAAGAAGAATTAACAGATAATCAGATTATAAAACTATTTTTCAATACAATTTATTTTTAATCATTAAAAAAACTAACTTATATGTTTAAGACTAAAGATGCTTGGATGAATTTCTTTTATTCATTCGGTGCTGCAATTGTAATCCTTGGAGCTTGGCTTAAGATTACTCACATTAACATAGGACCAATCAGTGGTAACGTTGCTCTTACTGTAGGACTTATTACTGAAGCTATTATTTTCATTATTTTCGCTTTCGACCCTCCAAAATCTGAAGAGTCTTATGCATGGGAAAATGTATATCCAGAATTATTGGATAAGCATGCAAACCCGAACCCTTTACATTCTAATGTATCTTCCAGAAATAATGCTGCAGCTCAGTTTGCAGAATTAGAAAACTCTCTTTCTTCTAAACTGGATAAGATGTTACAAGATGCTAAATTAGACGTCCAATTATTTGACAGATTAAGAACAGGAATTGATAAGTTTTCAAGTTCTGTTGATCAAATCAATCAGACTGTAGATGTTTCTGCTTCTACTCACAAATATAACGATCAGTTAAATATTGCTGCTCAGCATATGGAAAGTATGAATGCTTTATATACAATGCAAATCGAGAACGGTAAAAGACAATCAGAGTTTGCTAATAAATATGTTGCAGATATGCAAAAGTCTGCTGAACATTCAGAAAAATTCAATCAAGAGTTACAAGGTTTAACATCTAACTTAAATAATTTAAACAGAGTTTATGGTGGTATGTTAACTGCTATGAAGTCTTAATTTCCTAACCATTTTTAAATTAAATTTTTAATCCAAACAAAGAAAAAGAATGGCACAAGGAAAACAGACTCCACGTCAGAAGATGATCAACCTTATGTATTTGGTGTTCATCGCTATGATGGCCCTAAATATTGATGCGGAAATCATCAGATCTTATTATGACTCTACAATATCATTAAGAGAAACTAGAAAGCTTACTGAAGCAAAAAATGAAGATATCTTTGAGAAGACTTTAGAAGCGAAAGCTCAGCAGGTACCTGATACTTATGCACAGCCTTGGGAACAGTATAAAGTTTTAAAACAGAAGATTAATGAATTGGTTTCTCATGCTGAAGGTATCAAAGACAAATTAAAAAAAGAATCTGAATTTGTAGAAAAGGATGCAAAAACAGGAAAACTTACAGATGTTAGTGAAAACTTCTCTGCACTGAATAATAATGAAGCTACAACACATTATTTCTTTAAAGATGGGGACGAAAACTCTCCTTCAAAAGGAGCTGGTGATTTAAAGAAGAAGATTGATGATGTTAGAGACTACATTAACGCTACTTTTGCTAATAATCCTCAGTTACAGGCTTTAGTGGAAAGAGCAAATAAATCTTTAATAGCTGAATACGCTAAAGGGCAATCTCCTAATGATAAAACCTGGTTGCAGAATAAATTTTATCATCAACCTTTGATTGCTGCAATTTCTAATATAGAGATTATCCAAAATGATGCAAGAAATGTACAGTCAGATGCATTGGCATTATTGTTAAGAGAGAAAGTAGATGCTAGTATTAAATTCAGCAGCTACGAGCCAATCGTTTCTGGACCAGTTGATATTCAGGCTGGAAAACAAGCGGAGGTTAAAGTAATGCTTGGAACTTATTCTACAAGTAATAAGATTAATATTACTGGAGTTAGCAAGCTTGAAAATGGAAAAGGTATTATTCCGATTTCAGGATCAGGTATTGGAGAACATAAATTAAATGGTACTATTACATTAACAGATGCGTCTGGTAAACCTCAAAGTTTCCCTTGGACACATACATATAATGTAATTGCGGGACCTAGAGAAGTAAAACTTGAAAAAGGATTATTACTTTCTGCGGATAAGATGAACGTAATGTATAGAGGATTGGAGAATCCTGTATCCGGATCAATCTTAGGTGCTGATAATTCTAAATTGTCATTATCCGCTCCTGGTGCTGTTGTAAAAGGAAATGGTCCTGGAAAATGGACAGTTACTCCTTCTACTGGTACTACTGTTAAAATGACATTATCTGGAACAGATCCTTATGGTAAAACGGTTTCTCAGGTATTTGAATACAGAATTAAGAACGTTCCTCCTCCACAAGGTCAAATGAGAGGTCAGACGGTACTAAACATCCCTGCTACTTCGATTCCAAATCAAATGGTACAGGCTGCATTACCTGACTTTGATTTCCCGGTTTCATTCACTGTTAATCAGTTTATGGTTAAAGTACCTGGAAAAGCAGCATTACTAATCAAAGGTAATAGCCTTGATGAAGCTGCAGGACTGGTTAGAAACCTAAGAACGGGTGATGTAGTATATGTTTTTGATATTAAAGCGACAGCTACAGGATTAGGAAATCAGACATTGAAAAATATTTCTCCTGTTGTAATCAATGTTCAGTAATTTTAATAAGTTAAAATAATATTATGAAAAAATATATAAGCACTTTTTTAGTATTAGTTTCGGGATTTGCTTTTTCCCAAACTATTCTGAATGCTTCTTCTCCGGAGGAATTCAGACAAATGAGAGCTGAAAATAAACAAAAAGTTGGTGATACGATTGTTGATAAAACTGTAAAACCTTTGGAATATGGTTTTGTGGAAGACAAGGATATCCTGAAGAGTATGTTTGTTTGGGAGATCATTGATATGAATGATAAGATTAATCAGCCATTGTATTATGATAATCCGGACGGTCTACTTGCTACACAAACAAGATCTTTATATCAGCTATTATTGGATGCTGCCACTTCAGGTAAAATCCAGGAAGTATACGATGATGAGAACTTCGTAACTAAGCTTAGCCCGGAAGGAATTCAAAAGAGATTAGAAAGTGTTAGAGTTTCTGATGCTGCTATTGATATCTTGAATACTGGTAGAACCTTAACTGATCAGGAGAAAAAAGAATATACAGATATCTTTAAGACAACAACTGATAAAGTTAAAGTACTTAAAATTATGGGTATGTGGTTTATCGATAAGAGAGACGGGCAAATGAAATACAGACCTTTGGGTATTGCTGCTATGGGACCTGACCCTGCCGTACAGGGAAGAACAGGACCAGATGGACAACCTTTAGCTGGTGCTAACGAGCTTATTGATCTTTTCTGGATTTACTATCCAAGTGCTAGAGATATATTGGCTAATAACTATGTTTATAATAGAAAAAATTCTTCTGCGGATTTATCTTTTGATGATATCATTAACGCAAGACGTTTCTCTTCTATAATTTACAAGTCATCAAACGGTCTGGGAGATGGTACTATTAAAGACTATATTCCAAGAAATGCTGATGAGCAGATAGAAGAAAGCGACAGAATTAAGGCGCAGATTCTAGATATGGAAAATGATATGTGGAATTATTAGATTTCACTTGATATTTATACAAAACCTGAGTACTTTTACTCAGGTTTTTTTATTATGAAAAATGTAGATTATATTATTGTAGGAGATGGATATGCCGCTCTTTTTTTTGCACATCAGTTAATACAAAATGATAAATCATTTGTTATTTTTTCAGAAGGCAGGAAAAGTGCTTCTCAGGTTTCTGCTGGAATTATTAACCCGGTGGTGCTGAAGAAATTTACAACATTCTGGCTAGCTCAGGAGCAGATAGATATTCTTAAAAAGAGTCTTGATGAAATTCAATCATATACGGGTAAGAATTATTTAATCGATACTCCTATTCATCGTGTTTTCCATGATGAGAACGAACAGAAGCTTTGGCTGAAAAAATCAGATAATGAAGATTTATCTGCTTTTTTAGATAAAGAATTTCAACATTTAGATGGGATTAATAATCCTTTTAATACAGGGAAAGTAAACCAATCCGCAAGATTAAATGTAAGTGATTTCTTCAACGATTTTTTTGATTATTTCAAAAGGAACGAACAACTTATAAGCGAAAGATTTGACTACAGCCAATTGAATATATCTGAATCTGCTTATAAGGATGTTTCCTTTAAGCATATCATTTTTTGTGAGGGTATGGGAGTGAAAGATAACCCCTATTTTTCGGATATTGCTGTAATCCCTAATAAAGGGCATCATATAAGAGTTAAGCTTTCAGAAGCAATACAAAGTAATGTTACCATAAAGAAAAAACATTTTTTATTTCCTGTAAATAATGGACTTTATTTTTATGGTGGGACCTATGACAGGGAGCAACTTCATCATCACATTGATGATTCTGCTGTTGAACAACTTATTAAGGGTTTGTCTGAAGTATATCCTCACGACTTCGAGGTAAGTGAAATCAATTTTGGATTCAGGCCGACTGTTAGAGATAGGAGACCCATTGTAGGCCATCATTCTTCACATAAGAACCTATATGTGATTAATGGGCTTGGTGCAAGAGGAATTTTGAATGGATGTTATTTTTCTAAAAGTTTATACCAGTTTATTGAGGAAGGTACTCCTTTACCTGATGAAGTATCTATTTCAAGATTTAAGTAAAAACAATATATTTAAATATTCTAGAATTAGCTGATTAGAAATAAATAAGATGAATGAAAATATTCTGGGGATTATAGCAGGTACACTTACATCCATTGCAATGCTTCCCCAACTTATAAAGGTTCTTAAAGAAAAAAATGTCGACGATATTTCTTGGATCATTTTATTGGTACTTATTTCCGGGCTTTCTTTATGGATATATTATGGTATTCTAAAAGATGAACTTCCAATTATTCTCTCCAATGCCTTCGCTGTACTCATGAATATTTCACTTTTGGTTTGTTATATAATTTATAGGAAATAATATTTTTTCCTTAAAATAAAAGGACTTCTAATTCATAGAAGTCCTTTTATTTTAGATTTGTTTATATTCTATTTCTGTAAAATAAATTTTGCCAAAGGTGCCATTCTCGCCTTGTTAAGCGTCAGTGTATTACCATTTACAGAATAGTTATCGGCTGAGAGTAGAGCCTTTGTGAACAGCTGTTCCGTTTCAAGATCATCACAAGCCATCATGGTAGACATTCCCTGATTGAACTTTATGCGCATGATATCTTGCTTAATTTCAAAAGAACCTCCCACACCATTGCATCCTCCCTTTCCACTATATCTCATATCAGCTTTATTTAAAGAGAAATAAGGATTGTTCTTTGGGTCCTTAAGCTTTAGAGGCTGACCATTGATTTCGATTAGCTTCCAGGTCTTCCCTGTAATATCAACATTGTTTTGTTGTGCATTTTTTGTTGTACAGCAAAATAAAAATGTAAATACGGAAAGCATCAACAAATAGATGTGTAATTTTTTCATGGTTATTATTTTATAATGAATACCTGATTAAGGTTTAAACATAGCTAATAAGAGGCCATTTTACTAGATCCAGATTCCTTTTTGTCTTGTTTATGATGGAACAATACCATATCAACATTTCTTTTCAGGAAGGTAATATTTCCTCTGATATTTGAATATTGATATTCAGAATTCGATGCGGTGTAGTTGGGGAGATCTTTGTTTTTTTTGAGCTCATATGATTTTCCATTCAGATGAACAACAGCCGTATTATCCGTGTTGTTGATAGCTACTTCTATTTTGTCTCCAAAACTGTCTGTAAAAACATCTTTGGTAATTTCATCGGTTTCTACAGATTGATTCGCAACGATTTCAGGCTCGTCTTTAGCTGAACTTTTACACGCTGCTACTGAAACGACAGCGAGAACAAGAATGATTGATTGTACTATTTTCTTCATAATTATTTGTGTTTAGGTATACCATAGGGTAGGTGTTTATGAACTGTAAAATTACAATTTTTTTATGGAGTATTTGTTAATTTTTAATAAATTAATTAAATATTCATATAGAAAGGTGATGAAATGCCTTTGTTTCAAAATGTATATTTTTTATTTTTTAACTTATTTTTTATTAATTATGAATTATTTTCACGAGATGTTTTTGGGGACCTATTTTTTTAAAAAACTATAAAAAGCTCTCTAAATCTCAGGTATTTTAATGTTGTATTTTACAAAAATTGAAATTAATCACCATTTAATATATTTAAAGGTGAGTTAAATTTTGTTAATCTGTATAATAATATTCAAATCTAAGCTTACCTTTGCCACTTCAAAATGAGAAACTATATTGTGTACTTTTTGACGAGCCTATTTCTGCTTTTTATAGTAGAAAGCAAGATCAATGTCAAAACATTGCATAGTCATCTTCCTGATCACGTTTCTCATAATCTACCCAAAAAAGCAAACCGCTTAAACCAGACTTACGACAAATTATCTATTCAGCAAATGTTGGATAATGTGGATAATACTTCTTTAGAACTTACTGAAGATGATTTTCAGTTATCTGATACTTTACAAAGTGCTGTTCTTTTTGTAGGCGTTTTCAGTTTGGTGTACTTCTTTGGTTTATTTAATTATAAACGGCTAAAGCCTACTATACAAGGCTTTGTTTCTAACTATTCCTCCGTTAAAAAATTCATTCTAATACGTTCTATTAGAATATAAGATTATTTTTTCGATCTATTTTTCTGCTCTTTAAATAGAGTGGGATATCTGTGCGTTGTGTTTGTTGGTGGTCTGCATAACGTGTAATCTTAACTACCATTTCTATTCTATTAAACATTAACGATTTATAATAATTTCAAAATTATGAAAAGAGCTGCCTCGGGCATAGCGCTAAGCGTCCTCTTGTTGTTTGTTGGTTGTAACAACAAAAAAGAAGAAAAAGAAGAAGTAACAACATATCCTATTACGTCTCCGGTAAAGATGGATACAGTGATCAATAAAGAATATGTTACTCAGATTCAGTCTGTGAAGAATATTGAGATCCGTGCACAGGAGAAAGGATTTCTGGAGAAAATATATGTTGACGAAGGTCAATTCGTTCATGCCGGGCAAACCTTATTCCGCATTATGCCTCAGTTGTATCAAGCTGAGTTGATGAAATCTAAGGCAGAAGTAGAGCAGGCTAATATCGAACTGAGAAATGCAAGTACATTAGCCAATAACAATATTGTTTCCAAGAATGAAAGGGCTATGGCAAAGGCAAAATTAGATGCTGCCAATGCCGAAATGAAATTAGCTCAGATTCATTTATCATTTACCGACATAAAAGCACCTTTCTCAGGGATTATTAATAGAATTCCATTAAAATTAGGAAGTTTGGTGGATGAAGGTGATCTATTAACAAGTCTATCTGATAATACAAATGTTTATACTTATTTTAATGTTTCAGAACCTGAATACTTAAACTACCAGACGCATGCTGCTGATAGAGGAAGTAAAGAAGTGACTTTGATTATGGCGAATGGAGATGCTCTTCCTCAAAAAGGAGAAATCCAGACCATAGAAGGAGAATTTGATAATGAAACAGGAAATATTGCATTCCGTGCTAAATTTCCAAACCCGGATAAACTATTGAGAAATGGTGAAACCGGAAAGGTGAGAATGACTTTACCACTCAGAAATGCTTTAATTATACCTCAAAAAGCCACTTACGAAATTCAGGATCAGAAATATGTATTTGTTGTTGATAAAAATGGTGTTTTAAAATCAAGAAATATAAAAGTTGCTTACGAATTACCTGATCTGTATGTACTGACTTCCGGACTTTCACAAGGGGATAAGTTCCTGTTAGAAGGGGTTCAGAAAGTGAAGGATGATCAAAAAGTAAAAGTGAAATTCCAGGATCCTAATAAAGTGATTCAATCATTGAAATTAAAAGCAGAGTAGTGTACTCTTAAAATGAAGTTTGTATGTTTAAGAAATTCATTCGCAGACCTGTTCTGTCTATTGTAATCTCATTGATTATAGTATTTATGGGAATTCTGTCATTGGTAAAATTGCCGATTACACAGTTCCCTTCAATCTCTCCTCCTAAAGTAAATATTACCGCAGAATATCCGGGGGCCAATAACGAGCTATTGATTAAATCTGTGGTTATTCCTTTGGAAAGAGGATTGAATGGTGTTCCAGGCATGAAGTACATGACTTCTGATGCCGGAAACGATGGAGAAGCATCTATTCAGGTCGTATTTGACTTAGGCACCGATCCGAATGTTGCTGCGGTAAACGTTCAAAACCGTGTTTCTTCCGTAGTTAACAAGCTGCCTCCATTGGTTGTCCGTGAAGGGGTGAAGATTACAAGGGAAGAGCCTAACATGTTGATGTATATCAACTTATACAGTGATGATCCTAAAGCTGACCAGAAATTCCTGTTCAACTATGCGGATATCAACGTGATGTCTGAGCTAAGAAGGGTAAGTGGAGTAGGCTTTGCCGATATCCTTGGAACCCGTGAATATGCGATGCGTGTATGGTTGAAGCCAGATAGGTTAACGGCTTACAATATTTCAGCAGATGAAGTAATGGAAGCTTTAAATCAGCAGAGTTTGGAAGCTTCTCCTGGAAAAACAGGGGAAAGTTCCGGAAAGCGTTCGCAATCATTTGAGTATATCTTAAAATATCCAGGTCGTTTCAGCAGTGAAAAAGATTATGGAAATATTATTCTTAAAGCTAAATCAGCGGGAGAGTTTGTAAGGTTAAAAGATGTTGCTGATATTGAATTTGGTAGTTCGATGTATGATATATATTCGACATTGAATGGAAAACCTTCTGCAGCGATCACAGTAAAACAATCTTACGGTTCGAATGCAAGTGACGTTATTAAGAATGTAAAAACCTTAATGGCTGATCTGCAAAAGACTTCCTTTCCAAAAGGAATGCACTATGATATCAGTTATGATGTTTCCAGATTCCTTGATGCTTCTATTGAAAAAGTTGTTCATACTTTATTTGAAGCGTTTATTTTGGTGGCAATCGTAGTATTTCTTTTCTTAGGAGATTGGCGATCAACATTAATTCCGGCATTAGCGGTTCCTGTGTCGTTAGTAGGAACATTTGCTGTCATGTCGGCATTTGGGATCACCTTGAATATGATCTCGCTTTTTGCCCTCGTTATGGCGATTGGGGTGGTTGTGGATGATGCAATTGTAGTTATTGAAGCCGTTCACGCTAAAATGGAAGAGAAGAATCTCTCACCATTAAAAGCGACAGAAGAAGCAATGCACGAAATCAGTGGAGCGATTATCGCAATTACATTAGTAATGGCGTCTGTTTTCATTCCAATTGCATTTATGTCCGGACCGGTAGGTGTATTCTACCGTCAATTCTCTATTACGATGGCTTCGGCTATTATTCTTTCAGGGGTTGTTGCTTTGACGCTTACTCCTGCATTATGTGCTTTAATTTTAAAGAATAATCACGGGAAAGCTAAAAAGAGAACTCCGATTACCATATTCCTTGATAAATTCAATGCAATGTTTACGAAAGGAGCTGGAAAATATGAGAAGATGCTTAATAAGACAGTCACTAAAAAGCTGTTTACTCTTCCGTTATTATTGCTTTTCTGCTTAGGTACATTCTTTTTAAGTAATTCTCTTCCTTCCGGATTTATCCCAAGTGAAGATCAGGGGATGATCTATGCGATTATTCAGACTCCTCCGGGATCTACTTTGGAAAGAACCAATCAGATTGCAAAAGAGCTTTTGAGGGAATCAGAAGATATTGATGGAGTGCAATCCGTTTCTTCCCTGGCCGGGTATGAAATTTTGACAGAAGGTACAGGATCAAACTCCGGAACCTGTCTGATCAACTTGAAAAGTTGGGAAGAGCGTAAAGAGTCTGCTGCCGAAATAATTGAAAAGCTTGAAGAAAAAGCTAAAAATATTCCAGGTGCTAATATAGAATTCTTCCAGCCGCCATCTATTCCTGGTTACGGAGCTGCCGGTGGTTTTGAACTTCGTTTATTAGATAAAGCAGGAAGCGGGGATTATCATAAAATGGAGCAGGTAAGTAATGACTTTGTAAGGGAATTGAAAAAACGACCTGAATTGGGATCTGCATTTACATTCTATTCTGCAAGTTTCCCTCAGTATATGTTGAAAGTCGATAATGACCTTGCTGAACAAAAAGGAGTAACGATTGCCAATGCAATGGATAACCTTTCCACTTTAATCGGATCGAATTATGAAACCAGTTTTATCCGCTTTGACAGACCTTATAAAGTAATTGTTCAGGCAGGACCACAATACCGTGCTCTACCAAACGATCTATTGAAATTGTATGTTAAAAATGATAAAGAGCAGATGGTTCCCTATTCTGATTTCATGAGACTGGAAAAAGTATATGGTTTGTCTGAAATTACCAGACACAATATGTATAACTCTTCAGAGGTGAGTGGAACTCCTGCACCAGGATACAGTAGTGGTCAGGCAATTAAAGCCATTCAGGAAGTTGCCGATAAAACACTTCCGAGAGGATTTGGTATTGACTGGGCAGGTATTTCTAAAGACGAGGTGAGCCGTGGAAATGAAGCTGTGTTTATTTTCCTTGTGTGTTTAGGATTCGTTTATCTGATTCTTTCTGCACAGTATGAAAGTTTTATACTTCCATTACCGGTAATTCTTTCTCTCCCTACAGGTATTTTTGGAGCATTCTTATGCTTAAAGCTCTTAGGGTTAGAAAATAACATCTATGCTCAGGTGGCAATGGTAATGCTTATCGGACTTTTAGGTAAAAATGCTGTGTTAATTGTTGAGTTTGCCGTACAGAAAAAGGCAGAAGAAGGAATTCCTGTAATGAAAGCTGCTATCGAAGGAGCTACCATTCGTTTCCGACCGATTTTGATGACATCGTTTGCATTTATTGCCGGGCTTATCCCATTGGTAATGGCAACAGGTCCCGGAGCAGTAGGAAACAGAACTATCGGAACAGCAGCGGCCGGAGGAATGCTTATAGGAACTATTTTCGGATTAATGATCATTCCTGGATTGTATTTCATCTTTGGAACGATTGCTGAAAAATCAAGACTGGCAAGATATGAAGAAGAGAATCCTTTAACAGAACAAACTGAACCTTATGAACATGATGGAAAATTTGAAGACTAAATCAATCCTTACAGCCATAGCAGTATCACTTGTTTTAGCAAGTTGTAAAGCTCCTATGGCGACAGTTATAAAAGACGAGGTAAAAGAAAATGTACCTCAAAATTTTGGAGAAAACAATCAACAGGATGCTAATGCCAATAGTGGTACAACTCCCTGGAGACAGTTTTTTACGGATCCAAATCTTGTAAGCTTAATCGAAACTGCTCTGAAAAATAATCAGGAGCTATTGATTACTCTCCAGGAAATTGAGATTGCCAAAAGCGGAGTTCTTTACAAAAAAGGGAAATTAAGCCCTACAGTACAAGCACAACTTGGAGCAGGTGTTAAAAAATCCGGTCGTTATACGAGCGAAGGAGCCGGAGATGCCACCACAGAAATTGAACCGGGAAGAGAAATGCCAGATCCGCTAGGAAATTTTGAAGGAGGTCTTATGGCTAACTGGGAGATTGATATCTGGAAAAAGTTACGAACTGAAAAAGAGTCGGCGGTAGCTCATTATCTTTCTACGGTAGAAGGAAAGAACTTTGTTCTTTCCAATCTGATTGAGGAAGTGGCTGATAATTACTATGAATTACTGTCTCTTGACAATCAGCTGGATATTATTCAGCAGTATATTAAACTGCAGGAAAAAGCATTAGAGATCTCTAAAATACAGAAACAGGCGGCAGCGGCTACGGAATTGGCGGTAAAGAAATTTGAAGCAGAATTGGCTAAATCCAAAGCTACAGAATATACCATCCGTCAGCAGATTACTGAAAAAGAAAATGGAATTAATGCACTTTTAGGGAGATTTCCACAACCCATTGTAAGAACCAAAGAAAGCTTTATGTCAACGATTCCACAAACAGTGTATACGGGTATCCCTTCACAGTTGTTGGCTAACCGTCCAGATATAAAACAGGCTGAACTGGAACTGAAATCTGCAAAATTGGATGTAGAGGCGGCAAGAAAAGAGTTCTATCCTTCTTTGGAAATTTCTGCAACCTTAGGGTTGGAAGCTTTTAAGCCTTCATATTTGGTTAAAATGCCGGAATCTATCGCTTATAATCTGGTAGGTGAGGTAGCAGGACCTTTAATCAATAAAACGGCAATTAAGGCTAATTTTCAGACTGCCGATGCAAAACAGATCCAGGCATTGTATGAATATGATAAAACTATTTTAAATGCCTATCTGGATGTTGCTAATTTAATGTCGAAAGTTAAAAACATAGATCAATATTATAAGCTGAAATCTGAAGAAACACATGCTTTGGATCAATCTATTGATATTGCTAATCAATTATTCAGAAACTCAAGAGCAGATTATCTTGAAGTTCTTTTAAATCAAAGAGATGCTTTAGATGCCAAAATGGAATTGGTAGAAGCAAAAGAAAAACAGCTGAGTACAGTTGTTGATATTTATAAGAGCTTAGGCGGAGGCTGGAAGTGATTATAAATCCTTAATGTTTTTTTAATAGAAAGGAGGTTGTCGTAAGGCAGCCTCTTTTTTATTGGAAAACCTTTGAGTAGGAATGAGCTTTTAATCATTCTGTTTATGAAAAGGAGCCCAGTAATTAAACTGAGCTCTCTGCAACTTACCTGCACACTGCAACTAAATTATATATAAACATGGTTATTAGTTAGTAATAGTATTAATCATATACTTTATTAGAGTACTATTGATTTTTCCAGTGAGTTCCATTTTTTACTGGTGGATCAGCTTCTATCAGCTCCTCGCCTTTGGCCGTCTTTGATTGTCCACTTTTTGCTATTTTGCTTTCACTCATACTGGTTTTTGTATTTTGAAAGTCATTTTCATCATCCTGCCTGCAGGCTCCTAAAGTCATCAATATTGCAACTGCAATACATAGAGGAAACGTTTTTAATGAGATAATCTTTTCCATAAAATTTCAGAGTTAAAAGGTTATCCCGGCCAGGTTTGTCATTCAGAATTCTAAGTCCGAAATTATAGGCATAAATCGATATAAAAAAGAACTTGTTGTCTCTATTCGGCAATTAAGACGTCCTAATTCATAAATAAGGACAATGTTAAATATTTGATATTCAGTGTTTTAATAATGTGTTTTGTGTTTAGGAAATTCTATGTATTAAATCATTATTGTTGAATAGCATTTAAATGATTTTATGTATTTTTGGTTACTAAATAGGCCATATTAATCATTCATTGTGATAAAAAAAATTCTTTTTCTAATTTCTTTGATAGTTTTTAAGCTTTTCTTTTCTCAGGAAGGTTTCAGTGATTATTATAAATTACGGTTGAAATACGAAAATTTTGATGAAAATAATATACAGGCCTTTCCTTACATTCAACCTTATATTAATAAGGCCAAAAAAGAGAAGAATTACGAAAAACTGGTTCAGGGATATAAGGATGGGGTATTTTATTCATCCTCCAATGAAAGAAAGCTCGTTTATGCAGATAGTGCTATATGGGCTGCTCAACTGTCTGAAAATAAAGATCTCATAAGTACCGCTTATATTGAAAAAGGAGTAGTTTACTATTATCACTATAAAAAATTCCAGGCAGCACTTAATGAATATCTTCTGGCTTATGAATATTCTAAAGACACCAAAAATGAATTTTTAAAATATCAGAACCTCTATCATATTGGTGTCGTAAAAAGTTATTTGGGATATTATGAGGAAGCTTCAAAATTATTTGAAGAATGTATAGCCTATTATCATCCAAAAACGAAATCAGGATTACATCCCAATGAAATTTACAATAATAAGAAAGGCTATCTAAATAGTCTCCATCAGCTTATTATATGTTATCGTAACCTGAAAAAATCAGATAAAGAAGATTTAGCAATAAAAACGGGGCTTAGTGAAGTGGGTAATGATGATGATTATGTACAGGAAAAAGGATATTTTTTGCTTTCTAAAGGGATTTCAGAGTATGATGAAAAAAAGTATCTGTTGGCTTCAGATCATTTAAAACAATCTCTTCCTCCTTTAAAGAAGAGTGGCGATTTTGCGAGACTTTCTGTCAATTTTTTTTATATAGGTAAAAGCTATGCCGGACTAAAAAAGAATGAAGAATCTATTTCATATTTTAGAAAAGTTGATTCCATTTTTCAAAAGCATCAATTTATCCTTCCTGAACTTCGGGAAAATTATGAGATATTAATCAAGCATTATAAAAAAGAAGGTAATCAGGGACAGCAATTGTATTTTACCAGCCAGCTTTTAAAGGCAGATAGCATTATTTCAAAAGATTTTATTTACCTATCAAGTAAAATTCATAAAGAATTTGATACAAGAACTCTACTGGAAGAAAAAAGTAAATTGGAGAAAGCGAATTCCTGGGGGAATATTATTATTGGGAGTTTAATTTTGGTGGCGATTATTCTTTTAATCCTTTTAATTGTTCGGTATAGAAGAGAAAAAAATATTCAGCAAAAATACATTTTACTGGAAGAGAAATTTAGTTTGCAGCAAAATGCACTGTCAGAAGAGTCTTTTATTAATATGGATATTGAAGAAAAAAAGATAGGATTAGATGAAAATAAAGTAGAGGAACTCCTGACGAAGTTGAAGATATTTGAAGATAAAAAAGAATATACCCAAAAAGGGCTTACTATAAATAAACTTGCCGGACAGCTGGGTACCAATTCTAATTATCTATCACAGGTTATTAATGATTGTAAAGGCGTAAATTTTAACAAGTACCTAAGTGAGCTTAGAATCAATTATATAACCACCCTTTTGTTTGAAAATAAAGAATATCTTAAATATAGAATTGAAACCCTTGCAAAAGAATGTGGTATCGCTTCGAGGCAAAATTTCTCAGATTTATTTTATGAGATTAATGGCATTCGCCCTACCGATTTTATCAGGAAGAGGAGACAGGAGCTTGATAATAAAAATAATTTTTCGGCATTTAATCCCGCATAGATAATTGCTTTTTCAAATTTCACTTTTGAAAAATATTATCCTTTTGGTTTTTTTATCGGGATATCTTTTTTATATTTAGAGAAAGCCATCACAAAACCAAACGACCATGAAAAAATTCCTTTTAGCCATTGCAGCCATTATAATTATTGTAGTAGCAATACTGTTAATCAAAACATTTACCTACCCATTCAAAAAACATAATGAAAGTATAGTTCCTGAAACAAAATGGGTTAAAAACGATTCTGCTATCCAAAGATTTTCGGGTGGAATTAAAATTCCAACAGTGTCTGCAGGTGATCTGGATGTTTTTGATTATGCTCCATTCGGGCAATTTAAAGAGTATCTGAAAAAATCATATCCCTTAGTTTATCAAAATACGGAGAACTACGAAGTCAATACCTATGGCTTAGTTTTTAAACTAAAAGGAAGCAATCCGAAACTTGAACCTATTCTTTTTTTATCACACATGGATGTAGTGCCTCCCGGTGATGCTGATATCAAAAATAAGGACCAAAATGTTTTCAGACCCAATGATAAAGCTTTGCCTGCTGTAACTAAAGTAGCCGAAGATTGGGACTTTGCCCCTTTTTCAGGAGCAGTTGCGAATGGAAGAATTTATGGGAGAGGAGCAATCGATATGAAAGGGATGCTGTTTTCTTTAATGGAATCTCTTACGAATATGATTAAAAGCAAAACCGTTCCCCAACGGGACATTTATTTAGCTTTTGGGTTTGATGAAGAAGTGGGAGGAAGAAAAGGTGCTAAACAAATTGCAGAACACTTTAAAGAAAAAGGCTTGAAGTTCGATGCAGTATACGACGAAGGTGGACTAATATTACAGAAAGGGGGTATTAAAGGAATTGATGCGGATGTAGCTGTAATAGGCTGTGCTGAAAAAGGGTTTCTTTCAGCAAAAATAAAAGTAAAAGGTTTGGGAGGGCATTCTTCTATGCCACCTATTGAAAGTGCCATTGGTAAAGCGGCGATTATTATGCAAAGATTGGAAAAAGATCAAATGAAGCCAATGATTACTCCTCTTATAAATGATTTTTTTAATAATATTGGAGGAACGATGCCTTTTGCAAACAGACTGGCTATTTCGAATCAATGGCTTTTAAAATCAGTATTGCTTTCCCAATTGGCTAAAAATAATTCTACAAATGCAATGATTCGTTCCACAACAGCTCTTACTATGATGAAAGGTAGTGACGGAACTAATGTACTGTCTCCGGAAGTTGAATTTGTCGTTAATTTCAGGCTTCTGTCTGGGAATTCTGTAAAAGATATACGAGATCATATTGCTAAAGCTACCAAAGGTTTTGATGTCGAAGTAGAAGAGATTGATAATACCAGAGAGGCTTCTGCTGTATCTCCAACCAATGTAAAAGCATTTCAACTGATTCAACAAGGAATTAAGGAGGTTTATCCAAATGCTGTTACCACTCCTTATCTTACAGTAGCAGGAACAGATGCTTATAAATATCAGGTCGTGAGTAAGAATATCTACCGTTTCATGCCCATCAAGATTACAGATGCGGAGAAACAAAGTATTCACAGTACCAATGAATACATCAGCATAGAAAACTACATGAAAATGATTCATTATTTTGAATTTATTATGAAGAATTATGATAGGTAGCAGGTGGCAGGTAGTAGATGTTAGGTGGTAGGGATTAGGTAATATTTATGTCATCCTCTTCTTAATCTTTCAATCTTTTAATTTTTTAATCTTTTAATAATTAAATATTACACGTCGAGTTTTGACGCATTACTGAAATAGCTTTGTCACATCAAAATATAAAGCTATGGAAATGCCATTCTATTTAAGTTATAAAGAGTTTGAAAGCCATTATTACGACAACCTTGAAAAATGGTTTGAAGAATACCACAATACCACCGAAACAGATTTTCTAAAAAGTCTGGTGGATATATATCGTCCGTACTTGTATTATAATTTTGCGAATGATAGAATTCAGGCTGATGCGTCTATTCAAATCAAAGATTGTTTCTTTCCGTACTATGAGAAAATAGGCTTGTCCTTTTGTACCAACTGTGAAAATGGGAAAGAAAAGAAAAATAATATGAATCATGTTTTTGAATGGAAAACCATTACGATGATGGAATATGCTCAGCATATCCTGGATAAAGTGAATCGTCATTTTTCAAAAAGCGGCATTTTTCCAAAAAATGAAAACGTTCATGATTATATCAATAATTTAGAAATTATAACATTCCGAGAAGGAGCTGGTTATTGTGTCAATTATAACCTGCATCAGCGAACTATTTCCTTTTTAAAAGCTTATTTACCTTGTTACGGGCAAACTGTGAATATAGCGACTTACCGTGATTTTATATTCTCTGTTGCCCAAATTGCCAATTTCATCGATCAGAAACTGAAGGCTGTCCAGGCTGTAGAAGCGACAATTTACAGCAGGCTAAAATCAGATGCGAGATTTAAGGTACAAATGAGTCATCAGTTTCTTACCATGTGCAATTAACATACAAACGACACCAAAACATTCATTATAACTCAATTATGGTCTGATTCATATGTTTATATTTTTCAGACAAGCAAATCCTGATCATTTGATCAGGATTTTGTTTTTTATTTAGAAACCTGTATAGGGTATTTCAATTGTAAGGCAAACTCCTGAAGATATTTCTGCCAGTCCTGAGAAGAAGTAATTTTTCCTGCTTTATCCCAGACTGCTCCTGAATAGAATGTAACTGATTGATTACTTTTTAGAATAATTTCTGAGCCTAAATGTTGATTCTTATCTACAATATGATCATTAGTATCTGGAAAGAGAATGGCTGTTCCTACAATTCCATTTTTAGAATTTTCCGGCCAGTAAGCAGCTAAGTGATTGTTTTGATCTGATATTTTTTGGCCTTTACCATTCCAGTGAACAATCCCTGCAAAAACAGGAAGACTTGGCTTGCCTGAAAATTGATAGGTGACTACAGATTTATTAAGTTGGGAACCTGCATCAAGACTAATTCTTTTGGTTAAAGAAATATTATACCCATCTTTTTTTACTTGTGAATAGGTAAGCTCAAAAGTCATACGAAGTGGTCCATCTTCTATAATTTTGTACGAAGTATAATTTCCAAGATAAACAAAATGATCATTTATGAATGGGAGGATATCTCCGGCACCTAATGTGCTTCCAACCTGGAAGAAGTCAAGTCCATCTCCATTATCCTGATGATAATTATTTAATTTGTACCATTCATTGATGACCATTCGATCAGTTCTTTTAGCCCAGGCATCCATTCCCCATCCATTTTGTTCAGGAACTTTTTCGAGCTCCTTTCCATACATGCGGAAAGCTATTTTGTCATTTTCCCACGCAAAATCTCCTAATCGCTCAGGCACAAACCTTCCATATACTTTAGTATCTAAAGGTTTTATGGAACCCTCATAAAATTCTATATTTTTTATCTCTTTAGATTTAAAATCCTCCTGAATAAGAAGATCCCCATTCGAAAGCCATTGATAGGGGATCTCTTTTTTTGTTATAGTTTCGGTGATTTTAAAATTTTTACCAGAAAGAAACTTGATCTTTTTAGAAGGAATTTCTATAGATTGTAGGTCTCGTGAAATCTCCAGACTATTTGTAAGCCGGAGTTTATATAATAGAGTTGATTGCTGAGCATTAGATAATGAATTGAACCCCATCATTATTATGCTCCAATGTATTACTTTCATTCGCTTTATTTGTTATAAATACCAATCTTTATATCTTTTCAAGGCCTCCATATAATAATAATCAGCATAAATTAAAGGCACATCAATTTCTGAATGGAGTGGGAGTCCTCCTGTACTATGCATAAGAATGAATCCTCCATTTTCTCCTAACTTTGCATGGTATTGAGCTCCAGACAAACTGATAAGCATTTGGCGAGCATTATCTACATAATTTTTTCTTTCATCTGTTTTTACATATTGTCCCAATTCCAATAAGGCAGAAGCCATGATTGCTCCCGCGGAAGCGTCACGTGGAACATCAGGAATTTTTGGGTCGTTAAAATCCCAATAAGGGATTTTGTCTTTGGGCAGAGTAGGGTTATTTAGAATAAATTTTGCAATATTTCTGGCCTGATTCAGATATTTCTCATCTTTCGTAAAGCGGTACATCATAGTGTAGCCATACAAAGCCCATCCTTGCCCTCTAGCCCAGGCAGATGAATCAGAATATCCCTGAAAGGTCTTTTTACCTAAAACTTGACCAGTGTTGATATCATAGTCAATGACATGATAAGAACTATAGTCCGGACGAAAATGATTTTTGATTGTTGTATTCGCATGGGCAATGGCTATTTCCTTCAATTTTTTATCACCTCCATTCTGTGACGCCCAAACAAGCATTTCCAGATTCATCATATTGTCAATAATAACAGGACCTTTAAAGTCTGCCATTTTATCCCAAGACAAGATAGCTTGCATTCCGGGATGAAAACGAGTGGATAATGATTCGGCAGATGTAAGAATGATCTCCTTATATAATGGATCTTTAGTAATTCTGTAAGCATTCCCAAAGCTATTGAACATCATAAAACCAAGATCATGATCTCTTGTAAACGTTTTATTGGTTTCTATCAGGTGTAATGTCCTTTCGGCTTCTTTTTTAATTTCAGGATCGCTGGTTTGTTCATAAATCATCCATAAGGAGCCCGGGTAAAAGCCAGAACACCACCAGGTAATATCTCTTGTGGTAACCTGATTCGAAGAAGCATTATAAGATTGTGGCATTTTATCACGTGGAATGCCTTTCATCAGATATTTGTATTGCTTATTGGCAAATTGATACTCACTCTGGATAAGTTTCGACATTGGTTGCTTATTTTGTGCAAATGTTATGGTGTTGATAGCCAATAAAGTAGCTGTTATTAATCTTTGTAAAGGCATAAATTATTCAGATTATACAGTACAATTTAATTAAATTTCGTGAATTGTATTAAAATTTTACTTTAAAGAAGGGATTTTATATGCAATTCAACATCATTTATTAAAGAAATAAACTAATCTTACTGATGAATTATTATTAATGATAATAGTGGAAATGAGATGATTTTTTTCTTATCTTTGAGTATATCATTGATATTATTCTGGTTAAGAATAGAGCAGTTGAATCAGGTTGTGCCAAAATTTGTTTTTTATCATTCAGGTTATTTGTAATTTAATTATATATATTAATCTTAAATACCCAATCAAATTATGAAAAAATCAATTATTCTCTTCTGTTTATGCACATCAGCCTTTTATTACTCACAGGTTGGTATCGGAACAACAAACCCTCAGGCAGTTTTACATGTTGACGGAGCAAAAGATAATGCAGTTACTGGAGCTCCAACTGCAACCCAGGCAGCCAATGATTTTGTAGTGACGTCTACTGGTAATGTAGGTATAGGAAATGTTGATCCTCAAAGGTCATTAGACGTAGATGCCAAAAATCAAAGTTTAAGAGTCCGAAATTTAATCAGACAGGTACCTATGAGTTATGATATTTTAACAAGAGATATAGCTACTAGTGATGTTGTTGCAACATCATATAGCTATACTGAAGCTGTAACAGTCGCAGCAGGAGCGAGTGCAACAGTTACAGTACCGGCGACAGTAAATATAGCTACCGGACTTTTTATTGTAAAATCAATAAATGGTTGTAACAGGGCAATGATAACTAGTTTTGTGTATAATGGTCTATCTCTGGGATATGTATCTGGAGTAGCTAGAGATAAAATTGGAAACCCAACCATAGCCCCAATACCCACTTCTGCCAATACCTCTGGAACGTGGTCTGTTACTTTTTCTAATGTCACAAACTGTGCAGATGGAGGAACAGGAACACAGTTTGATTTTACTGTTGTAAAACCAACAGCAGATTCTTATACCATTACTAACAATGGGAATATAGCAAAGACATATCAATTGACTGTTAGTCGTTTGTAAGATAAATACACGTAAATGTATTTTTTACGATATTTAAATAAAAAAAATAAAGCGCTGAATTTCAGTGCTTTTATTTTTGAAAAGAGATCATACTTTAGAAGAAAGTTTTTATTTGAACTTATGATCCAAAAGATTGAAAATTGTGTTACTAATAGGATTCGTGGTGAGTCATTTCTCCAATTTGATTAAATTATTTTGATAATCTTTTTTTGGTTATTCACATTTGGCTTGTTTTATGTTATATTTATTACATCAATTTTAAAAATGAAAATATGAAAAAGAAGTTATTGGGCTTATTAGCCTTTGGTTTATTTACAACAGCTATTCATGCTCAGGAAACTGTAAAAAAAGAAGCTAAGAATGTTGGCAATGCAATTGAAAAAGGAGCAAAAGCAACAGGAGAAGGGGTGAAAGATGGTGCAGATTGGGTTGGTAAGACCGCAACTAAAGGGGCAAAAGCTACAAAAAAAGGAGTTAAAAAAGGCACAAAATGGGTTGGTAAAACCGCAACCAAAGGTGCAAAAAGTGTTAAAAACACCGCTGTAAAAGGTGCAGATGCAGTTTCAGATGGCTATAAAGATGTAAAGGCAGATTTAAAAAAATAAATTTTCACGGAAAATAAAAAAAGCGGCTTCGGTTAATGAAGCCGTTTTTTGTTTTTTTTTTCGTTATAATACATTTATAAACTATGTAGCTCGGTTTTTTAAAAATGAAAAATAATTTAGTTAAGGATATTATGACTGTGACAGTATCATTGCCTAGCTTTACTTACAAAGTTACTGTTACAGGAAGAAATTCTTAAATAAATAGAGAAATAAGCATAGGCTCTTACCATATTTACAGAAACTAAAAAAACTTCTCTCGAAATGGGAGAAATTTTAAATGCTTTACTTTCGTAAGAACATATATGGGATATTTTACGTATTAAACAACTGATAATCAGAAGTGTGTGTGGTCCAAATGGCAGATTGAATATTTTAGCAAAGAAATGAATCTAGGTGTTAAAAATTTAAGCTTTAAAAGAGTCAATATTATTTTAATATTAAAAACTAAATATCCGTATAGTATACAAGTTTTATTCTTCTTCAGAATCCTCATCAGAAATCTCTTGTTCGTCAGAGGAACTTTCTTCGTTGGTGTTATTCTCAGGTATATAAATGGTTTTATTACCATATCCACATCCCCCTTTATTTAACAAAGTGACTTTATATTCATAACCGGCATCACTTGTGAAAGAGCAAGAACCAGTTGAAATATCTTCGGGGCTAAAATGTGAATCATCTAACCAGCCTCCATTTGGCCAGTTAATTTGAATTAATTCTCCATTGTCCACTTCTACATCTAAAGTATATGTACTAGAAGTGCCTGTCTTATAATAAAAATAATCAATTTCAGCACAATATGTACCATCAATCACTGACTCTTCGTTTTCTTCATTATCAAGCTCACTATCTATACTTTCAGAAATATTGTAAGTGTTTGTGTTTGGCTGATTTTTTTTCTCCGAACAAGAAAAAACAATAATAAGAATGAATAACAAGTAATATTTCATGATATAGAATTTGCAGTAATCCAAACAAATTTCAAATTCATATTTAATTTAATTTCATCTGTGAACATTCCCTCTAATAGAGTCTTTCAATACTAGATTTTTACCTTTAATTTTATAAATATATTCTGGATACATTGCATCGTTTATTACAAAATCTTTTTGAGTAAATTTTTCCAAGTCTTTTTGAAAATATTTTTTTACAAAATTTTTTCCTATCCTGTCTTTATCTATAATGTATGTAGCTTTCAATGACTCATCTCTATAAATACCATAGAGATTTTTCTCTTCAAGATTTATCCCAATAGGACTAAGAGAAACAGATAGGGTACTGTCCTGATAAAAATAAACTTCATAAACATAAATTGAATTCTCAGGGGTTTCTTTAAATGGATTTTTTTTCTGGTAATCTATAAGAACGTTATATAGATTATCATTTAAATCCATATTGTTTTTTTTCTCTTCACATGAAGTAAACAAGAAAAAAACAAAAGCTAAAATTACTGTAATTTTCATTATTCTGAATCTTAAATTATTGTTTATTTACCTAGCAAGCTTAATTCCTGTAGGGGTAACATTATATAGATTTCCTGATTTTGGAAAATAGGTTTGATATTTGTAATTGATTGGTTTGCCAGTACCATTTCCCCTTACATTATAATAATCCCCAGAAATTTTTGTTCTTCCATTTTGTTCTTTAAAGCCCATAGAGTTTATTTCTGTAAAACTGCTATCATAAGTATCTTTGCTAGGATGATTATGTTTTAGTTTTATTTCACTTCCTTCTGCAACACCAATTTGATTCATACCTGGTGATCTTTCGTCCGAATTGTACGTTTGTAGAGAAATAAATTTTTTATCGTTTATTTTAAAGTCAGTCAATGAAAATTCAACTGTAGAATTTTTGGCTGAGAAATCAAACAACTTAGACATATCATTTTGGGTAGATTCCGTACTTTCTTTTATAGCTTGGTGATAAGCTGGATAGCTATCAGAAGTGTTCCCATCTCTGAGATACTGTAACTGACCTACAGTACCTTTTTCCACTGTTACAACGTTGTTTTTATCAACATTCCCTTTTTTATCCGTAGCAAACAATCTGTCATCATTTCTTTTTTCACTTCCATCCTTAGGGTCAACTCTGGTAACAGAACCATCTTTTAAAAGTTTATAATCAGTAAGAGGAGCTCTCCCGTCTGGGTCAACATTGCTTATAGGATTATTAAATACAAAATTGTACGGAGACCAACTACTAAATTCCTCACTCAACGGGTCAGGAGAAAACCATCTCCCTGCCGTATCTAAGTAGGGTTGAGTATCTGGGTCACTTAAATCTATTTCTCTGAATTCAACAATCTCTTTGGTTTTCCTGTTAAATCTTACAGAGCCTATATTGACAATAGAATCTTTATCGTGGAACTCTAAATATTTTCCTTTGCTTAAAGTAGCTACTTTAGGATAGTACCCATATTTCTTAAATGGATTTCCTGCTTCAATGTTCTTTCTTCTCCTTTCAGCTTCCTCAGGAGTTAAAGGCTCTCTACTTTTCAAAACCTCATCCATGTAAGGTCTGTTTCTTTCCTCTTTAGTCAGCTTTACAGGATTGATGTATTGTTTCTCTGCCTTTGGTTTATTGTGGGAGTTACTTTTTACTTGTCCTTGTGTAAATCCTGCCACAAGTACAAAAGTAGTGAGTACAATTCTTTTCATAGTCATTTGTTACTTCGTAAAGTTATTCAATAATTTTTTATTCTCGTATTTTTCTCTTTCTGTTTTTAAGGAAGTTAGCCAATCCAAATACATTTCCTCTGGCATCTGACGATAACCCGTGTCATAGATATGAGCATATTCTTTGGTCATTATCTCCATGAGTTCTTTAGCTTTTGGGTCTTGTTGAACTTTTTTAATGTTTTCAGTATTATTGGAACTCAAATTTTGTTTATCCATTAGCCTTTCAAACTGTTCTTTGTGAGTTTCAGCTTTTAGAATAAGAGCTTTTGCAAAGTTTGGATAAACTTCTAAAGCTCTATTTATGGTCTTTAATACAAACTCTCCATCATTGTCAGGAAAATTTCTGTTGTATGCCTGTGCTAAATCAAACAGGCATAAAGCTAGGCTTTCTTTATTGTTCAATGCCTTCATAAACACTCCATTTTTAATAGCATCTAAATGAATGTAACCAGAAGCCATTAACCACGAATCCTGTGGAAATATACCACTTGTAAGCTCTGTATTATACCACCCATCGGATTTGATTTGATGCTTAATATAAACATGATTAGGTGCTAATGCCAGATTGGCTTCAACTCCCAATTCTTCTGCTAATATCTTATACAAATAGGGCATGGAATTACAATTTCCTTTTTTGGTAGCCAAAAGTTTTGAAACAAATAAATTAGTAATGTCTTTGTGTCCAAATACATCCTCAAAATCATAATTGAAAGGTTTGTACTGGATTACTGTATCTTTTATAGCAATAGGAAGAGTCTGGCACATGATAGAATAGACTGCTGCATATTTGCTTACCTTATCTTTATCTGATTGCTTATAGGTAAGGTCTCTGCTCTTAATAATAGCATTGGCAAAACCCTTTAAAAAGGCTATTTCTCCGTTTAATTTCTCTGTATCTAACTTACCCTGATAATAAGCATTTTCAACACTAAATACAGCCTCTTTGAAGCTGTATTGCTGTTTGTCATTCAGCATATTATCAATAGTTTGATAAGCATCATTGTAAAACTGATTGCTTTGGGCTTTTGCCATCCCTGTATTCAACCAAACAAGTAGTATAGATAAAAGGAATGTATTCCTATACGAATATGATAAATATTTTTTCATTATAATTTACTTGGGTCAATTGGTGTGTATTTAGGTTTTTGTTCTTGTGTCTTTCTTTGAGTTTCCTGCTGTTTTTGCTTTTGCTTTTCAGCATTAACTTGTCTCATTCTTTCAGCAAGTTCTTCACTTTTCTGTCTGTTGGCTTCTCCTTTCATATTACCCAACCACTGTTCATAAGCTCCTTCGGGCATCATAACAAATCCCAAATTATCAATAGTATTAAACTGGGCTTTAGTTTCCTGCAATAAAGCTATTGCCTGAGGATAAAATCTTATCTTTTTAAGGTCTTCTGGATTCTCTAAATCTGTAACTCCTAATTGACCAGCTACATAAGCTAATCTTGCCTGTTGATACATAGATTTAAGCTGATTAGCATAAATGTTATTGGGTGAGTATTCCAAAGCCTTATCTAATGTGTTCCCTACAAACTCATCCATTCCGTATTTGTGAATGTATCCATTGGCTAAGTCAGCATAGAATTGTGCTAAAAGTTCTTTTTTGCTTAGATTTTTCATGTAGATGTCATTCTGCAAAGCTTCGGATTTGATGTATCCAGATTCCAGAATTAAAGAATTGGCTGTAAAAATACCATTGGTAAGCTCTGCATTTTGCCATTCTCCCTCACCATCCAAAAACTTGATATAAGTATGATTAGGTGCATAAGCTAAAGAGGCTTCTGTATTCATTTCTTCTGCCAACATCAGATACAACAATGGCATTGAATGGCATTGTCCTGAACCTGTTTTGAGCAGTTTGGAGACAAACATCTTTGAATGGTCTTTTTGACCCATATAATCCTCAAAATCGTATTTGTAAGCTTTATGCTGAACTCCTCCCAGTTTCATGTTTTTTGAGAAATATTCAAATATCATCAGATTCTTGTCTGTGTTGCTTTCTGTATCTTCTTTTCTTTCCTTCATTTTCTGCAAGAGCTGTTTTGCAGTTTTCTGAATTCCTGATTTGAACTGATTGAAGTTTTGTTTGTTATTGTAGTAAGCATTTTCCACAATAAAATTGGCTTCACTTACGGAGTAGTTGTCAGTATTGAGTGAGGCTAATTGATTATAAGCATCATAATAGGATTGAGTTCCTGCTTTTCCTGATAAAGAGGGTAAATTATAAGAAGAATCCTCTGAGGATTGTAATCTTGTGTATTCTTGCTGTTTGGCTATAAGCTCCTGTTCCTGATTAGCTCTTTTAAAGTCCTCCTGAACCATTCTCTGGTTCTGCTGGTCTACCTGTGAGCTTTTTTGATTATACAAACCACCATGAGGAATAGAGGGAACAACTGACCTTGCTGAACTTCCATAGTTTGAATTTGAAAAGTTACCCAGATTACTTTGGTTAGGAGCTTGGGAGGTGGGAAAATTATGAATCTGTCCCAGTCCACAAACACTTATACACAGCAAAGGCAAAACCTGTAGTTTTTTCATCATAAATACTCTTTTTCTTGTGCTTATTAAGGGCTTGCAATTTTACAAAATTTCAATGACTTGTGAAAATTAAAGCCAGTCTTAAACACTCATAGCATTAATTTAGCCAAAGGTAGATAAGGATAACGACAAAACCTGTCGTGTGACTAAATTAATACTGTGAGAATTTTATAAATGCAATGGAACCCTATTCTGTTTCGGTTATCAACTCAATGATTTCATTTGTTGGTTTTTGCACTTCCGATAAATTTTCAACCCAGACAACTTTTTCTCTATCTGTTATTACTGGCTCATTAATTATGGTTAATTCTCCTTCTTTATTAAAATCCCGAGCCAACAAAGTCCATTTTATAGTAATTTTATCTTTATTAGAAAAAGGTTTTAAATAAAATTTAAACCATTTGTTATCATTTTGAATTAATGGAGAATTTTTTACTGGAAAGTACTTTATTAATTTTTCATCTTCATAAGCATATGTAGTTCTATTATCCCTCATATGTGTTTTAACTTCGTTCGATAGCATCCAAGGAATGTCAAAGCCATCATCAACTGTTTTGATATTATCTGAAATCTGCAAACTTAATTTCCAATCCTCTATTACCATAGCTCCAGTGTTCTCAATAATTATTTCAACTTCACACCAGCTATGATTAATTTTATTGGATTGGAAAGGCATCAAAGGTTTTTCCCACATCCATGATGGTGCTAATATTGGTTTTGCACCATGTTTATACTTTGTGATTACATTTTCAAATTTTGGATTCACAATCATTTCTTTATTGTTAAAGTAATTAATGAAAATCTCAACATCAAATTTATCTCTAAAATTATGTTCTTTTACATACCAATTAAAAGTTTCTCTGTTTTCCTCTATTAAATCTGTAATGTCTTCCCAGCAAAAAAGTAAAATTTTAAATCCATTATTGCTTCTACTTTCTATATCTTTTTCTCTAACATATTGTTCAGCTTTAATATCTTTATTTGCTGTTGTAGCAATAATAAAAACATCTAAAGCTGGAGAAAAAGTTTTAGCTTTTTCTATTTCATTTTGAATTTCATTAGTCTCAAGTTTTGCACCCGTATAATCATCTTTTCCTTTAGCTTGAATTCCAAAATAATTTATCTTTCCTTTAGGAACCCCGTAAACATCAATTCCAGCTTGAGGTTGTCCAAGTCTTCCATTTTTTTTAATCTCATGTGGAATTTCCCACAATTCACCCCATAATTTTTTACATAAACTTTCAAAATCTTGCCAGTTTTCAGGTTTCCTTAGAGTCTTTTTCAATGTTAAATGTTTTATAATTGTTTAACTATTATTTTTTTTAATACTTCTTGACTAACTTTTCTAACTATATAACCAGTCCATTCTATAAGATTTATATCGAATGGTAAAGGGTAGAGTTTACAACCATTTTTATCACTATCAGAAATTTGTGGTAATGAGATTCCAGCATAGTATCTTTCATTTCTTACTCCACTATGAAGGTATTTACTTCTATCAACATAATATTCATCAAAAACCTTTTTTAAAGAATCATTTAAATGAAGTTCCACAAGGCTTAAAACTCTTTTTCTGATTGAATATAATGGCTGGTTACAACACTTACATATATCACCCATTGTAAAATTAATTTCTGTAAGAACTTCAATGCATGACATGAAATACGTAATAGTAATTTCTTCTGGCATTCTTGCAGTTTGCAAGTTTAAACCATTAACGTAATGATGACTTGCTCTCAATAGTTTTAAAATTGAATCATCTTTTAATTGAGGGATTTTTTCAAGTGCTTCAAGTACATATTCAGGTAATAAGAAATGATTATTTTCAATTGGATACTCATCAATCCAATCTAAATCACATTGAAATTTATTAGCAACTGTTATACTTGTTCTTTTTTTTAATAAAGATGTTTTCGTATGTTCAAATTTTGAATTGGTTTGGGTAGAAAGTATTGATGTAATTTTATCTACAATTAAAAGTACCTCTTCTTGCAATTGTTCTTTAGAATAGGCATTATGTACAATTTCTATATATTGTTTATCCTTAATACAGTAAATAGAAACATTTTTAGATTGATAAGGATGGAGATAAGAAACACCAAAAAGAGAGCTAATGTCAAATTCTAAAGCAATTATAAATTCTTCTTTTAAAATTAGATTTCTTCTTTTATTGATTTCTTCAAAGAAATCAGATTCTTCTTTTGTGATACTTTCCTTTTGGGTTATAAAGATAACAGAAGAAATCTGACTCTTTGTTTTTCTTACAAAAGAAACATTATAGTCACCAACCCCATGAATTGATACACCACCAACATTGATTAAATTATTCATTTTAAATGGAGAGTATTGCCAACTCATTTTAGTTTTCTCTAAAATAGAAGCCCATATCTTCATCAATTCTTCGTTTGTAGACTCAATATCCTTTGATGTTATTTTAAATTCATATTTATTCATAATTGTTAGCTGTTGTAGCTCATAAATATAAAGACAATCTTTAAAATTTAAAACTACTTTTTATATGTTTCTAACATACCTATATGAACAACAAGCCCCTCCTATTGTTGTAGCTTTGGTGGTACCCCCTCTTTTTGAAATCGGGCTTATTTCTATTTATTTGAAAAAATATAAAATATTTTTAGTTTGGAGATTTTTCGAAAGATGTAGCAGTAAGTTTTGAATCTAAAAAATTACCAAATGTGATACTGAGATAAGAAATCACTATATTTGCTATATAAGAAATGTAGGGAAAATGTGGGGAAGAAAACTTTAATAAAAAACAAAACCCACTGATTATCAGTGGGTTTATGTTTGATACTTGCAGAGAGGAAGGGATTCGAACCCTCGATACAGTTACCCGTATACTACCTTTCCAGGGTAGCTCCTTCAACCACTCGGACACCTCTCTATTTCGAGATTGCAAAAGTAATGTATTTTCTCGAACTAACAAATATTTTAAGAGATTAGTCTGTAATTTCTCCACATAAACTTTTAGAGAAATTATCAGCAAAACTACCCGAGTACTTTGGGTTACCTACCAAATGCATAGCCTTGGTAATTGCAGTTTCCGCTGTCATATCTTTTCCGCTAATAGCTCCTATTCTTGAAAAAATGTTGCTGTTTTCATATTTTCCAAATGAGATACCTCCTGATATACACTGGCTTACCACTACTATTTCAGTTCCATTATTCCTGATCTCCTCAAGTGTTTGCTGTGTTTTTTCACTGCTGAAAATGGTTCCTGAACCAAAGACCTGAAGAATAAGAACCTTCATTTTAGGTATTTCTTTAAAATGACTCAGATGCATTCCTGGAAAAATTCTCCAGAATAAAATATCTTCAGAAATGTGGTCATCAACATGAAATTCTACAGAAGGGTCACAACGATGCAGATTATCTTTTACAATATTTAAGTGAACTCCCGATTGACCGAGAATAGGATAATTAGGACTTGCATAAGCATCAAAATACTCTGCCGAATATTTCAGCGTTCTGTTTCCTCTTAATAATTTATATTCGAAATAGATGGCAACCTCTTGAATAACGGCTTTATCATTTTCATATAAACTGGCATAATATAAACTCGTTAAAAGGTTTTCCTTGGCATCAGTTCTTAGATCTCCGATGGGCAACTGTGATCCTGTAAGGATAACAGGCTTCTTCAGCCCTTTTAGCATGAAACTTAAAGCAGAAGCTGTATAAGACATGGTATCAGTTCCATGAAGGACTAAAAAACCATCATATTGATCATAATTCTTGTGGATATAGTGCGCAATGATTTTCCATTCTTCTGGTCCCATATCTGAAGAATCCAGAGGTTCTGCGAAAGGATGTACAAAAACTTCACATTCCATTAGTTTCATTTCGGGCATCTTTTCGAAGATATTTCCAAAATCAAATGCTCGAAGGCTTCCGGTTTCATAATCTTTCTCCATACCAATGGTACCACCTGTATATATCAACAGAACTTTTCGTTTCATGTATTACTTTTTATTAAGAAGTTGAACCCCGCTCGGGTTTATAAACTCAAAATTACGTTAATTTGCAAAGATTTGAAAATGAATGAAACGCTTATGAAAGAATTTTATAAAAATAAAGTTGTAATTGTAGGTGTTTTATCAGGCTATCTAAAAAAATAACAGAATGGAGATGAAAGATTTAGCACAAACTTTTGAATATTTAAAACAGTTCCTAACAGATGAAAGACTAAGAAAGATTGAACATTTTTCCCAGGATAGTTCAGACTTTGTTCTTCCTGTAATGGAAGATATTTATCAGTTTAGAAATGCGGCGGCTATTGTAAGATCTGTTGAAGCATGTGGGTTTCACAAAGTGGTGGCAATGGAAGAGGAGAATGTTTTTAATCCTAACCTTACAGTAACGAAGGGTGCAGAAACATGGGTAGAAGTAAAAAAAATGCCCAAGAACATCGTTTCGCTTCAGGAAATTAAAAATGAAGGATATAAAATTTTAGCTGTTTCACCTGAAAAGAATGCGGTAATGCTTCCTGATTATCACATTACAGAGCCTATTGCCTTGGTTTTTGGAACTGAACTGGAAGGGGTTTCAGAAGAGGTACTTGATTTTGCAGATGAGACATTGGCAATCCCAATGTATGGTTTCACCAAAAGTTTTAATGTGTCAGTTGCTGCTGGTATCTGTATGTATGAACTGAAACAAAAACTTCTCAGATCAGGTATTGAATATAAACTCAATGAAGAAAAGCTTCTGAGAATGAAAATTCGTTGGGCAGTTAATTCTATAAGAAGTGGTCATGAAATATTGGAGCATTATTTAAAAGCATAAATCTTGTTATCTATCTGATGAAAAAATATACCAAACACCTATTTATCTTTTCCTTTGTAATGTCTCTGATAAGTCTGCTTATCATAGAAAAAGGCTATAAGGAAATGTATCCTTTTTATAGCTGGAAATTATTTACAGTACCTAGTGGGGGAGAAGCCACTGAAGATCAGTATAGATTATATGGAATTATCGGTCAGGATACAATACGAATTCTAAATACGCCTGCTCGTAGTTATGAAGCTAGTTATAAAGCGGTAATTGTTGGTACTTATGGAAAAAAAATAGATGAAAATGATGATAGAGAGACTAACAAGGCAAAACTATTAATCTTCGCTAAAGATACGGAGCCCAAATACAAAGAATTTTTGTTATACAAGGAAACTTATCGTCCTAAAGAAATTGGTGAAGCAAAAATGAATATTAATAAAAAACTAATTATAAAACTGTAATGAATTATCCACAACTTACTGTATTTAATTATAAAGTTTCTTATTATGTTTTAAGACTTTTTGGTCTGTATTGGCTTATCGAACAATATCTGACATTCATTAAACTGAAAGGGAGACCTGCGGTTATTTATGAGCCTGCTTTTAGACTTGAAAAATTAATGTTTCCGGAATTTCCAAGCACATTTGTTTTTGCTGGTCTTTTGATAGCCTGTGCGGCTCTTCTGATCATTACGCTTTTTAAGCCATCTTATATTTTGAATGCTCTGATATTTCTGTTAGTTGCAATTATTAATTTACCAATTTCAGCTAATTTTGGAGTTCACCATGACGGACATACCATAATTCTTGGCTTTTTTCTCACCATTTTTCTTTTGCCGAAGAACCTGGAAGATAAAGACTATAAACTTATTCAATACTTTTATTTGGGGATTCTGATGACTTACTCGTTAGCAGGCATGGGTAAAATTCTTGGAACCATAAAGAATGTAGTCAAAAACACAGATAAATTAACATGGCTGGATAAGGATGCTGCAAAGCTGAATACTTATGATAATTATTGGATGGCAGATGTGGATATTCCTGCTGTATTTAAGAGTATCTATGCCTATGATAATTTTTGGGTAATACTAACTGTTATTGGTATATTAACTCAATTCTTGTGTTTTCTGGGAGCTTTTAATAGAAAGTTACTTACTTTCTTTCTGATTTTCCTCTATATCTTTCATGTATATACAGCTATGTTTGTTTTGGCGGATTTTGAAAATGCCAATTATTTTTTGATTGTTATTTTCTTTCCTTACCATCTTTTACAGCCGTTATTCAAGAAAAAGTATGCTGTGAGTTAATTATTAAAAAGTGGTTATTGTAGGTTAAGGTAATTCCATGAAGCTACAAATATTCCAGCTGTTTCGGTTCTGAGTCTTTGGTTGCCGAGTGATGTTGCTTTCACTTTGTTATCTGCCAGATGTCGAATTTCTTTTTCAGAAAAGTCTCCTTCCGGTCCTATCAAAAAAGTATATTGATCCAGCTTGGGAAGCTTATCAAGCTCAATTCTTTCCAGATTTTCATGACAATGGGCAACAAAAGTATTTTCCGAAGTTATGTTTTTAATGAAATCTGAAAATTTTACAGAGTCATTGATAATTGGGAAGTGAAATCTTAAGCTCTGCTTTGAGGCAGCAATACTCTGCTTTCTGATCTTATCAATATTGATGTTTTTACGTTCTGTTTTTTCAGTGATCAAAATTGTAATTTCTGAAACACCCATTTCCACTGCTTTTTCTACAAAAAATTCTATACGGTCAATGTTTTTGGTAGGTGCAATTGCAATATGAAGCTTAGGATTAAAATCAGGCATACCCGTTTTAATTTCAGAGACATCAAGAAGCGCTTTCTTCCCTTCCAAAACCAATTTCCCGGAAGCAATATTCCCTTTACCATCAGTCACATGAATTTCTTCTCCATTTTTCATTCGAAGAACCTTTACAATATGTTGTTGTTCCTCATCATTGATGGTAACCTTGTTGTCTTCTATGTGTCCGTAAAATAATTTCATAATGTGTAGGGTAAGCTAGCTAAAGGCAAAAAGGCGAATTTGCAAAATAACTATATGCTGCTGTTTAATGTTTTATGTAGAGCATTTAACTGGTTTGAAATGCTTTCTGTTTTGGTTCTTAATTGTTCATAATCTGTATTGTCCAGGAAACCTAAGTCATTAGAAATAATTAAAAAATTAATAACTTCAATACAGCTGCTAAAAGATATGTTTATAAATCTTGACTTTTCCTTGTCTGTTTGTCTGGACATTCCCTCTGCAATATTTGCAGTTATACTAGTACTTGCCCTGCGAATCTGGTTGGTAATACCAAATTTTTCGTTGTCTGGAAATGAAGAAGTTGTAGTATAAATTTCTTTCACTAATACTCTGGCATTATTCCATACCTCCATTTTTTCAAAATAAAATTTGTGCATTTTTTCATCATTTGTTTGTGTTTATTTATTGGCGATTTCGCCCCTCTGCCTTTTAGCTACAGCTCATATTTCGATGTCGCACTAGTTCTCAAATCCGTAAATTCTCCTCGTTCAAATTTTAATTGCGCTACCATAGCTATCATAGCAGCATTATCTGTAGTATACTCAAATTTTGGAATGTAAATATTCCAGCCTAATTTATCGTGGTTATCTTGCATAACCTTTCTCAATTCTGAGTTTGCTGAAACACCACCAGCAATAGCTACTTCTTTAATATTAAGTTCTTTTGCTGCTTTTTCAAGCTTGTTCATTAATATTTGAATAATAGCTTTTTGTACTGAGGCACACAGATCGTTGAGGTTTTCTTTGATGAAATCCGGGTTCTTCTTCACTTCCTTCTGGATGAAATATAAAACCGAAGTTTTTATCCCACTGAAAGAATAATTGTAATCCTCCATCTTGGGTTTATTGAATGTAAAGGCATCAGGATTTCCTTCTTTTGCCAATTTATCAATGATAGGACCTGCCGGGTAATCCAAATCAAAGATCTTTCCTATTTTATCGAATGCTTCTCCTGCCGCATCATCAATGGTTTTTCCAATAATTTCCATGTCGAAATAATCTTTTACCAAAACGATCATAGTATGTCCACCACTCACTGTAAGGCATAAAAATGGGAATGTAGGCGGCATAGGATTTGCATCGTCAATAAAATGGGCTAAAATGTGCGCCTGGAGATGGTTTACTTCGATTAAAGGAACATCTAGACTCATAGCCAGAGATTTAGCAAAAGATGTACCTACGAGAAGTGAACCTAAAAGTCCCGGTCCGCGTGTAAATCCTATAGCAGAAATCGCATTTTGTTGTATATTTGCTTTGGTGAGAGATTTTTCAACAACGGGGATGATGTTTTGCTGATGGGCTCTTGAAGCCAGCTCAGGAACAACGCCACCATATTCTTTATGAATTGCCTGATTTGCAGCAATATTAGAGAGAATAGTATTTCCCTTGATGATAGCTGCTGATGTGTCGTCACAAGACGATTCGATACCTAAAATTATAGACTCGCTCATAATAATGGCAAAGTTAGAGAATAATAACGAAAATGAGAATAAAAAATCTGTAACTGAAAACTTAAGTGATCAGGTACATAAGACTGTAGAGAATGTAGAGGAAAAAGTAAAGGAAACGGTAAAAGAAGCATCGGAGCTGGCATCGGATGCTGTTCACCATCCGGTAGAAACAGCTCAGGAGTTCGGTAAGCAGGCTGCTAAAGATGTTACCAGCTATTCCTGGTGGGCAAGGCTTTTGTTGATTTTATTCTGGCTTGGTTTTTCTCTCGTTGTTGCGATTATCGTTATTATTAATCTTCCAGTGACCAAGCAGTGGGCAGCAGATCAGGCGCTACAAATTGTTAACAAAGATTTCAAAGCGAAAATGTCCACCGAAAGTGTGGAGGTAAATTATTTCGGAAATGTTACCATAAAAGGATTAAAAGTAAAAGATTATAAAGGTCTTGATTTTATTAAAGCAAGAGAGTTTCGGGCAAATTCCGATTGGTTATCACTTGCTTCAGGAGCCATTTCTGGGAAAAGTAATTCATTGAGCTTTAACTCACTAACTTTAGTTAATGCCGATATTAAGGTAATTACCTATAAAGGGGATAGCATTTCGAACTTTATACGCTTTACAGAGTTATTTGATAACGGTAAAAAAAGAGATCCTAAAAAACCTCCTTTTCAATTAAATTCCCGGGTACAAATTGTGGATTCCAAGGTTTCCATTGTCAATCTAAATTCACCGGGTGAAGCTGGAAAATGGCTCACAGCGACTAAATTCAATCTGAAAGCACCTAATTTAAAAGTCAGTGGTCCCGATGTTTCGGCGCTGATCAATAATTTATCCTTCGTTACGACAAGATGGGGGAAATCTCATTTTGTAGATACATTTTCTACCGAATTATCGCTTACCCATAAATTTCTTTCCCTTAAAGATCTGACATTAAATACGGATCACACGCTTTTGCAGGGTGATATCAAGTTTAATCTTAATAACGGTTCATGGGCTGGTTTTGCTGATAGGGTAAGATGGGACATGAAACTTAAGCAAGGAAGTCAACTGAGCGGATATGACATCAGTTACTTTGTGACCAATTGGGATAATTTCAAGCCTTTTAATGTATCAGGAAAAATGACAGGTCCGCTCAATAAATTTTATCTGGAAAACTTCCTGATCAGAAATCCTGATGTGAATATTGCTACTCAGACGATGAAGGTAAATAATCTTTTGAAAGGACATTTTCAGATAGAAACCAATAATCTTTCAACGGATTTTACTTACCAGGATCTTAAAGCGATGATGCCTTCATTTATTTCTAAAAAGATGAAAAACTTTGCTGATGATTTTGGTAAACTTAAATATAATGGAGCAGCAAGGGTAAACCCTGATCAGATTTTTATTCCTAATGGAAATTTGATGACAGGTATTGGACAGGCTAAAATCAGTAAGCTTTCTCTTACTGGATACAGTACAGCGATGCCGAAATATTCAGGATATGTTGAAGCAACAGATTTAAATGTTTCAGTCATTACAAAAAATAAATCTGTTGGATTGATTTCCGGAAAGTTTGATCTTAATGGCCAAAGCTTCGATGTGAATACCATGCGATTGACTACCAAATCTCAAATTTCGCGCGTTGAGATCATGAATAAAGAAATCAACAATCTTTATCTGGATGGTTTGTTGGATCATAAAAAATATAACGGGACAATTACCGTAAATGATGAACAGGCGAAAGCGACTGTTAAGGGACTTATTGATTTCAGTACATCAAGGATTGCAATGGATGTAAACGCTGATGTCAATTACCTGAATATGAATTATTTTACGGATAAGCCAGGAAATCAGATTGTGAGTGGTCAGGTGATTGGAAAGATGGCCATGTCCTCTATTAATGATCTTACACTGGATGTCGAAGCTAATGATATTAATTTTGCAACTGCTACACAGAAGTATATAGTTCCTAATGCTAAATTGAAAACATTTGTTGAAGCTGGAGGCAGAGTTATTTCTGTTGATGCACCTGGAGCTGTAAATGGAAAGATTTCAGGGAAGTATAGCCTGGCAGATCTGGCTGGAATGGTAGAAAATGGTTTAGGGAGAATTTTAGTAGGCCCACCACCAAGAAAGTTATATAAAGGTCAAAATTTTGCAATGAATTTTGATGTTCAGCAAGGATTGGTAAGTTATTTTCTTCCGGATTTAAAGTTACCTCAGGGCGCTATAGTAGAAGGAAGTTATGATGGAAATGCGAATAATCTTATTCTGAATATTGATGCTGCATCCTTAAAATATATGATGACCAAAGAAGTTGAAATTACGGAGGCGGATAAGGCATTGGCAGAAGCGAATCCAGCATATAAAATCAATCAAAGAGATAATATTGCAAGGGATAGTGCCTTAGTCGATAGTGTCATGGTGAGAATAAACACGGCTAATCTGGATGAGCAACTTTATGCAAAAATAAATAAGGTACAATACAATAAAAATATACTTAAAGATATCACCCTAAGCGGTAAGAACGAAAATAATACAGTTCTTCATCTTGCTACCAAATTTAAACATGGGAGCCCTGAAGATGAATTGGATGATAAGCTGAAAGAATATGCTATTAACGTAAATCAGTCTACAAATAATTTAGGAGATTTTGTTTTCAAATTTGACCCTACTGAAGTAAAATTCAATGAAGTTACCTGGGCTATTGACACCAGTCCTGAACTCGATCATTCCATTACCTATAGAAAAAAGACAAGCGATTTTGAGATCAGAAATTTAAAGATCTTCTCGGATAAGAGTGAATTATTTATTAAAGAATCAACATTTAAATCTGCTAAAGATTTCTATGTTGATGCTGATATTAAAGATTTTTCTATTGAAAAATTGTTAGAAATGCAGTCCGGAGGAAACACCATGGATCTAAAGGGTCTTGCAAATGGGAGTGTAAAGATAAGGATGGATAAAAATACCTTGCAGCCATTGGTTGATTTAACGGTAGATGATATCAAAATGAACGGAACTGATATGGGAGATCTTACGATCTCCGCTACCAACGGTTTTTCCCTTAATGTTTATGATATTGATGTAAAGGTGACATCGGCAGGAGTTCTTGGAAACAACAATCTGAACCTCACCGGAACTGTTAATAATAATACTTCTTCGCCTACGATTGATCTTGTAGCAGAAATGCGTGATTTCAATATATCTTTTGCACAACAGTTTGTACAGTCGGTATTTGGAAATTTAAGAGGGAAAGCAACGGGAGATCTGAAAATAAACGGAACTTTAAAAAATCTTGATTATAGTGGAGATATTACTTTAAAAGAATTTGGATTGAAGCTCTTGTTTACAGGAGTGGATTATTCTTTTGATGATACGGTAATACCATTGTCAAAAGGATTGGCCATCCTTAACAATATAGAAGTTCACGATGGAAGATCAAATTCTAAGGGAAATATTTCGGGGGCTATTCAGTTTGAAACCCTTTCTTCAATGGGAGTCAACCTCGTAATGAGAGCAGATAATCTATTGGTGTTGAATAGTACACAAAAAGATCTAGATTTGTTCTGGGGTAGAGTATATGGGCAAGGGGATCTCTATATTGATGGACCGGTATCAGGCCTTAGTATATCGACCCCGAATATGAGAGCACTTAGTGGAAGTACGTTTACGTTCAACTCAAGTTCGACCTCTAATGTTGAAGAATTTAAAATGCTGAGGTTTTTAAAAGAAGGGAAAGATGGTTTGGTAACGCTTGAAGAAAAGAAAAAAACCGGAGCCAATATGAATATCGACTTCTCGCTTGATGTGGATAAAGGAACCACGGTAAATGTTTTGGTGGGAGATGATGTAGGAAATATCACCGTAAAAGGGGAAGCTAAAAACTTAAAGTTCCAGATGAACAGACAGGGAGCAATTGCAATGGCGGGAACTTATAAAGTAGATAATGGAACATTTGTTTCAAAGGCTATTCTTAATAAAACATTTCAGATAGCGAAAGGGAGTAGTATCCGTTGGGACGGTGATGCTATGAAACCAGCATTGAATATTAATGCCAATTATGTAAGAATGGTTTCCAACGCGGGGCAATATTTAAATATGGGTAGTCTTCAGCCTATCAGTATATTATTACAGGCAAATATTACACAGTCTCTTGTAGACCCTAAGATTGATCTTGATGTATCTGCATTAGATGTATCAAGTCAGGTCAAAGAAACACTTGCGGCTAAAATGAGCCAGGAAGGCGAAAAAGTTCTACAGTTTGGTTCTATATTGTTGTTAAACAGTTTTAATATTTCAAATACCGGTGGTGTAGGGGTAGACGTTGCAGGGGTAGCCGAATCATCCGGATATAATATGTTATTAAAACAATTGGGATCTGTTCTTAATACGATGAGTAATGAATTTCAGATCGACTTGAATTATGTGAAAGGAGATCAGAATTCAAATACTGGAGATAGGGCAAATGCTGGAGTAAGTTTTGCGCTTTCACCTAGAATAAAAGTGAAGACCGGTTTAGGTATTCCATTAACGAAAACTGAAAGTACAGAAGCTAATTATCTCTCCGGAGAGGGATCTATCGAATATGATATTTCTAAGAAAAATGATGGAAGTTTAGTTTTAAGAGGTTACTCCAAACCTACGAATATCGGAATGGGAACAGGAGCAGTTGGAACTAACGGATCTGCAAATCAAGCCTATGGAGGCGGTGTTGTGTGGAGTAAAAGCTTCAATTCTTTATTTAAAAGAAAGAAAAAAGATAAAAAACAATCAGAAGTGAAAATGGAAATAAAAACAGATTCCCTAAAAGCAGAGGGTAAATAATTTGAATATTTTAATGATTTTTATCATCTGTGTTAATTATTGTTAATTATTGTTATTATTTTTTTAGTTAAATTATTTTTTATAGATTTGCAAAAAATACATAGATTTTTTAAGAAAATTGTAATTTAACTAATATGAACTATCAACTGGACGAAATAGACAAAAAGATTCTTGATTTCTTAGTAGAAAACACAAGAATGCCTTTTACTGAAATTGCTAAACAGATGGATGTGTCTGCGGGTACAATTCACGTAAGAGTGAAAAAAATGGAAGATGCAGGTATTATTTTGGGATCATCCCTTAATATCGATTATGGTAAATTAGATTATCACTTTACTGCCTTTATCGGAATTCTTTTAACTAAATCAAACCGTACTCAGGAAGTTTTAAAAGAGTTGTCAACTCTTCCAAACGTAATTGAAGCGAGTGTGATTTCTGGAAAATATAATATTTTCTGTAAAGTAAGAGCGAAGAATACTGAAGATGCGAAAAGAATTATCTATCAGATAGACGATATTCAGGACGTAATGAGAACAGAAAGTATGATTTCTATGGAAGAATACTTAAGTGACAAAAATAGATTGATCAACGCTATTTCTATTTAATCAAATTCTAAACGAATAATTATAGAAGAACTTATGAAATTACTCATAAGTTCTTTATTTTTGTACCTATGGAAGAATACAGTTACTTTGATGAGGATCCAAAGAAAGGATGGGGTTTTATTTTAGCATTTGCCTCCCTGATGTTATTTACGATTATGGGATTGGGAATAGATGTAGATGAGTATTTACAACATGAATATCTTAATATCCCCAGGTGGTACTTCTACATTATTTTTTCTTTAGACATACTCATGATGATCAGTCTTGTTCTCATGTTCTTTTACAGGAAAATAGGGATTTTTACTTTTCCTGTATTACTGATTCTGCATTTCTTTATGCATAATTATTATCTCTCCACTTTCTTATATACGGATGTTACCAATCTTTTCCTTTTCACTGGATTTGGTATGCTCGCAATAATTCCCAAATGGAAATTCTTTAAATAATATTATATACCACATAGCCTTCCTTGAGAAGGCTTTTTTTTAACTGTATGTAAGGCTTATAAATAGAATAAGTTAATTAGTGAACTTTTGAAAAAATAGCAGACAGACTTGTCTGTATGTGAAAAATTTATTTTAAATTTGTAAAATAATAAACAGTCTTATGAGCGCTCCAAAAGAAAGAATTGTAGAAACCACAATGAAGCTATTTTCCTCACAGGGATATAATTCTACAGGAATCAATCAGATCATTTCGGAATCGAGTGTAGCGAAGGCAAGTTTCTACCAGCATTTTAAATCTAAAGAGGATCTATGCGTTGAATTTCTGAATACAAGACATACTTACTGGTTTAATGAATTAGATAGTTTTACGGCATTGAAAAACGATCATAAATCTAAAATAATAGCTGCATTTGACTTTCTGATCCATATGAATGAAAAGGAGAATTTCAGAGGGTGTAGCTTTCTCAATATTTTATCTGAAATTCCGAATGATAATATCAAAATCCTAAAGGTTATCCAGGAGCATAAATCAGGGCTTCGAAATTACTTCAATGGTTTAATACAGGATAAAGATATAGCGGATCATGTATACATGCTTTTCGAAAGCAGCATCATAGAAAGCCAGTTATTCAAATCGAATGAATTAATAGAGAGATCAAAACAAATAGTTACCAATTTAATACATTAATCATGGAACAAAAACATCCGCTTCCGCCTTTCACTTTTGAAACAGCGAAAGAAAAAATTCAATTAGCAGAAGATGCCTGGAACAGTCAGGATCCTGAAAGAGTTTCCAAAGCCTATACTGAAGACAGTGAATGGAGGAATAGAGATCAATTCGTCAATGGAAGAAGTGAAATTGTTGAATTTCTTCGTCAAAAATGGGCAAGAGAATTGAATTATAAATTAAAGAAAGAATACTGGGCACATACCGATAATCGTATCGCAGTACGATTTGAATATGAATACATGAAAGAAGGGGGTGAATGGTTCAGGGCGTATGGAAATGAAAACTGGGAGTTTGATGAAAATGGATTGATGAAGAAAAGATTTGCCAGTATTAATGATTTAGCCATAAAGGAAGAAGAGCGTAAATTCAGATAAATAGATTGTAAATAATAAAAGCATCCCATTGGGATGCTTTTAATGAATATGATAAGAAAATTATTTATCTAAAATTCTTTTTACTGCTTCTTTTACTGCAGCAGCATCAATTTTATATTTCTTCATCAATTCCGCAGGAGTAGCAGATTCTCCGAAAGTATCGTTTACTGCAACGAACTCCTGTCTTGTCGGTTTTTTTCTTGCCAACATTCCCGCAATTGATTCTCCTAAACCTCCTAAATAGTTATGTTCTTCAGCAGTTACGATCTTACCTGTCTTTTCAACTGATTTTAAGATGATTTCTTCGTCTAACGGCTTAATAGTATGGATATTGATCACTTCGCAAGAGATACCTTCTTTTTCAAGCTCATCTGCAGCTACAAGAGATTCCCAAACAAGATGTCCTGTTGCAACAATTGTTACATCCGTTCCTTCTTGCAACATAATTCCTTTTCCGATTTCGAAAGGCATGTCTTCAGGAATGAATACAGGTACTACAGGTCTTCCGAATCTTAAATATACCGGACCTTCAAAATCAGCAATAGCAAGAGTAGCAGCTTTTGTCTGGTTGTAGTCACATGTGTTGATTACCGTCATTCCCGGAAGCATCTTCATCATACCGATATCTTCCAATACCTGGTGTGTAGCTCCATCTTCTCCTAATGTAAGACCAGCATGCGATGCACAGATTTTTACATTTTTACCCGAATAAGCTACTGACTGACGAATCTGGTCATATACTCTTGAAGTAGAGAAATTAGCGAAAGTTCCAGTGAAAGGAATTTTTCCTGTGATACTAAGACCTGCAGCAATACCAATCATGTTAGCTTCTGCAATTCCTATCTGAAAGAATCTTTCCGGTGCTTTTTCAATGAATTTTTCCATTTTCAAAGAACCAATAAGATCTGCACAAAGTGCTACTACATTTGGATTCTTATCAGCAAGCTCAGCTAATCCGGCTCCGAATCCTGAACGTGTATCCTTTTTTTCTGTATATGTATATTTCATTTTTATTTTTTTAATCAAGATTTTTTAAATAATTATTTAATTTCTTTTTATCAGATTGATCAAGTTTTTCCTGAATGGTATTGAGATAGAGAACTTCCCGTCTTATTTCATCAAGCGTCAGTTTAATGCCCACATTATGGCTTGCTGATTGTGTAAGGTACATATCACACATCTGCCCTACATAATTTCGTAAATGTCCCTTTACTTCTTTAAGCTTAAAAGCCGGAAGGTCCTTTTCGAAATTTTTGCAGTGTTTAGGCAATCCTTTCCAAAGATTTTCACTTGGGATGTTGGTTATTGCTAAACTTCCATCTTCATCATGAGCTTTTTTATACTCAGAAACATAGTCAGGAATATAATAGTAGGTTTGATCTGAATATGGAACAGCTGCTGTTGCAGAGTCGACTACCACAGCTGTGGAATCAGTTGCTGTATATACAGAATCATTTTTCGCATATTCCTCTTCCTGTTTTTTATAGGCAATCATTATAGAGTCCTGCTTTCTTTGCTGGTCCGTCATTGCTTTTTTATGATCAAAAAATACCTGATCTTTAGAATCTTTTATAGATTCCAGTACAAAATATTCTTTGTCATACGTTTTCTCAGGACCTACTTTTAAAATAAGACCGCTTAAACCTGAACTTTTCATTTTGATACCTGGAAGGTATTGATTTAAAAGGCCGCTAAATACATACATGTTGTTGATAGATGACTGATCATCGATACACAACTTCAAGTCTTCATTTTCCTTTTTTGTGCCATCTTTTGCCCGGTAATTGATCAGGTAATGAGAACATGGCATTCCTAAAATGGTTTCTTTTGTATCCAGCTTTTTGGCCTCCAGAACATACTCTTCTTTTTCTCCATACCCACCATAACTGCTATAGCCCAAATACATTAATGCGCTCAAACCTGAACCAGCAAGACGACTGTTCATTTCTAACGAAACGGCAGTTGTTCCCAATGCATCGGTATAATAATACATCGGAACTTCCTTGATGTTCAATCTGGTAAGAAATTCATTATTGTTACTTGCAAACATCTTTAAAGTAAGCAAAGGTGCTCTCTTATCAATCATTTGATAATTAAATACTTTAGCGAAAGAAATTTTCTTTTCTTGCGCGGTACCTAAAATAAAAGATGTTAGTAGGCAGATTAAGATGAATTTTTTCATGGAAAACGTAATAAATGTGATAATCAAAGATATTAGTAATCTGCAGGAGCTTCCAAATAAAGTTGTTTGAATGCTGCTTCCAACTGCTCATCATTAGGAGCTTTACCATGCCAAGCGTGGCTTCCCATCATGTAATCTACTCCAGCACCCATTTCAGTATGAAGCATTATTGCAACCGGTTTGCCTTTACCCGTTTCAGCTTTTGCTCTTTCTAAAATAGCAATTACTGCCTCAAGATCATTTCCGTTTTTCTCTTCTAATACAGTCCATCCAAATGCTTCTAATTTAGCATGCAGATCACCTAAGCTTAATACATCATCAGTATCACCGTCGATCTGACGACCATTATAGTCAATCGTAGAAATGATATTGTCTACTTTTTTAGCTGCAGCGAACATTAAAGCTTCCCAGATCTGACCTTCCTGTAATTCACCATCTCCATGAAGCGAATAAACCAATGATTGGTCACCATCTAATTTCTTTCCTAAAGCAGCACCTAAAGCTACAGAAAGTCCTTGTCCTAAAGATCCGGAAGCAACACGGATTCCAGGTAATCCCTCATGAGTAGTCGGGTGACCTTGTAATCTTGAATTTAGTTTTCTGAAAGTTTTCAATTCCTCAACCGGGAAAAATCCAAATCTAGCTAAAGTAGAGTAGAAAACCGGTGAAATGTGACCATTTGAAAGATAGAAATGATCTTCATTTTTACCTTCCATAGTGAAAGGAAGATGATAGTTCAGTACTTTTCCATACAGCGCTGTGAAGAATTCTGTACATCCTAAACTTCCGCCCGGATGTCCTGAATTTACATCATGAACCATTCTTAAAATGTCTCTTCTGATTTGTGTAGCAAGAGATTTTAACTCTTCAATACTTTTACTCATTATATCTGATTTATTTGCACGCGAATTTACGATTTTTTAATGGCTTATAAAAATGTAAAAATCCGGATATAAAACCCGGATTTCTAATTATTTAAAGAATTGAACTTTTTAACAACCTTCATTTAGTGATACTGAGATTTCTGTCACAATATTATTAATCATTTTAAAAGATAACATGGTAGACGCATCCGTGTCATTCAGCACAAAGTAGCTTTCATTTTTTGTAGGCTTGCCCTTGTCATCCCAGCCGGTGTACACATTGTAATTTGGATAATTTTTATAGGCATTGATGATGTCATCTTTTGTACTTCCTACTCCAATACCACTTTTGGTTTTAAATTTTTTACTGGTGGTAGAGATGCTATATATGCTATAGCCATTGGTTTCTTTCCCATTATTATCATATTCCTGAGTGGTGCTGATCATAATAGTTTCACCATTATATTTTACAGAATTCTTGTATTCTCCGTTCGTTAATCTCAATTTTTCTCCAGAGAATTTTTCTATTTCTGTACTTTTCATAAATACTTTGTAAGGTCCTATCCTTAGTGTTGAAACTTCAAAGTTATCCTGGGCAGAAAGAAAGCTGAAAGCAAACAATCCAAGCAGAAGAGGAATAATTTTTTTCATGTTAATTATATTTTGTTTTTGATGTAGTACTTATTTACTTTTTTCTGATCAGCCACAATCCAAGGAATGTTAATAATCCATTGATGATCAATAATTCCAAACCTATTTTGAAGTTCCCGAAAATAGTTGCCTGATATTTGTCGATAAAATAGGATATGATTGGAGCTGCGATACAAACATAAGGAACAAGCTTGTCTTCAACTTTGTATTTCGTGAAAATACCAAAAGCGAAAAGCCCTAAAAGCGGTCCATAAGTGAATCCTGCTAATTTTAAGATCAAGCCGATCATGGAATTGTCATTAATCACCTTAAATATAATAACCATGATGAGAAACGAAAGCGCCACTATAAGGTGTACATTCTTACGGAACTTTTCCTTCTTTTTATCGGTCCAGTCTTTTTTTTCCTTCATCCCGAAAATATCAATACACAATGAAGAGGTAAGGGCGGTCATAGCACCGTCTGCACTTGGAAATAATGCTGAAATTAATGCTATGATGAATATGATGGAAATAAAGCCTGGCATATGATTTAATGCAACCTCAGGAAATATTTTATCTCCGAAAATATCTTTTCCGCCAAGTAGAAATTCTTTTTTAGGAATACCATCTTGGATGATTTCAGTAAGGTGTCCCCCCTGGCTTTCTCCAAAAAGATACAAAAGCCCTCCCATGTAGAGGAATAGTGAAATTACCCCCAATAAGATGAATCCAAGGGTAACCATATTTTTCTGAGAATCCTTAAGCTTGGTTACAGAAAGACTTTTTTGCATCATTTCCTGATCAATTCCCGTCATTGTAATGGTAATAAATGCCCCTGCAAGAATTTGTTTTACAAAGAACCCAGGCGAATTAAAATCCATTTCAAATATTTTGGTATAACCTTTATCGCTCATTGCTGTTAAACTCTGTCCAACGCTCAGGTCTAAATGGTTCAGCATATAAATAGTACAAATGATGAGTCCCAAAAGCATACAAGAAGTTTGTAATGTGTCTGTCCACACAATGGTTTTTACGCCTCCTTCATACGTATAAAGGATAATCATGGCAAGGATGATTAAAGTGGTAACAATAAACGGAACACCTAAACTATCCAATATGGTAACCTGGAGAATATTTACTACCAGATATAATCTGGCGGTAGCACCTACTAATCTCGAAACAATAAATATCCATGCACCTGATTTGTAGGAAAGTTGCCCCATTCTCTGTTGAAGATAGCCGTAAATCGAAGTAAGCTTTAGACGATAGTATAAGGGAAGTAAGACGTATGCAACTGTAATATAACCAATAAGGTAACCTAGAGTAATTTGTAAATAGGAAAAACTGTCTTTTCCAACTGCTCCGGGAACACTTACAAAAGTTACTCCAGAAAGAGAAGTTCCAATCATTCCAAAGGCAACAAGCATCCAATTACTTTTCCTGTTTCCGATAAAGAAACTTTCATTGTCACTTCCTTTACCAGTTTTGTAAGCTACCCAAAGAAGCAACGCGAAGTATACAACGATAATGGACAATAATATAATGGGAGACATATTTTCTGTAATTAAAATTTTACAAATATAGTTTTTTTATGTTCTGGTAAAAAAGAAAAACCTTTCAAGGGAGATCCCTGAAAGGTTTATAAAATATTTTTTCTGATCAACTAGACTACGACGTCCTGAAGGTCCTCGTTTTTCTGGAAAGTAGCTTTCGCAAAAGGACAAAGTGCAATTATTTTTTTGCCTTGTTTTCTTGCGAAATCTACCGCCGCTAAAACCATTTCTTTACCAACGCCTTTGCCGTTGTAATCTTCTTCTACTTCTGTATGATCAATAATGAATCTTTCTTCTCCAGCCCAGGTATAGGTCATAAGTCCTGCGCGGTTTCCGTCTATGAAAGCCTCAAAACTTCCGTGTTTTTCGTCGTTGTTTTGTTTTACCTCTATCATATTATGAAAATTTGGTTAGTATTTCTATTTCGTTTGTTAAAATTTTATGTACCGGACAGGCATCCGCAATAGTGTGAAGCCTTTTCAGTTGTTCTTCATCCAGATTGGCTCCCTCAAAACTGATCTTTCTTTCAAAAATAGCTCTTTTGGTAAGCGGGAAGTTTTCCAGATCAACTTCTACATCGATTTTCTCTATATCCCATTCTTTTCTTTCAATATACATTCTAAGTGTAGCAGCAGTACAACTTGCCAAAGACGTAGCCAGGATTTCAAAAGGATTGAAACCTTTGTTTTGACCCCCTTTGTCAATAGGTTCATCTGTGATGATTGTATTTTCTCCGGCTACTACTTCCGTATAGTATTTTGTTTTTCCTAAACTTGCTTTTACGGTTACGCCCATTATTTTTCAGTATTGAATTTGTAACTTAATGCTCCTGAAGGGCATTGTTCTATTTGATCTATAAGTTCCTGTGTTGTTGCGTTCTCAACTTTTATCCAAGGTCGGTCTTTGGGGTTGTAAACTTTTGGCAACAATTTTACACACATTGTAGAATGGATACATTTTTTAGGCATCCATATCACTGCTAGATCGCCGTTGTTATATTCGTGTGTTTCCATATTATTCTTCTTTTAGTAATTTTTCGATTCTTCTGTCCGGAATGAGCCATATAAGAGCAACAATGTAATAAAAACAGATAGCAATATAAGGATAAAAAAATGAAGTCGCTATTCCCGTTATATAGAACAAGATAGAAATATATTCTTTAAACTTAGAGTGTATCGCTTCTTTTAACCTTGAATTTTCTCCCTCACATCGGACGATTAAATTTTCCATAATCGTGTATGCAATAGCACACATGATCAGCCCGACGCCATAAGCGGCAACCGGATTTTTAGCAAAATGGGTATTTCCAATCCATTCTGTTGCAATAGGCATTAACGAAAGCCAGAAAAGCAAATGCAAATTTGCCCATAGGATTGTTCCATTAATTTTTTTTGCAGCCTGAAATAAATGATGATGATTGTTCCAGTAAATACCTACATAAATAAAACTAAAGATATAAGCCAGAAGTTTTGGAATAATAGGTTTCAGACTAGCCCAGCTATCTCCTTCCGGTACCTTAAGTTCAAGTACCATGATGGTAATGATAATGGCTAATACGCCATCACTAAACGCTTCCAGTCTTCCTTTGGTCATCAGTTCTTAATCTGGATTTTAAAATTCTCAATTTTTTCATTCAGCTCTTTCAGCATATCAGGATTAATAACTCCGCTTTCCAGATCAAAATTTTCATAAAATTTAGGTAGAGAAAAGGTATCTTTAATATCTGCTGCAAATTGCGGGAAAAATGTTTTTGCTGTATTCATTACATTTCCGCCACCATAGCCACCAGGAGAAGTGCTCATCAGAAGCATAGGTTTGTTCTGAAAAAGCTTAACATTGATCCTTGAAGCCCAGTCAAAAACATTTTTAAATGCAGCACTGTATGACCTGTTGTGTTCTGCGAGAGAACAGATAATAACATCACAGTCTTCAATTCTTTGTAAAAACTGATGCGCTTCATTTGGGAAACCTTTTTTCTCCAGATCTACAGAGAAAACAGGCATGGTATAATCATTAAGATCAATTAAATTGATTTCTTCATTTTGAAAATCTTTCAATACGAATTTTACCAGTTCTCTATTGATAGAGGTGGAAGAAGTGCTTCCTGCAAATGCTAATATTTTCATGGGTTATTATAAGTTACTTGGCTCTGGACCTTATTTATTTTCTATTCAGGACTGCTTTTGGAAGTGGAACAAATTCGTTTTCATCTCCGGGAACCAAAGGAAACGCATCATGATTCTGATCGTTCCAGTTCACTTTTGCCTGGTCTATTAATTCCTTATCCGAATTTACGAAATTCCAAAATATAAAGCGTTCATCTTCAAAAGGTTCGCCTCCGAAAAGATATACGGTAGCATTTTCGCTCATTTCGAATTCACAAAGTTTAGTATCCTTAGCGATTAACAATTGTTTTGAGCCATAAGTGTTTCCTTCAATATTTACTGTTCCGTCCAAAACATACATCGCAGCTTCGCCATATAGATCTTGTCCAATACTTATTTTCTGAGCTGTTTTGGTTTTGATTTCAATAAAAAACAACTTGCTGTGAACAGGAACCGGAGACTTCTTTCCAAATGCCTCTCCTGCAATAAGTTTATAATGGATCTCACCATCTTCCCAAACCGGAAGCTCATCCGCTTCGGTATGATGAAAAGTAGGTTCGCTCTGCTCCAAATGTTTTGGAAGACCAACCCAAATCTGAAAACCATGTAATCTCTTATCGGTTTCTCTTAAATATTCCGGAGTTCTTTCAGAGTGTACAACACCCTTTCCGGCAGTCATCCAATTAACAGCTCCCGGTTTTATTTCCATAGCACTTCCAATGCTGTCACGATGGAAAATAGATCCTTCAAGCAGATAAGTCAATGTAGATAATCCGATGTGAGGATGGGGTGGTACATCAAGATTTTGATAATCTTTTAGTTCCGAAGGTCCCATGTGGTCTATAAAAACAAATGGGCCAACTGCTCTTTTTTCACGAAAAGGCAAAAGTCTGCCTACTAAAAAGTTTCCTATATCTGCGGCTTTTTCTTCTATGATAAGTCCAATATTTGACATAAATAATGTGTTCTTTAGGGTTGATGTTTTTTTTAATTTAATTAAAATTTTACTGTTTTCAGATATTAAAGCTGGTCATATCTTTCAAACTTTTCGTCAACGATACGTTTCCATTCAGGATGCTTTTTAATGTAAGCAAAAACATAAGGACAGTATGGAAGCAATTTCTTGGCGTTCTCTTCGATAAAATGAAGAGTTTTCTCAACAACAGCTGCTGCGGCTCCTGTACCTGCCAATTCTGGGTTAGCTTCTGTGTGAACTAAAATAATCTGGTCTCTCCCTTCGCGATAATCAATAAATGCAAAATGTCCGTTTACTTCTATTTCAAATCTTTTCTTTGATTCGTTCTTTACTAGGGGAGTATTTTCAAACTCTGGTTTCATTGTTTAAATTTTCTTGATTGATGAATACTTATAAAGTATATTGTTAAAGGTAATAAAAAGCAATAATTAAATAAAGAGCTCAAGATTAAGATTATTTAATTATTGCTTATTTGTTCTGTTAGTCTTCTAAATACCCGAATTTTCCGGTATTGAAATCTTCAAAAGCCTGCATGATCTCCTCTCTTGTATTCATTACAAAAGGACCATGAGGAAAAATAGGTTCATTGATCGGCTCTCCACTGATGATCAATACAATTGCGTTTTCGCTGGCCTCAATGATAAATTCCTCACCCGCATTTTCAAACAAGATCAATTGGTCTGTTGCTGCCTTTTCATTTCCATTTACTGTAACATTTCCCTCAATTACAAGGGCTGCTGTATTATAATTAGCGGGAAATTGAAATGTAGCCTTTCCGCCGGTTTTTAATTTGGCATTCATCATGTGTACAGGAGTGAAAGTAAATGCAGGACCTTTATTTCCATTGTATTCTCCAGCGATCACTTCGATTACACCGTTTTCACCCAGATCTACCAATTTCATATCTGAGTTTTTAATGGCCTGATATTTAGGCTTGCTCATTTTATCCTTTGCAGGAAGGTTGACCCAAAGCTGAACCATTTGAAAAATTCCACCGGTTTTAGACCATTCTCTTTCATGATATTCTTTGTGAAGAACGCCTCTTGCGGCTGTCATCCATTGAACATCTCCTTCTCCGATCACACCTCCTCCTCCCGAGCTGTCATGATGTTCTACTTTTCCCTGGTAGGCTATGGTTACAGTTTCAAAACCTCTGTGCGGATGTACGCCGACGCCTCTTGGTTTTTCAGATCCGTTAAAATGAAATTTTGAATTATAATCGAGCATAATGAAAGGATCCATTCTTTTCATATCCAATCTTGATACTCCTGGTATAAAGTTGTGAACTCTAAAACCATCACCTACAAAATGAGCAGGTTTTGGTGATACCACTATTTCTACTTTTTTAGTTGTCATCATAATGTTGATTTTTTATATAAACAAAAATAGAGTAGATCGTGATCAATTGCATTGACCTGTGTTAAGTTCGGTTTAAGTTAGTTTTTACCAGATGATTAATGATCTTTAGATTGCATATTTTTCCCATCTGAAATATGAAGTCTTCTGAAAACCAATCCTGATAGTATCGTAAGAATACCTACAGTGAGAAATGTATAACGGAATGCATTATGTATTTCTCCTTTGATGAGGTCTGTGCTTTCAAAAATTTTTAGAACGATGAGACCAAAAGCAATCCCAAAACCAATAGCAAGCTGTTGATTTACCGATATTAAAGAATTTCCACTACTCGTCTGGAAATTGCGTAAATCAGCGATGGAAATGGTATTCATTGACGTAAACTGAATAGAATTAAAAAATCCTAGAACAGCGATAATCGGAATAAACCAAAATAGGGAGGTATTTATATTTGGAATAGCAAGCATGCATATCAATGTTCCGATAATAAATGTATTCACCATTAATGTTTGCCGGTATCCGAACTTATCAAGAATCTTTATAACTGAAGATTTTCCGAAAATAGCAGTCAGTGCCATAGGAGCAACGATCCAGCCAGATGTAACTGCAGATTGTTTATAGGCAATTTGTATCATGAGGGGAAGTAACAATGGAACAGCACTGATTCCTAATCGAGTGGCAAGGTTTCCCACAATTCCCACGCGGAAAGTCCTTACCTGAAACAGATTTAATGGGAATATAGGATTTCCTCCTCTTTTTGCATGTTTATAATAGTAATAGAGAAATAAGAAACCAAGAATAAATACCAAAAGAACCGGTGTTGTATTCTGTAGATCTCCAAAAAGTTCCAATGAAATAGAGAGTAGGAGTGAGGCTGCAGCGAATATCATAAATCCTTTCAGATCAAAATCCACATCAGCTGATTTATAGTTAGGCATAAATTTGAAGCCTAAAACAATTCCCAGGATTCCAATTGGGATATTGATGAGAAATATCCAGTGCCACGAAAGATAATCTACCATATAACCACCTACAAGAGGACCAAGTACGGGTCCAATAAGTGCTGGAATGATAGCGAAATTCATAGCTTTTAGTAATTCATTCTTATCAAAAGTTTTGATCAAAGCTAATTTTCCAACAGGGGTCATCAAACTACCTCCAACACCCTGAATTACCCTTGAAATAACGAGATGAGTAAGGTTTTGTGAGAGTGCACAAAACAAAGAACCTAAACTAAAAAGCACCAATGAAAAAATAAAAACTCTTTTTGTTCCGAATCTATCCGCCAGAAAACCACTTGCCGGCATAAAAACCGCTAATGTCAGAACATAGCTGATAATTGCGTTCTGCATATTTAATGGAGATTCCTTTAAATCCTTCGCAATTGAGGGTAAAGAAGTATTCAAGATAGTAGAATCCAGCATCTGCATAAAAATAGCAGTGGCAAGAATCAGTGGAAGGATCTTTTTAATTGATGTTATTGACGAGTTGGTTTCAGACATTTTGTATCAGCTAGAATCTTTAAGTAATGTAAAATCTATCAGTAAAATGCAGCTCATCCGAGTTGATTAAAAGGTAGTAATGGAAATGAGAAAAGAATGTATTTTTCTTTCCTCTGCTTATAAATTGCTCAAACTACACACTAAAAAACTTGATAGAATTTATGATTAGATAAAGAAATATCTATAAAATTAAAAAAGTCCTGTGAGATTTCACAGGACTTTTTTAATTATTTTCTGGTTTTTTCTACTCCTTTCCATTCATCCCCAGCTTTTCGGTACTGGCTTAAAATGAAAGTTTTGAAATCTGTTGTCTTATATTCAATGTTATCAGTGTTTTGTTCAAAAGGCATGATGTAATAAAAGTCAACATCCGTTTTATCTGTTTTATTCCCCTTTTTCACTGAAGGAACATACTTTGAAAATTTATAGTTCGGAAGATATTGTTTTAATGAAGCATAGAATTTTTTGTCATCTTCTTTTGGAATAATATCCACAATATTAAAGTCATCTTTTTTCTTATCTATCCAAAGGTAGTAGGTAACTTCTTCCTGAGTTTTTCTGTTCAAAGAATTGAAAGCAAATAATTCTTTTGGGACCAGCTCTTTAATTTTTTCAGGATCTACTTTTGTAAAATATTCTCCTTGAGAAGGATCTACATACGTTTCAAGATTGTACATCAATACCGCATTATTTTCGAAATTTTTATTCTTGAAATATTGGTTTAAAGATAATTCAGCAGTTTCTCTCAGTTCTTTACCTCTTGCATCTAGTTTTTTTGTCGGATTCTGAGGGTTTACTTTTTTTACAAATTCATAGAGAACAACTGGTTTTACATCCTTAAGGTGAGGGTATGTTTTTAATTGCTCAGCTTTCGCCAGCCAGTAATATTGCTGATAGTAGTTTTCTTTTTCGTTGTCCTTTACTGTTTTATAAGTTAAGGCAAGTTTTTTTGAATTTAGATATTTACCAAATTTACCTTGGCCAAAAGCAAAATTTATAGATAACAAAGCAAAAAAGATAGTAACGGTTCTTCTCATTTTATAATATTGATTTTTTCGTTTTCCAAATATAATTATTTATTAGATACTATTTTTGATTGTCAGTTAAAATGTGTTAATATTCTTGCTGTTTCTTCAAAAGAAAATCCTGTATTGCTACAGGATTGATAAATTTTATTTTTTTTGATGACTATAATAATGTATGAGGAATAAGATCAGAATAATTTTTATTTCTAATAACTTGAAATCTGAAACTCATCTCTTAAAACATTACTCTTCATAAGAGGTTTCATGTACTTTTACAGCCCTTCCGCTTGGGTCATTCATCTTTTTAAATGCCTCATCCCATTCCAGTGCGATAGGAGTGGAGCATGCCACTGATGGTACAGAAGGAACTGTTGCTGCAGCCGTTTCACTAAGAAAATGTTCTTCAAAAATAGTTCGGTATCTGTATTCCTCCTTGTTTTGAGGGGTGTTCAGAGGGAATCTGAATTTTGCATTCGCCATCATTTCATCTGTAACTTCTTTTTCAGCAACTTCTCTTAAAGTGTCAATCCAGGAATAGCCAACGCCGTCAGAGAACTGTTCTTTTTGTCTCCACACAATAGATTCAGGAAGGATGTCTTCAAAGGCTTTTCTTAAGATCCATTTTTCAATTTTCCCTTCAGCTGCAGCAATCATTTTGTCTTTAGGATTAATTTCCATGGCAATATCCATGAATTCTTTATCCAGGAAAGGAACACGTCCTTCAATTCCCCAGCTCATTAATGCTTTGTTAGCTCTTAAACAGTCATAAAGGTGAAGCTTTCCTAATTTTCGTACAGTTTCATCATGGAATTCTTTTGCATTGGGAGCTTTATGGAAGTATAGATATCCTCCAAACAACTCGTCAGAACCTTCTCCTGAAAGGACCATCTTGATTCCCATAGATTTGATAACCCGTGCCAATAAATACATTGGAGTAGAGGCTCTTACAGTCGTTACATCATAAGTTTCCAAATGATAAATGACATCACGGATGGCATCCAATCCTTCCTGAACAGTGAAATTAACTTCATGATGAACAGAACCAATGTGATCTGCTGCTTTTCTTGCTGCAGCAAGATCCGGAGATCCTACAAGGCCTACTGCAAAACTGTGCAATCTTGGATACCATGCTTCCTGCGTATCCCCACTTTCGATTCTTTGTCGGGCGTATTTTGCAGTGATAGCAGAAATAACGGAAGAATCTAAACCTCCTGATAAAAGTACACCATAAGGAACATCGCTCATCAGCTGTCTATGAACCGCATCTTCAAGTCCTTGTCTGAGTTTTTGGATATCACTTTCGTTATCCTTTACATTATCAAAACTATCCCAATCTCTTTTGTACCATTGTTGAAGTTCATTTCCATCCTTGCTGTATACAAAGTGACCAGGCAAAAAGGTTTCTATTGTTTTGCAAACACCTTCCAATGCTTTTAATTCTGAAGCTACATAATAATTTCCGTTTCTGTCCCAGCCTTGATAAAGAGGGCAGATTCCCATATGATCACGAGCGATAAGATAAACATCATTTTTTATATCATATAGAGAGAAAGCGAAGATTCCATTTAGTTTTTCTAAAAAGTCTTTCCCATATTTTTCATAAAGAGCCAGAATAACTTCACAGTCAGATTGGGTTTGAAATTCATAATCAGGAAACTCTTTTTTTAGTTCTCTATGATTGTAGATTTCACCATTTACTGCTAATACGATATTTCCATCTTTAGAAAATAGGGGTTGTTTACCTGAAGTAGGATCTACAATGGCTAGTCTTTCATGAGAAAATACCACTTTCTCGTTTTGAAAAACTCCGCTCCAATCTGGTCCCCTATGACGGATTTTTTTTGACATTTCCAAGACCTGAGGTCTTAATATTTCTGTTTTTTGTTTCGCGTCAAACAAACATACGATTCCACACATTTTTTATCATTTATTTAGAAGCAAAAATAGAATTGCAATTTAAAAAAGAAAATATAAATTGAATATAAGTTAATATTTTTAATCAATTAGTTTTATTTAATTAAAAATATTAATTATTTTAAATGATAAGCATGATTTTGATTGATATTTTTCACAAGGAAAAATAGTGGTGAATTACATACGAAATTAAAATTAGATATTTATTAATATTTGGTAATTAATTATATGAATTTTTACTTTTACTTTGTGGCTCGAAATAATTTTTTTTCATCATTTGTGTTTTTACCTTCTTGTGACTAATATCACGAGAAGGTTTTGTTTTTATTGGATTCCTAATAAAACTCCGGAAACGTTCCATGAACTGAAACTGGTGCCTTCTGTTGGTCCCTGAGGAATTTTTATTTGTATACTGTGTTTTCCAGCTTTTAAATCTCCCAAAGGAATAAAATTAGGATTGGTAACGGTGCCCGGGCACCAGTTTGATCTGCTTAGATCTGACGAAGAAAGCCCATCGGGGAAATTTCCTGAAGCAGGATTGTACAATCTATAAGATCCACAATCTGTTCTCCAGGGAGTAAAAGAGAATGTCATTTTACCATCCAGGAATATCGAGTTAGGTTTTGGTACAAATTCATCTCCATTTTCCCATCCACCATGACCTGTGGTAATATATCTTAATTGTGCATTTTTCACATCTTTTTTCAATGTGAACTCTACAAAAAGCCCTTTATCCTTATCAAACATTGTTGAATAGTCCTGGCCAGCCATTTCCATAATGTTTACGGAATTGAACAGAGGAAGAGCAATGTTATTTTTATTAATTGTCTGATCACTTTTATGAATAGTGATATCAAGACTTACTTTGTGTCCGCCCTTATCATAATTACCTATAAAAGTACCTATCCAGAGCTCCTTTTCTGATAAAGATGGTTTAAGATCTGTAATATCCTGACGGAATGGACTGATGGTTTGCCAATCTTTTCCTTTTAACTGAATGTGATTAAACTTCTGGATACCAAAGGCAGTGAAAAAGCGCATCATTTCAATGCTAGGATCGTAGTTGTCGGTTGAAGTAATACCATAATATTGTTTTCCGTTTCCATTTTCGTAAACCGGAAGTGTTTTAGCTCCTTTTTCGAGTCCATCAAAAAAAGATTGAGATTTATCCTGAGGAATGAAGAATACAGTTCCTGTTCTGTCATAAGCATCTCCATTGGATTGTTGTTTTAATTCGACAAAAATATTCTCCCCGTCAGTTATTTTAGGAAATTTTACTTTTTTTAGGATAATGGTTCCGTTGGCAAATCGCTTTATTTTTTCATCGGATTTTGATTCATCAGAAAAATTAATAGTTTCATTTTCAAAGACCTGTAAAGTCGTAAATCGACTTTTCCACAGAAGGTCTTTGTATCCCAATAAATCTGTAGTAGTGATTTGCCCTTTTATGATATTCTCAATATCTGTCTTTTTAATTTTTTTAATAGAGGTTGCAGTGATCAATGAATTTTTATTTTTTTCAATTTCAAGAACCAATCCCATATTTTGACCCAATGTAGAAGGACCTCCGCTTATTTTTAAATCATTTGTATACCACACCTCAATGGTGTTGGAATTTATTTTAGTTACTGCTTTTCTACAGTTATAGCCTAGTATTTTTTTAGTTTCGTTCGTTAATTCAAAAGTTTGCTTACCTATTGATTCTTTATCTATTGTAGATATTGTTTCATTAGGTTTTAAAAAAGCGTAAGAAACAACGGTGTTGGAAGGTTTTTCCACTTTGGTGATCTCAAATGGGAATTCACTTTTTTGTTCTCTGATTGAGTTGTTTAGTATGAAGTTTTCTTTATCATTAGCCCAGATAAAAGTGGGTGATTGTTCAGTTTGTACTTTTCCATTGTAAGAGCTGGTGTATTGGATTTCGTAGGTCTGTGCGTACGTAATACAAAATAGGAAAGAGAAGAAACTGAATAAAATTCTTTTATACATAGAGATAGTGGTTTATCGCAAAGATAGATTTTAGTATCAATATCTACCTGTTGATTTAAAAATGATTTTTCATGAATAGGTATCACAAAGAAGTGAGAATGTTACGAAATTGTGAAAATATTTTTATTGTAATTTTATTTTGATTAAAAACATTACGTTTAACGTGATATTTCAAACAAAAAACTACCCTAATAATAGAGTAGTTCATATATTTAATCTTGAAGATCTTAATTATGCAAGTCTTTCAATCAAAGCCATATAGAATCCATCGTATCCTTCACTAGGCATTACTTTTTCATCTTTAATAAGTTTGAAATCAGGGTTGTTTTTAAGGAATTCCTTAACCTGTCCTGTGTTTTCCGATGGTAAAATAGAACATGTTGCATATACCATTTTTCCACCCTTTTTTACTATTTTGGAATAATCCTGAAGGATTTGTTGTTGTTCAATTTTAATTCTATCAATAAAGTCCTGATCAATTTTCCATTTGCTGTCCGGGTTTCTTTTTAAAACTCCTAAACCTGAACAAGGAGCATCAATAAGAAGTCTGTCTGCCTTTTCATGAAGACGTTTAATCACCTTATTATCAGAGATCATACGGGTTTCGATGTTGTGTGCTCCAGCTCTTTTTGCACGACGCTTCAATTCTGCCAGTTTCCATTCAAAAATATCCAAGGCGATGATTTGTCCTTTATTTTCCATTAAAGCAGCCAGGTGAAGTGTTTTTCCACCAGCTCCGGCACAAGCATCAACAACACGTTGTCCTTCTTTTACATCAAGAAAGTATCCTATCTTTTGTGAAGAAGCATCCTGAACTTCAAATAATCCTTCTTTAAAAGCAGTAGTTAAAAAGACATTCTTTTTTTCTTCCAATTGTACAGCATCCTGATAATTTCTTACTGTAAAAGATGCAACACCTTCGTCGGATAGATCTGAAATAAGTTCTTTTGGGGTTGTCTTTAAAGAGTTTGCACGTAAAACAGTTGGAGCTTGTTCGTTTAAAGCTCTCATTTCTTTTTCCCAGCCAGAACCTAATTCTTTTTCCAAAGTTTCAGCTAACCATTCCGGAATAGAATGTTCAATAGCTTTAGTTGGAACAGTATCTTTTTTAAGTTTAGTAATAATATCAGCTATTTTTATTCCTTCGAACTCTTCAAATCTTTTGTAATTTGTTTTACTCCAAAGTAAATAAGCAATAATGAGTTTGTAAATATTGTTAGGCTTTACACCTTCTCCCATATAATATTCCAGACGTTTCTTCCAACGGATGATGTTGTAAAAAATCTCAGAAACAACTGCTCTGTCCTGACTTCCCCATTTTCTATGTGCTTTCAAAAGTCTTTCAATTACTTTATCGGCGTATTTATTTTTTTCAAAAAATGTTTCCTGTAGGGCATCGTGAATTCCGATGGCTAAGTTTCTGTGAATAAGTTCCATAATTGCTTCTGCTGTTTTCAATCTGCAAAAGTACAAATTATAGTGGAGAGTTGAAAATGGGAGTGGAGTTGAAAGTTGAAAGTAAAGGCTAAGTACTAAATCATAAAACGTTCAATATGTTTTCAATTTTCCACTTTCAACTTTCCATTTAATTACCGGTTCAGTCCTTTCCTCTTGATTCAATGGTTCAAAAAGCCCTACCTTTGTGAAAAATTAAAATATGAGTGATGTTGTTCTTTGTCCAAAATGTGGTTCTGAATTTACTTATCCTAGTGATAATATGACGGTTTGTTCTCAGTGTTTCTATGAATGGAATGCGGAAGAAGCGGCTTCGGAATCTGCGAATGCAGGGAAAATATTTGATTCCAATGGAAATGAATTGCAGGATGGAGATTCTGTTGTGGTTATTAAAGATCTACCGGTTAAAGGTGCTCCAAAGCCAGTTAAGGCAGGAACTAAAGTAAAGAATATACGTTTAAGACCAGATAGTGATCATAATATCGACTGTAAAATTGATGGCTTCGGATCAATGGCTTTGAAATCGGAGTTTGTAAAGAAAGCTTAGAAAGATTTGATTATATATACTATGAATGCGTCTTAAGTGACGCATTTTTTATTTACAGAACATAAAAAAAGGAAAAGATTGGACAGTGTAATCTTTCAAAGACTAGATTGCAGGATTCTGCTAATGTTTGTCCTGGAGGCAGAAAGAGAATTAACCAAAAGTTTCCTTATGCTGTGGAAACACAAATGTAAGGAAAAGTTTTAAAAGCAAATTTTGAGAATAGGAATTTTTATCCACAAACTAACAATAAGTGTCATAAAATGTGTTAATTAGGAGGAGCCTGAAAGGCGAAAAGGCTGAAAAGCAAAATCGCAAAATTGCAGAATTGTTAATTTGCCAATCAGTATTTTAACGACAATCGATTTTACAGTTTTACAAATTAGCAAATTAGCTTTTTCGCTTTTCAGCGATTTTGCCTTATGCGAAGGTTATTCTAATAGGATTTTCCAGCTTATTACTACTGTAGACAATAAGCTCTCTATTGTTAGCTTTAATTTTATTCCAGTAATGATTTCCGGCAAATCTGCTTTCAAGGACTTCTGCTTCTAAACCATTTTCTGAAACTTTGATCTCATGAGGATAATACGAGAACTTAGGAATCTGAAAATCTTTCATTTCAGTCTCATTGAAAATATTAACCTCCCCAAAAAGTTTGGCCACATATGGGTTATAAGGTTCTTTATAGGTTTCTTCAGGATGTGTATTTTGAATTAATCTTCCGCCTTGAAGAATAACGATCTGATCCACCCAAGGCATAATATCCTGAAGTTCATGTGTAGAAATAATCAAAGAAATATTATGCTGTTTTACATATCTGAAAAGTCTTTCACGAAGCTCTATTTTTCTCGGGAAATCAATATTGCTAAAAGGTTCATCCAGTATAAGAAGTTTCGGAAGTACGGAAAGGGCTCTTGCTATAGCTACTCTCTGTTGCTGGCCGCCACTTAAATTTTTTGGAAGGACATTAGCATATTCCTGCAATCCTACAACTTCCAGAAGTTCATTTACTATTTCACTTTTTTTAGATAGATTAATATTTGAAATAAACTTTCCTACATTATCAGCAACTGTAGAATAGGGCATCAGGTCAAAATTCTGAGCTACAAATTTCATTTCCGCTTCTCCGGGAACGAGATTTCCTTTAGGGCCTAAAAGGGGAGTGCCATCAAAAATAATATCTCCATTTTCCCAATCTAAAAGTCCATAAATTAAATTTAATAAAGTAGATTTTCCACATCCGCTTTCTCCTGCTAATGCAATGATTTTACCCTCCTCAAATCGTATATTAAGGTTTTGAAAGAGGGGCTGGTCCTGGCGGTATGAAAAATGTAAATTGTTTATTTCTAATAGCATCTTACAAATGTAGTATTTTTATAAAAGAATTATTTTTTTTATTATCTTAGCGAACGTAATAAAAAAATATCAAAGATGAAGAAAAAATTGTTTTATTTAGTTATCCCTGCCGTTTTTGCTACAGCTTTACTTGTTTCTTGTAAAAAAGATAAACCGCTTACCAGCGAAAGTAATGAGGTTGCAACTACAAAAGATGGTGCTCAATATGTACTGGATACTTTGAACAGTAAAATAGAATGGAAAGGATATAAAGTATTTAAGTCTGAAAGCACAAGCCATTTCGGAACCATTAAATTTGAAAGTGGAGATCTTACAGTAAAAGACGGGAAATTAGAAAGTGGAAAATTTGTTGCTGATATGGGTTCTCTTACATCGGTAGATTTAAAAGATGATGCTGATCAGTTAGGAAAATTAAATGGACATTTGAAAAGTGGAGACTTTTTTGAAGTAGAAAAATTTCCAACTGCTTCTTATGAAATTACCAAAGTGACACCAGCTGCTGAAGGAGATTACAATACTTTGTTAGATGGTAACTTAACAATTAAAGGAATTACAAAACCACTTCAGTTGAAAGCTAATGTTTCTGTAAAAGAAGGAGAAGTGAGTGTGGCAACTGAGCCCAAAGATATTAAAAGAGAAGAGTTTGGTGTGAAATTCCAAGCTCCTGCTGAAAACGGAGTCATTAAAGATGAGGTAACTCTTCAAGTCAACGTTAAAGCTTTAGAAAAGAAATAATTTTTTTATTTAAGTGAAATAAGTGATTGAAGTCTGCCTCTGAATAGGGGGCAGATTTTTTTATGACAAAATAAGAAAGTTTTTAAACTGAAAAATCGTATTTTTGCAAAACATTTTGAAAGGGTAAAATAATGATAGAAAAGATAGAAGAACTACTCGTTGAAGTAAACAGCTTCAATACTACATCTAAAGAGGAAATCGAAAATTTCCGAATCAAGTATAATGGTAAGAAAGGAGTTCTAAACGATTTTTACGAAACATTAAAAGAAGTTCCTAACGATCAGAAGAAAGAATTCGGACAGAAAGTTAATTCTTTAAAGCAAGCTATTGCCATAAAATTAGAAGACTTGAAAAGTGCTTCTGCATCTTCTATTGTAGTAGAGAAAGATGATCTTACAAAACCTGCTTTTCCCTTGGAGCTGGGATCAAGACATCCTATCAACTTGGTAAAGAACAGAATTATTGAGATCTTTAAATCTATTGGATTTGCTGTTGCAGATGGACCAGAAATCGAAGATGACTGGCATAACTTTACTGCACTTAATCTTCCGGAATACCATCCGGCAAGAGATATGCAGGATACTTTCTTTATTGAGCAAAATCCGGATATTCTGTTAAGAACCCACACTTCTTCAGTGCAGATTCGTTATATGGAAGAAAACCAGCCGCCGATAAGAATTTTATCTCCCGGAAGAGTTTTCAGAAATGAAGCAATCTCTTCACGTTCCCACTGTATTTTCCATCAGATAGAAGGATTATATATCGACGAAAATGTGAGCTTTGCAGATTTGAAACAAACAATCCAGTTCTTTACTACTGAACTTTTTGGAAAATCTAAAATCAGAATGAGACCTTCATTCTTTCCATTCACAGAGCCAAGTGCTGAGATTGATGTATATTGGGGATTAAACTCTGAAACAGATTACAGAATCACTAAAGGTACAGGATGGCTGGAAATTATGGGATGTGGAATGGTAGACCCTGCCGTACTTAAAAATGTGAATATCGATTCTGAAAAATATTCAGGATATGCATTCGGAATGGGAATTGAAAGAATTACGATGCTTCTTTACCAAATGAGTGACATCAGAATGTTCTTTGAAAACGATATCAGAACTTTAGAGCAATTTAAAACTTTATAATACAAAAGCCTCCGAAATTATTTCAGAGGCTTTTTTTATACTTGTTCAATATGTTTATTTTGTAAACTTTAAAGGATATTTGACGTTTTTATAATCATCAATACTCGCCTTTAATGCTCCTACAGCTAATTCAGCTTTTAATAACATGGGAACGTGATTGGCATCATTAGAAACCCACATAGTAACTCCTTCTTTCTCTTTAAATACTCTTCCGCTTATTACTGATGGTATAATTTTTAAACAATTGATAGTTCCAAACTTTGTTTTTAAATTTTCAGTGCCCACTACTCTCAGACGGAAAGGAAACATTTCATCATCGATCCACACATTCATATTAATTACTGTTCCTACTTTCAGATCAGTCTGGCTTTGGCTTCTCAGGTAATAGAAACACGAAAGCATATCCTGAACCCCTTTTACTGACTTTATAACTTTAGAGCCATTGGCTGGAGTTTTCTTATCAGTTAATATGAGGGTATTGTTATCATGATTGAAGACTGTTTCAAAATGTTGACGGTAGCTGCCTTCTTTTACATTTCTTACATAAAAACTTGGTAGTCCGGTTTCTGTATTGATGAAGCTCTCGTACAAATCATCCACTTTAAAGAAAGCTTTTACAGCACCGGATGTTTGTCCTGTTCCTTTCACATATAAGTGCGGAGCACCTTTGTAAGTGGTCTTTTGTGTTGTAAGTGTTGCATTACCTGCAGTCAGAATTCCATAATGAATTCTAAAAGTAATGGATTCACCATCCGCTATATTATCGATCTGGCCAAAGCCCAGGAAGAATACGAATAATGCAAGGATATTAAGGGTTTTCTTCATAGTATTGTTTTTACAAAAACGCTGCCAAAATTAAAATTTTTCTATTTTTCCAGCTATTTGATAAATCTCAGGTTTTTATTTAGACTCAATTAAATCAGCTTCGCGTTAAAATTAGTAAATTTGCAGCTATATGTAAAATTAAATTTTATTATGATTACTACCGATATATTGATTATAGGAGCCGGGCCAACTGGACTTTTTGCAGTATTTGAAGCAGGTTTGCTTAAAATGAAATGTCATATTATAGATGCGCTTCCTCAGCCAGGAGGGCAGCTTGCTGAACTTTATCCTAAAAAACCTATTTTCGATATTCCGGGTTATCCTTCGGTAAATGCGGGAGAATTGGTAGATAATTTAATGGAACAGATCAAACAGTTTCAACCAGGATTTACATTAGGAGAAACAGCTGTTTCTTATACAAAAGTAGATGATGAGTGGTTTGAGGTGATTACTAATAAAGGAACTGTTCACAGAGCTAAAGCAATTGCTATTGCTGGTGGATTGGGTACTTTTGAGCCTAGAAAGCCTGCAATGGATAATATTGCTGATTATGAAGAAAAAGGCTTGGAATATTTTATCAAGGAACCTGAACATTTCAGAAATAAAAAAGTAGTTATTGCAGGAGGTGGAGACTCTGCTTTGGATTGGAGTATTTTCTTGTCGAATGTGGCAAGTGAAGTTACATTGATCCACAGAAGAAATGAGTTCAGAGGGGCTTTGGATTCTGTAGAAAAAGTACAGGATCTTAAGAATCAAGGTAAGATAAAATTGATTACGCCTGCTGAAGTTACTGCTATTAAAGGTGACGGGAAAGTTGAAGCGATCACCGTTGTAAAAGATGGAGAAGAAGCATATGATCTTGAAACAGATTATTTCATCCCATTGTTCGGGTTGACTCCAAAATTAGGAGAGATCGCTAACTGGGGACTGAATATTGAAAAAAATGCTATTGTTGTTAATAATGCTTTGGACTACCAGACCAATCTTGAAGGGATCTATGCGATCGGAGATATTAATACATATCCTGGGAAATTAAAATTGATCCTTTGTGGTTTCCATGAAGCAACACTAATGTGTCAGAGTGTATACAATAGATTAAATCCAGGTAAAAAATACGTTCTAAAATATACCACAGTAAGTGGAGTAGATGGGTTCGATGGAAGTCGTAAAGAAGCAGAAAAGGCTGTTGTGAAAAAAATTGACTAATTTTGCAAAATTATGTCAGATATCAATATAAAAATCACCGATAGAGGAGGAGTAGCTCACGATGTTGTAGCACCAACGGATATGTCCATGAATTTAATGGAAATTATTCGTTCTTATGAACTAGCAGAGGAAGGAACTATTGGAGTATGTGGAGGAATGGCTATGTGTGCTTCATGTCAGGTGTATGTAATCAATGATCCCGGATTAGTGGAGATGGGTGCTGAAGAAGATGCAATGCTTGCTGAAGCTTTCCATGTAAAGGAGAATAGCAGATTGGGATGTCAGTTACATATGGTAGAAGAGATGGAGGGATTAGAAGTTGAAATTGCTCCATATCCGTAGAAAAATTTTAATCTAAAATAAAAAAGCTCACGAAAAAAATCGTGAGCTTTTTTATTACATTTACTTATCCTAATAGCTCAATTAGTAGAGCGTCTGTAAAACATACAGAAGGTTGGGGTGCGAATCCCCCTTATTTTTACCCCAATAAGAACCCGGCTACTTAATTTCACCGAGTATCTTAGATACTAATCGCCCCCAAATAAGAAAATATATTTATATAAAATTGTGGAGGCAAGGGGAATTGCTTCTTTAAATGTTTAAATCATTAGGCTGTCTTTGAGCTCCTTCTAATATTTGTTTTGTTATACCATTGTATCTTTCGAATAGCTCGTTTCGCCATTCTAAGTTGCTTGTTTCTTCCAATTTATGAATTTTTGTCCCTAAGTAATATCTTTGATTTTTATAAATAATACCAAAATTTTTACCATTGAATTTATTATAGAGACCAACTAATTGTGGGGCACCACCACATTGTAAATCTTTAATATCTATTAAAGTATGACAAAGACATTGAAATAGAGCTCTACTTGTTTTACCATTATTTCCTTTTAAGTAATCTAAATATCTATTATAAAACTCATCCTTTCCACTTCCTAAAATGATTACTTTATCAGAGGCTAGAGGTATTTCCTGTTCAGAGATTGTCCAGTTGGTTTCTATGGTCCATTTATATATGAAGCACACAAAATCAATTTCATTATCTCTTGATATATGGATGATTTCTATTGATTTGGCTAGCTTACTTTCTGGGTAATAAGCAGATTTTTCTTTTATTTGATTAAATACAATTTGTACCCTTTCTCTATTACTTGAATTTTTAGGAAATAAGATACTATCTTTATCCATATCTAATAATTGTGTTAGAATAACAGTTGGATAAAGTACATCTCCACAATAGCCTAATATATCTGGTGAATTTTGTAATGCATATACTTTTCTTCCATAATCAAATTTTCTACCATCACTCCATGAAAATCTACTATCACTTGCAATATAAGCACTAGAAATTTTTCTAGAATCTTTTCCTATCCAACTTAATAATAATGTCATTTGTTATGAATTCTATCCAACTATATAAATATATAGATTATTTGATGAAAAATAATAACTTTTAAAAATATCCCAAATTAGACAACTTTAGATAATTTAAATAAAGTTTTTCTTATTTCTGAGGAATATTCGCTAAGATTTCTTTTAGGAAACTCCAGAATTTTTGTGCTGAAGGAATATTTGCTCTTTCATCAGGAGAATGTGCTCCCCTGATAGTAGGTCCGAAGCTTACCATTTCCATTTCAGGATAGTTCCCTCCGATGATACCACATTCTAAACCTGCATGACAAGCTACAACGTGAGGTTTTTCTGTGAATTTTTCAATATAGATCTTTTCCATTAGCTGAACAATCTCAGAACCTGGCTTCGGCTTCCATCCCGGATAAGATCCACTAAATTCTACCTTCATTCCAGCTAGTTCAGAAACTGATTTTAATTGTTCTGCAACAGCATATTTTGTAGAATCTACAGATGATCTTGAAAGATTTAATATTTTTAAGCTTCCTCCTTTTAATTCTACTCTTGCAACATTATTAGATGTCTCTACAAGATCTTTTACATCTGGGCTCATTCTGTAAACACCATTATGAAGAGATTTTAGAACTAGGATAATCTTTTTGGAATCTTCTTCTGAAAGAGCCTTTTCAGAACTTGTTGAATTTTCTATATTAATCTGAAGACCTGGTTCTACAGTGGCAAACTCTTCTATTATTTCTTTTTTAAGACCTCCGGTTAGTTCTTCAATGAATTCATTAGCGTTTCTTACTGAAATTGTAGCAACTGCTTCTCTTGGAATAGCGTTTCTTAATCCACCTCCATCAATTGAAATTAACTGTATATTTTCTTTTGCCAGACCATTATAAAGTAATCTGCCTAATATAATATTTGAATTTCCAAAGCCTTTATGGATATCCATTCCTGAGTGACCGCCTTGTAATCCTTTGATTTCAATTCTTACAATCTGTCCTTTAGCATCTTCTAATTCATAGTTTTGAGAAATTGTAACATCAATTCCTCCTGCACAGCCGATATCAATTTCGTCATCTTCCTCTGTGTCAAGATTTAATAAAATCTGTCCTGTAAGCTCACCTGGTTTTAAGCCTAAAGCTCCTGTCATTCCTGTTTCTTCATCGATTGTGAAAAGTGCTTCCAAATCAGGATGCGGAATATCTGAACTTTCTAAGATGGACATGATCGTGGCTACACCTAAGCCATTATCTGCTCCTAATGTAGTTCCTTTTGCCTTTACCCAATCTCCATCGATTTCCATTTTGATTCCTTCTGTATCAAAATCAAAATTTACATCATTGTTTTTTTGGCAAACCATATCAAGGTGAGATTGTAAAACAATGGATTTACGGTTTTCCATTCCTACTGTGGCAGGCTTTTTAATAATAACATTTCCTACTTCATCTACCGTTGTAGGTAATCCTAAACTTTCACCAAATGCCTTGATGAATGCTATTACTTTCTCTTCTTTTTTTGAAGGTCTTGGAATAGCATTTAATTTGGAAAAATTCTTCCAGATAATTTGCGGTTCTATATTGGATAATTCCATAAAATTTATTTTTATCAAAATTACAAAATAAAAAATGCTCCCGTAAATTCAGGAGCAGTCTTTTTTGTTTTTGAAGCGAAAAAGCGAAAAAGCGAAAAAGCGGAATTGCTGAAAGGCAAAAAGGCAAATTCGCAAAATTGTAAAAATGCAAAATTGCAAAAAGCCTAAAGGCTAAATTTAAAACCGTTTGTTGTTAAACGACTCACTAACGATTTTGCGAATTTGCGATTCTGCAGTTTAGCCTTTTCGCCTTTTAACATCCACATTCCCCATAAATAGGTAAAGTAACTACAGAGCCATCCGGTTTTTCAATAGTAATGGTGCCCTGGAATAGCAGAGCCTCTTCATTTTTTATTTTCTTTCCTTTTACAGAAATCTTATAATTATCAGTTTCAATTTCTTTTGTTAAAAGCTCATCGGCTTCCATATCGCTGGAAGATATCAGGTTCATGGCTAATCTCTGCCCATCCAGTTTCATATAAGCTGTTTTTCCAGCATCATCAGCATAGATATACTTCTCTGCTTCGAAATCAGCTTTGTTTTTAGCAAAATAGCACGAACATTCTTTGATTTCTTTAGGAAAGGAAATGGTCTCAACTAAAATTTTTCCTGATGCGTCTACCTTTGCAGAATCCTGAACAATCGTCAGTGAATCTTTTGAAGCGGTATTGGAAACATTTTCTTTGTCTTTCTTACAAGCGACTAACGAGAACGCTGAAAAGATAATAATAAGGTATTTCATTGTTTGTGGTTTATTGTTAATTTATCCTCTTGCTCTTTCTAATAGAACCATCATTAATAAAGAAAGTATTACTAAGCTTTCGTCTTCGTCATCAATGTCAATCACTCTATCAAGCTGGAATCTTCTTCCAAAAAAAGAAGGCATCTTTTTTAATTTAAAATATTCTTTTCCATCCACTCCCTTTACTGTATAGGCCGGGTTAAGAAAATATCCTGTGAACATACCAATGATTGGAATTTCACTTACCATTCCATCAAAGAATTTTGTCCATGCATTATCCTCTGTAACGGTAAACTTTGGCTGATCATTGGAATCCAGAATATTGTAGGTGGATTTCCATAAAGAGCGCATTCCCTTTCTTGCTAATCTTCCGAAATTCTTTTTATCGACCAGATCATTTAATGAATAAGAAGCGTTAAAATCAATCCATTTATTAGCCTGTATTCTAAAAAGTTCTTTAGATTTGCTTTCATCATTGAATACGATAACATCTTCTTTAAGCTTAAACATTTTCTGACGAACATAAGCAACGTAGTTTCCATTTTTGTCAGTAATATTAAAGTCACTGGCTAATGTTGTGATTTTGAATTTGAAATCCAGTGGATAATTAAGGTTATTAAGTACCATTTAGTTTGTTTTTTTCATATATCCCCCAAAGATAGATTTTTTTGTTGGAAAGGAGTTGATTTAAGCGTTGTAAACCCATAAATACTCATCTTTTTATATTATTTTTGTGGTTATGGATTATCCAAGTAAAGTTTTGGCAAAAGCAGTGGATGAAATTTCAGGACTTCCCGGAATAGGCCGCAAAACAGCTTTGCGTTTGGCGCTTCATTTACTGAAACAACCCAATTCCAGAGCAGTTGGTTTGGGAAACTCTCTCATCAATCTTGTTAATGAAATAAAATACTGCAAGGAATGTCACAATTTTTCTGATTTTGATATTTGTGAAATTTGCAGCAGTTCAAAGAGAAACGATGAGGTGATCTGTATTGTAGAAGATGTACGGGATGTTATAGCTATTGAAAATACAGGAAAATATACAGGGAAGTATTTGATTTTAGGAGGTAAAATTTCTCCAATGGAAGGAGTTGGCCCTAATCAATTGAACATTCCAAGTATCGAAAGAAAATTGAATACCGGAGTAGTAAAAGAGTTTATTTTTGCTTTAAGTGCAACTATGGAGGGCGATACTACCGCGTATTATATTTATAAAAAATTCAAAAACTCTAATGTGAGTTTTTCAAGTATTGCCAGAGGGATATCAGTAGGAGACGAGCTTGAATATGCGGATGAGATCTCTTTGGGCCGATCTATTATCAATAGACTTCCTTATAACGAAAAGGATTAAAATGAACACAAAGTTGTCAATTGTAATTGTTAATTATAATGTTACACAATTACTTAGAAATTGTCTTTTATCGATTCAAAAGTATATTAGAGAAATCGATTATGAAGTCATTGTAATTGATAATGCTTCCACAGATATTTCATGGAAAAGCCTTATTACTGAATTTCCTGATTTTCATTTTATAGCTTCCGAAAATAATGATGGCTTTTCTAAAGCAAATAATAAAGCGATAAGAACGGCAAAGGGAGAGTATGTCCTTATTTTAAATCCTGATACAGAACTTGAAGGATTTTATATGAATGCTGTACTGAGATTTGCGGATTCTCAATCTGATTTTGGATGTTTAGGAGTCAGAATGCATGATGCTCAAGGAGCTTTCTTGCCTGAAAGTAAACGTTCTGTTCCGGATATGTTCAATTCCTTTGAAAAGTTATTTGTTAATTTTAAAAATAATAACTCAAAATCTTATTACCGGAATGATGTCGATGAGAACGAAATTGCTGAAGTCGAAGTGATCACTGGTGCATTTTTTCTTGTGAAGAAAGAAGTATATGAGAAGGTTGGTGGTTTGGATGAATCGTATTTCATGTATGGTGAAGATATCGATTTATGCTATACCTTATTAAGGAATGGCTTTAAAAATTACTATTATGGGAAAGCTTCTATACTTCATTGTAAAGGAGAAAGTACAGTGAAAGATGAGGTGTATTTGGAGCGATTCTATGGGGCAATGCAAATTTTCATTAGTAAATACTACAAGGAATCAAAACCATTTCAGTATTCGTTTTTAAGTGCTGGTTTAAGACTTCGTCACAAAATAGAAAAGATCAAATTAAAATAAAAAAGCAACTCAATTTGAGTTGCTTTTTTAATATATAAAAATATTATTTGCTTATTTAGCTGGTGCTACAGGAGTATTAGCAGGTGCAGTTGTTTGAGAAGCTGGAGCAGATTGTTTTGCCGGTGCTTCTTTTTTAGCTGGCTGCTGAACTGGAGCTGTTTGTGATGGCTTTCCTGTAATTACAACACTTATAAGTATAAGAACAATAATAGTTGCTCCTAAAGTCCATGTTGCTTTTTCCATGAAGTCATTGGTTCTCTGTACTCCAAACTGTGCAGATGATGCACCTCCGAAAGTACTGGAAAGGCCTCCTCCTTTTGGATTTTGAGCCATAACAATAATTACCAGTAAAACGCTAGCAATCATAACAAGAACCATCAATAGTATAAATATAGAATCCATTAATTTGATATCTTTTTGAATGGGCAAATTTAATCTTTTTTTACCGAATAGCAAAATAAGATTTTAGTAAAAAGAAAAAACGACAACAAATGTTGTCGTTTTTTCTTTAAAACTGATTGTTCCTATTTAAAATCGGAATCTTTAGCCTGATTGATCAGGTAAGATTTTACAGCTAAATTAATATCCATTCCACCCATATTCTGGAGGATAGTATGAGGTAGTTTCACGCCGGATACTTCTTTGTAATCAGAATAGCTTGTTGGTGTAGAACCTTGTTCTCCTGCTTTTACTTCTCCTGTTTTTAAACCGGTTTTTACACTGTAATAATATGTATCTTTTGCTCCTTTCACAACATAAGAATCTTCGTTATTGTATTTCTCAATTCCGGCTAATTTATATTCTGCTGATTTTGCAAAGTTTAATTCCGGGAAAAGTTCTTTTTCTTCAGACATTTCTGCCTTCTGCTTGTCGCTTAAAGGAACTTTTTTCCCCTGAACTTCCATATAGCCATCTTTTCCATCGAAAACTATTTTTTGTACAGTATTTCCCATCATACTGATGTTCATAGCCATTTTACCTTCTTTTGCCTGAATCATTTTCATATTCATTTCCATACCTTGTACTTTCGTAGTAGCATCACTGGAAATAGAAGTGATTTTCTGAACAGCAGCTAAGCCTCCTATTGCATTGATATATTTGTCAGCAACCGATCCAATCGTTACATTGGCATCAACTTTCTGTGCAGCAGGTTTTGCTACAGGATTAGCTTCTTTATCGAAATATTTTACAGGATATCCCAGTTTCTCTAAACCTTCAGAAATATCAGATGCTTTACCAGCGATGAAAATTCTGCTCTGATTCGGGAGAATAGTAGCTTTTACAGCAGCTGAAACATCTGCTGCAGTTACTTTATCAATAGATTTTAAATAGTTTGTATAGAAATCTGATGGAAGATCCTGAACTTTTTGATTTAAAGCAAATTTTGCGATAGTCTCAGGTTTTTCTAAAGACATAATGAAATTTCCTTTCAATTTAGCTTTAGCATTTTCAAGCTCTTCAGGTTTTACCGTAGAGATTGCATTCAATTCATTCATGAATTCCTTAACAGCCTTATCAGTCACTTCGTTTCTTACACTTGATTCGGCAGAAAAGTTTGGAGAATATTTGCTGGCATTCATGCGAGAATAAGCACCATAAGTAAATCCGTTCTTCTCACGAAGATTCATGAAAAGCCTTGCCTCTCCACCGCCTCCTAAGATGTAATTAGCAATAGTTGCTGAAAAATAATTAGGATCTTTCATTTTTAGTGTGTTGAGGTTGCCTACAGCAACCACAGATTGTACAGCAGAAGGTACATCAACAATATTAATTTCAGTTTTAGCTACATTCGAAGCTGGTTCTAAAGCTGTAAATGCAGTATTTGATTTTTTCCAGCTATTGAATGCTTTTTCGATCAAAGGTTTTACCTGATCGTATTTAACATCTCCGACGATCACTAAATAAGCATTGTCCGGAGAATAATATTTTTTATAAGTATTCTGAACATCTGCTAACTGAATTTTACTGATTGATTCTACAGTTTCAAATTCCCCTCTCGATGTATTTTTACCATATTGTAGAGCATTAGATACTCTGGATGCAATAGATGAAGCATTTTTTTCGTCAGACTTTAAAGCTTCAATCGTTCTTTCTTTGGAGTTTTGAATCTCTTCAGCTGAGAATTTTGGATTGATAATAGCATCAGCCATTAGACTTAATACTTCAGGGAAATATTTTGAAAGCGAGCCTGCAAAAGCACCTGATGAAGAAAAATTAAGGTTCGCTCCTAGAAAATCAACCTTTTTATTGAATTCGTCCTTACCGATATTTGTTGTTCCGTTTTCGAACTGTTCAGCCATAATCTCGCTTACACCTGTTACATTCCCTTCATGATAAGGAGGTCTGTCCATGGAAAGATTAGCACTTACTCTTGGTAATTTGTTGTTTTCTACAACCATTACCGTAAGACCATTGCTTAGCTGAAAAGTCTTTGGCTTTGCAATGTTGATTGCAGGAGTTGGTCCTGGCTTTGGCATTGCATTAAGATCTATTTTTTGTGCTGAAAGCATTCCTGTAAATAAAAATGCTACTGCTATATATGTTAATTGCTTTTTCATTTGTAAATAATTGTTTGTTATAATCACTTTTAAGCCTAAAGTCTGCTATTATTTTTTTTCAGGTACGTAATTGATGATTATTCTTTGATTAGGATTCAGGTACTTTTTAGCAGCATTTTGAAGATCCTCTCTTGTGATTGATCTGTAAATGTCTATTTCTTTGTTGATTAAATTGGTGTTACCCATCAATACATGGTTTGTTGCTAATGAAGCAGCAATTCCCTGAATGCTTGAATTTTGATTTACAAACTGATTTTCAAATTGATTTTGAATTTTTTGATAATCCTCCTGAGAGATTAATGTAGTTTGCAGTTTTTTGATCTCTGCATCGATGTCAGACTGTAAAGTTTGCTTTGTTGTCTGTCCCATTGGAATCGCAAAAAAAGCAAAAATACTATAGTCTTCAAGGCCTTGGTTGAAAGCAGCTACCTGAAGTGCTTTCTTATCCTGATCTACTAGTTTCTTATATAATACAGAAGATTTTCCATTACTTAAATATGAAGAAAGCATATCTAAAACATAAGCATCTTTCTCCTTGTTTGCTGGTGTTCTGTATGCAAAAACATAAGCAGGAAGTTGAATATTAGGATCTGTAGCAGTAACTTCTTTTTCCTGAGTTATTGGAGCATCCTTCGGATAATCTTTTGGATATAATGTTCCTTTTGGAATACCACCATAATATTCCTCGATCCATTTTTTAGTTTGTTCAGGCTTAATATCTCCTGCAACTACCAATGTAGCATTATTAGGAACATAGAATTTTTTATAGAATGCCTGGAATTCTTCAAGCTTAGCTGAATTCAGATCCTCCATTGACCCGATAGTTGGCCAATTATAAGGGTGATTCGTAAAAAGGTTCTTTTGTACTGCGATAAAAAGATTTCCATATGGTTGATTGTCCATTCTTAATCTTTTTTCTTCTTTCACAACCTCTCTCTGAGTATCTACTCCTACTTGGTTGATTACAGCATGACGCATTCTTTCTGCTTCCATCCAAAGGCCTAATTGCTCATTGTTGGAAGGGAATGTCTCATAATAATAGGTTCTGTCATTTGTAGTGTTGGCATTGTTTTGTCCTCCGTTGGAAGAAACGATTTTAAACCAATCACCTCTTTTGATATTTGGTGTTCCTTCAAATAAAAGATGTTCGAAGAAGTGTGCGAAACCTGTTCTTCCTTTTACTTCATCTTTAGCTCCTACATGGTACATTACTCCTGTTGTAACTACCGGTGCTGTATTGTCCTGATGAAGAATTACGTGTAAACCATTTGGTAAATCATACTCTTCGAATTTGATTTGTTGCGCATTCAGCATCATTCCAAAGAAAGCTACAGCAGCAACAGAAAGAAGTCGTTTTTTCATAAAGTAGAAATTGTTTGTTAATTAGTATTGTAAATCACATAATTGTTACAGTTTCGATGTATTTTTTCATTTGTTATTGTTGAATAATAAATGAAAGTGTTTTAGGGTTTCCAATTAAAGAAAAATACCCCTGTGTTTACAGAGGTATTTTTATGATATCAATAATAATGTGATATTTATATTTGACAATAAGGATGAGTTATCGGTCTGCAACTATTTTTTGCACAACACCAGTTTGCTCCACATGGTGGTAAATCCTCACCACACTGGATAAGTCCTCCTTTGATCATTTTTAAGTTTTGTCTTGAAATTGTTCTTAGATTTTTCATATCGTTTTAATTTAGTTTTAAACTAGAATTTAACTACAAAAGTTGATATTTTATTCTTCTATTGGTGGCAAAAAGCAATAAGAAGAATTGATTGGTCTGCAGACGTTATTAGCACAACACCAACCTGCGCCACATGATGTACCATCACCACAATATTTAAGTCCACCTTTAATCGTTTTTAAACTTTCTCTAGAAATTGATTTTAAATTTTTCATATGATTTTAATTTTTAGTTAGTTACTAATATATATAAATAATCATAAAGTTGATTATTTTAAGTTTAAAATAAATTCATTTTTATTATTTCATCTTACAATAAGACAATTAGTATGTATATAAATTCTAAATGATATGCAGTTTGAATTCTCCTTTTAATACATTATTTTTGTATTCCCAAATTTTTTTGCAGCATGGATTATTTGAAAGGACTAAATGAATCACAATATGAAGCCGTTACTACTTTACAAGGACCTTTAATGGTACTTGCGGGAGCAGGTTCGGGAAAAACACGTGTACTTACTATGCGTATAGCCCATTTGATTACCAATGGGATCGATCCTTTCAATATTTTAGCCCTTACATTTACCAATAAAGCGGCACGTGAAATGAAAGAACGTATTGCTAAGGTAGTAGGACCTGGAAATGCCCGAAGTCTATGGATGGGAACTTTTCACTCGGTTTTTGCGAGGATTTTAAGAGGAGAGGCTCATTATTTAGGATATCCTTCCAATTTTACCATCTATGATCAGCAGGACGCCTTAAATGTCATCAGAAAAGTGCTGAAAGACATGAATATTGATGCTGATCTTTATAAGCCCAAAAAAGTTCAGGCTAGAATTTCCAATTATAAAAACAACCTGATCACCGTAAAAGCCTATTTCAACAATCCTGAACTGATGGAAGCTGATGAAAAGGCAAATATGAAATTTATCGGACAGATTTATCAGAAATATGTAGAGGCATGCTTTAAAAACGGGGCAATGGATTTTGATGATTTATTGTTAAAAACCAACGAATTGCTTACCCGTTTCCCTGAAGTTTTGGCAAAGTATCAGGATCGTTTCAGATATATTCTGGTAGATGAGTACCAAGATACGAACCATTCACAGTATCTTATTGTAAAAGCGTTAGCTTCGAAATTTGAAAATATATGTGTGGTTGGAGATGATGCACAATCCATCTATTCATTCCGTGGGGCTAATATTTACAATATTTTAAACTTTAAAAAAGATTATCCTGATGCGGTAACCGTTTCCTTGGAGCAGAATTATCGTTCGACACAAACCATCGTCAATGCTGCCAATGTGGTAATTGCTAAAAACTTACAACAGTTTAAGAAAAATGTATTCAGTGAGAATGAAGAAGGAGATAAAATAAAAATCTACCGTTCACTTTCCGATGCAGATGAAGCCAATTTTGTAGCTGGAAATATCTGGGAACTTCGTAATAGGGATCAGAGAAAGTACAATGATTTTGCTATTTTATACAGAACCAATTCTCAGACGCGTGCTTTTGAAGATGCGCTGAGACGTAAAAATATTCCGTACAAAGTTTATGGAGGTCTTTCTTTCTATCAAAGAAAAGAGGTAAAAGATTTGATCGCTTACCTTCGTCTTTTGATCAATGAGAATGACTCTGAAGCATTAACAAGAATTATCAATTATCCTACAAGAGGTATTGGAGAGACTACTCAAAACAAACTTGTTGTTTTTGCAGATGCTCACAATGTTTCTGTTGCTAAAGTATTGGATAACCTTCCAATGTATTCTCAGCAGTTAGGATTCAATAATGGAGTTCTTAATAAGTTGAATGATTTCTGGTCGATGATCAAAGCATTCCAGGTATTATTAAAGACAGAAACAGCTTACAGTGTAGCTATGGAAGTAGCGAAGCGAAGTGGTTTGATTAAATTTTTAAAAGATGATGGAACTCCTGAAGGAATTTCAAGGGTAGAAAACGTTCAGGAATTAATGAACTCGATGCAGGGGTTCATTGAAGAACAAATGCAGTTGGAGGATGGTGATCCTAGTTTATCCAATTTCCTTGAAAATATTGCACTTTCAGCAGATACACAAGCTAAAGAAGAGGAAGATGATATGGTTTCTTTGATGACGATTCACCTTTCTAAAGGATTGGAATTTCCAGTAGTACACCTTGTAGGTATGGAAGAAAATCTTTTCCCGAGTTTTATGAGTTCAGCAACGAGAGAGGATCTGGAAGAGGAAAGACGTTTGTTTTATGTTGCTTTAACAAGAGCTGAAAAGCAAGCCTTTTTCTCTTATGCTATTTCCCGTTTTCAATGGGGGAAAATTACTGACTCGGAGCCTTCGAGATTTTTGAGTGAAATAGATGAAGAATATCTGGAGTTCATTAATCCGGCGATGGAAAAACGTTTCATTAATCAAAGCGGTCTTAAATCCAATATTTTTGATGAGCATCCATCTGAAATGAGAAGTTTTAAAAAAGTTGAAAAGAAAACCATTGAGAAGAACGAGAATTCAAAACCGATTGCAGAACCAAGGAAATTAAAGCCTGTAAGTACAGCCAAGATCATTAACCCAAGTGGTGCTTCTTCTCAGGATATTGAAATTGGAGATAAGGTAAGACACGATCGTTTCGGAATTGGAGAGGTTACTTTCCTGGATGGTACGGATCCTCAAAATATCAAAGCTAAGGTTGTCTTCATGCATGAGGGAGAGAAAAATCTTATTCTAAAATACGCCAAGCTAACCAAGATTTAAAAAAGAATAGATATCAGCTATTAACATTTTTTATAAATTATAAGTCTACTTATTTTGTAGACTTATAAATATGACATACATTTGCTCCTCAAAAAAAGTTAAAAAAAACTTAACATAAAATGTATGAAAAATAGAAAGACCATTTTTTCAGCTTCTGTTTTATTTTTCTTGGGAACATATGCATCTGCACAGGAAAAGAAAGATACAGTAAAGACCGCTAATGTAGAAGAGGTAGTTATCTTAGGTTCCAGAAGTGGGGCCAGATCAAAAGTAGATAGTCCGGTTCCTGTGGATGTATTTAATATAAAAGAATCTTCATTGGTTCTACCACAAACTAATATTTCTCAGATTTTAAATGCTATTGCGCCGTCTTTTACCTCTACGGTTCAGACGAATTCAGATGGTACTGACCACCTAGATCCCGCGCAGCTTAGAGGACTTGGACCTGATCAGGTTTTGGTTTTGGTGAATGGTAAGAGAAGGCATACTTCAGCATTGGTGAATGTAAACGGGACTCCGGGTAGAGGGACAGTAGGAACAGATCTTAATGCTGTACCATCATTTGCCATCAATAGAATAGAAGTTCTTAGAGATGGTGCTTCTGCACAATACGGATCAGACGCTATTGCCGGAGTAATCAATTTGGGATTAAAAAGAGATACCGGAAAACTGACTGGACAATTTACCTATGGTGGAAATCTTACCCCAGCAGCCAATGATCATACCGGAAACTTTGATGGACAAAATTTTCAGGTTGACCTGAATTATGGAAACAAAATAGGAAAGAAAGGTGGGTTTTATAACATCACCTGGACTTCCCAATTCAGAAATCCTACTTATAGAGCAGGAACTGAAAGCGGAGCTATTTATAATGCCTATAATGCTATTGAAAAAAGAGCTTTGAATGATGGGGTTAATCTTTCATCATTATTTACAGATATTAATAATACACCCAATTCGCAACAAATTGTAAACTATATTCATCAATATTCTCAAAATGTAAACTATTTCTCTCAGGACTTCCAAAATCAAATCCAAGGAGCAAATACAATTGGTGCATTACAGGGTTTGCTAGGCCGCGATGTCAGTGATCAAGAATTGGCATATAGAGGATTAGATAGGAAAGATTTTAATATGCAAGTTGGGCAGTCTAAACTAAATAACCATCAGTTATTTGCAAATATTGAAGTTCCTATTAACGATGACTGGAAAGTCTACACTTTTGGAGGGTATAGTTTCAGACATGGTACTTCTGGCGGATTCTTTAGAAGACCTAATCAAAGCAGAACTTTTACAGGACTTTATCCGGATGGGTATTTGCCACAAATTGCTACTGATATTCAGGATTTATCTCTTTCTGCGGGAATCAAAGGAAATTGGGAGGGGTGGAATATTGATTTAAGTAATACTTATGGACAAAACTCTTTTGACTACAATATCCAGAATACAGGAAATACTTCTTTAAGATTTAGCTCGCCAAGTGAGTTTAGTGCTGGTGGATTGCGATTCTCTCAAAATACAATCAATCTTGATTTTTCAAAAAAATATGATGTCTGGCAGGGTATCAACATTGCGTTTGGAGCCGAACACCGATATGAAAATTTTAAAATAACCGCGGGCGAGGAGGCTTCTTATGCCACATATGACGTCAATGGGAATGTATGGAATGGTAATACTCCCAGGCCAACTGATTTTTTTGGAAATGGAACGCAATTTCTTCCCGGAGGTTCACAGGTTTTTAGCGGTTTCAGACCTGATAATGCAGTCAATAAAAACAGACAATCTGTTGCCGGATATGCTGATTTAGAATTCAACTTTACAGATTGGTTCTTAGTAGATGCTGCTGCGAGATATGAAAACTATTCAGATTTTGGATCTACTTTTAATTATAAATTAGCTTCGAGAATTAAACTTGATAAAAACTTCAATCTGAGATTTGCAGGTTCTACAGGATTTAGAGCACCTTCTATTCACCAGATCTACTATAATGTAACTTCTACTTTATTTACCAATAACCAGCTTTTAGATGTTGGAACGTTTAGTAATGATTCCGAAATTGCAGGGTTATTAGGAATACCAAAATTAAAGCAGGAAACATCACAATCAGCAAGTATAGGATTTACCTATAGAATTCCTTCGGCTAATCTTACATTTACAGCTGATGGATACTTTACTAAAATTAAAAATAGAATTATTCTTACAGACCAGTTCCTAAAAAAAGATGTTCCATTAGAAGCACAAAATGTATATGCAAAATTAGGAGTTAATGCAGCACAATTCTTTACAAATGCTATAGATACTGAAACGAAAGGACTTGATGTTGTAATTGCTCACAATGCAAGATTTTCAGAAATAAAACTGGATAATAGTTTTGCTATTAACCTTAATCAGACCAAAAAAGTGGGAAATGTTCATTCATCAGGTTTATTGGAATCTGCTAATCTTGAAAATACTTATTTTTCTGAAAAATCAAGAGTATACCTTGAGGAAGCGGTTCCAAGAGTGAAAGCTACTTTATCACACAGTATTTCCTGGAAAAATGCAAGTTTCTATTTGAGAAATACCTATTTCGGGAAAGTAACAGGGGCAGATGTTTTAGATGCAAATGGAGATGGAATCATTGAATTTAATGAACATCAGAAAATTGCTGATAAAGTAATTACTGATGTGTCGGTAGCTTATCAGTTTACAAAAAATGTTGGTTTGACATTAGGAGTAAACAATATTTTTGATATCTACCCAACCAAAAACCTTCCTGCATCTTCGAATAATGACCAGTTTATTTATTCACGATCCACTTCACAATTTGGGCAGAATGGGAGATACGTTTTCACCAGATTGAATTTTAATTTTTAATTAAAAATAACAGGTAAGGGATCTTCAAAACTTATTATCCGGTAATCTGCAAGATCGAAATAGATTTCGGAATTTTGATTAGTAAATGCAATAACAGTCATTCCCGCATTTTTAGCAGCAAGAATACCGGAATGACTGTCCTCTATTACAATACAGTTTTGAGGATCAACTTTCAGGCTTTTTGCTGAAGTAAAATATACTGCAGGATGAGGTTTGCCCTGTTCTTCAAACTCTGCTGAAGTAATATGATCAAATAAATGTGCACTATCAATTTTATCCAAAACGACTTGAATGATTCTATAGGGAGAGTTGGTAGCTAAACCTATTTTATATTGCTTTAATTTAAGATCTTCTATAAACTTTTTTATACCCGCAACAGAGCAATCTTCTGTTTGTATCAATTCAATTACCCTTGAGATGACTTGCTGTTCTACAATATCCAATGCAATGTTTTCCCAGGGGTATTTTTTATACCAAAACTCAGTAACTTCTTTGGTCGTCATGGATTGGGTGTGTTGTGTCAGCTCATCAGTAATTTTTACACCAAGAGCGCTGAATACTTCCTGTTCAGCTTGCTTCCAGAATTTTTCTGTATCTACCAAAACACCATCCATATCGAAAATGACTGCCTTATTAGATTTTACATCCATGTCTTTAATTGATATGCTGCTTCCCAAAAATGATATTCCATTCGGGTTGAGGTAATGAAAGCTTCAGTCATTCTTTTTCTTGTTTCTTCAGTCGTATTTTCTGCTACTTTATCACAAATAGCAATAGCCTGATCCACGGCAATAGAGAACTCATCTCCGCCGTAGGTCTCGATCCATTTTTGATAAGGATTATTGATTGCGTTTTGATTCTTGTAAATATAATCTCCCACTTCTCTGTAGATCCAGAAACATGGTAATACTGCGGCAACTGCAACTTCTACAGATTCCAGAGCTGCAGTACTTCTTAGAAAGTGGATATAATGATGGCAGGCAGGTTGTAGTATTCCTTTGTCTGTAACCCCAAAGTCTTTGAAATAGGACTCATGTAAAGCGTTTTCAACAACGATTGCATTTTCCGCGAATCGCATATAAGCAAGAACGTCCTGGAGATCCTGAATTTTAGCAGCAATAAGGGAAAGAGTTCTGCCAAAATGTTCAAGGTATAAAGAATCCTGAGCCATATAAAATTTAAACTTCTCCAGAAGCAGAGTACCGTCAGATAATTCTTTTATAAAAGGCATTTTCAGAATAGAATTATATTTCTCTTCAATAGTTTGCCAGGTTTGTTCAGACCATTTCATTTTTTATCAGTTTTTGAGGGTTAAAAAAGTGATTTAAGGGACCATTCCCCAATCCTGTTTCTACATCTTTTCCGTTTTCTATAGCTTGATAAACGTATTGTTGTCCAAGAGATACAGAATCATATAAAGTTTTCCCGTGAGCCAGATAAGCGGCTATGGCAGAAGAAAGCGTACAGCCCGAACCATGTGTATTATTAGTCTTAAATTTTATGGTTTCAAACATGTGGTAATTCTCTTGCTCATCATAAAATAATGAAGTGATTGTTGAAGTTTCCTGGTGACCTCCTTTAAGGAGAATGCTTTTACATCCTAATTGTTTTATATGCTTCCCCGCTGTATAAAGGTCTTCAAGAGTTTCTACCTTCATATTTGCTAAAATAGCAGCTTCATCCATATTGGGTGTAATAACATCAGCAATAGGGAAAAGCTTTTCTATAATCGCCTGAATAGTATCTTCCTCGATCAATCGGTGTCCGCTTGTGGCAACCATTACAGGATCAAACACAAGGGGTATTTTTTTATACTTACTCAGCGTGGAGACAATTGTTTCAACCAGTTGAGGAGTGTGAACCATTCCGATTTTAATCGCATCAGGGAAAATATCATCTAAAATAGCTTCGATCTGATCTGCAACGGCTTCTACAGGAATAGGATATATTTTTCGTACACCCTGGGTGTTCTGTACAGGCAAAGCAGTAAGAACCGATGTGGAAAAGCATCCCAAAGCGGAAGCTGTTTTAATATCAGCCTGAATGCCGGCACCACCACTTCCATCAAATCCTGCAATGGCTAATACTGATGGATATTTATATCTTTTCATTTTAAAATCTCATTTTTTAATTCGTATGCAGCTTTCTCAGGATCATCGGCACCACATATTGCTGAAACTACTGCAATACAGTCAGCTCCGGCCTTCATGATATCTTTGGCATTGGCAAGGTGAATATTTCCAATGGCAACCAAAGGTTTCGGGGTGAGTTGTCTGATCGTAGTAATTCCTTCCAGTCCCCATTCTGTTATGGTATCTGTTTTGGTATTTGTTCTGAAAACGGGACTTATTCCCAGATAGTCTGATGCAGCAGTTTGTTCGTTTGCAAGCTGAGACAGATATTCAATGGAGTATCCAATGATTTTATTTTGAAAGAATGGCTGTTGTCTTAGATAGGTAGGTTCAGCATCGCTATTACCAACATGAATCCCGGCTGCATTTGTTCTTTTTGTAACCTCAATATGATCATTAATGATCAGCGGAATATTGTATTTATGAGTAATCTCAATAAGCTGCAGAGCTTTTCTTAAAAACTCATCTGAAGAGATTTTTTTTTCTCTTAATTGAATGATATCTACTCCGCCAAGAATAGCCTGTTCCGCTACTTTTAAAAAGTCTCTTCCGACACAATCTGCTTCGGAGATCACGAGATAGAGTTGATATGGGAAAGAATGGGAATTCATAACCTTTCTATCTTTAAATGGCTGCTAAATTCTTCTTCTGTAATATTATACAGCTTATCAATAAGATTTACCTGCAGGCTTCCAGGACCTTTGCTTTCTAAAACAGCAATTTCACCACTAATGCCAATTAATGCCATTGCAGCAGCTACAGATTCTGTTGCATTTTCTGTAACTCCTATAAATGCCCCTATAATTGCTGTAGCTGAACATCCAAGGCCTGTTACTTTGGTCATCAATGGATGTCCGTTTTTTATAAGAAAGGTTTTTTCATGGTCTATAATGATGTCAGTTTCACCTGAAATACAGACAATTGTTTGGTAATGATCTACGAGGAATTGTGCAGCACTTATAGCTTCATCGCTTTTTGCGGTACTATCAACCCCTTTCGTTACTGTTGTATTGGCTTTGGCTAAGGCAATAATTTCAGAAGCATTTCCCCTGATTACAGTAGGTTTGTATTGTAGTAGCTGGTTTAAAATACGATCACGGAAACCCGTTGCTCCTGCGCCTACAGGATCTAAAATCCATGGTTTTTTTGCTAAATGGGCAGCTTCCGCTCCCAGTAGCATTGCCTCTGACCAATATTCATCAAGGGTACCAATGTTAATCACCACCGAATGGGCGATATTAACCATTTCATGAATTTCCGATTTTGCGTGAGCCATAATAGGAGAGGCTCCCACAGCCAAAAGTGCATTGGCTGTATTGTTCATCACCACATAATTGGTGATATTATGTACAAGAGGAGAGTGTTGTCTTACCAATTGTATCTGTTGCCAAAGATTCTTGTCCATTATTATTGTTTACATAAAAATAGCTTCAGGAAAAAATCCAAAACAAAAGTACATTGTAAGTAATGTCTTTTTGCTTTTCCCTACGTCGGTGTAAGCCGTATCAGGTTCAAAGGGACTCTCTCAATTCTTTTTTAGAATACCCCTAAAGCAGAACAAATGTATAAAAATAATCAGAGCACGCAAAATATCATATAGAGAAACAAATCGCTCAACTCATAACTTTATCTCTCAACCAGTTCTTTTACTGTCTCTCCATAGAAATCAGTTTCGGATTTAGTGATTTTCAAAAGCTCATACCATTTTCTAAAAGCCCCGATAAAAACGATAAGCATAAGAACCATAGCGACTACTGCTAGGGTAGCAAGCAAATATTGTCCTTTAGGAAGATAGATATCTGTTACCTGGATATAGCCTGCCCAGAATGTAATGATTGCCATGAAAACACCAGGAATAGCGGAGCAGAGTGCATATTTACCTCTATTCAGACGGATGAGCATCGTTGTACATACAATAAGGCCACACGCTGCTAAAAGTTGATTACTGATTCCAAATAATGGCCAAATACTACTTACATTACCGGTAAAGACAAGGTATCCCCATGCGAAAGTAAATAAGAGACTGCTGATAATAATTCCTGGAGTCCAGTTCTTGTCGTTAAATTTTGGAATTACAGAACCCAGCATTTCCTGTAAAAAGAAACGTCCAACTCTTGTTCCAGCATCGATAGCGGTGAGAATAAATACAGCTTCAAACATGATCGCAAAGTTGTACCAATAGGCCATCAATTGATCCATATAAGGGATTTTATTGAAAATATGAGCCATTCCTACAGCCAGAGATACTGCGCCTCCTGTTCTTCCATGGAGGTCGATTCCTATTTTCTGTGAAAAATAATCAATATCCACTCCATGTAAAGATGGATGGGCAGCAAGGAATGCATCATAAGATTCTTTCGGAGTGTTAATAGCAAAATAGTCGCCGGGCATCAAAGTACAAGCTGCAATTAATGCCATCAGGGCAACGAATCCTTCAACAAGCATAGCGCCGTAGCCTACAAAAAGAATTTCTCTTTCTTTATTCAACATCTTAGGGGTAGTTCCGGTTGCGATAACAGCATGGAATCCGGAAATAGCTCCACAGGCAATAACTATAAAAATAAAAGGAAGAACAGGTCCTCCTATTACAGGTCCTCCACCATTCACAAATTGGCTGATAGCCGGCATTTGAACAGTTGGATGAATGGCAATAACTCCTATGGCGAGCATTACAATGGTTCCGATTTTTAAATAGGTAGAAAGATAATCTCTCGGTACCAACAATAACCAAACAGGTAAAACAGATGCTAAAAAGCCATATAAAGGTATTGCTATAGAAATAGTAGTAATATCCCATGAAAATAGACTATTCATGGTTTCGTTTTGCATAAGATTGTGCCCACCAATGATACCTGCTATCAAAAGCACTCCACCCAGTATACTTGCAAAAGTGACACTGTTTTTTCTATAACGCATAATTAATCCCATAATAATGGCGATGGGCATTGTAATCACTACAGTAAATAAAGACCATGATGCCTCATGCATTGCATTGATACAGGCAAGTGATAGACCTGCCAATGTGAGAATCAAGATGAATAAAATAGCGAAGCCGGCTACGGTTCCTGTTGTTTTACCAATTTCTTTAGATGCAATGGTAGCTAAACTTTGTCCTTTATGACGTACAGATGCAAATAACACCACCATATCATGCACTCCTCCTCCTAAAACACACCCTATTAGAATCCATAAAGCTCCGGGAAGATATCCGAATTGTGCAGCAAGAACAGGCCCTACCAAAGGCCCCGCTGCCGCGATAGCAGCAAAATGATGTCCGAAAAGAACATTTTTATTGGTAGCAACATAATCTTTACCATCTGCAAATTCAAGTGCCGGGGTCGTATTTTTATCATTGAGACGCAATACCTTATTGGCAAGGAAAATCCCATAAATACGATACGCTATTGCGAAAATAAGGAGTGATGTGAAAACTAAAGTAAGAGCATTGATGTTATTTAGGAAATCCATATCGTCTTAGTTTTTTATAAATAGATAATTAAAATTTTTGTTTATTTTATTTTGAATAATTTAAACAATGGCCAAGTTAATTATTTTATGAATAAAAAATATTGATATGTATATCAATTTAGCAAATTAATAGATTTTCTAATGTTTTAATTTTATAAATATTTATGAATCAATTTGTAGTGTGTTTTATTGGTTTGAAAACTATATAGTTAAGTTTCAATATTTGAAGATAATAATTTGTTTGCTACTTTTTTTGAGATACAATATAGGCTACCATTTCATCGACCAGTTGGTTAAGGTATGCTTTATCTGTTGTCCCAAAACCATGTATACCTCCTTCCACAATGGTCAGGTTATTTTTTACATCCTTTTGATCCAATTTTTTCTGTAGTATTCTAGACTGCTTTAAAGGAACGATTTTATCTTTATTTCCTTGTAGAATTAATGTCGGAGTAGCATTATCAACATAAGTTACCGGGGATAATGTATTAAAATAATCGATCACTTTTCTTTTGTCTTTTTTAATATCATAACCTGATATCCCCAAGATCAGTTTTTCTCTAAGGTCAACAATTTTCTTAGAGAACAGACTGACAAAAAAGACACCTACATTTCCTATACGGGTATGAAGGAGCTTATTGAGATCAGTTGGCCCATAGTTGTTTACAACATAGTTTACTTTTGCAGAATAAGAAGACAACCCAGGATCTCCAATGAATTCATTGTCCTGAGTATATGCCGCTAGTAAGGAAAGGTGAGCTCCTGCAGATACTCCGAAAAGCCCTATATTATTGGTGTCGAAATGATATTGATCTGCGTTTTTTCTTACCCATCGGATAGCGTCTTTAGTATCCTGAATCGGAAGAGGGAAGTGGACATCTTTGTTGACCAATGTATAGTTGACACTTATCACGATATATTCTTTTTCTACCAATTTTAAAATCATGTTTTCGATATAGGAGTCAGCGTGTACTATTTTATCGCCGCCAACCCAGCCTCCGCCATGCACATAAATGAGGACAGGATATTTTTTATCAGAACTGATTTTTGGACCATACATATCCAGGGCCATTGAACCTTCTTTATTTGTCTTGTAGAAGATATTTTCTGAAGAAAGAGTTTTTTCTGATAAAAGAGTACTCTTTTCACCCTTTGGCATGGCAAGGTTTTGTGAAAAACTTAGATTAAATACAATCAGAAAGAAAATAAAAAACAGGTTTGATAAAAACCTGTGTGATATGATATTGATCTTAAGTGATTTCATATAATTTTTTTGAGAGAATTGGTTATTTTACTAATTCTTCAAAAAGTTTACCAAAAGTCTTTTCCAGATCTTTTGATTTTCCGGGATGAGGTCGTGATGTTTGAATAACAGAACTTCGTACGGCTGTTAGCCAACGGAAGCGTTCAGGGATTTCCAGCAAAGCGATAGGCCCACCTTCCTTATCACCATTGGCGATTTTTTTAAAACTTTCCAGATTCTGTATTACATCTTCATAGTCCAGTTTACTGTGCATCAATTTGAATTTATCAGGACACAGATAAAAATCAGCGTGAATAAACTTTTCTTTCTTTGAAAACATCACCAAGCCTATGTTGAAAAATTCTTCTCTTTCAACCTTAGGTACCAAACGTATTACGGCGTATTCATATATTTTATCCTCTTGCATTTTTCGCTTCGTTTACAAAGATTTGTGAATTCTCTAGTCTTGTTTTCATAAATTGGAAATAGATCTCACGAATTTCTTCAGGAGTTTCCTCAGCATCATTCCACTGTAACCAATCTTCAGGAATTAAGTTAACAATTTCCCGGAATACGGTATCATTTAAAACTTCATGAGCCCACTGATCTGCTTCATCCAGCATTTTAGCTTTTGGAAGTAAAACATGATCTTTTACGTATTTAAAAGGAGTTTTCGCTGCAGTATCAAAATTCTGCCATGAATGATGAAAATAAAAGGAAGCTCCATTATCTATCACCCATAGTTCCTTATGCCACATCAGCAAATTCGTGTTTTTATAGGTACGGTCAATGTTGGTAATAAATGCATCCAGCCATACAATTTTTGAAGCCAGTAGGGGATCGATAACCACTCCCGGATCATAAGTGATAGACCCTGAAAGATAGTGAAGCCCAAGATTCAGTCCTTCAGAAGATTTCAGCAGGTCCTGAATTTCTTCATCCGCTTCTGTTCTACCAAAATCAACATCAAGGTTCACAAAAACCAATTCGGGAATTTTCAATCCTAAAATTTCAGTTATTTTTCCACCTAAGAGTTCAGAGATCAGCATTTTTACGCCATGGCCAGCGCCACGGAATTTCAGTACATATTTAAAATCATCATCAGCCTCTGCCAAAGCAGGAAGTGAACCTCCTTCTCTTAATGGCAGTATATAACGCATTACAGTTACTGTTCTTAAATCCAACATACAGCAAAAATAAGATTTTACTTTGTGTTTATTTCTATTTTTAATATTTTTAAGTGAAAAATAAGCCAATCGCAAAGGCGCAATCAAAATAATTTGCTTTGTATTTTTAAGGCGCAAGGATTTTTATCAGAGATAAAAATTTTATAGTATTCTTACTCAGGAATGAAAATAATAGAGAGATTATAAAATGTAATTTATCCTAATAGAAAATCTCTGATTTTCTTGCGCCTTAAAAAACACAAAGTAAAATGAAAATCTTGCGCCTTTGCGATTAACCAATAAGCAACAAAATATGGGACTCATTAAAAAACAGAATATTATCATTTCAAATCCTGAAACAAGGGATTTTCTTGCAGATGCTTACTATCCGGAAACCAATGGAAAACTTCCATTGGTGATTTTTGTTCACGGCTATAAAGGCTATAAAGATTGGGGAGCCTGGAATCTGATGGCTGAAAAATTTGCAAAGACAGGTTTTTTCTTTGTTAAATTTAATTCTTCTCATAATGGAACCACTGTAGAAGATCCTCATAATTTTGGAGACCTGGAAGCTTTTGGAAATAATAATTATTCAAAAGAACTTTCTGATCTGGGGGCTGTCATAGATTTTTTTAGTCAAGATAACAATGTGGATGATCAAAAGATCATTTTAGTAGGACATAGCAGGGGAGGTGGAATTTCTATTATAAAAACCTATGAAGATGAAAGGATCAATGGATTGATTACATTAGCAAGTGTAGATACTTTAGATCGTTTTCCAAAAGAAGCGGGATTGGGAAAATGGAAGAATGATGGCGTTTATTATGTTGTAAACGGAAGAACGAAACAGGAGATGCCTCATTACTATCAATTTTATGAGGATTTTGAAAAAGATGTACATCGTTTTGATGTGGAAAGAGCGATGGAAATGGCAAAAGCCCATGTGTTAATCATTCATGGAACAAACGATGAAAGTGTTCCTGTAAAAGAAGCTGAACATCTTCATATTCTGAACCCTAATTCTGAATTATTTTTAATAGAAAATGCAAATCATACATTTGGTGCAAAAGAGCCATGGGAAAGTGGGGAACTACCAACAGATCTTAATGTAGTGACTGAAAAGTGTATTGATTTCATTAACTTGAAAATGGAAACAATATAATCCTACTATGAAATATGACACTCATTCCTCAATATGATCCAGAGAACTTTCAGGCAGTGATAAAAAGCGATTCTGAAAAATCTACTCATAAAGAATCAGCGGATTTTTTCATTATTGAATTATCTCTTCAAAAAGATCAGTTGCAGTTGCCGTTTCTTCCTCATCGTCTTACAGTGAATGATTTTGTTTTTGTGAAAAAAGGGGAAGTGGTAAAAACAGTATGTTCAGATTCATATTCTATTCCAGAATCTACTCTCATGATGTTGCCTGCTTATAAGATAAGAACGATGGAAGTATTTTCTGAAGATGTAGAAGGTTATTACTGTCATTTTCCGGATGAACTTCTTTCAAGGGATAATGGTTTCAAAAACCTTCAGGAAATACTGAATTATTTGGATCTTAAAAATGATCATCGTATTGCCGTAACAGATAAAACAAAAGAGAATCTTCTCTTTATTTTAAAAAGAATGAAGGAGTCTTATATGCAAAATGATACAGATCTAATAAGTTCCTATCTACAAACTTTTTTAGCAGAGGTAAAATCTATCATACAGGATCTTCCTCCCATTATTCTTACGACTAATGAAACGACTGCTTTTCATTTTAGAAAAGCAATTACACAATATGTAAATTCAATTCACAGCATTCAGGAATATGCAGATATGCTTCACGTTTCTCCTAATCATTTGAATAAATCCGTAAAAATGGCAACGGGAAAAACAGCTTCTTCAATCATTAATGAAACCTTGACCATGGAGGCGAGATCCTTACTTTCAAATACTCAACTGAGTATTGCGGATATTGCCTTTTCTTTAGGAATTGAGGACCCCTCTTATTTCACCCGTTTTTTTAAGAAGCATTCTGGGGTTTCTCCCAATCAATATAGAAAAAGGATTGGTTTGTCCTATTAATTGCCTTATTTGTTCTATGTTCGGACTGGTTATCCTGCTGAAATTTGCAGTGTAATAGTTTGATAATATGAATTTTAAAATTTCACTGCTGTTTTTCTTAGGATATGCTGTTTTTGCTCAGGGTCAATTAAAAGACGGGGAAGGAGATAGAAATCCTCCTGTCGTTTTTGAAATCCTCACCGGAAATGCTGGAATTGCTTCACAGCTAAACATCAATAAAAATTTTAAAGATGTACCCGGTTTATCTTTTTTCAGTGTCAGCAATATTTCCTCAAAATGGAATGAGCAGAATGCTAAAGATGCGATGTCTCAATTCAATTTGGCGTATGAGTTTGTAAAGGGGTTCCGGTTGTTCGGAGGTATTCATTATACACCGTCAACGGGCTTACGACCAAGTGTTATGTTGTTATATTCCTACGTAAAAGAGGAAATTACTCTTGTTATTGGACCTAGAATTGATTTGGCAGATAATAGTAATCTGGAGGGTTTTGGAATGTTGGAATATAAACCTAAATTAAATGATCAATGGAAAATATATTCAAGACTACAGGGGTTATATGCGAGATCTGTAAAGAACGGGATTCATGCAAGAAGTTATTTAATGGTAAGAGCAGGACTGAGCTATAAAGACTATAGTTTCGGGATTGGAGCCAACTTTGATGCTTATGGACCAGAAAGGATTATAAAAAACAATTATGGGATTTTTGTAGCAGCAAGGCTTTTCAAATAAAATGAATTAAAAAAAATATACAATGGAAAATACAGAATTGAAAAAATATTTTGACAGAATACATTATTCTAAGAATGCAGACCCTACTATTGAAACTCTAAAAGATATCCACGCTCTGCAACCACAATACATTACCTTTGAGAATACAGATACCTATACTGGCCATGTTCCGAAGGTAGACTGGAAGTCTGTATTCACTAAATTGGTTATGCACAATAGAGGAGGATATTGCTATGAGCAAAATGTTTTGTTGAAAAATGTCCTTGAGACAATTGGCTTTGATGTCACAAGTCATCTTGGTAGAGTTTTGTGGGGTGGAAAAAAGGAGAGCAAATCTCCACGGACTCATATGCTACTTATTGTATCTTTTGAGGGTGAAAAGTACCTTGTTGATTCAGGGTTTGGTACAGTAACACTCACTTCACCATTGATTTTGGATTCTGAAGAACAACAAGTAACACCTAACGGAATTTTTACAATATCAAAAGAGAATCATATATATACTCTAACCTTAATAGCAGAGGATAAAATGCCAATCTATGAGTTTTCTTTGGAGTCTGTAGAACAGTCTGATGTAGAGGTGGCCAATTGGTATATTGCGACAAATCCGTCTTCCATATTCAGAGAAAATCTGATCGTGACTAAAGTTGATGGGATAGCCCGGTACACTTTGAATAATACATCTCTTAATATGCGTTACAATAACGGAGTAAGAGAAAATATTGATATTAATAATTATGAGGAATTGCTTATTCTGCTTGAAAATGTATTCCATATCAATATTCAAAATATAAATGATAAAGAATTGCTGATGAAAAAGTTTAATAGAGAAGTAGAGTTGACTGATGTTGGAGGAAATAAAAAAGATGGTTTTTAACCATCTTTTTTATTTTTTCATAGAGATCTTATCAAATAACTAGGATTCTCCAGGCTTCTTCAATGTTGTTTTCTAATAAAAGGTCTTGTGCCTTTTTATGAATATCTTCGTCCGCCTGGTAATTTCCCAATGGTAATATTTCTACATTAGCAAGCATTCCCAGATCATTTCCTGTAAAGATTTTGCTAAGTTTTATAGCATCAGGAAGAAGATCAAAGCCAATTCCTTTTGTTACCAAAGGCTTAGGAACTTCAAAAAGACTGTTTTCATTACTTCTAGAATACCAGTTTACTCCCAAGCGGGCTACCATATCAAGCTTTGCCTGATCCAAATTACCTTGCTCGTTCAGATATTCTTCTCTGATATGTATTTTCTGTACTTCACAAATAACCAGATTTCCAGCTCCTCCCTGATCTCCCAAAGGTTTTATCTCAAGTACTTTGCATTCAAAGTTGACAGGACACTCCTCAATAAGCTTAGGTTGTACTAAATCTGCATCTTTCATGGTGAGTCCGGACTTGACAAACTCATTTACACCACCTTCATATTCTGTTGAAGCTAAGGATATTTGTTGTACGATTGGGAAATTAACCGTTCCAATAACTACCTCCGGAACTTCTAAAACATTTTCCAGAGTATGCTTTGTGGTATTGTCACGAACTCTTCTTGATGGTGAAAAGATCAGGATAGGTGGAACCGTACTGAACATATTAAAAAAGCTGAATGGAGATAAATTAATAACACCATTTTTATCTACTGTAGACGCCAACGCAATTGGTCGTGGTGAAACAGCAGTCTGCATGATTGTTTGTAATTGAACAGCGGTTATTTCGGAGGGTATAACTGTTTTCATATTTTTGTATTAACTACAAAAGTCACAAAAGTTAATTTTAAAGAAATTAATTTAAATCATTTAAGTTCAAAAAAGCATATTGTAATATTGGTTTACAACAGTTTCCTGACCTTCATAATATAAATTTTTCACATTAAAATTAACTAATATGCCTTTGGGTTTTTTCATTAAATTAATATAGTTAAGAATTTGAGCACGATGAATATCATTTAATTCAACAACTGCTTTCAATTCTACAACAATGAGATCTTCAATTAAAAAATCACAAAAAAATCACATTTGAGCTCTTTTCCTTTGTAAATAACTGGGATTTTTAGCTCCGTTTCGAAACGGATATTTCGTAATTGTAATTCTTCCGCTAAGCACTTGTGATAAACGCTTTCTAATAAACCAGGACCTAAAATTTTGTGAACTTCTATGCAAGCTCCATTTACTTTATAAGTCAAATCGGTTAAGTAGGATTGCGTAATCATCAAATCTTTTGTGACTTTTGTGGTTAAGATTTTTTACAAAGTTGGAATTATTTTTCCACTAACTTCACCGAATCCCACTCTTACACCATCTTTTTCCGCCCACGCTTTCATTGTAACAGTATCATTGTCTTCAATGAATTTTCTTTCCTGACCATTTTTTAGCTGGATAGGGTTTTGTCCTTTCCAAGATAATTCAAGCATAGAACCAAACGATTTAGGATCACTTCCTGAAATAGTACCACTTGCATACAAATCACCAACTTCAAGGTTACAGCCATTTATGGTATGATGAGCCAACTGCTGTGTCATATTCCAATACATGAATTTATAATTACTTTCAACGATTAGATTTTCTTCTCCGTTCTCAGGCTGTAAGTAGACCTCAAGATTGATATCATAATTCTTGTCACCTTCAAATTTTAAGTAATCTAAAACTTCAGGATCCTGTACTGGAGAAGAGGTTCTGAAAGGAGCAAGAGCTTCTAAAGTAACTACCCACGGAGAAATAGATGAACCAAAGTTTTTACCTAAAAATGGCCCTAGTGGAACGTATTCCCAAGCCTGAATATCTCTTGCAGACCAGTCATTGAAAATAACCATTCCGAATATAGCGTCTTCTGCTTCTTTTGTAGAAACACTTTCGCCCATATCCGTATTTTTATTAATGATAAAAGCCATTTCTAGTTCAAAATCCAGTTGTTTGGAAGCTCCAAAGATTGGTTTTTCTGAATCAGCAGGTTTTGTCTGACCTTTTGGTCGGTTGATATCTGTTCCGGAAATAACGATTGAAGATGCTCTACCATGATAACCAACAGGTAAATGTTTCCAGTTAGGTAATAAAGCATTGGCTGGATCACGGAACATTTTTCCAACGTTTGTTGCATGTTCTATACTGCTGTAGAAATCCGTATAATTGGGAATATGAATAGGCATGATCATTCTTACTTTATCAAGATCATAAAAAGCTTCTTCTATTGTTTTCTGATCTTTTGATAAATTCGATCCTTCCTGTAATAATTCCTGAATTTTAGTACGAACGGCATTGGTAACCGGTTTTCCTAATTCGATAAATTCGTTTAAGGTATAAGCTTCAAAGACGTTGTCTTCAAGTCCTGTGATATCTTCAAAATAACCAAGATCATATAGGCTGGCAAGATCAACAACCTGATCTCCGATTCTTGTGCAACATCCAATATACTCTTTATTGAAAACAGCTACTCCAAAAGGAATATTATGTATAGAAAAGTCTGAATTTGAGGAATACTCTACAAATGATTTCATAAGATTGTAATTTAATTGAGATTAATAAATCTGTTAAAATTTGGGTTTCAATATCTCAAGTGGCCGTAGCAGAAAAGCGAAGTTTTCCAACTAAATATTCTTAAAACTCATCAGCATTCTTAATGGTCGAATTAACATCATTAAGGCTGATTAAAATTGAGATATCAAATAAATTACTTTCTCACTACGCTCCCCGCAATAACGAGCGCCCTCAAGATATTTATATTATTTTTTTGAATAAGAGGCTTCATCAATCCACCTGTCCTTAGTATTAACGTCGATCAGGTACAGGATATTATCTTGTCTTGTTAATAATAAAGTTTTTGTAACCGGAATAGGAACTTTTTTACCTTCAAGAATATTAGCTCTCAAAGAAACAATATTCTTTTTTCTGATGATATCTCCTGTGAAAACATTTGAACTGCTTTCGCCAGTAGCTTTATCATCGAAAACTTCTACATACGTTGCATTGTTTCCTTTAATGATAATAAAATCCCTCTCTGTATGGTCATCAGCATCTTTGATAAAAACAAACTTTTTGTCGTCTATATTTACGTTTTCCAGATGTTGATTGATGCCTTTTCTTTCTTCAAGTCTGTTAAGAATTTCATTAAGTGTTCCATACTGAGCTTTTACGCCTAAGGCACTGAAAAATAAAATTCCAAATACAATTTTTTTCATAGTAAGTGTTTTAAAAAAAAGTTTTGTCAAGACTTTGTATCCTGACAAAACTTAGTATTTATTTCTGTGGATTAAAGATTTCCTCTTTTATCCTGCTCTCTTTCTAATGCTTCAAATAATGCTTTGAAGTTACCAGCTCCGAAGCTTTGTGCACCATGTCTTTCAATAATTTCAAAGAAAAGAGTAGGACGGTCTTCTACTGGTTTTGTAAAGATCTGTAAAAGGTATCCTTCCTCATCATGATCAATAAGTATTCCTAAATCTTGTAATTTCTTAAGATCTTCATCAATATGCCCAACTCTTTCAGGAACCATATCATAATATGCTTCTGGTGGAGCAGAAAGGAACTCTACACCTCTTTTTTTAAGTTGTGTTACCGTATGAATAATGTCTTTTGTTGCCACTGCGATATGCTGAACACCTTCACCTTCATAGAAATCAAGATATTCCTCTACCTGAGATTTTTTCTTTCCTTCTGCAGGCTCGTTGATAGGGAATTTAGCAAATCCGTTTCCGTTTGACATTACTTTAGACATCAATGCTGAATACTCTGTATTGATCTGTTTGTCATCAAAAGAAAGAATGTTTACAAATCCCATTACTTTTTCATACCACTCTACAGTTGGAAGCATTCTGTTCCAATCTACATTTCCTACACAATGGTCTACATATAGTAATCCAGCATCTTCAGGCTGATATGCACTTTCCCATTTTTCGTATCCAGGCATGAAAGGTCCAGTGTAATTTTTTCTTTCTACAAACATGTGAACAGTTTCTCCGTAAGTATAAATTCCGGACATTCTTACTTCACCATGTTCGTCAGTTAAAGTTACAGGCTCTAAATAAGGTTTACCACCTCTTTTTGTAGTTTCCTCAAAAGCTTTGTAAGCGTCATCCACCCAAAGTGCTAAAACTTTTACTCCATCTCCGTGTTTTTTTACATGTTCGTTGATTGGTGATTCAGAGGTAAGTCCCGTCGTTAAAATTAATCTTATTTTTCCCTGTTGAAGAACATAAGAAGCACGATCCCTTACTCCTGTTTCAGGACCAGCATATGCTACAGACTGAAAACCAAAAGCGGTTTTATAAAAATGAGCAGCCTGTTTAGCATTTCCTACATAGAACTCAATGTAATCTGTGCCATTAATTGGCAAAAAATTCTCTGCTTGAGCAATTTTTTCGGCAAATGTAAGTGTTGACATATTTTCTTTTTACTTTTATTTTTATAGGTATGCAAATTACAAAAATCTTAGATATGGCAAAAGTATTAATAGGAAATCCTTAAGGACGCTTAACATAGGCTTAAAGAAAAGTTCATTTAAGTATGTTTAAGTTTATTGTGTTACAATTCGGTTATCTACATTTGTAATACAAAGACAAGTGAAAAGAAGATATTTTCGAAAATTTGAAAGCTGTAGATATTCTACAGCTTTCATTTTTTATTGTTGAGTCTACCTGCATCAGGATTATAATTATCCCATATTTTCCAGACATTATCTATTTTTCTGATGAAGTAGATTTGGGTATTAAGCTGATTTACAAAATTTTCCTCCCCGGTCTCGCCAACCTTGAATAAGAGGTTCCAGAATTCCTGAGTTTCCAGGATCTTTTTATCAGGCTCATCCGTTACCATATGAATGTCGAAAACCTCAAAGTTGGAGCGGTTATTTTTGGTGACCAATTGAAATTGCCTGTCACATAATTCCTTACTAAAATGGGTTGCTCTTTCAAGAAAGGGAGAATCATCAAAAACAAGTTCTTTAAAGAGCTGGGTATTATGTTCAGGAAATTTTTTATAGAATTCAAAAGCGGTTGAACAATATTGGTAAACAATATTGCTAAAGAACGCCTCATCATCGGAATCACTATCTTGTTTTTTCTCTCTAACGAACTGAATGTAGGCGTTTAGGTCTTTGAATCCCAAAAAGATACAGATCTTGTCCAATGTTTTCAGAAAACGAAGGTCATTATGAGTCTTATCCTGATAATCATTTTCAAAAAAACGCTGTAAGGTAACATGGGAAATCGTATTTCCGATTTCAAATTTTTTGCCGCCCTTCAGTTCTTCAGATTCAGATAGCTGATCTTTTATAATTTCGGAAAGAATGATATAGTGACTTCTTTTCCAGTCTCTCACATTCCCCAAAACAGAATTTTTAATCTTGGAATGTTTTACTATTTCTTCCCTAATAGAGTTATATATGGTTTTCAATTTCCTTACTTTAGAAGGGGTTTATCAAAAATGTTGCCAAAGACTTATGTTGCCTTTTGCTTATCCCTTTTTGTTCAGTAAACAAGCGGTTTTCCCTGAGTAAAATAATTTAATGTTTAAACCTTTCGAAAGCTGCCTGCTCTAACATTTCCCTATCATCCGGATGAGCAATACTGATCAGTTCCTGTGCTCTTTGACGTAGATTTTTTCCATATAAGTAAGCGGTTCCATATTCTGTAACCACATAATGAATATGTCCTCTTGTCGTCACAACACCGGCTCCTTGCTTCAAATAAGGAACAATCCTTGAAATCCCTTTTTTGGTTCTAGAAGTAATCGCAATAATTGGTTTTCCTCCCTCGCTTAAAGCGGCTCCTCTCATGAAATCCATTTGTCCTCCGATACCGCTGTATTGTAAAGTTCCTATAGAATCGGCACAAACCTGTCCTGTCAAATCAATTTCAATAGCAGAATTAATAGCAACCATTTTTTTGTTCCGCATGATATTGATAGGGAAGTTTACGTCACTTACATCCTTAAATGCAAAAACGGTGTTATCATCTACATAATCATAGAGCTTTCTGGTTCCAAAACAGAAACTGGTTATTGTTTTATTATCGTTGTAACCTTTGTATTTGTTGTTGATCACATCATTTTGAATGAGATCTATTACTCCATCACTTAGCATCTCAGTATGAATACCCAAATCTTTATGATTTCCCAAACATTTTAAAACGGCATCAGGAATTGTTCCGATACCCATTTGGATAGTAGATTTATCGTCAATAAGTTCAGCTACATTTTTTCCAACCAACATTTCTTCAGGACCTACTTTTGATCCATAATCTACCGTAGGCAATTCCTCTTCATGCCATACCAGTTTATTGATCCTGCTGATGTGAATCATCCCATCTCCATGCGTTCTTGGCATTAATGGATTTACGATGGCAACAATTATTTTAGCAGTATCTACAGCAGCTCTGGCCACGTCTACTGAGGTACCTAATGTACAAAAACCGTGTTTGTCTGGAGGAGAAACAGTAATAAGTGCTACGTCCAAAGGCAGGATGTTATTCCTGAATAAAATAGGAATCTCACTTAAAAAAACAGGCACGAAATCTCCTCTTTCGGAATTTACCGCTTCTCTTACGGGTGTGGAAACAAACAGCGAATTGACAAAAAAGCTGTCTTTGTATTGTGGCTTTGCAATCTCAACGTTTCCCTGCTGGGTAATGGATACCATTTCCACGTTTTCTAATCTGTGAGACTGTCTTGCTAATTCATCAATAAGATAATTGGGTGTACATGCACTTCCGTGGAAAAATACCCGATTACCACTCTTTACTGTATATACGGCTTCCTCTGCACTAATATAATTGTACATATTGATTTTTTTTGAAATAATATTTATCGACTGTTGTTTACAGTCATCTGTGTCTTTTGCTGTTTATTCCAACCAGGATGTTTTATAAGTTGGGTCTTCTACTTTCATAGCCTCCTCTGTGATTTTTAAAGGACGGAACGGATCCACCATCACAGCATATTCTTCGGTGAATTTTTTACCGATACTTCTTTCCATTGCCCCTGGGTGTGGGCCATGAACGATTCCTCCAGGATGTAAACTGAAATCCATAAGATCTACGTGATTACGGCTCATAAAGTCTCCTTCAGTGTAGAATAAAACCTCATCAGAATCTATATTGGAATGGTTGTATGGTGCAGGGATTGCTAATGGATGGTAATCATACATTCTTGCACAGAAAGAGCATACTACGAAATTATGTCCTTCAAAATTTTGGTGAATCGGAGGTGGTTGGTGTATTCTTCCGGTTATAGGCTCAAAGTTTTTGATATTAAATTTATAAGGGTAGAAGTAACCGTCCCAACCAACTACATCAAAAGGATGTGTTGCATAAATGAAATCGGTGATCTGATTTTCTTTTTTTACTTTAATTAAAAACTCTCCTTTTTCATCTTTCGGTTCAACGAATGTCGGTGCGATGATGTCTCTCTCACAAAATGGAGAATGTTCTAAAAGCTGCCCGAATTCATTTCTGTAACGTTTTGGAGTATAAATTGGAGAATGACTTTCCAGTACGAAAAATACAGTGTTTTCAGAATGAAGTTCTACTTGGTAGATTGTTCCTCTTGGTATAATAAGATAGTCACCTGTTGAGAAATCCAGATTACCAACAAATGTTTTTAGAACTCCGCTTCCTTCATGAACAAATAAAAGTTCATCACATTCTGCATTTTTATAGAAATAGTCAGTAGATTTTCTAGGTTTTGATAATCCCATTTTAAGGTCGTTATTCACCAAAAGAAACTTTCTGCTGTCCAGAAAATCATCCTCAGGAGTTACCTGCATGCCCTTAAACATTCTGGGAGTTACATTTTTTTCAACCGCAATTTTAGGTGTCACATCTTTTGCTGTTCCTATAGATTTGATCTGAGTAGGGCGGTGAATATGATAAAGCAAAGAAGAGATGCCATGAAAACCTTCCGTTCCGAAAAGTTGTTCATAGTAGAATTTATCTTCAGGAGATTTAAAAATCGTATGTCTTTTCTGTGGGATGTTCCCGGAATGGTTATATCTCATTTTACCTTTATATTTTCTCAAATTTAATAATTTTTGACGAATTATTTTAAAGGATATTTATCATAAAGTTTTTTGTTTCGAAAATAATTGTTAGATTTGCCTAACAATTATTATTTCATGAAGCGAATATTATTTTCTGTTGTACTTTTATCTTCTTATTGTTTCTCTCAGGAAACAGATAGTTTACATTTAAATCAAAACCTTAAGCCTGATTCTATTACTGTTACAAAAAAAGAAATCAAAACCAAATTAATTGATGATGTTGTAGTTACTGGTACCATAAAGCCAATAAGTCGGTCTAAAAGCCCGGTAGCTGTGGAAATTTATAGCCAGAAATTTTTCCAGAAGAATCCGACTCCTAATATTTTTGAAGCCATTTCTATGGTGAATGGTGTACGTCCTCAGTTGAACTGTTCTGTATGTAATACAGGAGATATCCATATTAACGGTCTTGAAGGACCATACACAATGATTCTGATTGATGGGATGCCTATTGTAAGTTCATTATCCACAGTATATGGATTAAGTGGAATTCCCAATAGCCTGGTAGACAGGATAGAAGTAGTGAAGGGCCCCGCTTCATCTATTTATGGCTCGGAAGCGATGGGAGGCGTAATCAATATCATCACAAAAAATGCATTAACAGCTCCTAAATTAAGTCTGGATGTCATGACAAGTACCTGGAGTGAGGATAACATAGATTTATCAACCAAGTTCAATGTGGGAAAGAAAGCTGCTTCTTTATTAAGTCTGAATTATTTCAATTTTACTAAAAGGATAGATCAGAACAAGGATAATTTTACGGATGCTACTCTTCAGAATAGGATTTCTGTCTTTAATAAATGGAATTTTCAGAGAAAGGAAAACAGATTGGCAAGCTTAGCACTACGGTATTTATATGAAGACCGTTTTGGTGGTGAAATGCAATGGACAAAAGCTGACAGGGGAGGAGATAAAGTGTATGGGGAAAGTATTTATACCAATAGAGTAGAAGCTTTGGGAGTGTATCAGTGGCCATTGAAAGAACAGATCATTACTCAATTCTCTTATAATTACCATAATCAGGATTCTTTTTATGGGACAAATCCCTATGATGCCAAGCAGAAAGTGGCTTTCGTTCAGACGTATTGGGATAGAAAATTTGGAAATCATGATCTGATCTTGGGAGTTACATACAAAAGAACATTTTATGATGATAATACTCCCGGAACTTCGTCAGCGGATGGACTTACCAATGAACCTATGAAGTCTCCGATTTTAGGAGCTTTTATTCAGGATCAATGGGAACTCGATTCTAAAAACACAATATTGCTAGGCTACAGATACGATTATGACAGAATTCATCATTCTGTACATTCACCAAGATTTGCATGGAAATTTTCTCCCAATCCTTATCACACACTCCGGTTTAATTTTGGAACCGGGTTTAGGGTTGTGAATTTATTTACGGAAGACCACGCAGCATTAACGGGTTCCCGGGAAGTAGTTATAAAATCTGATCTAAAGCCTGAAAAATCAATCAATGGAAATTTAAATTATATCTGGAAAATTCCAGTAGGCAATCGCCTGATTAATCTCGATGCCTCTGCATTTTATACCTATTTCAGTAATAAGATTGTAGGTGATTTTGATACAGATCCGGATAAAATTATTTATGATAATCTTCATGGATATGGTATTTCCAAAGGAGCTTCGATGAATGTAGACTTTAGTTTTAGTTTTCCTCTTAGTGTTAATCTGGGAGTGACCTATCTTGAAGTGTTTCAGAAATTAGATGGTGAAAATGCTAAAGTTCAGCAGCTGCATGCCCCGAAATGGAGCGGAACTTACAGTCTGACCTATAAATTCCCGAATGCTTTAACGGTGGATTTTACAGGTCAGTTTTATGGACCCATGAGATTACCTGTTTTACCGGATGATTTCCGCCCTGAGTATTCACCCTTCTATTCGTTGGCTAATATCCAGGTTTCAAAAGCCTTTAAATCTGGATTTGAAGTGTATTGTGGAATTAAAAACCTTTTCAATTTTACACCCAAAGATCCTTTAATGCGACCTTTTGACCCGTTTGATCAACATGTAAATGACCCTATTAATAATCCAAATAATTACAAATTCGATACTGCTTATGGGTATGCACCTATGCAGAGAATTCGTGGATTTTTTGGAATAAGATATACTTTGAAATGAAAATATTTTCGATTTTATTTTTAATGTTAGTGCCCTACTTTTGTCTTTCTCAAAAGATGAGAGAGGGCACTTTTTCTGAACTGGAAACGTTGCATGACGGACATCCCAAACCTGTCATTATTCATCTGTATACAGGCTGGTGTGCCATTTGTAAAATTGAATCTTTTAATCTGAATAAAGATAAAGATCTAGTCAATCTGATTAATGATCACTTCTATTTTATCAATTTTGAAGCGGAAAAGACTAAGGACAAGATCCGTTTTGAGGGGAAGGAGTTTAACTATCTTCCAAATGGAAATTCCGGGATCCACGAATTGGCTTTAGCATTATCTAAAAATAAAAGTCAGCCCGTTTATCCACTATGGATCATATTGGATGCTGATCAGAATTTGGTGTATTATCATGAAGGAGAGTTTAAACCTGAATTGATGAAGAAGAAGCTTGCAGAAATATCTAATACTTATAATTAATATTTCTCTCGCAGATTGAGCAGATGACGCAGATTTTTGATAATGATCTATTGAATCCGCGAGAATTTTTTAATATTAAAATTATTCAATCGGTTATACCACGAGAAATCATTTCAATCTTTAAATAATTAAATTCTTAAATCTTTCAATCACTCTCACTCTTCTGCACCAATCAATACTGCCAGTTGAATACAAGGCTCATCGGAACGATTGCTCCATGCGTGGTTCGTTCCCCGCTGTATTACAATATCTCCGGTTTTAAGAAGCGTTTCACCTTCTTCCATGATCAGATAGAGTTCACCAGACAAAATAATGATATAGTCTAAAGTCTGAGTCTGATGCATCATTGGATGAGGTTCTCCGACCTTAGATTCAACTCCGAGATCTTTATCAGGTGGAATTACTACATATCGAAAATAAGTTCCGTTTTTTGGAGTCTGGGGAAATCCGGTATTGGGAATGGGAATTTCAAAATCCAGATTTGCCGGAGTTTTTTGTGTATTCCATAAATCTGAAATAATCAATCCAGGTAGATGCTCTACCACATTTTCTACCCTTTGATCTTCAACAATAGTTGATTTTCCGTTTTGAATTCCTGTAACGATGGGTCTTGGTATTTTGTTCATAATTAATGAGTCATAATTAATTTATTTCCCTGAGTAAGATTCTTTTTGAGTATTTGATGGGCTTTGAGGACTGTTTCCAGAGATAGGTTTCCAATTATCCTGTATTTGGGTGGGGCAATCAGTTGTTCCTCAATGAGATTGGAGATTTGTGTTAAACTGTTTTTATAATAATCATAGTTCCTTGTCATGCTATAGGTGTAGTTGGAAATGTTCATAATGATATTTCCTTTATTGAATAGAGTTTCCTTTGCATCTTTGCTGATTAGGGCAGTAACATCTACATACATCCCGTGGACCTTTAATACTTCTGCGGTTATTTCAGACATGGAGTTGCCAACAAGATCAACTCCTATGTCAAAAAGCTGATCACCATTTGCTTGAATTAATTTTTCTACGAGATCATCTTCCTTGTAATTAATGATCTGATTATTCTGAAGCCCCATTTCTAATAGTAGCATTCTGTTTTCTTCAGATCCTACAGTTGCAACGATATTTTTGAAATGATTAGCAATTAAAAGTTTGACAAAAAAAGATCCTACACCACCAGTTGCACCTGTAACCAATATAGTATCAGTAAGCTTTAGCTGTAAACGGTTAAAAGTTTGTAAAGCGGTCATTCCAACGGATGGAATAGCGGCAGCCTGCTCAAATGAGATGTTTTTAGGTTTTAAAGCCACGATAGCCTCTGGTACAGTTATGTATTCAGCATAGGAACCATTGCTTCCCATGGAACCACTGCCACAAAATACCTCATCGCCGATTTCAAATTGAGAAACATTTGCGCCTTTTCCAACAATAATTCCTGAAAGTTCTCGTCCTAGAATCGGAGAACTTATTAGTTTTCGTTCAAGCTCATTTTCAAGCATCTGATAGTCGATTGGGTTAAACCCACTTGCTTTTATTTGAATTAAAACCTCATTGCTTTTTGGTTGGGGTCTTTCAGTCCATCCATCTTGCAATTGAAAATCTTTATTCAATGTTACTGTTTTCATTGTATTGAATTTTAAGACAAATGTAGATGGAGAATAGTTTATATTTGCTACTAGTTAACTATTGGTAACTAGTAACTTTAAGGATACTATTATGTCAAAAATTATAGAAAACGGAGTAGAACGTGAAGCGACATGCACAGAAGAATTATTTGCTATGCGTGATAGTCTGGATGTTTTGGGAGGGAAATGGAAGTTGATGATCTTACGGTATTTAACCAACCGTACAGATCAGTTAATTCATTTTAAAAAGCTCCAGAGAGGAATTGATGGTATTTCAGCAAAAATGTTGAGCAAGGAATTGAAAGAGCTGGAAATCAATTTGCTGATTACCCGTACCATCCAGGACACAAAACCAATTACGGTAAGGTATGCCGTGACTGATTATGGAAAGTCTGTACTTCCTGTTACAGAAACCTTAGTGAATTGGGGGATTATTCATCGGGAAAAAATTAAACAATCGATGGGAGATCTGAAGTGATTAAAAGATTGGGGGGACTTCTGTGCATTATATGAGATAGGGAAATATTGTTATATTATTAATTTCCCACAGATTTCACAAATAACACGGATTCAAATATTAAAAATCTGTGTCATCCGTGAAATCTGTGGGAAAGAATTATTTCAAAAGTACAGCGATGATCGCTAAAATAGCTGGTAAAGGCTGAACAAAAAATATTCTTTTTGTTGCAGAGATAGCCCCATAAATTCCGGCAATCGCTACACAACCAAGAAAAAAGAGCGCAATATTCGTTTGCCATTCTGCATCTTTAATAAAGAAAGTCCAGATCAATCCTGCAGCAAGAAAGCCATTTAAAAGATTGAAAAATTTAAAGATTAAAAGATTGGGGGACTTATGTGTTTTATATGAGATAGGGAAATACTGTTATATTGTTAATTTCCCACAGATTTCACAAATAACACGGATTCAAATATTAAAAATCTGTGTCATCCGTGAAGTCTGTGGGAAAGAATTATTTCAAAAGTACAGCGATGATCGCTAAAATAGCTGGTAAAGGCTGAACAAAAAATATTCTTTTTGTTGCAGAGATAGCCCCATAAATTCCGGCAATCGCTACACAACCAAGAAAAAAT
>NZ_JAENHK010000005.1:0-79876 GCF_016595215.1 Chryseobacterium paridis | reverse complement strand
TGTTAATTTCCCACAGATTTCACAAATAACACGGATTCAAATATTAAAAATCTGCGTCATCCGTGAAATCTGTGGGAAAGAATTATTTCAAAAGTATAGCGATAATCGCTAAAATAGCTGGTAAAGGCTGAACAAAAAATATTCTTTTTGTTGCAGAAATAGCCCCATAAATTCCGGCAACTGCTACACAACCAAGAAAAAAGAGTGCAATATTCGTTTGCCATTCTGCATCTTTAATAAAGAAAGTCCAGATCAATCCTGCAGCAAGAAAGCCATTTAAAAGATTGAAAAATTTAAAGATTAAAAGATTGGGGGACTTATGTGTTTTATATGAGATAGGGAAATATTGTTATATTGTTAATTTCCCACAGATTTCACAAATAACACGGATTCAAATATTAAAAATCTGCGTCATCCGTGAAATCTGTGGGAAAGAATTATTTCAAAAGTATAGCGATAATCGCTAAAATAGCTGGTAAAGCCTGAACAAAAAATATTCTTTTTGTTGCAGAAATAGCCCCATAAATTCCGGCAACTGCTACACACCCAAGAAAAAAGAGCGCAATATTCGTTTGCCATTCAGCATCTTTAATAAAGAAGGTCCAGATCAATCCCGCAGCAAGAAAACCATTGTAAAGTCCCTGATTGGCTGCCAATCCTTTAGTAGGTTTGAACATTTCTGCCGGTAAAGCGGCTTTGAAAACTTCTTTTCCTTTTGTTTCCCAGGCAAACATTTCCATCCAAAGAATATAAATATGTTCTAATGCTACTACAGCGATCAAAATTTTAGCAACGATTTCCATGATTAATTATTTTGTAATTGTAAAACTAAAAAAATAAAGTTAAGTTTGAATACTAAATTTCGAAATGGATAGTTTTAAAGCACATCTTGACAAATTCATTACCATCAATGAGGAAGACTATGCCTCCGTATTATCTTTTTTTAAAGTGATGGAAGTTAAAAAGAAGCAGAATTTACTTCTTGATGGAGAGGTGTGTAGATCAATGTATTTTGTTGTCAATGGTTGTCTCAGAAAATTTTTTGTCAATGAAAAAGGAGTAGAGCAAACGACCGAGTTTGCTGTAGAGAATTGGTGGATTACGGATACTTTTGCTTATGAACGACAAATAAAATCTGAGTTTACGATACAGGCAGTAGAGCGGTCAACGATTTTAGTTATTGATCTTGAAACGCAGGAACTATTATTACAGAAACATCCGGTCATGGAACGTTACTTTAGGATGATCTATCAGAGAGCCTATGCTGCGTCGGAAAGAAGGATCCGCTATTTATATGAAATGACGAGAGAGGAACTCTATATTCACTTCAGTACTTTGTATCCCTGGTTTATTCAAAGGATTCCACAATATTTAATTGCTTCTTTTTTGGGTTTTACCCCGGAATATCTTAGTGAAATCAGAGCGAAATTACGTTCTTAAACCAGTTTAAGATTTTTAGAATTTAAAAGTCGCAACTTTGTCATGTTATTAAAAGCTAATACAATGACAGATAAAAAAGATCAATTTTCACAGTTATTTTTAAGACTAGCCATTGCTGTAACCATGCTTTCAGCGGTCGCAGATCGTTTTGGATTTTGGGGAGAAAATTCAACCTGGGGGAACTGGGAAAATTTTGAAAAATATACGCGGCAGCTTACCTTTTTCCTTCCGGAAGGGTTAAGTCAATTTTCAGCTTATACAGCGACATTTTTTGAGATCGCGATTCCTTTGTTATTGCTTATAGGTTATAAAACCCGTATAGCAGCGTATGGAGCTGGATTTCTATTACTAATTTTCGCATTGTCTATGACGATAGCTTTAGGGGCAAAAGCTCCTTTGGACTATTCTGTCTGGGTGGGAAGTGCAGCAGGATTTTTATTAGCTAGTCAAAAACAGTTTTCATTTAGTTTAGATCAATTAACCAAAAAAATATAATATTATGAGTACAAGAGTCAATATTGCAAAAACAGATGCAGCGGCTTACAAAGCAATGATGGGATTAGAAGGATATCTTCAGACGATCTCTTTAAATCCTATTCAAAAAGAATTAATTAAAGTAAGAGCTTCCCAAATCAATGGATGTGCATTTTGTTTGGATATGCATACCAAAGATGCAGTAAAATATGGAGAAACTCCTCAAAGAATCTATTTACTTAACGCCTGGAGAGAAGCTTTAGAGTTATTTACTGAAGAAGAACAAGTTCTTTTGGCTATGACAGAGGAGATTACGCTTATCAGCCATAAAGGTTTAACTGAAGAAACTTATCAAAAAGCAAAGTCGTTTTTTGATGATAATCAGATCGCTCAGATTATTATGGCAATAGTAACGATTAACGGATGGAACAGGATTGCTATAAGCACTCATTTACCGATTATGAAATAATTTTTTTAAAATTGTTTTTTTAACAGAAAGAGCTTTTCAATTTGAAAAGCTCTTTTGCTTATGATGAAATTTAAAATGTATTTGGATGCTGTCATTTCGACACCGGAGAGATCTCTTTTAATTACTAATAAATGGCTACAGGGTTGATGTTGACCTGAGTTGAACCTTTATAAAGAGGTTGCCCAAGAACGAAAAGGAATTCCCATACTTTTTCTTTTACCAAAGGACGGCTGTCAATGAGTTCCAAATTATAAATTCCTTTTTTTGCCAACATAAATTGGTTGATTGGAAACTCTTCTTTGCTTTTAGGATTAGGGTACACTTCAGAAGCCCAGGTATCTCCACCAAAAGCAACGATGCCTTGATCTGCTAGCCATTGAGCAGCTTCCATTCCAATTCCAGGTTCAACTTCTAAAAACTGTTTATTGTCTTTGCCGATCAGTTCAAGCCATCCTGTATTGAAAAGAACAATATCTCCTTTTCTTAGGCTAATTCCCTGTTTTTTCAAAACTGCTTTAATATCAGATACTGTAAATTCTGTTCCTCCGGGAACAACCGCTTTTCCATAATAAGCTACCATATCCAATACCACTCCACGGGTTACAAATGGTGGAACCTTTTCAATGCCTAGCTTTTTTACTCCTTCTACTGTTACAAAATCAGCAGCTTTATTACCATTGTAATACGTATTGTTGATTCCAATATGTCCTATTCCGTTAAGCTGTGTTCCAACACCTGTCCAACCATTGACCAACTCATCATTAAATGTGAATTTATTAGGACCGATGCTTTGGCCACCCTGTTCTCCGGGCTGAATATTATATAAATTAAAACTTCTGTGGCGGAATGCCGGAAGGTTTTTATCAATAGCTACTGCTAAAGGTAATGTTTTGCCTTGTTTTACTAATGTAATGGCATTTTTTACGACTTCTGGAGTCAACAAATTGGCGGCTCCTATTTCATCATGAGCACCATATGACGATGGATACCATGATTGATCTTCCGGATTGACATAAAGCTTTTGAGCGTTAATGGATATGCTGCTAAAAGCCAATATAGTTGCCAACCCGAACGTTGTGATCAGATTATTTTTCATTTTTATATGATTTTGTGAGAGTTGAAAGAGGAAAATGGAAAATGGGAAGTTGAAAATTGAAAGCTATGGAAGCTTGTGTTATAAATGATATTCAATTATGAAGGTAAATCAATTAAGCTATTACTTTCAATCAAATGGCTATTATTTGTTAATACCCTAAAAGTAATTTCAATTTTCAACTTTCCTCTTTCAATTATTATATTACATTTCTTTCAGTGCAGAATTAATGGTATTCAATTCTTCCTGAGAAAGATCGACAGATATTGCCTGTGCATTTTCAACAGCCTGCTGTGCATTACGGGCCCCGGCTAATACTACACTGATCGATGGTTGTAGACTTGTCCAACGTAAAACCAATTGTGAAACAGTAGCATTTTTCTCCTGTGCTATAGTTTCAAGTGTTTCCAGAAACGTTTTTACTTTTTCAAGATCAAACTGAGCAAAATATCCATTACGGTGATCATCAGCTTTTAACTGAGCTTGTTTGAAATATTTACCGGTTAATAATCCTCTCTCCATTGGACTATACACAATAATTCCTGTATTATTTTCTAAAGAGTAAGGTACCAGATCTTTTTCTATAGCTCTGTTCAGCATGCTGTATGATACCTGATTGCTTGCCAGTTGAATCGTTTTAGAAGCTTCTTCCATTTGTTCTACAAGGTAGTTGCTTACTCCTGCAGTTCTGATTTTTCCCTGCTGGATCAGCATCTCTAAAGCTTCCATGGTTTCACTGATAGGAGTGGAATTATCTGGCCAGTGCAATTGTAACAGGTCAATATAATCAGTTCCTAAACGTTTTAAACTTTCTTCTACTTCTTTGATGATGTTTTCTTTAGAAGCGAATTTATATACCGGAAGTGTTTTGCCATCTTCTTCAGCATTGAAAAAGAACTCTCCTTTTCCCTGATTGCTGCCATCCCAAACTAAACCGAACTTAGTTAATAACTGGATTTTTGAACGGTCTTTTCCTTTAATAGCTTCCCCGATCATTTCTTCACTTAATCCGAAGCCATAGAATGGAGCAGTATCAATAGAAGTTACACCGTTATCTAAAGAAGCATGGATAGAATTTATAGAATCTTGTTTTTCATTTCCACCCCACATATTTCCACCTATGGCGAAAGCACCATGAGTAATCACTGATAATTCAAGGTCAGTATTACCTAATTTTCTATATTCCATTTTGTATTAAATTTTTTTGATATTATTTTTTTAGTTCTTTTAAAATAGCCTCACCAACTGCCTTTGCAGATTGAGGGTTTTGTCCTGTGATCACTCTTTGATCTGTTACAACATGAGTTTGCCAAAGACCTGATTTTTCAAATTTTGCACCTCTTGCTTTTAATTGATCTTCCAGAAGGAAAGGAACAACGTTTGTTAATTTCACTTCAGCTTCCTCTTCATTGGTAAAAGCATTGATCTTTTTGCCATCTACCAGATATTGGCCGTTATTCAGTTTGATATTAACCAATCCTGCCGGGCCGTGACAAACTCCTGCTACAATTCCTCCGTTTTCATAAATTTTTGATGCAATAGAAGCTAATTCTGTATTGTCTGCAAGATCCCACATAGCACCATGACCTCCAGCATAGAAAATAGCTGAGTACTCATCAGGCTTTACCTGAGAAGGTTGTAATGAGTGATCAATTTTATTTTTGTATTCTTTATTTTCCCAGAATTCTTTATTTACAGGATCTTTTAGATCAAATCCATCTACAGGAGGTGTTCCTCCTTTAGGACTTACAAAATCTATATCGTATCCTGCATGATGAAGGACTTCCCAAGGATGAGAAACCTCTCCTAAATAGTATCCGGTATTTTCTCCGGTATCTCCTTTTTTGTCATGACTGGTCACGACGAATAAAATTTTCTTTTTCATAGTAATTGATTTTTTGTTTTGTGAATTGGCAAATCCTATCATGAATATACTCAGGATTAAAAGCGCAAATTTTTTCATGCTTACAAAATATTGGTTTTATAAATTTGAGGAATTTCCTGCAACTTTTCATCAATCAAAGCACCAAAAGCTTGAATATATGGCTGTTGATTGTGTTGATCGAGTCCTGCTGCATCTTTCCATATTTCGTAAAAGACAAATTCATTTTTATCCTCTATTCCCTGATGAAGACTGTAAAGCTCACAAGCTTCTTCTTTGCGTGTTTCTTTTACCATATTTTGAAGAACTGCCAATACTTCTGCCTGATGTTCTTCTTTTGCCTTTATTACTGCTGTAAGATATATTTTCATTATGATTTTTATTTAAATAAATTTTTCAATTGAGAGATGTTGCGGATTCCAGCCTAGTTCTTTTTTTGCTTTGTCGGAGTTACACAAACTGTTAGAAGCAAATCCAAAATATCCACCTGCTGCACCGAATCTATTCACTGCTTCTTGTACACTCAGAGATTGTGCTGGCTGCAGGGAATATTTGTCACTGATAGTTTCGGCTATATTTTTTATAGTTGATGAACCATTTTCTGCATAATACATAGATCCTGCCTTCGCATTTTCCAGTGCAAGTACATAGAGATCTGCTAAATCTTCAATATGGATATTTGACCATATATTTTCCCCTTTTCCAAAATAAATACCAAACCCTTTTTCTTTAGAAAACTGAAGCAAAGCAGGAACCTGAATACTATCTTGTTTCAACCCTAAGCCTCTACCATATACCATTGTTGGAACAATAACAATACTTCTTATATTTTTATGTGCCGATTGTATAACATAGTCATTGATCAGTACTCTAGAAGCCATTTCCAACCTCGGATTTAAAGGAATATCTTCTGTAAAAACAAAATCACTTTTCTCTCCGTTTTCTTTACCTCCGAAAATAGCCGAACCTGATGTGAAAATCAGAGTTTTTCCACTTCCTTCCAACGCATTGATAATACTGTCAATAGCATAAGCATCATCAGCAGAATCCGCATTGTGAATAACCGCATCTACTTTTTGGATCGCAGACTGTATCACGGTCTCATCATGAATATCTCCAACTATGGTTTCAACTCCTAATGTGGCCAGTTCTTTTGCATGGATCTCATTACGGATCAAACCTACCACATTATACTTTTTATCAAGTAATTTTGCAGCGATTGTTCCTCCAATGTATCCCGTAATTCCGGTTATCAGTATTTTTTTCATTAGGCTAGTTGAGGTTTTAGTTCTTTTTCAAAAACAGTTTTGATATGTTCCTGATAAAGCTTCATGTCACGTTCTATATTGGCATTTTTTTCTACGTCATGGAAATGGAAGCTGTCCATTTTCTGTAAAGACACAAAAGCGTTCATTCTATGGAAACCAAATAATGGCCCATCATCCACACTTTTCTCGTTAAAAAATTCTCCCGGAAGGGTAAAAGCTGTTTCGGGTGCATTCCAACTGGTTGTTAACATGTATTTTCTACCACCAAGCATTCCTCCTGTTCCATAATTAATCGCTGGGTTTTCAGCTGTTCTTCCATCACTCAGATAAATACCTTTAGCATGACCTGCGGTGAAGACATCATCTATATATTTTTTAAATCCATTAGGAAGCTGAAACCACCAGATCGGAGTGTGGTAAATAATATAATCTGCCCAAACGAATTTCTGAACTTCCTCATTGTTATCATATCCTTCTGCAATGTTCGTTATTCTAACATCTACATTTTCAAAACCTTGTAAAGCTTCTAAAGTATTATCAGCAATTGTTTTATTATATTTCCCTCCGGAATGTCCAAAGTTTTGACCACCATTAATTATTAATACTTTTTTCATTGTTTTATGATTGTTTAAAATTTATGATGCAAAGTTAGGGTAGGTATTGCTATGATAAAAATAATATAAATTATAGTTTAATATCAGAATAATGATATATTAAATTATAAAATTACGGTCAAATATCATATTGATGCTTACTATTATTGTGCTTTTTCTCTTGTAATTTTGTTTGATAAATTGGATGAAGTATGATACAAATAGCGGTCTTCGGTGATGTACATGGAAACCTTCCTGCTTTGGAAGTAGTACTGAATGATATAAAGGAAAGAGGGATCACCCAGAAATTCTGTTTAGGAGATCTGGTAGATTTTGCACCCTGGGGAAATGAAGTGATTCAAAAAATTAGAGAAAACAATATTCCATGCATCTTAGGCAATCATGACGAGAGAATTGCCTTTAATATTCCGGTTATTCCATTAAGCAAACATTCGGAAGAGGAAACCGCTGCTAGATTTATAGCCATTGATCATTCGAAAAGGCATATCACCCAAGAGAACAAAGCTTTTCTTGGAGAATTGCCTTTTCATTTAAAATTAAATTATATGACAGGAAAAAGGCATTGGAATATCCAATTGGTACATTCGGGGTTAGAAAGTAATGATACCTATTTGTATGAATCTGAAAATGATGAGGTTTTTGAGGATATGCTTAATGCATCTCAGTCTGATGTAATATTGATGGGACATACTCATATTTCCTTTAAAAAGAAGTTGGGTGAAAAATGGGCCATAAATACAGGCTCTGTAGGTCGTTCAAAAGAAGAAAACAGATTAGCTTCTTATGTTGTTCTGACAATTGATGAGGAAAAAATAACCCCGAAAATTATTCAGCTCAATTACCCTGTTGAAGAGGTTGCAAAGCAAATTGAAGAAAGTGAGATTCCGAACTATTATGCCCGCTTTTTAAAGAATGAAAAAGTTGTGGTTTCCTAAGGATATATTATGATATTCAATTACTTGCTCAAGTGCTCTGATTAAAAAAATAATTAATCTGATGAATGTAAAAATTTGTTTTTAATTATCAGTATTCTAATTATTTTGTAATTTTGTATCAGAATTTAAATACTTAATTATGGTTAATCTAGAATGGTACCGTACCTTTAAAGAGATCTACAAGACAGGGACTCTGACTGGCGCAGCTGAAAGTTTATTCATTTCCCAACCAGGAGTAAGCTTACATTTAAGTTCCCTGGAAGCGTATGTTGGGTATAAGTTATTTGATCGCACCGGAAGAAAGATGATACCTACCGAAAGAGGGAAAGTGCTTTACAATGCTGTATTTGAACCATTGCAAAAACTGGAAAATGTAGAAAAAAACTTTCAGAAATCTACAGAGAAACATACACCTACGATTAGTGTAGGAATGTGCTTTGAAACCTTTCAGACCACGTTGGAACAATATGTTTCTACATTACCATTTAATTTAATTATCAATTTTGGGCAATACCCTGAAATGATTGATCAGTTGGATAAAGGGATTCTGGATCTTATTATCACTCCTAAAAAAGGGTCTTCATTGAACATTGAGCATGAAGCTTTTTCATCTGAACAGATCATTTTAGTGGGCGGGAAAGATGTGGATACAGAAAGCTTCAATAAAGTATTGAAGACAAAGGATTTTGAAAAGATTGAAGATTGGCTGAAACAGGAGAAATGGTATGGGACAACGGGTGATATGGAACACTTGTTTCAATTCTGGATTTTGAATTTTGGGCATAAACCTAATTTCCGTCCGAATTATATTGTACCCAATTTAAACTCAATCATTCGTTGTTTGAAAGGAGGAAGAGGTTTGGCTGTCGTTCCTGATTTTTTATGTAAAAAGGAAATTGAAAACGGAGAAATAAAATTGATTTGGGAAGGTGATAAAATGTTGGAAAATACGTTATACTTTGGTTGCAGAAAAAAAACAAGCTATCAATCAGAAATTGGGCACATCAAAAAGCTATTCAGGGAAGTAATGGATTAAAAATTCAAGAACGATCATATCCTTCATCTGGAGCCCGTTTTCAAAAACAGGTGCAGGATAGTTTTTGATGAAAAAGTCTTTTCGTATTTCTTTTTTTATGAATCCATTTTTCTCATAAAATCTGATTTGCTGAAAGCCTGTATCCGAAGTTCCGACCAAAAGAGAAGAGTAGTGGTTTTCTTTAGCCATTTCTTTAGCTTTATTGATTAAAATACTTCCGAGGCCTTTATTTCTATATCTATCGATAATAGCCATGTTTTTAATCTCTAATTCTGTATCGGTGTTTTTGTGCAATGCAATAACCCCAATTCTTTGGCCATTTTGAATTAAGAGATATACTTCACAGTTCGATATATATTTATTGATTGCCTCTTCTGTTTCATCCGCCAGTAAAAGTAAATCATAGGGAATCTGAGTCTTATCCTTATTATTTATCTGATGGAAAGTAAACTGATCCATTATGAACTCATATGAATGATCGGATATGCTTTTCCTGAACCATCTTTTTCGGACCTTCCTACCTTTTTGAAACCCATTTTTTCGTAAAAACCAATGGCTTGAGGATTTTGTTCATTAACGTCCAGTTTGTCAAAACCAATTTGATCCTTCATAAAATGATAGAGCTCTTTACCGTATCCTTGTCCACGAAAATCATCATGTATAAATAACATTTCTAGGGTACCTTCAGCCACCGATGCAAAACCCTTTGCCTCATTATTTTCAGTAATCAGGTAAACATCCAGATGAGGAAGATAGTCCCTTGGGATTACTTCTTTAAAGTAGTTGAAATCCTCTTCAGCTAGAAAATCATGGGTCGCTTTTACTGAAGAAGCCCAGATCTCCATAATTCTTGAATAATCGTCAGTGTTTGCTAATCGGATGTGATGTGACATTGTTTTGGTTTTTTGCAAAAGTAGCAAAAATTGGAAAGCTGGACCAGAAGTTATGAATTATAAGTTATGAGTTATGAGTTATGAGTTATGAGTTATGAGTTGTGAGGGAAAGAGAAGTTATATAGTGTAAAAACAGTGAAAATGGTAAGTTATAATTTCAAATTTTTATTGCAAATTTGTTAGACTTTAGGTTTGTAATAAAAATTAAAATAGAGAATTATGCAGAAAAAAACGTACACAGGGCAACCAGTGGTTACTTTAAATAACGGAGTTGACATTCCGGCTCTGGGATTTGGTGTTTGGCAAATTGAAGATTTAAAAGTCTGTGAAGATGCAGTTATCAAAGCAATTCAGACAGGATACAGAATGATTGATACAGCTTCTATTTATCGTAATGAAACAGCTGTAGGAAATGCTATAAAAAATAGTGGAGTAGATAGAGATGATCTGTTTATTACTTCAAAACTTTGGGTACAGGATCATGGCTATGAAAAAGCTAAAGCAGCATTTCAGCGAACATTAGACAGATTGCAGCTTGATTACCTGGATATGTATCTTCTTCACTGGCCTTTTGGCGATTTTCTGGGAGCCTGGAAAGCATTAGAAGAGTTATATCATGACGGGAAAATAAAAGCTATTGGAGTATGTAACTTTACGGTTGAGAAACTAGAAGAGTTGAAAGCGAATTCAACTGTTCTTCCAGTGATCAATCAAATTGAACTCCATCCAATTTTCCAACAGAAAGAATTACAGGTTTATGATAGAGAAAATAATATCATCACACAACCATGGAGTCCTTTAGGAAATGGAAATGCAGATCTTTTACAAAATCAAAAACTGAAATCAATTGCTGAAAAATATAATAAAACAGTGGCTCAGGTAATTTTAAGATGGCATTTGCAGGAAGGTTTTGTGGTTATTCCAAAATCTATAACTCCATCCAGAATTGAAGAGAACTTCAATGTATTTGATTTTGCATTGACAGAAGATGAAATGAATGTAGTACGTTCCTTAGATACGGGTAAAAGATTATTCTTCGATCCGAAAGATCCTGAATGGGAAAAGAAAATGTTGAATACTGTAGCAGACATTTAAAAAATTAGGATATCAATAATAAGCGGGCTTTAGCCCGCTTTTGTTTTTTAAGGACTAGCTGTAATTTTTTCACTACAGATCACAGGGATCATCTTTTTTTTACATTAGGTATAAATGTAAAGAATAAAGTGGCTATCATATCAATAGGAGTGGGCTTTAGCCCACTTAACTTAAATAAATAACACAAAAAATTGGCTTTAGCCAAAACCTAAATGGATATTATAAGACATAAAAAAATGACATATATCAAACTATTTTATAAGATGACTCCACTGGTTCTACATGGATTTTTCGTAAATTTTAAATCAAAAATAACATTATGATCTGGCCAGACGCAATTCGCAAAAAATTAAATATACAGCACCCCATCATTCAGGCTCCTATGTTTGGTGTAAGTACTCCTGAGATGGTTTCAGCTTCAGTGAATGCCGGATGTCTTGGGAGTTTAGCATTGGCAGATTTATCTGCTGAACAGGCTGTTAAACTGATCAGAGAAACAAAAAAACTAACTGACCAGCCTTTTGCTGTTAACATTTTTGCACACAACATCCCTGAAATAACAGATTCTTTAAGACAGAAGTTTACAAAGACGAAGGATTTTATTGAACAGCTCGCAAAAGAAAACCATTTAGAGGTTGAGCTTCCGGATCTTGAAGCTATGAAGGTAAGTAGCTATCATGAACTTATTGATGTTGTTATTGATGAAGGGTGTAAAATTCTCAGTTTTACTTTTGGAAATCTTGATGATAAAAGTATTGGAAAATTAAAGGAGAATGGAGTTGTACTTATTGGTACCTGTACTTCCCTAGAAGAAGCTCTGATATTGGAGAAATCTGGAATTGATATTATTTGTGTACAGGGAATTGAAGCGGGAGGGCATAGAGGTACCTTTAATGCTGGGGAAATTCCTCATATAGGAGGTCTCTCATTACTATCACATGTATTTGATCACGTAAAAGTTCCTCTATTATACGGAGGAGGTATTTATAATGCAAGGACGTTATTGGCTGCAAAAAATTTGGGAGCGCAAGGTTTTCAGGTGGGAAGTTTATTATTGGCTTCTCAGGAAAGTGCTTTACAGCCTTTTGAGAAAGAAAGACTGAAAAGTGTAAGTGAAGATGATATTATTTTGACCAAAAGCTTTTCTGGGCGTTATGCAAGAGGAATCAGAAATGAATTTACCAAAGCATTAGATAGCTCTGATTATATTTTACCATATCCTTATCAGAATAAACTAACAGGGGAATTGCGTAAAATGGCTAAGGCAATGAACAATGCTGATTTTGTGAATATTTGGGTAGGGCAGTCGATCCACCCGTATAGCAAAGAGTCTACAACTAACATTTTAAAAAATCTTATTATCGAAGTTGAAAAACTGCAATAAAAATTGTCTTATTTTTGCGGCTTTAAATTATACATATATGAAAAGAATATTTTTATCAACTGCTTTGCTTTCCATACTAGCTTGTGGTAGTGATAATGAAGTATTGGATATTATTGATCCGAATGCAGGGTCGATAAGGGGGAAATGGTATATTGGAAAATCTGAGGTATATACTTCAAAAGATCAGCAAACAAAAACCAGTTTTCCCACAGAATGTCAGAAAAAAAGTACACATGAGTTTAAACAGACCAATATGACTTCAACAACTTTTGCACCACAAGGTAATAGTTGTGTGCAAACTGATGTTGTAACCAGAAATTATACTTTGGAGAAATCAACGATGAAGTTTTGGTATGAAGGAGAACAGGATTATCCTTATTTCATTACTAAGCTTACCCAGGCAGAGATGATTATGGAAGACCGTACCCAGGATGTAGATGGTGATGGAACCAATGATATTATCAGACGCTTTTTTGCCAGAATAAACTAGAATAAAAAAGCTTCTTTCTGAAAGAAGCTTTTTTTAATATATGAACAAGATTTCTGGTTAATTATTTATTCATTGAATTCAATAATAAGTTGGTTCATTGGACTACTACCAGAGGTAGTAACCGTTCCTGCAAGATCATTCCATCTTCTTTCTCCACCAACCAATATATGAGTAGCACCTTCAGTTCCTCCTGAATTATTAGGTTCACCAGCTGCAAACCAATTTTCAGTCGTAGCAGGATTTGTAGACCAGTTGATTCTAAACTCTTCTCCTGTAATCCATTGTAATTGATCCGGATTTCCTGGTCTTCTGATTTTGTTAAAGCCGATCCATACATTATTAGCCAGATTATAACCCGTTCCCGATGCTACAATATTTGTATTCACCCAAATTCTTTCAGCATCACTTGGCATGGTTACCAAATATCCTCCCATCTGCTTAGCGAAATTAAATGCATTGAACCAGTTAATAGATTGAGAAATCTGATAAGCACAATAGGTATGATTATTAACAGACCATTTTTTACAGCCTAGCTCTGAAGCAGTTCCTCCACCAGGAACTGCCCCGGGAGGTTGTTGTCTGTTGGCCACAGGTTGTGGATCATATCCTAGAATGGTAGAATTAAAACCTGAACTTCCTCCTCCAAGCTCATCTCTGGAAATCTTACGGATATTTCCATTAGCATCAGCGGATAGTATTTCATCGATTGGAGCTCCCTGCCCCAGTGTTCGAATTCTTAATTCACCATTGATGTCAAATGTTTTTGTGGGTTGTGTAGTGTTAATTCCTACCTGTGCAGATATTGTCAATGGCAATATCATAAAAAATAAAATTTTATTCTTCATTTCATGTATTTTAGTGATATAAAAATAATTAAAATATTTAATCTACATAAAGAAAATTAAATTTTAACATATTGATTATCATTTATATATGAATTTTAAATTACGATTTTATTTGCTGTAAAACTGAATGTTTAAAACTTATTCTATCATACCTTTTTATTTATAAATTATGTAATGATATAATGGCATTTTTCATGATATTATTTATTTCACATTGTATGATTACAATAGATACTGAAGGTATTTGTTATAACAAAAAAGTCTTTCCTAAAGAATAGAAAAGACCATTTTATATTAAGTAATTTATTTTATTTCATAAGATCTAAACCTCCAAAGTTACCAGAACTCATCATTAAAAAGACTCCTTTTGTCTTATCTAAAATATCCCAATAGGCATGAAGTTCCTGAGCATTCGTAAATACTTTCAGGTGATCGTTTTTAAATTTTTCTTTAATCAGATCGGGAGAGATAGGCTCCATTCTCTTAATCTTTAATGCATCTTCTGAATAGAAAACGATAGCCTCATCCAAACCATCCATAGCATGGTCGTATTGCTCTAAAAAAGCAGGATTTAAGCTGGAATAGGTATGAAGTTCAAGGAATCCATACTTTTTATCTTTTTTGAACTGTTCGTTAAAAGCTTTTACAGCAGCTTTTACTTTACTAGGTGCATGTGCAAAATCTTTATAAAGAATCCCTTTATCTTCTCTTTCTACTTTTTCGAGACGTTTAGAAGCTCCTTTGAAGCTCATAATAGCTTCATAAAAGTCTTCATCCATGATGCCTAATTGTCGGCAAATATGTCTGGCTCCTTCCAGGTTCAACAGGTTATGAGCTCCAAAAACAGAAAGTGGAATATCTCCCATCTCTGTTTTTAATAAGACTTTACCATTACTGATTTCATATTCAGGAGTCTTATAAGGGATTTTTCTAAAGTAATTTTCAGCATCTTCAACCACTTTTACCACTTCTGCATCTTCTTCATTGTATACAAGAACTCCACCAGGAGTAATGCTTGCCACAAACTTTCTGAACTGTTCTATGTAATCATCAAATGTTTTGAAAACGTTGATATGGTCCCAGGCAATTCCACTTAATAAAGCGATATTAGGTTGGTATAATAAAAATTTAGAACGTAAATCAATGGGAGAGGAAAGGTATTCATCACCTTCCAATACCATAAAATCATTATCCGGCGTTAGCTTTACCATACAATCAAAGCCTTCCAGTTGAGCTCCTACCATAAAGTCCACCTCTTTTTGGTGAAAATTAAGAACGTGCAAAATCATAGAAGTGATCGTGGTCTTTCCATGAGATCCTGCGATAACAACTCTGGTTTTATTTTTAGACTGTTCGTAAAGAAATTCAGGATAAGAATATATTTTCAACCCCAGCTCTTTTGCCTTAGCCAATTCAGGGTTATCCTGATGGGCATGCATACCCAGAATAACCGCGTCAATGTCAGAGGTAATCTTTTCAGGGAACCAACCCATCTCTTCAGGAAGAATTCCTTTCTTTTCAAGCCTTGATTTTGAAGGCTCAAAAATAGCGTCATCTGAACCTGTAACCTGATATCCTTTGTCTTTTAGTGCGATGGCAAGATTATGCATAGCGCTTCCACCGATAGCAATGAAATGGGTCTTCAATTGTATGTATTATTTTTTAATATTATTAGTAATGATCTCCTGGAAAGCATTGGTAATATTCGTCCAGTTGGTCTTAAAATTAGGCATCACCAGACTAGCATCTGTTTTGCTTCCTTCATTAGGCCCCTTCTTTATATTAATAGAAGTAGTCACATTATCGTAAAGTTTCTTGTGATCTTCTTGTATTCTTCTGAAATTATTTTGAGAAAGAATAGTGTTCAATTTCTTTAAATCTTCATCTGAAATTTTAAAATCCTGTTTGATCTTTTTTCCTTCGCCTTCAAAAGAGTAGTGTACAGTATTGTCTTTAATAAGCAGATTTTCATAAACCGGCGCGTAACCTCCACTTCTGGAATAACTGATATCGAAATTTGAATATACCTTTTGGCTGTTGCATGAAACTAATACTATGATTGCGAATAAGATCCCTATTATCCTTTTCATATGTAATTTACCTTTTTTAATTATCTGAGTCTTTTTTTTCTAACTTTTTAGCTTTTAATTCTTCATCATATTGGTGTAGCAAATTGAAATCTTCCGTTTGTTCAATCGCGTTCATGATCTTTAAAAGAATCTCATTGGCATTTTCTTTATCATAATCGATATCAAGAGGTGCTTTAAATTCCATCGTAGGTTTTACCCCAGTCACTTTTACACGCAATCCTTTTTTATCAAATGCTCTTCTGAAACCATTGATCTTAATTGGAATGACAATCGGGCGTTGATTTTTAACCAACTTAGCTGTACCTCTGCGTCCCTGGGCAAAAGCGGAAGTAGTACCTTGAGGGAAAGTAGCTACCCAGCCATTATCAAGGGCTTTCATGATATTATCAACCTCAGTAAGGTCAACCATTCTGTTCACATTTTTACCTTCTGCTCTCCACGTTCTTTTTACGGTTACTGCTCCTGCTATTTTAAATATTTTAGGAAGAATACCTTTGTTCATGGTTTCCTCAGCCGCTACATAGTAAAAATCGATCTTCGGATTAAGAAGATAGATTGGATTTTTAATGGTGTTTAAATATCCATTATTTACTGCACAGAAAGCATGATACATTGCTGCTACATCTGCAAAATAGGTTTGGTGGTTGGATACAAACAACACATTAGAATCCGGAAGATCCACAAGGTGTTCAGTACCGGTTATTTTTAATTTATTAAAGCCATTGAATCTTCTATAAGACACAAATCCTAAAATGAAAATAATTAACCTTTTCAAAAAGTAAGGTGTTCCGAATGCATCGGTGAAAATATTTTTCTTCGCCATTTCTCAATTAAACACGGTGATGCAAAGTTACATTTTTTTCAGCAACTGGCTGAATTCACTTAATATCATTGCTGTTGCTCCCCAGATGATATATCCGTTGAAATTGATAACCGGGACTTCATGCCCTCCGGCACTGGGTAAAGCCATAATTTCTGGCTGATCCGGGAGATTGAGAAATGAAGTAATAGGAAATTCTATCGTTTCTACGGCTTCACTTTGCTGCAAAACAAACGTAGGGTTCTTTTTGGTGTATGAGATATAAGTATACACATAAAAATTACTCGGCGGGATATAAATGGGGGACATCTCTCTTATGATTCTCACATAATGTTTGTCAATCCCAATTTCTTCCGAGGTCTCACGTACCGCAGTGTCGGCAAAATCTCTGTCCATTTCCTCACGTTTTCCACCAGGCAAAGATATCTGTCCGCTATGTCTGTCATGCTCGTTTATGGTTCTCTGAATTAATGGAAAGTACCATTCGTCATCTTTTAAATATAAAACAATATTTACAGCAGCGAATTTTGGATTTTTTTCTAAGATTTCTTCCCGATTAAAAACAGGACGATAGGGTGGTGAGAATACTCCGTGAGCATTTTCTCCGGGTAATTCTACACTTTTAATTTTTCTCAATAAATCTTTTCCAAAACTTTCCATAGCTCAAATTTAGTAATATATCTCGAAGAATAGAATAGCCATTAACATTAATTAACCATTTCTAAAGGGCGGATTGGCTAAATCGTGAATCTGTAACTGTGAAATTACAAAACTGTAAAATCGTGAAAACTCGCGGAATTATTAAAGAGATTTGACAGATACAGTACACATGTGTTTCACAGGAAAATTGACGGAGTTGGCGATAAAACAAAATTCATTAGCCTTCTTATGAAGTTCTTTTGCTTTTTCTACCATTGAATCTTCTGTAACGGTGATGGTTGGGTTTAGTGTAACTTCTTTAAAATGGCCACTGCCATTAGCTGTTTCTTCCATGATCCCCGTTGCGCTATCCGTATAATCTGTCACAATAATTCCTGCTTCTGAACAAAAATGAAGATACCAAAGCATGTGACATGAGGATAAAGATGATAAGAGCAGGTCTTCAGGGTTATGTTTGGTTTTGTCACCCCGAAATGCCGGATCAGAAGATCCTTCAATGATCGCTTTATTTTCTACAGAAATCGTGTGGCTTCTATCATAATTACGATAGTTGCTTGTCCCTGCCCCCTTATTTCCAGTCCACTGGATAGTACTTTTGTAATGGTGTTCTTTGCTCATTGTTTTCCGGTGTTTTGAAATGATGAAATTGGTATAGCTAATTTAAATAAAAAAACCTCTAGAAAACTAGAGGTTGTAATTTCGTATTAATTGGAATATCCTGATACTTCTTCTTTTTTAGAATTGTAAATTTTGTATTCCAAGTATTTAAAAGAATCCCTTGGGATGATGGTTACCCATTTTTTATATTTTACAAACCATTTCATCTGGATGCTTTTAATACCTTTCGTAAGGTAAGCTTCCACGAATGGGTGCACATGCAGATAAAGTTTTCCTTTTTCTTTTTGCATGATAGTTCTGATGGTTTCTTCCATCCTTTCTACAATAACAATAGGAGCTACGATTTCTCCGTCTTTGTTAGGGTTTTCTTCTTTTGTTTCGATTTGTTTTTCCGGACGATTTCTCTGTCTGGTAATCTGTATCAGTCCAAACTTGCTTGGAGGTAAAATTTTGTGGCGAGCCTTGTCGCGCTTCATTTCTTCTTTCAGATGTTCGTACAAATCTCTTCTGTGATCGGCGTTTGGCATATCGATAAAATCGATTACGATAATCCCGCCCATATCACGAAGGCGTAATTGCCTTGCAATTTCTGTTGCTGCCATTTTATTCACGTTGAGAGCGTGTTCTTTATTGGCTGCATTTCCGGTCGTAATGTTATTTCCGGAGTTCACGTCGACTACGTGTAAAGCTTCTGTATGTTCAATAACAAGATAAGCTCCTTTAGAACTTGGAATGTTGACGTGTTTTCCAAAGCTTTGTTTAAGCTGTTTTTCAACATTGTAATATTCCAGAAGAGGAATGTGAGAATTATAAAACTGGACAATATTCTTTCTTTCGGGAGCTATAACCTCCACATAATTTTTCATTTCATCCACCATCTGTTCATCGTCACAGATGATGCTTACGAAATCCTGATTGAAATTGTCTCTTAATATAGCTGAAGCTTTGTCTTCTTCACTTAAAACTTTAGACGGAACCTTATTTTTCTGAATGTTTTTAAAAGTACCTTCCCATTTCTGAATCAGTTGATTCATATCATTATGGAGGTCAGCTACTTTTTTTCCTTCAGCAACGGTTCTTATGATAACACCAAAACCTTCAGGTTTGATACTTTCAATAAGAGTTCTTAATCTTTCCTTTTCTTCAAAACTTCTGATTTTTTTGGAAATCGAAACTTTATTGTCAAAAGGTATTAAAACCAAAAAACGCCCTGTTAAAGAAACCTGTGTCGAAATTCTGGGTCCTTTGGTAGAAATGGGTTCTTTGGTAATTTGTAGCAGAACAATATCATCTTTTGCGATGACTTTGTCTACAGTTCCGTTTTTGTCTATTTCGGGTTGTATCTCGAAATTTTTTAAGCTTGAAGAGCTTTGTTTTTTAGAAATAGTATCTTTTAAAAACTTTTTATACGTAAGATATTGCGGGCCCAGATCCTGATAATGCAAAAAAGCATCTTTATCATAGCCAATATTTACGAAGGCAGCATTAAGATTGGGTGCCAGTTTTTTTACTCTTCCTATAAATAAGTCTCCAACTATAAAATCACTTTTGTCCTCTTCCTCATGAAGTTCACATAGTCTTCCGTCTTCCAGTAATGCAATCTTTGTAAGTTCATCCTCATGCGAAACTATTAGTTCTTTCTTCATTTTGTTATAAGATAAAATTGTTAAGATTATAGGAAATACGCATGGTTTTTTGTAAATAAATATTTTTAAATTTAAGAATTTGTAATTAAAGTTATGCTATTTATTTCAATAAATAAAACCTATTCCTATTCCTTGGAAATCCTATAGTTACAAATAAAAATATAGTCGGTGTAAATTAAAAAATTAAAAACACCAACTATATTAATATATTATAAATCTCGAAAAAGGAGATTATTTTTTCTTATGTCTGTTTGCTCTTCTTCTTTTCTTTCTTTTGTGAGTTGCAACCTTGTGTCTTTTTCTTTTCTTTCCGCTTGGCATAATTTTAATTTTTTAGTAACTAGTTAATATTCAGTTAATTTTTATTTTACTGCAACTTTAGTTTTTACTTTCTCAACAAAAGATTTTGATGGTTTGAAAGCAGGAATATTGTGAGCAGGGATCTCAATTGCAGTGTTCTTAGAAATGTTTCTTCCCGTTTTAGCAGCCCTTGTTTTAATTATAAAAGAACCAAAACCTCTTAGATAAACGTTATCTCCATTATACATAGAAGTTCTGATCTCCTGCATAAAAGCTTCTACAACTTTCTGTGTTTCATTCTTTTCTGTTCCCAATTTATTTGAGATGGTGTTTACCAATTCTGCCTTTGTCATTTCCTTTTTTAATTTTAAATTTTAGGTGTGCAAATTTAGTTAAAAAAATTGAATACTAGCAAATTAGTGGCAAAAAAATTTCGGTAAACGATTGAGGATTTTACATTTACTCTATATGAATAATGCAAAATTATGTTTTTTACATACTGGAATTGTAATATCCATTTTCTACACAAAAGCGGATAAGATGAAGTTTTGTCTTCAATCCCAATTTCTCTGTAAGCCTGTTAATATAGGTGTCAATGGTTCTCGTACTTAGATTTAGTTTCTCTCCGATTTCCTTATTACTAAAGCCTTCGTAGCAGAATTTCATCAGTTGTATTTCTGTAGATGAAAGTTCTTCCTGGCTTTTTTTTTGTCGGTCCATATACTCCATCACGGCAAGAGGCTGTTGTTCCCATTCTTTGGAGTAGGCTTCATAATTAAACGTATTGGATACGATCTGTCCTTTTATAATATCCCGGATCACATTGCTTTTTTTCTCACAATAATATAGATTGGGAATTTTAGATAGGATTTCCGCCATATCTTCCTGATAGGTTCCTGAATAGGTAATAATAGGAGTCTCCGAATTGCTTTTTCGGATATACTTTATGGCTTCAATTCCGCTTAAAACCGGCATGAAAAGTTCGATGATAAAGACATCTTCCTGTCTTCTATAGATTCTGTTTACGAGTTCGTGCCCATTATTACAGTCGTTGAGGAGCATGTAAAATGGACTTTCCAAAAGCGTTTTTACCAGTATTTTTTTGAAATAAAAATCACTGTCAGCTATTGAGAATCGCACAGTATTAGTTAATATTTTACTCACTTTAATATTTAATATCGATTTGGCCTGTGATAGTTAAATTTAGGGGTCTAAATTAATAAAAACTTATTAAAGTTAAAATTAATCTTAATTTAAATCGAAAACTAGTTTCTATATCACATAAAAGTTAGATATTGTGCAAGAATTTTTTTTTTTATACTTTCACAGACCCAAATAAATCACAATCTATGTCTTCAAATAGAGAAAGAAAATTAAATCGATCGGACGTCAGGGTAGGCATTTGGAAATTTGTTCTGTCCTTTGTCGTTTTAGCTGCTGTTTCTTTTACCAGTGTCTTTTTCTTTTTTAAAAGTTACGATGCGCAAACAGATGGAGTTAGCCGGGATGCCGAAGCCTACAGAGAGCTGCTGGGCCGAAGTGATATATTAAGAGTCCAGGTAGATACCATCTTTAGCAGAATGAGCAGGCTGAATAGAGTAGAAAATGATATTTTTCTGAGGAATGATATTATTGACAACGTAAATAATGCCAAGAATATTATGGGTAAAGATAGTGCGGATAATTTTAAGCACTATTCTGTCCTTATGAAACAAATAGCCCCAATGCTGACTTTGAAAAATCATATTGTAGAAGTTTCCAACAAGAAAAAAATTGCAATAAGAGATGTCAATGGATGTATGGGTAAAGTTGGAAGTATGGAAAACGTACTTAAAGTAGATCCTACCAGAAAGTTCACAGGAAGTCGAAGAAAAAGATAAAGTTATGCAAGGACACATCACATTATCCAAAAAAGAAAAGCAATATCAATTTGTTTATTTGATTTTAATGCTTTTAGCCGCACTTATATTTTTAGGGATCATTTTTCTAAAAAGATTTAAATCACCATTTTCTGAAGATGATATCATTGCTATTCAAAAGCTTGAACAGAAAGCAAAGTTTGATCAACAACGAAAATTAACGCAACGCTTACAAGATAGTACATTCACTCAGATCAGCAGACTGACGGATGAAACTACAGAGCCTTTTGTAGAAAATTCTATTCAGACAGGGATCAATGATATTAATAATACTTTTGGACCTGATTTTATAGACATCAGAAAAGATGCTTATCCACAGATTGCCCAGTTTTATAAAATGTACTTTGAAGATAAAAAAATCATTTCAAGAACTACGGAAGATATAAAACTCTTTCAAAAACAATATCAGGATTGCCTGATTGGTCTTAAAGAAACTAAAAACCGCGTATTTGAGCGACAAAATGCATTAAAGGAAAGAACTCAATAAACGGAAAAATCATTTTCAACAAATCACATCACATTATAACTATGAATTATTTTCAAAAAAACAAAAAGAACATTATTATCGGTGTTATAGCGACATTGCTAATTGCGGCTCTTGTTGCACTATGGCTGCAGAAAAAGGTCATTCATTCTGCGGATGATATTGTAGGGGTTGTGTATCCATCTACCATAAGTGTAGGAGATACGCTGGTATTTGAAGATAAAACACAATTTGCAAAAAGCAAAAAATGGAACTTCGGAGACGGAACAACTTCTGAGAAAAGCAGTGGGATTCACTTCTACAATAAACCAGGATACTATCCGGTGACCCTCATTATTGATAACAAATACTCTAAATCCTTCCCGGTATTGGTTTCTGCAAGAGCTCTTCAGAAAGCAAAAGACACTGCAACGGTTAAAACAACAATAGAGGCTCCATTGCAGGCAATGCAATTCGAAAACGTACAGTTTCGTGCGATCTCTGATGCAAAACAGTTTAGCTGGAAATTTGGAGAAAGTGGAACGACTGACTCTAAAGACAAATTGGCTATCTATTCCTATAAGGAACCAGGGGATTATATTGTTACTTTATACACGGACGAGAGCATTGAGCCAATTATACACCGTATCAGAATCAATCCTTCTTATGATGCATTGAATGATCAGGATGTAAGTGTAGAAGATGCATATGCTAAGATCGATAATGATTTTAAATACCATTTACAGCAAATAGCCAATGGGAATAGCTTCAATTCACACTATAATTATTTACTTCAGAAATATCTTTGTAACAACGAAAATACGGTGGTAAAAGTAAATGATAGCAAAGTAAATAATTTTTACATGTACTGTGCGGGACTTCAGTTTGAAAGAAATACTGTTATTCAGACTGTAAAAGTTAATTTTGATGATACACAGAATTGTGTTACCAAAGTTGATATTAACCAAAGCAAATAACTATAACCCATTGTTGGGTACACCAAATCATAAAAGAAAATTAGGATGAGAAATAAATTTCCTCTAGCAGCATATTATATCGGAGTTTCATTTTTATTGACCAGTTGTCAGGTAAAATTACCGTCAAAGAAAACTCCAGAGCCGACGCAATACGGGCAAATTGATAATTCCCCGGTAGTTAATGGTTATTCGAGAAAATCTGTTCCATGGATTGCCATTTCGGATAGATCAAGAAATACTGCTTATCTCGATAAAAATGATGAAAAATCATATAAAGAAGTTAAGTTCCTGGAGCCTTTAATGGTTTTGAAACATAGAGACGGCATGGTAAAAGTGGCGGAATATATTCCGGATGCACTTATGAAGAAGGTGTCATCAAAATCTATCAAAACTTATGGCTGGATTCCTGAATCTGAACTTTTGTTGTGGAACAGTTCATTAAAAGACGAAAGGACAGGTTATCCGGTAAGGGTTGCTGTCGTTCCAAGCAACAGTGATGTAATCAGAAGTGCAGAGAGGTACTATAAAAATGATTCTATCATGGTTTTCAATTCTCCTAGCTTAATTGAAAACGCTAATGTGAAGATTCCTAACGGGCAAATAGTATATGTTTACAAGCAGGCTGAGAATAACAAAAGATTTTTGGTAGGAAAAAAACCAAATATTGATTTGGATAGCATCAGTACAGGATTATACGGATGGGTAAGTTCGAATGTAATATCCGCGTGGGGCGAGCGTTCTGCAGTGAAAATGAAAAATACAACGGGTGTTACAGAAACTGCTTTAGGTTTACATGAAGGAGCTCCGGGAGGAAATGATGCCGTAAACAGAACAGCGGTTCTTCTTACAGATGTTAATAAAAGAACACCCCTTGAAAATATTTATCCTGTTAAATTAGCTTTAAAGGATGCTCCAACTCCAGATTCAAAAACTAAATATTTTACCAATATTTTAGATTATAGCAAAAACTATATCTTCAACGTACTTGGTGAACCTATTTATTTTGATCGTTACCGTGAGATTACGGAGAGAAATAAAAGAATCAATATCGTATTTGCAGTAGATATCAGTGGGCCAAATGCTCCATATACTCCGATTGTAAAATCTTTATTACAGGATTTACAGCTTAGATTTGAGAAACCTTCTTATTTCAATACTGTAAAGTATGGAGTTGTTTTATACAAAAACAATACATGTGGGGATAATGTAGCGGTATCTAATTTAAGTACTGATTATAGTAAAATAACAACCTTTATTGATCAGAAGATTAATGAAATGAATTGTCCTACTAATAGCGGTTATCAACCTGTTAGTGAAGGGCTGATGGCGGCAGGAAACCTTCTTTCAAATGTTCCTGATGAAACCAATATTGTGATAACCGTAGGGACATCTGCTAATCAGAGCGGGAATATGTATGGCGTTATCAATTCCCTTACACAGGCACAGGCAAGATTAATTATGTTCCAGACCAGTTCGAGATCTTCAGACACTTACAATGATTTCGTATTGCTAGGTCAGAATGTAGTGTCCAATACCGCAAAAAATATTGCTGAACTCAAAAAGCAAAAGATCATCAATCAAAATGATGTATTAACAAGAAATAACTTTAATCTTGTAGAAGGTGATGAAGGGTTTTTCTCACTGGATTATCCAAAGCAAAGTATGTCACAGGGATTTGTAATTTTTCCTAAAAAAGGTGATATAGCGACACCAGGGTATTTGAAAAAATCTGTAGATAGTTTAATTTCTCAGGTAACTCTTGATAATTCAACAATCGACAATTCTCTGAATGAGTATTTCCACTCTTCTGTAGGAGCTGGAAAAACAGATGTAGACTACAAGTATAAATATTTATATACAGGACTTACCAACCCGGTTCCTGCAGGAATTGCCGCTCAGCTTATCAATTACGGAAGTCCGTTTTTGGTAAAGGGATATATTCCAAAAGAGCTTAAAGAGTATCAGCCAGGTCTTGAAAAAGGTATTTTAATTTCTGAAACAGAATATGATAACCTTAAAGCTTTCTATAAAGAAGTTTATTTAAAGACAGGTGCAGAAAGGGCAGATTTTAATCAGTCAAAAGCGATTAAAGAATATGTTAAGCTTCTTAAAAAGTATAATCCAACTACGAAATTCTTAGACAAAGGAGATTTGTATGAACAGCCAATGTCTTATGCAGTAGGGGTAACCACTGGTTTTGATAATTCTGAAGAAGAGCTCATGTCAAAGTATAAGCTTAAAGGTTGGAAGAAATCTAAAATTGTTTTAAATGAAACAGTTAGAAAGTACTTCTTAAACTATAAAGATTTAGCTGAAAGAATGCTTACTCACAGAAATAATCCAGCAGTGAAAATTCAACAAAACGGACAAACATTCTATTGGCTAAACGAATATTTTATGCCAACAATGCTTCCTGTTGAAGAGCCGGAGTATACAAAGCATTAATCAATCATAATAGATCACGAGGCGGAAATTTATTTCCGCCTCTTTTTTTGTAACAGAAAGAAAAAACAGCTATCTATATCTCTACAATTTCAATATTTTAAAAATAATGAAAACCACTTCTGTCAAAGGAAAAATTAGATGTTATAATCTTATAGCAATTGTGATAAATCGTAGAACTACTACAAAAAATCAGAAATTTATTTAAAAGCTTTTATGTAAGAAATCGGGTGGTTATCTTTGTTTCACATTCACGGAGTTAAAAATACTATTAACGATAAAAATTTACATCATGGCAGCGAATTCAAGAGGCATTTTAAAATTTAACGGAGGCGAAGGTCAAAAATTATTAAAACTTAACTACAGTGTTTCCAGATCTACAGACGTATCTGGAAGAGTAGCATCCGATCCATCAAATGCCCTTATAAAAATAACCGTAGAAGCTACAGAAAAATCTGATATTCTTGAAAGCCTACTGAACGGGAAATACAAACCAACAACCGGAGAAGTTACATTCAACAAATCTCACGAAGAAGGAACCTTGATTACTTTGAAGTGGGAGAATGGGTATGTAATCCAGCATGAAGTAGACTTTGATGCAGTAGATGAAAACAGTATGCTGATCAGTTTTGTAGTAAGCGCTGAGACAATCAATTATGGTCTTGCTGCTTTTGACGGTTTATGGCCAAGCTAATTCAAAACGACACATTTTAATCCACATTCATAGAAAAAGAGACTGTCCATCAAAAGGCAGTCTTTTTTGCCTGAGTTATGCATTGGGGTAGATCAGATATGTATAAAATTTTGGTAAAATAATACTTTTAACGAAAAACAATCTGATTGGATATTTTTTTTTACCTTTAAACCTCACCAGAATCACGAAATTATGTCAATTACGCCCTAACATATACAGTTTATCCTACAGCCCCTCACAGAACTGTGAAGAGGCAATCATAATAGGAGTATAACTATCGCAAAATAAATTCAAAGCTTTTCTATTTTAGAAAAATAACCGACACTGGACCACAATTGGTGGGAAATAGAATTATTTACACAAAACACACAACACATATTAATAAGAAAATTATCAATGGGAGTACTAGTAACCAACGAGACAGTAAAACAGCTTTTTCATATTGCACAATCTATAGCAAGAGAAAATTATAATGCCACTTATGGCGGACCACATCTTTTACAGGCTTTGATGCATAAAGATATCGGGCTTAATGAGTTTTTGAGAAATATAGATAAAGACCCCGGATATTTTTATGAGTGGGCGGATGTGCGAATCGAGGACTATCCGAAAACAACCCATCTTCCTGATGAAGTAGGACAGGATGAGCATGTTGATCAGATCACGGAAGAAGCTGATGATATCAGGCTAAAATTAGGGTTGGATGAGATTACCCCGATCTGTATACTAACTGCCATTGTAAAACCTCAGGTTGCATTCTCGTTACAACAGTTGAAGTCTTTGCCATTAAGAGAGCATGAGATACTCAATCTTTACAGAAAAGATACCCCTTTCAGTACCTCAGAAAATGGTGAGTTTTCTTCACTTTTTTCCAATACGTCCGACTTTTCTGAAGCTTCTTTTCCATCCATTAAAAATTACTGTGTCGACAGGACTGCTCAAGCAAGACAGGGAACACTGGAAAATATTATCGGAAGAGATAAAGAACTAAGAATGCTTGTGGAAATTCTTTGTCGCCGAAGTAAGCCTAATGTAATTATCATTGGTGAGCCTGGAGTTGGTAAAACTGCTTTAGTAGAAGGTTTTGCTATTGAGATCACCAAAGGTAACGTTCCTGATATGCTTAAAAATGGAACCTTATTAGAACTGGATACCGGAGCGCTATTGGCGGGAACTTCTTATAAGGGAGAAATTGAAGACCGTCTGAAAAAAGTAATTAATGAGTGTAAAAAAATAGAGAAAGCTATTTTGTTTATTGATGAAATTCATACCCTGCTAGATCCAAAAGGAAGCATCGGAAATGTTGCTAATCTCTTAAAACCTGAATTGGCAAGAGGAGAAATTACAGTTATCGGAGCAACGACTCAGGAAGAATACAGAAAAATTATTGAGCCGGAACAGGCTTTCAACAGACGTTTTGAAGTGCTGACCGTAAACGAACCGGATGAGAAGACATGCGTCAAAATGATTGATGTTTTGCTGGATGGTTACAAAAAGCACCATAATATTGAAGTTGAGAAAACAGCTATTCCGGAATGTGTGCGCTTAGCAAAACGATATGCTAAAGGGAAGAAATTACCTGATGCTGCGATTGATCTTCTGGACAGAACAATGGCTGCTATTAAAATGCTTGATGAACTTTCAGAAAAAGAACTGGAAAGCTGGAAAGAAAGTTATGAAACCATTTTAAAAGAGGAGTACACAGATGCTAAAGATCAGGCAGATGAACTGATCTGGACGTATAATTTATTGAGAGATAAGATCAGTCCTATTTTATGGGGATCTTTGAGCGAACAACCTGCTATTGATAATTCAATGCCGGTAGATCAGATTAAAAAGATCATTGATGATACATACGCTGAGTTGCTTCAACATGCATCTAAGAAAAGAGAGAAGGTTGACAGGCTTGAGCTTGCAGCGGTAATGGCTGCTAAGACCAATATTCCTATTGGTAAAATCCAGGCTCAGGAAAAAGAGAAGCTTCTGAATATGGAATCTCTCTTATTAAATCGTGTTGTAGGACAGGATCATGCCTTAAAAATACTTTCAGATGCAATTGTTGAGAACCGAAGCGGACTTAATAAACCAGGACAGCCGATAGGATCTTTCTTCTTACTGGGGCCAACAGGAACAGGGAAAACAGAGCTGGCGAAATCAATGGCTGAACTTCTTTTCAATGATGAAAAAGCGATGGTTCGTTTTGATATGTCAGAATTTAAAGAAGAACATTCAGCGGCACTCCTATATGGAGCGCCTCCAGGATACGTTGGGTATGAAGAGGGTGGTATGTTGGTCAATAAAATTCGACAACAGCCATATACCGTAGTTTTATTTGACGAAATTGAAAAAGCACATCATTCTGTTTTTGACGTATTCCTTCAGATCATGGATGAAGGGAAAGTTCATGATAAACTTGGAAAAGAAGGAGACTTTAGCAATGCTTTAATATTATTCACGTCCAATATAGGAAGTGAGGAGATTGTAAAGCAGTTTGAAGAAGGCAAAGTCCCCGAGTCTTCATCATTAATGCAGATCATGTCTAATTCGGGAAGATTCAGACCTGAATTTTTAGCCAGAATTACTGAAATTATTCCTTTTGCACCGATTACAGAATCTATCGCTGAAAGAATCTTTAATATTCAGTTGAAATCACTCCATGCCTCATTGATGAGATTGGGTATGACACTTAAAATAAGTGATGAAGCGGTTAAAAATCTTGCTTTGGGAGGATTTAGCAGTAAATATGGAGCAAGACAGATTTCTGGAGTTATCCGTGCTCAACTGGCGAGACCGATCTCAAAAATGATTGTCCGGGAAGAAGTAAAATCAGGACAAACCATTCATGTAGATTGGAATACTAAAGAAGAGAAACTAAGCTGGAATGTAGTATAATATTTAAAAGATAAGAGCATTCTAGAGTGCTTTTATTTTTTTTAATTTTATAATGAAAATATTAATAATCAAATTGTAGGATGAAATTTAATTTCAAACACATTGCTACGGGACTATTATTGATGACATCCGTTCATTTTGTGAATGGGCAGTTTCTATCTGCGTCAGATACTTCCGAGAACAGTGTGAGAAGATATAAAAGTGTCATTAATTCAAATAAAGAAATAGTTGAATTTATAGAATATTCACTCTCTCAAAGAGGATTGCCAAGACACTTAAGAAACCTGGCATTGATTGAATCAGGTTTTGACAGAAAGCAAGTTTCAGGGGCCGGAGCAGTGGGTGTCTGGCAGTTTATGACTGCTCACGCGAATCAATACGGGCTTTCTGAGCAAAGCCGATCAGATCTGTACAGAAGTACTAAAACAGCAGTAATCTCGCTGGGCAAATTATATAAGAAATATAACAATTGGGTAACGGTTGTTGCTGCCTACAACTGTGGTGAAGGCAATATTTCAAGAGCAATGGATGCTGCCGGATCTTCACAATATCATATTTTCAGTAAATTCCTGCCAGAAGAGACCGTTAATCATGTAAAAAAATATTTAAATGCATGCTATGCGACCGGTGAGCTGCAAAGTGTATTAGGTGATTATAACAATTCCCGGATGAATGCAGTCTTTATCAATGGGACCGGACAAAACAAGGTTGCAGCTTCTCTAGCTGAAACGGATATCAATGCAGGATTTGATTTGAGTATTGTTGCTGATGAACTTGATGTAGATATTGATAAAATCCTGGCGTGGAATCCCGGAATAATGGACGAACTTCAACGAAGTGGTGAAAGCATATTATATTTACCGGTAGATCTGATGCCAGACTTTTTACTCAAGAAAAATAAGATACTTACTCGTTCTATAAAAGAAGGAAATAAAACGACGAAATAAAGATATTATCCAGAATTTTTGCGGATAATTAATACCTCCAGCTATGTTTTTTCCTGTTGTTTTGTAATTTAATTTATTGTTAATCAGTAACTTGTGTTTATTTTTATTTCCAGAGTCGTAGAATTACTACATCAAATCGTAGAATTACTACAAAAACTCAAATTGATGTTAGAAAACTTTTGAGTTCGAAATAAAGGGTATAGATTTGTTTCATAATCAACACCACATCACAAAATATTAACGATTAAAATTTACAAATCATGGCAGCAAATTCAAGAGGAATCTTAAAATTCAACGGAGGCGAAGATCAAAAATTATTAAAGCTTAACTATAGCGTATCAAGATCTACAGACGTTTCCGGACGTGTAGCATCAGATCCATCAAATGCGATCATCAAATTAACCATTGAAGCTACAGAGAAATCTGACATCTTAGAAAGCTTATTAAACGGAAAATACAAACCAACAACTGGAGAAGTAACATTCAACAAATCTCACGAAGAAGGAACACTGATCACTTTAAAGTGGGAGAACGGATATGTTATCCAGCACGAAGTAGACTTCGATGCAGTTGATGAGAACAGTATGTTGATCAGCTTTATCGTAAGCGCAGAAACGATCCATTATGGCAATGGTATCTATGAAGGTGTTTGGCCAGGAGCTAAATAACCCGATCATCTTAGTAAAAATAAAATTGGTACAGAATAGTTTACTCACAAAAGTTCACTATTCTGTTTTTTCATTTTGAGACATCTTACTCTATTTATTTCCTATATGTACTTATTAATTAAGTATTTATAGTTTTTATAATAGATAAAATGAGAAAATTATCTAAATAATAATCGGATAATTATGTTTATCGTACCAGCCACTAAACCCAAAATACTAAGGTTATGTTTAATGATGATAAATCGTCAAAAATACCATCTTCCAAAAATGTAAAAGCTCCTTCTGAACAATTAGGAGATGCAGTTAAAACACAGGCAATACAAAAAGCTAGTGAAAAAGTACAGGAGAAAACAAAAGGTAAAGTTCAGAAAGTAACTCAAAAACTGTCGCAGGCACAAGCTTATTCAAGTGCAGCCCAGAATGTCTCCAACCTTTTTATGAACCAGGTGATGCAACCGAATGCACCTTCCATCGTAGAAGATAAGGTATGGAATAAACAACCCACTTCTAAAATACATAATGCAGGTGCTATTCCTGAAAGTCAAATCATGGGTATTAACCGTGTGGTTAAACTTGACATAATAATTGAGGGGAAAATCGTAAAGCATTTCAAACACTTTAAGTTAAAACAAAGTGCCGTAAAGCATCATGAATTCGATTTGATGCTGGCTCATGATACATTAGGTAATCCGGAAAATCATAATCTTGAAGAAGCTCAGAATTTTCTGGGAAAGAGGATTACAGTAGTTTTCAAATACAAAGACGTAGAAGATGGCCCTGAAAGAAGTTTTATAGGTGTCATCACTGAAGTTGGCTTTAGTCAGGAAAAAGGCAGTCTGGGCAATGTTGTACTTACGGGATCAAGCCCTAGTTTTCTTTTAGATGCGGCACCACATATTCAAAGCTTTGGAGGTGCTAAGGAAATTAGTTTAAACAGTATTGCTGATCAGGTTATCAAAGAAGGCCTGGGACAGAATAAATTTGATTTCAGAGTAGATTCCCAGCATGGAAATGTTTCTTACAGCTCCCAATACGAAGAAACGCATTATAATTATCTGGCAAGAATGGCTGAAGCTTATGGCGAACAGTTCTATTATGATGGAGAAGTACTTCATTTCGGAAAGCTACCCCCTCAGGAGCAACCTGTAAAATTGACTTATGGCAGCAGTGTCAGTGATATAAAAATCAGAATGAAGGCTCAACACGTTAACCCAACTTTTTATGGGTATAACAGCAGCAAGAATGAAAAACTTACTACAGGTAGTTCAAAAATAAACCATAGTTCAGACATTGCTAAAAGAGCATATGAAATTTCTGAAAAGACTTTTACAACACCCTCTTTAAGAGTAGCTCCTATTAAAGCAGCTTCATTTATGGATATTGATGCATCTCAAAAAGGAACTGCAGGAAGTAAAGCCTCTGATGTATTCATTACTTCAGGAATTACAAGTGTTCCGTTTCTATATCCTGGATGTGTTGCAGATATTGAAATGCGTAAAACAGATAGTAATCAAACCTCTTATTTCACTAAATTAATGATCATTGAGGTCAGTCATGAAGTGGATGCCAGAGGATATTACACGGGTAGCTTTGATGCTATTGCTTCAGACACCGGATTTATTCCGCGTCCAGAATTTCAGCAGCCAAAAGCAGAGGCTCAATTTGCCAAAGTAATCTCTAATACAGATCCACTGAATCAGGGACGTGTACAGGTACAATTCGACTGGCAAAATGGATCTACAACCACGGAATTCATTCGCGTAATGACTCCTGATGGTGGAGGAAGTGAAAAAGTGAGTAAAAATCGAGGCTTTATGGCTATTCCAGAAGTTGGAGACCAGGTTGTCGTGAATTTCGTTCATCAGCATCCCGATCGTCCTTTCGTTATGGGAGGAATGTTCCATGGTGGAGTCGGCGGTGGCGGTGGCGCCGGAAATAATATCAAAAGCTTGAGCAGCAGAAGCGGAAATAAACTGGAATTAGATGATGGTGCAGGTTCAGTATTCTTAACGGATCAGGGAGGGGCTAATATGAAGTTTGATGGGGCAGGGAATGCTACAACGAATGCTAATAATGATAAAACAGTAAAAGTTGGTAATAACAATACAGTAAACACGGGAAGTAAGAATGTCATTAATGTAGGAGGTAAAGATGGTGGAGGTGCCAATTCCGTTTTTTCTATGGATAATGCAGGTAATATTTCTTTAGAATGCGATACTAACGTTACCATTAAAACCGGAGCAAGCTCCATTACACTGAAATCTGATGGTACCATCATCCTTAGCGGTAAAATAATTGGAATCAGTGGGGAAGGAATCGGAGTTGTCGGTACCAAAGGAATTGATCTTTCATCCCCTGCCAATCATCTCGGTGGCGGACAGACCAAGATCGATGGTGGGGACGCCTTTATTAATTAAACAAATTTATGAGTGAGTTATTCAATATAAAAAATACATTTTCTGAACAATATACTTTAATAATAGATTCGGATATTAAGGCAGTGAATGTGCATATGATTTCCCGGTCACAACTGAGATGGGATTTTACAGTTTTACAGGTAGGAGACGACCACGTAAAAGTAAAGATAATTGTCCTCGATCATATCCTGCTGGAAGCCAATAATCCTTTAATTAAAGAGGTAGCAGCTTTAACGAATGCTTTTTCTAGATTGTATAACGAATTGTATTTAACAGTAGATAAGGAAGGTAAGGTGATTGAAGTTTCCAATATGGATGTTATTCGTTCAAAATGGCAACAGACAAAAGCTGAAATGGAAAAGATCGCTGAGAATAATCCGGAAATTAAAAATGCCATTGTTTTGAATGATAATATTTTTCAGGATGAAAAAAAGTTAATAGAGGGAATTCAGAATAACGAATTTTTCCTGATGTATTTCAATAAGATCTATGGACGAAAGATTCCGGGAAATTTTAAAGAAAATGCATTAAACTTTTTTAATTCTGCCAATGTGCATTGGAGTTTCGATCTTAAGAATAGCAGTAACCCTTTGTTATCTTCGAATGAGATGATTGTAGAACTTTCGGGAGAGCCTTCAATCTTATTGAATATAGGATTTTATAATAGAGCCTATATTCAGTTTTCTAATCAAATTGATGTTTCAAAGCTGAAAACTTCACTCAACGAGAAAGGAATTTATAGAACAGAGAAGTCTACAGGAAGGATTATAGAAGCCTCTATAACAAGAGAAGAAATTGCCGACCCTGAAAATCTTTATGCAAAATTGAAATATACATTTTATAGCGACGAAATCCTTAAATATAAAATGTCAGATGAATACAATACAGCGAATTCCTGATGTAAAATCTTATATAAAAACTATTTCTATAAGAAACTATAGTTTCGGATTTAATTTAAAATCCGACAGGAAAAACTGTACTAAGACCTTTTTCATATTTATGGCAAAAGAGTATGAAAAGGATCATGAAAAATTTATCAGAAAAATAGCTTTTGGTTTAGAACATCAGCGGATTAATGATAGAAACAGAATAAAGGCCCATACAAGAAAACAAACTCTAAAAAGACTTTAATATGGGACATAAGATTATTACAGAAAAAGATTTTTGGATGTGTTCCAGTGGGGCGATGCCTGCACAATTACAAGGCACCCGTAAAAGCAATAAAAAAAGTTCAGGAGAAGTCTATATCACCGTGGCAGATACTGCTACTAGCAGTTGGATAGATTTTGGCTGTACAAAGAATATGCTTTGGGCTGCGCTTTTGACTGCTGTGGCAGTAGTCGTTGTGGTTGCATTAATTGTAGGTACAGGAGGTGTTGCTGCTATAGGCCTTATCGGAATGATGGCTATTGGTGCAGCAGCAGGAGTAGCAGGAGGGGTCATTGCAGCCGTTGACGGAGCATTGAAATGTGGACAGAAGAATGCTACTGCCAGAACGTGGGACGCGAGTAAAGACAATTTACTTCTTACAGGAACTCCTGGTATAACGGGGGACCGAACTATGACCTGTTCTATAGGTGGGGTGGTAAAATTTGCACCAGAGATCAAAAGCTGGACACATGCTTTAGCTTTAGGAAGCTTTAATTATGTTACCCAATTAGCTGGTTGTGCACTTGGTGGTGCCGCAATAGGAGCTGGTGGGTTTCTTGCTTCAGGGCTGGCAGGCGGATCTTTGGCCTTTGCTGCACCTTCCCTTCCAAGCGTATTATCCAATGTTGCAGGAAGTTTTACCGGGATCTGGGGAGGAAGTAGAGTTTTATTTGGTCTTAATTCTTTAGCCAACGAACATGCTTATGGAAATGTGCATGATGCAGAAGATGTTGGAAGTGTTCTGGTGAATGGCGGAATACCTGAGATCGGGATGGCACAACGTATCTTTTCAGGGCAGGCACACCTTTCTGATTACCTTCTTTTTCTATATTTGCTTAATATAAAAGTAAAAGAACCAGCTCCACCCATAAAAGAACAAAATACAGGTGGAGACAAAGATGGAAATACACCTTCTGATAAAGATGGAAATAATACGAATAAAGAAGAAGGGGCTAATGGAAATAAAGGACAAGGCGAAAGTTCTACAAAACCGAATGAAGGTGGTGAAGGGAATTCATATGAAAGTAGTCAGCCAGGAGATCCTCCAGGAACTTACAGAGACAGTAATGGAAGATTAAAAGATTCCAAAACTCACAAATTCGTTAAAGATCCAAATGCCCAGGTTGCAGATCCTAATGAGCCTAATCCTAATAATCCTAATGATTCGAATAGGCCAAGCTGGAGGAAAAGTGAGATAGATGCAGAGCAGATGTATCCGGGATATGATACTCAGAAAAGTTTTATTGACGGAAAAGAAGTGCCATATGGTACAGAAGGAAGTACAAGGCCGGATTTATATAACCCAGGACATAGTGTCGAGGTGAAAAATTATGATGTAACATCAAATACAGGACGAAGAAATTTAACTAATGAACTTAACAGGCAATATACAGATCGATTACAAAACCTTCCACCAGGAACAAAGCAAACAGCGGTAATTGATGTGAGAGGTCAGAATATGTCTCCGGAAGCATTGGTTCAGTTAGAGGCCAGTATTCAAAAAAGCTGTCCAAATCTGGAAGTAATTTTTGTTCAATAATTAATATATTTAAATAATAAAAAATAATAATGACAGGCTTAAAGGTAGGACCTATATTTTATAAAATAGGAACAGGTAGTTTTTTACATTCTTTTTTTTCAACAATTGCATATAATTTAGAAAATAATAAATGGGGAAGTAGATTTCCTCTGTTAATGAATGAATTATATTATAAGACCTTAACGGTAGATCATATCGATGGTGCCATCGATGAGTTAAAAACGATACAAAAAGAGTTGGTAGAATATGACCCTTCAATGGTCGTGTGGGATATTGAAGATCTTAAAAAACTTCCTCCTTGGGGAGATAATATTGCTGAAAGAATAACTGATCTGTCGAATTATTTCTATACCAACGATGGTGAAGATATCTTTATTTTATTCTATAAAGCTTTGGATGCGGCAAAAAGTGTCAACAAAGACGTAGCGATTCATAGTCTTTAGCTAATGATGGTTACTATAAAATAGCCATCATAAAACCAGTTCTAAAACCAGAGTATGGGAAATAAGATTATTACAGAAAAAGACTTCTGGATGTGTTCCAGTGGCGCAATGCCTGCACAACTACAGGGAACCAGAAAAAGCAACAAAAAAAGTTCCGGCGAAGTTTATATCACTGTTGCAGATACTGCTACAAGCAGTTGGATAGATTTCGGCTGTACAAAAAATATGCTTTGGGCTGCACTTTTAACTGCTGTGGCTGTAGTGGTAGTAGTCGCCTTAATTGTAGGTACTGGAGGAGTTGCTGCTATTGGTCTTATCGGAATGATGGCCATAGGCGCGGCTGCTGGGGTTGCGGGTGGAGTTATTGCAGCTGTAGACGGAGCATTGAAATGCGGACAGAAAAATGCCACTGCAAGAACGTGGGATGCCAGTAAAGATGACCTTCTTCTGACAGGAACTCCCGGTATTACAGGAAACAGAACCATGACCTGTTCTATAGGTGGGGTGGTAAAATTTGCCCCTGAAATCAAAAGCTGGAGCCATGCCATAGCTCTGGGTGGGTTTAATTATGTTACTCAGCTGGCAGGTTGCGCCTTGGGAGGAGCTGCGGTGGGAGCCGGAGGATTTCTTGCATCAGGACTGGCAGGCGGATCACTAGCCGTAACAGCACCAACCTTTTCCAGTGTTCTCTCAAACGTTGCCGGAAGTTTTACAGGGATCTGGGGTGGAAGCCGTGCATTGTTCGGATTGAATGCCCTAGCCAATGAGCAGGCTTATGGAAACGTTCAGAATGCCGGTGATGCCGGAGCTGCTTTAGTCAATGGAGGAATTCCGGAAATAGGCATGGGAAAACGTATTTTTACCGGACAGGCCCATCCCTCTGATTATCTTCTTTTCTTATATTTGCTTAATATTAAAGTGAAAGAGCCTGCTCCGCCTATAAAAGAATCAAACAGCGGTAGTGATAAGGATGGAAATACCCCTTCTGATAAAGACGGAAATTCCAACAATAAAGAAGAAGGGCAAAATAATAAAGACGAAAATAAAACACCAGAGGAAGAGGGGGCAAACGGAAGTAAAGGACAGGGAGAAAACCCACCTAAGGCTGATGAAGGTGGTAATGGTAGTGCTTATGAAGAGTCGGTTTATCGTCAGGATAGCCGTCCAAACTCTTCAGAAGGATCTAAGCCGGGAAGAGTAAAATCAAGTGTTAATGAAAACGGAGATCTCGTTCCTGCAAATAAAAATGGAAAAGGAACCGTTGCAGATCACGTAAGAGGTTCAGAACCAAAGAAAAGTGATAGCCCATATACCTCATTCTCAGAAGGGAAACCTGGAGTAGGTAAAACATACGGGGACCATGTTATAGAAGTTGATATTAAAAGATTAGAGGCTGACATCGCAAACGGAAAACTTAAGGATGTGGAAGTTTTGAGGCCCGAGCAGGTTCAGGCAGAACTACAAAGTAAGGTGGATGCTGCGAAAGCCAGATATGATGCTAATCCAACTCCTAAAAATGCAGAAAGATTACAAAATGCCCAAAGAGATTTGGATAACACTATAAGAGATAGGGAAGTATTAATTAAAGGTCAGGTACCTGCGGAGTATATTAAAGTTTATCCTAACAAATAGAAGACAATCATGGAAGAAAATATGTCAAAAGAAACGTACGATACTTTATACTATTATGATGAAGAAGGAGAAACAGGATATGATCTTAGTGAGGTGATGCTTCTTGAGAATGTAAATGATTCGGACAGAATAAATAAGTTGGTTCAATTACTGAATTCAGAAGATAAGGAAATAGTTTATCAAGCTATTCTTATATTGGTTTCCTGGAATAAAAAAGAAGGATTTTCTAAACTTCAGCAGTTTATCAATGAAAGATGGGATAAAATAGAAAATTTTGATCCTCACAGGATCTATGGAAAAGATACTGCATATGATAAATTTTCGCATGCACTTAAAATATCCGTTTTCAACGGAAACTCCGAAACCCAATTAATACCCTACATAAAAGAATTTTTAGAACTGTATGATGGGGTTTTCTTTGAAAGTTTTTTTAAAGATCTTCTATTATCACTAAATACTCTGGAACTGTATAGAACAGAAATTGAAAAAGCAGTAGTGCAGACCGTTGAGGCTGGAGAACCTTATCAGGCCAGTCAGTTATTTCCTGTATTGGTAAAAATAGATAAGTCTTATTTTGAAAAATATAAATCTTACTTTGAAAAGCTTATTCCGCAAGATGACAGGATATCATATAACATAGAAGAAGCTGTAAAGTTAATATAGTTTTATACAGTCATGATTGACAAAATTGCAGTGCTGAGATTAGAAGATACTGACGATCGTTTATATACCAAAAATGATATAAATGGAGAAGCCATATATTTTTTAGATAAAGAATTTACACAACCTTTTACAGGTGAGATATTTATAAAATATAAAGATGAGGTTGAATCTGAAGCAGAATATAAAAATGGCTATAAAAATGGGATTGAGTATATCTATACCTCTGAGGGTATTTTAGAGCAAACCAATGAGAATAAAGGAAATCTGATCTTTGGTATTTCAAAAGAATATGATGAAGAAGGACAGGTCGTAATTTCAAGCATAGTTTATAACAATGATTATTTGAAGTCTGTGGAAATCGTGGATGGAGTGATTCGGGAAACGACTGCTTATAATAATAAATACGGCGAGGCTTTACCGGAATATATCAAAATGTTACTAAGTCTTTCGGACGAGGAAGTTTTTAATTATGAATTTAAAATCAATAATCCCTATCTGAATTATAGCAAATAATAAAAAATAAAGAAGACCTGAAAAGGTCTTTTTTTATTTGATGGCATTTTAAAATTAAAAAATCTCCCTCTCAATTGTAGAACATACATATTCCTATTTTCTTATATTTGTTCATTATAGAAAATATGGACGCAACTCAAGATAAAAGGTTATTTCTCATCGATGCTTATGCGATGATTTTCAGAGGTTATTACGCATTGATCAGGAATCCGAGGTTAACGAGTACAGGAATTGATACATCAGCTATTTTTGGCTTTACCAATTCTTTGATCGAATTGATCAGAAGAGAAAGACCTACGCATTTAGCTGTTGTTTTTGATGTGGGACAAGCCAGTGTAAGAACTGATGATTTTGCCGATTATAAGGCGAACAGGAGCGAAACTCCAGAAGCAATCAAAATTGCAGTTCCGTACATTCACAGGATTTTAGAAGCAATGCATATTCCCTATTTGGGAGTAGAAGGATATGAAGCAGATGATGTGATTGGAACAATTGCCTGTAAAGCTGAAAAAGAAGGATATACTACCTTTATGGTAACTCCTGATAAAGATTTTGCCCAATTGGTTACGGATAAAATTAAAATGTATAAACCTGGATTAAAAGGTGGAGATATTGAAATTTTGGGTGTTGATGAAGTAAAGGCAAAATACGAAATTGAAGACCCTAAACAGGTAATCGATTTCTTAGCAATGATGGGGGATGCAGTAGATAATATTCCGGGATTAGATGGTGTTGGAGAAAAAACGGCAATGAAATTCCTTAAAGAATATGGAAGCATTGAAAACCTTTTAGCGAATACCCACCAGTTGAAAGGAAAACTAAAAGAAAAAATAGAAGCTTCAGCAGAACGTGGAATTTTATCTAAAAAACTGGCAACCATTATCTGTGATGCCCCCATAGAGTTCCACCAGGAACAATATGATCTTGAAACTCCGGATTTTGAAAAAGTAAAACAGGTTTTTGATGAAATAGAATTCAGAAGATTGTATGAGAATCTATACCGTGCCTTTGCGCCTTCCGAAACAGTTGTCGTAGCAGAGGTTGAGGTTGCCGAAACATCGAAAGGAACTATCGTAAAAGGACAGGTAACTCAGTTGGATCTTTTTGCTACCTATGAAGAATTGGATCAGGCAACTTCTACAAAATCAACAATAGAGCATAATGAGCATTTATATCAATTCATAGATAATCCAAAAGCTCAGAAAATCCTTGTCAATAATTTATTGCAACAAAGAGTAGTTTGTTTTGACACGGAAACTACTTCATTAAATGAGCTGGAAGCCGAATTGGTAGGAATGAGCTTTTCTTACAAAAAAGGATTAGCATATTATATTCCTTTATCAGAAGATAGAAATGAAGTTTTAAAGACATTGGAGATCTTCAGACCATTTTTTGAAAAAGAAGATTTGCTGAAAGTAGCTCACAATTTAAAATTCGATTATAAAATTTTAAAACAATACGACATCACTGTAAAAGGAGCGATGTTTGACACAATGATTGCCCATTATCTTCTGAATCCAGATGGAAGACATGGAATGGATTATCTTTCAGAAGTGTATTTAAATTATAAGCCTGTTTCGATTGAGACTATTATCGGAAAGAAAGGAAAAAGCCAGGGAACTTTCAGAGATGCTGATGTAAGGACACAAACAGACTATGCAGCAGAAGATGCAGATGTGACTTTCCAGTTATATGAGCTGTTTGCGCCACAATTAAAAAAGGAAAACTTAGAAGATCTGTTCTTCACAATAGAAATGCCTTTAATGGTAGTTTTAGCAAAAATGGAGCTGGCTGGAATTTCTCTTGATGAAAAATGGCTGGCGCAGGAAAGTATTGATCTGGAAAATGATTTGAGGCAACTGGAATCTAAGATCTTTGAATTTTCCGGAGAAGAATTCAATATGAATTCACCAAAACAATTGGGAGAGATCTTATTTGAAAAAATGGAACTTGACCCAAAGGCTAAAAAAACCAAGACAGGACAATATGCAACCTCTGAAGATGTATTGCAAAAACTATCTTCAAAGCATGAGATCATTAAGCATATTCTGGAATACAGAACCTATCAGAAATTAAAATCAACCTATGTAGATGCTTTACCATCTCAGATTGATAAAGATGAACGTGTTCACACCAATTTCTCTCAGACAACAGCTGCAACGGGCCGTTTGGCGAGTGTAAACCCGAATCTTCAGAATATTCCGATCCGGACATTGAGAGGACAGCAGATTCGTGGAGCATTTGTTTCCGGAGAAGGGAAAAAAATTATTTCTGCCGATTATTCGCAGATCGAACTTCGTCTGATTGCAGAAATTTCAGGAGAGAATAATATGATCAAAGCATTCCAGGACGGAGAAGATATTCACGCTTCCACTGCTGCGAAGCTTTTTAAAATTCCTTTGGAAGAAGTATCAAAAACACAGAGAAGTCAGGCCAAAACAGTGAACTTTGGGATCATCTACGGGCAAGGTGCTTTTGCATTAGCAGAACAAACGGGATTATCCAGATCTGAAGCCAAGCAAATGATCGAAGCTTATTTTGAGAATTATCCAAAGCTCAAAGAATATATGGCTGAGCAGGTAAAGAAAGCTCGTGAGCTCGGCTACGTAGAAACCATTTTAGGAAGAAAACGTCATTTAAAAGATATCAATTCCAATAATTTTGTAGTACGAGGACACGCCGAAAGAAATGCAGTCAATGCTCCTGTTCAGGGAAGTGCTGCAGATGTTGTAAAAATGGCGATGATCAAAATTGATAAACAACTGGATGAACAAAACCTTCAAACGAAAATGCTACTACAGGTACATGACGAATTAGTGTTTGAATCTCCGATAGAAGAGATTGAAATTGCTTCTAAGCTGATCAAAACAGAAATGGAAAGTGCTATTGAAACACAGGTTCCGTTATTGGTTGAGGTTGGTGTAGGAAACAACTGGCTGGAAGCCCATTAAAAATGTCAGCAAAAAAGGTTCTTCTCTGTATTTTTCTGGGACTGGGAGTATTTGTATTTTCACAGGAAAAGAAAATACTATTCATTGGAAACAGCCTCACATATTATTATGATATGCCAAAAATGCTGGAAAAAATGCTGAATGAAGAGACGGGTCATAGCTATAAGATTATCCAGGTTACTTTTCCAGGTGCACAATTGCAACATCAGATAAGCGCCGGAGTTGCAAAAGTCAGATTTGCTGAAAATGCCTGGGATGATGTAGTTGTACAACATGGAACTTTAGGATATTATGTTCCTGAAGAAGTGGAAAAGAATATTCTACCAAGTATAAAAACACTTCAGAAGTATGATACCAGTGGTAAAGCAAAGTTTTATTTGTTTTCGACCTGGGTAGATAAACAGAAATATCCTTTTAAGAACTGTTATCCTAAAATGTTATACAGCAGAAAAGGCGAAGATCAAAGTGAAAAATATTGTTCTAAAGAATTTCAAAATCGGGATGAACAAAAAGAATATCTTGAAAATCAATATTCTTTGATCGCAAAAGAAACTCAGATTGTCAAAACAAAACACTCTGCTATGGAATATGTATTTGAGAAAAAGTATCCGTATTTCAATATGTGGGATGATGAATCCCATCCTTCGAAAATAGGTTCTTATTTTAATGCCTGTATCTTTTTCAAAATGTTTTCGAATAGCAGTTTGAAAGCTATAAAAGAGAATTTTGGTATTTATCCTGAAACGGCTCTTATCATTAGGAGCTTTGTTGAAGAGAAGTATTCAGAATTCTAACGGAAAAATTATAAAAAAATGCTGAACGTAGTTCAGCATTTTTTTATTGGGATTAGGATTTTATAAATGTGGTCATGGTTTTAAATACGTAAACTGTATAGATTTGCTATTCCAGAATATTAATGATTTTTTTTGTTCTCCATTAATCTTAAATTCGATAGGTTTGATGGGAATTTGAAAATTGTCGATAGGATAGCTTCCATTGGTTTGCCCAAGAAGTAATAGTTTTTGTTCAGGTGCTAATTTAACCATATTTAAAAATTCTCCGGCAGCAACACCTATTTGAGCCAAGGTTAATAAGAGACTGATAGGACATTGTATCTGAAATCTAGGATCTAAGAGCAGGCTATGAAGTGGACTTGGGTTTATAGATGCATGGTATGAAATATTACCAGGTTTGATATTAAGTAGTAGATTTTCACCCTCACGTGCTGAATTGATAGAAATTTTAGAGACAACTTGTGGAATATTGATATCTATATCACTGGTTACTTTCTTATCATAATCAGAAAAACAAAAGAAGATATGTCCCAAATCGACAGGCTTTAGTTCTAGATTCGATTGTAAAGTCGCATCCACATATCCAGAATAGGGTATGGTTATTTCTGAAAGTTCCTGATTAAAGCTCAAAGATTGAAGGTTAATAAATGCTTTTCCATCTCCCGATATTTCACCTTTAAACCTTCCCAATGCGAGAAAGTCCAAAGTTTCCCGCCATACATTACAAGCCACTACCTTTGCTTCATTTTCAGCTTGGTGAGCTATGCGGGCTGTTTCACGGGCTACTTGCCATGCTACTCTCTCAGCTTCAACCCTTATTTTGCATGCCCTTCTTGTAGCTGCACATACAGGATCCTCAAGGCGAACCCTTCTACAAAATGGACAAACTCCAACTGTTATAGTATGCATACAATCCCAATCACAGCGATCTCCTTTAAAATCGGGATATTTAAAATCAGTTCTTACTTTCTGGCAGTTGATGTCACCTCTTTTTACTTCAAGTTTTTCATTAAATGCGGTTTGAGGAATAATGAAGTTTTGTTTTAAAATAATTGGCTTAGAAAAAGCTTCATTAAATATAGAAGAAATTTCCGCTTTGCTTATATGAGCTGTTATTGAAGATTTTATATCAATAGGCTCAAAAACACTTAACCAAATGTCATTATATTTTTCATTAAATACTTTAAATATTTTTGACAATTCAGAATTGGTTCTTGGTGAAATTGATGAGGTAACTGTAGTATTTACATTTGTTGGCTTGTCCTTTACCAGTTCTGCCATTACTGATATTCCATCTGACTGTATTCTGCCAGAAGATTTTTTCACAAATCGGGACACTTTTATAGAATCTGCGATAATTTCTGTATCCGGATTTTTAAACATTTCTTTAAGACTTAACTTGTAAGAATCTCCCCAGCCAATATCAACAATTGTAGGTTTTTTAAAGATTTGTCCGTTGATATTGTTGATGTAATTCTTAAGTATTGGAGCAATTAATTTGGCTAATGCTTTTTGAGAGATCTTAGGATGCTTTAAAAATTTAATACTCTCAATTTTTAAAGAAGTTAAAGCGCTTCTCAAGTACAAGGAATCAGCTTGTGTAGAGATTGCCGTAACACCTAGAAAATTGCCTTTGGCTTCTATCTCATATTTAGGAAATTTGACTGAAAAATCAGCTTCTATAAAGATACCTTGTTGATCAAAAGACAGTTTAGGGTTTACATTTTGTACAATGATGTTTTCATCGTTTATTCCTTCTGTGACCCTTTTTATTTCTTTGGGAAGATATTGAACGATAATGTCTTTATTTACATGTGCACCAATATGTGGTTTGAAATCTGTCAGTTCAGAAAGGTTTTTTTCTACTGAAATATATTGCTGATCAATTGGAGAAATAGGAGGGAACTTCTTATTCAAAGCAGTTTTTAGAGGGGTACAACTGCAGAGAAACAGCAAAACAGAAAGTAAGCCTAAGGCTCGGGTAAGGTAATTTTTCATGGCTTTTGTTTTTAGTTTTTTCTAAAACAAAGTTGGAACAATAGAAGTTGAATATCAATTACCCTTTTTCGCTATTTTATTGCTGTTTCTTAAAAAAATAAAAGTCCTAAACATAGTTAAGACTTATAGTAATATTTGTTTGAATTTATTTCGCTTTCGAAAGTGCCATTTTCACAGCCAGAAAAACCAATACACTCGCCATAAACCACTTTTGTACTCTTATCCAGACTGGATTTCTCGAAAAAAAAGAAGCTACTTTTGCGGCAGTTAAAACAATAATGAAATTTACAGAAAAGCTTGTGAAAGTCTGTATGACACCTAGCTCTAAACTTTGAGTAAAAATAGATCCGTATTCCGGTTTGATAAATTGAGGGAAAAAGGATAAGTAGAAAACGGCAACTTTCGGATTGAGAACATTGGTTAAGAAACCAACAGCAAACAATTTTCTAGGTCTATCTATAGAAATGTTTTTATCTACTTCAAAAATATTTTTACTATTTGGTTTTATAGCTTGATAGGCTAGGTATAGAAGATATATTGTTCCTAATGTTTTGAGAACAATATAGGCATAAGGTACGGCAAATAATACAGCAGTAAGCCCAAAAGAAACCATAACAATGTCGAATAAAAAACCACAAACAACTCCGGCAAGAGAAATTAATCCTGCTTTTTTTCCTTGAGTTATCGATCGTGAAATCAAATAGATCATATTAGGTCCCGGACTTATGACTAAGATAAGTGCTGCCAGAAGAAAAAAGAGAAGATCGTGAATGGGTATCATAATTTTTGACAAAGATAAGGATTAGGCATATCTTAATTAAAACAAAATTCTGTTCTAAAGTTAGTTTTTGATTTCATAAAAACCTTTCTCATCATTCCATACGAACTTATTGTGATTGGTTGCCCAAAAATCTTTCCACCATTTTGCATCTTTTGTTTCATCTCGTTTTTTGTCACCAAATAACATTGATAAATAAGCAAATGAATGAGTGTTGGGATCACAAAAGATTTCAGGACCTTTTTCTTTGGGCATTTCATCTAGTTTGTAAATCTTTTTTAAGCATTTTTTTGTTAATTCTTTTTTGTCCTGATTGTCCTGTATACTAATAATTAAAGCTTCCACAGCTTTCAAACTATTTATTTCTGGTATTTTAGCATTTTTGTATTCTACAGTTTTATATTCGTCCACAGATTTTCCTGATAAAAAATCTATCCACTTATTTTTTAATTTAACAAGATCTTTTTCTGTTGAACTTTTATTAACATATCCGAAATTTTTTAGAGTGAGATTTTGAAGAAGCTGATTGGCTCTTCCTGCTACAACAAATAAATCGTTTTCGACCACTAGTCCCTTTCCTTCAAAAAGAATATCATTGCTAATAATTCTATCCCAAATGATAAGCTTACTTGTTCCTCTGAGGTTAGTTGTTTTAGAATTTGTGATCTGATTGACTAGTCCTTTTAAGTATTCCTGATTTTTAGATTGATGATTCACAGAAGCATTAAGTGTTAGAAATACATCACACCATGTTGTATCATTTAGGTTTTTCTCTAATAGCTGGTCTGATGTAAGTGTTTGAGCATCATCGTATTTCTCTTTTGTGATTCCTTCTATATTTTGTTGTCCCCAAGACATTAATACTTTTTGAGAGTACATAAAATGAAAATTAACAAGAATACTTATAAGAATCATTACTTTTTTCATAATAAGTTTATGTTTTATTTGCATGATAATAACTGAAAATATACCATTCATATTGTGTAAGCTTGTAATTACTTTTAGATATTCGGAAAATTATATAATTTATATCCTTATCTTCTTCTTATGAGTGGTATTATTGGACCTTTTTAATGCTATTTTTCAAAAAAAAATAAATAAATATTTTTCATTTCGACAAAATTTGTAAATTTGTCAAATATTTCTATACTAGATTTAAGATCAGATTACATGAGCCAACCACTTTCCCAGGAGGAAATTTTAAAAAGCCAGATTTTACAGACCGCACAGGAGCTGTATCAGCGCTATGGAATCAAAAAAGTGACCATGGATGATGTGGCTAAGGCGGTTGGGAAAACAAGAAGTGCTCTTTATTACTATTTTAAAAACAGGGATGAACTTTTCGAAGCGGTAATGATATCATTGGTGGATGAGGTAAAAAATGAATTGGAAGAAATCATTTACAAAGAGAAAAAACTAGAATCCCGGATTCAGGCATTTTGTTTTGCTAAGGTTAAAGGGTTTAACAAAACCAGAAATTTTATATCAGCTATTGAAGCGAGAATGGATAGTGAAGAACGATCCAAATATTCTGATATCATTTGGCAAATTCATCAAAGAATGATGCAGTCAGAAACAACGCTATTAAAAAGAGTAATTCATGAGTCTGCCGAAACGGGTGAAATTCTAAAGCCTGACCCGAAAGTCATTGATACTTTATTATTTGTGTTATTGAGTAGTATTCGAGGTATTCGTCGTGAATCTGTAAGTGAAAATTATAAAGGCCAATGGGAAGAAGGTGCTAATATGTTGGCAAAAATGATTGTGGAAAAAATAAGAGGATAAATTTTTTTATTTAAAATTTGACGTTTTGATAATTTTTGTCAAATGGATAACTAAATTGTTTAATAAGTAAAACAGAATATAGTTGAAGTAAGGTATGATGAGTATAAGTAATGTAAGCACATTCAGAGCTTTTAAGAGTGATAATTTTAAATATTATTTTGCAGGACGGTCGATATCTCAATTCGGAACCTGGATGCAGCGAACGGCCATTGTATGGTTGGTCTATTCGCTTACTCATTCTTCATTTATGTTGGGTGTAACAGTATTTGCAGAGCAGTTTCCATCATTTTTATTCTCATTTGTTGGGGGTGTAGCTGCAGACCGTTATAACAGAAGTACCATCATTCGGTGGACGCAGATTGCAGCAGTAGTTCAAACATCTTTGCTGGCCATTCTATTTCTGACCAATCATATTGTAGTGTGGCAAATCTTAAGTCTGAGTGTTGTGCTGGGAATAATCAACGCATTTGATGTTCCCGCCAGACAGACCATGATCGGGCAAGTGGTAAGGGAAGAAGGTGATGTCCCAAGTGCACTTTCATTAAGTGCGGCAATGTCAAGTGTGAGTAAAGTTCTGGGACCTGCAGTAGCTGGATTTGTACTGGAACATTGGAATGTAGGATTTTGTTTTGTACTCAATGCTATTGGCTTTATGGCTGTAATTGGATGCTTTGCAATGATGAAGCTTCCTCCTTATGAAAAAAGAATAACGGATAAAAAAGTGATTTCAGAATTTAAGGAGGGAATTAGTTATCTGAAAAATGAACCAAGAATTGGATTAGTTATTTTAATGTTGTCTTTAATTGGTCTGTTGGTTCTACCTTACGACACCTTAATCCCTGAAGTTGCAAAAATGACCTTTAAGGGAGGTGCTGCAACCTTTGGATATATATCAGGATTTATTGGGCTCGGAGCTGTATCAGGAACAATATTACTGGCGTCTCTGAAAAGAAATGATAACCTTCGCTTTTATCTTATCATGAGTACCGTAATACTTGGAATTGGGCTTATTTTTTTCTCACAAACCACTAATTTCTATTGGGCTATGTTGTTTGTCGTTTTTACGGGATTTGGAAGTGTCATGCAGTTTACCAGTTGTAATATCATCGTCCAGTCTGAGGCTGCTGCCCATATGAAGGGAAGGGCAATCAGTATTTTATTAACTGCTATTTTTGGGATGCTACCACTGGGGAGTCTGTTGACTGGCTTTGCATCAGAACATATTGGAAGCAGCAATACACTCCTTATTCAGGGATTTCTCGCTATTCTGATCGCAATATGTTTTTACAGATTATTTACTACCTCTAAAAAGAAACAAGTCTCTTCCTTAGAATCAGAAGAGCTCACTAATACAACAATTTAATAGTAAAGAAATGCAACAATCAAACAAAAGCGCTTTGCTGGTAATGGATTTACAAAATTCCATTTTACAGAATCTTGAAGATTATTCAGGGTTGGTTACCAAAATGTCTAAAGCTATTTCCCATGCAAGAGCCAACGGGATTCCTGTTATTTATGTAGTAGTCTCTTTCCGGCCAGGAGCTCCTGAAATCAGTGAGCATAATAAAAGCTTTTCCAGATTCAGTAATAAAGAAATGTGGACACCGGAATTTATTGCACAGTGGGAAGAAATTCATCCGGACTTAAAACCGGAACCTAATGAAATTACTGTTACCAAACGCCGTTTCAGTGCTTTTACAGGAAGTGATCTTGAGGTAGTACTAAGAGGACAAGGCATTCAGCATCTTGTACTTACTGGAATAAGTACCTCGGGAGTGGTATTGTCAACACTTCGTGAAGCAGCCGATAAGGATTATCAATTGACTGTGATCGAGGATTGTTGTGCAGACAGAGATCCGGAGGTTCATCAGGTACTGACAGGTAAAGTATTTCCTACTCAAGCTGAAGTAATAACCTTAGAGAGCTGGATCAAGTAGAAAATGAAAACACCGGATCAGTAAAAAGAATCCGGTGTTTTTATTTGTATTATTTTTTTGCAGTTTTTTCAAAATTCTCAACTTCCTTTTCCATTCTCTGTTGCCAGCCTTTTCCATTTCTTTTATCAAGATAGGCTCTAATAATATTATTGTATTTTTCGTTCACTAAAATAAATTTAGCATCTATAATACAGCCTGTATTCTCATAGGTAACACCATACTTTTTACGAATACTGTCAATTTTCTGATTGGTTTTTTTATCATATAAAGGAATTTCAAATCCACCTACATATTTAATGGATACCTGGTTATTTTTAATATCTGTTTTGGCCTGTTTAATCGATTCATTTTCAAGCTTGTTTATTTCTTTTTTTGTCTGGACAAATTGATTTACTGATGTATATAGGAGAAAAAGAAATAATAGTACATTTAATGTAAGAAAAGCACGAAGGAATTTAGTTTTAGAATCCAACTGTTTGATTTCTATCACACTGATCAACCATGAAATGAGTGTAATAAATCCCATGAAAATCAACAAATAGCCAATTCCACATTCAACTATCATTTCCTGGAGATTAAACCTCATTGGATAATTGATAAAGTAATATCCCAGAATGTAGATGCTGAAATTAAGAACTAATGTGAGGATAATAAAAATGCAAAATTTTTTCATTGAAATAAAAATTGATATGCCTTTAGAATAATAAATCCAACCACAAAAAGAACAATAGCCAACATAATGGCAAAAAAATAAATCTTCCTGTTATGTAAATAATCAGCAGGAGCTTTAAAATCATCCGTGGTTTGAATCTCATTCTCTTTAAGGAGTTTTTCAACGACGTTTGCATCCTTCTTATTAAAATAAAACCTTTTGTAATCCGAACTTGTATAATGCATTTCGAGATCAATCCAATAATCAATTTTTGCATCAATAAGTCTGTTCTCTAATTCAATAGATTTTCGGAAGGGGACATAAATTCTATATTGATCATTATCGAAAATTGTAGGCTTCATCATAATGTACTTAGCAAGACTGTTTACAGATCATAAAATTCTTTGATTACATATTTCAGATCGTTAAGCTTTGTCAGCTGTTTAATGATATAGTAACGGTGCAGGAATCCTGTTAGAACAACAATTTTTTTTCCTGGATGTTGAGCTGCAGCTTTATAAATATTGGAAGCCATTGTTTGATTTCGGAGATCCCAGAATCCGGACATTAATTTAAACCCATCCCTATAGCTTATTTTTTCTCCATTGGGTTTCACGACAAACCTCTTTGCAAATTCAGGTCTTTTATCCGTAATTTTAGTCAATTCGTGGTATTGTTCATTCTGTCTTTTCTCACAAAGCTGATCATTTTCTGCGTTGTTAAAATTTTTAGGGGCTAATTCTGCAACCTTTTTTAATTCTTCGGTGGTTGAGAGAAAACGCTCATATATTTTTGAATCAGTAGCGTCCAAACTTTTAGCTTTATACAAACTATCAATGAGTTGAACAGCCAGATTATCTGTTGGAACCATCCCTTTATCTTTTCGGTATTGATTTCTTCCTTCAAAATCAAATGGAGCTCTTATTGTTTTTGGATACTTTTTTAGGTATTGAGTACTTGCAGTAATTTCATTTTCTTTTAAATCAGTTTCCGCCATCGCTTCATACTCATTCATCCCTTTGCTATCCACTTCATGTAATATAATATCTGGTTTTATCTGATCGAGGATTCCAAATAAAATAGCTGGATTATAATTAGGAACATTTTGATGGATATTTCCAATTACATAGATCTCATTTTTATTTTGAGAAAACCAGACCTGAGACCATGCAAAGAAACAAAGTGCAATTAAATATTTCATATCATAAATTATTAAATAAGGAAATTCAGATTCTTTAATTTGCAAAACTGATGGTTAAAAAAACAGTTAGCATAAATCCGGTGATAAGTAAAATAAAAACGGCCAGTTTTTTAATGTCATCGAAACTTCTTCCTTCTTTTAAAATGATCCTTCTGAAGCCAGATGATACTAATGTAAGCAGAGCTGTCAGAAAAATCAATCCTAAAGCAGAACATACTCCCGGACCAGGAAATGTCGGTGTTGAATCCTCATTTTTAAAAACAGGAAAGAAATCAAAGATAAAAAGAGCATTCCATGCTATGATGAGAAAAACAGATATAAAAGGTTTTAATGGAAATCCTCCCTGCATTTGCTGTTCTGTAATCCTGGAATCCCGTGGGATATTAACAGAATTCTTATTATCTAAGAATCCGGTATTTTTAATTTCATTAATTACCGTTTCAGCGCTTTTAAAAGTCCAGAAAATAATATTCGAATTATAATTATCAACTCTATGATTGATCTTAATACCTTTACCAAATAACTGAATGCCGGCATAAGGGGTAATAGAGATGATATCCTGCGGTTGGAAGACCAGATTTCCAACCAGAGAGGCATTGATCTTCAATACATTTTCATCTACATACAGATCTGCAAATGGATAGGTTGCATTGGCAAGGCCAATTCTCGCGCCACCCGTTAGTTTAAATGCTTTTTCCATAATTATAATACCCGTTTTTCCTGTTCACTTTCTCTTATTGTTTTTTCAAGTCTGGATATTCGTGTTTTTTCCTGTTTCGCTGACATGATCCAATGAAGCATTACTTTTTTATAAGAAGGTGCCTGATTATTAAAAAAATCCCATGCCTTTTTGTTTGATTTAAATTGCTTTTCATAAGCAGTGTCTAATTGAGCAAGTTCATTTTCATGGGAATATATGGATGTCTTTTCAGGTTTTCTTAATTCAAATGCTTTGAGACCTGCCGGTTTCATTAGACCTGCTTTGGTCAGATCTTCCACTTTTTTAATGTTGATACTGCTCCAGGTGCTGGTTGATTTTCTTGGGGTAAAACGATTACAATAACTGTCTTTATCAATTGATCTTCTTACTCCATCGATCCAGCCAAAACATAAAGCCTGATCTACAGATTCAGACCAGGTCATGGATGGTTTCTTAGTTCCTATTTTATAAAAACCTACAATCACTTCTGTCTCTGTGGTATGGTTTTTCTCCAGCCATTCCCGAAACTCTTTTGGTGTTGCAAAAAATAGAGCTTCCATAGTTTAGGTTAATTTTTTAACGATGATTTTAATTCTGTAAATATTATTTTTCTGTAATATTTACGGGCTTTTCTCATCAGCTTATACGAAGAAACATCTTTATTGACTTGCATTCCATTAAAGTAGAATATTGTTTTATTATCATCAATACTTCGCATGGCAAAATCAAGGTTTCGTAAAGTATCCTGGTCGATAATTAACCGCCTGATTTTATAAAAGTGAATATCATCTTTACGAAAAAAAGGATATTTATTAAGGACTTTTTCACTGATTGGAAAAATAGTATCAAAAACAATATCATTTTTTTTGAGCTTCTGTACGATTTCTTCCTGTGAATAATCGACTCTGAAAGAGCACTTTCCACATTGTAAATTGCCTCTGCTTACTGTATAACTGAAGCTTGGTGGAGGAGAAGTAGCCATCAGTGTAAATAATGACGGAATGAAAACAAAAAGCGGATGAAGGCGCATTATTTTTATGCTGCGCCAGCCTTCTATTTTTTGTACGATATAATAGGGAATAGGTAAAAGCAACAATACAAATAAATCAGAATAATCAATCACCCTGGTTATCGGAATCAATGCATATTGGTTGTATAAACTAATTGCCCCTTCTGAATAGCCCGATTTCCAGAATATAAATAGTACAGCACTCATCCATACAGAATGAGTTTTAAGTTTTGGAAAGATGTAGGTTAATAATAAAGGCAGAATAATAATTCCGGTAATGTCTGAAAGTTTACCCGTCAGAAAGTTTGAAAATTCATGTTTAAAGAAATGATCATTCAGAAATAAAGTGAGCAGACACACTAAAAAAATATAATTGAGCAGAAGGTATTTATTTCTATTAACTTTCATCAGGTACCACTTAATATTCAAATCCGAATTTACATAAATTAAAAGAAAAACAAAAGCGAATGAAATTTCACTCGCTTTGTTTATTTTTAAATAAGATAAGTCTACTTAATTTTTCTTTTTAACAGCATCTTTTTTCGTATTGAACAGGATAATATTATTTGTTTTAAGCCTGTTGGCTAACCATGCTTTTAACTTTTCTTCGTCTATTTTAGTGTCGGATTGATAGACAAAAGCGGTTTCTAAACTGGTTGAATCAGCTGTGAAATAATTTTGAAGCTTCCCAATGGCCATTTCCTGTACTTCCGGAAAGAGAATTTTCACTTCTTTTACCAATTCAGGATTATCCATTTTATAGATATTAAGTTCATTTTTCAACTCATTTACCTGGAGATCTTTTTCAGTAATGTTTGTTTTTTGAAGATTAATCTCGCTTAGGATTTCTTTTTTGAGATCACTGGTATTTTGCTTAATAACGAGATTGGTATTCTTTATTCCAAAATCCTGTAAAGAAGTATTGAATTTCTTGATCTCTGTGCTGTCGAATTTAGTGGATAAAAATACGAGTTCGATCAATTTTGGATTGGCATTATAATCCACTTTTTTATAGATCACGGTATAACCTTTTTTTGAAAACTCATCATTGATGAAATTTTCTACATTTTGATTGTATTTTTTCTGATTTAGAAGGTTATAAGCCAAATAACAACTGGGAACGATCATTACAATGATCAATATTGAAATACCATAACGGATCCTTTTTTCGAAAGCTTTATTGGTGGTTTCTACAGCCTGATATTTCAGGAATTTTATAATCAGGAAGGTAGAAATACAAATAAAGAAACAGTTGATTGTATACAGATAGAATGCACCTGCAACAAATGACCAATTACCTGTAGCAATACCAAAACCAGCAGTACACAATGGGGGCATTAAAGCCGTAGCAATAGCCACTCCCGGAATCGGATTCCCTTTTTCCACTCTTGTAATGGATACTGCACCTACAATTCCACCAAAAAAGGCGATCAATACATCATAAATATTGGGTGAGGTTCTTGCCAATAACTCAGATTGGATATCTTTAAATGGACTTAAATAAAAATATAAACTGGAAACCGTTAAGCTGACCACCGTAGCAATCAACAGGTTTTTCATGGATTTTTTTAATAGGCTAAAATTAAAAGTGGCTAAAGCAAAGCCTGCTCCTACAATAGGTCCCATTAATGGGGATATTAACATCGCACCAATAATTACCGCTGTTGAATTGACATTAAGTCCGACAGATGCAATTAAAATAGCGCAGGCTAAAATCCAAAGATTAGCTCCCCGAAACGATACATTACTTGTAACATTTTCAAGTACCAGAGCTGGGTTCTCTTCCCCTGTATGAAGGTTTAGAAAATCAGAAATTGTTTTTCTCATAAATGTGTATTTAAAAAAGTAAAAAACGACGGGATGAAATAGATTTCAACCCGTCGTTTCAAATATACATGTTTAGTATTAATTACAAAACACCGTTTTATTCACCATCAAACATTTTTAAAAGATTTTCAATGGCATTCTGAGAGTGAAGCATTACTGTATTGTCCAGGGTAATTTTGGTTATTTCAGATGCTCTTTTCTGCATTTTTTGTTCAAAATAAGATAAAGCCGTTTTCACATCTGTAAACTGACCGTTGGTTAGACATTCTGCTAATTCATAAGCATCCTGCATGGCCATGTTAACTCCTTCTCCGGCATAAGGAGGCATTCGGTGAGCAGCATCACCCAGCATTGTTAGATTCTGAAGTGTTTCCCAGGTTTGATCAAGGGGATAATGATATTGGGGACGAACCACAAATGAAGATTCAGGGGTTGTGAATAATTCCTGCCACATCTCATCCCATGTTCCATATTCCTTTTTAAACCATTCAAAAATCTGATCTTTGTTGGTAAAGTCAATCCCCGATTCTTTTGCCCAGCCTTCTTCCACATTACATCCCGTATAAAAGGTGAGGGTTCCATCTCCTTTGGTGCTGAATAATAAGGTCTTTCCTTCATCTAATGCAAACATTTTTCCACCATCAACCAGTTTCCAAAGTTTTGGTGCATTGATTTCAGCATTATAGATATTTCCTTCCACCATTGTGACACCAGAATAAATAGGCTGGATATCTGTAATATAAGGTCGTATTTTAGAATTGGCTCCATCTGCAGCGACAACAATATCGGCATAATAAGACTTACGATTTTTGAAATGTAATATCCAGCCTTCACCATTTTTCTCCATCGACAGGAATTGGCTGTCCCAAACTACAGTATCCGGTTTTAATGTTTCCAATAACATCTTTCTAAGCGGAGCTCTGTCTATTTCAGGACGGTCTTCTCCGTGAGTGCTTCCTGAATGATGTTCGTCGAGGTATACGCCAAGGTTTTTATCTACCACTTTTAATTTCCCTGCATCAGGACGATAATTGGCTTTAAAAGCATCTATTAATCCGGCTCTTCGAAGCGCTTCCAAGCCTGATTCTTCATGCAAATCCAGAGTAGCTCCCTGTACGCGAACATCCTTATGCTCATCACGTTCATATACATGAACTTCGGCATTTTGAAGTTGTAAAAGTCTTGCTAAAGTCAATCCTCCCGGACCACCGCCAATAATGGCTATTTTTTTATTTTGTATCATCATATTTAAATTAATGATGCAAAATTACTTCTTGGGGAGAACGGAAAATTGTATAAATCGGTCGTTTTTATTTTGACTGAGTTCTTTGGGTAGAAATCCTGAAAGTCTTTTTATCTCTTTGATAAAATGAGATTGATCGCTAAAGTTCTGTTCCGGGAATAGCTTTCCTTCTTTAATATGTTTGAAGGATGCTCTGAAACGGAGAATTCCACAGTAAGCTTTTAAAGAAATACCGTATTGCTGATTAAAATACCGATTGATCTGTCGTTCACTCCATATCACTTTTTCAGAAAGTTCTTTAATCGGAATAGCACCATTGGATGAATAGATGAGATCAAAAAGTTTCAATTTTCGTTCATCAATTTTTTGAATAGCAAGTTCAGCTTGTATTTTTTCAGATGCTTTTGTACAGAATTGATCAAAATCTCCCATATCATCAGCTGTGAATCCCCAAAAATCAAGAGGCAAGTTTTTCGCATAATTTAAAAGTTCTGAAACGCTTTCATGCAGGATATATTCGGTTGCAGGTAAATTAAAACTGATGGCGAAAGTTTTGGTTTTTTCTGCAATGATGATTTCTTCAGGGTGAGTGCAGATACCTAAAAGAACGATATGAAAAGGTTCTGTTGGTGATGTTGAAAATATCACGTCTATCCTTCCATCAGGTAAAAGAATAACTTCTTTATTCTCTGACGGATTATCCAACATCCAAAAGCTTTCTACAAAATCTTTGAGGGAAGCGGATGGAGCAGAAGATGTGTAAACCAGATCACTCATGAGATATATTCTAATTCTTTAATGCAAAGGTATTTTTCTTCCTAAAAGATATAATATCATCTACATCAAAAGCCTTTTTAGGATAGGCCGTCTTATCTTTTATTATGAAATAGGGCTTTGGATAATATTTGCTTCGACAATCTTTATCACAATTTTGAATGTCTATTTTGAGAACGTTATCTTCATTAATATTTTGTGCTTTAAAATTTCTCCAAGAGTTTTTACTGTCATTAGCAAACGCGACGCTGTAAAGCCCAACCCATTTTCCATCAATTTTATAAACAGGATCATAAATATACTTTTGATGAAAAAGCTCTCCTTTATCGTTTTTGGACAAATACAAAATGATATTTTTGTCATTTTCAAACCCAAGGCTCCCATAATGATCATAAGCTTTAAACTGTATGGTATCTTTTAGATTTCCCTGAATATTTCTCAAAACTTTATAGGTGCAATTAAATGCATTATCCATTACATGAGTTTCACGAAAAATTGTTACGGAATCACCTGTTTCCTCATCAAATTCTTTTCTAATGTTTTTTACATTATCAACATTAGGATCAAACTCATGTATACTTACTTTTTCTCCAATAAAGATATAGAGATTATCATCACTTACATTCTTTTGGGAGTATAATAATACAGACAAAAGAAGGAAAAAGAGTGAAAAATTTTTATTCATAATTAATAGATCCAAACTATTAAATCAATACATCCTCGTGCTTTTATTATTTAAAACATTCTCCAATAATGAAATTTGATTCTGATCAAGATTTTTTAAATATATTTTACGACTGCGAGCAATCATAAATGATGGATAATAAATAAATTCGACGCTGTTTTTACTGATTTTATACTCTCTGAGAAGGGTAAAGTTACCGGTATTTTTATCACCATAATTAGAGAACCTTAATTTAATGATTCTACTAGGAATGAAGTATAAATGTTTTGAAAAAATAAAAATTGAATTTTGATTGATTAATAGATCAAAACTGCACCATTCAACACTTCTACTTAAGGTGCCCTTATTGGTTACAATACTTCCTCTGATATTTTTAAATTCTTTAGAGTCGGCTTGTTTAAATTTGGAAATGATATTTTTTCTTTGAATTGAAAATACTATAGAAGATACAATAAGGAACGTTAAACCAAGTAACAAAAATGGATATGAAAAAAAAGAGAAAAAGTCAGACATTATGTTTTATTTAAATGTAGGTAATTACAAAGATAGACCCTATAACGTTTTAAATTTGATTTTTAAAAAGGAGATTTCATTCCAAAACCTGACCACCCGGTATTATAAGAAAGAATAATGTCCTGCCAAAAAGGGATAACTTTGCTTTCATCATATTGAAAGTCTTTTTCATGAATTTCCAATGCCTCATCTGTCAGTCTAAAATCAAATTCGCCATCTTCATAATCAATTCTTTTAACAATGTCCAAATAATAACGAATTTCATTAAGAAGATAAGTTCGTATAGTCCAACCATAAATTATAGTATCAGTTCCCCAAACTGATAAAATCGGCCTATGCTTTAGATTCATGTCACTAACAACAAATCTGTGCGAAGTTATAGGAATAAGCTTTGGAGCCTTCTTGTATAAATCGGTAAATACTTTTATTACTTCTTCTTTTGTTTCGGGTCTTTGTCCCCAAGATTTACACCAAAATGGACTATTTGCCTCTGAAAATATATCACGTAATACTTCTTCAAAAGGCCAATTTAGCTTAGCTTTAATTTCATCATCATCTGTCAACCAGTTATAAAAGAAAGGATCCTCTCTAATTAAGACTTCTGCATCATCTTCAAAGCTTTCTGTATATTCATATTTTTCTTTTCTGTCAATAGTGTGTAAAATCCTTAAAAACTCCCTATGTTCGGGAGTAAATTGTATTGAATACTTTCTCTCAACCTCATCAATTTGCTGATCAGTTAATGGTACCCATTTCGCACCATGAACCCACTCTTCACAACCTGAAGTTTCAAGGTCTTCACTCCATAGGGTTTCAGTATTTTCTTTTACCCAATATAAAAACTCAGTTAGATTTTCTGGAATCATTAGTATTATTGTTGATTGTGAAAGTTATCAAAAAAATCTTGGGGATTTACTAAAAATTTGTAATTATCAGATCGTGTAATTAATTTGTATACTTCACTTTGTTCAGGACGTATTAGATTACCTTTTACATCCATCAGTAAACAATTGTATTTTTTTGCAATGGCAATAAACTGATTTAAAAATTTTAAATCCCTTTCTCTTAAATCAGCTCTGAAATGAAGTTCCGCAATCTTCTGAGATTGTTTATTCAACATAAGATATGTATCGTGATCGATACTATTAGAGTAATATTTCCAATAATAAGAATTGGAGTTTTTAATAACTCTGGTGGGAAATAACTTACTTATATAATAAATGATTTCAGTTGGTAATATATCAACAGATTTCCACCAATCTACAATTAAGGCATCCCTGAAAAAGTCTGAGAACTCCAGAAGGTTATCTTCTTTTAGATGATAATGTTCAATTCTTTCTTCGAAATTAATATCCAACTTTGTGGGAATAATTCCTAGTGTTTCTAATACCCCTTTCTCAGGGATAAGGTTTAATTTAAATTGATAAATAGCCATTATTTAATTTCATATTCTACTTTTTCCTGAGCAAAATATTTTAGGTGGTGAAATTAAATAAAATTTATTGAATTTGATTTTAAGCCAAAGGCAACTCAAAATAAAAAGTACTTCCCTGATTGGGTACACTTTTCACTCCGATTTCTCCATGTTGTTTTTCAATAAAATTTTTAGAAATAGCCAATCCTAAGCCTGTGCCGTTCTGATGTTCACCAGGAACCTGAAAGTAACGATCGAAAATCTGACGGTGGTATTTTTCATCAATGCCACTTCCGGTATCTGTGATGCTGAACTGAATCATAGCTACCGTTTTTTCCACTTGAATCTGGATATTCTCATCCTGAAAAGAATGTTTGATAGCATTGCTCAGGAAGTTATTCATCACCCAAACCGTTTTATCAAAATCAGCGGAAACAAAATCTTTATCCTCCACATGAAAGTTTGTAGTAATAGCGATATTCTTTTGTTCAGCCAGTTTTTCAACGTTTTTAATTGCAGTAAGAACGATTTCTTTGGGAGAGCAGCTCTTGATGTTTAGACGGATATTTCCGGTTTCAACCTGAGATAAGTTGAGAAGTTCTCCTGTGATATCCAGCAAACGCTGTCCATCATCATTGATGCTTTTCAAAAGTTCTTGTTGCTGGCTATTCAGTTCACCAAATTTTTGATTTCCCAGAAGCTGAACGCCCATTTTTATAGCTGCAATCGGTGTTTTCAATTCATGAGAAATGGTGGCTATAAAATTGGTTTTGGCAAAATCCAGTTCTTTAAAAGGTGTGATATTTCGAAGCAGAATTACTTTTCCGATGTACTTTTTATTCTTTTCACCAGTTTGCACAATATTAATGGGTACTATTTCCTGTTCAAAGTAGTTCTCTTTATTATCTGTGACAATTTTAATCGGATCTTTTACCGGGTGATCCATATTTTTAAGAAGCTCCCTAACCAGGTCATTGTTTATCGCAACTTCGTGTGCCGTTTTTCCAATAATCTCCTCCTTGCGAAGGTTGGTGATATTCAGGGCTTCATCATTAATCATATAGATATGGTGATTTTCATCCAAACCAATAACGGCGTCATGCATATTGTTGACCAACGTTTCGATCCTTTTTTTATCCATTAGTTGTGTGGCGAGTGTACTGCTTTCATACTCCTGTAATTTCTCAGCCATGATATTGAAGGAGTTCGCCAGATCATTAAATTCCTCACTGCCTTTAAAATGAACCCTTTCACTATAATTTTTATTAGCAATCTGCTTGATACTAAAGGTCAATTGATTGATAGGCTCTGCAATGGTTTGTGGTAAGTTGAAGAGGAGCGTAAATGCAATCAGAAAACAAACCGTTCCGATACTAACGATCCAGAAAGTAGCGCGCTCTGCGGTTATAATTGCTGTGTCGCTTTTACGTTCAATCCCCTTCATATTTAAAGACATGATCCTTACTAAATCTTCACGAATGAGCTTTTCTTTTTTGTAGTCCGGTTGTTTCAAATAACTACCAAAATGGATCTTAAGATTTTGCGTAATTTCTTTTTCACCCACCTCCGAAAGATTGTTTTCCTGCAAGGCATTATTTTTCTCAAAATCCCTTACAGAAACAATGCTGTCTGTACTCATCCTGTCTAAGGCGATCAGCATATTTTTAGAATATTCTAAGCTGTTGTAATTGGCGGTAAGAATTTTCTCGGTGTCTGATTTCAATTTATTGATGTATACAGAACCAACTACCGATAGTAAAACGATCAGCAAAAATAAAAGACCTACGCCTAGTGTGAGTTTAGTTTTAAGTTTCATTACTCTTAAGATAAAATGATAATGTCTATCTGTCGTTCGTTCAATCGGTTCATTAATGTGTAAATCCAACTGTAACCCGAAAGTCTTTGCCAGAAATGAGAATGTGGCTTCCCGATGCAAACCGTTGTAATATTATGCTGAATCACATAATCCAGAATTCCTTTGTGAACGCTGTTCTCTTTTATTCTGATCACTTTAGCCCCCATTTCTTGTGCTAAATTAAAATTATTAATTAAATATCGTTGCTTATTTAAAGCTATTTTTTCTGGATTTTCGGAAGGTTTCTGAATGTATAAAACAGTCCAGGGACTGTTATAATAACTGGCCAGACGGGCTGTTTTCCGAATAATGTTTTTGGCAATCTTTTCATTGCTGCTGATGCAGGCGAGAAACTTAATAGGTTTAAAGTTTTCCGTTTTAATTTCCGTTTCCACCTTTCTCTCAACGTGTGTGGCTACTTCTTTTAAAGAAAGCTCCCGAAGTTGTAGAATGTGCCCGCTTTGAAAAAAATTATTCAGTGCGGTCTGAATTTTATCTTTCTTATAGATCTTTCCTTCTTTAAGTCTCGTTAAAAGCTCATCAGCGGTTAAATCAATATTCACAACTTCATCAGCAAGAGCAAGGATTTTATCGGGAACACGCTCAGAAACTTCAACGCCTGTAATTTTTTTTACCTCTTCATTCAGACTTTCAATATGCTGGATATTCATGGCACTGATCACGTTGATTCCGTTATCAAGAATTTCCAGGACGTCCTGCCATCTCTTTTTGTTTTTTGAACCTTCCACATTGGTATGGGCCAGTTCATCTACAAGAACGACCTCCGGGTGTTCATTGATAATAGCCTGAAGATCCATTTCTTCAAGGTTTTTACCCTTGTAAAATACAGATCTTCTTGCTATTTCAGGAATGCCATCAACCAGTGCTACCGTTTCCTCCCGGCCATGGGTTTCAACGTAACCTATTTTTACATCAATACCATTTCGTAACAAAGCATGGGCTTCCTGAAGCATGCGGAAAGTTTTTCCCACACCGGCACTCATCCCAATATAGATCTTGAATTTTCCTTTTTTGGATTTTTGAATCAGTTCTAAAAATTGTTTTGCTGATGACATTGATTTTATTCTTTTTAATTTGAGTTTAAACACCTTTATCCGTGGCTGAATTTATTATTAAAACCAAGCTGCAAGACTTGTTGTAATAAAGAAATTTCCTTGTCTTACATCATCACTTTTTACAAAGATCGCATCTTTGGAGTTAAATCCTCTGGCTTCTGTGCGAAATATTACATTCTTTAAAATAGCATAATCCACATTCACCGAATATCCGAAGGTTTGAAAACCATTTGGAGTTTTTGTAGCGATAATAACCCCATTTTTATCATTATAATATTCTACTCTTCCTGCCAAAGCCCATTTATCATCAAGCTGATATTTCATTAAGATATTTGGACTGTACCACAAATTGTATTGTTCGCTTCCTTTTGATTTTTGTTCAGCTCCAATATCAAAGCCTAATACGGTTGAAAATTGATCTGTCAATTGGAAGCTGCCATATAGATCATGGAAATAACGCATTCTTTTGTCTTCTTTTGCTTTATCATTTCCAATAAATGAGCTGCTGTTTAAAGTAATTTTATCATTAGGTTTATAAGTTAGCTGATGCCCAAAAGCAATAGTCTGATTTCCTTCAGGTTTTGCAATACGCTGCCATCCATTTAAGACCAACCCACTTAAAAACCATTTTCCATTATCTGAGGTGTAAGAAATTTTAGCACCAGTTTCAAAATAAGGCGAGTTTTCAGCGGCCAGACTCCTTGTTAAATTAATATTATCTTTTCCAATAGCACTTTCCCAACCAATATGAGAAGGCATTATTCCGGCATCGATCCAGAGGTTTTTATTTTTGGAAATTTTAATTCCAATATTAGCTTCATTTACATAACGTAAAGCATTCTGTTCTGCTGCCATATTATCCTGTGCATAAGTTCCTGCCATTAAAGCAAAATTAGCACGGAGCTGATCACTTTCATACGAAGCTTTTACCAAGCCAAGATTAAGATTTACTTCATTATGTCTGTTATATGAGTATAGAAAGTTTTGACGGAGATGATTGGTAGGTTCATTAAAATCGTAGGTGTAAAAGAGTTCTGCATAAGCGGAGAATTTAACTTTTGGACTTATTTTTACTGAATCTGAAGATTGAGCTTTTGGAAAAAATATCCCAAGCAAAATACCAGCGACAATGTATTTTTTCATGTTAGTTTTAAGGATTATTGTAATTTATCTAAAGCAATGTTAAGCTTCAGTACGTTCACTTTTGAAGGTCCGAAAAGTCCCATAAGAGGTTTTTCAGTATTTGTTTTGACAAGGCTTTCAACTCTGGCTTCTGAGAGATTTCTTTCCTTTGCCACTCTTTTAATTTGATAAAGGGCTCCTACTTCAGAAATATCAGGATCCAATCCACTTCCGCTTGCAGTAACAAGTTCTACAGGTACTTCCGTATCTTTCATTTTCGGATTCTGCATTCTCAAAGTATCAATTCTTTTTTGAACAGTTTCCAGATACTCTTTATTACTTGGTCCTTTATTGCTTCCGGCACTTCCTGCGGCATTATAATTAGCCGCAGATGGTCGACTGTGGAAATATTTCGGGGACTTAAATTCCTGTCCGATATTAGCATAAAACTTTTGACCTTTATAAGTAATGGTTTCACCATTCCCTTGTGTTGGAAGTAATTTTGAACCTGCAAACACAAAAAGCAAATAAAAGCCTGTACAAACCAGCATTACGAATGTTAATTTTAATGCTGAAATAAAATAAATTTTCATTGTTTTAAAATTTTAAAAGAATAAACTGATGAATAAATCAATAAGTTTTATTCCGATGAATGGAACAATAACACCTCCTAAACCATAGATCAAAAGATTTCTTCTGAGCAAAGCACTTGCGCCAATGGGTTTATAAGCCACACCTTTCAATGCCAATGGAATTAGCGCGGGAATGATAACCGCATTGAAAATGATCGCCGATAATATTGCAGATTCAGGGCTGTGAAGATTCATGATATTCAACTTCTGAAGAGCTGGAATAAAAGTGATAAACAAAGCCGGGATGATGGCAAAATATTTAGCAACGTCATTCGCAATACTGAAAGTGGTAAGGGTTCCACGGGTCATTAATAATTGTTTCCCGATCTCTACGATTTCAATCAATTTAGTAGGATCATTATCAAGGTCTACCATGTTTCCGGCTTCTTTTGCAGCCTGAGTTCCACTGTTCATAGCAACACCCACATCTGCCTGAGCTAGAGCTGGCGCATCATTCGTACCATCTCCCATCATGGCAACAAGTTTTCCTGACTGCTGTTCCTTTTTGATGTAGTTCATTTTATCTTCAGGTTTGGCTTCTGCAATGAAATCATCAACCCCTGCTTTTTCAGCAATAAATTTTGCAGTTAAAGGGTTATCTCCCGTTACCATCACGGTTTTCACACCCATTTTTCTCAAACGCTGAAAACGTTCCTGGATTCCTGTTTTAATAATATCCTGAAGTTCGATGACTCCCCATACCACTTCATTTACTGATACGACCAAAGGAGTTCCTCCGTTTTCAGAAATTTTAGTGGTGGCATCCTGAGTTTCCTGAGGAAAAATATTACCTGCTTTTTCAGTTAGTTTTTTAATCGTATCATAAGCTCCTTTTCTGATTCTTGTATCTTCGAAATCGATCCCAGAAGTTCTTGTCTCAGCAGTGAAATCTATATAGCTGGGACTTGGAACAAGCAGGTCCTGAGGTTGTAGATTACTTAATTCAATAATTGATTTCCCTTCCGGCGTTTCATCTGCTACAGAGCTTAGAGCAGCAGCTTTAATAAATTCATCAAGCTGGATATTATTGGCAGGATGGAATTGTGTGGCTTTACGGTTTCCAATAGTAATTGTTCCTGTTTTATCAAGAAGCAGAACATCAATATCTCCGGCTGTTTCTACAGCTTTACCACTTTTGGTGATTACATTTGCTCTTAAAGCTCGGTCCATCCCGGCAATACCGATTGCAGAAAGCAAACCTCCAATTGTTGTCGGGATCAAACAAACGAAAAGGGATATAAATGCCGCAATAGTAATTGGGGTTTGCGCGTAGTCTGCAAAGGGTTTTAAAGTTAATGTAACGATTATAAAAGTCAGGGTGAACCCTGCTAAAAGTATGGTTAATGCGATTTCATTGGGTGTTTTTTGTCTTGATGCTCCTTCAACAAGAGCAATCATTTTATCAAGAAAAGATTCACCAGGTCTTGTGGTCACTTTCACTTTGATACGATCTGAAAGTACTTTCGTACCTCCGGTTACAGAGCTTTTATCTCCACCTGCTTCACGAATGACCGGAGCACTTTCTCCTGTAATAGCTGATTCATCAATCGTTGCCAGTCCTTCGATGATTTCACCATCCATAGGAATTTGATCACCCGCTTCACAAAGGAAGATATCACCCAATTTCATTTCAGCAGACATTTTCAATGTGGTGTCAACCTGAAATCCAGGTTTATTGTCAATGATCATTTTGGCTGGAGTTTCCTCACGGGTTTTTCTAAGGGTATCAGCCTGTGCTTTTCCTCTTGCTTCGGCAATAGCTTCAGCAAAGTTGGCAAATAACACCGTGAAAAATAAAATGATAAATACTAAAAAGTTATATGAGAAGCTACCTTGTGTTTTATCACCTGTCAAGCTAGATAAGCTTACGATGAGCATAACGACAGTTCCGACTTCTACCAGAAACATCACTGGATTTTTAAACATAATTTTCGGATTCAGCTTTACAAAAGACTGTTTGATAGCCTCGTTGACCAAATCTTTTTGAAACAATGTTTGTGATTGATTTTTCATTTTTGAAAAGAGTTATATAATTGTTAATCAATGGTAACCATTAAGGTTGGTTAAAATAATAAGGTGAGGTATGGATAATATTTTTCAAGTGAATGTTTCTATGATTTCAGACTAGTTTGAATTTCCTTGATCATTTCAACGCCTTAATGGACCTATTGATTTTTAATTGGTAGTGTTCACGTTTATTTAGAAAAATACTGGATTTGTTCCGCTATAGGTCCCAGTGTCAATGCAGGGAAGAAAGACAATGCTGCTATGAGAAGGATCACTGCGAGAGTCATAAATCCAAAGGTTGCAGTATCTGTTTTCAATGTACCGGCACTTTCCGGGATGTATTTCTTCTGAGCCAGGTATCCGGCAATTGCAATTGGACCAATGATTGGAATAAATCTTGAAAGTAACAGTACAATTCCTGTTGAGATATTCCACCATGGAGTATTATCACCTAATCCTTCAAATCCGGATCCGTTATTGGCAGAAGAGGAAGTGAATTCATATAACATCTCACTGAATCCATGGAATCCTGGGTTATTCAATGTTTTGGCTCCGAATTCCGGGAAATAAGCTGTAAGAGCAGTTCCTACAAGAATTAAGAACGGATGGAACAAAGCCACGATCATGGCGATCTTCATTTCCTTCGCTTCAATTTTTTTACCTAAAAACTCTGGCGTTCTACCAACCATAAGTCCACTAATGAATACGGCAAGAATAATAAAGATGAAATAGTTTAAAATTCCTACACCACAACCGCCATAGAAGCAATTGATCATCATTGAAAGAAGCTGATTCATTCCTGACAAAGGCATCATGCTATCATGCATGGCATTTACAGAACCTGTAGAGATAACAGTTGTAGCAATACTCCAATATCCTGAGGCTGCACTTCCGAAACGGATTTCCTTACCTTCCATCGCACCTAGCTGGTGATCTGCACCCATTTGAGTGATCAGTGGATTTCCGTGAATTTCATTCATGATCGTAGGAGTTGCTAAGGCAAGAAAACCGATGGTCATCACAGAAAAGATAGTCCATGAAAGTCTTTTTTTCTTTAAATAAAATCCTAATGCAAATACCAATGCAAATGGGATGATCATCTGAGTGACCATTTCTGTCATATTGGTTAAATAATTAGGGTTTTCAAGGGGATGCGCCGAATTCGTACCAAAGAAACCTCCACCATTTGTTCCCAAATGTTTGATCGCAATGAATGCAGCAGCAGGACCTCTTGAAATATCGGCTTTTTGTCCTTCCAGAGTAGTGATATGATCTTTTCCTTCAAACGTCATTGGACTTCCGTTTGCAGAAAGGATAAAAGCAACAATAATACTTATAGGGATCAGTATTCTGATCATGGATTTTGTGAAAAAATCAAAAAAGTTTCCTAATTCGGTTGTAGTTTTTTCTTTAAATGCCTTGAAAAGTACTGCCATTGCAGCCATTCCGGTTGCAGCGGTTACAAATTGAAGAAACATTAAATACAACTGACTTAGATAACTTACACCCGTTTCCCCTGAGTAGTGCTGTAGATTACAATTGACTAAAAATGAAATTGCTGTGTTGAAAGCAAGATCGGGGGACATATTTGGATTTCCATCAGGATTTAAAGGAAGCCAGGATTGATTGAGTAAGATGAAAAATCCAATAACCAACCACACCAGATTAATACTCAACATGGCAAACATATTTTGTTTCCATGTCATTTGACGGTTAGGATTGATTCCACATGCTTTATAAATTAATTTTTCAATCGGTTGAAAAATAAAATCTAAAAAGGTTTTTTTATGACCATACACATTAGCAATATACTTACCTAAAAATAGCCCTATTATTAATGTGATGACGAACATCGCTATGATGCCTACAATTTCTGTGTTCATGATTGATTAAAATTTTTCTGGTTTTATAAGAACATAGCAGATATACACAAAGGCCAGTATTGAAAGAAAAAATAAACTCCACATAGCTTTATATTTTATCAAAGAATTCAACGGATTTATACAAAAGCCAAAATAAAATGGCACTGAGTACTAATAAAATTACCAACATCATAATGTAACAATTAGGGTTAAAAGGGTAAACAGTACATACGACACGATCAGGAAGCTGAACTTCGAATGATCTCGCTTTTTGAATGTTTTTTTTGAAATAGTCATTTTGAAATATTTTATTCTAAATCTCTAATGCCAAAAAAGAATCCATTTTGTGACTTTTTGTGTTAAATCGCTTTATAGTAGTGGTTTATCTGTGATATAAGATTTTGCCAAAAACAAAAAAGCCTATCAAAATGATAGGCTCTTTATTAAAATGATAGGCTCTGTTTTTTTATCTTAATCCATATTCTTCAAGTTTGCGATACAGTGTGGCAATGCCGATCTCTAGCAGTCTTGCTGCTTCTGCTTTATTACCCTTTGTATAATGCAAAACTTTTTGAATGTGCTCTTTTTCAAGCGATCTTATACTTAAAGAATCTTTGTCATTGGTTACTTTTTCTGAATAATGAGGAAGACTTTCAGTATCCAGAATATCGTCGTTCATTAAAATAAGACTTCTTTCTATCGTATTTCTTAGCTCCCGGATGTTCCCCTTCCAGTCGTTCTTTTCCAATGTTTTGTAATAATCAGGAGAAACCTTTACTGAAGTTAAATGAAGTTTGTGGGAAAAGATATCAATAAAGCTTTTCGCCAGAACTTTTAAGTCTTCTTTTCTTTCGCGGAGAGGGGGGAGGGTGATTTCGAAAACATTTAATCTGAAATAAAGATCTTCTCTGAAGTTTCCCTGTCTGATTTCATCCTCCAGATTCCTGTTGGTCGCAGCAATTAACCTGAAGTCCGATTTCGACACTTTTGTTTCACCCATTTTCATAAATTCATGGGTTTCAAGAACACGGAGTAGTTTAGCCTGCAGTTCAATAGGCATCTCTCCGATTTCATCTAAAAATAAAGTACCGCCATTGGCTTCTTCTACCAATCCTTTTTTATCTTTTATCGCCCCTGTAAAGGCGCCTTGTTTATGCCCGAAAAGTTCACTTTCAAGTATTTCTTTACTGAATGCAGAACAGTTGATGGCAACAAAATTATTTTTCTTTCTGTCACTTCCTTCGTGAATAGCGTTTGCAAAGACCTCTTTTCCTGTTCCTGTTTCTCCTGTTAAAAGAACGGTAGCATCAGTTAAAGCAACTTTTTCGGCTAATTTTTTAGCCTGAAGAAGGAGGGGGGACGTTCCGATAACTTGTCCAAAGCCTTTTTGGTTATCCGTTTTTTGAATAATTTTAGATTTATTGTCTTTTACTTTATCCAGTGCCTTATAGACCAAAGGGATGATCTTATCGTTGTCATCACCTTTTACCAAATAATCATAAGCCCCATTTTTCATAGCTTGTACTGCATCCGTAATATTACCAAAAGCAGTCATCAGGATAATTTCCAGATGTGGATATTTGGTTTTAATAGATTTTACCAGTTCCACTCCGAAGCCATCAGGAAGACGGACATCGCTTAATACGACATCAAATTCATATTGCTCAAGCATCGTCATCGCTGAACGGGCAGTTGAGGCTTCTTTTACATTAAAATCTTCTTGAGAGAGAATCATTCCCAATAATTTGAGAAGCTTTATTTCATCATCGATAATCAGAATATTTCCGGACATGGTCATATATTTTTTAGGAAAAACCTATACAAACTTAAACAAACTTCAAGATACAAACCGAATGTTGAAGATTATTATTTATTGTAAAATGTAAAATGTAAAATGTAAAATGTATGTTGAATAAAATACCCTATGAGCTCAATCGGTAATTAACTGCTTTTTAAATTCGGCAAATTGGCAAATTGGCAAATTGGCGAATAGGCGAATTAGCGATTTTGCAATTCAACAATTCCGCATTTCCTCTTTCTCAATTGTCATCATAGATTTAATAATTATAAAATTAATAGGCATTCTTTTTCTATTCCTTACATTTGTAAGGCATTCTACTTAAAGAATGGAAATGAATTTACATATGAAGGACAAAAGATATAAGGAGACGATTCATACAGATAAAAACAACTACGAATATATAACCATTACTCAGGACGAAAACGGAGTGAGGATTTACACCCTAAAGAACGGATTGAAAGTTTTTCTGGCGCAAAATTTTGATGCACCCAGAATTCAGACCTACATTCCTGTGAGGACGGGAAGTAATAATGATCCTTCTGATAATACTGGCTTAGCTCATTATCTGGAGCATATGATGTTCAAAGGAACTTCCAAAATAGGAACACTAGATTGGGATAAAGAAAAAGTTTTATTGGATCAGATTTCAGAGTTATACGAACAGCATAAAGCTGAGCAGGATCCTGAAAAAAAGAAAGAGATCTACAAAAAGATTGATGAGGTATCTCAGGAAGCCAGTCAATATGCTATCGCTAATGAGTATGATAAAGTGATTTCTTCATTAGGAGCCAGTGGCACCAATGCTCATACATGGTTTGATGAAACAGTGTATAAAAATAATATTCCTAACAATGAGCTTGAAAAATGGCTGAAAGTTGAAAAAGAAAGATTTTCAGAAATAGTTTTACGCCTTTTCCATACGGAGTTGGAATCTGTTTATGAAGAATTCAACAGAGCTCAGGATAATGATTCCAGATTGGTAAATTATGAGCTGATGGATGCACTTTTTCCTACCCATGCGAATGGTCAGCAAACTACCTTAGGAAAACCAGAACATTTGAAGAATCCTTCTATGAAGGCGATACATAAATATTTTGATGAATATTATGTTCCAAACAATTATGCTATGGTTATGGTAGGGGATTTGGTTTTTGAAGATGCTATTCAACTTATAGATCAATATTTTGGAGCTATTCCGTATAAAGAATTGCCAAAGAAAACTCCGGTTATTGAAAAACCACTTACCGAGATTGTAAAGAGAACAGTCAAAAGTCCTACTACACCAAGAGTACAGTTAGCCTGGAGAACAGAAAGCTATGGAACCAGAGAAGCAATGTTAGCAGATATTACCGTTAATATCATGAGCAATAGAGGAGAGGCAGGTTTGCTGGATCTTCATATTAATCAGACTCAAAAAATGCTTTGGGCTCAGGCTTTTTCTGTAGGTTTAAAACAATACGGTTATTTTTCGATTGTAGCCGTTCCTAAAGAAACCCAAACTTTAGATGAAGCTAAAGCTATGGTACTAGAGCAGGTTGAATTGGTGAAAAAGGGTGAATTTCCGGATTGGATGCTTCCTGCAATTATTAATGATTTCAAACTTCAGAGAATGAAAGCGCTGGAAACAGCTGATGGTTTGGCTACCAACCTTTATGATACGTATATTAAAGGAAGAACATGGGCCGAAGAGCTTAACGAAATGGATGAATATGCTTCATTTACAAAACAGGATGTTATCGATTTTGCTAAAAGCTTCTTTAAGGATAATTATGTAGTCATTGATAAGGAAAAAGGAGTTAATGATAAACTGATAAGAGTTGATAACCCAGGAATTACCCCGATTAAAATTAATAGAGAAGCACAATCAGAATTCCTGAAACAAATTTTAAAAGAAAAAACAGAAGATATTCAACCTGAATTTATTGATTATGATAAAGAAATAATAACTGATACCGTTAAGGATAAGAAGTTAAGCTTTGTCAAAAATAAATACAATGATATTGCCCAGGTTTATTTTATTTTCCCATTTGGAAGTGATAATGAGCGGGATTTAGGAATATCCACACAGTTACTTCAATATTTGGGAACAGAAAAGTATTCTCCTGAGGACCTGAAGAAGGAATTCTTTAAAATTGGAGTGAGCAATGATTTCAAGACGACAAATGATCAACTTTTAATCTCATTGAGCGGTTTGGAAGAAAATATTGAGAAAGGAGTTGAATTACTTCAACACTGGATGTACAATGTAAAACCGGATCAGGAAGTTTATCATCAGTTTGTGGGAACAGTTCTTGAAAACCGCCAGGCCATTAAAAAAGACAAAAACAGAATCATGACTGCGTTGACGAATTACGCAAAATTTGGAGAATTCTCAAGATTTACTGATGTGATTTCCAAAGAGCAGCTCGAAAATACTAAAGTAGAAGAATTTACAGAACGGATTAAAAACGTTTTTAAATTTCCTTATCAGATGTTTTTCTATGGAAAGAATTTTGAGAACTTTAAAACTTATATAGGAAATTATGTGGAAATAGCAAGCTTGGAAATTCCTGAACCTAAAAAATATCCTGAACCGGAAACCAATAAGCATGTGTACTTCATAGATTATGATATGGTACAGATGGAAATGAGTAAAATAGGGAGAGGACATGATGTTAATCCTTCCAATTTTGGTAAGATTAATGTTTTCAATGAATATTTTGGTAGAGGATTATCTTCTATTGTATTCCAGGAAATTCGTGAAAGTAAAAGTTTAGCTTATTCTGCTTACGTTTCTTATGCGGCTAACTCGGAATCCGGGCATCCTGATTATGTGACTACTTACATCGGAACGCAACCGGATAAATTACAAGTCGCTGTAGACACAATGACTGAATTGATGAATGAACTTCCCGAGGTGGCCATTCAATTTGATAATGCTAAAAATACAGCCCTAAAACAAATAGCTTCAACCAGAATTACCAGAACGAATGTTTTCTTCAATACATTAAAATTGAAAAAAATAGGAATTTCTCATGATTTCAGGAAAGATATTTACGGACAAATTCAAAATCTGGATTTTACGGATGTGAAGCAATTTTATCAGACAGAAATTAAACCATTGCACTTTAACACCGCAATCATTGGTAAGAAAGAAAACCTGAATACGGATGCCGCTAATGAAATGGGAACATTTAAGGAACTCAGTCTAAAAGATATTTTTGGACATTAGATAAGATATAAGATATATAATAAAGACATAACCTCCGGATTAGTTCGGGGGTTATTTTTTTGTTTTTATAGGTCTTTTTCATTAATGATTCTAACCACTTTACCAGCATACTCAGAAGAACCGAGGCAGAGTATCAAAGATTTATTATTAGTGTTTGTTATGTAGGAAAATAGGCTAAAAAGGACAAATACCGGAATAAGAAAAATTAATATGAGATTAACAATTTAATAACATGTAAAAAATGCTTATTTGTAAATATTTAATCAAATTTGTCACTAAAATTTACAAATAGTAAAAATGAAATTTAATAATTCTCTTTTTGAAACTACTATTCCAGATCGCAGATTTATTATCGATGATAATTTCATTTCTACAAAATGTAAAGATATGATTTTGATGCAGGTAAATGAATCTGCAACTTCTGAATCTACTGATGCCGTAGCTAGCTTAGAGCTATATTCTACTAATGGTGCTTATCTATTGAAAATTTTAATAATAATTAATAATAATAAAATTAAACCATGAGAAGAGGCTCTTTAATTGCCCCAAATTCTTTAAAGGTAGCTATTGTGTTTTTCCTGTGTACTTCATACACCGCTGTAGCACAACAAAAACTTTTAAAGAAAGATAATTCCAAGAAAAATGATACTGTAGCGAAGTCTAAAGATATAGATGAAGTTATTGTAGTAGGCTTTGGGAAACAGAAAAAGATCAATCTTACCGGAGCGGTGGATATGGTTTCGGCCAAAAAGCTGGAGAACAGACCAATTACCAATATTGGCGCCGGACTTCAGGGACTTATTCCCAACCTTAATATTACGATTGATAATGGGAGAGCTACTTCAGCAGCGAACTTTAATGTAAGAGGTTTTACCAGTGTAAATGGAGGAAGTCCTTTAATATTGGTAGATAATGTACCCTATAGTGGAACAGAATTAGCAAGGTTGAATCCTGCGGATATAGAAAGTGTATCAGTTCTGAAGGATGCGTCTTCTGCAGCAATATACGGTGCAAGAGCAGCATTTGGAGTGGTATTGATCACGACGAAAAGTGCAAAAGGAGGACAGCTCAATGTATCTGTAAACACCAATACTGCCTATAAAACAGTAGGGAAACTACCAGAGTTGGTAACCGATCCATTGACGGTTATGCAATATAAACATGATGCAGCAACTCCGTTGTACAATCTGTATCCGGAAAATGAAAGAGAATACGCCAGACAGCTTGCTAATAATCCTAATCTTCCACGTGTAATTCTGAATCCTTCAGATAAAAGCTCCTGGGCCTATTACGGATCTACTAACTGGCTGAAAGAAGCATATAATAACATAGCACCTTCCTATACTAATAATATGAGCATTTCCAGAAAAATGGAGAAAGTGGGTTATCTTCTCTCCGGAGAATATTACCGTCAGGATGGGATGCTTCGCTATGGAAATGATATCTATAACAGATATAACATGAGAGGGAAGGTAGATCTTAATATAAATCCATGGTTAGATTTATCCAACAATACAACATTCACTTTTTCAGATTATGACTCTCCAGTGTTCATAGATGATAACTTTTTTTCAAATGTTAACCGTACACCATCACTAAGTGTACCCAAAAACCCTGATGGAAGTTGGACAAGCGATGGAGCAGGTATTCTGGGAAGACTACAGGATGGTGGTCGGTCAAAAAATGAGTACAGGCAAACTCAGATATCTTTTGCAGCAAATGCTTCCATTATTAAGAAAATATGGGATTTAAAAGCAGAAGCAACCTTTAGGAATACATCATCACTTACCCAGTCTTATGATATTCCGGTAATTTATAAAACAGGACCAGATAAACCTATTTCTTATGCTGGTGCAGCAACCTCATGGGCAAAGAATGAAAATATGTCTGGCAGATATTACGTGTATAATATATATACCGACTATCATCAGAACTTTGGAGATCATTTTCTTCAATTGTTAGGTGGATTTAACCAGGAGTATAATAAGTACAGCTATTTTTCAGCAAAGAAAAATAACATTTTATCAACCACTCTGCCTTCCATAGGGCTAAGCACCGGGACCATGGAAGAAACAGAAAAGATCTTCGAATGGGCTTTGCAGGGATTATACTACAGAGCAGCCTATAATTTTAAAAACAAATATTTGGTAGAGTTAAATGGCCGATATGATGGATCTTCAAGATTTCCAAAAGGACACCGTTGGGGATTCTTTCCTTCAGCATCAGTAGGTTGGGTAGTATCAGATGAAAAGTTTTTCTCTGGGATAAAAAATGCAGTAGGCTTTAATTTATTGAAGTTCAGAGGATCATATGGATCTTTAGGAAATCAGGATCTGTTTGATAAAAATAAAAATACAATTGCATATCCCTACATTCCAACAATGACAACGGGTACAGTAGGACAAATATTAGGAGGTACACGCCCTATTGCCGTTTATGCTCCGGGAGCTGTATCCGATAACTTTACCTGGGAAAAGGTTTCAACTGTTAATTTTGGTGCTGATCTTTCCTTTTTCAATAATAGATTGCAGCTGAATTTCGATAAATATACCCGTTATACTAAAGATATGTTGATTCCGGGGAAGATTCTTCCTAATGTTTTTGGCACAGCTGAACCTAAAGCAAATGCAGGGGACCTTAAAACTAAAGGTTGGGAATTGAGAATAGGTTGGAATGATCAGTTTAATTTGGCTGGTTCACCGTTCCATTATAATGTTGCTTTTACCCTTGCTGACAGCCGTTCATTTATTACAAGGTTTGACAATCCTGGAAAATTGCTTTCCGGGTACTACGAAGGTCAGGAAATTGGGGAGATTTGGGGAGCAGAGATAGAAGGTTTTTTTAAAGATGAAGCCGATATTAAAAACCATCCTAACCAAACTGCGATGGGAACAGATGACCAGTCTTACAAATTCTACCCTGGAGATCCAAAATTCAAAGATCGTAATGGCGATGGAAAAGTTGATATGGGAGATAAGACCGTTAATAATCCGGGGGATTTGTATGTTGTGGGAAATACTTCCGCCCGCTTCCCATTCAGTTTAGATTTGTCTGGAGACTGGAAAGGGATTGATCTGCGTATATTTTTACAGGGCGTTGGTAAAAGAGATTGGTATCCGGCAGCAGGCTCAATTTATTTCTGGGGTGTTTATGCTCAGCCATGGACTAATGTGACACAACAGAACTTAGATCACTGGACGCCAGAAAATCCTAACGGATACTTCCCGGCAGTACGGGCATATACAGCAGAAGACGATATGCAACAATTAGGTATTCCCAATAAAAGATATATGCAAAATGCTGCTTATGTTCGTGTAAAGAATGTTACCATTGGCTACTCTTTGCCATTGAAAGAAACCTCCAAAATCCATTTTAATAAGATCCGCTTCTATTTCAGTGCTGAAAATATATTTGAAATCTCACACCTGAAGGTAAAATTGGATCCTGAAACGCTTGGGCAGGCAGCTTATCCTTTTCAGCGTACTTATTCTTTTGGGATGAATCTAAATTTTTAATATCCAATAACTTCTTAAACATATAAAAAATGAAACTAAATACATACTTATTCAAAGGAGTTTTGACCGTGTTTGTAGGATTATTCTTAATATCCTGTGAAGGCGATTTTCTTCAAAGAGATCCTGTTACAGAGATTACTAAAGATAAATTCTTTAATAGCCCTCAAGATTTAGAGACCTATTCCAATGGTTTTTATAGTTATATTTCAGCGCCCTATATGGATGTATTTTCAGACAATATATCCATATATACAGGAGCCAACAACACGGATAATCTTTTAAGAGGCTCTCTTACACCCGCTAATGTGGATGGATGGGATTGGAAAGAACTGCGTTCTATTAATTATATGATTGAAAACTCTGGGAAAGCAACCGGTGATCAGTCTCTTATCAGGCATTATAAAGGAGTTGCCAAATTTTTCAGAGCCAATTTCTATTTTAATATGGTCAAAAAGTATGGAGATGTTCCCTGGTATTCCAAAACGATCGGTAGTAATGATGATGAAATGCTTTATAAGGCTAAAGATCCGAGAACCTTAGTAATGGATTCTATAATGGGTGATCTGGAGTATGCTTCTGCCAATGTATTACCAGCCAGAACCAATAATACAATGATCACCAAATGGGCTGCTCTTACATTACTTGCCAGGGTGGCTCTATATGAAGGCTCCTTCAGAAAATATCATGATGAACTTGGATTACAAAGCTCTTCAGGAAAGTTCCTGAATCGTGCTGTAACAGCTTCTCAGGATATTATGACCAATGGAGGTTTTAATATTTATAATACAGGAAAAGGTGGTGAAGACTTTCGCTCCCTGTTTGCCAGTAATATGCTTGATGGCAATAAAGAAGTCATTTTCCTTCAAAAGAATAATAAAGATCAGGGAGTGAGCAATAATACCCATACTGTTTTAGGATGGCAGTGGGCATTGAATGGAAGTCTCGCAGATGAATTTTTAATGAAAGATGGTACACCTTTCACTTCAATTACAGGGTATGATAAAAAAGGTTTTACGGAAGTGTTTGCTAATCGTGATCCTCGTATGGCTGAAACAATCATGCCACCAGGGTTTGCAACAATTCCCGGTGGTGATCCTTATTTAGTTCAACCTGTCTTTGGAGGCTATTTACAAATTAAGTTTTATCCAAGAGATCCTTCACTCAGAGGAGGGTGGAATCTTAATTATACAGATCTGCCTATATATAGATATGCTGAGGTATTATTAATTAATGCAGAAGCAAAAGCAGAATTAGGAAGTTTAACACAAGGAGATCTTGATAATACCGTGAACCTATTGCGAAGAAGGGTTAAAATGCCCGATCTTTCCATGGTGGCTGCTAATAGTAATCCAGATAATTATTTGGTACAACAATATCCCAATATTAATGGGAGTAATAAAGGGGTTATTTTGGAGATCAGACGTGAGCGTCGTGTAGAGCTGGCTTGTGAAGATAAACGACTTGATGATTTGTTCCGTTGGAAATCCGGAGTTTTGTTAGGGCAGCCTTCGAAAGGATTCTATACATCAGCATTAGGAGCTATCGATGTAACGGGTGACGGAAAACAAGATATTGCCATTCTTGAAGCTCCCGGGAAAGAAGATCCTCTGAATGGACTTCCAGCGGACATAAGAGCCCATCTCACAAAGTACTATATTTCAGATGGAGTATTCTATCTTTCTAATGTTACTTCTGGTCATATTATGTTCGATAAAGACAAAATTCTTCCAAGAACTTTTGTTAACCCCAAATACTATTACCTTCCCATACCAATCAGTCAATTAATCCTTAATCCTAAACTTACACAACCACCGGGATGGTAATGAAAACCTGGAATCAAATATTAATTTACAGAGACATAACAATAAACTATGAAAAGAAGAAAGTTTTTGACAAATGTTCCACTTGCAGTTTCAGCATTAATGCTGGGTGGAACAGCAACCAATCTTTTGGCTGCACCTCAGAAAGAGAATAATGTAAATAGTAAAAAGAAACTTTTGCTAACAGTAGCACATATTACAGATGTACATTTGCCGGCAGATCCTAAAGTGATGGAAAGATTTTTAAAGTGCCTGAAAGAAATTAAAACTAGAAAAGTAGATTTCTTTCTCAACACTGGGGATTCCATTATGGCTGTAGATCGGGATAATTCTACCCGTCAGGAAGTCTATGACCAATGGAAGGCCTGGGATACTTGTATTAAAGAAATTGCAGACTATGATATGTATAGTTGTGTAGGAAATCATGATATCTGGTGGGCTGGTGAAAAATCCGATGAAATGTACGGAGTACCATATGCAGCTAAAAGACTTAAAATGCCCAAACGGTACTACAGTGCTAAAAAAGGGAAGTGGCATTTTATCATGCTGGATGGTAATAATTCCGGAATTACTTTAGATCCTGAACAAATGAGCTGGCTAACCCAACAACTGGAAAGTATTCCTCAGGGAGAATATGCATTGATCATGTCACATTATCCTATACTTACTGTTACTGGAAGCTGGGAAGGAGGACAACATAAAGATCATGTTGCATTAAAAGATCTTTTCTATAAACATAAAGATAAAGTGAAAGGCTGTCTTAGTGGTCATCAGCATTTACTAGATAGAGCATGGTATGACGATATATATTATTTCTGTAACGGTGCGATGTCAGGATTTTGGTGGGGAGAAGGTGATAAACGCTCCGCAAAACCCTTCTATTACCAGGAAACACCTCCGGGATATGCAATACTAAAATTTTATGATGATGGTTCATTTGAGAATGAATATATAGCTCATCATTATTAATACATATATTATATGCTAAATAAAGACTGTCTTTTTTAAGTCAGTCTTTTGTTTTTATAGTGTTTTATAAAGCGTATAAAATATAAACCGTCTTATCATTTTCATTTTTTGTGATATCAATTAAAAGTTTTGTCACCAGTACTCAGCTAGTTATATATATTATGTTAAAAAAGTTTGCAGAATGCTTGCCAGATAAGACCAAAGTTTATACTTTTGCCCCACTGAAAACGAGAGATAGTAGGTAGCGCAGAAGAGTAATTAAGAACGAGAGGCTGATAAAAAATAAATAAAGATTTATTTTGAAAAGTCAAAAAAGTTTGTATCTTTGCAGTCC
>NZ_JAENHK010000004.1 GCF_016595215.1 Chryseobacterium paridis | reverse complement strand
AAAAAAAACTTTAAAATTTTCTTCAGAAACATTTGGTCAGATGAAAAACATTACTTACTTTTGCACTCGCAAATCTGAAGCAATAACGACAGAAAAAACGCTTTAGAGGACGCGAAAGAAAAGAGATCATTGACATACAATATAACAACCAAGTAAGGAAAAACTAAAGCGTCAAAACTTTGAGTGAGTCAAGAACAAACATACAATGGAGAGTTTGATCCTGGCTCAGGATGAACGCTAGCGGGAGGCCTAACACATGCAAGCCGAGCGGTAGAGATTCTTCGGAATCTTGAGAGCGGCGTACGGGTGCGGAACACGTGTGCAACTTACCTTTATCAGGGGGATAGCCTTTCGAAAGGAAGATTAATACCCCATAATATATTAGATGGCATCATTTGATATTGAAAACTCCGGTGGATAGAGATGGGCACGCGCAAGATTAGATAGTTGGTGAGGTAACGGCTCACCAAGTCAGTGATCTTTAGGGGGCCTGAGAGGGTGATCCCCCACACTGGTACTGAGACACGGACCAGACTCCTACGGGAGGCAGCAGTGAGGAATATTGGACAATGGGTGAGAGCCTGATCCAGCCATCCCGCGTGAAGGATGACGGCCCTATGGGTTGTAAACTTCTTTTGTATAGGGATAAACCTTTCCACGTGTGGAAAGCTGAAGGTACTATACGAATAAGCACCGGCTAACTCCGTGCCAGCAGCCGCGGTAATACGGAGGGTGCAAGCGTTATCCGGATTTATTGGGTTTAAAGGGTCCGTAGGCGGACTCGTAAGTCAGTGGTGAAATCTCATAGCTTAACTATGAAACTGCCATTGATACTGCGGGTCTTGAGTAAGGTAGAGGTAGCTGGAATAAGTAGTGTAGCGGTGAAATGCATAGATATTACTTAGAACACCAATTGCGAAGGCAGGTTACCATGTCTTAACTGACGCTGATGGACGAAAGCGTGGGGAGCGAACAGGATTAGATACCCTGGTAGTCCACGCCGTAAACGATGCTAACTCGTTTTTGGGTTTTCGGATTCAGAGACTAAGCGAAAGTGATAAGTTAGCCACCTGGGGAGTACGTTCGCAAGAATGAAACTCAAAGGAATTGACGGGGGCCCGCACAAGCGGTGGATTATGTGGTTTAATTCGATGATACGCGAGGAACCTTACCAAGGCTTAAATGGGAAATGACAGGTTTAGAAATAGACTTTTCTTCGGACATTTTTCAAGGTGCTGCATGGTTGTCGTCAGCTCGTGCCGTGAGGTGTTAGGTTAAGTCCTGCAACGAGCGCAACCCCTGTCACTAGTTGCCATCATTCAGTTGGGGACTCTAGTGAGACTGCCTACGCAAGTAGAGAGGAAGGTGGGGATGACGTCAAATCATCACGGCCCTTACGCCTTGGGCCACACACGTAATACAATGGCCAGTACAGAGGGCTGCTACCAGGCGACTGGATGCTAATCTCGAAAGCTGGTCTCAGTTCGGATTGGAGTCTGCAACTCGACTCTATGAAGCTGGAATCGCTAGTAATCGCGCATCAGCCATGGCGCGGTGAATACGTTCCCGGGCCTTGTACACACCGCCCGTCAAGCCATGGAAGTCTGGGGTACCTGAAGTCGGTGACCGTAACAGGAGCTGCCTAGGGTAAAACAGGTAACTAGGGCTAAGTCGTAACAAGGTAGCCGTACCGGAAGGTGCGGCTGGAACATCTCATTTTAGAGCGTTGAAGAACGTAAAACAAAATTAGTACGCAAGTACACAAGCACTTACTTAAAGAGAAGCTTTAGTTTTTTATTTGGTTGATATATATAAAAATACAAAACCCACTAGAAATTAGTATTAGGGAGGAGATACAAGAGCCAAGAGGCGAGAATCAAGACGAAGACATATAAAGTCTTGTATCTAGCATCTTGAATCTAAGAGTCTAAACAGACAGTCTCGTAGCTCAGCTGGTTAGAGCGCTACACTGATAATGTAGAGGTCGGCAGTTCGAGCCTGCCCGAGACTACTAATTAAAAAGAC
>NZ_JAENHK010000003.1 GCF_016595215.1 Chryseobacterium paridis | reverse complement strand
AACCATGCCCGTTATTAGTAATGTTCCTATTGGAATGAGTATCTTTTTCATCGTGTCTTAGTTTTTGTAATTGTATTTGAATTCTTTTACCAGATTACCTGTTTTAGAATCCTGTCTTATTTCTTTTAATCGGTTAGCGGTATCATAAATATATACTTCTCTGATTCCTGAAGGTGGAGTTATACTGGTAACCCCAATTAGTGGATCATAGGTATAAGTAGAAACCTGATAAGTAGACAAACCAGAGTTCTTTCTGAAAGTATCTAGTGCTGTAATTAATGCAGGTTCATTAGCAGGATTAGCTGCATCCTGATCTGAAGCATTTACTATAGCAGTCACAACTCCTAAACTTACTAACTGATCATAGGTCGCACCTTGTACTTTAGCAATAGGTTGTGTATTATTATATCCCCAGACAATCGCTGTCGGAACTCCATCTTTGGTAGTATACTGCTGGATGTTTCCTTTAGTATCGTATTTATTATAGGTAATCTCAGTAGACAGAGCATTGTTTTGCATATCATATGAGATTACTGAAGTTGGAAACAGATTAGCTGGATCATCGTATTTTGTTTCTGATCTTGAAATTGTTTTCCCAGCGTCAGAATCATTTTGCTTTTGAATCACCTTAGTTTCTAATGGAATTCCAATCATATTGGCGGCAATCAACTTTTGATTTCCTTTTTCGTGAGCATATTGATAATTTGTTTCATTTACTGTTCCATCTGGAGAAGTTGTGGTTTGCTTGGTCACTTG
>NZ_JAENHK010000002.1 GCF_016595215.1 Chryseobacterium paridis | reverse complement strand
AAGCTGCTTTAGCCAAAACATAGAACTCTGCCTATACATTTTCAATTTTAAACTTTCAATTTTCAATTGTTTTCATCTGCGTTATCTGCTTAATCCGCGAGAGAGAATAAAACCATCAATAGAGGTAGGCTTTAGCCCGCCTTAAAAGAAATCCCAAATCCAAAACGGCTTTAGCCAAAACCTAAAGCTCTCCCTATAAACTTTCAACTTTCCATTCTCAATTTTCAACTTTTGAAGACTCACTTCTGCAGTACTTAAACGAATCACTAAAAATAAACTCACTCAATCACTGCCCCAATTACAAGTGCTACCCAATGAATGGTATGTCTGGAAGAATGACTTCATTTAAAATAGAGACATACATATATTATACGGAGTAGAATGGGAGCTAATATCTCAGGAATAGGCTCCAACCTTTTAACTATTGAAGGAGTTAGCCCTTTACGAGGAACAGGGCAGATGAAAAAAAGTTTTCCACTGGGAACAAGATCTAAGCAAAATAAAATCTGGACTCAGTGTTTTTATCCCATCATTTGGACCAATACAAAATACAATATGATCTACTCCTATATAGGACATAATCATATGGATTATGAACATCAGTACAGGAACAGCAAAAAGAAAATCAATACCCTATCCTCTACCTTTGGCAGTAAAGATTATAATGACTTTATTACTCACTCTATCTACTATCTGGATAAAGAAAAAAGAAAGAGATTTTAAAAAGCAAGATCTAGAGTAAAGAATAAAAACTTGATAATGCTCAATAATAAATAAGATCGAAAAGATAAGCACCTAATATAATTCTATATACTTTTAAAACTGTAAAATATTTTTATTCCTAACATAAACTCATTCTTTTATAATCCGATAATACCAACTTTGGCAAAAAAAAGAAAATAGAATCCTTATCCAATCGAATCAAACTCCATAATATTTTTTTGACCCCTTAAATATCTATCGGCATTACAAAATAATATAAGCCATGATTCTAAAAAATTCCAGAAAATTCTTTTCATTCTTCCTAAATCAAATTTAATATATCCATTTTTCATCCACATCTCATTCCTTTTCCCGTTTTAATTTTCCACTTTCCCATTTCAATTTTCCATTTTTCCTTACCCTTTTCCTCATTTTCGCTGATAAA
>NZ_JAENHK010000012.1 GCF_016595215.1 Chryseobacterium paridis | reverse complement strand
GTGCACCTGGCGGTACAACTGATACACCAGAGGTTTGTTCAATTCGGTCCTCTCGTACTAGAATCAAGCCCTCTCAAACATCTAACGCCCGCAATAGATAGAGACCGAACTGTCTCACGACGTTCTGAACCCAGCTCGCGTGCCACTTTAATGGGCGAACAGCCCAACCCTTGGGACCTTCTCCAGCCCCAGGATGTGACGAGCCGACATCGAGGTGCCGAACCTCCCCGTCGATGTGAGCTCTTGGGGGAGACTAGCCTGTTATCCCCGGAGTACCTTTTATCCTATGAGCGATGGCCCTTCCATGCGGAACCACCGGATCACTATGTCCTGCTTTCGCACCTGATCGACTTGTAGGTCTCACAGTCAAGCACCCTTATGCCATTACACTCTACGCACGGTTACCAAGCGTGCTGAGGGTACCTTTGAAAGCCTCCGTTACTCTTTTGGAGGCGACCACCCCAGTCAAACTACCCACCACGCAATGTCCTTCTAAAAGAAGTTAGGCTCCAAGTAAGTAAAGGGTGGTATTTCAACGTTGACTCCACAAACACTAGCGTGCCTGCTTCAAAGTCTCCCACCTATCCTACACATTACTTACTCAAAGTCAATACGAAGTTATAGTAAAGGTTCACAGGGTCTTTTCGTCCCATTGCGGGTAATCGGCATCTTCACCGATACTACAATTTCACCGAGCTCGTGGCTGAGACAGTGCCCAGATCGTTACACCATTCGTGCAGGTCGGAACTTACCCGACAAGGAATTTCGCTACCTTAGGACCGTTATAGTTACGGCCGCCGTTTACTGGGGCTTCAGTCAAACGCTTCGCTTACGCTAACGCCCTTCCTTAACCTTCCAGCACCGGGCAGGTGTCAGACCCTATACAGCATCTTTCGATTTAGCAGAGTCCTGTGTTTTTGATAAACAGTCGCCTGGGCCTCTTCACTGCGGCCAGCATTGCTGCTGGCGTCTCTTCTTCCGAAGTTACGAGACTATTTTGCCTAGTTCCTTAGCCACGACTCACTCGAGCACCTTAGGATTCTCTCCTCGACTACCTGTGTCGGTTTTGGTACGGGTTGCTTCACTTCGGCTTTTCTTGGATCCGAGTTCACTACAGCAGCTTCGCCCGAAGGCTAGGCCTTGACTATTCCGTCAGTCTCCAGTAGCTACATCGAACCGTCCCCTTTTTAGTGTGAGCAAGTATGGGAATATTAACCCATTGTCCATCCACTACCCCTTTCGGGTTCGCGTTAGGTCCCGACTAACCCTCAGCTGATTAGCATGGCTGAGGAAACCTTAGTCTTTCGGTGAGGGGGTTTCTCGCCCCCTTTATCGTTACTTATGCCTACATTTTCTTTTCTATCCGCTCCACAATACCTCACGATACTGCTTCGGCGCAAATAGAATGCTCCCCTACCAGATGTAATAAATTACAAATCCATAGCTTCGGTAATATGTTTATGCCCGATTATTATCCATGCCGGACCGCTCGACTAGTGAGCTGTTACGCACTCTTTAAATGAATGGCTGCTTCCAAGCCAACATCCTAGCTGTCAATGCAGTCCAACCGCGTTGCTTCAACTTAACATATATTTGGGGACCTTAGCTGTTGGTCTGGGTTCTTTCCCTCTCGGACATGGACCTTAGCACCCATGCCCTCACTGCCGTAGAACATTTATTAGCATTCGGAGTTTGTCAGGAATTGGTAGGTGGTGAAACCCCCGCATCCAATCAGTAGCTCTACCTCTAATAAACTTATATACGACGCTGCACCTAAATGCATTTCGGGGAGTACGAGCTATCTCCCAGTTTGATTGGCCTTTCACCCCTACCCACAGGTCATCCGAAGACTTTTCAACGTCAACCGGTTCGGTCCTCCACTCTGTGTTACCAGAGCTTCAACCTGCCCATGGGTAGATCACAAGGTTTCGCGTCTAATCCTACTAACTATCCGCCCTATTCAGACTCGCTTTCGCTCCGGCTCCGGACCTGAAGTCCTTAACCTCGCTAGTAAAATTAACTCGTAGGCTCATTATGCAAAAGGCACGCCGTCACCCAACTTGTGGGCTCCGACCGCTTGTAGGCGTACGGTTTCAGGTTCTATTTCACCCTTCTATTCGAAGTGCTTTTCACCTTTCCTTCACAGTACTTGTTCACTATCGGTCTTTCAGGAGTATTTAGCCTTGGAGGATGGTCCCCCCATATTCAGACAGGATTTCACGTGTCCCGCCCTACTCATTTATCACTTAAATATGCCTTTCATATACGGGGCTATCACCCTCTATGGCTGTTCTTTCCAGAACATTCTATTAAACATATAAAAGCTTTTGGGCTAATCCGCTTTCGCTCGCCACTACTTACGGAATCTCTTCGATTTCTTTTCCTCCGGGTACTTAGATGTTTCAGTTCTCCGGGTTTGCTCCTCCTAAGAGGTGACTGGTCTTCAACCAGCCGGGTTGCCCCATTCGGACATCTCGGGATCAATTCGTGTGTGCCAATCCCCCGAGCTTTTCGCAGCTTACCACGTCCTTCGTCGCCTCTGAAAGCCTAGGCATCCGCCATACGCCCTTAACGATTTCTTTCCTATTTTTAGGTTACTCAAGCACTTATAAGTGCTCGGTTTTCTCTTTGTGATGTCTTTACCGTTAATGTCAATGATCTTAATGTCTTCTTGTCCAACTGATGAACAGATGTTGTTTTTGGCTCCATCCGTAACTTTTAAATCAGTATTCCAAAACTGTGGAGAATAAGGGAGTCGAACCCTTGACCTCCTGCGTGCAAGGCAGGCGCTCTAGCCAGCTGAGCTAATTCCCCCTCTAGTTAGACTCGAGATTCTCAGATTGGAGACTTGAGACTATTAAAATGTCTCATATCTCTTGTCTTTTTATCTCC
>NZ_JAENHK010000011.1 GCF_016595215.1 Chryseobacterium paridis | reverse complement strand
AGTTTCTAATGGAATTCCAATCATATTGGCGGCAATCAACTTTTGATTTCCTTTTTCGTGAGCATATTGATAATTTGTTTCATTTACTGTTCCATCTGGAGAAGTTGTGGTTTGCTTGGTCACTTGATGATGGATGGTACTCTCTTGTACAGCATCTATATTAGTAACTTGGGTAGGCGAGCCATTACTATATTCAGTTTTTATTTTCTTGTAGTTTCTAATCATTCCACTATAGAAAAAAGCGGTTCTGTAAATATCGCTAGAACCTGCTGGATTAGAATCTGTGGAATCATTAAGATATTTACCCCATTTATACATTGGGACACTTTTTATAGCATGAGAGATGATATAGCTAGAAGGAGCTTGACTGGGAGGTGTTGAAATCAACTCTGTATATGGGGCATTTGTAACCACTGTACCATCATATTTTTTAAAAAATCTGTATGGAGAAAATTCTTCACCAGAAAAATTATATTTATTTTCTAATACCTCAACCGTTTTCCCAGCAGAATCATAGCTTATGGTTTTAAGATTTAAGCCTCTAGCCCAATCCATATCATCAGGAAGATGGTATGGAAATCTATAGTACTCTCCCCCATCCGGATAATTGGAAAAGATATATTTTTTACTCCATAATAAGGAATCATCGGCTGACAAAAAAGATTCGGTTACCTTAGAATAACCCACTTGCCCAGCATTATTAAAGCTTGACATGGGTTGTATTCTGCTTGACAACTGTCCTGCTACTAAAGAAATATTACCATATTTTTTTATTACACACATATAATCTGGAATACCCAAAAGTTTCCCCGAAGTCGTTCCATCATCTAAAGTATAAGTAAATTTTCTTTTCGTAATTTTCCCATTTTCGTTAGTTTCAATTCTTGAAACTCTTCGCCCTCCTCCAATAAAACTATTAATAGGAACATTGGGTTTTCGCTCTTTCCAGCGCACTACAACTGAAAATGGATTGGTTTCAAAATTTTCGGAATCACTTAATGTAAAACTTGGATTGGAGACTTCTAGACGATAATTCCCACTTTCAATAGGTGGGTTTACAATATCAACATTATTGCCTTGGGTAATAACATATGTTGCTAATATAGTACCTGTAGCAGCATTAAATCGATAAAGCCTTACCTTTGTTTTACAATTTGTAGTTTCTACAGATGTACATCCGACTCCCAACATAGCATTGAAAGAAAGTTTATTTCCATAAATTGAGGTAATTTCAAATTCTTTTATGTATTTACCAAGTGTTGAACTTCCACTATTTAAAACAAAAATATTTGAAGTCTTAGCAACAGCTGTTGATTTTTCATCATATACAATTCTTGAAGGATTAGATAGCATAAAAAGTGAAAAATAGTTTGGAACTACAACTTGATTATCTTCGTAGTAAAAATTCTCACTTCCCCCTGTAGGGTAGATAATTTTAGTTAAAATTCCTGCTTCAGCAAAATTTCCATAAACATCTCTATCCGAAGCATCTGTGAAAATGTTCATTTTATTGGGCTTGCCATTAAAATAGCCCCAGTAATCAATTGAGTTGGAATGTCGATTGGGAAGTTCGCCTTGATTATATTCCAGCTTATAGCTAGAAATTAGACTCTCATCTCTTCCTATTTCATTGATCTGATTTAAAAATAGTCGTTTATCAGATTTCTGATCTTTACTAAGCGCTACAGGATGAATATTATTGTTATCCCCATTTCCTAAACGATAGTTTTGCACAAAAGATACCTTTTTTATTTGAGTCCCTATTTTATCCTTTAATATAATATTATTAAGCGCTTTACCTCCATTTAAATCTTCACGCTCTGACTGATTAAATATGAATTCTATTGTTCCCTTAGGAAAAGAAACAGCCTGAAGAACTTGTTGGGTTGTTCTTATTGTGCTCAATGAAATAGAACCCATATTATCACCCTTATTTAGATCCGATTTTGAATAAGTAACAACTTGTTCAGAAGTATAATTAAATGTATAAGTATCTTTTTGCGTTTTAACCTCTTTTAGATGCCAAGCTGTTTTATAACCATTTTCCTCATTTTTAGGAGTATCTGTGATTATTCCTGAACTTACAGAAGTTACTATATCATATGCAGAGCTGGTTCCTGTAGAATCTTTTCCAAAATAATATTTATTTCCTGATTCGTCTATGATTACTATCTTATTAATTCTAAAATTTCCTGCACTCGCATCTTCATAATCTATATCAATTTTCCAATCATCAAAGCTTTGAACAATTGCTTTTTTAGTAACATTATCAATGATAAACTTTGCGGACCTTCCTAAAAAATTGATGAAAAATAAATCAGGATCTTCATCAACAGGTGTATCAGAATCTCCATAACTTGCATTTTCATTATTTAATTGTTGGCGTAAGGTCCCATTATCTTCAAAAGTAGAATTATATGAATACGTCAGATAACCTCTTGTATATTCATCTGGACGCTGCCTTACCTGTCTGGTTATTAATCCTCCAGCACTTAAACTCCAACCTGCCCCAACCGACGAAGCTACTTCACCAACTCGAATCCCTTTGGTATCATATTGTATAGATACATTTAAAGGAATATCTCCAGTATCAATATTAATTAACGGAATACCAATACTGGCTGAACCTCTATAATAAGAAACCGGGCTTTCTACAAATTTTGCAATTGATATAGCATTTGGAGATGGTGGTAATATTTTTGGAACATACTGCGCATTAATATTATTGCTTAAAAACAACAATGTTCCTAAAATTATAATTTTTCTTTTCATTCTTAGTTTATTTCTTAATCAGCTTAGAACCCCAGCTGTCTTATTTATTACTATTGTGATCATATTATTTTCGTATTAAAGTATCTGTACAATTCATAAATATTCTTTTACTAGATAACTATAATTTATAATTGTATTTGAATTCTTTTACCAGATTACCTGTTTTAGAATCCTGTCTTATTTCTTTTAATCGGTTGACAGTATCATAAATATATACTTCTCTGATTCCTGAAGGGGCAGTAATACTAGTCACTCCAATTAATGGATCGTAAGAGTAAGTTGTGATCTGATATCCACTCAAAGCAGAATTTTTTCTAAAAGTATCTAAGGCAAGGATTAAGTTCTGCTCCGTTTGCTCAGGAGTCATACCTTGAGGAGGAATATTATCATCATTAGATGCATTAACAATACTTGTTATTAAAGATGGAGTAATATCAGATAGTTTTGCTCCTGTTATTTTAGCAATTGGCTGCGTATTATTATACCCCCAGATAACTGTAGTTGATATACCATCCTTTGTTGTGTATTGTAAGATATTTCCTTTGACATCGTATTTATTGTAGGTGACTTCTGTAGTAGATGCATTATTGTTTTGTATATCATACGACACTACTGAAGTTGGAAACAGATTAGCTGGGTCATCATACTTTGTTTCGGATCTTGAAGTAGTCTTCCCTGCATCATTAGCATTTTGCTTTTGAATCACTTTAGTTTCTAAAGGAATTCCAATCATATTGGCATCAATCAACTTTTGGTTTCCCTTCTCGTAAGCATATTGATAAACAGTCTCTGAGATAGATTGATCAGGAGAAAGTGCCGTTAGAATGGTTGGGTTAAGATGTCTGTGATCAGAATCGTAAAGGTAATTAGTCGTTTCTATAATTTCCTGATTATTAAGATAGCTTGTGTTTTTTTGAGATTTTAGCTTCATCCAAGATGATGTAATTTCATAGCGAGTAAAGTCAAAAACTGGGATGTGGAGATATTCATTGGTTCCGGGGATTCGTTCAGGTATAATTTTTGTGACAATTAATTGGTAAGGTCTTATCGTTACAGCAGGAAACTGATTTAAATAATCACTAGATTTTTGATTAAAATAATTATCACCAACGTATTCGTTCTCCATCTTTTTAACCAATTTATTGCTGGAATCAAACACTTCTTTCGTAAGTAAAAGCCCCCTGGCAAATTGATTATTTACAAAATTCTGAAAAGGACTTTCGTTATTATAAAAGTTTGATGAAGAGGAGTTATAATAGGTATCAATCGTTTTCCATGCAACATTGGGGGTTTTTACATTTACCCTTTCTGTAATCACCTTATTATAAACAGTAGGTTTTCCATTTATGGTTGAAAGATTAAAGTTTCCAGAATTGCTGATAACAAGTCTTCTACACGTTTCGCCCTGATAGCCATGAGGAGATGAAGCAAAATAGTAGTAATTAATAGGATCTCCCATAAATACTCCTGTTGAAATACCGTTTTCATATTTATATGAAAATCTCTCCTCAATAATACTATCAGCACCTTCTTGTTTAATAATTTTATTTACCCGGATCCCCCCAACAGATTGATTATATCGGACAGTGGGTGCATATGATATTTCTCTCCATCTTATAGAAAGATTAGCATATTTATCAACCGTAGGATTCTTATGCTTTCTCATTCTTAATTTATATGATGGCTTTTTATCTAAAAGAAATTCATAATCTCCATTAAGAAGGAATGTTTTTAGAACTGTATTGGTATTATCTAATATCTCACCAATGAAATAAGCAGTATTATCACCAGGTAAAGTATTCGAACCATCATTGTCTGGATTTAAATTACTGCTGAAATTTACTTTAAAAGATACAGTATTAATGTTCGCATTTGTATTTAAGGTAAAACTTTTTTCGGATTCTCCTGAAATGATGACTTCTTCTCTTTGTGCTACAATGGGTTCTATAAAATTGGTTGTATTGGAATCGAAATCATCCAATTCATATTCAAGTTTCATTTTCCCACCCGTAGGGTAAATAAGCTCTTTTAAACTTCCTGATACTGCATAAATAATATTAGGCTTTTTTTTGTCCCCCCAACCATAAACATTATCTCCAAATACGACATATGGAATTCCCAAATTATTATTTTCTCCATTATAAAAACCTACGTAATCTGTTGCATCCGAAAGCCTGTTAGGAAGAGGAGTATCTTCATAATAGGTAACCTTATAAGAAGAATTATCCAGCATATTTTTAACTTCAGTGAGCTTTAATCTTTTGGTAAGTGCATTGGTATGGTTAGCATATCCTCCAATATTTTTGATATCTGTAGTTGTAAAATAGCCCTTATTAAGTACTTGGTTAGCTACTAATTTATTGCCATTATCATAAACAGTAATATTATCTAATGAGAGGCCCCCTAGTATATCTTGTCTGTTGTTACTATAAGTAAAAAGAGTGTACCCTTCTGGATAGATAATTTTACTTAAATAACTTTCACTAGTGACATCTGTCAAAGAAGCATACTCGCTGTATTCATTATCAGCCGTTACTCCATCTATAGATGTTTGGCAATATAATGGATATCTAAATCCCTTATAGTAACTACTTAAATATTGATAAGCAGCAGATAAATATTCAAATCTTATTTCTTTTCCATTGGAAAGTACTATTTTATTAATTACATAATCAGTAACAGCAATATCGCTTGGTAAAGGAACTGCCCCCCCTATTGTTCTGGTTTGGTTACCTCCTGAGAAGTAGTATTTATTACCAGAATCATCAGTTAATACAAATGGTGATTTCTCAATTTTCACACTTGTTTCTCCAATTTTTACAGGTCTTCCTGAACTATCAAGGTGAAAATCGCCCGAACTTCCTGGAATAGAATAAGAAAAAATATCAGGCTGTGAATCTCTTTTTAATGCAGAAAAGGGATTGGATGGATCTGCAGCATTAAATCCTGTTATTTGATTTGCAAGAGAATAATCTGAAGAAGTTCTGTCATTCGGTTGAAATGACCAATCCGCCTGATTAATTACTGGAATAAATCCTCGATCTTCGATATTAATAATTTGCTTGGAAAGTGAAATTCCTCCTATGGATAGTGACCAGCCAAGGCCTACTTTTGATGCTACTTCTTTTACCTTTACACCTGATGCATGATATTTTAAAGAAATGGGTAAGGTATAATTATCAACCTTGATATTGTATATCGGAATATCAATTCCTACAGTACCCGTATGTGTAGTAGTTGGTACGTCAATATGTTTGGATAATTGACTCGCATCTGGAGATTTTATTGTTAAATTAAATTTATTGTTCTGCACATCGGCTGCCTGTTGTGCAAAATAAAATTGAGTTGCTATTATAAAAAAAGCTGCAATCCTATTTTTCATCATTATTATTTCTTAATCAATTTAGTTATCAACAGTTCTCTTAGTTTTGACAAAGTATTTAGTAGAGAACACAATTATTGTTTATAATTATATTTGAATTCTTTTACCAAATTACCTGTTTTAGAATCTTGTCTTATTTCTTTTAATCTGTTGGCTGTGTCGTAGATATAAACCTCTCTGATTCCTGAAGGTGGAGTAATACTCGTAACACCAATTAGTGGATCATAGGTATAAGTGGAGATCTGATAAGAAGACAAACCTGAGTTCTTTCTGAAATTATCTAAGGCCAAGATTAAACTCTGTTCTGCTTGCTCTGGAGTTGTCCCTTGAGGAGGCGTATTGTCATCATTAGATGCATTCACGATACTGGTTATTAAAGACGGTGGGATATCTGAAAGTTTCGCTCCTATTACTTTAGCAATTGGTTGGGTATTATTATACCCCCAGATAACTGTAGTTGATATTCCATCCTTTGTCGTGTATTGTTGGATATTCCCTTTAGCATCATACTTATCATAAAGAATATCGACACTAAATGCTGGTGTACTTACATTTGTATTTAAATCTTTTACATTGTAAGAATTTATAGATAATGGTAAAAGTAGATTTCCTGTTTGGGTCGTTGGTAGCGAAATAGGATAAACAGTTTCAATCCTATCTAGCATTTTCGTGGTAGTTCCCATAGTTTGAGTAGTGTTTGTTTCGATTGGGATACCTACCATATTTTTAGTGATCATCAGCTGATTCCCTTTTTCGTGAGCATAACTATAGTTTGTTTCATTAACTGTTCCATCCGGAGAAGTTGTGGTCAGTTTGGTCATCTGGTGATGATTAGAGCTTAAGCTACTGTATTGGCTTTTAGTCGTAATTTCTTGCCCGTTTAGATTTTCTTTAACTTCTTTAAAATAATCAGGTTCGTCAAAGTTTTTAAAATTATAGTAAAAGAACTCTGCTGGTAAGTATACTTGATTAGGTCCTGTTATCATATAATTCAAATCATTAGGTTTTACTACCCTGTCATAGTCCATACCATACACGTTATTCAAATTTTTACCTGCCATTAAAACATTTTGATATTCATATGATTCTTTTTGTTTATCTGAGTAATTTAGAAGAATAGATTTTCCATTTAGTGGACTTTCATAACAAGGTACAGAACTTGAATTCAAAGCTCCCCCTACACCTACACCTGCGTTAAAAAAGCAAGATCCAACATAACTTCCCCACACATACTTATTATCAAACTCATGCGAAATACTATTACGTTCATTAGTAAGTGGATTTATTCTCAATTCTTTTGCATTAGTATAAGATATTAGTGATCCATTTCCTGTTTGCATTGGAAATTTACTTTGTGAGGTTACAAATAATCTTCCAGGTGTTGTTTGAAGAAAATCTAATTCAAATAAAGATAATCCAGTCTCAATACCTTCATACCTATAATCATATTCCTTTATAATCGGATTAGTTATATTTTCAAAATTCTCAATCCTCTTGATTCTCAATCCTCCAAACGGAACCTCAGTACCATGCGGAGTGACTTTCGCCATAGTCGTATCTATTGCTTTATAACTGAAACTAATATTAGCCTCATGCTGATTATAATCGAAAACCTGAGAACCAGGTAAGTTTTTTCCAGCATATAATTCGACCTTCAATTTTAATCCGCTAATGAGTTTGGCTCTAGGGATTTCCAATATTCTTGAAACTTGATTTCGCAATAAAGATTTAGGAACTACTATTTCATTATTACTGTCTATAACAGTATAAAAAATAGAACAACTATTACTTAAAGGCAGTGAATCATCCGGATAAATACATTGGTTCGTATTTGTGAATATTTCAATACGCTGAGCTCCTGTAAAGGTAGCTTCATTTCCATTAACCGGTAAAGGAAATTGATACACCTTATTAAGCATAGGTGTAGTATTTTCATTAGTTGAAAAGAAGTGATTTCTAATGGCAAAAGGAATAATATCATGGATTTTCTGTGCCGCAGTATTATTATAATCGTGAAAAATTCCTCTGTTGCTTTCAAATAGAAATTTTGTTTTACCTCCCGTAGGATAAATAATTTCTTCTAAAATCCCGGCTTTTGTAAAAGCTGGCTTTACATTTCTATCATTTTCCTCTGCCATAACGACATCAATACTTGGGGTTAATCCCAAATTATTGTCCTGTCCGTTGTAATACCCCCACCAGTCTCTGGCATACGACAACCTATTGGGTAAAGCCTGGTTATTATAATTAAATTGGTAAGAAAGAGGCTTTTGTTCATCAGCATTAAATCTGATTTTCTTTAGTATTAATCTTTTAGAAATATCATTGTCATTTTCAAGCCTATTGCAGGTAAGCTTTGATCCAGGGGATATACTTGTCATATAATCAAAATCAAAGGCAATTTTATTCACTAAACCATATTTATTCTTAATTTCAATTGAATTAAGCTTTTTGCCATAGGTTGTATAATCCAAACGTCCATCTTTATTAAAAATAACTTCTCCAAAATCACCCCAAATACGACTTATAAATAAATTATTTCCTTTTGTTTTAGAATAATTTGTAAATACCATATTTCTCGCATCATTGGGAAATGCCATTTCGTCATAAGCAACTGTTTTGGTTTGATTAACTAAATCACAATCTTCATAAAGTACAGGATCATATTCAAAATTCAAAACACGATTACTAGGACTTATAATTTTTGACAAAGCCCAAGTATTTCTGTAAGGTTGTGTTTTTACAGGATTTTCAACTCCTATAGAATTCCCACCAATAGTATAAGTTTGTTGCGAAATTATTCTATTTCCCATAATATATATATACTTATATCCCTGAGGATTAGTAATTTCCCAATTTCCTGAAGAAGTAATATAATCAATTTTATAATCCGAATCAGGAAACTGTACGATGTGACCAATAGGATGCTCCCCATCTCTTTCCTGATTGACCATAAAAGAGATACTTTTTCCATCGGGAAGTGTTATTCTATAATCATCTGATTCTAAATCCAATTGTCCGTCAGCACTTAAACTATTTATAGTAACACATTGAGGACATACTTGAGATAATTGCCCCATAGGCACATCTGGTCCCACTGCACTTGTTATATTGTAAACATTCTTAACCGTATAATTTGTTTCATAAAAGAAACCGTTAGGAAAATCATCAGGAACCTGTCTTACATTCCTTACAAGAGTCGGAACAGATAAATTCCAGCCTAAACCAACCCATGAAGCTCTTTCTCCTACGGTAATACCTGTACTATTATATGATAATTTTAGATCAAAATTAATATCTCCTTCCTTAATGCTATAGATGGGCACAGAAATATCGGGAGTTCCTGTATATAATGAAACAGGGGTTTCGAACGATTTTAGGATAGCATTTACTTCTGGAGGTTGTGGAGTTATATTTTGGATATGATCCATCTTTTGTCCATAAATATTTAGAAATGGCCAAATAATAAGTAGTATAATTAATCTTTTCATTAATAAATTTTTATTATTTATCAATTTAACATTAGCTGTTTTATTTATATCTGCTTCTATCATCATTAAGTAATCTATTTAGATCAATACATTCATGTGTTGAAATTTTAAGAATATCTACTAGTGTCTACACTTTATAACTATGGTTTATAATTATATTTAAACTCTTTTACCAGATTTCCGGTTTTAGAATCCTGTCTTATTTCTTTCAATCGGTTGGCAGTGTCATAGATATACACTTCTCTGATTCCTGAAGGTGGAGTAATACTCGTAACTCCAATTAATGGATCGTAAGTGTAGGTAGTAATCTGGCAAGAAGACAAACCTGAGTTCTTTCTGAAGGTATCCAGTGCTGTTATTAGTGCCGGTTCATTAGCTGGATTAGCCGCATCCTGATCTGAAGCGTTCACTATCGCGGTAATAAGTCCTAAATTCACCAATTGATCATAAGTAGCCCCCTGTACTTTGGCTATAGGCTGAGTGCTATTATATCCCCACACAATAGATGTTGGAATTCCATCTTTTGTAGTATATTGCAATATATTTCCTTTAGCATCATATTTATTATATGTAACCTCAGTAGACAAAGTATTGTTTTGTATATCATATGACACTACTGAAGTTGGAAACAAATGAGTATGATCATCATATTTTGTTTCTGATCTTGAAACTGTTTTTCCTATAGAGGTTTCATTTGGCTTTTCTACTACAGTTGTTTCTAAAGGAGTTCCAATCATATTGGCTGTAATAAGCTTTTGATTGTTTTTCTCATGAGCATATTGATAATTCGAAACTGATACAGCTCCATCCGGAATTATTTGAGTAACATTTAAAGGATAATCTTCTTGATTATAAGTCGTTTTTGTTAACGAAACCGTTGAATTTTGAACTCCATTATTATAAAAATAGGAAAGTTCACGCCTTTCACTAGGTAAAGTAATACCATACTCACTATAATACTTATAAGGGCTTGATAAAACTACATTGGGAAATAAGCCTTTAAAAGCGTCATAATAAGTGAAATTATAATAAGCTGGATTAATGTTATTATAAAAGTTATCCTTAACCTTTACTCCTTCTAATTTCTCAAAAACAAGCGTAGTATATTCATTATTAACTTCCGAAAGAATTTTCCCTCCAGCATCATATTTTTTCTCAAAAACCATTTGTCCTCTCAGATAATCATGATTGGTAATGGGAAGTATAGGCATTTCAGAAGACAAAACATCAGGATTAGGAAAATCTATTGGTGATCTGAATTTGTAGATAGTTTTACCCTTGTCAGTAGTAATATTGTTAGCGTCCTTGGCAATCTGCTTTACTGTCACATATTTATAACCAACATCTGATCCTTGAGTCTTTTCCGAAGGTATAACATTAAAATTTGTGGTGGTATCCGATATACATTCATAGTGAGCCTGCGCATTTATAGTTATTACATTATTATAATTAATATGTTCGGTATATTTAAAAATCGGTTCCGGGAAGACAAGGGCACCACTACTTTTTTGAGGATTGTCTATATCCTTATAGTCGTATACATATTCCTTGGCGGGTACATTTGAAATTGGGGTATCAAAATATTGGATATTATTAATTCTGAGTCCACCTCCTTTTTTGGTTACATAACTTTTAAAATAAGATTCCTTACTATACGCACTAAAAGCATATGTAACAGGCTTATGCGTTGGACCATAAGAACCTGAAAGGGAAGCATAATAAGTACCTGGTTGTAAAGTATTTATTTCATCTTCTCTTTCTGACAAAACTGTTCCATCCGGACCCACTCCTGTTACCGGGCAAAAAGAGCCTCCACTAGGTTGATCACACATTTGAGCTCCCAACCCGGTAGAATACACCTCAGTAAATGTACCATTACTAAGCTTTTTATATATCTTAAAATTCCAGTTTGAATATACTAAATTTCCAAAACCTAGGTAAAGCTTTACTTTCTGGGGTGAAAGCAAGGTGAAAAACTCAGCTTTGGCTGTTGTACTGAAAGAATCAAGCCCAGTTAAATTAAAGTCTTTATTCTGGATCTCCCACTCTCCAGTCACTTCCTCCATTGGAATAGACTTTCCTGCAAAATAACTGTAGACATTTTCATCAAAATTAAAATTAACCAAACCTTTGGTAGGATAACTAATAGATTTGATAACATCCTGGCTAATAGCTTGTATTCCATCACCGGAATAATATCCCCACTTATCTTTTTTTAATAGTCCACTGATATTATAATAGTTGATAATGTGCTCATTTTGATTTCCATCACTTGATTTAGTTATTTTTTTTAATAATAGTTTTTTTAAATTTTGAGACAAACCTTCAGGGGACATCAATGTTGAATTGGAATAATCATAATCAAAAGAATATTTATCAACATATTGGTCTATTCCTTGCCCCGTAATATTTGATTGAACAGATTTTAATTTATACAGATCTACAGAATTAAGATAATTAGAATCACTTCTGCCTTTTTCATAAGTGAAATTAATACTTCCTTTACCAGCAATGGTTATATTGGTAAGTAGTTTTGTCTGTGCAGTATTGGTTACTGTTTGTCTTTCTTCCTGTCCGGGAAGTGCTCCATCCGGGCTTCCTCCGATTGTATTGGTATATATTACCTCCCCAGGCATTCTTATTGTGGTATTCACTGGGTCATCATATTTTACCAGTGATGGCTGATCATATTTAAAGGAAAGCACCACATTATCATTAATATCCTTTACCTGATCAAGATGATAAGAAGTAAAATAAGCTCCCCCGGAAATATTTCCTGATACATTGCCAACATGATCTACAAGCCCTATTTTTACTGTAGAGATGTTTCTCAGTGAACTTTCCATCCCTTTAAACATATACTTAATCCCTTTATCATCTGTAATGACAATGCTTTCAATATTATCACTGCCTGCAGATAAAATACTATTAATCTTTAAATTATTACGATCCAGCTTTTCTACAATAAAATTTCCATTAGGGTCTTTTTTTATAATAAATCGTCCTGTCTGCCCCATAAAATTGTATTGGTACAGATCATATTCAGTATCATATTTACCAATTCCAGCATAAAAGCCATATTCTGTAAAATCCCAATTCGCATTCTGATCAAACACTAATTGGTAAGTAGGATTGCTCCCATGCATATACATCCCGTATTTAACACGAGGAGGAGAGGAATTTGTTGTAGAAGAAGTTCTTTCATCAGGTCCACCACCTCTTACGGTTCTTGTTATTGTACCTCCCGCTAATAAATTCCAGCCAAGACCTACCTCTCCCGCTTTATCGTCCGGCTTGGCACTTAAAGGATGGTATTTTAACTGGACATTTAAATTAATGCTCGGACTACTTGTAGGAATATTAAAAAGTGGGATACTGATATCAGGAATTCCTGTATAGTAACTTACAGGTACCTCTTCAAACTTCATTAGGTTATTTGAAGTAGGAGCTGCAGGAAACATTTTATTAATGTTATCAACATCTTTATTAAAGTTATTACCTGCCTGAGCATATAAAACATTGTTTAAAGAAGCTAATAATAAAATTACAGCTATTTTATTTTTCTTCATGGAATTAGCTTTATTTCTTAATCAATTTAGCATTAGCCGTTTTATTCGTATCAGTTTTAATCACCACCAGATAAGCTCCCTGAATTAAAGACTGAGTATTTATTTTCGTTACTTTATTCTTTGTTTTCAAAGTCTGTAGCTGTCTTCCTCCCATATCATACATAGTAATATCAGCTTCTTTGAAATCAAACCCTATTTCGACATAAGCATAGTCAGATACAGGATTCGGATAGATCTTAATATCTTGCTTTTCGATCAACTGATCAAGTTGTTTATCTCCCAGTTTAATAATCTTCCAATTCTCTTTTCCAAGCTCTTCTGCGCTGGTTCCTGCTAAAATGATAGAACCATCTCTGTTGAGTTTGATATCAGACAATCTCTCTTCTCTTTTTCTGGATTCTCCTTTTACATATTTTCTCCACTGTTCATTACCATCCTGATTCAGATATAACATCCAGAATGTTTCATCATCTGTTTCTATTCTTCCTTCTGCCTGAGTATATCCACCCAGCAATATTCCTTTGGTAACCTCTTGGTTCTTGGCTCTTGTATCTTGGCTCTGTATCACACTTATTCCCATCAAAATATCCCTGTTCTTAAAGTTGTAAGATTTTTGCCACTGCTCATCACCTCTTTCATTTAAGGAGATTAACCAAAGATCAGTTCCTTCTTCAATCCCAACAGTTTTGTTTCCTGATCTCTCAGATCTTGACTCTCCACCAATGAGATATCCAGAAGATGTTACAGCTAGAGTTCTTAGATGATCATCACCTCTTCCTCCAAAGTTCTTTTCCCATTCTACTTTCCCATCTTTAGAAAGTTTTACGATCCAGTAGTCGCCTTCGCCTTCATTGTTAGTAGTTTTTGGGTAACGAGATGCGGGATTCGAGGTTCCTGTGGTTGAGTTTTGATTCTCAGAACCCGAAACTTGAAACTCGGAACTCCTGGAATAGATCCCTAATAAAGCTCCACCATCTTTCGTTGGAATCATTTTCTCTACTTCGTCTAATCCTCTTCCCCCTAAAATAAGTTGTGATATTTCTTTTCCGTTTTTATCGAGTTTGGTGGTCAAAATATCTTTTGAACCATAACCAGATATCGTTGGTGTCTTTTGTGTTGAAGTTCCCTGAGGCCCTCGAAGAGAACTTTGCACATTCCCTGCTACAAAAAATCCTAAGTCTGTAGTTTGAATAACAGCCCTAGCCTCCTCATCAGCAGAAGTTCCTAACGTTTTTTGCCATAATTCATCTCCAAATTCATTGATTCTGATTAGCCAAATATCGGATCCTCCTTTGGAATCATCTTTTTTATCAAGACCTTTTCCTGAGTACGAAGTCCCTGCTAATAGAAATCCTCCTTCCTGAGTAGCAACTGTAGAAGAAAGATAATCATGGTTTTGTCCCGCAAAATATTTCTCCCAAACCTGATCACCTTGTTGATTCAACTTCACCAAATGAAAATCATATCCGTTATTTTGCTTAGCATTACTGCCAGCATCCAGCTTCTGACCTCCAGCTTGTATAGCACTTCCTGTAATCAAATATTGCTGATCGATTGTCGTTGTCACTTGGCTTAGAAAATCCTGAGTATTGGATTTGATATCTTTTTGCCAAACCACTTCCTGAGCTGAAAGGCTCAGAATTGTGCATATCGAAAATACACTTATGTAGAGTTTTTTCATCCTTTATGTTTAAATGTTGTTATATTTTTTTTGCAAAAATAATCTTTTTAGATCACAGTAAAAAGATTTATTAAAGAGATCCGATCTCTTCATTTTTACAAAGTTACATTGCTAATACGACAAAACTTGTCACTTTAAATAAATAGTTTGAGTATCTAAATAAAAAGATAGCTCTCAATAACATGATATTATTGAGGGCCAACTATTTGTATATTTTTAGGAAAATTTTACTCTTTCACAAACTTAATATTCCTTTTTTTTATTTTAAACACATAAACTCCAGAATTAATTCAGCAATATTAATCGATTTATTAGGTTGATAAATTCCTGTTTTGATCAATCTTCCTTCCACAGAATAGATCGTGAAATCTGTCGAGTTTTAAGCTCCAAATTCTATCCAAACTTATATTTGCGACTCATAAACTAAATATAATAAAATGCCATTTATTAAGAATGAGAAGAATAATCGTCAAAAGAAACAAAGATCATCTCTTTCTAATGTTCTTTAACTATAAAGAAATAGTATTAGGTAATTCCAAAGACGCAACTAATAAAAATCAGAGAAAGTATACTTTCTCTGATCTATTTATAGATTGTTATTCTTTATTCGGAAACGAGCGTGACACTCTCGCCAGCGTGGGGGTATAAAATGCTTACTACTAAAAAGTTTAAGGATTTCTTTAATAAAAATGTAGCTTCGCTATAATAAAAAAGTAATTCACCTCTTTCATCAGGACTGCATAAAAACTAAAAATACTGCCTATTTGCTCAGCCATATTTTTTTATTTCAGAATATCTTCAGGCTGTAAGATGACAGTGTTTAATTTCTTTTATTGGGCTTTAGCTTCTTATTTTCTTCTTCTAAAGCTTCATTCTGCTTTTTCAGCAATGCAATATAATCATTCAGGTTATCTAAAATATGATTGGGAATACTACAATAATAGTTATAGTTTCTGGAGTTATCATTGAACGTTAGATTATCATTATTCTGAACAATACTGGAAGGTTTTTCTTCTTTGATATTTTCCACAGGAACGTCTAAAGCTTTAGCCAGCTTCTCCCATTCATCATAATACAAAACCCTCGCAAAATACGAGGGCTTTGTTTATAACTGTACATTAATGTGTATGTTGTATACAATCAGGGGAAGGATTAGAAAATGTAATATCTTCGTATGAATTCGAGAATTTTAATTTTTTATTCATTAAAATTGATTTCATGCATCCTGAAATTGGAACAGGTGATAAAAAAGTTATTTCATCTTTTTTATTTAAAACAATATGCCAATTTTCAAAATCATCATTAATCATTGTTTTCTTTTGATTGAAATTTTCATATGTTACTTTTTTAAACATTTTTTCTATGCTTTTACATTCATTATCAGGTAATATAAGTTTATACCCTTCAAATATATAAACATTCTTATATTGAATACCTTCCATAAATTCAGGTTTAAAAAAAGCAACATCAATTGAATATTCACCTTTCTCTTTTATTTGATCGTGAAAAGTTACTGCTAATATTTCATTCTTATTATCAACTTTTCTTTTTTTAGAAATATATTCTATATATCCTTTGATAATATTATGCAAATCTTGCTTCTTAATAGCACTTTTATTAAATGTAAAAAAGAAAATAAGAATGATTAAAAGTATTTTTTTCATAGATTTAAGTTAAATTATTTTTTCTTTCCTGTATATACTGCCTGGTTGTAATCATATTTCACATAACCCCCATTTGCCCCATTATTTTTTAGCCATGCATTATACACATACTTAGATATTGCATTATTACTTTTTGAACGTCCCTTATCTCCAGCATCTTTATATGCCGTACCAAATGTTGGATTTCCCTTGTTCCAATTTCCTTCACTAAAACCAGATGGATTATATTCAAATCCAGGATGTGAGTGAACGGCTTCAGAATATATACCATCTTTTGTTATATGCGTTGTGCCAGAACCCATACTCAGATTATTATTTGCTAATACATCAGCGGCACTTGCATGTTTAGTAGGATCATAGTTTGTACTTATTACATTTGTAGAAAAACCATCAGAGAAATCAAATCTATCCTGCCCAAATTCTACAGAGGTATTATCAGCTATAAATTCAAAAACTTGTGTCGCTGTCTCATAATCATTGACTTGAAAATAACCAAAATTAGATCCTGTTCCTGCAATTTCGATTTTTTGATTTTTTAGCTCTCCTATTTGTGAGTCTCCTGTAGGGTTTGATTCTGTCACATTGGTGCGGGCTACTTGTATAGACTTAGATTCATCTTCATTGGTAACAGTATCATAAGCATTATTGTCTTTTGTCCTTTCTATATTACCATTATTAAAAATCTTGATTTTATCCTCTGCTTGCATCCCATCTGGATCTATAAATCTAATTGGATTATTATAAGCGTAAGCATATGGAGACCAACGTCTCGAAGTTTCAGCTAAAGGATCCACGACACCCCATCTACCTAAATCCGGCATATACATTCTCGCTCCATAATCATACATTCCGGTTTCTGTCTGTAATTCCTTGCCATTGTATTTATATTGATAAGCAGGATTTCCAGCCAAACCATTATATCCTTCATGCTTCAATCCAAAAGGATAGTAATTGTTTTCCTCAATAATCTCTGGTTTTAATGCTGCCTTCTGATAGCTCAACCTTACATTTCCTAAATGATCTGTATAATTGTAAATGTACTTATTTTTTACAAAATCATAATAGCCTTCTGCTGTAGGAACAAATTGCAGTTCAACTGTTGGAAGAGGGCAGTCTACACAACCAAACCCAGAATCATTGAAAAGATATTGAAATCCATCTAAATAATCTGTTTGAGAATTTGATAATCCAGATATATAATTTTTTCTAAGTTTAGTACCGTCTGCTCTATAAATATAATTGGTTGTTTTGAAAAGTTTTCCACCAGTAGAAACTTTTATAGTATTGGGTAAATTTAGAAAGTTATAGTTTATATTTTGAATACCTTTATCAAGCTGGCTTGTCATGTTTCCATTTAAATCATAACCTATGGCATTTGGAGTTACATTATAAGGATAACCTGATGGATTCTGTTGTTCATCAGTAACCTTGGTCAGCCTATTTCCCAGGTAATCATATTTAAGATTATCAATCATTCCAGCTATAGTACCTCCAGCGGGCATCCCCTCAGATCTTTTCAATCTGGAAATATTCCCATTAAGATCATATTCTATCTTTTCAAAGTATTCTTTTGCGGATGGGTTACTACCTTGATAAAACCCTGCAGTAAGTCTATTAAGAGAATCATATACATACCCGTATCTTCGTAGAGGTTCATTTGTTGCGGTTAAGGTTTTCCAGGATACTTCAGCAATATTCCCATTGTATTTAGCTTTTACTTTCAAGCTTGCATCTAAAGCATCTGGAGTTTCCAGTCCTTCAACCTGATTATAATTGATCTTATATCCAAACAAATCACTTCCTAAAGTAGATGGATCATTGATCTGGGTCATCCAGCCTCTGATGTTGTATTTATAATCTACCTGTTGTAATGGAATTGCTGCACTAGTTCCCCCAACCTTTTTCCATTCTAACTGCGAAAGTTCATTGTATTTGTTCTGCGCTAAGATTTCTACAGGATTATTGTCTATCTGATGGGTATGAGTCAGCAGCCTGTTTTGAGCGTCATACCCAAAATTCTCAGTTATCCTTTTCTCAGGATCAGTAGCAAGTCTTTTATGTTGGGTAAAAACAAT
>NZ_JAENHK010000010.1:1101389-2588358 GCF_016595215.1 Chryseobacterium paridis | reverse complement strand
TATAAATGATAAATGATGAGTCATAATTGATCATTGATGAAGGATAGATCATAGGTAGCAGGATTTAGGTAATAGGGCTTAGTTATTAGTTATTAGTTATTAGTTATTAGTTATTAGTTATTAGTTATTAGTTATTAGTTATTAGTTGCGTTACTATTATCATCAATAAGGGGTGGGCTTTACCGCCGTCCTTAATAAGATTCCAATCCAAGCTGCTTTAGCCAAAACATAGAACTCTGCCTATACATTTTCAATTTTAAACTTTCAATTTTCAATTGTTTTCATCTGCGTTATCTGCTTAATCCGCGAGAGAGAATAAAACCATCAATAGAGGTAGGCTTTAGCCCGCCTTAAAAGAAATCCCAAATCCAAAACGGCTTTAGCCAAAACCTAAAGCTCTCCCTATAAACTTTCAACTTTCCATTCTCAACTACAATTGATTGCCTATCATTTTGTCTTAATTTCTAAATAGACAAACTATTTATTTTTCACTTTGATTCTCAACGTATATCACTTTATATTGTTGATGTTATTTTGTTAAATAGTATTAAAATGTTATGTTTGTGTTAAATGACATGTATATAATATGAGAAAAACACTATTTAGGATTGGTTTACTCCAGTCGGTATTCTTTTGTTTTGGAGAGTTGTATGCTCAAAATAAAGATTCTATCAAAACTGCAAAAATTGACGAAGTAGTAGTAACTGCTTACGGAGTAAAAAAAGAAAAAAAATCTCTGGGATATTCTTTTCAAGATGTTAAAGGGCAAACACTGGTTGATGCCAGAGAAACGAATGTTACAAATGCCCTAACAGGTAAAGTAGCAGGTCTACAGGTTGTAAAAGGGGGATTTGGACCAGCTTCCTCATCCAGGATAAATATAAGAGGTTTTAACTCTTTTGAAGGTGATAGTCAGCCTCTAATTGTTGTAGATGGTATTCCTATTAATAACTCTGCAGGGGTAAAAGGAAGAAGCCAGGATGGAGCCAAGAACAATGATTTATGGAATCCAGATACGGATATGGGAAATGGCCTAAGTGATATCAATCCGGATGATATTGAAACGATATCCGTTCTTAAGGGAGGTGCTGCATCTGCATTGTATGGTGCCAGGGCCGGAAACGGGGTCATCCTCATTACAACTAAATCTGGAAAAAAGAAAGGAGGTATTGGGATTAACTACTCTACAAGTTTGGGTTTTGAAAAAATATTTTTGAAACCTGATTTACAAAGTAGTTTTGCCAGAGGTAGTAATGGTCTTCCTAATCTTCCAAGTAATCTTGATAATACGACAAGCTGGGGACCATCAATTGATGGATCAGATATGAAGGTTTATGATAATCTTAAAGGATTTTTTAAGACCGGTACAAATACCCAACATACTATTAGTTTTCAAGAAAGTTTAGGTGAAGGGACAAGTTTATATACCTCAGGGAATTATTTGTATGATAATAGCCAGATACCCAATTCAAAGTATGAAAGATGGAATTTTATGGCTAAAATGAATTCCATTTTTGGTACACAGAAAAGATGGACGACTGATGTAAAAGTTCAATACATAAGTGCTAAAGCGAATAATCGTCCTAATGGAGGCCTAGATGGAAATACGTATGGAAGTGTTCTGCTAATGCCCAGAAATATTGATATAAGAGAGTATCGGGAAGGAATGACTCAGAATAATGTTACACAAAGGTGGATAACAAATAATGGTATTAATCCTTACTGGGCTGCTTATAATAAGCTTAATGAAGATAAAAAGGATCGATTTTTAATTAGTGGTTATTTAAAATATCAATTCAATGATTGGTTAAGTGCAGATGTTCGATTGGGAAGTGACTTTTATTCTTTAACAGCAAACTCCAAGACCTGGACGGGATCAAGGTTAAATAATTCCTATAATACCAGTCAGGAAAAGTTTTATGAAAATAACTATATCACTAGTTTAAATGCAAGGAAAAACGATCTCATAGGTAAGTGGGGTGCTTCCCTTTCCATATATGGGCAAATGATGGAAACTAAAACAAATGCTATCTATCTTTCAGCTCCAAATCTTACTTCACCAAATTTCTTTAATATTAATAATTCTGTAGGTAACCCCGAAATTAGAGAGGTTATTTTAAATAAAAAGATCAATTCAGTTTTTGCATCAGCAGAAATTAATTATGATGGATATTGGTTCATTAATGCTACAGCAAGAAACGATTGGTCATCGACACTGACGGTAGAGAACAGATCATACTTTTATCCTTCCATCAGCACCTCCCTGGTTATAACGGATATGCTTGCCAAATTAAATGGTACCAAATCTAATTTTTTATCTTTTGCTAAGGTCAGAGCATCTTACGCTATTACGGGAAATTCATTAGAGCCCTATGAGCTGTACAATACTTTTGAAGTAAAAAAAGATCCGAATGGAAATGTGACCTCAGATCGTAAAAAGATTCTTTATGATCCCAACCTGAGAAATGAAAAACTTAAAACATTCGAGGTGGGATTGGATCTTCGTTTATTCAGCCGTTTTTCATTTGACATTAGCTATTATAATACAAAAGCAACTGATCAGCTGATCAATTTGCCTATGAATCCTCTTTCAGGGTATGAAAAGAAAAAGATTAATGCTGGAGGATTGCAAAATCAGGGAGTTGAAATAGTATTCAATACTGATATTATAAAGAATAGCAACTTCACCTGGAATACCAATGTTAACTTTTCTCAAATGACTAGTAGAATAGACAGAATAGATGGAGAAGTGACTAAATACTCTCTTGGAGGCTTTGATGACGTAAGTGTATTTGCTGATGTTGGGAGGAGATATGGGGCTATATATGGGTCAAAATTTAAACGCGTTGAGGATGTTAATAATCCATATTACGGTAAACTTATAGTAGATGGTAATGGAGCACTTCAAAAAGAAACGGGTTTGTTTTATTTGGGAAATCAATCACCAGACGCTTTGTTCGGTTTTACAAATAGTTTTGTTTATAAAAACTTTGGACTTTCATTCCAGATTGATGGACGGATAGGTGGTGAATTCTTTTCAGGAAGTCAATTAGCATTGCAAAAAGCTGGATTAGCCAAAGACACTGCACCTGGAGGGAAGCGGGATAATTTTGTAGTAGATGGCGTAGTTGCTGGAACCAATGGTAATTATACTCCGAATACCAAAGAGATAACACAACAAAATTATTGGGAAGTTATTACGGCTGGAAACCTTGGAATTACAGAACAAAATATTTACGATGCAACTAATATTAGGTTAAGAAATATTCAGCTTTCTTATAACTTTCCAAAAGCAATGTTTGAAAAATTTGTGATTAAAAGTGCTAAAGTTGCATTTACAGCAAATAATGTTTGGATGATTTACAGTAAAGCAAATGGGATAGACCCTGAATCGGTCTTTGCTATAAGTTCTAATGCAGTTGGTTTCGAAAACTTTGCATTTCCAACGACAAGATCATATTTATTTACCATTACTTTAGGATTTTAAAAATTTACAACAATGAAAAAATATATAATTCCTGCTTTAGCAGCTACGCTTCTTACTTTTTCGGGGTGCAAAGATTTTGAGGAAATTAATACAGATCCTCTTTCCGCAAATATAGATCAGGTTCAACCTGAGTATTTTCTGAACAGTTCAATTCTGGGTGCCCAACAGGATCCCAATATTGCAGAGCGATTGTTTGTCCTTTATTGGAAAACAGCAGCGAGGCAACATTTAACTACAGGTATTGCCGGTGGAACTGATAATGATGAATGGACTGTGGAATATTGGAAGTACATTTCACAATGGCTAAATAGTGCTAATGCTACCATTCAAATTGCCAATGAAAAGAAGGCAAAGGGGCAAGGATTGCCTCATTATGAAAACTTAATTCAAGTTGCTCGTATTTGGAGAGCCTATTTAATGAGTGAATTTTCGGATAATTTTGGTCCCCAACCAATCCAGGCTTTTCAGGCAGTTAACCCTAATTTTAATTCTGAAAAGGAAGTGTATTATTTTATTTTGGACGAATTAAAAGATGCTACTGTAAAAATGGATGTCAATCAGCCTGTTCCGGCAGATAATATTTCAAAGTATGATATGGCTTATAAACTTAAGTGGAGTCAGTGGATAAAATATGCAAACTCTTTACGTATGAGAATTGCAATGAGAATTTCTGAAGTAGATCCTGCTAAAGCAAAGACTGAATTTGAATCAGCGGTTGCATCTAATAATTTTATCAGTGTGAGCACGGATAATTTTTCTATTGCTGAAAAACCAGGCTGGGATGCTTTAACAGGGGTGATGTCTCGTGAATGGAATTCACAGTTATTATCAACCACCCTTAATAATTTATATGTGGGATTAGGAGGCATCAATTCAACAGATCAGCTTAGCCAGGATAAACATAGTGCTATAAAAGATGAAGATTACATTGGAGTAAAGTATGACGAACAATTTACCAAGCTTACTAATGATCCTTCTGCAGGATACTGGTTGGATGGCATTCCCAACAAAATAGATCCAAGGGCTTATAAAACATTTTATATACCGGGCGATTTTACCAATCCTATTTATTCTCTTTATCCTACTTATACTAATGACGCTAAAACAAATTATGGAGAGTTACAGTTTTCAAATAATACTACGGTTACGATAAATGCTGTAAATACATGGAATGCATTTGCCATTGGAAACTGGGCAGAAAAAGGACAAAGAAATGGATTGAGAGGATTGGTTGGCCGGGCGCCTGCTTTAGGAAAACAATATAGGGAAAGTAGTAATTCAAGAATATTTTTTGCAAGCTGGGAATCTTATTTCTTAATTGCTGAAGCAGCATTAAAAGGATGGGCAACCCCAATGAATGATGAAGCTGCATATAATAAAGGAATTCAGGATAGCTTTATGTATAATGGAGTTTCCCAGTTCTATGGCCAGTATATTGCTTCTACTGATTATAACAGAGATGGAACATCTGTAGCATATGGTCACATTACGGAACCCGGATCTAACCATACAATGAAGTACAAAGATCCATCTAATAATAATCTGGTATCGGTTTCCATTAATTATCCAATCAATACGATTTATAAGAATGGAGCATTTAAAAATGACAAATTAACCAAAATTATTACCCAGAAATACCTGGCTAATATGCCTTGGCTTCCTTTGGAATCATGGAATGATCACAGAAGATTAGGTTTACCATTCTTTGAAAATCCAGCCATTGAAACCCCACTGATCAATTTACCAGCTATAACGACAGGAAATTATATGACCAATTCTATTAAAAATTTCCCTCAGAGGTTGAGATACCCAAGCAGTTTCAGAAATTCAGATCCTAATGGCTATCTAAAAGCCGTGCAGCTATTGGGAGCCGAAGATGCTGTGCTTACTCCACTATGGTGGGCAAAACATTAAAATAGAATATCAATTATATAAAGCCTTATTCAATTAGAATGAGGCTTTCTTTTTTAATATCAAATCCCACTTATAGTGAAAACAATCCTACTGCCATAAGAAGCTGCGGGAATTGTAACTGATACACCAGTTAATTGTAATTGTAGTGGAATGTTATTGTAAGATGCAAGCGCTAATACTGCTGCAATCCTAAATATTTCTATATCAGTTTGCGTAATAGTTTGATAAGTAGTCCCACCTGTTATCGTACATAGTAGGCATACTGTGGTTCCATTTCCCGTTCTTTTAATATTTAAAACTAAGGAATTATTCCAGATTGGATCTGGTATATAACGGGCAGAAACCTTAGCATTACCTAATAACAAAGGAACACTTGCTGTTAAAAGAATTTGATTGGTTGCACTTTCATAGCTTCCGGCATAGTTGTTTCCTGCTTCCGTTATAGTCGGAATACTGACAGTCCAGTTGCTGCCTCCTACAGTTAATGATTGTGAATGAGCAGGACATGCAAATAATATCAATAAAAAAAGACATATACTATTGATAGAGTAGTTTCCTTTTTTTAAAAAATCAATATTGTATTTCATTGCATTCATTTTTATTCAGTGATCGTATAAGTGATAACGACTGGAGTATTCGTACGTGTAGATAAGTTAGCATACGTATTTGGAACTAAGCTGATGGTCAGCATATGGCCATTATTAGCTCCATTTCCAGTAAAGGCTCCACCTATTCCGCTAATTATAGTAACGGCTGTGGTTGTTAGTGTAACCTGACCTGCCGAAGTGCCCAAAGTACCTCCTCCAGCGCCTGATGCAGCTGCGGCTTGTAATCTTATATTGACTCCAGGGATGACCTGATTTACTGCTGCTGTAACTTTTCTTGTAGCACCTCCGGATGCTATAGCTGATGTATAATTGATCCATTTGGTGGTATTAACTGCAGGATTTACTATTGCTAACCCAGCTTCCGTAGGCGCCACAAAATTCAATGCAATATTTCCAGTTGGTTCTATGTCTAATAAAGTTACAATGGGTAAAGTTGCAGCAACATTGATCTGCGAGTATATTTTACCGGAAAGAAAAACAAATAGTATACATAATATGGTTGGAAATGATCTCATTTTTGTCTTTTTATTGTATTATATCCTACTTTTATACTTTCCTGTTGGAACTTAACTTCTGTTTGCTGTTTAACAATATCAACAATGAGCGTTTTAGTTTCAGATGGATGTAATGTAAAATGAAATGTATCTACTGATATCTTGTAGCGCTTGTCTAATCCATTTCTATAGATTTTTACATCCCAATCTCCCGGACGCAGATAGGTAAAGTCAAAACTATCACCTATCAATATGACCTTTCTATAAGTTTGCTCATTATTAGTGGCTTCGATAATGATGCTTTCTCTTTTCTTTTTCTCTTTTTTGAATTGAAATTGTGCAAAACTTGCCTGGCCTTCGTCGGCAGTTTCATTAATACGCGTTATTCCTTTAATCGTTGTAGCAGTCGTTAAGTTAAAATTAAATATGTTCTCTTTATTAGTCAGTAAAACGGATGCTGGTAAATTGATATCAGCTATATCATTGATCTCTGTGGTTGACCGGTCAACTTCAAGTATATAATCTCCTGGGATTACGTTTTTAAACATAAAATTTCCATTTTTATCCGTTACCGAAAGATAATTTCCCATGATCAGTCTGATACCTTCTGTCTTTTTCACACCAAGGTTACCAATATTTCCTGATAAAGTGGTGTACTCCGCTATTTTTTTAACCGGAACATTAAGACGCCAGGTATAACGGACAGAAAAGATGAAATCTTTATTACCTAATTCACCTCTCTGGAGCGCATACCGACCGGATAGATCGAATTCATGGCCCGGGAAAATTCTTTGATGAAAAATCACTTCAAAAAGATTCCTGTCATTAAAATATTCTTCGGGAATGTAATTATTCTGATAAAAAATACTCAGATCAGTCTTAGGAGAAAACCTACTGATTACACGGGCTCCATAATATACCTGCTTTTGATTTTCCAGTTGGTAACGAGATGTTATTGCATAATTTCCAAATACATTAAACGAGGTTTTGAATTTTTCAAAAGCTACATTAATGGTATAAAAACTGGAATTGCCCGTAAACCCACTGAGATAATTGTCTGTTTTTCCAAATTGTCCCTGTAAGTTCACCTGAAAAATTCCAAATTGCTGATCAATACTTAATCTGAAGAACCTTTCATAATAATCAAATTGTCTCGGTTCCAATCGATCCTGGTATTTTTGATATCCGTTATAAAGCATAATAGTACCATTTTTAAGGTACTTATAACTGATTCCATATTGAAGGTAATTTCTGTAAGGAGCAGCTAAAAATAGCGTATCTCTTTGGAAGTTTCTGGCATCCCGAACATAATTGGCAAATAGATTAAGTCTTGAAGATATTTTATATTGTACATTTCCATTTAATGTGCTGGTATTACTGAAATATCCTGCAAACGTCGGACTAGATCTCATGTACATTATATTTCCATTGATTCTCGGATAGTTTCCTAAAAGCTGAACCATATATGCATTTCCTTCCGTTTGATCAGTTTTACTATATGCCAATTCGCCGGACACATCCAGGTTTTTGTTTAGTTTAAACTTTCCTGTGGCATAGGGGAGGTGTGCATTTGAGTCTAACTTCAGACCACTGAAACTAATGGTTTCTTCATTAAGGCGGGGTATTTTGTATAAATAACCGGCTGTGATTTCCGATTCTTTATTAAGCTTATAAGTGGAATATACATTGAATTCATCTTTAATATCTCGGAAAAATCTTGGATGATTATAAAACCCACCAATGCTTACTTTTTTAAAATTATAGCGCATTTCGGCACCACGACCATATCGTGCATATTCTGTAAGATAAGATGAAGAATAATTCTTATCACCTAAATGAATAAAGTAGCTATCCCGTCTGTAATTAATGAAATACTCTTCATATTGTGTAAAAGAATTAAATTCAACAGGATTAGCAGTGATGGCATGAAATTCAAGAATTCCTTTATTTTCTTTATCTAAACTTCCTTTCCCATACAATTCACCCTGAAATCCATCATGATATTCACCTCTGTTTTTCATGCCAATGAAAGCTAATGAAGCTGAAACAGGTAGTCGTAGATAAATATCTTCGTCACTAGGTTTAACGGAGATAATTTTGGTAGTACTGTATGCCGTCTGATTTTCCTTTGGGTTGTCCGTCGAGTAAACTGAAAGATTAAGATTTTGGTATTCGTTTTTGCCTAAATCAGGATTAGTATGTTTAGTAATGTTTATAATTTTGGTTTCACCAGGAGGTAAGATCAGTGAAGCATCATGATCTACTACTGCATTTTTACTTTCCAATATTAGTTTTTCGGTAACGTTTCCGCTATTTTTTAATAAAAAGGAAGAAGTAATGGTTTCTCCTGCCTTTACAAATTCTGGAGAATTGATAGCCGTAAGAGAAAGTTTCCTGATTCCCGAAACATGTATTTCTAAAGTTTTAATGAATTGTTCGCCTTCATTTTTTTCTGCTCCATGCAAAGTTACAGTATACTTTCCCTGTGGAGTCTCGGTAGCTATACGCAAAGGAACGATATATAATGAACTTCCAGAAGGTTCTATTGTAAATTCACCTCTTTTTAAAATGGGTGTGATATAGGGATTTGAAGTTTCAATCCAGGTATCATATACTTTTTTCTGTGAAGTAATATTTTCGAGAGAAAAGGAAATAGACGTAGCCGTTCCCGGCAGTAGACTATCTTTTTTGTTGACAAATTCTTTAGATTGTTTTTGTGAAAAAATAAGTACTGGGAATAGTATGAAAAGATATAAAGCCCAATTTTTAGTCATTTTTTACTTCTAGTTCCACATTGAGAGCAAATGCGTTTTCATCTTCATCGGTTGCAATAATGACTGCATTGTATTTATCGGGAGGCATTTTACTGATATCAATAGGAAAGGATTTGGAGGTTGTGGGTAATAGTCCCATTGCCTGGGTTGAAAAGGTTCCTACTTTCTGTCCGCTCTTTTTATTGTATATTTCAATAGACGCAAATGGTTTACAGTAGATTTCACCTTTATTGGCAATGGCAATTTTTAATATTTGCTTGCCTTCTTCCTTATCAATTTTTACACTCTCAAATTTAAGGTCAGGTTTTACTTTCTCGGAATCATAATCAGTGATAACCTGAATAGCATATCGGACAATAGAAGTAATATTTACCCCTTGTTTACTATCTGTTGGCTTTATATCCTCTACGGGTTCTACGATAATTACACTCCAATAGCTACCTGGGTTGATGGCCTGATTGGGAATGGTAATTTCATAGTAAACTTCCGTTTTTTCTTTGGCTTTTAGAGTAATAAAGTTAGTATTGAGCTTGATCCAGTCTGTATTGGTTCTTTCATTAGTATGTGGAGTTGTATAATTGATAGTACCATCAGCGTGATATGCAAAATCCTGTAAAAACAGCTTAACATTTTGAGGCTTATTAGCTGTATTTTCTATCGCAATTTTACCTTTATACACCTGTCCGTTTTCTACTTTATAGTTATGAGTAAGACCATTGAGAACTACAATACTTGCATGTAGAAATACAAATGGTAAGATAAGGAAAGTGAAAAAGGAAATACGCTTTATCATTCTCATTGAGAGTTTTTTTGAATTTGAAATCTGGCAATAGAGAAGTAAGAAGAAATTGACAAAGCTATTTCTTCTTACTTACATATGTATTCTTCAGATGTTAGTTGTCTGAAATAGTGTACGTAACTGTAGCAACTGTAGTAGCAGTTGCCTGAAGGTCTGCGTAAGCAGCAACTCCCCCAGGACCACTTCCTGCAGCTAATGCATAGGTTAGGTTGTGACCATTATTGGCACCATTTCCTGTGTAAGCACTACCAATTCCTGAAATGATCGTCTGATCAGCTGCACTTAACGTTAATTGAGCCGATGGGGTTCCTAATGTTCCCGCACCTGAGCCTGTTGCTGCAGCAGCGGTTACATGGATGTCAATTCCTGGAATAAGGGCATTTAGCTTTACAGAAACATTACGGGTTGGATCTGCTACTGATTTAATAGAAGAATAATTCAACCAAAGTGTAGTATTAGAGGCGGCAGCAATGATAGGCTGACCAGCTTCTGTTGGAGCAGTAAAGCCTAAAGTAATGTTTTTGGTAGCTGCCGGTTCAATATCTACAAGAGCTACTTCCGGAATGGAAATCGTGATGGTGTGATTGTCTGTGTTTGTATCCTGTGCATTTACGGTAGCTGAAATAGCCAATGCAATTAGAGATAGAGACAATGGTAGTTTGAATTTTTTCATGGTTAGTTAGTTCTGGTTAATTTCGAAGTGAAGTTAATAAAATTAAGGTAAAGTAAGAAGCTTTTTATTTTTTTTATGACTTATTAACTCCCTTTCTCAAAAGTGAATTATATTTTGATTTTTTATCACAACGTATAGATATACTATTTTTGTTGCATCAAGAATGATGCCCAAAGTATAAATAATACCCGAAGAAAACGTTAATATTACCAGATGGTTACACGAAAAAGCCCTGCGTTATTTGTGCAAGGCTTTAAAAATGTATTATAAATAATTTCTTTCTGTTATGTCCAGTGCGGATCTGAAATGGAGGTTTTCCCTGTTTCTATTCTTCCGGAAAAATGCCACATGTGATCATTTTCGCTTATTTTTAAATCATACCATCCTTTATACTTTTTCAGATTGATGGATAGCTTTTCTTCACCTTTATTTAAGGTGATCTTTCTTTGATTTTTCTCATATAGATCTTCTAAAATCACAGAAATATTTTCTTTTGTACTTTTTTTGAAAATCAAATGAACTTCATTGTTCAGAGTATCATTTATTAATTGTACTTCAATTTCGGGTTTTTGATTTCCTTTAAACTTTCTGAAAAAACCATTAGGACCAAAAACCTCATAATCATACTTATCAAAAGTTACAGCATGTGACAACTCCTGCTTTGAGTATAGGGCATAGGAAAAGTAATAGTCTTCATTTTCGAGCCTTGTTCTGTCGTAAATTAATAATGGAACTCCTGCTTCTTTAAGATTGACCATTTTAATATGGGTACCTTCAAGATTCACCAGGTAGTTATAAGGTAATGCATTAGAAGGTTTTAGTCCTCTTTCCTGAATTTCTAACAACTGATCATTAAGTTCATTTTCTGAATACCATTTCAAATTCGGAACAGGTTTGTTTTTTGCAGCATTAATGGTTTTTGCATATTCTTTTTGGTTTAAGTAATCCATTTGAGGAGCCTTACTGGTGGAAGAATTAAACGCAGAAGTCAAATCTCCGCAGATAGCACGTCTCCAATCACTGATGTTGCTAGTAGTTGCATCCTTATTGAATTTTTTCTTAATAAATTTTTCCAGAAATTGTAAAACCGAAGTATGATCAGAAACTTCAGAATTGACAAAGCCTCCTTTCGTCCATGGAGAAGCGATAATCATAGGAACTCTGTAACCAAGACCCACAGTTCCTTCTATGCGCTCATAGTCTTTTAACTTGCTGTCAGAAGACATGTATTCCTGATTTTTGTTGACGTATTCTACGCCTTCTTTTCCATTTATATCAACTGGTTGGCTTGGATTTAATGGCGGAGCAAAAGGCAGAACGTGGTCAAAATATCCATCATTTTCATCATAATTGATAATGAAAATGGTTTTTTTCCAGGTTTCAGGATCTTTTGTGAGAATATTTAAAACCTCAGAAATATACCATGCCCCATACCAGGGTGATCCCGGATGGTCTGAAAAATGTTCAGGAGCCACCAGCCAAGACACCAAAGGAAGCTTTTTTTCATCTACATCTTTACGGAACTGAAAGAGTACATCACCTTTTGGTACTACTAGTTTATCTCCGTGTTCATCATTTCCGATTTCTAAATTCCAATAATCAGGATCTTTAGAGTTCGTAGTAAATGCTTTCTCATGGAGATTCTTTTCTCTTTGGGATAATTTTGAATAATTATCTGGATGATACTTTACCAGGTCTTCCTGAAGTTCAACTATCAAGTTTTCTAATCTTTCTTTGTGATTAGGATTCTTTTCAATTTCCTGTTTCAGGTAAGCAATCACATTTGGGATATTTTGATAATATCCCTTTGAAAATTTGACATTATATGCGGAAAACCATTCTATAGGATTGTCTGTGAAATTGCTTAACCACGCTTCTTGCTCTCCAGACATTCCCTTCGGAAGGCTGATTTCATTTTGGTATATTTTCCATGAAACGTTTTGATCTTCTAATATTTCCGGAAAGCTTTTCCATCTTGCCTGATGGCTTTTATCATAATCAATATTTTCATTGTAGACATTGGCTTTTACTTTACCATTTTGTTGTTCTCTCAGAGTTCCGGACCAATGGAAAAGTCTGTTTGGTGTGGTACCTGTCAGAGAAGAGCAAAAGTATTGATCGAATATAGTAAAAGCATCCGCTAGTTGATAATAAAAAGGTAAATCTTCACGATTATAATATCCTAAAGTAAGAGGGATATTTTTATAATCCTTATTTCCCGATGCCTTTGATTGCAGCCACTGGTCATACTTTCCTTTATTAAAAGCCTTTTGTTGATCAGACCAAGAGTGGGGCAATGAACTCATCCAGGTAGATTTCGTATTTCTTAAATCTAACCGGGCAGGAGAAGCATATTTTCCATCATTGCCTTTCTGAAAGAATACAGAATGTCCATCCTGCTTTACGAAAGCTCTTTTATCGAGAAAACCTCTCACTCCCTTCATAGAACCAAAAGCGTGATCAAATGAACGGTTTTCCTGCATCAAAATTACCACATGTTCTGCATCATAAAATGTAGACAACGCTGCTGGTTCAATAGTCAGCGCTTTTAAGATTGAAGGATGCAAAACACTTGAAGTTCCCAAACCTGCCAATAGCAAGCTTGATTTCTGTAAAAATTCTTTTCTGTTCATATCGAATTATAATGAGAAAGAAATCGCAAGATAATAGTATTCCTGCGATTTCTTTTAACTAAATTAAAATGTTAGCGTTTTATTGTAACCACCAAGGTTTGGAGTTGATATTATCATTTCCTCCATATTGAGCAGCCAATGCTGCTTTAAGATTGGCGTTGTTATAGTTGTACTCCGATTGTGGATATCTGAATCTTAAAGGTGCAGAAACTCCGGTTTGTAGTGGATAATTAGGGAATCCTGTTCTCAAATAATCGTGATATGATGTCCATTGTGATTGATGGAACATGGTCATATATTTTTGAGTCATGATTTTATCCAGTTGAGTAGCTAATGGTGCAGAATTATCATATACAACTAAAGAAGTCGTTAAGTAATTATTCACATTAAATCCTGAGAAATAGAGATTTGGATTTTTAACATAAGTCTGATAAAAAGTAAAGCTCGCCTTGATCGCATTATCATAATGTGTTTTTGCAGATCCGGAGATCCATCCTCTTGCAGTAGCTTCAGCAAGAATAAATTCCAATTCTGAATAACTTAATACCGAAGAAGGCTCATTAGTTGGGTCTTTGTAAAAACGGTCATTGATTTTTGAAATGTTTTTTGCAGCAACCAATGCAGCATTGTCAGAATAAGGTGAAACCGGGTTTCCTCCATTGTATCCTGTAAAATCAGTAATAGGTTTTCCTGCTTCTTTTGCAGCAGTAGTTTGAGCAGCAAAAGTAAATAAACGTGGATCCTGTCTGTTTTTGAAAAGATTAATAAAATAATCTGCCATATACAAACTTGAACCATAACCACTGTTATTAAACATGGTGTATCTGCTATCCGCAGCATCTGCGAATTTAAGTTCTCCATTATCAGTAATCGAAGACATTAGTGGCTGGCTTCCGGCAACGGATGCAAATTCTGTGGCAATAGTATAATTTCCTACGGTTGTCTTTTTAGAAAGTGTAATTAAAATTTTAAGACGGAAAGAATTGATCAGTTTTTTCCATTTTGTAGCATCTCCATTATAAACGATGTCGCCCTCTATTTTATCATTGCTATTGATCAGATCATTTGCCTCTTTCAGCTCAGTTAAAATACCGGACATTACTGCTTCCTGACTATCATATTTAGGCTGGGTAATTCCAGATTCCCCTTTTACTGCTTCAGAATAAGGAATGCTTCCTGATTTTAAACTTAAATTGAAAAAGTAATAAGCTCTTAAAAACTTACCGATCGCTATATAATTTTTATTATTGATCCTTTCTGCTTCCTGCATCATTTTTACTGTATTCAAAAGACCTCCACTGTATGTTTCGAAAGAAGAATCATTCCATTTCATATATTGATATACATTTTCTCCATCTATCCCGATCATCATTCGTGATGCATACATATTATCTCCATTTACCTGGAATGCGGATTTTTCTACATAGGTTAAAAGAGATTTTGGATCAATGTTCGCCTTATCATTTGGGTTTTCGTTGATCTTGTCAAGATTGGTTTCACATGAAGTAACTGTGAACGCTCCTATAATAATAAATAATGATTTTATAATATTTTTCATGTTGACTGAAATGCTATTTAATTAAAACTTAAGATTAAATCCTATCCCAAACCATCTGCTTGATGGATCCTGAATGTCATTTCCAGATCCGATTTTTGTTTGATCCTTGTTGTCATTACCAACTCCTATTTTGAAATCAGGGTCAGAATATAAATTTTTAGACTTTTTCCACATGGCAAGATTATATCCTGAGATGTTGACTGTGAAATTCTTTACAAATCCTTTTGGATTAAGCAAATAGGAGAAGTCATATTCTAAAATTACAGATCTCAGTTTTACAAAAGTTCGGTCGAATACGTTGGCAAATTCTTCACTTTCATCCTGAGTTACCCTTGCCTGGTAAGGATAGTTTTGGGCCCAATCCTGAAAACTGATGGGTTTTGTGTGTGGAGTATATGTTCCTGTAGCGGGATTGTAGTTAACACCATCAGGAACAAAGTAATAAGTTCCAGGATTAGCATATTCCTGATCTCTGTAAGCTACAGAATTAGGATGTTTTCCACCCCACCACATTTTCTCCACAACCTGAGATCTCATTACTCCACCAATACTTCCGTCAATACCAATATTTAAAGTGAATTTTTTGTATTTGAATGAGTTGTTAAATCCAAAGGTCCAGTCAGGATTGAAATGTCCTAAATTAGTAGGAGTTGTCGCTCTGGTTGGCATTCCCGTTTGTGCATTTAAAATCACTTTTCCTTCCGGTGATTTTTGCCACGTATAATCGTAATAGCTATCCATCCTTTCTCCTAATTGAATATTTCTGTAGTTAGACATATTATCATAGATAGAAGTCAGTTTTTGTTCATAAGTACTCCAGTTGATCAAAGATTTCCACGTGAAATCTTTTGTTCTAACAGGAACCAATCCTAAAGAGATTTCAAGACCTTTAGTAGTATATTCATTTCCATTTACATACTGAGATTTAAAACCTGAAGACTCTGCACTTGGAAACTGGAGAATATTATTATAGTCCAAAGTTCTGAAATAGGTGGCATCTAATGTCACTCTGTTATTGAACAAACCTGCACTTAATCCTAATTCATAAGACTTGGTCTGCTCTGGCTTTAGAGAGTTCTCATAATTTAAAGTTGTTGGATAATAGTTGGTTGGATTTCCATTAAAAGTTATTCCATCATTATTCATATAATAATTTCTGATAGAGTAAGGTTGGAAGTCGTAAGCAACTTTAGCCCAAGATGCAGATAGTTTCAATAAGTTAATAGATTCGGGCATCTTAACAAGGTTTGATATCACTGCACTTAATGAAGCTGATGGATAGAAATAAGATCTATTGGCTTTTGGCAAAGTTGAAGACCAGTCATTACGTCCTGAAACGTTAATGAAAAAAGCATTGTATAAACCAATATCTATGGTACCATAGGTACTGTAGATTAATTTTTCTTTAAGGTAATCAAAGTATTTTACGGCTCCTACAGAGTTGTCTAAGTTGTATTGTTCAGGAATTTTCAAACCATCAGTTGAAGCATTATCTACATTATTTTTGTAGTAGAATGTAGAGGCTCCGGCGTTAATAGCAATATCAAAATTTTCAGAAAACTTTTTCTTGTAACTCGCTAATACATCAGAGTTAAGATTCCATGTTTTCGTATCATTCAAAAGATATCCACCACTTCTAGGTGCACTATAATTAAAATAAGAATAAGGGCTTAAGATCTCTTGTTTGTTGTGGTTTTCAACAATGGATATTTTACCTTTAATAGAGAAATCTTTCGTTGCCTTATATTCTAGTCCTGTTTGAGCATTGATGATATCTGTTCTGTTTTGGTTTTTATAATAATTCGCCCCAAACCAAGGGTTGTTGTACCATGCATAATTCCAGTTAGCCTGTGTTCTTCCTTCCTGACCGGGAACCCACATATGATTTTTTAAATCTCTTCCGTTTACATCACCTCCCATCCAGATAAGAATCGTGTACATATGTCCACTTGGATTATAATCGTAATTAGGAATATTAGGAGTAAAAGTTTGGTTGAAGTTGAACTTTGTATCAAATATTAATTTATCAGTCAGGTGATTCTCTGAAGAGAAATTAATTCCGTAACGTCTTAGGTATGCTTCAGGAACCCTGTCATCATAATTCATGAAATTCCCGGAAAGCCTATAGGTATCTTTATTGTTTTTATAACTAACAGAAAAGCTATTGTTATTGATAACCGCAGGCTTTAAGAAAGTATTTAAGTTATCATGATATTCCCAATCAATAGGAACTCTTTCATATCTTGATTTGTCATTGTATGGACTTCCTGCAACGGTTCCATACCACGGGATAACCTGCCCCGTTGTTTTATCTCTGATCGGGCTGTTCCATTGAGCTATTTTTAATCCAGGGACAAACTTTGGCCCCCAGATCATGTCACCATCATTTACCCCTCCATCTGCACCATCCCAGAATTCATATTTTCCATGGGAACCATTTCCGTATTGGGTTTGTGTTTTTGGTAAATTGGTGAAACCTGCAGTAATCATTGTGTTTTGAGAAAACTCTACAGTGAACCCCTTCTTTTTTGCACTTTTTGTGGTAATTAAAACAGCACCATATCGTCCTCTTGAACCATATAAGGCAGAAGCAGTCGCTCCTTTTAATACGTTGATATTATCAATATTATTAGGATCTAAATTCTGGAAGATCTCTTTTTCTACAATTACACCATCTATTACAAAGACCAGATTGGAATTACCTCTTAATGTAAATTCCGGTGCCTGTTGCATTCCCGTAGGGTTTGAAATATTTAATCCGGCAACTTGCCCTGAAAATAAATTTCCAATGCTTGGAGTAGTAATAGATTCAAATTGTTTTGTACCCACTTCTTGAGTAGAATATCCGATTTTTTCTTTCTTTTTAGCAATACCTAAAGCAGTAATAACTACTCCTTCGATCTGTTTTTCATTTACTTTTTTTAAAACAATAGAATATTGTCTTCTGGAAGAAACTTCTATACTATAAGAAGAATAATCAGGAGAGAAAAATTCAAGAATGTCTTTAGGATTTGCACTGATGGTAAAATTACCATTTTCGTCGGTTGTGGCAGATTTTCCGGTATTTTTATCGGTGACATTTACACCTGAAACACCATTGCCGTTTTCGGATTTTACATTTCCGGAAATGTTAATTTCCTGTGCAGTTAGATATAGGGGGAGCAAAAAAATTGCAAAAGTAGCTAAAGTCTTCTTCATTTTTTTGAGGACAAATTTAGCTCCACACTGTTACCTATATTTTAATGATATATTAATATAAAAATATCATTTACCAATTTATCTTAAGAAAAGTTAATATAATTATAAAATGTAAAAGACTGTATAACTCACTTTTTTTACTTTATTTTAAATGGTGAATTCCTTCTAAAATAAAGGCAGTGTGGGGCTAAAACCTGCTCAGGATACCCCAGTGAATTTTGATATCGTTGAACTTGAATGGATTTCCGAATTCATTACCATTCGAAATCTGGAAGCTCATCAACCCAATTGGAATAAAGAAATTGAACCCGAGCCCGACGCTGTAGAGCTTGGGCCTTACGTTCAATGATTTATTGTTGAGCTGTCCGTATTGACCAAAGAAATCAAAAAACGCCTGATTTCCTATCAGGTAGCGGTATTCCAGACCAGCGTAGTAGTAATAGTCGGCAGCAAGGGACTTTTCATTGAAACCCCGCATGGAATTCCATCCCCCAAAACGGTACAATTCGTTCGCGGAAAATTCAATTTTCGAATCCATCATCGCGCCTTCTCCTTTTATATTGAGAAAATGATTGCCGGAGATATGATAATTATGCTCCCCAAAGAAATAGAACTGATTTTGATTCGCTTTAATATTATCCTTCGTATAGGTTGTACTGAGGAAATCATATCCTGCGTTTATTCTTGTTTTATAAAGGAAAAGATCAATATCTGTAGGCTCGGTCATTTCAAGCCAGACTCCAATTCCTTTTTTATTATAATCTTTCCCCTGGACATATAAAGTATCAATGATACTGGATGACTCAAAAGTTCCTCTCAGACCTACTTTGTATCTGTTATTGATATGATAGTAAAGGGCGGGAAGTAGTTTTACATTGGCAAATGTAGAATCCTGTCTGAAGATGTTAACTTTCATATTTAAACCTACATTAGATTTAAAAAGATAAGGTATATCAGTCTGTAGATCGAATGTCTGTCCTTTGTCAGGGTTTCGTTGCCAGTATAAATTGATGGTCTCAAAACCATTAAACATATTTTTGAAGTTCACATTCAATGTTCCATTTAAGGTAAACTTATCTGTTTTATCATTCCCAAAACCAATAACCCCATCAAAGGTATTCGTCTTTTTCTTTTCCATGAAAAGGTATATCTGGGTAGAATCTTTGGTAAATAAGGTTTGAGGAGGCCGTTCTAAAGAAATAAAAGGATGGCTTTGAAAATTTTTATTAATAGCGATCAAATTTTTATCATCGTAGGTTTTTCCTTTAAAATCTTTTTCAAGATTTTTTATAAATCGCTTAGGAACCTTTTCATATCCTTTCACGACAAAACCATTGATGGTTCTTTTATCGTTCTTATTGATTTCAAGCTCTACGATTGGATAACCATCTTTTTGTCCTTTGTATTTAGATTTGATCCTGCTAAATGAGTAACCATCATCAATGTATTTTTTATTGATATTCTTTTTTGTTGAATCTAAATTTTTAGTGAAGAATTCTTTTTTGATCTTTAGTTTTCCAACAATAGAATCAGAGAGGTTAACATAAGTTTCATTGAAGTTTTTGCCCTTGTCATAAATGATTTCCGTACTGTCTCCTTTTATTTTTACCTCCTTTAGCTCCGTGAAGAAATAATTACTTTGAGCTAAAGAATCCAGAAACTTCACCGCAGAAGCAGAATCTTTTACTTTTTTTGTCTGCTTGGTTTGTACATCAGTAAGCCAATACATCTTTTTTTGCGCCTGAATAAAAACGCAAAACAACACAAAGAATATTTTTAGAAATAACTTCAATACTTCATTTATTTAAACCATTAAGGATCTTTTAAGATTTTAAGTTGAATTAAGATTGATCATTCTGATTTTTTAAGTTAGAGCTAAAAGCAACACAGTGCTTAATAATCTTAACAACTTACTAAATCTTAATGGTTTAATATTATAATTTAAATTTTTTTTAAATAACTAAAACTAATCCAGTTTATTGTATTTCTTCATTAAATTCTCATAAGTTCCCTGAGGAAGGATCCATTTCAATGGAACTCCGATTTTTTGACCAAATTTTCCAAAATAATAATGAGCTTTCCATTTGTTCTTAGCCAAAAGTGCTTCAATATATTCTGCAACCTCTAACGGTTCCGTTCCATCACCGACATGAGAGTTCATTAATGCATATACCTTGTCAAAGACATTTTTATAAGGTTCGGAAACTTTTGTTCTTACCCTGTTTTCTGCAATATTGGTTTTGATATCCCCTAAGTGAAGAGAACATACGTCGATATTCCAAGGATACACTTCATAACGCATTGCCTCGGTTACTTTGTCTAAAGCAGATTTTGAAGCGGAGTAAAATCCTCGGAACGGGAGTCCCATTTCACTTCCAATGCTTGAAATATTAATGATTTTTCCGAATCTATGCTCACGCATTGTAGGCATTACAGCGCTCATCATTTGAACAGAACCTACCAGATTCAGATTGAATAGTTTCAAAATATCTTCCTTCGAAGAATCCTCTACAGAACCTACCATTCCCATCCCTGCATTGTTGATAAGAACATCAATTTTTGTTTCTGTTTGTAAGACTTCGGTGATCGCATGCTGAACAGCATTGTTATCAGTGACATCGGTGGGTATAGATTTGAAATATTGACTTTCGGTATGTTTTCTACTTAACCCATATACTTTATGGCCCTTCTTTCCAAAATATTCTGCTAAAACAAAACCTATTCCTGATGAAGTTCCGGTGATGATGATGGTCATTTATTTTTATTACTTTTTAGAATTGTTTTTATTTTCCTGCTTTTGATTAATTTTTATGTAGTTTTTTAAAACCACAATGTTTAATTTCTTATCTGCGGTCAGTGGAAATTGATTTTCAGCAAATGTAAAAAAAGAATAATGAACTCTATAACTTATTCTATGTGAAAATATAATCTTAAAGATATATTGTCATGTACCCTTATTTTTTATCATTATTATTAAACTTAAAATAAAGTTAATCTTAATCATGTAGGGAATATGATAAGAATGATTATTTTATTATTATCTATTTGATATTTAAGGTTTTATGCGATGTTTTTGAAAGCCATAATTACTATTTCTTAATGAAAATATAAAAAAATGTTAACGACCCTACCGATCAGGCTGGTCTAATTTTGCATCCGAAATCAAAAACATGCAATGACTGTATTGAAAACCCCTGTCTCGGCGGCCTATTTAACAGGCCGGGGACTATTAATTGGTGCTCTGTGTATATCACCGGTATTGTTGTCTCAGAAAAAAGACAGCTTAAAAGAAAAATCTATAGATGAGGTTGTGGTTGTAGGATACGGAACGCAGAAAAAGAGTAAAGTATCGGGTGCCGTTTCTGAAGCTTCATTAGACAAACTTAGTTCAAGATCGTTGTCCGGAATTGGTGAAGTACTCCAGGGAAAAGTTCCCGGAGTTACTGTGGTAAACGAAGGGGGAGATCCTAATGGTTCTCCGAAAGTGAATATTCGTGGTTTAGGTGGAGTTAATGGAGAGACCCCTCTTTATGTAGTAGATGGCGTAGTTTTCAACGGAACACCTTCTATTAACCCTAATGATATTCAGGATATATCAGTACTTAAAGATGCTTCCGCGGCAATTTATGGAGCAAGATCTTCGGGAGGAGTAATTCTAATTACCACCAAGAGAGGGAAGAAAGGAGCTCTTACTGTAGATTTTGATGTTAAATATGGGATTAACAAAGCCTGGAAATTGAAAGAATCTTTAAATGCAGCTGAGTTTCAGGATGTAATGCGTCAGGCTTTTGAAAATGCAGGTAAACTCAACAATCTGCCTCTGGCTTTTAATGCTGAACAATATCCTGATGGAAGAATTACCAGAACAGATTGGATGAAGGAAATCTTCAGGACAGGAACTATTCAGGAGTATAATCTCAATTTAAGTGGGGGAAGCGAAAAATCCAGATTTTTTGTTGGAATGAACCACAGAAACCTGGAAGGAATATTATTAAATACACAGGCAAAACGATATAATTTCAGAGTCAATTCAGAGCACAAGGTAAAGGATTGGTTAACAATCGGAGAGAATATGTATTACAATTACTCTGATGGAAACACTGCAGATACGAAAAGTGGTTATACAGGAGCTTTAGTGGCAGCGATGTATTATCCACCAAACGTTCCGGTGTATGCTCCTAACGGAGCTTTTTCCGGATTACCTATTGATGTAGCAGGAGGTTACGGAGATATGATCAACCCTGTTGCTTATCTTCAAAGGATCAGTATCAGAAATCCTACACATGAAATTCTCATTAATCCTTATGCTGAGATTACTTTAGCTAAAAATCTTAAATTCAGATCGAATTTCTCTCAGACATTCAAGCTGGGAACGGTTAAGAATTTTACATACAGAGTTCTGGAAGTCGGAAAGATTTTCGATACCAACAATCTTGAGTATCAATCAAACAACTCATCCACAGCTCTTGCGGAGCAGCTTCTTACCTATAAAATAGCTCTGAACAAACATAATTTTGATTTTCTGGGAGGTTTTACTTTTCAAAAAACAATAGATGAAGGGTTTGTAGCTAAAGGTTATGACTTCAGAAGTGAGGCAGAAGTCTTTCAACATCTCCAAAATGCAGCAGATACCAATAAAGATATTTCCAGCTATAAATTTAAGCAAGCATTGGTTTCCTATTTAGGAAGAATCAATTACGATTACGCAGGGAAATACATGATCAGTTTATTAGGAAGAAGAGATGGAACTTCGTTGGTCGCAAAACAAAACCAGTTTGCTAATTATTATGCAGTTTCTGGTGCTTGGTTAATATCACGGGAAACTTTTATGAATGATGTTTCTTGGCTTTCAAATTTAAAATTGCGTGGAAGTTATGGTATTTTAGGAAATCTTGGAGGGATCTCATCTCAAGCGGTCAATCCATTAATGATAAGATATAACAATGTAATATTTGGACAGGATCCTTCCCAGAATATTGCTTATTATGCAACTACCCGCCCTAATTCGAATTTGAAGTGGGGAAAATCAGAGCAGACCAACTTTGGTTTGGATGCTTCATTCCTGCATAATAGTCTTTCCTTACAGTTTGATTACTTTATTAAAAATTCGAGAGATCAGATTTTCAATTCAAGCCTTACCAGTACAACAGGATATGTAGATGAATATATTAATGCCGGATTGTTTCAGGATAAAGGTTTTGAATTAGGGATTAATTATAATAGTAAAAATACAGGAGATTTTACCTATTCAATAGGAGCAACACTTGGTCAACTAAAAAATACGGTTAAACAATTAGCTGGTGTTAATGAGATTTTTATCAATAGTAATGGCGTAAGAGGTGTATTGAAGCCGACCCGAATCAGAGTAGGAGAGTCATTATATTCTTATTACGGATATAAGACAGGTGGAATTTTCCAGTCGCAGGAAGAGATTAACAATTACAAGGATGCTAATGGAAATCTTATACAACCCAATGCTAAACCTGGTGATATCAAATTCCTGAAAAAAGATGGAAATACAGGAACACTAAACAATGATGATTTTGTCAACCTTGGAAACCCATACCCTAAATTTACTTACGGATTATCTTATAATATGACCTGGAAAAACTTTGATCTCAATGTTTTCTTCCAGGGAGTATATGGAAATAAAATATTCAATGGATTGAAGTTCATTTCATTAAATCCAGGAGGTACAGGACAGAACTATAATATGGATAAAGAGATTCTCAATGCTTGGACTCCACAAAATACCAATACGGATATTCCGAGACTTGTACAGGGAGATCCAAGTGGCAACTATTCAAAAGTATCAGATTTCTATGTTGAAAATGGTTCTTATCTAAGATTGAAAAACCTTACCATCGGTTATTCTTTACCAAAAGAATTGTACGGGAAGCTTGATGTAACCAAGCTGAGAATCTATGTAACAACAAACAATTTGTTTACCATCACTAAATATACTGGTTTTGATCCTGAAGTGGGAATGGATACGTATGGTGTGGATACCGGAAGATATCCACAGGCACGCTCATTTATTTTTGGGGTAGAAATAGGATTGTAATTTTTAACAATTAAAAAGTAAAAAGATGAAATTTTTCAAAAGAATATTTTGGGTATCAGGGATCGCGGTAATGCTTTCTTCTTGTACTAGCGAATTAGATGTTCAACCAGAAGGTACTCCTACGGAAGCAAGCTTCTGGAAAACAGAAAATGATCTGATAACAGGAGCTAACGCCATGTATAGACCTTTATCTGATAGTGAATTTTATGGAAGAGGTTTTTTTTGGTTCATCAATGCCAGTGATGACATGGTGACGGGAAGAGCAAAAAGCGAGGCTGATAATGCAAAGAATTTTAGCAGTAATTATATTGCAGCTGGAGATTTGGAAACACAGTGGAATAAAAGATACATGGTGATTGGGGTTGCTAATCGTGTAATCCGTAATATCGATAATATTCAGACGTCGGCAGCTGTTAAAAACAAGTATTTAGGAGAGGCTTTGTTTATGAGCAGCAGAATGTATTTCGAACTGGCTTATAATTATGGAAATGAAAAAGCCGGAGTTCCTATTGTGGATCGGACAAAAGAAGCAGATCCCAATCCTATTCCAAGAGCAGCAAATGTAATGGATAATTACAATTATATTGTTGCTGATCTGAAGAGAGCTGCAGAATTACTTCCAGCACAGGAACAACTTCTTGCGAAAGATTATGGAAGACCTCATAAAGCTGCTGCATGGGCGCTTCTTGCTAAAGTCTATCTCTTTATGAAAGACTGGCAAAATGCTGCATTTTGGGCTAATGAAGTGATGACAAAAGGAAACAGAACGTTGCTGACAAATTATGCAGATGTTTTCAAAGCCGAAAATAATTACAGTTCAGAATATATATGGTCTATCCCAAGTACACCTAAATTTAATTCAGTAGGAAGTATTCTTCCAGGCGTTATGCTTGAGAACAAAGGTTGGGGATTATATAATGGATGGGGATATTTCCAGCCAACCAAAGAATTATATGATGAATATGAAACAGGAGATAATAGAAGAGGTGCAACAATTCTGAAGCTGGGAGATCAGTTTACTTTTAATGGAAACCCAAGAACATACGCTTCTACCAATTCTCTTACAGGATATCAGTTTAATAAATATATGGATGCATTTAAGTATGCATTAAACAGTGGGCATGTGAGTGCGAACGGGGATTATCCGTGTACAGATCTTGCTGTTCCTATAATGCGTTATGCTGAGGTAATTCTGATCAAAGCAGAAGCGAAAATTATGATGGGACAGAATGCTGATATTGAAATCAACATGATCAGAAATCGTGCTGGATTAGCATCAAAGAATGGATGTACGCTTGCTGACCTGAAACATGAAAGACGTTGCGAGTTGGCAGGAGAATGGGCGGACAGACATAGAGATCTTGTACGTTGGGGAGATGCTCAGGCTACTTATGCCCAACCTTTACATGGTATTAGTGGTCAGGTAGTTTGGGCTGCCAGAAATTTCAATCCTTCAGTACATAATGTATGGGCAGTTCCGCAGGTTGAAATTGTTAATAGTCATGGTATTATTAAACAAAATCAAGGATGGTAAAATTGGGGGGAGGGGTTTGAGATTCGGGATGCGAGAGTGGGGTTAAATTGTTAGGACATTTTTCCTTTGTAGAACTGATCAACACTTATCTGAGCCCACGAATTTACAATTTAACGAATCCGCGATTTAGCCCTTTCGCCTTTAAAATAAGATATTATGAAACAGATAAAAATAGGGGTCTTACTGGCCATGGCCATTTTTTCACAAAATCAGGCACAGAATTATTTACAATATAATGTAAGCAATGCACATTCGCATAATGACTATGAACAGGAAATACCTTTCTGGCAAGCCTATTATGCCAATTTTGGATCTATTGAGGCAGATGTTTTCCTTGTCAATGGGAAGCTGTGGGTCGCTCATACAGAAAAAGAATTATCACCGGACAGAACATTGGAAAGTCTCTATCTGGATAATATTTCGAAACAAATTAAACTGAATAAAGGAAATATTTATCAGGATCCCAATAAAAAACTTCAACTGCTTATTGATGTTAAGCAGGATTATAAAACAACCTTAGATGCGTTAGTCAGTACATTAAAAAATTATCCGGAGATTACAAACAATCAGGGAATTAGAATTGTAATTACAGGTGGACGGCCTCTTCCTGGTGATTTTAAAAATTATCCTACTTATCTTTATTTTGATGGTGATTTGGATAAAAAATATACATCCGATGAGTTAAAAAGAGTTGGGTTATTTAGTGCAGATCTACAAGGTCTCGTAAAATGGAATGGAAAAGGAATTCCAAGAGATGAAGAAACTGACAGAATAAAAAAAGCTGTGGCAACTGCACATGCACAACAAAAGCCGGTACGTTTCTATGGAGCTCCTGATTTTCCTAATGCATGGGTGAATTTTATAGATCTCGGAGTGGATTATATCAATACCGATCACATTCCTGATCTCAAAAAGTTTCTGAATACCATTCCAAAAAACTTCTATAAAAATACAAAAGAGTACAGCACATACACTCCTACATATAATACAGATGGAATCGTTAAAAATGTCAAAAATGTAATTCTTCTGATCCCGGATGGAACTTCTTTACCTCAATATTATGCAGCTTTTACAGCAAACAAAGGAAAGCTGAATGTGTTCAATATGAAAGCCACTGGATTGTCCAAGACCAATTCATCCAATGCTTATATTACAGATTCTGCTCCTGGCTCCACGGCATTTGCTACAGGCGTGAAGACGAAAAATACCTTTGTTGGTGTTGATGAGATGGGAAAAGCAATTGCACAAATTCCGGATATTATCGAAGGTCAGGGAATGACTTCAGGATTGATTTCCACAGGAGATGTTACTGATGCTACACCTGCAGATTTTTATGCCCATTCAGATAACAGAAATAGCTCAGAGCCCATTCTGAAAGACTTTATAAGTTCCAAAACTAAAATTCTGATCGGAGGGCCTACCAATGGCTTGACTCCGGAAAATCTCCAGAAAATTAAAGAAGCAAAAATAGATACTTATCAGGATCTGAAATCAGTAAAAAAAATCAATAACCGTACATTGATTATTGATCCATTAGCTTCACAAAGAATAACCAATGGAAGAGGAAACTGGTTAGCTGATGCTTTTGATCTTACCCTCAATGATTTAAAAGAAAATAAAAAAGGGTTCTTTATGATGGTAGAGGCATCTCAAACTGATGGGGGAGGACATAGTAATAATCTTGAACAACTTGTTACCGAACTGTTGGATTTCGACCATGTTGTAGGAAAAGCAATGAAATTTGCGGATGAAAATAAAGAAACATTGGTTATTGTTCTGGGAGATCACGAAACCGGAGGTCTGACACTTCTTGACGGAAGCCTTAAAGATGGATGGGTATTCGGAAACTTTAGCACAAATGACCATACATCCATTCCATCCAGTGTATTTGCATATGGTCCTCATTCTAAAGAATTTACAGGATTGTTTGAAAATACCGAGATATTCAATAAAATTCTTCGTGCTTACGGAATAAAGAAATAGATCTTATCTAAGGTTTAAAAAAATAGATTGTTCTTTTAAAGAAAAGTAGCCCTTATCTGTTAAGGGCTACTTTTTTATGTGATTAAGATTTTATCTTTGAACCAATAACCTAGTTGAAATTAGTTTTAATAATCAGTTCTGATAATTCAGCACTGATGAAATCTATAGGCATTATCCCATAAGACCCTTGTGGACTGCTTTGAAATAAAGTTTTAAGTTTAGGATTGATATTGTTGGATACGGTAGGAATACTTGGAATTCCAAATATTAAAGGTTTATAACCGCTTGTGAAATTAATGAAAAGTTTACCGCTGGTATCGGCTTTTGCTTCATTGTATAATGCTGAAATTTTTGACCATTTATCATCATTATTACCTACCTGATAATAATCCTGAACTTTTAAAGAGGCAGCAGAATTATTGATCTCGAAAGTAGTATTATCTGCCCAGGAAGTTGCATCGATTCCTTTTGATGTTCCGGCAGAAAACCTTCTTAGTAATTTGATTTTACCTCTGATAGATCCCAGATTAGAAATGTTAACCCCTAAGTCCCATCTCGATGGATTCTTCTGGATATAAGAATCAAATGTTTGTTCAAAGGTCCTTGTCGTATTGGATGCATTATATTCTTCCTTTACAGACATAATGATCGTTTCTGTAGGATGGTTGTCTAAAAATGTATAACATGCATTCAGGACATCATCAAAATTCAGATTCTGATAAATAGCACCATGGTGAATGGCAAATGAATTATCAATATGTCTGCAACGAACATCCAGAAAACGGACACCAGCATTAAGTTGCTCACTGATGGTAAGGTTTTGGGTTTTTGCAGTACCACTGTTTGCAGGAACTTCCCTCATCGCTCCCGAATCATGAGTACCAGGAATAGAAATTTTGGAAATAGAAGTATTATCTTGTAATCCGGACATCCAGTTACCGATCCCGATAGTGGCCAGAGAAGCTTTGCTGGCGTTCTTTTCATTAACGCTCATACTCTTATCTTCAGAGTCCATAGCGGTTACACTTTCTGAACATGAAGAAAGCATGGTGGATGTAGTAGTAATGCTAAAAAAGAGAATCGTCAGATATCTCATGTTAGGTTTGAACATAGTTTAAAGTATTTTATTTAAACTTAAAAATACTCATATCTCTTTTATTGGGGAGTTAATTGAATTTTAATATATAATTAAGTTATAGACTTGTGTTTTTTGAAAAAGGAGAGCGTTAATATACAAGGAATGACTTTAAAATTGATTGATGCAGGTGATATTGAAAAATGCATAAATTTGTAGTTTAGTGCTATGGAAGACCTTTCGCCTTTTTTCGAGAATATAAAACGTAAAATCCACCTTTCAACTGAAAATATGGAACGGCTTACTGCCGCATTCCAGGTGGTCAAGATCAAAAGAAAACAAATGATCATTCAGCCTGGCTTTGTCGCCAAATATAGGATTTATGTTTTGAAAGGGGCTTTCCATTCTTATGTGATAGATGATAAAGGCAATGAACACACCATACAGTTTGCGGTTGAAGACTGGTGGCTATCAGATTATAATAGTTATATTCATCAGGTACCCGCCACACAATTTGTAGAAGCCTTAGAAAATAGTATCATTCTTCAAATCGATCATCAGGCGGAGCAGAAACTCAAAGATGCTAATTGGGAATTGGCTACGCTTTTTCGATTGATGGCTGAAAAGTCAACGGCTTACCTTGCACGACGGATCGTATCAAATTTGACTCAAAGTGCTGAAGAGCGATATAATGATTTTGCTGCCACTTATCCAAAGGTAGTGCAACGCCTTCCACAATATGCACTTGCCTCTTATCTTAATATGACACGTGAGTTTTTGTCGAAGATCCGTAACGACAAGGTTCGGAAAAAGTGAACCACTTCACATGTTTTTCATATAATAGTTCATCGTTTTCGGGGTACTATTCTTCTCAACTTTGTGGTCTAAATTTAATGTTTATGTCACAAAAAATGAAGAATAAGGTAGCTGTGGTTACCGGAGGTAGCAGCGGTATTGGTTTAGCCATCGCTAAGCGTTTTGCAGAGGAGGGCGCTCAAGTCGCTATTACGGGTCGCAATCAAAAATCTATTGATCAGGCTGTCGCTGAGATTGGTTCTAACAGTTTAGGTATCCAGGGAGATGTTTCTAAACTGAATGATCTTACCCGAATCTATCAAACGGTAGCGGACCATTTTGGTAAGATAGATACGTTGATCGTCAATGCGGGGGTTTATGTTTTAGCACCATTGGCAGATTTTACTGAGGAACAGTTTGACCAGGTTAGCAATATCAATTTCAAAGGAGCTTTCTTTTCAGTACAAAAAGCCTTGCCTGTATTAAGTGATGGAGCGTCGATAGTATTAGTTTCCTCTACTGTCAATGGAAAGGGAATTCCTAACCATGCAGCTTATTCAGCAACAAAGGCTGCTGTACGTTCATTGGCCAGAAGTTTTTCTGCCGAACTGCTTGATCGTAAAATACGTGTTAATACTTTAAGCCCCGGACCTGTGGATACGCCTGTGTTTGCATCGGTTACCGACAGTGCAGAAGGTGCTTTAGCAATGAAGGAAGCAATGGGAAATTTCACACCAGTTAAACGTGTGGCTATGCCAGAGGAATTGGCATCTGCAGCACTTTATTTGGCTTCGGATGACTCAAGTTTTATGCTGGGTGCCGAATTATTACTGGATGGAGGTTTAAAGGATCTTTAATGAGCCTTGTTTCGTAAGACCGATAGATGAAACCTGATGGATAGCATTATTTACTACCCATTGGGTTTTATATAAAAAATAACAATCTCATTAAGAGATCGTTATTTTTTATTTAGAAAAATTGTTGCATTAGGAAATTAAGATGCTGGAAAGATCTTTCCAGAACATAGGATAAGATTTTTCAACCACATCCTCTTCTTCTATATTAATTTCTTTGATCAGACAGAATGGAGCAAAACTCATTGCCATTCTATGATCCTGATATGTTCTGATAGAAATATTTTCCTCAGGTTCTCCAAAGCTGACAGACTTGATCGTCAAATCCGTAATCTCAGTTTCAGTTCCTATTTTTTTCAGTTCATTATATAAAGCCTGCAGTCTGTCTGTTTCTTTTACCCTTAAAGTTCCGAGTCCAGAAATATCGAATGGGATTTTTAATGCTGCTGCTGTTACACAAAGCGTCTGTGCAATATCAGGACAATCATTCATATCCAATTCAATTTTTTCCGGAAATGAAAAATCAGGATCTGGTTGTAAAGTAATTTTATGCTCATCTTCGAAAAAGGTCGTTGTAATTCCAAAGAACTTTTCATAAATCTTTGCTATAGCAGAATCTCCCTGTGTAGATTGCTTATAGAAGCTTTTCAAATGAATGGTTTCTCTTCCCAATGCACAAATAGAGTAGAAGTAAGATGCAGAGCTCCAGTCACTCTCCACTTCATAATGAATTACAGAAGATGGATTTGTAAAAGGTTCTACTTTAATAATGTTTCCATTAAAAGAGGCTTTGATTCCAAACTTTGTAATAATGTCCAAAGTCATTTCGATGTACGATCTTGATGTAATATCTCCAACAAGATTGATCTCCAGACCATTTTCCAGTTTCCCTGCAATAAGTAGCAAAGACGTAATAAATTGACTTGAAATATTGGCTGGAACATTCACGGTAGATTGTGTGATTTTCTTTCCTTTAATTTGTAAAGGTGGAAAACCCTCATTTTCCATATATTCAATATCAGCTCCAAGATCACGTAAAGCATTAACCAGATTCTTAATCGGTCTTTCTTTCATTCTGCCTGAGCCGGTAAGGATTGTATCTCTACCTTCAAAAATTGAAAAATAGGATGTCAGGAAACGCATCGCTGTTCCTGCATGGTGAATATCTACCACCTCAGAATTCTCCGACAAAGCTTTGGTAAGCATTTCCGTATCCTGAGAGTTCGATAAATTTCCGATTTTTATATTACTAAACAAACTTTCCAAAATCAACAAACGATTCGAAATACTTTTCGAACCGCTGATTTGTATCGTTTTATCTCCTGCTAATTTAGATTTTTCTAACTTCATTATTTCTTAAGGTTATAGGTATCAGGTATTAGGGTTTATGGCAATAAGTTTGACTCTTGAAAACCGTAACATATTGGTTTATTAATTATTAAGAGGTTGCTTGGCTTTGTTCCCACCGACACTAATTGATTGTACTGACAATTTTACGATTTTACTAATTCGCGATTTTGCCTTTTTGCTAATCTCTATTTCAATTTCTCATTATTCTGATGTCGATCTTTGTCGCGATCAGTTTTTATCTTCATTTTTTTATCAAAGGCCTCTTGCAAATTGACCCCGGTCTGATTGGCTAAACATAATGTTACAAATAGTACATCCGCCAGTTCTTCTCCCAGGTCTTTGCTTTTATCACTTTCTTTTTCACTTTGTTCACCATATCTTCTGGCAATAATTCTGGCGACTTCACCCACTTCCTCTGTCAGCATTGCCATATTCGTCAATTCATTAAAGTAACGAACTCCAATGGTTTTTATCCATTCATCAACCTGTTGCTGTAAATTGGTAATTTCCATTATTGATAAGCTCCAAGAGTTGGGTTAGTAGTTCTGGATACATTGGCAATATCCGTAGGAACAGTTGCTGCTACAGCTGTATTCCCTTTGTTTTTCGCGGGTGATGTAGTCTTTACTCTTAAATTAAGATGCGCAGTAAAGCGATTCACAAACAGTGGATCTTCATTTTTTAAACTTTGAACTACATTCGGATTACTGTCGAAATTAAATCCGGCTTCAGATGTATTTGAGTATTTTAATAGGCAATTCTGGAACTGGAAATTAAATAGCTGCCCCGGAGTTTGCTCAAAATTAATGGAGTTATCTCTGTCAGAGTATACTATACTGTTTCTTACATTCAGCTGTAATGCACCTTGCTCTGTTTGTCCACTATCATTTTTCCATTCATTTGTGGCAAAGATTCCGTTTCGGTTAAATTGTGACATCACATTTGGAGCAGAATAATTAGCTATAGTAGAATGAACATAATTATGATTTCCACCTTTGTAGATACCTATTGCTGATTCACCACAGTTATTCATAACCAGATTCTTTGCATTTACAGTTGAATTCACAGCATAAATCCCATATTCCAGGAAAGTATGAATAAAAGAATTACTGATTGTTGCGTTGGTTTGTTTCAGGTCCAACCCTCTCATTCCTCCAAAAAGCCTGGCATAATTCATATTTAAAGTAGATCCGGCATCCATTCGGATAGAATTCCAGTTTTTAGGAATAGTATCATAACGAGGGTCATTTCGATCTCCACGAAGAACTACTTCATTGTTCAATGTTCCATTAATATTCAAGGTAGCACCTGCTGCTACTTTCATTCCACTGTTTTTGTGGAAATACACCTTTGTTCCTGGTTGGATATCCAATGTGACATTGGGATTAATAGTCAGATCACCATAAATGATCTTCGCTTTAGTATTGTTCCACGTTGTATGATTACTAATGACATTCGGGTTAGTTGGAGTTTGAATAAAAAATTCGGCATCCTGAACCACAGAAAATAAAGTTACATGTTGTTGTCCTGCGGGGCTTGTAAAGATAACACGGTCCTCGGCGATGGCTTCAGGCCCTGTCGCTTGTGGAGCAATTTCAACAAAAATATAAAGACTGTCCTTTTTTCTCAAAGGAACATCTTTAAAATCAAAACCTGACTTTCCATCTACATTGATCTTATATAAAGAAGAAGCTCCCATTTCAAGATTAATCCTAGGAATCAAAATATCCTTATCCTCATTATTATATACCTTTACCAGATAAGTTTCTGAGCGCACCTGGTTGTATACTGTATCACAAAACACAGTGTCGCTGGAGAATCTTAATTGCTGGGAAGGAGCATCAAAGCTGATATCATCTTTATTACATGATACCGCCATAAGAAGCATCCAAAAAGAAAAAGCCAGTAATAATTTGAATTTCATTGAAATTAAAGTTTAATATGTAGATTTCAAATTTAACGAAAATACTTTAAATTTCTTATCATTAAAAAAATATTGGATTACCTATTTGGATATTTGAAAAAATATTGTATTTTTGCAGCCTAAAATTAGCAGAGAAATATCCATTACTATTTCGAAAGCAAACTTTAATTTTTTAAAAATTGTATTATGAAAAACGGAATCCACCCAGAAAATTATAGACTTGTTGTTTTCAAAGATATGAGTAACGACGAGATGTTTCTTTGCAAGTCAACTGCAGAGACAAAAGATACTATCGAGTATGAAGGACAAGAGTACCCTTTGATCAAAATGGAAATCTCTTCTACTTCTCACCCTTTCTACACTGGTAAAGTGAAATTGGTAGATACTGCAGGTAGAGTAGACAAGTTCATGAACAAATACAAAAAATTCGCGAAATAATTTTTTGTATCTAAAAGATATTGAAGTCCTCCAATTAATTGGAGGACTTTTTTTTATTATATGGAATGCAGAATTGAGAACTTTTTATTTTTAGGAGCTTTATCCCGCTATCCACTCATACTCCTCGTTTATCCTGAGCTTGTCGAAGGAGGGTAACCGTTTCTATCGGGGCTAGGATGATAGTGGATGGTTGAAAATTGAAAATGGAAAGTTAGGGGTTGCTTGTTGTCAAAAAACACTCACAAGCTAATTTATGACTCGTTACTTATGAATGATCATTCATCAATGTTATGGTAGATTTCCTATTCAAAACCTTGCAATAATATAGACGATTAAATAAATCATCTTTACATTAAAGTATTAATTCAATTTAAAGATAAGCACCCGCATTATCTTTTACGCTCGCACCCCGCACCTCGAATCTCGCATCCCGAACCTCGCACCCCGTATCCCGCATCTCCACCCTCACACCTCGCATCCCCAAAATACCTCTCCCAATTTCTCATATGTTTTCGTATTTTTGCTTTAGCTAGAAATCAGAAGCTGAAATCAGCAAAATAGGTGTAGTATTGGTAATGTCATAACTTCCATCTTCTGACCTCTGGCTTCCAACTTTTTAACCTCAAACTTCTTAAAAATGCAATTAGTATTTTCAGATGCACAATATTGGGAAGATTTTCTTCCTCTTACTTTTACCCGTCCCATCGCAGAAATGCGTTGCGGAATTCTCACCTTCGCCGAAAGATGGCAGAAGCTATTAGACAATTCTGAAGTTTCTTATTTTACTGAGAACTATTTACAACAGAAATTTAAAAATCCTGAAGAAAAAGAAAGTCTCTTCCTGGTTACTAATTTTCTTCCTACAGAACAGGTATTACAACAAATAAAAGATCTTAAACAAGGAGAGGCTCTGGTATATGAAGATGAATTGATCGCAGCTAGGATCAATATGAAAGGCTTTTCATTGAATCAGATTGAAAAAATGACTGATATTAAAGAAGAGCTTGTTTTCTTTAAAAAGCCTAAAGATCTATTTACCTACAATCATAAAGCCATTGACTTTGATTTTGAATTGCTGACCAAAGGTAGAAGTTCTCAGGAGCTTTCTTCAACCAATGGTTTCCTTGGTGATAAAAAAGATTTATTTATTGAAGAAGGGGCTCAGATTGAATTTTCAACATTAAATACCAGAACAGGAAAAATCTACATCGGAAAAAATACCGAGGTGATGGAAGGTTGCCATCTTAGAGGGCCTATCGTTCTTTGTGATGATTCCAAGTTTAACCTGGGAGCAAAGATTTATGGAGCAACCACAATTGGACCTCACTGCAAAATAGGAGGTGAAGTCAACAATATTATCGTCTTTGGGTATACCAGCAAAGGTCACGATGGTTTTGTTGGAAACTCAGTAATCGGAGAGTGGTGTAATTTTGGAGCAGATACCAATTCCTCAAACATGAAAAATAACTACGGGCATGTAAGATTCTGGAACTACAGAACAAAAGCTTTTGAAGATACAGGATTACAGTTTGCAGGATTAATAATGGGAGATCATTCTAAAACGGCAATTAATACCCAGTTAAATACCGGAACCGTAATTGGTGTTGCTTCCAATATTTTTAAAGAAGGATTTCCTCCCAATCTCATCGAAAACTTTTCATGGGGTGGATTTAAAGATGATGAAAGATTTAAATTAGACAAAGCTTACGAAGTTGCAGAGAGAGCAATGGCCAGAAGAAAAGTGTCTTTAACAGACGATGACAAGGGGATTTTAAAATATATTTTTGATACCTATTAACTTGATTATAAAAAGAACTTCAATTTTTTTGAAGTTTTTTTAATTTTAGATGTAATGAAATTAATTTTTTAATTGTCATACTAATAGAAACAAAACTTATGACCCAAGAGACCTTTAAGAATACGGTGTTTATTCTCAAAAACGAGATGTATCGTTTTGCGAAGAGGTTCGTCATGAGCAGTGATGAAGCAGAAGATGTAGTACAGGATCTGATGGTGAAATTCTGGCAGAAAAGAGAAGAGCTCGAGCAATTTGGAAATTTAAAATCCTATGCTTTGAAATCCGTTAAAAATGAATGTCTCAACAGACTGAAGCACCATGATGTAAAGATTGGTTTTGCAGATATGCAGCTTCATCGATCAGAGCTCTATAGTATAGAAGTTAATAATCTCAAGGAACATATTATAGGATTTATTAATCAGCTTCCTGAGAAACAAAAAATGGTGATCCATTTGAAAGATGTAGAAGAGTATGAAGTGTCTGAAATTTCCGAAATACTGGAAATGGAAGAAAATGCGGTAAGAGTAAATCTTATGCGTGCAAGACAAAAAGTAAAAGAACAAATCTCACAACTGATGAATTATGAACAACGATCAATTTCAAGATAAGTACGAAGAAATTTTCCGTGATATAAAAGACGAGAAAATGGATTGGGATTTTGAAGATTTTCTTCAAAAAGCCGAAGGAGTAAATGACGATGAAAAGATCATCCCTCTTGAAAAGAAAAAACCATCTTTCCCAAAATGGTCTTGGATGGCTGCAAGTGTGGTGGTTCTTTTATGTGCCGGATTTATCATGAATTATTTTCAAAATAACTCTGTAGTAAATGATCAGTCTAAACTGGTAGAACACGAGATAAAACAACAAAAAAAGGATTTCATTGAAGAGAATCATGAACCTGAGCAACAAGTAGCAGTTAATAATACCGATACCATTGCAGGAGCGAAAAAAGATTCCATTTTTCAAGGAAATACAATTGCTGAGAAAGATGTTTTAGACGAAATTCTTCCCAAAAGAGGAAGATTGAAAAAAGAAGTAAGACCTAAATTTACGGACAACTCTACTTATAAAAAATATAATGTGGCCAAGAAAGATTCTACAGGATACAATAATAACTATGTAATTGTAAACGGAAAAAGAATCGATAATGTAGAAGAAGCTATTAATGTAACTAAATATTCATTTCAAATATTTGCAAATAACGTTAGTGAAAAGTTAGTACAACCAAAAGTGATGGATGATAACTATTAACTAAAAAAAAGATTATTCCCTGATCAGGCATAGATAATCAGATTAAAATTAAAAATTGACTCATGAAAAAAATATTGATAATATTCGCACTTGCTTTTTCCCATTTCTTTACTGCATACGGGCAAGAAGACAAATTCGATAAACTTTTTGAAAAATATCAGCAGGTAGAAGGTGTAACTTCTATTAAAATTGCAAAGCCCATGTTTGGAATGCTTAGCAGTCTGAATATCGACGACTCTCAGCTGGATCAGATCAAACCATTGCTGTCAAAGATCAATGGATTAAAAATCTTGATTACAGAAAATCCTGAAAATGCCAATTCTCCGGGAGATAGAAAATTACAGAATAGCCTTTCTCAGATTAATAAAGATATTTCTGCTTATCTAGGTCGTCTGAACTATAGCGAAGTGATGAGCGTGAATAGTAAGGATAACAAAATAAAATTTCTTTCCTCTGGAGCTAAAGATGGCGTATTGGATGACGTATTGTTAAGTATTGACAGCGGAGATGGGGGTAATGTTTTAGTAAAGCTTGACGGGAAACTTTCAATGGATGACCTTAATAAGATCATTAAATCCAGTGAAACAAAAACAAGCACAATTACCAATACCACACGAAGCAGTATGACTTCTGAGAACAGTACTTCATACCTTAATGGTGAAGCCAGAAATGTTGGAGAGTTTTCAGGAATTCAAGTCAGTACAGGAGTGAACCTTGTCTACAAACAGGAAAGCCCAACAAGCGTAAAAGTGATAGCAGACGCTGATAAACTTCAATACGTAATTACCAAAGTGGAAAACGGCATTTTAAAAGTATATGTTGACAATAAAGGGGAGAGAAATTTGAGATTTAAAAACTTAAGTGTAAACGTTTCCTCTCCAAGAATGAGCAGCATCAAAGCCTCTTCAGGAGCTAACTTTACAGCGGTGAATCCGGTAAAAGAAAACAGTATGGATGTTGACGCTTCATCAGGTGCTACTATCAAAGGGAAATTTAATGTTTCCAATACTACTGATGTAAGTTCAACCTCAGGGGCGAGTATTAAAGTAAGTGTTAACACGTCTTCTATCGTTGTAAAAGCTTCCAGTGGTTCAGATACCATACTTGAAGGCCAGGCCACTTCCGGAGTCGTTGATATAAGTAGTGGAGCATCATGTAAAGCAGAAAACTTAAAATTAGGTGAGCTGGAAGCAGAATCCACATCAGGAGCAAGTCTTACCGTAAATGTAACGGATAAGCTTAAAGTAAAAGCATCATCCGGAGGTTCAGTGAAGTACAAAGGAAATCCTCAGATTGATTCTAAAATCAGTAAAACATCAGGAGGAAGTCTGAAACCTATGAACTAAATCTAATTACCATGAAAAACTTAAAAACCATTTTCCTTGCCAGTTGTGTAATAGTTCTTCTTCAGTCCTGTATTGTTTCCCATCGTCCTAATATGGCTTTTTTTTCAGACTCCAAGTATGATTTTAAAGGAGCAAAATTTGAAAGCATCAATGTTCCTATGTTTTTGGCAAAACCATTTATAAGAAAGGCATTGAGAGAAGATGGAGATAATGAAGAAGTTGCTGTTCTTGTGAAGAAAATCTCAAAGATAAAAGTGCTGACCGTAGAGAATGGAGACCCGGCGATGTTATCTGATTATGCAGCCTATCTAAACAATAACAACTATGAAGATTGGGCAACTATAAAACATGATGGAGATAACGTAAATGTTCGGGTAAAGCAATCCGGAGAGACTATTAAAAATATGCTCTTAACAGTACAGTCCAATAAAGAATTGGTATTTGTAGATGTAAAGGGGAGTTTTACTCCTGATGATATTTCAAAATTCATTAATTCAGCTTCAGATAAATAATTTATTTTTATAAAATAAATTATTATCATGGAAAAATTAATCAGAGAAGTACGCATGCTTAAGATATATGCTGCTTCACTTACAGTTGCATTTGTTCTTCTTTTTTTACTAGCTTTTAAAAACAATAATGACCATCAGCGGTTTGGGGAAATTGATGTTGAAAGAATCAATATTGTTGAAAAAGATGGAACCCTGAAAATGGTTATTAGCAATAAACAACGGCAACACCCCGGCCTGCTTAATAATAAGCCACTTAAAGCAAGAGAAAGAGAAGCTGGTTTAATCTTCTTTAATTCATTGGGAGATGAATGCGGAGGTTTGATCTATGACTCTGATGAAAAGGGCTCAGGAATGGTCTACTCTGTAGATCAAAGAAAAACAGATCAGATCATGCAGCTGCAATATAGTGAAGGTACGGGAGTAGATAAGAAACGAGCGTATGGTTTAAAATTGTGGGACAGACCAGATGATTTCACACTGGAAAAAGTTTTGAAATTCGATGATTCTTTGCAAAAGCTGAATGATCCTGCTGCTACAAAGAGAGCTTTTGCAAAACTAAAAGAAGAAGGTAAACTTGGTAACGAACGTTTTTTTGCAGGGAAAACAGCCAATGGAGATGTGGGACTTTTTATACGGGATGATAAAGGGCGCATACGCCTTAAGATCTACGTAGATAAAAATAACCAGACCCACATAGAAAGTGTAGATGAAAAGGGACAATCTACAGCTAAATAAAAAAAATATATCATATTCAGTTCATATACTCATTTTATTTTGTGCAAAACCGCTTTTAATTAAGAGCGGTTTTTTGATTTAACTTATTGATTATTAATTTTTATTTAAACTATCAAAAAGGATTTTCATATCTCGGCAAAATAGCCTAATTTTGCAAAGAAAGTAAAGATGTCTATTCATAACAAAATTGTAGAGACAGCCATCACTTTCGATGACGTTCTTCTAGTACCTTCTTATTCAGAAGTTTTACCTAACCAGGTATCATTAAAATCAAGACTTACCGATAAAATTACCTTGAATGTTCCGATAGTATCTGCTGCGATGGACACAGTTACTGAAGGGGATCTGGCTATTGCATTAGCAAGAGTGGGTGGCCTGGGTTTCATTCATAAAAATATGACAATTGCAGAACAGGCAGCACAGGTAAACCGTGTAAAGCGTTCTGAAAACGGAATGATCTCTGATCCTGTTACTCTTTCAAAAGATCACACTTTAGCTCAGGCTAAAGAAATGATGTCTAAATATAAAATTTCCGGTTTGCCAGTAGTAGATCCGAATAATGTTTTAATAGGAATCATTACCAACAGAGATGTAAAATATCAGGAAAACCTTGATATGAAAGTTGAAGAGATCATGACCAAAGATAATCTGATCACTTCCGATAAAAATACGAACCTTGAAAAGGCAAAAGAAATCCTTCTTAAAAATCGTGTTGAAAAACTTCCAATCGTAGATAAAGACAATAAATTAGTTGGATTGATTACGATTAAAGATATAGACAATCAGTTAGAGTATCCGAATTCTAATAAAGATCAGAAAGGCCGTCTTATTGTAGGTGCTGGTGTTGGAGTTGGTGAAGATACGATGGATAGAATTGCAGCATTAGTACAAGCTGGTGTTGATATTGTAGCTATCGATTCTGCTCATGGACATTCTAAAGGAGTTCTGGATAAAATTTCAGAAATCAGAAAAGCATATCCGGATTTGGATATCGTTGGTGGAAATATTGTAACTGCTGAAGCAGCTGAAGATCTGATTAAAGCAGGAGCAAATGTTCTTAAAGTTGGTGTTGGGCCAGGTTCAATCTGTACAACAAGAGTAGTTGCCGGAGTTGGAGTTCCTCAGTTATCTGCTATCTATAACGTTTACGAATTTGCTAAATCTAAAAATGTTGCAGTAATTGCGGATGGTGGAATTAAACTTTCCGGAGATATTGTAAAAGCTATTGCAAGTGGAGCAGGAGCAGTGATGCTTGGTTCTCTTTTAGCAGGAACTGATGAAGCACCAGGAGAAGAAATTATCTTCCAGGGAAGAAAATTCAAATCATATCAGGGAATGGGAAGTCTTTCCGCAATGAAGAGAGGAGGTAAAGAAAGATATTTCCAGAGTGAAGCTAAAAAATTCGTTCCGGAAGGAATTGAAGGAAGAGTTCCACATAAAGGAAAGCTAGAAGATGTTATTTTCCAATTGACAGGTGGACTAAGAGCTGGAATGGGATACTGTGGAGCAAAAGATATTGAAGCTTTACAAAAAGAGACCAAAATGGTAATGATCACAGGAAGCGGATTGAAAGAATCGCACCCTCATGATGTGATCATCACACAGGAAGCTCCGAATTATTCTTTGTAATAATAAATTAAAAGATAGAAAAAGGCTACCTCAATATTGAGGTAGCCTTTTTTATCTTTTATACAATAATGTTGATAGTATGGTCAATTATTGAGCAACACACGATCCTGGTGGGAGATCTGATATTCTTCTGCAACCTCCAGGCCCACAGCAAAAAACATCTGAAGTACCACAACCAAAGTTTGGCAATTCAGCATTACACATTTTAAATCCTCCTTTAATACTTTTCAAGCTTTCTCTTGAAATTTTGTTTAAATTTTTCATAATGATTAATTGTTTTGAATTTGTACAACTACTCAAATTTATCTTTTTTTTCTAAAACTTGTTTATCTTTTTTTTTAAAAGTACAAATTATTTAATGATATGAATAAAAGAATAAATTTTAGTAGTTTTTAATCTAATTTAATAATGTCCGTTGCCAGATCAGTGTTTTCCGAAATACAGGATGTAGTCCTGCGAACATAATTCAGAAGAAAAATGTATCGAGATCTAATCAGGCAAAGTTTTCTCAATACGATTTCGTCCAAAACCTATTCAAAAGGACATCGTGACTTCCAAAATAAGTATTCAACTAAGAAAGCAGGTCAATGAATGAATCATATGTTCCATCATAGTCTTCCCATTTCTGTCCATTCACGAAAAACGATGGAGTTCCATTCACACCACTGCGTACACCTCCTTCAAAATCAGCTTCAATTTTACCTTGAAGTTCTGCCGTATTAATTTCGTTTTCTATTTTATTGACATCTAGTTTCAGAACTTTTACACATTCATTGAGCAAAGCTTCATTCAATATATTCTGATTATCATAGATGAGGTCATGCATTTCCCAGAACTTTCCTTGCTTTCCTGCGGCTTCAGCAACTGTTGCTGCTGCCATTGCATACTCATGAGCATCCGTTAACGGAAAATTCCTGAACACAAAAGCTACATCATCACTATTTTCCTGAACGAATTTTCTTACCAAAGGAAAAGCATGTCCACAATAAGGACATTGATAATCGCCGTATTCAACTAAAACTATTCTCGCGGTATCTGGATTTCCCTGAACATGATCGTTAGGACCAATAGGGATTCTTAAAGTAGACATAAGTATTATTTTTGTTTTAAATTTTCTAATGCATCGATGATCCCGTCAGCTCCGGGATTAATTCCATCGGGAGATAAATAGCTCCATTGAATAATTCCTTCAGAATCAATCACGAATAAAGCCCGTTTTGAAGTCCCGTTTTCTTCATTGTATACTCCATAGGCTTTTGAAACTTGACCTTTAGGATTAAAATCAGCCAATAAGGGGAAATGCAGTTTCCGATTCTCCATAAAAGCGTCATGACACCAGGCGCTGTCCACAGAAATACCTAACATATCTGCATTGTATTTATGAAAAATAGAAAGCATTTCATTATATAAACTCACCTGATCGCCACAAACCGGACTCCAGTCTGCGGGATAAAAAACCAAAATCAGGTTCTTTCCTAAAAAATCAGATCGTTTTAATTTCTGGTCTGGAGTGGCATGAAGTTCAAAGTCAGGGGCTGGGGTTCCTTGTTCTAGTATCATATTGTTGAGATTGGTTAAAAGGATTTGAATGAAAAACTAAAATTAGGAATAAGAAATCAATTCATAGCGCCTGCTGACTTAAATTATTGTTAAAATAGTTGATGGATGCTATTTAATTTTGATGTATTTAAATTTCTTCTTGATCACCTTGTTAAGAAATGTTCCTTTAGACTGAAATGCTTTAAACTGATCAACAATATGCTGTGATACCTTTAGGTAGTCATAAACAGCTCCTGACTGATATACGATTCGTAATATTTCAGTCTCCGGAAAGTATTCATAACTATGTACAACTGAGGAAGGCATGGTAGGATAGATACAAAAAATATTCCTATTTAAGAATATAGAAAACTGTTGGATTATGATTTTTAGGATATATAGAAATATTGGAATGGTGCTTTAAAATAGAGATCCGAGATAATATATTATCTCGGATCTGTCTATAACTTGTCAATCTAATTTATTCGGACACGAGCGTGACGCTCGCACCAGCAGAAAAATTAGTTTTTCTATTCTAAACCAAATTTATCTTTATAATTTAAACTCTCAAGTTTATTAGAATTCTTTATAGTCAATTCCAAAGAATTTTTTGGTTTTATAATCGAATCACCAACTGAAACTTTATCCCACCAATCCCGATAAACTATAATACTGTCTTTTCCTCCATAAACCAAAAATGGAATATTATGATTGTGTTTATTAATATATTTTTTACTAATAATTGATTTTATTTCTCTATCTCTCATTTCCTCTAAAAGGCTTCCATTATTACCATTTTTAGAGGAGAAAATGAAATTATATAAAATTGCTACGGCAATAATAATTAGAATTATTAGTAGATTTCTATTCCTTGTTGTCATATTCTAATTATTTTTTATGGTTAAAAAACTTAGTATTTGTTCTCGAAAATGAAGTTCCAAAAGCAGTTTTTGATAAGTCATAAGAAACACCTAAAGTTGAATATCCCTCGTCGGCGCGAGCGTCACGCTCGGTGCCGATTTATACCTTGCAAATTTAAATCTATTTCCAAAACCTCCAGACCTTCATTATGGTATTTTCTTACACTACTATATTTTTCATTTTTACAGTTCAATTACAAAGCTACTTTCAAATCTATTTAATCATTTATAGATGGTTGATTAACTTAATTCAGATACAAGCGTCACGCTCACACCAGCGTGGGGAATATTTATAATTGTTACATTTTATATCTTTTTAAGACCAATTGATAAATGAAATATGAATCCGTTCACATTTTTACCAATCCATAAGGCATTAAGGACAGTTGTACAGTCAATAGTAATTATTGATGTTAATTTATTTGAATCAGACTTAAAAACTGAGTACTGTTATCCATGGACGGCCACAACTAGTATTTTCTTTACATTAAATGATAATCCTCTTTTGCTAAAACAAAATGATCATTACCTTTCTTTTCCTTTCTGCTATGTTGTAGGGCCTAGATTGATTAATGATGTTATAAATTTTGGGAATAAAAGACGTACAGTTGGAGTTACTTTTAAGGCGGGTGGTTTTCAGCGTTTGACAGGAATACCGGTCAATTTATTAACGAAAGAAAATATTGACATGCATCAGATTTTTGGAAAAGAGACTAAAGAAGTTGAGGATAAGCTTAAAGAAGCAAAAAGTAATAGTGAAATATTAGAAATTATAGAGAATTTTCTTCTTAAACGAACGTGGTTTATGAAAGAATTTTCTTTATTTGATTGGTCTATTGAGAGATGTGTCCAAGATAAGGGAAATATACAGGTAAATAGACTAGCCTCCATATCTGGATTAAGTACGAGACAATTTGAAAGAAGGTGTAAAGAAAGTTTGGGAATTTCTCCAAAACTTTTTTCAAAGTTAACGCGTTTTGGATATGCGTATGGGCTTAAAGAGCATAAACCAGAGTTAAGCTGGATCAATATTGCCTATGAATCTGGATATTATGACCAAATGCATCTTATTCACGATTTTAAACTATTTTCTGGATATAACCCTAGTGTAATTAATCAGATTAAATTATATGACACTAAAGTAATGTCAATATTACAAGGAGAGTGACAATAAATTAAACTCTTACAACAGAGTCGGCAATTCGAAATAATATATAGAATATGCCGCAATTCTAAAAAGAGAATTTATTTTGATATATATATGCAATAGAATATCTCTAGAGATAATTCTTTCCGGAGATATTCTATTATTTATTGATACTTTTTAAAACCTCTTCTAAACGGGGTTGTTGAAAGCAACATATCCAGATGTACTTGTTGCAAAAACAATAGCAAGACCGGGAATTGTAGCTGAAGTATTTGTCCCTCCTATAATGGCTCCTGTCCCTGCGCCTTTTGCTGCCCCTATAGTTCCTGCAGATATTACAGATATTATAGTTAGTGTTGAGTTAGCCCACTTTGGTAAATTATTATTTAATGATGCTTGTAAAATTGCTTTATAAGCATTATTCCAATAATTAGTGCTGTTTCTCGCAACAGATATGATTGATAAAAGTACAGTTTTATCAATTTCATTTAAATTTAATTCTAAGTAGTTTTTTTCCAAGTTCTCAATTTTTTGAAGAAGAATGTCTAAATCTTTAGTCTCAGTAGCTTGCTTAAATACATTTCCAAGAATTAATAATTTATTATAAACTACATTAGATATTTTTCCATCTTGTGCAAGTTGATTGATCACATTATCAAATGGTTGGTCAATATTAGTGTTTAAGAGTCCTGCAATTTCTTGAGTAGTAATGTAGTCATGGGCATTGAAATTGTTTTGAAGGGAGAATTCAACAGACAGATTAATAACTTCACTCAATCCTATCCCTGGAAGTTCTGGATGAAGACTTAAATGTTGATCAAGAAATTCATTATGACTAGCCCCTACGTAGTCAAAGGGATTTCCTGAAATGTAAGGATCTCCATTCTTGGAGATAAGTAATGATGACTTTTGTGTAAATGAATTTTCTCCAATAAAATTATCCTCTTGATTACAAGAAAATGTGATTAATAATGATGTTCCTATTATGAACATCTTAGATTTGTTTTTCATAGCTTAATGATTTTAGTTTTTTATAAATAAAAAAAGAGTAAGTATCTTACCAATGAATGGTTATTTTATTTGAAAGTGTTCATGGCTATCATTATAATAAATAAGACGAGTAAAACTTAGGTGTTAATAATTAATCAAACAGAAATATTTTTTCATGGTTTTAAACTTTTATAACCATAAAATTATATATTGCTTTGTTATGGAACATAGTATAAATGCGACATCTTGTAATTTGTAAAAAACAAATACCTTTCACTACAGTGAAAGGTATTTGTTTTTATTTATTTGAATTCTATTTATTTAGATTATCCTTAAAATCATCAATCCTATAATCCGTAAGTGCATTCCCTTTTTCAATCTTTTCCTTTGAATAGAGTCGGAAATCATTTTCTGTTTTTTCTAAGAGGTGATCATAGGGGCCTACATGAGAAATTAACTTAACCAATACTGGGGATATCTCCAGACAAATAAAAAGTCCCATAATGAAGGCTGCTGCCAAGCCAATAATTGCTGAGTTTTTCCCTAACTCGTCTAGTGCTTGTAATCTAGCGGCAAAGCCATTAAATTTATCTTCAAATGTATCAGTTGATTTTCTTTCGGTTTCAAGATTGGTATATACTTTTGAAATTTCTTTATCCAAATATTCAAGTCTTGGAGCTGTTTGTTTTTGATAATTTTCTAAGTCTTGTCTTCTTTGCTCCTTAAGCTCTTGTTTTCTTTTGGCATTTGATCCGAAACCTACTTTTCCACTTGTTAAACCGGATTGTTTTCCTAAGATCTCTTTTTCTAATTCTACAGAAGCAGAATCATATGATTTTTGATATTGAGCAGTCTTCTCTGAAATTTGTTTTTTCTCAGTTTCAAATGGTCCGCTTTGCTGAAGGATCCTTCCTGTCATTTCACCTTGAAGCTGCTTTTTATTTCGCTGAATAATGGTGTTCAATTGTTTGTTAACCTCCTTTTCAAAAATCTTAAGCTCTAAAGGTTTTGAGATAATGATTCCTAAAAAAGTAGCGAGAACAAGACGTGGAATGGCCATTAAAATCTGATTCCACCATATTCCTGTTTTTTTTATAGAAGAAACGATATAACGATCCAGATTAAAAATCATTAATCCCCATAAAACTCCAAAACCTACGGATATCCATATATTATCAAATACGGTATACATGGCATAACCAGCTGAGAGTGTAGCAAAAACAGCAGTGAATAAAACAATACCGCCAATACCTGAAAACTTGTTCCATTCACTTGGTGTCTTTCTTAGAATATGAATGTTTCCTCCGGAGCATACCATGAGAAACTTCTGGAACCAATTTATTTTATGATTCGTCTGATTTATAGTTTGTTGTTGATTTTTCATTATTGAAAATTTATACAAAAGTAATACTAAAAATCATACCAATGCTAAAGATAGTATTATGTTTTACCAAGTATAATTGATGTTTTTGATTATATCATTGTATATCAGTGGTTTATTGATTTTTAAGATTAACATAATAAATTTCTTAAAGAATATTGAATTTTATTTATTGAATTTTTAAAATAAGTGATAGTTTTGCATCGAATAAATTAAAAAAATAGTGTAATATGAAGAGAATTGTTCTATGTTTTGCATTGATGCTTGGCGTTAATGTATTTTCTCAGAATGTGCAAAATATTTGTGGTTTTGACCAAATCATGTCACAAATGGATGCAAAAAACCCTCAATTGAAAAAAAATAGGGAAGAAATGGAAGCTAAATTAGCGACTATGAATAAGCAATCTTTCCTTAATAAGTCGGGTGCAACGACTGCTTGGAATGGCCTTTATACGGGTCAGGTTTACGAAATTCCTGTTGTAGTACACGTTATTGAATCCCAGGCTACTGCTAATGCTAACCTGCATCTTACTGACCAGGAGATTATTAACTGGCTTGACAGAGCTAATAAAATGTATGCAACAACCTACGGAAATGGTTTCTATGCAGAAGGTACAGGACCAGATGGCGGAAATGTAATGCCTTTTAAACTTGTACTGGCAAAAAGATCACCGACCTGCGAACCAACGACTGGTATTATAAGATATAATGGAAGTACTCTTCCTTCTTATGACACAAGAGGTGTAAAAATGCAGAGCAATAACGGAGTAGCTGATTACCAAATTAAAAATGAATTGGCACATCACTGGCCGGAAAACTCATACTTTAATATTTATGTTGTTATTGGTTTCGATGGTCAACAACAATTGTCTTATGGATTGATGGGGTATGCAAAGTTCCCGAATTCTTATGACTATGACTATGAAAGTTTCATGAAGGTAGCAACTGTGAAAAATCAGAATGACACTACGTTGACTCATGAGCTAGGACATGCTTTTGGATTGTATCATACTTTTGGAAACGCTGATTATACAATTCATAGTGGTGATCCAGGATATTGTCCTGCATCATCAGGTGATTGTACAATAGATGATGACAGAATTTGTGATACAGAAAAATCTGGTGCTGCTTATTATCAGTTCCCAGCTCCTTCGAATTCTGAGATCAACCCTTGTACTAATCAAAATTACCAGGGAGTGCAGTATAACATTATGAATTATACAAATACTAATCGCAAGTTTACTGCTGGGCAAAGAGACCGTGCTGTTTTATTGATGATGGAATATAGAAAGAATTTACTTAATTCGAATGCAGGTAAAGATCCATCAGTTGTTATTCCTTCACCTGTAACAGTAGTTGCAGCACAATGTAATCCAGCGGGTACAGCACATCCTACAAATAATAATTTTGCAATTGGACCTTACAAAGTTAGCTTTGCAGATATAAATAGTATGAGTAATGGTTATGATTCTGATGAAGCAAATCCTATATATTATGCTGATTATTCTACAGCTACATGTATAAGACCAGCTTACTACACGGACCTTTCTTCTACGACAAGTACTCCATTGAAAGTAACTTATTTAAATGGATTTGGTCAGGCTGAAAAATTCAAGACAAAAGTTTGGATAGATTATAATAACAATGGTTCTTTTGAAGATTCTGAACTAGTGGTTAATAATACATCTGCTAATCCTTTACAATCAGGGGCTTCAATAACAGTTACCAATAATATTACTGTACCAGCTAATGCGGTAAAGAATGTTTATCTGAGAATGAGAGTTGGGGTAGATGCTGCAACTTATTCTTCTACAAACCTTCCTGATTTTACAGCTTGTTCTCAAGTACAGTATGGGCAAATGGAAGATTATGCAGTAAGAATCGTAAGTGCATTGGGGACATCTGAAGTAAAAGAAAGCTCTGATACTAAAATCGTTTATACAAAAGCAGATAATAAACTTCAGTTAATCGGAGGAAAAAATGCTGTATTTGGAGATTACCAGATTTTTGACATGAGTGGTAAAGTATTGCAAAAAGGGACTTCTAAAACTAATGAAGTTCAAATCAACCAAACATTACCAAAAGGAGTATATATTATCAATTACTCTGATAAAAAAGAATCGAAGAAATTCGTAAATAACTAATAGTATTGAAAGCCCTTTTTTAAAGGGCTTTTTTATTTAACAAAGATATTGGAATAATGAAGAGATTAATTTTTATACTATGTTGTAGCTCTGTTTTAAACTGTCAGTCACAATCTCAAGCAGTGAAAATTCAGGATTCACAAAATGAGAAAGATTATTTTGTGGGAACATGGAGGTTCGTCCGGGAAACATATAAAGATGGGGAAGTAGATAAAGAATATCCACTTAAAAAATGTACAAAACAATACATTTTGTTATTTGAGAAAGAAAAAGAAAATATGTTTTTCACTAAAAACTTTGTAAGCGGTGAAAACTGTGAAATAAAAAGCTCATCAAGGCGAAATCTGGTTACTATAAAAGGAAGCTCTATTCAATATATGGATGGAGACCTGAAGGAAAGTAAAGAATTTAAAATTATTTCAAAGACCAGGTTTTCCATTATTTATAGTGATATCATGTATGGGAAAGTTACTGATATAGAAGATACTTATGAAAGGCAATAATTTTTGATCATTTTAGGCGATCAGGATTTTGCTTTAAAAAACTGTCCCAACCGGAATATGATTTAGTATCTGTAATTGTTCCGGAGTTAAAATGATGACAAACAGCTACAGCAAGACCATCAGATGCATCAAGGTACTTTGTGGGAAACTCTCTTAGCTTTAAAAGATTTTGAAGCATTCCTGCAACCTGTTCTTTACTGGCGTTTCCATTTCCGGTAATCGCCATTTTTATTTTTTTTGGGGAATATTCTGTAATGGGAATATTTCTGTGTAAACTTGCTGCCATCGCCACTCCCTGTGCGCGGCCAAGCTTTAGCATACTTTGAACGTTCTTTCCATAGAACGGAGCTTCAAGCGCTACTTCGTCTGGATGGTACTCATCGATTAAAGCCAGAGTTTTATCAAAGATATATTTAAGTTTGGTTTCGTGGTTCGGATACTTTTTGAGAATAAGCTCATGGATGGAAATCATTTCCATCTTACCTTTTTTAACGGAAATAATTCCAAAACCCATTATGGCAGTTCCCGGGTCAATACCTAAAATTATCTTTTCTGCAATCATTTCGTCAAAGATAGGACTTTCTGAATTTTTTATGGATTAAAAAAAATATTAAAATTAAATCTTATTTTGGTGAAATCTTCTTAACTTCATCAAAAATTGATTATGAAAAATTTATTAAACCTTTTTATTCTTCCGGTTTTCGTTTTTTGTAGTTTTCTGCAATTGAATGATTTAAGCCTTGGAAGAGCTTCTAAAAATGAAAATCCCGTAAAAGAAAAAAATCAGATTGGCTATCTGTTTTTTAAGGTTGAAAAATCCAAATCCGGGGTCGAAAAAATTACGTTGGAATCTCAGAAAATCACAGATGGAAAATTAAAAATGAATCCTGTGTTTGACAGAAATTCTGCGGAGATTGGTGATTTTGTTATTTCCCTGACTGATGGTAACGGAAAAGAATTCGCTAAGCAACTTGTTGAAGATCCATTAAACCAAAACATGGAAAGTTTTGACAAAGAAGGAATCAGCAGACATAAGGTTTCTACAGAGACAGCTGAATTTAGTGTACGGTATTCTCATTCTGCCGAAATTCAGGTGGTGAAAGTAGAGAAAATCACTAATGCAGGAAACCAATTATTATTTAACCAAAAACTATAGCCATGAAAAAAAATTTATTATTCCTATTATTGAGTACATTCTGCTTTTCACAGACTTTCCCGACTGTATCACTGCTCAATAGCGGACCGAATAGCAACCGTGTGAATATTGCTGTTTTAGGTGACGGATTTACCTCAGCGCAACAGAATAATTTTGTGAGTTCAGCACAATCTACGATCAATTATCTTTTTACAAAGAGTCCTTATACAGAATATAAAAATTACTTTAATGCTTACGCTATAAAAGTCGTTTCAACAGAAACAGGAGTAAAGCATCCAGGAACAGCAACGGACGTTACAGAACCTGTAATTCCTGTCTCCAATCCGAACAATTATTTAGGGTCTTCATTTGATTTTGGGGTCCACAGATGTATTTATAGTAACAGCACGAATAAGGTAGCACAAGTTCTGGCAGCCAACGTTCCTGATTATGATATTACCTATGTTCTTGGAAATTCTACAGAGTATGGTGGCTGTGGAGGAACTTATGCATTTGCTTCATTAAATGGATCATCTAACGAGATTGTAGTTCATGAGCTGGGGCATTCTTTTGGGAAATTAGCCGATGAATATTGGTTTGCCGGAACAGGAGAATCTCCTAATAAAACTCAAACTTCTAATACAGCTACTATCAAATGGAAAAACTGGTTAGGATTAAATAGTGTAGGTGTATATCCATATACTGAAAGTCCTTCTTGGTATCGTCCACACCAAAACTGTGAGATGAGATATCTTGACAGACAATTCTGTTCCGTATGTAAGGAAGCAATTATTGAAAGAATACATTCATTGGTTTCTCCAATTGATTCTTATACTCCGGCGAATAGCAGTAATTTAAATGGAAATGCTGCAGTTACATTTACTGTAAATGAGGTGTTGCCAATCCCTAATACCTTAGTGAATTCATGGAAACTTAATGGAACTACTCTTTCTTCAACGAGTAATACATTGACTGTTTCTCCATCCCAATTAACTACAGGGCTTAATACTCTGATTTTTTCGGTAACTGATAATAGTCCTTTAATAAAAGTCAACAGTCATAGTACAGTTCATTTTGCCACGGTAACTTGGAAATTAAATAAAACTTCAACATTGAAAATTTCCAATATTAGTGCAGCAGAAAGAAGGTTTGGAATATATCCAAATCCGGCTGAGAATGAATTCTATATTAAAGGGAAACAAGATTTTTCAAAAAATGTGAAAGTAGTATTATATGATGGAGCAGGTAGATTAATTCCAGTAAAATATGAGATGGAAAATGTATCAACAATTCGTGTTAACATCACAACTATTCCGACAGGAACTTATACTTTAAGTGTAACGGACGATGAAGGCATTGTTATTTCACAGAAAGTAATAAAAGAATAATATAAATAAATACTTAAAAAAAATCGGCTGCAAAGCCGATTTTTTTATGCAAGCTTTTTTTCTGCAATAGGAACCCATTTTCCATCATGGCGGAGAACTAAAATCTTATCAACTATAAATTTAGTTTTGTAAGATTTGTTTTTATATACTTCCCATACCTTTAGATAATTTTCATAACTCAAATCTCTGTAACCAATCGTCATATGTGGAGTAAAAGAATAGGTGCTGAAATTAAATTGTCGTTTGACTCTGTGATAAAGATCTACCAATTGAGCATTCTCTTCAGGCTGAACAAAAAGCACTGGGTTTTTAGGGTTGGGAAAACTGGCAAAGCCATTGAGCTCAATTTCAAAAGGGGCTATATTCGTGTCAATTCTTTCAAATGCATCAATAATATCACTTTCCAATTCAACTTCTCTTGAAAAAGGTGGAAATAGAGTAATGTGAGCATCATTTTTTATTGCCTTCGAGTTATTATAATTTGCAGCTAAATCCTCTTTGAAAACTCTTACCTCATCAATGATCTGCTGAGGTGGATAAATGGCTATGAAATACATTTTTTTCACGAAAGCTCAATTTTTTTATTAGGATCAGGTTTGATCATTTGTTTTCTCATGTCAATAACTGTATTTTCAATAGCATCAGTAATTTTCTTTACTTCGATATGAGGTCTAAAGATATAACCTTTACCTTTAGCTTCATCAGCGATATTGGATAATATAATCACTGAGGTTTTAGTTTCCGGGTAATAGATGTTAAGAGAGGGAGAGCCTTTGACATATCCGCTATGAAAGTATGCTATAGGTTTTCCAATATTCAGCATAATTCCATATCCATATCCCATCTTTCCTAAAATAGCATGGTGTCTTTCCGCACTTTTAGAAATAAATTTCTGAAAGGTTTCCGGTTTTAAAACCTTACCGTTGTAAAGGCTATTATTCCAAAGATGAAGATCATCAATTGTCGATAGTATACCTCCGGCAGGGATTCCAATTTCTTTTCCGCCTAACCTTTGAGGCATATTGGGTACTTTTTCTGCATTCTTTAGATTTCCTAGATAAGCGCTCGCAAAGTTTTTCCCTTTGAATGTGTTTCCGGTTGAAGAATTTTTCATTCCTATTTTTGAAAATAAACCCAGAACATTTTCATCGTACGATTTTCCAGAGACTTGCTCAACGATTTTGCCTAGTGCATTAAAACCATCATTGGAATAGAAAAAATCGGATCCGCTTTCAAAAAGTAATTTTCCGCCTAATAGATTGAGACCAGAAGTGTGATTTAAAAGTTGATGAATGGTGATGTTTTCATATTCTTTGTTCTGAGCTTCTTTTAGATATTTTGAAACTTTATCTTCTACATTCAGTTTACCCTGTTCCATTTGAAGCAGAACAAGAGCTGCAGTAAATTGTTTGCTTACTGAACCAATGGCAAAAATAGTACTGTCATTGATTTTTGTTTTATTTTGGAAATTAGAGAAACCATTTTCTTTTTGATATAACTGAAGGGTATCCTTGAAAACTGCAATACTTCCATTAAAATTAAATTTAGAGAATACAGAGTCAATCTGTTTTGCCAGCAATTTTCTCTCGAATGCCGTAATAGTAGAATCTACGATAGCATTTCTATCAACAATTTTAGTTGGTTCAGGTGTGTTTTTACAGGCTGTTAATGATAATGTGACAGCAAATAGAGAGATCAGTAAATGGGAGATTTTCAGCATTTGTTTGTTATTTTATGCTACACCATCAAAAAGGATGCAAATTGCTTATTTTAAAAGAAAAATAATAAGTTTAAAATTCTAAATTTATCATTGAGGTTACTGGGCATCTATTTGTAAAATGACAGAAAATCTGTAAATTATATAAGTTGAATTAAGATGGAAAGTAATAATTTTGATTAGATTATTAATTCAACAATGAAAACATACCTGGAAAATGATTGGTCAGAAATTGACAATCTATTAGATATCATAAAAAATCAAGGATTATCTTATCTAAGTACATTATCAGACAGGCCAACCTCGATTGATCAAAAAGAAGCTTCCCGAGAAGAAGGAATGCCGGAGTCTGGCTACGGAACGAAAAAAGTATTAGAAATCTTTAATGAAAGATTTGAACCTGTTATTGTTGGATCATCAGGTCCCAGATATTGGGGGTTCGTAACTGGAGGTGCTACGCCAGCTTCTATTGCCGGGGATTGGTTAACCTCAATCTATGATCAAAATACCCAATCTACAAGTGGGCAAGGAGATGTTTCTGCGGTCGTGGAATTGGAAACGATAAAACTTATGCTTGATCTTTTGGGACTTCCACAAAGCTTTTTGGGAGGTTTTGTAACAGGAGCAACAATGTCTAATTTTACCTGTCTGGCAGTAGCAAGACAATGGATCGGGAAAGAAAAAGGAAAAGATATTGCGAAAGACGGTATTTCAGTACCTTTTAAAATACTCACAGCAACGCCTCATTCTTCAAGTTTGAAATCATTATCTCTCTTGGGAATTGGAAGTGGTAATATTGTTAAGGTTAAAACAATGGAAGGCAATCGTGAGGCAATGTGTATGGAAGACCTGGAAAATCAGATCTTGGAATTACACGGAGAGCCTTTTATTTTGATTTCAAGTGGGGGAACAGTAAATACGGTAGATTTTGATGATTTTAAAGCTATAGCAGAACTAAAAAAGAAATATAATTTCTGGTGGCATATTGATGCTGCATTCGGAGGTTTTGCAGCTTGTGCAGATAATACCAAGCATTTAGTAGAAGGATGGGAATTTGCAGATAGTATTACTATAGACTGCCACAAGTGGTTGAATGTTCCTTACGAAAGCGCGCTCTTTTTTATAAAAGAACAATATAAAATATTACAAGTGGAAACTTTCCAGAATTCCAATGCTCCTTACTTGGGAGATCCTCTGGAAAATTTTAGCTATTTGAATTTTCTTCCGGAGAACTCAAGAAGATTGAAAGCTTTGCCGGCCTGGTTTTCGTTGATGGCTTATGGTAAAAATGGATACAAGGAAATTGTTGAAAGTAATATCTTATTATCCCAAAAATTTGGGAAATATATTGAAGACAGCAATGATTTTAAATTATTAGCACCAGTCAGATTAAATACAGTTTGCTTTACTTTAAAAGACAATGCTTATCAGGATAAGGTTAATGAATTTCTGGAAAAGCTTAATAATACAGGGAAGGTGTTTATGACCCCAACATTCTACAATCAGCATAAAGGGATCAGAGCTGCATTTGTAAATTGGAGAACTAGTGAGAAAGATATAGAATTGGTATTTAATATAATGACTGAAATAATTTCAACATTAAAATAATATACTACATAACCCTGCTATATTTTTTTATGGCAGGGTTTCTTTTGAAATTAAGTCACAAAACCAGAAGACATAGTCTTCATCATTTTTGTGATCATCAGCTTTGGGTTTTGGATAAGTTTTCTTCACGATTTCACCTATCTCAAATAAGATGGGATTTTTAAAAAGGGGACCATCAAAAGTAAATGTGTGAAATTCCCCATTTTCTCCACAAGGGTCAACATTATCTGGTAGATCTGCTATGAATTTTTCATCGATAATTCTTCCTGCAAAACTTTTGTCTAGATAAGTTTCGTTTACGCAGGTAATAATCGTTTTAAAACCTAAATCCAGAAATTCATGAATAAGGTTACTAGTATCTTTTTTCCAAAGAGGGAAAACAGCTTCCATTCCAATAGCTCTCAATTGATCTTCTCTATATTTTCTTAAATCTTCCAGAAAAATATCGCCAAAGATAGAATGGGATATACCTTGTGATTGCAATCCTGCCATAGTTTTTTCCATGATGTCACTATATTGCTCCATAGAGGGCTCTTTAGGTATTTCCATTTTAATTAAGGGAAGTCCGATGCTTGATGCTTGTTGCTCTAACAGAGAAACTTGAACACCATGCATAGAGATTCGCTGAAATTCTTCATTGATGCTTGTTAATAAACAGGTTATATCAAACTTATTTTCATTTATTGTCTTGTATAATGCAAGGGCAGAATCTTTCCCGCTGCTCCAGTTGAATAGGGCTTTTGGTCTTTTCATTAAATAGTGATATTTTTAATGTTTTCATGTAACATTTAGCAATATATAATTGTCTTATATATTGGTGACTGAAATTTTTTTAAAATTAATTCAAATTAAATAAAACTAGATGAGAAATTTGTTATTAGGGACTGCTGTCCTGTTTTTTGTAGGAGCTACCAACCCTGTTTTTGCACAAAATACAGAAGCTCCAAAATTTGTAGGCAATACAGAAGGTATCAAAGAGTACACTCTTACCAATGGGATGAAAGTACTTTTACTTCCTGATCCTTCACAGAGTAATATGGTTGTGAATATTGTATATAATGTAGGTTCAAAAGATGAAGGATACGGAGAAAAGGGAATGGCGCATTTGCTGGAACATATGTTATTCAAGAGTACCAAAAACCTTGGAGATATCAAAAAGCAACTTTCAGATAAAGGAGGTCAGGCTAACGGAACTACTTGGTATGACAGAACCAATTATTATGAAATCTTTCCATCCAATGAAGAGAACCTGAAATGGTCCCTACAAATGGAGGCAGATAGAATGATCAATGCTACTATTTTACAAACTGATTTAGATAAAGAATTTTCTGTAGTACGAAATGAGTTTGAAATCGGGGAAAATAATCCTACCAGAGTAATGATGCAAAACGTATTTTCTAATGGATATGTATGGCATAATTACGGAAATAGCACAATTGGCAGCAAGGAAGATATCGAGCGTGTAAAAGCTCCTACCTTAAGAAAATTCTATGAGAAATATTACCAACCGGATAATGCAACTCTGATTGTTGCTGGAAAATTCGATGAGAAAAATGCATTGAAATATATTTCTGATTATTTTTCAGTAATCAAAAAACCTTCACGTGAATTAGGAGGGACTTATACCGTAGAGCCTGCGCAGAATGGAGAAAAGTATTTTGAAATCAAGAGAAATAATGACCAGCAAATTATAGCTGCAGGGTATCATACTTCTGCCTATGCAGATAAAGATTATGCCGCATTATCTGCACTTTACGAGATTCTTACTTCAGATCCATCCGGATATTTATATAAAAGCCTGGTAGAGACCCAGAAAGTTTCCGGAATCTGGACATTCAGTCCTGTTTTAAGAGATCCGGGGATGGTATACTTTAATTTTGATGTTCCAAAAGATAAGAACTTAGACGAAACCACAAAACTCGTAAGGACAGAACTGGATAAAATCTCCTCCATCCAATTTACTCAGGATGATCTTAAAAGAGCTAAAGCGAAGCTGATTAAAGATATCGAAAACCAGAAAAATAATACGATTAATTTTGCGATTAATCTTACCGAAATTATCGGGGCAGGAAACTATAAATTAAATTTCCTGTACCGTGATAATGTAGAAAACCTAAAACTGGAAGATATCAGTAAGGTTGCTCAAAAGTATTTTAAAAACAACAATCGTACGATGGGTGTTTTCCGTCCTTCTCCTAATGAGGAAAGAGTATTCCCTACTGAATTTAGAGATAATCAGATTGCAGATCTGGTAAAAGATTACAAAGGGAAAGCATTGGAAAAAGAACCAGCTCCTTTCGAGGCCTCCATAGCGAATGTTAAGAAAAACCTTACTGAAGGAAAACTTTCTAATGGAATGAAATACGGACTTATCAATAAAGAATTAAAAGGAGACAAAATTCAAGGGAATTTCCGTTTCAGAATCGGAAATGAAAAAGACCTTCAGGGCAAAGAAGCTATTGGAAATATTACTGCTTCTTTATTGAGTTCCGGAACCAAAACCAGAACAAAAGAGCAAATAAAAGATGAGCTAGATCAAATGAAATCTTCTGTGTACGCTTATGTGTATGAGCAGAATTTAATCATTGGAGTCAATACTTACAAACAATATTATCCAAAGGTAATGGCAATCGTACAGGATATGTTGACGAATGCTACTTTCCCGGAAAATGAGCTGGCAAAAACAATCACTGAAGTAAATACACAGTTGGAAGGACAGCTGAAGGATCCACAGGCTATCGCAGGTAATGAATTGCAAAGATTAGCATCCTCATATCCTAAAACAAGTATCTTCTATGTGTCTTCCCTGCAGGAACAAATTGATGAAAATAAAAAAGTAACCAGAGCCCAGGTTGTTGATTTCTATCAGAATATTATAGGAGCATCCAATGGAGTAGGAACTTTAATAGGAAATATTGATCCAAAACTGGCTTCTTCGGAATTAGAAAAAACATTTGGAAAATTTACTGCTAAGTCAAAATTTGTTGAAGTAAAACCAACATTCTTTGAAACTAAAAAACAAGATAAAAATATCATCACTCCTGATAAAGAAAATGCAGTTGCCCTTGGAACTTCAAGTTTCAAAATGTCACAAGACCACCCTGATTACCCGGCATTGGTAATGGCTAATGAAATTTTAGGAAGTGGAGGATTCCTTTCTGCAAGATTACCGATGAGGTTGCGTGAAAAAGAAGGGATCTCCTATGGAGTTGGTTCGTATCTGGATGTTCCTGTTTCGAATGATGTTGCTTCATGGAATTATTATGCCTTTTTAAATCCTACCAAAAGAAATGCTGTAGAAGCTGCCATCAAGGAAGAAGTTAACAAAGCACTGGCTTCAGGATTTACACAGGAAGAACTTGATTCCAACAAAAAAAGTTATGCTAATGAAAGGAAAACCAGCCTAGGTTCTGATGGAACACTTGTTAACCTGGTAAATACTCAGCTTCTTTTTGGAGTTTCATTGGATAAATTTGATGAACAGAATACAAAAATTCAGAATCTGAAATTATCTGAAGTGAATGCTGCTTTGAAAAAATATCTTTCTGAAAATAATATTATTTCTGTTTTTGCAGGAGATTTTAATAAAAAATAAGATTTGTATTTAAATATAAGCCAATAAAAAAACCGCAGAATTTCTGCGGTTTTTTTATTTTTATTCGTAACCCTGTTACATATTTCTTCTGTACTTGCCACCTACTTCAAATAAAGCATTGGTGATTTGTCCAAGAGAACAGTATTTCACTGCATCCATCATTACTCCAAATAGGTTCTGTTGATTAATGGCTGCATATTGTAATTGTTTTAAAGCTGCTTCGGATTTATCCTGGTTAGCTTGTTGGAAGTTGTGAAGCGTTTCTATCTGAACCTGCTTTTCTTCCTCTGTAGAACGAATAACTTCTCCCGGACGAACAGTTGGTGAACCATCCTTTCCTAAGAAGGTATTTACCCCAATGATCGGATATTCTCCGGTATGCTTCAGCCATTCATAATGCATAGACTCTTCCTGGATTTTTGAACGCTGGTACATGGTTTCCATAGCACCAAGAACACCTCCTCTTTCTGTAATTCTGTCGAATTCTGCATATACAGCTTCTTCAACAAGATCTGTAAGTTCTTCAATAATAAATGAACCTTGAAGAGGATTTTCATTTTTCGCTAAACCAAGCTCTTTATTAATGATTAACTGAATCGCCATAGCTCTTCTTACGGATTGCTCTGTAGGAGTAGTAATGGCTTCATCATAAGCATTTGTATGAAGAGAATTACAGTTATCATAGATGGCATATAACGCCTGAAGCGTCGTTCTGATATCATTGAAATCAATTTCTTGAGCGTGAAGAGAACGTCCCGAAGTCTGAATGTGATATTTCAACATCTGGCTTCTTTCATCTGCTCCATATTTTAGTTTCATTGCCTTTGCCCAGATTCTTCTTGCTACACGTCCGATTACAGAATATTCCGGGTCGATACCATTGGAAAAGAAGAATGACAGGTTAGGGGCGAAATCATTGATATCCATTCCACGGCTTAAGTAATATTCCACATAAGTGAAACCATTGGCCAATGTGAATGCTAATTGCGATACCGGATTAGCTCCAGCTTCTGCAATATGATATCCTGAAATAGAAACAGAATAGAAGTTTCTTACTTTTTCTTTAATAAAATACTCCTGAACGTCACCCATTAGTCTCAAAGCAAATTCGGTAGAGAAAATACAAGTATTTTGTGCCTGATCTTCTTTTAAGATATCTGCCTGTACAGTACCGCGTACCGTAGCAATCGTATGAGCTTTAATTTTTTCGTATTCTTCTTTTGGAATAATCTCATCTCCGGTGATTCCCAATAGTTGTAGTCCTAATCCATTATTGGATGGTGGAAGCTCACCATTATATTGAGGTCTTTGAAGTCCTTTATCGTCGAATTTAGCTTTTAATACTGCTTCGACTTTAGCCTCTAATTGATGCTCAGCAATATACTTTTCAACATTCTGATCAATAGCTGCATTCATGAAGAAAGCTAAAAGCATAGGAGCCGGGCCATTAATCGTCATTGAAACTGACGTTAATGCATTGATAAGATCAAAGCCGGAATATAATTTTTTCGCATCATCCAGGGTTGCAATAGAAACTCCGGCATTTCCAATTTTACCATAAATATCTGGTGGAAGAGCAGGATCCTGTCCATATAATGTTACAGAGTCGAATGCTGTCGATAAACGCTTTGCGGGCATTTCAGCCGAAACATAGTGGAATCTTCTGTTCGTTCTTTCAGGACCTCCTTCTCCGGCAAACATTCTTGTTGGATCTTCACCAGTTCTTTTGAACGGATAAATTCCTGCAGTGAATGGAAAACTTCCCGGAAGATTTTCCTGACCTTTCCATGAAATAAGATCACCCCAGTCATTATATTTAGGTAAAGCAATCTTTGGAATTTTTAAATGGGATAAAGATTCTGTTGAGGTTTCAACCTTGATTTCTTTTCCACGAACGAAATAGGAATAAAATTCCTGGTGGAATGCTTTTTTAGTGTCATCCCAGTTTTTAAGGAAATCAATATTTTCCTGTTGAAGGTCTTTTTCTGCTTTCTGATATTCAGCATCTAAAGCTTCATTAGAAATGATATTTTTTACTCCGTCAATATGATACATCTTTCTGGCTAATTCAGCCTGTTTCTCAATATTAACATCGTATTGTTTATTGTTTTCAACAATTTCAGAAAGATAACGAACCCTTTTAGGAGGGATAATTGTTACTTCATCTGTAATTTCCTGCTCTACGAAAGTATTCAAATTTAAATCTGAAAATTTATCGTTAACCTTAGAAATTAATCTGTTGTATAATTCTGTTGTTCCGTGATCATTGAACTGAGATGCTTTTGTTGCATATACCGGCATATCATCCAATGGGCTTTCCCATAGTAAATGATTTCTCTGAAATTGCTTTCTTACTGCTTGTAATGCATCTAAAGCACCACGTTTGTCTGATTTATTTAAAGCAACTAAATCTGCATAATCTAACATGTCGATCTTTTCCAATTGAGTCGAAGCTCCATATTCAGGAGTCATCACATACATGGAAACATCTGCGAAGTCTGAAACCTCAGAGCCTGATTGTCCAATACCTGATGTTTCAAGAATAATAACATCCGGATGTGCCAGTTTTAAAACATTCAATGCAGAATGGATAAATGGAGAAACGGATACATTGTTTTCTCTTGTAGCCATTGATCGCATATAAACCCTTGAATCATTGATCGCATTCATACGGATTCTATCTCCAAGTAATGCTCCTCCTGTTTTCTTTTTTGAAGGGTCAATCGAAATAATAGCAATTTTTTTATCTGTATTGGAACGAAGAAAACGTCTTACTAACTCATCCGTTAATGAAGATTTTCCTGCACCTCCGGTACCTGTGATACCAATAATAGGAATGTTTAGATCTTTTGCTTTTTCGTCAATCGCTTTTACTAACTCTGGCTTTTCATCAGAAAAGTTTTCAACAGCAGAGATAATGGAAGCAATACTGGTTGAATTTTCAAAACTAATTGCATCCAGATCGTTTGCTGTCACATCTTTTCCTGTCGCAAAATCCGATCGGTTAACCAAATCATCAATCATTCCTTGAAGGCCTAGCTCACGGCCATCGTCCGGAGAATAGATTCTATCGATTCCGTAGTCCATCAGGTCTTTAATTTCTTCAGGCAGAATTACACCGCCGCCGCCGCCGAAGATCTTGATCTGCGGAGAATTTTTTTCCCTCAGAAGGTCATAGATATATTTGAAATATTCATTATGACCTCCCTGATAAGAGGTTAATGCTATTGCATTGGCATCTTCCTGGATAGCTGTATTTACAACTTCCTCAGCTGATTTATCGTGACCAAGGTGGATGACTTCGCAGCCAGTTCCCTGAATGACACGACGCATAATATTAATTGCAGCATCATGTCCGTCAAATAATGACGCTGCTGTTACAATTCTAACTTTGTTTTTAGGGGTATATTTTTGGGTTTCCATAAAAAATCTAGAAAATTTCTGAATTTCCAAATATAATAATAATACGGAACATAAGATTTAACTTTATACTTCTTTAACTCAGTTGATTAAGTGTTTTCGTGGATTTTGAGATTCGCCATTTACTCAATAGGATACATAGAAATAATAAGTAATTTATTTACTTTTGCAGAATATACTATTATATGCAGAAAGCGTTGATTTATTTTACAATTGGGACTGTGGTGAGTTTTCTTATCAATTATTTCTTTTTAAGCAGCCTGAATACCGGTCTTGATTTATACTATGCTATTGCTTTTGGTTTTGCCTGGGGCCTGGCTTATTATTTAGATACTCCCAATTTTACACTGCCACAAAAACTCGGATTGTCTTTTGCGGCAATGGGTGTCTTGGTATTGATTGGAGCTCTTATTTTTGATTTGAAGCTTGCAATTCCATCTATACTTAAGTTTTCAACTGTGTTTGTTGCCTATTACTTAATAGCCAGTTTTAGAGGAAGCAAGTCTTTACGCAACTAGTGCATCATGATAAAGCTAATATATGATAATATCATAAGCATAAAAAGTAGTCCGATACAGTTGATTATAAACAAAATAGAACCTTTTAAAATACTTTTTCTTTTACTGCTTTCATATACTCTGTGATGAGCAATAAAGAAATAAGCAGAGGTATAAAAGAACAATACAACATAAAATAACCTGAAAATTGTTTGGAAGATTTTATAATCCGGTATCATTTTTACTAAATGGCCGAAAAGAATGAAAATGAGTGAGCTTAAGAGAATGAAGGAGAAATAATGTAAGGTAAATATGCCATGATCAAAATACCACCATTTTTTCTTACTGTGAAAAAGCCATAGGAAAAATGCAAATATAGGTAAATAGACGAATAAGGCTTTTGGAAATGTATGTATAAATGTGTCTACAAAACGGCCAACTATTTCCTTTCTTTTTAACCCTCTGTCTTGTAAGTGAAATATTTTTTTAGCAAATGGTCTCAAAGTATTGTAATTTTTACCTCCTTTTACACTCATTGAATCATACTGCTTCATATTAGTTGCGCCTAATATTGCAAATTGATCCCGGTCAGTATCTATAATTTCCTTTTTTGAAAGTACCTCTTCAATTTTATCAAGTTTTGATATACTTTTCACTATGGTACTATCCGCACCACTTTCTCTGATGATTTGGTTTTTTATACTGTCGGATATCTGGGCTGCTTGAATTTTTTTATTTTCTTTCTCTTTTTGTACAGAATGTTTTTCTGCGTTTTCCTCATCTGGATTTTCAGATTGTGGAAAAAGAGTAGGAATAAAGAAGGTTAAAAAACTGATAAATATATATAACTTAACAGGAGCTACGTATAGTTGTCTCTTTCCTGAAAGATATTCTTTTGTTAATTTTCCCGGATAGAAAAGTAAATACTTTATGGTTTTCCAGAATTGACCATCATAATGGGTGAAATCCTCAATAAAATGAGTGAAAAGAAAATAAAATGGTTGGCGTGGTTCAGTATTTTCCTGTCCACAATGAGGACAGAACCTTTCTTCTACTGTGTGTCCGCAGTTAAGACAATTTTTTTCTTCTCTTGTTTTTCCGTGGCTCATGATTATTATGGCTTTGCGGCAAATATAATTATTTCGGAAAAGAAAAATAATTTTTTACATGAATTTTATGTAAAATCTAATTTTAAGAATGTTTAATTGGTAAGCGTATTGATGAATTTTTGTGGAAAAGTTAATAAAGTAAGAGTTTAGTAGCTAAACTCTTTACTTTATCACCTGTGTTTTTAGAATCTTCTAAAACTTTTTTTTCATCGAATATGAATTTGCAATATCTGTGCCAAGAATATTTTTCATAGATAAAATCTGTCGAATCGTTTAAGCAAAACATGTAACCTGCATATTAAATGAAATATGTTTTTCCATTACAAATTTAATTTGTATCTTTGCACACCCTTAGAGGGAAAATTATGTTTAATCTTTAACTAAAACGTGTGAATACATTAAGTTACAAAACTGTTTCAGCGAACAAAGCTACTGCTAATAAAGAATGGGTTGTGGTAGACGCTGAAGGACAACCGTTGGGAAGACTAGCTTCTCAGGTTGCAAAGATTTTGAGAGGTAAGCACAAAACAAACTTTACACCTCACGTAGATTGTGGTGATAACGTTATTGTTTTGAATGCTGGGAAAATTACGCTTTCCGGAAACAAGTGGGAAGATAAGACTTATATCTGGCATACAGGATATCCAGGAGGTCAAAAATCTATGACTGCGGCTGAACTTCAAAAGAAAGATTCTTTGAAAGTATTAGAAAAGTCTGTAAAAGGTATGTTACCTAAAAACAGATTAGGTTCTGCTTTATTCAAAAACCTTTATTTATATGAAGGAACTGAGCACAAGCATGAAGCTCAACAGCCTAAAACAATTAATATTAACGAATTTAAATAATTAATATGTCTACAGTTCATAAAATTGGTAGAAGAAAAACTTCTGTAGCAAGAGTTTACGTAAAACCAGGTACTGGTAATATTACAGTAAACGGTAAAGATGCTAAAGATTATTTCTCTACAGACGTAATGGTTTACAAATTAAATCAACCATTTATCCTTTCTGAAACTGTTGGTCAGTATGACGTTACCGTAAACGTATTCGGTGGTGGAAATACAGGACAAGCAGAAGCTATCAGATTAGGTATTTCAAGAGCTTTATGCGAAATCAACGCTGAGTTCAGATTAGCATTAAAGCCAGCTGGTTTACTTACAAGAGACGCAAGAATGGTGGAAAGAAAGAAGCCAGGTCAGAAAAAAGCAAGAAAGAGATTCCAATTCTCAAAACGTTAAGATTTCCTGTTGGCAAATGGCTTATAGCTATTGGCTACAGAAATGTATTAAATTTTATTTAAACTTAATCTCGGCGAAAAGCCAATTGCGATAAGCAAAAAGCCAACCGCCAATTGCCCGTTACGTTTAGCATCCAAACGCTTCTCCCATCTAAAGAAGTTGTTGATTGTTTAAAAGACGGAAAGTAAACTAACAAAAACAGAAAACATGGCAAAAGCAAATGTAAAAGACCTTTTAGAGGCTGGTGTACACTTCGGTCACATGACTAGAAAGTGGAATCCAAATATGGCTCCATACATTTTTATGGAGAAAAATGGTATTCACATTGTAGACTTACATAAAACAGCAGTAAAATTAGATGAAGCATGTAACGCTTTAGAAAAACTTACTTCTGCAGGTAAAAAAGTTCTTTTTGTAGCTACTAAAAAGCAAGCAAAAGAAGTTGTTGCTAAGCACGCTTCAGAACTTAATATGCCTTATATTACAGAAAGATGGCCAGGAGGTATGTTAACAAACTTTGTTACTATCAGAAAGGCTGTTAAGAAAATGAACTCTATTGATAAGATGAAGAAAGATGGAACATTCGAAACTTTATCTAAAAAAGAGAGACTTCAGGTAGACAGACAGAGAGCTAACCTTGAAAAGAACTTAGGTTCTATTTCTGACATGGTTCGTCTTCCTTCTGCAATATTTGTAGTTGATATCTTAAGAGAGCACATCGCAGTAACTGAAGCTAAGAAATTAGGTATTCCAGTTTTCGGTATCGTTGATACGAACTCTGATCCTAGAAAAGTAGATTTCGTTATTCCTGGAAATGATGATGCTTCTAAGTCTATCGATATGATCCTGAATGTTGTTTCAGATTCTATCAGAGATGGTCAATCTCAGAGAAAAGCTGACAAAGAAAAATCTAAAGAAGAAGGAGAAAAAGTATCTGCTGATACAGATGCTGATTTCGATGCAGAATAATTAAGGATTTTCTTTAATATAAAAAAAGCCACTAATTTTAATTAGTGGCTTTTTTATTGTATTTCTTTTTTTAATTAGATAAAGTTATTGAATAAGAACTTGAAATGAATTTAGTAGACTGGTACACTGAATTACATACCATTCCCGATACCTTATAACTTTGGTTCTTTGGAAGCATTACATATCCTATTTTGTTTGCACCAATAGGTATTTTTCTATAATAATTATTCCCAGTGATGGTAAGAACCATATTACAAGGAGATTTATTTTCTACAGAAAAAGATGTTTGCGTGCTGCCGGAAGAATCGTTTAAGAGATCATTTAATACTTGAGTCGTTTCAGGTTTGTAGGTTTTTAATAACTCATTATATTCTCTCTCTGTACTAGCAGCTGAATTTGCATTGGTACTAGTAGGATAGGTTTTTCTTACAGGGTAATTGTTGTAATTAACACTACAGTTAACTAATGCCAACGATGCAATAATGCCAGAAAAGGTTAGTATCTTTTTCATATAAATTTTTGAACAGTAAATGTAAGATTTTACTTTTTATTTATGAAATTATCATTCCCTACCTAATCACTATTGTTTATAGTTAGAATTATATTTCTTTTAATTTCCTTCTTAGTATGGTATTTTAAATCACATACATTGCTTTCAAGAGTGTAGTTTCCTTTCTTTATAACAATAAAATTTTCATCATTAGCGGGAATTGCCAAATTGTAGAAATGATCACCTTTAATCTTTAATACAAGATTGCAATCGGAATTATTTCTAAACAGTAGAATGCATTCTTTTCGTGTAATATCCTCGTTGAACATGGTATTAAGAAGTTTAACTGTCTTGTCTTTGTGCTTGTCAGAACTTTTAGTAATTAATCTTTTAAATTCTTCAGCATCATCTGAATTTTTATGTGGCATTTCAGAAATAATAGGTCTGGAAGCCATTGGTTTAGCATCCTTTTTACCTAATGTCCATTGCTGGTTTTTTAAGGCAATAAGCCGGGGTTTTAAAATGCTTCTTTTTGGATCCTCTGGATGGGCGTGTTTGAGATATTCTTCAATTTCCTTAATGTTTGTGCTTTTTAAGATGTTTTTTTTGCTCTTTTGAGCAGTAATGAATGTGGGAGTTAAGAAAGAGAAGAATAAGATTGCTAAAATTTTTTTTTTCATCAAATGTATTTAGGGGTTAACTTATTCGGAATTTTATATAAGTAATAGTTTTTCCTTTTGCGGAAAAGAGTTCTTCATAATATGTTTTTATATCTCTTAAGTGTTTTGTATCCGGATCATATTCAGGTGCTCCGTAAATGTCATGATGAGCTGAGATGATTTCATAACCGGCTCCTTGTAAAAAACCTAGAGTATATCCATGTAAGAATTCAGAATCAGTTTTTAAGTGAATGACTCCACCAGGTTTTAGGAATTTTTTATAACGCTCCAGAAAATCAGGATGAGTTAATCTGTGTTTAGTACGTCTGTATTTGATCTGTGGATCAGGAAAGGTGATCCATATCTCATCTACTTCGTTTTCTGCGAAAAAATTATCGACTAATTCTATCTGGGATCTTAAAAAAGCAACATTAGACATATTATTTTCTACAGCTTCTTTCGCGCCGAACCAAAATCTTGCCCCTTTAATGTCTATTCCTATGAAGTTTTTTTCAGGAAATGTTTTGGCAAGACCTACTGAATATTCACCTTTTCCACATCCTAGTTCAAGAACAATAGGATTGTCGTTCTTGAAGAAATTTGTTCTCCACTTTCCCTTAAGTTCGAAGCCATTTAAAGCTTCTTCTCTTGTAGGTTGAATAACGTTAGGTAATATTTTATTTTCTTCGAATCTTGCTATTTTATTTTTGCCCATGAGTATAAATGAAAATCTGGCAAAAATAACGAATTATATGTATAATACGTTTCTTTTTTACCTGTAAAAGACGTTTTGTTTTTTTGTTTTTGATCTATTTGGAATCCGAAGAACCCAGAGCAACCATTAGTGGTTTTTGAATTGTTTTTTGAGAAGCGTACTGAGCCCCGCAAACAAGACTGGTAAAGAGGTAATCTCCTTTTGGTATAACAACAGAGCTTTCATTGTGAGCAGGAACTGCTAGTCTGTATTTAGTAGTACCGATTCCTTCCATTCTTACAATAATGTTACAGTCGGATTTATTCTCTATGAGAACGATACATTCTTTAGTCATAGGATCATTATCAAAAAGGGAGTTCAGTATTTGTACAGTTTTGTTTTTGTGTTCTGTAGGAGAAACGGACATCAACATATTAAACTCTTCAGCTTCAGCATCCGGAATAGCTACAGTAGTGGATGATGTATTGACAACGATGGCATTCTTTGCGTTACTTGGAGTATAAACCACAGTAGATTGTTTAGCGGCTAATTCTGCTTTGTATTTGGCGATTTGCTTTTGCTTAATGATAGCATTCATTTCATCAAAAGTAATCTTAGTGGAAGGTCGCCTTTTAAGTAATGCAAGCATTTCCTGCATTTCCTTTACCTTTTGATCTTCGGGATGTGCATTTTTTATATAATCCTTCATCATCTCCATCACCCGAGGCTTTAAAACTGATCTACGCGGATCATCGGGATGGGCATCTCTCAAAAAGGCATTGATCTCGTAAATGTTCTTACTTTTCACAATGTTGGTGTAGTCCTTTCCTTTTTTTTGAGCAGAAAGACCTATAAATAGGGTAGTAAAAAAGAATAAAAGTAACTTTTTCATCTGACAAATATTAAGTTAAAAATTTGGTGTTTCTCCTTAATTTGCATTCAGGTCAGTTAGTCTCTTATGTAATAACGAAATAGTGTTGTTTTTATTTAACACTCATTCGTGAGATAAAATTAAGAATATATTATTTATTAACAAATATTTCTTAAAAATATCCCTATTTATTGAGAATTATTTTATAACATCCTGAAGATGAGAGTTCTTTAATCTTCTTTGGTAGATTGGTAAATATTTTTCTATTGGGATTTTTACTGCTTCGAAATTACCTGCCTGGATATATGGCTGTATATTTTCCGAAGAATAGACGAATTGTAAGAAGTTATCAATTAGATTTTCAGGAATTTTAAACTTCACAAAATAATCTTTACCTAAATAATTCTTTATCTGGGTAACAGAATTGTTCATGTTTTCATAGGCAACATAACGTTGCTTCTTCTTTCTTTCTCCGGATAATATATCATAAATACTTTCAAGACTGAAAGTTAATCCACCATCTCGAAGACCAGCTACAGGGAGCTGAGGAGGATTACCATCTCCCTTAGGTTCTGGAAGACCAATTACCTTTTTCAATTCAAGTGCTTTGTCCTTCTTTGCAAGTGCATTCACATCGTATCTTAGGTTTCCTGTAGGTTTGAATCTGCTTATTACAACTTCCTGTATATCATGATAAGCTATTTTCAATTCGATTAAACTTTTAGCGCCAAACATTTGTGGGGTAAGCTGAATGTCTTTTCGCTCTGTTACAATGGATGTAAAACGGATAATATCTCCAGGATTAGCCTGAATATTAAAGTCACCATTATAATCTGTAAGAACAGTTCTTTGGGTATTGAGATTGGTTACATAAACCTGATTAAGATATAATATTGAATTATCTCTGAGGAATACTTCCCCTGAATATATTTGGGCATTGATCTTAGCTATAAAAACCAATAGCAATAAAGTAATAAGTTTCTTCATACAATGGGCAAAATTACACAGAATTACCTCAATTTATACCTATATAGATAGTGAAAACAGGTTAAAGTTATATTAAACTTTGGTTCATAATTGTTAATGAATGTTATAACCTTTATTTTAAAACCGGTTTAGATAAAAACTACAGTGATTAACTACCTGTTTTTCACAAGCAACCAGCTTGAATATTTTACTAATGTAGTGGTTATGGTTCCGGACTCAGTCCAGCTTAAAGTGTACCAATAAGTTGCCGTATTTACAGGTCTTCCGCCTAATCTTCCATCCCATGTAAAACGATTGGAGGAGGTTCCTCTGAAGATTTCTGCACCATATCTGTCATAGATTCTAAATTCAAGATTGTCTTTTGTCATTAATGCAGAATAGTCAATATTATCATTATGGGCATCGTCATTTGGAGTGATCGTATTGATAAGATTAATAATAGTAAAAGGTTTTTGAACGTCATTACATCTTTTTGAATCCCTTACATAGACAATGTAACTTCCCCGAGGTAAATTTTGGAAGACATTTGAGGTCTGCCAGCTAACACCATCCAGCGAATATTGATATGGGGGAGTTCCTCCGCTTACTCCAATTGTCACAGTGGTTCCATTAATATTTATCGAGACAATAGTTGGAGACTCCGCTTCAATGACATTTACATGTTGTTTGTAAATGCAGCCATTATATTGCAGGTCTACCCAGTAACTTCCTACGGGTACGTTAGAAATAGATGGGGTAGTAGCACCAGTACTCCAAAGATAACTTTCAAAACCAGAGCCGGCGTCCAGTGTTGTTTTTGTGTTAGGACAGATAATTACATCATTAAGTATATCTGATCGCTTAGGAGTTTTTATAGTCATTATAATCTTTCCTATTTGCGAGCATACACCAGGCTTTTCAAACCTTACATAAATAGTCTGGGTACCTGTTATCGTTACCGGATTACTAAGCGGGTTGATGTTATTTTGGGCATCACTTAAGCTTCCATGAAAACTAAAAGTTACGAGAGGATCTGTAGTAAATTGTGTAATATATGCACCTAGATCAACCTGTTTGATACCATCTAAATCATCATCACAAAAGCTTTCTGTAACTGTGTCTTTAATTAAAGGTATCCTGGCTCCGATTGTAAAAGTTAATGGTTGAACAACTTTTGCACATCCATCCGGTGAGTCTACTCTTATATAAATAATGGTGGAGGCACTGAAGCTCCATGTGTTAGGTAAATTATTTGTACCTCCCGCGTTTGCATCGACCAAACTAGCATAATATCTTACATTTGTAAAGTAAGTGCTGTTGGTGAGTACCAAAGGAGTGATATTAGATAAAATAACTGTAACGATACCATCAAAATTATCATCACAGAAGATTCCATTATAGTTTTGCAAAACAATAGCTACAGGATAAAGATTGAGGGTGATTTTAGCAATACTTTTACAGCCGGAAGGATTTTTTACCACTGCGAAAACAACAGTTCCATTTGTTGCTGTGTAGGAGTTTGTATTGGTAATTAATGCTGCTGCATTTTCTGTTTGTGCATCCAGAAGTGTAGGATAGTAAGTAATCGTTACAGGACTGTTGTTGGTCACGTTTGCCAAAGTAAGATTAAAGGTTCCCTGTCCATTTATATCACAGGCAGAAAGAGAGGTGTCAGTCACGGTTAAAACCTGAATATTTATTGTTACGGTCACAGTCTCGCAATCCGGAAAATCCGGATCATTACCGCAAAAAGTATAGGTGAATGTATCGGTTCCTGCTGTACCTGGATTAGTAACATTATAAGTAATCACACCTGTTGTAGGGTTTATCGTTGTTGTTCCTAATGTAGGAGGGGTTGTTACAGCTATGGTTGCAACCACAGGAGTTTGTTGAGAACTGCTAAAAGCTGGCGTTATTGTATGACTTGTACATACATTGTAAGAAGCAGTGCTCAGTTTAGTACAGTTTAATACTTTATAAGGTTCTGTAATAAGAGGGGCACAACTACCCATTGTGACAGCACAGGTATAATTTCCTGATTGTGTCGGAGTATAAGAGACATTAGTTGCACCAGGGATTAGAATTCCGTTTCTATACCATTGATAAGCATTATAAATAGTAGGATCCACTGTAAGAACAATCCCCGGAACACAATCTCCACCAGACTTCAAGATAACTGGTTGAGTTGGAAATCCTGCAAAGAAACCTCCATATCCTACCGCGTCACTACCCGCATTAATTCCCGCAGTAATAGCTTTGTCTGAAACTACAGTAATTGTTCCTGTAACATTGGGTATTCCATACGTTACCCAATTGTTGGTACCTGTCATATTAAAAGGACCTGTTGTAGGAGGAGGGGTGATCCCGTTTACGGTAACATTGGCGCCTTTTTCTGTAATAAGGTTAAGTTTTGTTGGGATGTTTAGAATCCCATTTGGATTATTATTAGAATGAACGAAGTTTTCATCTATGAAACCCAGTTCATTTATCTGTTTAGGAAGATAACAATTTAATGCAGGAATAAAATTAAAACCACCCGTGGCCACCTCGTCCACTGAAGCAGAGGTTCCTGCCAGCATTTGATAGATGTATGCATTTTTTGAGGTTTTAATATATAAATTATAGTGATTATTTCCTTGTAATTGATATTTGCTGTCTGGTATAACAAAATATTGACCTGTGTTTATTGTAGCAATAGGCACTAATTCATTATTAACACGGATTTGGGTATTATCTTCAGTGGCGATCACAAGCGCCATCTCCATATTTGCGCCAATGCTTCCATTTCCCTTTACAAGGGCAAACTCATTTCCAAGTCTGTCAACAGGAACCGCCTGATCCATTAAGATATCTGAGCTTGTAGGATAATTTCCGGCATATTGACCATTAAAGTTACCATTCGTAATATTGACCGGCTTGTTTGCAACTATTTTTGCACCGATAAAACCATCGAAATTTCCTGCTATATCTCCTATTCCATCAATTATGTATGACTTTCCTTTATTGAGTGTAAAAGTCATCGTTGGATTAGTAGCGCCGGTTGTCCCATTTGAAAATTGTACGGTAGGTTTGTATCCGGATATAGTAACTGTGGTATTGTCCTCAGTGGCCAGAATACTGGTCATGAAATTTAAAATGATATTGTTGATACTAAGTGGAGCGTTGGCCGCATAAAAAGTCTTTCCTGTTGATGGAATACCTTTAGAGGTAATAATTTCAGCATGGTTGAAAACTGAGAATCTTAAATTAGCATAAAAAGGAAATTCTGCTTTTAAATAAAGTCCTTTTGATGTAGGTGTGAAGAGATCGGTTTGCTGAGTTGTAATAATATAATCTCGAAGGACATCAAATTTCTGAGGATTATTCTTACTGATATTTACAGTGCCAATAAGAATGTTATTATTATAAATACTTACCGGGAATGAGGTTGTTCGGTTAGTAGACAAGTATAATTTTTGATAAGGATTTGGGTTTCCTGTTCTATCTACCATTGGGGCAAACCAATGCTCCCTGTCTAATTGAGCAAATACAGACGTGAAAATAAAAAATATAAATAAAAAAGATAGAGTTTTCTTCATTTAGTACCAGCTTTTAAGACAAATTTAATAATAAAAAGTAGTAATATGTTGAAAAAATAATAAAAAAACCACGATTTCAAATCGTGGTTTTCATATAGATATTTTTAAAAGGTTATTCTCTGTTTTTTACTAAGATCCAACCAGAATATTTTATTGGAGTTTGTCTTTTATTAGGCTCATTCCAGCTAATGTCAAACCAATAGTTTCCAGTAGATAGTCTTTTGCTTCCGTTGGTTGTTCCATTCCATTTATATCCGTTGGTTTTATCCCCCTGATAAATTTTAGCCCCATATCGATCATATATATTAAAGGTCAAATTAGTTTTATGGGAAAGAGATGAATAATCAATAACATCATTTATTCCATCATCATTTGGAGTAATTACATTGACAAGATTTGGAATTGTAACAGATACATTAATTGGATCACAATCATATGCGTCTTTAACGTACACTATTACATCACCTCTGGCAATATTATTAAACACATTAGAATCCTGCCAGTTGATATTGTCTATCGAATATTTATATGGCGGAGTTCCGCCTATAGCGGAAACAGTTATAGAGTTACTTGTTACATCAACATTAGAAATAACAGGCTGTTCAGCAGCATATACATTCACAGTTTGTGATGTAGTACACTCTCCTGTTTTTAGTTTTACTGAATAGGTACCAACACCTACATTGGTTATGGTTTGGGTCGTAGCACCAGTACTCCATAAGTAAGATGCGAATCCAGGGCCTGCATCAAGGGTCGTTTTATCCTCCATACAGATGATCTTGTCAACTAATACTGTAGATTTTACCGGAGCAAGTACAGTAAGAGATACTTCAGCTACTCTGTAGCATCCATTTGCATTAATCACTTTGATATATACAACTCCTGTTGGGGCAACATAAGCAGTTGGGTTTGTAATTTCATTAGTTCCATTAATAGCATCAGTTGGCGAAGGATAATATTTCTTTGTCACACCCGTTTGCGTTGTTACAGAAGCTGTTGTCAGGTTGAAAAGACCTGTTGCGATATTTTGCTCAAGGAAACAAGTTCTTAATGCTGCATTATTTACAACTGGTGTTGATGAGACTGTTAAGGTTAATGTTACCTGCTCACAGTCGATAAACTCAGGAGCATTTCCACAGAACTTATAAACGATCGTATCTGTACCAAAATATCCAAAATTAGGAACATAGGTGATCACTCCTGTTACAGGATCAATGGAAGCTGTTCCATTAGCTGGTGGAGTTACAATGGTTACAGTTCCTGGAACATAAGTTTGAGTTGAATTTGTGAATTCAGGAACAATAGCTTGAAAGCCTTCACACATAGTCAATGACTTTGTGGATTGCTGAAGACATGAAAATACTTTATAAGGAGGGGTTGTTTCAGGAGGGCAGCTTCCCACAGTAATTCTTACAGTGTAATTTCCTGCCTGAGTCGGAGTGTAAGAATTAGTAGTTGCACCTGGTATTGGATTTCCATTTAATGACCATTGATAAGTTTCAAAACTGTCATCTACTTCCAATACTATTCCCGGAATACAATCTCCCGTTTGTTTTGCGATTACCGGTATGGAAGAGAATCCAGCAAAATATCCACCATAACCGGCGGTGCTATATCCACCATTAATTCCAGCAGTTACGGCTTTGGTAGATGTAATAGTCACGTTTCCTGTAATTCCTTGTATGGCATAAGTTACCCATTGTGTATTTCCTGTAAGTGGATATGGTCCTTGTGCTGCAGTAGGTGTTGTACCATTTACGGTTACAGCTGCACCTGCTTCAGTCAGAATGTTAAGTTTTAAAGTGACGGGGTAGGTAGTGTTAGTAGGCATTTCCTGAACTTTACCAATCTCATCAATTTTTCTTGGTAAAAAACAGTTTAATGGGGGGATATAGTTATAACCTCCTGTATTGTTGGCTTGAGTAGCACCTATTAATTGGTATAAATATACATTTTTAGTGGTACGTATATAAATATTAGAATGTCCCCCGGCTTGAGTGGCATATGCATTTGCCAAGATTCTATAGTAGTCTCCTTCATTAATCGTTGCTACAGGTGTTGTTCCTGCATTAAGGTAGATCTCAGTGTTATTTTCTGTTGCAACGATAATCCCACCTTCCATATTATCCTGGCTGGTAGAAATACTTTTTACCATGGCAAATTCATTTCCAAGACGATCAGTAGGTACAGATTGATCCATAATTAAATCAGAACCATCAGGAAAACCTCCTCCAATAGTAGCATAAAAGCCATTAGAATTACCATTAGTAACAGAAATTGGTTTATCAGAAACTATTTTTGAACCTATAAATCCTGTTTGGTTGGCAACTGTATTTCCGACACCAGCCAGGATATAAGACTGGCCTTTATTTAAAGTTGTAGTTAATGATAGGGGAGGAGTTGTGTTGTTAATGAATTGTATGTTAGGATCATATCCTGAAATAGTAACGGTTGTATTATCTTCCGTTGCCATTATCCCTGTGGTAAAGTTATTCGTTGTTGAGGAAACTGTCAAAGGAGCGGCGGCAGCATAGAATTTATTTCCAATGCCCGCTTTTCCTTTTGAGGTAATGATTTCTCCGTGAGAGCTATTGAATATTCTTAAAGATGTAAAATAAGGTTTATCTCCTTTAGTATACACACCTAAATTTGTTGGAACTAGAGCGCTTGAAGAGCTTGTTGTTTTAATAAATGAAGCATTTAATGTAAATGATTGAGGATTATTTTTACTAATAGTAACTGTTCCAATAACGGTATTATTGCTGTAAATTTTTACATCAAAGGGGGTAACCGAATCTGTTGAAAAATATAAAGCATGTTTATAGTCAGTTGATGAGCTGTCAAAATAGGGGGCAAACCAATGGTCTGTATCACGTTGTGCAAAAACCGTATTTGTTGTAATTAAAATTAAAAATAGACTAAGTAGAAATTTTTTCATTGATTAGGGAATTAGGATTGTTGCAAAAATAATAGATTATTTGATATATAATAATATATTTTTAAAAAAATGCATAATCCAATAAAATAAACCATGATTATTAGATCATGGTTTGTAAATAATGTAATTAGTGTTTAGTTTCTATTTTTCACTAAAATCCATCCTGTGAAAGTAATTTGAGTTTTTTCTTTGTTGGGTTCGTTCCAGTTAAGATGATACCAATAAGTTCCAGTGCCTATTTTCTTGCCAAGATGTTTACCATCCCATTTGTAATTGTTGAATTTTTCACCAGTGAAGATTTTGTTACCATACCTATCATAGATTACGAAAATAAGATTTTCTTTATAGGCCAATGCGCTATAGTCTATATAATCATTATGCCCGTCATCATTTGGAGTAATGGCATTAATCAGATTAGGAACTGTAACTTCGACTGAAACAGGGGTACAATTGTTAATATCTTTTACATAGAATGTATGCTGTCCCCTTGAAAGGTTCGTGAATACATTGGAGTCTTGCCAATTAGATGTTCCATCTACTGTGTATTTATATGGAGAAGTTCCTCCGTTCACAATAACAGTTGCTGTGCTGTTTGAAATTTCCACCTTAGTAATAACAGGATCTGGAGTTTTAAATACCCTTACAGTTTGTGTTACAAAGCATCCATCTTTTCCAAGAATAACATGGTATTCACCAACAGAAACTCCCTCAATAGCTTGTGTTGTTGCTCCGGTACTCCATTGATATGACTGGTAGCCAGGACCTGCATCCAAATTTGTTCTTGAATCTATACAAATATATTTATCAACTAAGGTTGGAGATTTTTTTATTGGTTTTGCAATTAATGTAATTTTTGCAATTCCTGTACATCCTTCATTGCTTGTTATTTTAACATATACAACCCCTCCTGTAGAAGCATAATTTGTAGGTGTTGTAATTTCATTGGTATTTGCATTTAAGTCCGCGAGAGTTGGATAAAATCTTTTAGTGACAGGTGTGAGGTCAATGACATTAGCTGTTGTTAAATCAAAATAAGCTTTATCCTCATATTGACATGCTTCTAATGTTGCATCTTTTACAATGAAAGGAACTACTGTCAGATTTACAGTTACTGTTTCGCAATCTATAAATTCCGGTGCATTTCCACAGAAAGTATATACAATCATATCAGAGCCTAAAAAGCCAGATGTAGGTGTATAAGTAATTATTCCGGTTGAAGGATTTAAGACTGCTGTTCCATGAGTAGGGGCTGTTAAGATTGAAACTGTACTTGGAACAGGTGTTTGCGTTGAGCTTGAAAAAGTTGGAGTAATTATTTTGGTAGCACAAGCATTAATATTAGTTGTTGTATTCTTAATACAGTTGAAAACTTTATATATAGGAGTCGTCACGGGTATGCACGTTCCCATTCCCACTTTCACAGTGTAGTTTCCCGATTGTGTAGGGGTATATGTGCTATTCGTTGCGCCTGGAATAGCTATATTGTTTAAATACCATTGATAAGTTTCATAGCCATCATCAACTTCAAGTATAATTCCAGGTACGCATTCACCAGCTTTTTTTGTGATTACAGGGACTGATGAGAAACCGGCAAAGTATCCTCCATATCCTGCTGTACTATATCCACCATTAATTCCTGCGGTTACTGCTTTAGTAGAAGTAATTGAAACATTTCCTGAAATTCCTTCGATAGCATAGGTTTGCCATTGGGTATTTCCTGTTAGTGGGTAAGGCCCTTGGGCTGCTGTAGGAGCTATCCCATTTACTAAAACGGTTGCCCCAGTCTCTGTTAAAATATTTAATTTAAGTGTAATAGAGTTTGTAATGCCTGGCATTTGGTTAATATTTCCAATTTCATCAATTTTTCTGGGTAAAAAGCAATTCAAAGGAGGGATATAGTTGAACCCTCCCGTGGCAGTAGTAGGCCCAACCGCTACAAGCTGGTAGAGGTAAACATTTTTTGAGGTTGAAATAAACATATTTGAATGTACTCCTCCTCCATTTTGCATAATATAATTTGTTTCATTAACTCTATACCATTGTCCTGCATTTATAGTAGCAGATGCTGTTGTAGAGCCGTTTATAAATATTTCAGTATTGTTCTCAGTTGCTATAATAATTCCACCTTCCATATTTTCGATAGGGGCAGTAGACCGGGTTTTAACCATGGCAAATGCATTACCAAGCCTTTCTATAGGAACGGATTGATCGAGGATAGGGTCAGAACCTACTATATTTTGAGCTCCAAAATTTCCATTACAACTTCCATTAGTGAGAGAAATAGGTTTATTTGCAATCACTCTGGCTCCAATAAATCCTGTAAGGTTTGGATGGCTGCTTCCAGAGCCAGCAAATAAAAAGGACTGGCCTTTATTTAAAATAAAAGTGTGAGAATTTCCTGTAGGAGCTCCTCCAATAAATGTTAGGCCAATAGTATTCCATGATACGGTTACAGTGGTATTGTCTTCTGTCGCTAGAATTCCTGCGGTAAAGTTATAAAGAGAGCTTGTTGACGTGTTTGGACTTGATGCTACGAAAAACTCTTTACCAATACCTGCTTTTCCTTTACTTGTGATGATTTCTCCATGAGCACTCTGTGCCATTCTTAGGCTGCAATAATAAGGTTTATCGCCTTTAAGATACAATCCTTTATTTATGATTTTGAAAGCACTTGATGGAGAATTTGCCGATATATGGGTGTTGTTAAGGGTGTAGATTTGAGGATTCCCTTTACTGATTGTGATAGTAGCTATTAAGGTGTTATTATTATAGATTTTTACGTCAAATGGAGTAATAGAATCTGTAGAGAGATATAAGGCATTTGTGTATCCACCAATGGAGTCATAGTATGGAGCTATCCAATGCTCCGTATCTCGCTGTGCAAGTAATGTATTAATTATAAAAAAAACCAGTATGAAACTAAAAAGATTTTTTTTCATGGTATTGGGAATTATAATTTATACAAAAATAGTAGATTATTCAATATGTTTTAAAAATAATATATTATAATAGCAAAAAACCACGATTGGAGAATCGTGGCTTAATTATTTAATAATTATTTAATGTTAATTTCTATTTTTTACTAAAATCCATCCCGTGTATTTTATGGGAGTTTTTTCTTTGTTTGGTTCGTTCCAGTTAATATGATACCAATAAGTTCCGGTTACGATTTTTTTATCAAAATGCCTACCATCCCATCTGTAGTTATTGAATTTATCACCAGTAAATACTTTGTTCCCATATCTGTCATAGATAACAAATGTTAAATTCTCTTTGTATCCCAGTTCGCTATAATCAATGTAATCGTTGATGTTATCACCATTTGGAGTAATGGCGTTAATGAGATTAGGTACAGTAATTTCAACTGAAATTGGAGTACAATTGTTGGCATCTTTTACATAGAATGTATGTTGTCCCCTTGAAAGGTTCGTGAATACATTGGAGTCTTGCCAATTAGCTGTTCCATCTACTGCGTATTTATATGGAGGAGTTCCTCCGTTCACAATAACAGTTGCTGTAGTATTTGAAATTTCGATTTGAGTAATAACAGGATCCTGAGTTTTAAATACTCTTACGGTTTGCGTTACAAAACATCCATCCTTTCCAAGAATAACATGGTATTCACCAACAGAGACTCCCTCGATAGCCTGTGTTGTTGCTCCGGTACTCCATTGGTAAGACTGGTAGCCTGGACCAGCATCCAAATTTGTTCTTGAATCTATACAGATATATTTATCAACTAAGGTTGGTGATTTCTTAATTGGTTTTGCAATTAATGTGATTTTTGCAATTCCTACACAACCTTCATTGCTTGTTATTTTAACATATACCACGCCTCCTGCTGAACCATAATTTGTAGGTGTTGTAATTTCATTGGTGTTTGCATTGAGATCCGCTAAAGTAGGATAGAATTTTTTAATTACGAGGTTAAAATCAATAACATTTGCTGTTGTTAAATCAAAATAAGCTTTATCCTCATATTGACATGCTTCTAATGTTGCATCTTTTACTATAAAAGGAACTACTGTCAGATTTACAGTTACTGTTTCGCAATCTATAAATTCTGGTGCATTTCCACAGAAAGTATAAACAATCATATCAGAGCCTAAAAATCCGGATGTAGGTGTATAAGTAATTATTCCGGTTGAAGGATTTAAGACTGCTGTTCCATGAGTAGGGGCTGTTAAGATTGAAACTGTACTTGGAACAGGAGTTTGCGTTGAGCTTGAAAAAGTTGGAGTAATTATTTTGGTAGCACAAGCATTAATATTAGTTGTTGTGTTCTTAATACAATTGAAAACTTTATATATAGGAGTAGTCACAGGAGTACATGTTCCCATTCCAACTGTCACAGTGTAATTTCCTGCTTGTAAAGGTGTGTAAGTATTCGTGGTGGCGCCAGGAATAGCTACACCGTTTAGATACCATTGATAAGTTTCATAGCCATCATCAACTTCCAGTATAATACCTGGAATACATTCCCCTATTTTTTTAGAAATTACAGGAATAGATGAGAAACCAGCAAAGTATCCACCATATCCTGCTGTACTATAACCACCATTAATTCCGGCGGTTACTGCTTTAGTAGAAGTAATTGACACATTTCCTGAAATTCCTTCGATAGCATAGGTTTGCCATTGGGTATTTCCTGTTAGAGGGTAAGGCCCTTGGGCTGCTGTTGGAGGGGTGTTATTTACTAAAACTGTGGCTCCGGTTTCAGTTAAAATATTTAATTTAAGACTAATACTACCTGTTGAGATGGTAGGCATCTCGTTAATTTTTCCAATTTCATCAATTTTTCTGGGTAAGAAACAGTTGAGAGGAGGTATGTAATTAAATCCACAGGTTGCATTACTGCCTCCTACGGCAACAAATTGATAGAGGTACACCTTTTTAGATGTGGAAATAAACATGTTGGAATGTGTTCCTGCTCCAGTTTGTGTAGCATAGGCTGTTTCGTTAATTCTATACCATTGTCCTGCGTTTATTGATGCTGCCGCTGTGGTCGAGCCATTTAAAAATATGTCAGTATTATCTTCAACTGCAATGATGATCCCACCTTCCATGTTTTCACTTGGAGCAGTTGATTTGGTTTTAACCATGGCAAATGTACTACCAAGTCTTTCTACTGGTACAGATTGATCCATAACGGCATCTGAACCTCCTGAGAACCCCAACCCAAAGTTACCATTACAGCTTCCGTTGGTGAGAGTAATAGGTTTGTCTGCTACCACTTTAGCTCCAATAAATCCGGTTAAATTTGCACTTTGACCTCCGTCGCCTGCAAATATAAAAGATTGTCCCTTATTTAATGTGAAAGTATGAGAGTTTCCTCCAGCTACTCCTCCAAAAAATGTTACACCCGTTCCGCTCCACGATACAGTGACAGTTGTATTATCCTCTGTAGCAAGAACTCCTGCAGTAAAGTTATAAAGAGTGTTGGTTGAAGTATTGGGACTGGTTGCTACAAAAAATTCTTTACCAATACCTGCTTTTCCTTTGCTCGTAATAATTTCTCCGTGAGCACTCTGTGCCATTCTTAAACTACAATAAAAGGGTTTATCAGCCTTAAGATAGAATCCTTTATTAATGACTTTGAAGCCGTCAACAGGATCGCTCGCAGAGATTAGGCTATTATCAGTTATAGTATAAACTTTTGGATCACCTTTGCTAATTGTGATGGTTGTAAGTAAAGTATTGTTATTATAAATTTTTACATCAAAGGGGGTGAGTGAATCTGTAGAAAGATACAAAGCGTTGTTGTATGTGCCAACATTGGAATTAGCATAAAAAGGGGCTATCCAATGTTCTGTATCTCGTTGTGCAAAAAGGGTATTAATTGTAAAAAAAACCAATACTAGACTGAGTAGAAATTTTTTCATAAACTTGGGAGTTAGGATTTCTACAAATTTAAAATAATATTTGATATATTATTAATAAATCACAAGTAAAATCAAAAAAATATTCTTTATTCTTTACTAAATACGGTTAAAATGTAAAGCTTATGATTTTGATTTGAATTTTATGTAATTGATTTTTCAAGCTTACTATATTATTTTATCCATAGGTTTTTTGAAAGAAGTCATTTATAAATAAAAATCCCGATGAAATTTTCATCGGGATCTATGTTATTTTCGAAATATAATATTAACCTAAGCTTACTCTTACAAATCCTGTAACTTTTAAATCTCCATTTACAGATTTCACATAGTCAGCAACAGATTGGCTATTATCTTTGATAAAAGCTTGGTGTACCAATGTGTTCTCCTTATAGAATTTCTGCATTTTTCCTTTAAGAATGTTATCGATAATATTTTCAGGCTTCCCTTCTTTTGTAAGAAGTTCTCTTTCGATTTCTAATTCTTTATCGATAGTTTCTTGAGAAACCATAGTTTCATCAAGAGCAATAGGATTCATAGCAGCAACTTGCATAGAAACAGCTTTTGCAACTTCGCTAGCTCCATCTGCTTTAGCAGAAAGAGAAGTAATTGCAGCAATTTTGTTTCCAGCGTGGATATAAGCTCCTAAGAAAGGTCCTTGAATTCTTTCAAAAGAACCAATTTCAATTTTTTCACCGATAACTCCTGTTTGCTCGATAAGTTTTTCAGCAACAGTGATTCCGTGGAAATCAGTAGCTAAAAGCTCCTCTTTAGTCGCTGCAAAAATAGCCATTTCAGCTAATTCATAAGCAAGCTCAATGAAAGCTTCGTTTTTAGCAACGAAATCAGTTTCACAATTTAAAGAGATAACAACACCTAGAGTGTTATCTTCATTTACTCTAGCGATAACAGCTCCTTCAGTAGATTCTCTGTCAGCTCTGTTAGCAGCAACTTTTTGTCCTTTTTTTCTAAGGATATCTACTGCTTTTTCGAAGTCTCCTTCAGCTTCAACTAAAGCTTTTTTGCAGTCCATCATACCTGCACCTGTTTGGTTTCTCAATTTTGCTACGTCTGCAGCAGCTGGTGTATAAGACATAATATCTATTATTTTTTTTATTAAGAATTAGTTTTGATTTTTTAGTTTATTTTTGAGCACTGCAAAGATAATGATTTTAATGACAAACTAAAAAATGACTTTTCACGTTATTTTCTTAGTTAATAATTTTTAAACATTTAGTTAATGAAAAAAATATTTCTCCTTATATTTTTATGCATTTTTACCCTTGGCTTTTCTCAAAAAAAGAAAAAGGCCAAATCTAAAGCTGTGGTAGAAAAAGAAACGCTTATCATCTATACTGAACAAGATGCTGAAAGCACAAAGGAGGCACGGGTTATTGCTGGCTTTTTAAAACAAAATCCTAACCATGCAAAAACAGATTATTTTAAAAGAAAGCTGATTGAAATTATCATGGCAGATAATTCTCCGGAAGCAAAACCTACTATTAAACCTATTAGTAAAGAGAAGATTGAAAAGATTGTTAAAAACAATGAATTAAATAGTGCTAAAACAATAGCTGTAAATTCCACACCTGCCACTATTGAGAAAAAGGTGAATTATGCAAGTGTAAGTAATACTAATAATACGAGTAGCAAAAAATCTGAGCCAAGTGAAGAAAGTAAAAGAACAGCTGCAATGTTGACTCATATTTTTAGTAATGACGATAATCTAAAAGAGGCATACATTAATATTAAAAACAGATCCAGCTGTAATCTGATTGTAAAAATTAGTGGAAAGAAATACTATAATCTTAGCGTTCCTGCAAAAGGACAAAATTTTATTCTCATTGATAAAGGGGAATATGTTTTGACAACAATGGTTTGTGATGCAAAATACTCATCATTAAAAAGGATAAACAAGGATATTGAATTAGAATTGAACGTATCTGAGTAGCGTTTGGATTTATAGATTAAAATTAAAAAAGGTTAAGAGTACACTCTTAACCTTTTTCTTTTATCCTTTAAATTGTCCCATTGCGATGAATTTTTCTTGTCGCTGGGTTTCTAATTCTTGTCCGGTAAATTTAGAAAATGCTTTAATGTTTTGTAAAATAGAGCTTTTCAAATTTAAGTATGCTGTTTCAGGATCATAGTGTGCTCCTCCAAGAGGCTCTTCAATAATTCCATCAATGAATTTTTCTCTCAAAGCATCTTGTGGAGTCAGGTTTAATGCATTAGCTGCATCTTCTTTGTGATCCCAGTTTCTCCATAATATTGATGAACAGCTTTCTGGTGCGATTACTGTATACCATGTGTTTTCCAGCATATATACCTTGTTTCCTACACCAATTCCTAATGCTCCCCCACTTGCTCCTTCACCAATAATATAAGTGAAAATAGGAGTTTTAAGTTGAACCATTTCAAAAATATTTCTGGCAATAGCTTCACCTTGTCCTCGTTCTTCAGCTTCTAAGCCCGGATATGCTCCTGGTGTGTCAACTAAAGTAACAACAGGGATATGAAATTTTTCAGCTAACTTCATTAGTCTCAAGGCTTTTCTATATCCTTCAGGATTTGGCATTCCAAATCTTCTGTACTGTCTTTCCTTTGTTGTTCTCCCTTTTTGGGTTCCTATGATCATTACTTTATGACCATCCAACGTAGCTAGTCCTCCAATCAGTGCAGGATCATCAGCAAAGTTTCTGTCTCCATGAAGTTCTAGGAAACTACCTTTATCTGCGATACCATTAATATGATCTAAGGCATAGGGACGATCAGGATGACGAGATAGTTGTACTCTTTGCCAAGGGGTAAGATTTCCATAGATTTCTTTTTTCTTTTCTATGATCTTGTCCTCAATCTGGCTACATGCTAATTTTACATCAACACCACTTTCTTCACCTACTAAAGAACATGTTTGGTATTGGTCCATTAATTCTTTTATAGGAAGTTCGAAACTTAAATATTCCATTCTTGAAGTAAATTATATCGTTCAAATTTATGAAAAATTATGAAACTCTATTTAAAATTATTAATAGCATTGTTTATTCTTGCTATACTTTCTTCTTTTCCAAGGAGTTCCAAAATATCCGGAACGTCTGGTCCTTTCAATTCTCCTACTAAAGCCAGACGAAGTGGCATCATCACTTTACCCATTCCAAGACCTTTATTTTCAGCAAAATCATGAACAGTCTGCTTCAATACTTCAGCATTAAATGATTCATTTTTTTCTAAAGTAATAGCCAATTCATTAAGAATGGTTGATGTTTCTTCATTCCATGCTTTTTTAGCTGCTTTTTCATCATATGAAATTGGAGCTTCAAAGAAAAACTTCCCATTTTCATAGATATCTTTTGGGAAAGTTGCTCTTTCCTTCATAAGATGTATTATTCTGATTAATTTTTCGTCAGAAATATGAGATAGTTCCAGATTGCTATTTCTTAGGATTATTAGAAGTTCCTGATCAGATTTTAATTGGATATATTGATGGTTAAACCATTCTGCTTTTTCTTTACTAAACCTAGCTCCTGCTTTGTGAACTTTATGAAGGTCAAATTCTTTAATCATTTCCTCTACAGGAAGAATTTCCTTATCATTGGCAGGGGACCAACCTAGCAAAGCTACCATGTTAATAAATGCATCAGGAAGATATCCATTTTCTCTGTATCCTTTAGAAATATTCCCTGTTTCAGGATCTTTGAAATCCAATGGAAATACAGGAAATCCAAATTTGTCTCCATCTCTTTTGCTAAGTTTTCCTTTTCCTTCAGGCTTTAAAATAAGTGAAAGATGTGCAAACTGTGGAGCTTCCCATTGCATTGCTTCATATAATAAAGTATGTAAACCTAAAGATGGTAACCATTCTTCTCCACGGATGACATGTGTTATTTTCATCTCATGGTCGTCAATGACATTGGCAAAATGATAAGTTGGCATTCCATCATTTTTAACCAAAACTTTATCATCCAAGGTGTTCGTGTTTACAGAAGATTTACCTCGAATAATATCTTCAAGGTTTAATGTTCTGTCAACCGGCATTTTGAATCTTACTACATAAGGTGTTTTGTTAAGTAGTAGAGTTTCGACATCAGCCTCAGAAAGAGAAAGACTATTTTTTAAACGATTTCTTGTTTTGTTATCATAAGAAAAAACATCTCCTTTCACTTCATATTCTGCTCTCACAGCATCCAATTCTTCAGGAGTATCAAAAGCCAAATAAGCATAATCCGTTTTTAGAATTTGTTCTGTATATCTATCATAAATGTCTCTTCTTTCAGATTGTCTGTAAGGAGCATATTTTCCTCCTTTTTTAGGACTTTCATCAGGAATGATCCCGCACCATTCTAAAGCTTCTTCAATATATTCTTCAGCTCCTTCTACATATCTGGCAGTATCTGTATCTTCAATTCTCAATACAAATTCTCCACCCCGGTTTTTAGCGAATAGATAATCATATAATGCGGTTCTTACACCTCCTAAATGCAAAGGTCCTGTGGGACTTGGAGCAAAACGTACTCTTACTTTCTCCATTATCAATTTTAATTTTATGCAAATTTACTTAAAATTATATTTTTTAGAAGCTAACAATGCTGGTTTATTTATAATAACTATACTTTATCTTGTTTTATAATTAAAAAGAGCAAATCAAAAATGATTTGCTCTTTTTAATTTACCAGGTAAAATTACTTGCTCCTTCGAGACTATATTCAGCACCATTTACTGTGGTTGTAAATGTACCTCCTATTCGTGCACTTTTTGGAGCCCATCCATAATCAGTTTTTTGACCTGTATTTCGTATTACGCTTCCATAATCGGATAAGAACCCTAATGTTTCATGATGATAAATTGATGCTCCAAAGAAATCAGCCCTTGAATCTAAGCTTGGTCTCATAGAACTTGGGTATGTTGTCCATTGTCCATTGATTTGTACATTAGATCCAAGCTGTGTGAAATTACGATAAAAAGTAGTTCCTAAATCATCTTTATGTTTTTCAAGTCCAACGTGCCATGTAATAGAATATGTTCCATTAGTAAGAAGTATGCCTTCTTTTACAGACACAACTCCAATGTATTTTCCTGTAGGATCATCGGTTTTTGTGAGTTTACTTATATCTAAGGTAATAGCATCTTCATAATTAACAGTTGGCTCAACTGTATATATTGATTTTCTTAGAAATTTTGAATATGTTGTAAATAATTTTTCAGATTTTTCTTTGTCAATCAATACTAATGAGTTAATCTCATCAGCAAGGTTTTGTATACTCGTAAAATGAAATTCTTGTCTTTCTTTATAAATAGACTTTAATTTTTGTTGATGAAAAAAAATTGCATTTTTCTCAATATTTTGAGATGCTTGGCTATTGGTGAAGTTTTTAAATTCTACTAATACCTTTTTCTCTTCGACATTTCTGAATGATTGAATTTTGTTTGTTAAATTTCCATTTACCTCCGATGTTGTTACCGAATCCATATTTTCCGAAGCATCTCTACATGAGGAGACACTTAAAAATAAAGAAAATGTAAAAGCAAGAGTGCTCAGTTTCAGTAATTTCTTTTTCATATACTTAATTTAATTTTAAAGGCACAAAGATAATAGAATAATTTACATATCACCAGTTTGTGATAAAAGTAATGGATGGTCTTTTTTTTATTTAAATAATTATCTAAATGAAATAAATTGTAAGTTATATTTAATGGGGACGATTGTTGGTTTAATATTTTACAATAATTTATGGTTTTGTAAATAATAAGAAGTAGAATAGTGGCTTTAAAAAGAAAGAAAATATAGGGTGTGTTATAAAAATATGTATGGTGGCAACATTTGATAATGTGAAATGAAGATACTTAAATCTGTGTCCATACTTAAAAGCTTTTTCTATGTAAAATGTACAGTAGCCATGTAGCTTATATTTTTTAAATGTATTTTTGTAATCCAAAAACATTGAAAGTTATAAATGAAAAAAGCAATTTGCCTTTTTATAGTTGGAGATAAATATCAAAAAATATATCAAAAACTAAAACATCAATTTGAAACGTATTCGAAAAAATGTGATGCTGATATAGTTATTTTGGATAAACCTCTGGACAAAACTTTTTATCGCCCATTGCTATCCCAAAAGTTACTCATTCCTGCAGAAACAATGCAATATGATGTTGTTTTATTTCTTGACCTAGATATTATAATTTCAGAAAAAGCACCATCAATATTTGAATACCTTCCAGAAGATAAATATTTCGGAGCAATACTGGATCCAAGAGGTACAGAAGAATTCAATAAAACGTGGGGCCATATTCCACGAATTTTGGAAGAAACCAGTGAAATGTATTTTAAGGACCGTCATTTTGAAGCTAATCCTCTATTAAAAGGAAGTATAAATGGGGGAGTATTTATTTTTCGACCAAAAAAGGTCGCAAATGTTTTCAAAGAATATTATTTTTCTGATCATAATCAAGGATCATTAAATAGTTTTGAAGAAACACCTTTTGCCTATTTTTCTCAAATTAGCGGATGGTTTGAAGCATTACCACTTGAGTTCAATACACAGATTCTTTATCATTTAAAAGGAACTTCTGAAGGAAATGAAATTGAAGAGGACGAAAAAAGAATTCCAAAGTTCATCAGGAAATATTATTACAAGAAGAAGGGAACTCATTTTTTTCCCACTAAAAAATATAAGATCTTTGCCCGCAAATTAATAACTGAGAACTATTTTGTTCATTTTTCTGGTAACTACCCCATAATCAATAATTAACTATATGAAGGCTATTAAAAAATTTCTAAATTATTTTCTCGGAATTTCCTACGGAATAACAGTGAATAATGAAGTTGCAGAAATTGCTCGACTTTTAAATGTTTTACTTCCTATTGTAAATAAAAATGATGAAATAATTGTATTACAGGATATAACACAAAAAAATCAGGAGGTTACTGATATTCTGGATGCATATGGAGATAAAATCATTAGAATTGAAGCTCGTCTCGATGGGGATTTTGCAACATTCAAAAATAATTTAATCAGAGTGGCGACAAAGGATTATTTATTTCAAATTGATGCGGATGAGGTTCCGGAACTATCTCTTATAGAAAATCTAAAATCTTATTTATTTAAGAAAAGGAAAAAAGATGTTTTTATGGTTCCGAGAATAAACATTGTAAATGGAATTACAGACGAACATATTGAGCGTTGGAACTGGCAAGTAAATGACAAGGGATATATCAATTTTCCAGACTATCAACATCGAATCTTTAAACTCAATCAAGGGATTAAGTGGGAAAATAAAGTACACGAAAAACTTTGCAATTATAAAAAGATCGCTGGGTTACCTGCTTCTGATTACTCGATGTGCCTGCTTCATATTAAAGAAATAAGACGTCAAGAACAACAAAATTCTTTTTACGATACTTTAGTATAATGTTTTATGAGTATAAAAGTAATTTTAGATGCCGATGTTATTGCGGACTTTTACAAGGATAACCGGACCGGGATATTTCGCGTCACCTTGGAGCTTTTCCGAGTATTGAGTCGTAATAATGCTATAGAAACGTTTTATGCCCACTTAAGCTGGCTTCATACTGAGACTTCAACCAAAGAAGTAGATCATTTTTTTTCTGAAAATTCTGTAAGGATTGATAAAGCAAATGAAAGAAGTCGAAGATCGTTTTTGCCATTAAGAAAAGAAAAGTTGTTTCGGTATTTTTATAATAGAATAGGAGTTTATAATTACAAGAATACTCATTTTGATAAAGTTTTTAAAGAGGCTGGAATTTTCCACTCCTTTTATTATCCTATCAATGCTGAAATTAAGAAATATACAAATTTAAAGAAGGTTGTTACTATCCATGATCTAATACCTATTTTATTCCCAGATCTTCACTTCACTTCAACATTGATAGAACGTATTATAGCAAGTATTGGAGAAGACGGATATGCCATTTGTGTTTCAGAAAACACGAAAAAAGACTTACTTAATTATGCTCCTTATCTTAACCCGAATCGTGTTTTTGTTAATTTGTTAGCAGCTTCAGATGAACTTTTTTATGTCTGTAAAAACGAGGAGAAATTTAACTCAATTAAAAAAAAATATAATCTTCCTGAAAAGTACTTCCTAAGTGTAGGTACTTTAGAGCCCCGTAAAAATGTAGATTTTGTGATCCGAAATTTTATTAAGGTTATTAAAGAAAATGGCATCGATGACTTAGGGTTGGTTTTGGTAGGTGCGAAAGGTTGGGATTATGATAAAATTTTCGATGAATACAATAATGCAGAGGAATTAAAAGATAAGATTATAATTACTGGGAGAGTACCAGATGAAGATCTAGCCAGCTTGTATAGTAATGCACATTCCTTTTATTATATGTCCTTTTACGAAGGTTTTGGATTACCTCCATTAGAAGCTATGCAATGTGGTGTAGCCACGGTTACATCCAATACGTCATCGTTACCGGAAGTAGTTGGTGATGTCGGAATTATGCTAGATCCCAATGATGATCTATCCTTATCTCAAACAATGCTGGATTTATATCAAAATGAATCTCTTAGAAAAGCATATGCTGAAAAAGGACTTGAACGGTCGAAGCTATTTTCGTGGAAAAAGAGTGCTGATGGACTTGTTGATATTTATAAAAAAATTAGTAATTCTTAATTGATTTTAAACAATGTTTTATTATTAGTTATTGCAGCATTTTAAAGATTTCCTCTCTCTGCGCATCAATCGAAAACGGATAGATAGCTTTTTCAGAATTATTATGTAAGGTGTCCCAGGTTTGTTTATTAGTACATACCTCAATAATATTATCAGCAAATTTCTGGTAATCCTCGTTTCCTGAAATTAATGCTGTAACTCCATCCTCTAAAAACATTCCTTCTGCACCAATTTCTGTTGTTAGTACAGGTAAAGTATATTCCAGAGCTTGTCCTATTTTACCTTTTACTCCTGCTCCAAATCTTAAAGGTGATACTGACGCAAAACAATTCTCATAATATGGAATGATATTTTCGACAAAACCTGCAATTTCAAATTTTTCGGAATTCATATCCACTATAGATTGTGGAGCTTCTGAACCTATTATGGTAATTTTCAATTCAGGTAAAGTCTTCCAAACCAAAGGCATGATTTTATGATATAGGATTTCTACAGCATCCACATTAGGGTCATGTAAAAAAGTACCAATAAAGAATATGCTGTTACGCTTTTCAAAAGAAGGCATATCTTCTGGCTTGACTTTTAAGTTATGGACATTGCTTACTGTAAATAATTTTGATTTCTCTACAAAAGAGGTCATGAATTCTTTTTCTTTATCACTGATAACAGCTATTTTATCAGCTTTTTTGCAGAGTTCAGTTTCAATATGTTTATAATGAACTAATTCTTTGGCTCTATTTTTATCATATTTTATTTCAAGGCCTCTTTCCATCCTGAGATAATGAATGTCCACCATATCATAAATTATTTTTGCTTTAGGAGCTTCTTTCCTGAAAAAATCCAAATAATATTCAAAAAGTTCAGGTCTATGGCACCATACAAAATCGAGCTTAGGAAGTAATGTATTAATAAAATATTTTTTACCCTTCATGATCCCATATTTACCAATAAATGGAGTGTAAACGATTACATTGTGATCATTCAGGTTTTTAATATATTTTTTTGATTCAACTTTTGGGATTGCTTTTCTCCAATCCATAAGATAAACATTATAATGCTTGGCTAAAAACTTAGCAATCTCTGTAATTCTATTAGAAGCAGAATCTTTATCAAAGGTTGGAATCTGACTATCAACGATCAGTATGTTTTTCTTATTTTCATCAGGCGTAATTACCTTTTCTGATAAGGGATAATGATTCTTTAAATATATATAGTTTTTTATTTTTCTTTTAATACCCATTGTGTTATAATTTGAATATTTTTTGAGTAAAGCTTTTGACCGTGTATTTCTCGATAATATCCGGATCAATTTCTACATAATTAAGATTAAGAAAATTTCTAATTTCATCTGGATCTAAATTATTACTGTCAATTACTAACATATTATTAGGATGGTAAAAATCATAATTTTTGACTTCATCATTTGTAGTAATTAGTTTTTTCTTATATCCTAAACTTTCAAAAGTTCTGAATGAAAGCCCTTTTTGATCATTTCTCTGAATATCTATCATAGCTTTAGATTGAGAAATAAGTTTTTTTGTTTCGAAAAGTGAAAGATATTCTGTAACGGAATTTAAATGTGGATAAACTAATTTTTCATACCAAAATAATACAAAATAAATGGAAAATCCTGCATCAAATAATATTTTTGAAACTTTGTCAATTTCATCAATTCTTGAATCATACGATGAAACATTGAAAATATCATATTGTATTGGTTGGGGCTCAATTATTTCGTCATATATGAAATTAGAGGTTTCGATAAAATTGTATTTTTTTATGTCTTCCTTTTCATAAGAATAGACTTCATTGAAAAAATGGATTATTTCAAGTTGTCTGGGATATTTTTTACAGCTATCATAATAATATGCTATAAAATTATTTGTTTTTTTCTTTAATTCTTTTAATAAAGAGTCTTCTAATAAGTCTGGACGAATAACAAAAATGATATCTTGATCTTCCTTAATCTGTGATAAAATCTGTTTATTGAAATATTTTTTTTTGATATTACTGCCAAAAAGCTTTGTGATGCCGTTCCAGATTTTTACTAAAATATTTGGATAGACATATTTAATGGTATCAGTTTTAATATCTGTAACAATAACAGAGGTTTGTGATTGAAGATGCTCCACAACAAAATCAATATAACCATAAGCAAAAGGATAAATTAAAGTGATTTTCTTTATGCTCATTTTTTGAATATTTCTTTCAATTTTTCTTCAAATGCAACTTCTTCATTTAAAACCATATTTTTATAAGGAATAAACTCAGAAATGTGATCAGAATAATTCTCCAAAACCCGCTTTATTTTTAAAATAATGTCAGGAATTTTATCTTCACTGAAGTTGAATTTATATTCTTCAGGAATCATAAGGTCTTCATAGTAGGCAGAAGATCCGTTTTTTCCAGAAATGATGCAGCAATCTTGTGATACAGATTCTCGTAACATCTTATCACGGCCTGGATTTTCTCCAAAATCAACATACAGAAGAGATTTTGCCATTAAATCTTTTATCTGGCCCGCATTCATGTTTTGAACAGGAATCCAATTTAACTCTGGTGAGCTTTTAATTAATTGAGAAATTTCTTTTTTGCCTTTTCTAGGATTGTAAAGAATATTTTTATTCGTAAAGTCCTTGGCTATTGTTCCTTTATTTTCTAAAAAACTTGGGTTAATATAATCGCAGACATAATCTATCTGGTTCTCAGGAATACCATGATCTTTTATGTAAATTGAAGATCTGTATGATTGGGCCCATTGAAAAACATTAGATAATGGTTCAAAATGATATTCTTTGTCTTTCTGTTTATAGAAGAGTTTGGTAAAAATATTTTGTTTTCTTATCCTATAATCCATTAAAATCTTATAAAAATCTACACTTAGCCACCAAATTACTTTTTGGCTTTGGGGGTATTCTTTTATTAAAAAAGTCATAGACTCTGGAATAATTAAAATATTTTCCGGATGATCTTCAAAGGAATTTATTTCAGTCGTGTTATAAATAGAATAATTAACTGGTTTTGCATTTTTTCTTTTAGGGATGTAATGCATGAAAACATTTTTAACTTTCAGGCGATCCAATTTATCAGCTAGTTGATGCAAAGCTTCAGGGCCTCCGGTTACACTATTAGGAGGACAGAATATGATGATTTTAGACTGATCAGTACGTGTAATCATTTGTATATAGTTGAAATAAATTTTTAAGCTAATTTAAATACGCGATCAACCCAATTGTCAAGAGTATAGTAGTAGTAAATTTCATCAGGAATATTTTCATAGGGCTGATTAAAGAAGGCTTCAGTAAGATTACTGCATGTTTCATCCAGAACAAGAATGTTATTGGGATTATAGAAATCATAATCTTGTATAGCCTTATTGTCTGTAATAATTTTTTTCTCCAAAGCCATTGCCTCGAAAACCCTGAAACTTAAGCCATGTTGATTCTCACGTGTTAGATCGAGTAGGGCTTTTGAGTTTTTATAATAGTTGGGAAGATCTTTATGACTTACTTTCTTGATGCCAAATATGATCGAAAGATTTTCAGGAACGGTAATAAATAAATTTTTTAACTGATTTTTCCAACTCTTCTTTCCGATAATCATTATCTGGAACTTTAAGTTCAGTGAAATTAATTTTTTAGCCAGTAATTTAATATATGAAACTCTTTTATTATCGTACGAGGTGATATAAAATAAATCCATCTCGGGATCTTGTTTTTCACAAGAAAGATGGTCCAGGTAAATATAATTGGTAAGTTTCTCAAAACCATGTTTTTTGATATCAATAATATCAAATGAGAAAACCTTATCAAAAAGAGCCAGCTTTTCATTTTCTACTGGAAGTCTTTCCAAACTATCATAGAGATAGGTGATCAGTCTTTCACTGTGAGTTTTAATTTCTTCTAATGTTGAAATGTCGAATGTGTCGGGATTCAAAACCAATATCTGATCCTGGTGACCTAATTCTACTAAAGAATCTATGACAAACTGTTGTCTTTTTTCAGTTTTTAAATTTTTATTTAAAAAAACTTTACTGATTGCATTCGTTGCCCTTTCCTTAAAATTTGAATGTGTAACGTTCCCAATTTTGATATGGTGGGCATCAATGCCTTTTTTACATAATGTATCTACAATATGTTTGTCGTAGCCCCAAAAATCGTAACTAATTACACAAATCTTCATTCAACTAATTTTGTTCCTTTTTTAATGATTCATAAGTTTCATATGTACTTAAAGCCTGTAAATATGAAAGCTGATATCCTTCCTTTCCATCTAATATTCCTAACCGCAAAATGTATGCCTTGAAGAATTTAAAAGCTGTTTTAGAATATTGTGTTATTATACTAAATCTTTTTCCTTTATTTAATAGCTCCTTTCCCTTTAAAATTCCGTAATGAATCATTTTATGTCTGTAAGACTCATAATCAGAAACGGAAAAGTGGAGTAATTTATTTTTTAGTTCTCCTATTGTTCCTGAAACTTCTAATGTTTCGTGTACCTTTTTTTCCAGAATATATCTTGCTTTTGACTTCCTAAATAACCTGAAGTTCTTATCGGTTTGAGTTCCCGAGTAATGAATAGGTTTTCCTGCAAAAAAGAATTTTCTGTAAAAATAATAAGCATCCTTTTTATCAGGCTTATGAAGCTCATTAATGATTTCAGTTCTAAGCGCTGGCGTAATTCTTTCATCACCATCCAGAAAGAGTACCCAGTCATTTTTAGCTTGATCCAGAGCCAGGTTTCGTTGTTTAGTAAAATCTTCAAATTTATTCTGGATGATTTTTACATTAGGATTAGCTTTAGCAATTTCTAAGGTTTTGTCGTTGCTATAAGAATCAATAATAATAATTTCATCACAAAAATCAAAACACTCAAGGACTTCCTTTATATTCTTCTCCTCGTTATATGTTATGATTAAGCCGCTTATATTTATCATAACCATTTAGATGTTTAAAACCTATGAAAGTTAGGTCTTCTAAAACAGTTTTAATTTCCCAAAGATAAGTTTTAATTTGAACTTTTCTATGGAATCATCACCTTTTATATCTATTCTACATAACTCATATTTTTTGGAAGGATAGTAATTTACTCTGTTTCCAATTCTTACGGCAAAATCAATTCCCAGTTTTTCAAGAACCATAAAAAATATTTTCCTGTCTTTTTTTCTTTTAGGATACTTCCCATAGGGATAGGCAAGAACTTTTTTATAGTTGATATGATGATGATTGAGAATTTGCATATTGGCTTCGAGATCTTTTTCAATTGCTTCAGGAGATAATGTTCTCAGATTTTCATGGATGTGAGTATGAAGTGCAATTTCAAAGTAATTCGGGTCAAGCTTTCTGATGTCATCAAAAGTCATCATTGGATGGTTGTTATATCCCTCCTGAATAAATTTTGTAGGGATAAATATAACAGCTTTTAAATTATACTTTTCGAGCAAAAGAGGAAGATGATCGAAATTGTTTTTATAGCCGTCATCAAAGGTTATTATAATGCTCTTTTTTGTGGGAATATTAATATCTGAAAAGAATTTCGAAGAATAATTTTTGTCTTTTAAGTATTTAAATTGTTTTTCAAGATTATCCAGACTTACTGTAAGACTATCCGTACTTTTCTTCTCAACCTGATGATACATTAAAATGATCAATCTGTTTTTAGGAAAAAGAAACAGATGAAGACGAAAATACAGTAATAAGAAAACAAATATTAGAAATAAAAAAAGATATAAAGTCATACGGTTTTTTGATTATATTTTTTTTCAAGTTCAGTTAATTTAATTTTTTCACGCAGCTTAATATACTTTAGAAATGTATAATAAGACATTGTTTTGGCTACATAATATCCTGCATAACCATCAAGAAAACCAAGCTTGAAAATAAAAACTTTTACAAATTCAAAAATAGGACTTACTATGACCTTAAAACGCTTAATTCTTTTTCCATTTTCAAACATCTTTTCGGCCATCATATCAGAGTACTTATTGATCTTTGAAACATGGCAATGTATGCTTTTATAAGTGTAATGATCGAGTCTACCTTCTAAATTTCCTGCTTTTTTATCAGTTACCAAGTACTCATGTACTTTATCATCCGAATATTTTGCTGAATCTCTCCTAAACAGTCTTTCGCGGGAAACTGTTCCCCAGCCCCCATGCTTTATTAAATGAGTCCCTAGGTGGTTATTAAATTTCGCTTTATAAACATAAAATTCCGGATTCTGTAAAGAGGTTATATGTTTAATTGATTTTTTGAGTTCTTCATTGGGCACTTCATCAGCGTCCAAAAATAAAACCCAATCATTCGAGCACAAGGTAAGGGCATAGTTTTTTTGTTCACCATACCCTTTAAATTTTTTTTCGAAGAATTTGACATTAGGATATTCCCGGAAAATGATTTCTTTTGTGCAGTCCGTAGAGTAGCTATCAACGATTACAATTTCATCAACAATATCGTTAAGAGAATCTAAAAGTCTTACAATGTTGTACTCCTCATTGTAAGTAATAACAGCTAAGGTAAGAGGCATTATTTAAACTCGAGAATCGTTTTCTTAATGATCTCTACACAATCGAGAAGTTGTTCCTCCGTAATTACCAATGGTGGTGCAAGTCTGATTATATTTCCATGAGTAGGCTTTGCCAGTAATCCATTTTCTTTCAATTTTAAACAAAGATTCCAGGCTGTGGAGCTTTCAGGAGTATCATTAATTAAAATAGCATTGAGCAATCCTTTTCCTCTTACCTTAGTAATCAGATCAGATTTTTCGATAAGCTTCTCAATCTCATTTCTGAAAAGTTGGCCTAATTGTTCAGCTCTTTCAGATAAATTTTCATCAGCTACAACATTTAAAGCGGCTACTGCAACAGCACATGCTATTGGATTCCCACCAAATGTTGAACCGTGTTGTCCTGGCTTAATGACATTCATAATCTCATCGTCTGCTAAAACAGCAGATACAGGATACATCCCACCGGAAAGAGCTTTTCCTAAAATTAAAATGTCAGGTTGTACATCTTCATGATGACATGCGATTAGTTTCCCTGTTCTTGCAATCCCTGTTTGTACTTCATCAGCTATAAAAAGAACATTGTGCTTTTTACAAAGTTCTGAAGCTTCTTTTAGAAAACCATCATTAGGAACATATACTCCAGCTTCACCTTGGATAGGCTCCACCAGGAATGCTGCAATATTTTCTGCCTCTCTACTAAGAACTTCTTCTAATGCTGCTATATCGTTATAAGGAATTTTAATAAAACCGGGTGTAAAAGGGCCGTAATTTTGATTAGCATCCGGATCATTGGAAAAGGATACGATTGTGGTTGTTCTTCCGTGGAAATTATTTTCGCAAACAATAATTTTTGCTGCATTTTCTGAAATTCCTTTCACTTCATAACTCCATTTTCTGGCCAGTTTTACTGCTGTTTCTACTGCCTCTGCACCGGAATTCATTGGTAAAACTTTATCAAAACCAAAAAGGGTTGTTATTTTCTTTTCGTATTCTCCTAAATTAGAATTGTAAAATGCTCTTGATGTCAAAGCTAATTTTTTAGCCTGATTAACTAAAGCTTCCACAATTTTAGGGTGAGAATGCCCTTGGTTTACGGCAGAATAGGCTGAAAGAAAGTCATAATACTTTTTGCCTTCTACATCCCAAACAAAAACTCCTTCCCCACGATCTAAAACGACAGGTAAGGGGTGGTAATTGTGTGCTCCATGTTTGTCTTCAAGGTCAATAAAATATTGTGAGTTTTTTTCTGTTTCTACTGTTGACATATTCTTTTGGTTTTGTACAAAGTTAATAATTATAATGTTGGATTGATTAGTGATATAATTATTTTTGATTTGAATTTCAAATAGAGTATATTTTAGAGCTTATTATCATACCCTAACAGTATTTTAATAAAAAAAATCCGCCTTATATCGGCGGATGTTATGCGAGTAAATATGCAGTTTTATTAATTTGCTAATAGTACTTGATTGGTTTTAAGGTACTGATCAACATATAATTTCATTTGAGATTTTTTTAGTGGATCTTTTATTAAATCATATATCAATACTAAGCCATTGGAACCAAAATCTACTAAAACAGAATTGTTTTTTGTAGAGGTACTTTGCCAATCTGAGATATTAATTTTTGGTATACCGTGATCAATGTTTACAATGTTGCCAAATCGTTTTGATTTGTCACCTCCTCTTGTTTTGTAATATAGCTTTTTAGAATAGTTTTTAGAAGCCTCTTGTACATCGATGTCATTAGCTATTCCGGAATTTAAGCCATTTACTGCAATTGCTATACCTGCTCTGGCTGCTCGACTACGATCCTGATTTGTTGTTTGTGCCTGGAAAAAGACATCTAATTTAGCTCCTGTATAAATGTCCACCATAACGTGCGTACCATAATTGTGTACTATTTGTTCTGGTGTTTTTGTTTGTAGATCTTTTAAAAAATCTTGAGTTACATAGTTGCTTAAAAGATCTGTTGTAGCATTGATTCGAAATCTTTTCTGCTTAATTAAAAGGTTATAGCTTCCATAGATATATTTAGATTCAAAAAATTTATAATTATCTGTGGTAGCTGATTTGAATGGATTTGATATTGTTTTCCCATAAAGCTGTAACTGATCTGTTGCACTTACTTTTTTTGAAATGACTTTTGAAAAAGCTACCGCATCTTCACCGTATTCTTCTGAATATTCTTGTGTCCAAGTATTTTCATCAACTAGCCTGGCACTTTGTTCAACTTTAAATTTATCAATATCAATTACTTTAAAACCAGTAGAGTTGGAATTTGCATATTCTCCAGTAACATTATAACCATATCCTAAAGCATTGTAAGCTCCGAATTCTTTATTATCTTCAAGAGATATAGAATTCTCGTTTACTTTTTCAGGCGTTGTTTCTGTAATTTCGTCACTAGAACATGATGACATAAATAGCATAAGTGATGTACTTATGCATAATAGAATTTGTTTTTTCATAATTTTTTTAGATCACGCCAAAAGTAGTATTAAATCAAAAAAATGGGAAATAATAGCATGTGATAAAAGTCATAAGCTAATTGGTTTATTATTTAAAATAGGCTTAAAAACAAAAAAACTGCCCCAAAATGAGGCAGTTTTTTGTTTCTATATAAAATAATCTTAATGATTATCATATTTTCTATCCATTACAAAGTCTTCCATAAACTTAGTAGTGTAGTTTCCTGCTAAATAATTTTCATCATCCATCAGTTGTCTGTGGAAAGGAATTGTTGTTTTTACACCTTCAATATAAAACTCTTCCAATGCACGTCTCATTTTTGCAATTGCTTCTTCACGCGTTTGCGCAGTGGTAATCAATTTTGCAATCATTGAATCGTAGTTCGAAGGGATTGAGTATCCTGAATAAACGTGAGTGTCAACTCTGATTCCGTGTCCACCAGGAATATTTAATCCTGTGATTTTTCCTGGAGATGGTCTGAAGTCTGCATAAGGATCTTCAGCGTTGATTCTACATTCGATAGAATGTAGTTTTGGATAGTAATTAATTCCTGAAATAGGAGTTCCTGCAGCTAATAGAATTTGTTCTCTGATCAGATCATAATCGATTACCTGTTCTGTAATAGGGTGCTCTACCTGGATTCTTGTATTCATTTCCATGAAATAGAAATTTCTATGTTTGTCTACTAAGAATTCAATGGTTCCTACACCTTCGTAGCCAATAAATTCAGCTGCTTTTACTGCTGCTTCACCCATTTTTTCACGAAGTTCATCAGTCATAAAAGGAGAAGGAGTTTCTTCAGTTAATTTCTGATTTCTTCTTTGTACAGAACAGTCTCTTTCAGAAAGGTGGCAAGCTTTACCATATTGGTCTCCTGCAACCTGAATTTCTATATGTCTAGGTTCTTCAATTAATTTTTCCATGTACATACCTCCGTTTCCGAAAGCAGCTACAGCTTCTTGAATGGCAGATTCCCAGTGGTCTTTAAGGTCTTCAGCTTTCCAAACAGCTCTCATTCCTTTTCCACCACCCCCTGCAGTTGCCTTGATCATAACAGGATATCCTGTTTCTTCAGCAACTTTTACAGCGTGTTCGTAAGATTCAATAAGACCGTCAGAGCCCGGTACACATGGTACACCTGCTGCCTTCATGGTTGCTTTAGCATTAGCTTTGTCACCCATTTTTTCAATCTGTTCAGGTGAAGCTCCAATAAACTTGATGCCATTTTTCTGACAGATTCTTGAAAAGTTAGCGTTTTCAGATAAGAATCCATAACCAGGGTGAATGGCATCTGCATTAGTGATCTCTGCTGCAGCAATAATATTTGGGATTTTCAGATATGAGTCTTTACTCATTGCAGGGCCAATACAAACTGCTTCATCAGCAAATCTTACGTGAAGACTGTCTTTGTCTGCAGTAGAGTATACTGCAACGGTTTTGATCCCCATTTCTTTACAAGTACGTAGAATACGCATTGCAATTTCGCCACGATTGGCTATTAATATTTTTTTGAACATCTCTCCGAAATTTTAAATTATAAATTTTGAATTTTAAATTATTTTAAATGAAAAGTATTTCATCTAAAATTTATAATCTTTAATCTAAAATTCCTTAAGATGGATCTACTAGGAATAATGGTTGGTCGTATTCTACAGGCGTAGCATCGTCTACTAATATCTTAACGATTTTTCCGCTGATTTCAGATTCTATCTGGTTGAATAATTTCATTGCTTCAATTACACAAACAATTTTTCCGTTAGAAACTTCATCACCTACATTTACAAAAACATCTTTATCTGGAGATGGCTTTCTGTAGAAAGTACCGATCATTGGAGATTTAATAGTCACATATTTACTGTCGTCAGAAGCTGCTTCAGTTTTTTCAGCAGGTGTAACTGCTGCTACAGCTTGTACAGGAGCTGCTACTTGTTGTGGAGCTGCAGTGTGGTAAACCGCTGGTTGTGCATAGTTCACTTCGCTTCCTGCTAATGGAGTTTTAATAGTGATTTCGAAATCTTTAGTCTTGTATTTCACCTCTGAAACTTCAGCTTTCGATACAAACTTAATAAGATTTTGTATGTCTTTAATGTCCATAAATTTGATATTTGATTTTGAGCCAAAGATACCAAAAAAACATAAAAAACAACAAAAAACCGCCTAATTTTATCAAAATTGAGCGGTTTTTGTATTAAAATGAGGTTTTTTGAAAAGTTACCTCTTAGTTTTCTTCAGTAGTTTCCACTGTTTTTTCCAATACTACTTTACCTCTGTAGTAAAGTTTTCCTTCATGCCAGTGAGCTCTGTGATAAAGGTGAAGTTCACCTGTAGTTGCATCTTTTGCTAATTGAGGAACTACAGCTTTGTAATGAGTTCTTCTCTTATCTCTTCTTGTGGACGATTGTCTTCTCTTTGGATGTGCCATTTTGTAATAACTTTTTTAATTTGATGAGCGATGAGATTTTTTTCATCATCTCATCATATTTAAATTATTTTAATTTTTATCTTTTAATTTTTTAAGCGCTTCCCATCTAGGGTCACTCTCATGTTCTTCCTCTTCAATTTCTTTCGGACTAAACTGGTCAAGGATTTTTAAATCCTCATCACTTACATTCGGTGATATCTTTTTCATAGGTATGGAAAGCATCACATTTTCGTAAATTAACTGAGCTATATTAAATGCATGGTCTGTACTTGGAATGGTGATAACGTTTTCATCACTATCATCATATTCTTCTCCAAACTTTACCAATACTTTAATTTCATTCTCAATGGGATGATCGAATTCTACGTTTGTAATATCACATATTAATTCTACAATTCCATCTATTTTTATTTCAAATTCTAAAAAAGTCGTATGCTTTTCTAATAAAGCATCTACATTAATTCTAGGATTTGTAAATTCCTGTTCAGTGTCAAATAATTGAAAGAACGATTGATCTATCTCAAATTTGAACTGATGCTTGCCGTTTTTTAATCCGGAAAAGCTTACGTCATAGTTTCTTAACTTGTCCATAAAATGAGTGTGCAAAAATATGCATTTTTTTTATAATTACAAATAAAATGTCAAACAAATTAATTTAAAATGTATTTGATCTCTCTAGCCTTCGTTTTCATCAGGTAGGTCTTCATCTATTCCATTGTCTACAACCATTTTCCTTGGCTGCATTCTATTGCTCATTAGATCGTTATACTCACTTCTGTTCTTGAAAATTTTAATTGCTGTGAAAATAGCTTCAGTAAAACTTTGTTCATCAGCTATATTTTTTCCGGCAATATCATAAGCTACTCCATGGTCTGGAGATGTTCTGATAAAGGGTAGTCCAGCAGTGTAATTTACCCCCTCTTCGTAAGCTAAAGTTTTAAATGGAGCAAGTCCCTGATCATGATACATGGCTAAGACAGCATCAAAGTTTTTATATTTACTAGGTTGGAAAAAACTGTCTGCCGGAAATGGGCCAAAAGCTAAAATTCCATTATCTGAAAGTTCTTTGATGGCTGGGCTGATGATTTCTATTTCTTCATTTCCGATTACGCCTCCATCTCCAGAATGTGGGTTTAATCCTAATACAGCAATTTTAGGTTTTTGAATACAAAAATCTTCAATTAATGTTTGGTTTAAGGCTCTGATTTGTTTTTTGATTTTTTCTTTAGAAATATTTTCTGCTACCTTCACAATCGGGATATGGTGAGTAGAAACGGCTACCTTTAAATCATCGGTTACCAGAAACATAAGTCCTTTCTTATTGAACTTTTCTTCAAAATATCCTGTATGTCCGGCATGTTTGAACCCCATTTTCATCATCTCGTCCTTATTGATGGGTGCTGTTACAAGCACGTCAATTTCTCCTTTCATTAAAGCTTCTGTAGCAGCTTCCAGGGAAGAAATCGCCATATGTGTGGATTCTTCTGTTGGAGTCCCGAGCTCTACATTAGAATTATCTTTAGCAAGGTTGACCATATTGAGTTTTCCTGGCTGAGCTTGTGAAGCTTCGTTGATGTAATTGAAATTCAGATTCAGTTTGAATATATTTTTCTGATAGGTGAAAAGTTTCCCTGAACCAAAAATAATGGGAGTGAAAAAGTCCGTAATGGTTTTGTCTTTCAAAGACTTCATAATGATTTCAGGACCGATGCCATTGAAATCACCGATTGAAATTCCTACTCGTACTTTATAGTTTTTTGGACTCATTTTGATTATCTTTGAAGATTATAATTTTACAAATTTAGCAAAAAATAATATGTTCACAGGAATTATTGAAGCAGTAGGGGTTATTGAGAAAATTGAGGAAAAGGGGAGTAACATAGATTTTACTTTAACATGTCCTTTTACCAATGAATTGAAAATAGATCAAAGTCTAGCACATAACGGTTGTTGTCTAACGGTTGTAGAAGTTAAAAATGATCAATATGTTGTAACAGCAATAAATGAAACACTGGAAAAAACAAATCTTGGAAAATGGGAGGTTGGAACAGTGGTAAATCTTGAACGTTGTATGAAGATGGATGGAAGACTGGATGGGCATATTGTTCAGGGACATGTTGATAAAACAGGAGAAGTTGTAGGAATTGAAAATAAAGATGGAAGTTATTTTATAACTGTTAAATATGATAATGATGGAGATTTTGTAACTGTTCCTCAGGGTTCAATTACAATGAACGGAATAAGCTTAACGGTAGCTAAAAGTGAAGATTATCAATTTTCGGTAGCAATTATTCCTTATACCTGGGAGTTTACCAATATGCAGCATTTAAAAATAGGTGATAAAGTAAATCTTGAATTTGATATAATTGGTAAGTATATTGCTAGGTTAATTAATAAACAGAATGGCAATTAATAAATACAAAGGATATAGCTTGAGAAATCGTGTGTTTTTCGGTTTCTTGCTGGTATGTCTTTTAAGTGTTGTTGCTTCATCCCTCGTTCCATACTTTGTTTTAAGAAATAATTCTTTACAACAAAGTAAAATAGACATGCAGGAAAAGACCAGTGCCGTTATGAGGTTTCTGGATTATGCTGTAAGTAGTACTATTCTTGAAACGAAAGATCTCCCACAGGTTTTAGGGAATAAAATTTTTGAAATTGCGGATATTAATCAGCACGATATTGTTATTTATGACCTAAAAGGTCATTATTTACTTTCTAATAAAGATCAGGGGCTTATTTCTCAGAAATCAATTCCGGTAGATATTGTCAATAGAATACTTGCAACTGACGCAAGAGTGGATATTAAAGGGTATGATCAGTCAAAAGATGCTGTGTTTACTTCTTCATACATGGTTTTGAAAAATAATGTTTTGGAACCTGTAGGAATTGTTTATATTCCATTGTATCATAATGAATCGGCTTATCTGGAAGTGCTTCATCAGTATGTTAAATACATTCTTCTGGTAGATTTTTTCCTGATTATATTTAGTATCTGGATAAGTTGGGTGACGTCTAACAGTCTGGCGAAAAACATTACCAAATTTTCTGATATGATTACCCGTATTACATTATTTGAAAATGAAATGCGACCTATTAGATATTACAAGAATGATGAACTAAATGCTTTAGCAAGGGCTTATAACAGGATGATCCTTCAGATTCAGGATCAGAAGGAGAGGCTTCGTTTTAAAGCTTCAGAAGAAGCCTGGAGGGAAATGGCTAAGCAGGTAGCGCATGAGGTTAAAAACCCTCTGACACCTATGAAGCTGACCATTCAGAATTTCGAAAGAAAATTTGATCCACAGGATCCTAATGTGACAGAGCGGGTAAAGCTGATGAGTAAAACAATGGTGGATCAAATTGATCTGATTGCTACAGTTGCCTCTGCTTTTTCAGAGTTTGCAAAACTTCCTGAGAAAAATAATGAGACGATCAATCTTAACGCAGAAGTAGAAGATATTCTTCGTGTTTTTAGTGATGACAGTGTTTTTGTTCATACAAACAAAGGGAATATTATGATTAATATGGATAAGATTTATCTTTCCAGAATCATTACGAATCTTGTTACGAATGCAAAGCAGGCGCAAAGCGAGGATCGGAAATTGATAATTAATGTGGATATAGAGCAGCATCAGAGAAGAGTGATGATTTCTGTACAGGATAATGGGGTAGGTATTCCAGATAATATGTATGAAAGAATATTCGAACCGAATTTCACATCAAAAAACAGTGGAATGGGATTGGGCTTATCGATGGTAAGAAAAATGGTAGAAGATTATAAAGGTGAGATTTCAGTGAAATCAGAAGTTGATAAAGGCTCTACATTTACAATCACATTGCCTACCAATCTATAGTGAGACCTTTTAAGTTTAAACAATTTGATATTCTGCAGTCTCCGGAAGTTTTCCGTGTGGGGACTGACGGGGTTTTGCTGGGTGCTCTTGCCAGTGTAAACAAAGCAATGAGGGTTTTGGAAGTCGGAACAGGAACTGGTTTGATTTCATTGATGTTGGCTCAGAGAAATCTCAATGCGGAATTTCTGGGATTGGATATTCAGGAGAGTGCTGTCAATATTACTAAAGAGAATTTTGAAAATTCTTCTTTTAGTACAAGGTTAAAAAATATCTGTCAGGATTTTAAGACTTTAGAAACCGAAGAAACATTTGATCTGATTGTTTCCAATCCGCCTTATTTCGAGGAGTCTGATTCTGATAAAGACAAAATAGCCAGACAGACTATTGAGTTGAATTTCCATCAATTAATATCAAAAGCTTCCTCATTACTTTCTGAGAACGGAATTTTTTCGGTGATCATTCCGGCTGAAATAGGTGAAGATTTTCTAAAAATTGCAATTGAAAATAATTTGTTTTTAGCCAGAAGAATTAATATTAAAGGGATAGAGCATTCAAAAATAAAAAGGCTGATATTGGAATTTTCTTTATTTGAGAATGAGATTGAAGAATCTGATTTTGTAATAGAAAAAAGTCCGAGAAAATACTCGGACCAATATCTTGAACTCACAAAAGAGTTTCATATTTTCGGTAAATAATTATTCGAATAATTCTGTAGTATCAAGTACTGATACCTTTCCGTCTTCGCATCTGATAGCTTCCCCTGGAAAATTTTGAATCATATGGTAATCGTGAGTTGCCATTACTACTGCAGCTCCGTTTTCTAAAGCAACCTGTTTTAGTAATGTCATGATCTCATTAGAGGTTTCTGGATCCAGGTTTCCGGTTGGCTCATCTGCAAGAATAAGATCCGGATGGTTGAGTAGCGCTCTTGCGATGGCTATACGCTGTTGTTCACCTCCTGAAAGTTCGTGTGGCATTTTGTGCTTTTTACTTTTCATATTCACACTCCCCAGAACTTCATTGATGCGATCTTCCATTTTTATCTTATCACTCCATCCTGTAGCTTCCAGAACAAACTTCAAGTTTTTCTCTACCGTTCTATCAGAAAGCAATTGGAAATCCTGAAATACAATTCCTAATTTTCTTCTCAGGTTCGGGATGTCGGATGTTCTCATTTTAGCAAGATCAAAACCTACTACATCTCCATGTCCTGATGCTAAAGGAATATGCCCGTACAAAGTCTTTAAAAGAGAGCTTTTACCTGATCCTGTTTTTCCAATCAGATAGCAGAATCTTCCTTTTTTAATATTGAGATTAACGTCGGAAAGAACAGTAAAGCTTTTTTGAGCAATTTTTGCATGTTGCAAACTTATAATGCTGTCTCCTGATATATTTGTATGTGGCATAATTTAATTTTAAAAGGGCGATTTCTAAAAAAAATCTTTTCAGATTTTAAAAATAGAAAAAAGAAACTTAAAGAACCTAAATTTTAGTAAATTTTAACAACAAAAAATGCCTGAAAAACTTCTTTTCAAGCATGATTTGTATATGATAATTTCGAGATTATCTCTTAGCGCGTGCAGCACTTATAGTTAAACTCTTTCTGCCTTTAGCTCTTCTTGCAGCCAAAACTCTTCTACCGTTTGGCGTTGACATTCTTTCTCTGAAACCGTGTTTGTTTCTTCTTTTTCTTTCTGATGGCTGGAATGTTCTTTTACTCATTACTATATATTTAAATCGTAATTATCTATTTATTTTTCAGGTTGCAAAGATAAATATTTTTTTAGAAGTTACAAATTTATATTGTTTTTTTTTGAAATTATTTCAAATGTTTTTTTGCTAATATTTATGGTGTTAGCTCCAAAAAGGGCTGCTGAGGTTATTTAAATTAATGTCTGTTGATTTATTTAAAAGCTCTATCTTTGGAAACTCAAATTTAAAAAAAACATAATGATGTTTACACCTTCTGAACTTTTAGAAATAAAAACGCTTCTTAGTCCTGAAAATAAAATAGTTATTCTGACTCACTATAATCCGGATGGTGATGCTATTGGTTCCAGTTTAGGTTTAAAACATTATTTACATGCTAAAGGTATTGCAGCAGAAGTACTTGTTCCGAATGATTTTCCTAAGTTTCTTAAATGGATGCCAGAGGCCAGAAAAAGTATTGTTGCTGAATATAAAAGAAAAGTAGCATTCGATCTGATAAATGAAGCTGATGTTATTTTCTGCCTTGATTTTAATTCGCCTTCAAGAATTGGAATTTTAGGAGATTGGTTGGTAAAAGCTAAAGCAAAGAAGATTCTTATTGATCATCATCAACAACCTGAAGCATTTGATTATGTTTATTCTGACACAATTATTCCTGCAACTTCGCAAATGATCTATCATTTTATTGAGGCTATGAATGATGAAGCTTTAGTGAATAAAGATATTGCTGAATGTCTTTACACAGGAATCATGACAGATACCGGAGGATTCCGTTTTCGTTCAACAAGTGCTACAACGCATCGTATCATTGCGAACCTAATTGAAAAAGGAGCTGATCCTTCTGTGATTACTTCAAATACCTGGGATACTAATACAGTTTCTCGTTTGCACTTATTGGCTCTAATTCTAGGTCGAATAGAAGTGGTAAATGAGGGTACGGTAGCCGTTTTATATCTTACCAGAAAAGAACTTCAGGAATATGGTTTCCAAAAAGGGGACACCGAAGGTTTTGTTAATTATGGATTAAGCATCGTTGGGGTAAAAATGTCTGCATTCTTTATGGAGGATTTGTATGAAGATTTCATTAAAATCTCTTTCAGAAGTAAAGACAATGTAGATGTCAATCAGTTTTCAAGAAAGTATTTCAATGGAGGAGGACACATCAATGCTGCGGGAGGAAAGTCTAATGAGTCTTTACCGGATACGCTTGAAACTTTCAAAGCGAGAATTAGCGAAGAGAATTTATAAGGGAAAACAGAAGGAAGGGGCAAAATTGCAAAAAAGCTAAATGGCTCTTTGCTGTGATAGTTTTCAATTTTCAATTTTCAACTTTCAATTTAGTGTATCCTTTTTCTTCCAGCTCAATACACGCATATTCATAAACCTGTTGAAACATTTCATCCATATATTTCTTATTGAATAGGCTAAATTTGGTCATTTTGGGTGGGTCTAAGAAAATATTACAATAATTGACCTTGGAATAAACCGATTTTGCAATGGCTAAATGGAGGATTCTATCAAATTCTTTTAATAAGCTCATATTCTTTAGTTCGTCATAACTTATTGAGTTTACATGAGATGCGATCAGGAAATCACACTTATCAATAATGGGTCCGATAGGTAGGTTGTCTAAGACACCTCCATCTACATATATTTTTTCTCCTATCCTTACAGGTGGAAGTACAAATGGCACACTGGAAGATGCTAAAAGAGGTTGGAAAAGAGGTCCCTCTGAAAAGAAATCTACAATTCCCTGAGTCATTTCTGTTGCAGCGACGTATACCGGGATTTTTAAAATTTTAAAATCATCTTCCGGGAAATGGTCCGTAAATAATTTTAAAATAAAATTTGAACTGAAAATCCCATTTTTAGAAAGCTTTAAATAAGATCTTGAAAAAAAAGTAGTGCTCTTTACGATCTCCATCATTTCGTCAGGCGTTTTACCAAAAGAGTAAAAAGCTCCTACAATAGAGCCAGCACTGGTTCCAGAGATGATTTGTGGTTTTAAATCGTATTCTTCTAACGCTTTTAGTACGGCAATATGAGCAATTCCACGCATTCCTCCGCCAGAGAGCGTCAAGCCTATAATAGATTCCTTTTTGTTGAAAGAGAGTAAACTCATTGAGAAAATTAATCTTCACTAAGATAAAGAAATTTTAATAGACCCGATTGAAATTGGCTGAAATCAGATGGCGTAATTCTTTCTTACGAGAAGATGTCTTTTCTGTTACTACCTTTTGATAATCTAAGCTTTATCTTTTATAAAACTAAATTCTTAGGCATATTGTGTAGTAGCTCAGTATTGATTATTTCTGCGCAGATACTTGGCTTTTCCCAATGCCCATTATGCCCACAATCCAGGATGTATGATTTTATGTTTGTTCTATCAGGAAGGTTGTTGATTGTTGTTTCTGTTTTTACAGCATTGTCATGTTTCCCTGATAGGACCAGAATTTTAGCTTCAAGGTTTTCCAATACGTGCCTTTTATCTGTACGTTCGACCATCCCTTTTACACATGCGAGAGCTCCGAGGTTATTCGTAGAAAGTGCAACCTCTAATGCAGTTTCTATTTTTCCTTCTAAAATATCTCTTTCATTTGGGTTGAATAAATTAGGAACTCCTGCTTTTGCATAATTTGGAAATGCTTCCTGAATAATGCGATAACTTTTTATACGCTGTTTCTTCTTCTCTTCGTCATCAGGAAGGTAAGTAGAGAAAAATAAGGTTAAGCTTTTTAGTGATCCGGGGTATTTTTCAGCAAAGGCTAATGATACATAGCCTCCCATAGAATGCCCTAATAAGTGAACTTTTTCAAGTTTTTGGCTGTCCAGAACTTTTTTTACTTCGTCAGCCATAAGTTCACTGGTGTGAATATCTGCTAAAATTTCAGATTGTCCATGACCTGGTAAATCAATTTTCAGGATATTGAAATTTTCAGACAAATGAGGTTCCATATCATTCCAGATAGAAAGATTTTCCATGAAGCCGTGAAGAAGAACTAACGTTTCTTTTCCGTTTCCTTTTTTTTCAAAATTCAGCATGCTTTCGATATTAAAAGTGAATGTCAATATAATCAACAAATCCCGAGCCGTTTACCATATCCTGAAGTCTCCAGGTTTTTCCACCATCTTTAGATAAGAAAGTTTTCGTGCCTTGTCTTATGTCTATTTTTCCGTTTTCATTTTCAGAAATGCTTTGTGAAACACTTCCTGTGAAATTCATGTGTTTGTCAGAAACAACTTTCATGTAGCCTTCAATATGGACATAATCTTTTCCTGATTTTATATCTCCGAGAACTTTATAATGATCCTTTTCACCTTCTGTCTTTTGGAAATTGACAGAGCCGGACTTTTTGATAAGGTTATGGGTAAATTTGTGATCTCCGCTAAAATCTTTAAAATGATTTTTACTTTTAATACTGTCATTTATTTTTGTTCGGGCGGCATTAATAGAATCAATAATTTTAATGCTGTCTGTTTGATTTGGAGTTGACTGTGTCTCTTTTTTTGAACAAGAAACAAGTAGAGCTGTAATGGCAGCAATGATTATGATATTTTTCATCGAAGAATAAAAATTGTATCCTCAAAAGTAAATAAAAAAGAGCATTGTTAAAATGCCCTTTCTCTTTTATTTTGTTAATTCTTCATAAACTTTTTTCTCCCAGGGTTTGATGTCTGTAACGCCATATCGTTCTTTTTTAGAAATCGCAATATTATCCAGCATGTCTACAAAGTTCTTATAGTTCGAATCATCTGTAGGCTTTACAATGATAGTAAAAATTTCTTTTCTGGGAGCTTTATTGTAGGCTTCAGAAATGACTTTAGAGATATTTAATCCACTGAAATTTGTTTCTTTTAAGTTACTGGTGTTTAAATCTTCTTTCGCCTGTTGGTGATAAAATACTTTATTGTCTCTCCCAATAATAAATGTTATTTGATTTTTAGTATCAATATCTACTGGTGAAGGTATGGGGCTAGGATTATGATCCTTCGCAGGTAATCCCAGATCCATTACATTGGGTTTTGTAAAATTGGTAGTAAACATGAAAAAGGTAATTAATAAAAACCCTAAATCTACCATTGGAGTCATATCAATACGGATTGGTTTTTTCCGTTGTTTTCCTCCTGATTTCTCTTGTGCGATAACTTCAGCCATAAGTACAATTTTTAAATGTTAAACGGTTTTTAATAAAGACTGAGTAATTATTCTTTATTTGAGGAAATCTATACAAAGTTTATACCTAAATGATTAAAATGTCAACAATTTAATTATTTCATTAATGATTTATACTTAAATGTTGTTAAAATCAAGCGATTAAAAAAGCCTTATCAAAATGAATTGATAAGGCTGTATTTATTTTAAATAGAAAAACTATTTATTCTGTTTGTAATAATTAACACCACATTCAAGGAATTTTTTGAAATCCTCTTTTGGCATGTAACCAGATACAGGAGTATTGATTACTTTCCCGTTCGGAGTCACCAACACATAGTGGGGCTGGGAATTGTTATTGAAATTTACCTGCTGGAATAAGCTCCATCTGTCACCGATTGTTTTTACTTTTTTAATTTGTCCTTCTCCAAGATCAATTTTAGTTTTTTGGTCTTCCGGAAGTTCTTCCTTATCATCTACATAAAGAGAGGCAAGAACAACATCGTTTTGAAGGATAGGAAGAATATCCGGTTCACTCCAAACGAACTCTTCCATTTTTCTACAGTTTTCACAACCGTAACCTGTGAAGTCAATCAGGATGGGTTTATTTTCTTTTTTTGCTAATTCCACAGCGTTGAAGAAATCGTGTTCAGGATGCATTCCTAAGATTCCATCTTTTTCGTCATGGAAATAACTTACGTTCAATGGTGGCAGAATTCCACTTAATAATTGAAGTTTTGGACGTTCCGATGGAATTAATCCCTGAATTAGATAAATCACAAAGCCTACACCTAATACACCTAATATTTTTCTCGTAATAGAGATTTTAGGCTTTTTATCGTCATGAGGGAATCTTATTAATCCAAACAGATATAAAGCAAGACCAATGGTTATAATGATCCAGATAACAATGAACAATTCTCTTTTCAAAAAGAAGGTCTTGGAAACTAGATCTGCTTTTGATAAAAATTTTAAAGCCAAAGCTAATTCAATGAAACCTAAAACTACTTTTACGGTATTCATCCAGCCTCCTGATTTTGGAAGACTTTGCAACGCTTGAGGGAATAATGCCAAAAGTCCGAAGATGATTGCCCAAGCTAATCCGAAACCAGCTAAAGCAAAAGTTAAGAGCATAGGCACATTGGTAGACCCGGTAACGGCACTTCCCAGTAAGCTTCCTAAAATTGGCCCTGTACAAGAGAATGAAACAATCACCAATGTTAGAGCCATAAAGAAAATACCAATAATCCCTCCCGCTTCTTCAGCTTTGGAAGATTTATTAGCAATAGAGCTCGGTAATGTAATATCGTAATACCCGAAGAAACTACCTGCAAAGAAGATAAATATGATAAAAAAGGCTATATTCAGCCACACACTAGTGGAAATTTCATTGAAAATATTTCCTGCAATTCCATTAATTAAATGGAATGGTACACTTAATAAAACAAATATTAAAAGAATAAAAAATCCATAAATAAGTGCATCTCTTTTCCCTTTAGCCTTATTTTTATTTCCTTTTGTAAAGAATGAAACGGTTAAAGGAATCATTGGGAAAACGCAAGGTGTTAATAAAGCTATTAAACCTCCGATAAATCCTAGAAATAAATAAGTCCAATAGTTTTCGCTTACCTCAGAAGACTTAGTACCACAATCGGTAAGAGGTTTTTTGAAATCTATGGTCTCTATTTTTAATTGTTTCGGATCTAAATGAGACCCTTGTGTTACTGTAATCTCACTTTTAGCAGGGTTTTCTACAACCGTTACTGCCGCTTTTGTAGAATCTTTAGCAATTTCTGTAGTCGCTTCAGGAGTCACTTCTTCTGTTGCTCCTTTTGGAGTAACCTTTTGGTTGAATTCTAAAGTGTTAGGAGCAAGGCAAACCCTGTCGTCACACGTTTGGTATGTAATTTCTGCTATAACATCAGCTGGTTTTGTAGGGTCTTTAAGTTTGAATTTTTGTTTAAAGCCTGCGGAGTTAGAATAAAAGACAATGGTTCCTCCAAAAGCTTCGGAAAACTCTTCATGTTTTTTTCCGACCTCTTGAAATTTTCCGATCAGTTCAATATTTTTACCGGAGACTTTATATTCTGTAGGAATTCCCGTGTCTTCAGGAATATCTCTGGAGTAAATATGCCACCCACTTTCCATCGTTGCATTAAGAACTGCTTCGTACTGATTATTTCCTAGATCGTTAACCGTGAATTTGAATTTTACAGGATTTTTGATCTGTGCATTAAGTCCCGAAAATAAGAATACCAAAGCTAGTAACAGCCATGCTTTAAATTTACTTTTCATTTTTACTTTTAGTTAAAAAGGTTCAGGGTATATTTTGTTTTTTCAGTACATACAAATCTTCTGTCTTGCCTGTAAGGAATAACACCTAATACATTTTCATTGCCGTCTGCTAATACCCAAATTTTTTGCTTTGCTAAAATAGATAATTTTTCATCCTTAAAAAACTTAGAAACTTTCTTTTTTCCTGAAAAGCTTAATGGATAAAATAAATCGCCTTCTTGTTTTTTTCTCAAGATCAAAGGAAGCTGAATTTTTTCCATATCAAAATTCCAAGTAAAGCTTCTCTTATGTTCATCATCCAATTGAATGAAATTTCCTATGTTGATCTCGATAGATTCAGTATTGAAATCGAATTTCTCAATTAAAATAATATTTTCCTCACTCTCATTTTCAGAGATGTTATTGATGATAATCAATTCATCCCTATTAATGATCAGTTGGTATTCGGTTGAAAAAAAAGAACTTCCGGTTTCAGCAATGAAAATTTTTTTTATTTCTTCCTCTTTATTGAAACCGTATTTTTTTAGAATTTCAAACTTTACAAAATCGCTCTCTTTGTTTAGCTTTTCCTTTGATAGAATTATCTTTTCCAGGTTAAACGTAGAAAGGTTGTTTTCTATCTCCTGAATTTGTTTCTGAACAAAATCCTTAGTTTGATTGAGGTAAGAAGATGTCTTTTTGAAATTTTCCAAAAAATGATCATTTGTTTCCAATAATTTGGGAACGATTTCATTTCTTATTTTATTTCGCAGATAATCGCTTTTTTTATTGGAACTGTCTTCCCTGTATTCAATGTTGTGTTCCTTAGCGAAATTATAAATGTGTTCTTTTGAATATTGCAAAAGTGGGCGCAGAATTTTATTTTCATTGGCAGGGATACCGCTAAGACCTTTAATTCCGGATGCTTTTGATAGATGGATGAGGAAGGTTTCCAATTGATCATTCAAATGATGAGCTGTTACCAGATACTCGAGATTTTCTTTCTTTTGAATATTTTTAAAGAATTGATATCTGATTTCTCTTGCCCAAAGCTGAATGGAGTTTTCAGGTTTGTTATCTTTTTCTGAAACCTCATATAAATGAAATTTAATATGATTTTTCTCACAAAAATCCTGCACTACTTTTTGATCAGCATCAGAGTCCTTTCCCCGCAGTTTATAATTGATGTGTGCGATCTGGAAATTCAGCCCTACACTTTGAAACAGGAAGGCTAAAACCATAGAATCAGCACCGCCACTTACCGCTAAAAGATAGGTGTGTTTTTCGGGTGAGTTAACGAGGTTTTCCAGCTGATCTTTAATACTTAATTTTTTCAACATAGATGTTGAGAATTTCTTTTGTGCAAAGATAATTCATATAATTCAATTGAATTTTCTAACTTTGATCCGTCTAAAAAAGATTATTTATGAAGATATTAAAAATTTTAGCAGTTTCTGCAATGGCGTTGGGAATGACATCTTGTGTCAGCAAAAAGCAGTACGATGCATTGAGTTCTAACTACAAACAATGTATTGAAAATATTGGCGAAAGACAAAGAGAAATTCAGGATCTGAAATCTCAAAATTCTGCATTATCAGGTGAAAATAGTTTACTAAAAAGCCAGCATGATGCTTTGAAGTCATCTTTGGATGCTTGTTTATCTAATACAGGGAAAAGCTCTGCAAATATTGATAAATTAGTAGGAGAGATTAATGCTTCAAATTCTTATATCAAGCAATTGATTTCAAACAATGCTAAAAATGACAGTCTTAATTTAGCGTTATCAAATAAACTGAAAAGATCTTTGGATAATGTAACTGATGATGATGTTCAGGTAAAAGTGTTGAAAGGTGTTGTAATGATTTCTCTTTCAGATAAAATGTTGTATAAAACAGGTGACTACAATATCTTACCTGCTGCTCAGGAAGTGTTAGGAAAAGTAGCGAAAGTAATTAACGATTACGATAAATATTCAGTACTGATCGAAGGTAATACAGATAATGCTCCTTTAAGTTCAGCTAATTTGCCAAGAGATAACTGGGATCTTTCTGCATTGAGAGGTACAGCTGTTGCGAAAATACTACAAACTCAGTTTGGAGTAGATCCTTCAAGAATTACTGCGGGTGGACGTTCAGAGTACAATCCTAAAGCAACAAACATGAGTGTTTCAGGAAGAGCAGAAAACAGAAGAACGGAAATTATCATTATGCCTAAACTGGACGAGTTTATGAAGTTAATGGATATTGCTCCTAAGAAATAATATTTCAAACAACTTATATAATAAATAAATCCCGAATTTCTTCGGGATTTATTCTTTTAATCAAACTACTTCTTCTCTTTCTAATAATGAAATAATTCGCTTAATAAATGAATCGGATAATTTGCGTGTCTTTTTCTCAGAAGAAGGTACATTTTCTAGAGATCCTGTAACTTTTCTCTTTTGTCTGGTTTTACTTACTTCTGTTTCCATGATATATAATAATAATTAGGTGTCTTTACTATCTAGCAAAGGTACCAAAGTGTTATCTGGACAGGCACCGTATTTTTACGGTATTTTGCAGCGTGATTTCCCCCTTTTTAATTTTTATCTTTTGTGGATAATGCGTGGGTTTTATCTTTTATTTGGTTAAATTTGAATAACAAAAATTGGTAACATGAGTTTTTTTGAAGAAAAGAACCCTGAGATGGACAGGTATTTAGAAACACACGCTTCTTCCGAGCCTGAAATTTTAAAAAAATTAAGAAAAGAAACTTTCCAGAAAACGACACAGCCACACATGATTTCTGGCTATCAGCAAGGGAGACTTCTGACGATCATTTCACAAATGTTGCAACCAAAAAATGTTCTTGAAATAGGGACTTTTACGGGATATGCTACACTTTGTTTAGCAACAGGGCTTTCAAAGGAAGGAAAGATAACCACTTTAGATGTCAATGAAGATCTGGCTTATCTTCCACAAAAATATTTTTTGGAAAGTGAATACTCTCATCAGATTCACTTTAAACTTCAGGACGCTAAAGAATTTCTAAAAGATACGAATGACGTTTTCGATTTGGTGTTCATTGATGCTGATAAAGATAATTATGCGGAATATTTTAGATTAATTAAACCCCATACAAAATCAGGTTCTGTTGTGTTGTTCGATAATGTTCTCTGGTATGGAAAAGTTCTGGAAGAAAACCCTAAGCAAAGTTCAACACAGGTAATAAAGGAATTGAATGATTTGATTGCAAAAGATGATGATTTTGAAAATCTTATTTTACCTTTGCGTGACGGAGTAAATTTCCTTCGCAGGAAGTAATTAGAATATTTTGAAGGTTAATTTTTAATCTTTAAATTTTTTAATCATTTAATATAAAAATTAATGAATAAAGGAATTTGTATTGTTACTGTAGCTCCTGTTCGTGCAGAAAACTCGGATAAAGCGGAAATTGTAACAGAGATATTGTTTGGTGAAAGTGCAGATATTTTGGAAGTAGAGAAAAACTGGACCAAAATAAAAATGCATTATGATGGATATGAAGGGTGGATGGATACTAAGCAAATAAAGCCTGTTTCAGATGAAGACCTCGCCAAGAGAAAAGTGACTTTGATTACTGAGGATTTTTCTTCGGTACTGACGAATGATGGGAAGACATTGCTTTCCATAGGCTCAGAGGTGGAGTTTCCTGCTGTAGCATCAAGAAGAAGTCATGATATACGCGAGAGTATTGCTTTAACAGCAAAAGAGTTTCTGAATGTTCCTTATTTGTGGGGAGGGAAAAGTTTCTTTGCTGTGGATTGCTCTGGTTTTACTCAACTAGTCTATAAAATTCATGATATAAAATTACCAAGAGATACCTACCAACAGGCGGAAATTGGAGAGCCATTAACTTTTGTTGAAGAAAGTCAGCCCGGAGATTTAGCATTCTTTGAAAACCCGGAAGGGAAAATTATCCATGTCGGGATCATGTTGGAAAATCAGAAAATCATCCATGCTTCAGGGAAAGTAAGGATTGATACTCTTGATTCCACAGGCATTTTCAATAAAGAAATGAATAGCCATACTCATAAATTGAGAGTTATTAAAAACGTATTGTAATAATCATTAAGATGGTTGCTAAAGGACTGTTGGTTGTAAATATTTTTCTGCTTATTTCAATCTGGATTTTTACCGGATGGAAATATGCAGGGTTGCCTGAAATTGTTCCTACGCATTTTGTTGTCAATGGACCAGCAGATGGTTATGACCATAAAAGAACAATCTGGTTTTTGCCTTCCATTGCAACATTCCTGTTTTTTATTCTTTTTGCTGTTACGAGAAATCCTAATTCTCCAATGCTCAATGTTCCGGATAGTTTTCGAAATAAAAAATCGTTAGAACTGTTTGCATATAGTGTTTTACTTCCTTTGCTTTTATTATTTGGATATACTCTTTTAGAATCGATATCAGTAGCTGAAGGAAAGACAAATACATTGGGAAATTTGTTTTTTGTTCTTTTAGGATTATTGTTTGCTGTAATAGGGACGAACATATTTATCATGTTTAAAAAAGGAAAGAATGATCCAATCAAAAGATAATTCCCAACATTACATTTGGGGTGATCAATGTGATAGCTGGGTTTTACAAGATACTCCCGGACTTTCCGTCAAACAGGAAAAAATGCCCCCTGGGACATCTGAGAAGTTACATTTCCATAACGTTGCCAATCAATTCTTTTATATATTAAAAGGTGAAGCCTTATTCATGATAAATAATCAAAGTGTTTCAGTAAGGGCAGGGGAGAGTATTTCTATTCTACCAACGGTTCAACATTATATATGCAATGATTCTGGTGAGGAACTTGAGTTCCTAGTAATATCCAGTCCGACAACCAATAATGACCGAATTGAAATTGAAAGCAAATGATGGCCTTTATTTATAACATATTTATTAATCTTCTCATTTTTGGAATGAAGGTTTTTTCTTTGTTTAATGAGAAAACTAAAAAAGGAGTTGAAGGTAGGAAAGAGTCTTTATCTCGGGTAAAATCATCATTTTCATCAGCAGATAAAATTATTTGGATGCATGCTGCAAGTTTGGGCGAGTATGAGCAAGGGCTTCCTGTTTTAGAAAAACTAAAAGATAAATTTCCTCAACATAAAATTCTGATCACTTTTTTTTCACCTTCTGGTTATGAAAATGTTATTAAAAAGGAACATATTGCTGATGTTATCTGTTATCTTCCCTTTGATAAAAAGAAAACGTTACAGGAGTTTATAGCCCAATTTACCACTGAAATTTTTTTTACTGTTAAATATGATTACTGGTATAATCTTTTAGCGGAACTAAAGAATAGAAATGCTAAAATTTATGTGATCTCGGCATTGTTCTATGAAAGACAGTCCTTCTTTACATCCTATGGGAAATGGTTTGTTAAGCAATTGCAAAAAAATGTTGATTGGTTTTTTCATCAGACAGAATTTTCATATGCATTAGCCAAAAGCGTGGGGCTTGTAAAATCTTCCATAACAGGAGATACAAGATTTGATAGAGTAAAGCAATTGCGGAACAGGAATCATCACGTAGAATATATCAAGGAGTTTATTGGAGTAGAGAAATCCATTGTTTTTGGGAGTTCATGGCAAGCTGAAGAGAAAATTGCAAAATTGATCGCTGCTATGAATCAGAGTATAAAGATTATTATTGCTCCACATGATTTAAAAAGAGTTCAATATTTAAAAGAGGCATTTCCGGATGCATTGGTATATAGTAAGTTAAAAGATTTACAACCTATTAATTTCAATTCACAACTCTTAATTATTGATAGTATAGGATTGCTGTCAAAATTATATTCTTATGCAGATATAGCTGTAGTTGGTGGAGGATTTCATGATGCCGGACTTCATAATATCCTCGAAGCAGCTACTTTTGCAACACCCGTTATTTTTGGAAACCATTACAGGAAAAATCCCGAAGCAGATGAATTGATTTCTGTAAATGGAGGGAAATCTTTTGAAACCGAATATTTAGCAGCAGATTTTATCCTTTTCCTTACTAATAATGATGAAGAAATTGCAGAGATGTCTGAAAATGCCAGGCACTTTGTTGATGATAAGCCAGATTCTTCAACGCTTATTGTAGAGAAAATCACATCATTTTAAAAATCCCTGAGCTTTTATTTCTTTTATAATCAAATCAAGGTTATCAGGAATTTTATCAGATTTCAGCCAGTTGAGATCAAAGCTGTTATTGATGCATAGCTTCTGAAGATAGCGGTTGTTTAGGATCTTGTTTTCTAACTCTTCTAACGATTCATCGAATTCAATCCAGTAGTCTTCGTCAAGTTTTTTTACAGTAAGTAAAGCTTTTATTATTTTGTTGATCAAATAAAGGTAAAGCTTGTAGATATTATCAAATCGCTGATGTCCAAGTTTGTCATTATGATCTAAAATTTTATTGACCAGGAAAAGATGAAGCGATACCTCTCCAAATTTATCAGTAGTAACTTTTATATGTTCTGTAATTTCAGCACTTATTTTTCGGATAAGCACCAGGAAATATTTTGGGTTGCTTAAATACTTAGCAGCAAAAAGAACTTTTTCTTCGATGATTTCTTCCATCTGTGTCCTTTTCTGATCTGTTGTCTCAGTGTCAATAAGTTCAAAATAAAGTTTTTTAGAAAGAAGCTTATCTTTTTTAAGCAGTCTGAAAATTAAGCGATCCTTTTCTATAGAAGAAAAATTACTAAGAGCAGCTTTGAATTCCTTTGAGTACTCCATTAGTTGAAAATTTTAGAATATTTCATAAATCCGTTTAGCGCCCAGTTAGCGGTATAATATAATGACTTTAATGTAGAAAATTTCATAAAATCCTTGTAAACCAAGTATTGGTCCTTTACAATATGTTGTTTCTTTCTCGAAACGCTCGTGGAGTGCATTCTGTATTTTGCCATTGTTTTAGGAAGTGGTTTTCCTATTGGGATTTTCTTAAGTAAATTCAACCACATAACGTGGTCCTCACGTTTGCTGCCCTCTGGAAAATATTCTTTTCCTACTCTCTGAGAATCATACATTGAAGAAAGTAAAGACAGGCGACATGTTTTTAATAGATTGTCAAATGTTACCTCTTTATCTGCTTTAAAATCTTCTATTTGTGGAACAAGCTGTTCATCACATCTTGCATAATTCGAATAGGCAATCTCTGCGTTTTCCTGCTTCATGAAACTAACCATTTCCTCCAGGAAATCAGGCTCCCAAAAATCATCAGCATCCAAAAAAGTAATATATCTGCCCGTAGCTTTTTCCAAAGAAAGGTTTCTTGCATGTCCTGCACCTCCATTTTTCTCCGCGACAGATAGCTTTATTCTTGGATCATTGATCTTTTGAATAATTTCCACGGAATCATCTGTGGACTTGTCATCCGTAATTAACCATTCCCAATCCGTAAAAGTCTGGTTCATTACAGATTGTATAGTCTCTTCCAAAAACCTGGCAGAATTATAGCATGGAGTGATTATGGAAACTTGGGGCATACGTGTTTTTATGCAAATATAAGGTTTTAAAATATCTGTTTTATTGAAGGAATTTTAAGAAAATGAAAATTATAATTGCAAAACCTAAAAAAAATAACAGAGTATTTAAAAAAAATCATAATTTTAGGCCTTGAAAAATTTGATATATGAAGAAATTAGCATTACTATTTGCAGGTTTATCATTATTAGCAGCGACAGGGTGTAAAGATGACGATCCTCAACAGTTATTTCCTCTTAACGGACTTTGGCAGCCTGTAAAAGAAGTAATCACAACTGTTCCTACAAACGGAGCCGGAGTGTCTGATGAAATTACCTATACTACTTGCCAGAAAGATTCAAGATGGTTGTTCAATGAAGGTAACACCGGAAAAAGAACTGATAAAGATGAAATAGGAACACCAGCAATATGTAGTACAGTTTCTGATAGAAATTTCACGTATACTTACAGTACAAGTGATAACAGGATAGAAATTAAGTATCAGGGTACCGTAGTTCCGGATAAAGGGAAAGTAACCAAGCTCAATGAAAGTACACTTAACCTTATGATTGAAGATACAACAGATCCTAATCAGTATAAAACTAAGACTTATACATTCAAGAGAATTCCTCAATAATATATAAGGTATATATAAGATAAAAAGATCTCATCTTCAGATGAGATCTTTTTATTAAGATGCATTACACTAATTAATTAAAAATTAAAGTTCTATTTCTTTTAAAATCTTTATTTTTGTAATTCTTCAAATTTTTTGAAAATAATTTTAAATAAAATTTATACATAAAGTGTTTTACGATCATCAGCAGATAGAAAAAAAGTGGCAGAAATACTGGGAGGAAAAACAAACCTACAAGACTTTCGATACAACAGATAAACCAAAATTTTATGTTCTCGATATGTTTCCTTATCCATCAGGGGCAGGACTTCATGTCGGACACCCGCTAGGATATATTGCATCTGATATTTATGCAAGGTATAAAAGGCATCAAGGATTTAATGTGCTTCATCCAGTCGGTTACGATAGTTTTGGACTTCCTGCTGAGCAATATGCTATTCAGACAGGTCAGCATCCTGCTATTACTACTGAACAGAATATCACAAGATACGAGGAGCAATTAAGAAAAATTGGTTTTTCATTTGACTGGAGCAGAGAAGTGAGAACTTCTGATGCTTCTTATTATAAGTGGACACAATGGATATTTATCCAGTTGTTTCACTCATGGTATAATAAGAGTACGGATAAAGCTGAATCTATCGAAACTTTAATTCAACATTTTGAAGAAAAAGGAACACAAGGGTTAAATGCTAACCAAAATGAAGAATTAGATTTTACAGCAGAAGAATGGAAAAATGCTTCTGACTTAGATAAAGAAGATATCTTATTGAATTACCGTTTGGCTTACAGAGCAGAAACGACCGTAAACTGGTGTCCGGCTTTGGGGACAGTATTAGCTAACGATGAGGTGAAAGATGGTAAATCCGAAAGAGGAGGCTTCCCTGTATATCAGAAAAAAATGATGCAATGGAGTATGAGGATTTCTGCATACTCTGAAAGATTGCTTCAGGGATTAAATACCCTGGACTGGCCACAACCTTTGAAAGACTCCCAGGAATATTGGATTGGAAAGTCTCAGGGTGCGCAGGTACAATTCAATGTAGAAAATCATAACGAAATTATTGAGGTCTTCACAACGAGACCTGATACCATTTTTGGAGCAACATTTATGGTGCTGGCTCCTGAGAATCCTTTAGTAGATGCAATTACTACAGCAGATCAAAAAGTTGAAGTAGATACATATATTGAAGAAACCTCTAAAAAGACTGAGAGAGACAGAATGTCTGACGTGAAAAACGTGAGTGGTGCTTTCACAGGAAGTTATGCGGTTAATCCGTTCAGTAATGAAAAGATGCCAATCTATATTTCAGATTATGTATTGATGGGCTATGGTACAGGAGCTGTTATGGCAGTACCTGCTCACGATGAACGTGATCATAGGTTTGCAAAGAAATTTAATTTAGAAATCAAAAAGGTTGTTGAAACAGATGAAGATGTTCAGGAGAAATCTTTTGATTCTAAGACCAGCGTTTGTGTCAATTCAGATTTCCTAAACGGATTATCTTATGATGAGGCAAAAGCAAAGATGATTGCTGAAATTGAAAATCGTCACATTGGACATGGAACAACGAATTACAGACAACGTGATGCTATATTCTCAAGACAACGTTATTGGGGTGAACCCGTTCCTATATATTATAAGGATGGGATGCCATATACATTGCCTGCTTCTTCATTGCCATTAGAACTTCCTGAAGTTGAAAAATATTTACCAACAGAAGATGGAGATCCGCCATTAGGAAATGCAAAATCTTTTGCATGGGATGAAGCTAATCAGAAAGTTGTAGCTACTGATCTGATTGATGAGGTCACTGTGTTTCCATTAGAGTTGTCTACAATGCCAGGCTGGGCTGGAAGCTCATGGTACTTCCTTAGATATATGGATCCTCATAATGAAGAAGGTTTTGCTAAAAAAGAATTAAGTGATTATTGGGGACAGGTAGATCTATATATAGGAGGAAGCGAACATGCAACCGGACACTTATTGTATTCCCGTTTCTGGAATATGTTCTTAAAAGATAGAGGATATATTAATCAGGATGAACCTTTCCAGAAACTGATCAACCAAGGGATGATTTTAGGAATGAGTGCATTTGTATATAGAGTAGAAGGGACCAATCAATATGTTTCTAAGGCTTTAGCTAATCAATATAAGACTCAGAAAATCCATGTTGATGTATCCTTATTAAAAGGAACATCAGACGAATTGGATACTGAAGCATTCAAACAGTGGAGACCAGACTACACTGATGCAGAATTTATTTTAGAAGACGGAAAATACATCACAGACCGTGAAGTAGAAAAAATGTCGAAGTCTAAATATAATGTGGTGAATCCAGATGACATCTGTGAAGAATATGGAGCAGATGGTTTAAGATTATATGAAATGTTCTTAGGACCATTGGAACAATCAAAGCCATGGAATACCCAAGGGCTAAGTGGAGTATATGGTTTCCTTAAAAAATTCTGGAATCTATATTTTAATGGTGATGTATTTGAAGTTTCTGATGAAGAACCGACAAAAGCAGAATATAAAGTTTTACATACCCTAATAAAGAAGGTGGTTTTTGATATTGAAAACTTCTCTTTTAATACTTCTGTATCTTCATTTATGATTGCTGTAAATGAGCTGCAAAAAATAAAATGTAACAAACGCAATATTCTTGAACCATTAGCCGTTATCATTTCTCCTTATGCACCCCATATCTGCGAAGAGCTGTGGAGTTTGTTAGGACATGACACTTCTATAGAGTTTGAAAAGTTCCCTGAGCTGGTAGAAGCGTTTTTAATAGAAGATGAAATTGAATATCCGGTAAGTGTAAATGGTAAAATGAGGTTCAAATTATCCCTATCTGCTCAATTATCACCTAAGGAGGTGGAAGATTTGGTGATTTCTGATCCTAAGATGCAACAGATTTTAGAAGGAAAAACCCCTAAAAAAATCATTGTTGTTCCTCACAGAATTGTGAATATTGTAATTTAAAAAAAAATTAACATTGGCAAATTAAAAAAAATGATGGCCTAATTTTTTGAAATTTTTAAAGTATTTTTAAATACTGAGAAATATCATTAAAAAAAAAGAGAATAATTGAAATATCGAAATCGTAATAATATTTCATTATCAAAAAAATGCAAAATGTTTATTTAAGACTCTTGTATTTTAATTAATTTTGCCTTTAATTTACAACCTGTAAAATTTTAAAACAATATAATTTAGTTAAATATGGAAATGAATGTTTCAAAAAATGATGAGCAAGTAATTGCTAGAAAAGCAGGAGGTTTAAACCCGGCTATTATTATTCCTATTTTATTCGTTATAGGAGTTTGTATTTATTTATTCGTGCTAGGGAGTCCTGGTAACTTCAAAGATGCAGATAAACTAGGTAGTGGTTCTGTAGCTTTTTCAAGTGTTGAAGGAAAAGACATTCACCCAGAGTCGTTTTTAGGTATTATCTACAAAGGAGGGGTTATCGTACCAATCTTGATTACTTTCATGATCACTGTAATCGTTTTCTCTTTTGAAAGATATTTCGTTCTTGGAAAAGCAGCTGGAAAAGGAAATTTAGATAGCTTCGTAGTTCAAGTAAGAAGTTTATTAAATCAAAACAAAATTGATGAAGCTTTAGAAGAGTGCGACAGACAACAAGGATCTGTAGGTAATGTAGTGAAGGAAGGTCTTACGACTTACAAAGCTTTATCTCATGATACGACTTTAAACAAAGAGCAAAAAATGGTAGCTCTTAACAAAGCTATTGAAGAGGCTACAACTCTTGAAATGCCAATGTTAGAAAAGAACATGATGATTCTTTCTACTTTAGGTACAGTTGCAACGTTAGTAGCACTTTTAGGAACTGTAATCGGGATGATCAAAGCATTCTTCGCATTAGGTTCAGGTGGTGGTACTCCAGATGCTGCTGCACTTTCTACAGGTATCTCTGAAGCATTGATCAACACAGCTTTAGGTATTGGTACTTCAGCTATCGCTATTATCCTTTATAACTTCTTTACTTCTAAAATTGATGGATTAACTTACAAGATCGATGAGATCGCTATGAGTATCCAACAATCTTTCGCTGAATTCAACTAAGAATTTTTAGCAAGAAATTTGCATTAGCAATAAAAGAAGTTTAATTAAAAATAATAAAAATAATGGCGAGAGTCAAACCAAAAAGACATGGAGTAGTGACGGATATGACCGCGATGTGTGACGTTGCGTTCCTACTACTTACATTCTTTATATTGACCACTCAGTTTAAAAAACCTGACGTGGAGCAGATTAAACCGCCATCTTCAATATCAGAGAAGTTACTTCCTGATGCTAGTTTAATGACTATCAACGCTACTCCGGAAGGAAAGTTTTATTTCCAACCTGTTGAGAATGCATCAGAGAGATTACAGCTTTTAGATAAAATGGGTCAGAAGTATGGTATTACTTTTGACAACAACGAAAAAGCTGCATTTCAAAAAGTACAAGCGATTGGGGTTCCAATGAACCAACTTAAAAGCTATCTTGATTTGTCAGATGACGAGCAGAAGAGTTTCAAGAGTCCTACAGGGATTCCTATGGACAGTACAAATAAGCAGTTAGTAGACTGGGTACAACAGAGTTTAAGCGTAAATCCTCAATACAAGTTAGCGATTAAAGGAGACGTTAGCACTCAATACCCTAAAGTTAAAAGCCTATTTGAAGGTTTAAGAGATATCGATTTTCTTAAATTTTGGTTGATCACATCACAAGAAGGTAAACCTTAATATCAATTAGAAATGGCAGAAGTACAAGTACAGGAAAAAGGCGCCAAGGGCGGCAAGGTCCGTTCCAAGAAGCAGAGTACCAGAGTCGATATGACTCCGATGGTGGACTTGGGTTTTCTATTGATTACCTTCTTTATGTTCACAACCACGTTCAGTAAACCGAACGTTATGGATTTGGGTCTTCCGGCAAAACCGAAAGAAAAAGATAAAAAACCACCTCCAACAGAAATTAAACTTTCTAACTCTATTACCTTATTATTGGGTAAAGACAATAAGATTTTTTGGCATCAGCAAGATAACACATCTTTAACTGAGCAAAATCTTATGGAGACTTCTTTTGATAGAGAAGGTGTTAGAAAAGTAATTGAGCAGGCAAAAGCAAATGCGGCAGATAAAACTAAATTTACTGTAATTATCAAACCGACTGATGACGCTGTATATAAGAACTTTGTTGATATTCTTGATGAAATGGCTATTACAAAAAGCGAACAATACGGTGTTACCGATTTGAAGTCTTGGGAAACAGCTATGTATAACAAGAAAGTTGGAAATAATGGAGCTGCGGCTACACCAGCTACAAAGTAATTTAACCATAAAATTGAAAATCTATGGCAGATGAAAATGTATACGGTCAGAATCTTACTTTAGACGAGATTGTATTTGAAAATAGAAACAAGGAATATGGTGCTTATGATCTGAGACATCAGTATCCAAGACTTCTGACAAAATCTTTTATTGTTGGAACAGCATTATTCCTAGTTGCGGCTTTGTCTCCTTTTATTTATCTTACGATTAAGAGACTTACTGAACCAGAAAAGCAAGAAGTAAAAGCTGATTTGGTTGAAATTCTTCAGGAAGATAAAATTATCGAGCAGCCAAAAGAAGAAGAACCACCTCCACCACCTCCACCTCCAAAAGAGGAAAAAATTGAGGTAATTCAAAACGTGGTTCCGGAACCTGTAAAGGCTCCAAAGATTGAAACTCCACCACCACCAATTTCTAAGCAATTAGAAACAACAACTGGTTTGCAAAATCAGGAGGGGGTTAAAGCTCCGGCTTATACTCCACCACCTCCACCACCATCTACAGGAACTAAGACTTCAACAGCTGAAGTTAAGCCTCAGGTGAGTGATACTCAGGTTTATACCGAAGTAGAGCAAACTGCGGAATTCCCAGGAGGTATTAACGCATTTAGAAATAAAGTGTCTAGTAACTTTGATGGATCTGCAATGAACGGTGATGAAGGTACTGTAAAAGCTGAAGTAACTTTCGTTGTTGAAAGAGATGGAAGTATTACAGACGTTAAAGCGAGTGGAAAGAGTTCAGACTTTAATGCTGAAGCAGTAAGAACTATTAAATCTATCAAGACTAAATGGGCTCCTGCTAAGATTAATGGACAATCTGTACGTTACCGTTTCAGATTACCATTGACAATGAATTTTGAAGGATAATATTTATCTTTAAATAATAATTAAAAAAGAGAAGCATATGCTTCTCTTTTTATTTTTTTTGGTATTTTTGTCGCATGATGTTCAATTGGTTATCCTTAGTTACAGGATTGTTTTATATCGTTTTAGGAATTGTAGTTATTTTTTACAAGTTCTTCTTTATTATTTTAGAGCCTACTGTAGCGTACCCTCTCGGAGGTGTTATGATTTTGTATGGAATCTTTAGAATTTACAGAGCGGTTTCAAGAATAAAAAATTCAGGAAATGAAGAATAGTATGAAAGTTATAGTACTTTTTGTTTTAAGTATTATTGCTATAAGTTGTAAAAAAGAAGAGAAATCTCCGTCTTATTATAAAGGAGATCTTACCATTCTTACAGACGAATCCTTTAAAAGTGTTACAGAAGCATTAGCTGACGGATATATGATTAATTACCCTGAAGCACATATAAAAGTAGTTACCCAAAAAGAAGATCTCGGTTTTTTAGACTTATTGAAAGGTAAAGCCAGAGTTGCTGTCATGTCAAGGGAACTTAGCAATGATGAACTTAATGCTTATAAAGAACAAGTAGGATCTAAGTTTTTACCTGCAAGGTTTGCTGCTGATGCAGTTGTTTTCATAGTTCCTAAAAACTCTTCCAGGACTAGTATATCAATGGATGAAATTCAAAATGGTCTGCTTTCGGAGAATAAACAATTTATTTTTGACGGCGCGAATTCAAGTAACTTAAATTATGTTGCTCAGAAACTGAAAAAACAACCAAAAGATCTAAAGTTTTCTGTGATCCCAGGGAGTGAAAATATTATAGAGCAATTGAATAAATATCCCGATAAAATTGGAGTAATCGGACTTAATACTTTTAGTCGTCCCTATGATAAAGTCTCTATACAATTAAGAGATATGGTTAAAATATTACCTGTTGAAAGTAAAGGGAAATTGTACACTCCTGACATTTCTGGATTAAGAGAAATGAAATATCCTTTTACAAGAATTTTGTATTTTTTAACAAATGAAGGAAACTTTAACATTGCCAATGGATTTATTAGATATTCTTGTACTCAACTAGGGCAAATGATCGTTCAAAAAGAAGGTTTGCAACCATACAATATCTATAAAAGAGAAGTGCAAATGCGTTAAAAAATATTAAATTGATGGTTTACCCTAAATAAATACACTATTTTGGTCTGAAAATTGTGTATGTCTTAACTCGATTTAGAAATATAAAATGAAAGATATAATGATTATGAATGTAAAAAAGATTGCTTTTGGAGCAGCGGTGGTATTTTTTGCCAATTTTTCGTTTGCACAAACATTGCAAGATGGTATTAATAGCATCGATAGTGATAAGTTTGCTCAGGCAAAAACTAACTTCACTGATATGATCTCTAAAGCACCTACTGCTGAAAATTATTTCTACTTAGGAAATACTTTTCTAAGACAAGGTGAACCTGATTTTGCTAAAGCAACTGAGAGTTTTAATAAAGGTCTTGCAGCAGACAGCAAAAGCTATTTGAATAAGATTGGCTTGGCGGCTGTAAAATTAGGAAAAGGAGATAAAGCTGCTACAGCTGAAATCCAGAAAATTGTAAGTGACTCAAGAGAAAAAGATGCTGAAGTATTGTTCAGAGCTGCTGAAGCTTTAACTTTATTTGAGAAAAATAACTCACCAGACTTAGCAATTCAATTCTTGAATAAAGCGATTGAAAGAGCTCAGAAAAAAGAGGTTCCTGCAAACTACTATTATACGCTTGGAGATGCTTATAGATTGAAGAAAATTCCGGGAGATGCAATGACAGCTTACGATAAAGCTTTGCCTCTTGCTAAAAATAAAGCTTCTGTTTACACAAGAATGGGTACTTTATGGATGGCTGCACAACAATGGAAGTTAGCTAAAGAAAATATTGATAAAGCAGTTGGAGTAGATGCAACATATGCTCCTGCTTATAAAGCGTTAGCTGCATATGATATTAAATATCAACAAAACGAAAAAGCGACTCAGGACTTGATCAACTATACGAAATATGCTGATGAAGATCCATATACTCAATTAGAAATTTCTAAGCTTTATTTTACCAATGAAGATTATACTAATTCCAAAATGGTTTTAGATAAGATTTTTGATAAGATTGAAGATCCTATTAAATTCAAATTAAGAGCTTACCAATTATACGCTGAAGGGAAATATGCAGACGCTAAACAAAATATGGATAGCTTCGTTTCTCAAGCAGAAAAATCAAGAGTACAGCCTGCAGATCAAGGTTTACAGGGTCTGATTGCAGCTGGATTAGCGAAAGATGAAAAAGATGCTGCTAAGAAAACTGCTTTAACAACTGAAGCACAGCAAAAAATTGCTATCGCTAAAGCTGCTAAAGACGAAACAATGAAGTGGGATATGGAGCTGGCTAAAATTGCTGGTGGAGGTGCGTCTCAAGGATCTGCTGATGCTGGACCTACTAACCCTACGATTGAAGGATTAAAGCAAAAAGTAGCTGCTAATGCTCAAGATACAGATTCATTATTTAAGTTAGCAACAGCTTATCAGGATGCTAAAAACTGGAATGGAGCAATCCTTACATGGCAGAAGATGAGTACTCTTCTTCCTGACTGGGCACCTGCTTATTACAGTTTAGGGTATTCTTATCAACAAGCTGCTAATAATGATGCTGCAAAGATTGCTTATGAGAAATTCATTAGTACTGTAAAACCAGCAGATATGGAGGCTAACAAACAAACTTTAGCTTATGCTTATTTTGCTGTGGCTTACATGAGCAAAGATTCTGATCTTGCAAAGGCTAAAGATTATGTTGCTAAATCTGTTCAGTTAGATCCAACATATCAGGATGCTGTTAAACTTAACGGAGAGATCAATAAATAATTTAAAATTTAAATTATAAATATTAAAACTTCCCATTCGTAATGTTTGGGAAGTTTTTATTTTAAGCCTTATCTTTGAAAACGTGAAACGCCCTTAGTTGAAAATTCGAAAATATGAGCATGATTTTTGGGCGTTCCATCTGACAAATTCAATAATAAAAAGAACACATGAAAACAGACATACTTGCTTTTGGAGCACATCCCGATGATGTAGAACTAGGTTGTGGCGGTACAATCGCCAAAATGGTATCAGAAGGTAAAAAATGTGTTATTGTAGATCTTACAAAAGGGGAATTAGGAACAAGAGGTACTGATGAAACCAGGAAAGTTGAAGCAGGAGATTCTGCGAAGATTTTAGGGGTTTCTGCAAGAGAGAACCTGGGCATGAAAGATGGCTTTCTGGTTAATTCTGAAGAGTACCAGATGAAGATCGTAAAAATGATCCGCAAATACCGCCCGGAAATCGTTTTGGCTAATGCAATTGATGATAGGCATCCAGATCATGCAAAAGGCGCTAAATTAGTTTCTGATGCGTGCTTTTTAGCAGGGCTTAGAAAAATAGAAACAGTCGAAGGAGGGGAGAGCCAGGAGGTATGGAGACCAAAGCAAATTTTCCATTATATCCAATGGAAACATATTCAGCCGGAATTCGTTATTGATATCTCTGAACATCTTGATAAAAAGATTGAAGCTTGTATGGCATTCAAAACTCAGTTTTATGACCCTAATTCTACGGAACCAGTAACTCCAATTGCTACAAAGGACTTCTTTGAGAGCTTAACTTATAGAGCTCAGGATCTTGGGCGTTTATCGGGAGTCGCTTACGCTGAGGGCTTTACATCAGAGAGATTAATTGCTTTGAAAAATTTTGACGGAATTGTTTTGTAATTAAAAATTCTTTCCTATATTTGCAACCACAAAACGGTGATTGTAGCTCAGTTGGTTAGAGCGTCGGATTGTGGTTCCGAAGGTCGGGGGTTCGAGACCCCTCATTCACCCAAGAAAAGTACACTTTTTAAAAGTGTACTTTTTTATTTTCTACCATATCCAAAAGTTTTCTTTTGAGAAATAAGAAATAATAAAGCTGTTATTTTATTTTAGAAAAAGAGAATTGAATGACCTGAGAGTGTTTTATGGAGAATTTTCAGGAGTGAATGATTGAAAATAGAGGTTTTGACCATTAAGATTCTCATTAAGTTGTTAAGAGTATTAAGAGCTTTCTCCTGCGTCGAAATGATAGCATTTGAAAAAAATCCCTTTGTTATTCAGAGCGAAGCGAAGAATCTCAACATAGTAAGTGCAATAGCTTAAAACCAATACACATAAATAGACATTAAGAGAGAATAAGTTATTAAAAAGATTGAGAGCTTTCTCCTGCGTCGAAATGACAACGTTCAAAAAAAACTACCTCCATTATCATTAACTGCATCGATATAATATTCATCGACTGAAAAGGAGATAATCTGCGATTCCTCAATTCAGCAGTTTTGTTTTTTTTTGCCTTTCAACGTAATTGGGCATAAAAAAAGCACCTTTTTCCAGATGCTTGTGTTTTTAGATATTCTTTTTTTATACTTCGTCGTCAGAATCTATAGTATAAGATTTGCTTTTGAAGTCTTTGTCATGTTTTTCTGAAATTACATCCTCACCCTTCTCATTAATGATGAAATCTGTTGACTCATTGAACATTTCCTGGAAACTTTTAAAATCTTCTTTATAAAGGTAAATTTTGTGTTTCTCAAATGTAGCCTCTCCATTTTCTCCGAAGTTCTTTTTACTTTCGGTGATCGTAAGATAATAATCCCCTGCTTTCGTCTCGCGCACATCAAAGAAATATGTTCTTCTTCCTGCTTTTAACACCTTCGTGAAAATTTCATTTTCATGGCGTTCCTTGTATTCACTCATTGTTAGATATTTTTTAATCTTGTTAAGAACAAATATAAAAGATTTCTTTTAATCACAAAATTTTTTTTATGATTTATTTAACAATTTTGAATGAATCGACTAAGCAGTTACAGAATTGGTAATTTCGGTAAGATTAAGGATTTTATCGGCTTTTTGTGCGCTAGACTCTCTGTGTGTGATGATTATGGATGTCGCATTATTGATTTTTGTGTCAATATTTTCAAGGATATTTTGCTCTGTTTCGGTGTCCAAAGCAGATAGAGAATCATCAAAAATAATGATATTTGGATCCTTAATTAAGGCCCTTGCGATACAAATTCTTTGTTTTTGACCTCCCGAAAGCATCACTCCACGCTCCCCAACGGTGGTTTTATATTGGTCTTTAAATCCGATAATGTTTTTATGGACATCAGCGATTTTAGAATATTCAACTACTTTTTCATGAGATGGATTGTCTATGGCAAACCCAATGTTATTTTCAATAGAATCTGAAAACAGATAGCTTTCCTGCGGAATATAGCCAATAAAATTTCTATATACTTCCAGGTTGTGATCTTTAAGATTTTTTCCATCAATTAAAATCTCTCCCTCCGTCGGATCGATCAATCGGCAAAGAAGTAAAGCAATAGTTGATTTTCCACTACCGGTTTTTCCCATAATTGCTAATGACTGTCCAGCATTAATCGTAAAACTTAAGTTCTCCAAAGCTTTAATTCCTGTATTGGGATATACATAAGAAACTTTTCTGAATTCAATATCTCCTTTGATAGTGTAGTCATCGAAATTTGTATTGATGATTTCAGACTTTTTATCTAAGAATTCATTGATCCTTTGCATAGAAGCTTCGGCTCTCTGGTTAACTGAAGTTACCCAGCCCACCATTGAAAATGGAAATATAAGGGTGTTGATATACATAAAGAAATCTGCAATTTTACCAATACTCAATTGTCCGGCAATATATTTTTGACCACCAATTACGATGATAGCTACATTTAATAATCCAATAACAAATAAGATAATGGTAAAGAAATATGCCTCAGTCTTTGCCAGGTCCAAAGCCTTATCCTGATAGTCCGTGACTTTTACTCCGTAATTTTTCTTAATGTAGTTTTCTCTTGCAAAGAATTTTACCACTCTTATTCCGGAAAAACTGTCCTGTACAAAAGTCGAGATACCAGACTGGCTCTTTTGCATAATTTTCGACTTTTTGTTAATGATAGAACTTACTTTAAAAATCAGATATGATAAAATAGGAAGTGGTAGTAATGTCCATAGGGTCATTGATACATCCGTTTTTATCATATAGATACTCGTGATAAGGAGTAAAATAACGAGATTGACCACATACATTACACCAGGACCCAAATACATCCTTACTGCTACAATATCCTCACTCAATCGATTCATTAAATCTCCGATGGTTGTCTGCTTGTAATCGGTTAAAGACAACTCCTGATAATGTCTGTAAATTTTATTTTTGAGTTCATATTCGATTCTTCTGGATGCTACAATGATGGTTTGTCTCATCATAAATGTGAAAAATCCGGTCAATAATGAACAGCCCACAATAATGGCAACATAAATTAATACTTGCCTGTTAAATCCCATTTGCCCACCTTTAGTAAGCTCATCTACAGATTTTCCTACAAACTGAACCTTGTAAGTATTGAAAAAATTACTGGCAATTATAAATAATAGCCCCCAAAACAGCAGAATCTTGTGTTTCCAGAAGTAGGGGTTCAGGGTTTTTAAAGCTTTCATATAGTTTCACAAAATTACAAAATTACCTTCACACTACGAATTTCATAAATTTTAAATTTTGTATCTTTGCACCCATAAAAAGCTCTTTGAATGTTAGGAAGAAGACAAATCCGTGAAAAAGTGGTGGAAAATGTATATTCATACTACCAAAACCCGATTAAATTTGATGTTTTAGAGAAAAACATGTTTTCAGGTATAGAGAAAATCTATCATCTCTATATTTATCAGCTGAATTTTTTGGTGGGTCTTAAAGACCTTGCTGAAAATCAGATGGAAATTGGGAAGAAAAAATATTTGAAGACTGATTCTGATATTAACCCCAATCAGAAATTTATCAATAATCAGGTGTTGATCAAGTTAGAAGAAAATCCCGAAAGGCTTTTCTTTACTGGCCAGCATAAAGAATTAAAATGGGATTTGCATGATGATCTCTTGGTGAAAACTTTCCAAAGAATTACAGCAGGAAAGCGATATCAAGACTTCATGAAAGTGGAGGAGTATTCTTTCGAAGAAGATCAGAAATTCATTGGTAAATTATTTTTAAGATATATTGCTGAAAATGAAGATTTTCATGACTATCTTGGTGACAAGGAATTAACCTGGTCAGATGATATTCATATTTCCAATTCAATGGTGCAGAAAACGATTGGTTTTCTAAAAGAAGATGAAGAGAGCAGAACATTGATCAAGATGATCAAAGATGAAGATGACAAAGCTTTTGCAGGGAAACTCCTTAGAGATACCCTAAACAATTGGGAGAACAATGAGAAGAAGTTAAGTGAAAGATTAGAAAACTGGGATTTAGAAAGAGTTTCTTTAATGGATAAGGTTATTTTATCTACTGCTATTTCAGAACTTGATAATTTTCCTTTTACTCCTTCAAGAGTAATTATTAATGAGTATATCGAAATCGCAAAAGTATTTGCTACAGATCGATCTAATATCTTCATTAATGGTATTTTAGATAAATATTGTAAAGATCAAAATAGAATTTAACATGAAAAAGACGTTATCAATTATCGCTTTGTCTATTATAGGCTTTGGTTTAGTTTCTTGTAAGAAAGAAAACAAAGAAGTTCAGGGTAGTGATGCTGTAGCTACAGATTCTACTGCAACTGCAACTCCAGCTAATTCTGAAGTAACTCCAGCTCCGGTAGCAGGAGAAACTGCAACTCCGGCTGCGTCTAACCAACCATCAACTACACTTGCTTTGTCAGAAAGTAACTTCGATTTTGGAAAGATCAAAAAAGGAGATAAAGTAGAGCATGTATATGAAGTTACAAATACTGGAAAAAATCCATTAGTAATTTCTGAGGTTAAGCCAGGATGTGGATGTACAGCTCCTGATTTTACTAAAGAGCCAATTTTACCTGGTAAGAAAGGAAAAATTACATTACATTTTGATTCTTCAAGCTTTGATGGAAACGTTCAGAAATATGCTGATGTATATGCGAACGTAGAAAAGTCTCCAATTAAATTAACATTCACTGCGAATATTCAACCATAATTAAAATGAATATGTTAAATATATTTTTACAGGCACAACCTCAAGGTGGAGGATCTTCTATGATGCTAATCATGATGGGTGTGATGTTTGTAGGTTTTTATTTCTTAATGATAAGACCACAAATGAGAAAACAAAAGCAGGAAAAAACTTTTCAGGAAAATTTGAAAGTGGGAAGCAGAGTAGTACTTACTTCTGGACTTCATGGAAGAATTGCTCAGATTCAGGATGATGGTTTTGTTATCGAAACATTATCAGGAAAATTGAAATTTGAAAAAGCTGCAGTATCAAGAGAATTCACTGATAATCGTTTTGGTGAAAAAGCAACAAAAGCAGCTGAAAAAACTGTTGAGAAAAAAGAAATTGAAACTGAGAAAAAATAATTTTCCTGGTTTTATAATATACAATCGGCGCGGTAAACAAAGTTCACCGCGCCGATTCTTTAAGTACTGTTTTCATTTAAATAGAGATGATCACAGTTCTTTACATCTTTGCAAAGTCAATAACCACGCATTTTTATTGTTTAAACTATCTTTGTGCAATGAATCAAAATATCAACAAAATTGTTCTCATTTTAGGGGCTAATTCTGATGTTGCAAAGCAATCTATCAAACAATATGTACAAAAAGGATATGCTGTTATTGCAGCTTCCAGAAATACAAAAGAGCTGGATAATTTTGTCATGGAAAACCACTTAGACCATTCGAAGGTGACGGTTTTATATTTTGATGCAACTGATTTTGATTCCCATCAAAATTTTTATGATAGCCTTTCTGTCAAACCCAATATTGCAATATATGCTGCGGGCTTTCTGGTAGACAACCAAAAAGCTTTATCTGATTTTAATGGGGCAAAGCAAATGATGCAAGTAAATTATATGGGAGGTGTTTCAATCCTCAATATTATTGCAATGGATAAGAGTAATAAGAAGCTTGAAAGAATTATTGGACTCTCTTCATTATCCGGAGTAAGAGGGAGAAAGAGTAATTTTATCTATGGGAGTACAAAATCTGCATTTACTCAATATTTGGCAGGACTAAGACAGGAATTGTCATCGAGAAAGATCATTGTTAATGCACTTGTCATTGGATATATTCGAACCAAAATGAATGAGGGTTTACAATTGAATGAATCTTTAATGATGGAGCCCGATTATGTGGCTAAATTTATTGTTAATGCCGGAAATTCATTTACTATAGTTCCTAATTTCAAATGGAAGATAATTTATTATATTTTGAGAATTTTACCTGAAAACCTGGTGGCGAAATTACCGTAATATTTTTCATTAAATATTTACCTTACTGAATATATTTTCATGAATTTAGATAAATTGATTTATTTTAATTTTTAGCTTGTGTTTGAAAGGGTATGTTTTTGATAAAGTGATCTTTACGAAAGTTGGAGATCCGTGTTTTTTTCATTATTTTTAACCTTTGAATTATTTCTTTTCCAAAGATTCAATTTCAAAAATGATCATTGATTAAGGCTTCAATAAGCCGTTCTGTTGTCCAATCTATTGTTTATGCATAAAATTTACTTTAAGCCAAAAGGTTTAAGGTTTATTTCTTTTTGGGAGAAGAACAGAATTTCATACAACCTCATTTTTTAAATCTATTAGGGAGATTAAATGCAATAAATAAAATTTAAATAAATACAAAAGATGGATGATTTAAAATTAAACAACATTCAACAGCATTGGGATGCTTTTATAACCTCAGCAATTGCATGGGCGCCAAAGATTATTACGGCTGTGATCTCAGCATTATTGATATATGTAATCGGATCATGGTTGATAAGAATGATTAAAAGATTAGTTGAAAAGGGCTTTAAAAAAAGAAATATGGAGCCTTCTTTACAATTGTTCCTTCTAAATATTATTAACTGGGGACTCAATATTCTTCTCTTTATTGTTGTGGTGACACAGTTAGGTGTCCAGACTTCTGCATTTGTAGCTATGATTGGTGCTGCTGGTTTGGCGGTTGGATTAGCTTTACAAGGCTCATTAACAAATTTTGCGGGAGGAATACTTATTTTATTGCTGAAACCATTTAAGATTGGAGATTTTATTTCAGCCAGTTCTGGAGTTTCCGGAACGGTGAATGCAATTGATGTTTTCCACACCAGACTGATTACTCCGCAAAATCAATTGATTGTTATACCGAATGGGGAAATTTCAAATAAGAGTATTACCAATTATACCCAATTGGGAACCCGAAGAACGTGGTTCGATATTGGAGTTTCATATAATGCTGATTTGAAGCAGGCAAAAGAAATTTTGATGGAAGTAATAACAAAGAATCAATATGCGCTTAAAGACCCTGCACCACAAGTTGTAGTGACTGAACTAGGGGATAGTGCTGTTAATTTATCAATTAGAGTTACGACTTCCAATGAAAATTATTGGGCCATGAATGAAGAATTGATTATAACTTGTAAAGCTGCTCTCGATAATGCAGGAATTGAAATTCCTTTTCCTCAGCGAGATGTACACATTTATAATAAATAATTATACCTTATTATTAAAAATATTGATTCCTGCATTCATTACAATGCAGGAATTTTTTAATTATATCTGTAGTTAAAATGCCTAAAGATTCTGCAATAATTCTAAAGCCTTCATCATATCAATACCTTTTCCTAAAACAGGTTTAAACAGATCTCCTTTTTCTTTAATTCTGTCCAAGGAGTTATGAATATTAAAATCAGTAGGTTTTAATCCAGGTTTTACTTCTTCCCAATCTAAAGGCATAGAAACAGAAGCTCCTTCCTTGGGTCTTAGACTGTATGCACTTGCTAAAGTCTGCCCTGTTCTGTTTTGAAGATAATCCAGATAAATTTTCTTGTCATCTCTTTTCTGTAAGCTTCTTTCTAAGGTTGTTAATTTTGGAAGTTTTTCATTCACCTGCTTCATAATAATATGAGCGAAATCTTTTACCTGGTCGAAGTCGTATTTACCACCTGTAGGAATGTAAATATGAATTCCCGTACTTCCGGAAGTTTTACAATATCCTTTAATTTTAATTAAACTTAAAACTTCGTTCACTTGTAACGCTGCTTCTATTACATCATCAAAACTGTTTTTTTTGGATGGGTCCAGATCTAAAACAAGATAATCCGGATGCTCTAAATCAGGAAGGGAGCTGTTCCAGGGATTAAGATCAATGCAGCCAAGATTATTGAGGTAAGCTAAAGTCGCTTTATCATTACAGTAGATATAGTCAATGTACTTATCGTTGGATTCTGAATAGACCTGTGTTGTTTTTATCCATTCCGGAATATGGTCATTTGCATCTTTTTGATAAAAACCCTGCTCATCGATTCCGTTGGGAAAACGATTTAGAGATAATGGACGATTTTTCAAATGAGGTAAAATATATGTAGCTACTGATTGATAATATTCAATGACGTCACCTTTTGTGATGCCGTCTTTAGGAAAGTATATTTTATCCTGATTGGTTAATTTTACCTTATGTTTATCTAACGTAATTTCTTTTTCTGAATTTTCAGCCTTCTTTGATGGTATTTTAGCTTTCATTTCTCTAGATTTTATAATAGTTGAATCATTGATTTCTTCAGGTTCTTTATCTTCACGGATAGCAACAAAAACAGGATGCCGGAAAATCCCATCTTTTGTGATTTCAGAATATTTAATTTCACAAACCAGCTCTGGTTTAACCCATGTTACTGGCATATTTGTTTTAGGGATGGTTTCAAATGGTGAATCCTTTATAATTAATTTTTTCAACCGTTGATGAAGTTGGTTGAGTGATTCCTTATTAAATCCTGTCCCCGTATGCCCGGAATAAATTAATTTTCCATCTATATATTTCCCTAATATTAAAGCTCCAAAGGCCTCTCTCGAGCCTCTAGGTTCTGTGAATCCACATATAATAACTTCTTCAGTATTGGTGAATTTTATTTTAAGCCAATCAGCAGTTCGGTGATTTTCAATATAAAGGCTGTCAGCTTTTTTTGCGATCATTCCTTCAAGTTTCATTTTTTTCATCTGTTTGAAAAAATCGACTCCTTTTTCGAGGACGTGATCACTATATTTAATGACATCTGTTTCGATTAAGGCTTCTTTTAAAAGTTCTTTTCTTTGTAATAAAGGCAGTTCTTCAGTAGAATGTCCATTTAGCCAAAGCAAATCAAAAACCTGATATACCAGCGTGAGATTGGGGTTGTCTCCGATCTGTTGTAACAGCTGAAAATTAGGTTTTCCATTTTCATCATAGGCGACAATTTCACCGTCCAGAATCATTTTATGATTTTGTCGATCAAATTCCGCTGAAACTTTTTTAAATTTTGACAGGAAAGAAATTCCGTTTCTCGAATAAAATAAAGGCTCTTTTTTGCTTAAATCTGCAACAGCTCTATAGCCGTCCCATTTAATTTCAAAAGCCCAATCTGCATCATTGAAAGCCTTTTCAGAGGATTTTGCAAGCATAGGTTTTATGAAAGATGCAAGTTTCTTTTCATTAGTTAAGGCATTGAAGTTTTGAAACCTGGTTTCTGTAGTTATGACTTCTTTTTGCTGCTTTTTAGGCTTTTTTTTTCCTCTAAAAATTTTGTTACCAAGGATTTTGCTGACGTGTTTTCTTCAGCATCATAATTTGTTTTTGCAAAATCATCATTATGTTTTATTAATAACCAGGAGTTATCTTCAGTATTTTTCATTTTAACCAAAGCAAATTCACCTTTCAGCTTTTTACCATGGAGAATAAATTTCAATGATCCTGCATGCAATTCTTTTAACAGCTCTTTTTCATCGGACAGTTTGCTGTTTTCTTCTAATGGTTCATAGGTACCGCTATCCCAGATTTCTACCTGACCGGCACCATAATTTCCCTCGGGAATATTCCCTTCGAAATCTTTGTAATCATAGGGGTGATCTTCGACCATCATAGCGAGCCGTTTATCCTTTGGATCCAGTGAAGGACCTTTAGGAACAGCCCAGCTTTTCAGGACTCCTTCCATTTCTAAACGAAAGTCATAGTGGAGACGTGATGCGGCATGCCTTTGAATAACAAAAATAAGTTTGTCCTTACTTTTTTTTGTTTTCCCTTTAGGCTCGCTGGTCTCGTCAAATTTTCGTTTTTCGTTATAATCTTTTAAAGCCATTATGATGCATTTTTAGATTTTGAATTTTGTAAACTGGCTTTTAATTGTGCCATGAGATCTATAACCTTGCCTTCTTTTGCAGGTTCAGCTTTTTGATGCTTTATATTCTTACCCTTTGCTTTTTGTTTGATTCTTTTCATTAAAGCTTCAGAGTAAGTATCCTTGTAAACGCTTGGGTCAAATGTTTCAGAAAGTTGTTCAATAAGGCTTTTTGCCATTTTCAATTCTGCTGGCTTCGGAGCCTTTTTAGCTGGGATTTTTAGATCTTTATAATCTCTGATCTCCTGATCGAACCTTAAGCGGTTTAATACTAATATTTCATCACTGTAAGGGCGAACCATTCCAATTGCTTCACTTTCACGGAGAACAAAGGTCCCAATTCCAACCATTTTGGTTTCCTGCAAGGCTTTTAGTAAAAGTCTGTATGCATTTTCACCATTTTTTTGTGGTTCCAGAAAATAGGGAGTTTCAAAATAAACACTGTCAACCTCAACTTCTTTTACAAAATGTTCAATAGAAAGGATTTTGCTTTTTTCAGGACTTGCTGCTTCATAATCTTCATCTTCAAGTACGACATATTTGTCATCCATTAAATAGGCTTTTACAATATTCTCCCATTTTACTTCTTTTCCCGTTTTTTCGTTGACCCTTTTGAATTTAATGTTTGAAAAATCTGATTTATCAAGCATATCTAAATCCAATTTGCTGGTTTCTGTGGCGGAATAAATTTTAATAGGGATATTGACTAGTCCAAAGCCAATGGCACCATTCCAAATTGCTTTCATTGTACTATGTTTGTTTAATAACGTACAATGATTGTGCCGGGTGAAAAATATTAATAAAATATAGGTATTTAATTGATTAAATGAGATGGTAATGATCGATAGATAATTTATAATTTGTATTTTGGGCCGAAATAAATAACCAATAATGAAGACTATATTTACTTTTATATGTTTACTGGGGGTAAACATCTTTTTATCTGCACAGAAAATTGAATACAAGAATAATATTATTGCTGTAGATGGCGATAAGATTGGTAAAGTTCAAGTGCAGAAACAAAATTTTGGGCTTACTAAAAATTTTGATCTTTATTCGATGGATGGCCAAAAATTAGTGATTGCAGTATTAAGTACAGAATTTGAAGGTGATAAAAATGACAATGCAAGCATGTACTATCGTTTTACATTTTTGCCAACTAATCAGGTTGGAATTTTTAAACTATCGACATTAGGTATGGAGAAGGGATTCGTAAACTTAATCGGTAAAGGAGGAATCATTGATGGGAACAATCTTAACGCAGATAAAGTGACAGAATTAATAGCTTCAAAAGGTGTGTCACCACGAACGACCGTAAATTATACTTTAGTGTCAAGGAATAAAAATTGGCCAATCGAATTGAAGGAAACAAAATCCATTGAACAGGGAGGAGAAATGATAGGCTTTTTTACTTCTACTGGAAATATGGGCGGGCAGGATTCTTATGAGTTTTTTGTTCCTGATGGTGTTATGGTAGCTAAAGTAAGTTTTGCCGGAGGAAACAATGCTCAAAACTTTGAACTATTTACTGCTCGTGATAAGGTACGAAAAGTAGTTTCTATCCCACAGAAGGATAAAGTAAGTTCTCTGTCATCTGTTATAGATCCTAATTTACTTACGCTTAAAAGAATTACTGCGTGGTTGGTGCAGAATAATTACTTATAGAATGAATAAGAATCTTGTAGTGGTTTTTAGATTTATATGAGATTAAATAGCTGTATTTATTCATAGATACTACTACCTTTCAAAATATCTGAGAAGACCTTCCAATTTACTTTCTCTAAATTTATATTCTGATTTGTATTTTTGTAGTATCCATCAATATCTTCAATATAGCGGGACATTGCTTCCAAATAATCTTCAATAGTTTTATTTTCCCATTGTTCTCTATTTTCAATGAAATCTTTTCTGAGATTATCTATAAAATTGACAAGTTCTTCTTTTCTCATATTTAGAAATAAAAAAAGCGAGGTGAAAAACCTCGCTTTAAATTTATGCTTTTAAATTCAATTGTAATTCCAACTCGTCAAGCTGTGCATCTGCGATGGACGCTGGAGCATCAATCATCACGTCACGTCCTGAATTATTTTTAGGGAATGCGATATAATCTCTGATCACTTCATTTCCATCAAGGATTGCAACCAAACGGTCAAATCCGAAAGCTAAACCACCATGAGGAGGTGCACCATATTTGAATGCATTCATCAGGAACCCGAATTGAGCTTCTGCTTCTTCTTTTGAAAATCCTAATAAGTCAAACATTTTAGATTGAAGATCTTTGTCAAAAATTCTGATAGATCCTCCACCGATTTCGTTTCCGTTAAGAACCATATCGTAGGCATTGGCTCTTGCTTTACCTGGATCGGTTTCTAACAAATGAATATCTTCCGGTTTAGGAGATGTGAAAGGATGGTGCATCGCATGATATCTCTGAGTTTCTTCGTCAAATTCCAATAGTGGGAAGTCAACCACCCAAAGAGGAGCAAATACATTTCCTTTTCTTAATCCTAAACGATTTCCAAGCTCCATTCTTAATGCCGAAAGCTGAGCTCTCACTTTGTTCTCATTTCCTGAAAGGATAAGCATTAAATCTCCTTCTTTTGCTCCAAATTTCTCGATGATTTTAGATAAATCTTCTTCATTGTAGAATTTGTTAACAGAAGATGTTTTTACTCCATCATTCTGGAATTTAGCCCAAACCATTCCTGAAGCTCCAATTTGTGGACGCTTTACCCAATCTACCAATTCGTCGATTTGCTTTCTTGTGTAGTCTGCACAACCTTCAACATTGATTCCAACTACTAATTCTGCATCATCAAATATTTTGAAATCCTTTCCTTTTACAAGCTCGTTTAATTCCACGAACTCCATTCCGAAACGGATATCTGGTTTGTCATTTCCGTATTTTTGCATTGCTTCTGCAAAAGTCATTCTTGGGAAAGCTCCAAACTCCTGACCTGTAATATCTTTGATCAGGGTTTTAGTCATTCCTTCGAATACATTCATTACATCTTCCTGTTCTACAAAAGCCATCTCACAGTCAATTTGTGTGAATTCCGGTTGTCTGTCTGCTCTTAAATCCTCATCACGGAAACATTTCACAATTTGGAAATACTTGTCCATTCCACCTACCATCAATAGTTGTTTGAAAGTTTGTGGAGATTGAGGTAATGCATAAAACTGCCCAGGATTCATTCTGCTTGGAACCACAAAGTCTCTTGCTCCTTCAGGAGTAGATTTAATCAAGACAGGTGTTTCTACCTCAATAAATCCTTCTTCTGAAAGATAATTTCTTACTTTCTGCGCCATTTTATGACGGAAGATCAATTTATCCTTTACCGGATTTCTTCTGATATCCAGGTAACGGTATTTCATTCTTAATTCCTCACCACCATCTGTTTCATCTTCAATCGTAAAAGGGGGAAGTTGAGAATCATTAAGAACTGTCAAGGTTTCAACTAAAATTTCAATTTCTCCAGTTGGAATATTGGGATTTTTACTTACTCTCTCAATTACTTTTCCTTTAACCTGAATCACAAATTCACGGCCCAGCTTCTTGGCTTCTTCCATCAATTGAGCAGAAGAACGATCCTGATCAAAAACAAGCTGAGTAATTCCGTAACGATCTCGAAGATCTATCCAAATCATAAATCCTTTATCACGGATAGTTTGTACCCATCCGGAAAGTGTAACTTCTTCATTAAGATTTTTTAGAGATAATTCTCCGTTTGTGTGCGATCGAAACATTTGTTTTAGATGTTAGATATTATACTTTTGATATCAGCCTTATTATGGTCTGAATTTTAAAGTGCAAAGATAAGTTTTTTGAAGGTCTTATAAATAAAAAAAACTTCCGAAAGGAAGTTTTTGATTTTATTTAGAATATTTTATTTTAAAATTTCCGTAAGAGCAGTCTGCTTGTATTTAATGGAAAAATCTTTTGCAGTTTCTCCTTTTTTATTTTTTGTGTCTTTGTTAGCCCCTAGAGTCAGTAAGGATCTGGCAGGATCTGCCTTTCCATATCTTGCGGCAACCATTAATGGAGTCTGATTATCACATTCTTTATTTACATCTGCGCTATTGGAAAGTAAATAATTAAAAATATTTTTATTGTCATATTTTATACTCAATGAGAGGGGAGAGTAAGAATTTTCTTTTGTGGCAAAACACTTGTTATAATCTGTTTTTGCAAAAACAGTTTTGAAAGCAGCAATATTGTCTGATTGGAATGCTTTCATTTGCTCACTTGTAATTTGCTGTGCGAATAATGAATTAGCAAAAATAGAAATTGAGAAAATTAATGCAGTAGAGATTATTTTTTTCATGAAAATTTTATTTTAAGAATACACAAAGTTAATTTATTTTTTTGATACAATTTACTAAGATTTGAATTTCAGTTTTAGAAATTGTGTAAAATATTTACTATTTGTTATAAATGACGAAATGTATTTAATGAATTATTCTTTTACAAACTCTAGAATGTCTCCCGGCTGGCAATCCAATGCATTGCAGATTGCTTCCAGAGTGGTAATTTTTAAAGCTTTTGCCTTTCCCGTCTTAAGAATAGAAAGATTAGCTTGTGTAATGCCGATTTTTTCAGCAAGTTCTTGTGACTGCATTTTGCGTTTTGCAAGCATGACGTCAACGTTAATGATAATTGGCATATTTTAAATGGTTAAATCGGCTTGTTGTTGAAGTTCCAGTCCTTTTTTGAAAAATTCAACGATAAAATATACCATCGTTCCAAGGAATAAGAAAGTAAATGATGTTAAGAGAATACTGAGGTTAAGCTGTGGGGTAAAATTATAAACCCAATTCAAAATTAATAAAGGAACGTAAATGATGTTCAGTAAGGAAAACCTTTTTAGCCATTTAATGACCTCGGGATTAAAAAGTACGTTCTTACTCATACCATTGAAAATTTTATAAGTTGAAAAGAAGAATAGAGTAACAAAGGTAATTTGGAGTAAATTATTCAGGAACATTTTAAAATTAAATAGTCCTGTTAGCATCTGGGTATCAGTAAAAGGATATTTAAACCTGAAAAATAGATGATCTTTACCAGGAATACTTTCTCCCCAGCTGATTGTGTCCCCAGCATAAAAAGTTTCCGAAAAAATATGACTTCCTGTTTTTAAATTGTAGTAAGAAATTCCATATCCAAATAGTTCATATATAAAATGAAATGCAAAGAAAATAAACAAGAAGAAAAGGACATAGCTTATTGCTGTCGAAATAGATTTTTTACCTAATAATTTCATGATGTAATATTTTGTTGTAAATATATAAATAATTATCGTAATACAATAAATAATTGTTGTGTTTTTTTTTGAATCATGAAAAATTATTCATTCTGTAAGAGCCTGTTTTTCTTTTAGCTATTTGTATTTCAATTCGTGTAGAGAAATCCTAATACAATTGCAACTTTTATTTTATTTAAAATGGAAAATGGAGATGGCTAAAGTTTAGATTTATAAAAATTTTAACATCTGAAGTTCCTCTGTTTTTGTTAAGATTTCTTACTTTAGTACATATCAACAAATAATTATTACTATGGGAAAAGGAGACAAAAAATCGAGAAGAGGTAAAATTAATAATGGGAGCTATGGAAAAAGAAGACCTAGGAAAGCCTCTAAACTAATTGCAGCTTCAGAAGAGAAATCGAAGAAGTAAGAAAATAAAAAAGACCAAAGATTAATCTTTGGTCTTTTTCTGTATTTCAAATTAAATTATTTTCCAAAAATACTTCCCAGAATTCCTCCTAGTCCTCCTTGTTGTTGATTTTGCTGTCCCCCTCCAAGAACACTTCCTAAAATATCATTTAAAGGATTTCCCGAAGATTGAGATTGTCCACCACCAAGTACACTTCCTAAGATGTCATTGAGTGGGCTTGATTGTTGAGCCTGAGCTTGGTTGGATGCATTTCCAAGAATTCCACCTAGTAAATCTCCTAAACCTCCAGCGCTCACATTGTTCTGTTGTTTTTCTTTTCCGATATAACCCATAATAACAGGTGCTAGCATGGCTAGAATCGGACCGATTTTATCGATTGAAATTCCGGTATTTTGAGACAGCTGATTTTCCACATTTTGTTTGTCATTACCAAAAACATGGTTCAGGATTGACCCGCCTTCTGCTTGTCTTGCTTCAACTTGTGAAGAATCATCTAAAATACTTCCATTATGATCTTTATCCAAAGCATTATTTAAAGCTTCAGCTTCTTTTGAATCTTGAGACTTATTTCTCAGATAAGAAATAATTAGAGGTGCTGCTACAGCTAATAGAGCAATAATTTGATTTTTACTGATTCCAAATTTGTTCTCAGCCTGCTCTGCAACCTGGTTACTTGTACTTCCCGTAAGCAAATCGATTAGATTCATGTTTGTGTTTATTTAAATTGTTAAGTAAACCAAAGTTATCAAAAAATATTCCCTATCAATTTTTTTAATCTAAAATAACTGTTAAAGTTTGTTATTTTATATAAGTGATTGACAATGAGTTTAGTTTTTTAAGATAGGAACATTAGAACATGCCTCGCCAAACATCAATGATTTTACAATAGGTTTCAATTGTTCCACGAGTTCCACGTAAGCGTTTTCAGGAATTTCTTTATCTGAGCATCCTTTAACCAAAACTCTTTTTCCCCTCATTTCATCAAAATCATAAGTTTGGATCGCATTGTGCATCAGTATTACTTCCAGATCTTCGCGATTACCAAAAACTATTTTTTTTGCAACATCAGTAAGCTTAGCAGTAATGACAAAGTAAGCCCATAAAGGAACTATTGCATCTGCAGAGTTATAAATATAAATATAGGTATCAGTATATTCTTCAGTATTAATTGCAGCCACTTGTTCACGGAAGTCTTTTTCTTTTAAAATCATTTCCTGAAAAAGGAAATCTTTCAGATCAATACCCTTTCTTATTCCTTTTGGAACAAGCGCAGCAAGATCAAAATTTACGAGGCCGCTTTCGTTTACTTTATTTCTGATTTCAAATTCTTCTGACATTTTTTATCATTATCTTTGAGCAAATTTACAAATTAAGATTCAACAACTTCTTAATTTGTTCTCTATCCTTATTATAGAAATGAAATATTATATCATAGCTGGAGAAGCATCAGGGGATCTACACGGAAGCAATTTAATGAAGTCTTTGAAACAAAAAGATCCAAACGCAGAATTCAGATTCTGGGGGGGAGATTTGATGACTCAGCAAGGAGGTACTATAGTAAAGCATTACCGTGATTTAGCCTTCATGGGTTTTCTGGAAGTTGCAATGAATCTTCGGACCATTTTGAATAATATCAAATTCTGTAAGGAGGATATTAAGAATAATCTTCCGGATGTTTTAATTTTGATTGATTATCCGGGGTTCAACCTGAGAATAGCAAAATTTGCTAAAGAACTGGGAATTAAAGTTGTGTATTATATTTCTCCTCAACTGTGGGCCTGGAAGGAGGGAAGGGTAGAGATTATAAAAAAGTATGTAGATGAAATGATGGTAATTTTGCCATTTGAGGAAGATTTTTATAAAAAACACGGTGTTCATTCTCATTTTGTAGGTCATCCTTTATTAGATGCTATATCCAGTTTACAAGATATTGATAGTAATGCTTTCAAAAAGGAAAATGGATTAAATGACAAAGAAATCATTGCTTTGCTGCCTGGATCCCGAAAGCAGGAGGTTGAAAAAATGCTTGAAATGATGCTTTCCGTAAGACCTTATTTTAAAGAATATCAGTTTGTAATAGCTGGAGCTCCGAGTCTTCCGAAGGATTTTTACGAAATTTATGTAGATGATAATGTGCATTTTGTTTCTAATAAGACCTACGACTTATTAAGGTGCTCGAAAGCAGCTCTTGTAACGTCTGGAACAGCTACACTTGAAACTGCTTTGCTCAATATTCCTGAAGTGGTTTGCTACCGGGGGAGTAAGATTTCTTACGCTATTGCTAAAAGATTGGTTAAAAATATCAAGTATATTTCTTTGGTCAATTTAATCATGGATAGGGAAGTGGTAAAAGAGCTTATTCAAAATGACCTGAATACAGGGAATCTGGTTGAGGAATTAAAAAAGATTCTGGAAGGCGAAAAAAGATCAAAGGTTTTAAATGACTATAAACTTTTGAGGGAAAAGCTTGGTGGAAGCGGAGCAAGTGATCATGCTGCAGAAGTAATTCTAACAGTTTAAAATATTTTAATAATAACATCAATCGCGGAAAGAAATTTCTGCGATTTTTTTATATATGTGATTTTTTATTAATTTTATTCGTGCGTATTCATGGTGAGGTAATTGCTTTTTGAATGCGTCTTTTTTTTGAATAAAAACTAATAACCTAAATGTACTATGACAACAAGAAGGTCTTTTCTGAGGCAAGGTCTACTTGCAGCTGGGGGTGTACTGATTCCCAGTTCATCTTTTGCTAATTTTATTTTATCAGGTAATAAAAAAGTTATTGTAATTGGTGCAGGATTTTCTGGATTGGCGGCAGCCTGTAAATTTGATCCAAGAAAGTTTGATGTTACCGTTTTAGAAAGGCAAAACTCCATTGGAGGAAGGGTCTTTTCTCATACAATGAAAAATGATCTTATCATAGAGCTTGGTGCAGAATGGGTTGGGAATTCACATCAACGTATCCTTACACTTTGCGATGAAATGAAACTGAAATTAGATACCAATCAGATGGATACACATATTCTATACAATGGTATTTACAGCCCTCCTAAAAAGTCACATTTTAGTAAAGAATGGGATGCTAAATTTGACCAGTTACTGGAAGATTATAGAAATTTTAGTGATGAGGATAAAGAGCTACTGGATAAAATGGATTGGTGGCGATATTTAGTTAACAACGGCTGTAAAGGGCGTGATTTAGATCTCCGGGAATTGTTTGATAGTACAGACTTCGGAGAGAGCATAAGACAGGTTTCTGCAAATTCAGCTCTTTCTGAATATTTTGAAAATATTACAGAAGAAGGCCGAAAAAACCATACGAACAACCAAATGGATCAAAAGATTGTTGGTGGTAACAGGAGATTAGCAGATAAGCTTTCAGAAAGATTAGGAGGGAAGAGGATTTTATTAAATCATACTGTAACCCGGATTGAGCAAGGAGATAAGGTAAAGGTATTCTGTGCTAATGGAAAAGTTTTTGAAGCGGATAAAGTGATCTGTACTTTGCCCACCTTTGCCTTAAAAAAAATCGACTGGAAACCTGGTTTGCCAGAAAATAAAATAGAAGCACTTAACGAGCTTCAATATTGCCGGATCAATAAACATGCTATGTTGTTTGATAAACGATTCTGGAAAGCTGAAAATTTTGATATGGTTACAGATCAATTACCTCATTATTTTTATCATGCTACCCAAAAGCAACCAGGAACATCCGGAGTTTTGATTTCTTACAGTATTGGAGACAAAGCTGCGGTAATTGCCAACCAAAGTCATGAGGTGAATTTTAAAAGTATACAAGAGACATTACGTCCGGTTTTTGGAGATGTAAAACCTAATCTTTTGCAACAGGAAAACTATTATTGGGGCAATGATGACCGTTCAAAAGGAGCCTATGCACTTTATGGACCTGGGCAATGGTTCAGAATCAAACCGATTTTGAAAGAACCTTTTTTGCATACGCATTTTGCAGGAGAGCACCTTGCCGATTGGCAGGGCTTTATGGAAGGCGCTATTATGTCTGGCGAAGAAGCCGCAGGAGAGATCATTTGATTCCACAGTTTAAAATATTTAAATGCTTTATAATGAATCGCAGGAATTTTTTTCTGCGATTTTTCTTTTATAAAACGAATTCATTGTTGTTTTAAAAATTCTAAAGTTTTGATGTGCAAGTTTTTATCTCAATACATATTTTTGATTAACACAAATTTTGAATTGAATAAACAACCACTTCTTATTCTCGCTATATGTTTTATTCTTGGAATCTTTTTCCAGGACCAGATATTACTTGGCAAAACCTCAATTGTTATTGTAGTATTTATATGTTTTGGAATAATGACATCCTTATTTTTTCAATCCTGGTCTTTACATAAGCTAAGAGCGATTCTTTTAGCTTTAATGTTTTTTCTTTTAGGGATTACCTTACATTCATTACATACTTTTTCTTTCAGACCTGATGTAAAATCATCCAAAGAACGTATAACTTTTAAGATGTCAAGAAAACTCAATTCAACGGAGAAGTATAAAAAATATGAAATAATTGCAAAAATTGGTAATGATGAGGTTAATTCAATTTTATACATTTCTAAAAGTGAAGAGCAGCTGGATTTTAATCACTATTACAAAGCATTGGTTTTTATTAATAAATTAAAACCTCCTTTGTATGATTTTCAATTTGATTATTCTAATTATCTCAAAAGGAAAAATATTTGGTATCAGATGTATTTGTCAGGAGATGTCTTATCTGTGGCAAGAACTGACCTGGGTTTTAAAGAATTGATTCAACAGCAAAGGCTGGAGGTTTTACAAAACATTGACAGTGTCAATATCTCAGCAGAGACGAGGGAGTTCTTGAAAGGGATTATCCTTGCAGACAGAACGGAAATTGATCCATCAGTTATACAGGATTTTAGCAGATCCGGGTTAGTGCATTTTCTTGCTATTTCCGGTACGCATATTATGGTGATTTTTGGATTGTTTTACTTTCTTCTTAAACTTCTTCTTCCACTGAAATTGAGGAAGTATACAGTTATTGTAAGCTTAGTGTTTATCTGGTTGTTTGCGACATTTATTGGGTTTGGAAATTCTGTAGTCCGCTCATGTACAATGCTGACTGTTTATTTTATTTATGTTTTGCTTCAAAGAAAACCTGATGTATTGCATTCAATGGCATTGTCTGCATTTGTAATTTTATGTATAGACAGTCAACAACTCTTTAATATAGGGTTTCAATTAAGTTTTACTGCTGTTTTAGGGATTTTCTGGTTAAATCAACCCTTGCTAAAGTGTTTCCCAAAGCAGGATAACTATATGAAAAAATTAATTTTCAACACAATATCTATTTCAGTTGCTGCTCAGCTTGCTACTATTCCTTTAGTTTTATATTATTTCCATCAGTTTTCATTGAGCTCAATCTTTGCCAATTTTATCATTGTTCCCTTTTCTGAGCTCATCATCATGTCTTCTTTTTGTATGACTTCATTGTTTGCTTTTACGATAAGTTTTGATTGTGTCAACACAGGATATGATATGATGGTGAAAGGGTTACTGAAATGTGTTCATTGGTTTGCCAGCTTTGATATCTTTTTTATTGAAAATATTTCTATGAGTTTAATTGAAGTTTTTATATTATTCTTATTAGTATACTTGTTAAGGTTTGCAATTCTCAAATTTAATTTTGAAAATAGGATGAAACTGATCATTTTAGTTTTAGTATTTTTTATTACAAGATATTCATTTGATATTATAGAAAACCAAAGACAGGAAGTGCTTGTCCATCATATAGGAAAAGATAAGGTGCTTTCAGTAAAAAATGGAAGTACCGCATTTTTTTGGATAACAGATAATTCAAACAGAGAAAAGATTATCAGATATATTGTTAATCCCTACAGTTCCTCAAGGAGATTAAAAAGAATTGAATTGAAAAATTTAGACAAGTTGACGAAAAAGATTATCTATAATGGCAAAATTTATGATATAAATTAATTGTTACATTTTTATTTTTTTCTTTTATTTATTATACTTTACGCTCTTATTTAGAAAGATTACAAACTGGCTAATAGTGAGATTTCTCACTTTTCAATATTGTTAACATTTCCTAATTTTGTAGAAATTCAAATTTAAACTTAATATGGCAGGTTTAACGAGTTCTACAATAGGTAGAAAATATGCTATGGCATTATCAGCTATGTTTTTGCTGATTTTTCTTATACTGCATTTAACAACAAATTTATTATCTGTTATAAATCGTGATGCATTCAACACGGCATCTGATTTTATGGGGTATAATCCTTTTGTTCAATTCTTAATGCAACCTATTCTTGGTTTCGCAGTACTTTTCCATTTTATTATGGGATTTGTATTGGAAATAAAGAATAATAAAGCGCGTCCGATTAAATATGACTCTAACAACGCTTCTGTGAATTCATCATGGATGTCTAGAAATATGATTATTTCCGGAGCTGTTATATTAGCTTTTTTAGCGCTTCACTTTTATGATTTCTGGATTCATGAAATCAATTATAAGTATGTAGAAGGACTTGCTCCTGATACAGAACGTTTCTGGCCGGAACTGCATGAGAAATTTGCTGATATCTGGAGAGTGGCTTTATATGTAATCTCATTTGTGTTATTGGGATTGCACTTAGCACACGGATTCCAGTCTTCTTTCCAGTCAATTGGTGCAAGACATCCGAAATATACTCCGGTAATTAAAGCAATAGGAACTTGGTATTCAATCCTTATCCCTTTTGGATTTATTTTTATCGCAGTTTATCATTTTATAACTCAATAATATCAATATACTAATATGAGTAAGTTAGATTCAAAAATTCCAGCGGGTCCTTTAAAGGATAAATGGAAAAATCATAAAGATCATATGAACCTTGTTGCACCAAACAACAGAGATAAAATTGATATTATTGTTGTAGGTACAGGTTTGGCAGGTGGTTCTGCTGCAGCTACTCTGGCTGAGCAAGGATATAATGTAAAAGCATTCTGCTATCAGGATTCTCCAAGAAGAGCACACTCAATTGCAGCTCAGGGAGGTATCAATGCAGCTAAAAATTATCAGGGAGACGGTGACTCTACATACAGATTGTTTTATGACACAATCAAAGGTGGTGACTATAGAGCAAGAGAGGCAAACGTTTACAGATTAGCTGAAGTTTCTGCAAATATTATCGACCAATGTGTTTCTCAGGGAGTTCCTTTCGGTAGAGATTACGGCGGTCAGTTAGATAACCGTTCATTTGGTGGGGTTCAGGTAAAAAGAACTTTTTATGCAAAAGGGCAGACTGGTCAGCAGTTATTATTAGGTGCATATTCTTCATTAAGCCGTCAAATCGGAAAAGGAAGAGTGAAAATGTACAACCGTCACGAAATGCTAGAATTGGTAATCGTAGATGGAAAAGCAAGAGGAATTATCGCTAGAAACCTTGTAACTGGTGAGATTGAAAGACATTCAGCTCACGCTGTTGTAATTGCTTCAGGAGGTTACGGTAATGTATACTTCTTGTCTACCAATGCAATGGGTTCAAACGTTTCTGCGGCTTGGAAAATTCATAAAAAAGGAGCATATTTTGCAAATCCTTGTTATGTACAGATTCACCCGACTTGTATTCCTGTTCATGGAACACAGCAGTCTAAGCTTACTTTGATGTCTGAATCATTAAGAAACTCTGGAAGAATCTGGGTTCCTAAGAAAATTGAAGATTCAGTTGCCATCAGAGAAGGAAAATTAAGACCTGAAAATATTAAAGAAGAAGATAGAGATTACTATCTTGAAAGAAGATATCCGGCATTTGGAAACTTGGTACCACGTGATGTTGCATCAAGAGCAGGTAAAGAAAGATGTGATGCTGGTTTCGGAATTGAAAATAACGATACCAAAGAAGGTGTTTACTTAGATTTCTCCACAGAAATCATTAAAAAAGGTAAAGAAGCAGCTATTGAAAAGCATATTCACAATCCTACAGATCAACAAATTTATGATTTAGGTAAAAGTTGGATTGAGGAGAAATATGGTAACTTATTCGTAATGTATGAAAAGATTACCGCAGATGATCCTTATAAAACTCCAATGAAGATTTATCCTGCCGTTCACTACACAATGGGTGGTGTTTGGGTTGATTACAACTTGCAATCTACAATCCCTGGATGTTTCGTAATTGGTGAGGCTAACTTCTCAGACCACGGAGCTAACAGATTGGGAGCTTCTGCATTAATGCAAGGTTTGGCAGACGGATATTTTGTTCTTCCTTACACCATTGCAGATTATCTTTCTGCAGATATCAGAACAGGAGAAATTCCTACGACTTCTGCTGAGTTTGACGCAGCTGAAAAAGAAATTAAAGACAAGGTAAATTTCTTTGTTAATAATAAAGGAACACATTCAGTAGATCATTTCCACAAGCAATTAGGACATATCATGTGGAATAAGGTTGGAATGGGAAGGACTCCGGAAGGTTTGAGAGAAGCGATAGTAGAAATCGATGAAGTGAAAAAAGATTTCTGGAAGAACGTAAAAGTAATGGGAGAAGCTGAAGGGATGAACACAGAGCTTGAAAAAGCGTTCAGAGTAGCAGATTTCTTGGAGCTTGGACAGCTAATGGCAATCGATGCTTTACACAGAAACGAATCTTGTGGAGGACATTTTAGAGAAGATCATGCTACTCCGGAAGGTGAAGCAGAAAGAGATGACATTAACTTCAAATATGTAGCAGCTTGGGAATATAAGGGTGATGATATTAAACAGGAAGTTCTGCACAAAGAAGATCTTATCTATGACAATATCGAAGTTAAAGCAAGAAGTTACAAATAATCTCCAACCTATAAATATAAAATTATGAGTGCAAAAAAAGGCCTTCATCTTACGCTGAAAATTTGGAGACAAAAAAATACGAAAACTAAAGGTCAGTTTGAGACCTATAAAATATCGGATGTTTCCACAGATTCTTCATTCTTAGAAATGCTGGACATCCTTAACGAGAATTTAATTAACGAAGGAAAAGAACCTATCGCTTTCGATCACGACTGTCGTGAAGGAATCTGTGGAATGTGTTCTCTTTACATCAATGGTAGAGCTCATGGTCCTGATACAGGTATTACGACTTGTCAGCTTCACATGAGAATGTTCAAGGATGGTGAGACAATCGTTATTGAACCATGGAGAAGTGCAGCTTTCCCTGTAATTAAAGATTTAATGGTGGACAGAAGTGCATTCGACAGAGTAATGGCCGCAGGTGGTTTTATTTCTGTGAATACTTCTGGAAATACATTAGATGCCAATGCAATTTTAGTTCCTAAGGAAGATGCAGATAAAGCGATGGATGCTGCTGCATGTATCGGTTGTGGAGCTTGTGTAGCTACTTGTAAAAATGGTTCTGCTATGTTGTTTGTTGGAGCCAAAGTTTCTCAGTTCGCATTACTTCCTCAAGGTAGAGTTGAGGCGAAAAGAAGAGTTCTGAATATGGTAAAAGCAATGGATGAAGAAGGATTTGGTAACTGTTCGAATACAGGAGCTTGTGAAGTTGAATGTCCTAAAGGGATTTCTTTGGAAAACATTGCAAGAATGAACAGAGAATATATGTCAGCATTAGTTGATAAAGGATAAAATCAGTTCAAAAAAATAAAAAAAATCGTCTCCTTATCGGATGGCGATTTTTTTAGTTAAATGTTTCATAAAAAGTACTATTTAATTGTATTTAGTATACTTGAAAAACTTATTTTTGCTTAATTATAAAAATCAAAATGAAAAAATATCTTTTATTGTTTATCATTGCAATATTTGTGATGTCTTGCTCTAAAAAAGTAGAAGTAAAAGGAAAAATAACAGGAGGATCTCCATTAGAAAGAATCGAATTTATTGAGGCTTCAGGAGTTGCCACATTGCCATTAGCCAATATTGGGGTGAAAAATGATGGGACATTTTCCGGAAGTTTCGAGGCGCCTAAAAATGGGATGTATCTTATTTCTTATGCTGGAAAACAAAACTTAGTTTATCTAAAAGGAGGTCAAACTCTTAATATTTCAGGAAGTGGAATGAGTTTCCCTAATGACTATGTTATTACAGGAGATGCAAAAAAGAATAACGATTTCTTTACAGCTTCTCAAAAGTATCTTACTAATTATGCTCAAACAGTTAACATGAATGAGCTAATGACGAAAGATGAAAAAGGTTTCCTTGCTGGTATCCAAAAAGTTGAAAAAGATATTGATAACAATATTGAAGAAAATGTAAAGAAATTCAGTCCTGACAGTGAGGTGGTACAATGGAAAAAGAATGATCTTGCCAGTACTTTACTATCTATTATCAGTCAGTATGAGATGAGACAAGGTCAGATGTCTGGCAATCCTTCATTCAAAGTGGGGAAAGCGTTCACTGATTATGAAAATAAGCTTCAGGAAAATAAGGAGGTTATGATAAAAGAAAATCCTTATTACAGACAATATTTATTGGCTAAAATGAGCCCTGAATTTCAAAAATATGCTGAAGCAAATAGCAAGAATAAAACTGATATTACAACTTCAGAATTATTTACTCAGTATTTGAAAACGAAGAAAGATATTTCTCAAACAGCTAAAGATTATCTATTAGCATTTGTAATGGCTCAATCTGATATTCATCCAGGTTCACCAGTTAAAACTACTGATAAGATTAAGAAGATCATTGATGAAGATATCAAAGATCCTACTATCAAAAGTGACCTTACTAAAATTCAGATAGCTGTAAACGGAGTTAAAATTGGAGAAGTTGCTCCAGATGCTTCTTTAATAAAACAAGATGGAAAGTCATATAAACTTTCTGAGAATAAAGGGAAACCATATATGTTGCTTTTCTATGCATCATGGAATCCATATATTGGAGAAGCTGCAGTTCCTGTGTTAAAGGAAGTAGTTAATTTTTATAAATCGAAAATGAACTTTGTATTTGTAAATGTAGATGATACTAAAGATCAGTTTATAAAAACAAGTAATACTCTGTTGAAAGGAATTCCGGGAGTAAATGTTTATGGTGATGGAGGATTAAACTCTGATATTGCTAAGAAATATGGTGTTTATGGATTTAAATTACCTTGTTTTGTAATCATAGACAAAGATGGTAAAATTGCCAGCAGATCTTTTGTGAATTTAGGAGAGCCTGAATTAGTAACAATATTAGATAAATTAACAGGGCTTTCTGCACCAAAAGTTAATCCTAATGTACAATTACAACCAGGTTTAGGTGCTGATCCATCTGCTCAACAGATGAATCCGCAACCAGCAAATCCTCAACCTGCTCCAACAAAATAGTAAACTTTAACATACATGAAAAACCTTGTCCTAGGATAAGGTTTTTTTTATTGTATTTTTGCAAAATGAAACCGAAAGGTTACATTCCAACAGATAGAAAAAATAGAAATTACGGATGAGACAGAAGAAGAACATTATTCTTGAAAATATCAGGTTAATAGCAGCCGGAGCTAAAGGTGTGGCAATAGGTAGAACAGAAGAGGGGAAAACAGTATTGGTTTCAGGAGCTATTCCAGGAGATTTAGTAAATGCAAGAGTGAAAAAATCTAAGTCTAAATATTACGAAGCTGAAGCAGTAGAAGTTGTAGAAAAATCTCCCTATAGAGTAGATCCTAAGTGTGTTCACTTTGGAACTTGTGGGGGATGTAAATGGCAAAACATGAGCTATGAAAAGCAACTTGATTTCAAACAGGAAGAAGTTTATAATAATATCAAAAGAATTGGCGGGATCGATCATTTTGAAACAGTTCCTATTTTAGGTGCTGAAGAACAATATTTTTATAGAAATAAAATGGAGTTTTCTTTTTCTAATGCGAGATGGCTTACTCAATATGAAATTAGTTCTGAAGAAAATTTTGGTAGCAAGGATGCTTTAGGGTTTCATATTCCAGGAATGTGGAGCAAAATTTTAGACCTTAAAGAATGTTTCCTTCAGGAAGATCCATCCAATGCTATCCGATTAGCAGTGAAGAATTATGCAGTAGAAAAAGGGTTAGATTTCTTTGATGTTAGAAATCAGGAAGGGTTCTTAAGAACTTTAATGATGAGACAGAACTCTAAAGGAGAATGGATGGTACTATTCCAGCTTTATAGAGAAGAAAAAGAAAATAGAGAAGAGCTTTTTCAATTTTTAATACAAAAATTTCCTCAAATCAAAACCTTAGTTTATGCTATTAATCCTAAGCAGAATGATTCCATTTATGACCTAGATATTAATGTTTACTTTGGTGAAGGGTTTTTAATGGAAGAAATGGATGGATTGAAATTTAAAATTGGTCCAAAATCGTTTTTCCAAACCAATTATAAGCAAGCATTGGAGCTGTACAGAAAAACCTTAGAATTTGCCGACTTGAAAGGTGATGAAGTAGTTTATGATCTTTATACTGGAACTGGAACTATTGCACAGTATGTAGCCCGAAAAGCAAAGCAGGTTATCGGAATAGAATCAGTTCAGGAAGCTATTGATGCTGCTATCGAGCATGCAGAATTAAATGGGCTTACCAACTGTACTTTCTATTGTGGTGATATGAAAAATGTTTTTAATGATGAGTTCTTAGAAAATCATCCTAAAGCTGATGTGTTAATTACCGATCCTCCAAGAGATGGGATGCACCAGAAAGTAGTAGAACAGATCTTAAAACTTTCTCCTGAAAAAGTAGTATATGTAAGCTGTAACTCTGCAACCCAGGCGAGAGATCTTGCATTAATGAAAGATCAATACGATGTGGTAAAAATATTGCCAGTGGATATGTTTCCTCAGACGCATCATGTTGAGAATATTGCATTGCTGATAAAAAAATAATTTACCTAAATTTGGCTTCAAATCTTATTATGAAATATTTTAAATTTCTTTTATTGACATTCATATTAGGAATGCTTTGTTCGTGTGGAGGAGATGATGATATCTGTGAAAGTGGAGAAGGAACACCTAGAATTAAACTAGCATTTAAAAACGCAGCAACTGATAAAGAAGTTACATTGGATTCCTTGTATGTTGCTGTTGATTATGGGTCTGGAAAAGTACAATTAGGAAAACTCCAGAAGATAACTTCACGATTAGTACCATTAAGAGTCGATGATTCGCCTTACACGGATGTATATGTCAGATTATCAGACAAAGGGCAGGAGTCTAAGGTTAGAATAAGTTATACCACTAAATCGATCTATGTATCCCCAGGGTGTGGGGTGAAAAAAAATTATGGGAACTTGAGTTCTGAATTACTAACGCCTAATCCTGTTATGAAAGTGGAAGTGGGACAAAATAATATAGAGAATGAAGACAAAACTAATCTTTACCTTCTTTTTTAGTGTACTGAGCCTCTTGAGTTTTGCTCAGGTAAAAAAAGCAAAAGCTGAAACAAAAAAGGAAAAATGGAAATATGAACCCAATTTTATGGTTGGTTTTGATGTCCTTAATTTTGGTAGTGCCTTTTTCTCAGACAGAAAATTATATCAGGGTTTTATATCTTCAAAAATCAATGGGAGCTTACATGGTATTGCAGAAGCCGGTTTTGAAAAGAATGTTTATCAGAAAAACGGATATGACGCTAAGGCAAACGGACCTTTTGTTAAAGTAGGGGTGTTTTATATGCTTGCTAAAGATCCCGAAAATGAATTCAATGGATTTTATGCAGGAGGAAAAGCAGGTGGTTCATTTTATACTCAGGAATACATGGCAGTACCGGTAAGAGGATTTGGAGGTAGCAATTCTTCTGTAGCCTTTCCATCATCTACCCAATCATCTTATTGGCTCGAGGGTGTGATAGGAGGTAGGGTACAGTTATTCGAATCCAATTTTTATATAGATGTTAATCTTCAGCCTAAATATATGGTGTTTACCACAAAACAGGATGATATACAGCCAATGATTGTTCCAGGTTTTGGAAGAAGCTCTTCAAAATTTAATATGGGCTTTTCCTGGAATATAGCTTATAAATTTTAACTTTTACGTAAACCTGAAGAAATCTTCAGGTTTATTTTTTTAAAGTCTGGTACAAGGCTTCCAATTCTTTTGGTGGAGCCCCAGCGTCAAATTCAGCGGACTGGTATGTCTTTCCTTTTGAGATAATACTTATAGTTGATGAGAGGGCTCTGTCAGAAAAACGGCCCGATGTAGGAGCTTGATATGAAGCTATTTCACTTAAATTAACTGAATTTGCCTGTTTTACTATATTTTTCCATCCATCAAATGACATTTCAAGACTACTTGATTTTCCATTTAATGAAGTAATTATATACAAAGGGGTGTAGGTGATTTTTCGGTCTGTTCCTCTGGTTTGTTCAGTTAATTCAATTTTTTCAACAATATTTTTTTGATTATTTGCAACTGATTTATTTTGATCAATTTGTATCTTCTTTTGAGAGCTACAACTTCCGTTAAATACTGTTGAAATTACGAGTAGTGATGATATAATGTTTTTCATTTTGTGATTTTTATTTAATTTATTTCAAATTTAGTTAAATATATTGCTTTAAACTGATATATTTGCGAATCTTATAAAATTAAATTAATGAGAAAATCTACTACTTTAAAATTTCTTTTTTTATTACCCTTTTTTGCAACAGCAGTATTGAATGCTCAAAGCAAACCCGGAAATAATAAAAAGCAAGCAAACTTCACTAATAAGCCTGCGCAAGAACTTGCTCAATCGCATGGTTTTGAAAGATGCTCAACTGTGGAATATGAAAGCTATTTACAGGCAAAATTTCCTGGAAGAATGAATGCAGACCAATTTGAAGCTTGGTTAGCACCATTGGTTCAAAATGCAAAAGCAAATAAATCACAAAATGGGAATATCATTACAATTCCTGTTGTCGTACACGTTATTCACAATGGTCAGAATCTTGGAGTTGCTCCCAATATAGTTGATGAGCAGGTAATGTCTCAAATTACTGTGATGAATAATGATTACCGTAGATTAGCCGGAACTCCTGGTTTTAATAACAATGTAGTAGGAGCTGATGTACAAATACAATTCGCATTAGCAAAAGTTGATCCTAAAGGAAATCCTACTAATGGTATTGATAGAGTGAATTTATGTCAAACTTCCTGGTCAAGAGCAGATATTGAGACTTTTGTAAAACCTGAGACTATTTGGGACCCTACTAAATATATGAACATGTGGAGCTTGAAATTTACAGATACAACTTTGTTAGGATATGCTCAATTTCCATCTACTTCCGGTCTGCCTGGTCTGAATGCGCAAGGGGGAGAAGCTTATTCAGATGGTGTAGTTGCTAACTATGCTACTTTTGGAAGCAGTGATTATAATGTGAATAATAGTTTCTTACTTGGTGCTCCGTATGATAAAGGAAGAACAATGACACATGAGGTAGGACATTTCTTAGGATTAAGACATATCTGGGGTGATTCAAATTGTGGAGATGATTTCTGTGCAGATACTCCTACAGCTCATACTTCAAACTATACTTGTAACCCTGCAATACCAAGCTGTACTAATCCATCTATATTTGAAATGGTTCAAAATTACATGGATTATACTAATGATACATGTATGAACATCTTTACGATTAATCAAAAAGACAGAATCACAACGGTAATGAATAACTCTCCTAGAAGAATGGAGCTTAAAACTTCAGTTGCTGATCAACCAATTCCTTTATTCCCCAATGATGCAGAGGTGAAGCTGGAGCGTGAATGTGCTACTGCTACTTGTGCTCTTCCAACAGCGCAGAATCCAAAAATATCTTTGTATAACAGAGGAACAAGCCCATTAACATCTGCAGTTATTACTTATTCGGTAAATGGTAATTCAAAAACGTATAACTGGTCAGGAAATCTTGCTCAGGATAAATATCAGATAATAACACTTCCTATGGACGCGAATGTTCTGGGAGGACAGATGAATATTAATGTAACTTCAGTAAATGGTGTTGCTGATCAAAGATCGTCTAACAGTAATATTACTGTAAATTATTTAGGTGCTATAGTAAGAGCAGATGCTAATGTAGTATTTAATCTTCAGTTAGATCAATATGGGTCTGAAACAAGTTGGACACTTAAAAATAGTTCAGGAGCTACAGTGCAAAGTGGTGGTCCTTACACTGACTCACCAAATGGAGCTCTTCCTGCTTTAAAAACATTTAACTGGACATTAAGTGCAGATGAGTGCTATACTCTTACTGTTAATGATGAATATGGTGATGGTTTCTATCCTTATGGAGGATATTATAATGTTAAGTCTCAATCCGGAACAACATTGCTTTCAGGATCTCACTTTGCTTCTACTCAAAGCAGATCATTAAAAGTACAAGTATTAGGAACTAATGAAGTTGTTAAAAATAATTTTGGAATCTATCCTAATCCTGTGAATGATGTTTTAAACATTACTAAAGTTTCGGATAAAGCTCATTTTGAAATTCATAATGCTGTAGGACAACTTGTGAAAAGTGGAACGATCTCAAATAATCAAATTAGAGTAGCTGATTTAGTAAAAGGAACCTATATCATTTCAATAAAAGATAATGCAATTTCAGAGAGCATTAAATTTATTAAAAAGTAGAAATATTTTATAATAGAAAAAAGGTCACAATTTTGTGGCCTTTTTTTGTTTTTTTTATTTAACCTTTTAGTGAATTATTTTTCTGGATTATTGTATTCTAGTGATTTTGATATGTGTCGCATTGTTTTTGAAAAAAAAGCAAAACAAAGATTATATGTTGTTGGATTATTCAACGAGAATAGTGAGTTATTAAGTTTATGTTATTTTTTATTAAAAATATGTTAAGCTTTTTATATTTTTGCCTAATCCAAATTAAAAAAGATATTATTTTATGAAAAAATTACTTACTACTTTATTTTGTAGTTTAATTGGCGCTTCTGCTTTTGGACAGTGGACACCAACTACATTTGAAAGAGGTGACAAGCTTGAATCAGCCCAAGTGAGAAATTACTATAAGCTGGATCTTGAAAAAATTAAATCGCAGCTTAGAGGTGCTCAGGAAATGGGTACCAATTCTAAACCTGTTGAAATTCTACTTCCTACTCTAAGAGGAAAAATGGAAAGATTTGTTGTGTATAGCTTTCCTGTAATGACAAAAGACTTTGCTGAGCAATACCAACTAGGCTCTTATGCTGGGGTAGGTGTAGATGATCCAAGCAAATATTTGAGATTTTCTGTTGCTCCCAATGATTTTCAGGCAATGATTATCCAAGATGGGCAATATGAATTTATTGATGCTGTCAATGCTGATAAAACAGTTTATGGAGTACATCCAAAAACAAAAAAAGAAGGAGCTTTTGTATGTTCAACAAAAGAAAGTGCAGCATCCCAGGCACAAATTAAAGAATTGTTGAAAGGAGGTAAGTCTTTTGCGCATCAACCCACTTCTTTTTCTAAGTCATCCGATAAGAAGTATAGAACCATGAGACTGGCTATGTCGGTTACTGGAGAGTATACTCAATATTTTGGAGGTGCAGCTGGTGCGCTGGCGCAGATTAATGCAACCATGACAAGAGTAAATGGAGTTTTTGAAAAGGATTTTGCGTTACACCTGAATGTTTTGAGCTATCCTGCTTTGATTTATCCAGATCCTGCTACAGATCCTTATTCGCCAGCCGCACAAATGGGGAATTGGAATTTACAATTACAGAATACATTGACTACGGTAGTTGGAAATGCCAATTATGATATCGGGCATTTATTTGGTGCGTCAGGAGGAGGAGGTAATGCTGGGTGTATAGGATGCGTTTGTATAGATCCTTCAACAGCCGAACCAGAAGGAAAAGGTTCTGGAATTACATCACCAGCAAGTGGTGGACCTCTGGGTGATAATTTTGATATTGATTACGTTGCCCATGAAATGGGGCATCAGTTAGGAGGTAATCATACCTTCTCTCATGGTCTTGAAGGAACTGGTGTTAATATGGAGCCAGGTTCAGGTTCCACAATTATGGGATATGCCGGGATTACTGGACCAAACACAGATGTTCAGCTTCATTCGGATGCTTATTTCCATCTTGCATCAATCAAACAGGTTCAGGCTAATTTAATAGATAAAACTTGTGATGTAGAAACTCCGGTGGCAAATAATCCACCTGTAATTGCAGCTTTACCAACATATAATATTCCTAAAGGAACTGCATTTGTACTGACTGCTTCTGCAACAGATGCTGAAAATAATCCAATGACCTACACATGGGAAGAAATGGATGATGCAAGTGTTGTAATTAATAAAAACAATTTAGGGACGACTAGTACCGGAGCTTCATTTAGATCCATTGCCCCTTCTACGAATCCAACAAGATATTTCCCTAAATTATCTTCAGTATTGGCTGGAGTTCTTAATAATTCCAATAATCAGTGGGAATCCGTTTCTATGGTACCAAGAACGACTAAGTTTTCTGTAACAGTAAGAGATAATAACCCTGCTCCTAACCAACAGCAGACTCAATATGCTGATCAGACAATTGTTGTGGGTAATGACGGACCATTTAAAGTTAATACATTGTATATGAATAGTGGGGCAGCTTCACCTTTAACATGGGATGTTGTGAATACTACGGCTGCGCCTTACAATGTTGCTAATGTAAAAGTTGATTATACAACAGATAATGGAACTACTTGGGTAGTGGTATCTGCTTCAACGGCTAATGATGGTACAGAAAATATTACTTTACCATCTACTTTGAACGGGCAAACTATTAAGTTAAGAATTTCTGCAATAGGTAATGTGTTCTATGCTGTTAAATCGGTAATGGTGACTACTTTAGCTCCTTGTAGCAGTGCAGCACCTATTAATATTGTTGTTTCTAATATTACGGCCAATTCAGCAGATGTAACTTGGCAACCTCTGATAGGAGCAACTTATAAGGTTCGCTATAAAAAAGTGAGTGAGACTGTGTGGACTCAGTTAGATGTGAATAATCCTAATGTAACATTAAATGGTCTAGTGGATGCTACGGCATATGAAATACAGGTTGCTGCAGTTTGTAGTGGAACAGTTGGAACGTATTCCGCATCTACTAATTTTACAACACAAAGTATGGCATATTGTACCTCATCAGCAAATGATTCTACTTATGAATATATTTCAAATGTAACAGTTGCTAATATTAATAATGCATCTCTTAGTAGCTCTTATACAAATTATACTACCAATCCTGCTCTTCAGATCAATTTGATTAAAGGAACTGCTTATCCTATTTCTGTAACTATTGGAGATCCTGATACTGATGCAGTAGCAGCATGGATTGATTATAATAGAAATGGAGCATTTGAAGATTCTGAAAAAGTTCTTAATTTCCCTGTAGGTACGATAACAGGTCCTATTACTGGTTCGTTTACAGTTCCACAGTCAGCTGTAACAGGTTTGGCGACAAGAATGAGAGTTATTCTGCGTTATGCTACCGGTACAGGTTCATTAGGTGCTGCTAATACTTGTGGAACTTTTGGTTATGGAGAAGTAGAAGACTATAATGTGATGATAACATCCAATTTAGGAACTTCAGAATCTAATATCAAAAATGAGAATATTCAATTATTCCCTAACCCTGCAAGTGATATCTTGAATATTACTAAAGTTTCAAACAAAGCTCACTTCGAGATTCATAATGCTGTAGGACAGCTAGTTAAAAGTGGTACTATTACCAATAATCAGGTAACAGTAGCTGAGTTAGTGAAAGGTGCTTATGTTATTTCAATAAAGGATAATGCAATTTCAGAAAGCATTAAATTTATTAAGAAATAGATTTTGAATCGGAGTCTTTTATTTTAACTATTCTAAAGTGTTATTTGAATAATATTAATAATAAGGCAGTATTACATTAATTTAATTTTCAATTTAAATAATTAACCCTTACACTTTAAAGTGTAAGGGTTTTTGTTTAATTGTGTAGTATTTATTTTTATATGGGTTATTTTGTTTTTAATTGTGTGATTTCTTGTTAGGTGTGGGTATTTTGTTTTTTTAATGTTGTTTTTTTATTTTTTACATATGTAATAATTTGATTGTTGTTGTGAACTATTTAAAATATATTGAATGTTTTATTGTATTTATTATATTTTATATTAAATATCTGTTTAAGTTTTTATATTTTTGTTAAATGTGAATTTAAAAAATGTATTAATTTATGAAAAAACTACTTACTACTTTATTTTGTAGTTTGATAGGAGCTTCTGCTATGGCACAATGGACTCCTACAACATACGAAAGAGGGGGGAAACTAGGATCAAATTATGTCCGAAGTTATTATAAGCTTGATCTTGACAAAATCAAATCACAGCTTAGAACTGCTCAGGAAATGGGACCAAACTCTAAACCTGTAGAAATTTTACTTCCTACTATGGGTGGGAAAATCGAAAGATTTGCTGTCTATAGCTTTCCTGTAATGACAAAAGATTTTGCTGATCAATATCAGCTAGGATCTTATGCTGGGGTTAGTTTAGATGACCCAAGCAAATATTTGAGATTTTCTGTTGCTCCAAATGATTTTCAATCGATGATTATTCAGAATGGAAAATATGAATTTATCGATGCTGTCAATGCTGATAAAACAGTTTATGGGGTGCATCCAAAAACAAAGAAAAATGAGAATGGGTTTTTGTGTTCAACAACTGAAGATCCGGTTTCACAAAGCCAGATTAATGAATTGTTGAAAGAAGGAAAATCTTTTACCAACCAACCAACTACTTTTTCTAAAACTTCTGATAAAAAGTACAGAACAATGAGACTGGCTATGTCAGTTACTGGAGAATATACTCAATATTTTGGAGGAGTAGCTAATGCTTTGGCACAGATCAATGCAACAGTGACAAGAGTAAATGCTGTCTTTGAGAAGGATTTTGCATTACATTTAAATGTATTAAGTTATCCGACTCTAATCTTTGATAATCCAGCATCAGACCCTTATGCAACGGTTACTAATCCCTTAGCACCTCCAGGTTCATGGAATTTGTCATTGCAACAACAGCTTACAACTGTTGTAGGAAGTGCTAATTACGATATTGGTCACTTATTCGGAGCTTCCGGAGGAGGAGGGAATGCGGGATGTATTGGTTGCGTATGTATAGCACCTGCAAATACAAATTCCCTTGGTAAAGGATCCGGGATTACATCTCCAGCAACCGGAACGGTAGATGCTTCTGCTTTGCACCCACCTTCAGGAGATACTTTTGATATCGACTATGTAGCTCATGAGATGGGACACCAATTAGGTGCTAATCACACTTTTGCACACAGCTTAGAAGGAGCTGGTGTAAATATGGAGCCTGGTTCAGGGACTACAATTATGGGATACGCTGGTATTACAGGTCCTGATACAGATGTACAGCCTCATTCTGATCCATATTTTCATATTGCAAGTATTAAACAGGTTCAGGCTAACTTAATTGCAAAAACATGTGATGTAGAAACGGATATCGCAAATAATCCACCGGTTATTGCTGCATTACCAACATATAATATTCCTTTGGGGACTGCATTTGTTTTAACGGCTTCTGCTACAGATGCTGAGAATGACCCCTTAACTTATACTTGGGAAGAAGTAGATAATGCAAATGTTACAATTAATAAAGCTAATCTAGGTACGACTTCTACCGGAGCTTCATTTAGATCTGTTGCGCCTACTACAAGTCCGACTAGATACTTTCCTAAGTTTTCTTCAGTAATGTCAGGGGTTTTAAATAACTCTAATAATCAGTGGGAATCAGTTTCTATGGTGCCGAGAACTACAAAGTTTTCTGTAACGGTAAGAGACAATAATCCCGCGGCAAATCAGCAGCAAACTCAGTTTGCGGAACAAACTGTCGTTGTGGGAAATAATGGTCCATTTAAAATCAATAATTTTTATGTAAATAATAATGTGCCATCTGCAATAGAATGGGATGTTGCTAATACTACAGCAGCTCCATATAGTGTGGCGAATGTAAAGATTGATTACACAACAGATAACGGAACGACATGGACTTTATTATCAGCCTCAACTCCAAATGATGGTACTGAAAACTATACGTTCCCATCTTCTCTGAATGGACAGACTATTAAAGTGAGAATTTCTGCAATAGGAAATATATTCTACACGGTTAAATCAATAATGGTTACAACTCTTGCGCCATGTAGTGGAGCTGCGCCAACAAACCTTATTGTATCCAATATTACAGCACACTCAGCTGATGTTACATGGCAGCCGGTTGTAGGTGCTACGTATAAATTGCGTTACAAAAAAGTAAGTGAGGCAAGCTGGACTGAATTGAGTTTGAACACAGCTTATACAACATTGAATAATTTAGTAGAAGGTGCTGCTTATGAAGTACAGGTAGCTACTGTATGTAGTGGCACAACTGGTACTTACTCTCCGTCTACAAACTTTACAATACAAACTTTAACCTATTGTGTTACTGAGGCAGATGATACTGATTATGAATATATTTCAAATGTAACTGTTGCTAACATTAACAATACGTCTTTAGAAAGTGCCTATACAAATTATACAACTAATCCTGCTCTTCAGATTAATGTAATTAAAGGCAGTACTTATCCGATTTCGGTTACCATTGCTAATCCTGATGTTGATACAGTTGCTGCATGGATTGATTACAATAAGAATGGTGTATTTGAAGCAAATGAAAGAGTTCTTAACTTCCCGGTTGCTCAGATAACAGGTCCGGTTACAGGTTCATTTACCGTTCCTCAGTCAGCTGTTACAGGTCAGCCTATGAGAATGAGAGTGGTATTATTATATGGAGGTCCTGACAATGCAGGAGGGTCTTTAACAGGTCCTTGTGGAACACTTAGTTACGGAGAAGCTGAAGATTATAATGTGGTAGCAACTTCTACTTTAGGAACTTCAGAAACTGTTATTAAAAACGACGGTATCCAGTTGTATCCTAACCCTGCAAGTGATGTATTAAACATTACTAAAGTTTCTGATAAAGCAACTTATAAAATTTATAGCGTTACTGGTCAGTTAGTAGGTAGTGGAAATATCAACGGTGGAAAAATTAATGTTTCTACTTTGGTAAAAGGTGGATATGTAATTACAGTTGATGAAAAAGGAAAAGATGTATTTAAATCTAAATTCATTAAAAAATAAGACAATATTCTTATAAATATGGAATCCTCAGGCATTAGCCTGGGGATTTTTTTTTATTGAAATGTTAAATTATATTATTGTGAAATTTGTATAAAAAAAATGATTGTACCTACAAATTAATAACAAAAAATGATTAGATTTGTATAATTAATATAATATATTGAGAAGCTTATGAAGAAAATTTTTACTTCTTTCTTCTTTCTCTGTCTGTTTGTCGTCACCAGTGCACAATGGAGTCCGACATCGTTCAGGGGAGAGAAAATCAGAGGAAGTTCTGAAATTAAGAACTATTACTCTTTAGACATTCCCTTATTAAAATCCCAATTGGCAAACGCACAAGAAACAGGCAAGAATGCAAAGCCTGTGACTATTTCGTTGCCTACGATGGATGGGAAAATTGAAAGATTTGCCGTTTACAGCTTTCCGGTTGTTGTAAAGGAATTGGCAGACGAGTATCAACTTGGATCTTATGTAGGAGTCGGGATCGATGATCCGGGCAAGTACCTGAGATTTAGTTTAGCACCCAATGATTTTCAGTCAATGATTTTCAAAAATGGGAAGGCTGAATTTATAGAACCGGTGAATAAAGACAAGACGGTTTACGGTGTGCATCCGAAAACTGATAAAAGCAGTGAAGGGTTTTTATGTTCTATGGATGAGAACCTTTTATCTAAGCAAGAAATTAATCGACTTTATGAAAAAGGCTCTGCCTTTACAAACCAAACCACCAATTTTGCAAAGTCCTCGGATAAGAAGTACAGAACAATGAGGTTGGTAATGTCTGTAACAGGTGAGTATACTCAGTTTCATGGTGGAACAGTTGCTGGAGCACTTACTGCTATCAATGCAACTTTAACCAGAGTAAATGGCGTTTTCGAAAAAGATTTTGCATTACATTTAAATTTACAGAATTTTCCTGGTGTAATTTATACGAATGCTGCAACCGATCCTTATTCTCCGGCAGCTGCTGGAGCTGGTGGTGCCTGGAATTTAGAACTGCAAAACACATTAACAGCTAATGTGGGAAATGCCAATTATGATATTGGGCATTTATTTGGTGCTTCAGGAGGTGGTGGTAATGCAGGATGTATAGGATGCGTCTGCGTGGATCCAACTACCGGAGTTCCAAAAGGAAAAGGTTCTGGATACACATCTCCAGCGGATGGAATTCCACAAGGAGATAATTTTGATATTGATTATGTTGCCCATGAAATGGGACATCAGTTAGGAGGTAATCATACCTTCTCTCATGGTCTTGAAGGAACTGGTGTTAATATGGAGCCAGGTTCAGGATCTACTATTATGGGATATGCGGGAATTACAGGAGCTAATACCGATGTTCAGCCGCATTCTGATGATTATTTTCATATTGCGAGTATCAAGCAGGTACAAGCTAATTTAATTAGTAAAACCTGTGATGTAGAGACTCCGGTAGCAAATAATCCACCCGTAATCTCTGCTTTACCTACCTATAATATTCCAAAGGGAACTGCTTTTGTATTAACAGCATCTGCAACCGACCCTGAAAATGACCCAATGACTTATACTTGGGAAGAAGTAGATAATGCGACAGTAACCATTAATAAAAATAACTTAGGATTAACAACTACAGGAGCTTCATTCAGATCTATTGCTCCTACAACAAGTCCTATAAGATATTTTCCTAAATTATCTTCAGTATTAGCTGGAGTTCTTAATAACTCTAACAATGGCTGGGAATCAGTTTCTACTGTGGCAAGAAACAGTAAGTTTTCTGTGACAGTGAGAGATAACAGTCCTATAGCTAATCAGCAGCAAACACAGTTTGCAGAACAGGTGATTACTGTAGGTAATGATGGTCCTTTTAAAGTAACAACAGCAACAGCTTATAATAATGGACCAAGTACTGTTACCTGGGATGTAGTTAATACTACAGCAGCTCCTTATAATGTTGCCAATGTGAAAATTGACTATACAACAGATAATGGTGTTACATGGAATGTTTTGACACCTTCCACTGCAAATGACGGAACTGAATCTTTAACTTTCGGAGCTTTAACATTAGGCTCTACGGTTAAGATTAGAGTAAGTTCTATAGGTAACGTGTTCTATGCTATTGGTAATGCAACCGTAGCTAGTTTAGCAGCATGTACCGGAGCAGCTCCGACAGGTGTTGTTGTTTCAGCGATTACTCAGACACAGGCAACTGTTTCCTGGGCAGCTTCTGCAGGAGCAACATATGTTGTTCAATATCGTCCTGTAGGAAGTACGACCTGGATTCCTGTAAATGCTGCGACAAATACTGTTACGTTAACAGGTTTAACGGATGGTATTCAGTATGAAGTTCAGGTTGCTAATGTATGTTCAGGAACACAGGGAGCTTTCTCTCCTTCTGTAAACTTTACAACTCCTGGATTGAATTATTGTCAGATGCAATCAAGTAACTTCGCGAGTGAGTATATTTCTAACGTTACAGTAACTCCAGTTGGAGCCGCAGTGATGAGTAATAACTCAGCTGGAAGTACGTATACAGATTACAGTACCAATCCGGCTACTTTGGTAAATCTTGTGATCGGTTCTACAGGTAATACAGTTTCAGTTTCAAAATTTTATCCGGGAGGATTTACTTATTCTGAAGCAGTAGGTGTTTGGATTGATTTTGACAGAAATGGTATTTTCGATGCTTCGGAGCAAGTTATGAACTCTCCTTCCAGTACCACTACTCCTGTAACAGCTACATTTAATGTTCCTGCAACAGCATACAACGGTCCTTCAACTACAAGGATGAGAGTGGCGATGCGATATAACACTTCTCCGGTAATGTGCCAAAATTTTGGTGATGGTGAAGTGGAAGATTATGCAGTGAAGTTAATTCAGCCAATACCATGTACAAGTAATGCTCCATTAAATCTTACCGTAACTAATATTACTGCAACTTCAGCATATGTTATGTGGGATCCTGCAATAGGAGCTACTTATATATTAGAATACAGAGCAGTAGGAGCAACTGCCTGGACACCTGTTCCTTTGACAACAAATGCATATACGATTACTGGTTTAACTGAATCATCTCAGTATGAAGTTCGTGTAGCTTATATTTGTTCTGGAACGACAGGAACTTTTACAGCTCCGGTTCAGTTTAGTACTCCAGCTGTAAATTATTGTAACGTTACGGGGAATAGCACGAATGGCTATATTTCAAATGTTAAAATAACTGCAACGAACTCTTACGTCATGAATAATGACTCTGGAGCAAACTCATATACAAATTATTCTGCAGATCCTGCGAAATTAGTAACATTCGTACGTGGCTCTGTAAATAATGGTATTTCAGTTGATAAATCTTGGCTTACACCAAGTTCTTTCCCTCCTTCTTTAGCAGTTGGTGCTTGGATCGACTTTAACAGAAACGGAATATTTGAAGCAAGTGAAAGAGTAATAAATACAACTCCTAATAACACAACTCCTATCACTGCAACATTTACTGTTCCGAATACATCTTATAATGGACCACTTACCCTTAGAATGAGAGTTATTATCTCTTCATCTACTATTAGTGATCCATGTGTAAACATTACGAATGGTGAAATCGAAGATTATGCTGTAAGGATTGTAGACCTGCAGCCATGTTCTACGGCAGCACCAGCACCAATTATGGTAAGTAGTGTTACAGCATCTACAGCTACTGTTTCCTGGCTAAATGCTACTGGTGCTACTTATGCACTAAGATATAAAGCAACAGCATCAGCTACATGGGTAACAGTAAATCCGGTACCTGCACCTGGATATATCTATACGATTCCTAATTTAAATGGAGCTACTCCATATGAAGTACAGGTAGCAACTATTTGTGGTGGTACTCAGGGTGCGTGGTCGGCATCAGTGAATTTTACAACATTAGCAATTAATTATTGTAATGCTGGTACTGCGACTGTAGGAGATGGTTATATCAATAACGTAACTGTTAATCCTACCAACTCTATTGCAATGAGCAATAACTCAGGACCAACTACTTACTCAGATTATTCCAATGATGTTACTAAGCTTATTACATTTATGCGTGGTTCTACAGGGAATAATATTTCTATTGGCAGAACCATCTTATCCAGTACTTATGCTACATCAGTTTGGATAGATTATAATGGAGATGGTATTTTTGATAATGCTACAGAGAGAGTAATGAATCTTGGTTATTCTAGTACAACTCCTGTAACGGCAACTTTCTCTGTTCCGGCTAACGCATATATTGGAACAAACAAAGTGAAAATGCGTGTCGTTGTTTATTATCTTACCATTGACAGTGCATGTCAAAACTTCACAAGTAATGGTGAAGTCGAAGATTATGCTGTTAAGTTTATAGATATGCAGCCATGTACTACTGCACCTCCAAGTAATATTACGGTATCCAATATCACAGCAACTACTGCTAATGTTTCTTGGTTTGCTTCTACCGGAGCTACATATGTATTAAGATGGAGATTAGGAGCTACAGGGGCTTGGAATACTATTGATCCTGTACCTGCACCTGGAAACAGTTATACAATTACTGGTCTTACAGAACTTACCGGATATCAGGTTCAGGTAGCTACAAGATGTGGTGGGGTTTTAGGAGCATTCTCAGCTTCGGTTCCATTTACAACTACTGCTATTAGCTATTGTAATATGACAGGAACCGGAACTAATGATTACATTTCTAATGTAACTATTACTCCTGTAAACCCTGGTATTGCACCAATGAGTAATACTTCAGTACAGACTAACTATATCAGCTACACGACACCAGCTACGCTTGTTAACCTGGAAATAGGTTCTACTGGTAATAAAATTGCTGTTACTAAAGGATGGGCTGGTGCTACTAACAGTGATGCTGTAAGTGCATGGATAGACTTTAATAGAAACGGAGTATTTGAGACGAGTGAGCAGATTATGGCTATTTCTCCAAATACAACAAGTACTGTTAATGCTACATTCAATGTTCCTTCAACAGCATATAACGGACCTTTGACAACGACTATGAGAGTCGTATTGAAACGTAGCAGTGCTCCTGTAATGTGTCAGGTGGCAACAAATGGTGAAGTAGAAGATTATGCGGTAAGATTGAGACCATGTGCCACTGGTGTTCCAACCAATCTGGCAATTAATACAATTACTCATACATCAGCAATTGTAAACTGGACAGGAGTAACGAATGGCTTTACTTATATTTTGCAGTACAGACCTTTAGGATCTACTACATGGACCACTGTGAACGCATCTACTCTTAATGGTAACCCTCCGGTTCAGTTGACAGGTTTAACTCCTGCAACGACATATGAGGTACAGGTTGCTACAAGTTGTGGAACTACACCGGGAACATTTACGCCAATTAAGACATTCTCTACGAGATGTGATCCTACACCTCCTACTGTGACGATTAGTAATGTAACAACAAACTCTGCATTGGTAACTTGGGCGCCTATCGCTCCTAGTTCAACATATGTGTTAAGATACAGGGTTGTAGGGACAACTACTTGGATTCCAATTACAGTACCAACAACTCCAGGGAATTCATATCAGTTAACAGGATTATCTCCTTATACTACTTATGAAGTTCAGGTAGCTAATATATGTGTAGGTGAAACTACGATCAATCCGTATTCAAACCCTAAAGTGTTTACTACGGAGAGAACATGTGAATTACCACCTCCGGGATTAACGATAACTAATCTGACCCCTACAACAGCAGTTGTTGTTTGGGATCCATTCCCGGGAGCTACTTATATCATAAGATATAGAAAAGTAGGTATTCCAAGTTGGACAACAGTTTCTGTAGCGACGAATACAATTACCCTTACAGGATTAACAGAATTAACGAAGTATGAAATGCAGGTTGCTAACATTTGTAGTGGTACTCCAGGTACTTATACACCTCCATACTTCTTTACTACTCCGACAGTAATTTATTGTCAGATGTCATCTGGTAGTTCAGTAAGTGAATACATTTCCAATGTTACAGTAAAACCTAGTGGTAAACCGCAAATGTCTAATGATTCAAATGCTCAGAATTATTCAGACTTTACTGGTGATCCTACCAAGTTTATTGAATTGATCCAAGGTTCTACAGGTAATGAAATTTCCATTGCTAAATCTTGGACAGGAACAACAAACGATGAAGGTATTGCAGTATGGATCGATTTCAATAGAAGTGGAACTTTTGATCCTAGTGAAAGAATTCTTGTTTCATCGCCTAACACTACAACTCCTATCAAAGGTACATTCAGTGTGCCAGCTGATGCATTTGTCAGTATGACAGATTATAAGTATGTTGTGATGAGGGTGGCAATGCAGAAAGATGCGATTCCAGTGAATTGTGTAAGCTTTGCCAATGGTGAAGTTGAAGATTACACGGTAAGAATCTCTAAACAAACAGTACCAAATCCTGTTAATCAAACAGACATTCTTATCTATCCTAACCCGGTTAGTTCAGTGTTATATGTGAAGAATATTAGCAAGAGAGCTAATTACAAACTTTACAATGCTGCCGGACAGCTGGTATCGGGAGGAATTATCTTGAACAACAAGATTGATGTGAGCCAATTGATAAATGGAGTATATGTGATCGATATCGATGATGTAAAGGGCACAGCTCAAAAGAAATTTATCAAAGAATAATAAAATAATCACTATTAAATAAAATGAGCTCTCAGAAATGGGAGCTTATTTTTTTTGCATAAAAAAAACTCGCTGGAAATTTCCAGCGAGTTTTTGTTTACTCTATTTCGAAGATAATTCGCTCTGTTTGCTCCTTTAAATCTTCTAAATTGGTTTCATTGTAGATAATGTAATCCGCAACTTTTATTTTATCTTTTTCGGGCATTTGCCTTTCCATGATTGTCTGTACCTCGCGATAGGTTTTATTATCCCTATCCATCACTCTTTTTATTCTGATGTTGTCCTGTGCTGTTACCAGAAGTGATTTATAGCATTGTAAATTAAGTTTTAATTCAAATAGCAAAGCTGTCTCTTTGAAAACTAAATATTTGGATTGTCTTTTTACCCATTCTTCAAAATCAATTCGAACAGCTGGGTGTATAATACCATTTAACTTTTGCAGTAGATCATTGTTATTAAATACTTTTTCTGCTACAAATTTTCGATCATAAGAGCCGTTCTCATCATAAGATTCATTTCCTAAAAGTTCTTTAATTTTTTCTTTCAGGTTTTCATTGTCATTGACAATTGTTTTTGCTCTGTCATCAGAATAATAAACCGGAAATCCACATTCTTCTATAAAGTGAGCTACCGTAGTTTTACCTGAGCCTATTCCTCCGGTCAGGCCAATGATCTTGGGTGCTGGTTCCGGTTCGGCTTTTTTCGTTTCTGAATATAATTCTTCCATACTTTAAATTAATATCCAAAAACATCATTAAAACTATGAATCTCGTCCAATCTTACTCCTTTATCCGTCATTTTAAGACTCGCTAATTCATTATGTGCATCATGCTCAAAGAATAACAGATATTCATTGTCAACACATTGTTTAAGAAACCTGCTTTTTTCCTCTACTGTTAATAAAGGTCTTGTATCGTATCCCATTACATACACCGGGTTAATATGTCCAGCTGTAGGGATGAGGTCTGCCGCAAAAACGATTGTTTTTTCCTGATACTGGATTACCGGAAGCATTTGCTTTTCAGTATGCCCGTCAACGAATATAACATCCATTTTCAAATCCGGAGCAAATCCGTAATTTCCTGTTGTGGGAAGCGGTAAAAAATTCAATTGTCCGCTTTCCTGTATAGGAAGAATATTTTCTTTTAAAAAACTAGCCTTCTCTCTGGGGTTGGGTTCAGTTGCCCACTTCCAATGATTTTCGTTAGTCCAGAAATGAGCATTTTTAAAAGCTGGTCGATAACCTGTTTTATCATCATTCCATTCAATAGCACCACCACAATGGTCAAAATGCAAATGCGTCAAAAAGACATCAGTAATGTCTTCCTTTACAAAACCATATTTTTTTAAGTTTTTATCTAAATTATCATCTCCCCAAAGAGAGTAATGTCCGAAAAATTTCTCATCCTGTTTATTTCCAAGACCGCAATCCACTAAAATTAGTTTCTTACCATCTTCTATAAGTAGAGATCTTGTTCCCAGTTCTATCAGATTTCTTTCGTCTGCAGGATTCGTTTTTTCCCACAGACTCTTTGGGACGACTCCGAACATAGCGCCGCCGTCCAGCTTAAATTTTCCACATTGTATTGGATATAGCTTCATATAATATTATGTTTTATAATGTATTTACTTTTTAATTGATTTCATTTTTTCAGCAATCTTTTTCCCGTCATCATCAGAGTTTTCAAGATGAGAGATGATATTCTGATAGTCTCCTTCTTTTCTATTTTGGGAAAGTTTTTGCTTGATAAATATTTCTGTAGGAATTATTTTTATACCAAAAGCTCCTTTCATTTCTTTTTCTACAAACTCCTGACCCATGTCCTTTACTAACATTGGGCATTGCTGAAACTTTTCATATTTAGTGGTTAATTTATCCAAATGCTTATAAAGCTCATCCTGATCCATCAGCTCAACTTTTCCATGGATCTGCACTGCTTCATAATTCCATGTTGAAACATTAATATGATCATACCAACTACTGGAAATATAAGTGTGAGCTCCTAAAAAGTCACAAACCACATCATCACCGTTTTTAAGCGTTTTAGCTTGCGGATTGGCTCTTGAAATATGTGTTTCTATATACATATGATCAGGATCGTCTTCATTAAGCATCATCATAGAATGGGTCGCTCTTATCTTATCTACAGAAGAAATAAGTAAAGCGAAAGCATTCTCTTTGATGATTTCGCGCATTACATTATAATCTTCACTTTTATATAATTTAGGTATAAACATAAAATTGACTACTCTTTATTTTAATCATAAAGCCACTTACTATAGTAAAAAAACTTAAACAACAAACTCAAAACCTTATACTTAAAAGAGTTCTCCCGGATTTTTTGGGATTGGAATTTGTAAATGTTTGTACGCCTTCTCTGTTACTTCCCTCCCTCTGGGAGTACGAATAATAAATCCTTCCTGGATCAGAAAAGGTTCATAAACCTCTTCTAATGTTTCCGGGTTTTCCGCAATCGAAGTAGCTAATGCAGAAATTCCTACAGGTTTTCCCTTGAAATTTTCAATCATGACACGCATGATCTTATTATCCATTTCATCCAGACCAAATTCATCCACATTGAGGGAATTTAAAGCATATTTTGTAATGTTAATTTCAATTTCACCATTCCCTTTTATTTCTGCAAAGTCACGAACCCTACGCAATAACGCATTGGCAATTCGTGGTGTTCCTCGGCTTCTTCTTGCAATTTCAATGGCTGCATCTTCATAAATCTTCACTCCCAGAACTCTTGAACTTCTGATAATGATCATTGATAAAAGTTCTATGGTGTAATATTCTAATCTGCTCTGAATACCAAATCTTGCAAGCATTGGTTTAGTAAGCATCCCGCTTCTGGTGGTCGCACCTACCAGTGTAAATGGATTCAGCCCAATCTGAACACTTCTCGCATTAGGACCTGTTTCAAGCATAATATCTATTTTGTAATCCTCCATTGCAGAATACAGATATTCTTCTACCACTGGCGATAAACGGTGGATCTCATCAATGAAAAGAACATCATTCTCCTCCAGATTGGTTAAAAGGCCAGCTAAGCTTCCAGGTTTATCCAAAACAGGACCTGATGTTATTTTGCAGTTTACACCCAGTTCATTGGCTATAATATTGGCCAAAGTTGTTTTTCCCAGACCTGGCGGGCCGTGAAGAAGAACGTGGTCAAGGGCACCACCTCTTTTTTTAGCAGCGGTAACAAAAACTTCGAGATTTTCTAATGTCTTTCTCTGTCCCGCAAAATCTTTAAAACTCTGGGGACGAATTTGTTCTTCCTGCATGAGCTCTTCATGAGAAAAATTTTCCTTATCTGGATGTAAAAAATCAGGCATTAATTCATTTCATTTACCTCAAAGATAGGAATTTTAGGCTTAGGTTGGGGAAAAGGTTATGCTAAAAAATGAAGGTTAAAAGATATTTTTTAAGTACTTTTGGGATGAAAATTTAATTCTAAACACAACTTTTTCTGATCATATACTCATGAAATTAATAGGACCATTTAAGCAAATCATTACACTTGCCAATCTTTCATTAAGAGGAAAATTATCTGACGATCAACTTGAAATAATCCTTGATGGAGGAATTCTTGTCGATCACGATAAAATCCAAAAAGTGGGAAACTTCAATGAGTTAAGATCAGAAAACCCGGATATCATGATCGAAGAAGTTGAAGGTGAGCAAATCGTACTTCCTGCTTTTGTAGATTCCCATACCCACATTTGCTTTGGTGGAAACAGAGCTAATGATTTTGCTATGAGAAATGCAGGGAAAACGTATCTGGAGATTGCTGAAAGTGGAGGAGGGATATGGAGTTCTGTGCAACATACAAGAAATGCATCTGAGGAAGAATTGCTCAAAACTTTGGTAGAACGTATCAACTTCCTGATATCTTTAGGCATAGTAACCATTGAAGTGAAAAGCGGATATGGCTTGGATGTAGCAAATGAACTAAAGATGCTGAGAATAATTAAGAAAGCTCAGGAGCTAACAAAGGCTACTTTGGTTCCGACCTGTCTTTCTGCGCATCTAAAACCAAGAGATTTTGAAGGAGGAAATGAAGAATATTTAAATTATATCCTTACAGAGATTTTACCAAAAGTAAAAGGAGAAAATCTCGCAAAAAGAGTAGATATCTTTATTGAAAAATCAGCATTTCAACCTGAAGAGAGCAAAGAATTTTTATTAAAAACTAAAGAATTAGGTTTTGAAATAACCGTTCATGCAGATCAGTTTACTCCGGGAAGTTCAAGAATTGCTGTGGAGGTTGGTGCCCAGTCTGCTGATCATTTGGAAGCGACTATTGATGAGGATATTGAATTCCTTGCAAATTCCAATACAGTAGCAACTGCATTACCGGGAGCGAGTTTAGGATTAGGGGAAAAGTTCACTCCGGCACGGAAATTGTTGGATGCAGGAGCTATTCTTGCAATAGCCAGTGACTGGAACCCAGGTTCCGCACCGATGGGTAACTTAATTACCCAGGCTTCTATTTTAGCAACATACCAAAAGTTAACGACTGCAGAAGTTTTAGCAGGGATGACTTTCCGCTCAGCATATGCTCTTGGGTTAGAAGATAGAGGAAGATTACAAAATGGGTTAAAAGCAGATTTTGTAACTTTTAAAACTGATAATTTCCAAAATGTACTATATAATCAGGGAAGCTTAGCCGCCGAAAATGTTTATATCAATGGGGAAAAGTGGGCTGTATAATGTAATACACCTGCCTTTCGTTTAGAATCTTATTTATAAGTTTCCCTTAGTATGCCAATATTATTTTCCGTAGGAAAATGATTCTGTAGTTCGTAAGTGTAATTGATAAAGAAAGACCATCTTATTTTTCTTATTTTTTTGAATGCTTTTGTTGCGGCTGTGCCTGAATAATCTATCAATAATTAATACGAAAAATAAATATGATGAAATTTCGAAGTACACAATCAACGTTCAGTAAAGGGGTAACAATTCCGAGTTTAATTTTTATTATCGGGACTTGTTTTCTTTCTGCTGTATACCCAGAATCAACTGAAAATATTTTAAATGGTATTAAAGAATTTATTTTTGTTAATCTTAACTGGGTCTATGTCTGGTCGGTGACCCTATTTGTTATCTTTCTTGTCTATCTGATGTTTAGCAAATATGCTCATATTAAGCTAGGCTCTAATGATAGCAAACCTGAATATTCACTTTTTTCCTGGATTTCGATGCTATTTGCTGCAGGGATGGGGATTGGTCTTATCTATTTCAGCGTGGCAGAACCTATGCAGCATTATTCGTCAGAGGTTTTTGCAGACAATCATTATATCAACAGGGCGAAGCAGGCGCAGCTCTATACTTTTTTCCACTGGGGAATCCATGCCTGGGCAATTTATGGAGTCGTAGGTCTTTCACTATCCTATTTTGCTTACAGATACAGATTGCCTCTTTCTTTGAGAAGCTGTTTCTATCCTTTGCTTAAAGATAGGATCAATGGAAAATGGGGAAATGTCATTGATGTATTTGCTCTTTGCTGTACCTTTTTTGGAATTACCACTACATTAGGATTTGGAGTGGTTCAGATTAATTCCGGGTTACAGACTCTGGGGGTTATTCCTGAAAATAATTTTACCTCTCAGATCATCATAGTCGTTTGTCTTGTATCTCTTTCTGTTTTTTCTGCAATTAGCGGGGTAAATAAAGGAGTGAAAATTTTGAGTAATATCAATATAATTAGTGTGATTGCACTTTTACTGTTTGTATTGGTATTAGGTCCAACTGTTTTCTTGATAGGAAGCTTTACCGAAGGATTGGGAAATTATGTCAACAATTTTTTTGATCTGACATTTAACACGCATGTCTACGAGAAAAAAACTCTGCCCTGGTTTTATGATTGGACAATCTTATATTGGGCATGGTGGATTTCGTGGTCACCATATGTAGGTCTATTTATCGCCAGAATTTCAAAAGGAAGAACCATCAGAGAATTTATTCTTGCGGTATTGATATTACCTACACTATTTAATTTTATCTGGATGTCAGTCTTTGGAAACAGTGCAATTTGGTTTGATCTTAATATAGCAGATGGAAAACTAAGTCAGTTAGCTTCCAATCCTGATGCATTAATGTTTCGGTTTTTAGAGTATATGCCCTTGTCTACTTTTACCAGCTTTTTTGTAATAGCCATTATCATTATATTTTTTGTCACTTCAGCAGATTCAGGAATATTTGTGATGAACAGTATTGCAACTAAAAATGCTAAAACATCACCCAAATGGCAATTGATATTCTGGGGATTATTATTAGCTGTGCTTTCTCTTTTATTGTTAAATGTGGGGGGATTAAAAGCTCTTCAGAGTATGACATTAATCACTGCGCTGCCATTTTCAATTATCGTACTTTTATTCATTGTAAGCTTGATGAAAGCATTGATCATCGATCAGAAATATTATGAAAGAAATTTTTCTGCTTCTGCTATTCCCTGGTCGGGAGAATTTTGGAAAGAACGTCTGAAAAGGATAGTTTCATTTAAAGATAATTCTTCGGTAGATGGGTTTATCCAGAATACGGTAAAAGAAGGCTTTACAGAGTTACAAAAAGAATTTGCAGAAAATGGAATTGAAGTGAAGATTAATCAAAGCGAGAATCCAACCAAAATTGAAATGGAAATTCATCATGGAGTTGTAAACAACTTTATTTATGGAATAAAGAATCAGGAAAAAACGGTTTCGGAATACATTATTCATGAAGAGAATCTTCCCGATTTAGAAAATAATACAACCCATTATCCAAAATCATATTTTGGAGATGCAAGAGAAGGATATGATGTACAATATTTTACAAAGAATGAATTGATCTCTGATGTACTTAAACATTATGAACGATTCTTAGAAATTATATCGGAAGAGAAGAATGAAATGTTTATCAGCAGTAATGCTAATCAGGGAAAGGTATAAAAAAGTAACAACAGATAAAATTATGTAAATTTGCATGTTGTTTTACCTGACTAAAAATTGTCATGCTACTTAAACAATATTATTGAGTTTATAAACTGTAATTGAACTGAGAAAGAATTATGTCACAAACTATTTGGCAGGGAAGATGGGATGGAGATGAGCTCCTTTATCACAGAATTTTTCAAAGAGTAAAAATCGAAAATGATTACGATGTTATTTCTACTAATGATTTCGTTTTACATGGTTTCGCAGTAGAAGAAGGAGTAAAAAGGAATAAAGGAAGATTAGGGGCTAAAGATGCTCCGGATGTGATCAGGAAAAATATGTCTAATTTTCCGGTTATTCTCCCTGACTTTTCATTATTGGATTTTGGAAATATAACCTGTGATGATACCCATCTTGAAAAGACCCAACAGGCTCTTGCTAAAAATGTATCCAAAGTTTTACTGAAAGGTGGAAAATCTCTTGTCATTGGTGGGGGACATGAATTGACTTATGCTCATTACTTAGGGGTAAAGACAGCATTTCCTGAACAGAAAATAGGGATTATTAATATTGATGCTCATTTCGACAATCGACAGCCGGAAGATGGAGTAGGAGCAAGCTCCGGAACTGGATTCTGGCAGATCGCTCAGGAAGGTGATATCCATTCGTTACATATCGGGATACAAAGGAATTCGAATACCTTAAAGCTATTTGATACAGCCCATCAATATGGAATGAAATATATTCTGGCAGACGAACTGTTTTTTGAAAATCTTCCATCCATATACCAACGAATCACTGATCTTTTAGATGAGGTCGATGTTGTCTATCTTACCATTTGTATGGATGTATTTAATGCATCTATAGCTCCGGGAGTTTCTGCTTCAGCATACAATGGTATTTTTGCAGATGCTGCTTTTATGCATTTGTATAGGCATATTTTAAAAAGTGAAAAACTTGTTGCACTAGATGTGGCAGAAGTTAATCCTCTTTACGATATCCAGGACAGAACAGCGAGATTGGCTGCAAGTCTGATCAATGAGTGGTTTATGGTATAACAAAAAAATATATTCTTTTAATAGAGAAAATCATTATTTTATTTAACCTAAAGGAACAAAGTTTGTTGCTTTCATCCATGCTTTATCAATAAAAGCATTCTAATTCAAATTTTGAATTTGAAACAAAAATTACATTATGGAACAATCAATTGAAAATAAACTTATTATTGCGGATAAGGCTTTTTCAGAATGGAAAAAAGTGCCCTTTGAAGAAAGGCAAAAATTAATTGCAAAAGCTGCTGAAATTTTAAAGGCTAATTCAGAGAAATTTGGAAGAATCATCACTACTGAGATGAACAAACCGATCTCGGAATCAATAGCTGAGGTGGAGAAGTGTGCTTTAATGATGAATTATTATGCAGATGCTGAGAATATTTTAAAACCTGAAAAAGTTGAATCTGAATTTGCTTATTCTGAAGTTCATTTTGTTCCGAAAGGGGTAATTTTAGGCGTTATGCCTTGGAACTTTCCTTTTTGGCAAGTATTGAGATTTGCTGTTCCTGCCATTTTAGCGGGAAATACGATCGTGTTGAAACATGCCTCGATTTGTTTTGGAAGTGGAAATGCAATAGAAAATGTTCTTTTGGAAGCAGGTTTCCCGGAAGGTGTTTTCCAGAATTTAGAAGTAGGACATAAGGTGGTAAAAGAAATTCTTGAGCATGATGTTGTAAAAGGAGTGAGCCTGACAGGCAGTGGAAAAGCAGGAGGAGAAGTGGCTTCGATAGCTGGTTTAAATATCAAAAAATCCTTACTTGAATTGGGAGGAAGTGATGCTTTTATCATTTTTGATGATGCGGACCAGGAGGAAGCTGCAAAAGCAGGAGTGAAGTCCAGACTTCAAAACTGTGGACAAACTTGTACTGCAGCAAAGAGATTTATCATTGACGAAAAAATTGAAGGCGATTTTTTACCTAAATTCATAGAAGAATATAAAAAATATGAAATTGGAGATCCTTTAGATAAAGAGACTAAATTAGCCGGAATGGCAAGAGCCGACTTAGCTGATGAGTTGGAAGCTCAATTCAATAGAGCATTGGAAAATGGAGCAGAAATTATCATTCCGTTGGAGAGAATTTCAGACAATGAATTCAAACCTGGATTAATTAGAGTACAGAAAGGGAATCCGGTTTTAAAAGAAGAGCTTTTCGGACCTCTGGGTATGATTATGATTGCTAAAAATGATGAAGAAGCATTAGAGATCGCCAATGATATTCCCTTTGGACTTTCAAATTCTGTCTGGACCAAAGATAAAGCCCGACAATTATTCTTTATTGAAAACCTGGAATCGGGAACAGTGAACATCAATAGAATGACGAGCTCTGATCCACGTTTTCCTTTTGGAGGGAGCAAAGCATCAGGATATGGAACCGAACTTTCTCTGATTGCCCTGAAAGAGTTTGTAACCTCTAAGACTATTGTAGGGAATTGATTTTTTGTACAATGTAAAAAGTAAAATGTATTAATGATTTTAATACTGAAAATAAAAAAACTCCTGAAATCTTCAGGAGTTTTTTTGTATTTCAATTTGAAAAGCTGTTTCGCCGTTTTGCGATTTCGCTTTTACACTTTATTAAACTGTCGTCAATCTCAGCGTATTCGTTTTTCCTCCTTCATAAGATGGAGTTGCATTGATATTAATTACAAAATCTCCACTTTCAATGTATCCATAGTTATGCGTTAGCATATTAACCTGAATAATTGTTTCGTCAGTTGATTTGTTCATGTCATAATAATAAGCGTGAACACCCCATAGAAGGTTAAGCATAGTAATTACTCTCTTATTACCACTATAAACGATGATGTGAGAGTTTGGTCTGTGTGCTGCAAGCTGGAAAGCTGTATAACCAGAATGCGTTAAAGTAACAATAGCAGTAACGTTTGTTGTTTTAGCAATTCTCACTGCTGCCAAACATACTCTGTTGGTAATAAACCTCTCATCAATACAGTTGTAGTCTTTTTCAATAGGCTCGTTCTTGTGCTGGTAGAAATTAGTCTTTTCTATGTTCTGAACGATTTTTGCCATATTTTCAACTACCTGAATCGGATATCTTCCCACAGAAGTTTCTCCGGAAAGCATTACCGCATCGGCACCGTCCAATACAGAGTTTGCTACGTCATTTACTTCAGCTCTCGTTGGAGTTAAGCTATTGATCATAGTTTCCATCATTTGAGTAGCAATGATGACAGGTTTTGAATAGAATCTTGCTTTCTCAACCAGGTTCTTTTGGATTGCCGGAACTTCTTCCATAGGAACTTCCACTCCAAGGTCTCCACGCGCAACCATCAATCCGTCGCACTCTAGTAAGATCTCGTCAATATTTTTTACGCCTTCAGGCTTTTCTATTTTAGCAATAATTGGTGTTTTGAACTTACCGTTCGGGTGCTTTTTAATAAGCTCCTTTAGATCGATAATATCCTGAGCATGGCGAACGAATGAAAGAGCGATCCAGTCTACCTCCATATCCATCATGAAGTTAGCATCCTGAATGTCTTTTTCCGTCAAAGCAGGAAGAGAAACATTAGTATTCGGTAGGTTTACTCCTTTTTTAGAACTTAGTGGTCCCCCTTGGATTGTTTTGGCTTTTACTGTATCTTTTTCATTGGTTTCAATAACCTCCAGAACAAGCTTGCCATCGTCAATAAGGATTCTTTCACCAGCTTTTACATCCTGAGGAAATTGCTGGTAAGTCATGTATACTTTTGTAGAATCACCTTCAATCTTTTCATTCGTGAATGTCAAGATATCTCCAGGATTAAGATATGATCCCTCTTTTACGACTCCTACTCTTAATTTAGGACCTTGTAAGTCTCCTAAGATACTTACAGAATATCCATGTTCCTTATTGAGTTCTCTGATGATCTCAATATTGGTTCGAACTAAGTCATAATCTGCATGTGAAAAATTTATTCTAAAAACGTCTACACCTGCTTTCATAAGTCCTAACATGACTTCTTTAGATGATGATGCAGGGCCAAGCGTTGCGATAATTTTTGTCTTCTTTAAATACTTATTCATAATACTGGATAATTTGATAAAGTTCCTCTTCAGAACTTAGTGTATAATCTTGAATTGGAAACACAAGATTTTCAGGGAGCAAAATTACGGAAAAATCAGGAAATTGTTCCGAACTATGCAGAATATATTCTACATCTACCTGATTATTTAATAAAAATTTAATATTCTCTTCTTCTGAGAAGAGCTCGGTTTGTATTTTTTTCTGTTTACTTTCACAGGATTTATTAGAAATGAAAGTGAAGTAAGTCTTTGTAAACTTGTGATAGGCCTCAAATCTTGAGAAATAATAATCATAATAAGACCCATGAAAGATGAGATCATCTATTCTAGAAAACTTAAGATCGTTAATTTGATTTATTTTGAAAAAAAACTCATGATCGAATACATTCTTTGCTAATCTTACCAATCCGATGGCAATATCTTCAAATTCTATATCGTCTAAATCATAAAGTTTTTGAATTTCCAAGTATGTTTTCTTTTTTGTTTAAAATATAGAATGCCCGTTGTGCAGCTTTTTCTTCTGCTTTCTTTTTTGAAGTTTCAGTGGCGTTAGCAATTCTGTCATCTCCCAGCCAGACATGGCATCGAAATACAATCGACTTGTTCACCTGAATTTCTTCACAGGTTTCATATTTTATATTTACTTTTTTCTTCTGACTCCATTCCAGGAGAAGACCTTTGTAACTTACAATTTTATTTTCGAGCTTGTTGATTTCGGAGGGCGTTAAAAGTCGTTCCAAAATGATCTTTTTACAAGTATCATATTGAAAGTCTAAGTAAACAGCACCAATTAATGCCTCAAATAAATTGCCAGAGATATTCTCACCTAAAGCTACAGAATTTTGTTTTATTAAAAGATCCGTAAGCTTTAAATCTTCCCCTAATTTATTAAGATTTTTCCTATTAACAATCTTAGATTTCATTTGTGTTAAATATCCTTCGTTAGCTTGAGGATATGTCTGGAACAAATGACAAGAAATAATTGTACCCAAAACAGAATCTCCCAAAAATTCAAGCCTTTCATAATTGCTGTCTTGATTTTTAGAAGAAGTTTTCAAAGAAAAAGCTTCACGGTAAAGAGCAACATTTTGTATCTCAGAACCCAGCATCTTGTTTAGCTCGGTACTGAGAAAATAATCTCTCTCCGTTAATTTTCTTTTTCTTTGTTTGAGAAGGAATTTAGAAAAGTATTTCTGTAACTCCATTCAGTAAATTTAGATTTTCATAAATAGAACGCAAGCATTGTGCCCGCCAAATCCAAAAGTATTGCTCATGGCTACTTTTACATCTTTTTTCACAGCTTCATTAAATGTAAAATTAAGTCTGCTGTCAATATTTTCATCATCAGTAAAATGATTAATAGTAGGAGGAACAGTACCATGAATAATAGTTCCTAAAGCAGCAATAGCCTCAATAACTCCAGCTGCACCCAGAAGGTGTCCGGTCATTGATTTTGTAGAATTGATCTGAATGTCGTAAGCGTGCTCGCCTAATAATTTTGAAATTGCATTAGATTCTGCAATGTCTCCTAATGGAGTAGATGTACCATGCATATTGATGTGATCTACTTCATCAGCAGTTAACCCTGCATCTTCTAAACAACTTTTCATTACCAGATAAGCTCCTAAACCTTCAGGATGAGGTGCTGTCATGTGATGTGCATCTGCACTTAGACCACCACCTTTTAATTCTGCATAAATTGTTGCGCCCCTTTTTACTGCATGCTCATATTCTTCAAGAACGATACAACCCGCTCCTTCACCTAATACAAAGCCATCTCTGTCTTTATCAAAAGGTCTGGAAGCTGTTTTTGGATCATCATTTCTTGTAGAAAGTGCCATCATAGCATTAAATCCGCCAACACCACTTGCTGTAACAGCAGCTTCAGAACCACCACATACAATAACGTCTGCTTTTCCAAGTTGGATAAGCATTTTAGAATCTATTATTGCATTTGCGGAAGAAGCACAAGCAGATACTGTTGTGTAATTAGGTCCGTGGAAACCATACTCGATAGAGATATGTCCAGGAGTAATATCCGCGATCATTTTTGGAATAAAGAATGGGTTGAATCTTGGAATATCCGTATTTGCCCATCCTAAAACTTCTGTTTCAAAAGTCTCTAAACCTCCGATCCCGGAACCCCAGATTACCCCAACTCTGTTTTTATCAACAGAATCTTCAATAATTCTGGAATGCTCTACAGCTTCTCTTGCAGCTACAAGCCCCAGTTGAGTATTTCGGTCCATTTTCTTTGCTTCTTTCTTGTCGAAATGTTGCAATGGATCGAAATTCTTGACTTCGCAAGCGAATTTTGTCTTGAAATTTGTGGCATCAAAAAGAGTAATCGGAGCTGCACCGCTCTCACCTTTAACAAGATTTTCCCAGTATTCCTTCGCATTATTTCCAATCGGTGTTATTGCTCCAAAACCGGTTACAACTACTCTTTTTAATTCCATAAATTTTTTAAATTTTCCTTTTGTTGAAGAATATTATTTATTTACTACTTCTTCGATATAAGCGATAGCGTGACCTACAGTAGTAATTTTTTCAGCTTGATCATCAGGGATTTGAATATTAAATTCTTTTTCAAACTCCATGATAAGTTCAACTGTATCCAGTGAATCAGCTCCTAAATCGTTAGTGAAGCTAGCTTCAGGAGTTACTTCTGTTTCTTCAACGTCAAGCTTATCAGCGATGATAGCTTTTACTCTTGATGCAATGTCTGACATAGTAAATTATTTTTTTAATTGTTAGATGCTGCAAATATATAAAATTCTTTACGATAAAACATTTTTTTAGTCTTTTTTGTGGGTAGACTATCCGTATTTTATCAGGATGGGATTTAGTGTTTTCGTTTTCAGGTATTTATAATTTGTATGTGTAGCAGAAGATGAAATTAATCATAAGATGAGCAGGATGGTTTAGAACTGTATTTAAATGTTCACAGCTGGATTTGATGCTTAGAACCATATTTTTAACTCTTTTTTGTGATGCTTGTGAGTTGATATACTATTTTTTTGAGCTATTGGTGTTTATTTCTATAATTACCCGGGCTTGTCCCTTTGATCTTTTTAAATACCCGATTGTAGTATGGAATGTCATTAAAACCTGAAGCAATACAGATTTCTTTTACAGATAATCTGGTCTTTACTAGCATTTGACAAGACGATTCGATGCGAAACTCAGTTAAATAGGTGAAAAAAGATTTACCGGTCATTCTTTTAAAGAAGACACAGAATGATGATTTTTGCATTCCCATTGATTTTGAGACTTCTTCAAGGGTAATGTTACTTTGGAAATTACTTAGAATATAAAGATGTATTTTCTGTAGTTTCTTTTCCTTTTTACTTTCAATGACAGGTCTTCCTACGATTCGCATTTCTTTGCCGTAAGAAATCAGCTCCAATATTTTAATGAAGGAAGAAATTCGTTCAATACCATTCTGATTGATCATTGAAGTCAGTAAAATCTGTAGTTTTTGTAAAGGTTCTCCGGTAAAAGAAACTGCATTTTCACTGTTTTGAAGTTCAGAAATAGCTACAGAAAGTTCTGGGAAAATTTGGATGCAGTTTTTCAGAAACTCATTTTCAAAAACGATAGTTATATTTTCAATTTTTCCGTGACTATCATGAACAGATTTATCAAATGACCAGCAATGAGAGATATTAGGAGGAATCAATATGATCTCACCTTCTGAAAAATTTTCCACAACATCTCCAATAACCCTGATGCCGCTTCCGGTTATAATATATGACAGCTCCCATGTTTGTTGTTGATGAAGCGGAACCTGTTGATTCCATTGGATATGGACATGATCAAAATGAAAGCTTTTTGTTTTGATGTTTGGATAATATTTTAAATTTTGTTTCATTTTAATAGAAGGAATGTCAGTTTGGCAAATATAAGACAATGATAAAAAAATATAGAACAAGTATTTTAAACTATGAACCTATATTTTTGTTTAAAATTTTTAATCTACATATGAATTCATCCTTGCCTATTTCTTCTTCTAAACCTCATTACGAAATTCTTGATGGATTGCGTGGGGTGGCTGCCATTATGGTGGTATTCTTTCATGTTTTTGAGGTCTTCTCCAATGGAGATCATACGAAACAGATTATTAATCATGGTTATTTAGCAGTCGATTTTTTCTTTATGCTATCAGGATATGTAATCAGTTATGCCTATGATAACTGTTGGGGGCAAATGACATTGAAAGATTTTTTTGTCAGACGTTTAATAAGATTGCAACCCATGATTATTATTGGTTCACTGGTGGGAACTACTTTGTTTTATTTTCAACAGACAGAAGGTTTAGGGTGGAGTGGAATTTCAACGACGCCTGTTTGGAAGTTATTATTGGTCATGGTTATAGGGATGACGGTAATTCCGGTTGGAAAAGGACTTGATATCAGAGGTTGGAATGAAATGCACCCGCTAAATGGCCCGGCATGGTCATTATTTTATGAATACATTGCTAATATTTTCTATGCTTTGATTTTGCGAAAAATTTCAAAAGTGGTCTTGGGAGTTCTGGTTTTAATTTCGGCAGGATTTACATTGTATTATGCATTCACCAATTCGAATGGTGATATGATTGGAGGCTGGTCTATTGATGATGCTAACCAATTGAGAATTGGTTTTACGAGGTTGGCTTTCCCTTTTTTGATGGGGATACTTTTAGCAAGAACTATTCAATTAAAATTGACGAAAAATGCTTTCTTTACAACAAGTATTTTACTCATTACCATATTTGCTGTTCCACGATTGGGAGGCAGTGATGGGCATTGGCAAAATGCTTTATATGAATGTTTCGTATTGATGATTTTATTTCCAGTGATTATTTTACTCGGCGCCGGAGGAAAAATTGTAAATAAAAAAACAAATCAATTCTGTAAATGGTTGGGTGATATTTCATATCCTATTTATATTACCCATTTTCCGTTAGCGTATACTTACTATGCCTGGGTTGCGAATGGAAAACATACTTTGGCAGATTCTCAGTCCTGGATTTTCGGTCTTTTGACTGTAGCCATTTCTATTATCATGGCTTATGTGTATATGAGATGGTATGATGTTCCGGTACGTAAATGGCTTGCGAAAAAGTTTCAGTAATTGTGATTTAGTATTTAAGTAATGGACATATTTTTCTAAAAAATAAAACTCCTTGTAAATCAACGTTTACAAGGAGTTTATATTTAGTGGAGTTGGAGGGATTCGAACCCTCGTCCAAACAAGCAATACATAAGCTTTCTACATGCTTATTCTACCATTGGTTTTCGACTGAAAGCAGAGGATAGACACCCAACTTCCAGCTTATCTTCTAAGTTTTCGTGTTGTAGCCGAAGTTTCTACAACCTTATTTCCGCATTCCTATATCCCAGGATCAAACGCCGCAGAACAGAGCATTTGTGGAATATCTTGCTTCCTTACTAAAATCTTCGGGAAAGCGCTTGAATCTACTAAACTTCGATATTAAGCTGCAAGAGCGAACTCTTCGTTGCCAGTTAAAATTTTGTAGCAAGGGATTAAAGAGATCGCGCTACGGTTCTCTGCATGCTTACTTACCCATTGACCTTGCTGTCGAAACCAGTCAACCCCATAAATAAAGTGAATGCAAAATTACAACTTTTTGTTTACATACAGTTAACTTAACAAGTCTTTTATCATTAATTTGATGGATATGTTTGTTAATATAAAAGAAAAACCAAAGTGATTACTCTGGTTTTTTATAAATAAATATATAAAATTTAGAATTTAATATTGCTCAAATGCAAGGACGTACATTTCATTATCTACTCCAGCGCCATTCGCATAATTATTAAAACCATAGAAGTTTCCCGCTAACATATCATTGCTTCCAGGAATAACGCCATCTTTGGTGGAAATCTGGTATTGATAGCCCCATGAATTATTCCATGTACCGTTTGAAAGTGCTTGAGACCAGGTATTCCAGTTTGCAGAAGTGAAGGTGACAGATTGTTTTCCTCCTCCTGTACTATTTCCAAACCATAATTCGTTCGCGTAATACGTTACATCACCAGTAGGTGCAGAGAGTAATCGTACTTCGAGGCGCGTGGATCCGGATGTAGTGGCAAATCTGAATTCCAGATTCATGGAAGGTATTTTAAGAGTTGGCTTATTGTAACCGTTTGTATCGAGATTCCTTCCTCTGTATTTTATTTTAGTCAATATGGTGCCCTCAGTTTCTGAAACAACGTTAAGTTGTCCCCATTCTGTTCCATCATTGAGATATAATCCAGGGCTTACATCATTGATCTTACTTGTATTGTAAACAATCATGCCTTCTACATGAGCAGACATTGGAGAAGGAGAGGAGGTAGAAGTTAGAGCTATTCTTGGTGGAAGAAATCCTTTGCTGGTAGACGTAACATCTAACACTGAATTTGAATTTGGAGAAGTAGTATTAATGCCAACCTGCGCACGTGCGCTGATAGAAAAAGAAAATGTAAGAACTGAAGCTAAAGCGCTTAGAAAAAGATAATTTTTCATGTGTTTTGGTATTTAAATTAATGTATATGAAATAATATATCCCAAATGTATGAAAAATGTATGTTATTCAAAACAAGTGTTATTTTTAAATTAAAAAGAAATATCTTTTGCGTATTAAGAAAAAAATATTTATTTTTGCAATCCAAAATGAGATGTAATATATGTTAATAATTCCTGTAAAAGATGGTGAATCCATCGATAGAGCGCTAAAAAAATATAAAAGAAAATTTGATAAAACTGGAACAGTTCGTCAATTAAGATCGAGACAACAGTTTATTAAGCCTTCTGTAACTTTGAGACAAGCTAGATTAAAAGCGGCTTACAAACAAAGAGCGTTAAGCAAAGAAGAACAAGCTTAAGAAATTTTTCTTAAACAAATATTAAATTCACTTCTTAAATATACTTATATTTGAGGAGTGAATTTTTTATATTTACACCAGATGTGATGCTGAATAAATTTTTGGAATATTTAGAGTTCGAAAAGAGGTATTCACCTCATACTATAACAAGTTATAAAAAAGATCTTGAAGATTTTTCTTATTTCTTTCTCAAAACAGAATCTTCCGAAGATATTTCTAAAGCTGATAAAAAGGTTATCCGGAATTTTATCGTCGAATTAAGCGAAAACAATATTTCCAAAAGGAGTATCAATAGAAAACTTTCCTCACTTCGTAGCTTTTATCTTTTTCTTTTAAAGATCGGTGAAATAAAAGTTTCACCCACAGAAAGTATTTCTTCTCTTAAATTTTATGCCGAAAAACAGACTCCAATTTCCCAAGAGGAAATGCAAGTGCTTGATAATGCTTTTTTTGAGCAAGGGCATGATGTTTTAGACCACTGTATTATTGAGGTTTTATATCAGACAGGTATTCGTAAGGCTGAGCTTTGTGGCTTGATATTTGAGAATGTAAATCTAGGTGGAAATGAGTTGAAAATTATAGGTAAGGGGAATAAAGAAAGATATGTTCCCATATCTGATGACTTATCCATTTTACTTAGGAGTTATTTGGAATTAAGAAAACCTGTTGAAGAACATCAATCCTATTTTTTCGTTAATAAGAAAGGTAAAAAACTAACGGAAAAGTTTGTTTATGTACTCGTAAATAAGTACCTTAGTCTTATAACTTCTAAGCAAAAAAGAAGTCCTCACATTCTGAGACATAGCTTTGCTACACACGTTTTGGATAATGGGGCAGAGATCTCTAAAGTGAAAAAGATATTAGGCCATTCCAGTCTTGCTAGTACTCAAGTATATACGAATGCTAATATTGAACAATTGAAAAAAGTGTTTAATCAGGCTCATCCTCGAGCATCTAAAAAAGAAGAATTATGAAGATCACAGTACAATCAATTGGTTTAACTCCGCACGAACCATTGGAATCACACATCGAAAAAAAAGTAAGCAAACTTGAAACGTTTTATGACAAAATTCACGAGTGTAAAATCTTCCTGAAGGTTGAAAATAATTCGGACAAATTGAACAAAACTACCGAGATAATACTAGCGGTTCCAGGTGACGATATTGTTGTAAAAAAGACAGCTGTAAGTTTTGAAGAGAGTTTGGATCTATGTGTTGATACTGCTAAGAAGCTATTAATCAAGAAAAAAGAAACAGCATAGAAAAAACTTTGAAAAAAGTTAAGTAAAAATTTGAGAATTCAAAAAATCCGTCCTATATTTGCACTCGCAAAAAGGGAACAGTGATCTTTTGAATTCTTTTTAATTAATGCCTCCATAGCTCAGTTGGCCAGAGCACGTGATTTGTAATCTCGGGGTCGTGGGTTCGAATCCCTCTGGAGGCTCATTTAATATAAACTAGGGAAGATTCCAGAGTGGCTAAATGGGACTGACTGTAACTCAGTTGCTTCGGCTTCGCAGGTTCGAATCCTGCTCTTCCCACTGTTTATATTGAAAATAAAACTTGCAAGTTTAAAAGTGTTTTTGTAGATTTGCAGGGCGTTTACCAATAATTTTGGAAACAAAATTGCGGAAGTAGCTCAGTTGGTAGAGCGTCAGCCTTCCAAGCTGAATGTCGCGGGTTCGACCCCCGTCTTCCGCTCAGTAAAATCACACCATTAGGGGTGATTTTTTTTAAACCTGATACAGCTTAAGATAGATTGCCTTCCGATAGCTTCAGATCATTTTAAATTGCCTCCATAGCTCAGTTGGCCAGAGCACGTGATTTGTAATCTCGGGGTCGTGGGTTCGAATCCCTCTGGAGGCTCAATTTAATATAAACATGAGGGAAGATTCCAGAGTGGCTAAATGGGACTGACTGTAACTCAGTTGCTTCGGCTTCGCAGGTTCGAATCCTGCTCTTCCCACATTTTATATTAGAAAAAAAAGTTGCAGATTTAAAAGCTTTTTTATAGATTTGCACAGCGTTTACCAATAGTTTTGGAAACAAAATTGCGGAAGTAGCTCAGTTGGTAGAGCGTCAGCCTTCCAAGCTGAATGTCGCGGGTTCGACCCCCGTCTTCCGCTCAAAGAAAATCACGCTTTAAAGTGTGATTTTTTTGCTTAATGCCGACTTAGCTCAGCGGTAGAGTGCTTCCTTGGTAAGGAAGAGGTCACGGGTTCAAGTCCCGTAGTTGGCTCTGGCTTTGATCCCGAATTGATTTCGGGATTTTTTATTTATAATCATGATGTCGGAAATAAGTTTTCCTTTTTCTTTCTTTGCATTTCCATATACATTGAATTATTTTAATTAAAAATCATAAAAATTTCGTTAAATTCGTATAAATAATTTTTGATGAATATACTTTTATTAGAAGACGATCTTATCCTCTCTGCCGAGCTTTGCAAGTTTTTGGAATCAAACCATTTTACTTGCGATAAAATTTATGATGGTGAGACGTTTCTTCGTCAGATAAAAAATAATTCTTATGATTTATATTTACTGGATATTAATGTTCCCAAGATAAATGGATTAGATGTCTGCCAGACCATTCGTTCTTTTGATAAAAATACACCTATCATCATTATTTCAGCTTACGGAGATCTCTCTGATAAAAAAGATGCTTTTACAAGATTAGCAGATGATTATCTGGTTAAACCTTTTCAATTCGAAGAATTGCTATTGCGTGTAAACTCTCTGTTAAGAAGAAAAATGCCTGCAGATACTTCTGATCAGGAAATTATTAGAATTGATGATTTGATCATCAATAAAACGGAACAGAAAGTGTTCCGGGCAGGAAATGAAATTACCCTTACATTGAAAGAATTCCAGTTATTGGCCTATCTCGCTGAGGCTCAGGGAAGGACTGTATCTAAACAACAAATTACAGAACATGTATGGGAACATAATTTTAATACGAATACGAATACAGTAGAAGTATATATCAATTTTTTAAGGAAGAAAATTGATAAAGATTTTAAAGTTAAACTTATTCATACCCGATCGGGATTTGGATATTATTTAAGCCCACTATAAATGTCATTAAAAAGGAAGATTGCTTTAAACTTAAGTATTGCCTTCTCATTACTTTTCGGTATTGTGATGATGATTATTTATATGTCTTTTAATGATTTCAGGAGAGACGAGTTTAAAGAAAGATTCAGACAAAGGCTTGAGTTTACCTCTCATTTTATTTCAGAGTCCAAAGACTTTGAAGAAGAAGCTCCGGTTTTCTTTAATGAAAATTCAGATAATATTCTTCTTAATGAAAAGATCTTGATTTTTAATGCTGAAAAAGAATTAATCTACAGTACTATAAAAGACCGTAATGTTACCTGGGACGCCGCTTTATTGAAAGAACTGGATCAAAGGAAAACGATCTATACTGAAAAGACAATTCCTGAAATATATGCAGCACTTAAAAACATAAAAGGAGAGAACTACTATATTCTTACAAGTGCCTACGATAGCAACGGAAAATCCAAACTATCTTATCTTAAATATCTGCTTGTTACCGCATATGTGATGAGTACCCTTCTTATCGGGCTTTTCAGTTATTATTTTATGGGACAGTTTCTTCGTCCGCTGGAAGACCTGAATAAGGAAATTTCTGAAGTTACTGCACATAAATTAACAACGCAGATCCCTGTACAGCCGTCACAGGATGAAATAAGCATTTTGGCGCAATCATTTAACACAATGATTGTGAGATTAAATGATGTTTTTCAATCTCAAAAAGACTTCACAGCGAGCGCTTCGCATGAAATACGAACGCCTATCACCAGGATGGCGTTCCAGTTGGAGAATCTGATCAAATTTGAGCAGCATTCTCCTGAGACCCTATCTTCATTAAAGCAGATTCAGAAAGATGTTTATCAGTTATCTGATCTGACCAATTCTTTATTGCTTCTGACTAAGTTTGACAAAGAGAACATTCAGACTTTGTATGAAGAAGTAAGAATCGATGAAGTTATATTCAGTTCCTTTGAAACAGTAGAAAAAAGTTATCCGGATCTGAAAATGGATTTTTTAATCTCTGAAGAAACTTCGGAGCAAGCACTATTAACCATAAAAGGAATACAATCATTGCTAGATATCGTGTTTATAAACCTGTTCAAAAATGCAGCGGTATATTCGGATAATACTGAAGTAGATGTTCTTATTACGGAGACTACTTCAGAACTGATGGTGGATGTTATTTCTAAAGGAAATACAATTTCGGAGGATGAACAGTCAAAACTATTTGACGCCTTTATGAGAGGAAATAACTCTCAGCATATTTCGGGCTCCGGATTGGGGCTTCGTATTGTAAAAAGAATTTTAGAATATCATGGCGCTGATATCATTTATTCTTCACCATTAGAAAATGTGAATAAATTCAGTGTTGTTTTTAGTAAAATTTAATATTTTTTTAAGGCTCATTTAAGTTCGTTTTAATCGTGTCTTAGCACTTTTGTTTTCATAAAATTGAAAGAATGAACAAAATTGCAGGACTGTTCGTTGTCATTTCCTCATTCATGACAGCACAACAGCAAATGTCACTTCTGGATTGCGAAAATGCTTTCCAGACGAACAACCTTCAGTTGCTCGCCCAGCAGTACAATATCAACATGGCAGATGCTGATATTTTACAGGCTAAGATCTGGGATCTTCCACAACTTAGTGGGCAGATCAATGCATATAATCCTGAAGGGAAAAAAGTGTTTGATATGGGGCATGCAAAAGGAGCACAAGTGACTCAACTCATTTACATGGGTGGAAAAAAGAAAAATGAGATTGCTTTTGCAAAATCCAATAAAGAACTGGCTCAACTTCAATTTTCTCAACTTTTAGTTGATCTTAAAACACAATTACACACCACATACTACAATCTTTATTTCCAAAAATTAAAACTGGAAAATACCAATAAGCAGCTGGGATACATGAAAGAACTTCTCAGTGCTTACAAGGTACAGTCTGCAAAAGGAAATGTCTCTCTTAAAGATGAAGTGAGATTACAGAGTATCGTTATCCAGCTAAACAACGATAAGGTAGAAATCAATAAGAATATTCTAGCGGTTGAACAGACTTTAAAGGTTTTAACAGGAGTTACAGACGATATAGAACCCCGGTTATCTGAATCTGAAGCTAAAGATGTCCTGGATACTCAACCTCTTGGGGATGAAGGAGAGCTGAAGAGAAAAGCATTGGAAAATAATGCGGACTATCTCTATAATGTAAAGCTGATTGATAATAGTAAGTTATTTGCTCAATGGCAGAAATCTTTAAATGTTCCGGATCTTAATGTAGGAGCCGGATGGGACCAGAATGGAGGGACATTTAAAAATGAAGTTAATTTAATGGTAGGTATTCCTTTGCCTTTGTGGAAAAGTAATCAGGGGAATGTTGAAAAAGCTAATTATGCGATACAGCAAAATCAGAAAAATGCAGACTATCAAAAACTCGATCTGGAAACCAAAGTTCAGTCTTCATACAGAACCTGGAAAAGCCAATATGAGCAGTTAGCAGAAATAAAATCCACAGATCTTAATAATCTGGATCTGGTGTACAATGGAATGCTGAAAAACTTCAGAAGTGGTAACGTAAGTCTTATTGAATTTACAGACTTCATGGAAAGCTACAGACAGACGGCCCTTCAAATCTATGATATGAAAAACGATATCATCCAATCGGCTGAACAACTTAATCAATTAGTACAAACTAAAATCTTCTATTAAAAAAATGAAAAAGTATATTATTGTTGCATTGGGAGTCATTTCGCTATCAGCTTGCTCTAAAAAAGAGGAAAAGAAAGTATCTCAACCTAAAGGATTTGAACTGAGCAATACAATGTTCAAGTCGATTTCTTTAGCAAAAGTTGAAAAGAAATATATCGTAGATGATTACAATTTTTATGGGAAGATATCTGCAGATAAAAATAGTTATATAGATGTGTATCCCTTAGTAGGAGGAAATGTTTTGAGTGTAAATGTTGAATTGGGAGATCATGTTACAAAGGGGCAGGTTTTGGCAACCATTAGGAGTACCGAGCTTGCTGAAGTGCAAAAAGATGTAAGTGATGCTAAAACAGACCTGGTAGTGGCTCAAAATAATGTACGTGTTGCAAAAGAAATGTATGAAGGAAAACTAAATACAGAAAGGGATGTTCTGGAAGCTAAAAGTCAATTACAGAAAGCACAAGACCAAATGCAGAGAGCAAATGCGGTGAGTACAGTATATAATGTGAAAAAAGGGAATATATATAGTGTTGTGGCGCCTATCAGCGGATATATTGTTCAAAAGAATATTAATAAAGACATGCAGTTGAGAGCTGATAGAAGTGATAATATTTTTGATGTGGCCAATACAACTAATGTCTGGGCAATTATGAACGTTAACGAATCTGATATTGATAAAATAAACCTTGGAATGAAGGCAGAGGTCTCTACACTTTCTTATCCGGATAAGATCTTTTATGGAAAAATTGATAAGATCTTTAAAATTATTGATCCACAAACCAATGCCATGCAGGCAAGGGTAGTTTTGGATAATGCAAACGGATTATTAATTCCTGATAGCAAAGCAACAATAAAAATTTCAAGTTCGGAAAATGATACAGCACTTACTGTTCCATCCAAAGCTGTAATTTTTGACGACAACAGAAGTTTTGTTGTGATTTATAAATCCAGGGCAGATCTAAAAGTTAAAGAAGTAAAAGTTCTTAAACAGGTAGGAGACGTTACGTATGTTTCTGAAGGCTTATCTGAGGGTGAACAAGTAATTACGAATAATCAGTTATTGATTTATCGTTCTTTAAATAACTAACCCGAGGTCCTTTAAACGACTTTTTTAAGTCATCAACTTAAACTATTATGAATAAATTCATTAAAAATATAATTGCTTTTTCACTTAAAAATAAAGCGTTCACTTTTATTTGGGTGGCAATTCTGGCAATTTCAGGTTTTATCAGTTTCAAAAATATGCCTATTGAAGCTTTCCCTGATGTTACCAACACCCAGATTGTAATCATTACACAATGGAATGGGCGAAGCGCAGAAGAAGTAGAGCGCTTCGTTACTACACCTATAGAATTAGCAATGAGTCCGGTTCAGAAAAAAACAAGTGTAAGAAGTACCACGATGTTTGGTCTTTCGATTGTGAAAATTCTGTTCGATGATGGGGTGGATGATACTTTTGCCAGAAATCAGGTCAATAACCAATTAAGAACTGTAAGCCTTCCTGATGATGTAGACCCAGAAGTACAACCACCTTACGGACCTACCGGAGAAATTTTCAGATATACGTTAGAGAGCAAAACAAAGGATTCCAGGGAGCTACTAACCTTACAGAACTGGGTTGTAGATAGAGCACTTCGGGGAGTGCCTGGTGTAGCAGATATCAATGTTTTTGGAGGACAGGATAAAGTTTTTGAATTGAGCATTGATCCAAGAGCTCTGGATAAATATAATCTGACTCCCCTTCAGGTATATGATGCCGTTACAAAAAGTAATTTAAATGTAGGTGGAGATGTAATCGAGAAAAATGGGCAAGCTTATGTAGTGCGGGGAATAGGTCTGGTAAAATCGATTGGGGATATTGGAAATATTACCATTGAAAATGACAGTGGAAATCCAGTACTCGTTAAGAATGTTGCTAATGTTCACGAAAGTTCAATGCCAAGAGTTGGACAGGCCGGATTAAATAATCATGAGGATACGGTAGAAGGAATAGTCGTAATGAGGAAAGGTGAGAATCCGCGGGAGGTCCTTGTAGGCGTAAAAGCTAAAATTAAGGAACTTAACGAAAAGATTCTTCCTAAGGATGTAAAGATGGTAACCTTCTATGATCGTGATAACCTGATGGATTTCACCACGGAGACGGTTATGCATAATTTACTCGAAGGAATAGTTCTCGTTACTGTAATGGTATTGATTTTCATGGCAGACTGGAGAACGACGTTAATTGTCTCCATCATTATTCCATTGTCATTATTATTTGCATTTCTATGTCTTAAACTATCGGGAATGAGTGCCAATTTACTTTCGCTTGGTGCTGTCGATTTCGGTATTATCATTGATGGAGCCGTCGTCATGGTGGAAGGCATTTTTGTAATGCTTGACCATAAGGCGAAAAAATATGGAATGGAAAAATTCAATAAGCTTGCGAAAGGTGGATGGATAAAACAAACCGGGACCGGCTTAGGAAAGGCTATATTCTTTTCAAAATTGATTATTATTACCTCTTTAATTCCTATTTTCTCATTTCAGAAAGTGGAAGGTAAAATGTTTTCACCTTTGGCCTTTACTCTCGGGTTTGCTTTAATGGGAGCGTTGATATTTACCTTGACACTGGTTCCTGTTCTTTCTCACATTCTTTTAAATAAAAATGTAAGAGAAAAGAACAATCCATTTGTTAATTTTTGGGATAGGGTTGTATTGAAAGGATTCAACTACACTTTTAGACACAAGAAAATAAGTTTAATTGTCGCAATTTCTTTTCTGGCAGTTACATTATTTTCCGGAAAGTTCTTAGGAACCGAATTTTTACCACAGCTCAACGAAGGATCCTTATGGATCACTGCTGAAATGCCTATGAGTTCCTCTTTGAAGGAATCCTTAAAAACAGCAGATCTTTTAAAGAAAGATATTATGAGTTTTTCTGAAGTTACTGATGTCCTTGCGCAAACAGGAAGAAGTAATGATGGAACAGACCCTAACGGCTTCGGATTTGTTCAGTTTGCCGTTAATCTAAAACCACGGGATGACTGGAAACGAAAGATTTCTTATGATGAATTGATCAAAGAGATTGATGATAAACTGAGAAATTACCAGGGAATTACATTTAATTATTCACAACCAATTTCCGATAACGTTGCAGAAGCTGTAGCGGGTTTCAAGGCCGAAAATGGGATTAAAATTTACGGAGATAATCTTCAGACTTTGGATCGTTTAGCTGAAGAAGTTTTAAAAGAAATCAAAAATGTAGATGGAGTTAAAGATCCCGGAATTATCAAAAATATTGGTCAGCCAGAAGTAAGTGTAGTCCTTGATCGGGATAAAATGGCTGCTTATGGGGTAATGCCAGCAGATGCACAGGCAGTTCTGGAGATGGCTTTTGGAGGTAAGACAGCATCTGAAATGTTTGATGGAGAACGCAAATTTCCAATAAGGTTACGGTATTCTCAGGAGTACAGAAAAGATGAAAATGATATTGCCTCCCTGATGGTTCCTACTCAAGATGGTACGAAAATACCATTAAAGGAAATAAGTAATATTGTAAAAGATAATGGTGCTGCCTTTATCTATAGGGATGACATTAAAAGATACATTGGTGTGAAGTTTTCTATCAGGGATCGTGATTTGGGAAGTACAATCGCTGATGCGCAGAAAAAAGTTGCTAAAATCGAACTTCCTGATGGATATTCTATTGGATGGACAGGTCAGTTTGAGAACCAGCAAAGAGCATCACATCGATTGGCACAAGTTGTTCCAGTAAGTATTTTGATGATTTTCTTTTTATTATTTATCCTTTTTGGAAATATGAAAGATTCACTTTTAGTATTGGCTAATGTACCATTTGCATTGATCGGTGGAATTATTGCCCTCCATGTAACAAGAATGAATTTCGGGATATCGGCGGGGGTTGGAATGATTGCACTTTTGGGAATCTGTATCCAGAATGGGGTAATTCTGATCACAGAGTTCCATCAGAATATTAAAAATGGATTGAAACTGGACGATGCCATACTAACCGGTGTGAAATCACGAACAAGACCCGTAATCATGACAGCATTAATGGCTTCCATAGGACTTTTACCAGCTGCCTTATCCACGGGTATCGGCTCTGAATCACAAAAGCCATTGGCAATCGTAATTATTGGAGGATTAATAACGGCAACAGTCCTTACATTGCTTATTTTCCCTATTATTTTCTGGATTTTTAATAGAACTAGAAAATCAGAACCTATGTAATGTGTGCCCTTTCATTAATAAGAATCAAAGCCTGGAAATCAATCAATTTCCAGGCTTTGATCAATAAATAGTATTATTTCTATGGGCGCTTCAAATGTTGAACTCTCTTTTAATGATCATGAATTTGAAAAATAAATTATATTTGCAAACAAAGTAATCCTTTCCCAGGCTTAAAACACAATGAAAATCCCAATATGAAACGCTATAAGAACAGTGTACTTCTCCTATTTGCATGTCTTTGTATAATACTACCCTTGCAATTGTTTTTTAAAATTAGTTTAGAAGAAACCTATCCATCATTCAATTTTCCCGGATTTGCTTCGCTGCCCATTAAAGAAGAAAGATATATTGCTTTTACCAAGACTACCGCTCAGGTTTATTTTAAAGATGGAAGCGATACAATTCTCGCTAAGAATGATTATTTAGGAGAGAAAATCCCAAGAACCATACAAATTACGCTGATTAAAAATCTTCTTTTTCCCAAAGAGTATCCCATCCTTAACCAACGTGTCAATTCTTTACCTTCCTATAAAAAGAAATTGTATTTACTTAAAAAATCCATTCTAAATAGGAATATTAAGAAAGTAAACTTAGAAGAAAGTAAAACCTTTGTTATCAAAAAACTAAAAGAAAACTTTCCCAATAAGGAGGTTTCTCAAATTTTGGTTACGAATGAGAATACAGATTTTGATATAACAACAAAGCGATTGACTGACCGGGTAACAAAAGACACATTGATAGATTTCAAGTTCTAAGAAAACACTATGATTGAAAAAATAAAAAAACTGATCTTTACAAGCTATCATCCAAGTTATGAGTTTTTAGCTTTCTATAGAATATTTTTTTCTTTATACCTACTATGGATGGGCCTATCTAATGCAAATTGGGTATCTCGTATTCCTAATAGCGCCATGCACCCACCTATAAGTATTTTATCTTTTACAGATGCAGTACCTCCCGAGTGGTTTTTTAGTGGTTGTTATTACGGGATGTATCTATGTCTTTTGCTGATTTTAATAGGATTGAAACCCCGTGTATTTTCTATTTTATATATGATAATGTATATTATGACCAGTAATTATGCCTTTTCTTTTGGAAAAATAGATCACAGTTTTGTTTATGTACTTCCTATAATATTTATGGCTTTTTCGCCATGGAATACGACTTATAGCTTTTTTCCTGAACTAAAGAGAGAAACAGATGTGCTATCCAAATCATGGCCTATGTTTTTATTGAGTATGCTTCTGGGGTTTGGAATTTTTACGGCAGGTCTTGCTAAAATTTTAGGAGGGTGGCTTAATACGGATATGCAAAGTACCCAGGTATTCTTTTATCAATACAGATATGGAGTAGGGTGGCATGATTTGATGTCTGATTTCTACGATAAGATTAATTCTCAGTTTTTCTGGGAGATGCTGGATTATTGTACCGTGTTTTTTGAATCCATTTTTTTAGTAGCATTTTTAAAACCTAAATTTTTCAGATTTATGATATGGATTACTCTGTTCTTCCATTTAAATGTGCTATTGATGTTTAATATATCATTTACTTTTTCTATTGGATTCTATGCTTTATTTATTCCGACAGACTTGATACCATCAAACTTCAAAGCGAAATTTAAACATACATTACAAACGATATTTCAACCCAAATATAAAATCGTGGGTATTGTTTTTGTTATTTTATATCTCCTGCTTCTTATTATTTTTGATATCAACACCATAAACTATCTGATAAGTAAATTCTTTGAATTGTTTGAATCTCTATATGCTTTTCCTTTATTTGTTTTAGGAGGAGCTTTTCTTTTTGGAACTTATCTTTTTATAAGATCATTTAGAAAATACACTTCATAACCGGATATTATTTCATTGAAATAAATTAATCAAAACCTGAAAAATAATTGTTTTCAGGTTTTGTATTGTAAAAATAAATTTAAATACTTTTTTTGGAGTGTCTCAAAAGAGATATTTACCATAGATTTTTTACAATTTTATTGGGGAATTAATTATTTTCAATTTGCTATAATATTCAGAATTAATGAGATAGTTTGGATTTTTGAGAAAACGGCTGTAAGGATTTTCTCAATCAAGAAATTTGTGTAAATTTGCACTTCAATACATCGAAGTATATAAGGTTTGTAATTCTTTGGATTTGAATATTAAAATTTTTGAGAAAAAAGATTTTAGTATTTAAAAATTCATTATATTTGCACACCGAAAATTTGAATAAACAATAAATAAATAATTTAAATCATGGCAAAGGAAACGTTTAATCGTAACAAACCACACTTGAACATTGGTACTATTGGTCACGTTGACCATGGTAAAACTACACTTACAGCTGCTATTTCTGCTGTATTAGCTAGCAAAGGTCTTGCTGAGAAAAAAGACTTCTCTGCGATTGACTCTGCTCCAGAAGAAAAAGAAAGAGGGATCACTATTAATACTGCTCACATTGAGTACGAAACTGAAAATAGACACTATGCTCACGTTGACTGTCCAGGTCACGCCGACTATGTTAAGAACATGGTAACTGGTGCTGCTCAGATGGATGGAGCGATCGTAGTATGTGCTGCAACTGATGGGCCAATGCCTCAAACTAGAGAACATATCCTACTTTGCCGTCAGGTAAACGTACCTAGAATTGTTGTTTTCATGAACAAAGTTGACATGGTAGATGATGCTGAGTTATTAGAGCTTGTTGAAATGGAGCTTAGAGACTTATTATCTTCTTACGATTTCGACGGAGATAACTCTCCAGTAATTCAAGGTTCTGCATTAGGTGCACTTACTGCTGCTACTTCAACTCCTGTTAACACAGAAGATAAGTGGTTCAAAAGCGTAGAAGAATTGATGAATGCTGTTGATACTTGGATCGAGCAACCAACAAGAGATATGGATAAGCCATTCTTGATGCCTATCGAAGACGTATTCTCTATTACAGGTAGAGGTACTGTAGCAACTGGTAGAATCGAAGCTGGTGTTATCAACACTGGTGATCCAGTTGATATCGTAGGTATGGGTGACGAAAAATTAACTTCTACAATTACAGGAGTTGAGATGTTCAGAAAAATCCTTGACAGAGGTGAAGCTGGAGATAACGTAGGTCTATTGTTGAGAGGTATTGAAAAAACTGACATCAAGAGAGGTATGGTTATCGCTAAGAAAGACTCTGTGAAGCCACACAAAAAATTCAAAGCATCTGTTTATATCCTTTCTAAAGAAGAAGGTGGACGTCACACTCCATTCCACAACAAATACCGTCCTCAGTTCTACGTAAGAACTACTGACGTTACAGGTGAGATCTTCTTACCAGAAGGTGTAGAAATGGTAATGCCTGGTGATAACTTAGAGATCACTGTAGAATTACTACAACCAATCGCTCTTAACGTAGGTCTTAGATTTGCGATCAGAGAAGGAGGTAGAACAGTAGGTTCTGGTCAGGTTACTGAAATCTTAGACTAATCATCTTAAAATAAATAAAGCTTCCGAAAGGAACCTCTCGGAAGCTTTTATCTACGGGCATCGTCCAATGGTAGGATACCGGTCTCCAAAACCGTTGATCAGGGTTCGAATCCTTGTGCCCGTGCAAATAATAATTATGAGTTCATTTATCGATTTTTTAAAAGGTTCTTATAACGAATTCAGACATAAAGTTGAATGGCCAAAATGGGCTGATCTGCAATCATCTACAATAGTAGTAACAGTTGCAACAGTTATTCTGGCATTATTTACCTTTGGAGTTGACGAATTGTTTTCAAAAGCAATAAGCAACATAATAGGAATGCTAATTAACGTGTTCAACTAAAAAAGTATTTTCCCATAATGAGCGAATTGAAATGGTATGTGCTGAAAGCTATCAGCGGACAGGAAAATAAAGTGAAAAACTATATTGAGACAGAAATCAAACGTCTAGGCTTTGAGCAGTATGTTACTCAAGTGGTTATTCCTATGGAAAAGGTTATTCAACTAAGGAATGGTAAGAAAGTTCCTAAAGAAAGACCTTACTATCCTGGTTACTTAATGGTTGAAGCAGATTTAATGGGAGAGATACCTCACGTTATTAAGAACATTCCAGGTGTAATATCTTTCTTAAGTTTAACCAAAGGAGGAGATCCTGTACCGATGAGAAAATCTGAGGTGAACAGAATGCTTGGAAGAATGGATGAACTATCAGAATTTGCAACTGACCTTGAAATTCCATTTGTAGTGGGTGAAAACGTTAAAGTGATCGATGGTCCTTTCAACGGATTCAACGGAACAGTTGAAAAAATTCTTGAAGATAAGAAGAAGATTGAAGTTTCAGTTTTAATCTTTGGTAGAAAAACTCCAATGGAGTTAAGCTATATGCAAGTAGAAAAAGTATAAAAATACTTTCAGATAATATAAAAAACACTCTATATTTTATAGAGTGTTTTTTTTGCTTCAAACCGAAATTTATTTGTGTACGAATAATAAAATATTTTGTTTTAGAATGTTTTTTGTTATTTAATTTTTGCCGTGTGAAGGCTTGTTTCCGCTAGTAATTTAATTAGAACGAAATTTTTAGATAAAAAAATATTTTATGTCTGGCATGTTTCTTGTAAACTATATGCTCAGAAAACATAAATGAGTTCTAATATTCTGATTTTTAATCTTATACCAAGATTAAAATACATGCTTTGGGATTCTTATGATGCTATTTTAAAACACAGAATTTAAACACTATTTCAATGACAAAAATTATTTCGGTAGTACTTTGTACAAGTACTATTGCACTGATGAATGCTCAGGTTACTGGTAAAGTTGGTATTAATACTAAAACGCCTGAAAAAGAACTATCCGTAAACGGGACAATGAAAACGTCTGGTATGTTTTTTAAAGATCCAATCGAAAAGCTAGGTTCTAATGAAAACTACACCTTTATCATTAAATCACCTGCTCCTGAAAACAAAATTACCGCTTATAACGATTCTTTTGTACCCAATTCTCCTGCACCCATTAACCTTATTCAATATAAGATAACTTGTGATCCAAGCGATAAAGACTGGGTAAATCAATACGACACAAAAATTAACTCTGATAAGTTTCTTGTTGTTATTTCTTCATTTGGATTTACGCAGCCTGTAAGAACAAATAGTCCGGATTGGATAACACCAGTACCTCAAATTTATGCTTATTATAATTCAGGAACCTGGAAATTGAAAGCAGACTATCAGGGTTTTGCTCCGGCTGCTAATTTACCTGCGGGAGTATGGACGCTCAATTTATTAGTATTCGATAGAGCTTACGCAAAAGAAATCAATAAAACACAAGCGATGGCCGCTTCCACTACTGGTGCTGCAGCCTCTCCTTTAATTCAATAAAAAACATTCACATAATGAAAAAAATTACCATATTATTTTTTATGGCTTATGCGCTCATTGGCATTAAGGCTCAAGTAGGAATTAATACAACTACACCACAAGGAACTTTAGATGTTGTGGGAGGGACATTGGTAGAATCCTACATAATAGATACTACCAACTCACCGGCAACAGGAAATTACTTTCTTCTTACCCGATCAAAGGATACAACACCTGTTGGTAAAGTTAAAATGTTGGATATTTCTTTAAGAGATGTTGCTCCTGTTAATACTTATAATGTTGTTTTGACCAATGTAAAACAAGATGAAGTAGTTAACCTGAATACAGGATTGGATGTCAATAAATATGTAGTTGCCATAACAGGTGCTGTTTTTACTGATGCTGTTTCAGCTGCTAATACGTCAACGACTCCCAAATCATACGGTGCTTATTCCACTGAAATCACAAAAGTAACGAATGGTGGTAATACCTATCATGGTATTAACCTTGCTTTTAAGGGTGCTGGTACAGTGTCTTCGAAAAATGGAACATGGTCACTTACTTTAAATGTCTATGAGAGATCTCTGATCAAGGATTGGGGTACTTTTACCGGATCTGTTTCCGCTTCAGCTTCTCCTGGGTATTCAGGAATATCAACAAACACGCCTGCTGGGCTTCAATAGAAAAATTATGAAAGAAAAAATTTATATCATTATTATGGCTTGTATGGGAATGATTATGCAAGCTCAGTCAGGAAATGTTGGGATCAAAACTACAACTCCTAAAGAAACCTTAGACGTAAACGGTGATTCCTTTACCAATTCATTGTATATGAGAAATCCGGGAGAACCGACTTCAACAGGAGGACATTTTTTAGCAACTTCTCAAAATTCATTACAGATATACGATCCAAATTTGGAAAGCAGTGGATTGTTTAATTATATTAAGCTCAATCTAACAGGAGTTTCTGCTTCAGGAATTACCGATTACGATACTAAAATAAATGCTAATGACTTTTTAGTAACAGTACATAATTATTCTTTTAAACTAAATGATGGCTCAACCAGCGTTGCATTAGATTATGGCGATAATGGGATTAATGATAATGCACAAGGATCCCCGAACGTGGTTGCTTTTAAAAGCAATGGAACATGGCATCTAAGAGCAGGATTTACAAATAGTAAATTAATAGCCTTTACTTCATCTAATCCAACCAGAACATATAATAACTTTACAGTAGAGTTTTATTTAATGGTTTACAAAAGATTAATCACAAAACAAAACATTGGTGATATTAATTCTGACCTCGGTGGGACAGATGGATCTGGAAAGACGATTAATAAACCATCTGGTTTTTAGACAGAAAGAATAATAGTAATAAGAAAGTCATGTCATAGGGTATGACTTTCTTCTGTTTATATTCTATTTGGTACATATTAATTAAAATTATTTATTATTGATTTTTAAATGTTATTATATTTAGATAAACAAAAAAAATTAATAATATGAAAAATAAATATGCTTTATTGATAAGGCCTTTTCTGTTAATTTTATCAATTGTAGGAAGTTTTATATATACTTCAGCACAGTCTCAAAATAATTTTCTGATAGGGGTGTGGTCTCCACCAGATATGGACGCCAACTTTGTTGCTATTCCCGCGGATTATGATAATGATGGAATGGTTGATATAAGTGTGAAAACTTCTGGCGGATACTGGTTAATTGATTATGCTAAAGTTGGAGGTTTTAATGGATGGGATAAGATTTTGCCTCAATACGGCGGGTTGGAAGCTATTCCGGTACCAGGTGATTACGATGGTGATGGGCACATGGATCTTGCAGTGAAGACCAATTCTGGAGCATGGCTAATAGATTATTATGCTGTTAATGGTCTTGGAGGTTGGGATGTAACATTGTCTTTTAACTATGGTGATGAGCATTACCATCCTGTGCCAGCAGATTATGATGGGGATGGATACACTGACATAGCGGCAAAGACAGATGATGGGCGTTGGCTTATTGATTATTATGCTAAAAATAATGGCTTCACTGGCTGGGATGTGATTCTTACCCAGTATGGAGGAACAGAAGCCCATCCTGTACCCGCAGATTATAATGGGGATGGAGCTACCGATATAGCCGTGAAGACTGATAATGGGCAATGGCTAATTGATTACTATCAAGAGAATGGTGGTTTTAATGGTTGGGATTATATATCAACATCTATGTATGGAGATGCGGCTTCTATTCCGGTTCCCGCAGATTACAATGGAGATGGTAGAGTAGATCTAGCTGTACGGGAGAATAAAGTGTGGAAGATAAATTATGCAGATGCTCTCGGTCATTTTGATACAGCTTGGGATAAGACAACTTTACCTGAATATGGAGATAATACTACTCAGCCACTTCCTGCAGATTATAACGGTGATGGGCGCGCTGATCTAAGTCTAAAAGTAAATGAAACCGGGACTTGGTTGATCGATTATTCAGAGATTGTAGGGAGTCAAACCAACTATTCGGGCTGGAATGAACATGCTAAGATTGGGCAATGGAACTGGGGTAACGCAGATTATAATTACTTAGTCGGTCCATCAGCTCCTTATTACAATAATGATCTTATAAAGTTTCAAAAAATAAAAAATGCCAATATAGACTTCATCGTGAATCCGGAAGTAATGTTCTTTCCAGATAACTACGCCAGGATATATACATATCTGGATCTCGCTAAAAAAAGCTCACTTAAAGTATTATTATCAGGCCACAATATAGCATCAAAACTAGATCCAGATTCCTTACCAGGCTATAAACAAGAATTCTTGGATGCTTTTAAAAATAATTTGCCGACCGGATTAGATCAGGCTATAATGGGAATATTTCTTGGTGATGAACCTCAAATAGGGGACCTGAATAATGTTAAAAAATGGACTAGTTTTTTTAATACCAACTATACACAGCAGCCTACTTTTTATAATTTATTTCCGAGATACGGTTCTTTTGCTGATGATGTCAGTTATGAAAGTTATCTGGATAAGTATATCAATGAAAATAGGACAGATTTTGTATCCTATGATTATTACCCATTTGAAAATAATATACCTTTTCGGGCAGATTACTTTTATAATATGAGAGTTTTCAAAGAGAAATTAGGTAATGATAGGCCATTTTGGTTTGTAATTCAATCTAATAAAGATTATGCACCGGAGCCTTATGAACCTAAATTAAAATTTCTTACTTCATCGGCGATAGCTTATGGTGCGAAAGGATTACTTTACTGGTCTTATATGAATGGATTTGAAAGTAATACAGCTCATTACGCATCTATTCAAAAGGTTAACAAATATATTAAAGAGGTAGTGGGTCCAGTGGTATTAACTACAGACTATATTACCACATTACATAAGAGTAATACTTATATGAATCAAGGACGTCCTTTTAGTTCTGATGAATTAATAACTTCAAATTTCACTGGGGTAATTACGGACGTCAGTAATAATAATATAGTTGTAGGTCTGTTTCAACAGAATAATACCACAACTACTGATTCTTATATTTGGATTGTTAACAAAGATCTTTCTGCAAGTGCTTTGTCTACTAAATTAACTTTGGAAGGAGCTTATCAAAGCTCTTCAATTTCTCCAAGAGTAGATAGTTATGTATCTCCTAACAATAGTTTTGTTACTATAAATAGGACATTTAATCATGTTACAAATAAAACAACAATTACAATTCCTGAGCTTGGGCCAGGGGAAGGAGTAATGTTAAAAGTAGTGCAATTAAATTCTACACTTCTTCGTTGTGGTGTCAATACTGAAAACCTAATTACTTTAAATTAGAGGTTAAGATGACTGTATGCTAATTTATGTTGTTTCCATAAAGAACTAAGTACATAGAATAAACGACTTTAATCTTTAATAATTTTTTCAGATAATATATTTCCTAGATGATCCGAAGCTTTTAAAATGTATACTCCTTTGGGTAATTCAGACATATCAATGTTTTTTCCTTTTGGACTTCTTTTTAAAAGCTTCCCATCTATGGAATAAATTTCAACCTTTACTAATTCTTCAGAAAAGAATAGAGTATTCTTCACAGGATTTGGATAGATGGTCAAATTTGTTTTATTGATCTCAGCGGTAGCTAATATATTACATGCTGCATTATAAGAATCGTCAACGATTGACCAGGCTTTATTATTAATCAAAGTATTTCTTGCAGATACTGCTGATGGAGAAGAGTAGACTAATCCTGCAGAACCTAAAGTCAAATTTGAAGATATGGTGGGATTATTTGCCCAACCCGCTAAAGTCGAATCATAATTAATACAAGACATTCCTGAAAAGTCCAGCATAAAATTAGCCTGAGGAGAGGAAGATAATTTCCAATTTCCTAAGTTCTGATTGAAAGCGGTCGCATTATTAAACATATAGCGCATGTCGGTCACTGCAGAGGTGTTCCAATTACCAATAGGTTGATTAAAAGTAGAATTATGATTAAACATATAAAACATATTGGTAACATTTGAAGTGTTCCAATTTCCAATAGGCTGATTAAAAGCTTGGTTTTCATAGAACATAGCTGACATATTGGTTACGAGTGAGGTATTCCAGTCTCCAATAGGTTGATTAAATTTACTTGCCTTACTAAACATTTGAGCCATGTTTATTACCTTTGAAGTATCCCAATTCCCGATAGGCTGGTTAAATGCCTGGCTTTCCTGAAACATACCTAACATATTGGTCACCTTTGAAGTATTCCAGTTTCCAATGGGTTGGTTAAATTTACCCGTCTGGTTAAACATAATTTGCATATCTGTTACTTTAGAGGTATCCCAGTTACTGATAGGCTGATTGAACATGAGTGTACCGGAAAACATATTACCCATATTTTCTACTTTTGAGGTATTCCAATTTCCAATTGGTTGATTAAACGCTAGTGCGTCTAAAAACATCCCATTCATGTTCGTAACTTTTGAAGTATCCCAATTGGCAAGAGGTTGATTAAAGAGGTCGGTAGCCTGAAAAGTATTTGACATATTAGTTACCTTAGTAGTATCCCAAACTCCTATTGGCTGATTAAATAGGAGAGCATGTACAAACATGCTTGAAAGATCAGTGACGTTAGAGGTATTCCAACTGCTGATAGGCTGATTGAATTTTTTAGCAAAATAAAAACTTTGTGATAAATCAGTTACTCCTGATATATCCCAATTGCTAAAAGTGGAGTTACCGATCAGTTCATAGCATCCGGCAAACATTCCCAACATACTTGTAACATTATTCAAAATCGGGATATCCGTAGCTGTGACATCCATATCTGTACAATAATTAAATGCTCTTTCCATGCTCGACCATTGTGTGTTTCCCCATTGGATTACATTCATAATTTTATGACTGTCTCCACGAGTTCCTACAGGTCCATAAAAACAGATACGATTGAAATTCCCATTTCCCTGACTTACTTTTAAAGTGTAGGTTGCATTACTTGCAACAGGATTAGATGGCGTTCCGAAATCAATTAATAGTGGAATACTAAAAACTGTTGTTACATTAGTAAGCGTTGCATTATGATTTGGATAGCCTACTTCTTCCCAATATATTGTATAATTGGTTCCTGTTCCGGGAAAATAAATTTGAGTAGATGTGCTTTGTGTAGGAAGGAAGCCTGTGTTGCTAGGTTTCCATATTGTGATGAACTCGTTTTGTGCGCGAATAGCAGAGCAAAATATAAAAAAAATACAAAAAAATGTAAATTTAGTTTTCATGGATTTTTACTTTCTCTAAATGTATATAAAAAAAATATTATGTAAAAACTTTCTAAAAATCAGTCAATTCCATTTGCTATTTCAAAAATATTTTATAATTTTGCAGTCCGAAAAGTAGGTTTGCTATATGTGAGTGCGGTAACCTGCTGAATAATAAATGCTTCCAAACTCATTAATTATTCAAATTAAAAAAACAAGAAATGGCTAAAAAAGTCTTTAAAATGGTAAAGCTTCAGGTGAAGGGAGGGGCTGCAAACCCGTCTCCACCAGTAGGTCCTGCATTAGGTTCTGCCGGTGTAAACATCATGGAGTTTTGTAAACAATTTAACGGAAGAACTCAGGATAAGCCTGGTCAAGTTTTACCAGTAGTAATTACTGTATACGAAGACAAATCTTTTGAATTCGTAATTAAAACTCCTCCAGCTGCAATTCAGTTAATGGATGCTGCAAAAATTAAAGGAGGTTCCGGAGAACCAAACAGAAACAAAGTAGGTTCTGTATCTTGGGATCAAGTGAAGAAAATCGCAGAAGATAAAATGGTAGACCTTAACTGTTTTACATTAGACTCTGCTCTTTCTATGGTTGCAGGTACTGCTAGATCTATGGGATTGAGAGTAACAGGAGCAAAACCAACTAACGCTTAAAACTTAGAGAAATGGCAAAATTAACAAAAAAGCAAAAGGAAGCTTTAAGCAAAGTAGAAAAAGGAAGAGCTTATAACCTTGATGAAGGTTCAGCTCTTGTAAAAGAAGTAAACACTGCAAAGTTTGATGCTTCTGTAGATATCGCTGTTAGATTGGGTGTAGATCCAAGAAAAGCAAACCAAATGGTAAGAGGTGTAGTATCTCTTCCTCACGGAACTGGTAAAGATGTTAAAGTATTAGCTCTTGTAACTCCAGATAAAGAAGCTGAAGCTAAAGAAGCTGGTGCTGATTATGTAGGTCTTGATGAATATTTACAAAAAATCAAAGATGGTTGGACTGATGTTGACGTTATCGTTACTATGCCAGCTGTTATGGGTAAATTAGGACCATTAGGTAGAGTATTAGGACCAAGAGGTTTAATGCCTAACCCTAAATCAGGAACTGTAACAATGGAAATTGGTAAAGCAGTAACTGAAGTGAAGTCAGGTAAAATTGATTTCAAAGTAGATAAATATGGTATTATCCATGCAGGTATTGGTAAAGTATCTTTCGATGCTGCTAAAATCAAAGAAAATGCTCAGGAATTAATCCAGACATTGATCAAAATGAAGCCAACTGCTGCTAAAGGTACATATGTAAAGAGTATTTATTTATCTTCTACTATGAGCCCGGGTATTGCAATTGATACTAAATCTGTAAACTAATATAAATCCTTAAGACAATGACAAAAGACCAAAAAGTTGTAGCAATACAAGAGATCAAAGATTTGCTTCAGGATGCAAAAGTAGTATACGTAGCAGATTTACAAGGATTGAACGCTGCTAAGTCTTCAGATTTCAGAAGACAGGCTTTCAAACAAAACATCAAAGTAAAAGTTGTAAAAAATACACTTTTACAAAAAGCAATGGAGCAAATCGAAGGAGTAGATTACTCTGAGATGTTCCCGACTTTCAAAGGGAATTCAGCATTGATGGTTTCAGAAACTGCAAATGCTCCTGCTAAATTAATCCAAGGGTTCAGAAAGAAAGAAGAGAAGCCATCTTTAAAGTCAGCTTACCTTCAGGAAACTTTCTTCGTTGGTGACAATAACCTAGATGCGTTGGCTAACATCAAGTCTAGAGAAGAAATGATCGGTGAAATCATCGGATTACTTCAGTCTCCAATTCAAAGAGTTGTTTCTGCTCTTCAAAACAAACCTGAAACAGTAGAAGCTAAAGCTGAAGAAGTAGCTGCTGCACCTGCTGTTGAAGAAACTCCTGCTGAAGCGGCTCCAGAAGCTCCTGCAGCAGAAAGCACTGAAGAAACTCCAAGTGCTGAATAATTAGACTCAAAAAATTAAATAAAATAATCAACAAAAAACATTACAACAATGTCAGATTTAAAAAATTTAGCTGAAACGCTAGTAAACTTAACAGTAAAAGACGTAAATGAATTAGCTACTATCCTTAAGGATGAGTACGGAATTGAGCCAGCTGCTGCTGCGGTAGTAGTTGCTGCAGGTGGTGGAGATGCTGCTGAAGAAAAGACTGAATTCGATGTAATTCTTAAGTCTGCAGGTGCATCTAAATTAGCTATCGTTAAATTAGTAAAAGATTTAACTGGTGCTGGTCTTAAAGAAGCTAAAGATATCGTAGACGGAGCTCCTGCTGCTATTAAGCAAGGTATCTCTAAAGACGAAGCTGAAGCTCTTAAGAAGCAATTAGAAGAAGCTGGTGCTGAAGTAGAAGTAAAATAATTCATTTTACCAATAAAATAGGAAGCCTGAACAAATTGTTCAGGCTTTTTTTATGGAGAACATTGAAGTTATTTTTTTGTAGTGATTTAGGATGAAGTATCCCATAGAAATCAATAATACATTTTACATCAATACATTGTACATTAAATCTTGTGAATGTGGATAACTTTTTGTATCTTTGCTCCTCTTTTGGCGCTAATAATTGTATATAAATCTGTAAAATATTATAAATCAGCTCTTTCATTCTAATGAAAGGGATTTTACGTTTATGGATATTGCGGTATTTCTGCCTCAAAAGTATTAAAAATATTTTGCATTACGCTGTGAAAAGATATACCAGTGTTGCAGTTAGAATTAGAAAGTAAGAACAAAGAATAAAGAATAAAAACCAATTCTGATAGCGCCAAACATCTAATGGTCTTTATCTTATCTCTTTCTCTTGTAGTCTTCTTCTGATATTTTTTGTAAATCAAAATATTTTTTAACCCTTCTTAAAAGTTTTATGAGTAAAACAACATTAACAACTAGGGGGAATCAGAGAGTTAATTTCTCATCAGCGAAAGGAAAAATTATTACTCCAGACTTCTTGGACATCCAATTAGAGTCTTTTAAAGAGTTTTTCCAGCTTGATACCCTTCCTGAAGACAGGAAAAAAGAAGGTCTGCATAAGACTTTCCAGGAAAATTTCCCAATTACAGATTCAAGAAACCAATTCGTATTGGAATTCTTAGATTATCTGGTAGATTCTCCACGTTATTCAATCGACGAGTGTGTAGAAAGAGGTTTAACGTATTCAGTTCCTCTTAAAGCAAGACTTAAGTTGTATTGTACGGATCCTGAGCATGAGGATTTCCAAACAGTAGTTCAGGATGTATATTTAGGACCAGTTCCTTATATGACTCCTAGTGGATCTTTCATCATCAATGGTGCTGAGAGAGTTATCGTTACGCAGTTGCACCGTTCACCTGGTGTATTCTTCGGACAGACTTACCACGCTAACGGAACTAAATTGTATTATTCAAGAATTATTCCTTTTAAGGGATCTTGGATGGAATTTACTACGGATATCAACAGCGTAATGTATGCGTATATTGACCGTAAGAAAAAGTTACCATTAACAACTCTATTAAGAGCTATCGGATTTGAATCTGATAAAGATATCCTTCAGATCTTTGACCTTGCGGAAGAAGTGAAAGTTTCTAAAGCTGCGCTTAAGAAAGTAGAAGGAAGAACATTGGCTGCGAGAGTATTGAACACTTGGTTCGAAGATTTCGTAGACGAAGATACTGGTGAGGTTGTTTCTATTGAAAGAAATGAAATTATCTTAGACAGAGAAACTATTCTTGAAAAAGAACATTTAGATCTTATTCTTGATGCTGGTGTGAAATCGATCTTGATCCACAAAGAAAACAGCAATGAATTCTCTATCATCCAGAATACATTACAGAAAGACCCTACTAACTCTGAAAAAGAGGCAGTAGAATATATTTACCGTCAGTTAAGAAATGCAGATCCACCAGATGAGGAAACAGCAAGAGGAATTATTGAAAAATTATTCTTCTCTGAGCAGAGATACTCATTAGGAGAAGTAGGACGTTACAGATTGAACAAAAAGTTAGGTCTTAATATCCCTACAACAACTGAAGTTCTTACAAAAGAAGATATCATTGCGATTGTAAGACACTTGATCGAATTGGTAAATTCTAAAGCGGAGGTTGATGATATTGACCACTTATCAAACAGAAGAATTAAAACTGTTGGTGAGCAATTAGCAGGACAGTTCGGTGTAGGTCTTTCAAGAATTGCAAGAACGATCAAAGAAAGAATGAACGTTAGAGATAACGAAATCTTTACTCCACTTGATCTTGTTAATGCTAAGACTTTAACATCTGTTATTAACTCATTCTTTGGTACCAACCAGCTTTCTCAGTTTATGGACCAAACCAACCCACTATCAGAGATCACTCACAAGAGAAGATTATCTGCACTAGGGCCTGGTGGTCTATCAAGAGAAAGAGCAGGTTTCGAGGTTCGTGACGTTCACCATACTCACTATGGAAGAATTTGTCCAATCGAAACTCCGGAAGGACCAAACATTGGTTTGATTTCTTCTTTAGGAATCTATGCAAAAATCAACAACCTTGGTTTCATCGAAACTCCATATAGAAAAGTAGAAGACAGTAAGATTGATCTTAGTGCCGCTCCTATTTATCTGAATGCAGAGGACGAAGAAGACAAAGTAATTGCTCAGGCAAACGTTGAGTTGAATGATAACGGTGAATTCGTTACTGATAGAATCATTGCAAGACTAGACGGAGATTATCCGGTAGTTGAACCATCTCAGGTTAACCTAATCGATGTTGCGCCAAACCAGATTTCTGGTATTTCAGCTTCGTTAATTCCATTCTTGGAACATGATGATGCGAACCGTGCGTTGATGGGATCTAACATGATGCGTCAGGCCGTTCCTCTATTGAAGCCACAGGCTCCAATCGTTGGTACAGGGCTTGAGCAACAAGTTGCAAGAGATTCTAGAATTTTGATCAATGCTGAAGGTACAGGTACTGTAGAGTACGTTGATGCTGATAAGATCACTATTAAATATGAAAGAAGCGATGATGAAGATCTTGTATCATTCGAATCTGCTACTAAAACATATAACCTAACTAAGTTTAGAAAAACCAACCAAAGTACAACGATTACACTAAGACCAAATGTAAGAATTGGTGAAACAGTGGAAAAAGGACAAGTTCTTTGTGATGGTTATGCTACTGAAAATGGAGAATTAGCTCTCGGTAGAAACTTAGTGGTTGCGTTCATGCCTTGGAAAGGATACAACTTTGAGGATGCGATCGTAATCAATGAAAAAGTTGTTCGTGAAGACTGGTTTACTTCTATCCACGTGGATGAGTATTCTCTTGAAGTTCGTGATACCAAATTAGGTATGGAAGAATTGACAGCAGATATTCCAAACGTTTCAGAAGAAGCTACTAAAGATCTTGACGAAAACGGTATGATCAGAATTGGTGCTGAAGTGAAGCCTGGTGATATTATGATTGGTAAAATCACACCTAAAGGTGAATCTGACCCAACTCCTGAAGAAAAACTTCTTAGAGCAATTTTCGGTGACAAAGCTGGTGATGTAAAAGATGCTTCATTAAAAGCAGATTCTTCATTGAGAGGTGTTGTTATCAACAAAAAATTGTTCTCTAGAAACATTAAAGATAAAAAGAAGAGAACTGAAGAGAAACTTAAACTTGAAGAAATTGAAAACACTTACAAGGCTAAGTTTGATGAGTTGAGAAATACTTTAATTGAAAAATTAAATACACTTGTAAGTGGTAAAACTTCTCAAGGAGTTCACAACGATCTTGATGAAGAAATCATCGGAAAAGGTGTGAAGTTCACTCATAAATTATTGACTTCAGTTGAAGATTATGTAAACGTAAGCGGTGCAGATTGGACTGTTGATAATGATAAAAATGAATTGATCAAACAATTGATTCATAACTATAAAATCAAATTCAACGATATCCAAGGAGTTAAAAACCGTGAGAAATTTGCAATTTCTATCGGTGATGAACTTCCTGCAGGTATCATGAAGTTGGCTAAAGTTTATATCGCTAAGAAACGTAAACTAAACGTAGGGGATAAAATGGCAGGACGTCACGGTAACAAAGGTATCGTGTCTAGAATCGTTCGTGAAGAAGATATGCCATTCCTTGAAGACGGAACACCAGTAGATATCGTATTGAATCCACTAGGGGTACCTTCTCGTATGAACATCGGACAGATTTATGAAACAGTTCTTGGATGGGCTGGTCAGAAATTAGGAATGACGTTCGCTACACCAATTTTCGATGGAGCTAGTCTTGAGCAGATTACTGAGTATACTGAGAAAGCAAATCTTCCAAAATTCGGTAACACTCACCTTTATGATGGTGGTACTGGAGAAAGATTTACTCAGCCTGCAACAGTAGGGGTAATCTATATGTTGAAACTAGGACACATGGTAGATGATAAAATGCACGCACGTTCAATTGGTCCTTACTCATTGATTACTCAGCAGCCATTAGGAGGTAAAGCTCAATTTGGAGGTCAGAGATTTGGAGAGATGGAGGTTTGGGCTCTTGAAGCATTCGGAGCATCAAATATCCTGAGAGAAATTTTGACTGTGAAGTCAGATGACGTGATTGGTAGAGCGAAAACTTATGAAGCGATTGCAAAAGGTGAATCTATGCCTGAACCAGGTATTCCGGAATCATTCAATGTATTACTTCACGAGTTACAAGGTCTTGGACTTGATGTAAGACTTGAAGAATAATTGACAAGAGACTTTAAGACACGAGAAAAGAGACTAAAAAGTCTCACATCTCACATCTCTTAATCTTTTAATCTAAAAATAAAACAATGTCAAATAAAAATAAATCAAGTAGATTTAATAAAATAACCATCGGTTTAGCTTCTCCCGAATCCATTCTTCAGGATTCAAGAGGTGAAGTTTTAAAACCGGAAACTATTAACTACAGAACGCATAAGCCTGAAAGAGATGGTTTGTTCTGTGAAAAAATCTTTGGTCCTATTAAAGATTACGAATGTGCTTGTGGTAAGTACAAGAGAATTCGTTACAAAGGGATCGTTTGTGACCGTTGTGGGGTTGAAGTTACGGAGAAGAAAGTAAGAAGAGAGAGAATCGGACACATCAACTTAGTTGTGCCTATCGCTCACATCTGGTATTTCCGTTCTTTACCAAACAAAATTGGTTACCTTTTAGGTATTCCTTCCAAGAAATTGGATATGATTATCTATTACGAAAGATATGTTGTGATCCAACAAGGTATTGCTAAGAAATTGGATGGTTCTGATTTTGATAAAATGGAATTCTTAACAGAAGAAGAATATCTTGATATCATGGAAACTCTTCCGGTTGAGAATCAATATCTTGATGATTCTGATCCAAACAAATTCATCGCTAAAATGGGTGCTGAAGCTGTTGAGGAATTATTAAAGAGAATTGATCTTGACGCATTGTCTTTCGACTTGAGACACAAAGCTCACAATGAAGGTTCTAAACAAAGAAGAACTGAAGCTCTGAAAAGATTGAACGTTGTAGAAGCATTAAGAGGTGCTAATACAAGAATGATCAACAGACCAGAGTGGATGATTATGCGTGTACTTCCTGTAATTCCACCAGAATTAAGACCATTGGTTCCATTGGATGGAGGACGTTTCGCGACTTCTGACTTAAATGACCTTTATAGAAGAGTTATTATCAGAAACAACCGTTTGAAAAGATTATTGGAGATCAAAGCTCCTGAAGTAATCTTAAGAAACGAGAAGCGTATGCTTCAGGAATCTGTAGATTCATTATTCGATAATACAAGAAAATCTTCTGCAGTAAAATCTGAATCAAACAGACCATTGAAATCACTTTCTGATTCATTGAAAGGTAAGCAAGGTCGTTTCCGTCAGAACTTACTAGGGAAAAGGGTAGATTACTCTGCGCGTTCGGTAATTGTTGTAGGTCCAAACTTACAGCTTCACGAATGTGGTATTCCTAAAGATATGGCTGCGGAACTTTACAAACCATTTATCATTAGAAAACTAATTGAAAGAGGTATTGTAAAAACAGTAAAATCTGCAAAAAGAATTATTGATAGAAAAGAACCTGTAGTTTATGATATCCTGGAAAATGTGATGAAAGGTCACCCTGTTCTATTGAACAGAGCACCTACTCTTCACAGACTAGGTATCCAGGCTTTCCAACCTAAGATGATCGAAGGTAAAGCAATTCAACTACACCCATTAGTAACAACGGCCTTCAATGCCGATTTCGATGGTGACCAGATGGCGGTACATTTACCATTAGGTCCTGAAGCGATCCTTGAAGCTCAGTTATTGATGTTAGGTTCTCAAAACATCTTGAACCCGGCTAACGGTTCTCCAATTACGGTACCTTCTCAGGACATGGTTCTTGGTCTTTATTTCATGACCAAAGAATTGAGTTCTACAGAAGATATGAAAGTGAAAGGTGAAGGGTTGGCATTCTATTCTCCTGAGGAAGCAGAAATTGCTTATGCAGAAGGAAAAGTTTCTTTAAATGCTAAGGTAAGATGTAGACTACCGGTTAAAGAAGATGGAGAATTAGTAACAAGATTAATTGAAACATCTGTTGGTAGAATTTTATTCAACCAAATTGTACCTAAACAAGTAGGATATATCAATGAGCTTTTAACTAAGAAGTCATTGAGAAATGTTATTGGTAAAATCCTTGCTGATACAGATTTCCCTACAACTGTTAAATTCCTTGATGCAATGAAAGACTTGGGTTATTCAAACGCATTTAAAGGAGGTCTTTCATTCTCACTTGGGGATATTGTAGTTCCTGTTGAGAAGAAACAAATGGTTGCTCAGGCAATCGGTACTGTAGATGAGATTAGAGCTAACTATAACATGGGTCTTATTACAGACACAGAACGTTATAACCAGGTAATTGACGTTTGGACAAACACGAACGCTGGATTAACTGAAATGATCATGAGCAGAATGAAGACCGATCAAGGTGGATTCAACTCTGTATATATGATGCTTGATTCTGGGGCGAGGGGTTCTAAAGAACAGATCCGTCAGTTATCAGGGATGAGAGGTTTGATGGCAAAACCGCAAAAAGCTGGTTCTACCGGAGCGGAGATCATCGAAAACCCGATCCTTGCAAACTTTAAGGAAGGTCTTTCGATCCTTGAGTACTTTATCTCTACCCACGGTGCACGTAAGGGTCTTGCGGATACCGCTCTTAAGACTGCCGATGCAGGTTACTTGACAAGAAGATTGGTAGACGTTGCACAAGACGTTATCGTTACAGAAGTAGATTGTGGTACTTTAAGAGGTACAGAAGTTACTGCCTTGAAGAAAAATGATGAGATCGTTGAGAAAATATCTGAAAGAATTTTAGGTAGAGTTTCTCTTCATAACATCTATGATCCTGAAACAGATGAATTAATCGCTGAAGCAGATCAGATCATCAACGAGCAGTTAGCTAAGAAAATTGAAGAAACAGGATTAGAAGCTGTTGAAGTTCGTTCTCCATTAACTTGTGAAGCTAAGAAAGGTATCTGTGCTAAATGTTATGGTAGAAACCTTGCTACTGGTAAAGTAATCCACATGGGTGAAGCAGTAGGGGTAATTGGTGCTCAGTCAATTGGTGAACCAGGAACTCAGTTAACATTGAGAACCTTCCACCAAGGAGGTACTGCAGGTAACGTATCTGAGAATCCTTCAATCATTGCTAGAAGAGATGGTATCGTTGAAATGGATGAAGTAAGAACAATTACTTCTGAAGATGAAAATGGTAACACTGCTGAAGTTGTGGTATCTCGTTCTACTGAATTTAGATTGGTTGCTGACAACGAAACAAGAACACCATTAATGGTAGCTAACGTACCTTACGGTTCAGTATTAGCTGTAAAACCAGGTGATAAAGTGAAGAAAGGTGACGTTATCTGTAAGTGGGATCCGTATAACGCGGTTATCATTGCAGAAACTTCTGGTAAAGTAGAATATGAAGATATCATCCAAGGTATTTCATTCCAACTGGAAATTGACGAACAGACAGGATTCGAAGAGAAAGTAATCTCTGAATCTAGAAATAAGAAAGCCGTACCTACCTTGAAGGTGGTAGACTCTAAAGGTGTTGAGCAAAGAGCTTACAACTTACCGGTAGGAGCCCACTTAATGGTTAATGATGGTGAGAAAATTAAGGCTGGTAAAGTCTTAATCAAAATCCCAAGAAAATCTGCAAAAGCAGGGGATATCACCGGAGGTCTTCCAAGGGTAACCGAATTATTCGAAGCAAGAAACCCTTCAAATCCAGCGGTTGTTACAGAAATCGATGGGGTAGTTTCTTACGGAAAAATTAAGAGAGGTAACCGTGAACTTATTGTAGAGGCTAAGACCGGAGAAAGAAAAATTTACTTAGTAAAACTTTCTAATCAGATCCTGGTTCAGGAGAATGACTTCGTAAGAGCTGGTTCTCCACTTTCTGATGGATCTATTACTCCAGACGATATCTTAAGAATCAAAGGTCCAACTGCGGTTCAGGAATATCTGGTAAATGAGATTCAGGAAGTTTACCGTCTACAAGGGGTGAAAATTGATGATAAGCACTTTGAAATTATCGTAAGACAGATGATGACCAAAGTATCGATCGTTGATGGAGGTGATACTCAATTCCTTGAAGGAGCTTTAGAACATAAATACGATTTCTTAGAAGAGAACAACAGAGTATTTGGTCTTAAAGTAGTTGTAGATGCTGGTGATTCTAAAGAATTCAGACCAGGTCAGATGATTACTGCAAGAGAATTAAGAGATGAGAACTCTAAATTGAAGCGTGAAGATCAGGCTTTAGTTGAAGTAAGAGAAGCTTTACCTGCTACAGCAACACCTGTACTTCAAGGTATTACAAGAGCAGCTCTTCAAACTAAGTCATTCATGTCTGCGGCATCGTTCCAGGAAACAACTAAGGTTCTTAACGAAGCAGCAGTAGCTGGGAAAATTGACTTCTTAAGCGGTCTGAAAGAGAACGTAATTGTAGGACATAGAATTCCTGCAGGTACGGGTCTTAAAGAGTATCAGAATGTTATCGTAGGTTCTAAAAAAGAATTCGAAGATATCAACTAAAATGTATATAAAAGTTTCAGGATTCAAGTTTAAATTTTAAATTAGAGGCCTGAAACTTTTTAAACAAAAATATTTAAAGAAAACATGGACAATCAAAATCAAAATCCACAAGACGGAAACATCAACATCGAATTAAATGAAATGGTAGCTGCTGGGATCTATGCTAACTTAGCATTAGTAAACCACTCTCCATCTGAATTTGTAGTGGATTTCATCCAATTAATGCCAGGTGTTCAACAAGCTAAAGTAAGATCAAGAATTATTCTTGCTCCTCTTCACGCTAAGAGAGTATTATCTGCTCTTCAACAAAACATCGCTAACTACGAGCAGCAATTTGGAGAAATCAAAGAAGTTGAGCCTTTCGTTTTAGGAGGTAATAATGTACAAGCATAAGATTTTTCTTACATAAATCAAGATGCCTCAATTTTTATTGAGGCATTTTTTTTGTCCTGAGTTCAAATCAAAATAGTCACTGGCTTTCATTCCGACTATAATGCTACTATAGGTAATCCAAATAAAAGAGTTATTTTATTTAATTTTAATCAATAAAGAATTTTTTATTTATTATGATTTTAAATAAAGTAAAATATTCGCAAATTTAATACTCTTGCTGAAAATTTAACATTTATTCAAAAATGCATTTTATATATTTGCTTCTTACAATTTGATATAATATATGATAGATCATCAATTTATTAACAATAAATTTGGGTTTTTGGGAAAGGATTTTATAAATGAAGTTCATCAATATGGTATTACAGATAAGATTAAAGCAAAGACTGAATTGATCAGTGAAGGAGAAAAAATTAAGTTTATCCCTTTTATGATTACAGGATCTGTAAAAGTCTACTGCCTGAATGACGGGCGGGAACTGATCTACTATTATGTAAGACCCAATGAAAGTTGTGTAATGACTTTTTCATCTATTTTCAGCAATTATATCAGTAAGATCTATGCAATCACTGAAGAAGATTCAGAGGTATTGTTAATTCCGGTTTCTGTAATGCACGACTGGTTGATTCGCTTTCCCGGAATTAATAGGGTTTTTTATCAGGAATATGATAAAAGATTTATAGACGTAATGAATATGGTTAATGAGGCTGTTTTCCACAGATTGGATAAAAGAGTATTAAGCTATATCAAACAGCAGATTACTTTAACAGGAAATCATCCTATTAAGTTAACGCATAGAGAGATTGCCAGTAATCTGGGAACCTCCAGAGAGGTTGTAAGCAGGGTTCTTAAAAAAATTGAAAATGAGGGAGAAATCTATCAGAGTAAAGAGGGAATAAGAATAGCTATTAATGAAAATGTTAGCCAGGTCTAATAAAAATTGTTTTTAATAGTTATTTTTTATGAAGTGATTGATAAATACAATTTGTTAGGTGACTTTTATCACGCACTTTTGAAATCATAACTCTATAAGTTTGCCATACTAATTATTTATAAAAATTTGTATGACAAAAACTCTCTTATTTTTGTCGATGTTAGCTTCAACTCTTGCTTATTCGCAGGAAGATCTGTTGAAAGATATCGACACTATTAAAACAAACACTGAAAATTCTCAACCTGCCTTTAAGGCTTTACAGATCGTCACAGGGCAATCTACCAAATTAGCTGCCAAGAATGAATGGTATATAGTGGTAGCACACCGTTTTGGTGATATCAGTACCGGATTCAAAAATTTCTTTGGTTTAGATGATGCTTCTACCAAATTAGGAGCTATCTACGGAGTAACCGATTGGTTATCTTTAAACTTATCCAGAGAAACTAACCAGAAAACATTCGAACTAGGTGCCAAGTATAAACTTCTCAAGCAAAATGAAAGTTTTCCGGTAGATGTCGTAGGATATAATGTACTGGCTTTGAATACAGATTTAGATAAGGATAATTATCCAAATCTTCATTTTGGAGACAGACTTTCTTATCTTACTCAGGCTTTAATTTCAAGAAGGTTTGATGATAAACTTTCCTTACAGCTGACTCCTTCTTACATTCATAAAAACTTATACGAGCCTAATATTGAAGATAAAAATCAGTTCCTCACAGGACTTGGCGGACGTTATAAAATTTCCAAAAGAATCTCTGTAAACGCGGAGTACTTCGTAAATTTTGATAACCATAGTTTTTATAAAAATCCTTTGTCCGTTGGAATGGATATAGAAACGGGGGGACACGTTTTCCAATTGGTATTTAGTAATTCACAGCTCAATTCAGATATAGGATATCTTTCCAATGCAGTTGGAAACTGGGGGAAAGGACATATTTATTTTGGGTTTAATCTTTATAGAGTTTTTTAAGATGAAGAAGTTACTATTTATATTATCATCAGGAGCTTTGCTTATTTCTTGTGAAAGCAGAACATACGAAGAGATTTCTGATCATACTCCAATTACTGAGCAGATTAAATATGAAAAAGACATAAAACCAATTGTTGAAGCCAATTGTGTTATTTGTCATTCTCCCGGAGCTCAGGCTTTAACAAATTATAATCAGGTTAAAAATAATATTGATAAGATTTTAGACAGGATTCAGAGACCGAACGGAGATCCGGGAAAAATGCCTCAGGGAGGATCCCTTTCTCCATCCCAGATTAATATGTTTATCAAATGGAAAACTGATGGTCTTATTGAAAATTAAAATTGAAAACAATGAAAAAAGTAATAGTATTAATGATTGCGCTGCTCTCCGGCAATCTTGTTTTAGCTCAAAAATATAGTTCTAAAACAGGTAAAGTAACGTTTGAAGCATCTGTACCTTTATTCGAAGATGTATATGCTCAGGATGATAATAATGTTGCCGTAGTAAATGCAGATACAGGCGATATGGCATCTATTTCGGTAGTGAAGAACTTTCATTTTAAAGTAAAATTGATGGAGGAGCATTTCAATGAAAGCTATGCTGAAACAGCAAAGTATCCGAAAACAACTTTTACAGGGAAAATTTCAAATTTTGATAAAAGTAAACTTACCGCAACTCCACAAAAATACACGGTACAAGGGACGTTGAACTTTCATGGTGTCAATAAACCTGTTTCGTCCACAGCTAATATTTCGTCCAAGGATGGAAAAATATATATGCAGGGAACTTTTGTAGCGAGACCTGCAGATTTTAATGTGACCATTCCAAAAATGGTTACAAAAAAAATAGCTGAAAATATTAATGTAGAATATAATTATATCCTTGTAAAACAATGAAAAAGCTAATTATTATCCTAGGTGTACTGCTGAGTTTCTCTTTGGTATCTGCTCAGGAAAAAGCAAAGTCAATTTTTGATATTGCGAGAAGCGGCACTGTTGCTGAGGTTAAGGAACAAATGAAACAAAACCCGGATGTTATTAACCAGACTAACGAAAGTGGTTTTTCTCCCCTTATTTTAGCATGTTACAGGGGAAATCTTGAAGTCGCTGATTTTTTGATGGATAAAGTGAAGAATATCAATTATAATTCTTCAATGGGTACAGCGCTGATGGCAGTTATATATAAAGGCGATCTGAAATTAACCCAAAAATTATTAGATCATAAATCAGATATCAATACGGCAGATGCTGTAGGAACAACTCCTCTTATTTTTGCTTCAAAATTGGGAAATATAGAAATGGTAAAACTTCTCATGAAAAATAAAGCGAATAAAAATTTAAAAGACAAACAAGGAAATACAGCATTTGAATATGCTGTCCTTTCAAAAAATCAAGAACTTATCAACCAACTTAAAAATTAAAATATGAAAAACATTGTACTCTTTTCTCTTCTATTAACAGGTTTTTTTGGCGTTTCACAACAAAAGACCACAGGTGATGTACCGTTATCTCCTAATAATGGGATAACTGCCAATTTTACTCTGGATAATGCAACTTCTAAAGTAACTTTGATTTTAAAGGGGCCCGCTGACAGATGGTTTGGGTTGGGAATTGGTGTTAGTGCAGGATTTGGCATGGCGTCAGGTGATGCTGTAGTTTATTCTTCTGTTACTACTCCAAAACTGACGGATAGAAATTTTGTAGGATTCACGCAACCCCCATTAGATAGTTCACAAGACTGGACGATCGTAAGTGATGTTGTTTCGGGAACTATAAGAACATTGACTCTAACAAGGGCTTTGACAAACTCAGACCCTAATGATTATCAAATGCCTTATGCTACTACAAACTCTATTAGTTTTGCGGGACCAAGACCTGCTAATGCGACGAATACTGTTGCTCCTCATGGTGGAACAGCTAACGTAGGATATGCAACAGCATCTTTTTCTGCCGTATTAGGCGTGAATGATGTTCATGCAGCAGACAATAAAATTGTTCTTTATCCCAATCCTGCAAAAGAAACTGTAAACTTCAAAAATGCAGATAGAATCAAATCTATTGACATCTACGAAACAACAGGTAGAAAATTGAGAACTGTAAAGCTTAATGGTGAAAGTATAAGCGTTTCTGATTTAAAATCCGGAACTTATTATTTCGAAATCACATTGAAGGACGGAACTTTATCTTTTGAAAAATTGATCAAAGAATAATTAAAAAATAATATTATTTGTGATACCTCTAGAAATAGAGGTATTTTTATTATATATAAACTTGAGTAAGTATTTATAAAAATTCAAAAACAAGTTCATGAAAAAAGAATTAAAGAGTATAGCTTATCAATTGGCAAATGTCAATAAACTAAATGATTTTGTGGAATACGGAGGGGTTGCAGCCGCTATTGAAACAATAACCGGTAATGTATATACAGGAATTAGTATTGATACGGCATGCTCTATGGGATTTTGTGCAGAGCACAGTGCGGTGTCTGAAATGCTTAAAAATGGAGAACATCATATCACAGCCGTGGTTGCTGTTGGAAGTGATGGAAATGCTGTACCTCCTTGTGGTCGGTGCCGTGAACTCATGAGCCAGCTTTCCAGAAAAAATCTTGATGCAATCGTAGAGGTTAAAAATGGAGTATTTATTATGCTAAAAGAATTATTACCCTTCGACTGGAAAGAAGACCTGGAAAGAGAATGGTAGTATTAGTAGTTTTAAAAGATAGCTATCGTCAGGTCGAGTGTTTTTCGACATACAGGATGTAGTCCTGCGAGCGTCGTTCAGGAGAAAAATGTATCGAGACCTACTATATACTTATATTATTCCCAGCCACATTACTCAAATTCAATAATTTTACTTCTAACAAAATAATATCTATGGAATTCAGAAATTTAACAAACCTTAGTATTACAGATCTTTTATCAGTATTTAATCTTTCTTTCTCCGATTATCTGGTTCCCTTTCATTTGGTAGAAGAACAGCTTATCTATAAGATTAATGTTGAAAAGATTGATATGACTCTTTCGGTAGGAGCATTCCATGAAGATCAAATTGTGGGTTTTATCCTACATGCCGAAAAAATAGAAGCTGGAAAACGAATCATTTACAATGCTGGAACTGGAGTTGTTCCTGATTATCGGGGACGAGGATTGGTAAGAAAAATGTATGATTATATCTTTCCAATACTAAAAGATAGAAAGAGCAATGCATTGATGCTTGAGGTTATTGAAGGAAATAATCCTGCTATAAGAGCATACACTAACTTAGGATTTAAGACCACTAGAAAATTACTTTGTTTCAAAGGAAATATTAATATTACAGAAAGGAACTCTGAGAGTAATATTCAGCAAATAGATAAATTTGACTGGGAGTTATTCAAGTGTTTCTGGGATATTGAACCTTCATGGCAGAGCTCTCCTATGGTTGTAGAGCAAATGAAAAAAGATTGCATGATCTTCGGTGCTTATAATAAGGATGAGCTGGTCGGGTACGCGATTTTTAATCCTGAGATAGGAAAAGTATATCAGATTGCTGTTAAGAAAAACAATAGAAGAAATAATATCGGAACAAATATTTTTAGAACAATAGGAGAGATGAGTAAAGGGAAGGTGATTGTTGTGAATAATGTAGATGATTCTTCAGAATGTACATCCCAGTTTCTTACTGCAATGGGGCTTGAAAATTGGGTGTCGCAGTTTGAGATGGTAAATTATATTACTACTGAATTATAATAAAGAATACTGCTCCTATAAGAAAAATACCCGTTGCGCAAAGTCTCAGACTTTGAGCAATTACTTTTATAAATGAATTTTCTCTTGATCTATTGTAATATAGCCTTATTTCATCTTATCTATTTTTATTTTTAATATATGAATTTTAAAGAAAGCTTGGCATACAACAAAGTCAACTCTTAGGAGTTGACTTTGTTTATTTTTCGGTGCAAAGTCAGAGACTTTGCGCAGCAGGGATACTTTCTGTACCACGACCTAGGGTCAATAAACATTATTGGATTATTTACTGTATAGTTGTAAGGTAACCATCTACGATATTGTTTCGCCAGCGGATCCACAACTTCCCATCTTCCAATATCCACATATACTTTCTTACCCATAATCATACATTCCATTCTCTTGGAGTTCTTTCTCGTTGTACTTATATTTATAGGAAGTTACTACTTACATTTATAACTTTGATCTAAATAAGAATGCATATCATTTTTTAATATAGCACAACCCTTCAAGATTATATGTTGTATAAATAGTGCTTGACCTCCCTGTTTTATCTTTTATAGGAACACGTGTATTGTTAAACCAAAGTCCTTTAATCTGAGAATTAAATATTGGGGATGATAAATCCTCAAGTACCATTTTATATGTTTTGTTTAGAATTATTTTAATTTTACAAGAATTTGTTTTTTTTGGAGTTAAAATTCTATAAATATCATTATTTCCTTTTGGCTTACAATAATATATATAAACACTTCCTAACGAATCTAATTCAATTGTTTTAACACTTGCCTGAATTTGAGTATCTGTTTTACTAATTTTAGATTTGCAAGAAATAATTGTAATTATTAATATTAAATAGATATTTAGTTTTAGCATAATTTAAATATTAAGGATAGGTTTGAAATATTAAGCGATCTTTTTTCTTTGTAGGATCAGTTATAAAATATATAGCTTTTCCACCTCGCTGCGCAAAGTCTCAGACTTTGAGCCATTACTTGTATAAATGAATTTTCTCTTGATTTATTACAATATAGTCTTATTTCATATTATCTATTTTTATTTTAAATATATGAACTTTAAAGAAAGCTTGGCATACAACAAAGTCAACTCTTAAGAGTTGACTTTGTTTATTTTTCGGCTCAAAGTCAGAGACTTTGAGCAGCGGAGGGACTCATTCTGCTCTTTTAATAAAGTAATGTAATCGTTTAAATTGCTTCTGTCATAGAATACATCAGCGGGGATTCAGATTAGTTTTTTTGAACTTAGCAATACGCTGTTCAATAAATTGTGTTGATGTGAAGATTACTTTTTTTTCATTTGTAAACATAAATAACGAATCATTTTTAACCGTATTGGATTTTTGATCATGAACTTGTAAGAGAAAAATTGCCTGATAATTACCTGTTTTAGTATTTTTGGGTTTCAAATACTCCACACTTTTTATAATTTTTATTTCGTGTTTCATACTGTCCTCTACTTTTGCATATTTTAATTTGATTAATTCCAAATCCTTTATTGTTTTAACATTTTCAAGCTCTTTTGTTAACTGTTGCTGTTGTTTATTTAATATTATCAATCTTTGAGTAGAATAGTTAGATACAAAGTCAGCTTCTTGCCATTCTTTTAAAGTATCAAATTTTACAAGTTGAATGAATTCTAAAGTAGAACCATCTTATTTAAGCTCCTGTGTAATTTTTTTTGGATAGACTGGGTTAATTCTTCTTTAAAACTCTTGGTTTCATCTTTTTTACAAGAAAAGGAAGTAAATAAAATCAATATGTAAATTATGTTAGTTTTCATACTATCCTTGTTGTTATTTCTTGCTTATATGGGGAGTCAAACTCATTACTTATTCTTTACAAAATTAATTCTATTCCTAAAGTTATTTACTAACTATTATATTGTCTTGTTTAAAAAGACAATTTTAGCTATTTATATATGGTTTTCTACTAAAATAATCAATGAGTTTTTAACTTCTTTAATATACTTTTAATCTATTAAACTTTTCTGATAACAACACAGGGCGTAACTTTGCCAAAAATTTTTATAATGAAGCGCGGAATACAAATTTTACTACTGTTTATTTCGGTAATGGGATGGGCTCAGAAAGCACCAGTCGATACAACACAAGTTGTAATACCTAATCGATATAATAGCGTAGATGCCCAGACAAAACCTTATGTAATTATGATTTCTACAGATGGGTTCCGATATGACTATGCTAAAAAATACAATGCCGAAAATCTTTTAAAATTATCTAATGATGGAGTTCAGGCAAAAGCAATGATCCCAAGCTATCCCAGCATTACATTTCCTAACCATTGGAGCTTAATTACCGGATTGTATCCTGCACATCATGGTTTGATTGATAACTTTTTCTATGATTATAAGAGAAAGGAATTTTATGCAATGAGTGATAAAAATAATGCTGAAGACGGAAGTTGGTATGGTGGAACCCCAATTTGGGGATTAGCTGAAAAGCAAGGAATGATTTCGGCTACTATGATGTGGGTAGGTTCAGCAAGTGATGCAGGAGGAAAAAGACCCACTTATTATTACCCTTATCATGATCAGTTCACTCCTTCTGAAAAAGTAGATAGAGTGGTGAATTGGTTAAAATTACCAATGGATAAGAGGCCTCATTTTATTACTTTATACTTTCCGGAAGTAGATGGAAGCGGACATCATTTTGGACCTGATACTAAAGAAACCGGAGATGCTGTCCATTTAGTAGATAATGCAATTGGCGAATTGGTTCAGAAAGTAACTCAATTAGGATTAAAGAATGTAAATTTTATTTTTGTATCCGATCATGGAATGATAAAAGTGGATGGGGGAGCACCTTTAGAAATTCCTGCAATGCTTTTAAATCAAGATAGATTTGATTTTTATAACTCGCAGACATTGTTGAGAGTTGTGGTTAAGAATCCTGAAGAAACAAAAGCGGTTTATAATGAACTTAAAGCTAATAAAACAGAGGATTATGATGTTTATTTAGATAAAAGGCTTCCTAAATACCTTCACTTCGGAACAAGGGATGATCAATATCACAGGATAGGGCAGATTCTTTTGATTCCAAAAGCTCCAAAAATATTTTTAGAAAAAGGAAAGAAAACATCAGTTGGTAAACATGGATATAATCCGAGACTGGTTCCTGAAATGAAAGCTACCTTTTTTGCATGGGGACCACAGTTTAAAAATAATGTAGTAGTGGATGAATTTACGAATGTAAATGTTTATCCTTTAGTTGCAGAGATTTTGGGATTGAAAATTGACCAACCTATTGATGGGAAACTGAAAGTTTTAAAAGAAACTTTGAAAGACAAATAAGCAAGATTTATATTAGATAAAAAACAGTTTCGGCGGACCTTTGGTCCGCCGAAACTGTATCTGTTGACCTAGGAATCGAAGGCGGTTAAAAAATGTGTTCTGTGAATGTTAAAAAAATTCTACTGTTTGAGTGCGGTGTATCAATTAAATAATAAACTCAAATGAAATCCGCACGAGTTTAGAATTTTTAGAGAACAGAATTCATTTTTAGCCTGAGTTTCCAGTCTTGAACTTTTGTTTCTTTTGTTTCAAGACAAAAGAAATTAGTCTTACATATTAACGTGAGCAGCAAACTCCTTAGCAAATTCTTCTAATTTTATACTGCCAGTAACAGGAGAACCGTTTTCAATAAAATCAGCTTGTACCACTCCTGTTCTCATTCCTTTACCCATTTCAGTATATAATTCAGCCATTTCCTGAGGAAGACCTCCCTGAATTGCTCCGTTCAAATATTCTTCATCCGTAAATTCTACCCAAGGTAATTCCGGTTTTCCAATGGCTGAGCCTAAAACAGATGCAAAATCCGAAGGATTACGAATATCACCTACGGCATATCTTATATTTTTATCCCCTGAGGTTTTTACTAATTCTTCGGCTGCTGCTTTTGCAATATCAGTAGGATGAACTAGTGGGATGTTCCCATTTTCAGGATAGTTTCCGCCAATAATTCCTGCATTTTGAACCAATGGAATATCATTGAAAAAATTATTATAAAAATACCCTGCCCGGACAAATGTTACAGATGTATTTTCCAATCCTTTATAAATGTTTTCAATATGGTGAAGACCTTTAATTGGGCCCGTTTCCACGGGTGAAGCTGCTCCTACACTGCTTAACATAACAACACGTTTTACATTTGCTTTTTTTACTGCTTCAGCATAGTTTTTTCCTACATTTATAGTTTCTTCAACTATATGAGTGGCACCCATATTAGGAGGTGTCATAGCAAATACAGCATCTGCTCCTTCAAATGTTTTACTTAAAAAATTCAGATCAGTGATAGAACCGATCGCTGCTTTTGCTCCTAATGATTCGATTTCGCTTTTTTTAGATCCGTTACTGCTGATGACAGTAATATCATGTCCTTCTGCTATTAATTGTTGAGCCAATGGCTTTGCTACATTTCCTAATGAACCTGTGATTATAATTTTCATATGTAAAATTTTTATTGTTTTTTAATGGTCATATGCAATCGCTGAATACTTATTAGTCTTTATTATTGATCAGGTGATTGCGATTTCATAATAAATATTTTTTTATTTCTGAGAACAAAGTTATATTTGTACTTACTTTTATACAAGTACTTACCCTAAAGTATGTATCATGACAGTTATTAAAGAAAGTTCTACGATTCAGGAAAACAGACGGAATATATTGGATCAATGTCCGGTAATGTATGTTATGGAAAAAATTGGCGGTTTTTGGAAACCCATTATTTTATTTCAGTTATCCACCGGGGAGAAAAGATACAGCGAATTAAAAAGAGCGATTCCTGAAGTGACAGAAAAAATGCTGATTCAGCATTTAAAACAATTAGAAGCAGATGGCTTGATCATAAGAACTGCCAGGCCTGTTGTTCCACCTCATGTCACCTATGAATTGAGCGAGGCCGGGAATAAATTGGCTCCTGTAATTGATGCAATGGCAGATTGGGCTTTTCAGGATATGAAAGGAGAACACAACTGGAAACCTGTAATGTAACAGATCATATAATCTAAAAATACAAAAGGCTCTTCAATTACGAAGAGCCTTTCTATTAAAAAAATATCCGAAGAATTATAAAGATTGCATGTCGATGACGAAACGATATTTTACATCACTTTTCAACATTCTTTCATACGCTTCATTGATTTCGTTCATTTTGATGGTTTCGATTTCGGAAACAATATTGTGCTCACCACAGAAATCCAGCATCTCTTGAGTTTCAGCAATACCACCGATTACAGAACCTGCCACTGATTTTCTTCCCATGATCATTGGAACGGTATTTAAGATAGGTTCCAGCCCTCCTAAATAACCAACAATAACTAGTGTTCCACTGATATTTAAAGTAGTAATATAAGGATTTACATCGTGTACATAAGGAACTGTATCGATGATCACATCAAACTTTCCTTTTACAGAGTCCATTTCTGATTGTTCTGTAGAAATCACTACATGATCAGCTCCTAATTGTTTAGCATCTTCCGCCTTACCCGGTGTTCTTGAAAACAATGTTACTTCAGCTCCTAATCCTTTAGCTAATTTAATTGCCATATGTCCTAATCCTCCAAGTCCTACAACGGCAACTTTTGAATTAGGCCCCACGTTCCAATGTTTCAAAGGAGACCATGTCGTAATTCCTGCGCAAAGAAGTGGAGCAACTGCTGCCAAATCTAAATTTTCAGGTACTTTTAAAACATGATTGGAATCCACAACTACTTTTTGAGAATATCCGCCAAAAGTGTGACCTCCCAAATGTTTATCCTTTCCGTTGTATGTTCCTGTAAAACCATTCAGACAATATTGCTCAAGATCATGCTTGCAACTTTCACAAGTTCCACATGAATCTACGATACAGCCAACCCCTGCTAAGTCTCCAACTTTGAATTTTGATACATCGCTGCCAACCTTGGTTATCCTTCCCACAATTTCATGTCCAGGAACAGCTGGATAGATCGTGCCTCCCCAATCGTTTCTGGCTGTGTGAAGATCTGAATGACAAACCCCGCAATATAGAATTTCAATTTCTACATCATTGGGTGTTGCCTCTCTTCTTTCTATATTCATTTCCTTCAAGTCTGCCGTAGTAGACTCTGCTCCGTACGCTCTTACTGTAAATGTGTTCATTTGTTTTTAAATTTTAAGTTAATGTTTTAGTTTATAAATTGTTATATTCTTCATTCGTTACGGGTTCCATCCATTCTACAATGCCATTTTGGGTATTAGGGTTTATGGCAATATGTGTAAATTCATTATCCGGACCAGCACCGTGCCAGTGAATGATATCGGGAAGTATGTTGATGACATCCCCGGGATTTAAGATTTGAATAGGTTGTCCCTGCTCCTGATAATACCCTGTTCCTGAAGTTACAATTAAAATCTGACCACCACCATGAGAATGCCAGTTATTTCTACAGCCTGCTTCAAAGACTACATTTCCGATCTGACAATTGAGTTCATCAGTATTGGATTTTAAAATATTTACCCATGCTGTACCTCCTGAAAAATATTCTGAAGGGGCTTTTTCTCCTTTGGGAAAGATGTTTTTGTTTTCGAATGTTTCCATAACAATGCAAAAGTCGATTCTTTTCAGTAAACAGTACTTATACAGATTACAGGAACATGTACCAATTTTACAGGCAACATGAAAAGTAAAATAGAAAGTGGTAATTTTGAATAAGATTTAAAAGGTAATCTATGGAAAATCAAGATATTCAAATAATCAGTAGTGTTTCAGAATATAATAAAATGATGAATCATGATACATTGCACCCTTTGGTAAGCATTGTGGATTTTTCCAAATCAGATCCGATTTCCCAATACAGAAGAAGCTATGGTTTTTATACCGTATTTCTTAAGGATGTGATGTGTGGAGATATGTATTATGGCAAGAATACTTACGATTATCAGGAAGGGACATTGGTTTTTATAGCTCCTGGCCAGGTTTATGGACTAAGTAGTGATGGAACCTATAGACAGCCTGGTGGATATGCATTGATATTCCATCCTGATTTGATAAAAGGAACGAACTTAGGTAAAAATATCAAAGATTATTCATTCTTTTCCTATGATGTGCATGAAGCCCTTCATCTTTCCGAAAAAGAAAGAGAGATTATTCTTGAGTGTTTTAAAAATATAAAATTTGAATTAGAACAATCTATTGATAAACACAGTAAATCTTTAATTGTAAACAATGTAGAGCTGTTTCTTAATTATTGCATGCGGTTTTATGACCGTCAATTTATCACTCGTGATCATGTCAATCAGGGAGTTATTGGAAAATTCGAAAATCTATTAAGCGATTATCTGAAGTCTGATAAACCTAAAAATATTGGCTTTCCAATGGTTAATTATTTTGCAGAACAACTTAATCTTTCGGCGAACTATTTTGGAGATTTAATTAAAAAAGAATTAGGCATTTCTGCTCAGGAATTTATTCATAATAAACTAATCGATGTTGCCAAAGAAGAAATCTATAACCCGTCAAAATCGATTAGTGAAATCTCTTATGATCTTGGATTTAAATATCCACAACATTTTACAAGGTTATTTAAAGCTAAAGTTGGAGTGTCTCCGAGTGAGTATAAAACCTTAAACTGATTTTATTTAACACTAATAAATACTAATGCTCACGAATAACACAAAATATTTCCGTGCGTTTATTAGTGGAATTTGTGCTTAGAATTTGTGTCATTTGTATTGAAGCGAATCACAGAAATAGGTATTTTCTTTCATATACATTCGTATTTATCAAAAAAGTGAATTAATTTTAAAGGGAGAAATTTCTTTAGAATGAAAGAACAACAGCATATCGGTACTCATACTTTTCAGACTCCTTTTGCAAAAATTATTGCGATTAAAGAAAATGGCGTTATCAAAGCCAAAAGTATCCGCTATGCCCATTCTAAAAGATTTCAAATGCCAGTTCCCATAGAACCATCGGCTTCTGAAATTATTTTTCCAGATAAAACTCCGGTTTGCCCACAAAGTATTAGCCCATTAATTGAAAAATTGATAGGACCTATTGATCTTGATCGGTTTGAAGTAGATGAATCTACTCAATACCTTTCTGTTATTCGCCCTGAAAATGAACATAATAGACTCCCCGTAGTGGTTTGGATCCATGGTGGTTCTCACGAAATTGGCTGTGGAGATGTACCAACTTCCGATGCGAGTGACTGGGTGAAAGAGCAGGATATTGTTGTCGTTTCAGTTTCTTATCGTCTGGGGCTGTTTGGGTTCTTAGGAGGAACAGAAGAAAGACCAGCCAACCTTGGATTATTTGATATCATTGAAGCGTTACAGTGGATTAAAACAAATATTGAAAGCTTTGGCGGAGATTCCGGAAATATTACGCTGTTGGGGCAATCGTCTGGTGGTGATGCTATTGCGCACCTGATGATTTCGGAAGGTGTTAAAGGTTTATTCCAGCGGGTAATTATTCAGAGTGCTCCATTAGGACTTCGTCATAGCCGGCAAAAAATGTCTGCTGAATTCCTGCAAAAAACTGACTTTTTAAAACATGAAACTGATGTTGTAAAAATGGTAACCGAATATAAGAAACATGTTCCCTCAGTTATAAAATATGGTTTAAAAGCGGTAATGCCTTTTGGCACCCAATATGGATTTCCTCCTTTATGCAATGAACATGAGACAGAAGATAGATGGATATCCAATGCCAGAGAATATGATGTGCTGATCGGGTTAAATAATGATGAAACTGCATTCTATCTTAAAACATCTGAAGCTCTTAATACCTATTTTGGAAAAGGTTTTGGACAAAAGATCATGAATAAAACAGTACAGCTTACTACAGAAAAGATCTATGGAAAACCTGCTGAGGTTTTTGCTGGCAACTATGCGAAAGCAGGAGGGAATGTATATCTATTCAGGATTTATTCAAAACTAGCTGAGAATGAAATAGGAGCGGCTCACAGTATTGATTTGCCCTTGTTATTTGGTAATGAGGACGCATGGAAATCGGCGGGATTATTAAAAAATATTCCCTGGGAATATATTCATGAAAATGGGATTAAATTACGAGCGGTTTGGGCGGAATTTGCCCGGACAGGAAAAATAACAGATCAATCTGAGAAGCCGGAAATTCTGGAATTCCGGAAAATTTAAATTCATACTTTAATGCAAGTACTCCAAATGGCTTTACAGATAACATGTTTGTAACTAATGATTTATGCTTATTAGTGGATATTTGTGTAATGTATTAGCGTTCTTCGTGTTAAGAATGCGTTTTTCGTATTTAAAAATCATTAATTAGTGAATTTTATTCAATGATACGTTTGATATTTTATTATATTTGAGTGTTAAATTTATAAAATGTAATAAATATGAAAATCAAAATTTTCCAAAAACAATTGAGCAGAGAAGCTCTGAGAAAAGTACTGGCAGGTGGTGAAGGATGCACCAATGTATCTGCCAGAGGAGAAGAGTGTCTTTATCCGTTAGTATGTGGTCCATATGGATGTGAGCTTTCCGGAAATAATGGTGGCGGCACCGGAGGAGGAAGTACAGGTGGCGGAGGTACTGGTGGTGGGACCGGTGGTGGAATAGGTGGACCTGATCCTGAACAAACTACATAAGATCAGGATAAAAGCTGATCTAAGTTTGAAAAACTAATTTCAAGAATATTACCGTTTTTATTAATTTAAAAAAAAACTAAACAATTATGATTACGAATTTTAAATGGAATGAATTAAGCAGAGATACACTTAAAAATCTGCTTGCAGGATCTCCCGGAGACCCTGCCTATTGTATTTCAGACACTGGTCCCGGAGAAGGAGGATGTAACCCAGGTTATATCTGTGAAAACGGTCGCTGTGTTCCATATAACCCATCTGGTGGTGGTACTGGCGGAGGAGGTACAGGAGGAGGTACAACTGGTCCGATGCATACCTGCTACTGTGGAACCTACTCTTATGTAACTTCTGACCCATGTCCATATACATGCTTTAGTGACTACTAAACTTAATCAACTAAAAATATTCTAAAATGAAAAAGACTAATTCACCATTACGCACTATACGAAAAATAGAGCGTCAAGAGCTTAAAACTCTAAAAGCCGGAGGCGCTATTCGTGACAGAGTATGCTGTACTTCCAACGAAGATAATCAATGTTGTGAATGGGCTACTGATATATGGAATTGCAGATATATTTATTGCTAACCCATAAAGTGTCTTATTAATATGACAAAAAATGGCCGGAAATTATTTTTCGGCCATTTCTTGTGATCTCACTTTATGCTTGTTCTGGAATCCAGACACTGACATTTCCAGCCGGAACCAGGAAATTTCCCCATCCTTTTTCATCAATAATTATCTTTTCCTCAAATCTGCCAAGAAGATCGTAAAAACTTTTTCCAATATATTTTTCACCTACTTCCATAGGTTTGTTGTAAGCATCTTTATTACTCAGAACAACCGCACAACCTATATGTTCATCATCTCCTTCACGAACCCAGCCCAGACAATTAGCATCTTCAAAATAATCTTTTTGTGCACCATAGGCATGTTCCTTTCTTGCCTTCAATAATTCTTCAATTCGATCAACTTTATTCAGGAAAATTTCCTGGTCGTTTCCCTCTCTGTCTTTATCCACATAATGAGCCCCGTATAGATCAGGATAGAATATACATGGATAACCATCCTCTCTCAACAGAATTAAGGCGTAAGCGATCGGTTTGAACCACTCTTCAACAGGAGCTTCAAGATCTTGCAAAGGCTGAGTGTCATGGTTGTCGACAAGGCTTACTGAATGTAAAGGATCTGCCTGGGTTAAGGTTTCATCAAAAATTCTTCTCATATCATAAGATCCTCCTTCTTTGGATGCAGTATGAAAATTGTTTTGTAAAGAACTATCGAATAAACTCATGGCTCCTTCCGTAACTTCGATATATTTCTGAAGTAAATTCAAGTAGCCGGGAGCCCAATATTCCCCAACAGCAAAGATATTTTTTCCAGAGTTAGATCGAATGAGTGTAAGCCATTCTTTATAAAAATCAAATGAAATATGTTTTAAGGCATCCAGCCTTACCCCATCAAAATCGGTTTGATCAAAATACCATTTTGCCCAGGTATTAAGTTCTTCCCGTACAAAAGGGTTACGATGCTCAATGTCGTTATACATCAGGTAATCATAATTGCCTTTTTCATCATCGATCATCTCCTCCCAGTCGTTTCCGTATTCAGACTGTATTTTATAAATATGAGAATCCATGCCTTCTGCATAATCTACACCGCTGAAGCAAGTAGCATTCCATTCAAAATCAGAATACTTTTTGTTTCTTCCGGGAAAGGTAAATTTTGTATAGGACTGTATTTCGATGACATCAGAAATTACTTTTTCCCTGTTGTTCTCATCTACCTTCACCGCTTTTAATGTTTCTAATTCATCTCCGCCAGCTTTGTGGCCCAATACAACATCCACGATCACCTGGATATTATTTTTTTTCAAAGACTGAACAGCACTTATATAATCGTCCTTTGTTCCATATTTGGTGGGAATGCTTCCTTTCTGGTCGAATTCTCCCAGATCGAAAAGATCATAAGCATCATATCCGGTTGAATACCCTCCACTGGTGCCTTTGTAAGCGGGGGGGAACCACACGGAAGTAATTCCTAATTCTGCTAAATAATCGGATTGTTTTTGAGCCTCTTTCCAGAGTGTTTGATTTCCATCTGAGTACCAGTGAAAAAACTGAATCATCGTTGGGTTCATACATTAGAAAATTTAGTTACTACAATGTAGTGAAAATTTCCAACTATGGATTGTTAAATTCCTGAAACGGTATTTTTAGTTGAACTGAAACCTGTTTTTTTTCTTCCGTATTAAGATGGGAGAGAGACAGGCCTAACAGGCGGACGGGTTTATCAAAGGGTCTTAATTCCCATAGCTTTTTTGAGGTTTGAAAATATTCCTCCGCGGAAATATAATAATCCTCTTTTGTTATGCTTCTTGTGAAAAGTGAAAAATCTTTATACTTGATCTTTAAGGTGAGTGTTCTACCGAGAATATTATTTTTTTGCAATCTCTGATGAAGTTCAGCGCTTAAACTTTCTAGTTTTTCGTCAATCTGCTGTTCATCATAAAGGTCCTCAAAAAAGGTTCTTTCAACGGCCACACTCTTTTGAATCCGATGAGGTTTAACTTCAGAATTATGAATACCACGAACAACATTATAATAATGACTTCCCGATTTCCCAAAAAGACTGACCAGTTCGTGAAGTGATTTTTTCTTTAAATCTTTTCCTTTAAAAATTCCTAAAGTGAACATTTTGTTGGCTGTTACTTTTCCTACTCCATAGAATTTTTCGACAGGAAGTTCTTCCAGAAAAGATTCTACCTTATCAGGGTGAATTGTTTTTTGCCCATTGGGTTTATTGATATCTGAGGCTACTTTGGCCAGAAATTTATTGATTGAGATACCTGCGGAAGCTGTAAGACCGGTTTGCTCAAATATTTTCTGGCGTATTTCCCGGGCGATATCATTTGCGGATTCTATGTCTTTTTTGTTCTCCGTTACATCCAAATAGGCTTCATCTAAGGAAAGCGGCTCTACCAGATCCGTATATTCATAAAAGATCTCTCTGATCTTTCTCGAGATTTCTTTATATCGGGCAAAACGGGGTGGAACAAAGATCAGATGCGGGCATTTTTCTCTTGCTGTTTTACTGGGCATAGCAGAACGTACTCCATATTTTCTGGCTTCATAGCTTGCAGCAGAAACTACTCCCCGGTGTTCACCTCCCACTGCGACCGGCTTTCCCCGAAGTGCAGGATTATCATGCTGTTCTACAGATGCATAAAATGCATCCATATCAACATGAATAATTTTGCGAATGGGTAAAGAAAAATCCATATCACAAAGATATGGATTCATTTATTTCTATTTTTGGATAGATTAATGTTAATTTTTTAATCTCATGGTAAGAAGCAAAGGTTCAAAACCTACTTTTTCATAGGCTTTTACTGCTGATTCATTTTGATCATATACATCAAGCCTTATCTCGGACATTCCTTTTTCCTTTGACCATTCAATCAGTTTTTCTGTAATGGATCGATTGATTCCTTGTCCTCTGTATTCAGGTTTTACATACATAAATCCCAGATAGGCATATTTTTTAAAAACAGTATAGTCTTTTTCAGCCTGCTTAATTAGGGCATAACCAGATGCAACAATTTCATGATTCTGTTCAGCGACTATTAAAATAGCATCTTCGGAACTCATCAAAGAAGGTAAATCATAATAATGAATTTCGCCTTCGATCAGCGTTTTATTATAAGGTCTTTCTGCTAAAACAACACCCTGCTCGAATTCTAAAAGAGTTTCCAGATCTTCTTTTGTTGCTTCTCTTATAGTCATAGTGTTTGTTATTTCTATTGCAAAAGTTTATTGATAGTAGCTTGAATTTCAGGATCCTCCGGAGAAATTGCATAATATTTTGCAATCGCTGATTTTTGGTCAATCACCATATATCTTGGGATCCAGTTCAGGTCAATATAATTATTGAAATCATTTTTCCATCCTGAAGCAAACCAGTAATTCTCTTTATCTTTCATATCAAATCTTTCAAGGCTTTTATCAAAACCTTCTTTTGATCTTTCTAACGAAAGGAATACGAAGTTTATATTCGGATTATTTTTCTCAAGTTCCTGAGCTTTTGGAAGTGCTTTTAAGCAGTCTCTGCACCATCCTGCCCAAAAATCAATTACCACAATCTTACCTTTATTTTGATTCAGGATATCCTGTATGGTAACACTTTTTCCATCTTCATTTTCAAGCTTTTGTTGTAAAGCTTCTTTAGAAAAACTAGTTTTAAGTACCTTTGGAACCTCTTGAGAATAAAACATTCCAAAGCTTCCCAGCATAAAAAATAATAATAGCTTTTTCATTATCAATTTCATTTTTTTATAAATCTAAACAATACAACGAAGTTATGAATTGCTTTTGTATTAATTAGCAAAAATTTAAAGGATTGAAAAATTCGATAGATAATTATTGATAGTTTTTAACCAGGCCTTTTACTACAGTAATTACATTAGGCATTGCTTTGTTGGCTGCATTCAGGACTTCTTCATGAGAAACGGCAAAGGAAATATCCGGTCCTCCGAGATCAGTAATTACAGAAATGCAAAAAACATCCATATTCATATGTTTAGCCACAATCACTTCAGGAACAGTACTCATTCCCACCATGTCTCCACCCATGGCTTTTATCATTCCATATTCAGCGGGTGTTTCAAAGGTTGGACCCTGTAGAGCCAAATAAACTCCCTGATGGATGGTAATATTATTTTCGGAAGCTGCTTTTTCAGCAATGGCGATCATTCTTTTGTTGTAAGACTCGCTCATATCAACAAATCTTGGTCCTAATTCGTCAATGTTTTTTCCGCGAAGAGGATGTTCAGGCATCATATTGATGTGGTCTTTTACAATAGCAATATCTGCGACTCTATAATTGGGATTTATTCCACCCGAAGCATTTGAAAGAAGAAGGTTTTTAATACCGAGTAAATGAAAGACTCTGATTGGGAATACCACTGTATCCATCGAATAGCCTTCATAGTAATGAAAACGACCACTCATCATCAATACTTTTTTACCCTCTAAAATCCCGAAAATTAATTGCCCGCCATGACCGACAACAGTCGTTTGAGGAAAGTTGGGAATATCTTTGTATTCTAATATATGAATAGGCTGAACTTCATCCTTAAGTTTTCCCAATCCGGAACCCAAAACAATAGCAAAATCCGGAGTGTCCTGAATAATATCTTTAATGAAATTAGCAGTTTCTCTAATTTTTTCTAACATAATCTAAGATGATTTGGTTAAACTCTTCCTTTTTATCAATGATCACATTGATAGGCCAGTAGTAAACAATATCTCTAAGATAGTCAAAGCTTTTTAAACGAACATAATCTTTCTCTGTGGTTAAGATTAATTTATATTCGCCTAGTTTTTTATATTCTGCTACAATTTTTTTGATGTCATCATCAGAGAAGTTATGATGATCTCTGAATTTCAGATGTTTTACTCTATGTGAAAATTTTGCTAAATGTTCCAACAGAGGTTTTGGATTGGCAATACCCGTAATTAAAAGGATATCATAATAATTAAGGTTGTTGTCAGGAAGCATTTTCTCTTTCCCGTACACATTTTCATCATATCCAATGGATGAAAAAAATACCTTCTGATAACGGTCGGGTCTTATTCTTGAAATATAGTACTGTTTGGTCTCCTCTGTCAATTCATCGGGACATTTGCTGACCATAATGATATCAGCTCTTTTTACTCCCGCTCTCGACTCTCTTAAGTCTCCTCCCGGAAGAAGGTGGTCCTTAAAATAAGGATCGTTGAAATCCGTCATTAAGATATTGAATCCTGCTTTGATTGCTCTGTGCTGTAATGCATCATCAAGAACCAGAACATCCAGATCCATATCTTCAATCACTTTTTTAGCACCAGGTACTCTTTCCTCAGAAACGGCAATGACAAAACGATTTTTAAAACGTTCAAACAGCTGCATCGCTTCATCACCCACCATTTTGTAGTTGCTGTCATAATTCGTTATCTCATATCCTTTTGTCAGTCTTCCATAACCACGTGAAAGGACTCCGGTTCTGTAATGTTTGGATAAGTATTGGGCAAGGTACATCACCATTGGTGATTTTCCACTTCCGCCAACAGACAAATTACCGACATTAATTATCGGAGTTTTGAATTTCGTAGATTTAAAGATCCCCAGATCATACATTGTGTTTCGGATACCCGTTACCAAATGATAACCTACAGAGAAGGGATAAAGGTACCATCTTTTCATACGATTGCAAAAATAGTAATTTTTAAGAGGATTTGGCTGAATATTCTCAATGACTTTTCAACAAATATTTCATAAAATTAAAGTATTTTTGTGGAGTTATTCTATTACATTGAGGTACTTCATAGAGTTTTCTTACAACGGTAAAAATTATTTCGGTTATCAGATCCAGCCGGATGCTAATTCTGTACAGGAAGAATTGGAAAAAGCGCTTTCGACAATTTTAAGAGATGAGATCAAAATTACGGGTGCCGGAAGAACAGATACCGGTGTTCACGCAAAAAAAATATATGCTCACTTTGATACAGAAGTAGCTTTTAATGATCAGCTTGGCCATAAGCTGAATAGTTTCCTGCCACCGGATATTTCCATTAAAAGGATTTTCCCGGTAAAAGATGATTTTCATGCCCGCTTTGATGCGACTTACAGAACGTACGAATATTATATTTCTTTAGAAAAAAATCCTTTCACATTAGAATCTGCATGGCAACATTGGAGAAGGTCCTTAAATATGGATGCTATGAATGAGGCTTGCAAAATTTTATTTGAATATGAAGATTTTACAAGTTTTGCCAAAGTAAAAACGGACAACAAAACCAATATCTGCAAAATATATAAAGCAGAATGGGAGCAGAATGGGAGTGAACTGAAATTTACCGTTTCTGCGAATCGTTTTCTTAGAAATATGGTAAGAGCAATTGTCGGAACGATGGTAGAAATTGGTGCCGGAAAGCTAAAGCCTGAAGACTTAAGAAATGTGATTGAAGATAAAAACCGGAATTCAGCGGGGACTTCTGCTCCGGCGCAAGGGCTGTTTCTTGTGGATGTTGGTTACGACTTTTAAAAAACAATAATAGCTATGTTGTCAATTTTTATTCTTATCGGAGCCTACAGATACTATGCAAGGCTGGCTGAAAGATTTGGAAAAACCAAGTGGCACTTTGGTCTTTTGGGTATTGGAATTTATCTGGGCTTTCAGGTGGTATTTCTTATGGGGTACGGATTTTATGTTGGATTGACAAGCCATGGCTCACTGGAAGATAATAATTTCAGTGGATTTACTTTGATAAATGTGATGAGCTGGGTGCTTGCGATAGTTGCAGTTTGGGGAGTTTATCAGCTTCTTGAGAAAAAATTTAAGAAAGAAAATATTCAGAAACCTAGTCTGGAAATTGAAGAGATAGGGGTGAAAGAAAACCTATAAAAGCTTTTCTGTTTTTAATTTATTCCATCATTCATTCCGATGTGTGAGCCTCAATTTTTATAGAAGTATATTCATATTTTAAATAACAGGTATCTGAAATTTTCTATTACTATTTGAATAAGTTGTTCTGACTTTCAAATTATAAAGTGTTATTTTTGCAAGGAATTTAAATTAATTCTTTTCTTCAATTTGAACAATGAAAAAACAAGATACCTGGGGAATTATTAAAAGACTCTTCTTTATCGGGATGAAATTCCGATCTTGGTTTATTCTTACTCTAATAATTTCTGTTATATTATCCATAGTTTCTACCTACAGACCTTATCTTACAATGGAAGTTGTAGATAATGACATCACGAAACTGCAAGATAAGGCTTTGATGATGAAGCATATCTATATACTTGTGGGGTTGGTTTTCGCTGAAACTATTTTAAATTTCTTTTTAGTGTATTTCTCCAATTATATTTCTCAGAATGTAATCAGAGATATAAGGGAAAGGTTATATGCTAAACTTATTTACTTCAGAACATCATTTTTCGATAAAACACCAATTGGTCAGCTCGTAACCCGTGCAGTAGGTGATGTGGAAACGATTGCTACTGTTTATACGGATGGCTTCCTGATGGTTTTTGGAGATATTCTGAGAATCGTCTTTGTATTGGTAATGATGTTCAGTACCAATGTTCATTTGAGTTATATTACACTTGCGATTCTTCCCTTAATGGTTGTGATCACAAGATTCTTCCAGAAAAGACTTAAAAAAGCTTTTGGAGATGAAAGAACATGGACTGCCAATCAGAACTCTTTTGTTCAGGAGAGATTGGCCGGAATGCCAATTATCCAGGTTTTCAACAGACAGGAAGCTGAGTTTAAAAAATTCGATGAAATTAATATTACGCTGAAGGGAGCATTGTTGAAAACTGTTTTTATCTTTTCATTATTCTTTCCGGTTGTAGAACTTATTTCTTCATTATTTATTGGGTTTATCCTTTTTTATGGAGGGTACATTACGATTAGTGCCGGGGTGGTTATTGCCTTTATTCAGTATATCTCTATGTTGATTCGTCCGTTGAGACAAATAGCGGATCGTTTTAATAATATCCAGCGTGGGATTGTAGGTGCAGAAAGAGTATTGGGCTTAATGGATGAAGATTATGCAATGCCAAATCACGGAACGATCAAAAAAGATCATTTCAAAGGTAAAATAGAATTTAAAGATGTTCGTTTTGCTTATGATGAAAAGCAGGAAGTTTTAAAAGGAATTGACTTTAAAGTAAATCCCGGAGAAACAGTTGCAATCGTTGGAGCTACAGGAGCTGGTAAATCTACGATCATTAGCTTAATTACCAGACTTTATGATATCAATTCCGGACAGATTTTCATTGATGATGTAGAGTTAAAAGACTATGAATTATATAATCTGAGAAGCCATCTTGGAGTTGTATTACAGGATGTTTTCCTTTTCCATGGAAGTATTTTTGAAAACCTTGCATTTGGGGATGATAGCATTACTTTGGAGAAAATAAAAGCTGGTGCCAAAGAAATTGAAGTGGATGAATTTATCGAGCAGCTTCCTGGTGCTTATGACTATGTGGTAAGTGAAAGAGGTTCGTCCATCTCATTAGGTCAGAGACAATTGTTGTCTTTCTTAAGAGCCTATTTATCTAACCCAGAGATTCTGATTCTGGATGAAGCCACATCTTCTATTGACCATGAAAGCGAGAAGTTGATCCAGAGAGCAACTGAGAAGATTACTAAAAACAGAACCTCTATTATTATTGCTCACAGACTTTCAACCATTGAAAAGGCTGATAAGATTATTGTAATGGAGCATGGTAAAATTGTTGAAGAAGGAAAACATATGGAGTTGCTTAACAGAAATGGATATTACTCTACTTTATATAAGGCTCAGCTGAGACATGAGGTGGAGATGGAAGAGGAGAATCAGGCGGCGAAATAGAATGATGGGAGGCGAAAGGGCGAAAAGGCTGAATGGCTGAATTGCAAAATCGCGGAATTGTTAAAGTGTAAAATTGCCTAATTGCTTCAATGTTGTTCCTTTTATAAACATTTTGATTTTCAAATATAGGCTGTTATCGGATGTTTGATCTTTTGGGAAATATAAATTAATCAAGATAAAAAAAGAGAGCTAGTTTAGCTCTCTTTTTGTGTGGTTTAGAATTTTAATTTCTTGGTGATTACTTTTCCATTTTCTTGTGTGGCTTTTACAATCACAACGATATTTTTAGCGTTGATTGGAATGGTAAGCTCTGTAGCCTTGAGGTTGTTTTGGTTAACAAGCATTCTTCCGGAAGCATCGTAGATAACTAATGACGTGATCTTTATGTCACTCTTTATATCCACGGTATTTTCTGTCTGAGAAATAACTGTTTGATTTTCAGTTACGTTTTTAGTAGCTAAAGTTCTAGGTGTAATGATCACAGAGTAATCTTCTACCTGTCCATATTTTGGAGTTGAACACGAAGTTACAGCTGTTCCGTTGTATTCTCCAATCACTCTCATTCTTAAAGCAGTATTTACAACTGCGTTTGAAGGTGGAGTAACAGAAGCGGAAGCGGTAGATCCATTTGCTATATTGCTTTGGTTGAGAACCAATTCTGTAGTTTCATTGAATTGTCCATCGTTATTATAGTCAATATATACTTTTATGATGTGTGGATTGCTGGTTCCGGGAGCAACGGTAAGGCTTGTTGAAGTGCCTGAAGGGATTGTTGTTTTGGAAACACCTAAACAATAAGTTCCTGTAAAGTTTTCATAAAAATTATTAGCTGCAGCTTTATAATTCGGGGAATAATTATTAATGCTTCCGAATTTAACTGATGTAATTCCAATATTGAAATTTCCCGGATTGGTAATCGTTGTAGGAACACAAGCCGTTGTTAATGAAACTGCATTGTTGGGAGTAGTTGCGCCAGCTACAGGAGAATTAATAAGAGACTGTCTGTATTGTAAAAGTTGTGCTGTGGCTCTGTCTGATTGTCCTGGTGTAAATAAATCCCGGAAGCAATAGGTGTAAGACATTACATTTCTTTCTCCTCCTGCATAAGTAAGGCTTGTACATGGATTGATCTGCCCTGTCTGACAAGTATGGGGAACAGATGAGTGATAAAGACTTTTCATAGGTTCTGTATCACATACAAGGTCTCCCTGTAAAGTACAGTCAGTATTGGTAGGGCACGCACCTGTTGAATCATTAAATCCTTCGTGGGTATGACGAAGTCCTAAAGCATGCCCAAACTCATGAGCTAGTGTCTGTGCATTTACTGCTGATGCGCTGGTAGACATGAAAGAATAGTCATTACTTCCTCCAGGATAATACGCAAAACCATTAAGACCTCCTGAGTTGGATGTTAATTTCTTTACAACATAGATGTTGTAGTATTTACTCGTATCCCACATTCCTAAAGCGGTAATTTCAGATGCGGCTACGGCATTGGTTGTGTTATCATTATTTACACCACCACTTACATACTTTGGAAGATGTGATGCATTGATCCTATTGATCCCGTTGGTAGTCGTACAATTGGGGCTGATCTTAGCAAAAACAAATTTTACTGGCAATATGGCACTGGATGATGACATTCCACTAGATGAACTTCCCGAAAATACACCATTGGTATAATTGATCCATGCAATGATATCAGCATCGGATTTATTATTTACTGTTCCTATTGCACTTCCGTCGCCAACTACATGTACAACAACAGGAATTTCATAGACCTGATTTTTATTGATCTTAGACGCTAGTTTTCCGCTCTTGATCAATTTCGATAATTCTAAATTGAAAGCATCATCCTGCGCTTTTTGCTCTGGAAACCTTTCATAATGTTTCCTCATAAGTTCATCGGTTCCGCATTCTAATAATTCGGTTTTCTGTGCATGAAATTGAGTACACGATAACCCCAGAATAATAGAGAGTAATAGTCTTTTCATAATATAATTGTTAGTGGTTTTAATAAAATGTTATTAAATTTAAACAAAAATATCAATAGTGTGGGAAATAATGTAAAATCTCTATAAATTTCTGAAAAATAAAAATACTTGTTGTCGGATCCTTTTATTGATTTTCAAATTTTATTTTAGAAGCCTGGTTTGAAGCCGAATCTCACTCCAAAACTTGGCGGTACTATACCTGAAAATTCTCCCATTGTACTTCTCCAGACAAAATCGACCCTAAATGGACGGATATTTCCATAACCTACATTTTCAATACCAAATCCATACTCACTGTAAACGTTGTTGTGCGGCGCAACATAATCTATAGAAGATTTATTAATCTCAATATTATTTTGAGATATGCTTCCGTACGCAAATCGATAAAAGATCAAGCTTCTCCATTTTAGCTTTTTGATCAGAGGTATTCTGTTAAGAATAAATCCATTGAAATGATGTTCAAAATGTCCCATCATGTAAGTATCTGTAGTAAAGTTATAATAATTAAGCAACGCAAAGGAGTTGGGAACTACAGATAAACTCTGATCAGCTGTTACAGGGCTTAATAATGGAAGCGGGACTGGATTAAAGGTTTTTCCTAATTCTAATGAAGCGTTGAGCACTCCAAAATTGCTTAGAAAGAAGTTTTCTTTAATCAATAATTGAAGTTTATTATAATTGAAATCGCTGTTCATTAAGCCTTTATAGCCTTTAGTATATTTTAGAAGGAAGGTTGGATAGGGGAGCTTTCCAAATTTCTGTTCCACGCCATATCCATATACATTTCTGCCGGGTGTGTACGTTACAGAAATATTTGTTGCAAAATCGGTAAGCTTATTTTGGATCTCAGAACTATTAGGTAGTGTATAATTCATTGAGAATAATTTGGGATCGGCTGATTCTATTTGTTGATGGACTCCGGATATATTAATATGCAGGTTGTTATTTATGGCCCAGTCAAAATTAATCGTATTTCTCATCACATTCGATAAATAGTAGTTTTCCCCACGTCGTATCAGTGAATTGGCATTGGAACTTTTAGGCAATAGATCACTAGGGGAGATCAGCCTGCTGGCCAATTGTAAATTGTCTCTGAGGTGAGATGCTCCAAGTACGATTCTGGGCTGTGAGCTCAGTAAATAAATTCCTTCTATGCCGTATTTAAATTTACGATCGTCAACTCCATATACTCCATAAAAATTAAACCGAAGCTTATCATCCTCTGTTTTATAAGTTCGAAATCCCATGCGTAATCGCAAGCCTTCTATATTATTACTGGAAACCGTTTTCCACAATGATCCTGTTTGTAACCCTTTAAAGACATCCACATATCCGGTGGAAGCAATGGTTATTATATTAGTGATCCTATTAATTTTTTTATTTGATTTTAAACCCTGAATGATTTTTAAAGTTTCTTCTGTATCCTCGCTTGCTCCGGAAGAAGTTTTCCAGTATTCATCTGGTTTTTCGAACTGATCTGATCTCGTTTGAACAATGATCTGCTGATAAAATGCATCATCATGGGGCTGATCTAAAAGGTATTCATAATCGTTGATTTCCTTTTTTACATAGACTCCCATTTCGTCTTTTCTTTTTGAGAACAGGGTGAAGTTGCCTTCATACTGACTTTTACCAGGAAGATAGAAATCGTCTTTTACTTCTGTATAATGTTTTTCTATAGAAAAATCCCGAACGAGACTCATATTAATTTGTCTCGTTGTTTTCATCCAGATATCAGTTACCGCAAATATTCCATCCACTACTTTAAAACGACCCTGGAAGAGAAGGTCTCCCGAATTGAGGGGAAAGAAATGGATGGTATACACCATATGGCCTCCTTCATTAACCGAATCTTTGAGAGCATATTGATAAACTCCATATCCTCTTGATGATAATGGACTGACAAAAGATTTATCAAGAATTCTGATGTCGTCTTCATAAGGATTGATCTCATTAAAGACCTGGCTGAATCTCTCCACTCCGAATCCTCTTCCTACCTCATTGAGTCCCGATTTTCTTTCACCTTCTGTATCGATTCTTTCTCTGTTCTTTTTTCCATAGATCCTCTCACTAAGTTCATTCATAAATACAGGGATGGCTATCTTTTCTTCTGCCTGTTCATCTTTTGCTAAAACTTTACGCAGCGTTTTATACTCATCTCCCAATACTTTTTTAGCTAAAATACTATCCATGTTATTGAGACCCATGTTTATTGAAGTGTATCTGTGGTAATCATAGGATTCTAGAGAATGGATATCATTTCTTTCCTTGTTTTTCCATATTCCCTGAAGTATTTTGTAAGCTGGATTTTCTTTTTTTGATAACTTTTTCTTGGACTTTCCTACCAGAGTGATTTCCTGTAAAGCTTTTTCTGAGTTGAGGCGTATTTCAATATTCCTGTTCACACGACGGTCAAGAGGGATTTCTCTTACTAAATGTTTTTTTTCATAGGTGACCACAAGCGTAGAGTGTTCCTGTTCTGAAGACAACAAAAATTTTCCCTTTTCACTGCTTAATGTACTGATGGCTGTTCCTTTGAATGATATTTTAACAGAATCTACTGGTCTGTCCAATTCATCATATACAATACCCTTTACCTTCGTTTGGGAATAGGATAGCATAAAAATAAAAGTAAATAGGAAACTTAATTTCTTTTTCATTATTTAAAAAAATGCGTTTTTAATTAAAATGTATCAAAGGTTGTCTTTTTAAATTTTTCTATTGTTTTAGCTATTAACGATAAATGATTCATTTTATGCGTAAATTCTATTTCCCTAATTGTTCTGTATTTTGAAAGAATAATATCAAAAAGCAATTTTTCAAATAGCCAATGAACAATTTGGTTTTTCATCTGATTTTAGAATTTAAAGCCTATACTAAAATAAGCTCTCCAGATACTGAGCGCATCATTCCTTGATACGTTAATATTGATGGGACCTAAAATGGATTCATAACCTAGATTTAGCCCATAACCGATTAGTTTTTCGTTGCTTTTAAAAGGGGAAAGCTCATCACTTATGGAAGCATAATGAAATGAAGGAGTAAGGTAAATCCTGTGATAAATTCTGTATTGAACTTCCAATCCAAGTTTAGCGATAGAATTCATCGGAACTTCTTTTTGTCTGAAACCATTAAACTCAGGATTCATACCATCAAAATTATATTCACTTCCTCCGAGATTGAATTTTTGATTCAGAAAGAGATAAGGAATTCCTTCTGAAGATCCTAGCGTTTGAGGAGCGAAGTTGGTTCCTAAAAAGGCGTTGGCTTTTACAGATATTCTTTTATTTATGGGTACAATATAGTTTTCATTAAGCGTGAGGCTTATCAGGTTTTTTGGCTTATAATATCCTTCGGTTCCCGGATTTAAATAATCATACAGCTGGGGTTGTATTTCCTGTAGATTATATAAATCATATTGATCTCCAAAATAATACTTTGTAATGAACTGTAAATTATTTCCTGAAGTAGGGTAATACCTTGTATTGAAGCTATTTTGGTTGAATTTAAAATATAAATCCAGATTGGTGTGATAGTATACTTTTTTACTGTATAGATCGGTGAAAGTCTGACTTATTTTGTCAACAGATCTGTTTAATTTCTCCGCATTGAATTCTAATCCGAATGAGGCCATAGTATTTGGATGGAGCGAATAATTAATAGCGGTATTGGCCTTAATATTTCTATAAATATAATTGGGGAAAAACAGATTGTTTTCGATATCATTATCTCCGGAAAACCTTAAGAGAAGGTCATTACTTTTTAAAAAGGAAATATTTCCTTCCATACTTATCCACCAACGGTAATCGGTATCCAGAAATTTCTGGAATTGTAAACGGGCTTTGAAACGTTCGGAAATATCTACCGTAGCAAGAGCACGAAACTTAGCTTCTGCATAATCTCTGTACGTATAATTAAGAATAATCCCTACAGATTGTTCATTATCATAGTGCAAGGCTAATTTCAAATTTCCAGGTGCTGCTCTTTTTACAAAAATATTCATGATCAGTCCCTGTTCAGAATCTGTATAGGTGTAATATACCCTGTCATATTGTCTTACACCAAAAACCCTGTCTATAGCTGCATTAATGGTTTTTGCATCATAATAAACACCTTCTTTCAATCCCATCAGGCTTCTTATAGCTTCGATCTCCGCAGGGTTATTGATAGGAGTGCCATTATCCTCACTGTATGTAAATCGTATTGTTGGTTTTTTTTCCTCCTCGATAAGTTTGTGATCATAAATAATCCCCAATTTTCGCTGTTCATTAGCAAGAGCTATAAATTCCGGGAGATGTTTTTTCGCCTCAGCTTCACCTATTTTAATAATCTCTCTGTACTTTCTGAAATCCTTTGTAGTATAATCATTGAGTGGGGTTACAAAATCTACCAGAATATCAGACATTTTCTTTTGTTCATTAAAGTCCTGAACCGAATGGAATGCATGTGTTTGGTAAATCATTTTCATAGGATTCTTGATCTCCTCCTTTGTGAAAAGCCTAAACCCTGTGTAACCGCCAATAATGTAATCGGCTCCCATATCTTTAACTTCTTTAACAGGGAAATTTCGATCCAGACCACCGTCTACCAGTAGTTTTCCGTCAATATAAACTGGAGCAAAAGCTGCTGGAATGGCCAATGTGGAACGAATAGCCAATGCTAAAGACCCTTTTTTTTGCATTACCAACCCTCCATTTACAATATCGGATGAGGTTAATTGTACAGGAATCTGGAGTTTGCTAAAATCGTTGACATGCTTAGCGGGAAAAGTTAATGTATTCAAAACTTCACCCATGTACTGGCCTTCTATATACGAGCTGGGCAAAGAAGGTTTCCCATTGATAACCGGGAATTCAAGAATGTATTTATTGTACTCATCTTTTTCACTTATATTGACTTGATTGTACGGGATTTTATTACTCAGAATCCTTTTCCAGTTCATTCCATACACCATTTTTTTCAGCTGCTCACCATTATATCCCATAGCATACAACCCACCCAGAATACCTCCCATACTGGTACCCGTGATGTAATCTATTTTTATACCCAGAGAATCTATCGTTTTCAAAATTCCAAGGTGTGCGAATCCCTTGGCGCCACCCCCACTGAGCGCTAATCCGAATTTGGTGTCCTTCGTAATAGGTGTTGCCGTTTTTATTGAATCTTGCGCCGAGTATAAAGAAAATATGGATAAAAGAAAGAGAGTGAGAAAATTTTTCATCTGAATTATATTATTTAACAAGTAGTGAAAATGATCATAATGTTACTCATAGATCTCTTATCTTTTTTTGAAACTACAGAATGTGAAATTTTGAACTGTATTAAAAGGAGTTGTATGGTCCGTCGAAATGCATTCTATCTTTTCGAAGCTATTTTCAAATTGTTTTACCATAGATTCCTCATCATATTGTTTAATATCCAATCCGCTGCACTTTGTGGGACCATCTTTTGAAAAAGTACCCAATACCATAAATCCATCAATATTGCTTTCTGCAAGATTTAGGTATTTTGAAATTTGTTCTTCTTGGGTTAAAAAATGAAATGTGGCCCTGTCATGCCATATGTCGTATTGCTGATCAGGCTTGAATTCTGCAATGTCCGTTGCAATGAACGTTATTTTTTCCGCTTTACTTCCCAATCGTGTTTTGGTCTTTTCTAATGCAGCATCGGAAATATCGAGTATTGTAATGTTTTCATATCCTTCATCAAGTAAAAAATCAACAAGGTTACTGTCGCCCCCACCGATGTCAATTATTTTAGCATCTTTTCCAAGCCCAAAAGACCCGATAAAGTCAAGCGAGATCTTAGGTTTTTCCTGAGTCCAGCTTACTTGGTCGGGGGGTTTGGTTGTATATACAGTATCCCAGTGGCTTTTATTCGTTGTTGTATCCATTTGTAAAACAATGTTTTTAACAGCAACTAAATTACAAAAGAGACAACGAAACAAAATATTTTACATCAGTTTTTTTTATTCTTTTAACTGTTTACTGATGTCTTCGAACTTTTTAATCAATTCGTTAAGTTTTGTCTGCTGTTTTTTAACAGTTTTAGGTCTGATGTAAAACCAATTGAATCCTATCCAGATCAGCGTAACAGAATACGCGAAAACGGCCATGAACTTTGTCATCTGGGAAGCGTATTCATACATATAAAGACATATTCCTGTAGACAACATCAGAAAATAGAGACTCACCATTTTTGTTTGAAGGAATCCTTGTTTGCTTTTTAATGTATAAAGGCTTTGCAGGTAATCGGTATTGGTTTGTGTACTGTTTGTTTTGTAAAAGAATGTAAACAGTTTATTGTAAGCAAATAAGTAGATAGCCATTGCTAAAATGACAAGGACAATTCCGATTTTTGTGCTGATAAATTGGGGTTGGTAATGGTACCACACCCAGGCAATAAATAGACTTGTCAACACTAATAAAACATTGGTGATCATTAGTTTCCGCAAGCTCTTATTTTTAAACTGTTTTAATTTATTGAGAAGGTCTTGAAAATTGGGTTCACTGACCTTTTGTTTTTGCCAGATATTTTTAAAATCTATGTTAGTAGGTTCCATGTTCCTTGAACTTTTGTGTTAATTTTTCTTTTATCCTATGAATTTTTACCCTGATGTTGGATTCTGAAAGCCCAACGATATTGGCTATTTCGGCTTGTTTTACTTCTTCTAATTCAAGAGAAATAATAATACGATCAGTTTCAGGTAACTCTGAAATGAACTTGTAGAGAAGCTGGATTTCAGATTCTAAAGACTCTTGTTTTTTCTCTTCCAGATTGATGGGTAGATCAGTTTTTGCAAAGCGTTTTTCTTTTTCAATCTGCCGCAGGCAGTTGTTAGACGCTATTCTGAATATCCATGTTCCAATGCTGGATTCATTTCTGAACTTGGGAAGCTGCTGCCATACGATGATAAAAGTTTCCTGAGCGAGATCCTGTGCTGATTCAGAATCGTTTACATATCCCATGCACAGGCGGAATATTTTTTGCCAATACAAAGCATAGATTTCTTCAAATGCCATTACTTTACTGATAAGAAATTATTCAGTTGAGTGAAATACCATTCTTTATCATCATACATAATGAAGTGTAATCCTTTGTTTGCGTATTGTAGATTTGCATTTTTCATGTTTTTATATTGGTCTTCTATGGCTGGCTTAAAATTAACAAAATATGATTCTAATAAAACAAGTGAAGGACATTGGATCGTTTTTATTTTTTCTCTTAGGTCAGTATTTGAAAAATCACAATACATTTTTGCAAAAGTGGTTCGGTCAGATCGGTCACTCCAGCTAACAACGGTTTCCTGCATTGTAGCGTCAGCTAAAAGCTGTGGAATTGATTTTATCTGCATCTGATGAAACTGTTCGTCGGTCATTGCCGTCATTTTGTTGACCATTGGTGAGCAATCATTATTTTCTTTAGCAGTAAAAGATGGATTCATTAACGCGGCTAAACAAGGGAGGGAATCCACAATGACTATTTTGCCAATTAACCTCGGATAATCTGCAGCAAGAGCGAGAGTCAGGCCTCCTCCCATGCTATGACCAATGATAATGGGTTTTTCAATTTTATTATCGGTGATGTATTCAGCGATTTTACTTTCCCAGTTTTTGAAGGTGGCATCAGGTTGTGGTTTTACTCCTGCGAACCCTGCCATTGTTAATGTGTAACAAGTAAAATTCTTTTCGAATTTTGCTGTTGTTTCTTTCCAGACATCTCCTGACGAAGCAAAACCGGGAATGAAAATTAAAGATTGTTTTCCCTGTCCGGTCTTTTTAACCTCAAATGGGTATGATTTTGTTTGTCCAAATACATTAGCACATAGAGCTAAGAATAATAATATCACGGCTAAAACTGTAAGCTTTCTCATTTTTTCTAAATTTTAATGGTTAATTTGTCTTTTAGATACACCACCTTTTAAAATGTTACAAAATTTTTAAATAAATTTTGAAAATGATGAGAAAGACGCATGAATACTGGGTTTTTTGAAGGTGATTAAAATGGAATAACGGGCTTGAATATCGCTTTGTCCTCATTTCCTGAGGGTTAACTTTAATTTTTTTTCAATTATTATGCTATCCCTATCATAATAGGTATAGTTTTTGCAACGTATAGAAATTAATAAAATTTTAGTGAAACCTGTTGTTTGTATTTGAAAATTCACTAAATTTAGTAGGAATTTAGAACAGCCCCTTTGAAATGATAGGGGTGTTATAAATAAAGTAGTCGTTTTTTAATTAAATCCAAAAATATCAATGAATAATATACAAGATGAATTTCAGGTCCTAAAGGACGAGTTGAGAAAATTGAATATCGAAGTAAAGAAAGTAGTAAAAGTAGGGAATGGAAGTATGGACTTCCATGAAGTATTCTATAAATCTCCAAGATATGAAGAGGTAAAGACCATTTATGTGCAGCGTCACAACTTAGATGACCTCATTGTCAAATTCAGACAAGCTTATAGCTAACTATAATAAAAGACGCGCCACAGAATTTCTGTGGCGCGTCTTATTAATGGTCAGTATTTTTTAATCTTTATTCAATGCTGAGTTTTCTTTTGTGTCTTTCATTCGTGCATAAACAACCAATGAAAAGAATATACATGCCGTAATATACCAGTAAAAGTAAGATTCCATATTCGCTTGTTTAAGCCAAAGCGCAATATATTCTGCTGTTCCTCCAAAAATAGCTACTGTTAAAGCATAGGGCAGACCTACTCCAAGTGCGCGGACTTCTGATGGAAATAATTCTGCTTTTACCACTGCATTAATGGAAGTGTAGCCACTTACAATAATCAGTGCAGCCATAATGAGAAAGAATGCTCCCCACATAGAAGTAGTGGTGCTTAGTGCCGTAAGAAGAGGTACGGTACAAAGAGTTCCCAAAATTCCAAATCCTAAAAGTAATGGCCTTCTGCCAATTCTATCCGATAATCCTCCAAATACAGGCTGAAGACAAGCAAAAATAAATAATGAAACAAAAGAGATAAGTGTTGATTGTTCTTTTGATAGGTGTACCGTATTCACCAGGAATTTCTGCATATAAGTCGTATACGTATAGAAAGCCAGTGTTCCACCTAAAGTTAATCCGACTACAGTAAGAAGGGCTTTAGGATGTTTTAGAAGTTCCTTAATGGTTCCCTTTTTCTTTTCACTAATTTCCTTTTTGTTTTCAAAAGCTTCTGTTTCATGAAGATTCGCGCGTAGATATAATGCGATAACGGATAATGCTGCTCCTATAATAAAAGGTATTCTCCAGCCCCAATCTTCCAGTTGTGCTTCGGTTAATAAGACCTTTTGTAAGATCAATTGGATTCCTAATGCAATTAATTGGCCACCAATCAACGTTACATACTGAAAACTTGAATAGAAACCTCTTCTGTCTTCTGTAGCCATTTCGCTGAGATATGTTGCGGAAACTCCATATTCTCCACCTACACTTAGACCCTGTAACAATCGGGCAATCAAAAGAAGGATGGGTGCTAAAATTCCTATGGTCTCATAGGTTGGCGTAAGGGCAATAAGTAAAGATCCAAATGACATCAGTAAAACGGAAAGGGTCATTGCTCTTTTTCTTCCGATCTTGTCGGCGATACTTCCGAAAAGCCATCCACCGATAGGACGCATCAGGAAACCAACAGCGAATATTCCTGCTGTATTCATCAGCTGTGCATTAAGATCAGAATCCGGGAAAAATGAATTAGAAAAATAGATGGCAAAAGCTGCGTAAGCATACCAGTCATACCATTCTACTAGATTTCCGATAGAACCACCGACAATGGCTTTAATCCTTTGAGCGGTTGTAATTTGAGTAGTATTCATAGGGGGTTAAGATATTAAATTTTTAAAGTATAATTTGTAAGGACAATAAGAATTCTCCTTTTCGGTCAAAAATAGTTTTGGAAACCAGATCATATAAAGGTCTGCTGCTGTATTGTACAACAATTCTTGCATTTTGGCCATACAAGTAGAAATTGGCACCTACATCATAATAGCTTCCACTTTGATTGAGCGCTTTCATATCTTTCAGAGCATAATTGAAGAAAGGCTGTACTTTCAGGATTTTACTGAATTTGGGAAGAACAAATCCTACTTGTGAAAACCAGATATTTCCTGTTCCCATCAGAATTCTGTTATTTCCGGCCCCTTCCAAAGCTCTTTGTCCGGTAAATTGTGGATCCGGGGTTCCTGGATTTAAAAGCCCACTTACTCTTAAGTAGTTCGGTCCATAGTTATAATTATAATAGACGGAGTATAACGTTAATCCCATTTCCTTGTTTTTATTTCCTACCGGGAGTTCCGTGTATACATCGGCTCCAAAAACATTCACATCATGAGATTCAAAAACATTCTCAGTCGGTTGAGATTGGGTGCCGTCTTTCGTACTGTAGAAACCTGCTCCTACATTGAGGACTTTTTTAGCCGCAAGATTATTTCCGGGCAAAAAGGAAGTTACCGTAGTTTCTTTATTAAAAAACTGATAGAATGCATATCCTGAATAAGATAATTTCCCACTCTGGTTATTATCTACAGCTGGTCCTCCAACAGTCGGTTTCAAGTTGGTAGCAAAGGGTTTGTTCACACTGAATCTGTAATTAAGCCGATCAAATTCACCATGTACAAAAACACCAAACTGTCTCGAAAACTGGTCCGCAATCTCGATAGCAGGAAAATTAAAAACAGGAATGTCTCCGGCCAACATTTTTGTTGTGCTTGCATTGGTCAGCCTGCTAACTCCATTCCAAGAGTGAAGTCCTGCCCCGATATATACATTATTCTTATTGGGTTTTCCTGTTTGGAAATCATTTCTGGGAATAATAGCGAGTTCATTATAAGCATCATGAAAAAAGAAAGGGGCTTTTTTTCCAGCTCCATTATTTCCCGTACCGCTTCCACCACCTGAAATAAAAGTCTGATTGTTGATCCCCATTTGTAAAAATATGGAATAAAATGGAGTAAGCTGACTCTGGATCGTTAATCTCATTCTTCGGATTCCGGCATCATACGTTTGGTCCTGAGGAACTCCATTGACTAAAGTTCCCGGGTTATTGTCGATACTGCGAAGCCAGATCTGGCTGGAAATACCAAATTTCAACCATTTATCTCCTTTTGGGTTCAGGTTAATTTTAAGCTCTCCAATGTCCAATGGATTTTTTTCCACAACAGCTTCTTCCGGAGCTTTAGTAGCCTTTAGGCTGTCCTGGCAATAGGTATATTGTATAGCTGCTAAACCAAAAATGATGAAAAGTTTTTTCATTGATGCTTTTATTTGCACCTAAACAATAGATAAATTCTGAAGAAATTCTGAAGTTTTTATTAGAATTAAATATTCATTGTTATCTTTTTGAATTACAGTTGTTTATTTTGTGAAATTAACTTTTAAAGTGTGAAAATTGTTTTCAAAATGATAAGTGATGTCAGTATTGTAAATCTCCAAAATCTTCTTCACGAGCGCCAAACCGATCCCAATGGAGTTTTGATCCGGGTTTCCACGCTTGAATCTTTTGAATAATTCATCTACAGGAATCGTGGGTGGATTTCCGGTATTTGAAATCTCAAAATAGGTTTCTGTAAGGGTTACAGTGATCTTTCCATTTTCAATATTATGCCTCTTGGCATTATTGATGAGGTTGTTGATAACAATGATTGCCAGGTTTTCGTCAAAGTTAAGGTAGACCTCTTTCTGAATGTTCTTTGTTAATGTCAGATTCTGAATTTCAAACAGATCTTCAAAATAAACAAGTCTCTCATTAAGCAATTCTGAAAAATTAATAAGAAGGGAATCATTTTTTTCAAAATGCTCCAGCTTGGCCAAAAGAATAAGGGATTGATTAATAGAAGACAGCCTGTCCAGTTCATCGTTCATTGAAGAAAGGGTAAGGAGCTGCTTTTCTGATAGATCACTATCCATCAATAATTCTATTTTTCCTTTGATAGAAGCCAATGGTGTCTGCAGCTCATGAGAGGTATTCTCGGAAAGCTCTTCTAAGAGGTGGTAATCTTTTTTAGAACTTTCAGACATTTTTAATAAAAAGGTGTTCAAAGATTTAAACTCTTCAGTTTCCGTTTTCATTAAATTCATCGAACGATTATCTTTCAGGCTAAATTTTTTGATTTCATCTATTGCATGGTAAAAAGGTTCGAGGATTTTTTTGGAAACCAGAACCCCTACAATAATGGTGAGAATAATAAGAAAGACCATAATCCAGGCAACCACCATGATAATGCTTATCAGGAAATGGTTTTCGATAATCGTAATATACCGGACGCTTGTAATCGAATATCTTTTCTGGTGGATGACAGGATATGTGATAACGGTGATCTTATTGATATAAGATTGTACACTTTTATTCCAGATGTATTTTTCTTCAATGATCTTTTCCTTGGTGTTTTTGTAATTCGAAGGAAGAATTTTAACCTGAGTCTGACGATGGTGAGAGGTCAGGTAATCATAAGTGGAATCCTGCTCCAGTTTATTGGCTACATAAGCATTTAAATCTTCAAGTTTGAGAATGGCAGAACGCATCGTAGCCCTTTCAAAGGCAAAATACAAAATAGTAAAGCCTGTTGTAAGGACAAAAAATACCAATATGGTAAATGCTCTGGCAAAACGGAAACTTAAATTCATTTATCTATCCATTTATACCCCAATCCGTAAACAGTCTGTAAATAATCTTTCCCGCCACCATCAATAATTTTTTTTCGCAGGTTTTTTAAATGTTGATAAACAAAGTCTATATTGTCAACACTATAGGTGTAATCGCCCCAAAGGTGACTCGCAATGGCCTGTTTGGAAAGCATCCTGTTTTGATTGTTGATGAAATAGATCAGCAGATTAAGTTCCTTTTTAGTAAGATTCAGCAACTGACCATTGACCTTGCATTCTTTTGATTCCAGATCAATACTAAATTCATTGAAACTGAGAATACGGTTGGTTTCAGGAGTCTTTCTTCTCAGAACTGCTTTTATGCGGGAGTGTAATTCTGGTAAAGAGAAAGGTTTTGTCATATAATCATCAGCTCCCTCGTCCAGGCCTGTCAATTTTGTATCCAGAGAGTTCTTTGCTGAAACAATAATAATACTGGCTTCCGGTGCATCATTTTTAATATGTTTCAAAATCTCCAATCCATTTCCGTCCGGAAGCATCAGATCTAAAAGAATACAATCGTACTCAAAAAGCTCTATTTTTTCCAAAGCTTCTTTTGCATTGGTAGCCACTTCACAAACGTAATCTTCTTTTTTAAGATAATCTGTAATGTTGGTTGCCAGGTCTTTATGATCTTCGATGATAAGGATTTTCATATAAAAGGATTAATCCGAAATACATTATTAGGGGTTAAAGATATAAAAAAACCATTCTATACATGATGAATGGTCTTTTATGAATCATTTTCTTGTTGGGTTTAAAATCTATACCCTATAGACAAGCCACTTCTAAAACCCGCCCAAGGTCCATCTACTTTTACTCTGGCTCCATTCGCATTGGTTTCTACTGTATATTTTACGAAAGGGATATCCAGGTTTTCAATCTCTTTTTTTAACTGTTGCTGCATTTCGGGAGTTAGTAGATAATCACTTGTCAGTGTAAAGTCACCTTTTCCACTGCCATAATGTGCGCCGGCAATCCAGAAATCTAAAACAAGGTTTTGGCTTTTAGTGAGAAAGAATTGTACCCCGACCATTAAACCACCACTATTACCATTGGTGTCTCCTGATCCTTTTAATGGAATCTGATAAGTAACTCCATTGGTGGGTTTAAAATCATAATAGAAATCAAAAGTATTAGAACTTACTTTTGAATATCTGTAATACGGTGCCACGTAAAAGCCTTTTCCGTATCCTGCTCCCAGGTAGAAACGAGGTTCTACTGTAAAATTAGTTGCTTTAACTCTTAAATTCTGAAACCGCTCTTCATCTTTATCTTTTAAAAATGCATTAATGAACGGAACTTTTCCTTCAGGCATTGTTCCAAATCCTACATTCACAGAGAACCATTGATTGAAGGCTCTTTCATATGATAAATTAATGTTCCTGAATGCATATGCTGTGACATTGGTTTTAATAATATTCATTTTTTCTGCAGAAACAGGAGTGACCTCCTGTGAACAGACTTTCGAAAAAAGAAAAGGGAGGATAAGCAGGAGATATTTTTTCATGATTCTAAATTTAATAATGAAGTTTATAATGATTGCAGCAAAAAATGGGCAATAGTGTATAGAAATGAATATTTAAATGAAAAATAAACTATTTACATAAAGTTAGTTAGGAATTTATTGATGACTTGAATCCGTATACCATGTAATACATATCAGATTCTGCTTGTCCTATTTTATATTATTCAATTTCTGACATGAAAAAAACAGTATGTGCCGCCCTTTTTCTTTGTGGAGTTTTTGTGTTTTCGCAGGAAAGCATCAAAAGCGATACTATTGATAAAACAAAGACGGCAGAAATCCAGGAGGTGATTATAAAATCTCAACGTAAAAAACAGTTTGCAGACAAAGCAGTATATACTTTTGATAAAGCAGCGTTAGAAAAAGCCCGTTATGCAAAAGATCTATTGAAGACATTACCGGAATTACAGTTGGATCCTGTTTCGAATACCTTGAAAAGTACGAAAGGAGGAACTTCTTTATTTCTTATTAATGGAATTGAAGCTACGGATATGCAGATCCGGAGTATAGCCCCAAGTGAAGTAGTAAAAGTTGAATACTATGATATTCCACCCGCAAGGTGGGCAACAAGAGCGGATACGGTTATTAATGTGATTACCCGGTCTACCGAGACAGGATATGTTTTTGGAACCGATGTAATGACGGCATTAAATACAGGATTCGTAAATGGATCAGCATATGCCAACTTTACAAAAGGCAAAAATAATTTCGGTTTGGAATATTCTATGAATTTAAGAGATTATGACAACAGGAGAGTACGCAGTATCTATGATTATCAGCTTGACAATTCACATTATCTTTCCGATGAAAATAAGAAGGATCATTTTGGATATACGTCTCAAAATATTGCTTTAAGGTATACCCGTATGGTGCCTGACAATTATTCATTTCAGGCAAAACTGAATATGGATATCCTTCATACTTTCGTGAATGGCAAGGGAGAAAGTACTTTCACGAAAGATGATGTTACAGAAGGGCATACCATGATGAAAAGGGGAGGGACGGATTATGTAACACCAACACTAGATCTTTACTTTTCAAAAAAACTGAGTAAAAAAGATGAATTAAGTTTGAATGTCGTGGGTTCTCATTTTACCACAGATACTTCAGAATTTACAAAAGAATGGATCACCTCTTCAGGGAATTCAGTTTTTGATAATGATATGAATCTTACAGCTAAACAGACGGGTTTTGTTGGAGAGATTGCCCATGCTCATGATTTTGAAGGTGGAAAACTTTCTTCAGGGTATCGTATCTCAAATACCTCTATCTCCAATGATCTCCAAAACCTTGCAGGGTTTTCACAGTACAAAGTGAATTACTTAGAGCAATACTTCTACACAGAATTTTCCGGTAAAATTGAAAAGTTTACCTACCGTGTTGGTGCAGGCCTTACCAATATTCATAATAAAAGTGCTGAAACCACTTTTGATGAATGGTCTATTACCCCGAAAGTTATTTTAGGATATCAGCTGAAAGGAAATCAGAGTCTTCGTTTTACAAGCAGCTATAAACCAAAGAGTCCGTGGAGTGCTGCATTAAGTAGTAATGTGGTTCAGATGGCACCGAACATTGTGCAGAAAGGAAATCCATTTCTTAAGTCACAATTGACATGGGGAAATAACCTGATCTATTCACTGAACAATAAGTATTTTGATTTTAATGCTAATTTATTTTATTCAGATACCCGACGTACGATCAACCAGTTTTATGTGATGGATGATACTTTTGGAGGGTATGCCCTTACCTACGAAAATGCAAAAAGTTCGAAACAATATGGACTACAGCTTACCGGTTCCTATAAACCTTTTGGGAATAATCTTCTTGTGATCAAAGCTATGGTCGCTCCTTCATCTGAAACCGTAAGAACGAGCAAGGGAGCATTGATCAAGAATAATTATATCGCCAATAATCTGGAATTATCTTCGGTGTACAAATCATTCTCACTACAATATCAGGTCAATATTCCTGTGTATTTGCTTAGTGGTGCATTTCTCAATACCAATGAGAATGCGAATCATGTTTTCGTCAATTATAAACATAAAGACTGGACATTCTCTACAGGATTGTATTGGATAGGAATGCCTTCAGAATACAAGACAAAAAGTCTTCCTGAAAGTGTAGTCAACTATTCACGAAACAGCCAGATTATGAATAATAAGTCGATGTTTGTTCTAGGTTTCAGTTATGACTTCTCAAAAGGAAAGAAAACGGATCTGGAGAAAAAGCTCAACAATTCAACTGCTCCGGCAGCTACTTTTTAATCATCATTTTATGTACAATAAAAACAGCTCCAGATTAATATCCGGAGCTGTTTTCTGTGCGTTAAATTGTTCTATTTTAGTTCTGACTGATCATTTTACGGTACGCATGAATATCTTCAATGGTAACAACACTCATCCCTTTTTTTGTAGCAAAATCTACGATTTCGGGAAGCCTTGCCATGGAACCGTCTTCATTGGTCAATTCACAAAGAACCGCATCATCACCCAGATTGGCCATTTTTACCAGATCTACACTTCCTTCGGTGTGACCCCTTCTTGCAAAAACACCGTCTTTTTTAGCAATAAGAGGGAAAACATGTCCCGGACTTGCAATATGATCGGCTAAAGCATTTTGTGCAACGGCTGTTCTGATCGTTGTTACGCGGTCTTTCGCTGAAACACCGGATTCAACACCTTCTTTTGCTTCAATAGAAATGGTAAAGGCTGTCTGATTCTTACTATTATTCGTCTCCACCATAGGACGAAGATTGAGCTGTTTGCTTTTTTCTTCAGAAATACATAAGCAAACAATACCGCTGCATTCGCGGATCAAAAGTGCCATATCCTGTTCTGTAATGGTGGAGGCGGGAAAGATAATATCGCCTTCATTTTCGCGATTTTCATCATCCACTAAAAGGATGCCTTTGCCTTGTTGTAATTTTAAAAGTGCATTTTCTACACGCTCTCTGGAGGTAACTCCGAATTTTTCTAATAATTTTTCCATGTTATTTTACTTTAAAAGTTAAAATACACTTCGGTACATGGAAATGAAATACAATTCAATAAGTCCATAAGATGACCTTATTGATTGTTTCATTTTCTTCTCCCATCCAGACTTTAACTGTCGGTTTTGGAATTTCACCAAATCAGTCCTTTAATGAAAAAGGAGTCGCGGACTATAACCGCCGGTAGGGAATTGCACCCTGCCCCGAAGAAAACTTATGCTAAGTTTTACTGTATGTCTTGTTTAATTGTTTTAGTTCATTAATTGATATTTAACGCACAGGCTGCTAATTTCGGGAAGTTTTTTGAAATGGCGAAAAGGTTTTTATTGAAATTTTCAATTGGGTACGAATGTTACACATTAAAGGGAAAAGGTTGTAAGTTCGAGTGAAATCATTTGTAATTTGAATGGAAAATGATTTTGTATCGAGAACCTGTGAGGAAAGCTTCTCGATATGCCTTTTTTCAAAAGTCTACTCGAAGTGACGGTGAAAAACATTTGTTATTTTATCCATAAATTAATTGTAAGTTTTGTGTAAGGCAATACAAGAAAGTATAACGCCTGTCAACAGTAGTAATGAACGTACCCAATTCATCCGGCTCCATTCTTTCCATGTTTGTATTGCAAAATTGAGATCAATAGGTTTCTGGCCGAAAAGGATATCGTTTCTCGGAAAGAAATACGTAATCGTTAATACATCAGCGAGTATAAAAAGTACAAAAGCAGGAATCATATATCCTCTGACCTGCGGATATGAATTCCATAACAGAATGATGGTAATCAGCCCGATGAGGTGATAAGAAGTTCCTACAATTTTAAAAAAATCTCCCGGTGTTTTTTGCTGAAAATAATTTCTTGCATTTTCAAGGGATTCCGGAATATTTCTTCCCCAATTTGGAGCATCAACAAGAGAATTATAAATGTTGACAAATAATAACCCACTTCCGATAATAATGTAAATAAATAAAATAAGCGGTCTCATAATGAATTGTATTATGACACAAAATTATTTTATACAGGGAATTTAAAATTGTATAAATCGGTCGTTTTTGAAAAATGATTTAAAAAATAAAACCCGCTCTTACAATAAGAGCGGGTTTTAGTTCTTTCGGATATAAAGATTAAAATTTACATTAGCTGTTTTATGACATTTTCAAGAATCAGATTAAATTCAGTTGGTTTTTCCAGCATAGGGTAGTGGCCAACACCTTCTATTGTTACGTAATCAAAATCTTTTAAATACTTACGGTTCGCATCAATGTTAGTAGGCTGTGCATCAGAATTGATAGCTCGGACAGGTACCTTGATCTGTGCTGCAGCTTTTCTAAAATCTGTTTTGTATAAAGGTTTGAGCAATTCAATTGCCACTTCTCCCGTATTTTGAAGAAACTCATGCTGTACCCTTTCCTTTACAGGGGCTGGTGTTGATTCTACAAAAAGATATTCTGGGAGAATATTTTCTACGGCATTCCTGAAATCATTTCGGTAATTGACGAATAAAAATTCCTCAACCACTTCTTCTGTATATTGTTCATCAAGATCTTTAATAGTATCAATTAAAATGATGCCTTTTAATGTTGGAATTTTCAAAGCAGCTTCCAATACATATGCTCCCGACATAGAATGCCCTACAAGTATAATTTCCTGTGATTGGATCTGGTCAGCTACCGCTTTTATGTCTTCAGCGTATTGATCACTAGTCCAGTTTTGCCTGGATTTATCGGATTTTCCGTGCCCGGCCAGATCCATTTGTATGATATTGAATTGATTTTTCAGATAATCAACCTGGTCAGTCCACCAATCTACATTGCCCAGCCATCCGTGAACAAAAATAATTGAAATGTTTCCTTTACTTGATTCTCTGTAATGAATTTTCTGACCGTCCGACGATACTGCATATTTTTCCATAACATGATAAATTGTGATTTGTTATTGACCAATTTACAAAAATGAATAATGAAATTCATGGTATGGATCTATAATTATAGCTATTTTTATTTGAAATCAACCTGTTTCTGGTGATTGCCATTGATGATAAAAGTGCTTCCCTTAAGGAGATGAGGATTAAGATTTCCTACTTTTTTAGCCACAAACTTTAAAATCAACATTCTTAATTTTCCATTAGGTTGGGCCAGTTTTTCTTTTTTGATTACATAGTTTCCATTGGTGGCGATCCTGATTGTATCATTTGGTTCATCAACAAGCATTGTAATGGTAGGATCCTGTGTATTTTCTACTTGAACACTTTTGGTGATGCTCAACTGATTGACATCGTAAAGATCCGACCATTGAATAGCATAATCTTTATTCAGAGGTGCTGTTTTATTATAAATAATTTTATCAGAACTACTTATCGCGAGAGCTGATCCCTTTCCCAACGTGAATTTTTTACCATTGGGTAATTGAATTTCCAGTTCATAACTATCATTTGCCGGAGGTATATGTTCTATACGGTAATAATAATGTTTGCTATAATATAAACTCTGTATGACCTTATAATCAGTTTTATTCCCATTCACAAATATGTTGATGGATCTATTCACAATTTCTTTATTCTTATTGTCATATAAAATAACGGAAACTGAATTGTCATTTTTATCTGATAAACTCTGATATATTTCTATTTGTGCTTTTATTTCAGAAATATCTGTGATCTTCGAAGAAGCAGATTTTTCACATGAAATAACTGTAAAAGAAATGTACAACAAAACGATTAGATATTTCATGATCTGCATAGCATATAGAGTTTATATTATAAAGAAGTAGTATTGATTTTACCGATCTAATATAGGAAGAAAAGCTCTCCATGGTCCTACATCGTCCCTGTATTGCTTAGCCATGATCCTGGAAATTTGAGCAATATGCCCTAAATCATGAGCCACCCAGGTAGATAAATGTTGTTTCAGGGTGACATCACCAAACGTAGGATGAACTCCTGTTTTGTTTAGATCTTCTACTGTTATATTTTTAGACTGTAAAACTTCCAGGTTGTTTTTTCTCAGAATTTTAAATTCGTTTAACATTTGGGACAGGGTTTTTCCTTTGCTTTCTTCAAACTGTGCAAATCTGTCAAACTCCGGAAATTTTTTATCTGTTTTATCGGAAAGGATGAGTTCTGTGCGTACCAGCCAATCTGTTTTTTCTCCGTGGATCAGATGGCCAATTACATCGAAAGGGCTCCAGGTTTCTTCTCCTTCATTATTATTTATCCATTCGTCACTCAGACCATCCAGCATAGATGTTAAAGTATCTGGTGTACGTTCAAGGATTTCTATTGCTTTATTTAAATTGAATAACATAGTTATTGTTGGTCTTTGTAAATATTCCAGAAATTGTAATCAGTCATCGGTGCATCAGTAATCCCGACATTTCTTCCCATGGTCACAATTTGTCCTCTATGATACGTTCCGTGTATAATGGCGTGTTGAATATATTCATATTTTGAAAAATCGCACTGGAACCATTGAGATTCGATTTTTACATTTTTTGCTAAATCTTCTTCAGAAAGGCTTTCTACGTAGTCTACTAATTTTTTAGAGTTCGTTTTTATCGCATCAAAAATCTCCTCCTTTGAATTTACTGCTGAGGTTTTAGCAAAATCAAATTCATTATTTTCGTTAATATGGCTCCACCAATATTCCTGTGTTTGCCAGATGTGATGCAATGTTTTTAAGATGGTTGGAAAGCTGGATATTACTTCCTGATTAAGTTGTTCATCGGATTTAGTCGAAAGCCAGTCAATATATTTATTAACTACCCAGTTATTGTATTGAACGCTTTTCGTGGTCAATGTTTTTAAGCTCATAATGATCAATTTTGTTTTTTTAATGTATTATAATAATTATAACAGGATAAAAATAAGTAAAATACCCATTCGATTTTACAAAATAAAAACCGGACTAAAAAAAGACCGGTTTTACTATATCAGATAAAGAAAAAGTTCTGATCAATGGATGATCGCTAATTGGGTTTGAAATTCTTCTGTCGTTATTATTCCCATTGCCAACTGATATTGAAGCATTTCATTTTTCTCATTTTTCGTTAATGGACGGTTATTGATGATTTCTACAATGTGGTCTTCATCGGCTAATGCTCCTAAGATATCTGTTTTTTGTTCGAACGCTCTAAAATATCTGATCCCGAATTTTCTTTGTGAAACAGCATCAAAGTGAATATTGTCAGGATTAGCAGTCAATCCCTCAGTAGAAACAAAAAAGCAATGTTCATTATCTTTTGCAAACTCTTGTAATGCTGTATCTACTTCTTTATGTTCATTAAAATATTGCCCATAGATTCCATCTTGTAAAAAACTACCCAGTCCTCCGATGATTAATGGAATATCGGGTGTGTTCAGTTCTTGTCTTAATGTTTGAATGATGTGGTTGAGCTTTTGTATATACAGACGATGTTTTTGTCCATTACTGTCGCTTTCCCCCTGATGCCAAAGAATGCCACTTAATGTGCTGATTTTTTGTGCTGCTTTAGCTTGAAAAATAGCATTTTGAAATAATGCTCCCTCTACCGACCAGTCATCCAGGCTTGTTCCGCCATCAGCACATGGAATCAATCCGATATCATCTTCCTGATTATGGAATAACCGCCACGATGAAGCAAATGTTGCTGCCAGGCTGATTCCTGAAGTGGGTCTGTCAAAATTAATAGGTTCTGCCATCATTTGCCATCTCCCGTTTCTTAGCATTTTAATTTTTTCGTCAAGGATTGGAGGGACATCTTTTAAGAATCCACGTCCGGCCATATTAGACTGACCTATCATTAAAAATGAATGTGTCATTGTATTATTATTTGATTTAATTATTTTTTTAAAGCTTTACACACTTTATGGAAGGTTGTCCATACCATTTCATCTGTGAGGGCAAAAGGTAATCCGCTGATACTTTTTCCCTGTTGATGAAAACGTAGTAAATTATACAGAGGAGCGAATGCAATTGACCAGTAAATTTCAAATGGGGTATCATCAATCTCTCCCCTCTGTATTGTATTTGAAATAAAGTTCAAAAGGTTATTTTTAAATTCACTCATAAACATTCCCGGTTTCTCATTAAACATTTGAGCAAATTGTTGACTGTAATGAGAGTTATTAATCTGCTCAAAGAAGGGTAGGAGCAAAGGGTTTTTAATAGCATAGTTGTATCTGTTTGTCCATTGTACGCGCAACCCTTCTTCCAGACTGGATTTTGGATCGAATCCTTCATTGATGAGGGTTTCCATTCTATTTCCTTCTTCGATAACAAGTTTGATAATGAGGTCATCTTTATCTTTATAATATACGTAAGGTGTACCTACAGAAACATTGCAGGCCTTCGCTAATTTGCTGATCGTAAAACCATCTAATCCATCTTTTACAATGATTTCAATAGCCTTTTGCTTTATTATATTTTCTTTGTTGAGATCTCGGTTACGCATATATACTTTATTATGAGTCATTTATAATTAAATGAATATTCATTTAATTATAAATGCAAATATATATTATTTAAAACTGGTACTAAAATTTTTGTGCTGGAAATAAAAAGAAGTTGAAAATAGGAGGGTGATTATTTTCTGAGAATTTGATCCATAGACTTTCTCTTGGCGAGTTCATCAATCAATTTATCAAGATAACGAATATTTCTCATCAATTCATCTTCAATTTCTTCCACGCGATATCCGCAAATGACTCCTTTTATCAAGGAAACATTAGGATTTATCTGAGGAGCCTGTTCAAAGAAATTTCTAAAATTGGTTTTATTATTCAGTATTTCCTGAAGATCTTTTTCAGCATAACCCGTCAACCAAAAAATAATTTCATGGACTTCATCTTTTGTACGCCCTTTCTTTTCTACTTTGGTAATATAATGAGGATAAACCCCGGCGAACGACATATTGTAAACCCTTTCGTAATTTGTGTTTTGCATATTTTTATTTTACGGGTTCATAAATAAGCTGTACTACTCCTGATTTGAAAACATTGGTCTTTATGAGTTTTAATGGTAGTCTTTCTTTCAAATCTTCAAATAAGGGCTTTCCATCTCCTAAAGCAATTGGATGAACAGATACTCGATACACATCAATCAAATTATGCTGAATAAAAGTTTTAATAAGACTTGCTCCGCCATATAACCAAATATCTTTTCCTTCCTGATTTTTTATTTCTGAAACTTTTGTAGGCAAGTCTGTATTAATAAAAACAGCGTTTTCATCTTCTCTGTTTTGACTTGAAAATACAAACTTATTTTTTGAATGAACAGCTTTCCAAAGGTTTTGTTCTTCTGGAGTTGCATTGTCATCAGGCTGATAATTTCCCCATGCGTCATAGCTTACTCTTCCGTAAAAAATGGTATCAATATTTGACAGGAAACCATCAAAATCCATATCATCATCCATAATACACCAATCGATTTCCCCATTGGGGCCTTCAATAAATCCGTCCAGAGTAGTTGCTAAATCTAATATTACTTTTTTCATTATTAAAAATATTTTATTTGTTGGTGGCAGATTTTATACTGTCAAGTTTTTGTCCGATTATCATATTGTTACCACCGCCGCAAGAAGAATGAATGACCTTTCCATTGATGTCGATGAGGATTTTTGCAGGGCTGCAAAATATATTATAATTTAATTTTTCTGATTTGTTATAAGATTTGGTATTATCAATTTGATCAAACAGAACGGTTGAATGACTCAGATAGTCCTTTAGTGCTTTATCATTTTCTACAAATCCTTCTACAATCCCAATGAAATGGGCTTCATTTTTAAATTCGGTGTACAATGCATTGAATTCCTCAGCCATATTGTAAGAATCACTTTTTTTCAGATAAGCTTTATCATAAATGAAAATGACAAGATTTTTGCCTTTATAATCCTGAGAGTTGAAAACAGAACCATTGATTGTTTTAGCTGAAAAATATTTAGGCTTGGCATTCACAAATAAATCAATCTGATTTTTTCTTATGGCTTTAGCTTCTTTCTCGAATTCCTTAAAGATCCTTTGTTTCTTTTCCTCTTTGCTTTCGCAGGAGATTTGTGACAAGATGACTAATAGTATTACTATATATTTCATGGTGGCTTGGTTTGTAATGATTCACTGACGTTTTCAAATATACATGAAAAAAGCCGATGACTTTTGAAATCATCGGCTTTCTTGTTTATAATTGAGAAGCTGTTATTGCTTATCCTTCGGTTTCGCCCCTTTCAACATCATTTCTTTCGTATAGTTTCGTTTTTTCGAGCCCATAATTATTAACTCTTATAGTCGGAGCATTTAAGTTCCAATCTGGAAGGTGGTCATAAAGTTGATTTGTTAATTTTTCAATTCCAGGTGCGTCTCTGTCGAATTCGTAATGACCTTTGTCGGTAATTATTTCCAGACCGGATTGTTTGTCATCACCTAACACAGGAATACTGAACGCATGGACAGAAACAATTTCATCCCATTTGATAAGTTCCAATGGCTTTTTTTGTTTATTGTAAAATCCATTACTTGTATATTGAAAATCTCCGTCAAACTTTTCTAATTGATTACCTTTTTTCTCAACGGAATCATAATCCTCCTTATCATTGGAAGTATATAGTTTAGCACTAGAAAAGCAAAGAACAACGAAACAAGAAAAAATAATGAGATAGGATATTCCTTCGCTGTCGAAAGCAGGATAGTTAAAGAAAACTAACATCAGGATTATACAGCTTATCGCAATTGTTGTTTTCATTTTATGCGAGTTTTATGGTAAAGTTTTTTTAATCGCTATTGTTTTTTACTCTTCAATTGAAATACATTTCCCTCAGGATCTGTTCCGTCACACAACCAAAAATCATAGTTTGCAAATGTTTTGATTTCTCTCATCTGAACGTTTTTTGAAAGAAGTTCATTCCTTGCCCATTCGATATCTGCATCTATTTCAAAAACTATTTTGGTGTTGTTATCAAACTGGTGACCTGCATCCATTTCTTTGAGATATTGATCTCCAATTTTATGAAAGCCAATATGAACTGTTCCTGCATTTAGCAATACCCAAATAGGATCTTCTTCAATGACCGTTAAATTAAAATTTTCGGTGTAGAATTGTTTAGCTAATTCAATATTTTGAACATAGAGTATTAAGGTGTCAAATTTTACGTTCATTGATTCATTTTAATAATCGTAAAGATAACAAAAAACCGTTCTGAAAATGAGAACGGTTCAGACTAGATAAACTATAGATGTAGTCTTCTAATTTTATTTGGATTGAATTTATTAGGTAGGTTATACAGGAATTATGGTTTTAAATTGTTCATAAAAGTGAGCGTATCAAAATACAGTGTTAATGATTGCAACTTACCATTTTTTACGGTCCAGTTTTCAGAAACATTACCATTAATTTTAAAACCATTCGGGAATTGGAAATCGTAATTTCCAATAACACTTGCTTTATCTTCTTCAACGATCATTTGGCTCACTTTCATCGTCTCAAAGCGTTGAGAAAATCGTTTTATAATTTCAATATAAGCTTGTTTTCCAACAACAGGAGATGTGTTGTTCATATCACCGCCAATGTATTCAAAGTCATCGGCTATTGTACTTTCCCAATTTGCTTTTTCAGCAAATCCTTTGTAGTAGGTTTCAAGAAGTTGTCTTGTAGTTGTTTGATCATTCATTTTATTAAAATTTTGTGGTTATATTTGTTGTTGCATATTGCAACAACAAATATATAAAAGTTATTGCGTTTTGCAATAACTTATTTCTTATGGATAAACAAAGATCAGATTGCCCAATCAGCTGTTCTCTAGATATATTCGGAGACAAATGGACCCTTTTAATAATCAGAGATATTATGCTGAGAGGCAAAATGTCCTACAGTGAATTTCTACATTCAGAAGAACGTATTGCATCCAATATCCTGGTCAACAGGCTTGGTATCCTGGAGGCTGAGAAAATTTTGATTAAAGAAGTATCGCCACTTAACAAGTCCAAGTTTATATACAGTCTAACAGAGAAAGGTGCTGATCTTTTACCCATTGTTATTGAAATGATGGATTGGGGAGCAAAATATAATGCCAACTGTCCGCGAAAAGAGTTGGGAACAAAGATAAAGAAAGACAAAGCTGCTGTCATTCAGGAGCTGAATCAGCTGTTAAAGTCGAAAATCAAATAGCTGCTCTATATAGACAGAAATCCAATATTAATTTATAATTTCAGCATTAGGATTCTCTCGTATCTTTTTCAGATTCTCTTTCCATCTTTGAATTTCGTCATCGGTTAATTTGATCCATTCTGTGACTTCACCAACGATTTTTAGAGGTTCTTTACTGCGATAAGATCGGGTAGGGTTTCCGGGAAACTTTTTGTCGGTTACATTAGGGTCATTTTCATAATCTCCGGTAGGCTCAACGATGTATATCCTCTCATTGCCTTCTCCTTGAGCTAATGCAGCAGCAAGTCCGGCACCATTTTTTAGAGCGGTAAAGTAGATATGATTCATGATTATTTCTGGATAATAATTAGATCCAAAACCTGCGGTTAACAGGTCTCCGATTTGTAAATCTGCTTTTGTCCCATGATAAAATGGTCCGTTATCCAAAATGTCACCAGTACGTTCATTTTTATTATTTTCCATTGTAATATTTTTAAGGCTATTGGTTGGTTTTTTCGATTTTGGCGTTCATGATTTCCATAGCATTTCGGAAATACTTTTCTAATGTTTTTAATTCTTCGTTTGAAAAAGAAGCAAATAGATGATCTGTATTATCTTGAAAGTCTTGATAATAAGGAATAATTAATTGGGCTATCCTGGCATTATCGGGAACGATAATTATTTTTCGTCTGTCATTCTTATCTGCTTGTCGGCTTACGAGCTTTTTTGCTTCAAACCTGTCGATCAAGCCTGTTACAGCTCCTGTGGTAAGGCCTGTGATAATAGAAAGCTCACCAGCCGTCATTGATCCTTTTTGCAGGAGAAAGCCTAAATATTTATGATCCGTTCCGCTCAGTCCTATTTTTCTGCCAATGCTTTCATGCATCTGAATGGAAGTATAAGCAAATTGTTGACTTAGTTTTCTCAGTTTAATGACATCTTCAGTGATTTCCATAATACTTAGTTGATAAATATCTTAGCAACAAAGATAAAATATTTTATTGAATAAAAACCCATTCTGTTTCTGTAGAATGGGTTTTACTATTAAATACTGGCATCATATAAGTTGTATTCAAGGTATTTTTATTTAATTTTCTTAAGATAACTTTTTTCATTTTTCCATTTTGTACCAAAAAACAAGAACCTTCTTTGCTTAGTATATATTTTTGATTTTTTTATTAGATTACCGGTTTTAGCGTTATAGGCAAATAGCCTATTTCCTTGTATTTTGTACTTTAAATGGTAATTGATACCACTTTCATTTTTTAAATCATAATTGTGATAGTTACCGGATAGTATATAGGATATTGTTAATGAATCATTTGTAGATTCTATTTCATTTTTGTTTTTATTAAATTTTAAATATAGACTATTACCTATTACTTTATAAATTCCAGAAAGTTCTGTGTGCTGAAGATCCCCAGAAAATTCATAATTAAACTTATCATTATTATTTAATTCGACCGTAGTGACGAAAAAGCCTAGCACCGCTTTGTTTGATCTATAGGTTCCCTCTAAATTTCTCTGTGAATTGCAAGACAAGAGAATTAATAAAACTAAAATGGGGTTGAGGAGAAGTCTGGACTTTAGCTTTGTATTTGTCAATTTGATGCTATAGAACATTATGGTTTGTGTATTAATTTTTTCTTTTTCAGTTTTTTGTATTTATGAATTCGGAGTGTGTTCTATGAAGGTTTTTTATTATGTATACAAAGTCAGAGACTTCAGCGGAGGGGATATTTATTCTAATTGTAGCCTATTTATTCTTCCAGTAAATACATTTGAAAAATTATTTTCACCAAGTCTTAATCGTAATTTAGTTTCATAATTACCATCATAAATTACTGAAGTTGTAATTGTGATTTCATTAGGTTTAAAATAAATCATACTTAAGCAGGTGCCACAATCAGCAAAGTAATAATTTTCGATATCTTTCCACTCTCCTTTTTCATTTTGTGCTTGCATTATTAAGGGAATATAGTATCCATATCCAATTTGAACATCCTGTGAATCATTATTAGTCAAAATTACAGGATTGGCATAAAAAAAATCAAAGGTATTTAACCCCTTTTTATGATAAACAACTTTTGAAAATTTTATTTTTTGATTTGTATCAACGAAAATATTAACATTACCTTCAAATGCATTTTTAAAAGAATTCTTCTCTCTTTTTATATAACCTTTATCACATGTATTTTCGGAATGATTTCCAATTGATATAAGTCTATTATTTTCAAATTTATTAATGACTTCCTCTTGGTTGTTTCCCATATAAATAGGCTCCCTTTCCCAGGAATTTTTTTCGTTTGATTTATAAAATTTTGCTTTATTATTTATATGTTCAAGTAATTTAGGGATAGTATTTTGCGAATACAGCACATTATAAATTAGAAAAAATAATATTTGTAAACTTATTTTCATTTGTAAGAAGTGAGTTTTTAAGATTTGTATAACCGTTTTTAAAATCATAAAAAATGATATTTAAGACTTTTAAAAACTTCATAATAATCGGAGCTTTAAGTTATAAACGTATTTACCACTTTTTTTACAATCCAATTTCCATCTTTTTGCTTTTCCAGAAGATAGCCAAAGCCGATTCCAAAAACGGATTCATGATAAATTAATTCTATGTAAACGAATCTTTCATTAAAATATACAGGATTGGAGAATTGATATGATTTTATACGGCTATCAAGTTCTTTTTTATTAGCTAACTTGATGTTTGGATTTATGGTTTGATCAACTTTTAAAGAATCGAAAATGTATTGATTTTGCTTCGATAAGTTTAATGAATCTGATTTTCTTTCTCCGGATTGGCTATGTTTTAAATCAAGTAACTCGATTATACTTCTACTAAAAAATGGTGGAGGTCCAGGTTCTTCTCCTAGAATTTCTTTTTGACTGGGGACATAGACTTTTAATTCTTGAAGTTTCGGATTAATTAAATATGTACTATCAACTGACGACTTGCGTTTGGACTCATATTTTAAAACAGAATTGACTATCTTGTTTAATTCTGCTTTTTCTTCTGTTTTACTTTTAGAGCAACTTACTATAAAAAGTAATAAAATTAATATGAGGTATATTCTTTTCATTTATTTTATTGTCTCGCAATTTTAACACTTTCTAAAACCCCTTTTTCATTTTTAAAACGAAAAATGTAAGTTCCCTTTCGGAACTTTGATAAATCTATATTTTTATTATAGTTGGTAAAACCTTTAGTGATTTCTTTTCCATCTATCGAGAGAATGGAGTATTCAAATTGATTACTATTATTTTTATTACTGATTATAAAACCATCTCTATTAGCATTGACATAGGCTTTGTTTTCAATACTGATCTTCCGCGATTACATTTCCAGAGAATATATTTTCGCTAATATCTGCTACTTGTATGCTTTTAATGGCTGAGCTGGTTAGAGATGTTGTACTTCCACCAATGATGTATAATTTGTTGTTATATACTTCCGCTGTAGAGTGTCTTCTGGGAATCATATTGGATGATAACTGATGGAATTTATTGGTTGTAGTATCAAAATAGGCAATAAAATTTTGAAAATTATACCCCCCTACAATAAAAATTTTATCCCCGGATACCGCTAATGAGTGTCCGGATATACCAACAGGCATTGTATATTGATCGATCCAAAGATTAGTCTTGAGGTCATAAACATTGATCAGACGGGATGGAGTCCCATTAAAACCACCAATTACATATAGCTTATCATTAACAATTTTACCCTTTGTTTCTCTGGCGGTGGGCATGTTGGGTAATGGATTCCATGTATTTGTAGCAATATCATAATACTGGAATTTATTAGAGAATGTAGTTTTTGCAGCTCCTTTGAGCCCGCTGCCGCCAAACACATATATCTTGTCATTATAGATTGCAGAACCTGAATTTCCTGTATAGGAACGATTGGTAGCTCCCTTTGTTACAGTATTGGTTGCAAGGTCTACAATTTCAAGATGGCTATTTCCCCAACCGTTAAAAATATAAATTTTATTATCATAAGTCTCTGAATTAGCAAATCTTTTCGGAAGCAGAGTAGAGTTGAGAACGCTCCAACTGTTATCAGCAATATTGTATTTCTCAACATATTTTGCATCACTTGCTTTTTCCTGATAACCGTTGCTTACGTAAATATTATCATTCACGATTACACTGGTTATAGCACCTCTGCCAACGGACATATTCCTGAGATTTTTAAAATTGAGCATTTGTGCATGCGCTAGCAATGAGCCAAAAAAAGAAAGAAGTAATAATTTTGTTTTCATGTCCTGAAGTTAGTTAATAATCAACATATATTTTTTCCAAATTTGACATCATAAATAAGAAACCATCTATCTCATCCTTTGAAGGTTCTTTTGCATACTGTTTCTTTATTTGCCTAATTTCCTCTTTTGATAATTCTTTTGTGTTTTCATGGGATAGATCCCATTCTTTGTCTTCTTTGTGACGCTTGAGATAGTTTTTATATTCAATTCTATATTCCTCGGTTTTTTGAAATGCTTTGAACTGATTTATTTTAAACTTTATGTAATCCTCGTTTTGTAACTCTTTGCTTTTGGTTAAAATATCATTACTTAAAGTAAGAATTAGATAACTTGAATAGTAGCTTGAAAAACCAAAATTATCAGAATCAATAAAATCTCCATTCGGTACAGTAAGAATTCCCGAATAGTTCAATTTAGCTTTTTTATTAGGGAAAATTTTATTGAACATTGAAATTTGTTTGTCTGAATCACTGTCAGGGTCTGTTATTGTAAGATCAACCAGAAATAATTCATTATCTATTATTTCAAAATAGGCAATATACCCACGATGGTTTGAGGTAGTCATTAAAAATGTTTCATCTCCGTTTTCATTCTTTCTTACAAACTTTTCTCCATAAACAGGATGATCTTCTGGATGTTTCTCAAAATATCTTTCTAAAGGATCATTCAGTAGTTTATACTTTTTCCCGTCTATTGTGATAAAATTAGATTGCTGGCCGGTTGCAAAAAATTTTACAGATATTAATATCAACAGAAATAAAAACTTGAATTTCATAAGTCTAGTGTAAGCGTAAATATATTAAGTATGGCTGGTCAATATTGAAATAGTCTTGTACCGAAATTTTTATTTGTATAATTCTCTTTCAATAAAATTATTATTTTTCTTAAAACTCTCTTGTGCCCTTTGTTCTTTTCCTCTAATGAGATCTTGTTTTGTTAGCGGACTTCCATTGGCATCGGAAAATAATGTTTCTGACATTTCTGAAGAACTGTGCATAGTTTTTATATTCTTTGCAGGATCTTTTTTAAATTCGTTCCAGAGTTTATTGAATTTTTCATTGGTCAGAAAAATTTCTTTCCTGCTTGAATTTATCATTAAAGGCTCGTAATTGAGTTTTTTGCTTCCAACCAGATTGAAAATATGATCTCCTTTATCGTCTCCAATATTTAAAATTAAGCCAGGAAGACCACAAAATTTATAAGGCCCATCCTGTATTTGAATGTCATTCGTGAACCATGCAATCCAATTTCTTCCCCCAAATGTCGTGGTTGCTTTTTGAACTTTAAAACCCTCTATATTTTTTGTTTCAGGAAAAATAGTCCAGTTGATTTTATTATTTTCTTTTATAGCGATGTTGTCGGCATTGATAGAAGTATGATAAATCGTTTCTAAAGTGGGGTAGTTTTTAGAAACCCGAAAATTAACTTTTGCCTGTTTAATTTTTCTCATATCAAAGACCATAGATTTTGAAGCTTTTCCTTTTTCAATTTCTGCTTTAAAAAGGGAATCTCTGGTAATGAGCAAAGCACTGTAGAAGTTGGAGCCTTCTTTGGTAATGTCAAGATTCATGATTTCTTTTTCCACGTTTTCTTTGTGTAAAGAATCCATTTTAAAAGAATATTCATAAGTAAATCGTTGATTTTGAGAAAATAATAAAGAAGTAGTGAAAATGAAAATTAAAAGGATGGTGAGTTTTCTCATTGTTGGTTGATTGTTTTACGTGTGCTTTTGTTGTAATTACTGCTAATACTCAAATTTATAAATTACAACGATATTACGCACAAAAAATGGTTTACAAGAATAAGGAGATTTATTGTATACATATATTCCCCCGTCGCTTCTCCTAGCTCCCAAGCCTATCTTATGAAGAATATTGCGCAAAGTCAGGAGACTTTGCGCAGCGGGGGACTTTTCGTAGCAAGGAAAACTGTCATGGATTGCAAATTTTCGCGATCCAGTTGCTGTTAGTTAAGATTAACAAACTGCCCATTCTTTTTCAACCACTCGTTTAAACATTGCTTTCTGTCAATATTTACTTGGATTCTCCAATTTAGTTCAGTTATCAGAAGGTTATCAAATGCTTGATCTGTATGTAAAATAAAATAATTGAAAAAAACCTGCCTTTCATGCAAGAGTTTTAGATCATCTGTTGTTTTTAATACTAGATTTCTACCTAAATTGGCTTTTAAATCGGAATTTATTCGAATATATTCTAATTTTCTTTGACTTATTTTATTTTTTGGAATTAAATTAAAATAGTGTATTGATTTATCTTTTAGGAATTGAAAATAATTGTACTCAGAGTACCTATTATAAATTAATATTCGGCTTAATTTTTTTGGTAAATTAAAAATACGTTTGATGAAATTTTGAATTTCGGTGTTGCTCTTAAAATCATAATGATAAAAAGTAATATTACAATCTTTTAGTAATTCATAGAGAATATATTCTTTATTCTTAGTTTGTTTATTTTTTTTCGAATATTTGAAATGGTCAATCGTATGTTCGCTATCTAAAGAAATGGCAAATAAACAGTCAATTTCTTCGACATTATCCATATACAATTTTTCATAAATGTCATCGCAATTATTATCTTTAGCATTAACAGAAATTCTATTTGTATCAGAAAGTTCTACTATTAATGACTGTAGGATTTCGTTTTCTCCGAAATTCATTTCTAAGAAATCTAAATAGTTGGAAGTTAAAAGAAAGTCGACATTTTCATTAAAAAATATTGAGTTTATATCACTAAAAGATCTGTCTCTCGAATTTGAGATGTATTTTTCGAAGATATCTATAGAAGGTAGTATAGTCATTAAAGTAATTCTTTAACAAGATTATATGTATTATCAAAAAATCCTGATGGAAAATTTGGAAATAATTTTCCATTCTTATCAATCTTATGTTCTGTAATTTCAAATTTTTTATCTGACCTTTTGAAATAGTGAATTGTTATATCTTCAGGTTTTAAATTATACTCTTTATTTTTTACTAGTACTTGTAATTTTCTAATAATGTGTTCACTATGTGTTTCTATTATATATTGATTTTTATTACCAATACTTAATAATGTATCAATAAATTTTGCTTGTAATGAAGGATGTAAATGTACCTCAGGTTGTTCGATAAGTAATGTTTCTTTACTTTGTGTGAAATTTTCAGAAAGAATTGCTTGAAATAATATAGGTATTTGTAGTGAGACACCATATCCGACATCTGTAATATTTGCCCAAAAACCTTTCGTTTTAACATTAAGTGCTAAAACAGGCAAATTTTGATCTTTTACGATATCCACTTCTTCTGCAATTCCTGATTTCTTTATTATATTATTTAGTAAGGATATTTTACTAGAAAACTCTTTTTTGGAGAGACTTGGATCTCCAAGAATATTAATGAATTTTTCAATGTCAATTAATTTGTAATTAGATTTTTTGTCTTCTTGAAAATATAATCTTTTAGGAGAATTACCAATAGGATTAACAAACCTGAATCCTTCGATGTAATCAAATATATAATTTTGGAAAATAAGTAAAAAAATAATTTTATAATATACTTCAAGATGATTTTCTATTTGTTGAGAAAAAATTTTCTTCTTAATTTCAGATTCAAATAATGTGAAAAAACCTTCTTTGATTGTTGTACAATTCTCCAGTACAAATTCGTGACTGTACAATTTAACAATCATATTTGAAGATAATTCCCTCTCGGTGTCATATAAATCTCTCTTTTTACTAGAAATTATTATTTCGCCAAATTGGTCATTTGAAATAACTGTATTTATATTTTTGTGGTTATTTAAAAGAGAGCTTATCTCAAATTTGATTTTAGTTCCACTTTTACTTTTAGATATCCCATGTATTAAATCGGCAATTATTTTGTCCTCTTTTTCAGGGTCTTCTTTTTCAAAACGATTTATGAATTTAAAGAAAAATTCTAAATATTTATCGGTTTCAGAGAATGTGAATCTAATTTTTCTAGATTTAATTTTCCCTCTTACAACCTCATTGTAATTACCCAAATCAGTATAGTCACCTCTAAGCTTTAAGTTACTTTCTAACGGGGAATCAATTGTTTGTTTCAATGATAATAAAAACTTTAGTAGTGAACTTTTACCTCCACTATTTTCGCCAATAAGAATATTTACTCTAGAAAAATTCAAATCCTGATCATCGAAATTTCTAAAATTATGTATGTTCAATTTCATTAAAAATAATTTTATTATTTAATTTTTGTTAATGTTTTTGGGCTTCAATTTCATCCAAACTAAAATACAATAAATATTAATTAAAAATAATACAACCTTTCTAATACTTAACCCTCCTCTATTAAACTTTTTCTAAATCAAAAAAACACTCTGCTTTTGTAGAGCTGTTTTAATATTATAAAAGTTTATGCTATTACATCATTCCTTGCATTCCACCAACCATTGGCATAGCTGGTTCGTCTTTTTTTACTTCAGTGATAACACATTGAGTAATAAGGGGTATTCCAGATACGGAAGCAGCGTTTTCAAGGGCAACTCTTGTTACTTTAGTTGGGTCAATGATACCTGCTTAAAGCATTTGAACATATTCGTCAGTTTTAGCATTGTATCTGAAATATTTAAACTTCAGATACTTTTTATTTGCTTACATTTGGCAGAAACCCATATTTTGTTAATAATGTTAGCAACAGTTTTTATTTATGATAGTTTAAAAATCTCATAATAATGCCTGTTAAATATAGAATAAACTCAATTTCATTCCTATTTACATTGTCAGAATGTTTAGCATTATTATTTTGGAATTTATTATAATAATCTGTCACAGTAATAAAAAGATTTGATACTTCATTGGAAACATTGTTTTCTTTTAAATAGTTACCTAAACTATTCTTTTGGTTTTCTAGACTTTTTTGATTATTAAACTTTTCTTTTAGTAATAATTCTAATGATAATCTTAAATTATCAACAACATTTCTCTCCTTTCCAATTACATCAATTTCATGTAAACTCTTTTTAAAAAGCTCATAGCTTTTTGGATATTCTTGTAACCAATCCAAATTATCATCTACAAGTTTTTTGTCAAGTAGTTTTGCACCTAATGGATAGAAAATTATTTCATCCTCATTTATTTTTATTTGTAAGGGTACAGAACTAATTTGAATTGAATCTTCAATATCGGAGATGAATTTCTTTTTCTTTGCAATTGGTACTTTTTTCATCCAAGAAATTGCTTCGATTCCAAGTAATATCTTTTTTAAATTATCTTGATGTTTTAAAAATTGATATGTTGAACTATCTCCAATTGTCTTATCAAACATGTTATCAAAGCTCATATAACCTGATGTTTTCGTTCTATGAACTCCTATAATTTCATAAAATTCATCTTCAATTTCAGATTTAGATAAAAATTCATAGCCAAGGTGTTTTTCATAAGCATTTAAAACACGATTTTTAAATTCTTGCCATTTTTCATCTTCTGAAATATCAATTTTCCATCTTTTATAAAAACCTTTTAATTTAATATCAACTTCATTACTATTATTTTTTGCCATATTAGGTTATATTATTGTAGCTAATATCCAATTTATGTATTAATCAATATATTATTATATACAACTGTGCTAAATGTTATTTTTATTTTAGCTATCTACTTATTAGTCATTAAATATAAAATATAAATATACTATTTCCTTATGGAAAACCATAAAACAAAAAAACCGCTCCACAAAAAAGCAGAACGGTTTATATATTAATTGCCTCGGTCGCTGACCGTTACATCATTCCTGGCATTCCACCTCCCATTGGCATAGCTGGTTCGTCTTTTTTCACTTCAGTGATTACACATTCAGTAGTAAGAAGCATTCCAGATACAGAAGCTGCATTTTCAAGAGCAACTCTTGTTACTTTCGTAGGGTCGATAATTCCTGCTTCAAGCATGTTTACATACTCGTCAGTTTTAGCGTTGTATCCGAAGTCTCCAGAACCTTCTGCAACTTTAGCAACGATCACAGAACCTTCACCTCCTGCGTTAGCAACGATTTGTCTTAATGGTTCTTCGATCGCTCTTTTTACGATTTTGATCCCTGTATTCTCGTCAGAGTTAACTCCTGTAAGATTGTCTAAAGCAGAGATTGCTCTCACTAAAGCAACACCACCACCTGCAACGATACCTTCTTCAACTGCTGCTCTTGTAGCGTGAAGTGCATCATCTACTCTGTCTTTCTTCTCTTTCATTTCAACTTCAGAAGCTGCCCCTACATAAAGTACAGCAACACCACCTGCTAATTTAGCTAATCTCTCCTGTAGTTTTTCTCTGTCGTAATCAGAAGTAGTAGTTTCCATCTGAGCTTTGATCTGGTTTACTCTACCTTTGATCTTGCTTTCTTCACCACCACCGTTTACGATCGTTGTATTGTCTTTATCGATTGTTACTTTCTCAGCAGTTCCAAGCATATCTAAAGAAATGTTTTCCATAGTGAAACCTTGTTCTTCAGAAATTACCTGTCCACCTGTTAAGATCGCGATATCTTCTAACATTGCTTTTCTTCTGTCACCAAATCCTGGAGCTTTTACAGCAGCAATTTTAAGAGAACCTCTTAATTTGTTTACTACTAAAGTTGCTAAAGCTTCTCCTTCCACTTCTTCAGAAATAATTAATAAAGACTTTCCTCCTTGTGCGATTGGCTCAAGAACCGGAAGCAATTCTTTCATTGAAGAGATTTTCTTCTCCACTAAAAGGATATAAGGGTTTTCTACTTCAGCTAACATTTTCTCAGGGTTAGTCACGAAGTAAGGAGACTGGTATCCTCTGTCAAACTGCATACCTTCTACAACATCTACTGTTGTATCGATACCTTTAGCTTCTTCTACAGTGATTACTCCTTCTTTACCTACTTTTCCGAAAGCTTCGGCGATCAAAGATCCGATTGTTTCGTCGTTGTTAGCAGAAACTGAAGCTACTTGCTTCACCATTTCTGTAGAATCTCCAACAGTTTTAGATTGAGACTGTAGACTAGCAACAACAGCTGTTACTGCCTTGTCAATACCTCTTTTTAAATCCATTGGGTTAGCACCTGCAGCTACGTTCTTAAGACCTTCTCTTACGATAGCCTGTGCTAAAACAGTAGCGGTAGTTGTACCATCTCCTGCAATATCATTAGTTTTGGAAGCAACTTCTTTTACCATTTGCGCTCCCATATTTTCTACTCTGTCTTCAAGTTCGATTTCTTTTGCTACAGAAACACCATCTTTAGTTACGTGTGGAGCCCCGAAAGATTTTTCGATTACTACATTTCTACCTTTTGGTCCTAAAGTTACCTTTACCGCATTTGCTAATGCATCAACTCCTCTCTTTAGAGCGTCTCTTGATTCAATATCGAATTTTATTTCTTTTGCCATTTTTTTAAGCTTTTGGCGACTGGCTTTTAGCTCTTAGCTTTAACGAGTCGCAAGTTTATTTTAAATTTTTAATTTACTTTTAGCTTGTTCCATAATGCAACGAGCTTCTTTTTTAATAGTATTAATTCTTCTAAAAGATTTTGATAATCAATTTCATTAATGTAACCTAAATCTTTAGCAAGAATGAGTTGGTTTTCGGCTTCATTGGACGATCCTAAGGCAATATTGATAAAATTAGCAAATTCTTTATCTGAATTTCTACCACTTCCTTCTGAAATATTATATCCAATTGAAGCAAATGATCTTCTGATTTGAGAGGTGATTCCAAAAACTTCTTCTTTAGGAAATTTTTTGGTTGAAGAATAAATTTTTAAAGTTAATTGGTGGCTTAATTGCCAAACTTCAAATTTTCTAAAATCTCTCATATACTAATTTCTATGCAGAAACGCCATTAGCCAAAAGCCATTAGCTAGAAGCTTACCCGATAATTCCCAGTAAATCTCCCTCCTTTACAATTAAGTAATCTTTTCCTTCTAATTTTAATTCAGAACCTGAATATTTTCCGTAAAGAACTTTGTCACCTGCCTTAACAGTTGTTGGCTCATCTTTTTTCCCAGGACCTACTGCTACTACTGTACCTTCTTGTGGTTTTTCTTTTGCAGTGTCCGGAATAATAATACCTGAAGCTGTTTTAGTTTCTGCAGCGATTGGTTCGATCAAAACTCTATCTGCTAATGGTTTAAAGTTTACTGACATAATATATCTGTTTTTTAATTATTTCTGCTTTCAATTTCCCTAAATGTGTGCCAAATGAAGTTCAGGGTAGATACTTGGTGGATGGTGGTTAAAAATGGCAGAGTTTTGTTTTTCGTGTGAAATTTTGGCAGACCGATAAAAAACAGAGCCGGAAAAATCCGGCTCGTTTTTAATTGTATGGTTCGTTATACTATGGACAATGTTGTCCTGGACCGATCCATAATGTACATTTTCCGTTGTTGTCACGTTCGCAACAAACGATTGCGGCAGCAGCTCCTCCCTGAATGGATTTTTGAGCTTCTCTGCCTAATAATTTTGCATTTTTCATAAGTTAATATTTGTTACTCCTAAACATTTAAAGTCAATCAGGATTTTTGACTATACGTTTATCGAGTAAACAAGTATTGTTTTTTTTGGTTCTCTAATATAAGTAATTTTCTCTTTACACAAGAAAAAAAATAAATACAATGAATTGGCACCCTGTGGATTATACTGCTTGTGACCTGCCGGGTTTGTACTGTGCAAAAGCAGGGATACTACTGCTGAATTTGCGGCTGCATTGCTTCACCTTTGTCAGACCAAACCATAATTTAAAAAAAATGGAAAAATTAAAAAAAATCTTTAAAGGTGTTCCAGCCGACTCACCAATTCCCAGAGAATTATTACTGGAACATGAGAATCCGCTCCCAAGTAAAGTATTAGATCGGAACCTTTTTATAACGGATGCTGCCAAAAGTTTTAGATTAACTGAAAAGGTAAAAAATACCACTAAAATTTCCGTATCAAAACTCAACAAAGAATTCAGTCAGCTAGATGAACTTTCTCCTTTTGATTGGGGAATTCCTGGCAAGACAGAAGAGATCATTTCTAAAGATAGCCTTCAAACTAAAATTAAAGCTCAGAAAATAAAAGTGACCACAGCTGAAGCTTTAGTGCCGGAAACCCATATTCTGGGGCTGCATCCTAAAGTTGTTTTTCCGAATACGAAATCTGCTAAGAGAAATCGTCTGAACAGGTTGGTTACGAAAAGTGCCAATCACACAACAATTTTCGGGAATGATGATAGGGTGAATATTTATCCCAACACCTATCCGGAATGTTGTGTTTGCAGGGTGGAAGTATATACTAAATTAACCAGTACATCATCCTGGAATTATCAGGGCAGGGGAACGGGTTTTATGGTAGGTCGAAAAATTCTGATGACATCTGGCCACATGAGACCTCAGAAGCCTTATGCATCATGGATGATCAAAGTAATTCCAGCTTATTATGATGGACGATCCATTTATGGAAATTCATTTTATACCTACGGAGAAAGCTATATTGCGTACCAAAGTGATGTAGGAAATGATATGATGGTTGTAAAGCTATATGATAATATTGGAGATACAACCGGTTATTTCGGAGCCAAGAGTTATAATGACGACTGGGAAGATATGAACGTATGGACAATGACGGGTTATCCATACGATAAAGGGGAAAGCAGACCAACCTATCAAAGTAGTATCAGTGTTGTGGACGATGATGATGGAGATGATGTCAGATTACCGGATGGAAATACGGTAGACAGTACACAGATAGAATCTTATGCCGATGAAGCAAGTGGAGCATCCGGATCACCACTATACAGTTGGTTCTCGAATGGGCAGATGTATGCGATAGGAGTTCATCATGGTAATGAAACAGATTGGGAACTTTTCGGATCTGATCTTCATTCCGTAGCTTCAGGAGGAGATATGCTGCCTGCTCTTGTGATCTGGGCAAGAAATAATTGGGGGAATTAATACAATTCGCTGTGAAAAAATAAAACACAATTGATATAAAACGCTTTACTTTTGTAAGGCGTTTTTTTGATAATTAGGTACTTCTGGGTTTGTTTTCCCTGGTTGATTAATTTTCGAAATTACTGCTCCGGAAACTGCAATACCGATAAAATTGGTAACTGACCTAGCTTCATTCATAAAACGATCTACACTGTATAATAATGCCAGATCGGTCAAAGGTATTTTTCCAAATTTACTTAAAGTGAAAATCAATGCAAGGAAACCTGAACCGGGAACTCCGGAGGCTGTTTTTGAAGCCACCGAAATAATAATGAAAAGCCAGATGTAATCTTCTGTTTGTAAATGGATCTGATAAAACTGGATAAGAAACATACAGGACACCGAAAGGTAAATGCATGCTCCTGCAAGATTGAAATTGTAGCCAAGAGGAATAATAAAGCGAAGTATTTTTTTATTATATCCTTGTGTTTCTAATTTTTCAAAGATCATGGGAAAGGCAGTCTTCGAAGAAGAAGTAGCAATCACCAATAAAATTTCTTCTTTAATGCTTATGAGAAAATCCCAGATGTTTATTTTGAAAATATAGGTAAGGCCTCCCAGAATACCAAAAATAAAAACAATATCTGCAAGATACACGGTGGCGACCACTTTACTGAGGGGTAACAAAGTATGTATTCCATATAAGGAAATGCCATAAGCGATATTACAGAAAATAACAAATGGAAGAACAAGATAGAGGTATTTGATAAGTTTATAAAAAAGGTTTCTGCCATTATCCAAAACCTTAAGAAATTTATTTTTCCCTTGAAATAGATTGATAATAATTCCTATGGAAATAGATAATATAAGGAGAATAGTATAGTTGGTCGTGTATAAAGGATTTTTTGAATTGCCTATTCTCTGCATAAAATCTTCACGGAAGTTACTTGCTGCTGTCACTATTCCTGTGTTAGATCCCGGTTTTATAAGAAGACCAAAGCAAAAACCCAGGAGAATACTTACAGAAGTGACCAGTAAGAAATATAGGATCATCTGACCTACAATTCTAAAAGCATTTTTGATACTGAATATGTGACTTATTCCATAAATAATGGCAATGAAGATCACCGGAACAATAAGTGCTTCAAGCAAGATGAAAAAGTAGTGGCTTACAACCTGCAGCTTTTTACTTAGCTCAGGAAAATAATATCCCGTTAATGCCCCGCCGATAATGGCAGTGAACACATACAAGCTGAGATTTCTCAAATAACTGCCTGTGAACGTTTTTTGGTCAGAAAAAGGACTCATTTTAGATTGTTACAACAAAAATAAACTTATATTTCAATATTATGATCACTTTTATATGATCCCAAAGACAAGAGCTCCTATCAACATTACGATGGATGAACCAATTGCCCATTTTAAAGTAAACTTCAGGTGATCTGAAAATTCTACGCCTGCAAGGGAAACCAGTAAGTAGGTAGATGGAACGAGGGGGCTCAAAAGATGAGATGCCTGGCCTACCAGACTTGCACGTCCCAGAATTTCTGGAGTAATACCCAACTGTGCACCTGTCGCTGTTATGATAGGTAAGATCCCAAAATAATAAGCATCATTTGTTAAGAAAAATGTAAGGGGAACGCTGAATACCGCCGTAATGATATTCAAAGAACCACCCCAGCTTTTAGGAACTATTTCTATGATACTGTTTCCCATGGCCTGCATAATCCCTGAACCATTTAATATCCCCGTAAAAATTCCGGCTCCGAAAATCATCCCGGCCACAGATAATGCATTGCCGGCATGTTTAGACATTATTTTCTGCTGATCTTTTAATTTTGGATAATTGATAATGGAAGCCAGGCAGAAAGCAATCATAAAAGCAATACCTAACGGAACAATATCTAAAATCATAACCGTCAATAAAATAATTGTAAGGCCGAGATTGATCCAAATCAGTTTTGGGCGAAGAAGTTTAGGATCTACTTCACCATTAATGTCACTATTGCTATAGTTGATATATTTTCCATGTTTGGCAATACGTCTTTTTTCTTTTACCCCAAGAATATAAGCGACGAAGATGACCCAGCAAATACCTAAAACCATAATCGGAATCATCGGAACGAAAATTTCCGTATGTCCAAGTTTTAGAGAGCTCATCACTCTGGCTGTGGGACCTCCCCACGGAAGAATATTCATAATGCCTCCTGCCAACATAATAATGCAGGTAAGTACCAATGGATTCAATCCTTGTCTTTTATAAAGAGGAAGCATTGCTGCAACTACAATAATGTAAGTAGAAGAACCATCACCATCCAAAGAAACCAATGTAGTGAGAATAGCTGTTCCGATGGTTGTTTTAATGGGATTATCTCCAACAGCTTTTAATATAACATTCACCAGTGGCTCAAATAATCCTGTGTCTATCATTAAACTGAAATAGAGAATGGCAAAAATTAACATGACACCAGTAAGTGCTATTTCTTTTACCCCATTTTTCATCATATCTCCGAGCTCAGGGCCAAATCCCGCAAAAAGAGCAATAACTACAGGAACGATCACCAGAGCTGTAAGTGGTGTCATCTTTTTGTTCATGATAAGAACCATGAAGATGATGATCATCAGAAATCCAAGAAATGTTAACATAATGGTTTATTAAATTTTATAAGCGGTATTGGTTATTTATCTTTTTTTCTCCAGTCAAAAGTATTTCTAAAGCCTATGTATCCGTAATTGCTGGTTCTTCCGGGTGACAATTGATTGATAAAGGCAAGCTCGATGGCCGAGTTTTTCCCGGTCTTTATTCCTAGTCCGGCAGTGATCCGGTTACTGTCGAAAGTATCTTCTTTTTTAAGATTCATTCTTATTTCATTTTTCAGGATGCCATACAGTCTTTCCTTTTCACCTTTTTTATTGAAAGGAATTCTCATGGAGATCAGATAGCGAGCTCTTAATACGAATTCATCAGGGTTGTTGATAAATCGTTCCTCTATACGGAATCTGCTTGAAACAGATGTTCTGCCAATATTGTGATCTAAGGTTACCTGTTGAAAAGCTCTTTTTTCGTAACGTATTTTTTTGTTATCATCAGTCTGATAAGATTCCAGAATCAGAAACATCCCACCCGCTGCGGGTCTTACACCATTGGCTACTTCATAATCCAAATAGGCGTTTACAAGAAATAGTCTCGTGTCATATGCTAAATCGAAAGAACGATATTGGGTAAGTGCTGTTAATGTACTTTTGTCCGTTACTCTGGCAGTCATGATATATTGAAACCACATATTGTAGGTATCATTACTTTGTCCCTGATAAAAGTGTTGGAGCAGTAGTAGAAGAATAAAAATTAATTTTCTCTTAATTTTCATATAATATTTGGTTAACGTTGTTATGTCTCAAATATATTTATTAGAAATAGCGGGCTGTCAATTTTTCAATCAATGACATTTTTTATCAGTGAACTGCATTTTCCATTAAAAAGATATTATATTTGAAAACTTTCAAAACGGGACTTTTTTCATGTTTTTAGTTATAAATATTGTTTTTATATTGTTGATTATCAGGATTTTATTTAATGCTAAAATTCTGAAAGTCCTTATGGATTCCCGTTGGAAATTTTTGTTGAGGTTACAGCATGTTTTCTTCTTCTGTATCTTCATTTTGATCACTTATTTTACCGAAAACCACTTCCTTGATACCCCTGATCTGATTTGGAGTATCATTTTGAATGTTATTTTTAATATCGGAGTATACTATCTCGTCTATTATTATCTGGTTCCCTATTTTTATTTGTCTAACAAATACCCTGAGTTTATTCTGTACGCCCTGATCTGTTTTTTAGTCTCCAGTCTTTTCAGGATATTATGGGAACCTGCGATCTTTATCATGGATTTTAGTAGGGAAGGATTTTATATAGGTTTTTTATATAATGTATATATAGCGCAGGGAATCATTATTCTTGTTGCCTCCTTTTTAGGAATAACAAAAGATAAATTTTTGATAGAACAGAATGTTGTTGATCTTGGAGAGCAGAAAGAGCAGCTTTATCTTGATCTTTTAAAATCAAAAATGAATCCTCATTTTTTACTGAATACACTGAATAATATTTATGCAACCAGTTTTGTTTCGTCTGTACAGACATCGGATTCTATTTTGCAACTCAGTAAGCTTTTGCAGTATATCATTTATGATAGTGGTAGAGAAAAAATAAGTTTGGCGCAGGAGTTTTCCTCTATTCGTTCTCTTGGTTTACTATATCAGCTAAAATATGATAATCAATTAAATATTAGTTTTGATATTCATGATGATGAAACATTGGATATTATTGAAATTCCGCCTTCTATTTTTTTGACGCTTTTTGAAAATGCGTTGAAACATTCCGGAATTGGAATGGAAGTGGATAGCTTTATAGAAGTATCCTATGCTATTCAGGAAAGGGATATTTTCTTTGAAATAATCAATTCAATTCATAAAAAGAGACCTGCAGAAGATACCGGGTATAACGGTTTAGGAAATGAGGCAATCAATCAGATATTAGAAAAATACTATTTCGGAAAATATGTCTTTTCCTCTGAGGTGATTGAAAATAATACATATAAAACAACTTTAAAAATTAATCTGAATGGCTAATTTATCTGTAGTCAATGTAGATGATGAATATCCTGCATTGCAGCTTGTCAAACAATACTGTGCGCAGATAGAAAATATGGACCTTCAGGATTCTTTTCAGGAGGCAGATGTGGCATTGGAATATTTAAAAGAAAATAGGGTAGACCTTGTTATCCTGGATATTAATATGCCCGGAATTAATGGAGTGGAATTATTGCAGAAGTTACCTTATAAACCTTTATGTATTTTTATGACCCTGGAAACCCAGCATGCGGTAAAGGCTTTTGAACTGGATGTAGTACATTATCTTGTAAAACCTGTTGATTTTGAAACTTTTAAAAAAGCGATCAACAAGGCCAAGGATTTTTTACAGTTCAAAAACTCTTCGGAACTGGCAGAAAAAGAAGACTTTATCATGTTTAAATCCAATTATATCATGAATAAAGTTTTTCTTAAAGATATCATGTGGATACAAGGGTTTGGAGAGTATATTATTCTGGTTACACCTTTAAAAAAATATATGATCCTGGACAGAATGTCTAATTTTGAGGAAAAATTCAAGGACTTCGGATTTATCAGAGTTCATAAATCCTATATTGTTTTAACCTCTCATATAGATTCTTATGATGTGAAAAATGTTCACCTAAAGGGAGGTGATAAAATTCCATTAGGAAGGACTTACAAAACGATATTGAAAAACCATTTAGGTAGATAAAAAAGAAAACCGCTTAACAAGCGGTTTCTTTGTATTTAAATTTATTTCTTTCCTGCAACCTGCATTGGATTTAATTTTCCACTCGCTCCTCCTCTCACTGCATCATGTTTCTGTTTGAAAACCTGGAACTTTGATGTCTCCGCACTGCTTCCATCAGCACTCCAGAAATTGTTTGAAGTATCGATGTCGGCTGTTTCACGCATAGGATCCAGTTGAATGGATTTTAGTTTCTTATCAAAATAATAAGTCTTTGAAGCCTTTAGTTCATTCAGTCTCCAGATTTGTGCTGAAGATCTGTCATATAATTTAGTTCCGTCTTCAAAAGTAAACTCCAGGATGATAGGCATTACCAAACCTCCTTTGTTTACAAAATCAATTTGGTATCCCTGAATGTTTTTGAACTTTTCTTTATCCTTTTTATCAAGAGGCATATTGTTATCATTGGTAAGTGAATACTCTTTGGCATTGTCTACTTTTTCCTCGGCTCTGTCATAACGATAGTAGAAATCCTGAGCTTCCTTATCTTTATCTACATAAAAAGTAATATTCTTATCCTCTTTGTTTCTTATTTTCGAAACATCCTGGAATTCATTGACCAAAGCCTTATCCACTTTATATTTCACTTCCTTGTCTGCTGGAACAGCATCCAGGTCCGGGGTGGCAATGGTTACTTTATCAATGGCGATATCAACAGGGTCCGTTCCGTAGAACCATCCTCTCCAGAACCAGTCCAGGTCTTCCCCGCTGGCATCTTCCATTGTTCTGAAAAAGTCTGCAGGCTCAGGGTGTTTGAAAGCCCATCTTTTAGCATATGTTTTATAGGCTTTATCAAAAAGTTCTCTGCCCATAATTGTTTCACGAAGAATATTCAATCCTGTTGCTGGTTTTGAATAAGCATTAGGTCCAAACTGAACAATGTTTTCTGAATTACTCATAATCGGCTCCAATTGATCTTTTGGAAGTTTCATGTAATCTACAATTGTCCATGCCGGTCCACGTTTCGATGGGAATTTATTATCCCATCTTTCTTCAGTAAGATATTCTGTGAAAGTGTTTAATCCTTCATCCATCCATGTCCATTGTCTCTCATCCGAATTGATGATCATTGGGAAGAAATTATGGCCGACTTCATGAATAACAACGCCAATCATTCCATTTTTTATTCCCTCTGAATAGGTTCCATCTTTTTCCGTTCTTCCAAAATTAAAACAGATCATCGGGTATTCCATTCCATTGGCTGCCTCTACTGATTGAGCCACTGGGTAAGGGTAAGGAATCGTAAACTCTGAATAGGTTTTAATCGTATGTGCAACTGCTCTTGTGGAGAATTTTCTATATAACCCATAAGCTTCTTTTCCATAGAAGCTCATAGCCATTACTTTGTTATTGTTTTCAGGAATGACAACTCCCATTCCATCCCAGATAAATTTTCTGGATGAGGTCCAGGCGAAATCTCTTACATTATTGGCTTCGAATACCCAGGTTTTTCTTTGCTTTGATTTGCTTTTTTCTGCCTTTTTAGCTTCTTCTAGCGTTACAATTTCTACCGGTTCTGTTGAACTTTGTGCTTTCTTATATCGGGACAGTTGATCAGAAGATAAGACCTGTTCGTAATTTTTACATTCTCCTGTTCCGCCTACCACGTGATCAGAAGGAACATTCATAGAAACTTTAAAATTTCCAAATGCTAGGGCAAACTCACCTCTTCCTGTAAACTGATGATTTTGCCATCCATGAAAATCACTGTAAACACACATTCTCGGATACCATTGCGTCATTGTATACAGATCATTTCCATCTTCTGGAAAGTTTTCATAGCCCCCACGGCCTCCCATTTTAATTCTGTTGGTAATATTGTAATTCCAGTCTACTTTAAAAATAAACTGTTCACCCTTTTTAAGAGCTTTGGGTAAATCAATACGCATCATCGTTTTATTTACCGTATATTTTAATGGAGTTCCAGCTGCGTCAGTTACCTTTTCAAGATGAACACCATAGCCATTATCTTTTTCCGGAAGCTCTGAGATTTTTAACTTCTGGTCATTTAAAGCTTTAGGGAGTACTGACGAAGTAGGGTAGTCTGCTTTATTTACAGAAGACGCTTCGTTTTCATCAAGTTGTAACCATATGTAATCAAGGTCATCTGTTGAGTTATTATAATAAGTAATCGTTTCGGAACCCTTAAGGTTTCTTTTATCTTCATCCAGATAAGCTGAAATATTATAATCTGCCCTGTTTTGCCAGTAACCTTGTCCCGGAGATCCCGAGGCTGTCCTGTATATATTGGGAGTAGGTAAAATAGTTCCTAATTGTTCAAATTTATTTCCGTGATTACTCCCCGGATTATTTTGGATATTTTGTGCGGATACACCTACAAATGTGAATACAGAAAGTACGGTTACTTTTAGTTTCATGACAGAATGATTTAATAATTTCCAAATATACCAATAAGTAGTTGAAAATATATCAATCATCAAGGCTTAAAATGGAATTCTTTCTAAAGTCATTTTCAACGCTAATGCAAACACACCGGACGAGATGAATAATATCCAATCTTTTTTGTTGATCTTGAAGATGGTTAAAGCGATAAAAAGCAATATCAGAATGGCAAAAACAATAACGATCTGGCCCACTTCTAATCCAATATTAAATCCTAAAAGAGGAACAGCAATGCTTTGACTTTTGGCAATCATAACCCTTGCCGTATTGGCAAACCCCATTCCGTGGATTAATCCAAAAAACAGAGCAAGATAATAGTTCGTTTTATCAAGGGTCTGTTTTTTATTTTTCATGATCATATTACCCAATGCGGTAAGCACTATTGTTAACGGAATTAAAAACTCTACCCAATTGGAAGGTACCCTTACTATATCCAGTATGCTTAATGCCAGAGTGATAGAGTGACCTACAGTAAATGCAGTCACCAAAATCAGGATTTTCTTCAGGTCCTTATAGGAATAAACGGCAATTAAAGCTAAAACAAAAAGTTGGTGATCAAGCGCATCTAAAGATATAATATGTTCCCAACCAAGTTTTAAATAGAATAAAAAATCTTGCATTGTTTAATTTTGTTTATATGTTTTGTCTTTTAATGATTTTAAATTTATTTTATATTTAATAAATGTAATTATTGTTAATGTATTACTATTTGATGTAATTTATAATTTCAAAAAAAATAGTATCATTGTTTGTTTAAATTCGCATTATGACTTGTAAAAATTTATCGATTAGAAAATTATGGGCTCTTTTGAAAGAGCATCAGCATTTCAAAAATGGAATCGCTGTTTTTTTTGTTTTTTGGGGCTCTCTTTCCTTTGGACAGGTACAAAAATTGGATCACAGATTTGAAATTTTGCTTAAAAATAAGGAAAGTTTAGCAAAGACGGGGAGTTTGAAAGAGTTAGAACAACCGGAAATGGGACTCGACAAGCATACTGTTGTTACTCGTAAAGGAGCTCAGACTATGTATTCATGTCTTATCTACACCAAAACTCCTGAGAAATTAAAAGCTGAAGGATTTTTGATTCAAAGTGTACTTCCTTCTTTTGTTACGGCTTTGGTTACTCCGGAGGATATTGAAAAATTGATGCAGTTATCTTATGTTACATCTGTAATGGCACCTACTTATGATATCCTTCATAATGATGTAAGCAGGGCCCAATCCGGAGCAAGTCTTCTGCAGGATGGTGTTCTTAATAACACCTCTTATAACGGAAGTGGAGTACTGGTAGGGATTTATGATAGTGGCATTGACTGGAAGCATCCTGATTTTAGAAAAATTAATGATCAGACAAAGAGCCGCATCTATTCCATATGGGATCAAACGCTTACAGCGCAGGGAACTGAGGTTCCTCCCGCAGGCTTTTCAACGGGTGTAGAATATACAAGGGCGCAGATTGAGAATGAACTGGATGGAACACCGGCAGGTTTTGTAAGGGAAGAGGATACCAATGGGCATGGAACACACGTTTCAGGAACAGCTGCTGGAAATGGAGCTGCTTTTTCAGATAAAAGGCATAAAGGTTTTGCCAGTGATGCAGATATTGTTTTTGTGAAAGGAGGAAATGGTAGTTTTCCGGTCACAAATACTGTGAATGCAATTACCTATTTTCGAAATGTGGCCACTGCACTTAACAAGCCAATAGTGGTGAATATGAGTATAGGTGGACAGGCAAATGCACATGATGGTACAGGTCCCCATGAGGTGGCTGTAAATAATTTCACATCTTCTGCTCCGGGGAGGGTGGTTGTTATTTCCGCAGGAAATGAATATGGAGGAAATATTCATAAAAAAGTTGATATTGCATCAAACGCAACTCAATCATATACTTTTACCGTTGCGAGCAATACTTCTGCCAATTCTGTATTTTCCTTTATGATGTTTGCTAATGATAATACTCCGGTTACAGCCAAACTGACTACTCCGGATGGACAACAATATGTACAGAATATAAGTACAACAACTTCACATAATATTCTGGGAGGTGGATTTACAGCAACAATGTATAACTACTGGCATAATGATAACAACAAAAGATTTATCCAGCTTATTATTAGCCGAAACTCTGGATCTACTGTAGATTGTCAGGGGACTTATACTTTAGAGATAACCAATAATGGTGCATCTCAGATAACGACGGACGGTTGGTTGTATAGTCAGGATGTTGCGACTACATTGCAGGGTGGAAACAATGAGTATATTGTAGGGGCTCCCGGTAATGCTACTAATGCCATTACTGTAGCTTCTTATATGGGAAGAGCTAGCTGGTATTCTACAGCTGGAGGGTATTATACACTGACTCCTCAGGAAAGTATTTCATCATTTAGTTCACAAGGCCCAAGGATTGATGGTTTTCAGAAACCTGATATTACAGCTTCTGGTCAAAATGTAATATCATCAAGATCGAGTAGTTCAGGAGCATCAGCATCTAATAACATTGATGGGACGTACTATGTCAAAAATCAGGGGACAAGCATGTCATCTCCGGGAGTTGCAGGAGCTGTTGCATTATTACTTCAGGCTAATCCTGCTTTAACCGCATCTGAGGTGAAAACCAAGCTTACCCTTAATGCCAGAAAAGATCTTGCAACGGGAAATGTTCCTAATTCACGTTGGGGATATGGTAAGCTGGATATTTATAAAACAGTTTCAAAGGAATTGAATTGTGTAGGTTCTGATTTTGAGACGATCACTTATGATGAACCTTTTGTTATAGCAAATACAGAAAGTAACTATTATTTTGACAATCTTATGCTGGCTGTGCGTTATACACCTACGCTAACAGGGAAGCTTGGTGGATTTTCATTTTCAACGGGAACATCATTACCATCGGATATACCATTGATCATACAGATAAGAGATGTAGATGCTAATGGTAATCCGGGAAATATTCTTGCAACTAAAACCATTACTTCGTGGTTGAATGATGTTCAGCGTTTTACATGGAACTATGTTAATGTCTCGGATCTTAATATACAGACGGTCACAGGGAAAGATTTTTATATTGTCGTAAATGGAGCTAGTGGAAGAATTACAATGAAAGCAGAGAACACAGCAGTTGATAACCGATCTAAAACATCTACAGATGGTACCAGCTGGACTCCAAGAACATTTGATCTGAAAATGAGAGCGGTAGTGTATGAGAATATTCCGGAAGTGAAACAATTGGCTACTGCTAATAGAACAAAGGCTACAAGTATAACGAACGGGTATAATTACTTTGTAAATAATTGTGAGCTTCTCACAAGAGTAGAAAAAATAGCATCCTCCACTATTTCAGGTAATGTTACTTCAAAAGTTTGGACAGACAGTGGACAGCCATCATATGTTTCCCGAAGATATGAGATTAATCCGGAAAATAATGCGTCCACAGCTACCGGAAAGGTGACTTTGTATTTTAAACAGGAGGATTTTGACAATTACAACCTGACAAGTGCATTAAAGTTGCCAACATCTCCTACGGATAATGCTAATAAAGCTAATCTCGTGATCGAAAAATATGCCGGTTCTTCCACTTCGGGGACAGTTGTTTCTTATGCCGGACCAAAAACTACGATAATACCAAATGTATCAGATATTGTTTGGAATAATACTTATAGTTATTGGGAAGTGAATTTTCAGACTTCAGGATTTGGAGGTTATTTTGTGAAAACAAATGGAGTTCTTGCAGTGAATGATGTCTCAAAAGCTCCGGAGATTACTATTTATCCGAATCCAGCTTCGAATTGGGTGAATATTAGCTTAGGAAAGTTCACTAAGGCAACAATTACAGTTTTTGATGCTTCAGGTAAGCTAGTAAAGAGTACTGCTATGAATGCAAATGAATATAAATGGGATATCTCTGACCTTGTAAAGGGAACTTATTTATTTAATATTGTTTTAGAAGATAATTCTAAAATTGTAAAAAAAGTGATTAAGGAATAAAAAGCAGATTATTATTTTATAATAGAAGGTGAGGGTAATTAAAACCCTCACTTTTTTTATATTTGTTTAAACCTTTTAAATAATGTTTTTGAAAATCAAAAAAATCCTTTTTGTATTGTTCTTTCTGATTTTTGGGATGCAAAATTTGTGTGCTGAAGAGAATTTTCATCCTTATCATGTAGGTTCTGTAGAAATCAATTATAATTCAAAATCAAAAACATTTGAAATTACAGGACGTTTTTTTCTGGATGATCTGGAAAATGCTTTGAATAAGAAATATGGGAAGCCTTTTCATTTTAATGATCCAAAATATAAAAGCCAACTTGATGAGGCTTTAAAGAACTATTGTGCAGAATATTTAAAGCTTAAAGGAGATAGCCGATTTTTAAAAATAAACTATATTGGTTATGAAGAAGATGCTGAGTCTGTCAATGTTTTTCTGGAAACGGATCAATTAAGTATGCCTAAAAAAGTAGAAGCAGCAGTTAGTTTTCTTTATAATTTATTTGATGATCAGATCAATATTGTCCATATTATAGTAAGGGGAGAGCGTAAAAGCGAAAAGCTTAATTTCCCTAATCGCTATCTCTATCAACAATTCTAATTTTCTTTTATTTCAATTACAAAAACAGATTAAATAATATATTTTATTATTTAATACACATTATTGTGAAAAATTTTAATTCTTTTTATGGGGAAATAATTTGATAATGAAAAAAAATGATTAATTTTAACATTATTTTTGATGTCGGATTTTATCATATCTTATTATAAATAAGATAATTTTATCAATTTTTTAATTCAAAAGTAGGTGATTTACAGTGTTTTATTAACATTTATTAATATTATTTAATAATATTTGTGTTTTGATTTAAATTTGTTATATTTGATTTAACATAATGGTGTAAAAATTATCTAATTTTTAACATTATAGTTAAATAATTGTAAATCAAGATAAGCTAAGGGTATAATATTTTTTTGAACTTAATTTAAAATAACTTGATATGAAAATTAAAAAAACTACACTTTTTCAACATTATTTTCCTTGATGATTTTGATCTGTTCAAATAGGATAAGTATTTTTTACAAAAAGTGCTTGTATGATGAAATAACCGAATGTCACCCGATATATTATTGAGGCTATAGTTGACCTTACTAAGGTCAAATAAAAAAGAAACATTATTTATTTATCTGTTTGAGAGAAAGTTCCCATTTGCTCTCAATAGATCAGGCAAAATTCTAATAACACAAATTCATTATATATAGCGCTTGCCTCGGCAGGTGCTTTTTTATTGTGGAAATAATAAATTTAAATATAGACCTAAAGTGCTCTTTATCCTTTATTAATGGTGCATTTGAAATAATTATTTTTAAAATTGAGAAAAAATTATAACAAACAAACGTTAGTTTGTAACTTTTTAATCATAATGCTTACTAATTGCGTATAATCTTCATATCAAATTATTTTTTAGCGAAAATAGAAGATTATTAAGCGCTTACTCAAGTAAGTGCTTTTTGTTTTTAGGCCTCTAGTTGTAAAAGGGAATTGACTCCTTTGGTATGCGCTAACAGATCCGGAAAAAAATCATCATAACATTGTTGAAGTATGGGTTTATTTTTTAAAAAAGCTTCAATAACAGGGATATCTTTATCAAGGTATTTTGCTTTATTCAGAACATTCTGCATGCTGAATTTAATGCCCCAATCTTTTCTGTAATTATACAGCCAGTCATCACTTTCCATTTTTACCAACATCCTTTTGAAATTTTCAGGTAGCCATTCTTTATTCTCGTTAAGAACTCTATAGACTTTTAATGAATGTTCTTTCCATCCCTGCAAAGAATTTATAACTAAATCATTGGCCAGAAAATAATCCATAGAAACATCTACAAATGCTCCTGAATATAATCGTACCAAGGGACTGAAAATTTTCTTTGCTTCATGAATAGCAGGATGAGAATCCGTGAAAGTATCAATAGCTCTGTGCAAAGTGATACCGTCCTGGATTTCTTTTGGAAAAGAAAAGCGATCTCTGTTTCGGATAAAGTCTTCCAGAAACTGTCCTACAATCTGTTGATCGGTAAAAGAAAGAAAAGAATGAGCTAGATAATTCATAGGATATAGGGTTGAAAAAATAAAACCCTCAAATAAATTTAAGATATTTGAGGGTCTTATGAACTATTTATTCAAAAGAAATTATCTAACGATAAACTTTTTATTTTCTATCAGAGTATTCTTTTCATCATAAATACTTACGAAATATTCTCCTGCGACTAATCCTTTTACACTGATTGTTCTTTCACTCGTAGTTAGTATATTTTGTCCTGAAGGATTGTAAATTTTAAATGTGTATTTACCTCCCCTGTCTCCGGATATATTAATAACATCATGAGTTGGGTTAGGGTACAATTGAAACTGTTGTTTTGCTACCGGGATTTCCTCCTGTGTTGATAGGAAAGACTGGGTTTCCGGCATGAAATTAGAAACTACGCAAGCAAAACGAGCAAAACCAAAAGCTTCATTGGCTGGTTTTGTACTTCCAATGGCTACTCCTGTAGGGTCACTATTGTAATTTACGCTTGGGTTTGCCCAACGGTTAATTCTTGTACAATTAAATCCTTTTGATGAACATTCGTCGTTGTAAGCCATGATCGTTCTCCATCTTTGTGATGAAGTACTTGATGATCCCAGATCAATAGCTTTTTTATTGGTATATCCGTGATGGTGATCGCATGGGGTAGTGCTGCTGTCTACATACCAGTCATGTCTTAATCCCATATTATGTCCAAGCTCATGCGCTAGCGAATAATTGGAAACTGCACAATTGTATAAGCTTACGCAGTATCCGGAATTAATAGAATAATTGGTAGAGCTTGTGTTGACGTAACCTAAACCACAAGTATTCGTTGGGGTAGCGGTAACTAAAGCACAAAGATCTGCTCCATATGTTGTTCTCAAGGTATGTACATCGTCCATATAACCATCGTTGTTGTTTCTAAGTCTTGGAAGATCTGTACTTAAGTTTCCTGATTCTGTATAAGAGATTTCTCCAGAGTATACAAGGTTAATGGTTACATTAGAAACTCCGGAATTTGTTAAGGCTGTATTGAAATTTGTAATGGCGGTAGCTACGAAAGAATTACTTTGTGAAAGACCTCCCCATGCATTTTTTGCTGCCGTGGTGAATACGATTAATACATCTATTCTTGATGCAGAACAAACGGGTGTTGTAGAAAGGCAAACGTTTGAATTAGCTTTATTGAAGCTTTCCGTTTTTTCTAAAACATAATCATCTATAGAATCCTGATTGATCATTCTGGTATCACTTACCTCAGAAATTGCAAAAATGTTGTTATCTGTCTGATGGAACATTACTTTTTCGCCTGTACCTGAGGCATACATTCCTGTTACGACGTGATCGTATTGTGAAAGGACTAACTCCGCTTTTGGATCATTTTCAATAGTATAGACGTAAGACTCACTCTTATTGCTGTAAGTGAACATACGGCTAAATTTTGCTGTGATTTCTTTACCCGAAGGAAGGCTGATTTGTAAGTTAGCTCTTAAATTAAATGGGGATTGTGAGTAGTACTTCGTTGCCAGATAGGTTGAGGATAATTCCTTACTAACCTTTTGGTTATTTTTTAAAGTGCCTTCAGCAATAGATGTCTGGAAAATTTTGTTTTGTGCAGAACATAGGGTAGCACAAAACAATACGAGAGTAGTGAATTTTGTTTTCATATTATGTGGTTTAAGTGGTGAAATACAAATATATACAAAATATCAATAAGTGGTGATATTTTTTTAAATGCTATGAAAATACTTTATGGAATCTTAGTTTTATTAGATTTTTGATGATGATTTTGATGTATTTTTTGATTTTAAATAATGGGAGCATCTCTGAAATATTCCCTGCTTTATGGTAAAATCAATTATAAATTACTATTGGAGTTTGCCTTTTTAAATTCTGAAGGAGTCATCTCAGTCATCTTCTTGAAAATTGTATTGAAAGCTGTTTTGGAATTGAAACCCGATTCAAAAGCAATTCCAACCATTGAAAGCTTTTGATAAGAAGTATTTAAAAGTATTGTTTTAGCATGTTCCACTCGATATTTATTGACGAAATGGAAAAAGTTTTCGTTGAAGCCATTATTAAGAAGATAAGAAAGCTGGTGCGCATTGATTTGTATTAAATCCGATAACTTCAATAGGTTAAGATCACCATCCAGATACGGTTTTTCGGTTTCCATTAAAGAAATAAGCCTACGCTTTAAAATGTCAAATTCCTGATCTGAAATTAATTTTTTCTTTCCAATTTGTTCTTCATTACTTTCCATTTCGATTGATAAAAGCTCTTCCCGTTGTTTCTTGTCAACAGGGTAAATTTCCTTTTGACGGAGTACATAATATAATGTACTGTATACAATGAATAAAAATAGGAGATCCATTACCAGATGCTGATGCATCTTATAAATAAAGGTGTTGAATAATTCATAACCTACCGTTATAATAATCGTTATGAAAAGAAGAAAGCTAAGTTTAATTAGCCATTGCAGATCAATATTTTCAGTGTTGGAAGAAATTGTTTCTATCCGTTTTTGATGTTTTCTTATTTTAAAATAAATGAGAGCGATATAAGGAAGATTATGAGAAACTGCTATCAGCATGACGATAGCGTGAATCGTCTTGTTATTTTCCGAATTGATGAGAAGCATCCAGTAAATGACGGGGACAACAAAGCAGATGATATCTCTTTTCTTAAACAGGTAGTTGGGATTAATAAAAAAGACAACACTAAAAAACAGAAAAATAGGGGTGAGTATCTGTATGGAATAGACGCTGAGTTCAAATAGAGGGTCAACCGAAATTCCACAGAATTGTAAGACATTCAAGATCCAGTAACTTGACCATAAGAATAGGAAAAAGCCAAAAAACAAATTGGCTTTCTTATTTACTCTCATGGGATTTATTAACATGGTGAATGAAAATAAGATCAGTCCACCATACAATAAAACAAGGATGAATTTCTGGATGTTTTCTAGTGGCATTCTGTTATTTTATATTAGAAAATCCTTTCGTGGAAATCTTCAATCTTGCTTACCTCTTCAATCTTGATCCCAAATTTTCTTTTGGGAATTTTGTTAAGATTGGATACAAATATTTTTTCATATCCTAACTTCTCGGCTTCTGAAATGCGCTGCTCTATTTGCGCAACAGGTCTGATCTCCCCACTAAGGCCTATTTCTCCGGCAAAACAAAAATGTTCAGAGATAGCAATGTCTTCATTAGAAGAGAGTATAGATGCGACAACAGCGAGGTCTAAGGCGGGATCATCTGTTTTTATCCCTCCTGTGATATTGAGGAAAACGTCTTTTGATCCAAGCTGGAAACCTGCTCTTTTTTCCAATACAGCAAGGAGCATATTTAATCTTTTAGCATCGAAACCGGTTGAACTTCTTTGTGGCGTTCCATAAACAGCTGTACTCACCAGGGCTTGAATCTCTAATAACATCGGACGATTTCCTTCTAAAGTCACTGCTACTGAGTTTCCGGAAAGTTCTTCGAATTTCTTTGTGATTAGAATTTCAGATGGATTTTTAATTTCCTTTAAGCCTTGGGAAATCATTTCATAAATTCCAATTTCGGAGGTAGAACCAAAACGGTTTTTGTTAGCTCTCAATAATCTGAAAAGATGGTTTCTGTCACCATCAAAATTTAAAACAACGTCTACCATATGTTCCAAAACTTTTGGACCAGCAATTTGTCCATCTTTAGTAATGTGGCCTACCAGGAAAACAGGAGTGTTGTTTTCTTTTGCATATTTAATGATCTCATTAGAACATTCCCTGATTTGGGAAACAGTTCCTGGTGAACTTTCAATAAGTTGAGACTGTAATGTTTGAATAGAGTCGATGATCATGAAATCGGGCTCTAATTTTTTGGCTTCGTGAAGTATTTTTTCCAGTGAAGTCTCAGTAAAAAGAAAACAGTTAGGATTTTGAATTTCTGATAACCGGTCTGCTCTCATTTTGATTTGTGAAGCACTTTCCTCCCCCGAAACATAAAATACCTTCTTCTTCATTTTTAAGGCAAGCTGTAAAAGCAGAGTGGATTTTCCGATTCCAGGTTCTCCACCGATCAATGTAACAGAGCCTAAAACAATTCCTCCGCCCATAACTCTGTTGAGTTCTTCTGATGGAGTTTTAATGCGTGGTTCTTCAATGGCTTCAACTTCAATAATATTGATGACGTGTTGCTTTGTTTTTGAAGAAGGGAGACTTCTGCTGGATGGTTTTTCAACTACTTCCTCTACCAGAGTATTCCATTGTCCACAGTTTTTGCATTGCCCCATCCATTGAGAATATTGAGTTCCACAGTTTTGACAGAAATATGCTGTTCTAAGTTTTGCCATACCGCGAAGTTCAAAATTTTTTTTGAATTTTACTTCTGAAATTTTGGTTAATTTTCATAAATGAAAAATATTTTAATTAAAAGCTTATTAACGTTCGCTGCCATGACAATTCTTACAATCTGGCTTGCTGATTGGGCTGTGGGTTTTTTGCATTTGCCGGGAGGTGACTTCGGAATGTTATCATTTGCAGTTCTTATAGGTTGTTTGATCATTAGTGGAATCGGGTTTATTACTATACTCATCTTTAAAAATAACTATCATTCGGTGTATAGAATTGCTATTTTATTTGAAGTGCTCTATTTATTTATGTTAATGATTTCAGGAACTAATCCCTTTACTTACTTTACTGAAAAAACGGACGGAAAACTCTTAAATCTGTTGCTTTATTTAAATTCAATTATTGTGTTTTTTATCATCTGTGTTTTGAATTTAATTTATTTGAAAATAATTTCATTTAAAAGCAAAAAGATATCATAGGTCAAGACACAATTAAGTTTATCAATTTACCTTTGACCGAAATAAATATAAAATATATTACTATGAAAAAGATACTATTCGCTTTTGTATTTGCTTTTTTAAGCATTGCAGGTTTTGCACAATCTACTTGGAAAGTTGATCCTATGCACTCATCAGTTAACTTCAATATCAAGCATATGGGGATAAGCTTTGTGCAAGGAAGGTTTGATAAATTCGAAGGAACAGTAGTTACTCCAGGAAAGGATCTGGATAATGCAACTTTCAATTTTAATGTCATTACTGGTTCTGTGAATACAGGAGTCGAGATGAGAGATAAACATCTGAAAAGTGCTGATTTCTTTGATGCAGAAAAATTCCAGGCAATGAAATTTGAAAGCGGTTCTATAACAAAAGATAAAAATAATACCTATACTCTTAAAGGAAAACTGACAATTAAGGATGTAACTAAAGAAATCAGTATTCCGGTAACGTATGGTGGTATGACAAAGAATCAACAAGGAAAAGAAGTTTTAGGATTTCAGACAAAATTTACAGTTAATCGTTTAGATTATAATATTAAATACGATCCAACAGGTGCAGGGGTAGCGAAAGATGTAGACGTAAACCTGTATTTTGAATTGGTAAAACAATAATTTTTTAAATATAATTTGGTTTGGTTAAAGGTTTCTCAAGTAATTTTGAGGAACCTTTTTTTATTTCTTAGGAAATAAATTGCCTCGTATTTCTTTTTCCCATAACTTTGCACAAACCTAATCTAATGAGTAAAAAGAATACTAAATACATCTTTGTGACAGGAGGTGTAACTTCATCTTTGGGAAAAGGAATCGTTTCTGCTTCTCTGGGACTATTGCTGAAATCACGCGGTTTTAATGTAACGATCCAAAAACTAGATCCTTATATTAATATTGACCCAGGAACTTTGAATCCTTATGAACATGGAGAATGCTATGTAACCGAAGATGGTGCGGAGACGGATCTGGATTTAGGTCACTATGAGCGTTATCTGGACGCTCCCACTTCCCAAAATAACAACGTTACCACAGGGAAAATTTACCAAACTGTAATTGAAAAAGAAAGAAAAGGGGACTTTTTAGGGAAAACAGTTCAGGTGATTCCTCATATTACTAACGAAATTAAACGTAGAATTAAAATGCTTTCCAAGCAGAGCTACGATATCATTATTACTGAGATCGGAGGAACTGTCGGAGATATTGAATCTTTACCTTACATTGAAACTGTTCGTCAGTTAAAGTGGGAGTTGGGAGAGAAAAATTCTATGGTTATTCACCTTACATTATTGCCTTATCTGGCATCCAGCGGAGAGTTGAAAACAAAACCATCTCAGCATTCCGTCCGTCAATTGATGGAAAGTGGAATTATGGCTGATGTTTTGGTTTGCAGAACAGAGCATAAAATTCCGAAAGATCAGAGAGCTAAATTAGCACAGTTCTGTAATGTTCCTTTAGATAACGTTATTGAATGTAAAGACCTGGAAACAATTTATGAAGTTCCAATGTATCTTCAGAAGCAGAATTTTGATGATGTTGTTTTAAAAGAATTGGATCTTAAGAGTGATAAAGAGGCTGATCTTAAAGACTGGAAAAATTTCCTTAAAAAATTCCAGAATCCAAAAAGAACAATTGAAATTGCTTTAGTAGGTAAATATGTTTCTCTTCAGGATTCTTATATTTCTATTGCAGAAGCTTTCAAACACGCAGGGGCAGATCTTGAAACAGAAGTAAAAGTAAGATGGGTCTATAGTGGTGATATCAATAAAGAGAACATAAAAGAAACACTAAAAGGAGTAAATGGAATTCTTATTGCTCCAGGTTTCGGTGATCGAGGTATCGAAGGAAAAGTTCTTACAGCACAATATGCAAGAGAAAATAAAATTCCTATGTTGGGAATTTGTTTGGGAATGCAGATAATGACTGTTGAATTTGCCAGAAATATTCTGGGGTATTCAAAAGCAAATTCTATGGAGTTTGATACGGCTACAGAGCATCCTGTAATTTCTTTAATGGAAGAGCAGAAAAATGTGGTTGACAAAGGAGGTACGATGCGTCTTGGTTCATGGAAGTGTTCTGTGAAGAACAATTCCAGATTATCAGAAATCTACGGAAGTAAAAATATTTCGGAGAGACACCGTCACCGTTATGAATTCAATAGTGATTACTTGCAGGAATTTGAAAAGAATGGTTTCCTTGCGACAGGAACAAATCCGGAAACAGGATTGGTTGAGGCCCTTGAGCTGACAGATCATCCATTCTATGTGGGAGTTCAATATCACCCTGAATATAAGAGTACTGTGGCAACACCGCATCCATTATTCAGAGCCTTTATCAAAGCTTGTGAAAAGAAATAAAGGGATTTATATCCTATAAACGTCATACATAAACTCAGGTTGATTATTATCAGCCTGAGTTTATTATATTGTAATAGAGTAAAAGATAGAGTTTTGATAAAAAATCAGTATTTTTGTCAGCTCGAAATCCTGGGTGGAATTTAATATTAAATTTTACTAAGGATTATGAAAAAATAATTTTAATAAAATCAAAATGCAACAGAACAACGGACTCGATAAAAGTCAAATGATTAGTTTTGCGGTTTTATGTGTGGTTCTCTTCGGATTTATGTTTTATTTCCAAAATAAACAGCAGAAAGAAGAGCAGTTGAAAACTGAACAACAAAAGACTGAACAAGCAAAAACTGCCGTAAAACAAACTCAGGCAAGTAATATCAATCCAAATGTAACTCCTAATGCTATTCAGGTTTCTACTTTAGGAAACAATGAATTGAAATTGGAATTTTCCAGCTTAGGAGGGCAAGTTTCTAAAGTAGAGCTTTTAAAATATAAGGCTTATGATCACAAGAGTGACAAAGCTGACTTACCTCTTTATTTAATTAATAAAAATAATTCAAACTACGGTTTTCAGTTTAAAGATAAGACTGGTAAAGTTATTAATACTAAAGACCTAGTTTTCTCTCCAACAGTTAATGGAAATGCTGTGACATTAACGGCTAACTATAATGGCGCTGTTATTCAGTTTATCTATACATTGCTTCCTAAATACACTTTAGATTTTAAAATAAGAACCCAAGGATTGGCTAATGTAACTTCAGATACCAAAGCAGATTTCTTATGGAACTATAATGTAAGAAACTTTGAAAAAGGGAGAGCTCAGGAACAGTCTCATTCAGAATTTTCTTATGCGTTCAATAATTATAAGAGCTATGACTATGATGGAAGAACAACAATGGAGGAAGAGAAAGAAACTCTTAACTGGATTGGTGTTAAGCAACAGTTTTTCTCTTCAGTAATCGAAGCTAAAAATGGATTTACACAAAGTAAAGGAAATCAGGAATCAATTGAAGAAGGAGAGTATTTGAAAAAATTCAACTATGAAGGTTTTGTTCAAATGACCGGAAGCGAATTGAATCAGGATTTTACATGGTACTTTATGCCGTTGGATTTACCGTTGTTGAAATCTTATGATAAAAACTTTGACGAAATATTACCATTAGGTTGGTCATTGATTGGCGGAATGAATAGATATTTCTTCATGCCTATGTATAATCTCATTGCATCTTGGGGATTAACAGCAGGATGGGTGATCTTCATAATGACTATTATTGTTAAGCTTATCTTATCTCCAATTATGTATAAACAACATAAGTTGAGTGCTATGATGAGGGTGATTCGTCCGGAAATTGATGAGGCGAATGCAAAATTAAAGGATGCTGATCCAATGAAAAAGCAGCAGGCTACCATGGAGATTTACCGAAAGGCAGGAGTGAATCAAATGGCTGGTTGTTTACCGGCGCTGGTACAGATTCCTATTTTCTATGCATTATTCCGTTTCTTCCCGAACTTTATTGATTTGAGAGGAAAAGGGTTTTGGTTTGCAAAGGATTTGACAGCTTACGATGATTTAATTAGATTGCCATTTAAGGTTCCTTTCCTTGGAGATCATTTAAGTGTTTTTGCTTTAGCTTGTACAGTGGTGATCCTTATCTATACGATTATGACTTCAGGGAATATTCAGCAGCCACAACAAGAAGGTATGCCGAATATGAAAGTGCTAATGTATATCTTCCCGATTACATTCTTATTCTTCCTGAATACTTCAGCATCTGGTCTTTCCTGGTATTACTTTGTATCGAACGCGATTAATATCTTAATTATCCTCGTGATCAAATATGTGATTCTGGATGAGAAGAAAATTCATGCTCAGATTCAGGCTAATAAAGAAAAGCCAAAATCTGAAGGGAAATTCCAAAAAAGAATGCGTGAAATGATGGAGAAAGCTCAGGAGCAGCAGAAAACTCAAGAGCAGCAAAGAAATAAGAAGAAATAATCTTATTATAAAATAGAGAAAAGAGGTACGAATTAATTTGTACCTCTTTTTTTGTCTTATCTCGTCAATCTGTTAATCATATTTAAGTCTGAAAGATTGTCTGTGGTGTTTTGTTGGTCCGAATCTTACAAGAGCCTCTTGGTGTTTTTTTGTTGCGTATCCAAAATTCGTATCCCATCCATAATGAGGAAATTCTTCGTGAAGTTGAATCATTAATTTGTCTCTATAATTTTTAGCAAGAATAGAAGCTGCTGCAATAGAAAGCATTTTCGAATCTCCTTTGATAATGCATTGATGAGGGATGTAATTATAAGGATGGAATTTGTTTCCGTCTACTAATATAAGTTCAGGTTTAATTGTTAGTTGGTCTAATGCTCGATGCATAGCGTGGATACTTGCATTGAGTATATTATGTAGGTCAATAAAATCAGGAGATAATTCGGCAATAGCATAATCCTGAACATTGTCTTTGATGTAACTGTCCAGATCCATTCTGGTTTTAAAGTTTAGTTTCTTAGAATCGTTAACTAGGTTTTGGTCAAAGTTATCATCCAGGACTACAGCAGCTGCGACCACTGGTCCGCATAGGCATCCTCTGCCTACTTCATCGCATCCTGCTTCAATATAGTTCTGGGACCAGCTTTTTAATAAATTCATGGAAATAATATAGATAATACTGTAATTGAGCTCAAAATTAAATAAAAATATATTTATATTAATATGTGAGTTTTTTAGTTTATTTATCTTGTTAGTTTGAAATTAATAGTTGTATAGTATATTTTTTATTAAATTTAAAAAATAACACTAGTATGTGATATATGTTAATTTTGTGTAAAATATTATTAAATTTTTAAACATAAATGCTATGTTTAATCTATGATTCATTAAATTAAATCTTTTTAACATTTAATTTGGTTGTTTTAAGAAAGTTTTACATATTTGCATTTAATAAAAAAAATAATCAATTTAAATATGAAGAAATTAACTACAAGTGTTCTTGCTATAGTTCTGACTTCCTCTTTTATGGTTGTAAATGCGCAAAAAACGCAAAGCGACACTATAAGAACACAGGACATACGTGAGGTAGTTGTAACTGGTGCTCTTGGTTTGAAAAAGAGACAAGATGCAATTACATCTGCTAACCAAGTTGTAAATAACGCAGAAATTACTCAGGCCAATAACCCAAATGCTATTCAGTCTCTTACAGGTAAGGTATCTGGTTTGCAAATTAATACAACGAATAATTCAGTAAACTCTACAACAAGAGTTGTTTTAAGAGGGCCTAGATCAATTTCTGGTAATAACCAGGCATTGGTTGTTATCGATGGTGTAATTTCTACTCTTGGTATTTTACAAAATTTACCTCCAGAAATTATTGATAACATGAACATCATTAAAGGGATGCAAGGAGCGGCTCTTTATGGTGAAAAGGGGAGTAATGGAGTTATTGTAGTTACTACAAAAAGAGGGAGTAAATCAGAAAGACTTCAGTTTAGTCTGACGAATTCGGTAGATTTTTCTTCTGTTTTTAAATTGCCTATTTATCAAAAACAATATGGTCAAGGGTATCCTGGTGATACATTTGATACCACTGATTATAATGGTACTAACTGGACTCCTTATGAGAACTCTAACTGGGGTCCTGCGTATTCATCGGCGTTAGGAGGTCAAAGTTTAATAGTGGGTATGCCGGATGCTAATAATGTTTGGAAAACTGAAACATTTAGTCCAAAGAATAATCATATTGGAAAGTTCTTTAAAACAGGTGTACTTATCCAGAATGGAGTGTCTGTTAATGCAGGGGGGCCGGATTCTTATGCTTTCTTATCTTTTAACAGGGCGCAAAACGATTTTGTTGTAGATCGTGATAACCTAAAAAGAAATAACTTTATTTTTAAGGCAGGTAAACAACTTGGTAAGTTTAGAATTGATGGTAACATCAACTATTTGGATTTGAAAACGTCAACAACTTCTTCTGACTTATATGGACAGTTAATACAAACTCCTACTAATGTGGATGTAAGACAGTTTAGAAATGCTTTACCAGATGCAAGTTACACGATATATGCAACCAATCCATATTGGACGATTGAAAACGATAGATCGGATGTGAAAGACAGAACGTTTTCTGGTTTGATTAATTTAGAATACAAGTTGAATGATCATATATCCTTCACATATGCGGGAACAGCAGTAATGGGATCAACTATCTCAGAAAGTCATTTGAATGATTTTGCTTATGATAGGATATATGATGGAACAGGAACTCCTATTGATCATACTACTCCTACAGACTATGGTCCTGAGCCTGTTGTTTCTGAATATCATAAAAGTGTTGCATCTAGCTTTAGATATTATGGTGATTTAATGGCTAATTTTAATTATGATCTTACCAATGATTTGAACTTGAAAGTGAATGTTGGTCATAATATCCAGGATACTTCTTCTTCAGTAACTTCTGTTGGGGGTAAGAATTTACAGGTTCCTGGTTGGTACAATATTAATAACGTATTGCAGCCGGATAAATTTTATAACCTTGATAACAGTAAAAGTCAACAAAGGTCTTATGCCTGGTTTGCTAACTTAGATTTAGGGTATAAAGATTTTTTATATTTCAATTCGACTTTCAGATTTGAAAAAAACTCTGTTTTAAGTCAAAATCCGGTAGGTCCTAATAAAGAAAAATTAGGATTCAGTAACAAGGGGTATCCATATTATTCTTTTGGGGCATCATTTATTCCTACTAAAGCATTTGAATCCCTTAAAGGAAAGGTGTTAAACTATGCTAAAGTGAGTTTGTCTTACAGTAAAGTAGGTAATGCAGGAACGGTACCTGTTTATGGATTGGATCGTATCGGGAATTTCCCGGTTGGATTTCCTTTTAATAATTTATCATCTTATTTACCTGCTACGACTTTATATAACCAAGGTATTCAACCGGAATTCCTTAAGTCAAAAGAAGCAACATTGTCTTTAGGGTTGTTTAATGATCGTATTACTTTTGATGGTTCCGTATATAGAAATGATACAGATAACTTAATTACAACCATTACAACTTCTTTGGCTTCTGGTATTATTGCATTTCAGGATAATATAGGGAATAGCAGAAACCAGGGATTGGAATTGGATCTAGGCTTTACGCCATTTAAAACAAAAGACTTTGAATGGAAAGTAAGAGGGTCTTATACTACATATGAAACTAAGATCTTAGGATTAGCTGATGGTGCCGATGAAGTGGCTCTATCAAGTTATGGAACTCCTGGTGTTGGTATTTTTGCTGTAAAAGGAGAGAATTTTCCTGTGATTAAAGGAACTAAATACCAAAGAGATCCTAATGGAAATATCATTGTGAATGCAAATGGTACTCCTTTAGCAACTTCTACTTTTGAAGTGTTAGGCAAAGTAAATCCTGATTACATTTTAGGATTCAGTACTTCATTCAAATTTAAAGGAATAACCTTGAGTGCAGTGGCTGACTATAGAACTGGAAATAGTTTTGTTGCTTTCAACAAGTCATTATTAGGAAGTATGGGTTCATCGGAAAAGACAGCTGATTTTGACAGATCAAAAGGGTATGTAGTTCCAAATTCTGTTCAATTAGTGAATGGACAATATGTTCCTAACACTACACCTGTAGGGAATGATGCTTCATATACTGGTGTAAATGCATATTTCACAGGACCATACAGGTCTGTTGGAGAAGAGTTTGTTGTTGATGGGACAGCGTTAAAAGTAAGAGAAATTGCCTTAAGTTATGATCTTCCGAAATCAATCTTGAGCAACACGTTTGTTAATTCTCTATCAATCGGTGTTTATGCAAGGAATCCATTCTTTATTTATGCTAAAGACAATAGGAATTATTCGGATCCTGAAACGGCTTCAACAAACGGGAATGCTGCAGGTATAGCTACTAATGGGCAGTACCCTAGTATAAGAAATTTTGGTTTTAACCTAAATGTAACTTTTTAATTTTGAACAAACATGAAGAATAATAAATTTTTAACAATACTTTTAGTTGCAGCATTAGGTCTTACAGCAACCTCTTGTTCCAATGATTATTTGGACGTCAATGACAATCCGAATGCAATTCAAGCGGAAGATATTACTCCAGAACTTATGCTTCCGGGTGCTATCGCTTCTGCTTATAGAACACAGGCGGGTACAATGGTACAGTTTGGTAATTTGATGATGAACAGCTGGGCTGGAAATGCATATACATTTACAAGTCCTTTTCAGAGAGAATTTAACCTTAACAGTGTAGATAATACTTTTTATACTGGGATATGGGGATTGTATCCTAGGATTGCTAATTTTGATCAAATAGAAAAATTCGCGAATCCTAGTCATAAACAAGATAATTATATTGCTGTTGCTAAGATTATGAAAGCATATTACATGCAGTATATTGTGGATCTATATGGAGATGCTCCATACAGTGAAGCGTTTAAAGGACAGGTGAATACTTCCCCTGCTTATGATAATGATACTGATATCTATAAAAGCTTAATCTCTAAATTAGAAGAAGCTAATGCTTTGATGGATGCTGCTCATCCAGATGCCTTATCAATAGAAGCTCCTGATATTGTATTTAAAGGGAATATGGCTAAATGGAAATCATTTTCTAATACTTTAATGTTGAGACTTTTGATAAGAATGTCTAATGTTACAGGTGATTTACAGACTTACAGAAATCAAAAATTACAAGCGCTTGCTACGAGAACTTCAGGTGGTACTCTTGGTTCGTTTATTGATACAGAAGAGGTGACTGTTAATCCTGGATACTCTGCTGGAAATGATGATCAGATGAATCCTTATGTTCTTACTTGGGCTAGGACTTCGGCAAATACTTCAGTGCAAAATTATAGCTTTATAGTAGTCTCCGAACATATGGCTAATGCACTGGAAGGAAATGCTATTTTGAATAGTAGTAATTATGCAAAATTTACGGATCTCAAAGATCCTAGAAGAAGCAGGTTATTTACATTAGTATCCTCTGTTGACGCCAATGGAAATACATTTAATGGTCTGAAAGGGATTAGACAAGGAAATATTCCTGGGCAAGCTGGAGTGCCTGTTACTAATGTTAATACTTCTAAAATGGGAATAGGTAACTTTACTTCTGCTAATACAACTTCATGGCCTACAATAATTAATAATAATAATACAAGAGGAGGGTCTCTTTTTTCAATAGCAGAGAGTGATTTACTGCAAGCTGAAGCAGCTCTTCGCTGGCCAGCTATGTTTAATGCAATAGATGGTCAGACAAAGTTTACGAAAGCAATAACCGCAAATGCAGCTTGGCTAGGTGCGAATACCACGCAGATGGCAATTTATTTAACAGGTAGTTCTACTGTTAATGGTATTAATACCAGACCTGGATTGGGATGGATTGGTAGTGATGCACAAAAATTAGAGGCTATTATGACACAAAAATGGATTGCTTTAACGAATATTAATCCTACTGAAATGTTTATAGAATACAATAGAACTGGATACCCATATACACCTATGGCTACCACTGCTCAGTATCCTAATAAGCCATATAGATTAGTATATCCGTTTTCCGAATATGCGGCAAATTCTGCGCACGTTCCTAATATTAGTAGTGCTCAGGTTTTTGTCAAAAATCAATACACGCCTTTCTGGAATCAAAATTAATTTCGGAACTTTTTAATATATTTAAAACCGCCTTTGTGGCGGTTTTTTTTTATGTTCAAACTCATTCAATTTTCTGATAATTTATAATAATAGAAGAAGCTGAAGGGGAAAAAAATAATATGCTTGACATAGTTTATGTGTAACAAATTTAATATGATTAAGATTTTAAATATCCTACGCTATTGTAGGATTAAGGTTGAATCAAATATTTAAGCATCTGATATTCAATAAGTAAATGCTGTTTAGGGTATATTGTGAAAATTTATATCATTTCATTGTGATTTAAATATATCATTTTTATAGACTAATGTTTATTTCTCAAATAAATCACTTTTTAGTGTATTTTTTATTGTTAAATATTTTGATTTTAACAAAAATTGTTAAATTATTTAATGATTATTTTATTTTTTGTTGAATAATTGTTAATTTTTTAAGATTTTCTTTTGTCTTGTTAATAAAGTTTTACAAATTTGTAGAATTACAAAATTAATTTGATATGAAGAAAATAACATCAGGTGTACTTATCATAGTATTGTCTTCTTCACTGGCTGTAGCCAATGCGCAGCAAAAGAAAAGTGATACCGTAAGAACGCAAGATATCGAAGGAGTTGTCGTAACTGCCCTCGGTATTAAAAGAGAGAAAAAATCTCTTGGTTATGCTACCCAAGAAGTAAAAGGAGACGCAGTCAATAAGAATCCTACTACTAACTTCCTAAACAATTTATCTGGTAAAGTAGCGGGTTTAGAGATTAAACAGAGTACAAACTTTGGAGGATCTATAAATGTTGTTACCAGGGGATATAAATCATTGTTAGGAGACAATCAGGCTCTCTTTGTCGTGGATGGAGTTCCAATTTTGAATAAAAATATAAATACAGCCAACCAGGCTACTGGTGGTGGTGGGTATGATTACGGGAGCTCTGTTGCAGACATCAATCCAAATGATATCGAAACTTTAAATGTCCTAAAAGGGGCTGCTGCGACTGCCTTGTATGGATCCAGAGCTCAAAATGGAGCTATTATTATCACAACTAAAAGGGGAAAGAAAAATAAGGAAGGAATTGGAATGGAGTTTTCAAGTTCCATTACTATGTCAACGATTGATAGATCTACATTCCCTAAATATCAGACGCAATATGGACAAGGGTATACAGGCAATAGTTTTAGCAGTGCTTTATATCAAGGAAGTCCAAGAGTAGTCTTCGGAAATGATGCTTCATATGGATCAGCATATGACGGTTCAATGGTTTGGCAATATGGTGCATTTATACCAGGTTCTCCAACTGAGGGGCAAAGAACACCTTGGCAAATGGCAAAAAATGGCCCGATTAAATTTTTTAATACCGGAACCAACTATGTAAATACATTGTCTTTTAGTGGGGGTGACGATAAATCAACGTATCGATTGAGTTATGCAAATACTGATGCAACGGATATTATGCCTAATAGTTCATTGATAAAGAATAACTTTAGTGGAAATGCTTCATACAAACTTACAGATAAATTAACCGCCAATTTTTATGCAAATTTTGTAACGCAAAAAACAATAGGCCGTAATTCTACTGGTTATAATGATAATATTATGACCAATTTCAGACAATGGTGGCCAACAAATGTTGATATATATGATTTGAGGAATCTTTATATGGGATCGTATAAAAATTATACCTGGAATATGAAAGGTGTTACGGATTTAACGCCTGCTTTTTGGGATAATCCTTACTTTCAGCGATATCAAAACTACCAGAATGATTCAAGGGATAGGTTTGCTGGGAACTTTAGCTTAAATTATGATGTTAATAAGGATATTAATTTATTATTCCGTATGGGTAGAGATGGCTATACGATGACAACGGAAGAGAGAAAAGCAGTAGGTTCTTATATAGGAAATGATTTTGGGCTAAATGGAACTGTCGATCAACCTTCAGGTTATGCTACAAGTCAGTATAAATTTTCTGAAACCAATTATGATTTCATAGGTACTTACAAAAAGAATATTACTGACGATTTCAATATTAATGCATTGTTAGGAGGAAATATTAACGTTCAGAAAGTTTATTCTAATCAACAATCAACTTCAGGAGGATTGTATATCCCAGGTATTTATACAATTGCCAATTCAGCATCTTCTCCGGTTAGACCTTTAATTTCAGATATTTCTAAATACGTTTATGGTGCTTTTGCTCAGATTTCATTAGGCTATAAAAATACCTATTATTTAGAGGGAACATACAGAAGAGATCAGTCTACGGCATTACCTGAAAATGATGCAGTGTACTGGTATCCATCATTATCTGCCAGTGTTGTGTTTTCTAATCTCATTAATGCTAAATGGCTTAACTTTGGTAAGATTCGAGCTGCTTACGCTGAGGTGGGTTCAGATACTCAAGCTGATCAATTACTGAATAGATATTTCAGCCAGCCTTCTTATGGAGATATACCTGTTTATGCATACAATACAACATTAAGAAATTTTGAATTAAGATCTCAAAGTCTGAAAAATATAGAATTCGGGATTGAGACAAGAATGTTTAAAAATCGTCTAGGCTTTGATGTTGCATGGTTCCGTAATAAGGCCTTCGATCAGATTTTACCTTTGCCAGTGTCTTTTGCGAACGGAGCTATTGCTAAAACTCAAAATGCAGGAGAACTAACGACAAAAGGTTTCGAAGTATCCATTAATGCGACACCAATTAAAACAAGTAATTTTTCATGGGATCTTAATTTAAACTGGTCGAATCCATGGACAAAAGTTACAGCACTTAGTCCAGGAATTGAAAATATAACAATAGGTAGGTCACAGGGTGGTGTAAGTATTAATGCTCCTTTAAATGGAGATTATGGATCAATCTGGACTTCCGATTATGTGAGAGATTCAAATGGACAGCCTATTGTTGGTGCAAATGGAGCCTATTTAGTAACTGATACACCAACATATAATCAAGGAAGTTTTCAAGCAAAATGGACTGCTGGTTTGAGTAATACTGTTACTTACAAGAATTTGTCTTTAAGCTTTTTAATTGACTGGAAAAAAGGAGGTAAGGTATATTCACTAGATCAGTTCTATGGATATGGAACAGGGGTTTATCCTGATTCCGTAGGCATAAATGATTTAGGTAATCCTATTCGAAATACTTTGGCGAATGGTGGTGGTGTGATTTTACCTGGAGTAATGCAAGATCCAAATAATCCAGGATCGTATATTCCAAATACAATTAGATTAGATAGATCACAATCGAGCCAGGTATTAGGAACCGATCTTCCGGGAGCTGCATACGTGTACGATGCAAGTTTTATAAAGCTTAGAGAAGTATCAATTACTTATAGGTTTGATAAAGACTTTTTTAATTCAAAATTTATACAAGGAATGTCTGTAAGTTTGATAGGGAATAATCTTTGGATTATGCATAAAAATTTACCATATTCAGATCCGGAAGCAGGATTATCTTCTGGTAATATTCAAGGGTATCAATCTGGTCCGATGCCGGCAACAAGAAACATTTCGTTCAATGTAAAAGTTAATTTTTAAAGAATATGAAAAAATATATAATAACACCAATATTAGCTCTTTTATTTGTAGGATGTACAACGGGAGATGATGTGAATTTAGATCCGCACGCTGCTTATGATACGACTCAGGAGTCTTTAGTTACTTTTGCGCAGAAAGAACTTAGTGATTACATGAATACGCCAAGTGTGAATGAGAATAATTTCAGACTGACGATGCAATACTGGCAGGAAACAATTTATGTAAATGAAAGTAATTACGATTTTACCAATCGAAATGTATCCAATAATGTCTGGACTGATAACTATGTAAATGTTCTCAAAAATCTGGATCAGGCAGAGCAGATCATTAAGGCATATGTACCACCTCCTTCAGAGTTATCTACCTGGCCTGCGAAAAAAACAAATCAATTAGCTATAGTTGATATGATGAAGATCTATACTTATCAGGTTTTGGTTGACACTTATGGAGACATTCCTTATACACAAGCTTTAAATATTGATGTATATCCACTTCCTAAATATGATAAAGCGTCTGATATTTATTCTTCTTTGATAAGTAAATTAGAAACTGATTTGAGTAATTTGGCTACGAACGGAAGCTCATTCGGTGCTGGAGATATTTATTACAAAGGAAATAATGCACAATGGAAAAAGTTTGGAAACTCCCTGCTTTTAAAATTGGGAATTGCTCTTGCTGATGTTAATCCTACCTTAGCACAGACAACTGTTAATAAAGCAATCACAGGCGGGGTACTAGCTTCTCCTCAGGATGATTGTAAATTTCAATATTTGGCAGCATCACCGAATGAAAACCCGATGTTTCAGGAAACAGGATCAAGAGATGATTTCATCGCCGGAAAAACTTTGGTAGACTATATGAATGCTTCAAATGATACTAGAATTAGTAAATATTATACTGATGTAGATGGCAGTTATATTGGTCAGGTTATCGGAGCGCCTGGTGAATTTTCCGAATTTTCAAATGCTGGTGAATTTGCTTACACAGCAACTACACCTGGAGTTATTTTAAGTTACACTGAAGTTGCATTTTATCTTGCTGAAGCTGCTGCCAGATGGGGGATTGGAGGAAGTCCTTCAGCTTTGTATAGTACAGCTATTACTGCTTCCTTTACTGAATGGGGAGTGGGTGCTGATGCTGCTGCATATATAGCTGCTCATCCTTATGATGCTTCCAACTGGAAGAAGTCTATTGGTGAGCAAGCTTGGGTGGCTTTGTATAATCAGGCTGTAACTTCGTGGAATTTCTATAGAAGATTGGATTATCCATTATTAGTAGCACCAACAACTGCAATCCCAAATGCTAATGGTAAGGTTCCTGTCAGACTTCAGTATCCTGCAGCAGAAGCAACCACAAATGGTACTAATTATGCTGCGGCTAGTGCTGCAATTGGTGGTGATAGATTAACAACAAAATTATTCTGGGATAAATTTTAGAAAGATTAAATTATAATATATTTTGAGGCCGGATACGTTCCGGTCTTTTTTTGTTATTATTTTTGAGTTTTCTATTCTTCCTTTTGTCATTTATTTCTAAGTTTATGCTATATAAAAGGAGATAAATAATAAAAATAAACTATGTAAAGCATAATAAAATTCTTAAAAATACCTTTATAAATAACCTTTATAATTCACTTAATGTGAAAAATAATTACATTAATTCATTTTTAATTAAATGATATACAGATTTTTATGAATAATTGGTTGATTTTTGCAAAGTAAGTTATCACGATCTATTGATTTAGTATGGCTGATTAATAGACTGATTCTATTTTAACAATTAATTTACCTTATAATTTAGTTTAATTAGTTAAATGGATGTTTTTTAACATTTATTATTAAATTTTATGTATAAAATTTTATTGATTTTTGTTTAGTTGTTAATTTTTTACCTTTTTCTTTTGTATTATTAAGAAAGTTTTACAAATTTGTAACGCTAAAAATAATTTGATATGAAGAAAGTAACTGCGGGTGTACTTTTACTTGTATTATCTTCATCCCTAGCTGTTATAAATGCTCAGCAAAAGAAGAAGGATACGGTAAAAACCCAGGACATCGAAGGAGTCGTTGTGACTGCCCTTGGAATCAAAAGAGAGAAGAAATCTCTTGGATATGCTTCACAAGAGATCAAAGCGAGTGCGCTCTCCGATGGTACAACAAATACTGGTAATATTGCAGCACAATTATCAGGAAAGGTAGCTGGTCTTAACGTTACCACAAATAATAATTTTGGAGGGTCTTCCAATTTACTTATCAGAGGAATGAAGACATTAGGAGGAGGTAACCCACTAATTGTCATTGACGGATCACCTGTTAACAACTCTAATACTCAGGAAAAAAATATTGATTATGGTAATGCGCTTTCTGATATTAATCAGGAAGACATTGAATCTATCAATGTACTAAAAGGAGCTGCAGCGTCAGCTTTATATGGTGAAAGAGGGCTAAATGGTGTCATTGTTATCACGACCAAAAACGGAAAAGGTAAAGATGATGGGTCTTGGGGAATTACACTTTCATCTGCAGTGCAAGTAGGATTTATTGATAAATCTACTTTTCCAGAATATCAAACAAGATATGGTGCAGGGTATTCTCAAAAATTCGGATCACAGGCAGCTGATGGTTTGAATAATGCAAACTATGGTGCTGATGCATCGTGGGGGCCAAAATTTGATCCTAACTTGATGGTGTATCAATGGGACTCTTTTGATCCAACTTCTCCCAACTATAAAAAGGCAACGCCATGGGTAGCAGCAAAAAATGGCCCTATTAAATTTTTCGAGAATCCTACAACGTATATCAATAGTGTAACACTCGAAAAAGGGCAAAAGGGGAAAAACATAAGTTTTACATACGAAAACATGATGTCGGACGGGTTAATGCCTAACTCTCATCTTAACAAAAATAATTTATCATTAAAGATTAATTATGATCTGACTCCTAAGTTACACTCTACTTTTTATTCCACAATGACTTTGCAGGATACAAAGGGACGAAGTATTACTGGATACTCTAATAATACAGCAACAGGTTTTAGACAATGGTGGCAAACTAATGTAGATGTTACTGATCTTGAGAGAGCGTATCTTGCAAATGTAGATCCTAGTGTTGCTAGTGCAGCTAATAATTATGGAAACGTTACCTGGAGTAGAAAGTCAGCTGCAGATGGACGACCTGCATATTGGAATAATCCCTATTTCCAGGCCTACCAAAACTATACTTCAGATAAAAGATATAGAAATTTCACATATGCCCAATTGAATTATGACTTATTAGATAATATTTCTGTTACTGGGAAGGTTTCATATGATAGATCTAATCTTTTGGCTGAAAGTAGATTGGCTGTTGGGTCATTACCTCAGGCTTTTGGACAATCAAACAACTCTATTGGTTCTGGTTATGCGAGACGTGACGTGCTAAGAACAGAAACCAATTATGATTTAATGGTAAATTATAAATTTGATATTACTGATAATATTAATGTTTCTGGAGTCGTTGGAGGAAATATACGAAGAAATCATTATAATTCTACATATGCTTCGACGGAAGGGGGATTAATCGTTGCTGGAATTTATGCACTATCAAACTCTAAAAAGGCTCCGCTAGCTACAGATGAAAATGAATATACTACACAAACGAATTCGGGATATGTTACCGCTTCATTTGATTTTTATAAAAAATTCTATGTAGATGCAACATGGAGGATAGATCAAAGCTCAACATTATTAGCAGGTAATAATGTTTATAACTATCCTTCTGTAACAGGATCTTTAATAATGTCAGAAATCCTAGATACTAAAAGTTGGATGAATTTCTGGAAGCTAAGAGCAAACTATGCCGAGGTGGGTGGGACAGCAGATCCCTATCAGTTAGTTAACAATTATAGGTCAGCAGGAATATTGTATGGTGTAGGAATATATAATCCAATCATAAATCAACCTTTTTTAAATCTACAGCCTCAAAGAGCTAAAGAATTCGAAATTGGAACTGAAGCTCACTTCTTAAAAGATAGAATAACACTTGATTTTGCTTATTATAAAACAAGAACTATTAATCAGATTCTTTCACCTCTTCCTACATCTCCAACTGTTGGTTATTTAGGTAAAGTATTTAATGCAGGTAGAATTGATAATTCTGGATATGAAGTACAGTTAGGTTTAGTGCCAATAAAATCAAAAGATTTTACATGGAATATTGATGCTAACTGGTCTAAAAACAAGAATCAGGTTGTAAGCATCTATCCTGGGATTAGCAACCTTTTAGTCAATAGTTTTCAAGGAGGAGTTTCTTTAAATGCTAGAGAAGGTGAAGCTTGGGGTACTTTGGTAGGTGCCGATTACACCTATTTAAATGGACAAAAAGTAATTGATCCTAAAACCGGAAGGTATTTACAAAATCCTAATCAGGTTATTGGTAATACTACACCAGACTGGATTGGAGGTATTAGAAATAGTTTCAGTTATAAAGGATTCTCTTTGAGTTTCTTAATTGATATGCGTAAAGGAGGAGATGTGTTCTCTACGGATATGTATTATGGGCTGTCCTCAGGTCTATATAAAGAAACGGCGGTTGGAGATTATAGAGACAAACCTATTGTTTTGCCTGGAGTTCTTCCTGACGGTAGCCCTAATAATATCGCATTATCACCTCTTGACAACAGTAGTGCTGTAGGATATAAAACTCAACCTGCAAGCGAATTTGTTTATGATGGTTCTTTCATTAAGTTAAGAGAGGCGAGTATTGGATATACACTTCCTAAATCTTTACTGGCGGGCACTAAAATCTATGATGCGAAAATTTCGATTGTAGGTAGAAATTTATGGATTATTCATAAAAATTTGCCATATGCTGATCCTGAGGCTATGGTAGGAGGAGGTCTTAATTCCTATGGATGGTCTATTGGTTCAATGCCAACGACAAGGGACCTTGGTATCAATGTCACATTTAAATTCTAAATTACTTTAAAAATGAAAAATATTATAAAAATAAGTTTGATGTCTGCATGTATCGGGTTGGGGTTAAGTTCATGTCAAAGTGATTTAACTTCTCTTAATGATGATCCTAAACATCCGGCAATTCTTCCATCCGAAAATTTATTAGCAACGGCAATGTATCAGTCGTCCTACTATATAGATAACCCTAGTGTGAATTTTAACAATTATAGATTTTTCACACAACAATGGGCGGAAACTCAGTATCCGGATGAAACTCAATATAATCTTGTAACACGTAATCAACCTCGGAATCATTTTAACAGAATGTATGTTTACAGTATTAATAATCTAAGACAAGCAAAAGTTAATTTGAAAAATGAAGTAGAGACTGATGATATTAGGACCAATAAATTGGCCACCTTGGAAATTGAGGAAATTTTTATTTGGGAAAACTTGGTAGATACTTATGGTGATGTTCCTTATTCTGAAGCATTTAAACCTGATGAGATTTTAACACCCAAATATGATGATGCGAAAACGATTTATCTTGATTTAATTAAAAGAATTAATGATGCTATTGTAGCTATAAAGCCTGCCGCTAAAGGATATGCTCCTCCAGTTGGAGCAACTAATTCGGGAGACTTAGTTTATTCAGGAGACATGACTAAATGGAAAAAATTTGCTAATTCTATTAAACTAAGATTAGGTATGAATTTAGCAGATGTCGATCCTGTATTAGCAAAAACTACTGTTGAGTCTGCAATCGCTGCAGGTGTTATCTCATCCGATGATGATGCTTATAAATTTAAATATGATGGAGGTACCTTTTCAAATCCTGTGTTTGATAACTTAGTCGCTTCCAACAGAAATGATTTTTTACCTAGTGAATTAGTAGTAAACACCATGAAAACCTTATCAGACCCAAGAATGGATATATGGTTTACAAAAGTTGGTGGAGTTTATAAAGGAGGAGTTTTTGGAGAGTTAAACGATCCTTATACTAACTTTTCACAACTAAGTTCTTATTTTAGATCCGCAACTGCTGCATCGAACTTACTTAGCTATGCAGAAGTAGCTTTCCTTAAAGCTGAAGCCGCAGCTAGAAATTATTCAGCTGGAGGTACTGCAGTAGATCTTTATGCAAGTGCAATTACTGAATCTATGAGAGAAAATGGAGTAAGTGTAGCAAATACAACAGCTTATTTGGCAGCTAATCCATATAATGCAGTTAACTGGAAACAATCTATAGGAGTACAGGCTTGGTTAGCAATGTTTAACAAAGGGTTTGCTAGCTGGAACTTTACAAGACGTCTGGATAGCCCAACACTTGTGAATCCTCCGAAATCAAATATAGCGTCTGTGCCATATAGAATGCCTTATTCTGATCAGGAATATGTATTAAATGGTGCTAATGTTAAAGCTGCTGCAAGTAAAATTGGTGGCGATAAAGCAACAACTAAATTATTCTGGGACAAATTTTAATATATTTAACATTCATATCAAACAATGTTTTGTTTATAATGGTCGGATTTATTCCGACCATTTGTTGTATACCATCTATTGAATTAGTCATTACAAAGTAATAAAAATGACATTTATGATATTGGTATTAATTTTAGGAGTCTACCTTAATTGTTTGATAAAAGATCTTAATATCCTTTTGGGTTAGGATACAATTTTCCCTCTTTGATGTTCCATTTTTACAATATCATTAGTGTTTTTGACTTATTTATATTTATTAATTTATTAATTATTGGTGTAAAATATTAATAAAAAATACGTTTAAATTAATTGTTTCTGAGTATTTGTTAATTTTGCGCCATTTTCTTTTGCCTTGTTAACGAAAGTTTAACAAATTTGTGAGGCAAAAAAAATTAATTGATATGAAGAAAACTACAGCAGGTGTTCTTACACTTGTATTGTCTTCATCCCTAGCTGTATCATATGGACAGAAGGGAAAGAATGATACAGTAAGAACACAAAACATTGAAGGTGTCGTTGTTACAGCTCTTGGAATTAAAAGAGAAAAGAAATCTTTAGGTTATTCAACACAGGAAGTTAAGGGTGAGCAAATTTCTGCAGTTCCTGTAGCCAATGTTTCTGATGCACTGGCAGGGCAAGTTGCAGGTTTAAACATTACTCAATCTGGAACGATGGGTGGATCCACCAATATGGTCATTCGAGGTATTAAGTCACTAACCTCTAGTAATCAAGCTCTTATTGTAATAGATGGAACTCCTATTAATAATGAGACTTTCAATCAGAGTGGAATAGGCTCTGGTGGTGGTGGATATGACTACTCAAACGGATTGGCTGATCTTAATGCTAATGATATTGAAAGTGTCAACGTTTTAAAGGGAGCCGCAGCAAGTGCTTTATATGGTTCAAGAGGAATGAACGGAGTAGTAATGATTACCACCAAAAAAGGTAAAAAAAGCAAAAAGCTTGGAATAGAATTTAACAGTTCAACTACATTAGGATTTGTTGATAGGTCTACGCTTCCTAAATACCAACATGAGTATGGAGGTGGTTACACAGGAAGCTCTTTTTATAGTGGTGATATCAACGGAGATGGTGTTGTGGAAAACAATATAGTATATACTTATGATGATGCCTCGTTTGGGACACGCTTTGATCCGAATGTAAAAGTTTATAATTGGGATTCTCAATATCCACAATTACCAGGCTATCTGAAAACAACGCCATGGGTAGCGGGAAAAGATCCTAATTCTATTTGGAATACAGCTGCAACATTTCAAAATTCAATTGCTTTTTCCGCTGGAAATGAAAAAGGGAAATACAGGCTAGGATTTACAAATTTTATCCAAGAAGGTGCTCTGGACAATAGTGAAATAAGAAAAAATACAATTGACTTTGCGGCGGATTATAATTTTACAGAGAAGTTGAATATTTTCGGTAATATCAGTTATGTAAATACTAATGGGAGAGGTAGGGTTTATACAGGATATGAATCACGAAATCCGATGCAGGGATTCAGGCAATGGTGGAATATGTCTGTAGATATGGATAAACAAAGAGAGGCTTACAACCTAACAGGTCAAAATATGACATGGAATATCAAGGATTATACGAAGCAGCAAGTAGGATATACGGATAATTATTTCTTCAATAGATACCAGAATTATCAGTCAGATACAAGAAACAGATACTTTGGAAATTTTGGATTTAACTATAAGATTACAGACTGGATAAGCTTTATGGGAAGATACACTTTTGATACTTTTGATGAGCTTAGACAAGAAAGAGTTGCTATTGGTTCTTCTAATCAAGGACGTCGCAATAATGGAGGGAGAGGTGAATATTACTTTATGAATCATAAGGTTTATGAAATGAATTATGATGCTATTTTAAATATTAACAAAGATCTGGGAGCAGATTTTAACCTTAACGGAAATATAGGTTTTAATCTTAGAAGAAATGGAAGATATGGTAATTCAGGAGTAACAAATGGAGGCTTGAAGGTGCCAGGGTTATATTCTATCACAAATAGTGCAGAACCTTTGACAGAAGTAAATGTTAATGATTTCGACGAAAATAAAAGCGTAGATGGGATATTTGCCCAAGCAAGTTTAGGGTATAAAAATATGTTATTCTTAGATGGATCGATTAGGAGAGATAGATCATCAACTTTGCCAACCAACAATAATACATATTGGTACCCTTCAGGTTCATTGAGTTTTGTTTTTTCTGAACTTTTGGCGAATAAAAATAAAATAAGCTTTGGTAAAGTTCGTTTTAATTATGCAGTGGTAGGGAATGATACAGGGCCCTATAATCTGTTAAATACATATGTTTTTAATCCTGCATTTAATGGATCATTTAATGCAAGTGTAAGAGACGTAGCTGCAAATCCAAACCTAAAACCAGAAATGATGAATGAGATGGAAGCTGGTTTAGAAATGGGTTTCTTTAAAAATAGATTAAGTTTTGATGTTTCAGTCTATCAACAAAGAACCAAGGATTTGATTACTCCTACCAACATTTCAGGAGCATCAGGTTTTACAAGTAGATGGGTAAATGCGGGTGATATCGAAAATAGAGGTATTGAAGCAAGATTAACTGCTGTCCCAATAAAAAGTACAAAATTTTCATGGGAGGTAACTGCCAACTGGTCTAAAAATAGATCAAGGGTTACTAATATTTATGGAGAAACTGATTTTTTACCATTTGCTTCGATGTGGAATGTTACTTCGGGAGCTATGTTGGGAGAATCTACCGGGACAATTAGAGGAACTAATTATGTCTACATGAATGGACAACGCGTAGTAGACGATAATGGTAAGTATATGATTAGCAGTAATCCACAAGAAAAAATTGGGGATGCTGTACCGGACTGGAGAGGAAGTATTATCAATACTATTCGATATAAGAACTTAAGTCTAAGCTTTTTAATTGATGTTAAGAAAGGAGGTGATGTGTATTCACAAGATATGGCATTTGGTCTTGCTACAGGATTATATAAAGAAACTGCTGGGCTTAATGATTTGGGTAATCCTATAAGAAACACTATTGCAAATGGAGGTGGAGTTATTTTACCAGGCGTAAAAGCCGATGGAACTGCTAATAACACAAGAACAGGATTTACCAATTATAGAAACCCTTATGGTTATTATGGAGGACCTGAAGCTATGCATGTTTATGATGGTTCATTTGTAAAACTTAGAAACGTAACAATTTCCTATAGACTACCTAAAGAAACCTTCGGAAATTCTTTTATAGACAGCATGACCCTTTCTTTAATTGGAAGAAATCTATGGATTATTCATAAAAATTTACCATATGCCGATCCTGAAGCTTTAATGAGTTCCGGGAATGCATTAGGTTTTCAGAATGGTGCTCATCCATCTATGCGAGAAATTGGAGCAAGTATAAAAGTTGAATTTTAAAAGTTAAAAAAAATGAAAAAAATAATAATAGGATCATTGATAAGCTTGTCGCTGTTTTCATGTACTAATGAAGATTATGAAAACTTAAATAAAGATCCCAAGAACCCTGCAGAAGTCCCTGGTAGTTTTCTTTTTACAAATGGGGTGAAAAGCCTTTTTGACCAAATGGGTAATACCAATGTAAATAGAAATGTATTTAGACTCTTTGCTCAGCAATGGACACAGACTCAGTATGTCGATGAAACTAATTATAGTATAAGGAACAGAAGTATTCCGGATAATCATTGGAACATTCTCTATACGAAAGTTCTTTATAATTTAAAACAAGCCAAGGAATTTATTAATAAAGATCCTAAACTTACATTGGGGCAGAAAAAAAATCAAACTGCCTACATTTCAATTATTGAAGTTTATACGTGGCAGCAATTGGTTGATGTATTTGGTAATGTTCCTTACTCACAAGCATTACAGGGAGTTGAAGGAACTTTGCCGGCTTATGATGATGCTTTTACTATTTATAAAGATCTGTTATTAAAAATTACAAAAGCTTATAGTGATATTGATTTTAAGTCGACTGGTTTTGAAAAAGATTTTGTTTTTGATGGAGACCATACCAAATGGAAAAAATTAGCTGCTTCGCTAAGATTTAAATTAGCTATGAGAATAGCGGATGCTGACCCATCATTATCAAAGACAGAAGCAGAGGCAGCTTTTGCACAAGGGTTGATTTCTTCTAATCAAGACAACTTTATTCTCCGATACGAAAGTAATATTGCTAATGCTAATCCATTGTATGCCGATTTGGTTTTAAGTGGAAGACAGGATTTTGTTCCGGCAGATACTTTTGTAGACTATTTAAATAATTTACAAGATCCTAGAAGAAGTGTGTTTTTTGATAATAATAAGGTTCCTTATGTAGGGGGAATTTATGGAAGTTTTAATACTTATACAGATTATACCCATATTGGGAAAGTTTTTTTTAAACCAGATCTGAATGGAAACTTAATGGATTATTCTGAAATTTCATTTTTGCTTGCTGAAGCGAAGGAGAGAGGATATAATGTTTCTTTACCTGCAGCGGCTTATTATACACAAGGAATTATTGCAAACATGGAATATTGGGGTATAGATTCTGCCGATATAGCAACTTACCTTGCTAAGACTAATGTAAATTATGCTACTGCATCTGGGACATGGAAAGAGAAAATAGGGAAACAATTCTGGATTGCAATGTATAATCGAGGGTTCGAAGCATGGAGTGTCTGGAGGAAATATGACAACCCTGCATTAAGATTACCTGCAGCAACAAAAACTCCTGTACCAAACCGATTTACTTATCCAGTACGCGAAACTACTTTAAATGGTAGTAATTATAATCAGGCTGCTGCTGCTATTGGAGGAGATAAGCTTCAGACAAAGTTATTCTGGGACAAATTTTAGTATTCTAATATATTTCACATTCACTTAAAACCGCCTTCGGGCGGTTTTTTTATTTCCGTATATTTGTATTTCGAAATTTCACTATGAAATATCTTCAAGAAATATTTCATAGTGAAAGTAAAATTGTCTGTGTTATCCTACCTAGACGAAAAAGATAAAAGTAATTACATGAATATTAAAAATATAATTGAGGAAAAACTTTCAGAGGTTATTCTAAATGTATATCAGTTGAAAGATATCAATCTGGAGGTTCAGGAAAATAAAACTGAATATGAGGGAGACTTTACGATTGTTACATTCCCATTAGTAAAACAACTTAAGAAGAATCCTGAAAGTATAGGAATAGAGTTGGGTGAATCTTTAACGGCACAAACTGACTTGTTTGAAAGCTTTAATGTGGTTAAAGGATTTTTGAATGTTAAAGTGAAAAACCAATTTTTTGTTAATCAATTCAGATCTGTAGCTGAAGGTTTTTCAAAAATAGATAAAAAAGATGCTACTGTAATGGTAGAGTATTCTTCACCGAATACCAACAAGCCTTTACATTTAGGGCATATCAGAAATAATTTGTTGGGATTCTCTGTTGCTCAAATTCTTAAAGAGGCTGGATATGATGTGATCAAATCACAGATCATTAATGACAGAGGGATTCATATTTGCAAGTCGATGTTGGCTTGGGAAAAGTTTGGAAATGGGGAGACTCCGGAAACGACTCACATAAAAGGAGATAAATTTGTTGGAAACTATTATGTAGAATTCGATAAAAATTATAAAAAAGAAATCTCAGATCTTGTTGAACGAGGAATAGGAGAAGATGAGGCTAAAAAAGAAGCCCCATTAATGAAGGAAGCTCAGAAAATGCTATTGGACTGGGAAAATGGAGATGAAAAAGTCAGAAATCTTTGGAAGGAAATGAATTCTTGGGTTTATAAAGGATTCAATGAAACGTATAAAAGACTGGGAGTTGATTTTGATCAGGTTCAATATGAGAGCAATACCTACATTTTAGGAAAGGATCTTATCCAGGAAGGATTGGAAAAAGGTATTTTATATCAAAAAGAAGATGGATCAGTTTGGTGTGACCTTACAGATGAAGGATTGGATCAAAAACTTTTGTTACGTTCAGACGGAACCTCTGTTTATATGACCCAGGATTTAGGGACAGCGGTAGAAAGATTTAAAGATAATAATATCCAGAAACTCATTTATACCGTAGGAAATGAACAGGATTATCATTTCCAGGTTTTATTCAAAATCTTAAAGAAATTAGGATATTCATGGGCTGATCAATTATTCCATTTGTCTTATGGAATGGTAGAACTTCCGGAAGGAAAAATGAAATCACGTGAAGGAACAGTAGTAGATGCTGACGATCTAATGCAGGAAATGTATGAGACGGCTAAGTTTAAGGCTCAGGAGCTGGGCAAGCTCGAGCACTTATCCGATGAAGATAAAGAAGCATCATATGAAACTGTAGGTTTGGGAGCATTAAAGTATTTCATGCTGAAAGTGGATCCAAAAAAGAAGATGTTATTTAATCCTGCTGATAGTGTCGATTTCAATGGAAATACTGGACCATTCATTCAGTACACCTATGCCCGAATTCAATCTTTATTAACAAAAGCGAATTACGAATATAAAGAAGCTGCGGAAGTGAATCTGAATCAATTTGAGAAAGAATTGATTATGCTGTTAGCCAATTATAAAGCAGTTGTAGAAAGAGCTGCTGAAGCATTAAGCCCCGCTTTAGTTGCTAATTATGTATATGATCTGGTAAAATCTTACAATTCATTTTATCAAAATCAAAGTACTCCGATTGTAAAACTGGAAGAAGGAGATTTAAAGCAAACCCGTTTGAATCTATCAGATCTGACAGCACAGACTATAAAAAAATCGTTACGATTACTGGGAATAGGAACCGTAAACAGAATGTAAAATATAAGCCTCTTGAATTCCAAGAGGCTTTTTTTATGTCGATTCGTTTTGTGTGGTTTGTTCTTTGTGACTGTCTTCATACAATTTGGCATCACTCCATTTTGCATGTTTGGAAGGTATAATTTTATAACCTCTTTTATACGAATACACTTTGGTAAATTCGGCGCCGAAAAATATCAACATGCAGGAATAGTTGATCCACATCATAATAAGGATGACAGTTCCTGCTGTTCCAAAAGTTGAGGTAGGTTTAAAATTGCTGAAATAGAGACTTAATAAAAACTTACCCAGGGTAAATAAAATCGTTGTTAATATAGCTCCTTTCCATACTGGTCTCCAGCTGATCTGAACATCTGGAAGGAATTTGAACATCAATGCAAATAACAGCATAACCAGAGCAAAACCAACCGCAAAATTGACCAACTCCACCAGCATATACGTTTCAAACCCAAAATAATTCGTAATCCAAGTATTGAAAAGACTTATGGCTGAGGAAAGAATCATCGTGATCATTAATAGAAAACCCAAAATAAGGATCATTCCTAAGGAATTCGCTCTATCGAGGAGGAATTTAATCAATGCCTTTTTGGGTGCTGATTGTACATCCCAAAGAGTATTTAAAGAATGTTGTAATTGGAAAAATAGAGTAGTGGAACCAAAAACTAAAGAGCCTATCCCTACTGCCTTCATGAAAATATTTTGCTTATCAATCAGTGCTCCTGCAATCATGCTTTCTACACTTTTGGCTACGTCGGTTCCCATTAATCCACTGATTTGAGTACTGATCTGCCCGCGGATAGCTTCTTCACCAAAAAAGTTACCCGCTATCCATATAATAATAATTAATAATCCCGGGATAGAAAAGATGGCGTAATAGGCAAGACTGGCCGAATCTCTTGATGCGGTAGAAGTGTTCCATTCCGTGAACGTGTCTTTCAAAACCTCCCAGAAAAATTTTATATTATTGATCATATTAAAATGGATATCCGATTGCGATATTTAAAACTAAATTATCTTTTCTCCAGCTGCTGTCTCCAAAGTTAATCCTGTTAAAAGTCCATCTGTCTCCCTTTTCATAATAAGGAACACGTATTGGCATTGCTAAATCGAGCCTTAGAATTAAAATAGAGAAATCAAGTCTTAGACCAACTCCGGCACCGACAGCTATTTCACTTAAAAAATCTTTAGAAAACTTCCCTCCAGGTCTTTCATTTTTCTTGTCATTAATCAACCAAACGTTTCCGGCATCTACAAATGCAGCGACATTTAAAAACTTATAAAGATTAGCCCTATATTCTGCATTCATTTCTAACTTAATATCTCCGGACTGGTCAAAAGCAAAATTCTGATCTAACCCTCTGGGATCATAACTTCCAGGTCCTAAAGTTCTGGCCCGAAATGCTCGGATACTATTACTACCTCCCACAAAAAATTGTCTGGAAAAAGGAATCTGATCTGAATTTCCATAAGGATAGGCAATACCCGCAATAATTCGTGAGGCAAAATTAGTTTTCTCAGAAAATTTATGATAGAATCTGAAGTCATTTTCCATTTTTGCATACTGGCTGAATGGTACTCCGAAAATTTCTTTCTGCTTACCTTTTTTTGCATTAGCACCTGTCACTAAACCAGTAATGTTTCCCGCCAAATCAAGTGTACCTTTATAATAGATGGTATTTGGCTTTGCCAACATAGTGTTGGTATAGGTATAAGAATAAGTAGGACCAAAAATAAGTTGTTTCTGAACAGCTCTTTCTAAATATGGCCTTCCGTTAGTCTCAGCATGATATAGATCAGTAACATTGGCTGGAGAAACTAAAGTAATATCAAGTACCTTTAAATCATGTTCTTTTCTTGCATTTTCTTTCCACACATATCCAAAAGAAGCTGTAAAATTGTTAAGTGTGTAGTAATCAGTACGATTTTGAAATTCATACCCTAAGCTGATATTGGTTCTTGGAACAAAAGCACTGGAAGAATTGAATCTGAAAGGTGCAACAATTCTAGGAATGGATAGCTGAACATTGGCTCCGGCACGATACATATTCTTAGCTTGTGACTGACCTCCCATTTGTACATCAAAGGCCCCATAAACTGCTGCTTTAAACTGTTCAGCTCCCCGGAAGAAATTTCTGTGGGTCCAGTTTAAATTCAATTCACTACCGGCAAAGCTTGCAGAATTGGTTCTCCCTAAAGCTTCTAAACGAAGAGATTGTACTTCTCTGGGGGTTAATAAATAATATGCATCAAACTTATGCTGTAAAGAATCTGAAACAATGAATTCATTCTTCACGAATTTGAAAACTCCTAAACTTATCAAACGATTCAGAGACAGATTATGATTGGTTCGGTTATATAAATCTCCTTTCTTGAAATATAATGCCCTGTCAAAGATTTTCGGTTTAAATTTATGCTGCGGATCGATCACATAAATGTCATCATAAGCATATTTTGAAAGAGAATCAGAGTTCATCGGAACACTGTATTTGCCATTCTTAACATCCTGAAGGTTATAATTAGGGAAAACAATTACCTTATCGATCCCGAATTGCTGAGTGGCTAAATCCGGAGTGTCTTCTTTTAGTTTTACATTAAGTTCAACTTTATGATTTTTTGCAACTGTACTGTCGGCCTGAACGATGATGTTATCAGAATGGAAATAATAAAATCCTTTTTCTTTCAAACCATTATCAATCCGGTCCCGCTCGGCTTTGATGACACCTAGATCAAAAGGGTTTCCATTTTTAAGAAAAGTTTTATCTTTTAAATTCTGAATTTCCTGATTAACTAATGTAGAATCTTTTTGAAATTTTACATCACTGATCAAATATTGAGCACCAGGTCTTAAAGTATAGATTACCCTTGCTTTTTTATTTTTGGAAATTGTATCATAAGTTGCTTTAGCGTTAAAATATCCTTTGTTTTCAGAATAATTAACGATAATGTCTTTATTGAATTCACGATCAACATCACCAAGTAAGACCGGTTTTTCACCGACTTTATATTTTAACCAATAATTGAAACCTTTGTCTTTTTTCGGTTCTTTAGCAATATTATAAAAATACAATCTCGGACGTAGCCCTAAAATTGTTGAATTGGGTTTTGGAACTAAATTTTCCTCCAGAGCTGCTTGGAGTTCTTTTTTTTCTTTTTTCGGAATAGTGTCGTTTTCAATTTTTACTTCTGCACCAGTATAGAGCATTTGCCCTTCCTTAAGGTATTTTGTATTGCTGCATGAAAGAGTAACCACTGTAATTCCAGAGTAAAGAAAATATTTCAGATATGTATTGAATTTGTTTCCCATTATTTAAATTCTACTACTTGGTTATTCTTGTTTTCTTTTTTAGATCTGTCTTTTCTGGATTTTTGAAAAATATCCCGGAATTTATCATAATCCAATGTGATGATAAAACCAACTCCTGTTTCAATAATCTGTCCTTGTAAAGCCACCTGATATTCATCTTTACGATAGGCTCGCAACATATATCTTCCATCTTTGGAAAGACTGTAATCTACTGTAACATTTCCTGCAATATTAGTCGTACTTTCATTTTGTCTTGCATCACCCTCCAGACCGAAATTACTTCCTACAGATACTTTAAGCCTATCATTCAAGAGTCTTTTGCTAATATCTACGTTGAGATCTGTTCTGGTATTTTTTTGTCCAGTAGAATAATCTTCAGAAGATTCGAGACCAAAATTTAAATCTACTCCTTTTATTAGGCCTGAAGCAAGGTTGTTCAGCTGTTGTGAAAGAATCTTACTTACACTTTGCCTTGCCATTGCTTCTGCGGACATTCCTGCGCCGCTTTGGAAAGGGTTTTCTCCTATAAAACGGTTTAGTAATAATAATGCAAAAACCTGTTTATTCATTTCAGATTCCTGTGTTCTTAGCTGTGTTAGTTTTTGATCCACTGCATCTGTTACGGTTGATGAAACAGAATTATTTTTCTTATCTGTTGTAATATCGAATGTAATCTGTGGTTTTAGTAATTCACCTTTCATTTTTAGTAGTGTATTGAAAGGTATTCTTTGTTTAAATTGATTCAATACAGCAGCATCACCACTTACCTGTTGCTCAACAAGATCGATAGGGGCCGTTTCGGTTTTATAAATAGCTGTAATATCCATAATGGCTGCGGTTGGTTCCCCAGTCCATGTGATGGTACTTCCTTTCTGGATATCAAATTTCCTTTTAAGTAAACTCACAGAAAGTTCATAAGAACCTTTTTCCACTTGATAAACGCCAACAAGAGTCGTTTTTCCGGATGGATCAATTCCTCCCGTTAATTCTGCCTCTCCCTGGAGTTTTACAAAGTCACCATTTGCTTTATCAATAACGATCGACATTTTAGCTTCTTTACTTACTTCAATGTTTACACTTACATCCATCCCTTTGATGCGACTTTGAGCTTTCAAAGAATCGGCTTTAATAGTTTTGTTTAAAACTACCTGATCCTGATCTACGAATTCTACAATCCCATCTCTTTCCTGTAATGATGGACTGGATTGAGGAAGGACAAAAGTAAAATCAGTATTATCAGCAACAGCTAATTTACCGTCTACTTTTGGAAGGTCTAGATTTCCACGAATGTGTAATCCTGCATCAATAGCAAGAATTCCATACATCATGGCATCATTCGACTTTTCAGAGCTTACTACTTTAAAATCTTTAGCATTTACATCCAGGTTAAATGCGAAATCCCTGTAAGTTTGAGTAAGAACCTGTCCGTCTACTACAAGAGCATTTCCATCCTTATCATTAATTTTGAATTTATTAAATTCTATTCCCCTGTTGGTAAAATCAATCTCATCGTTTAGTTTTCTGAAATCACTTCCTGTTTTAGCAATTTCAAGTCCCACATTATTAAATTTTACTTTACCTAAGATGTTAGGTTTGTCGGTATTTCCGGTTATTTTGAGATTTCCTGAAAGATAACCTTCTGTATTGGTAACCGCATTCATAGAGAACCCCTGGACACTTTTCATCTGGAGTTTATTGATGGCCATATTAAGATCAAACGTGCTGGAAGAAGTATTATAGTCTCCTATAATTTTTACATCATTATCATTACCGGATAATGCAATGTCAGCATTTAAAAGTTTAGCTGAGGTGCTGTTTACCTTTACTGCAAGATTCCCGATAGGATTTCCATATACAAAAAGATCTGAAATATTAAGATCAGAGGTGAATGTCATGTCCTTCGTCAGATCCCGAAGCTGAGCTGTTCCATTGATCGTTCCTTTGGCCAAAAGAGAATCTTTTTTGATGATCTCAGTAACCGTTTCAATCTTGAAATCTTTCAGTGAGATATTCAAAGGGCTGTTTGGCGAATTACCTTCAGATTGTAAAGAAATTTCACTTCCTGAATTCGATAGTTTGAAATTATCGGCTATAATTCCTTTGCTGCTGATCTGAATTTTATTTCCTTCGGCTACTGTCCAATCATTATAATTTAATTTTAAACCATTTGGATTTAGGGAAACTTCTGTTATATCATTTAGCGATTTTGCATTTCCTGCAATCAGGAATTGAGTGACATCTTTTTGATCCTTGGTTGTGATATTGTAATTAATCGTATTGTCTGAAACATCGCCGCCAATATTAACTTTATTTAATGCAAAGCTAGAGCTTTTTAAAGCTGCTACATTGAGATTATACTGTAATGCATCATTCTCATTAGTAACTTTCAATGATGCATTTTCAATTGAGTTTTCACCATATAATAGCTGTGGGATCTGTCCATCGATCTCAATTTTATGAGAATCTGCATTATAGTTTCCAACTAAATTGATCGTTTCAAAACTTTTCAGATCAGGAACAAATTTTCTGATAAGGTCATCATTTTTAATCTTTGCATTGAAGGTAAAATATTGTCCTGCATCTACTTTTTGAGATTTGTCAGGTTTCTGGAACTGATAGTATTGATTGATGGTTTGAGTTAAAGATCCAAAGATCTGGCTCAATTTATATTTTCCTTTCAGTTCTACATCAGCGATCTGCGAGTTGAAAACAATGTTCGTCGAGTCATTAGCAGATCTGGCATTCAAATGAACTTCCTGGATCGGATATACTTCTTTAGTATCTGAGAATGCAAAGTTTTGAAGATTTAAATACCCGTTCAAATGATCTGGATCAAGATTGGTGAAATCACCATCTATTTTTCCACCAATAATCATTTGTTTTTCATAAAAACCAAGTTTGTTGAGATCAACTTTGATGATGTCTCCATTGATCTTTACCGTTGGATTTTTTTCATCATAAACTCCTGAAGCAGTTAATTTCAAATTAGCATTCGGATCCCTTGAATCTAAAAGAATATGGTAAGCACCATTATTTATTTTTCCGGTTAGATTCATATCGCGATACTGATAACCTTTGTAGGTTGCAGAAGCAACATGTCCAGTAAGATCTGCTTTTGCTCTTTTAAAGTCAAAGCTTTCTCCTTTTGCGGAAATCTGTGCTGTAATTGAACCAATATCTTTATTCTGAATAATTTTTCCGACTTGTATTCCCTGAAGGTTTGCTTTGATATTATACAATTCATGATTCTTTCTTCGCATATCCACTTCAGCAATAATTGCAGCATTTCCGAGTGTTGAATAAAGATTCAGATTAGTATCAACCATTTTAGTGGTTCCCTTCGCTGTTCCCTTTATACTGAAATTCGAGGGTAGGGAAATGTTGGAAGGAATTGTATTTTTGGGAACGAGGTTAAAGATTGTCTTGGCAGAAGACGAAAGTTCTCCAATTTTAAGATCATAGTAAAGCTGATCAGGGTTCATTGCATTTCTAATTCTCCCAGACGCAGCAACTCTTAGCTGATCCAATCCGGAAAGTTTGAAATTCTGAATCAAAAGATCATTGACACTCCCTTTTACATTGGCGTTTACAGCAAGTGTTGCATTCGGGTATTTATTAAATGGGACCGTATTACGTAAAGTTGGAACGATATTCAAAATATCGGTAAAGCTTACTTTAGAATCACGGATATTAGCTGATATTTTGACCGCTCCGAGATTTGAACTTAATTGCTCTATTGAATTATATTCCAATATAACCTCATCCCGTAAAATTGTTTTTGGAGTCTGTAGATATAGGTCTTTAAGATAAGCCTGTCTTTCTCCGTATACAAAATCAGTATTGAATTTCTGGATATCCAAACCACGGCCTTCCTGAATTTCTGCTGAATTTACCTTTCCTGCGAACGTATTATTTTCCATTTTGAAACTATGGACCTCCACATTCATTTTTGAAAAGTTGAGGTGATTAAAATCCATTCCCTGTTTTGTTGGAGCAATAGCAGTATTGTTGTATGCTACTTTTACATCATTCAGAACCATTTTACCCAAAAGCAGTTTCATTGCTTTTTCTTTATCAGAATCCGGAGTAGATTTAGCCTCTTCCTTTGAATTTTTTGGATTGGCATTTTGAGCAGGCAGATAAAGGTTAGCATTAATATCTGCTCCCGAAAGAACCAGATTGGATACATTGTAAGAATTATTATCAAGATCAAGCTTATTGACTTTTGTACTTAATTCTTTAAATAAAACCTTTGCAAAAGTCTTCGTATTATCATCACCATAGTCAATATCAAAATTGGTTAATTTAATTCCCCTTAACCCAATATTCATTGATTTTTTCTGGTTAAGGGAATCTACCTTTTTCTCAACCTTCTTTGATACCTCTTCTACGATACCCTGTTTTAATTTTAGTTTTAATCCATCAAGATTAATATCATTAACGGCATAAGAGTTTTTATTTAAATCAAAAGTTTTTACCCTTGTATCAAAAGATTTAAAGTAGAGTTTAATATCATTTTTTGATTGAAGATCATTAAAAGTAACTCCAATATCTTTTAATTTAATTTTATCAAGAGAAATAATAAATGGTTTGGAAGAACTCTCTTCTTTATCCGAAGTAGCGAAGGCATCAATAATGTAATCAAAATTGAATTTTCCGTCCTTTTTTCTTACCACATTTGCTTGTACACCCTCTAGATCTACAGAAGTAATATCTGCTGTAGAATTGATAAGTTTAAGCATATTCAAGCCCACATCCAGTTTTTTGACTGCAAGAAGAGTATCGACGTCCTGCCCCTTTAAATATAGATTTTCCATAACAAGACTGTTAGGGAATCCTACATATACCTTTTCAAGGCTGACTTTTGTTTTGATTTTTTTTTCGAGATAGACAACAAGCTTGTCTTTGATGAAGTTTTGAACTGCCGGAAGGCGTAGACTAAGTATAAGAAGGGTGACAAAAACCAATATACAAATAATGGTTATGACAATACGCCTCAGGAGTTTTTTTATATTAATTTTTTGTTTCAAATGGAATAGGGTTTATAACAAAGATAATGATACTATTTAAAAAATTACCTGATGTGGTACCCTATTGAGCATGCAAAAATCCTGCCTTGGCTGTCATTTATGGAATTTTAGTTGAGTCGAAGTGAAGTGAATAGTTGAGACAACAGCCAAAACAAGGATTTATTTTTTTCTTTAAAAAGCCCCCTTTTAATTCATTTTTCAAGTATGAAAAGGTAGTAGAAAATGAAGTTTAATGTTAGTTAGTATTCAAAGGGGGCTACTATGGATTGATGTGTTTAGTTGAATGATTTATTGATTGTTATTTTCCCATTTTACCTCTTCTCCTTGAGGGGCAGCACCACCCTGAGCTTCTGTAACAGGTGTTTTTTCCTGATTGATATGATAGATATAAGATGCAATTTTTTCGGCATCTCTGCCTGTAATGGTTCCTTCCTTAATAAAAGGTCTCATGGTTGGGTTGTTTGGAGAACCATTTTCCAGCATCCAGAAAACATTTTTAAAAAGGCTTTTTTCTTTAATATTGATCCAATGAGTATCCGTAAGATTAGGACCAATTCCACCTCTTGCACCATCTCCATGGCAGGTTACACAATTGGTTTTGAAAAGTTGTTCACCCTCTGTGATATAATCAGCATTATATTTTGCTGTTTCAAGATTGATGGTAGGGGCATTTTTTTCATATTCTATAATAGAAGCCAGCATGAATTTAGTTTCTTTATCATATTCCGCATCTGGGTGAGCATAATCTGTAAAAGCAAATGCAAACATATACACAGCGCAAAAAATGATTCCAAAATAAAATAGTCCGATCCACCATTTGGGTAAGGAATTATCAAGTTCAGTGATTCCATCGAAACCATGGTCTATAAGAATATCTTTTTCTTCAGTTTGTGATTGCTTTTTCACAGCCGAATTCCATAGTTTTTGATAAAAAGGAATGCTTTTTTCTTCAAGATATGCTTTCTTCTCAGTTTCTGTTAATCTACTGAAGGTTTCATTTTCAACAAGGTCTCCGATAGTGTTCATAATTAAAAGCAGGATTGTCGCAATTAATAACAAAGCCCAGAAAAAAGGAGAAGTAAAATAACCGGAATCCTGAGCAAACATCTCGAACGCCATAATAGTCAAACCTATGGTTACAATGATATATATGGAAATGGGTGTTCTTGTTTTCATTTTACGTTCATTTTAATAATTAGTCTACACTTGCTGTTTTAATGTCCGTGGTTTTAATATCAGTACCCAGTCTTTGAAGATAAGCGATCATGGCTATAATTTCTCTTTGCTCAAGAGGAATGAATGCTGAACCTTTTGTTGTTTGATCTTTCTGCACCTGGTCCCTAACGTCAGTTGCTTCAGCATAAATTCTTTTTACGATTGCTTTAGATTGGTTATCTGCCCATTGATTGGCTGAATCTATTTCGGCTTTGGTATACGGAATATCAAAAGTGTTTTTCATCAGTTTCATTTTATCCACCATTTCAGAGCGGTCAAGTTTATTTGTGATCAACCATGGGAAACGAGGCATAATAGAACCCGCTGAAGTAATTCTTGGATTGTACATGTGTTTAAAATGCCATGAATCCGGATTTCTGCTTCCTTCTCTATGTAAGTCGGGTCCTGTTCTTTTAGATCCCCATAAAAAAGGTCTGTCATATACAAATTCTCCCGCTTTTGAATACTGTCCGTTTTTACCATCAAATCTCATTACCTCATCTCTGAATGGCCTTACCATTTGGGAATGACAGGAATTACAGCCTTCACGGATATAGAGATCGCGTCCTTCCAGTTCCAATGGAGAATAGGGTTTTACAGCAGTGATCTGAGGAAGGTTGCTTTTTATAGTTAAAGTAGGAACAATTTCCACAAGGCCCCCTATTGAAATGGCAACAAAAGCCAGTATAGAAAGTAATTTAGGTGTTCTTTCCAGCCAAAGGTGAGCTCCTTCGCCTTCTTTTCTGTGACTTCCGATATGAGCTAAAGCTGGTGCTTCCGCAGGGACTTCTTTCTGGAATGATCCTGCTTTGATTGTCTTGATAACATTAATTACCATTAAAATAGCTCCTGAAAGATAAAGAACACCACCAAGAAATCTCATTTTGAAATAGGGGATAATTGCCGTAACGGTGTCCAGCCAGTTTTTCCATAATAGAGTTCCGTCAGGATTAAATTGTTTCCACATCAACCCCTGTGTAAATCCGGAAATATACATCGGTACTGCATAGAATATAATGCCTAAAGTTCCTAACCAGAAATGCCAGTTGGCTAGTTTTTTAGACCAAAGTTCGGTTCGCCACATCATTGGAATCAGATAATAAATAACCCCGAATGCCATAAATCCGTTCCATCCCAATGCACCTAAGTGTACATGACCAATTACCCAGTCGGTATAGTGCCCTATTTTATTTAATGATTTTGTAGCTAATAGAGGTCCTTCAAAAGTGGCCATCCCATAACAGGTCACAGCAACCACAAAGAATTTTAAAATAGGATTTTCTCTCACTTTATCCCAGGCTCCCCTTAGTGTAAGAAGCCCATTAAGCATACCTCCCCAGGATGGTGCGATAAGCATGATAGAGAAGCCTGTTCCCACAGCCTGAGCCCACGCTGGAAGTGCTGTATACTGAAGGTGATGAGGTCCTGCCCAGAGATACACGAAGATCAATGACCAAAAGTGAATGATTGAAAGTTTGTAAGAAAAAACAGGTCGGTTGGCAGCTTTAGGCATAAAATAATACATTAGTCCTAAAACCGGAGTTGTCAATACGAATGCAACTGCATTATGTCCATACCACCACTGTACAAGGGCATCTTTTACTCCGGCATATACCGAATATGATTTCCAACTTGTAAATGAGAGAGGAACCTCAAGATTGTTAAAAATGTGAAGCATTGCTACAGCAATCCATGTTGCAATGTAAAACCAAATAGCTACATAAAGATGTCTTACCCTTCTTATGGCAATCGTTCCAAACATATTAATACCGAAAACAATCCATGAGAAAGCGATCAATATATCGATTGGCCATTCATGTTCCGCATATTCTTTAGAAGTATTGATTCCCATTAAGAAGGTAATAACGACGCTCACAATCATAATCTGCCATGACCAGAAATGAATCCATGAAAGTGTATCACTGTACATTCTTGTTTTTAATAATCGCTGCATGCTGTAGTAAGCACCGCAGAAAAATGAATTACAGACAAATGCAAAAATGACAGCACTGGTATGCAACATTCTGATTCTTCCGAACCCCATTGCTCCTTGTGTATTGATTAGTCCCTGAATGTTACCACTTCTTAAACTCTGGATCGTTGTATCATCGGTTCCAAATAAAAATTCAGGCAATTCAGGATAGAAAAGCATTAATGCCGCCGTTAGTCCCAGTAAAAAACCTACCAGGCCAAATGCAATAGTAGCATAGAGAAATGCTCTGACAATAGTATTGTCATAATTAAATTTTTGCGTCTCCATAATTCCAATAGTTGTTGTACAGAAATAATATTTATGATCGTTAGCAGTTCTTTTTCTTATATTTTGAAGCTAAATTCGATTACGAAATAAATATCATGTAACGTGTATAATGTTTTGCCAAAGGTATTTATTAACTTTGTTAGAGGCTAGTAGATACTCTTCTAAACTATACCAAAAACTACTAAAACAAATGCAATGAAAATATGTGGGCAGAACATCAGAAAAATACGGAGAAGTAAAGATTTGACACAGGAGTATATGGCTTTTGAAATGGAGATTTCACAAAAGGCCTATTCTGATATTGAAAATTCTAAAGTCAAGATCAATTTTGATATCCTAAATAAGATTTCAAGTATTCTTGAAATTAAGCCATCAGATATTTGCAGTATCTCTCACAAATGTGGGACAGAAGGGAATGAAGACAAGTATCAGTCACTTTTAGAGTACTTAAAAAAGAATAATATCTCAATTCCAAAGGAATATTTATAGAGAATTTCATGTCTTTTTGGTTTTAATTATTTAAAAATGAATGGTTTGAAGTTCTTATAGTTTCATAGAAGGTTAATTTCTCTAAAGTTTTATATATTTAGGGCCAAATTCTTTTTATGAGCGAAGAAGCAAAAACTGAACATCATTCTCAGGAAAATTCATCCTTGGTTAGAGGACTTACTAACCGACATATTCAATTAATTGCCCTTGGTGGTGCTATCGGAACAGGATTGTTTCTTGGAATTGGTCCTGCTGCAGTCTTGGCTGGTCCATCAGTTATTTTAGGGTATGCCCTTGCAGGAATAATTGCCTTCTTTATTATGCGCCAGCTTGGTGAGATGGTAGTTCAGGAACCCGTTTCGGGAAGCTTTAGTTATTTCGCTTATAAATACTGGGGAAATTTTCCAGGTTTTGCTTCCGGATGGAATTACTGGATTCTTTATATTCTCGTAAGTATGGCTGAACTTACAGCTATTGGACATTATATTCATTTCTGGTGGCCGGAAATTCCACTTTGGGTTTCCAGCTTGGTTTTCTTTGTTCTCATCAACGCCCTTAATCTCGCCTCTGTAAAAGTATATGGAGAAACAGAATTTTGGTTTTCAATTATCAAAGTAGTGGCGATTGTTGCTATGATTGTTTTTGGTATTTATCTTTTGGTGAGCGGGACAGGAGGAGATAAAGCCAGCATTCAGAATTTATGGAATGACGGTGGATTTTTTCCAAAAGGATGGTTTAATAAAAATGAAAATGGCTATACAGGACTTTTTGCTGCAATGGCAATGATTATGTTTTCTTTTGGAGGATTAGAATTAATTGGAATCACTGCGGCAGAAGCTAAAAACCCTGAAAAAACAATACCAAAAGCTACCAACCAGGTTATTTACAGAATTTTAATTTTCTACGTAGGAGCTTTGGTGATTTTGTTTGCGTTAAGCCCTTGGAGAGAAATTACAGAAGGATCCAGTCCTTTTGTGATGGTATTTCAAAACCTGAATGGATTTGAGTTTAGTATTTTTGGAAAAACGATCCAGTTTAATTCATTGATAGCTAATATTCTTAATTTAATTGTTTTAACGGCTGCTTTATCTGTTTATAATAGTAGTGTTTATAGCAACAGCAGAATGCTTTTTGGATTAGCACAACAAGGAAATGCTCCAAAAGGTTTAATGAAACTGAATAAAAATCATGTACCTACTAATGCAATTATCGTTTCTTCTTGCTTTGCAGGTATTTGTATTATTATTAATAAATTGGTTCCGGAAAAGGCATTTGAATATTTGATGGCTTTGGTGGTTTCCACTCTTATTATCAACTGGCTGATGATCTGCTATACCCATTTGAAATTTAGAAAAAGTAAAGTTAAAGAAGGGATTACAACAAAATTTCCCTCTATATTTTATCCTGTGTCCAATTACATCTGTATTGTCTTTTTACTTATTATCTTAGGATTAATGTGTTTCACGGGAATGGAAATTCAAGTGATTTTGATACCTGTCTGGTTAACCTTTTTATTTATCATGTATAAATTATATAAACCCAAAAACTAAATAGTAATCTGATGGAAAAATTGGAAAATACTCTGATCTTTCTAAAATGCTTCTCATAAAAAAGGATATGATGTATTATCAAACACCTTAAAATTATATACTAAAGACAGATTCTTATCTGTCTTTTTTTTATCTATAAATTAAAAATCATTTTGGTAACTTTATGTAAAACTGATATCCTTTTAATTAAATTTTTCGGGATATTCATTTTCTAATGTAGAAACGAGATTGTCGTTTTAGGACAACTTATATTTTTTTTGATGGGCTAATTTTGCCGAAGTAAATTTCACAGTTCAGGAATTTATTTTATAAAAATTAGAAAATACAACTCATGAAAAAAATATTATTTTCCCTTATGATGCTATACTCCTGTTATGCGGAAGCACAGGTTTCCATTCAAGGATATACGGGAGTAAAAGAAACAGAGGTTTTGGGGATTTTTGACAAAGATTTTAAAACAAAATGGAATTATTTTGCTTTAGGAAATGTTTCTTATGGTTATGAATCTAAAAAAGTAAACGCAGAAGTTTATCAAAATCTTAATTATCATATCGTAAAAAACTGGGGTGCCTCAGCAGGAGTTCATATTTCTAATGAAGATGTGATGCCATCTGTAGGATTAGCATTTACAAAGGAAAAAACAGATTTTGGGATCAGCCTGTTCCCTTCATTAACGTATTCTTTTGATAGCAAAGAGATGGGGTTGGGGCTTTATACACTAATGGAATATACGCCTAAAATTAATGATCGTTTTAATTTTTACAGCATGTTGATTATAGAATCTGATTTCAGTTTTAAACAACACCAGAGTAGCAATCAGGTTGTAAGATTAGGATTGGAGACTAGAAAAAAAGTCCAGTTTGGTATAGGAAGTACCATCTCCCAAACAGGAAGCAATTTTGAAACTAGTTTCGATTTTGGAGTATTTATAGGAAAGAAATTTTAATAGTATGAATAATAAATTTTTCACTTTTATTGTAACATTAAGTTCAATGTTTTGTATGTCACAAACGTATCATTTTCCCGAGGAATCATCACCTCATGAAGGAACCTGGCTCCAATGGTCACATCATTATCAACATGGAAAAACCTATCGTGAAAGGGTTGAACAAACATGGATTGATATGACCAAAGCACTACAGGGTAATGAAAAAGTTCACATTATCGCTTATGATGATGCAGAGAAGAAAAGGATTACAGGAATTTTAGAAAAGAATGCTGTACCATTAAAAAATATTGATTTTAAAATTTATCCGACTGATGACGTTTGGGTAAGAGATAATGGACCTATTTTCGTAAAAGACGATAAAGGTAAGTTATTGATCGAAGATTGGGGATTTAACGGTTGGGGAGATAAATTTGATTCTGAAAACTGTGATAAAATTCCAGAGTTGATCGGAAAAGACCTAGGTGTAAAAGTCGTTAATTTAAATGAAGAAATGGTAAATGAAGGAGGTGCGGTAGAAACTGATGGGAATGGTGTTTTGATGGCTTGTAAAAGTTCAATGATCAGTCAGAAAAGTGGTGCGATCCGAACTAAAGGGATCACTCAACAGGAAGCAGAAGAAATGTTTGAAACCTATTACGGAGTCTCTAAGGTAATCTGGTTGGATGGTGTTACAGGTTTAGATGTCACGGATATGCATATTGATGGGTTTATGAAATTTATTAATCATAATACCATGATTACGATGGATGAAGAAGATTTACTTGAGTTAGGGCTTTCAGATAAGGATATTAGTACACTTTATACAGCAACTAATGTTGAAGGAAAGGAATACAAGAAAATCTATGTTCCTGCTACAAAAAACAAAGTAAAAACGGCTTATGGAAAACAGTTGGAGGACAAGGGTTCATATGTAAATTATTATGTGGCAAACAATGTTGTGCTGGTTCCTAATTATGGTGATCCTAATGATAAAATTGCGAATGATATTATTCAGAAGCAATATCCGAATAGGAAGGTAATAGGAATTGACGTAAGGAATTTATATGAAAATGGAGGAATGGTTCATTGTGTTACACAACAGCAGCCAATTGGGCTTTAGTAAAAAGATATTTATTAGTTATAGTTAAGATAATAGGCTTTCAAGGAAGCCTATTATCATATTTATAGTTAGGGAGAATAATTGGTTGCTTTCAAATTTTTGTAAAAAACATATCCAAAAGGGAAAAGTATTACTACATAAGACTGAATCAGGCTTTTAAAAAATAGCTTTTTCATTAAAGCTATATCTATCAGTATATTACTTTCTAAGGAAGTATAAATTTTCAAAGATAGAAAAGCTCCCGTTAACAAAAATCCAATGACTAAATAAGTTAAAAGGATTATGATTAATTTTTTATTCATCTTTTATGTAATTAAAACCCTCCAAATGCTGATGATGAAATAGTGCCCCAAGCTAGGCCTGCAATATACGCAGCTCCTCCCATTGGGCCAAATGCTAAAGCTATTGAATTTCCAATAAATGCTACTCCAAGACCTATGCCGTCATTTCTAATTACATTTCTCCAATTTACTTTTTTAGAAGTGTTGGAGGTATATTTTAAAAACTCCTGTCCTTCACCAGTTCCTCCGATTTCTTTAGGGGCCCAATATTGAAAGGAATTTTTACTTACCTCAATGAATGCTTGTGCCATAAATTTTTCATCACCTTCTAGATTTTTATCAATAAATGCTATTTGATTTTTACAAAACCTATTAAAATCAGGTACTGATTGTGAGGTGTTAATTTCATTTAATGTTTCATTATAGATATTTTTTAAAAGTTTATTTTCGGTCTTGGCTAATAGTAATTCTAAGTCGGGGTTTTCAACATCAAAATTAATTTGAAATTCTCCATTTAGGATTTCTTTAGTTCTTTTGTCCTCAATGGCTTTTCTAATAACATCCTTGGAAGACAAAGAGGGGTTGGTATTTTCTTGTAATTTTTTTAAAATATCACTTAGGCCTAAATTGTGTTGTTTTCCTAAATCCACTGCATTTTGATAACTTAAATTATTACTTTTTTTATTAGTTATCAAACTTGAAGATGTTTCATTAGATGTGCCTAATGTGTCATCACTATTGCTACACGATACAATAAATAGAGCTAAGCATACAAAAGCTAAAATGTTAAATAATTTTTTCATTTTAATAATTTTTTTCTGTTATACTTTGTGTTTTTAAATAATTGCGCAATATTTAATGATTTAAAGAAAATTAAAATAATTCTATTGTCCAAGCTTTTAATCTTGTTTTATGTATGTCTTTTTTTATGTTAATAAGGTTATTATTTGTTGAAAATAAGTTTTTTATGTTGTTTGTTTGTATGATTAATCTATAAGCTATATATAATTTTTGCTTTTTTTATTAGTGATGAAATTTGTTCACTTATTAAGGTGGAGAATATATTTGTAATAATTGGGAATTTTGAATGGGTATTCAGAAGTGGTTTCTCTTTGGAGGAAAATATCTATTTAGATTTTAAATCTATTAAAAAAGAAATTTAAAAAGTGAATAGTAATAAAAAAACAAAAACCACCCTTAAAAAGAGTGGTTTGTAGACCCACAGGGATTCGAACCCCGACTGACGGTACCAAAAACCGGAGTGCTACCGTTACACTATAGGTCTGTGTTATTTTTTGGTGGTGCAAATTTATAACTTTTTTCTATATATGCAAAAATCTAAGAGGAAAAATCTGCGATTATGTAGTAATAAAATAATAAATAATTGTTATTTAATACTTTATAAAAGAAGGTAAGAAGGAGAGTTATATAAAAACAAAAACCACCCTTAAAAAGAGTGGTTTGTAGACCCACAGGGATTCGAACCCCGACTGACGGTACCAAAAACCGGAGTGCTACCGTTACACTATAGGTCTGTGTTATTTTGGTGATGCAAATTTAAAGCTTTTTTCTATACATACAAGAACTTTTTAAACTTTTTTTTACATTTACATCACTTTTTATTTGCAGTAAACATGGTGATAGACTTCAATAATCTCAAAATTAATAATTTACATTCTCAGACAGAATTTGAAAAAAAAGTGATTCTTTTTTTAGAAAAATGGCTTTCAGATTCAAAGACGGTCGAAGTCCAGACTTCTGGGTCTACAGGTATTCCCAAAATTTTTGAAATTGAAAAAAACAAAATGTTGAATTCTGCACGGATGACATGTGATTTTTTACAATTGAAAGAAAATGATGAGGCGTTACTATGTTTGCCTGTAGAGTATATTTCAGGTAAAATGATGCTTGTTCGTTCTTATGAAAGAAAGATGAGGTTAATGATAGCAGAACCATCTTTAGAGCCTCTTAAAGATATAGAATCAGAAATAGATTTTTGTGCAATGACTCCGCTGCAGGTTGAAAATTCATTAGATAAACTTCACCTTGTAAGAAATTTAATTATTGGTGGGGCATCTGTTTCTGAAAATTTAAAAAAGAGAATCTCAAATCTCAGTACAAATGTATTTGAAACATATGGGATGTCTGAAACATTATCTCACATTGCTTTAAAACAGTTGACCCCCAAATCCGAAGATTACTTTACTGCTTTTGAAAACGTTACTATCTCTACAGATGAACGTGGGTGTTTAAAAATATTTGCCCCAAATCTCAATGACGAGATTTTGCAAACTAATGATTTAGTTGATATTAAGAATGGGAATCAGTTTAAATTCCTGGGCAGGATCGATCATGTTATCAATTCTGGTGGAGCTAAAATATTTCCTGAAGAATTGGAAGCTTTGGTAAAAAAGGAAATTTCAAATGAAGTTGTATTTCTTGGAATAGAAGATGAAAGTCTGGGTCAAAAGCTTGTACTGGTGATAGAAGGAGAAGAGTCAGATCAATTGGTACAAAAAATATCTCATGTGCAGTTTACAAAAAAATTTCATAAGCCTAAAAAGATTATGTTTATTGATCAGATACTCCGGACTCCCAATGGAAAGGTTAATCGTCTCGAACTAAAGAAGCTAATAAATAATAATCTGTAGCCTTTAAATTTATAATCATGAAAGATTTTTCAAAAGAACTTAATTTTAAAACTTCACGGAGTAGTGGGGCAGGTGGGCAAAACGTAAATAAGGTTGAAACCGCTGTTACGGTATTATGGAATGTTGGAGCGTCCGAATTTTTTAATGAAGACGAAAAAGCATTAATTGAAAGTAAGCTGAAAAATAGAATCAATAGTGAAGGACTTTTGTTTTTGACAGTTTCTGAGAGCAGGACCCAATTAATGAACAAAAATAAGGCTATTGAAAAAATTATAGAGATTGTAAATAAAGCTTTAATTATTCCTAAAAAAAGACTCGCAACCAAACCATCAAAAGGCCAAAAACAAAAAAGGCTTGATACTAAGAAGAAAATTTCAGATAAAAAGGAAAGCAGACGTTTTAAGTTTTAATTGGCCATTTAGGGAAAAGTACTATTTTGCCGAAATTTAAAACAAATGATAAAGAAAATTACACTTTTAGGAGCGCTTTCAATTTCTATGCTATCTCTGGCTCAGCAGAAAATTTCAATTATTCCATCAGTAGGATATGCATGGAGAGTAGCTAAGATGCCTTCAAACATTTCAAGGGATACGAGAGATTATATCAAAGGATTAAAGAGCGGAGTCAACTTCGACATCGCAGCCTACTACAATGTAAAAGGAAACATTAATCTTGGAGTAAAATATTCTAACTATAGTGCATCAAGTGATGGAAGAATTACTGTCAGAGACACTAATACGGGACAAATGGTTTCGGGAAATGTAAGTACAAAAGATCATATTAACTTTTTTGGACCTGCTTTTATGTATTCAAATTTTAATGATGAATCAAAGCATAAATTCTTTTATGATGTTGCATTAGGAGCAATTACTTATACAACTAAGACTGGAAATGTAAAAGGAACAGGTGCCAACCTGGGACTGGAAGCGGATTTTGCTTACCAATATGAGGTGTCTAAACATTTCTTCATAGGTCCAAAATTGGGAGTTACTGCAGGAACATTAAGCAAAATGACGATCAATGGAACTAGTGTTAATTTAGGAGATGATCAGAAAGAAGGATTAACGAGACTTTCTCTAAGCGCTGCTGCTACATTCCGATTTTAAGTTTTATCTTTGCAAAAATCAAAATAAATGAACAAGCCAATTTCTGAGTTTATAGAGAAATATTATCTGCACTTTAATGCAGCTGCATTGGTGGATGCATCAAAAGGTTATGTTGCACATCTTAAAGATGGCGGAAAGATGATGATAACTTTAGCTGGAGCTATGTCTACCGCTGAGTTAGGGAAAATTCTTGCTGAAATGATCCGTCAGGATAAAGTAGACTTTATTTCATGTACCGGAGCAAATCTTGAAGAAGATTTAATGAATCTTGTTGCACATTCTCACTATGAAAGAGTTCCTCATTACAGAGATCTTACACCACAGGAAGAGTGGGACTTGTTAGAAAGAGGTTTAAACAGAGTTACAGATACATGTATTCCTGAGGAGGAAGCTTTCAGAAGATTGCAGAAACATATCGTAGAGATCTGGAAAGATGCTGAAGCAAAAGGGGAGAGATATTTTCCACATGAGTATATGTACAAAATGATCCTTTCCGGAGTTTTGGAGCAGTATTATGAGATTCCAAGAGAGAATTCCTGGATGATCGCTGCAGCAGAAAAAAATCTTCCAATTGTTGTTCCTGGATGGGAAGATTCAACAATGGGAAATATTTTCGCTTCTTATTGTATCAAAGGAGAACTTACAGCTACTACAATGAAATCTGGAATTGAATACATGATGTATTTGGCAGATTGGTATACTAAAAACTCTGCAGGAAAAGGAGTTGGATTCTTCCAGATTGGTGGAGGAATTGCAGGAGATTTCCCTATTTGTGTAGTACCAATGTTGTATCAGGATATGGAAATGCATGATGTGCCTTTCTGGTCTTATTTCTGCCAGATCTCTGATTCTACAACTTCTTATGGGTCATATTCAGGAGCTGTTCCAAATGAGAAAATTACATGGGGTAAATTGGATATCACAACGCCGAAATTTATCGTTGAAAGTGATGCTACTATTTGTGCTCCGCTAATGTTCTCTTATATTTTAGAGAATTCATAAAAATAACTATATCACCAGATTGATGGTGAATAATAATTTAAAACGCTTCAATTATTGGGGCGTTTTTTTGTTAGTATATGGCAGAAATAAAGGATCTTCTGACGTTTTAAAGGTAGTTAAATAAGGAAAACAGTAACCCTTCAGGTAAGATTAAAAATCTGCGTCAGCTGCTAAATCAGCGAGATGAAAATTATCTCCCTATTGTTTAATCCAGCGAATTTACAAGGACGAAATAACGATAAGCTAAAATACCTTTTTGGATCTTCGTTAATGAACTCGGATCTTTATCACTCAACTTAGGAAGAATCTTTTTATTAATTGTATTCAGGAGGCGGAAGAATGATTTTTTCATAACTTTATATTTTTAATGAGAAATATCATTGAGGTTACTATCCTTCAAAAATGATGCAAATATTTAAATAAACATAATCTATCGGATATGGACGAGGTATTTAAGCAACAGATTTATGAGATTACGAGACTTATTCCAAAAGGTCGGGTGTCTTCTTATGGTGCGATAGCAAAAGCAGTTGGCTATCCGAATCATTCCCGTCATGTGGGTAAAGCAATGGGAGGATGTCCTAAAGATGTTCCGGCACATCGTGTGATTTCAAGTTCCGGAACTTTATCAGTAAAAGAATTTCAGCCTAAGCTCGAAGCTGAGGGTGTTGTAGTTGAGAATTTTAGAATCAAAAATTTTAAGAAACTTTTTTGGGATCCTCTTGCAGAATTATAAATTTATTTTTTTCCTTTTAAACTTTTTAATTCTTCATTTAACTTAAGGTTTTCTGCTTTTAATAAAGAAATATATTCCTGAAGGTTCTCCACAATAGAAAGCGGAATTGTACTGTTGTTATATTGATAAACACCTGATGCCGAACTGTCATTAAATACGGGATGGTCATTGTTAACAACGATTTGGGCATCATCTTCTTCATAGATGTCTTCCATAGTAACATCCAAAAAATTAGCTATTTTTTCCCATTCAGCCCTTACAATCTTTACGTCGCCGCTTTCCTTTCTGCTATAGTTGGAAACATCGGTTGCAATGATATCAGCAATCTGTTGCTGGGTATAACCCTTTCTCTTTCTGATCAAACGTAATTTTTCTTTTTGCATCTCGCATTTTTTTACAAATATGCAAAAAAAATTATACAAAATATATAATTGTTGTACACTAAAAATGCAAAAAATATACAATAGGATTGTGCATTAAAAAGGTTTTGTCTTTTATAGTTTTGGAAGACAACCAATAAAAAAAAACACAATGAAAAAAAGATTATTCTTGGTGGGAGCGTTATTCCTGCTGGTTTTTCAGTCATGTTCTTCTAATGAAGATTTATCCAATTTCCAAGATTCCAGTTTAACCGTAAGTGAGAAAGTTTCTTTAAAAAGCAGAGAAGCAAGCTCTAGAAATTTATCTGAGTACGTGTCTACTCAGCTCAGTATTCAATCAGATATCAAAGATATCATGGATAATGAGAAAAATGCTGATTTTTCGATGATTCAATCGGAAATAGAAAGAATTAAGACAAGTGAGGAATTAGAAAAACTTTATAAGGCGGCAAAAATTGTACATATAAAAGAGCTTATAACCTTGTACGAAAAAATGAGAGACCAGAGCCAATCCTTTAGGGACTCTAATGCTGATTTTTACGCTAAGTATAATGATGATGAAAGAACAAGAATTCTAACTAATGAGATAGATCTGCAACTTGGATATACTGGGCGCATGGCAAATGTAACAACTAATTGTCAATCTTCTTTTGCTACCGCATCTAAAAGGTGCATGAGGAATTACGCAATCGAGATTGGTGGGTCAGTTTTAGTTGGTGTTTTTACAGGTGGAGTAGGTGGGGCTATTGCAGGTGGGCTTGCAACAGCGCATATGGTAGCATGTAATTCTGATGCGGAAAGTGATTATCATACATGTGTAAGAGGTGGTGGAATACGATAAAATATAAGAAATGAAATTAAAGTATGCTTTAATAGTAGTTGTAATAATGTTAGCTTTGACACCATTGTTTGCATTAGATAGTGCATTTCGACTAATCTTTGAAATTATCTGTTTTGTAATGATTCTTACTTTGATAATTATAGCTTGGAAACAACAAGATAAAAATGCTGTTATTGCATATATTTTTTTAATGGCTATAAGTGCTATTCAATTTTTTGATAAAGAGGATAGGTACTTTTTTGTTCAGATAATTCTTTTAGTAATAATGCTCGGCCTGACCATTTTGAAATTGATCAGATCGGAGAATAAAAACGGTATCGATTAAGTATATAGCTTTTAAAATTCTTTTTTAATCATTACGGATCTTTAATTCAGGTATTAAATTCTGCTTTGGGAATTGTAATTTATAATTTTCTCAGAATAAGGAAAGAAAAAGATTGGAAAGAATTATTATAAAATGTTTTTATAAGAAAAAAGCGGTACAATCCTGTACCGCTTTTCTCATATTATTTCTCAAGTTGTTTATAGCTTCTTTGAATAAAGTCTGTAAGATCTTTTCCTTTCAGTAAGTTTTGAGAAAGTTTAGCAAGATCTAAAGCGTATTTAATCAGGTTTTCTTTTTCTTCCTGATTTTCTGTTTTCAATATCTGACCAGCAAATTCGCTGTTAGAATTCACTACAAGGTTATACATTTCTGGAAAACCTCCCATTCCAAACATTCCACCTCCGCCAGTTGCCTGCATATCTTTCATTCTTCGCATAAATTCAGGCTGTGTAATAGTGAATGGAGCATCTGAACTATCAAGATCTTCCAGCTGAACCGTGAATTTTTTGTCGCTAATTGTTTCTTCTACATTCTTTTTTAAAGACTCTTTTTCAGTGTCATTTAATTTAGAAATAACAGGTTCATCTTTCTTGATAAGATTATTAACGTGATCAGAATCTACTCTTACAAAAGAAACTTTCTCTTTTGATCCTTCCAGCTTTTGAATAACGTGAGGAACGATTGGAGAATCTAAAAGAAGAACTTCATAGCCTTTATCTTTTGCAGATTGGATATAGCTGTGTTGCTCATCAGCATTAGATGCATACAGAATAATCAGGTTACCATCTTTATCAGTTTGTGCTGGTTTGATTTTCTCTGTCAGTTCATTCCATAAGAAGTAAGTTCCATCAACAGTTGGATACAAAGTAAATTTGTCTGCTTTTTCATAGAACTTCTCTTCAGAGATCATTCCATATTCAATTACGATTTTTATGTCGTTCCACTTTTTCTCATAATCTTCACGGCTTTCATTGATAAGAGAAGCCATTTTATCTGCTACCTTTTTAGTGATGTAAGAAGATATCTTTTTCACAGCACCATCAGCCTGTAGATAAGAACGGGAGACGTTCAATGGAATATCCGGAGAATCAATTACACCACGAAGAAGCATTAAGAAATCCGGAACGATACCTTTTACTTCGTCTGTAACATATACCTGATTTTGATATAATTGAATTTTATCTTTTTCAATATTAAGATTGTTGGCTAGTTTTGGGAAAAACAATACTCCTGTCAGATTAAAAGGATAGTCAACATTTAAATGGATGTTAAATAGAGGCTCTTCAAACTGCATTGGGTACAACTCATGATAGAACTTTACATAATCCTCTTTTGTTAAATCACTTGGAGCAATTGTCCATGCCGGATTTGGATTATTGATGATATTATCCACTTCTTCTGTTTCAGCTACAGCATCTTCTGGAGAGCCTTCTGGTAAAGGAAGTGTATGTGTTTTAGTCCCAAATTTAATTGGAACGGGCATAAATTTATTATACTTTAATAATAATTCGCGAATTTTTGATTCTTCAAGAAACTCAGTTGAATCCTCTGCGATATGAAGAATAATTTCAGTTCCCCTTTCTGTCTTATCAGTAGTTTCTTCAAGAGTAAACTGAGGGCTTCCGTCACATATCCAACGAACTGCTGGCTCATCCTTATAAGATTTGGTAAGAATTTCTACTTTTTCAGCAACCATAAAAGCTGAGTAGAACCCTAAACCGAAATGTCCAATAATTCCTGAGTCTTTTGCACTGTCTTTATATTTTTCCAAAAACTCTTCTGCTCCAGAAAATGCAACCTGGTTGATATACTTTTCAACTTCCTCTGCAGTCATCCCGATTCCCTGATCAATAATATGAAGCGTTTTTTCTTCTTTATTAATTTTTACTTCAAGCTTAGGATTTCCATATTCTACTTTAGCTTCGCCAATACTTGTCAGGTGCTTTAATTTTAAAGTAGCATCAGTGGCATTAGAAATTAATTCTCTTAAAAATATTTCGTGATCACTGTAAAGAAATTTTTTAATAAGTGGAAAAATGTTTTCAACGCTTACATTAATATTTCCTTTTGTCATTGTATTTAAATTTTTTACTGTGTTAAAACTTGTATGTTTTTTTTCTCAAAAAAAATACCATGTACACAAAAGTGACAGATTGACATTCTTTAGACTTATAATGGAATAGGCGTTTTATGCAAAGTTGTCAAAGAAATACCTTATTTTTAATGTTTAAAATTATTAAAAAATGAAGTTGAAATGTACAGTTTTTATTCTGCTTATAATGACCTGTTTTATGTATGGGCAGAAACAACCTTTAAATCATTCCGTCTACGACAGCTGGCAAAATATTGGGGCAAGAAAAATCTCAAACGATGGAAAATGGATTGCTTATTCTGTAGATGTCCAGGAAGGAAATCCTAATCTTTTTTTGTATTCAGTTAAAAATAAAACTTCCAGGCAGTTTGCAAGGGGAACAAAAGTGGATATAACGAGTGATTCAAGATTTGCCGTTTTTCAGATCCGTCCATTGTATAAAGATATAAAAGCGGTAAAAGATAAAAAGCTAAAACAAAGTAAATTAACGAAAGATACTCTTGCAATCGTTGATTTTTCCAATGGTAAAACGGAGAAAATTCCTAATGTAAAAGAATTTAAAATTCCTGAAAAAGGAGGTTCTTACGTTGCTTACCTTCTGGAAAATGTAAAAGACAAATCTTCAGATGACTCTTCAGATAAAGAAGATGGAGATGAAAAGAAAGATGAAGATAAAAATGCAAAGCCACTGCAGTTGGTGGTAAGAAACCTTTTGGATGGGAAAAGCACCATTTACGATAATGTATTCCGTTATGAATTCAGTAAAAATGGAAAACAGCTTGCTTTTGTAACCAAAAAACCGGAAGAGAAAAAAGATAAGGATAAAAAGGAAGATAAGAATTCAGATAGTGAGAAGCCTGCTGATAAAAAGGATAGTGACAAATCGAAGCCTAAAAAATATGCTCTTCAAACTGTACAAATAGTTGATCTGCAAAAGGGAGTAGTAAATAAAATTTCAGAAATGGAAGGTGATTTTTCACAATTGTCTTTTGATGAAGAGGGAAACCAGCTGGCATTTGTAGGAACTTCTTCGGCACAAAATGATTTAGTGAAGTCTTATCAGTTGTATTACTTTAATTTTAAAGGAAATAAAAAAGAAACACTCAACAATGAAAATGCTCAAATGAGAAATAATTGGGTAATTTCAGAAAACCGTTTACCTATCTTCAGCAAAAATGGGAAGCAGTTGTATTTCGGCGTTGCTCCAAAACCTATTGCAAAAGATACAGCGATGATTGCTAACGATCATGCTGTTGTAGATATATGGAATTATAAGGATGACTATTTGCAAACGGTACAGTTAAAGGAATTGAAAAATGACTTAAAAAAATCATACGCTGCCGTAATGCAAACTGAAAAACCAGATTTTTTCAGAAATATTGATAATGTAGATTTGGATACTTTACGATTGGTAAACGAAGGGAATGCCGAATTTGCATTAGGTATTACAAGTATAAACAACCGAATTTCTTCCCAATGGAATGGTTCAACTAAGAAAACATATTTTCTTATAGATAATAAAACAGGAGAAAGAACAGAAATCATTAAAGATCTGGATGGGGCGGTTTCCATATCTCCACTTGGGAAATTTGTTGTGATTTTTGACAGAGAGAAGGGGAAATGGTTGAGTTATAATATTAAGACAAAACAAACGCTTCCACTCAATAATGGGCTGTCGGTTTCTTTTGTTGATGAAGAGTTTGATATGCCGGATTTTCCGAATTCTTATGGTATAGCATCCTGGACGGACAATGATGAGTCTGTTATTATCAAGGACCGTTTCGATCTTTGGGAATTTTTCTTGAACAGTTCAAAAAAGCCCAGAAATATGACTAATGGATTTGGGCGTAAAAATAAAATAACATTTGATACATACAGTTTAGATAAAGATATTAAAAGTTTAAATCGAAAATCTTCTATCTACTTATCAGCATTTAATAATATATCCAAGGCGAACGGAATTTTTAAGACATCTGTTCAGTCAAATTCAGATCCTGTAAAAATCAAAATGGAAGATACCTGGGGGTATCGAAGTATTCAAAAAGCAAAAAATGCAGATGAATATGTTTTAATAAAAGAATCATACACAGATTCTCCCAATATTTTTGCAACATCAGATTTTTCGGAGCAGCAAAAGTTGAGTAATACAAACCCGCAACAAACCCTTTATAATTGGGGAAGGGATGAACTGATCAATTGGACAACGCCAAAGGGAAATACTTCTACAGGTATTTTGTACAAACCAGAAAATTTTGATCCAAACAAAAAGTATCCTATGATTGTGTATTTCTATGAAAAACTTTCGGATAACCTGAACCGTTATGTAGCTCCAGCTCCAACTCCTTCAAGATTAAATATCTCTTACTTTGTGAGTAATGGGTATTTGGTTTTTACTCCTGATATTTCATATACTGACGGTCTTCCTGGTGAATCTGCGATGGAATACATTAATTCCGGAGTTGAAAAGCTAAAGCAAAATTCATGGGTAGATGGTTCTAAAGTTGGAATTCAGGGACAAAGTTGGGGAGGTTATCAGGTAGCTTATCTTATTGCTCATACAGATATGTATGCAGCTGCATGGAGTGGAGCTCCTGTTGTAAATATGACTTCTGCATATGGAGGTATCCGTTGGACTTCAGGAATGAACCGACAGTTTCAGTATGAGAAATCACAGAGTAGACTAGGGAAGAATCTTTGGGATGCACCTGATCTTTATATTAAAAATTCACCACTTTTTACAATTGATAAAGTGAAAACCCCTGTAGTCATTATGAGTAATGATAAAGATGGGGCAGTGCCTTGGTATCAGGGAATCGAAATGTTTACAGCATTACGCCGTCTTGGAAAACCCGTATGGCTCCTGAATTATAATGGTGATGACCATAATCTTGTAAAACGCCAGAACAGAAAAGATATACAAATTCGTGAGCAGCAGTTTTTTGATTATTATCTTAAAGGAGCTAAAGCTCCGGTTTGGATGACAAAAGGTGTTTCTGCTACCCAAAAAGGAAAAGACTGGGGATTTGAATTAACAGAGGATAAACCTTAAATAATAAAAAACGACAGTCGGTGAGAGCTGTCGTTTTTTTTATTAAAAGATTAAAAGATTAAAAGATTAAAAGATTAAAAGATTAAAAGATTAAAAGATTAAAAGATTAAAAGATTAAAAGATTAAAAGATTTTCCTAAACACTTTCATTTAACCTCGGACTAAAAAATCCCGAATCCCGCACCTCGAAACTCATTTACCCGCATCTGGCTTCAGCCAAAACTTATATTGTAATAATAGCAATAAAAAATTACTCAATTAACGTAAATAAAAATAAAAAAGACAGCTCAATGGCTGTCTTTTTTTTGGTATGTTTAAAAAACTATTTGTTTTTTAATACTTCTTTAATTTTATTTTCCAATTCTTCAGAAAGTTCTGGATTGTCTTTTAAAACATCTTTTACGGCATCACGCCCTTGTCCTAATTTTGTTTCTTCATAGCTGAACCAAGAACCACTTTTCTTTACAACTCCTAGTTCTACGGCCTGATCAAGAATCTCTCCTGTTTTAGAAACACCCTCTCCATACATAATATCAAATTCAGCTTGCTTGAATGGTGGAGCTACTTTGTTTTTAACAATTTTCACTTTCACACGGCTTCCTACAGCTTCATCACCATTTTTGATCGGTGCACTTGCTTTTCTGATATCTACTCTTACAGAAGCGTAGAATTTCAAAGCGTTACCACCTGTAGTTGTTTCAGGGTTTCCAAACATAACACCAATTTTCTCTCTCAACTGGTTGATGAAAATTACTGTACATTTTGTTTTTGAAATAGTGGCTGTAAGCTTTCTTAATGCCTGAGACATTAATCTTGCATGAAGACCCATTTTTGAATCACCCATTTCTCCTTCGATTTCAGCTTTAGGAGTAAGAGCTGCTACAGAGTCAATAACAACAATGTCAATAGCTCCTGAGCGGATAAGGTTATCAGCAATTTCCAAAGCTTGCTCACCGTTGTCTGGTTGAGATATAATAAGGTTTTCTAAATCAATTCCTAATTTTGCCGCGTAAGTTCTGTCAAAAGCATGTTCAGCATCAATAAATGCAGCAATTCCACCTGCTTTTTGAGCTTCAGCAATAGCGTGAAGAGTTAGAGTTGTTTTACCAGAAGATTCAGGACCGTAAATTTCAATGATTCTTCCTCTAGGATATCCGCCTACTCCTAGTGCGATATCTAATCCCAAAGATCCTGAAGGAATAACTTCTATTGTGTTGTCAACAGAATTATCTCCCAAAGTCATTACAGTTCCTTTTCCGTATGTTTTATCTAGTTTGTCAAGCACTAGAGCCAGTGCTTTTTTCTTATCGTCGATGTTACTCATTTCTATAAAATAATTTCTCAAAAGTACATAATTTTGCAATCAAAAGCTAATATTTTTCGATTTCAAAAACTCTTTTTAACATTAAAAAAACAATAAATCTGGTTGGTCAAATAATAGCTATCTTATTCTGAATGAAATATAAGGATGCCGAAAATTTTCTTTTCAGATTGAATGATCTAATGAAAATTAGAAACAGCCGTGACTCTTAAATAATCTTCTAAAACTGTAAGATGTTTTTTATTTCCAGCTTCAATTCTGGCCTTTCGACCGAAGAGTGTATTATATATTATATTGATTAGTCTTTTCGTTTTCGGAAATGCATTTTTATTAGAAACATCCGGGATACTTAATCGTTTACAAACATCACTGTCCAATAGAAACCAGGTACAGCAAATATGCAGATACCGAAGATTTTTTCTTTGGAAATTAAACTTCAATATGGGATTTTCTAAAGATTCATTTAATAATGAATGCGCAAGAAGTACCGAATCTTTGTCCGATGGAGGCTGGATAGATGTCCACAAATAAAAATATTCAGTAGCCTGCTTTTTATTATCAGGTAAAAGATCTTCCGGTATGCCAAGTAAATATCCAACATATTTCCAGAGATGGAAAATACCAAGTTCCTCTTCCGTTGAAAAAGTATTTCCCAGTTTTTGTAAGCTGTGCAAAAATACCAGACTAAAGCCGATATAGGTAGCCATCATATCCCAGGAATTAATCGGCTCACCCCAGTTTTCTGTATCCCAACCCTGATAATGCTTTTTAATAGAAAGTCTTGCATAAGAATGAATGAGTCTTGTTTTTATAGCAAACTCATAACCTTTAGCATGGATCTCCAATGCATTATAGCGTGTTGCATTAACCCAAAAGTCCAATGTTTCTGAAAGACGTTTAACAGCTCCCTTCTTTAATGCTTCTGTAACAATAAGAGGTTTATTGAGGTAAGCATAATCATAGCCACCAATTAAGCAGTAGTCCCGTAAAGAAATTAAAGCATCTAATCCACTCCGCATACAGAGTTCAGCACCCCATTTCAATAGGTCTTCATTCAACCATTCTGGTTTTCTTTGAGTATGGATAAAAAGCTCTTTTACACTTTCCGGTACATTGTCATTTTCAGAAACTCCATTTCTAACATAATGTTCAATCTCCTTAGATGCCTCATGGAATTTTTTTGTAAAATAAATATCTTTTACAACCTGATCTCCTGCTTCATCTACATGATAGTAGTAGGAAGCAAATTTTTCAAAATTTTTGAAACTTACTTCAGCTCCGGAGAATTCAATCAGCAGTTTTCCATTGCCTTTTTGCCAGAAATCTTTGAAATGAGGTGAATTTTTAAAACGGGGTTGTAAGGTTGATCTCTCCATCTATTATAAAAGTACAAGTTTTACGCCGAAACACCCTAATGAGATTTGTCATCAAAGAAACGGCCTTTCCCTGTTGTATTTTTATCATTAAATAATACCCCATTCAAAAGCCTTTTTAAGAAGCTCTTTACCATTTCTGGAATTGGTTTTCGTTAAAATGTTTTTCCGATGAGATCGAACGGTGTGTTGGGACAAAATAAGTATTTCTGATATTTCTGTTCCGGAATAGCCTTTCGCAATTAAGGATAATACTTCTACTTCCCTTTTGGTTAAGCTTTCTAAAGAGTGATGAGCTGATAAAGAGGTGTCTTCTATTTTAATTTGATGAAAGTCATTTCTGGGACCAATACCTGATACCAAAACCGTATTCGGGTTGTGCTTTGTAATATGATTGATATTTGTGTGTATGTTGATAGACTGTACCAAATTTCCTCCCTCGTCTTCAAGAGTGGGGATGGCCTGATGGTGAAACAATTCATAATTTCCCTTTTCGGTTTTCATTCTGAAACAGTAACTGGATTTGATATAGAGTTGATGTTCCAGTCCAATTTCAAGCATCTTTGCAATAACAGCTTGCTCTGCTTTTATGACAAAAGGAATGTCTTCAGGATGGGTGAGATCGATAACTTCTTTTAGGTTTTCCGGGAATTCTTTTAAACCATGCAACTTCAGGATATTTTCATGATGATGAGAAAGAGTGCTGTTGGTGAGATTCATGACATAATAGTAAAACTCTCCGATGGCAAACATTTCACCAATTATACGTTCGATAGGCGGGGTGTTTAATATTTCTTTCTTCTCTTTTCTTGTACCTGGATAAGTATTCCAAACGTCGATCAATGGGTGTTTTTTTTCAGAATTTTCCATGAAAATAGCTTTGTTTTAAAAATAGTTAAAATTTTCTTAAGAAATCCCCCTTTTGGGGGATTTTTTTGTGTCAAAAAAAATGCAAAATTTGTTGTAAACTAATAACCCTGAAAACTTAATTTCCAAAACTGTTTGAGAAATTTCAATTAAATTGTCATTTTTGGTAATTAATTACATTTCTAAAATGCATTAATTTATTAAACTTAAATTATTTAAAAATAGTATAATATTTATTATTATTTATTTTTTAATGAATTTTTAATAATGTGGATTTTTAAAACATATAGTTAAGCTGGAAAAAAGTATTCAGGAAAAATTATAGTTTATACTTTCTTTATTAGTTGTTTGGAAATGGTAAACTAAAAACCCCACTCAAATTTGAGCGGGGTTTATATATTTTAGTGCTTGTTTAATTATTATAAAGAAGCAGCGTGGATAAGCATATCAACCAATTTGTTAGAATAACCCATTTCGTTGTCATACCAAGAAACAAGTTTTACAAAATTAGGAGAAAGCATAATACCAGCATCTTTATCGAAGATTGAAGTTCTCTTATCTCCTACGAAATCCTGAGAAACTACTGCATCTTCAGTGTATCCTAAGATACCTTTTAATTCTCCTTCAGAAGCAGCCTTAATAGTAGCACAGATTTCATCGTAAGAAGTAGCCTTCTCAATTCTTACGGTAAGGTCAACTACAGAAACGTCTACTGTTGGTACTCTGAAAGACATACCTGTAAGTTTTCCGTTTAATGAAGGAATTACTTTTCCTACTGCTTTAGCAGCACCTGTAGAAGAAGGAATAATATTGTTAAGAGCAGCTCTACCACCTCTCCAATCTTTCACTGAAGGACCGTCTACTGTTTTTTGAGTTGCTGTTGTAGCATGAACGGTTGTCATTAAACCTTCAACAATTCCAAAGTTATCATGAATTACTTTAGCTAATGGTGCTAAACAGTTTGTAGTACATGAAGCATTAGATAAGATTTTGATATCATCTGTAAGTTCTTTGTGGTTTACACCCATTACGAACATTGGAGTATCATCTTTAGAAGGTGCAGAAAGGATTACTTTTTTCGCTCCTGCATTAATGTGAGCCTGAGCAGTATCTTTAGATAAGAAAAGACCTGTAGATTCTACGATATAGTCAGCTCCTATTTCATTCCACTTTAGGTTATTAGGGTCTCTCTCTGCAGTTACTCTGATTTTTTTTCCATTCACTACAAGATCATTACCTTCTACAGATACTTCACCTGGGAAAATTCCATGAACAGAATCATATTTTAACATGTAAGCCATGTATTCTGCATTGATAAGGTCATTGATTCCTACTACCTCAATGTTGTCTCTTTCAGTCATTGCTCTGAAAACAAGACGTCCAATTCTACCAAACCCGTTGATACCTACTTTAATTGTTGACATAATATTTTGATTTTTACAATTATAAAAATTAGATTGCTAATATTTCTGAGATCAATAGAAGATCTTTATTGATTTCGTTATGCTTTTTAATGGCCTCTTCAATAGGAGTATACACCATATCATTGGAACGCATTCCAGCCATTACATTTGTTTTCCCTTCCATCAATCCTACTACCGCTCCATAGCCCAGTCTGCTTGCCAATACTCTGTCTGCACAGCTTGGAGAACCTCCTCTTTGTATATGTCCCAAAATTGCTACACGGATATCATAGTCCGGAAACTCTTTTTGAGTCTGCTCTGCAAGTTCATAAATATTCGCTACTTTATCTCCTTCTGCAACCACTACAATACTTGATGATTTTCCTGTTTTTTCAGCATTTCTGAAAGTAGCAAAAAGTTCATCTACACTGTCTTTTTTCTCAGGAATTAATATATCTAAAGCTCCGGTTGCCAATCCACTGTTCAATGCAATAAAACCAGCATCTCGACCCATTACTTCGATAAAGAATATCCTGTTATGAGATGTAGCGGTATCACGGATTTTATCAATAGCATCCATTGCAGTGTTCAGAGCGGTGTCGTAACCAATGGTATTATCTGTACCAAAAATATCGTTGTCAATAGTTCCGGGAACTCCAATTACTTTGATTCCGAATTCTTCATTGAAGATCTTGGCTCCTGTAAAAGTTCCGTCTCCACCAATACAAACAACGGCATCAACACCATGTTTAACACAATTATCGTAAGCTTTTTGTCGCCCTTCTTTTGTTCTGAATTCCTGAGATCTTGCGGACTTTAAAATAGTTCCACCCTGGTTGATTATATTTTTTACGGAACGAGGCCCCATTTTTAGGAAGTCATCGTTGATAAGGCCATTATAACCTTCTCTTATTCCATAACATTCAATATTATAATAATTTGCTGTTCTTACTACCGCTCTTAATGCGGCATTCATACCTGGAGAATCTCCTCCGGAAGTAAGAACTGCAATTTTTTTTACAGCACTTTCTTTCATCTAGTAAAAAATTTCGAACACAAATTTACAAAAACAAGTTCAGATTATGGTAGTAACTTGATAATAGTTTTGGATATAAATTGTTAAAAACTTCTAAAATTGGCAGGTTTAAAATAATATCTCGCAGTTTTGATTTCAGATGCATTTACATCTAAATCATACCAGGGCGAAAGATCTTTATCAAAAGGATTGGAAAGTAAGTGGATGGATTGAGCAGGCGTAAAGCCTTCAGCTAATAGAAATAATTTTTTACCCTCTCTATTAATGCATGATCCTGAAATAAATACAACATGTCCAGGGCTTCCTGGTGTGATGAGAATATCTCCGGTTTTTAAATCGGTATTTTTTGTAACGGCTTGCGTCTCTTTATGTAAAGAAATCGTTCCAGCATAATTAAAGATGAGCTCGAGGTAATTTCTAAAATTTTGATATGAGTCATCAAAAGAAGCCGTTTTTCTGAAACTTACAGAATTACCATTAACAAAAGCCCTTATGCCATTTTTGTAATCATTCCAGCTAACGAGATCACCATTTGTAAAATGAAACTGTATTTCGTTGAATTTTTTTGTCTTGAATAAATATTCAGCTCTTAAACGGATAACGGCGTCTGCACATTGCTGTAAATCCTTATCTCCGGTATCAATATCAAAAACGGCTTCATGAAGATTCTGGGTAGAAATTGGATCGCCATCATATCTCAAAATTTGACTTTTATAAGGTTTTAAAGTATAGTTCTCAAGAAAATATCCAAAGGAGTCAGGTTTTCCCTCAATCCATTCATAGCCGTTTGGTGGTGAAAATCTTTCTTTAGTCGTATTTTTATTGATATTAATTAAAGTTTTCGAAGCTGGGCTTTCATTTGCACCAGGTTTTACCTTTTCTATTTTATCATTTTTGCAGCTTAGAATTGTTGCCAAAGCAATTATGCATACTATCTTTTTTATCACTTTGACTATCATATATTTTTATCATGAAATTTTTATATCCGCACTCATATTAAGATCTGCGTTATCTGCTAAATCTACGAGATCATTAATTGCCTTAAATTAGTTCTTTTCAGTCAGATATTTCCAATACCTTTTCGGAACATGCTGGATATGCAGTTTCAAGTTCTTCCTTTCCGCAATATTCGTTTTTATAAAATACCTTTGCCAAAGGGTTTGATATTGAGTTTCCTCATCATGAAGTTTTTGTTGATACTGTTCCAAATTTAATTTCTCTTCAGGATAAAAGAAGTCACAGTTTTCAAGATCATATAAAATTCCGTAATGCCTCCTTAGGTCGTAGATCATCCATTTTTGGTCCTGATAACGGTCCTTAAAATGTTTTCGAATCAATGGAATGACATTAAAATCCGGATCTATTTTGGCAAAGAAAACACCATCCTGCATTTTCTCAAACCTTACAAAGGCTGTCATCCTATGTTTTTCCCGATCAACTGATTTGCAAATCTTTGAAATTTTTAAAATATCATTATCAGCATAATTTTGGAGAATATTTTCCTGTGGATGTTGAATAGATTGTTTTATGGCTGATAAAATGATTTGTTCTGACTCTGGATCTTCTGATAAAAAGACTTTTAATAATTGGTGGATTCCAGATTTACTTATATTCTGTTCCAGTTTGTTCAAAACTCTTTCTGCCTTATCATTTTGTGTGACAACTTCGTGGATTTCAGCAAAAATGTTCTCCTGATGAAAATGTCCTTTACTGATAATCTCTACGTCCTTATAGCGGTATTCAAATACTTCAAATACTGCAGTTAAAAGACCGTCGAAGCTTCCATCATAAAGTAAGGTTGTCATTATTTAATATTGCAATTTGTAATTCTTGTTATTTCTTTTGGTATGCTGAAAGCATATGAGCAAAGTTTAATGTTAAGTATTTCAATTGTCATTTCGACGTGAGGAGATGATAGATTTTTGACTCTGCATTGCTTCGTTTTGAATGACACTGTAAAAAGAAATAGTGTTCATTCTGTAAAATATTTGTGCAATTCATTTTTAAAATAAGGTCAACTGCTGTGAAAACTGATTCTGAAATTTAGATGAACTTCCGCCAATAAGAAGCTTTCTGAAATTTTTATCCGTCAGATATCTCAGGTACATATTTCCTGCATCGAAATCAATAAAATACCTTGCCCTGTTCACAGCTGCTCCTAATTTTTTAAGATGATCGATATTCAAAACTTGGAAGCGTCTGGCCTGTACAATTTTTTTAGCTGTTTTTACTCCGATTCCTGGTATTCTAAGAATCATTTGATAGTCTGCTGTCTGAAGACTTACTGGAAATTGATCCAGATGCCTTAATGCCCAGCTTAATTTTGGATCGATCTCAAGATCCAGAAAAGGGATATTAGGGTCTAAGATTTCTTCTGCTTTAAAACCATAAAACCTCATGAGCCAATCAGATTGATATAATCTGTTTTCTCTTAGCATGGGAACTTCCGTCGTTAAGGACGGTAATCTTTTATCTTCGAGAACCGGAACGTATCCGGAGTAATATACCCTTTTAAGATTAAAATTTTTATAGAAGTGATCAGCTACTTTTATGATTTGGAGATCATTTTCATTGGTTGCCCCCACAATCATTTGTGTTGATTGTCCTGCAGGTACAAACTTTGGAACTTTCCGGAAAATTTTCTTTTCATCATTGTATTGTGCAATTCCATTCTGGATATAGCGCATTGGGCTTATCATATCCGCTCTGTTCTTTTCGGGCGCCAATAATTTCAACCCACTTTCTGTTGGAATTTCCAGGTTGATTGATAATCTATCAGCGTATAAAGCGGCTTCCTGCATCAATTCATCACTTGCTCCAGGAATGGATTTTAAATGAATATATCCATTGAAATTCTCCTCCAGGCGCAACTTTTTTGCTACCCTCACTAAACGCTCCATGGTGGTATCGGCATTTTTAAAAATACCTGAACTTAGAAAAAGACCTTCAATATAGTTTCTTCTATAAAAGTTAATCGTTAGATCAACCACTTCTTCCACAGTGAAAGCTGCTCTTTTTATATCATTAGAACTTCTCGAGACACAATAAGCACAATCATAAATACAGTGATTGGTCAAAAGAACTTTCAGAAGAGATACACATCTTCCGTCTTCAGTATAGGTATGACAAATTCCACTTATGGAACTGTCTCCTAAAGCGCCTTTTTTATTCTTTCGAGTTCCTCCACTGGATGAGCAGGAAACGTCATATTTCGCAGCATCAGCAAGGATTTCGAGTTTTTCTTTTAGGCGGTCAAAGTTCATTTAAAATAGTATATGGACGATTTAACGGTATGAATTTAAGTTCAAAAGTAATTCCAAAATTGAGAAATGTCACCCTTTTTAACATAAAGTTATCAACAGATTAAAGTATCAAAATCATTATATTTACGGTTCTTTAAAGTTATACTATGAATCATCAACCGATTGAAGGTTTTTCCAAACTTACAAAACAAGGGAAAATGGACTGGTTAGTCAATGAATATCTTGACGGTAATCAGGAATATCAAAATATATTACAACAATACTGGAACGATAATGCAGAACTTCAGAAACTTCATGATGAATTTTCTGAAAATACAATTTCCAATTTCTATATGCCTTATGGAATAGCGCCGAACTTTCTTATAGATGGAAAGTTAGTGGCTTTACCAATGGCCGTTGAAGAAAGTTCTGTAGTCGCAGCTGCCTCTAAAGCGGCTAAGTTTTGGATCGATAAAGGAGGTTTTAAAACTACTATTATCAATACTGAGAAGCTAGGACACACTCACTTTATCTTTAATGTAGAATCTCATAAACTATTGCATTTCTTTAATTTTAAATTAAAGAAAAAATTGTTCGAGGCTACAGAAGCGATTACCGCCAATATGAGAAATAGAGGGGGTGGGATCTTGGATATTAAGCTGGTGGATAAGACAGCTGATATGGCTCATTATTATCAGTTAAAGGCGAGTTTTGATACAGTGGATTCTATGGGGGCTAACTTTATCAATTCATGCCTTGAGCAGTTTGGAAAGACTTTGAAGGAGGAAGTAGCAAAAGAAGAAGATTTTACTCAGGAGGAAAAAGATTCTTTACAGATTGTGATGAACATCCTATCTAACTTTACTCCCGATTGTGTAGTCCGTGCTGAGGTTTCCTGTAAAATTGATGACCTGAAAGATGATAGCGGAATTTCTAATGAAGAGTTTGCAAGAAAATTTAAACAGGCAGTAACAATCGCTGAGATTGAGCCATTCCGTGCAACGACTCACAATAAAGGAATTATGAATGGAGTAGATGCTGTGGTGATTGCTACAGGTAATGATTTTAGAGCAACTGAAGCCTGCGCACATGCTTATGCAGCAAGAGATGGACAATACAGATCTTTAACTCATTGTACTACCGAAAACGGAATTTTTAGATTTTGGATTGATCTTCCTATTTCCGTTGGAGTTGTAGGAGGGTTGACGAATCTTCATCCTTTGGTTAAGTTCTCCTTAGCACTCCTTGGAAAGCCATCTGCTCAGGAATTGATGAGTATTCTTGCTGTTTCGGGATTAGCACAGAATTTTGGAGCGTTACGCTCTTTAGTGACCACAGGAATTCAGAAAGGGCATATGAAAATGCACCTTTTGAACATTTTGAATCAGATGGGAGCTACCGAAGAAGAAAAACAGCATTTTGTTGTTTATTTTAAAGATAAGACAGTCACTCATCATGAAGTGATCAGTGAATTTAACAGAATGAGAGCTCAATAAGATGTTCGGAATTATATTGTCAGCTTTTATATTGGTTTTTGGTGTCTTCCTGAAAGTGACTCAGCATCCGGGTTTTGCAAGTAGTAAGAAGCTCGCATGGATGTTAATTGCCATTGGAGCGCTGTCTTTGGTATTCAAAATTTTAAACTATAAATAAAACGGATCCGACAAAGATCTGTTTCCATAAATTGATACAATGAAAACAATTACTTTAGTATTTGGTGCCGTTTATGGCATACTGTCGGTAATTTTAGGTGCATTCGGCGCGCACGCTCTAAAGAAAATATTAACGGTTGAAAGACTTGAAAGTTTTGAAACCGGAGTAAGATATCAAATGTATGCTGCTTTCTTTTTATTGATTGTAGGGTATATCTTGAAATTTGAAACCTCTTCAGAAAAATGGGTTTCTATATTAATGATTGCTGGAGCAATGTTGTTCTCGTTCAGTATTTATTTTTTAAGTCTGCAGGATTATCTTGGAGCCAATCTGAAGTTTTTGGGACCAATTACTCCACTTGGTGGATTGTTGATGATTCTAAGTTGGGGAATGCTTATTTTATATTTTGCTAAAAATAAAATATAAACGCAATAGAAAATTAAGAGGAGAAAACTCCATCTAAAGATTTCGAATCCTAAAAAATATATTGACGAATAAAAGAAAATTAGAAGACCTGTTAAAAATCAAGATCATTGAACTTTAATTTTTGGACATAGAATCTTGCACTTCCATGTCTTTTTAGTAAATTTGTCAACCTTTAAAATTTAAAATAAAATAATAAAAATAATATGAATCTTCACGAGTATCAATCAAAAGAGATTTTATCAAAGTACGGAGTAGCAATACAACGTGGTTTCGTAGCTAATAATGTAGAAGAAGCTGTAGCAGCTGCTGAAAAATTAACTGCTGAAACCGGAGCACAAGCTTGGGTTGTAAAAGCACAAATTCACGCAGGTGGTCGTGGTAAAGGTGGTGGTGTTAAGTTTTCTCCAAACATGGATAAGCTTAAAGAAAATGCACAGAACATCATCGGAATGCAGTTGGTAACTCCACAAACTTCTGCTGAAGGTAAAAAAGTAAACTCTGTTTTGGTTGCAGAAGACGTTTATTATCCTGGAGAATCTGAAACTAAAGAATTTTATGTTTCTATTCTTTTAGATAGAGCTGAAGGTAAAAATACAATCGTGTATTCTACTGAAGGAGGTATGGATATTGAGCACGTTGCTGAGGTAACTCCTCATTTGATCCACAACGAACTTATTGATCCTGCTTTAGGTCTTCAAGGTTTCCAGGCTAGAAAAATTGCTTTCAACTTAGGTCTTGAAGGAAATGCTTTCAAAGAATTTACAAAATTCATTACATCTTTGTATAACGCATATGTAGGAATTGATGCTTCTCTTTTTGAAATCAACCCGGTATTGAAGACTTCTGATAACAAAATTATCGCTGTAGATGCTAAAGTAACTTTAGATGGTAACTCATTATTCCGTCACAAGGATCTTGAAGCTTTAAGAGATACAAGAGAAGAAGATCCTATCGATGTTGAAGCTGGTGAAGCTGGTCTTAACTTCGTAAAATTAGATGGTAACGTTGCTTGTATGGTAAACGGAGCTGGTCTTGCAATGGCTACTATGGATATCATCAAATTATCTGGTGGTAACCCTGCTAACTTCCTTGACGTTGGTGGTACTGCTGATGCTCAGAGAGTTCAGACTGCTTTCGGAATCATCTTAAGAGATCCAAATGTAAAAGCAATCTTGATCAACATCTTCGGAGGTATCGTAAGATGTGACAGAGTTGCTCAGGGTGTTGTAGATGCTTACAAAGCGATGGGAAGCTTACCTGTTCCATTGATCGTAAGATTACAAGGAACGAACGCTGTAGAAGCTAAAAAATTAATTGATGAGTCTGGTCTTCCGGTACACTCTGCAATTACTTTAGAAGAAGCTGCAAACAAAGTAAAAGAAGTTTTAGCATAAGACTAAAATTTTAAATAAATAAAAAACCGTTTCAGTGACTGGAACGGTTTTTTTGTGTATTTCAAACTTCAAAATAGTGATAATGGACGATCTCTAAAGCAGTTTATATCTATTGATTTCCTGCCAGATTGGTGTCTCCATTAGTAATACTGATACTTGTTGGTGTCACCAATAATATATTATCACTGTCCAGACGTTGTTTGATCTTTAAATAAGCGTCACTTTTAACCCTGGTAATATTAGCTCCTATAGTCATCCAGAACTTTGCCTGAAGATTAAATACTCCTTGTTTCAGATCTGTAAATACAACTTCAGCAGTATCTAATTTATCAACGTACTCTAAACTTTTAATAACTTCTAAAATTCCTTTTTGGGCTTTGTTAATATCTTCATCAGCAGGAATTTCAAAGTTTAATATAATCCTTCTCTGAGGGGATGCGGTAATATTAGAAAATGGTGAATTAAAGATAACCTGATTCGGTATATACACTTTTTTACCGTCATCTGTAATTATTTTAGTGGTAAGAAATCCAATCTCCATTACAGTGCCTGAGTTGTTCCCAATAGAGACATAATCTCCGACCTTAAAAGCTTTATCAATTCCAATCAGCATTCCTGAAAATATACTCGATACCAGATCTTTTAATGCAACCCCTGCAATAACCCCTGCTACTCCTAAACTTCCAATGAATTTCCAGAGAAAACCACTGAATCCCATTATTTCTAATGCGATAAAACTTCCCATCAGCATAATAATAAAACGGAAAATAGCTAATAAAGTAACCAGGGAACTTTCCTTTTCGCTTTTGGGAAATAATTTATGAAAGAGCTTTACGGCAAGCTGACTAAAATATTTACTTGTAAATAAGAAAAAAGAAAAAACCAGTATTCCAACAATTAATTTAGGGGTCAGTTCTGCAAATTTGAGGTACCAGCTTTGCAAAACTCTATAGACGACATCAACATAACTTAAACCAATTTTCTCCATGTATTAATTTTTTTTAATGTAATATATAAATTTTCATCAAAAAATTTGCCAGTTCAAAAAAGTCTACTAAATTTGTAGACTAATAAACGAGAATAGTATGTCAATTAAACTAGGAGATATAGCACCCAACTTTCAGGCAGAAACAACTGCAGGTGATCTGGATTTTCATAATTATCTGGGAGATTCCTGGGGGATCTTATTTTCGCATCCTGCTGATTATACACCTGTTTGCACTACTGAACTTGGTTTTACATCAAAACTGAAATCAGAATTTGATGCAAGAAATACAAAGGTAATTGCTCTGAGTGTAGATGGAGTAGAAGATCATCAAAACTGGATTAAAGATATTAATGAAACACAGAATACAGAAGTGCAGTTCCCGATTATTGCTGATAAGGATAGAAAAGTTTCAGAATTATATGACTTTATTCATCCCAATGCTTCTGTAACAGCAACAGTACGTTCTTTACTGATTATTGATCCTGCCAAGAAAGTACGTTTAATAATAACTTATCCAGCATCTACAGGAAGGAACTTCAATGAAATTATCAGAGTTCTTGATTCTTTACAGTTGGTAGACTCTCATACTGTGGCTACACCGGTTAATTGGAAAAATGGCGACGATGTTATAGTTCCTCCATCCATATCAACAGAAGAAGCCCGCAAAATATTTTCTAAAGGAGTAACTGAAATAAGGCCGTATTTAAGATATACGCCTCAACCCAATACATGATTTATTTGATTTTTTATAGTTTAGTTTTAATTTGTACGAAAAGTGCCTCGAATTATTCGAGGCACTTTTATTTTTAAAGATGATTTGTAAAAATTAATTTTTTACGTCATTCATAATTTCTTTTCCTTTAGATGTAGGAAGATAAATACTAAATCCTACGTTAAAAGTTAGGGTTGAAGTCAGACCGTTTTTACCAAATCCGGCAACACCATTATATTTAACAAGACCCTCAACACCAATATTTGGTGTAATGAAGTATGAATACCCAGGACCTGCACCGAAATCTAAACCTGTAGTAGAGTTTCCTCCTTCTGTAGAAGTTCCTCCAATACCAACGTTACCTTCGAAAAACCAACGTCCGTGGTGTAATAGATTATCAATACCTTTTTCACCTGGTGATACAAAATAACGTCCTAAAGCTCCTACTTTATATACAAAATTTGTAGGTGATCCCTTGGTAACTTTATTAAAACCTAAGTCAACATATCCCCCTAATGCAACGTTGTCTTCAATAAAGTAAGCTGCTTTTGGTTGTAAAGAAATGTTATATCCTCCCCCTGTATTAAGACCAAAATTACTAGCTACAATACTACTACCAACCATCCAGTTACCTTTTTGAATTTGGGCATTTGCTGTTGTTGTTAATCCAGCTACTGCAATTATTCCTGCTAAGATTAGTTTTTTCATAATTTATAATTTTAATAATTAATATTTATTATTCTATGGGTGGTGAAAATCAATAAATGTGCCATAGTACGTATTTTTAGCTAATTTTACTAAAATAATGTTAAATTAAGAAAAATGAAAATGAAATTAATTATGCTGTTTTATTAATTATTTTACAATTTCTAAATGAAGATTAAAATAATAGACACTACAAGTCCGGCAATAGTAAAAATCATTCCGCGCTTGAAGGCTTTCGTTTTTGGATTGAACATCCAGAAGCTCGAAATTACAAAGAAGAATAAAGCAACTCCAAAAAAGGTATTTAATGGAGATAATGTGTCCTTAGATTGTGCCTTATGAAGTTTTACCATTTTATCAAGAGCAAAAGGCAATTCTTTTTTTATGTATTTAGCTTCACCAGTAGTTGTATTATAGGCTCCTTGTTTAAAATAAGCAATATTTCCAACCCTGCTTTCTATTTCAAAATTCTTGATTTTTAACTCTTTGCCTAAAGCTTTTTCTGAGAGATCTTTGCCAACTGTTGTGCTGTACTTTTTATCTTTCTTTAAAAAGTCGGTATCCCTATATACCAATAACACACCGCTTATCGCATAAATGGCCATAATTCCCGCAAGAAAATAGCCTAAATACCTGTGGGTAATTCTCATAAAACTTCTGGTGTCTTTTATTTTATCCATATCTATTGTTTGTTTTTATTTAAAAAAGTGAAAGCTGCAAAAATGCAACTTCCACTTTAGATGAAAAAATAACTGATGTTATTATTTTTAAAGTTTATAAGTTAATGTGAAATAATAGTTTCTTGGAGTTATAGGGTTTACAGAGTAGTTTTCATGAACATTGTAGTTAACGACATCAAATAAGTTTCCTACTTTTCCTTGAAGCACAAATTTTTTCCATTCGTATCCCAGACTAAAATCTACTGTAGTAAAACCGTTAATGTCAATCATTCTTGTAACTTGTTTTTGGCCTTTCACATCATTCCAGCCAGCTTTTCTGTCTCCTGTATAAAATAGAGATGCACCAATTTTTAAGCCCTTTACAAAGTCTGTAAAGGTATAAAAAGCAGATGCATTGGTAGTAAACGCTGGAGTTCTTACTAATCTTTGGTCTTCAACAAATCCATTATTTGGAGTTTTTGTATAGACTGCGTTATTATAAGAAATACCCCCAATTAAAGATAAATTGCTCATCGGATTTCCAGTGATATCTAATTCTACCCCTCTGCTTCGGATATTTCCTGCATATACTCTATAAAGAACTACAGCTCCATTTGGTAAATTAGGTACGGTGTATGTATCTCTGTTATTGATCTGATAAGCTGTAAGATTTACTGCTAATGCATTGTTCCAAAGATTTTTCTTAATTCCTACTTCATATTGATCTACAGTAGAAGCTTTTAATGCAGCCCCTGATTCATCAAACCCAGTATTCGGAACAAATGAGTTGGTGTAAGTAGCAAAAACAGAAATGTTTTCATTAGGATTATAGATTAAACCCACTTTTGGAGAAAACGCAGTTTCTTTTGTGCCACTGTTTGGTGTAGGTTTTTCTTCATTGGTTAAGAAATTCTTTACCTTAGTATCATCATTCTGAATACTAGACCAACGTAACCCAGCTAAAACTTTAAATTCTTTAGTTATACTAATTAAATCCTGCGCATAGAAACCATACCTTGCTGTATTTATTCTATTTCTGGATGTTCTGCTAGTATTTGGCATTGGGCCTTCATTAGTCCATGTTGAAGGGTTATTGAGAGACAAAACAACAGGAGTATTGCTGTCAATTTTATATGCATAAGTATCTGCAACTCCATAATCTCCATCAGTTCCAAACAAAACTTTATGATTAAGCCTTCCGGTATTAAATTCTCCATTCAAATTAATTTGCATAGAAGTATAATTCTGCTCCGTATAATTTCTACCTAAAGGTCTAGACCAAGTTGGATTTGAGTTGTTTACGGATGAATTATAAGTCCATTGCACTCTTTCTGTAGAGAAATAGTCTTTGGTGTAGTTCTGGTAAGAGGCAACTGCGTTTAAGGCCCATTTATTGTTGATTTTATGATTTAAAACAACATCTGTTGTAGCTTGTTGATTAGTTTGATATTGCCAGTTGGTCCCAAAAAATTGTTTTCTATTAACTTCTGTAGCGAGTCTTGAGATTCCAGTAGCCTCGTCTACTATACTACCTATTCCAAAATCGGGTGTAAAAGTATGGTATAAATAATCTCCTTCTACAATAAGTTGAGTGTTTTCACTAAGATTAAACACAAAAGAAGGGTTGAAGTAATTCTTTTTAGATTCTACATGATCTCTGAAGCTCTCAGCATATTCATAAGTACCATTTACTCTGAATGCAATATTTTTACTTAAAGGACCATAAATATCTACTGTAGGTTTGTATGAGTTCCAGCTACCTGTGCTGAAACCAACCATACCTCCAAAATCAAATTTTGGTTTTTTTGTAATAAGGTTTATGATTCCTCCAGGACCAACGTTTCCGTACAACATTGCATTGGCTCCTTTTAATACTTCCACTCTTTCTAGACCACTTACTTCAGGAAATACTCCGCTATTAACTCTTGCTCCATTCTTGAAAATATTATCATTTCCGAAAGTAAAACCACGTCCCCCAAAACTATCCTGAGAACCGCCCCTTGCAGAAGTAAGGTAAAGTCCATTTACATTTTTTATTACATCACTTAATTGTTTAGCCTGTTGCTGTTCAATCACTTCATGAGTAACGATTGCTATTGGCTGAGGAATTTCCATTACGGTAAGATTTGACTTAGTAGATAACGGTTTAGCCTTATTTGGATTTCCTGTTTTATGGAGATTTACGTCTTCAATAGTTTGAATTCTAATAGTATCGGTTTCAGATTTATTTCCCATTTGTGCAGTTGCTGAGAGGGATATAACCATAAAACCTAAAGTAGTAATTTGTTTTTTCATTCTTAATTTTACTTTATTTAGAGTGGATTTAAATAACGCGCAAAAGTAAGGTATTTGAAATTATTATTTAGAATCAATAAAAATGATTCTAATGATATTTGTCATGTTCTAATAAGTGGTAAATTATATCTGCTATAGATTTATAAAGAAAGATTTTTCTCAATATATTTGTTAAAAAAATAGAGTATGCAATTGGTAAAAGTAGGTCTTTGCGCGTTTGGAATGAGTGGAAAGGTTTTTCATGCACCCTTTCTAAAAGAACATCCTGGTTTTTTTATGTCGGCTGTAGTAGAAAGAAGTAAAGAAGAGTCTAAGGAAAAATATCCTGATGCAACAATCTATCGATCAGTAGAGGAAATGCTGAATCATTCTGATGTTGAAGTAGTAGTGGTTAACACTCCGGTTCAAACTCATTTTGAATATGTCAAAATGGCCCTTGAAGCAGGTAAAAATGTCATTGTAGAAAAGCCTTTTACGGTTGATGTTTCTGAAGCTGAGCAATTAGTACAATTAGCCGAAGAGAAAGGATTGTTTTTAAGTGTTTATCAGAACAGAAGATTTGATCGAGATTTTTTACAAGTAAAGAAGATTCTTAATGATAAAAAATTAGGAGATATCAAAGAAGCTGAGATACGATTTGATAGATTTCGTACTGAACCCAGCGGAAAGCAACACAAAGAAAATCCGCAGCAGACTGGTTCCGGATCACTTCATGATCTGGGGGCTCATTTGATCGATCAGGCAGTGCAGCTTTTCGGATTTCCGGAAAAGCTTTTTGGAGATGTCTTTTCAATGAAAGGAATAGAATATGCGAACGACTATTTTGAGATTATTTTGTTTTATAAAAATAAGATGAGGGTTCGTTTAAAATCTTCTGTTTTTAGTAAAGAGGCTCATTACGCTTATGTTATTCATGGTAATAAAGGTAGTTTTTTACAAGAAAGAACCGATAATCAAGAAACAGAACTGGTAGCTGGAACTTTACCAACTTATGGTGAAAACTGGATGCTTCCGCTGAAAGATTCTGATGGGATTTTAAATTATGTAAATGACCATGGCGAAACAGAAAGAACCCTTACATCAAGTGAGCCTGGAAACTATATGAATTACTACCAGGAGATCTATGAACATATTGTTTTTGGATATGACCTGCCATCCCCAGGAAAAGAGGTTATTCAAAATATGAAACTTATTGATGCTTGTTTTGAGAGCTCAGAAAAAGAAGAAGTGATACATCTTGATTAAAACAATTTCGGCTTCACCTAGGTGAAGCCGAAATTGTTTTATTTTCTAATGATAATATTATTCACCCAGGATTTCCTGGAACTCTAGCCATTTCATTTCATGATCTTCCAGTTTTGCTGAAATTGTCTCTAGTTCAGCTGAAAGTTTTGAAATTTTTTCATAATCTGTTTCATTGTTGAGCTGATCAAGGATTTTCTCACGCTGTTCCTCTAATTTAGGCATTTCATTTTCAATAGTTTCTAATTCCCTTTGTTCCTTAAAAGACAGTTTTCGTTTTTTTGAACTTGTTGGAGTTACAACAGGAGCTTGCACAGGTTCTTTGATCTCTGCTTTTTGTGGTGCACTTTTTTCTGAAGAATCTTCACGGCTTTTGGCTTCTCTGTATTCTGAGAAGTTGCCAATAAAATCTTTAATTTTCCCGTCTCCCTCAAAAGCTAAAATATGATCAACGATGCGATCCATAAAATATCTATCGTGCGATACAATAATTAATGAACCCTGAAATTGTTGTAAAAAGTTTTCAAGAACCGTTAATGTAGGAAGATCCAGATCATTGGTCGGCTCATCGAAAATAAGGAAGTTAGGATTCTGATAAAGAATATACATCAGGTGCAATCTTCTTTTCTCTCCTCCCGAAAGTTTAGAAATAGGAGAGTATTGCGTTTGATCATCAAACAGGAATAATCTTAAAAACTGAGAAGCTGAAAGACTTTTTCCATTAGCCAGAGGATAGAACTCAGCAATTTCTTTAATGAAGTCGATTACTCTTTCATCCTCTTTATAAGTTAATCCCTTTTGAGAAAAATATCCAAAAGAAATTGTTTCTCCAGTTTCAATTTCCCCTTTGTCTGCTTTTTCAAATCCCTGGATAATATTTAATAGGGTAGATTTCCCGGCACCATTTTTCCCGACAATGCCTACTTTTTCTCCACGCTGGAATGAATAACTGAAATCTTTCAACAATACTTTACTGCCAAAGCTTTTATCAATATTTTTAAGTTCCAGAATTTTATTACCAAGACGCTTCATTTCGAAATCCAATTCAAGACCTTGTTTTGAAGTATTGGTTTTTGCTACTTTTTCTGTTTCGTAAAAAGCATCAATTCTACTTTTTGATTTTGTTGTTCTTGCTTTGGGTTGTCTTCGCATCCACTCCAACTCTTTTCTATAAAGATTGTTGGCTTTATCGATAGTGGAATTAAGATTATCCTCTCTGATCATTTTATTTTCAAGATAGGTAGCATAAGAACCATTATGGAAATAAAGGTTATTGTCTTCCATTTCCCAAATAATATTACATACACCATCTAAAAAATAACGGTCGTGGGTTACTAGCAATAAAGTAATCTTAGCTTTATTTAAATAATTTTCAAGCCATTCTACCATTTCTACATCAAGGTGGTTGGTAGGCTCATCCATTATTAAAAGGGTATGACGGTGTTCCGCTCTGGTTTCAGTTAATAACTTAGCCAAAGCTACACGTTTGATCTGTCCACCTGAAAGGGTTCCCATTTTGGCTTCCAGATCTGTAATTTTAAGCTGTGATAAGATCTGCTTCATTTCATTTTCAAGATCCCAGGCTTTATGGACTTCCATATCAGCCAAGGCTTTTTCAATGAATTCAAGATCTGTTGAATGGAGTGATTTATGATAGTTTTTAAGAGCTGCGATAGGAGCGGAGTCAAGAGTCATCATAAACTCATCAATGGTCAGCTTCGGATCATAGTCAATTTCCTGATCAAATAATACAACCTGTATATCTTTATTGATGATTACATTTCCACTGTCTGCTATCTCTCTTCCCATCAGGATTTTCAACAAGGTAGATTTTCCACTCCCGTTTTTAGCAACAATGGCTATTTTATCCCCTTCATTGATATTGAAAGATATATTTTTAAATAAAACTTTTACTCCGTATGATTTAGTAAGGTTCTCAGCAGCAACGTAATTCATTTCTATAAAGATTTCGTGGCGCGAAAATACGAAATATTAAAGGTTTTAATTAATAAATATTTTGTCCTTTGCCTGAAGCCTCAAAATACTTATGACAGTAAACGATATATTATAAAGATATCTTTAACTAAATGGAGAATAATTTTAATAAACTGTTATGAATTTTGGATGATATAAATAAAGATATTTGTCCCAAACTTTTACCATGAAAAAAATCAATTCTTTATTCTTTCTTTTTTGGACCTTCTTTCTTAATGCTCAGATAATTTCCGGAACTGTACTTTCAAAAGATGAAAATCAACCGATTCCCTATGTGAAAATAGGAGTGGAAAAAGAGAATATAGGTGTTATTTCTGATGAAAAAGGCAATTTTTCGATTGATCTTACCAAAGCTAATAGGGCAGGGAACGTCAGAATTGAAGTGGCAGGATATGAGAATTATACGGAAACGGTTCAAAACTTTGTAAAGAATAATTCTCAAAAAATATTATTAAAAGAGAAAGTAAAGAATATTCAAGAGGTAAAGCTAACACCTAAGAAATTAGTAGACAAGAACTGGGGTGTCACTACTAAGACCAAGAATGTCATGTATTCGGTAAACCCGGGACTGAATCAAGAGAACTTTCTTGGAGAGACAGCATTACAGTTTAATGCCACCAGAAGATCTAAGATCAAAAATATTAATTTAAATATAGCCAGTTACGTTTCTGATGAACCTGTACAAATGCGTTATACCATCTACAGTGAGAAAAATGGCTTCCCTGATAAAAATATATTGAACGAAGAAATTAATGTTGCACTTACTGAAGATATGACCAAATCAGGGACGTTTGCTTTAGATGTAAACGATTATAACATCTGGGTGCAGGGTAAATTTTTTATCGGAATTCAATTTTTAAAAAGATTTAATGGGAGGATAAAGATTAGTGCTGCTTTATTCAGAACTGGATTTTTGAGGGAGTTTTATGGAGACTGGCAAAAAGTGACGTTAGCTGCACCTGCTATAAATATCGATGTAAAAGTGGACAAGAATGGAAAAAATATGAAAGATGAATCCGAAGTCTCCGATGAAAGCCTTGCTGATCTTATTCCTGATCTGAGTCCTTATAAAATAGCATCGGAAAATTCAATATATGGAAAGAATACTTCTGCAGGAAAATTCCTGAAAGGAAACCATGCAGATCTGTATTATGAGACTTATGGTGAAGGCGAACCCTTAGTTTTGCTTCATGGAAACAGCGGGAGTATTAAAGATTTTTATCAACAGATTCCTGTGCTTTCTCAACACTATAAAGTAATTGCTTTAGACACCAGAGGGCAAGGGAAGAGTACTGATACTTCCAAAAATGATCTAACTTATTCTATTTTCGCGGATGATGTCAAAAAATTGATTGATGAGCTGGGAATTAAAAAGATCAATATAGTGGGCTGGAGTGATGGTGGAAACACCGGATTAGAATTTGTTTTAAAGTATCCGGAAAATGTTAATAAACTTATTACTATTGGAGCAAACAGCAAACCTGATGGAGTAGACGTACGTCTTTTCAATAGTATGAAAACAGAACTTCAGGTTTTAGAGCTTGAAAATAAACCAGAAAAATTCAATCAGACCAGAATTTTAAAAATCATGATTAAGGAACCTAATATTAGCAAAAGTTCTTTACGTAAAATTCAAAAACCAGTTTTGGTCATAGCAGGCGAAAATGACGTGATAAAAAAAGAAGAGACTGAATTTATTGCTAAACAGATTCCTAATGCTAAACTTAAGATCTATAAAAAAGCCACACACTTTATCCCCTTTGAAAATCCAGATCAGCTGAATAATGATATCCTGGAATTTTTTAAATAATTAATCTAAAGTAAGCCGTTTCAAAGACCAGGAACTACCATTATAAATATCAAGATCAACCTTGGTATTAATTCCATGTACGATCCCGTTTTCTGTAAATTGCCAAAAATCCCATTCATCATCTGGAGAAGGGGTAGGGACATCATTGTAATTAGCCAACCACAGCGTGTATCCGTCAAACTCCCCTTTCAGAAAATCTTTATAATAATGGTAATAGGTGTAAATGATAGGTTTTTTTCCATACGTTTCCTCTATGATTTTACACCAAACCTTTAAATCTTCAATCAGCTTTTTATTTGTTTTGCGTTTCGGGATTTTTTCGATATCCAAAATAGGAGGAAGATCGCCGCTTTCTAATTTTACATTAGCTAAGAAGTTATTTGCCTGTATAATTGGATCTTCATCTGCTCTGTAGAAATGGTAGGCGCCTCGCACGAGTTCATGTTTTTTTGCCTGTGTCCAGAATTCATCGAAATGTTTATCCGCATTTTTATTTCCCATAGTTGCCCTCATGACAACAAATTCTAAAGGAATCGTTTTATTTCCAATACTTAAGCTATCCCATTTAATATCTTCTCTGTTTTGATAATGCGAAACATCAAAGCCATAGGTTTTATCCAGATTGTCTGTAAGGATCTTTTGAATTCTCAAAGTCTCCTTTTCATTGTTATGAAGTTTTTTATGAGTGAATTTATTAAAGTATAAAGCGTAGTAATAGCTGATAGATTGCTTTAGATAAAACCCTGTTCCAATAAGAGTCAGGATAAGAATAGCAAGTACGACTTTTCGACGAAAAAAATAGTTTTTCCGTCTTTTCTTATGAACGTTTTTGGCAGCTTTTTTGGTGTACTTTTTTCTCATTATAAAGTTTTGCAAAACTAACTTTTTAACAAGTAAAATGCTAAATAAAATCAGTAAATTTGTATACTATGGAAACACGCGAAAAGATCATCATTATCGGAGGAGGTTTTGCGGGACTACAACTTGCGAAAACATTGAACAATAAAAATAAAAAAGTAATTGTTCTTGATCGGGTAAATCATCATATGTTTCAACCGCTTTTTTATCAGGTAGCGTGTGGGAGGATAGAACCTTCCAATATTTCCTTTCCATTCAGGAAAATTTTTCAACAATCACGGAATATTCAGTTTCGATTAACTGATGTAAAAGAAATTGACCCTTCTCAGAATAGGGTGATTACTGATGAAGCAGAGTTCCGGTATGATAAATTAATTATTGCAACTGGATGTAAAACCAATTTTTTTGGAAATAAAGATCTTGAAGGCAAAGCCTTTGGAATGAAAAATACTCAGGAAGCCATAGGTATCAGAAATCATGTTTTGATGACTTTTGAGAAATTAATTCTTGAAAAAAGCAGAAGTGATGATGGAAACTGGAATATTGTTATTGTAGGAAGTGGTCCAACAGGGGTTGAACTGGCTGGAGCTTTCGCGGAAATGAAGAAGGAAATCCTGCCTAGGGATTATCCTTATATGAACTTCGATCACCTTAAAATTATCCTGGTAAGTTCTACCGATAAACCTCTTGCAGTGATGAGTACTGAAGCTCAGGAGAAATCAGAGAAATATCTTAAAGATTTAGGGGTGACGTTTTTAAGCGGAGAGATTGTTACCGATTATGATGGTGACAAGGTGATTATGAAGAGTGGAAAAGAAATTCCTTCCAATAATGTAATATGGGCCGCAGGTGTAACAGGAAATGTCGTAGACGGATTTCCGGAAGAAAAATTAATTAGAAACAGATATATAGTAGATCGATATAACAGAATAATAGGTTACAATAATATTTTTGCCATAGGAGACATTGCCTACATGGAAACTCCCAAATATCCGCAAGGTCACCCTCAGGTTGCTAATGTGGCTATTAATCAGGCAAAGAATTTAGGTAGAAACCTGTTACGAAATGATAATAATTGGAAAGAATATGAATATAAAGATCAGGGCTCTTTAGCAACTATTGGAAAACACAGAGCAGTTGTAGATTTACCTTTTATAAAGTTTCAGGGCTTTTTAGCATGGTATTTCTGGATGTTTTTGCACTTGATGCTTATTTTAAGTGTCAGAAATAAACTTGCTGTGTTCTTCAACTGGATGTGGAGCTATTTCAATAAAGATTCATCTTTACGATTAATTATCTCTCCTACTAAGAAAAATGGAACATTACAATGAGAATTGATATTATAAGCGTACTTCCTGAGCTGATGGAAAGTCCTTTCAAAACTTCTATTTTGAAAAGAGCAATGGATAAAGGATTGGTAGAAGTACATTTTCACCATTTAAGAGAATGGGCAATAAATAAACATAGGCAGATCGACGATGAGCCTTATGGAGGCGGAGCTGGAATGGTGATGATGGTTGAACCTCTGGATAATTGTATCTCAGAGCTCAAAGCACAGAGGACATATGATGAGGTTATTTATCTTACACCAGACGGTGTCACATTGAATCAGAAAATTGCTAATTCTCTTTCAATAAAAAATAATCTGATCTTTCTATGTGGACATTACAAAGGAATAGATCAAAGAGTAAGGGATCTGCATATTACTAAAGAAATTTCAATCGGAGATTATGTTCTTACAGGTGGAGAGCTTGCTGCATGCGTATTGGCAGATTCTATAATCAGATTAATTCCTGGTGTTCTCAATGATGAGCAAAGTGCTCTTACAGACAGCTTTCAGGATGATCTTCTTTCCCCCCCTATTTATACAAGACCTGAAAACTATAAAGGATTAGAGGTTCCTAAAATTCTATTGAGTGGGAATTTCAAACAGATTGAAGAATGGCGTCACGATGAAGCCGTAAGGATAACAAAAGAGAAACGTCCTGATTTACTGTGATTTATTGATGGTGCATTCTTATTGATATGTTGTTTTTTTTCTTTTTTTGAATTTTTATATAAAATGGAATAATAATTGTAATAAAAAGCGAAATAATAAAATAAAAACAATTATCTTTTGATGTTGTTTTTAATAAAGTAAATATTATTTGTCGTTTTGATTTTGTTTTGAACAATTTGAAAGCGAATTTGTTAAGGGTTTTCATGTATTGTATTTATTAAAATGTCCTTAAAATATTATTTTTAGTACAAAATCAAAAACAATATTTCGTAATTTGCCCCACGAAAAATTTGCAATCTCAGAATCAAGGCTATTTTATTATGAATAGAAATATGTGTAGATGGAGCTTTTCACTTTTTATAATGTAGAAAATTTATTTTTACCGGATGTAAAACCTGTCCATAAATTTGATCCAACGAAATCTGGTTTAAGGAACTGGGATGAAAGGAAATATAATAATAAGCTTTCGAAAATTGCACATGTTTTTCAATTAATAAAAGAAGAAAATGGGGTATTACCATTTTTAATTGGTTTATCTGAAGTTTCTGGAAAGAAAGTTTTAGAAGAGCTTGTAGCAATGGAACCTTTTAATTCACAATTTGGAATTGTACATTACAATTCTATGGATGAAAGAAAAGTAGATGTTGCCTTATTATATGATAAAAGTAAAATAGAAGTGATAGATTCAGAAGCTATTACATTCTTTTTTGAAATTAAAAATAAAAACACAGAATATTACGATACAACTAGAGATGTACTCTATTCAAAATTGAAATATAAAGAGGAGATTATTAATGTTTTTATCGCTCACCTCCCCTCAAAGAGAGAAAAAGACGTTAATAAACCCAAAAGAGACTTTATATTGCAGGAGGTTCATAACAGAATTTCGAACATTGTGAATAGTAATAAAGAACATGTCATTTTGTGTGGTGATTTTAATGAAAATCCGGATGATGAAAATCTTACTAATATTCTTTATGATAGCAATCATAATAAAATACTAGAAAATCCGTTTAATGAATTGTTTTCTTCAGGAAATTTTTCTACTTTTCATTATAAATCTGGCTTATTGTTTGATCAGATTATATTATCGAAATCATTTTTTAATGATCAGATTAACGTAGGATTATCATTTCAAAGTGCCGAAGTATTCAAATCTGAAAAGATTAGTAGCCGAAATAAGCAATTTGCAGGAAGACCATTCAGGACTTATGCAGGTACGCGTTATTTGGGAGGCTACAGTGATCATTTTCCGGTTTTTGTGAAATTTAAATAATAAAAAAAGCATAAAGAACAAAAAAAACATAAATTAAAAAATTACAAGATGAAAAATTCAACAAATGCTAGCTATCATTTAGACTCAATCGACAAAGAAATTATCTACATGCTAATGGATAATGCAAAGACTTCTTTGGCACACATTTCAAAACATGTAGGGATTTCTACTACAGCTGTACACCAGCGAATTAAGAAACTTGAGCATGCAGGGGTTATTGAGAATTCAATTTCCTTTTTGAATCCTAAAAAAATAGGATACAAAGTAATATCTTATATTGGTATCTTCTTAGATCAGCCTAGCCACTATCCTGATGTAGTGAAATCTTTAAAAGACGTTAATGAAGTTGTAGAAGCTCATTATACCACAGGAAATTATACTATTTTCCTAAAAGTTCTTTGTAAAGACAATGATCACTTGATGCAGATCCTTAGTAAACTTCAAAAATTAAAAGGAGTAACAAGAACAGAAACCTTCATCTCTTTAGAGCAAGGTATAAGCAGACAATTGAAAGTATAATTAGTTATGAATATTGCCCAATATTTGGATTCCACTTATTTGAAAACGCCTTTACAATCAGGGCTTTCAGAAAGTGAAACTTTACAAAAAGATATAGATCTTACTCAGGAAGCTATTGATAATGGTATTTTTGCAGTAATGATCCGTCCGGATTACGTATCCGAAATTAAAAAATATATCAACGAAAAGAATTCAAATGTTGTAATAGGTACTGTAATTGGTTTTCATGAAGGAAATTATTCTATCGAAGAGAAGATTACAGAAGCTACTAAAGCAATAGAAGACGGAGCTGATGAGTTAGATTTTGTTATTAATTATAATGCTTACCTAAACGGAGATCTGGAACTAATAAAAGAAGAGTTTGTAAAATGTACTTCTTTATGTGTACAAAATCATAAAGTTGCTAAATGGATTATTGAAATTGCAGCTTTAACCGATATTCAAATTGCTGATCTTACTAAATATATTTCTGAATGGGCAGAAGAGAACTTTCTTGAAAAGGATTTAGCTTCTATCTTTGTGAAATCTTCTACAGGATTTTATGAAACCACAGATGGAAAACCCAATGGTGCTACATTTGAAGGCATACAGATTATGCTTGATAATGCCGGAAAACTTTCCGTAAAAGCTGCTGGTGGAGTAAGAACTCCTGACGATGCTGAAAAAATGATCAGTATGGGAGTGAAAAGAATAGGAACTTCTTCTGCATTATCTTTAATTAAAAATCAATCTGCTACGGGAGGTTATTAAAATAAAATCAATTGAATAATAATAAAAAAACCATCAATAATTTGATGGTTTTTTTATTTATACTTGTTCCTGATATTCTTCGTAGAATTGTTGGGTTTCTTTTATTAAAGCATCCATTTCAACTAATGTGAAAACTTCAAGAAACTTTTTTCTGAATTCCTTGAAATGAGGAACTCCTCTGAAATAATTGCTGTAATGCTGTCTCATTTCAATAAGACCCAGTTTTTCACCTTTCCATTCAGCACTCCATTCAGCATGTTGACGTACTGCTAATAATCTGTCTGAAATGGTAGGTTCAGGAAGATGTTCACCCGTTTTGAAAAAATGCTTGATTTCATTAAAGATCCATGGATAACCAATGGCTGCACGGCCGATCATGATCCCATCACAGGCGTATTTCTGTCTGTATTCCAATGCCTTTTCAGGTGAATCTATATCACCATTTCCAAAAATAGGGATTTCAATATTAGGGTTTTGCTTAATTCTGGAAATATGTTCCCAATCTGCTTCTCCTTTATACATCTGCCCTCTGGTTCTCGCGTGTATGGTTAAGGCTTTGATGCCTGTTTCCTGTAAACGTTCTGCAACTTCATCAATATTAATAGATGTACTGTCCCACCCCAAACGGGTTTTTACAGTTACTGGTAAATGAGTAGAACTTACAACAGCTTTTGTCAGGCGTACCATCAGATCAATATCTTTTAATACACCAGCTCCTGCTCCCTTACAAACTACTTTTTTCACTGGGCAGCCAAAATTAATATCAACTAAATCCGGGTTTACAGTCTCCACAATTCTTGCAGACATCGCCATAGCCTCTTCATCACCTCCAAAAATCTGAATTCCAACTGGTCTTTCATAATCGAAAATATCCAGTTTTTTTCTGCTTTTTATGGCATCACGAATAAGGCCTTCAGAAGAAATAAACTCTGAATACATCATATCTGCACCATGCATTTTGCACAGACGTCTGAATGGAGGATCACTTACATCTTCCATCGGTGCCAGTAAAAGCGGAAATTCCGGCAGTTCTATATTGCCTATTTTTATCATGGTGCAAATTTACGAAATTCTAAACTTTCATAGAGACTGATATTTTCTATGAAAATTATTAGTGTGGAATTGATATGCAAATGGAGCTTACATCTTCTCTAAATTAAAAGCTTGCTTTCACCTGCATACTTCCGATGTGTATCGTTCTATCACCTGAATTTCGACCTTCGTAATTTAAATTCAATTGTAAGAATGAATTGATGGCCTGCTGTATAAATACACTCCAAACCTGATTCTTTCCAGGCTTTAATCCATCCAGCATCTGGTTTCCTACAATACTGAAGTTATTTCCTGTAAAATTGTTATTGATAAAAGAGAAGTTACCTCTGATAGATGTCTTTTTACGTTCCCACTGTATGGTTCCGGTAATATCAAAAGCCTTTAATAATTCTTCACCATCAATTCTCTGTTTTTGTCGGAAAGCAGAAGAAAGTTCAGCTTGTATCGCATCTGTAAATTTATAAGTCGCCTTTGGCTTGGTTTCGAAATTATTTAATCTGTAATCTCTTGTTGAGAATAGCTGCGAAGAGTTTTTAATATCATGAATAGAGTTCTCCCAATCCACCCTGAATTCTTTATTGAACCAATATCCTAGATTTATGAAATGAGAGGTTTGCTCTCGTTCCTCATTACTAAAGTTTGCGTTGATGAGATTGTCATTGGATATAAATCGATAATTTCCGTTCCAACCAGATTTTTCCGTAGGATTAAATTGTACAGAGGTCAGAACATTCTGATTCTTTAAGATCTGATCAGCATTTTTTTCAAATGGATTGATCACCAGAACCTTATCTTTTTTATAGAAGGAATTTTGAGAGTTTAGTGAGATATTAAAATTCCATCGTTTTAAAAATGCATTTTCCGAATTAAAGACAATAGCCGGATTGACGAATAGAGCGAGCTGTAGTTTGTTTTTATTAGAAGGGATATAGCGGACTGAATTAGTGTATACCCTAATATATTTGGCTAAATCAGAATACTCTGCAATTTCAAACTCATCCAGCTGCTGGACACCATCACCATTATAATCCGTCCATTTATAAATTCCCTGGCCATCTGTTACCTTTATATACTGAAACTCTCTCTGAGCCTCCTGTCCGTTTCCAAGTTCATAGAAAGCCTGTAAGCGCATCCCATTTCTGAAAAGCTGTTGATTGTACAGGATGTTTCCAACAACGAAATCATTGTTTCTGGCTGCAGCCATATCTGGAGTCTGATAGAAAAATTTTCTATAATGTATTAAAGCATTTAAAGTCGTCTTTTCTGTTTTTATCAGTTGACTTTCAGCCATGATCCCCAAAATATTATTCATATTCTGAAGTCTGTTGTCACGTACTGAGTCATTGTCTCTCATGTATACTTTTGCCAATAATTTTGTTCTCGTACTATCACCGATCTTCTTTTGAACAAATAGTTCCTTCCAGCTGAAACTTGTGACATCCATAAGTTGAGAGTCATTGTATTTCTTTTCATTGTGCTCCATGCTTCCTCCGAAAGCCCAACTTCCTTTTTTACCCGTATACTCTGTAGATGCTCCACCTCTGATAAACTTGGTGTCTTGTGAAATAGCATTAGTGCTCAGGTAAGATAAGTTTCCTTTTGTGAAAAACTTGCCTTTGATCCATCCAAAATCCAGATCATTTTTAAAACCTTTATAAGAATTCTGCTCATCCAGATAGTTAAGACGATAATTAAGCGTAGACTTATTATTCCATTTATTGAGGAAGCTAAAAATAAATCTGTTTTGGGTTTTCTGGCTGAATTCCTGAGTTAAGTTGAAATCTCTGGAGAACTCCACATCATTTATTCTGTCAAGAATATGAAACTGTTTATCAATATATTGATATTCAAAACTTGGTGTTCCTTTCCAGTTGTTTTTCGTAAATGTTTTGTTCCCGTAAATACGACCAGCATATCCGATATTCTGATCGGAATCTTTAGAAGAAAATAAATTGAGGTCATAATTACTTAAAGAAATGTCTGCACCGATTTTTCCCTCTTTCAGCAGGAATTCTGAATTCACTGAAAATACCTGGGATTTTTGTGGAGAAGGTAGTTTTCGTACTGCTCTGTAATCTCCTGAGTTAGGTCCTACATATTCAAAAACACGTCCGTTATTAGTGGTCTGTGATAATTTATAGTCTCCAAGATTGGGTCCAAAATAGGTGAAAGAAACCTGGTAAAGGGTTTCAGTCGAATTGGTAGAAAACTCATAATGATTACCTCCTCCGGCTTGAACTAATCGGTATAAGATTTTATTGACATCATATTCGGTAATAACACCGGAAGGGGCGTACATCAGATCGGTATTGTTTCCTGCGTTTGCTAAAATCTGTTCATCCTCTTTAGATAAATTTAAAGCAAGTGGGGCATTTTTATTATCATTCTCCATGAACCAGCTTAAGCCCACTTTCATTTTCTCTCTTCGATGTTCTACCTTTCCGGTAAAAAGATATCTGGAATAATTTCTATTCGTATAATTATAAGAGATGGTAATGAAATTCTGTTGGAAAATAGGTCTGAAACTGGTAAAAGTAACTTCCCCTGTGTTATAATTAATAATATAATCCTGGTTTTCACCACGCTTCATTAAAATACCATCGATAAATACCTGTTCAGATCCTGAGATTAATGTTATAAACTGTTCCCCATTTTTACCTGTTAAACGATAAGGACCCTGATTACCTTCGACTCCCTGAAAACGGATTCTGTGAAATTCACTTCTTGCAACACCCATGGAAACATCAACGAAAGTCTTGTTTTCTGTTCCAAATTCGGTCTGAAATTGAAGACCCATACTTCGTCTTTGATATTTTGCAAAATAATTTTTGGCTTCAACCAAATCCAAATGCCCCGCTCTAAGGATCGACTTATCCTTAATATTAAGCTGCATGTAAATTTTATCAAATTCTTCCAGGGTCTGTGTATAACCGTCTGCCTGAATGGGAAGGTTGTGATCTGAAATACTCGCTAAAATAGTAACATCTTTTGAAAGCCTTCCTGAGATTTGAAGATCCATTGAACTTTGTACGGATTGCCCCTGATTATTACCAAATGTAATTCCACGGATAATAGAACCCTTAGAATTTAATTCCCCTAAGAATCTCTTTTTATCATTTTTGGCAAGAACAGCTTCGTCTACTATAACTCTGTTTCTTGTTCTTACAAAATCCAGGGTGTCTTTAGCAAAAATATCCTGTTCAAATCTTGCGGCGAGAATACTATCCTTCTTGATAGAGTCCTGTTGAAGATTGGGATTCTTCCATGAGAAAATCTGAGCATTTGTTGCCAATGTGCCCATGAAAAGAAACAGGAGTAGTAGAATAAAATTCCGCAAATTTTCCAAAATAATTGGTAAAAATACTTAAAAAATGTTAAAGGTGGATGGTTTAGCTTTATTAACAAAAAATTCCCATAATTATTGTTATTCGTCAGAAAATACACTTAGATTTACTATGAAAAATTATTAAAACACAATTATGAAAAAGATTTATTCTCTATTGGTTGCTATGGCAACCACTACAGTCATGTATGCACAAACGACTATTACACAATGGAATTTTGACGGAAACACCAATGATGCCACAACGGGCTCTGGAACAGCTGAGATAGTGGGGGCTACGGGTACTCCAACTTTTCAGGCTGGAAATCCGAGCTCTGGTAGGTCATGGCGGGTGTCCGGATTTCCCGCTCAGGGATCTGGTTCCGGAACAGCAGGGTTTATGTTTGCTGCAAGTACAGAAAGTTATACAGGAATAATGGTATCTGCGGATATTACAGGAACCAATACAGGATCCAGATATTTTCAGATGCAATATACTGTAAACGGATCCACATGGAATGATGTGGGGGACGTAATTGTAATTGGGCCAACTTCAACTTCCGGGTGGACTTCCGTTAATAATTCGATTCCACAAGAAGCAAATAACAATACTAACTTTGCGATGAGATTAGTATCTGTATTTGATCCTGAAAATAATAATGCATTTAAAGCAATCGGTACTACTTCTACTTATTCTGTAGGAGGGGCCATAAGAGTTGATAACATTACAATATCAGGAACGCGACCTACATTATCAATTTCTGATATTAACAATGAAAAACCTAGTTTTATAAAAAATACTTTTGTTAAGAATGGAGAGATTATTTTCGGAGTTCAGGCCAAAGATGTTAAGGTTTATAATATGTATGGGCAGGTTGTAAAAAAAGCGTCTGTGAAAATTAATGAAACTTTAGATGTGTCCGAACTTCAGAAAGGAAATTATATTGTTACAGGAATAGTTAACAATATTCCTGTTTTCAAGAAAATTCTGAAGGATTAATTTTTGCGAATGTACCAAAAATTGATTCAGTATTAAGATGATATTTTATGTTATTGATGATTACTACTTATAAGTAAGCTGAAATTATATAAGATTATGATTTGTCTTAAATGATTTTAGAATACTCAACTATTAAAACACAAAAAATGATGTCTCTATGTTTTTTATCGGCTGCAATTTCTTATTGGTTTATTTGGAAAAAGAAAAGAAAATATGCTATAATCATGTTTGTAGTAACCACTTTATTAATTATACTGGTTGCGAAGTATCATATCGTAGATGAAATTAACTTACAATTTTAACTTATTATGAAAAATCAAATTATAAGATACATTAACATTTTAGGAATCTTTATTGTTTCTTTTATTTTAATGGGAGCTTATTACTTTCAATTTGCACTTAATGAATACCCTTGCCCTCTTTGCTTATTACAACGATTATGTTTCTTTGGTGTAATTTTCGGATTACTTCTCAATTTAAAATTCGAATTCAAATCAACCCATTATGGATTGTCCATCATAAGTGCATTGCTAGGTATCGCAATTTCTTTTCGTCAAGTATTATTACATATTTGTCCTACACCTAATGATGAGGGTTATGGTACTCCTGTTTTGGGAATGCATCTTTATAGTTGGGCCTTAGTAGCTTTTATTATAAGCATCTTAGTCATTAGTTTTTTATTACTTTTTTCCAGGCAATTTGATGCTAATGATAAAAAGGATCAACCATATTGGATGATTGTGTTGGTTAATGTATCATTTTTTGCGGCATTTATATTGGTAACAAGCAATGCCGTTTTTACCTTTATGGAATGTGGATTTGGATTTTGCCCGGATGATCCTGTCAAATATATGATTTTGCATGGAGAATGGTGGTAACAAAGATGTTTTGATTGTATAAAATATGAATTGGAATAAAAAAATGTAATAAAGATTGTATTGCAAAAATAGAAATTGATGATTTAGATCTTCTGATTAGAAATCGAATAAAGTGTCATTGATTATTAATAGAAAGTTAATCTGTTCGTAATTTTCTCGTTTTGAAATAAATGTAATTTTGTCATGGAAATGTCAAAAAGACAAAAAGGAAAAACAAGAATTATGAGAAAAATCTTTACAATTTTAAGCATTACTAGTTCATTAGTTTTTGCTAACGCACAAAATTTGGTTCAAAATCCAGGTTTTGAAACAGGGACTTTGTCACCATGGGCTGCAGGTTGGAATTCAAATTATACAGCACCAAATGTTATAGCGGATGCTCATACCGGTGGTTTTGGAGCTAATTATGCAGCAACAGCTACTACTGGTTTTTTTCAAAATGTAAATGTTACAGCTGGACAACAGTATACATTAAGCTTTTGGTACAAGATAAGCGGAACTGGTAATGGAGGTAGAATATGGAGCAATTTCTTAGATGCAGGAGATAATCCGATTTATCTTGTTACAGATTCCGCAAATGATCCATTGAGAAATAATAATCAGTTTCTAACGAAAAGTACGACATGGCAACAAAAAGTAATTACATTTACTGTTCCGGCTAATGCTACAAGATTACAATTACACCTACGTGCATACAGCAGTTCAAATGTTAGTTTTGATGATTTTTCATTAACAACCGGGACGCTGGCAGTTGGAGAAGTTGCCGCATCTAAATATAGACTTGTTAAAAATACTTTCATTAAGGATAACGGAATTACTTTCGGAGCAAATGTTAAAGATGTAAAGGTTTACAATATGTATGGACAGGTTGTAAAAACAGCTTCTGTAAAAGAAAATGAAATTTTAAATGTTTCTGAATTACAGAAAGGAAATTATATCGTTACAGGTTTGGTTAACAATGAGCCGGTTTCTCAAAAAATACTGAAAGATTAATTTTATTTTTTTAGATAGAAAGCGGTCACTTATACAAGTGACCGCTTTTGTTTTGTTATGATTTAATTAATATAAAATATCAGATTACGAATTTTTAATACCAACCTCTTCTTGCTGCATTAATAATGGAACCCAGATTAAGCACTAAAGTATATCTGATTCGTCTTCCATAATCTTTAAACGCTGGTTCAAAACCCAAAGAAGATTGGATAGGAAAATAAACTTCCAGGAAGTCAGGAACTATTTTGATCTTTATTCCACTATCCCAGATAAATTTGGTAGGGTAGTTCTTGTTTTTATAGATCCCTCCATCAGCATAAATATGGAATATTTTCCATACGCTGGTGTCTACATTTATGGAAGTTATCCATTGATTGACGGTTCCGGGGATAAAAGATTTAAAACCTCCATCTGCTAGAATAAACTGTTGAGATAAAAGCCCACTATTCGCACTTTCTCCTAAAAGATTGTAAGAAAAAGAATAATTTGAAACTCTTGATATCCCATAATTAAATGTATTGTTTCGGGTTTCATTTCTCGCAAAATAACCAGCAAATACCCTTAGACTTAACTTTTGCCTTGGTGCAAATTCCCATCTGTAAAATCCTTCTGCCGTTATTTTGTTGAAATCTTCCATTCCCTGAGTACTAATGCTGAAGCTCTTTTCATGGATCATCTGGCTATCCGTATACCCATATCCTACACTCCACAAATTGTATTTATCATAATCTCCATTGGCTGCCCGTAAAGGACTAAGATCTCTTTCAAAATAATTATATGATGCACTGATTCCTCTGCTTACCGTACTTCTGGGATTTTTTCTGAAATTGATATTTGAGAATATAGAACCCTTTCTATAAGCAAGATTATAATCGTAGTGGAAATAAGCCGCTGAAACACCAAAAGTAAGACTTCGGATAATACTTTCTGCTGGAAGAAAAGAATAAGATACAGCTCCTGATCCGGTCAGTTTTCCTGTTCCTGTACTATAAGTAGGAGTAAAGGAGTAGAGAAATTTCTGATCAAAGAATGACTGGTTCTTCAGATTAAAACCTAAAAGAAATTTATCATACGTATTATTAAAGCGAATTCTCGGGCTGATATAAATTTCATTAAACTCCGGATTTGGAATATCTTTTATCAGTTTTAATTTAATTTTTTTTGCATTTGAGAACAAACCTTTTGAATACAGGAAATTATCCCTGTATGTTGACTCCGGAAAAATATAATCATTATTAAGTGTGATCTTATAAATATCAAGAGCTGGAATTGAAACTGTTTTTGTCATTTCACTTCCATCAGTTTCTACCCAATATTCTTTCTTTTCTTCCTCAGTTGTTTTGGTTTCTAATTTAACAGGAATAGGAGATAAGGTATTTTTATTGATCTTAATATGCAATGAATCATCCTGTTTTTTAAATTTCTGCAATTTAAAATTAACTCTGTTTTTCTGTTTTAAGAAGTCTGTTAAGTAGCTTGTCCTATTATCTCTATCGGCAAGATTTTTTAAAAAGTCTTTTGGATCTACTTGTCGATCGGTGTTTTTAGCTATATAACTTTTCAGTAGGTCGTTGAAATTTTCATATCCCATTTTATCAGCAGAGTAGTTGAAGAGACTTCCTGTTTCAAAACTACTTATAGCCATTACATTGAAATTACTCAATACGGCAAACTTTTCTCCGATTTTCTGATCGAGATTTTGAGACATGATATATTGATAGGCTAGACCATATCGATCAATCAGTTTTACATTGGATGCATGAAATAGCTTCAATGGTTTTATTCCCAGGATTCTTGCTTCAGGAAGTTTTCCTAAAAGTTTTGTTTCTCCATAGAACTTTTTTAGATATTGAATTTCTATGTAAGATTTCAATCCGTTTTTAAACCAGTGATTATCCTGTTTATCGGTAATGATGCTTTCATCAAGAACTTTTTTTGCGATAATCCCCAAATAGTCAAGATCTACTTTTTCTGCATCACTAAATAATTGAAATTTGAATTTCCAAAAGGTAATATCATTGTTTCCAAAAAAATCTTCATCAGCTCTGAATTTTTCGGAAATAAATAATCGTTCAGGAAGATGACCAACCTGCTCTTTGATAAATTTTAAATGTAATGGAAGATAGAACTCTAAGTTCTCTTTTTCCTGTGGTGTTAAAGGGTATCCAAACTGGATCTCAGTATTGATTTCACCTGTTTGTACTTTTATGGAAGGATATTCATTCTGTGAAATTAAAAACTCAGGATCTGAATCTAAATATCCTTTAAAAGAATTGTTTTCTGTTTTATGAAGATTACTTTCAATAAAAGTAGTAGGCGGAAGGTCAAAATTAACTGTCCAATAAGTATTGAAGCTAATAGACTCTTCAATATCATGATAATTTCTTTTTACAATATTGTCCGGATCAAAATGATCCGGAACAATAAAGAAATATTTTAAGGCTATATTTTTACCAGATGTCCCGTATCCTGTAAATCTCTTGTCAGGAAGCTGCATCTGATATTGCAATTTTAATCTGATACTTTTGCCAGGCTGTAATGGCTCATCCAGAGGAATAAAAAGATTTTCTGAAGATATATTGTCACTTAAAACAATAGCATTATCGTTATCTTTTATAGTAAGCTGGAGAAGCTTGCCCAGCTGCTCCGGTTTTGCAAAATGCAGATCAGTATTTCTGTCTTCCAGTTTTCTGTATACTAATGAAGTTCCTCTTCTTTGATAGGCAGAAACCCAGTTCAAGAGTTTTATTGTACGTAATTCCTTGCTAGAATTATTATAATAAACCACTTCCTGGCTGACATCCAGTATCTTTTTGTCTGAAGATAATTTCGCTTCTATGTAGATGCTGTCTTTTTGTGCAGAAACCTGCACAATTCCAAAAAACAAAATAAGACAAATGCTGATCTTTCCCAATACTGTGATAAAGCATCAAATATAACTCATTTTATACAGACTTTGGAAATTTACTGTTAAGCTTTTTTTAAAGAATTTACATAAGCTTTCCATCCTTCATTTTTGTATGTCACTGCAGCTTGTTCTGGGTTTTCAGATTTATAAATACCTCTTCCTACAATAATGAAATCGGAATGAAGGTTTTTGAAAACGTGCTCTGGAGTATTGTATTGCTGTCCTTTTCCGTCTCCTGAATCTGCTAAATTAACCCCTGGAGTAAATAATAAAAGATCTTCTGGAATTTCATTTTGAGAGACACCTCCGATCACATTAGGGTGGGACAATGATATTTTAAGAGCTTCTTCACGGTAGCTGTTAGTTGTTAATGTTCCTTTAGAAGACATTCCTATAATGGCAACAACACCTACATTTTTAAAACAGTCCAGAGATTCAAAACCTCCGATAACCTGTGATGTCACAAAGTCTGCCCAATCTGTGATTTTAAAAACTCCACTTGTAAATTGTAATTCCTGCGTATTTCCGATATCTGCAAATTTTCGATCTTCCATTAATAAAAACTGATGCTTTGCAGCCAATTCTTTTAGTGGAGTGATGGTTTTTTTGTAATCAAAATCAGAAATGATATCAATGTGCGTTTTTAATGCGATAATATGTGGTCCTACTTTTTCAGCGAATTCCAGCAATTCGTTTGTTGTGGTAACATCTGCTGAAGCAATAAGATTGGATTGTTTATTAATAGCTGTTTCTAATAATTTTTTTGAAACAGAATGTTGAGCTGTCTTTAATTTCTGCTCATAAGAGCTTCTTGTTTTTTCTTCAAATTGAATATGGTTTCCAAGAAGGAAATCCTGAATTCTTTTTACTTCTTCATCTGAAAGTTCACCATTTTCCTGTAGAATGCTGCAAACCTCTGAAATGTTGAATAAAGTATGAACTCTGAATCCTTTGTTTTCTAAAAGCTGTTTTCCTCCCTGCTCTCTGTCAAGTACTACAACGATATCTGCTACTTTTAGATCTTCCTGTTCAACTTCAGCGATGGTTTCTAATAAAGATTTCCCGGAAGTGATCACATCTTCTACCAAAAGGCAGTTTTGTCCTTTCTGGTAAATCCCTTCGATCATTTTTTTTGTACCATAATCTTTTGCTTCTTTTCTTTTAATAATAAGTGGAATGTAGCTTTCCAATGACATTGCAGTCGCCATAGGAAGGGCAGCATAAGGAACTCCACAGATTAAATCAAAATTATCCAAAGGAAGCATTTCCAGTAAATAATTAGCAAGATTTTTTAAAATTTTAGGATCAGAAGCTAAAGGTCTCAGATCTACATAAAACGGACTTTCTATACCGCTTTTTAAAGTGAACCTCCCGAATTTAATGATGCCTAGCTTATAACATTCCAAAAAGAATTCTTTTTTACTTTCCATTATTTTTTATTAGATGTTGCAAATTTAAGGATTTGAAATAAGGCTTAAAAATTTATAATTAAATTATAAACAAAAAGCCATCCCAAAAATATCGGATGGCTTTACATTATATTGTTCTGCAAATTATTCTACGATTTGCGCATTGATTACTTTCGTATTTCCAGCATTTAATTTCTGCTCAGCTTCCCAAAGTAAAAACTTATCGACTTCTTTGATCAGCTTAGGGATAACTAAATATAAAACAGCTAAGTCATCTAAGACTCCCAGTACCGGTACGGCAACTTCAGGAATTAAATCAATTGGAGAAATGATATAAAGAATACCCAGCATTGGTAAGATGATATCGATGGACCTCATAGGGTAAATCCCTTTTTTCCAATATTTAACCATTCTGAAAATGTCAGGTATTTTTTTGACAAAACCTTTATGGTTGATGGCCTCTTTAGCCAAATTTAATTTAGAATATTTCATTTTGTGTTTGGTTTAAATAAATTCTTGACTTTACAAAATTCGCAAATTCTATACCAAATAATTATAAAAATTCGTTAAAAGATTTATTTAATAATATTGTCAATAAACTGATGAACAGATTCCGTATTCCAGTCTCTGTAAGCATCTTCTTTTATAAGGATCCTTCCTGATTTATCTAATAAGAATGTAGTGGGGAAGGCCTTTGGTAATAACTTTTCAGAAATTGGGCTTTGTGCAATATAGACTGGAACTGAGTAGTTATTTTCTTTAAGAAACTTACGTACTGCAGATTCTTCATCTTTCATCGCAATAAGTACAAAATCCACATTTCCTTTTCTTGTATCATAAAGTTTCTGGATAGTAGGCCATTCCTTTCTGCAAGGAGGACACCATGTTCCCCAGAAGTTTAGAAAGATGGGCTTATCTGTAAAATTCTTAAGATTAGTACTTGGAACATTGATTCCCTGAAGGTCAATATTATAATCTTCCTTATTGATAGTAACTGCATTCTCGATTGTTGCAATCGGGAAAAACAGATCCTTAAGGGAATTTCTTATCCCCGGAACGAAAGCTATGATTCCGATGATAGCAATAAGTACAATGTAGACTATATTTTTTTTCATCCTGTTTTTTTATTGTTTGGGTAGATGTTTTATAACAATTCAAGCATTTCCTGAACTGCATCCTTTCCTCTGTTTTTAGCATAGTAAATCTGCAGATCATTATAAAACTGATCTTTGGGATATCCTTCAGGATCTGCTTTATATTTTAACAATAATTCTTTGCCATATTTAGGACGTGGTCCCCAAGAATTTTTTACCGTAAAATCATCATTTAGGATAATAACTTTCGGTATTGATTCTGTTCCATTGGTCAGAAACTGATTGATTAAAGTTTTATCACCGTCTCTAAGAAAAATTCTAACTTCATTGTGACCTTCAAAAAACTTAACAAAAGCAGGAACAGATGCACTTGCGTCTCCGCACCATACTTCGGAAATAATTAAAATTTTGCCATTGAAGTTTTTAGATTGTAATGCATTGAGCTGTTCTTCATCCGGAACATACTTTTTTAAAGTTCTGTCCATTCTTTGAAGCCCCAGTTCATAATATTGTTTATAATCAATGTCATGTTGGTTGTCAGGTGTTTCCAGTCTTTGTCTTCCAATATGAACATATTCCTCAAAAGTGATTCCTTTATCCCAATAATCTTTCATTGCTAAATTATTTGTGTTAAAATTGATTTAGGTTTCTTGTTTTGTTAATTAAAAACAAATCAGCCAATACAAATGCTGCTAAACTTTCCACAACAGGTACTGCTCTTGGAACTACACAAGGATCGTGTCTTCCTTTTCCTTCCACAATAACAGGATTTCCATCTCTATCGATGCTGTCCTGAGGCCTTAAAATAGTAGCTACCGGTTTGAAGGCTACACGGAAATAGATATCCATACCATTGGAAATTCCACCTTGAATCCCACCAGAAAGATTTGATTTTGTGGTGAAATCAGGGTTGAAAGCATCATTATGTTCCTTACCTGTCATTTTAGCTCCACAGAATCCACTTCCATATTCAAAACCTTTACAGGCATTGATGTTAAGCATTGCTTTGGCAAGCTCGGCTTGTAATTTAGAAAATACAGGCTCACCAATTCCAACAGGAACATTTTTTATAACACAAGTGATGGTTCCTCCGATTGTGTTTCCTTCTTTTTTAATTTCTTTGATCCTTGCGATCATTTTTTCAGCAGTCTCTGTATCCGGACAACGTACATCATTGCTTTCTGTTTTTGAAAAATCTAAATCCTGATAAGGTTTTTCACAGAAAATGTCCCCTACAGACGAAACATAAGCATTAATTTCTATGTTCGATAAAAGCTGCTTGGAAAGTGCGCCAGCTACTACCCAGTTCATTGTTTCTCTTGCTGAAGATTTTCCTCCGCCACGATAATCTCTTATCCCGAATTTTTGATCATAAGTAAAGTCTGCATGACTCGGGCGGTATGCACTTGCAATATGATCATAATCTTTTGATTTTTGATTTTCATTTTCGATGATAAAGCCAATAGGAGTACCTGTTGTCTTTCCTTCAAATATTCCTGAAAGAAATTTCACTGTATCACTTTCCTTGCGCTGAGTAACAATAGCTGACTGGCCAGGCTTGCGACGATCCAATTCATATTGAATTTTATCAAAATCTACTGTTAAACCTGCCGGAAAGTTATTGATTATTCCACCATAAGCCACACCGTGACTTTCTCCAAATGTTGTAAGACTGAGAAGATTACCTAAAGTATTGAACATAGGTACAAATTTACAGCTTTTTCTTAATATAATAGTGTCTTTGTATATTGTTCTGTTAATCGATGTTAGTGATAGAATTGATGACGTATTTTCTTTTGCTTTTGGTAGAATGAAATGCTATTCTATACTAACTTACAATATCATTTAAATTTTTATTGAGAGACATTTGTATGGACTGTATATTTTTGTCTGATAAATACGGAAGAGAGAAGTATAAGGTAATTACCTGATTATTATGTCTTCTTATTTTGACAATAAGATATCTTAGAAGTACAATTTTTTTGATTTCACTGCTGATGATTTTATCTAAAGGCAGTTCCATTTTCTCCATAAAATACGGGTTAAAAAGGAAATGCAAAAAATTATAATTACTTATGATAACTACCTCACCTGAATTTTCGAAATTAAAAATTTGCAGTTGAAAATTGAAAATGAAAATTGCAAAAAGAATAATTGAGCCTGATATGTACAGGATTGATCTGGTTTCAGGAAAGAATGTATACATAAGCGTCAGAATCGCAAGAGTAATAATTGAGAAAACTATGCTGCTTATCCAGATGAAAATGATGGAGGGATGATTGGTTATTTTTCGGATGCTCATAATGTGTGTAATTAGTTGGGATCATTATGATTATCCTATAGAATAAATTTTTCTCATAGTGCAAATAGTACATGGTTATTAAAAAAAGAATCAGGCAACTCGAAAATGTATTCTGATTTGTGCTTTTAAATGGGTCATTTCCTTTGTCAGCCTGTTTCTTTTGCTGGCAAATATATAAAGAGAGCTGATAAATTCGGCTATCACATAAGTATCTCAATGACTACAAATCGTCTTTTGTAGAGGATCGTAAAAAAGCAGACTAGTAGTATTATGAGAGATTTTTCATCCATAAATAGATATCTTCATCAGAAGATATATTGAGTCTTTTCCTTAATCTATTTTTACGGAGCTGAACGGCTCTTGGGGTTACAAAAGTATACTGGGCAATATCTTTGGAAGAAAAATTTAAGTATAAATAGGCACAGAATGTAAGTTCACTGGTTAATAATTTAGGATTATTTTTTAACAGCGCAGAAATAAAATTGGGGTAAACTTCTCTAAATCGTGTAAGGAATTCAGGATTGTTTTCTTTAGCCAATTGAATAACAATTTCGAAGGCTTCATTTACTTTTTGTTCCAGGAGATAAGCCTTTTGATTTTTATTGGCAATAATTTCCTCTTGGGAGTTGATCGTTTTTCTTGCTGTACGGTGTTTGATGAAAAAATAGTATAAAAAAAATAGTGTCAGAGAAACAATAATGATTATAAGAATAATGATGTTCCTGTTTGTTGTTTTTTGTGTATTGTTTTCCTGCTCATCAAGGAGGGTGTTAAGAGTTGTTTTTGGAAAATCTATATATTCCTGACTGAATTTTTCTCTTAGTTCATTTGTCTTTGTTTTATATTCGTTTGATTTTTTTATGTCTCCAAGAGCTAGATAGGTTTCCGATATACAATGACTTGCCCACGGAATGAGACTTGAATAGTGTAATTCTTCCATAACATTCAGAGCTTTCATGAAATGAATGAGAGCAGAATCATTTTTTTTTCTTTGAAATTCAGAAAGACCCCATGCCATTTCGGTCATTGCAGTGTTCTTATAATGATATTTTTTTCCAATGTTTAGAGATTTTTCAAAATAATAGTTGGCGGAATCATATTGTTTTTTTACTGCATGAGAAAATCCCAAAAGTGAATAGAAGTTCGTGAGTTGTTGTGGAGGCGTATTTTCTTCTTTTAATGAATGTAGTACATGGTTCGCTTCCATTAAATAATAAGATAATGAATCTATATCGTTTTTACCCATGTAAAAAGCAGCAAGATTTGTATAAGCTTTTACTTCAGTTATAGCTTTATCCTGCTTATTGGTAATCTTGTTTAAAAATAGAAATCCTTTTTTTTGTTCTTTTAAAGAGTAGTCTGGTGAGATCATTGAATACAGCCTGCTTCTTACTACAAATATTTCGGCCATAAGCAAAGGGTCTGTTTTTGTATAATCTTCTTTCTCTGCTAATGATAAGCATTTTAATGATGTATTTAATTTTCCCAGATCACACAATGCCTGGCCAATATAAAAATTACTATACGCAATTCCGTATGAATAATTGATTTTTGTACTTGCATCAAGTGCTTTTTCTGCATATGCATTGCTGGATTCCAGATCTGCTTTAAGAAAGGCATTATGAGATGATTCTATAAGTTGTATAATCTCCTTTTCCTGCAACAATCTTTGAGACTGCAAGGTTAGTGGAAGAAAGAATGCAACAAATAAGTAGAGGATGTGTTTCATTTTACAAGATTATAATAACCTTTTATTTAAGCTGAATTGTTTACAGATTATAATTAGTTCGTTAAAAAAAATAATTATAACCTTTTAAAATTACATATTTTATTCTTCGAATTTTAAACAATATAGGTTGTTTTTAAACTTTGCAAATGTATTGAGTCTTGCGAATAAAATAGCCTGTTTATAATGGCTTTTCCATGATGTGATATCTGTGTGATATCTTTTTTTGCCAGTGAATAAGTGAGATTTTTATATATCCTTATTATTTTTCCCTTTTGTGAGAAGTGTAGGATAAGAAGTGAGCTGCTTTGAAATCTCTTTAGGTTTTGATTTTATAGTAGTGCTGAAAGTACAAATGTTCTTTTTATCATTTTATAATAAAAGTTTAGAGAATTAACAAAAGTGTTAAGCTGTTTTAATTGTTTTTGGTTATGATATCAGAAACCCGATCAGCTTCTTTTTTCCCCGGGCTATCCAGTCGTTTCCAGATAAATCCCTTCCCCAAATTATTTTTGTCAATTGGTTGTGGAAAAATATTAGCTTTTATATCATCAAGAATATAACTGTGAGATATCGCAGGAACGGGTGTCTTAAAATTATAAGGATAGTTTTTGGAAACATTGAATTTTAAATCTCCAATCTTGAAAGTTTCAAAGGCTGTGGATGGGTATTGAGAGGGCTCGTAAATTTGTTGTTTTTCAAAATTACCCATGAAACCTGCCATTTTATAACTAGGCAGGTGAGTGGCAACAAATGATGGGAATGATAAAAAAGCAATGATGCAAATGCTTCCTGCTAAAAATGTAATCACAGATCTTTTACGATTAAAATACTGATAGAATAGAATGAAAAATATCACAAAAAATACATCCATAAAAAACCGATACTGAGCAGAAAATGAAAGAACCAGAATTACCTTTACTAGTAATGAAATAACAATTAAGTAGATCGTTGTATTTTTCTTTTTGATTGAGTATACAATAAGAACAAGAAGGCTAAGAATGAATAAAATATTGATCTTCGATTTAATTCCATTAAGAAATAACCAATTTTTTATATAATCCAGAGATGAGAACTTTTGAATTTCTTCAAAAGTATATTGCATATCATAGGTTTTTTGAATGGCGAATTGTGATGATTTTTTTAATATTTCCGGATTGGGTTTCCAGTATACTCCAAGGTCAGCTATGGGAACAGGAAAAACCGGATATCCAAAAGTCCAGATATTTTTGATGAAAAATAGAATGAGCAGTGAGAAGCCAAATATCAGATTTTTTATGTTCGATTTTACAATAAGGACAGAATAGAGCAAACTCAAAACAGGAAGCCATATCATGGTCGGCTTTATCGTAAAAACAAACATCGAAAAAGCAAACAGTAGAGATACATTCTTATTGGCTGAAATTATTTCATTTAAAATGATTAACGAAAAAATAAATACGGGCAGATCAGGACTTGGTGATTGAGAGAACAAAAACATAATTGGAAGAAACGCTAGCTGAACCCATGATTTTTTCTCAACAATATAAATGGTATATACAATTAGAATAATAGCATTGATTCTTAAAAATGGATCTGCAAAATTAGAAAACCCAGCCTGGAATATATGCCAGACAGACATCTGTCCCAATGTAAGATCCAAATTAGAAATACCTTTTACTAGACCATATTCTGTTAGCCATTTGATAGAAGGGACATAATATCCAAAATGATCTAGTATATAGGGGTAATAAGAGCTACAGAAAAGTATAATTAATGATATGGCAATAATCAGTATTGTATCTTTCTTTGAAAAGGTATACAACTCATGATACAATTTTTCTTTAAAAAAGAAGAAAAGACCAATGATTATAGTGAATATCTCTACATATAAGTTGATGGGAATAAAAAAAGCCAGAAGAGTCCATGCTATGCTTGTTAGTAATACTCCGGCAAAAATTTTTCCTGATAATCCCGGAAGTAGATTTCCAAAACAGTATTCCATAATTCTTCCAACACCCAACAGGGTTGAAACAATGATAATGAAAGAAAATAGAATTAAGATCATAAAAAAAGATTGCCTAAAAATAAGCAATCTTTTATTCTTTTATAGTATAATTCTTAATTACGAGGTTGCACTCTTCCATCTTTTCTATCCCCAGATCGTCCAATTGCGTATCCGGTTGCTCCACCTACAACACCTCCAATTACTGCACCCAAACCTCTGTTGTTTTTACTGATAATGGCACCAGCGGCAGCACCACCCACGGTACCAATAATGGTTCCTTTGGCTGCTTTACTCATCCCTTTCTTCTTAGTAGTTCCCTGGCTGGTTCCTTGTGAAGAATTATTATCATTATTAGCATATGATCCATTATTGTTGGATTGAGATTCTCTGTCTCTATATACTGTTCTTGTTTTTGTAATTACTCTTGGTTCAGAATTTCTTGAAGCTGTTGCTTTTGATTTACTTGCTTCAACAATGCTGTCTGCTTTTTTCTGAGATTCATAGACCATTTTTTCCTTTTCTATGGCTAACTTCTGTTTCTCTATATCAAGCTGTTTTGCTTGAAATTCAATTTTCTGCTGTTCTAATGACTTTTCAGCCACCTGATCATCTTTCTTACAAGCTGTCATCAAAAATACTGACAATAAACCTGTTAATACAATATTCTTCATAATTCAAATTTTATTAGGTTGCCAAATCAAAACGATTACAGCTTTATAGTTGTTTTCAATTATGAAGCCAAATTTTAGTTAAGTGATGTTAAAAAATCAAAAAGAAATCAAAAAAAATGAATAATTACTTTAAAAATTTCTGTGAATATCTTCTTTTCATATGATAAACGATTGATTTACTTGTGAATAGAATTATTTTAGTTATAATTAATTCCTAAGAAAGTTAATTTATGGGTTGAGTTGTTAAATTATAATATCTCAGGCATGGAAATTGCGGCAGTATTAATAAGCTTTTAGTAGTAGAAAAGTTTATAGTCTTCTAAAATATTATTCATCAAGATCCCCGGTTATTCTGGGGATCTTTAATTAATAATGTAACCTTCATTTAATTGTGGGTTCTAATTAAATTCATAGAAAAGAATTATTTTTGATTAACAAAATGTTGATCATTGTTTTTTTATAATCAAAATACATTCAGCCCATCTTTAATGTTCGGTGTAATAATAACATTCATTTAAAAACTTTACCTTTTAATGATCGAATGAAAATAATTAGGAAGATGATCAATAATTTATTTGAATAAGATGCGAATAGAATTCCTTTATAACAGGTGTTTGATGGTGTATTTATTCACTTATATTAGAAATAAATAATGTTTTTTAATTTTTAAAAACTATATTTATAGAAATTTTTGATTATTCGTTTATTTTTGATTAAGTTATTGTATTTCTTTGGGTAATATTTATAGTTCATCTTTTTGTGATTGTTAGAAAAAGATTTAAATCGGGATTATGATTTACCACATTTCAAAGGAATATTTAAAAAGATAATAGTAATATTAAAGATATTCTATTTCAATTCTAGAAATAGATTTTTTTCATCATTTGTGTTTTTTGCGGCCTCTCAGGAGGCCGTTTGTTATTTTTAAAATATTATTAAATGTAACTTTTAGTTATTAAGTGTTATTTTTTGAGGAATTACTAAAATAAATAATATTTTAACTTAAATAGCTTCCTTTCTTCTTTTAGCATAATATATCCCAGTTAGAATAATGATAATTCCTAAGACTTCCTTTAAAGACAATGTTTCTTCAAAAAGAAAATAAGCATAAACAGCCGCAAATACTGGTTGGCTAAGAATAATAACCGAAGAAAGCATAATGCTTATTTTCCCTAAACAATAGCTTAGTAATCCTTGTCCAAGTAATTGGGATAATAATGCTAATCCCAATAATATAGAGATTTCTTTAGGTGTTACAGGATATTGTAGTCCTTCAAATAGTATTGTGCCAAGTAGTAATACAGGAATCGATCCTAGCCCACTGATAAACATAATGGTAGGGGCATCAACTTTTAATCGTACTTTATATACACTGAGAAGAAATAAACCATAAAAAATAGACGCACTAAATGCCAGAAGATCCCCTTTATAATTTCCACTGTTTGTAATACTAAATTTTCCAGACATTAAAATAATAATGCCTATGATACAGATCACAAGACCTAATAAAAAATTTTTGCTTGGTTTTTCCTTGAAAATAAAATAAGATAAAGGAATGGTAGTGAAAGGGACTAGATTTACAAAAAGATTTGCATTCGCTACTGATGTAAATTGGAAAGAAGTATTCCAAAGGATCAGATCTACAGCAAGGAAAACACCACTGAACAAAATTATAATCCATGATTTCCTGTCTACCATTCGTATTTTCTTATGAATAAACGGAATTAAAAAAATTAAGGAGAAGATAACTCTGTATAAGGCTGTATTTATTGGAAGCAAACTGCTCAATTTTACAAAAATTCCACCAGTTGCAAGACTCATTACTGCCAGAAAAGCTAAAAGAATATTGATTTTAAATTTCATCAGATTGTTTTATATAGCAAATTTCAATATTTGATCAAAAGGAATAACTTTTGTAATTAAAGATTTTAATTACAAAACTTTAATTTCTAAATAATTATGCAATTAGATCAACTTCATTACGCTATTTTAAACGAATTACAAAGAAATTCCCGTTTATCCAACGTAGAAATAGGACGCAAAATTGGATTAACATCGCCTGCTGTTGCAGAAAGGATAAGAAAATTGGAAGAGGCAAAAATTATAAAGTCATTTACTGTAAATTTAGATTATGAAAAACTAGGGTTTAATGAAAATGTTATAATAGGAATTGATATTCCCTATTGTGACATTCCTCCATTTTTAAAGGAAATTGAAAATATAAACGGTATTTTGAAAGTTATGAAGTCTACCGGAGAATTTTGTCTAATCATACATTTAGTTACTAGGAGAATTTTTCAACTGGAAGAAATCATAACTCGTTTCAGTAAACATGGAAGAACCTCAACATTTCGTATACTAGCTTTTCCTTTAGAAAGGGATTTTGTTCAAATTGAGGGAAGTTAATTTACCATTCCTTTCTTCCCAAACTAAATTTTTCACTATAAATTTTTCTACAATTTTCTTTCTCATTTACCTAGCCCCCAAATGATTAAATGAAAAAATTGAGGTTCTTTTCTTGTTTACTATGATTAGCATTCTGCATTTTAATGTATTAGGCTTTTGAAATGTATTTGATGTTAGTCGTTTTTATAATTTAAAATGAAGTTAGGCTTTTGAAAAATCTCATAAAAAATATCCATCTGCATAATAAATGTTATGAAAAAACGATTTAGATTTGTAGGATTAATATTAATAATGACAACTTATGAAGAGATTTTCTATTTTTTTAATACTTCTTCTGTGTTTGATCGATGTGGGACTTTATGCACAGGCACCCGCAACATTGCCATATGCTCAGGATTTTTCGACGGCAAACGATCTTACACTGGTTAATGGAAGTCAAGTTAATAAGTGGGAATACGGCTCAGCTACTGGAAATGCGGGCAGTTCCATTTATATTTCGAACACCAATGGGACAACCAATGCATATAACACAGGGACAACCAGCTATGTTCATGCCTACAGAGATGTTATCATTCCGGCAGGAACTAGTGTTGCTACCTTCTCATTTGATTGGAAGGCAGATGGAGAAAGCACGTGGGATTTTTTAAGAGTCTGGCTAGTTCCATCATCTTATGCCCCAACTGCAGGAAGTCAGATTACTACTGGTGGAGGAAGAATCCAGGTAGGTGGTAATTATAACCAACAAACGAGCTGGCAGACTTACTTTAATACCAATTTAGATTTAAGCAGTTTTGCGGGTACTACAATGCGTTTGGTTTTTGAATGGACAAATGACAGTAGTGGAGGAACTCAACCTCCTGTAGCTATAGATAATATTAACCTGGCTATCCCGACATGTATTGTTCCTTCAGCTATGGTAGTGAACGGAATAACTTCTTCAGCCGCAACATTAAGCTGGACTGCACCAACTCCGGTGCCAGCGAATGGATATGCTTATTATCTAACCACAACGAATACTCCTCCTGTTGCAGGAACTCCTCCAACGGGGACAAGTACTACAACGTCAGTAAACTTACCTACTCTTACGCCCAATACTACGTATTATTGGTGGGTGAAGTCTGTTTGTAGCTCAACGGATAGTAGTTTCTGGGTAGGTGGACCTACTTTTAGTACCACACAGATACCGGCAACACTTCCATATAGTCAGAATTTCTCTGCAGGTAATGATTTAGGATTTACTAGTGGAACTCAGGTCAATAAATGGGCTTATGGTTCTGCTACAGGTAATCCGGCTAATTCTATTTATATTTCCAATACTAATGGAACGACTAATGAATATGCGACAGGTTCAACCAGTTATGTTCATGCGTACAGAGATGTTATCATTCCGGCTGGGACTACTGCTGCTACTTTATCTTTTGATTGGAAAGCAGATGGAGAAAGCAATTGGGATTTTTTAAGAGTATGGTTAGTTCCATCATCTTATATGCCAGTTGCAGGAAGTCAGATTACAGCTGGTGGAGGAAGAATTCAATTAGGTGGTAATTACAATCAACAAACAAGTTGGCAAACCTATTTTAATACCAATTTAAACTTAAGCAGTTTTGCGGGTACTACAATGCGTTTGGTTTTCGAGTGGACAAATGATAGTAGTGGAGGAACTCAACCTCCTGTAGCTATAGATAATATTAATCTGGCTATTCCTACATGTATTGTTCCTTCAGCGATGTTGGTAAATGGTGTAACAGCTACTGCAGCAACATTAAGCTGGACAGCACCAACTCCGGCACCAGCAAATGGATATGCTTATTATCTTACCACAACGAATATGCCTCCTGTTGCAGGAACTCCTCCAACAGGAACAAGTACTACAACATCAGTAAACTTGACAACTCTTGCCCCAAATACAACTTATTATTGGTGGGTAAAGTCTGTTTGTAGTTCAGCGGATAGTAGTTTCTGGATTGGCGGTCCAACTTTTACCACAACTCAGATACCTGCAACTATTCCATATAATCAGAATTTCTCTGCAAGTAATGATTTTGGATTTACAAGTGGAACTCAAGTTAATAAATGGGCTTATGGTAATGCTACAGGTAATCCTGCTAATTCCATTTATATTTCCAATACCAATGGAACAACAAATGCTTATAACACAGGTTCTACCAGTGTAACACAGGCATATAGAGATATTGCTGTTCCTGCGGGAGCTTCTATTGCTACTTTATCTTTTGATTGGAAAGCAGACGGAGAAAGTACTTACGATTATTTAAGAGTATGGCTGGTTCCGGCATCTTTTATGCCTACAGCGGGAGTTCAGATTGCTGCAGGAGCTGGAAGAATTCAGCTAGGAGCCAATTACAATCAACAGACTACATGGCAATCATACCTTAACTCTACATTAAATATTAGTAGTTTTGCGGGTACTACAATGCGTCTGGTTTTTGAATGGAGAAATGATAGTAGTGGAGGTACTCAACCCCCTGCTGCTATAGATAATATAAAACTATTGATCTGTAGTACTGCAACACCTGTAGTTGCAGTGAGTGCTATTACGCATAATACGGCAACTTTAACATGGCCACAAGATAGTGGAGGTGCTTCTTACAATATAAGATACAGACCTGTAGGTTCTACTACATGGTTATTGGCAAGTGTAGCTGCTGTAGCTGCTCCTGCAACAAATAATACTTATAACTTAGCAGGATTGTTACCGGCAACTTTATATGAGGTGGAAGTAGCAGCGGTTTGTAATAGTGTTCCGGGAGTATATTCGCACAATCAGTTTACGACAAGATGTGATCCTACACCTCCGAATGTTACAGTAAGTAACATAACAACTACGTCTGCATTGATTACTTGGGGACCGCTTGCTGTTAGTTCAACATATAAAATGAGGTATAGAATTGTAGGTAGTGGTGCAGGAGGATGGAGTGCCGATATTCCATTACCAGCAGCGCCAACCAATACTTATCTGTTGTCAGGATTGAATGTTTATACTACTTATGAAGTTCAGATTGCTAATAAGTGTGACAATGAAACTACATTCAACGGATGGTCTAGTCCAAAAGTCTTTACAACGGAGAGAACTTGTGATCTGCCTCCTCCGGGACTAACGATAACTCAATTAACAACCACTACAGCTACAGTAATCTGGGATCCTTTCCCTGGAGCTACCTATGTGTTGAGATACAGAAAAGTAGGTATTCCAAGTTGGACAACTGTTACGGTAACGAACAATAACTATATCATTACAGGGTTATTGGAATTGACGAAGTATGAAATGGAAGTGGCTAACATTTGTAATGGAACACCAGGAACATATACGCTTCCTTACTATTTCACGACACCAACAGTGGTTTATTGTCCAATGGCATCTACAAGCTCAGCATCTGAATTTATTTCAAAAGTTACTGTGAAGCCTACGAATAAACCAACTATGGAGAGTAGTACAGGTGCAAGTACCTATTCAGACTTTACAGCGGATGATACTAAATTTATACAGCTGATTCAAGGATCAACAGGTAATGAGATCTCTATTGAGAAGTCATGGACAGGAACTACCTATGATGAAGGTATTGCCGTATGGATTGACTTTAACAGAAACGGATCTTTTGATATTAATGAAAGAATTCTCGTTTCTTCACAAAATACTACAACTCCAATTAAGGGAACATTCAGTGTACCTACTGATGCATTTGTGAGTACAACAGACTACAAATATGTTGTGATGAGAGTAGCAATGCAGAGAGAAGGAATTCCTGTAAATTGTACAGGTTTTGCTAACGGTGAGGTAGAAGATTATACAGTGAAAATTTCTAAAAATCCTGTACCTAACCCAACTAATCAAACGGAAATCCTTATTTTCCCTAATCCGGTTAGTTCGATATTGAATGTTAAAAATATTAGCAAAAGAGCTAATTACAAAATATACAATGCTGCAGGTCAGCTTATCACCAGCGGAATTATTTTAAATAATAAAGTTGATGTAAGCAGTCTGATCCACGGAGTATATGTTATAGATATTGATGATGTTCAGGGTACAGCCCAAAAGAAATTTATCAAAGAATAATATTAAAATAATTGTTAAATAAAAATAAGCTCTCAGAAATGAGGGCTTATTTTTTTTCTCTTATTTATTATTTTATTAAAAATAAATCAATAATATTAGAATTATTTAAAAATAAAATATTATCTTTAATGTAGTGGTAATCAGTTGATTATTTTGCTGTTTTACAAGGGTGTTTTGATTGTTTTCGTTTGCTTATTTTATAATTGGCCATTAAAATTCAATTTTACATTAAAGTATAACATAAAAACTATTCAAATGAAAAACAAAATTATTCTATTGGGAATCTTTGGGTGTATTACCTTATTTAAGGCGCAGGTTGGTGTAAATACGACTGTTCCTGCTGCTACTTTAGATGTTGTTGCAAAAAATATATCAGCAACAAGCGTTGATGGCATTATTGCACCTAGAATTGATAGGTTAAGAGCTTTTACCATGTCTGGGGTTCCAAATGGAACATTAATTTATATCAATGATATTTCAACGGGGGCTGCAACGGGACAAACTGCTAATATTAATGCAACAGGCTATTATTATTTTGAAGGGACTGCATGGCAGAAATTTGCAGGGAGTGGGGGTGGAGGAAATAATATCTATGATAGTGATGGAACCCTTGCGGGAAATAGAAATGTAAACTTGGGAGGTAATAGTTTGGGATTTACAGGTACCGGAAATGTTGGAATTGGTATTGCAGTTCCAAATAGTGATGCTATATTAGAAACTTCAGCAACAAATAAAGGACTTCTAATGCCAAGAGTAGCCCTTACAAGTACCACTTCTCCTATTCCTTTAACCTCGCATACTGCGGGAATGCTTGTATATAATACAGCTTCTGCCGGAATATCGCCCAATGATGTAACTCCCGGCATATACTATAATGATGGGTCAAAATGGTACAAAACGAATCAGTCATCAGGAACCCAAAGTGGGTCAAGTGTGAATTATCAGGGATTCATTAATGCGAATACGGTTACCAATTCTGTTGTTCAGCTGGGAGACCTTCAAGTGAGGTATAACGGTACGAATACCGCGGGCACGATCTCGTTTAGAAATATGACCAATCATCCAATTTATGCTTACTATTTTGCCGTTTGGGGGCATACAAGTAATTCCAGTACAACTTACAATGGTCCCTATACACTACAACCAAACACGTGGATAGAAACCTATAGTTATGGAGCTCAAAATTCTGAGGGTACTATAATGCAGTTTGATACTTATGATCCAGCTCCTATTGATGGTACCACGGTAAAATCTTATAATCTTTCTACAAGGATGTTTTATGCTTCCGAAGTAGGAGCAGTGGGTGATTATATGTTTATGAGATTCTTTAGAAATTAATAATTTTAATTTCAAATGAGATAATGTATAAATGATATGAAATAAAAGTTTGAATTGTATAAAACCTCTTGTAGCAATACCTGGGGTTTTATTTTTGATCAGAAGTTTGAATAAATGATTAATATATTAAGAGATGTGTGTTGAAAAATAAAACTTTCTATAATATGTATTTCTGGTCTAATGATGCTGGAAAAGATAGAATTTTTATGCACTATTTCATCTTTTCTCTTAAAATAAAGTTAAAATAGTCAGGAATAGAATTATTGGCACGATATTTCAATGTACAACGCAACTCATGTTTAATTTGAGTTTTCATGGTTATTAGTTTTTATCCTCAACTTCGGTTGGGGATTTTTTATTTACAAAAAAAGGAGCCCTTTAATAAAGGACTCCAGAGGTATATTATTTAAAAAGTGTTTCATATAAAGCTTCCCTAATCGGGAAGCGATAAAATATAAATGACGGGTTACTAGTTTATTTCAAATTTAGTAAGTATTTGAATATCAATTGTATGATCGTAGTCATAAGTACTACAGTAACGTTTAAAGAAAAAAGGGATGAGATAAGAAACCCTTGGTATCGTTCTTTTTTAAGTGTTTTGTATAATAAAAGCTTGTTGGAATTATGTTGAAATTCATAAAAACAAAAAATCCCTAATTAGCTTGTTGTAAAGCCCTTAGGGATTTTAAGTGAGGTACCTAGCGGATTCGAACCGCTGTAGATGGTGTTGCAGACCACTGCCTAGCCGCTCGGCCAAAGTACCATTTTTGAGGTGTGCAAATATAAAAATTTTTCTGAATGAAACAAAGTTTTTTAGATAATTTCTTTCGTTCCCAAGGTGTTTATATCGCTTTTCAGCTGTAACTCAGCCTCATAATCTTTCTTTACAATAACGCAGGTTTGGCTCCATTTATCGTGAAGTCCGCTTTTATCAGCCAAAAATGATAAAGGATCTACAAATGGGATTCCTCGGATAATATTTCTTAATAGAAAATTGCCTACTGAAGGGGAGGTTCCGTCAATCATAATTACTTTGGTTCCTGTAATCAATTTACCAAGGCTTCGTCCTTTCGAAATGGTTTCAGTGAGAAACATCACAAAAAGATAAGCTGATAAGGTAATTAACCGATCCAGCATTGGATTCATGTTTTCCATTCTATAGCCTATTTCTTCTACGGTACTGCCTGTAATAAACGCATAGGTAATACCTGACAATCCTAACAATATAAGTACGAAGATATAACTAACAATGAAATCTATAATGTAATTAGCCAGTCTAAGACCTTGCGAGGCTCTGTGCCTGTCAACAATTTGTAAATATTTTCTCATGGTTATAGTTTAGTTTTGGTTTTATTATTTAGATTCCATTGATGATTAATTTTAATGAGGCGTTGGTATCAATGACAGCGGTAATTCCAGAAGTTCCTAAAAGGATTTGGCTAGGTTTCAGGTTGAAAACTCTTCCATTCATTTTTAGCCCTTTGTAATATTCCTTATTAAAAGCGGCTTCAATACTTTTTTTAGAAGTATCCACCAACTCCTGTGTTGGAATGCCATATTCTTCTTCGATCATCCTTACAATTTTTCCCTGGAACAGTAAACTTGCTGTTTTTTGAAGAATGTTCATTGTTTTCAGCTTGAATTTGGTATCTGATAAGACAATTTTTTTCTTAGCATCATCATAAACAGGAATTCCTGAAATGAGAGCTGTCCCTTTTATATATCCTTCCGTTTGAGCTTCAATCATAATTCTGTTTTCAATCCCGTATACTCTGATATCAGTAATCTTTACCTTTGAGTCCCGAACATCATATTCTTTCCCAAGAAACATTTTTCTGGCAATATTGGAGGCTTCTGTAAAAGGAACATTAGCCGTAGTCTGAAGAGAAAACTGATCCCCAAGAACCGGTATGAAATTAAAATTACCAGCCGTTTTTATAGGCAGTGAAGCCGCAGGTTTATTCCCTGTAAACGTTTCAGAATAAATATCAATCCCGATATTCGCATCAATCTGATTCCCATAAAATTTCAATGGAGTAATATTTACATTTACTGGTGTTACTTTTAACCATGTATTATATTCTTCAGAAATATTAAAAGGTTGAGAAAAAACATTCCATGCCATTACAGCGTATTGTTGAAAATTCAGCTGAGTGCCCATTTGCTGGTCTATTGTTTTACAGAATTTCTCCTGTTGTTCTTTCAGGCTCTTCTCCACAAGAGGTGTGATAGGAATTTGAATTTTTCCATAATCCAAAACAGGTTTTGTTACCCATTTGAATCCCATTGGCTGAGTATTGGTGACAATCGTCCAGTTATTTTTGAAGTTTAAGGTGGTGTTGAAATACATTACCGTTTCAAAAGTAGTATTCTGATACGAATAGATTCCCAGAGTACCAATCCCTTTCTCTGCCCATATTTTCAAAGGAACTTCGATCAGAAGATTTTGATTAGTTCCTCCTACCAATCTTATTGGACGGGTTTTCCAAACCTTTACTTTAAATTGATCATTATTATTATCCGTATAGGAGTCATCCTGGTAGATCAGCTCTTTTACAGAAGCATTGACCATATTTCCAATTTCAGAAAGAGGAATTGTTACCGGCATCGTAATGCTGGATTTTATCTTCGGAAAATTGTAATCTGCTAATTGATTATCAACTTTTGTTTGTCCAAAAGCATTGATGCAAAGCAGTATAAATAATATTTTGATGGATTTCAATTCTTTAAATTTTAGAGAGTGAAATTAAGAATTTTAATTATTTAGGTTGAAATTTTTTTCAAGTTCAATACTTGCCCCCTTCATTTCTCCCTTCATAGGAGGTGCTGTTTTGGTAATTTTTAGCTTAATATAAGAAATTTCAGGAAAATTTTCATGAACTTTTAAGATGATTCTCCCTGCAACATGTTCTAAAAGTTTAGATTTAATTTTCATCTCATTATGGATAATCTCATTGATATCCACATAACTAATGGTATCATTCAGATCATCAGATTCAGAAGCCTTCCATAAATTTGTATGGATTTCAGCATTGATTATATAATAAGTACCAATGATGTTTTCTTCAGGTAAAACACCATGGTACGCATATATTTTGACATCTTCTAAAAAGATTTTGCTCATAAATTTGAATTTTTATTCAGCAAAAATCGTTTTAATTCTTCAAAATCAGAATTAATTTCAACTGTTTTTTTCTCCCTGCTCATTAAATCAGCTAACGACTCTGGAATATTGATTTTTTCACCAATGGCTTTTTCTACAGATTCGGGAAATTTTACAGGATGAGCTGTCTCTAAAATAAATCCTTTTTTACTTGGATTTTCCTTAAGATAATCCTTAAGTGCCACATAAGCAACTGCTCCATGAGGCTCGAGAAGATAATGATCCCTTTCATAAACTCTTTTAATGATGTTTAAAGTATTTTCATCGCTTACAGAATATCCTGAAAGATGGGCACTGAGATTTTCAAACTGATGTTGGAATAATTCTAAAATCCGAACAAAGTTGCTGGGATTACCTACGTCCATTGCATTGGAAAGGGTAGCTATTGTCTCTTTGGGTTTTAAAATCTTTGTCTTTAAATAATTTGGAACTACATCGTTTGTGTTACAGGCCGCAATAAAATGTTCAACAGGTAATCCTCTAAAATGAGCAAGAATTCCAGCACAAATATTTCCGAAATTTCCGCTTGGAACGCAAATGACAGGATTTCCTGTCTCAGTTTTCTGCCACTGTTTCAGAGCCAGCAGATAATAGATCTGTTGAGGTAACCATCGTGCAATATTGATGGAATTGGCTGAGGTAAGGAAAAGGCTTGAAGTAATCTCTATATCTGAAAAAGCCTGTTTTATGAGATTCTGACAATCATCGAAACTGCCATCCACTTCCAATGCTGTGATATTTTCTCCCAAAGCTGTAAGTTGTTTTTCCTGTACTGCACTCACCCTGTTTTTAGGATAAAGAATCACGACATCAATTCCATTGACTTTGTAAAAACCATGAGCAACCGCACCTCCGGTATCTCCTGAAGTGGCAACAAGAACAGTCACTTTTTTATTTTCATCTTTTAAAAAATAGGATAAGCAGCGGCTCATGAAACGTGCTCCAATATCCTTGAAAGCTAAAGTGGGACCATGAAATAATTCTAATACTGAAATGGTATCATTGATTTTTTTTAAAGGAATTTCAAAAGAGATGGTCTCTGAAATGATACGACGAAGATCCTCTTCCGGAATCTCATCACCCACAAAATCTTTCATGCAACGAAAGGCAATCTCTTCATCTGAAAACTGATTCAGATTCTCAATAAAATTTTTGTCAAATAGAGGAATCCTTTCTGGAAAGAATAAACCTTTTTCTTTTCCCTGCCCTTTAATGGATGCAGTTTTAAAATTGACCTGTTCTTCTTTATCTTTTAAATTATAATAATTCATTTTACTTAATTATGATTAAAAATTTTGTTCTTCAATGCTAATTCCTGTTTTATTAACATCAGACACATATACGAAGCTGTCTATATCAATTTGATCATAAACTGATTTCATCATATGGGCAAGTTTTTGTGCAGTTTCTTTCTTTTCTGCAAGCATAAAAATAGATGGACCGGATCCTGAAATTCCACCTCCCAATGCTCCGAGTTCCAAACTTTTTCTTTTGATCGTTTCAAATTCAGGGATCAGAATACTACGAACAGGCTCTACAATCACATCATTCAGACTTCTTCCAATTAAGGACAGATCATTTTTCTCAATACCGGCGATGAGCCCTGCAATATTGCCCCACTGCGTAATGGCATCTTTAAGTTGAATATTTTTTTTCAATATCTGTCTGGCATCTGAAGTTTTCACTTCCACTTGTGGATGAACTGCTGCAACAAATAAAGCAGGAGCATTTAAAGAAATAATATCGATGGGATCAGAAGATTTCACGAGTGTTATTCCCCCATAAATACAGGGTGCAATATTATCGGCATGTCTGACTCCGGAAGCCAGCTCTTCTCCAAACATAGCAAAATGAACGACCTCTTCTTTGGTTAAAATATTTCCCAGCAAAGCATTCGCTGCGAAAGCTGCTCCTGCAGCACTTGCAGCACTTGAACCCAGTCCACTTCCCGGTTTGATGTGTTTATGAATAGTAAGTTCAAATCCATTTTTTATATTCAGATGTTCCTGAATTTTCATAAGTACAATGCCGGCTACGTTCTTTGAAGCTTCTACTGGAAGACCGAAATCATCTGTGTGATGTATAATAATATCTGATGTTTTCAATAACTTTACTTCCATTTTGTCATAAGGTTCATTGATAGCCATTCCAAGGATATCAAAACCACAAACCAGATTGGCGATAGTTGCCGGGACTTTAATTTTTATATTTTTCATATTTCTTTTTTTTACACAGAGCGTACAATATCTGCAAAAACACCACTCGCAGTGACCTCAGCACCAGCACCAGCTCCTTTTACTACGAGCGGTTGCTCAGAATACCTCAAAGTTTTGAAAATAACGATATTGTCCTTTCCATAGAGATGATAAAGGTCGCTGTCAGGAGCTATATGTTGTAATCCTACTTTTGCTTTCCCATTATTAAACTCGGCAACGTATTTTAAAATTTTGCCATCCCTCTTAGCCTGATCAAATAAGTTTTTAAAGTGGTCATCATATTTAACAAGCATTTTGTAGAAATGTTTTACATCTCCCTGCATGCATTCTTCCGGTAGAAATCCAATATTTTCAATTTCATTGAAGTCTAATGGAAAACCTGCCTCACGGGCAAGGATTAATATTTTTCGTGCCACATCTGTTCCTGCTAAATCAAGTCTTGGATCGGGTTCTGTGAATCCTTCTTTTTGGGCCTGTGCTACAACTTCAGAGAATAGTTGAGTGCCATCATAATGATTAAAAACAAAATTCAAAGTACCGCTGAGCACTGCCTGAATAGAGGTAATAGCATCACCACTTCTTACCAGGTCATTAATTGTTCCTATTATGGGGAGTCCGGCGCCCACATTTGTTTCAAAAAAGAATTTGCAGTTGTGGTTTTTGGCCAGGCTTTTCAACTTTTTATAATTTTCATAATCTGAGGCGGCAGCAATTTTATTACAGGCAACGATATTGACACTCTTCTTTAAAAGATCTTCATAGATTTCCGGGACTTCTGCATTTGCAGTGAGATCAACAAAGACCGAATTTCTTAGGTTTCGGGTTCTGATTTCATTGCTAAACTTATGTGCCGACGCTATTTCTCCGTTTTCAAGAAGATCAGCATATTCATTTTCTGAAATTCCCTGATTAGAAAGAACCATTTTTCGGCTGTTAGATAATCCCACAATTCTAAGATTCATGGAAAGGTGCTCCTTCAGATATTTGTTCTGAGCGTAAACCTGTTGGATTAATTTAGTACCCACATTACCAGTTCCGCAAATGTAGAGATGAATCTGTTTTACTTCTGATTCAAAAAATTCTTCATGAAGGATATTAACTGCTTTTTTAGTGTCGTTTTCTGAAATGACAATGCTTATGTTTTTTTCCGAAGAGCCTTGTGCAATAGCCCGGATATTAATCCCATTATTTCCAAGACAACCAAACATTTTTGCACTTACACCGCTTCTGCTTTTCATATTTTCTCCAACAAGTGCTACAATAGAAAGCCTGTTTTCAATTTGTACAGGTTCTATTCTTTTTAGTCTCAAATCATCTTCGAATGCAGAATTAATTGCATTTTCAGCGTGGAAAACCTCCTTCTGATCAATTGCGATGGTGATGGAATGTTCTGATGAGCTTTGGGTAATAAGGATCACATTTATTTTTTCATGACTTAAGCATTGGAATAATTTTGCTGAGATACCGGGAACACCTACCATACCACTTCCCTGTAAAGTAAGAAGTGCAATATTATTCATGTTGGAAATACCAACAGCTATTTGTTGCTGTTCCTGATCTTTACCATAAGATGGTAAGCAGTGTGTAACTAAAGTTCCGGAAGCTTCATCATCAAATGTATTTTTAATCCGTAGATCTATATTTTTGATCATGACCGGCTGAATAGTTGGAGGATAGAGGACTTTAGCTCCAAAATGGGAAAGTTCCATCGCTTCCTGATAAGATATTTCAGGAATGATTTTGGCCTGGGATACAAGTCTTGGATCAGCAGTCATCATCCCACTTACATCAGTCCATATCTGAAGTTCCTGAGCATCAATTGCTGACGCAATAATAGAAGCGGAATAATCTGAACCCCCTCTTCCCAAAGTTGTTCTGTTGCCATTCTCATCACTTGCTATAAATCCGGGAGCAAGAAAAATCTGATTATGATTCTTTTCAAAATAATTTTTTAGATTCTTTTCAGAAGTGATAAAATCAACCTTCGCATGTGTATAGTTGCTATTTGTCTTTATATGATCAGCAGAATTCATCCATACAACATCCAATCCTGCAAGTTGTAATCTTGCTGCAATAATATTTGAGGACAGAAACTCCCCATAAGAGGTTAACTTATCTTTTGTTCTGGGAGTCAGCTCACCCAGAATAAAGATACCATTGCACAGATCCTCAATATCGTTGAAATGTTTTTTTACAAAACTTAACCATGAACTCTGCCCGGAAATAGGGAAAAGTTCTTTTACGATTGCTATATGTTTTTCTTCTAGATCTTTTAAGTGTTGTAGATAATTTTCATCACTTTGAGAAGCGAGTTCTGCTGTGTTAATCAGTACATCAGTAACTCCATGTAAGGCAGAAACAATAACGACGATCCGTTGATTAGCAGATTCTTTTTTAATGATTTTTTCGACTTGTAGAACTGCCTGTGCATTTGCTACGGAAGTTCCACCAAATTTTAAGACTTTCATCATTTATTTTTTAAGGTTATGAAAAATTAAAAGAGCTACTCTTAAAAAAAGAGTACCAGGTACCTGAAATTATATGTGAAAATCTACCCCGTTATGGGGTTGTAGATGTAGAAATAATTGTAATAGATGATGCAGCCGGAATAGAAAACTCCGGGTAAATAGTTACAGATATGTTTTGTACTAATTGCATCTTTTGAAGTGACAAATGTAGAGGTTATTTTGAGAAATAAAAATTTTTTTATTCCTTTATTGTATTTTTTTTCAGGAACAGATTATATAAAATACGCTGTATTTATTTGGTATCCAGTATTACGAGAAATAAGAGACTGGTTTTTTGCTGACCATCTTTAGACAATAAAAATTATAGCTTTTGTTTCTTTTTAATCATTGAAAATACAAAAACTATAAAAATATTGACACTTATTCGTTGATTGTCTACAGATATTAAGTCTTGCTTTGTTTTGTCATTTTTGTGTCTCACTTTTGAGTGATAAAGTAAGAGAGTGTAGATCGATCATCCTCTATATATTAACAATAGAAAATCAGAATTATGAAAAAACTTTCGAGACAAGAACAGAAAAAAGTAAATGGTGGATTTACCCAATTTCAAATAGATACATGTGGTGGAGCAGCTTATGTATGCTTTCGACAAGGAGGTTGGGGGTGCTGGCGTACACCAGGAGGAACTTGTTATCCACCAATGGTGTAGTTTTTAGAAATAAAGAATTTAAATCGTTTAATACATATTTTTAGTATGAAAAAATTATCAAGAACAAATTTAAAAGCAATTAATGGAGGTGCATGTCCTGGTGGTTGCCCGGCAGGAAATACCTATGGACCTCCAGGCACAGGCGCAGCTCATTCATGTGCAGCATACCAATTATTATCACAATGCTGTAAAAATCAAGCATTTCTCAATCCCGCATGTGTCGGGCCGGTTATATCATAAAAATAAAATGAAGGCTGTTCAAAATTAGACAGCCTTTGTTGTGTTTTTTTCATATTATTTAATATTTGTTTAAATTTTATTCAGAATCGAATGGAATTATTATATTTATAATTCAAACTAAATTGATATATATGAAAAAATCAAACAAACTAAACAGAGAAAATTTAAAGTCAATTAATGGAGGAGCAACTTGTAATTTTGCTTGTCCTCCAGGACCCTATGGACCAGGATTCCCAAGATCTTGTGCTGATTATGATGCATTACCAGCATGTTGCAAGCCTAAAGTTTTATTAAGCTTTGAATGCGCTCCTGATTAATTTAAACTTCTAAATGACAAATAATGTTATGATGAAAAATTTAAAAAAATTAAACAGAGAAGGTCTAAAAATGATTAATGGTGGTAGCACTTGTAATCATAATTGTCCTCCAGGACCTTATGGGCCAGATCCTCAATCATGTGCTGCTTTTGATGCTCTACCTGCGTGCTGCAAAGCAAGAGTAATTGAACTTCCCGATTGTTTATAATAAAAGTACTGTTTTACAGTACTTTTTATGTATAGAGACTTCATAAAGGATCTTAAGGTATATTTTTAAACTAAACAAAAATGAACGATATGAAAAACTTAAAAAACTTACGTAGGGAAAATTTGAAGCTAATTAATGGGGGAACAGGCTGCGATGAAAATTGCCCGGTTGGACCTTATGGTCTTGGGTTTCCAAGGTCTTGTGCAGACTTTCAGGCATTACCTAAATGTTGTGAAATTTATGTAAAGGTAAGCATGGATTGTTTTCCTCAATAGGGAATTAAAAGTCCTGCGAAAGCAGACTCTTATTTCTCATTTTAGACGTCTTAAGATTAAATGGTGGAGGAGCACTCTTAGATGAGTGTCAGGTAGATCTTAGTTGTGGACCGACTGGTTGTGCCTGGTGTACAGATTTAAGTGGTAGTAAGATTTGTCTTTACTTAACAACGAACCCTTTAGGTTGCCCCCTGATGTTAATTAATAAATAATAAAATACTATGAAAAAATTATCAAGATTAAAATTGAAAGAAATTAAAGGTTCCCTGACTTGTGGAGGATGTCCGGTTAATAATAGTTATGGACCAGGTCCTGAGTACACGAATACCTGCGACCATTATTTTGCTTTATCTGAAAATTGCAAGCCTTGCGTTGATATAAGCGCATATTGCTTCGAATAATGATACATAAAAAAAGCACTGTGAAAACAGTGCTTTTTTATTATTTTATACTTTTTGATAGATCCAACATCGCCTCAATCGGCTTCAATGCTCTCAAACGAAGTTCTTCGTCGATAAGGATTTCCGGAAGTTCGTATTTCATACACAAATACAATTTTTCCATTGTATTGCGTTTCATATAAAAACATTCAGAACAGTTGCAGCTTTCATCAAAAACCAAAGCAGGAATCAGTTCTTTATGAGGAGCACGTTTTCTCATTTCGTGAAGAATTCCTTCTTCAGTTGCAATAATGAATTTTTGACAGTCATCTTTTTCTACATAATTTAATAATGCAGATGTAGAACCGATGAAGTGTGCTAGTTTTAAAACAGCTTCTTCACTTTCAGGGTGCGCAATTAATTTTGCATCCGGATTGTCTGCCAGCTGTTGTGCAATTCTTTCCATAGAGAAGGCCTCATGAACGATACAGCTTCCATCCCAAAGGATCATATCACGCCCTGTTTTCTTTGAAAGATATCTTCCCAGGTTTTTATCAGGTGCGAAAATGATAGGTCTGTCAGTTGGTAAAGCTTCAATTACTGTTTCAGCATTTGAGCTTGTTACAATAATGTCACTTTCTGCCTTCGTTTCTGCATTACAGTTGATATAGGTTGCAATTAAAGCATTCGGATGTTGCTCACGCATCTTTCTCAATCCTTCACCACTACAGCCATCAGCTAAAGAACATCCTGCCATAGTATCTGGAAGAACTACTTTTTTCGTCGGATTTAAAATTTTTGCTGCTTCGGCCATGAAATGGACACCACAGAAAACGATCATGTCAGCGTTTGTATCCTTTGCCTGTCTTGCCAACTGTAAAGAATCTCCGAGAAAATCAGCAATATCCTGAATTTCTCCTGGCTGATAATAATGCGCTAAAATAACCGCATTTTTTTCTTCTTTAAGCTTAAGAATAGCTTTCACTAATTCTTCTCCTTGAGGAATAGCTATATCTTTTAGATCTAAAAATCCCCTTACAGGAATTGCAGATTTAGCTCTTTCTAATGTTTCGGTACTCATATCAACCTCAATTTTTTTATTATCAGAAGCTAGCGGTTAGAAATTAGAAGTTGGATTTTGAGTGCATTATAATACTCCCATCTTCTTGCTTCATCTTCCAGCCATTAATTACCGATAAAACTTTTTATTAAACTTTCTATTTCTATTTTTGCTTCGTCAAGATCCGTGTTGATCACAATTTTATCAAATTCATTAGCGTAAGCCATTTCTTCTTCTGCCTTTTCTACACGGGTTTTAATGGTTTCAGCATCATCTGTATCTCTTGAAATCAATCTTCGTTCCAATTCTTCAATGGAAGGCGGTTCGATAAAGATGGATAATGCTTTTTCACCAAAATATTTTTTCAGGGAAATTCCTCCCTTTACATCTACATCAAAGATAACTACTTTACCTTGATTCCAGATCTTTTCTACTTCGGATTTTAATGTACCGTAATATTTATCTGTATAAACCTCTTCATACTCCACAAAAGCTCCTTCACTGATTTTTTGTCTGAATTCATCCGGAGTTAAAAAATGATAATCTACCGCATGAACTTCTGTTCCCCTGGGCTGTCTCGTAGTACAGGAAATGGAGAACTTAAGTTCGGGAAATATATCTAAAGAATGTTTTACTAATGTTGTTTTTCCGCTCCCCGATGGTGCTGAAAATATGATAACTTTTTCCATGTTTGATGGGTTTCGTGTTGCGGGTTCCGAGTTTTAGAGTTGGGTTTTAATGTGTACCGATTATCTCGTCTCTCGTACCTCGAAACTACCTATAATACATTTAACGTTTGTTCTTTAATTTTTTCCAGATCATCCTTCATCATTACCACTAATTTCTGAATTTCAGCATGGTTGGCCTTTGAACCTAATGTATTGATCTCTCTTCCGATTTCCTGAGAAATGAAACCTAATTTCTTTCCATTGAAATCTTCATTATCCATAACCTCTTTATAATATTTCAAGTGTTGGGCCAGTCTTACTTTTTCTTCAGAAATATCCAGTTTTTCAGTAAAATATGCCATTTCCTGATAGAAGCGGGTTTCATCTACGTTTTCGAATTCTTTTAAAGTTTTTTGATAACGCTCTTTTACGCTATTAACTCTCACTTCTTCAAAAGGAATAACTTCAGATAGATATTTATCAATATTCTGGATGTTTTTCTCTAATTCAAGATGCAAGGTTTTACCTTCTGTCTTTCTGAATTCTTCAAATTTGTCAACAGAACTATTAACGATTTTTGCCAGATTCTCCCATTCACCTTCCACCAATTCATCAGGTCTTGATGTAATAGCATCAGGAAGTCTTACGGCCATTTTAAGATATTCAAAGTCGGGTCCGTCTGACGCAATGGTACGAAGCTCGTTCATATAAGAATCAATAAGATTTTTATTGATCTTTACATCGTTGGTTTCTTCAAGATTCTCCACTGAAATGTAGCAGTCTACTTTTCCACGAATAATTCTATCATTAAGAATTTTTCTGATTTCGAATTCTTTTTCCTTATAGCGTAACGGTATTTTGATATTTAAATCGAAGCTCTTGCTGTTCAGCGATTTAATATCTACGCATATTTTTTTTCCTTCAAAAACATCTTCGGCTCTACCGAAGCCAGTCATTGATAAAATCATAGTTTTTTATTGTCGTACAAAGATAAACATTTAAATTAGCACTGTGAAATCTCTAAAGATTCCATCTGACCGATAAAAAATGAAAGTGAACTGATGAAAAATTTGATTTCTGTAGTAGGACCCACCGGAATTGGAAAAACAAGATTGGCAATTGATTTGGCAAAGCGATTCAATACGGAAATTATTTCCTGTGACTCCCGTCAGTTTTTTAGAGAAATGAAAATAGGTACAGCCTCACCTTCAGCAGATGAACTGGCAGAAGCTCCTCATCATTTTATAGGAAATCTTTCTGTTAAAGAATATTATTCTATCGGGCAATATGAAGAAGATGCCTTGAAAAAGATCAACAAACTTTTTGAAAAATATGATACGGTGATTCTTGTGGGTGGAAGTATGATGTATGAAAAAGCTGTTATTGAAGGATTGAATGATTTACCAGAAGCGAATGTAGAGAACCAACAGAAATTACAGGAAATCCTCGATACTGAGGGGATTGAAAAGCTTCAGGAAATTTTGAAAGAATTGGATCCGGAATATTATGCTGTGGTAGATTTTCACAATCACAGAAGGCTTTTGAGGGCTATTGATATTATTTGGCAGACTAATAAAAAGTATTCAGAACTCATTGCAATTTCACAGGACTCCAGAGATTTTAATGTAACCAGAATCGGAATTGAAGCTCCGAGGGAAGAGCTATATGACAAGATCAATAGGAGAGTGGATATAATGATGGAGAAAGGTTTACTGGAAGAAGCAAAAGGTTTGGAAAAATTTAAAGATCTTACAGCTTTGAATACGGTTGGCTACGCCGAATTATTTAAATATTTTGAAGGGATCTGGAGTTTGGATTTTGCTGTTGAAGAAATCAAAAAGAATAGCCGCAGATATGCAAAGCGACAATTAACCTGGTATAGAAAAGCTGATGATATTCATTATGTGAAGGTGGGGTATTCACAAGAGGATTTTGGGAATTTAATTGAGTATATTAATAAGAATATCCTACAATAATTTCTTTTTAAACCATTAAAATCTTATTAAGCTTTTAAGAGCGTGAAGTTTAGCTATGCTTTATGCTAAAAAATCTATGTGATTTCCTTAATGAAGCTTAATTTCTCAACTATTCTTAACGGTTTAATTATATATAGCTTTTAAAAGAACAATATATTTAAACCGTTAAGAGTTAATTAAGTTTTTAAGGGTATTAAGTTTAGTTTTGCTTTGAGTTTTAAATCTATTTGATTTTTCTTTATAAAGCGTAATTTCTTCAATATCCTTAATGGTTTCATCTAAAATGTAACAATAAAAAAGTGCGATCCCGAAAGACCGCACTTCAACAATATTAAATTTAATTGACTACTTCCATCCCCCGCCTAAGGCTCTATACAAATCAACAATACTGCTTAATCTTTGTCTTTTTACAGACGCCAGGTTTAATTCTGCCTGAAGAGAGTTGGCTTGTGCCGTAATCACTTCAAGGTAATTGGCTAAACCTCCTTTATATAACATTTGAGCACTTTTGATTCCATCTTTCAATGTTGTTACCTGCTCAGTTGCTTTTTGTTCCTGAACTTTCAGACTCTCATTGGAAACCAATGCATCAGAAACTTCACCCATCGCATTTAAAACTGACTGGCGGAATGCCAATACATTTTTCTCTCTTTGAATTTTAGCAACTGCTAAATCAGTTTTCAACTGTCTCTTTTGGAAAATAGGCTGAGTAATTCCTCCTAAAACCGATCCGAATAATGAAGCTGGAATCTGAAACCAGTTGTCAAATTTGAATGAATTTATTCCTCCATTCGCGGTAATTTTAAGAGAAGGATACATGTTAGCCTGAGCAATTCCTACCAATGAGTTGGATTCAAGTAAAACCAATTCCTGCTGACGTACATCAGGGCGACGGCTTACCATTTTTGCAGGAAGTCCTGCAGATAGATCCTGAGATAATGATGTATCAGATAACTCAATTCCTCTGGTTACTTTATTAGGTGCCTCACCAACTAAAATACTCAACGCATTTTCCTGAATTGCAATATTTTGTTCTAATTGAGAAATTAAAAGTTCTGTAGATTGCTTCTGCGCAGTTGCCTGTTGAACTCCCAGGGAAGTGGTATCTCCACTTTCCCACATTTTCTCTGTAATAGATAAAGTATTACTGCTTAATTCTAGATTAGATTTAGCAATATCCATTTGCTTATCAAGCATCAGGAGATTATAATATCCCTGAGCGATAGCTGCTACTACCTGGGTTTGAATAGCCTTGGTTGCTTCATAAGTTTGCAGATATTGCATTCTTGAAACTTCCTGTTGATTTTTTATTTTTCCCCAGATATCTGCCTCCCATGAAAGATTGAATGCTGCATTATAATCTTCTACGTGGTTTTTTCCTATAAATAAATTAAGGCTTTGTCCATTCATGCTATTCTTCGAAGGTCTTGAGATCTGTCCTGAAACTGTAAAACCAACATCCGGATATTGAAGATATTTAGCCTGTAGTAATTTTTCCTGTGATGATGCTACTTGCTTTAAAGCAATTTGCAGATCAAGGTTATTAGCAATTCCTTTTTCTATCAATCCCTGTAATATGGGATCTTTAAAAAAATCTTTCCATTGTAAATTCGCAACACTGGCTGTATCAGCCGTCGCAGTGAAGCGAAAGTCTTCCGGAAGCTGTAAGTCTGGTTTCGTGTAAGCAACCTTAGTTACACACGAAACCGCTATTACAGCCAATATAAAAGTTAGAAAAATATTCTTTATTAATTTCATTGTTTTTCTTTTAAGTAGACCTTAATGACCAGTTGTTAAAGCCTGTTCATGAATTTGTTTCTGAAGTCTTCGGTTTTTTCTGCTTGGCATTTTTTCATGCAGATATTGGAAAATCACATACATTACCGGGATAATGAAGATTCCGAATATAACTCCTGTTAACATTCCCCCTACAGTACTGATACCGATAGAGTGGTTACCTTTTGCAGAAGCTCCTTGTGTCCAAACCAACGGAAGCATACCAATGATAAAGGCAAATGACGTCATCAAAATAGGTCTTAGACGTAATCTTGAAGCCTGAAGGGCAGATTCTATTAATGTTTTACCTGCTTTTCTTCTCTGAACAGCAAACTCTACAATCAAAATCGCATTCTTCGCTAACAATCCGACAAGCATGATCAATCCCACCTGTACATAAATGTTATTGTCAATTCCTGCTAATCCAGTGAAGGCAAATACTCCAAATATCCCTGTTGGAACCGTCAGAATAATAGCAAAAGGAAGAATATAGCTTTCATACTGAGCAGCCAATAAGAAGTAAACAAACAAGATACTTAACATGAAGATGAAAGCAGTTTGTCCACTTGTCTTAATTTCCTCACGGGTAATACCTGTCCACTCATAACCGTATCCACGAGGAAGGGATTGTTTTGCTACCTCTTCCACAGCTTTAATTGCATCTCCGGTACTGTATCCAGGTTTTGGAGTTCCATTGATCGTTACTGCATTAAACAAGTTGTTTCTTGTTACTGTTTCAGGTCCAAAAGTTCTTTTCAACTTCACCAACGTTTTTGTTGGAACCATTTCTCCTTGCTTGTTTTTAACATAAATTCCTTCAAGAGAATTAGTGTCTGTACGGTAAGGAATGTCCGCCTGAGCCATTACTCTGTAGTACTTCCCGAATCTGTTGAAATCTGAAACGAAGCTACTACCATAGTAGATCTGCATTGTTTGCATTAAGTCTGTAACAGATACTCCAAGCTGATTGGCTTTATCCGCATCTACCTCAATGGTATATTGTGGATTTCCCGCAGCATAAGTGGTGAAAGCGAATGCAATTTCCTTACGCTTCATCAATTCACCGATGAAGGCTTGCGTATTAGCTCCCAATTGTTCAAAAGATCCATTAGTCTTATCCTGCAACATAAATTCAAATCCACTTACGTTACCGAAACCTTGAATAGTAGGGAAGTTAAAGAAGAATGCACTCGCATCTTTTACCTGACTTACTTTTCCTGTTAAACCAGCCGCTATCTGATCAGGATCCTTAACGTCTCCTCGTTTGTCGATATCTTTTAATTTAATAAACCCGGCAGAATAAGGAGAAGCATTGGCATTACTGATGAAGTTTACCCCATCTGCTACCCACAAGTGGTTGGTTGCTTTTTCTCCGTTTACGATTTTATCGATTTGTTTTGTTGCACGTTGTGTTCTTTCTAATGAACTTCCCGGAGGAGTATTTACCGCATATAAAACGAAACCTTGATCTTCAGTTGGAATAAATCCTGATGGTGCTTTTTTAATTAAGATAACACTTGCAGCAATTAATATCGCTAAACCACCTACAGCAACCCATTTATTTTTAATTAAAAATTTAAGGCTATAGATATACTTTTGCGTCATATTATTAAAGCTGGTATTGAATGCATTGAAAAATTTAGCACCAAATCCTTTTTTCTCATGACCATGCTCTCCATCCTGAGGATCTTTTAAGAAAAGAGCACATAAAGCAGGACTCAACGTTAATGCATTTACTGCTGAAATCAAAATTGCAATAACCAATGTGAAGGCAAACTGTCTGTAGAATACCCCGGCAGGACCTTGCATGAAACCAACAGGGATAAATACCGCACACATTACCAAAGTAATGGAAATAATCGCTCCTGAAATTTCACTCATAGAGTTTACAGTTGCATTCTCTACCGGCATTCCTGTACGTTCCATTTTTGAATGGACGGCTTCTACTACCACAATGGCATCATCCACTACAATACCAATGGCCAGAATCAATGCAAATAATGTAAGCATGTTGATACTGAATCCAAATAACTGGAGGAAGAAGAATGTACCGATGATCGCTACCGGAACTGCAATGGCAGGAATTAATGTAGATCTGAAATCCTGAAGGAAAATATATACTACAATAAATACCAGGATAAATGCAATCACTAAAGTTTCTACTACCTGATCAATAGAAGCATCCAGGAAGTCTTTAGAGTTATACATGATGATCGGATTTACTCCTTTTGGCAGGGTAGTCTTCATCTCATCAACCTGCTTTTCAATTTCAGTCAGAATCTCATTAGCATTGGAACCTGCTGTTTGCAGGATAGCAAAACCTGCTACTGGTTTTCCATCTACTCTGTTCGTTGCCGTATAGGTATAAGAACCAAATTCTACTCTTGCAACATCTTTTAATCTAAGGAATGAACCATCCGTATTAGCTTTAATAGCAATGTTTTCGTAGTCCGCATTCTTATTCAGTTTTCCTTTATATTTAAGGATATATTCATAAGTTTCCTTACTTCCCTGACCAAGACGTCCGGGAGCAGCTTCAAGGTTATGGTCTTTGATAGCTGCCATTACCTCCTGTGGAGATAAATTATTGGCTGCCAAACGGTCCGGTTTTAGCCAGATACGCATTGAATAATCCTGTGTACCAAATACCTGAGCCTGTGCAACACCAGGAATACGTTGGATTTGTGGAATTACGTTGATCTTAAGATAGTTTTGTAAAAACAGTTCGTCATATTGTTTTGGATCCTCACTGGACAATCCCATAAACATAATCATACTGTTTTGTACTTTCTGGGTTGATATTCCGGCCTGTACAACCTCCTGCGGAAGTTGGCTCATTGCCTTTGATACCCTGTTCTGAACGTTTACAGCTGCATTATCGGGATCAGCTCCCTGCTTAAAGTAAACACTCAAAGTCATCGAACCATCGTTACTTGAGTTGGAAGTCATGTAAGTCATGTTTTCAACCCCGTTCACTGCTTCTTCAATAGGAACAGCTACTGAACGTGCCACCACTTCCGCATTAGCTCCTGGATAAAATGCCGTTACCTGAACGGTAGGAGGAGCAATATCGGGAAATAACGTAATCGGAAGATTGAAAACCGAGAGTATTCCCAATAATAGGAGTATGATGGAGATGACCGTAGAGAGTACGGGTCTTTCTATAAATTGTTTTAACATAAGAAGTTTATTTTTTTAAGTCTTCTGTATTGGAAAATAGTTTATAAAGGTCTTGCTTTGAAGATGCTATCAGAAGATACCGCTTTAGGCTGTATTGTAGCACCGTCTTTTAAATTACCAAGCCCCTGATATACGATTTTATCGCCTACAGAAAGTCCGCTGGAAATAAAGTAATAGCTTTCTGTTTTTCCAGAAATAGTTATTGGTTTGCTTGTTACCTTTTTATCCTTTCCTAGGACATATACATATGTTTTATCTTGAATCTCAAAAGTAGATTCCTGTGGAATAACCAAAATATTGTTAAGAAGCTGAGGCATACGAACTCTTCCTGTATTTCCTGTTCTTAATGCTCCCTGAGCATTTGGGAATACAGCACGAACGCTGATTGCTCCGGTACTTTTATCAAACTGACCATCCACAATACTCATTTTTCCTTTCTCAGGATAAATGCTGTTGTCTGCAATTACCAATTCTACCATTGGCATATTTTTCAGTTTCTCTTCTAAAGAAGCTCCAGGATATTTATTTTGAAAAGCAATAAAATCCAATTCGCTTAGAGAGAAGTAAGCATATATTTCGCTGATATCAGATAATAAAGTCAAAGGATTTGGATCCGTTCTTGAAATTAAGCTTCCCTTTTTAAAAGGAATTCTTCCAATATAACCACTTACTGGTGCTGTAATAGTTGTAAATCCTACATTGATTCTTGCACTTCCAACAGAAGCCTGTGCTTGTGATGCTGCTGCAACTGCTGCTGCGTAATTGGCTTTTGCCGTTTTAAGTTGTACATCAGAAACTACTTTTGCAGCTACCAATGGCTGAAGTCTGTCAACCTCTACTTTGGCTTTCTGAATATTAGCGTTGGCAGCTTGTAAATTCGCCTGAGCCATATTCACTTGTTCACCATAAGCTCTCGAGTCAATTTTGAATAAAGGTTGTCCCGCTCTTACAAAAGCTCCTTCTTCTACATATATTTTATCCAGGTACCCATCTACCTGAGATCTGATTTCTACATTGTTTTTTCCTTCCAATGCAGTAGGGAATTCCTGATATGTTGTAGCTGGAGATGTAATTACAGTATAAACCGGTAATTCTGGTGCAGGAGGGGCCTGATTCGTATTTTCTGCGGCCTTACTGCAGTTCTGTAAAAGGATAATACTTGTTATAAGTAATAGAATCCTAATTGTTCCAGGTATTTTCATTAAAATTTAATTTGTTTTGTTAAGTTTTGAAAATTTAATAATGTTGTTTTTTTTAATAATTCATGTTATTTTTTCTAACGGTGTTAATGGTAAGTTCAAAAAAAATTACAGAATTATTAATAATAGAATTAGATCGTCATTTCCATAATCATAGATTTTTTTAATGTTGTTTTGAATATATAAAGGTGAGGTGTGTCGCGTTAAATTTACTAACAGTGTTAATGGCTTAAGTTGATGTTATGATACTAATTTGTAAAGCCTTTGAAATTCTTATTGGTTATTCTATTTAAAATGTTGGTTTAGACTTGCTATTTTTCCTAACAGTGTTAACATCTGGTTCAAAAAAAATTTACAAAGATTTAATAAAAGCCGAAACCGTTTCGTCCAATGTCGTTTTATTCATTGTTGCAGGAATATCAGAATTACGCATCATCATAATAGATATTAAACCATGTACTGCAGAGAATAATGCATGTGACATATGGCAGGCATTATCTGGATTAGAACCGTTTTTTATAATAATATTGTAGGTGCATTCGTAGATCATATCCTGAAATGATGAAAATTCTTCTTTCATTTGACCTTTACCACTACATTGCATTCCTAATCCAAACATTAATTGGTAATATTCCTTATTTTTAAAAGCAAATTTCCAATACGTATCTACAATAGCAGTCAATTGTTCTTCTGGAGTGTCATATTTCTTTTGAGCTTTTAATAATTCTTTGTGTAAAAGATTGAATCCATTTATAGAAATTTCAAATAAAATGGCTTCTTTATTTTCAAAGTAATCATAAACAACTGGTGCACTGTATTCAATCGCGTCGGCTATCTTCCTAATGGAAAGTGAAGCCCAACCCTCTGTTTTAGCCAAAGTGAAAGCCTCCTGCAAAATGTTTGCACGGATAGACTCCTTTTCTCTTTGACAACGTTCATGTAATCCCATGATATTTTTTTACTAACAGCGTTAGCAAAACTACGAAGATTAACTTATATCTTCCAAATAATTTCAAATAATATTTTAATTTTAACATTTAACGCAACTTTATAAAAGCGTAAATTGGACAATGATAAAAGAAACTTTATCTTTGTAGTCAAAGAAAATAAAGGATATGAATACTCCCTCAAATATGTTGGCATTAGGAACAAGAGCTCCTTTTTTTGAGCTTCCTAACCCGTCAAAAAGTAACGAAATTCAATCATTGGATGATCTGAAAGGAGAAAAAGGAACGTTGGTCATTTTTATGTGCAACCATTGTCCGTTTGTTCTTCATGTGATTGATAAGATTAATGAATTGTATGAAGATTATCAGGAAAAGGGAATTGAATTCATTGCAATCAATGCAAACAATATTGAAAAATATCCGGCAGACTCTCCTGAAAAGATGATCGAATTTCAGATTGAAAGAAACTTCGACTTTCCTTATTTATATGATGAGAGCCAAAGTATTGCAAGAGCTTATGATGCCGCATGTACTCCGGATTTTTATTTCTTCGATGATAAACTGGATCTTATTTACAGAGGGCAAATGGATGATTCAAGACCAGGAAATCATAAGGATGTAACAGGTGAAGATTTAATTATTGCATTTGAAAACCTTTTGTTGGGAGAACCACAGGAAGAGATTCAGAGACCGAGTATGGGTTGTAATATTAAATGGAAATAGTTTTTGAGTTGAAAATGGAAAATTGAAAATGTTTTTGGATATTTTTCTTTTTCAATAAATAATAGAATTATAGGGCTGTTCTTTTTTTTAGGACAGCTTTTTTTGTACTTCTAATTCTCTCGCAGATTGAGCAGATCTTTTTAAATGATTTAATGAATTGTGAATATAAAGAGGTTAGTATTAGCAATGTCATACAGAGCGAAGCGAAGTATCTTTTTTATACCTATATATTATATAATGATATATTTTGCTTGAAATTATTTGATTAAAAGAACCAAATTTTAAAACACCATCATCTGCTCAGCCAAATCATCGAGATCATAATATATCCATTTAAATATCTAAAAAGATTTCTGAACGACCTTTATCGGTGAATCCACACTTTCAATCTTATCATGTGATGCATTCTTAATAAACTCTGAAGGGGTCTTTTCAGTATATTTTTTAAACATCCTGTTAAAGTAAGTCACATTATTAAAACCACAACTGTAGCAGCATTCGGAGATACTTGTATCCTGAACCATTAATAGGCAGGCTTTATTAATCCGATAACGGTTGACAAATTCTGTAAAAGTGATTTGAGTTGCTTTTTTAAAAAAGTTGCAAAATGCTGGTAAAGTAAGATTGGCAAGTTTAGCAACATCTTCGATATTAATATCTTTATCATAGTTGTGCTCAACATAGGTGAATATATTTTCCAATCTTGCCTTATTTTTTGAAATAATGGTATAAGGCATAATCTCCTTATTTAAAAGATCATAATCTTTACGTGTTGAAAGTTCAAAAAGAATATCCAGTAATAACAGATACCTCTTGTAACCTTCGGATTCCAGCATTTTTTTGAGCTTGGGGAGCATGGCTTTTTTAGTGACTGCGCTGAAGTGAATTCCATATTTTGAAAGTTCCAGAAGGTTTTTAATAGACCGGGCTTCTATTTCTTGTTCAGGAAATTGCAGGATTTCTTCCCGAAACTGAAGCACTATTTCTTCATGCGGATCTATAGAGTTCAGACCAAATCCTGAATGAGGAATATTTGAGCCAATAAGAACAAGATCCCCATTAGTATAATTGCTTTTGTGATAGCCCACATGGCGGGTCCCACTTCCTGATACTACACATACCAATTCAATTTCTGGATGGTAATGATATTCCCATTTGAATTCAGAAATAGGGGAGTTATTGTGCAATGTTCGAAAGGAACTTTTCTCGCTAGGCATCACTCTTTCAAAACTAACTTTCATTAGATTAATGATATTTATAGTATAAAAATAATAATTATATTAATATAGTTCAAATATTTGTTTACTATGTTAAATTAACGTTAAGGCAAATGCTTCTATCTTAGCCACCAAGAAATTAATTTAATGCGAAATTTCAATATAAAAGCCATTCTATTTTTAAACTATTTTGTTTTTGCAATTCTTTTGAATTCGGTAGGAACAGTTATTCTACAGGTTCAGCAGAATTTCGGGATTTCAAAATCTTCTGCAAGTGTGCTGGAAGGATTTAAAGATCTTCCGATTGCAATATGTTCATTTATTCTGGCTTCATTTTTACCAAAAATTGGAATTAAAAATTCTATGCTAATTGCCCTTTTTCTGGTAAGCTGTATGTGTTTCGTGATGCCGTTTTCAAATGATTTCTGGTTCTTTAAATTGTTATTTGCTATTGTAGGAATTTCATTTGCGTTAATTAAGATCTCAGTTTTTACCTCTATTGGGCTTGTGACAAATACTGATAAGGAGCATTCCAGTTTTATGGGATTTCTGGAAGGGTTTTTTATGATTGGAGTATTAGCTGGAAACGTGCTTTTCAGTTTGTTTATAGATGACCATAATCCAAAATCTACCCATTGGCTGAATGTATATTGGGTATTAGGAGGTTTATCGACTCTGTCTTTTTTGTTTTTGTTTTTTTCTAAATTGAATGAGAAAGAAGCAAAAAGTGAAGCAACCGATCTTATAGGAGATATTAAAAACAGTGTAAGTTTATTCAGTTATAAAAAAGTATTATTCTTTTTAGTGTGTGCTTTTCTTTTTGTTTTGGTGGAGCAAAGTTTCCAAACCTGGACACCTACATTTTATAAAGAAATTCTGAAGTTACCCACTTCGATGAGTATACAGGCCGGAGCTGTTTTAGCCGGAGCTTTTGCATTGGGTAGGTTTTTATCCGGATTCTTTTCTAAGAAATTCAGTTGGATCTATGTAGTCTCTTTTTGTGTGATCGGTTTTGCTGTAAGCCTGTTGTTTGTTTTACCGTTGACTCATAATATTAGTATCAATACAAATACTACGTGGCTTAACGCTCCGATTGTGGTGTATTTATTTCCATTAATGGGAGGATTGTTAGCACCGATTTACCCAAGTATTAATTCCGTTATCCTGGCCTCGATACCAAAGTATCTGCACAGTGCGATGTCTGGATTGATCGTGGTTTTCTCAGCAATAGGCGGAACTATCGGTTCAATAATTACGGGTTTCGTATTTCAGGAATTCAGCGGACAACGCGCTTTTTATCTTTCGCTGATACCGCTTTCATTGCTTATTGTATCAGCGATCATTATGAATAAATTAAAAATAAACCCTAAAAAATAAAATGAATACACAACTCTATATTAAAGATATTCAGGCTCTTTTTGATGATGTTCAGAGATCTCAGATTTTCGAGGATCAAAAGATGATGACGGATGCTGTTCCTTTATTTTCAATAGCTGACATCAATGAAAAGTATGAAAGGGAAAAAGCTGCTGCAGGTTTTGATTTGAAAGCATTTGTGCTTGAGCATTTTGATTTTTTAGGAGCTAAAATTTCGATTCAAAGAGAACATCATTTACCAATTGGAGAGCATATAGAAAAGCTATGGGATGAACTTACCAGAACTTCATATGAAGAAAAAGGAACACTTTTAAAACTCCCAAAACCGTATGTCGTTCCTGGTGGGCGTTTCAATGAGTTTTTCTATTGGGATAGTTATTTCATCATGCTTGGATTACAGGTTTCAGGGAGAATTGAGATGATGAAGAATATTGTCGAAAACTGCTCATACCTTATTCAAAATGTCGGGTTTGTTCCGAATGCAAGCAGAACCCATTTTCTAAGCCGCTCACAACCCCCTTATTTTTCGTTGATGCTTGAATTGCTTGTAGAGACTACAGGTGATGAAAATCTTTACAGGGAATATCATGATACATTAGAAAAAGAATATCATTTCTGGATGAATGGGGAAGATGAACTGGATAATGATACGCAAAGTAAAAGGGTATTGAAAACTATTAACGGAGATATCCTGAACAGGTATTATGATGCTGAAAATACACCACGTCCGGAAAGTTATCTGATCGATATTGAGGATCATGAAAATGCTTCAGGGGAAGAATTTTATAGAAATATCAGAAGTGGATGTGAATCTGGCTGGGATTTTTCCAGTAGATGGTTTTCAGACGGAGAAACGATACAAACAATAGAAACCCTGAATATTGCTCAGGTTGATGTCAATTGCCTTTTATGGCATCTGGAAAAAACCTTAGCTACATCTTCAGGTCTCCAAAATCTTAAAGAAAAAGAAAATTATTTCAGTGAAAGAGCAGCGAAAAGGAGAAAGGTAATCGATATCTATTTTTGGGATAAAGAATCCAAAACATACAAAGATTATCATATTAAAAAACATAAAAATACAGCATCTGAACATATTGCTGCTCTTTATCCACTGTTTTTAGGTTTGGCTAATGAGGAACAGGCAAAGGCAGTTTCAGAAATTATTGCTGAAAAGTTTCTTTACAAAGGTGGACTTGTTACCACAACGAAGAAATCAGGTCAACAATGGGATCTGCCTAATGCATGGGCTCCCTATCAATGGCTTGGATTTATTTCCATGAAAAACTATGGCTTTACACAATTAGCTGATGAAATAAAAAATAACTGGTGCTCTAATGTCGAGAGAGTTTATAATAACACGGGCAAACTAATGGAAAAATACAATGCATTAGATAATGAAGCAATTGCCGGAGGGGGAGAGTACCCTAACCAGGATGGATTCGGTTGGACAAACGGAGTTTATTTAAAATTAAAACAATAATTAAAACTATAAGGGTATGAAAAACAAATCAATCTTTTTACTCGCGGGCGTTGCTACGCTATATTTTAATAATGCGTATGCACAGGAAACTGTTCAGGATTCTACCAGAACAGCATCCATTGATCAGGTTGTTATTACGGGTAACTCAAACCCGAAAAAGAAAATAGAGTCCAGTACAGCAATTTCTACGTTTAGTGCAAAAGAAATTCAGAAGCAGAATCCTATCAGTGCAGCTGCTTTATTACAAAGAGTTCCCGGTTTTGCGGTTGAAACTTCTGGTGGTGAGGTAGGAAATAACCTTTTTGCAAGAGGGATTCCGTCTGCCGGTGCTTACGAATTTGTACAGGTGCAGGAGGATGGTTTGCCGGTTTTTGAAGATGGAGCGTTGCAGTTTGCCAATGCGGACAATTTCTTCCGCGTTGATAATTCTGTAAGTAGATTAGAAGCGTTGAGAGGAGGTTCAGGATCTATTTATGCCAATAACTCTCCTGGTGGACTTATCAATTTTATTACAAAAGAAGGAAGTAATACTTTCAGAGGAACTGCTAAATTGGAAACCAGTACATATGGACTTATGCGTACGGATGTGAATGTAGGTGGAGCTCTGGTTCAGGACAAATTGTTTTTTAATGTAGGAGGTTTTTACAGAACTGATAACGGAATTAGAAAAACTGGATTTAATGCTAATAATGGCGGTCAGATCAGAATGAATTTAAAGTATGTCTTTGATAAAGGTTATGCTAAAGTATATTACAAAAAGCTGGATGACAGAAATACCTTTTTCCTGCCCATTCCTTTATTGCAAGATGGGAATAAGCTAAAAGAATTCCCTGGATTCAATGCTAACTACGGAACGTATAGTTACAGAACAATAGGACAACTTAATATCCCTCAGGCCGGAGGAGGATTCTTCAGCAGAAATCTTGAAGATGGTATTCATCCAAAGGTTGACGTTGTAGGGGCAGAATTTAAATATGATCTTGGAAATAACTTTACTGTTTTAAATAAAACAAGGTATACCAATATCAATATGAACTATACTGGTATTTTCCCGGCGGGTGGGCCACAATTATCCAGTGCTTTTGCAAATAGTAATGGTATAGCAGGAAACAATTACCAATATTCTTTGGTGAGTAATGGTGCTATTGTAAATCCACAATATGTACAGAAATTAGGATTCTGGGCTATTGATAAACAGATGAATAATTTCGTTAATGATTTACAATTCAATTATAAATTTGATAAAGGAAATGTAACAGCTGGGTTTTATAAATCCAACTGGAAATCACATCAATACTGGAACTGGAGTAATATTTTAACGACAGCTACAGACAGACCTCAACTTCTTAATTTAGTAGATACCTCATTAAGCCCAACCGATGTTGGATATTCTAAAACCTATAATGGAGTTACAAATATGTCCTTCCTGACCAGAGATTCTCAGATTCAGGGAAGCTTAAATGACGTTTATTTAAATCTGGATTATAATATTACCGATGACCTAAGTTTTAATGGAGGGATTCGTTACAGCCGCGATTATTATAAAGGATATGGTGTAAATACAACTACCGGCAATCTTAATAATTCAGGGCTAACAACAGATGGAACCCACAGTTTTGCAACGACTACTGCTGATGACAATATGTCTGTGCTAGGGAACAAATACACTTACTGGTATTACGATATTAATAAAGTATCGTTTACGGTTGCCTCCAATTATAAGATCAATAGTGAGAATGCAGTGTATGCTCGTTTTTCTAATGGTTTCAGATCTCCTAACGAAGAATCGTACTATAATAATATGGCAGATTTAAGCCAAATCAAACCGGTACAAACTAATCAGCTGGAAATCGGTTACAAGTATTATACACGAACATTTGATATTGGAATAATTCCTTTTTATTCAACGCTTAAAAACCTTTCATTTACTGATGTATATTCCGATGGAACTTCTGAAAATAAATTTGCAAACACAACCAATATGGGGGTGGAGCTTGAAGGGTTTGCAAGATTATTTAATAATTTATTGGAGCTGTCATTTAATGGTACTTTCCAGAATCCGAAATATAAAGATTTCACAGGTCGAAATGGTGATGGAACAACATTCGATTATGATGGTAACCAGGTAAGAAGAATCCCTAAATTCTATTTTAATATTTCACCTGCTGTCAATATTACCAAACAATGGAGAGCATACGTAAGTTATAATTATTACGGAAAACGATTCCAGGATGAGGCGAATAGTGATAAAAACATTTTACCTTCATTCAGTGAGGTGGGTGCAGGAACTTCTTATCAGCTAGGAAAAATACGTTTTGCTATCGATGGAACCAATATCTTCAATACTATTGGTATTACTGAAGGAGATCCAAGATCACCACTATCAGGAACAGGAGATATAAGAATGGCAAGACCAATTATGGGTGCTGCTGTGAGAGGATCTATTACTCTGGATTTCTAAAAGCTATTTCTTTAAAAAAAACCGTCAGAATCTTCTGACGGTTTTTTTATTTTTTGACTATCATCTCTGTCATTCAGAATGCAACGAAGTGGAATGAAGAATCTACAAGAGAACAAGAGATTTCTCCTATCGTCGAAATGACATGACTGTTATTTTGGTGTTATGAAACATTACGTTCAATAGGTTTAGATTCTTGCAGAATGACAAAAGTTGTAGATCATTTGATCCCTCATCTCAAACCTCGAACCTCGCATCTCGCAACTCGAACCCCGCAACTCGCAACCCGAATCTTATAACTATCATCCAGTAAACTAATAACTAATAACTAATAACTAATAACTAGCAACCGCAACCCGAATCTCTACTCTTACCTCAGAAACGGATTATACTGCTTCTCAAAACCTATACTCGTTGGATTTCCATGCCCCGAGAAGACCTGAGTTTCATCATCCAGTACGAAAAGCTTAGTTTTAATTCCATTAATTAATTGATCGTAATTTCCTTTATATAAATCAGTTCTTCCAATACTTCCTTCGAATAGAACGTCTCCTGAAATCATGAATTTTTGATTCTCGTTGTGGAAAATAATACTTCCGGGAGAATGGCCGGGAACATGATATATTTTGAATTTCTCACCATCAAAATCTAATTCATCGCCTTCATTGATGTATTCAACATCTACTTTTACAGGATCGATGTTTATCCCGAATCTCATTCCGCTCATTTGGAGCATATCCAGTATTTCCTGATCTGCCTGATGCATATGGATGGGAAGCTTAAAAGTATCATGAGCCCATTGTAGACCGAAAACGTGATCAATATGAGCGTGGGTAAGAAGTATTTTCTGGATTTTTAATTCATTGTCTTTGATGAAATTGCTGATCAGGTTAGTCTCTTGCTCATTCATATTTCCTGGATCGATTAGCCAGGCGTTTTTATTTTCGTTGTAGAGGATATAGGTATTTTCGCTTGCAAAATTGAATACGAAAGCTTGAATCTGAAGCATATTCTGATTGTTTTTTTGCCAAAAATACGATATTCTTAAGAAAGTGATGATTTTTCGTTACCTTCGTCATAATGAAAACTTTGCGAATATTATTACTTTCTCTAGGTGGATTGGTTTTTGGACAAAACATCCAAAGCATCCAGCTATTCAATCCACAAACGAATGATGAAACTCCGGTGATCAACTTTAATCAGACATTGGTTTTAAGTTTTGATGACCTTACGAATGCAAGTGAGATTTATCGTTATACCATAAAGCACTACGACCGAAACTGGAATGATGACAATCTTTTCTTTACAGAAATAGCGAATGGAAGCTTAAATGCCTTATTGGATAAATTCGAATATTCATTTAATACACTTCAGGCTTATACACATTATAAGTTGGTATTTCCCAATGAGAAAATACAACCCAAAATTTCAGGGAATTTTGAGATTATTGTGTATAAAGATTCTGCAGAAAAGCCACTTTTCAAAAGGAGATTTTATGTAGTTGAAGATAATATTTCTTTGGCTCTTAATGTATCCAGAATAACAGACAAAAATCCTAATATTAATCAAAGAGTAGAGGTGCAGGCTGTAGCGAAAGGAAATGATTTATCATCTAATGTCAATTCAATAAGTTTGAATGTGATGCAGAATAATAATTTCAATGTGTCTGTTAACAATTTAAAGGCAAGCTCTACCCTTGGAAATAAGCTACTTTTTCAACAAATGAATCTGGCATTTCCGGGAAATAATGAGTTTTATTATTTTGATAATAAGAACATGAATATGGCTGCTGATATGGTTCGTGCAACAGAAGTGAAAGATGGGGTAAACCAAACATATTTGCATCCTGTATGGGCTTTTCCTTTGAATTATCAATATCAACCCGATGTAAATGGAGCTTATTATTTCAGAAGAAATGATTTGGGACTTGAAAGGAATGCGGAAAGGGAAGCTGATTATTCGTGGGTATATTTTTCTCTGGATTCAGATCCGGTGGATAAAGAAATTTATGTTTTGGGAGGGTTTAATAATTTTATTCCAAGCAAAGAAAATCAGATGCAATACGATGCGGCTGCTAAAAAGTATGTTGCTAAAATATTTTTAAAACAAGGATTCTACAACTATATTCTCGCTACTAAAGAAAGTAACGGAACATTAAATTTTGGCGAAGTGAATGGGAACTTCTGGCAAACAGAAAATTTGTATCAGGCCTTTTTATATTATACTCCTTTTGGGAGAAATTATGATGGTCTGATGGGCTACGGAGAGTTCAGAACTCCCATCGGAAAATAGAAAACATAGGATTTTTATTAAAAATTCAATAAAAGAAGATAAAATTACATTTACGTAAAAAATATGCAAAGCTATCTCATCGAGATGGCTTTTTGCTTTGTAAGGCTTATAAATAAAGAGATATTCGATTATTTTCATTTGTTTAGTCTACTAAAATAGTATGCTATACATAATGAAAGAATTTAATTCACTATAACATGAATTTCAGTGAAATTTATTAATTAAAAAGTAGTTGTGTGATTAAATAATGGTTAAATAATTTCTTTTATTTCGAAATAATCATTGTATTTTATTTACCATTTCAATGTATAAATTGAATAATATTTACATAATTAATCTTTTTATTGTGAAAAGTTTATAAATTTGTTTCCACATCAAACAAATATTTTTATGAAAACAAAATTTATCTTAGTGGCAAGTGTTGCCGCTTGCTCTTTCGTTTTTGGGCAAGACAAACCATCAAAACTAATTTCCGGTAAAGACGGATTACACGCAGAATTTTTGAGATTTGATAAAAATGGACCTTCTTTCCAGGAAAGTCCCCTTTTATTCGATGAGGTTTCTCAAAGATATGTTCCGGGTGAGGCCCGTAAATTAGGTGTTGAAAAAGACCAATTGGGTTTTGAGACTCATAGATTCCAGCAGACAGTGAATAATATTCCTGTAGAATATGGAATGATGGCTGTTCAAACTAAAGGAGGTAAGGTGGTAGGAGAAACCGGAAAATGGATTCTTAAAGTTCCTGAAAAGGTTGAGAAGCAAGCTAATATTTCTGAAAGTATAGCGCTTCAAAATGCCCTGTCTTTTGTTGGGGCAGATTCATATAAATGGCAAAATAAGCAAGAAGAGGATTTCATTAAGAGAGAATCTAATGATCCTAATGCAAGCTTTACTCCAAAAGGAGAGCTTGTGTATTTCTCAGACCCTACGGACGATAAACTTCGGGATCTGCAATTGGCTTATAAATTTGATATTTATGCTGAAAAACCACTAAGCAGACAATACGTTTTTGTAGATGCTAAGAGTGGAAAAATATTGGGAACAAATGCTATCATTCATGATGTAAATGCTCCTGGAACGGCCACTACGGGTTACAGTGGAAACAGAAGTATTGTGGCAGACTCATATAACGGAAGTTATAGATTGAGAGAAACCGGAAGAAATGCCGGAACAGGTTCAGGAACTGCTGTGGAAACCTATAATTTGAAAAAAGGAACCAGTTATTCATCTGCTGTAGATTTTACGGATACGGATAACAATTGGAATAACGTCAATTCAAATAAAGATCAATATGCTACAGATGCCCATTGGGGTGCAGAAATGACGTTGGATTATTACTATGCAAAATTTAACAGAAAGAGTATTGATAATAATAATTTTGCTATAAAATCTTATGTTCATTATTCTACTAATTACACCAATGCATTTTGGGATGGCTCCAGAATGACATATGGTGATGGTGCATCTACTACTACTGGTGGATTGCCACTAACTGCCTTGGATGTTTGTGGACATGAAATTACTCACGGGATGACTTCTAAAACGGCTAATCTTGCTTACCAAAGGGAGTCAGGAGCATTGAATGAAGGCTTCTCTGATGTATTTGGAAATTCAATAGAACTTTGGGCGAGACCTTCACAGGCAAGCTGGAAATTAGGAGAAGACTTTAATTATGTAATAAGAGATATGTCTAACCCTAATGCGTATCGTCAGCCGGATACTTATAAAGGAACATATTGGAAAGATGCAAGCAGCTCTTGTACTCCTCAGGGAAATCCTAATTTACCTGGATATAATGATTCTTGTGGGGTTCATACCAATTCAGGAGTTCTTAATTTCTGGTATTATTTATTGGTAGCAGGTGGAACAGGAACCAATGATAATGGTTTTGCCTACAATGTTTCCGCAATAGGCCTGGATAAAGCAGGAGCTATTGCTTACAGAACATTGACTTCTTATCTTACTTCTTCGTCTAATTATGCCAATGCAAGAACTTCTTCTTTACAGGCAGCAGCAGATCTTTACGGTACGGGTAGTAATGAAGTAACACAGGTAACCAATGCATGGAATGCTGTAGGTGTTGGTGGAGGTACATCTTCTGCCGGACGTGTGGCTACTGAACCAAGTGCTACTCTATTTACGATCAGTCCAAATCCGGCAACAGACAGATTCACTGTAACATTTGAAGGAAAAGCAGGAAATGGAGTAGTAGAAGTGGTAAGCTTAACAGGTAAAAGAGAAATCTCTGAAAAAGTTGAACTTACAGATGGGGTAAATAAACTTGGGTTACAACTTCCATCTACAATGCTTCCTGGAGTATATGTGATTGTAGTAAACGGACAGAAAGCAGGAAACTTAATTAAAAAATAATTCTTTAATATATTTATATTAGAAAGGACACAAGTATTTCTTGTGTCCTTTCCTTATTTATTTGAGAAGATTTTATACGAAATAAAATTCATTCAGTTTTTCTTCACATAGCGTTTTTACAACTTCAATCCATCGATCTTCATCATTTAAACATGGGATATAATGGAAATTCTCACCACCTCCGTGTAAAAACTGCTCTTTACCTTCCACTGAAATTTCTTCTAAAGTTTCAAGGCAATCTGAAACGAAAGCGGGACAAACGATGGCTAAATTTTTTATTCCTTTTTTAGGAATTGTTTCCAATGTTTCATCGGTGTATGGTTCTATCCATTTATCCTTTCCTAATCTGGATTGGAAAGAAACAATGGTTTTTTCTTTAGGTAATCCCATTTTTGCAATCACCGTTTCTGTTGTTTTGTAACACTGATGTCTGTAGCATCGGGCATTATGTGCTTCTATCTTGCTGTTGATACAATTGGCATCATCTATTTTACATGTGTTGGATGGATCCGTTTTGTAGATATGTCTTTCCGGAACACCATGATAAGAGAATTGTAGGGCATCAAAATTTTCAGGAAGTTTTTCTTTGATGCTTTCAGCTAAACAATTGATATAAATTTCTCTATCGTAAAAAGGCTGAATATAATTGATTTTTACAGTCGGGAATTTTTTCTTTCTTACCTCTTCAGCTTTCTCAATGACCGTCTCCGTTGTACTCATTGCATATTGTGGATACAATGGGAAAAGAACAATTTCAGTAACTCCCTGATCAACTAGTTTTTGAATCCCTGCTTCAATACTCGGTTGCGCATAACGCATTCCGATTTCTACAGGAACATCTACCAGTTTTTGTAATTTCTTCTGGATTTTTTCAGTAATGACAACCAATGGCGAACCTTCATCGGTCCATACTGTTTTATAGGCTTCAGCAGATTTTGCTGGTCTTGTATTGAGAATGATACCACGAACCAAAAGGGCTCTGAAAATCCATCGATAATCAATTACCTTCTCATCCATTAAAAACTCATCAAGATATTCCTTTACATCTTTTACCTCCGTAGATTTGGGTGAACCAAGATTTACCAGTAAAATTCCTTTATTAGCCAATATTTTAAATTTTAATTATGAAATAGAATTTTCGAAATTCAGTATCAAGTTTTTTACTTTAACAAAGGTATTACTTTCAATAATACCATCATGATCAACTTTGCCTTTTATTCCTTTTATAAGCAATTGATGATCATCTTTCACAGAGGCTCCGAGAGTTTTTAAAATTAATAATAACTCTTCATGGCCTTTTTCTCCATTGGCTGCTGCAGTAATTACAGCAGTAGGTTTTTCAGAGAAAACCGTAGTGGAGACACACCATTCCAGGATGTTTTTTAATCCACTGGGAATGCTGAAAATATATTCTGGTGTGGAAAATATAACACCTGCTGAGGTTTTAATATCTTCTCGGATGTTTAAAATTTCAGCAGGTGTATTGTGGTCTGTTAATTCTGTATTGAAATGTGGGAAAATAGAAAGATCATCATATATTTTGAAATCAATATTATCATTAACTTCTATGGCCTGCTGTATCAATCTCCCGTTACTGGAGTTTCTTGTAGCACTACCAATGATTATTACGATGCTCTTTCTTAGGGACATTTATTATCCGTTTACAGCTTCCACTCTTTCTACTAAATCAGGAACGAATTGTTTTAAAATATTTTCGATCCCATTCTTCAATGTAGCTGTAGAACTTGGACATCCCGAACAAGCACCTTGTAAAAGCATTTTAGCTGTTTTACTGGACTCATCATATTCCATTAAAGAAATTTTTCCACCATCGTTTTCTACTGCAGGAGCTACATATTCATTTAATATATCAGAAATCTTTTGCTCATCATCCGTATAATCTCTATTGATGATTTTTTCCACAGGATTTTCATGTTTCTGTGGTTCAATAGTAGAGATCTCTCCACCATTTTGAAGGTATTCAGCAATAAATCCACGTACTACCATCATTACCTGATGCCATTCTACAGAATCATTTCTTGTTACAGCAACGAAATTATCTGAGATAAATACCTCCTTCGCAAAATCAAACTCTTTAAAAATAGCTTCTGCTAAAGGAACTCCATCCGCTTCAGTTCTTGATTTTACTTCTACAAAACCTTCCAATAATAATTTACTGGAAACAAACTTCATTACATTTGGATTGGGAGTCATTTCTGCATAGATCTGATACATTTCCTTTTTCTTCTGAAGGTAAATTCTTGGATTAGCAAGTAATTCGTCTTCAATTACATTTTTCAGACTTTCAGCAACATGTTCCCATTCAATGGTATCTTGTTTTGCTACAGCAACAAAATTAGCTGTAACAAAAATTCTTTCTACAAACGGATAATTAAAAAGTTCCTGAGCAAGAGGAATTTCTGAAATATCTGAACTTCTGTCCAACTCAAGAGAACCTGGAATCAAGTTGTAGTCAGCAACAAATTTCATCACTTTTGGGTTTTCTGTTGGCTCTATAAGTATCTTACGCATTTTTTCGTTAAATTTGAGATACAAAAATACGCAATTAGAAGTTAGAAGTTGAATCGAAGCAGTTAGATTTTTGCTATCGCTGTAATTTAAAAATAGTGACTGAACTTATTTACTTTTCGAATTAGCTCATTTTCAAAATATCAAATTAAAAATATGGCACTTATAAAAGAACTTTTAGGCAAAACACCACAAATCGGAGAGAATACTTTTCTTGCAGAAACGGCTACCATCATTGGAGATGTTACAATGGGAAAAGAATGCAGTGTTTGGTATAACGCAGTAATAAGAGGGGATGTGAATTACATCAAAATGGGTGATAAAGTAAATGTACAGGATAATGTTATGTTGCACTGTACGTATGAGAAGTTTCCTTTAGTAATCGGAAATAATGTTTCCATCGGGCATAATGCAATTGTACATGGATGTACAGTTGAGGATAATGTTTTAATTGGAATGGGGGCTATTGTTATGGATGATTGCCTCGTTGAAGAAAATTCAATCATTGGGGCGGGTTCTGTTGTTACTCAGGGAACTCACATCAAATCGGGAGAAGTTTGGGGTGGTGTTCCTGCAAGAAAGATCAAGGATATTTCATCACAGCTGTTAGAAGGAGAAGTGAACAGAATTGCAGATAATTATGTGAAATACTCTTCGTGGTATAAAGAATAATGTTCTATTGTTTATAAATAAAAAAGTTCTGTCAGTCGGCAGAACTTTTTTTTAAGAATCCTTAGTGATAAACTCCTGGTCGAGTTTAGTGTATTATATAGGTTTATTTATTGTCCGGCATATATGAGTTCTGCCTTTCCATTATTACATTGTATTCCTTGGGGTTCTGCAATCACAGAACAATCTGAAGTTATGCCATATTTGGTGTTGAAATCAGCCTCCCTTTTATTGTAATCTTCTATTTTGGGTAAGATTTGATCTTCCATTGTTTTAGGATAGGCAATGTAGGATTTTGGACCACCACATGCTTTAGATCCTATTGGTGCTGATTTCCAATCATCAGGATTAGTACATTTTTCTTTTGCGATTTCAGATTCTATGGCAGATTTTATTTTTTCCAATTGAACTTCATCATACTTCTTGCTGTTTTCATCAGCTGGTCTTTCTGAAATATCTTTTGGTAAATTATCGGTGACATTTTTTGTTCCACAAGAAACTAAAGCCAGTGTTAAGCATAGTGTTATCGCAGAAATTTGCGTTTGTACTTTTCTCATATTAGTTTTTCCCTTTAAAAAACGGACTCAAAAGTTATGCCATAAGACGGTTTTCAAATTCATTTTCCGTAATTTTGGCAGCGATGAACAATCATTTTTTTGACATAATAGAACATACCAACAGAAGTGTTTTCCTTACAGGAAAAGCAGGGACAGGTAAAACGACTTTTCTTAACGATTTTGTAAAAAGAACAAAGAAAAAATACATTGTAATTGCACCTACAGGAATTGCTGCCATAAATGCTGGGGGAGTGACCATTCATTCGATGTTTGGTTTACCACTTCGGACTTTTCTGCCAACTACTGACAGAATAGATGGAAGCTTAGCGAATAATATTGCTGACCTGATGCATCATTTTAAATATCGGAAAGATAAGCTTAAGCTTTTAAGAGAGGTAGAGATCATCATCATTGATGAGGTTTCTATGTTAAGAGCTGATGTTTTGGATATGATGGATTTTTCCTTACGGTTTGTGAGGAGAAATAATCAGAGATTTGGTGGTGTTCAGATGTTGTTCATTGGAGATCTTTATCAGCTTCCGCCTGTAGTGAGAGATGAGCATGTTTTAAAGCAATATTATCAGTCTCCTTTCTTTTTTGACAGTCTTGCCATTAAGGAAATCCCTTTGATCACCATTGAATTAACAAAGGTGTATAGGCAGTCTGACCAGGAGTTTTTAGAAATTTTGAATGCTATCCGGGATGGAGATGTTGCTAATATTGATTTTGATCATCTCAATGAACGATATGATCCTGATTTTGAAACAGGGCAGGATTCTTATGTCTATTTATGTTCTCATAATAAGATGGCAGATGAGATCAATCAGCAGAAACTTGGAGAAATAAAAGTGGATGCCAATACCTATGAAGCTAAACTTTTCGGAGAATTTAAAGAAAATCAATTTCCCAATGAGCAGTTTTTGGAATTAAAAATTGGAGCTCAGGTGATGTTTATCAGAAATGATATTTCTCCGGAGAAAAAGTATTTTAATGGAAAGCTTGCTGAAATTATTGGATTGGATGAAAACGAGATCCGTGTTGTTTTAGAAGGAAGTGAAAGAGAGATCACAGTAAAAAGAGAAGTCTGGGAACAGAAGAAGTATTTTCTTGATACCGATAAAAATATTAAAGAGGAAGTTCTGGGAAGCTTTGAACAGTTTCCGATTAAGCTGGCGTGGGCCGTGACTATTCACAAAAGTCAGGGATTAACTTTCGATAAGGTAATTATTGACGCAGGAAAAAGTTTTACTGCAGGGCAGGTATATGTTGCATTATCCCGTTGCAGAACGTTGGAAGGAATTATTTTGAAATCTAAAATAACTCCTGAAGTAATATTTAAGGATAATAGAATTCTTCAGTTCCAGGGTGATACTTTTGCTAATGATCATGTTGAAGATATTTTAAATAAAGAAAAATACGATTACAGCATCAAAAAAGTACTTCGTACTTTGGATAGTCTTTGGTTCTTAAAAGAAGTTGAAGATTGGAATAATCTTTCTATCACGACAAAAAGCATCGATCATGTAAAAACCAAGCAGCTTTATATTCAATTAAAACATGAGATCGTACAGCTTGGAAAGATCTTTGGGAAATTAGAGCGGATCCTGACTCAGAAAATAGGATTTTTTGTTGATAAGAAAGAGGAATGGTCTGAAATTGAAAGCAAAGCAAAAGGAGCAGTTAATTTCTTTTTCACAGAAATTCGGGATAAAGTTTTCAATCCTTTAAAAGAATTTTATGCTGAAATAAAGGGAGCAAAGGGATTAAAACAATATAACGAAGAATTTAAAAGCTGGCTGGAAGATATCGAAGAATATTTAAATGGATTGAAAGATGTACACTTGCTGGAAACTAAGCTTTTAGATGAAAAAAATGATAAGGAAGTTAATTTGAAAATAGCCAAAGTTCCTTCTCAGGTGCTTACTTTTCAATTATTTGAACAGGGGAAAACAATCGGAGAAATCTCCTTGGAAAGAGGACTGGTGAAAGAAACCGTAATCGGTCACTTAGCAAAATTTGCAGAACAAGGATTGTTGGATATTTCAAGAGTGATTACCTCTGATAAGATCAAAGCTTTTGAAACAGAGTTTTATAAAAATCCTCATGAAACCCTTACGGAATGGAAGAGTGCTTTACCAAATGATTTTGAGTTTAATGAAATTAGGATCTTGATCAATCATTATAATTATAAAAAAGGAAAGAATTCTTAAAAATTCTTTCCTTAAATTATATGATAAACCTTTTATAAATTAAGGATACATAGAATTGATCGTATTCAGATCCCCAGTTGTAAAGCCGGTTCTGTTATAGGTAAAATTAGTGCCATTTGCTCTTTTGATAGTGGGTTGCCCATTTTTAGAGTAGGAATTTGGCCAATACATCATTACGGAATTGATATTGAAAGGACCTATATCTGTTCCCGAATTATAAATATCGAAATTATAGGCCTGTCCATTTTGAATATTATTCCACTGGATACTTACATATTGATCTCTGTCTTTACGGCAATGTTCGTGGTAAAGTCCCACAGTATGGCCCATTTCATGAATGACAGACGCTAAATCGATATTTTGATCCAAAGAAATATTCTGTTTTCCACCTTGATATCCTATATGAGCCCATCCATCATATCCTGATGAGCTTCCAAAAATAAATTCCACATAATTAGTTTGATTAGTTCGGGGAATCCACTGGGTATTGGTTTTATTATTATATTCATTAACGGCATTGGTAATTTTATTTGCATTAATAGAACCCATGTTGCTGGCAACGGTATAATAGATTTTACCTGATGGCCATCTTGAAAGAGTAGCTCCTCCTTTATTATGAGATTCATTTCCTGCTAACTGTTCATCAGAAAGTACAATATCTCCCTGGAAAAAATTCATTCCATTTTTTCTTTCGTAGGTAATGGCTTGGCCTCCCAATTGTCCCTTTTTAATGTTTTGAGAATTGATGGAATTAGTTTGTGCTTCCTCCATAATTCCTTCGTTCTTATCACAAGAAGCCAGGGTAAGGACTGTTATAAAACTCAAAAGAATTTTTTTTTGTGGCCATACTTTCTGGAGTAAGCCATTTAGGTTTTTGTTCATAATAATACTTTTTGGTGTTGAAATTTAAGTTCTTATACAAATATAACATTTTATTTCTCTTATATATGAATTATTAATAATGAAAATCTAAAATTTTTGATAATTAGTTGTTTTGTTTCAGTGATTTAAAAAAGAGACTGATGATGCAATGAAAAACTTAGAGCAAATTCTTTTTTATATATCTCTGCTTACTTACAAAAGATATCTTTAAGATTTAAAATTTTTCAATAGTTTTTGCCTGAAATAGGCAATCAGACTTATCAATTACAAAAAGTAACTAATACAATTTTTATGTATTAAATTTGTTTGATTTTTTAGAACTTAAATTCATAATATGAAATCTGTAAGTAAGCTTTCATATTACCTAAAAAAATAATTTCTCAATATGAAAAATTTTGAAATATCTGTTTTAGATCTTGCTCCAGTAAAGCAAGGGAAAAGCATTCATGATACCTTTCAGGACAGTTTGTCCTTAGCAAACCATGCAGAAAATCTTGATTATAAAAGATTTTGGCTTGCAGAACATCATAATATGGCTAGCATTGCCAGCTCTGCGACGTCCGTTCTTATCGGTTTTATCGCCAATGGAACTAAGAAAATAAGAGTAGGTTCAGGAGGGGTTATGCTTCCAAACCATAGTTCTTTGGTTATCGCTGAGCAATTTGGAACCTTGGAATCTCTTTTTCCCGGAAGGATCGATCTTGGTTTGGGAAGAGCTCCCGGAACAGATGGTATTACTGCGCAAGCATTAGGAAGAAATCCTGCTATTATTAATGAGCAGTTTCCAAGACAGATTTTAGAATTACAAAAATATTTTTCTAAAGAAAATTCTGAATCTCTGGTTCGTGCTATTCCCGGTGAAGGACTGGATATTCCATTATACATTCTTGGATCAAGTACAGATAGTGCTTGGCTTGCTGCAGAATTAGGACTTCCTTATGCTTTTGCCGGACATTTTGCTCCGGAGCAAATGGAAATGGCTTTTAATATTTACAGAGAACATTTCGAGCCTTCAAAACATTTAGATAAACCTTATATTTTAGCCTGTGTAAATGGAACAGCAGCTGAAACTTCGGAAGAAGCCCATCAACTATCCACCACATTATTTCAGGCATTTCTTAATATTATCAGAAACGATAGAAAGCCATTTGCTCCACCAGTTGCTGATATGGATGATATATGGTCTCCAATGGAAAGATCTGCTGTTTTACAAAAACTGAGATATAGTTTTATTGGCAATCAATCTGAGGTAGAGGAAAAGATGAAAAGTTTTCAGGAGAAGTTTAATGTAGACGAACTGATCATCAATTCTCATATTTATGATCATCAGAAAAGACTTGATTCTTATAAGATTTTCAGAAAAGCTAAAGACTCTTTAATCAAAGCATAACAAACCATTTATATTAATTGGCAGATGCCTATTTTTATAAGTATCTTTGCAAAAATTTAAAGTAAAAATGTCTGATATTAAATTAAATACTATTCCTGAGGCTATTGATGACCTTAAAAATGGTAAAATAATCATAGTAGTAGATGATGAGAACAGAGAGAATGAAGGTGATTTTCTTTGTGCTGCTGAGCTTACGACTCCTGAACTGATCAATTTTATGGCTGTTCATGGTAGAGGGCTTATCTGTATGCCTCTTCCTGAGAAGAGATGTGATGAGCTAGGCCTGGATATTATGGTAAGCAGAAGCAGTGATCCAAAAGAAACAGCTTTTACAGTTTCTGTTGACCTTTTAGGAAACGGAACTTCTACTGGTATTTCTGCTGGTGACAGAGCTAAAACAATTCTTGCTTTGATGGATGATAAATCCAAACCAACTGACTTCATGAGACCAGGACATATTTTTCCGCTTCGTGCAAAAAAGGGAGGAGTATTAAAAAGAGCAGGACATACTGAAGCAGCTATAGATCTTACCCATTTAGCAGGATTAAAAGAGGGTGGTGTTATTTGTGAAATCATGAACGAAGATGGAACAATGTCTCGTCTTCCTGATTTATATGCATTTGCTCAAAAGCATGATATGAAGATTGTTTCTATTGAGGATCTTATTCATTATCAGCTTAAAAAAGGAAATCTTGTTGACAGAATTGAAGAGAGAAAAGTAAAAACTCATTATGGAGAATTTGATTTTTATGCTTTCAGAGAGACTTCTAATGAGCAGATTCATTTTGTATTGACAAAAGGAGCATGGACTGTAGATGAGCCTGTATTGGTGAGAGTTCAGTCTTCTGATTCTTATTTTGATGTATTGACAAGGCTAAATAATGGTGAAACTCCTTTATTGGAGAAAGTAACTAAAATGATCAATGAAGAAGGAAAAGGGGTTATTATCTTTATTAATAACGTTTCCAATTCTGAAAATACATTAAAGAAATTACAACAATTTTTGGACTACCAGGCTGGTCAGCAACAGCATCCTACTTTAGCTTATAACTATAGAGACTATGGTATCGGGACTCAGATTTTGAAAAATTTAGGAATCAATAAATTTAAAGTATTGACTCAAAATCCAGATGTAAAACCTCAGGTGGGTGGTTACGATGTAGAAGTTACAGAAATGGTTCAGTTATAGAATCATGAATTTAATAATATAAAAAATGGCTTGAGTATATCAAGCCATTTTTATTTCGTCAAAATTTCTGAAACCATTCAGGAAATCTTTAATATTCATTCTTTTTTTGCCTTCCAACTGGAGTTCTAATGGCTCGTAGATTCCGTCTTCGGTATATATTTTAAAAGTATTTTTAGATATTTCTAATGTTCCTGTTGCTTTGTCGTGATTTAAAATTTCGAATTTACCTCCGAATATTTTTAGTCCTTTATCTTCTTCTCCAATTTTCAAAGTTGTAAAAGCTGCTGGGTAAGGAGACATTCCAAGTATGAACTGATGAATTGTTTTCGATGGAGCATTCCAGTTGATTTTAGTATCCTCTTTAAAGATTTTAAAAGCATTTTTAGGATGTTCAACGTTTGGCTGCGGTCTTTCTTTAATAGAATCTTCAGCAAGCCCATCAAGAGTGCTTACAATGAGTTCAGAACCAATATTCATTAACCGGTCATGAAGACTTCCGACATTTTCGTCAGGTAAGATCTCTAATTCCTTCTGAAGTAAAATATTTCCTTCATCTATTTTCTCATTAATGAAAAATGTAGTCACTCCTGTTTTCTCTTCACCGTTGATTACAGCATAATTAATAGGTGCTGCACCTCTGTAATCGGGAAGGAGAGAAGCATGAAGGTTGAATGTTCCTATTTTAGGCATTTCAAAGAGAACTTTAGGCATCATTCTAAAGGCAACCACCACAAAAACATCTGCATCGAGCTCTTTTATCTGCTGTAGAAATTCCGGATTTCTTAATTTTTCTGGTTGAAAAACAGCAAGATTATTTTCATCTGCATATATTTTTACAGGAGATTGGTGGATTTTCTGGCCACGTCCGCTTGCTTTATCAGCAACTGTTATCACGCCTACCACTTCATGATGAGATTGATGGATAGCTTCTAATGCAGTTTTTGCAAACTCAGGAGTACCCAGGAAAACGACTTTCAATGATTTCATAATACAAAGATAGGGTTTTAGGTGAAAGTTGAAAATGGAAAGAGTACAGTTGATAGTTGATAGTTGATAGTTGATAGTTGATAGTTGATAGTTGAAAATTGAAAGTTGAAAGTGGGAAGTTTAAGTCCTTAGTAAATATTAATAGCTTAACTATGAATTATGAATTATTTTTGCTAAACCCTAAACCCTAAACCCTAAACCCTAAACCCTAAACCCTAAACCCTAAACCCTAAACCCTAAACCCTAAACCCTAAACCCTATTTCCATAATCCATTTTCAATTTTCCACTTTTCACTTTCCACTTTTCACTTTCAAAGAACTATGCTAAAGTATACGTCCTAAAGTTCAGCATTTTTACCTTTCCGGAATCCAGAAGGAAAATAAGATTTTCCAAAATGTTCTCTTTTGAATGATAGCTTAGTTGTATAGAAAGTTCTTCAATAGTTGAAGGCTTCTTACCCAGTAATGAGATAAGGTGTGCAGAAATATTTTTTCCAAAAATGGTTTGTTTGTTTTTTTCGCATACAGAACATTGTCCACAGGTTTTGGAATTTTTTTCTCCAAAGTAAGAAAGAATGAGTTTCATTTTACAGTAGTCTTTATTCTCGACATAAAACTTCATTTCTTCCCATTTCTGAATTTTATTTCTCTGAATATGTTCAAAAAGTTTCCAGTAGGTTCCATTAATTGTTCTTTCATCTCTGGGTTTTAAAAATTTAATACTTGATAAAGCTCCGTCTACATATTCGAGATAATTCTTTTGTTGTAGTTCTTTAAGGCGTTCTTTGATTAATGGGATTCCTACTCCGATTTTGTTGCTTACATTTTGTTCGCTAAACATTACTTTATGTGTTGTAATCCCCGAAATGGTACGGAGCATTAACTCAATGAAATAAGCATCTTTTTTGGGTAGCTGTTCTATTTCATCTGCCTGCATTAATAATTCCAGAGAAGACAGGCTTTTGTTATCGTTGTAATAGATTATCTCCTGGTTATGCAGGAAATTAAGAACATTTTTAATTTTTGCTATTGATAATTTTGTGAAATTCTGAATACCATTGATGTTCAATTGGAATACTTTTTCAGGAAGCTCATATTCTGCAACCTGGAAAATGGAATATAGATAGGTTATGATTTTCAGAAATTCCACCTTGTTAGGAATCTGATTTTTCAAGATCTGTTCAAAATTGGCAATCTCTTGCTTATTCCAAAGTAGAAAAGCAAAACTATCTTGTCCATCTCTTCCAGCTCGTCCTATTTCCTGATAATAATTTTCTAATGATGGAGAAGGAGAGTAGTGGATGACAAAGCGAACATTATCTTTATCGATCCCCATACCGAAGGCATTCGTTGATATCAAAACATAATTATTACGGGTATTCCATAAATTTTGTTTTGCATTTTTTTCTTTTGTTGTTAGCCCTGCATGGAAGTAGTCTACATTTTTCAGTTGATTTTTATGTAAAAACTCAGTGAGTAGTTCTGCTTCTTTTCGGGTACGAACATAGATGATTCCTGAGCTGTTATTATATTTTAAAATATTATAAACACGCTGATATTTATCAGAAACTTCTTCGGTAAAGATTCTGATATTATCTCTTTTAAAACTCTTTTGGAAGACAACTGGATTTTTCAGTTCCAGTTTATTCTTTATCTCTTCTAAAACTTTTGGAGTTGCAGTAGCTGTAAGCGCCAGACATGGAATATCAGGATTGTTTTTTCTGAACTCTTTTATATTCTGATAACTGGGACGGAAATCCTGACCCCACTCTGAAATACAGTGAGCCTCATCTACAGCGATAAAAGAAAGCTGTATTTCCTCCATATTTTGAAGGAACTGCCTGTTGGTTAATCTTTCGGGAGATATGTAAAGTAATTTAGTTAAACCATCTTTACATCTGTTGAAGATTACTTCTGCATCATAATCATCGAGCTCAGAAGATAGGTACTCTGCTTCAATACCTCTAAATTTAAGCTGGTTTACCTGATCTTTCATCAGAGCAAGTAAAGGAGAAATTACGAGACATACTCCTTCTTTAAATAAAGCAGGAAGCTGATAACACAGAGATTTTCCTGCTCCTGTAGGAAGCAGAACCAATGTGTCCTTTTCGTTGATGATAGAATTAATAATTTCTTCCTGAGAATCTCTGAAATTATCGTACCCCCAAAAATATTTCAGGGTTTTATATTTTAACTGGTCAAAATCGCTGGAAGAAATCATGGTATAAAAATAAGGAAAGTATCATAACAAAAAAAGTCACGCACTGCGTGACTTTTATATAATTGAATAAATAGCTTATTATTTAGCCTCGAAGTAAACTCTTCTGTTAGCTCTGTTTTTCCATTCAGGGCATTTAGTAGCTGGTTCACATTCAGGATATTTAAGATCTTTTTCTCCTTTACCTACAGCACTTAATTTACCTGTTTGAACACCATTTTTGATTAAGTAGTTCTTAACGTTATTAGCTCTTCTTTCAGATAATTTTTTGTTGTAAGCATCAGTTCCTCTTGTATCAGTTGCTCCAACTACAGTATAAGAACCAGTAGATGAATTGATATAAGTAACTGCATTGTTAAGGATAGGTGTATTTGAAGGTAGGATTCTATCAGAATTTAAATCAAATTCAATTCCTTCTAAAGTTCTTTCCTCTTCTTTTACCGGTCCGGTAGTTGCCGTAGGACAACCGTTGTTTTCAACAGGTCCAGGAACAGTAACACACTTATCGTAAAGGTCGATTACACCATCTAAGTCAGTGTCAAGGGCTACACCAGCACCGTCAACTCTTGCACCAGCAGGAGTATCAAGCTGTCTGTCCCAATCGTCACAAACTCCATCGTTATCAGCATCTCCTTTTTTACAAACTTCAATATCCTGGTTTTTATTAGCCAAAACATCTAATTTATAATAGATCTCCTGTAATGGGTCATGCCACATTAAGTGAGATTCGTGTTTTCCTAATTTTAAAGAAACCCCTAAAGTAGCGTTGAAGAAGTTATCAGATGTATTTTCCTCACGTTGGTTAATTGCACTGTATGGTGCACCTCCACCGTCGAATGAATCATCACCTGTAACTACATACATTACTCTACCTTCGATATCAAGACTTCTGTTTACTTTGAACTTAAGACCTGCACCCGCCTGACCGAATAAAGAGTTAAATTTGAAAGGTTTAACTTCAGTCATTAATCTTTGAGTATTCGAAGCGTCTTTCAAATATGCTCTGTACGCTAAAGTACCGATACCAGCATATCCGTGAAGTGCCCATCTATAAGTTGAATGATTATCTACTCTTCTTAATAGATTAGAGAAATTTACATCCCCTAAGATAGAGATCGCATCATATTGAGTTCTTGCACCAAGTCTGTCTGCTACAGCTAAATCTGTAGGAGCAGAATTTTTGGAGTTGAAGAATCCTTGTCTGGTTTCTCCCCTGTCATACTGCAAGTTAATACCAAAAGCGTGAGTAATTGCTTTGTCAATACTTACATATGCAGAATATCCGAAAAGATTTTTACCATTACCATTTTTGATAGATGTTAAATCTGCTGACTGCATCAATGGTACACCAGCACCAAATGAAATTGCCCAGTCATTAAATCTCTTAGACTTTTGCGTAAAAGGGGAAACATTAGCAGAACCTGAAGAAAATGTATTTGGATACTCTCCTTTTGAAACTGCCGTTGAGTCTTGCGCAAAGGAAGCTGTTGGTACAGCTAATGCTAATGCTACAATTGCTAAACTTAATTTCATAGTGTATTTTTTTATTTAGTTAATTAAATGATTTATTTATTCAGAATGATTACTTTCCAGTTGGACATCCATTGTTTTCAGGAGGTCCTGGAACTGTAACACATTTATCATACAAGTCAATAACTCCGTCAAGGTCCATGTCTAATGCAACACCAGCACCATCTACTCTTGCACCAGCAGGAGTATTAAGCTCTCTGTCCCAATCGTCACAAACTCCGTCATTATCGTTATCACCTTTTTCACAAACTACAAAGTCTGTTGTTTTGCTTTCAAGTACACCTGTTCTGTAGTAAGCTTCTTGCAAAGGATCATGCCAAGCTAAGTGAGACATATGTTTTCCTAATTTGAAAGATACCCCTAAGTTTACAGTCCACATATTATCAGATCTTGATTTGTTGATCATGTTATATTTGGAAACTTTAGAAGCTGGATCGTAATCTGCAGGACCTGCATTACCTCCACCATCAAATTCATCATCACCACTTAAGATATACATTGTTCTTGCTTCAATATCAATAAGTCTTGAAACATTATATTTCACACCAAATCCAAACTGGTAGAAAATAGAATTAATATCAAAGTCTTGTTTAATAAACAATGGAACTCTTCTTGGAGCATTACTCCATCTGAATTCATTGTTATCATGTAAGGATGTTTTATATCCCATAACACCTACTCCAGCATAACCGTGGAATGCCCATCTGTAAGGAGAATGGTTGTCAACTCTTCTTAATAGATTTGAGAAATTAACATCTCCCAATAAAGCCAGCTGGTCGTATCTTGTGTTGGCAACACCTACGCCTGCAGCTACACCGGCAGCACCGTCTAATTTTGCTTTTTGATTAGTTTCCCCTCTCTGGTAGATAAGGCTTACACCGAAAACGTGAGAGATCTGTTTGTCCAAACTGATATATGCATTGTATCCCCAATTGATCTTTCCATCATAAAATGAGGTAAGGTCAGCATGTGGCATAAATGCAGCACCACCACCGATTGAAATAGACCAATCGTTAAATCTTCTTGCCTTATTATCAAAAGGCTGAACATTAGCGGAACCCGAGGAGAATGTATTAGGGTACTTGTCCGACATCTTTACTGTAGTACTGTCCTGTGCATAAGTAGCAATAGGCAGCGCGGCCAATAATAATAAACCTAATTTCATACAATATGTTTTATGTTTTATTTGATAAAATCATTTAATAATACTCTGGAAAATTCCCTTTCAAAAAGATGTTTTTTATGAGGGATTTCCAACCTTTCTGATATAAAATTTAAATCATCATATTTAACAATATCAATATCTATGATGCGGTCACTATAACCTCCTGAGACTTTTGAATCGTTAATTCTTCCCATTTCAAATTCAATACTTTTAACAAAATCAAGCAGTTGAATAGGAGAAAGATGTGTACGTATTATTGTTGCAATATTACAAAAAATATTAGAACTAACAAACTCTACGGGCTCAGATGTTAAAAAAACGCTAAATTTTAACATTTCGTTTCCACCCTCTTTTATCTTTTCCAGAGCCTCCTCTATATTTTTTTTTCCATCTCCAAGGTTACTCCCTAGTAACAAAATGACCTCATGCTGCGACATATTAAAAAATGATTGATATATGAAAAGTTTTTTTAAAAATGTTTTAGCAAATATAGTGGCAATTGTCATACTATGTGCTGTATTTTTCTTCTTTTTTATCATAATGCTGGTGTTTAGTTCTATGAGTAGTGATAAATCCGTAACGGTAAAGAAGAACTCTGTTTTAACCATAAATTTAAAAACTATTATTATTGATAGTCCCACAGAAGAGCAAACAGGGATATTTAATATCAATAACCAGAATAAGAGCATATTAATATATGATGCGTTAGAAGCTATAGAAAAAGCAAAGACGGATGATAATATTAAAGGAATCAGTATTGAGGCTGATGATCTGAATGCAGGTATTACGCAAATCGATGATTTAAGAAATGCGATACAGGATTTTAAGAAGAGTGGAAAGTTTGTATACGCGTATGGAAATGCTGCATCACAGATATCATATTACTTGGGGTCTGTAGCCGATCAATATTTTCTTAACCCATCAGGAATGATTGAATTGAAGGGATTAGCTACTGAAGTTACTTTCTTCAAGGATTTCGCAGATAAGTATGGAATTGGAATTGAAGTAATCCGTCATGGTAAATTTAAATCTGCAGTTGAGCCATTTTTGAGAAATGATATTTCTCCTGAAAACAAAGAGCAATTAAGTACTCTTTTAAATGATATCTGGAAAAACACGTCAACGAAGATTGCAACTTCCAGAAAAATTGACTCAACCCAATTCAGAACGATCGTAGATAGTTTGTATGGAATGATTCCTGAGCAAAGCTTAAAATATAAATTAGCTGATAAACTTATTCAGAAGACAGAATATGATGAACTTATTAAATCTAAATTAAGTTTAAAGGAAAAAGACAAATTGAATAAGATCTCATTGGGTAAATACATCAATTCTTATTCTGAGGACGATAAATCAGGTGATAAAATTGCGGTATTATATGCGTCAGGATCTATTAATAACGGAGATGGATACAATGAGATTTATTCTGAGAAGTATATTAAGTATATCAAAGAGCTTCAGGAGAATGATAAAGTAAAGGCTGTTGTATTCAGAATTAATTCTCCGGGAGGAAGTGCGAATGCTTCAGACGAAATTCTATTTGAGCTTCAGCAGTTAAAAAAGAAAAAACCTCTTGTAGTTTCTTTTGGTGATTATGCTGCGTCAGGTGGTTATTACATTGCGATGGCTGCGGATAAAATTTATTCGGAACCAAATACTTTAACCGGATCTATTGGTGTTTTTGGTGTAATACCATATTATAAAGATATTGCTAATAAAAACGGAATTCGCTCAGACATTGTTGCTACGAATGCGAACTCGCAGTATTATTCCGGATTAAATGGTGTAACACCATATGGAGTTAGTATGATTACAAGAAGTGTAGAAGGAACTTATAAAAGATTTGTACATTTCGTTACTCAAAACAGAAAACAAAGTTTTGAACAGATTGACAGCATAGGAGGGGGAAGAGTATGGAGTGGTACCCGTGCTAAACAAATAGGTTTGGTAGATGAACTTGGAACATTAAATGATGCGGTGAAATTTGCTGCGCAAAAAGCAAGACTGAAAAACTACAATGTAGCTTCTTACCCTAAGAAGATGTCTCCGTTCGAACAAATCTTTAAAGACCTTAATGAAGATGATATCTCTGCGCGAGTGATAAAGAGTAAAATAGGAAAGGCTAATTATGAAATCCTGCAACAGATCACTGATGAAAAATTAAGATCTGAAGTGAAGATGGAAATGCCTTATCAAATAAAGATCAACTAAATTATATATTGTTTTAAAAAAAGACCGGCTTGATTTTCAAGTCGGTCTTTTAATTTTAATAAGAATATTTTTTTAGCTCTTCTTCGAGGCCATTCCAAAAATCCAAAGGACTATAAGTGAACCTCCAACAGCTAATAGCATGCTTCTAAAATCAAAGTTCTCAACTGTTCCCCAGCCGATTAAACTTCCAACAAATCCACCTACGAAAGCTCCAACGATTCCTAATATGATAGTCATCAACCAACCACCACCTTGTGTTCCAGGCATAATAAGTTTTGCAATTGCACCTGCGATAAGACCAAAAATGATCCAAGTTAAAATTCCCATAGTTCTAAATTTTAATTGTTAATATGTATGAAATGTGTTTTGCGAATTTCAAGACAATATGATATAAATCATCTTTTCTTGAAGAATGAGTCAACAAATTCCGTACCATTAAACAATTGCAAATCCTGCATTTTCTCTCCAACCCCTATATATTTCACGGGAATTTGGAACTGATCAGAGATGCCAATAACGACTCCTCCCTTAGCAGTTCCGTCTAATTTTGTAACAGCTAAAGCATTTACTTCAGTGGCTGCTGTAAACTGTTTTGCCTGCTCAAAAGCATTTTGTCCTGTAGAGCCATCAAGAACCAATAAGATCTCATGAGGAGCATCAGGAATCACCTTTTGCATTACTCTTTTAATCTTTGAAAGTTCATTCATTAAATTAACTTTATTGTGAAGCCTACCTGCAGTATCTATGATTACTACATCAGCTCCCTGTGCAACCGCACTCTGAACAGTATCAAAAGCAACAGAGGCTGGATCGGATCCCATATCCTGTTTAACAATGGGTACACCAACTCTTTCACTCCAGATGGTTAACTGATCTACTGCCGCTGCTCTAAAGGTATCGCCGGCACCAAGTACGACTTTTTTACCTTCAGATTTAAACTGATGAGCCAACTTTCCGATAGTGGTTGTTTTTCCCACTCCATTTACTCCTACCACCATAATGACATATGGTTTTTTAGAAGTATCTATATTACCTGTCCCTGCGTGAGGATTCTCCAGCAGTAGGTTTGAAATTTCATCTCTGAGTATTTTATCGAGTTCACCTACGTTTACGTATTTGTCTTTCGCAACACGATCTTCAATTCTTTGAATAATTTTAATCGTTGTAGAAGCGCCTACATCCGAAGCAATAAGTATTTCTTCAAGATCATCCAGTACTTCGTCATCTACTGTGCTTTTACCGACTACGGCTTTTGTTATTTTTTCAAAGAAACCCTGGCTGGATTTTTCTAATCCCTTATCTAAAGTTTCTTTTTCTTCTTTTTTGAAAATATTTTTAAACCAACTCATAGTTCCGTTCTTATTTGCTTTTTTTAATAACTGCAGTGGCTTCTACTTCAATAAGTACATCGTCTCGAAAGAGTCTACTTACTTCTATAAGACTGCTTACGGGAGGGTTTTGGAGATTGATATATAGATCTCTGACTTTTCTGAAGTCAGGGGTTTTGGAAATGTCGGTAATGAATATTCCAAGCTTTATAATATCTTTTCCTGTTCCTCCATATTCTTTTAAAATAATCTCAATATTTTTAAAGATCTGTTCTGTTTGTTTTTCAACACTATTGCTCCCCACTAAATTTCCTTTTGCATCCAGAGGAACCTGTCCTGACAGAAGGATCATTTTTGTAGTTCCACAGTCTACACTTACAGATTGTGAAAGTCCTTTGATCGTAAAAACTTGGTCTGAGTTTTTATATTCTATACTATTCATTGTGTTTTGACTGAATGAAAACAGGAACATTGATGTAAAAACCAGAACGACAATCTTTTTCATATCCGATTGATTAAATTATCTGGTGAACAAAGATAACAAAAAAACTTCCTGAAAGCTGTCTTTTTTGGCTAAGCTTATTACAACCATTCTAAAAGACAATGTATATAAAATTATAACTCTACAATATCACCCATTCTTGCAATATTGTATCCGTTTTTAATAACAGTTTTGCTTTCTTTGCTATCCGGATTTAATAACCTATTGGTATGATTAAAATGAATGAAATAGACCCTTTTCTTATACTCCGGACTTAAATTGTTAAACAATTGCATACTTTCTTCAACCAATGGATGAGGAATCGTTGAGATATCCCGGTTATCAAGTTCTTTAACATTATAAAATGTTGCGTCAATAAAAGCATAATCTACCTTTTTTATAAAGTCAGTAATGCTGTATTTCCACTTCCCCCATTTATCTATATCAGGGATAAATAAAGCTTTTTTCTCAGGACCCTCTATCAAAAAGCCAACGGTTTCTGAAAATTCGTCACGATGAGGAACCTGAATAGGAGTGATCTTTAGATTAGGGCTTAAGATAACAGGTTTTTCATTTTCCACTTCATTAATTACAATGTTTTTTTGAGTCACCAATTGTGACCATGGTCCATTGTTACTTAAAAAGTGTGCTAATTTGGGCATTGAATATACAGGAGTATTTTGCGTAGATGCTGCTTCTTTTCCCAGGTACATTAGTCCTGTATAATGTCCTATGTGAGCATGTGTAATAAATACACCGTCAATTATTTTTGAAGTTTTGTTTTCTTGCTGCAACAATTGTAACTGATAAGAAATATCAGGACTTGCATCAAGAAGATAGTTCTTTTGATTTTGATGATCCATCACTCCCAATGAAATGATCTTTCTTTTTAGATCAGGATTTTTCCAGAGGTCTTTACAGCACTCTTTGTTGCATCCTAATTGAGGAGAGCCTGCATCCTGAACATTTCCTAATACAATGAGCTGTACTCCTGTTGTATTTTTGGTTGCGGTAGGTGCTTTTCTACTATTGCAACTCATTGTAAGCAGGAGGGATGCATATAAAATGAAATTTTTCATCGGTATTTTTTTACTAAAATAAAGTGTTCTGGCTTAGATGTGATAAGAAGCAAAAAAACTACTCATATTCTGAGTAGTTTTTATATTGTAAATAAAGTAGGGGATTATTTTTTCAAATAACCATCAACTTCGTCTGCATTCATTACTTTTTCTTCGAAAACGTAAGCACCTGATTTAGATGACTTCACCATTTTCACAACTTTAGTCATTTTTTTTGACTGACCGCTTTGTAGGGTTGCTACTACTTTTTTTGCCATGGTAAATTATATTTTATAAATTACTTGATTTCTTTATGAAGAGTATATTTCTTAAGAACCGGATTGAACTTCTTAAGCTCTAATCTTTCTGTAGTGTTCTTTTTATTTTTAGTAGAAATGTATCTAGACATTCCCGGCATACCGCTTTCTTTGTGCTCTGTACATTCAAGAATTACTTGAACTCTATTTCCTTTTTTTGCCATGATTTAATTACTTTTTAATCAATCCGTTTCTTACAGCTCTTTCTAGAGCTTCTTCGATTCCAATCTTGTTAATCACTCTCAATCCATGAGCTGATACTTTCAGTGTTACGTGCTTATCTTGCTCCGGAAGGTAAAACTTCTTCTCCAATAAGTTAATTTCAAAACGACGCTTCGTTTTGTTATTAGCGTGAGAAACGTTGTTACCAACCATTGCACGCTTTCCTGTTATTTGGCAAATTCTTGACATATCTCGATGTTCTTATTTGTATAATATTTGAGGTTGCAAAATAACGAAGAATTTTTTAGATAGACAAATCTTTTGCAAAATATTTACAAATAACATCTTGATTAATAATATTGAAGATCGCCCATATATTATGCTATTCCTGACAGGGAGCGGGAACTGATAAATTTCATATAAATATAGTGGAGAACGAGAAATTAATCTTATATCTTTGTTTTTAATTAATCTAAATAAAAATAACATGAAGAAGGTCTATGTTTTATTATCTATGTTACCTGTTGGCCTAATGGCACAAACTTTTTCTGAAGTTCAGACGGATATGAAGAATTTTTATTATTCTGCAAGTGATATAGGGAATATAAATAATGACGGATTTCAGGATATAGTTGTAAATGGTGCTATAGATACTGATGGAGATGGAAGTGCTGATACATCATTTAATGAAGTTTATAAGAACAATGGGAGTACATTAACTCCTTATGCTAACTTGGGAACAGATGCGACTCATTTGGGGGATATAAAATTTATAGATTATAATAATGATGGTCTTGCAGATATTATTTCTACGGGATTGAGTTATATGGATATCGTTAATTATAAACATTACCGATTTAGAAATACAGGTTCAGGGTTTGTGAAAGATGCTGAGCTCCCGGGAAAAATTTATGGTTCTATGGAAGTTTTTGATTTTAATCATGATGGATTGCAGGATTATGCAATTAATGGAACCCAGTATATCGATGGAATAGGCTTCGTTAATAAATTGGATTATTACCAGAATTCGGGAAGTGGATTCCAACTTTTTCCAGGTTGGATGGAAGGAACTCAAAATAGTAGCTTTAAAATGGTAGATCTGAATAATGATCACCTTCTTGATATGATAATTTTAGGATATGATATTAATACTAATCCTATTTTTAGAGTTTATTTGAATAATGCTGGTACGCTTACATTATCGCAAACATTACTTCCTCTTGCGAGTGGAAAACTTGAATTTGCGGATTTCAATGCGGATGGTTATCAGGATGTGGTTGTGGCTGCTCAGGATGAAAATTATGCAGGATATCTTGGTGTTTTGATGAATGACGGAACCGGACATTTGAACATCCAACAGCTTACTGTTCCTGAAATTGCAGAACCTTCTCTGGCGACAGGGGATATGAATAACGATGGTTATTATGACTTTATAGTGTCTGGAAATGACGAGGATAATAATGCACTTGCGAAAGTGTTTTTATTTAACCCGGCCAATCAGGCATTTACTGAAAATACAACTACAGGTTTGCATACTTTAGGAGGCCCTGGCTTTGTGCATTTACTTGACTATAACAATGATCATCACTTAGATGTTCTATTGTCCGGATTTGATTGGGCAGATCCGGGAATGCCTTCATTAACTAAAATCTTCAAAAATGTTTCTACAGAAACAAATTTAAAGCCTTTGCCTCCTACAAACCTAAGTCTTACCAAGACAGGAAACCGATTTAATTTCTCGTGGACGGGAGCTGGTGATGATAAGACACCAACTAATGCTTTGCGATATGAAATTACGGTCGGAAAGACCCCGGGAGCCCATGATATTGCGAAATATGTGGTTACAACACCTTCCTGGTTTTTAGATCTTCCTGCTGTGCAAAATGTATATTGGAGTGTAAGATCTATAGATGCCTCTAAAGTGTATTCTGATATTTCCTCAGAAGGTACTTTGGGAGTTCAGGATATTATTAAAGAACAGGGCTTCCAAATATACCCAAACCCGGCGTCTGAAAAAGTATTTATTAAGGGACAAAAAGTTACGGATGTAGAACTGTATTCGATGGACGGTAAAAAACTATCTATTGTTATAAATCCTGATCAGTCTGTTAATGTATCTCATCTTATAAAAGGAGCTTATCTCTTGAAAGTAAAAATAAAAGACCAATGGACCACTAAAAAACTCATCATTAAATAATTGAACGTTTTATCAATAGAAAAACCAGACGTCCAGCTGGTTTTTCTTTTTATTGTTTGTATTTGTTTGTATCGGAACTTCGGGTAATGATCGAAGTAACGAATATCGGGAAGCTTTTAAAGCTTCCCGTTTTTATTCATAATTAACTTTTATTCTTTTGAAATCTGCTCTGTAATCTTTTAATTAGAAAATAAAACAATAAAAAGCCCAAAGCGAAAATTGAGAATCTTGACAAGAGGTCTCCAGCTCTGGTGTAGAAAGTTTGTTGATCATAAAGATTTACTTTAGCAAATAGGGCAGTTTGATCTCCGTAAAGAGTATCCTCAACAATTTCCCCTTTTGCATCGATATGAGCTGATATTCCACTGTTGGCTGCACGGGCAATCTCTCTTCTTGTTTCAATGGCTCTTAGTTTAGCGTAGGAAAGTAATTGTTTATGTCCTTCCGTAACACCCCACCATGAATCATTCGTCACAATAGCTAAGAAATTAGCTCCTTTCTTTACATAGTCGGTTACGAATTCTCCATAAATACTTTCATAGCAAATAATAGGTGCAATTTTTCCTTTGTTATAAGGATTTGAAAAAGCGACCCTTTCTTTATCTGTTCCTAATGAAACTACTGATCCTCCCAGATTAAGCATGGCATCCCCTAAAAGAGGTTTTAAAACACTCATGTAAGGAAAGATTTCAACGCCAGGAACCAGCTTTCCTTTATGGTAGACTTCTACTTTTTGATTGGGAACAACCTGAATGGCCGAATTATAGCTGGCAACCCAAAGTCCAGGATTGATCTGATATGCTTCTTTAGGAATATTATTTTGATTTAAATAAAACCGATGTGAGGAAATTCCTGTAGTAAATACAGAGCCTGGATGTTTTGAGAGAAATCCTTTGATATTATTTAAAAGTAAACTTTTCTCAAATGCAGTCTCGGAAATAGAACCTCTTCCTGGAAGTGCTGTCTCCGGAGCAATATAATAATCAATCTTTCCTGTGGAATTTTTTTCTGCAAGATTTAATAGATCATTCTCGATTATTAAGCTGTCTTTTGAATATTTTTCAGCGTAAGGATCAAGGTCAGGTTGAAGCATTAAGGTATTAACCTGGCCAATAGGTTTTTCATCAAAATTATTATACTTAATAACAGAAATGATCATTGGTGCAATAATTAATACTGCAACAATTGATGTATTTCTGATCAGGTCTTTTCTTTTTCGTCCCGCTTCCCATGTTCTTATAGTATAGAAAATGAAAATGTTTATAATCAGTATCCAGAAACTACCTCCGGTTGCTCCCAGTGTATCATACCACTGAATTAATTTTGGATAGTCGGCAAATACATTTCCAAGGTTTAACCATGGCCATGTCAACTCCCAACTCATATGAAATTTCTCAAAGCCCATCCAGATGGCAACAAGAAAAGCTAGTCCCCAATAAGTTCCCTGTGCGTTTTTATACCAATGATAGCATTGAAATACCAAAGAATATAAAAGAGAGTTTACCAGAACCGGAAATACTACAGCCATTAATGAGTGGCTTCCGTCCGGATTTTTTGATCCATACAACCATCCGGTTGTTACGATATTCCAGATTACAAAACATAGATAGGAAAGTCCAAAAACTACCCAACTCTTTCTTTTGAAACTTGAAAACTTAGAAACTCCATGTTCCATCATCAAAAGTGGAACAAGGGCAAAGAAGATAAAGAACGGGATCCCGTAAGTTGGCCATGAGATGGACAACAGCATCGCTGAAATGAGCGTAAGTAAAACGTATTTCATTCAATTAGATTAACACACAAATTTAATGTTTTTGAAATGAATAAATTTGCAATTGATGTTAAAGAAATTTTATAAAATTATTATTCTCCCTTATACTTTAGTTTTACTCTATCTTATGTTTTTAGGAATGGGTCGGGTTCAGTATGAAGACAATGTGGTAAGGATCGAACCTGTTTTATCAACAATATGGTATATTAAAGAAACGATCCGGTGGGAAGATATTATAAGAGTCGTATTAGGAAATGTAGTGATGTTTATTCCATTTGGATTTTTAGGTTGGCTTTTCCCTAAATTTAATGATCTTAAAACATTGCTTTTTGCCTTTATTTCAGCAATAACAATTGCAGAAGCACTTCAATATTTTACAAGAATGGGGATTTTTGAAGTGGATGATATTCTCATGAATACTTTCGGAGTGATTTTAGGATTTTTCATGCGAAAGTTTGTTGAGAAACGATTCAGGAATTGGGTATTTTAAATAACCTAATCACACCATAGATTGTGGCCCAGAGGGCTTGTCATTCTGCAGGAATCTATGTGCAGTATTAGAGGTTTAATTAAAAAATAATTGCTTAGATTTCTGCAGAATGATAACTACCCGTTGAAAAAGGTTTGATTATTACCCATTCAATTCCTTCGCACGTTTTTCTGCATTCAGGATTCCTTTCTTTAAAACTTCTTTAAAATTATTTTCATCAAAGGTATGTAACGCAGCTTCGGTAGTTCCTCCTTTTGAGGCAACATCTTTTATGAGTTCTTCTAAATTTCTTTCTGAATTATTCATCAAATGATAAGCTCCAAGCATCGTTTGTTTAACGAAGAGTTTAGATAAATTTTCTTCGATTCCCATTTCAACACCTGCTTTTATCATAGCATCAACTATATAATAGAAATAAGCGGGACCGCTTCCTGAAAGAGCCGTTACTCCATCCAGTAATTCCTCGTCCTCTAAATACACGGATCTGCCTGTGCTGTTGAGTAATCTTTCTATATTAATAAGCTGACTGAAAGAAATGCCATCCGCTGCCGTATATCCTGTAATCCCCATCCCTAAAAGAGTAGGTGAGTTAGGCATAGCTCTTACCACCATTGGATGGTTTAGTAATTTTTGGATTTTCTCGATTTTAATACCCGCCATAATGGATAAGACCATCTGATTTTCCTTTAAAGAGAACTGGATTTTATCAACAACATGCTGAAAATCCTGTGGTTTTACAGCAATGATGATGAGATCTGCATCTAATTCTTTAACATCTGCGAAAGTTGAAACTTGAGAGCGTGGAAATTCTTCTGAAATTTTAGAAAATTTAGAATCATTTCTTGTGATCAAATGAAGGTTTTCAGCTTTTATTAATTCATATTTCAAAAAAGATTTTGAAAATGATAATCCCATATTGCCTGCTCCCAGAATAGCTATTTTCATATTGTGTCTTCTAATTTTCAAACGAAAATAGTGTTTTTATCGTAAAATAATGATAAAAATGAGAGTTATTATGAACTGTCTTTATTATACTATATGATATTGACTTCCCTTTCCAGCTCTATTCCAAATTTCTCTTTCACAGAATCAATGATCTGTGTTGAAAAATCAAATATCTCTTTTCCGGTAGCATTTCCGGTAGCATTAATGATAACAAGGGATTGTAACGCATGAGAAGCTACATTTCCAATTTGCTTGCCTTTCCAGCCACATTGTTCGATAAGCCATCCTGCGGGAACTTTTACCATATCTTCATTTGGATAACCTTGGATTGTTGGGAATTTAATTTTCAGATCTTCAAATTGAATTATAGGAATTGTTGGGTTTTTGAAAAAGCTGCCTGCATTTCCAATGACCTTAGGATCCGGAAGTTTGCTTTGTCTGATATGAATCACTGCTTTAGAGACGTCCTGAATCGTAGGTTTTTCAATATGTAATTTCTCTAATTCGGTTTTGATAGCTCCATATTCGGTTTTAATCATATGATCTCTTCTGGTTAACCTGAATGTAACATCCAGAATCACATATTTGCCTTTTCCTTCCTGTTTAAAAATAGAATCTCTGTATCCGAACCTGCATGTCTCTAAATCAAAGATCTCAATTTCCAATGTCTCTAAATTCAGAACTGTACAGCTCACGAAAATATCTTTTATTTCCGTACCATAAGCACCAATATTTTGCATAGGTGATGTACCGACATTGCCTGGTATAAGCGATAAATTTTCTAACCCGCCATAATTTTTATTTAAAGAATACATCACGAACTCATGCCAGTTTTCGCCGGAATTCGCTGTTACCAGAATATGGTTCTCATCTACAACTTCCTCAGTAATTCCTTTTAAATTGATCTGAATAGCTAAGCCTTCGAATTCTTTTGTAAGCAACACATTGCTTCCACCACCCAAAAAAAGAATAGGTAAAGAATGAGAAGTGGCAAAGCGAATAGCTTCTTTTAGCTCTTCAATGGTAGCGATTTCCGTGAAATATTTTGCTGTAGCCTCAACACCAAAAGTGTTGTAAGGTTTTAGAGAAAAATTACTTTGCATAGGTTTGTTGGTATTCTTTCGGGAGTGTTTCTTCGATTCTGTTTTTAAGAGTTTGCAGTTGACCATAGTGAATGGTATCCTGGTAGGAATTCACATAGACATGGGATCTTTTGGGTGTTCTGATTTGAAACGTTTCATCCACGCCATCTACTGATTGGGCACTTGGTGAGCTTTTGATTGCATTCAGGGTCTTTACATCAATAGCAGAAACCAATTGCTTCCATTTTTCTTTGCTGATCGAAGAGCTCCAATATTTATGTGTTTTTTTGGCTGTGACGCCTTGCTCTAACGAAATAGAGTCTTTAGAAATTTTGATGATCCTGTAATTTCCAAGAATTCCACCAATATTGGATACACTGATAAAGGTAATTTCATTTGGATTTTTTGGGACAGAAACTTTTTCTTGCTTTTTGTGACAGGAAAAAAATGCCAGCAATAAAAACATTGAAAATGGAATTTTCAAACCAAAGTTTCTTATTGCTGACATCTTTATATTTTATAGATTGAATTCTAATTTGTATTGTTTCAATGCCTCTTTAAGGATTTCAACACTTCTTCTTAGATCCTGCTCCTTCAATACGTAGGCAATTCTTACCTGTTTTTTACCTAATTCAGGGTTGCTGTAGAAACCACCTGCTGGTGCTACCATAATGGTCTCATTATTAAGAGAGTATTTTTCCAATAACCACTGAGCAAATTTTTCTGTATCATCTACAGGAAGCTGTGCTACACAATAAAAAGCACCTTTTGGTTTAGGACAAATCACTCCTGGAATAGCATTTAATAAATCTACCAGCACATTTCTTCTGTGAGTATATTCCTCTCTTACGGCACGGATATAAGCTCCATCATTCTGATGTGCTGCTGTTGCTGCAATTTGTCCTAAAAGAACCGGGCTTAATCTTGCCTGGGCAAAAAGCATTGCTGCATCATGAATTTTCTTAGAACGTGTAATCATGCATCCGATTCTTACACCACACATAGAATAACGCTTGGATTCAGAATCGATAATAATACAGTTTTCTTTTAATTCTGGAAAAGCAAGCATTGAAATCTGCTGTTTTCCATCATATACATACTCTCTGTATACTTCATCAGAAATCACAACGATATCATATTTTAAAGCAATTTCGGCTAATTTCTGAAGCTCCTCACGAGTGTAAAGATATCCTGTAGGATTTCCAGGGTTACAAATAACAATAGCCCTTGTTTTCTCAGTGATCTTTTTCTCGAACTCTTCAATAGGAGGCAAAGCAAAACCTGTTTCTATCGTAGATGGAACTGCGACTACATTCACATTAAACGTGCTTGCAAATCCATTATAATTGGCATAATAAGGTTCAGGAATAATAACTTCATCCCCATCATCACATAAAGTAGAAATGGCAAAGTTTAAAGCTTCAGAACCTCCATTGGTTACAATGAAATTATCAGGAGTAAGATCATTAAAATCTAAAGAATGGTAATATTCTGTCAGTGCTTTTCTGTATTCCAGATTTCCTTCAGAAAGTGCATATTCCAATACTTTTAAATCAATGTTTTTTAAAGCATTTAATGCCGTTTCCGGAGTTTCAATATCCGGCTGTCCGATATTAAGGTGATATACTTTTATTCCTTTCTGTTTTGCTTGAAGGGAAAAAGGAACCAGTTTTCTTACCGGCGACGGCGGCATATGTTGTGCTCTGTTTGAAATGTTCGGCATTGTTTAAAAATTTGTATGGCAAAAATAAGATTTAATTTTTCAATATTAAAATTATGGAGAATACTATGCTCTTATATTTGTTGTTTTAACTTTTTTTCTGATTTAAGATGGTATAATAATCTGATTGTCTTTTACATGTTGATATATCTCCATTAAAATTAGTGTCTCCTTTTATTTTTTTACTTTTATTATTGTTGATTATATACTGTATGATATTAAATTGTTATATATTGTTTATATAAAGTTGTTTTGTGTTGATTTTTTTATAAATTTACCATACTAATGTTAAAATACTATGAAAATAAATCGACTTTTTGGAGCTTTCGGTACGGTTGCTCTGTTTTTTGCGTCTAATGTAGCAGCGCAAAATTTTCAAACGATGCCTGTTCAGTCAGGTTATACAGCAGATGTTATTGCTAATGGGATAGGTTCTTCCATGACTTCTACAAGTACAGATGTAGATGGGGTGTCTTTTGCTTTTGTTGCACGGGATTTTCAATTAACTTCTACAAGTTCACCACTTACGTACGGGATTCCCACTAATGGAACTATTAATTCAGTAGCCAGTGCTACGCCTGGATTGAGTTTTCAATTAGGGAATCTAAGTGGTAACAATTCATTGAGGCTTGTTACAACAGGGGAGACGGGAACATTGGTGTTTGGTACTCCAAAAGCAGCTTTTAAATTATACCTGCTTTCTACCAGTGGAAGTGGAACATCTACAGTAAGTGCTACCATAACATTTACAGATAATACAACACAGGTGCTTTCCAGCATCAGTCTTTCAGATTGGTATGGAGGTTCTAATTTTGCTATACAGGGAATTGGAAGGATTAACAGAACCAATGATGTTCTTGAACCTAATAGTACTAATCCCAGATTATATCAATCTGTTTTGAATATTGATGCAGCCAATGTAACAAAACCTATACAAAGCATTACAATTGCGAAAAGCGGAGGAACGGGAATTTCAAATATTTTTGCCATATCAGCTGATGCTTTTACAGATTGTTCAGCTCCGACTCTAAGTCCTGTGGGTACACTTTCTTCTAATTCAGCTCAGGTATCCTGGACGATCCCTCCAACTACTACCGCAGCAAGTTATGATGTGTATTACAGTACAAGCAATACACCTCCTACAAGTACAACTACCCCTAATATGACCGGAATTACCGGAACATCAACAACGATTGGAAGCTTATCATCTTCAACTACTTATTATTATTGGGTAAGAACCAATTGTACTACAGCGACAAGTCAGAGCGGATGGTCAGTTGGTGGTTCTTTTACGACTTTATGTGGTGCAATGATACCAGCATATACCAATACATTTAGCCCTTTCCCAGGAAACTGCTGGGTGAATAACCTTTCAGGAGGAACTCCTGCAACAGGACCATCAGGGACTTCAACATATTGGACTGAAGATGGATTTTTAAATGTTACCACTACAGGATCTGCAAGAATTAATCTTTATTCTTCCAATCGTGCAGGGTGGTTGAAAACGGTTCCGTTTGATCTTTCAGCTGGTGGATATAGAGTGAAATTTGATTATGGAGCAACAACGTATTCAGGAACTGCTGCTTCTCCGATGGGATCTGACGATGTAATATACTTTATGGTTTCTAATGATGGTGGAAGCACATGGGATATATTGAAAACATGGGATGTTAATAATGCTGCATCTAATGTATCTACGACATATTCTTATGATTTAGCCAACAATACGGGTGCAAATACTGTATTTGCATTTTATGGAAATGACGGACCGGTAGATGATGCTCCGGATTATAATTTCTATGTTGATAACTTTACAGTAGAAGCTGCTCAGTTAAGTACCTCTGAAGTTAATGGAAATAAGAAAGCAGTTACTGTTCATCCAAATCCATTCAAAGATGTACTGTATATTTCAGATACCAGAGAAGTGAAATCTGTAAACGTTACTGATGTTTCAGGAAGGTTATTAAAAACAATCGAAAATCCAACAAAGGAAATCAACCTGAGTACATTAAACGCTGGATTGTATTTCGTGAATATTCAATTCAAAGACGGTTCAAAAACAACTGTTAAGGCGATCAAACAATAGGATTGCATTACCTCATAAAAAAAGAGACAGTTATATTTGTATAGCTGTCTCTTTTATTTTGCACATAATCATATAAAATTGTTTTTAAATTTTGTTAATTTGAAAACCAATAAAACTAAACTAAAATGCAAATCCATACCCATTCTATAGAAGATTATATTTCACAAATTCCTGAGGAGAGAAAAGAGGTTTTCAGAAAGCTTTTTGATACCGTTCAGGATAATCTACCCAAAGGATTTATAAGCAATACAAGCTATGGGATGGTAGGCTGGGCGGTGCCCCTGGAGATCTATCCGGCGGGTTATCACTGTAGCCCAGGATCTCCATTGCCATTTATAAGTCTGGCTTCCCAAAAGAATTTTATTGCATTGTATCATATGGGAATATATGCAAAACCAGATCTTCTTGATTGGTTTGTGAATGAATTTCCAAAACATTCAAAAAGAAAACTGGATATGGGGAAATCTTGTATCCGATTTAAAAAGATGGATGAAATTCCGTTTGATTTAATTGCTGAAGTAAGTAAGAAAATGACCGTTGAAGACTGGATTGAATGTTATGAATCAAATTTTAAAAGATAAGTCGATGAGGTCGATTATGTTTGTTGTCCTTCTGTTTTTGATAGTAGGATGTAAAAGTAAGAGTTTATATACTGATGATCTTAAAAATGGAGATCTGCTTTTTGTGACCGCAAAAGAAGAAGGGCTTTCAGGAGCTATTAATAATGTGACACAAAAAGAAAAAAATGCTTCATTTGATCATATTGGTATTTTAAAGAAAGAAGGGAAATCATTTTTTGTACTTCATGCTGCTCCGAAAGGAGGGTCGCAAAAGCAAACGTTAAAAGATTTTGTTAAAGATCAGGCTGAAGATAAACAAAATATTGTCATATACCGACTAAAGGCAAATTTTCGGAATTCGATTCCTTCTGCACTTGCAAAAGCAGAATTGATGGTAGGAAAGCCCTACAATTTTAATTACATTCTGGATGATAATTCCTATTACTGCTCAGACTTCATTGAAAGGGCATTTAGAGAAGATCATATTTTTAAATTGGAGCCAATGACATTTATTGATCCGAAAACAGGAAAAACAAATGTATTCTGGGAAGAATTTTATAAGAAGAAAAAGCTGAAAGTCCCTGAAGGAGAGCTTGGTTGTAATCCAAATGGATTGGCTACTTCAGATAAATTAGAAAGAATAAAAGAACTATAAATAGTAAAGAGAAGCAAGTTGCTTCTCTTTTTTTTCAAAAAAAATAAAAAATATTAGTCTACTAATTTGGTGGACTAATATTTTTTTATATTTTTGTCAAAGATTTAACGCAATAAGAAAATGTAAAATCAAGAATAGTCTAACCAAAAAAAAATTAGTGATGATTACAACCACTCCGAACCCGCAGGTTTTGCAAAATAAAATAGGCCTGCCAAAAAAAGAATTGATATTAGAAATAGAATTGAACGGAAAAATGAAGTTTGAGAATATTTTGAATGTCATGTACAATCAGTTCGGAATTTATCACAGAGTGCTTTCTGCCAATATAGAATATATTGAGGGTCGCAGTTTTGGTTCTGTTCAGTTATATATCAATGCCAATTCAGATGATTGCCGACAGCTGGAGCTTTATCTGAATAAAAATAAACTTTTGAGTACCAGTGTAGAGTATATCTGCAGGAAGTATTCTTAGGGGAGATTCATATAGTTTTAATTACGAAAGTGTTCAGTTTACTGAGCGCTTTTTTTTATATGGTAAGTAGTATCTGAAAAAATAGTATTTTTAGCCTAATTAAAACCAATAATTTATGATCACAATTATTATCATTGTTGCAGTAGTTGTTCTTTTTCTTTTATATGGAGTTTCTATCTATAACCGTTTGGTGAAATTAAGAAACCTTGTACAGGAAGGATGGAGTAGTATAGATGTGATGTTGAAAAAGCGTCATGATCTTATTCCCAACCTTGTTGAGACTGTAAAAGGATATGCTACCCATGAACGTGAAACTCTGGATAGTGTTACAAGAGCGAGAACCCAGGCAGTAGGAGCTAATTCTGTTGAATCCAAAGAAGCTGCAGAGAAAAATCTTAATCAGGCAATGATGAACCTTTTTGCTGTAGCTGAACAGTATCCGGATCTTAAGGCAAATGCTAATTTTCAGCAGTTACAATCTGAATTAACCTCTATCGAAAATGATATTGAAAAATCCAGAAGATATTACAATGGAACTGTTCGTGAAAACAATACATTGGTAGAATCTTTTCCAAGTAATATCATTGCAAATATGTATAAATTTGAGAAATCTCCTTTCTTTGAATTGCAAAATATAGCTGAGAGAGAAGTTCCAACTGTGAAGTTTTAAGCAATGAAAAAGTTTTTGCTGCTTTTTAGCCTCCTCTTTTTCATTGCAGGTTTTGCCCAGGAAGAAGCTCGTCGTGTAGATCAGATGACGATTGTAGAAAGCCCTGAGAAAATTCTTTCTTTTCATTCTGATATTGATGTCGATAAAAATTCTGGAATTACAGTAACAGAGAATATTAAAGTACATAGTCTCGGTGAGAATATTAAAAGAGGCATTTATCGTGCATTACCACTCTCAAGGAATCTGAATAATAGAACTCAAAAAGTCAAGTATACTATTGTTTCCATAAAGAAAAATGGATCAGATGAAGATTATCATGAAAAAATAGAAGATGGTTTTCTAAAGATTTATGTTGGAAATAAAGATATTATCCTGGATCCTGGAGATTATGAATATGAAGTCAGGTACACGGCAAAGAACCAGATAGGTTTCTTTGATAAATATGATGAGCTGTACTGGAATGTAAATGGTACCTATTGGGATTTTGATGTAGATTCTGTTTCTGCAAAGATTACTCTTCCTGAAGGAGCAAAGATCCTTCAAAATTCTTGCTACACTGGAGCTTATGGAAGTAATTCGCAGAATTGTAAAGTAAGTGTATTGTCAGATCGATCAATAGAGTGGAGTGCTGCCAATCTTAAAGCAAATGAAGGTCTTACTGTAGCGGTAGGTTTTAACAAAGGAGTTATGATTCCGCCACCACCTCCAACTTTTCTGGAGAAATTTGGAATTTTAATTGGTGGATTTATTATTTTCCTCGGTCTGATTTTTTATTACTATTCCACATGGAGGAAATATGGTGTTGACCCTGAAAAACCAATAGTTTATCCACAGTTTAATGTTCCGGAAGGACTTTCCCCTGCTTCTATTGGATATATAAAGACTGAGGATTTTAAAAACAAATATTTAACAGCTGCTGTTGTAAATCTTGCTGTAAAAGGATATGTTCAGATAATTGAAGGAGAAGATTCCGGGATTCTGGGGTTATTTAGCACCAAGACCTTTACTTTGAAAAAATTAAAAGAGGCTAACGAAGCTTTACCGAAAGAAGAGATCAATTTAATGAATACTCTTTTTTCTGATGGATCCGGTTCTGTGAAATTCGATGGAAAATATGACTCCAAGATTGAAAGAGTGGTTAATAACTTTAAGCAAACTTTGGCCTTTCAGTATGATAAGTTCTTAAACGAAGGAAATAATAGAGGCAAGCTTATATTACCTACTTTATTAATTATGGTAGTATATGGAATAGGATTGTTTTTAAGCTATTCCATATATCCTGAAGCCGAAAAAGTAGCTATTGGGATAGCGATATTCGGTGTTCTTCTGGTAGCATTTGTGCTTGTGACTTTCTTATTTAAAAATCTTTCCTGGAAATTTCTGATACCTATTCCTTTTTGTTTGTTGATTGGTATGGGAAGTTTAATAAACAACAGTCATGAGGTTGTGGAAAGTAATAATTTTAATGTTTGTTATATTTTTATTGTGCTGGCATTTACTTCATTAATGATTTATCAATATCTCATCAAAAAACCTTCCGAAGAAAAACTGAAGAAAAAATCTTTAATAGAGGGTTTTAAAATGTATATGGGTGCCGCTGAAAATGAACAATTGAAGTTTCACAATCCACCACAGATGACACCACAGGTTTTTGAAGCTCTGCTTCCTTTTGCTATGGTATTAGGTGTAGATGACATCTGGGGGAAAAAGTTTGATGACCTATTGAAAAAAATGGCCACAGGAACAGAATATGTTCATACGTGGTATGTAGGTAATTCAATCAATCATTTAAGTTTCGCAAATACGCTGAACTCAAGCCTTACCAATTCCATTAAGTCTGCAGCTACACAGCCTTCCAGTTCCAGTAGTGGATCTGGGGGTGGTGGATTCTCCGGCGGAGGTGGCGGCGGAGGCGGTGGAGGCGGCTGGTAAGTCGAAATGTTTATAAAATAAAAAAGCGTTCAGATTATTGAACGCTTTTTATATTTTTTTGAATTTTGATTGAATATTAAATTCTTTCAATATCAGCACCGATTGCTTTTAATCTTCCATCAATATTTTCATAACCTCTGTCGATCTGCTCAATATTGTGGATAATCGATTTTCCTTCTGCAGAAAGAGCTGCAATTAGAAGAGCATTACCAGCTCTGATATCCGGAGAAACCATCGTTGTTCCACGAAGTGGAGCCTCTTGATTCAAACCAATTACCGTAGCTCTGTGCGGATCACATAAAATGATCTGAGCACCCATATCAATTAATTTATCTACAAAGAATAATCTTGATTCGAACATCTTCTGATGAACAAGAATACTCCCTTTTGCCTGAGTAGCCACTACCAAAATAATAGATAATAAGTCAGGCGTAAAACCTGGCCACGGAGCATCCGAGATCGTAAGAATAGATCCGTCAATAAACTTTTGGATTTTATAATTTTCCTGAGCCGGAATGAAAATATCATCATTGCTTTGCTCGAGTTGGATTCCAAGTTTTCTGAAAGTATTAGGAATAACTCCTAATTGATTCCAGTTTACATTTTTTATCGTAAGCTCAGATTTGGTCATGGCAGCAAGACCAATCCATGATCCTATTTCTACCATATCAGGAAGCATTGTATGCTCTGTTCCTCGTAAATGGCTAACCCCTTCAATAGTTAAAAGGTTGGAGCCTATTCCTGAAATATTAGCTCCCATTCTGTTCAGCATCTTACAAAGTTGCTGAAGATAAGGCTCACAAGCTGCATTGTAAATCCTTGTTTTACCTTTTGCTAAAGCAGCAGCCATTACAATATTAGCAGTACCTGTTACGGAAGCCTCTTCCAATAAGATGAATTTACCGTTAAGTTCTTTTGCCTTTAGAGAATAGAAATACTCCTCTTCATCATAGTGAAATTCAGCACCTAATTCTACCAATCCCTGGAAATGCGTGTCCAGTCTTCTTCTTCCTATCTTGTCACCGCCTGGTGTAGGCATGTAAGCTTCACCATATCTCGCCAACATGGGTCCCATAAGCATAATCGAACCGCGAAGCTTTGCGCCATCCTTTTTAAACTCGTTAGACTTTACATAATCAAAATTGACATGATCAGCTTTAAAAGTATAATCTCCCTGTCCATTTTTGGTGATTTTTACCCCAAAGTCGCCTAAAATTTCAATTAACCTATTAACATCGTGAATATCGGGAATGTTCTTAATTCTTACCTCCTCATCCGTTAATAAAACTGCACATAAAATTTGTAAAGCTTCATTCTTTGCTCCCTGTGGAGTAATTTCACCTTGCAGTCTTTTTCCTCCTCTTATTTGAAACGTTCCACTCATTTACTTTCTGTTTTTATGGTTGTTGTTATTGTTATGTCTTCTTTTGTTGGTTTGGTTTTTATTATTGCTGTTGCGATTATTGTTGTTATTGTTATTGCGATTATTGTTGGTCGTATAGTAAATCTTGCTTTTTTCCAAAGATTCTATACCCGTAAGATCAAGCCTGTTTTCAGATAGCTCTTTCAAGTGACGGAAAATCACATCATCAGTAACATGTTCTTTATTATAAACATTATAAGATTTCTTCATATTGTTGGCAATAACTTCTATCAGAGCCTCTTTTTCGTCTCCGGCTTCAAGCTCTATTGCCTTTTCAATTAATTGAAGAATACTTTTTCCATAAAATTTAAAATCACCCTGAAGTTTTGGATATTCCATTCTTTTAGGTTTTTCTTCAAGCTGCTCTTTTGTAGGAAAAGGATAAGGAGAATCCACATCCAAATCATGATTAGCTAAAATATATAAATGATCCCAAAGTTTATGTTTATAATTCTCTTCATCACGAAGTTGTGGGTTTCTTTGTCCCATAAAATCAATGATTGCCATCGCCATTTCGTTTCTCTCCTCTTTAGAAGGAAGCTCTTTGCAACGCTCAACCAACTGTTGTATAATTCTGCCGTATTCCGGCATATTAAGTTGCGTTTTTTGGGTGTTATATTCCATAATATGCAAATATATGGATTAAAAGAAAAATTGTCTTGATAATCTTAAAAGTTTATGATTTTTTAATGAAAATTTATGATAGGATTTTTGAGTAAATCTTTAATGTTGAATAAATTTATTCACATTGTATAGAATTTATTTTAATAAAAGTGTATTTTAGTTATTATATTAATAATTAAAATGCCGGCTATGAAAAAAACATATTTATTATTTTCATTAATTACTTTAGGAGTAATGAGCTCTTGTGAGACCAGTGATGAAAGAGTGGGTAAAAGTTCAAAAGAATCGGAAGTTCATTCCAAAACGGTACAGGTTACCCATCATGATGGGAGGCCTTTCAGTACAGGGAAAGAATCTGTTAATGGTAAATTCGTTGCTGGCCCAGGTGGAGGAGTTTTGATGCAAGGGTTTTATTGGGATGTTCCGGATGGTGGCAACTGGTGGAATACCGTTAAAGATAAATTGACGAACTGGTCAAATGCCGGGATCAGTGCAGTATGGCTACCTCCTGCTTCAAAGGCACAGAATGGCGCGTTCTCAATGGGGTATGATCCTACCGATTACTATGATTTTGGAAACTTTAATCAAAATGGGAGTGTGGAAACCCGTTTTGGTTCAAGAACAGAATTAGAAGCATTAATCACAAAAGCACATGCTGAAAATATGCAGGTCTATGCAGACATTGTGATCAATCACAACAGTGGTGGGCAATCGGAAGCCAATCCTTATACAGGAACCAATACCTGGACTAATTTTTCCGGAGTTGCCTCGGGAAAGTTTACCAGAAATTACAATGATTTTTATAAGAATGCGTACGGAAATAATGATGAAGGAGCTTTTGGTGGTTTCCCTGATTTGTGTCACGCGAATCCCCATGTACAGGATTGGTTGTGGGGAAGAGATGATTCTGTAGGAAAATACTACAAAAACGTAATGAAGTTTGACGGATGGAGATTCGACTATGTAAAAGGTTTTGGAGCCTGGGTGGTTAATAACTGGAATTCCAAGGTAGGCGGTTTTTCTGTTGGAGAATTATGGGATTCCAACGTAAATATATTGGAGTCCTGGGCTAATAATGCCAATAGTTCTGTATTTGATTTTGCAGCTTACTATAAAATGGATGAAGCTTTTGATAATGGAAATCTCAACGTTTTGAACGATGATATGATGTGGAAAAGAAATCCATATAAGGCTGTTACGTTTGTAGCCAATCACGATACTGATATTATTTATAATAAAATGCCTGCGTACGCCTATATCCTGACTCACGAAGGTTATCCGACTATATTTTACAGAGATTACGAAGAGTGGTTGAATAAAGAAAGGTTAAATAATCTGATCTGGATCCATAATAATAAAGCAACAGGAACTACTTCTATTCTATATACAGATAATGATGAATATATCGCAAGACGAAACGGCTATAATGGTAACCCGGGACTGGTCGTTTATATTAATACTTCTTCAAACTGGCAGGAAAGATGGGTAGATACGAACTGGAGTAATCAACAAATCAAAGATTTTACAGGAGCATCGAGCTGGTATCCTACCACACAAGCGGATAAGAGGGTGAAAATTCAATGTCCTCCAAATAGTTATTCTGTTTGGTCGTTGAATCAATAGTTTTTTTGGCGGAAGGGCTGAATTGCAAAATCGCGGATTTGTGAAATCGTAAAACTGTGGATTTGTGAAATTGTTTAATATTGCCTTGTCATTCAGAACGGAGCAACGCGAAGTGAAGAATCTCAGTAATTCCACGTGAAAAATAAACAGAGATTAATCAATGACAAGTATTGTGAAAACCATCATGATGCTTGTCATTTCTGATTTAGTAACAAAACAAGTTCTAAACCTCTATAAACTTTCTTTTCTGATTCTGATCAGGGAGAAAACATTTTTGAGCAGCTAATTTCATTCTGTTTCTTGAGATTAGATCATATACCTGATCACTTAAAAATGTAGGAATAATTTTCCCTGCGGCTATTAATTGATAAACACCACCGAGTAAGTGTGCAATGTGAAGTACTGCTCGGGATTTTACCAAATAATATTCATTGGGTTTCCATAGATACATGGTATTGAATACAGTTGTTTCCAATCCTCTTTCGGAAAGAAACTTCTGGCCAAAATCGGATTGTAAAGAAGCAAATAAGAATTTGTTTTTTGTGTCGCGTTCAAGGATCCATTGTACCCAGAAGTTACAAACCCCACAATCTCCATCAAAGAAGACAATATATTTATCTTGCCAATTTTCCTGCATAACGGTTTTATTTTAAAATACCATTGATCTTTCGGTTTCTCCTTTTACTTTCTTAAAGTACTCTATCAGCTGTTTTCTTTGTTCAGTTGTTAATTTTGCATCCTGATGACCAACGATATAAGATTCCAAAGGCATTTCCTCTTTTTCGATCATTTCAATACATTCCTGCAATTTGTGTGCCTGCCTTTTAGTTTCGTACATTGCAAAGGTAGAGAAATTTAGATGTTTTCTTCCTTCTGTAATGTGATTTTTTAAAAACCACGAAGAAGGGGCAATACTTGAATACCATGGATACTTTGTTTCATTAGAGTGACAGTCGTAACAGGAAGTATTGATCATCTTCGCAATTTCGGGTGGTGTGTTTTTTATTTTTAAAAAATCCATGCCCGGATTTAAGGGTGGGTTCGTCTTGTCAATTGGGAAAAACTGAATCATTATAAAAGCTACCAAAAGAACGATCAATACTTTTTTCATACCACAGAATTTAAGTGTTTGTAGGATAAATGTAGTCATTTTTTTTCTTATCATAAAAGCTAGAATCATTCTAAATAAAGCACTTATGTTCGTTTTTCAATTTATTTCTAATGAAATATAACTAACTTATTGCAGTTAACGAGACAAGAATTACCAGGATTAAATTATAGTTTTTAACTATTGTAAAAATATTATCAATAGATCAAATTTATTGGAAAGGTTATTGTAAGTTTGTCTTGTTCAGATCAAGTAAACTGTATTTATCAATAATAAAATTTAAACAACAATGGAAAAAGATTCAAATGACATCAGTAAATGTCCGTTTCATAATGGAACGATGAAACAAAGTGTAGCTGGTGGAGGAACTCAAAATCAGGAATGGTGGCCCAATCAGCTAAGAGTTGATATTCTACGTCAGCATTCTTCTTTATCAGACCCTATGGATAAGGATTTTGATTATGCTGAGGCATTTAAAAATTTAGATCTTGAAGCAGTAAAAAGAGATCTTCATGCATTAATGACAGATTCACAAGATTGGTGGCCGGCAGATTTTGGACATTATGGTCCTTTATTTATCCGTATGGCATGGCATAGTGCTGGAACTTATCGTGTAGGAGATGGAAGAGGAGGTGCCGGAGCTGGGCAGCAACGCTTTGCACCATTAAATAGCTGGCCAGATAATGTAAGTTTAGATAAAGCCAGAAGACTACTTTGGCCGATTAAACAAAAATATGGTAAAAATATATCTTGGGCGGATCTTTTGATCCTTACCGGTAACATCGCTTTAGAGTCTATGGGCTTTAAAACATTTGGATATGCCGGAGGGCGTGAGGATGTTTGGGAACCGGATATGGATGTATATTGGGGCTCTGAAACAACCTGGTTAGGAGGAGATTTGCGTTATGCTCATGGATCACCAGGAGTAGTGGAAGGCCATGGTGTACTTCCTACAGATGATGATGCAGATGGTGATGTTCATTCCCGTAATCTTGAAAAACCATTGGCAGCTGTGCAAATGGGACTTATTTATGTAAACCCCGAAGGACCGGACGGAAACCCTGATCCAATTTTGGCAGCTAAAGATATCCGTGACACGTTTGGACGTATGGCGATGAATGACGAAGAAACAGTAGCACTTATTGCGGGTGGACATACTTTTGGTAAAACTCATGGTGCAGGTCCCGCTGATCATGTAGGCAAAGAGCCGGAGGCGGCTGGAATCGAACAACAAGGACTAGGCTGGAACAGCAGTTTTCGCAGCGGAAGCGGAAAAGACGCAATCAGTAGTGGCTTGGAAGTAACATGGACTGAGACGCCTACACAATGGAGTAATTATTTCTTTAAAAACCTTTTTGAAAACGAATGGGAACTTACCAAGAGTCCGGCAGGTGCACACCAATGGGTTGCAAAAGGAGGTGATGAAATTATTCCTGATGCATTCGATTCTTCGAAAAAACACAAGCCAACAATGCTTACAACGGATCTTTCTTTGAGATTTGATCCGGTTTATGAAAAGATATCCAGACACTTTTATGAAAACCCCGATGCTCTTGCTGATGCTTTTTCACGTGCGTGGTTTAAACTGACCCATAGAGATATGGGACCTCGTGCCCGTTATTTGGGTCCTGACGTTCCTGCTGAAGTATTAATTTGGCAAGATCCTATTCCTGCTGTAGATCATGCATTAATTGACAATGCTGATATTGAAACTTTAAAAGCAAAGATTCTAGATTCAGGATTGAGTTCGTCAGAGTTGGTAATGACTGCCTGGGCTTCCGCTTCAACCTTTAGAGGAAGTGATAAACGTGGGGGAGCTAATGGAGCAAGAATTCGTTTGGCCCCACAAAAAGATTGGCAGGTAAATAACCCGGCTCAGTTACAAAAAGTACTCAATGTGCTTGAAAATATTCAATCTGAATTTAATGCTTCACAGGCTTCAGGTAAAAAAGTTTCTTTGGCCGATCTTATTGTATTGGCAGGAACAGCCGCAGTAGAAAAAGCAGCGAAAAATGCCGGTCACGATATTTCAGTTTCTTTCACTCCTGGCCGTATGGATGCTTCACAAGAGCAGACTGATGTTGAATCTATGGGATATCTTGAGCCTGCAGCTGATGGTTTCCGTAATTATTTAAAAAGAAAATATACCGTTTCTACAGAAGCATTATTAATAGATAAAGCACAATTATTGACGCTTACTGCTCCGGAGCTTACCGTATTAATTGGTGGAATGAGAGCTTTGGATGCTAATTTTGATGGTTCTAAAAATGGAGTATTGACACAGCGCCCGGGATCGCTTACGAATGATTTCTTTGTAAATCTTTTAGACATGGGAACTCAATGGAAAGCTACTTCAGGAGATAATGAACTGTATCTTGGTACAGATCGTAAAAGTGGACAACCAAAATGGACAGCGAGCCGTGCTGATTTGGTATTTGGTTCCAATTCAGAACTGAGAGCTATTGCCGAGGTGTATGCAAGTGCAGATGCACAGAGTAAATTTGTAAAAGATTTTGCAGCAGCATGGACTAAAGTAATGAATCTGGATAGATTTGATTTAGTTTAAATTTTGATAATATATAAATGGAAAACCATCCCGATAAAGGGTGGTTTTTTTGTGGATTCTAAATGAATTTAGACTCTATATGATATGTTTGCTTGTGATTATGAATTGATATACAGGGTTTTAATAATACTTAGGATAGCTGTTGTGGCTTTGTTTTTTTATTACTAAATAATAAAGCCTTATCTTTGCAAAAAATTGAGCTCCAAAAGTTGGAGTAACTCATTAATAACATATCCTGAGCGAGCCGAAGGATTATTAAACATTTTTTATGTCAAACATTGTTGCCATCGTTGGGCGTCCTAACGTAGGAAAATCCACATTATTTAACCGTTTTCTGGAAAGAAGAGAAGCTATCGTAGATTCTACTGCCGGAGTTACTAGAGACCGTCATTACGGAAAATCAGATTGGAATGGAGTAGACTTCACCGTAATTGATACCGGAGGATATGATGTAGGTACTGAAGATATTTTCGAGGAAGAAATCCGTAAACAAGTACAATTAGCTGTAGACGAGGCTACTTCTATCATTTTTATGTTGAATGTAGAAGAAGGCCTTACTGATACAGACCTTGAGATTCACGAGCTTTTAAGAAGATCGAATAAGCCGGTTTATATTGTAGTTAATAAAGTAGACTCTTCAAAAGAAGAGTTGGCAGCTACAGAATTTTACCAGTTAGGAATAGAAAAATATTACACACTTTCTTCAGCTACAGGTTCAGGAACTGGAGATCTATTGGACGATATCGTTAAAGATTTCCCGACTACAGATTATCAGGATCCTTTTGAAGGATTACCTAAAATTACAATTGCCGGTCGTCCGAATGTAGGGAAATCTACTTTAACGAATGCATTGTTAGATGTTGAGAGAAATATTGTAACTGATGTTGCGGGTACCACAAGAGATAGTATTCAGACTCTTTATAATAAATTCGGACACGAGTTTGTATTAGTAGATACAGCAGGAATGCGTCGTAAGGCTAAAGTCTCTGAAGATCTGGAATTTTACTCTGTAATGAGATCAATCCGTTCAATTGAATATTCAGATGTAGTGATCATTATGGTAGATGCTACACAAGGATGGGAATCTCAGGATATGAATATTTTCGGTTTAGCACAGAAGAACAGAAAAGGAATTGTGATCCTAGTTAATAAGTGGGATTTGATCGAAGATAAGCAAACCAATACAATTCGTGATTTTGAAAAAGCGATTAAAGATAAGATAGGACAGTTTCAGGATATTCCAATTTTGTTCGTATCTGCCTTGACGAAACAGAGAATTTTAAAAGCTGTAGATGTTGCAATGGAGGTTTATGAAGACCGTAAGAAGAAAATCAAAACTTCAAAATTAAATGAAGTGATGCTTCCTATTTTTGAACAAACTCCACCACCTGCAACCAAAGGAAAATATATTAAAATTAAATATTGCGTTCAGCTTCCTACACCTTCTCCGCAGTTTGTATTTTTCTGCAACCTGCCACAATATGTGAAGGAGCCGTACAAGAGATTTACTGAGAACCAATTGAGAAAAGAATTCGGATTTACCGGAGTTCCTATTGAAGTTTATTTCAGACAAAAATAATCACTTTGTTTCAGGTATCAGTATACGAATGATACCTTAGAAAGCGAAGTATTAAAATTCTGGTAGAGATCATTTCTTTACCAGAATTTTTTTTGAAATCTATATTACAGTTTTTAAAACAATTTTACGATTCTGCAATTTTTCATCAGTAATTTCGCCATTTCTCATACAACAACCTTACAGGCTTATATCCTTGCTTGTCAAGCCAGCTTTGCATGGTATAATTGTTACATAATGTAAACCTGTATATCTTTCGGATATTGAAATCTTTATAGGTTTCTTCAAATGCTTTATTAAGCGCTGAATATACTCCTTGTTTCCTGTACTCCTGTTTTACATATCCCTCAGAAACATAGAGGTCGTCAGCATCTCCCAATTCAAAATTACTGTCATCTTTTTCATCAATATATCCAAACAGGAAGCCTATTGCTTTTCCATTGACGTCTGCGATGAGAAATGTTCCATCATTCTCTTCTTCACAATCAGACATAAAGCGTAAATAGTGCTTTTTAATCTTACTCCAGTCTGCAGTCTTTTCGTTCATTTCTTTTTCAGAAATATGAAGTTCGCCTACCAATTCATCAACAATAGGAAGATGGTCTGATATTTTTATTTTTCTGATGGTAAAATTCATGATGTATGTTTTAGTTATTTTCCGCGTATCGGGCTTCCATGCCATGATGTATTATCAGAGAGAGCTTCACCTTTCATAATCAGGGAAAGTGCATCAATGTTCACATCATTGCCAATCTCGGTATCATATAGAATAATGGTTCTTGAATTAATAGTGGTTCGTTTACCAATTTTTACACCTCCTATTTTCATAATCCTGTCTTCAAAAAGATGGGTTTGTGGGCCGCAATCTTCATTGAGCATGGCTTCGTCATCTATGCTTACCATATCATATTCTGTGATATCAGTGGTGTTAAGCCATACTCTTTTACCAATTTTTACTCCCAGGAATCTCATAAAAAAAGGAAGCCATATAGTACCACGTAAGAAGTCCAGAAAAAATATGACTGGAAGGGCTTCATATATTGTGGTAATTCCTTCACTCAACCAAACCTTCAGGCTGTACATAGGCATTTCTGTCTTTTTGTATTTTCCAACCAGAATCCATTTAAGTAATACCATAAAGAAAAAGGAGGGAAGAGCTACAATCCCAAGATAATAAAATGGTGAGAACAATAATAGAAGGTGAATTTTTCCTTCCAGGTAATTACTGGTATAAGCAATAAACAATACACTGCAAATGATAATTACGGTTTGTGGAAGAATAATTCTTATTCCTTCAACAATACCTCTTGCCAGCTTAAGACCAAAAGAGGGATTGTAAGTAAGGCTGTCTTCAAAGCCATCGGATTTTTGTCTGGTAGGAAGCCCTATTGGAGGAGATCCGAACCAATCTTTTTCTGAAGAGTTTTTTAATTGCTCTTCAGTAGGAGCTTTGCTTAATACGCCGATCAGCATATTGTCATTTAATTCATATCCTTGAGGGATGAGACCACTATTTCCTACAAAGCTGTTATTTCCGATTTTCGTTTTTGCAAGGATCAATTTCTCATTTCTTACATCATGTTCACCAAGGATTACGGCATCAGCAATAAATGAACCTTCGCCAATTTCAAGAAGATTGTGAGAGACATCACTGGCTGTAGAAATCTCAGAGTTTTTTCCAACCTTAGCCCCCATCATTCTGTAAAATTTACTGATATAAATAGAGGCAAAAAGAGGATGTACAACAGTAAGAGCAAGATTAAATATTTGATCTTTCACCCATTTTCTATAATACATAAAACTGTAAACAGGATATATTCCGGGTTTCATATTGTACTGTAAAAATCTTGTAATAATACTTACAACACTAATGAATATAAGAATATATACAGTGGAGAGAATAGGAGCTTGCCACAGGTAATAAAAGCTGTAATCCGCTGAACGATCATCCAGGTAGTAAAGTGTATATAAGGTAGGGGCTAAAGGTAAAACGATCAATAAAGGAAAGAAAAATAATGAACAGGCATATAAAACAGCATATTTATTTCTCTTTGAGGAAGAAACTAATGTTGGATTTTTCACCTCTTCTTCACTTTTTACACGTAATTTCTCAGCTGGGCTGCCGTCCCATACTTCACCAAATCCAATTGTTTTTCCCTCATTCAGACAGCTTAGATCCTGTAGTTCTCCAAATTCTTCAATAACAGTGTCTCCGCATACTATTGCTGAAGAGCCAAGATAAGCATGAGCCTTAATGTGTACTTTTCTTATTTTAAGAAGACCATTCTCAACGGATGCGTTGTCAATGCTGCATCCGGAGCTGGTCGTCACATTTTTATCTATCGTTACCAGATCTTCAGCAGCAATAGGTAAAAGACTGAGCTGTGCACTGGGATGAACATTTACACCTAATAATTTCAAATACTTCGGATATAAAGGAGTTTCAACAATGAATTCCGAAGGCAGCAGTCTTTTCACTGTTTTCCAAAGCCACCATCTGAAATAATACCAACCCCAAAGCGGATAATCTCCTTCTTTTATTTTTCCAATAACTAACCATTTTGTAAATAGAATAATAATGGAATAAACGGGTGGAATCAATGTGTATAAAAGTACGGCACTGAGCAGCGCAAGACCAGTTCCATAGCCATTAAGCTGAAAATAATAATAGCTTAAATAAGGGAAAAATATCTGAATACTCAATAAGGCAAAAACAGCAAATAAAGCAAGAGTTTGGGCAACATTACAGGCATAATATTGAAAAGTTGAAACCCTTGTAAAAGGTTCCTGATCTGATGTTTTCGTTGTTTGTTTATTCTTAAGACAATCTGCATAGGCAGAAAGCGGACGATTTTCATAAATGTCTTTTAAAGAAGCGTAAGGAATTCCTGCCTTTTGTCGAAGGTGGGAAACTAGAGTGGCTGCTAGCAAAGAATGCCCCCCTAAATCAGTAAAGAAATCCTGACTAAGATCGATGTCTTTAGCTGGAAAAACCCATTGAAGAGTTTGCAGAAGTTTCTCTTCTACCGAAGCTTTAGGATTTATTTCTATATTTTCATTTTCTTCATGACTGGTAAAACTTTCTGGAACAGGGAGTTTTTTTCGATCGATTTTTCCGCTGGGCATTCTGGGCATTTCTTTCATTTTGATGATCGAAATCGGAACCATATACGGAGCGAGAAATTTTGCCAGTTCTTTTCGCATTGTATTCTCATCGAATGATGAATCATTTTTCATCATAGCGTATCCTACAAGCTGGCCTTGCCCGTTTGCGTCTTCTTTTACTGCTACGGCTGCCGAAGAAACATCAGGAAGCTGATTCAGGCGGGTCTCAATTTCACCCAGTTCAATCCTGTAACCTCGAAGTTTGATCTGATCATCTATTCTTCCCTGGAAATCTATAAATCCATTTTCCCTGATAATAACTGCATCCCCTGTTTTATATATAGTGTCTCCGGGAAATTCCGGGAAAGGATTTTTCAGGAATTTTTGTTCCGTCAATTCAGGTAAATTAAAATACCCGCTACTTACTCCAGGTCCTGAAATGATCATTTCACCACGTTCGCCTCGGGGAACAATATTTAAATGCTCATCTATAACAGCAATATGGTAATTGGGTAAGGGGTGTCCGATGGTAAGTTCTTCTTTGCTCGTTAACTTAGCCATATTTGAAGATACAGTTGTTTCTGTCGGACCGTAGCTATTGATAAATGTTCTGTAGGGTTGTGCCCATTTTTCCTGTACCTGTTTGGTACATGCTTCACCACCTGTGTTGATAATTCTTATGGAAGGAACTTCATCAATAATTGCTAAAATGCTCGGAACAGCATGGAGAACAGAAATTTTATTCCGAATCAAAACATCACTGAGTTCATCAATAGCTTTTACTGTAATGGCATCGGCAATCCAAATAGTTGCTCCCGAAAAAAGGCTGATCCATACTTCTTCGCACCACATATCGAAAGAAACTGAAAAGCCCTGATAAACAATATCAGTATCTTTTATTCCGATAAAATCCTCTTCAGATCTTATAAGATGACAGATGTTTCTGTGTGAAATTGGAATTCCCTTAGGGTTTCCAGTACTTCCAGAGGTAAATAAGACATACGTCCACTGGTCTGGCGTAATATGGTTAATAGATACTGATACCGTGCCTGATGGCTGGGGATCGATATTTAAAGGAGAGCAGTGGATTCCGGCGTCCGTATCTGAAAAATAGGTTTTCACATGAATATCTGTGAAAACTTTTTTTATCCGGTCTTCAGGCATTTCTCTGTCCAGCGGAATGTAAGAAGCTCCTGCTTTTAATATTCCCAAAATAGCAACCGGAAGTTCCATACTTCTGGGGTACCATACCCCGACACGATCACCGGGTTCTACTCCCTCACGCTGAAGCTGTAAAGCAATTGCATTACTCCAGTTATCGAGTTCTTCATAGGATATTTTTTTTTCATTAAATATAAACGCTGTTTTGTCTTTATATTTAATGAAAATAGGTGCTAGTAGCTCTGGTAGTGTTTCTTCTTTTAAGAATTCAGGAGCTATTTTGCCTAAAATTAAGCTTTTCATCATCTAATATATTTTATTACGGAAACGGATAGGGAAACTTTCATAAATATACTTTATTTCTACTTACGTTGCATCTATCATTTAGTTTTTTAATTGTAATTTTGCTGGAATTAAAGCTGACTCACTCTAATTAAAATTTAAAATTCATGCTTACTATTTTATCAGAAAATTTTTCTCTTGTTAATGAATGGATAAACGAACTTCGTAATGTAGAGGTTCAACATGACCGATTGAGGTTTCGTCGGAATATGGAACGTATTGGAGAAATTGCAGCTTTTGAGATCAGTAAGGATTTAGAGCAAAGAGAAGTTGAAATTCAGACTCCTTTAGATACAATAAAAGTTAGAGAGATTGCTGTTCAGCCTGTTATTACTACAATACTAAGAGCTGGAGTTCCTTTGTTTCAGGGGATTTTAAACTATTTAGACAAGGCAGATTGTGGATTTGTAGCTGCTTACCGAAAGCATGATGCAAACGATTATTTTTCAATCAAACAAGATTACCTGACATGTCCAAGTATTGAGGGCAGACCATTGATTGTTGGAGATCCCATGTTGGCAACCGGGGCATCGTTAATTGAGGCGATCAAAGACTTATTAACCCACGGAACACCTACTCAATTGCACATCGTAGCAGCAATTGCTTCCAGACAAGGGGTGGAAACAATTGAAAAAGCCTATCCTCAGGCTAAAATCTGGGTAGGGGCAATTGATGACCAGTTAACCTCCAAAGGGTATATCACTCCCGGACTTGGAGATGCCGGAGATTTGAGCTATGGTGAAAAACTACAACGATAATCTAGGATAAATTCCAGAAATCTTTCATGATATCAAGTACCAATGTTGGACGGGTTCTGTCCATCGGGTGCTTTGTGTCCGGAAGTACAGCTAGTCTTGCATTAGGAATGTCCCGATGGGTTTGCATACTTTCTTCTATGGTAACCATATTGTCTTTATCACCTACCATAATCTGAACAGGGATTGTAAGGTTGGCTAATGTAATCTGATTTAAAGGAGAATTTTTTCCTAAAGAGATCATCATATTGGCAACAGCCGGAAGGAGTTTTTTCCATTGAGTACCATGTTGTGTCTCCAATTGTTCAGCATATTTGGGGATTTTTGCAAGGATAACTTCGGGATCCAGCATTTTACTTTCCTTTATGGCTTGCTCCTCTGTCCAGTCAAATTTTGTTCCCAGTGTTAAAACAGAATTTACATTACCGGGTTGCTGTAAAGCGTAGCAAAGGCCCACATAACCACCCATGCTGTGTCCGAAAATATAGACATCTTCTAATTTTTCCTGTTGACAATATTCAGTCAGCTCTTGAGTATATTTTTCAATACTGATCCCTTTTTCTGAAATTTCAGTATTTCCATGTCCTGAAAACAATGGGGTATGTATATTAAAATGTTTTGATAATACTTGCTTGTAAGGTTTGAAAAGGTCACTATGTCCTAAAGCACCATGCAACAAAAGCAGGTTTTTCATAAATATTAGTTTGGTGGGAAATTATGAAAAAAATTGAAATTAAAAGTTATGAATTATGAATTATGAATTATGAATTATGAATTATGAATTATGAATTATTTTTGCTAAACCCTAAACCCTAAACCCTAAACCCTAAACCCTAAACCCTAAACCCTAAACCCCATTTCTCTCTTTTTTAACTTTCCTCTTTCAATTTTCAATTAATAATCCACTGCCATCACCAAAACACTCACCTTATTTTCTCCAGCATTCAAAATCTCCCATGCAATAGTCGAAATTGTATTTCCAGTCGTAAACACATCATCAATTAATAGAATATGTTTTTCTGAAATTTTTCGTGTGAGTGAAAATGTATTTTCATTTTTTAAACGGTGTTTTTTATCTTGTAAAGCCTGAGCTTTCGAATAATGATTTCTTTTGATTAGATGATGATCAAATGGAATATCATAAAATTGGGATAGTGTCTCAGTGAAAAGATGGAGTTGATTATATCCTCTTTCTTTTTCTTTTTTAATATGAAGTGGAACGCTTACTAAAAGATCTGGTTTTTTATCATCAAAACTGAGTTTTTCAGTCACCCATTTTGCGATTATTTTTCCTGTTTTCTCCCGATTTCTGTATTTCAGTTCATGAATGACTTTACGGCTGAGGTTTTTTTCTTCAAATTGCATGAGTGCATAGGTGTTTTCCACTGGAAATAAGAGTTTACATTTCTCTTTAATAATATTTTCCTCAAAATAATCGAAATGAGTAAAATGGATGTGTTCAAAACAAATTTCACATATCAATAGATCGGAATGAATGATCCGGTTGCAATGGATGCAACGGTTGGGGAAGAGAAGATCGAGAATCATTTGTGTGCTTTTTTACTAAGATAGTTTTATTAGTTGAAAATTGAAAATTGAAAGTGGAAAGTTGAAAATGAAAACTGAGAAGAAAGAAGTTGGGAGTTTTAATTTTCGGATTCGATTTCTTTTCGGATTTTTTCAATGGAGCTTTTCATGCTTTGGTTGAAATATTCCTTTTCCAGTCGTACCGGCGGTGCTTGTCGTACTTCACAGTCGGCAATACTGCAAGATTCACAGGTTACACCTACATTGATGGTAGGTAAGCTGGGAGATTTTATGAAGTTTATTTTCTTTATTGTTTGAGAATTGAGTAGAATTCCCAGACAATAACTTCTATTGCTGCCATCAGAAAATGGATTTTTCTGGGATGTAGAAATAACCAGATAACTTATTCCCTGATCTTTATAATGAGAAATCTGGGCGTCGGTTAATGTTTCGTTTTCTCTTAGATCCTGAAGGTTTTTAACAGCGATCCATCTTCTGCAATAATGTTCATTCATTGCATTGGCATGTGGAGCTTGCTGATGATTCAGATGTAACTCTTTTAAAATTTGGATTTTGTCTGAGTTCTTCTTTTTAACTAAACACAAATAAAACAGATCTTTAATTCCTAATTCTGATGACAGAACATTCGTAAGCCTGTAATAAAAGGTTTCAGGAGAGTTGGTGAAACTTTCAATAAGTTGGATGAAATTTTTAGGTTTCCAACTGTTTTGCAAAAAGAAATCAGAAGTGTTTTCGATGATCTGATCTTTTGAGATCAGTAACGCACCTGCGAAATAAGATGCATAAAAATTATTCAGTATTTCCTCGAAGCTTCCAAAGTCCAACCATGAATAAGTATTCGGTCGGTTTTTTAACTCCAATACATTAAAGGCAATCTCTTTAGCCAGGATAAAAGTCTTTTGGTCCTTTTCTAATTTGATATTGAGAAGTAAAAGTTTTTTCTCAGGAATAAATAATGAGCGTAAATGGGTTGAGGTTCCATAAGGTTCAAAATCCCTTGACTGAATGATGTAATTGAACTTTTCAACTAGGATGTTTTGTAGAATTTCGGGATTAAGATTTTTGTTGAGCTTTAGCTGATGTTCCTTTGCAAATAATTGAACTTTTTCTTCGATCTCTGGGAAGTAATTATCATAGAGTTCCTGAAAAGATCTCAATACGGCAAAATAAAAACGTTCTTTTCCTAAGTTGTAATTCTGTGATATTTCAATCAATGCATTGATGAAAGCTGTTACTTTTTTTGGGGCATCGCTGATGATACTTATAAGATTATTTTTATTGATTCCGAAAAGATCTAATGGAACCTCTTTAAAAAAATCTGACTGTAAAATTTCGTTGAATGGAGCCAGGCTTTTATCAAGTTTTGTAGATACCAGATCATCAAAAGTACAGTTCAGGGATTCTGAAAGCTGAATGATCTTATCATGCTTGGGGTATTTCTTCCCATTTTCAATTTCATTAAGATAAGATTTTGATAAACCGGTTTTTACAGCAAGATCTTGTAGAGACCAATTTTTCTTTTGTCTCTGCTGTTTTAGTTTTAGCCCAAAAACTGTTTTAATAAAGTCGCTCTCTGCATTCATTACTCAAATATAAATAATTGATTGCGATTATTCGCATAATAATTTTTAAAAATAATTAGCGAACGTTCGCTGTTTGTGAAAATTTTTATTTATGTTTGTAATATCAAATCACAAAATCAAGGAGTTATGGAAACCACAACCCAATTAAAAATAAAGGCACAAAGCCAGTTTGAAGAAATCTTCAGTCCTGAATTGGTAGAATTTCTGGTTGAGCTTCATCAGAATTTTAATAGCAAAAGATTAGATCTTTTAGAGGAGAGAAAAGAAACTCAATTGGATTTGGACAGGAGGCATCTTCCTAAGTTTTTACCACAAACGGAAGAAATAAGAAATGGAAACTGGGTGTGCTCACCGCTTCCAAAAGATCTGTTGGATCGTAGAGTTGAAATTACAGGACCTGTAGATCGTAAAATGATCATTAATGCTCTTAACTCAGGAGCTTCTACCTTTATGGCGGATTTTGAGGATAGCAATTCGCCTACCTGGAAAAATTGCATGGAAGGGCAGATTAACCTTACTGATGCGATTAACAGAAAAATAGATTTTACGAATGAACAAGGGAAATCTTATCAACTGAATGATAAAACGGCTGTTCTGCTTATCCGTCCCAGAGGTTTGCATCTTTCTGAAAAACATATAGAGATCAATGGTGAGGAAGCTTCCGGTTCTTTGATTGATTTTGGAATGTACTTTTTTAGAAATGCCAATCAATTGTTGGCAAATGGTAGTGGACCCTATTTCTATCTTCCAAAATTGGAACATTATAAAGAGGCTCGTTGGTGGAATGAAGTTTTTGATTTTGCTCAAAATTATCTTCAGATCCCAAGAGGAACCATTAAAGCAACGGTTTTAATAGAAACGATCACCGCATCATTTCAAATCGATGAAATTTTATATGAATTAAAAGATCACAGTTCAGGATTAAACTGCGGCCGATGGGATTATATTTTCTCATTTATTAAAAAATTCAGAAACCTTCCTGAGTTTATTATTCCGGATAGAGATCAGGTGACCATGACTTCACCATTTATGACAGCTTATTCCAAAAAGGTAATTGAAATCTGTCACAAAAGGAATGTTCATGCGATAGGGGGAATGGCTGCGCAGATTCCTATAAAAAATGATGATCAGGCAAATGATATTGCATTTGGAAAAGTAAAAGCGGATAAAGAACGTGAGGTGAAAAATGGTCATGACGGAACCTGGGTGGCACACCCGGCCTTAGTTCCAGTAGCAAAAGATATTTTTGACCAATATATGCCCTCAGCCAACCAAATTGATAAAAAAGTTGATTATCAGATCAAAGAAAGTGACTTACTGGAAATTCCAAAAGGAGAGATTAGTGAAAAAGGTGTTCGCAAAAACATCAATGTTGGGATTTTATATCTCGAAAGCTGGTTGATGGGTGTAGGTGCTGCCGCCATTTATAATTTAATGGAAGACGCTGCAACCGCAGAAATTTCAAGAACGCAGATCTGGCAATGGCTGAAAAATGAGGCAGTACTGATAGATGACCGGGTATTAACGCGAGAAATGGTTCTTCAATGGGAAAAAGAAGAAATGGATACTATTGAAAAATATGTAGGTGAAGAGCGTTTTAAAAATGGCAAATTTAATTTGGCTAAAGAGCTTTTCAACGAATTGATTTTCTCTGAGAAGTTTGAGGAGTTTCTGACGTTGAAAGCGTATCCTTTTATTTAAGAGATTTTTTGAGTTCGGGAGTTGTAGGGTTTGATAGTTTGAGTGTAATAGAGTTTGAGAGCCTTAATGTTTTTGGCAATAATTACAATAAGGTCGTCACTTCGAGTAGATTTTGAAAAAATCGTATCGAGAAGTTGTCGATATATGTGAAATTTTAACCATTAATGTCTATTAAGAAGGCAAGTTTAGTTAAGGAAAATCATGAATGATTTTTAAGTTTTGTATTAAAGATCTTATTAGCGAAGCTGAACTTATTATTCTTAAAACCTTAATGGTTCAAATAAAAAAAAGTTCTCGATACAAAATGACTCTCCATTGCATTACAAATCATTTCACTCAAACTGGCGGAAAATCATTTTAACTCGCGTCCTGAACCTCGAACCTCGTATCTCGATCCCCAAACCCCAAAACAAATACAAAATCAAAATATTATGAAAACAAGACAAGAAAAAATTCAGGCTATAGAGCAGGATTGGCTAAACAATCCGCGCTGGAAGGGAGTGCAAAGACCTTACACTGCGGAGGAGGTATTAAAACTCAGAGGGTCTTATACGATCGATTATACGATCGCTACAGAAATGTCTAAAAAGTTCTGGGAGAAATTGACGACTCAGGATTTCGTAGCCGGATTAGGAGCATTAACTGGAAATCAGGCTGTACAGGAAGTAGATGCAGGTTTGGAGGCTATTTATCTTTCAGGATGGCAGGTAGCGGCTGATGCCAATTTATCTGGTGAAATGTATCCGGACCAATCTCTATATCCTGCCAATTCTGTCCCATCAGTAGTGAAAAAAATCAATAATGCTTTGTTGAGAGCAGATCAGATACAATCTGTAAGTGGAAACGGAGATAAGGAATATCTGGTTCCTATTATTGCTGATGCAGAGGCTGGTTTTGGAGGTAACCTGAACGCTTTTGAACTGATGAAACAGATGATTGAAGCCGGAGCAGCAGCGGTACATTTTGAAGATCAGTTGTCTTCTGCAAAGAAATGTGGGCATTTAGGTGGTAAAGTATTGGTACCTACCCAGGAAGCGATCAATAAATTAATTGCAGCTCGTTTGGCATCGGATGTAACCGGAGTTCCAAGTGTGATCATTGCAAGAACAGATGCCGATGCAGCAGATCTTTTGACTTCTGATATCGATGACAGAGATAAAAAATTTGTAACCGGTGAAAGAACTTCCGAAGGCTTTTATGTGGTGAAGAATGGAGTAGAACAGGGAATAGATAGAGGTTTGTCTTATGCACCATATGCTGACCTGATCTGGATGGAAACTTCCAATCCGGATCTGGAGCAGGCCAGAAAATTTGCAGAAGGAATCCATGCTAAATTTCCCGGGAAAATGTTGGCTTACAATTGTTCCCCCTCTTTCAACTGGGCAGCAAAATTGAGTGTTGAAGAAATGAAAACTTTCCGTGAGGAATTAGCAAAAATGGGATATAAATTCCAATTCATCACATTAGCAGGTTTCCATGCTCTGAATACGGCGATGTTCGAATTGGCTTTAGCTTATAAAGAAAAAGGAATGGCAGGATATTCTGAGTTGCAGGAACGTGAATTTGCTTTACAGCAAAAAGGATTCAGAGCGGTAAAACATCAGTCCTTTGTTGGGACAGGTTATTTTGATGAGGTGCAAAATGTAGTAACAGGTGGTTCTTCAGCTACGGTAGCGATGAAGGATTCTACTGAAATAGCACAGTTCCATTAAAATTCATTTTTTACATTATACATATTGTTTGAAAGCCTCCTCTTTTTTGAAGAGGCTTTTTTACGGTTTGCAGTCTAATCTATGATCTAATGAGATCAGGTTTTACAGTGATCATGATGATCAAAATTTGTATTATATTTGAACACGAAAAAAACAAAAGTTTTTAAAATAATTATTAAAGAAAATGAAGTTAATTAAAGTACTATGTATTGCAGCGGGATTAACCCTTACTGCTAACGCCGCAAATGCTCAACAGAAGATAGGTCATGTAAACTCAGATGATATTTTTGCAAGTATGTCTGAAGTGAAAACAGTAACCGCGACGATTGAAACTCTTACAAAAGGAAAACAAGCTGAAATAGAAAAACTGATTGGGGAATATCAAACCAAACTAAAGGCAGCTCAGGATAAAGAAAAAACATTGAGTGAAGCTAATAAAGAGGCTGTAACTAAAGAACTAATCGCTGCGCAAACAGAATTACAAGGATTAGGCAAAAAAATAGAAGATGCAAGAGGACAGGCTGCTAAGGAAGTTTCTGCTAAACAGACTGAATTGTTCACCCCTTTACAGCAAAAAATACAAAATGCTATTTCTGCTGTGGCTAAAGAGAGAAGTTTAAGCTATGTATTTGATACTTCATCAGCACAGGGAGCTAATAATCTTGTATATACAGACGGGAGCGAAGATATCACGCCTGCTGTAAAGACAAAATTAGGAGCTACAGCAACACCTGCTGCTAAGCCGACAGGAAAATCTAAATAGTAAAAAATAAAATACATTAAACGGAATCGGATCAAAATCTGATTCCGTTTTTTTACGAACATAGTTGATGAAGGTATTTAAAAAGGATTTGTAGTTTCTTTGAGATTTTATTTTTAAGCCCTATTTTTGAACAAATTTTGCAGTGGGATGAGTTTAGTTTATCAAAAAGAAATAAAGGTAACAGAAGAGAATATCGATCAGAATAAGCACGTGAACAATGTCCAGTATGTAAGCTGGGTAGAAGAAATTGCAACCGAGCATTGGGATTCTGTAAAACATCTGACCGAATATCCTGAAGATATATGGATGCTGCTCGATCACCACATTCAATATAAAAAGCAAGTCTATCTTGGCGACATCATCACTGTAAAAACATATCCTAAAAATCCGGAAGGAATCAGGCAACCCAGAAAAGTAGAGTTTTACTGTAATGGTCAGTTGGTTGTAGATTCATTAACTCTTTGGGTATTGATTGATTCTAAAACGCAGAGGGTTCAAAGATTGAAAAGTGATTGGCTGGAGAAGATATAGATAAAATATTTGGTGTCTGTCTTATTGATTGTAGTAGATATTAAATTAGATTTCATACTTATTTTTCTGTATTTTAATTAATGAAGATTGTCATCTCATTGGATTGTGATCATATCGAAAGATGTTTTCGTATATCCCATACTCACCCCAAATTGCTTATCTTTGCACCATGATACGTATTACAAAGATTTTTACATTCGAAACAGCGCATGTGCTGTATAATTACGATGGAAAGTGTAAAAATATGCATGGACATTCCTATAAGCTGTTTGTAACAGTGAAAGGAAAGCCTGTTAATGATTTGGAGAACCCTAAAAATGGGATGGTAGTGGATTTTGGTGATATCAAAAGTATCGTAAAATCGGAAATTGTAGATGTTTGGGATCATGCTGTTTTAATTAACGGATTGTCTCCACATAAAGAATTGGGTGAAGAGCTGGAAGGAAGAGGTCATAAAGTGATCTATTGTAATTTCCAGCCGACTTGTGAGAATATGTTGTATGCTATCGCTGCCAAAATAAAATCTAAGCTTCCGGCAGATGTTTCTCTTGCTTATCTTAAACTTCATGAAACCGAAAACTCTTACGGAGAATGGTTTGCTGAAGATAATGTATAATTGTATCCCATAAAAAACTCAGCCGGTGTTAAAGACGACTATTAATTTACAGCCTGGAAAAAAAGTATATTTTGCTTCCGATCAGCATTTTGGAGCTCCTAATCCTAAGGAAAGTAAAGTGCGTGAGGAAAAGTTCATCCGATGGATGGACGAAATAAAAGAAGATGCGCAGGTGTTGTTTTTGATGGGAGATCTTTTTGATTTCTGGCATGAGTGGAAATATGTTATTCCTAAAGGATATGTTCGTGTGCTTGGAAAAATTGCTGAGTTAAAAGACAGAGGGATTCATGTCTATTTTTTTGTGGGTAATCACGATTTATGGATGAAAGATTACCTGGAAGAGGAAATAGGCTGTACCGTATTTTACAAAAAGCAATATTTTGAAATGGGTGGGAAGCAATTCTTACTGGCACACGGGGATGGGTTAGGTCCTGGAGACAAAGGGTATAAAAGGATGAAAAAATTATTCACCAATCCTATTGCACAATGGGCTTTCAAATGGCTTCATCCTGATATAGCGATGAAAATTGCCTTATATCTTTCTCAGAAAAACAAAATGATTTCCGGAGAAGAAGATAAAGCGTTTTTAGGAGAAGATAAAGAGTTTCTGATCATCTATTCAAAAGAGAAGCTGAAGACTGAGAAGATTGATTATTTTATCTATGGACATCGTCACCTTCCTATGGTTTTAGATTTGGAGCAGAAAGCAAAATATATTAACCTTGGTGACTGGATTTCCTACTTTACCTATGGTGTGTTTCAGGAGGATTTTGAATTAAAAACTTTTGAGGAAAAGACAAAAAAAAATTACCTCTAAAAGAGGTAATCTTCGAGCAAATAAATTTACTCTGTTTTTAATCCATATTCCGAAAATATTATTGCAAGAATTTGACCAAAAAATTCAATTTATATTAAAAAAATATTAAAAAGATAGGGTGTTGAGGTAATCGACTAAAAATGAGATCGTAAGACTTTTAAAAACTAAAAATTGGAAAATATATTCAACATACGGACCGAGCAGGATTTTTTAAATGCTTCATTGAAAACATTTCGTTATCAATACGATAACGTTGATATATACAGGAAATTTGTAGATTATCTTAATATTGATCCAAATACCATTGATACAATAGCAAAAATCCCATTTTTGCCTATTGAGATGTTTAAGAATCATCAGATTTTAGACAAAAAAGTGGTTGCAGATCTCTACTTCCAAAGTTCAGGAACTACTCAGATGAACCTGTCCAAGCATTTTATTGCTAATGAAAATCTTTACCGGGAAAGTATTTATAAAAGTTTTGAACAGTTTATAGGAAAACCGGATGATTTTATTTTTCTGGGCTTACTTCCAAGTTACCTGGAGAAGAAAAACTCATCATTGATCTACATGGTGGACTATTTAATGAATGTTTCTGCTAAGCCTGAAAACGGATACTTTCTTTATAATCATTCAGACCTATTTGAACTTCTGAAAACCCTAAAACATAAAAAGGTTATTCTTTTTGGTGTTTCTTTTGCGCTTTTGGACTTTCTTGATTATTGTCAATCAGAAAGAAGTGACGAATCACTTGATTTTTCTGAAAATCTGGTGGTTATCGAAACAGGTGGAATGAAAGGAAGAAAAGAAGAAATGACAAAAGATGAATTGCTAATCATTTTGCAAAGAGGTTTTAAAACGAATGCCATATATTCCGAATATTCAATGACGGAACTTCTTTCACAAGCATACTCTCTTGGAAACAATGAATATGAATGTCCAAAATGGATGCGGATTTTAGTGCGAAATGCAGAAGATCCGTTGACTTATGAGAAAGAGGGGAGAACCGGAGCGGTTAATATCATTGATCTGGCCAACTTTTATTCGTGTTCTTTTATTGCGACACAGGATTTAGGAAAAACACTTCCAGGAGGTAAATTTCAAGTCTTAGGAAGGATTGATCATTCTGATATCCGGGGATGTAGTTTGTTAGTGAGTTGATTGGAGAGGGGTTCGAGATTCGAGATACGAGGTTTGGAATGTGAGATTAGAGATTCAGGATTCGAGTTGTATTGGTTTTGTAAAATGGGTATTTCCGTCAGTTCGAGTGAAATAATTCGTAATGCAATGGAGAATTATTTTGTATCGAGAACCTTTTTATTTGAACCATTAAGATTTTAAGAATATTAAGTTTAGCTTCGCTAATAAGACTTTAATACAAAACTTAAAAATCATTCTTGATTTTCCTTAACTAAACTTACTTTCTTAATAAACCTTAATGGTTAAAATTTTACATATATCAACAACTTCTCAATACGATTTTTTCAAAATCTACTCGAAGTGACGACATCATTGCAAACTTAGTTTTTAGATTAAAAGGGTTTCACTCTTTCTAACTTTAAAATACTCAAACTCTTATAAGATTATGCTAAAAATAGAAGAACTGGTTCACGCATTTATTCATTCTCATTGTGATTTTGAGAAAGAAATTGTCTTGACCAATCATTTTCATTCTGATTGGGAGGCTGATGTATTGATCATTGATGCAATGGGGCTGAGCCATGAAATTGAAATTAAATTATCTAAAAGTGATTTTAAGAATGATTTTAAAAAATCCTATCTCAATGCAGCTACCGGGGAGAAATTTTTAAAACACGATAAGGTCTCATCTGGTGATTATGTTTGCAATGCATTTAGCTTTTTGCTTCCTATGGGAATGATTGAGCATAAAATGATTCCTGAGCATTGCGGCATTATTGAATTCTATCATAATGTAGACACCTGGGAAACTGAATTTTATCTCATAAGAAAACCGGTTCGGGTGCATGAAGATTCATATTGGAAGCTTAATGACAAAGATCTATTTATTCGGAAAATGGCTTTGAATTTACTTCAACGAAAAATGGAGATCAAAGGAAAGCACGAAGAACTTATCTTTAAAAACCCTTTTGAGATTAAAAAAAGAAAATAAAAAAATCCTGTCAGCAATGACAGGATTTCTTGTGTATATATTTTTCATTAGGCAGCTACCTCGTTATCCGATCGCTGAAGTAAAAATTTGTAAATTAATCCGCCTGCAACTCCACCGAGGATTGGAGCTACCCAGAATAACCAAAGTTGAGACATCGCAGCACCTCCTACGAAAAGAGCCTGGGAAAGTGATCTTGCCGGATTTACAGAAGTGTTGGTAATAGGAATAGAAATTAAATGGATAAGCGTTAAAGCAAAACCGATAGCAATTCCAGCAAATTTTCCGTTAGCCCACTTATCTGTAGCTCCCATAATAATGATAAGGAAGAATGCGGTCAATAGAAATTCTGCTAAGAAAGCTGCCTGCATGGAATAACTTCTGTTATGATAGCCTGGCATATCATAAAAATTCGTGGCAAAGGCGCCAGGTCCTTCAGCGGTAAATGCTCCGGCACCATTCAGGATGATGTAAAGACAACCTGCTGCTGCAATCGCTCCTAAACATTGTGCTACAATGTATGAAATCAAATCTTTGAATGGGAATCTTCCTCCGGCTAAAAGCCCAAAGGTAACTGCGGGATTGAAGTGCCCTCCTGAGATATGGCCTACAGCATAAGCCATTGTAAGAACAGTTAAACCAAATGCTAAAGCAACACCTAAAAGTCCGATTCCGATATCGGGAACTCCGGCAGCAAAAACTGCGCTTCCGCAACCTCCAAAAACAAGCCAAAATGTGCCGAAAAATTCAGCAAAAAATTTTTTTATCATAATGTTTATTTTTATATTGAACCAAATTTATAGTTTAAATTTCAAATTTTCAAATTAATTTTTAAAAAGAATTAAATTAATTTGATCAACAAGTGTGAATGTGTTAATTTAATTGAGGATTTGATGAATAATATGTTTTAATGATACATCTCCTAGCGTTGAATTGTATCACATAAATGGTTATTTTCGTTTTTAAATTAAAAAGCTCTGCGAATGAAAAAGTTTCTGTGTCTAATTTTTGGATGTTTTATGTGCTGTTTTCACCATGCGCAATCATCGAAAAAGATAGGATCTTGTTATGATCTTACAGAAGTTCTGAAAGTAGAACCTACTGCTTTATACAAACCCCATCTCGATGCATCCAAAAGCTTTGGTGTTAAATTGCTGAAGGATTCTAAAACGGTTCAGAAATACATCAGCAACGGAAAATTCCATAAAATAAAGAAGGCGGGAAAAGGATATCGTGTTCAGAAACTGGATTACAGCAGGCCATATATGGTTTCCAAAGCTAAAACAACGCTTGAAAAAATGGGTGCTAAATTTAGCAAAGAAACGAAAGGACATACCTTCACAGTTTCATCAATAACAAGAACGCTGGAAGATCAGTGCAGATTGAGAAGGGTGAATTCTAATGCCTCTTTAGGAATCAGTTCTCATAATTATGGAAACTCTTTTGATATCTCTTACGTAAGATTTAATGATGTTCTCAAATATAATCCTAAAATGGAGATTGCTTTAGAAAAAGTCTTAAGGTATTACGCTAATGCCGGAAGAATCTATTACATAAAAGAAAGACAACAAAGTTGCTATCACGTCACTGTAAGAAATTATTGATCATTATTTTTTATAGAATTGAAGGTGTGAAGAATGCAATATCCATATGCGTATGTTATAGATAAATTGTGGTATTGATGAAAAATTCAGAGTGGATATTGTTTTATTTTAAATAGCATTAATAAATCTTCAATTATTAGTGAGGTATTTGCATACGTTGTTTAGTTTGTATAATTTTATGCAACTAAAACCATGTAAATATGACAATTTTAAACAGAGAAGAGTATGCCGCTGCGATCGCTGCCTGGGATACCAGTTCTAAGGATTATTCAACAATACAAAAACTGATTCCTCCCAATTATGTTTTTACCCTTTCACTAGACCAGATCGAGTGGGTGAAAAAAAATAATAAATGCAAAGATTTCTGTTCTGAAATGGGGGTTTATAAGAGTCAACTAGTGCTTATTCTTTGCCCTCTTGAAGCAAACGGACAGAAAATTTCTGTAAATGAATATCCTTATAGTATCCTTGCAGAGCTGACTACAAATCTTACATTGGTAGAAACAAAGGGATACACCTTAGTAAAAAATGCTGTTCTTTCTAAAGATCTGCAAAGAGTAGATCAAACTGCAGATATGTATTTTCCTGTAGCAAATATGCCTATCATGGAACAGGACAAAGCAGTGGCCGCTATAGAGCTTTGGAGAGATGAAGGATCTACCTGGTTTTACAGAGAATGTGACGAATTTAAAGGAACAAGAATTTTTAAAAGATTTTATGTTCCTTCCGAAGATTTAAACCCACCAAAAGAAGGACTTAGCTATATTGTGTGTTCTTTTGGAATTAAATTTTCAGAAATCTATCAAAGAACATTGGTAACATTGATTTTTATCTCTTTTTACCAGGATCTACAAAATACAGGAAGCGTGGAAGTGATCTCCAATACTTACGATTGGTCAAGACCATGTCCTCCTATTTGTCAATTATAAAATAAAATGCACAGCTATTTCATCACTACCTGGGGGATCACAAATTTTTTACTTCTTATTTCTTTTATTTTTGGAATTGCAAAATATTCTGCTTTAAGAAAGGAAGAAAAACAATATGTATTCTATATTGGATTTTTATTACTGATAGAAGCTGCTACCAATTTTTTAACAGTTGTCCTTCATTATAAAGATACCTCATTTCTGTATCCGATTTATATAGCTGGCGAATTTTTCCTGTTGACAAGTTTATTCATTAGGAAGTTAGGGATATCAAAATATGGACTGATTCCCTTAGCGATATTGGCACTTGGCTTTTTAATAATGAATAAGGTTTCTAAAACTTATTTTAATGATGATGTTGTAAAAGTAACTTCCAACATCATCATTGTCTGTTTTGCAGGATATACTTTATTACAGCAGATTAAGAACAGTAAAGTGATCAATCGGTTTACACTGGTAGATGCCTGCATCTTTTTTTATTATTCCGTTTCTGTTTTTATTTTTATTATCCAGCATCAGATAGCCTCTTTATCAGAGGATAATTACTATGCAATTTTAGGAACCAACAACATACTGTCAAGTATTCTGTATGGTTCATTTATATATACTTTTATCAAATTAAAGAAATAACCTTACATATTGATTTTTTAATACTGATAATTGTTACCATAGCAGTTATTGTATTATTTATTTTGCTTGCTTACAAAACTTTTGTAAACAGGATTATAAAAGAACAAAATGTACAACATGAAGCAGAAGTTCTTTATCAGAAAAACCTTGTACTGGAGAATATCAAGGCACAGGAAGAGGAGCGAAAGAGAATTGCAGTAATGATTCACGATGACATGGGGAATCGTCTCAACATACTTTCCTTATGGTTAAATAATCTGGATACCAAAGGAGATGAGCTGATCAAAAAAAATATTTACGGACAGATGTCTGCATTAATAGATTCTGCAAGAACAATATCTCATTCCTTATACCCGGTGAATCTGGAGTCAGTAGGGCTTGTCCTGTATATAGAAGAATTAATTGCAAACCTGTCTCATAAAATTAATATCTCGTTACACGTAGCTCCGGGTTATAAAAAGAAAGATATATTCATAGAAGTTCAATTGTATAGAATTATACAAGAATTTACTACCAATGTTATCAAGCATTCTGAAGCTACTCAACTTTGGATTTATCTTAAAGATTATCCAAACAGTACAGTAGCGATTATTTCAGATAACGGACAGGGGTTTGATTATGAACTGGTGAAAAAAGGGATGGGGATTAAAAATATTGAGTCCCGGGTAAAATCCATCAATGCAATGCATAAATGGAAAAATGTACTGAATAAAAGAAGTCGTTTAATCATTAAAATTCCATGTAATAATGAGCTCCAAGATTAAAATAGCGCTAATAGATGATGAACAGTTAATTCTGGAAGGGGTAAAACTATTATTATCTAATGAACAAAATATACTCGTCAACCTTACAGCAGATAACGGACCCGATTTTATAAAAAGTTTAGAAGATTTTTCAATAAATGATTTTCCGGATATTGCATTGGTTGATGTACAGATGCAACCGATGAACGGTTTTGAGCTGGTAGGAATTCTAAAAGAAAAATACCCTGATCTTAAAATAATCATTCTTTCTTCCCACTATAAAAGTTCTATTTTGGGATATATGGTAAAACTTGGAGTGTCTGCTTTTCTTCCGAAGAATTCAAACAAGAAAACATTTATTGATGCCATTACGATGGTATTCAAAAATGGTGTTTACTTTACAGCTGAAGACCATCAGATGCTGTTTACCTATATGAATAGTTCCAGTAAAAAGAAATCTTTATTCGAAATGGAGGATGAGCTTTCTGAACGGGAAAAAGATGTGGTAAAGCTTATCTGTCAGGAATATACCAATAATGAGATTGCAGAAAAACTTTTTATCAGTCCCCGAACCGTGGAAAGCCACAGGCAACGGGTACTGGAAAAGATCGGTGCCAAAAATACAGTTGGTATTGTAATCTATGCTATTATCAACAATATTTATTCGCTTGAAAAAATATAATTCCGTAGAAATACGGAATTTTTAATTTGGTAGCTTTTACTCTACTAATCTTAGTTTTTTCATGGTTACTTTGAGATGTTATCTGATCAGATAGTTGGGTTTGCAACCCATTAGAAGAGATCGATAATGACATAAAAATTGTTACCATGGAAAATAATATTATATCTATTGGCATTTTTTTCGATGGAACTGGAAATAACGGAATTAATGCAACTTCAGGGAAAGAGATATTAACCGACTATGAAAGCTATCATGCTGTACCTACCAATATTTATAAACTTTTTGAATTATTCAGCGGGAATGAAAAAATATATATTGAAGGAATAGGGACGGTAACCGGCGCTGAGGATAGTGACTTTGCCAAAGCGACCTGTAAAAACCCTGCCGGATGTTCGGGATATTCCTCGGATGATAAACTTCGAAAGGCTTATGTTTTTATTGATGAAAAAATGAAGGATAAGACGAATGAATATCAGTTTTATGTATATGGTTTTGGTAGAGGAGCTATGTTGGCAAGAAATTTTTGTCATGAATTACTAAAAGCAGGTTCATTAATATCAGGAAAAATAAAAGTAAGATTTCTGGGAGCTTTTGATACTGTAGAATCTGCCCCCTTCAATAATTATAATGTAAACTTACTGCCGGGTATAGAAAATGCCCTTCAAATATGTGCAGTAAATGAATGCCGATATTTTTTCCCGCTAACCGGTTTCTTTGAAGAATCCAGGAGTAAAATAGATTCAGAGTTGATCATTGGAAATTCTGTATGGAAAGAAATTTTTGTTCCGGGCGTTCATGCTGACATTGGCGGCGGATATCTGGATAGTTCGCAGTCTGTATATGTTTCCAATAGTTATTTTGATGTTTCGGATGTCAATGATTATGTTTCCAATATTGAGGATACTGCAAAGGATTCTGAGGGAAATGAAATTTGGGATCCTGTGCTGCGAAATTTTCATATAGATAAAGGGGAGGTTCTTTCTCAGGGATATGTAGAAAGAGAAATGGTATACAATGATCTGTCGAAAGTCTACGGAAAGTTAATGGTAATGCAAACGAATGCTATACATCCGATTTTTAATACAGATTTTAGTGAAACCAATTTCAAAATTGATGACAAGCATTCCTTCTTGGGGACGTTTTACCTGTCTCTGGCAAAATATATCAGTAATCTAACTCCACAAACGAAGCCTTTTTATGATTATAAAAAACTGGCTGACTACACTCATATCTCTGCCAACTTTGGTTTGTATAAAAAAGGAAATCTTCAAAAATCCACAGACTCGATGCATGCAGAGATGATCAATAACAGTTTAAATGTTCCGAGTAAATCATTAGTCAATAATCCTCATCCCGAAATGCATATACTGGATGATGTGGTGATTACAGATTTTGCCTACGGAAGTAATATTCCAAATAATGATGATTGGTCCCGTTCTATATTAATTTAATAATCTTATATATTAAATATTTGTATTTTTTTTCAGTTTTCTCTTATGTAATATAGCTTCTCAAATGAGGAGCTTTTTTATTTCTGGTCTATTCATTTCTTTTTCCGTATTTTTGCACCCGAAAAATATTCAGTATTAATTCTTAAATTATATCATTAAATGCTTTCGGTTCAAGGTCTAGGGTTACATCATTCGGGAAACTATTTGTTTCAAAATGTGAATTTCACCATTAAAAGGGATGATAAAATTGGTTTGGTAGGTAAAAATGGAGCAGGAAAATCCACTTTATTGAAGATGCTTTCCGGAGAAATTACATTCTACGAAGGAAATGTTGTGCCTGATGGAAATATTACAATCGGTTTTCTAAAGCAGGATCTGGATTTTGTAAAAGGAAGAACTGTCTGGGATGAAACCATGCAGGCTTTTGAACAAATCAATGCATGGAAAAATGAGCTTGAAGAAGTAAATCACCAGATGACTGTAAGAACAGATTATGAAAGTGATGCGTATACTGATCTAATCAATAGAATGACTGAGCTGAATGATCTTTTAATGCACCATGATGCCTACAACTTGGAAGGTGATATGGAGAAAGTATTATTTGGATTAGGATTCAAAGCTGATGATTTTAAGAAAATTACGGATGAGTTTTCCGGAGGTTGGAGAATGAGAATTGAATTGGCAAAACTGCTTCTTCAAAAAAATGATGTTATGCTTCTCGATGAGCCTACCAACCACCTTGATATGGAATCTATCATATGGCTGGAAAGCTTCCTTAAAGATTATCCGGGAGCTATTGTATTGGTAAGTCACGATAAGCAGTTTATGACGGCTGTTTGTAACAGAACCTTTGACGTTAACAACAAGAAAGTAGATGATTACAAAGCTGATTATACCAAATATCTTGAATTAAGAAAAGATAGAAAAGAAAAACTGATCCAGGCTAAAAAGAACCAGGATGCTGAAATAAAACATACCGAAGAATTAATTAATAAATTCCGTGCAAGTGCCTCTAAAGCAGCTTTTGCTCAGTCCTTGATAAAAAAACTGGATAAAGTAGAGCGTATTGAAGTAGAAAACGATGACGTTTCCAAGTTCAATATCCGATTTGTGCAGTCTGTTGTTCCTGGGAAAGTTAATTTTGAAGCTGAAAAATTAGGAAAAGCATACGGAAATAAGCAGATCTTCAATGATGTGGATTTTATTGTTCAACGTGGAGACAGGATTGCTCTTTTAGGCCAAAACGGACAAGGTAAAACGACTTTAGCAAAAATTCTTGCCGGAGAAATTAAAGATTATACCGGAACCTGGAATTTAGGTCACAATGTAAATATCGGATACTTTGCCCAAAATCAGGAAGAAGTATTAACACCAAACAAAACTGTTTTGGAAGAGGCAGAGGATGCTGCGACAGAAGAAACAAGACCAAGAGTAAGAGATCTTTTAGGATCGTTCTTGTTTCAGGGAGAGGCTGTTACAAAGAAAACCAAAGTACTTTCAGGAGGGGAGAGAAACCGTCTTGCGCTTTGTAAATTATTGTTGCGTCCTTTCAATACCTTGATTATGGATGAGCCAACCAATCACCTTGACATCCAGTCTAAGGAGATTATCAAACTTGCATTGCAGAAGTTTGAAGGTACGTTGATCGTAATTTCTCACGACAGGGAATTCCTACAAGGACTTTGTGATAAGATTTTTGAATTCCGTGATGGGAAAATGAAGGAGTTTTTAGGAGATATCAACGAATATCTTGAATACAGACAGAAAGAAACGATTAGGGAGATATCTGCAGAGAAAGCAAAGCTTCATGATGATGTAAAGGTAGAAGTAAAGCCTAAAGCAGAGGTAGTAGAAAAAGTAGAAACAGTATCTCAATCAAAATCTGGTTTTGTAAGTAAAGAGCAGAAGAATATCCAGAATAAAATAAAAAAAGTAGAGGAGAGAATTTCAGAACTGGAAACAAAGTCTGAAGAAATGGAAACCTCTTTTGCGAAAGAAAACCCTTCTGATGATACATTGGAACAATACAATAAAGTAAAAGCCGATCTTGAACTTGCCTTACAGGAATGGGAGCATTTGGCTTCTCAGTTGGAGTAAACTGTAACATGCAGTCACATGATTTAATGTAGGCTATTATTTTTTATTGAATAATTACAATTATTATTGTTATTTTTGATGCATGATTTTTAGAGAAAGTAGACAATTTAAGAATTTTATCTCAAGACTTTTGTTTGGGATTTATTTTCTTGCCCTGTTTTCTCAGAGTTTTCACCACCATGATCCGGTAGATAACTTTAAAATTTTCAATCTTAAAAAATCAGACAATACCATTACAAAAAATGTAGCTAAGGAAAAAGCCGGCGATTGTTTGGCTTGTCATTTCTTAGCTACTGGTAATACCTTAGTGCCCGAAGAATTTAGTTTCTCTTTTGAAGGGTATACTCAGGAAATAAAACAGATTATTACAGTTCAGGAGATCATCTGGTCTCAGACTAAATTTACTTTTCAACTTCGGGGACCGCCCACAATTTCATAATTCATAGATTTTATCGGATTTGTCTTATGCTTATAAAGCTTACATGACTTCTTAATAGAAAATTGAACTATTAGGATCATTAAGTTGATTGAGAATAATGCTGCCGGATGTATTCGTAGAAATGTACTAACATTAATACATGATACATTTTACTTTGTACAATTTTAAACTGTACAAAAAATAAAGCAACAAACTTTTTACGAAAACGTACTTTTTGAAGTACTCAATCTATCTATTTACAATGAAATTGATATATAGCTTATTACTAATCTTTTGTGGATTGGTATTAACAAACGCACAAAAAACTTACACAGTTGAAGGAACTGTTCAGGATTTTCATGATAAAAGCATGCTGGAAAATGCTGTTGTGAAAATAGGGAACTTTACTGCTAAAACAGATGCAAAGGGTAAGTTTTTATTCAACAAAATTCCTGCGGGATCCTATAATCTCATTGCTAAACATCCTGATTGTAATGATTATACTGAAAATATAGGAGTTAATCAGGATCTTCACTTAACTATTATTCTGGAACATCATATTCAGGATATTGAAACGGTGACTATTCATGGGAGCCATAAGAATAATGGCAGCATGGTAGTGAAAACACTGGATAAAGTGGTGTTAGCAAGAAATGCTACTGAGAATTTAGGAAACCTGCTTACTAATATTTCCGGGGTTAATGTCCTTAAAACAGGAAATAATATTGCAAAACCGGTTATTCATGGCCTTTATGGCAGTCGGGTTGCTATCTTAAATGATGGAGTAAAGTTGGCAGAACAGGAATGGGGAGTAGAACATGCTCCAAATGTAGATGTTAACAACTTTGAACATATTGATGTGATCAAAGGGGCTTCAGCTCTAAAATACGGAAGTGGTGCTATAGGAGGCGTAGTAGTTTTACAACCACAGATTTTACCTAAGAAAGATACATTAATGGGAGCAGTTTCTCTTTCGGGAATATCCAATGGAAGGGGTGCGAACCTTAACGTTAAATTGGCTAAGACCTGGGAAAATGGTTGGGCAGTTAAAACGAATGGAAGCTTTAAAAAATTAGGTGATCTCGATGCTCCTGGTTACGGATTAATGAATACTGGCGTTCAGAATTCCGGATTTAACTTTGGTGTTCAGAAACTCACTTTTAATAGGGGAATTTCATTTGACTATTATTTAACGAATAGTTCTATTGGAATTTTGAGAAGTTCACATGTAGGATCTGCTGAAGATTTATATGAAGCGCTTTCCAGTCAGGAACCTATTTATAAAAGAGCTTTCAGTTATGATATTGATAATCCCCGACAGGATATAGAACATCATATTGCTAAAATTTCTGCTTATCAGAGGTTCAAGGATTTTGGGAAGATTACGGCTACTTATAGTTTTCAGTATAATCATAGAAAGGAATATGATATCCGACGAACTGAAGAATTAAGCAAAAAACCAGGATTGGATTTAGAGCTGATCACCAATGATTTAAATATTAACCATCTTATTGAAAGGTCAAAATGGAATCTTGAGACCGGAATTAATGGCGGTTATCAAAACAATTATTCTAATCCTGATACAGAAGCCAGACGTCTTGTTCCTAATTATGATAGATTTTATGCGGGGATATATTCTGTATTCAAATATAAAGTCTTGCCAAAATTGGATTTAGAAGCAGGTGCCAGATATGATTTTGATCGTTATGAAGTGACTAAATGGTATGACCTTAGTGACTGGAATAAATTATACGCGGCAGATTATTCTAGCTTTGTTGTAAGAATTAATCAAAACAGGATTCTTACAAAGCCAGAGTTAAATTACAATAATGTCTCTGCTAATGTTGGGGTTACTTTTCATCCATCAGATAATTTTAACCTGAGATTTAATTATGCGAGAGTTGCAAGATCTCCTAATGTTGCTGAACTTTTTTCAGACGGTCTTCACCACTCAGCAGCAATTATAGAAGAAGGGGATATGAGAATTAAAAGTGAGACTGGGAATCAATTCAATTTAATTGCTGATGCAAAATTGAATGTTCTTGGTGGATTAAATCTTTCAGTAAATCCTTATTTCTTTTATACTAAAAATTTCATTAATGAGGTGCCTACCGGTTACCGTAATACGCAATGGGGTGGAGATTTTGTGGTGTATGGGTATCAACAGATCGATGCCAGAATGTATGGTGTAGATGTAGATGTAGCACTCAAAATCAATAATAATTTAGGATATAAAGGAAGTGCTTCATATGTATATGGACAGGATCTAACGCATGATGTTCCGTTGATTATGATGATGCCTCCTAATTTCAATAATTCATTGGAATTCAATAAAAAAGAATGGAATAACTTTTATTTTAATGTAAGTAATAATACTGTTTTAAAACAAACAAGATTTCCAATTTACAATATTCTAATTACCAGATATGATACAGATGGAAATGCTTACAAACAAGAAGTAGATATTTCTACTCCGCCAAAAGCGTATTCTCTGTGGAATCTGCAAGCAGGTGTTAACCTGTCTAAAAACTTCGGAGTTGACTTCTCCGTTCGAAATGTATTCGATAGCGCTTATAGAGACTATTTAAATAGGTTGCGCTATTTCTCCAACGAAATGGGGAGAAATTTTATACTAACTCTTAGATATCAATTTTAATTATTCAAAATCAAAAAAATGAAAAATATTTTTAAAAATACAACATTAATTTTAGGACTTTTAATAATCGCTTTTTCTTTAAGCGTAACTTCTTGTAACCGTAGCGATGATGAATCTGATGATCTTCCTCAGGAAGAGCTTTCAGATGTATTGCTAAAAGTAACAGATGTAGCTACTGGTGTTCCGGTAATTTATGATTATCAGGTAAATAGTACAACTAATCCAAATGTTAAGCTAATAGACACGCATACTTATAATGTTGAAGTTATTTTCAAAAATGGAGAAGAGGATGCTACACAGGAAATTAAAGATGCAATAGATGCACACTTTTTAGTGTTTAATTTTCCGAACTCTGATATCGCATTAACGCGTACTGATGCGGAGACAAGAAAAGATGGAAAACGCGTAGGTCTCAAAACTAAATGGGTGGTAAATAAAGCGGTAAAAAATGCATCCACAGAAAGTCAGCTTGTTTTGACTTTATATCATGAGGCAGTATCTGTTTCCGAAGCTTCTTCAGTAAGTGGAAATGGAGTTGTATTCGGATCCCACACAGGAGGAGAAACTGATGCTCAGGCTACTTATAAAATTAGCAACTAGTAATAATAAAGTCTCAATAAAAAACCACTGAAATTTTCAGTGGTTTTTTATTTATAAATATTTGATGCCGAAGAATTGATCTTTAGTAGTTTATTTTGATAAAAATTTCATATTTTTGCAACCTAAAATTTTAATCAATAATGAAGGTTACCGCACAAAACCATGATGACGTAAGTGCATTACTTACTGTAACATTGGAAAAATCTGACTACAAAGACAAAGTAGAGAAGCAGTTGATTAATTATGCTAAAAATGCGCAAGTTCCTGGATTCAGAAAAGGAAAAGTGCCTTTAAGTATGGTTAGAAAACAATATGAAGCAGGTATTGCATTCGAAGAGATCAACAAGCAAGTTTCTGAAGCTTTAAATAACTATGTAAACGAAAGCAAGTTAAGATTAGTTGGCCAGCCTGTTCCTCAGCCTGTAAATGATTTCAATCATAATGCAGATCAACTGGAAGTTGCTTTTGAAGTAGGGTATGAGCCTGAATTCACAATAGATTTAACTAAATATGAAGCTCCTCACTATAAAGTAGAAGCTTCTGATAAAGAAATCACTAAGAGCATTGAAAACATGCAAAAGCGTTTCGCTGAGCAAGTTCCTCAAGATAAGATCACTAAAGATTCTTATGTTGCTTTAGAAATTTCTCAGGTAGTGGAAGAGGATGCTGAAGGAGAACACCACCACCACCCAAAGAATGCTACTATTACTGCTGAAAACAAAGAAGCTTTCAAATTAGTTAAAGCTTTGAAAATGGATGGATCTGTAAAAGTTTCTAAAGAAACTCTTGCTGGTGATGAAGAATTAGCTAAAGAATTAGGATTTACTAAAGAAGAAGTTGAGCATCTACACCATGCTGAAGTTGAAGTTAAAGTAAAAGATTTCTATAGCTTAAACTTAGCAGAACTTAATCAGGATTTATTTGATAAAGTATACGGAGAAGGAAACATCAAGTCTGAAGAAGAGCTTAAAGATAAAGTGAAGACTGAATTAGATGAGTATTTCCAACAAAATGCTGATGTTCACTTTGTAAACAAAGTACTTGAGCAAATTACAGAAAAAGAAGAAGTAAAACTTCCTGAAACTTTCTTAGTAAAATGGTTATTATTCTCTAATCAGAATATCCAATCTGAAGAGCAGGCAAAAGAAATCTTAGAAGCTGAGAAAAAACAATTGAGCTACCAGATCATCGAAGGTAAATTGATGAATGATAATGATATCAAGTTGGATTACGCTGATGTTCTTGCACAAGCTGAGCAGTTAGTAAGAAACCAATTGGCTATCTATGGAATTCACCATTTAGGAGATGAGGAAGTTCAGAAATATGCTGTTGAAATGTTGAAAGACCAGGAGCAGGTAAGACAAATTTCTTCTGAAGTAGCTATGACTAAACTAAAAGATGTAATTCTTGAAAAAGCTAGCAAAAAAGAAACTGCAATTTCTCACGACGAATTTTTAGAAGAACTTAAAAAGTAATTTCTTTTTAAGATATAAATATTTAAAACCACCAATTTTTGGTGGTTTTTTGTTGCGAAAATCATAGATTCTATATCAATCAATATTCCTATATTTACGTATTAAATTAAATATATGAAAAAGATAATCATTCCATTTTTCTGTGCCGTACTTTTTTCCACTTCAGTAGCAGCACAGCAAAAAACAACTGCTGTAAAAACAGAAGCAACCAAGTCGAAATTAACACCTAAAGATGTAATTGATAATTATCTTAAAGCCTTAGGAGGTAGAGATAAATTAGAGGCGATAAAAACTACTATCATCGATAATTCATTAACTGTTCAGGGAATGGATATTTCTATGAGTACAAAAAAGATGGGTAATAAATTCAAATCTGTACAAACTGTAATGGGGCAACAGATGACGCAGGTTTTTGATGGTGAAAAAGGAACTTTTGACCAGATGGGCCAAAAAATGGATATCCCTGCTGATAAAATTGCTGATCTTAAGAAAAGCAAAACAGTTGATGCATTAGGATATGATCCTGCTAGTTTTCAAACTGTAAATGTTGAAAAAATAGATGGGAAGGATTATAATGTATTGTCTTCTGATAAAGGGAAATACTTTTTTGATGCAAGCACAGGTTTATTATATAAATCAGAATCAAAAGAAGGGACTGCTATTGTAAAAAGCTACATGACAGTAGATGGATTAAAATTCCCAGGAGAAATAGATGCAGAAGGGAATGGACAGAAAGTAATTATTAAAACAACTAAAATTGTACTTAACTCAGGAGTAACAGATGCTGATTTTAAGTAATCTGTTAATTGTTAAAGTATCAACTATTTAAAAAAAAACCGCAGATCGATCTGCGGTTTTTTTTTAATTTCCATATTCTTTTTTCCATACTTCAGCGGCATCACTTAAAACATTATAGAATTCATCGCCGTATTTTCTTATCAGTGGTGTTTTTAAGAACTTATAAACAGGAACCTGTAATTCTTTTCCAAGAGTACATGCGTCACTGCATACAGACCATTCGTGGTAGTTTAAAGCTGTAAAGGACGAGTATTCTGTAATACGGATAGGATACAGATGGCATGAGATCGGTTTTTGCCAATCAACAGCTCCATCTTCATAAGCTTTTTCAATTCCACATTTTGTAATCCCTTTTTCATCAAAGGTAACATAAGCACATTCTCGGTCTTCTACCATTGGTGTTACATACATGTTATCAGAAGGGTCTGTTGTCCATGTTCCCTGCTCTTCAAGGGCCTTTATCCCCTCTTTTGTAAGGTAGGGCTTTATTTTGTCAAAAATGCGGTCTAAAATTTCCAGCTCATTTTTATCTAATGGAGCTCCTACATCTCCTTCTACACAACATGCACCCTTACATTTTGTAAGGTTACAAACGAAATCTTCGGAAAATATTTCCTCAGAAATTAATTTATCGTCTATCTGAATCATAATCTTTTTTAAAATAAATTAAAATATGTACCTATTTTAAAGGTAACCAAACTAATAATAATCAGCCATAAGCCGACTTCCTGCATCCAGTATTTGGGTAAAAAACGCATCATCCTGCTCAGTATAATACTTGAAGGAAATGCCAGGAGCAGTAAATATTCGTAACTCTTATTCATATAGAGAATAATAGTAACCAGCTGAGCCAGGGAAAAGACAAGCAGGAATGTATATTTATATCTGCTTATCGGGCTCTTTTTATTGTAATTTTTGAAATGATCATACACTGCATAGATCAACATCAATGCGATCGGTATTAAAGGAATTATGCCTGTGTAGTCTGTTATCAATTTCATCTTTCCAAATGGGAAATAATCGAGATTCCAGGTCGTGAAATCTAAGAAAAACATCACAGAGAAGTAAGCAAAAACGATCAGGACAATCCCCAGTAAAAATCTGAAAATATTTAAACTGATTCTTTCAGAAGTTGCAATAACGTGTACAACTACAAAAACAGCCATGGGCCAGGTTGTCGGTAGAAAAATAAAATTTAAAGCAACGATGGCTCCTACTAATACATATGATTTTTTCCGTGTGTCTTCATTTGCACTCGTAAGAAGTAACAAAAGAAAGGAATTGGTAAGAAGAGAAACCGCAATTCCAATATCTAAATTTCCGGGATAAAGTCCGAAAACGAAAAAAGAATACAGAAATAAAGGAAGGTGGGTTTGATAATTAAGCGCAATGCTGTGGAAGCAAAAATATCCCAGAGCAATTCCTAAAAATGTAATCCCTGCAACAATTGCTTCATAAGTGTTGAAATTCAGTATGTTAAATATTATTACTATTAAAAGAAGAAAACCAATATAAACAGGAATTGAAAAAATATTGCTTTCTTTTGAAAGTAATTTAAACATTTTTTATAAATTTGTACAAAGTTAATTTAAAAAAGGAAAATAATGACGTCTTTCTTTCTATTCTTAAGCAAAGTTTTCAAATGGTCTTTTGGTTTTTTTGATACCTTTGGAAATGTATTAAACTGGATTCTATTTGTTGTTTGCTGCGTGCTATTCACCTATTGGTGTTACGTTCTAGTGGTGACACTAGGGGGTGATAAAGATAAAGACTATTATTCTCCTACAGAGGGTAAACATCCTTACTACGATCCTAGTATCTATAAAAAAGAAGGTTAATTAATTGGTTATATAGTAAAAAGCCGATCAAATAAAATATTTGATCGGCTTTTTTATAACGATTAAAATTTACTTTTTACTATTCATGAATAGGAAGTACCAAGACAGGAATGGTCGAGCTCTTTGTTATGCCCTTTGTCAGACTTCCTACAAAAACATCATAAATTCCACTTCTTCCGTGGGAACCCATTACAATGTAATTGGCATTTTTTTCTTTAGCATATTCCAGGATGATATCTTTGGCAATGCCCTGCTTTAAAAGATGTTCACATTCTACATCATGGGAGATGATCCTTTGTTCAAGCTTGTTGAGCTGTACCAATTCTTCTCTTATTTCATTTTCTTCAACTTCAGGAAAATACTGGAATCCCATATCTCCAATGGCAAAGCCAATGTCTGTAGGTGCGATATGGATAAGATGGATCTTACCATTTACCTCTTTGGCAAATTTTATGGCACCATCTACAAGTTGTTCCGTTTTATCCCCAAAATCTACGGGCAATACAATGTTTATCATAACCTTTAAATTTGTTAACTAAAGATAACGAAAAAAATGTAAAATAGGCTGTTAAATACTTATAATATTCGGATATCCAGTATTTTTTCTTCTTCAAGGAACGCCTCCATGATGTCATTTTCTTCTACTTTACCAACCCCTTTTGGAGTTCCTGTGAAAATAAGATCACCTACCCTTAATGTGAAGTATTGAGAAGCAAATGCAATGATATCATCAAAAGTGAAAATCATATCTTTTGTGTTTCCATCCTGAACTTTTGCTTTATTCTGTAATAATGAAAACTGCAGATTTTCAAGATCGTAATTTTCCTTTTTAAAGAAGTTTCCCACTACTGCAGATCCATCAAAACCTTTAGCAAGCTCCCATGGAAGACCTTTTGATTTAAGCTCAGACTGAAGGTCTCTGGCTGTAAAATCTATTCCTAAACTGATTTCGTCATAATGTTTATTTGCAGATTCTTTTTGAATATACTTTCCTCCTTTTGAAATCTTCAAAACAACCTCCAGTTCATAATGCACATCCTTAGAGAATTCCGGCAGATAAAAATCATTACCCTTTAAAACGGCAGTATCAGGTTTGATAAAAATAACTGGTTTTTCGGGAATTTCATTTCCTAATTCCTTAGCATGCTCACTATAATTTCTTCCGATGCAGATAATTTTCATATTCTTTTTATTTTGTCATTACGTGGGATGAAACAGTCTATTATTAATCCCTTTTATTTAATTGAATCTTTTTTAATGCATAAACTCATTTTCACAATAATAACAAACAAACTTATGACTTGTTAAAATTGAAACGCCAAAAAAGCTGGTAGCACTATCATCTCTATAAATGTGATTTGAACCACATTTCGGACATACGAAATCAAACTCTGGATCTTCTATAGTATGTTCTACTTCTAAAGAGTATTTTTCATTTTCCTTATAATCCTCTAATGCCTGTTTTGCTTTTTCTATATCTTCTTCAAAGACCTGTAACTGGATTCCACCTACGGCCTGAGAGAGTAACCAATCCGATTGAATAAGTTGCTCATTAGCAATAAAACTCTGAATGCCTCTTTCTGCTAAGATTTGTTTGTCTCTGTTAGCTTCTAGGGCATTTTCATAAAACTTAAAACGAGTCAGGTTTGACATATTTTAGAATCTACTTGATAATTGAATTTTTGTAAAGACTTTCTTTGTGTATAATGGAAAATCAGCATTTTGCAACCAACCGTAATATCCTAAGTCCTTTTGGAAAACAGCTTTTACGCCCTGTCCTTTGTATTTACCGAAGTTGAATACTTCTTCCATTTTTTCATTGAACCCAATAAACCCTGCTAAATCTGCATTTTTATTATGGAATGTGAACTCGCTTAGAGCTGCAATTTCATTCGGAACATCATCATATTTTCCAACCTGGGCATCCAAAACTTCGAAAGTAGCCATTACATCTGCTTCAGCTGAATGGGCGTTTTCCAAAGTTTTACCACAATAGAATTGGTATGCTGCTCCCAGGTTTCTCGGTTCTTTTTTGTGGAAAACAGTTTGTGCATCCACCAGTTTGAATTTATTAAGGTCAAAGTCAATTTCTGAACGCAATAATTCTTCTGCTAAAAGAGGAACATCGAAACGATTAGAATTGAAACCACCTAGGTCTGAACCGGAAATCATTTCCATCACTTTAGAAGCGATTGATTTGAAAGTAGGAGCATCTTTAACATCTTCATCATAGATCCCATGAATTTGGCTGGATTCCAGAGGGATAGGCATTTCAGGATTGATGCGCCATGTTTTGCTTTCTCTTGATGCATCAGGATTTACTTTTAAAATACAGATTTCAACAATTCTGTCTTTTCCGATATTCGTTCCTGTTGTTTCAAGGTCAAAAATACATAGAGGTTTATATAGTTTTAAATTCATGTAGTAAAGTTATAAGTTGAAAGTTATGAATTATGAGTTGATTTAATTTAATGCTATCATTGCATATAACTGATCACTCAAAAATTATATCTATTTAAGTTGTTTTTGAAATAATAATGATACTAAGATATAGTAAATAATGACTATCGGAATTCCAATAGTTTTAAATATTATTAAAATTATAATCGCCCCGATCAATAAAACAAGTTTTGGATAATTGTCCTCTAATTTCATTGATTTGAATTTCATCGCGATCATTTTTATTGGGCTTACTAAGAACCATGAGAAGATGACGGTTAAAGCGATCATCATATAATAATTGCTGAATATAAAATCAAAGCTTTGAGTTTCTTTGAAAGCATAGTATAATCCAAAAATTAAAATGGTATTGGACGGTGTATTAAGTCCTTTGAAATAATACTTCTGATCTTCGTCGAGATTAAATATAGCTAATCTCAGGCATGAAAATGCTGTAATTAAAAATCCCAGATAAGCATACCACGGAATATCGGTGTATACATTATTCGAAAGTGCAACAAACATTGTTAATCCAGGAATAAAACCAAAACTTACCATGTCTGCAAGTGAATCAAGCTGAACTCCAAGATTAGAATTAGCCTTTAGAGCCCTGGCAACAAAACCGTCGAAAAAGTCCAGAACCAAAGAAAGAATAAGACAAATAGCAGTAGTGTGGTAATCACCTAAAACAAGATGAACCGCGCCCACGCAGCCGGAAAACAAATTTCCTAGAGTTAATGCGTTGGCAAGATTGTTTTTGATAAAATTCATAGACACAAAATTACATTTTTAAAAATTCTGTATCAAAATATTCCTGACTAAAAAATACAGTAATACGAATTTGATGTAAATTTGCCGAATGAAATTTTTTAAAGAATTTAGAAAACAAGAAGTTCTGGTACTATTATACAGAATTTTTTTGGCATATGTTTTTTATCAGATCGCCAGATTTCTATTCTGGTATTTTAATAAAGATCTCATTAAAGTAGAATCTGTTTCAGACTATTTCAGCCTATCCTTTCATGGGATCGCCTTTGATACGACTGCAATTTTGTATGTAAATTCTTTGTTTATTTTGTTAAGCCTTATTCCTATTATTATCAATACAAAGAAGGTATATCAGAAAGTCTTATTCTGGCTTTACTTTATTACAAATGGAATTGCTTATGCAATGAATTTTGGTGACTTTATATACTTTAAATTTGCGCAAACAAGACTGACATCTGCTGCATTTCAGGTTGCAGAACATGAATCTAATATTGGTAAAGTATTTATGGCTTCTATTGCACAGAACCCATTTGTTTTAATATGGTTTGTGGTTTTAATGGCGTTATGGATTTTTCTTTATAAAAGGGTAAAAGTTACAGAACGTAAGCCAGTAAAACTGATCCCTTACTTTATTTTATCTATCCTTTCTCTTTGTGGTATTACTGTATTGGTAGTAGGAGGTATTCGTGGGGATTTTAAGCACAGCACAAGACCGATTAATCTCGTGGATGCTAATCGCTTTGTGAAAGTTCCATCTCAGGGAAATCTGGTCTTGAACAGTACATTTTCATTTTTCAGAACATTGGGAACCAATAGTTTTAAAGAAGTTCATTTTGTTGATGAAAAATTTATCAATGAGAATATCCAACCCTACAAGCAGTATGACCGGAAGGTTGCCAATCGTCCCAATATTGTTATTTTTATTGTTGAGTCTTTCAGTAGAGAATATTCAGGAGCATTTAATAGAGGTAAAAATATAAAAGATTATGTTTCTTACACTCCGTTTATTGATAGTCTTGCGGATCAAAGTTTGATCTTTCCTAACACTTTTGCGAATGGAAGACAATCTATTCATGGGATGAGTAGTGTTCTGGCAGGGATTCCAAGTCTTACAGATGCTTTTACAAGCTCTCCTTATTCTAATCAGAAAATACAATCTATTGTTTCTATTTGTAATGATTTAGGGTATGATACTTCCTTCTATCACGGAGCTCCAAATGGATCAATGGGATTCCTTGGTTTCGGGAATATTTTAGGATTTAAACATTATTTTGGTAAAACTGAATATAATAACGATGCCGATTTTGATGGAATGTGGGCGATCTGGGATGAGCCTTTTTTACAATATTTTGCTAAAAATGTGGGGAAGACACAACCTTTTATGGCCACTGTTTTTACAGCCTCTTCTCACCATCCATTTAAAATTCCTGAAAAGTATCAGGGGAAATTTAAAAAAGGCAAGAATCAAATGCATGAGCCTATACAGTATACAGATTATTCCATAAAGAAATATTTCGAGACAGCTAAAAAACAGCCTTGGTACAATAATACTATTTTTGTTTTCACAGGTGACCATACGAACGAGATCTATTATCCGGAATATCAAAAAAGTATGAACCGTTTTTCAGTTCCGATTATTTTATATTCTCCTAATCCTGAATATCAATTGAAAGGAGTGAATCAGGAGGTCGCACAGCAAATTGATATCTATCCAACTTTGGCTGATTTGATAGGTTATAATAAAAGAATAAGAAGCTGGGGGAGAAGCCTGGTAAGTGAGAAACAATATCCTGCTATCATTGCTAACTCAGATGGAGGTGTAGAGCAGTTTATCATCGGGAACTATATCTATCGTTTTGATGGCAAAAATGTAGTTGGCATTTATGATAAAACAGATTTAGGATTAGAAAAAAACCTTGTAGATCATTTAAATACTCCTGAAACCGAAAAAGGAAAAGAAATTGCAAAAGCATGGTATCAGGATTATATGGATAGAGTGATCAACCGTAAACTCAATTAAAATTTAACAAGTGTTTAATTTTCAGAATTGGTATGTCTCTTGTTATATATGCCTAGGATAACAAATATTTTTGTTTGTTTAAAATTAATTTATATTTTTAACAGAGAATAGATAACGAAAATATTGTATCAAAATTAAAATAACAAGCATATGAGAAAATTATTATTTACCCTGGCACTTTCTTTAGCAAGTGTAATGTCTTTTGCACAAATAGAAGGCAAATGGAGAACAATAGACGATGAAACTGGAAAACCTAAATCCATTGTAGAGATTTTTAAAAAGACTGATGGAAAGTATTACGGTAAGGTAATTCAGTTATTGATAAAGCCTCAGAATCCGAATTGTGTAGATTGTAAGGATGATAGAAAAGATAAGCCTATTTTAGGAATGGAAGTAATCAGAGGTCTTAAAAAAGATGGGGATGAGTTCAATGGTGGTACAATTACCAATCCTAAAAATGGTAAGACTTACAAATGTTTTGCTACCAGAAATGGAGACAAGCTTACAGTAAAAGGATATATTGGAATATCACTGATCGGAAAAACCCAAACTTGGGAAAAAGTAGACTAATCAGTTTTAAATAAAATTAATTAACGGCATTTCATTTAAATGAGATGTCGTTTTTATTATGTGTGTAATAAAAAAACACTATTTTTGTACTCTAAATTTTTCAAAGAAATATGGCAGAATATACTTTTCGTGAGGTAATTGCACAGGCAATGAGTGAGGAAATGCGTAAAGACGAATCCATTTACTTAATGGGGGAGGAAGTTGCAGAATACAACGGTGCTTATAAGGCTTCAAAAGGAATGCTGGATGAATTTGGTCCTAAAAGAATAATCGATACACCAATTGCTGAACTTGGTTTCACTGGAATATCAGTAGGTGCAGCAATGAATGGGAACAGACCCATCGTAGAATTTATGACATTCAATTTCTCTTTGGTAGGAATTGATCAGATTATTAACAATGCGGCAAAAATCCGTCAGATGAGTGGAGGACAATGGAACTGTCCAATTGTTTTCCGTGGTCCTACTGCTTCTGCAGGACAATTAGGAGCTACACACTCTCAGGCTTTTGAAAGCTGGTACGCAAACTGTCCGGGACTTAAGGTAATTGTACCTTCTAATCCTTATGATGCGAAAGGATTGTTGAAATCAGCAATTCAGGATAATGATCCGGTAATTTTTATGGAATCTGAGCAGATGTATGGCGATAAGATGGAGGTTCCTGAAGAAGAATACTACATACCTATCGGAAAAGCAGATATCAAAAAAGAAGGGAAAGATGTTACTTTAGTTTCTTTTGGTAAAATTATGAAAGTGGCTATTCAGGCTGCTGAAGATTTAGCTAAAGAAGGTATATCTGTAGAAGTGATCGATCTTAGAACGATTCGTCCATTAGATTACGATGCTATTTTAAATTCTGTTAAGAAAACAAACAGACTGGTTATTTTAGAAGAAGCTTGGCCATTTGCGTCTATCTCTTCTGAAATTGCATATATGGTTCAGCAAAAAGCTTTCGATTATTTGGATGCACCTATCAAGAGAATTACTACTCCTGATACTCCTGCTCCTTATTCAGCGGCTTTATTTGCAGAATGGTTCCCTAAACTTGAGAAAGTAAAAGAGGAAATTAAAAATGCGATGTATATTAAATCATAGAGAAAAACTTCCGAAAGGAAGTTTTTTCATTTATTCTATGCATGAAGAAAAGTTCATGACGTCATAAAATTAGTGTAGATTTGCGCTTTTAAAATTAGCTGATATGTCAGAAGTTACAGAGGGTGGTCATCATTTTGACCTAAAGAAACTTTCATTTGTAGGGGTTATTGTATCCCTCGGAATTGTTTTTGGGGATATTGGAACGTCACCATTGTACGTAATGAAAGCAATTGTGAATGCCCGAAAAGATGGTGCAGCAATGCCATTCGATGAATATATTGAAGGTGCATTATCATGTATCATCTGGACATTGACCCTTCAAACTACTATAAAGTATGTGATTATTGCTTTAAGAGCAGATAATAAAGGAGAGGGAGGAATCCTTGCACTTTATTCACTGGTAAAGAAGCTCAAGAAGAAATGGCTCTATGTGGTCGCCATTATAGGAGCGGCAACACTAGTTGCAGATAGTGTAATTACTCCTTCACTAACGGTTATGTCTGCTATTGAAGGGTTGAAAATATATAATCCCGAGACACCCGTAGTTCTTATTACCCTGGTCATCCTGTTTGTAGTTTTTGTGGTACAACAGTTTGGAACTGCCTCTATCGGGAAATTCTTCGGACCGGTTATGGTAACCTGGTTCCTGGCTTTAGGAGTTTTCGGATCAATCCATCTTTTTGATCACATCGAAATTGTAAGAGCATTTAACCCGATATATGCCTACAATCTTATTACACACTCTCCAAGTGCTATTGTAATCATGGGAGCTGTTTTTCTTTGTACAACCGGAGCTGAAGCCTTATATTCCGATTTAGGACACTGTGGGGCTAAAAATATTAGAATAAGTTGGGTTTTTGTTAAGCTGATGCTTATTCTTAATTATTTAGGACAGGGAGCTTGGTTATTAGATAATTATCATCAGGTATTCAATGGAGTGAATCCATTCTTTGGAATTATGCCGCAATGGGCTGTTCTACCTGGTGTTATTCTTGCAACAGCAGCGGCAATTATTGCCAGCCAGGCTGTAATTACCGGATCATTTACGATGTTCTCAGAAGCGATGTCTGTTTCATTCTGGCCTAATCAACATATCGAATACCCCTCAGGGATAAAAGGACAAATGTATATTCCTGGTGTAAACTGGGGATTGATGGCATTCTGTTTTGTAGTAGTGATATTCTTCAAGAAATCTGAACGAATGGAGGCGGCTTATGGTTTAACGATAACCATAACGATGTTGATGACAACTATCTTGCTACTGTTCTGGCTCAGTCGAACACGGGTTAGTAAATTCTTTATCATAGGATTTGGTGCGGTGTATCTTTTCCTTGAATCAGGGTTCTTCTATGCGAATGTAATCAAGTTTGTTGATGGAGGTTGGTTAACAATGGTATTGGGTGGATTTATAATGGTTTGTATGTACGCCTGGTATAACGGAAGATTAATCAAGGCCAATTTTATACAATACGTCAAGATCGATAAATATGTGTCGATTATTAAAGACATGAAGCTGGATGAAAGTATTCCTAAGTATGCTACTAATCTTGCTTACTTAAGCCGAGCCAAAAGAAATGACGAAGTAGAATCTAAAATCATTTATTCAATTATTAAAAAGCAGCCAAAACGAGCTGACCACTACTTTGTTTTAAGTATCGTCAATCAGGAAGATCCATATACTTTCAAATATACTGTAGACGAAATATTACCGGGAACCGTTTTTAAAGTTAATTTCCTTTTAGGGTTTAAAGTAGACCGCAGAATCAATGATTATTTTGGTATGGTCTTAAAAGATCTTATGGCAGACGGAACCATTCCATCAAGAAGCAGTCACCCATCGCTTAGAGCTCATAATATTCCGCCAGATCTTAAGTATGTGATTATAGATAATACGTATATCAACGATATACTTTTAACTGTGAAACAGAAGATTATACTTAATATTTACAATTTTGTGAAGTATATCGGAAGTGATGACTTTAAGGCATGGGGAGTTACTTCTCACAATGTTGTAGTAGAATCTGCACCGATTACTGAGGAAACATTATATGATAAAAAAATAGAACAAGCCGGATTTTTGCGTCATAACTTCTAAGCTTCACTCAGTAAGCATACTATCTATTTAAATAAAAATTAATAAATTTGTAGATAATTATTTTAATGGATACTATACAAAAAGAAAAAAATATAGCTCTTATCAAAGATGTTTTGAGAAACTACTTATTAGAAAAAGGTTTCCGAAACACTCCTGAGAGATACACCATATTGGAAGAGATCTATAATATGGATCATCATTTCAATGTGGACGATCTATATCTTTTAATGATGCAGAAGAAATATCATGTTTCTAAAGCAACGATTTACAATACAATCGAGATTTTTCTTGATGCCGGGCTGATTCGTAAACATCAGTTTGGAGAAAAAACATTAACGTCTTCATCTTATGAGAAGTCTTATTTTGATAAGCAACATGATCATTTGGTGATCTATAAAAAAGATTCTGATAAAGAGATCGAAGAAATTATCGAGTTTTGTGACCCTAGAATTCAAGGGATCAAAGAAGCAATTGAAGACGCTTTTGGCGTAAAAATTGATTCTCATTCGCTATATTTTTATGGCATTAAGAATGACTAATCAATGAGACTGATTCTTTTTCTGGTATTTTTTGTTTCTACATTTAGTTTTGCGCAAGATCAACAAAAACCTGCGCAAAGGGATCCTTATCTAAAAGTCCCTGTAAAAAATGCACCCCCACAGCAAGCGAGACCCGAGGATAAAATAAAAATTATCCATGCAGATTTTGTCAAAAAAGACCCAGCAAAATATGATGGGAACCAATATCTTGAAGGTAATGTGAAAATTGAGAATCAAGGCTCTATTCTTACTGCTGACGAAGTAGTGCTATACAGTGAAGAAAACTTTGCAAAGGCAATAGGGAATACCAGACTTCAAAATACAGATGGTTCTGTCATTACAGCTGGAGAGATGGAGTATGATGGTAATACTCAGAAGGGAGTTGCCAGAAAGAATGTGGTACTTACAGATCCCAAGCAGACAATCAGAACGGATATCCTGTACTATGATAAGCTTGCTAATCTTGCCTATTTTAATACCGGAGGAACGATTTCTGATGGTCAGAATGTAATGTATACGAAATCTGCCACCTACTTTCTTGATACCAAATTGATCGACTTTGTAGGTAACGTAAAGATAGATACACCGGATTATGTAATTGAAGGTCCCAATATCAAACAAAATCAAAATACGAAAGTTGCAGAATTCTTTGGCCCAACTACCATAACAAATCGTGTCAATCCTAAAAATTATATTTATACCGAACGTGGTACTTATAAAATGAATTCTAAAGAGGCTTATCTTAATAAGAATTCAAGGATACACTATAATGATAAGATACTTACCGGCGACGACATGTACTTTAACCAGCTAACTGGTTTTGGTACTGCTACAGGAAATGTGAAGCTGGATGATCCCAAAGAAAAAAGATATGTGATAGGAGGTTATGGAGAAATTTTTCAAAAGAAAGATTCTTCTATGATTACTAAAGGTCCGTATGCTGTAAAAATTCTTGAGAAAGATTCTATCTATTTTGCTGCGGAAAAAATTGTTTCTTATCAGAAACCTGATGAAACAGATGTTACTAAGAAAAAGAGCTTTTTAAGAGCTTTCAGAAAAGGAAGATTTTATAAATCCAATGCTCAGGGAAGAGCAGATTCCATTGCATTTAATGAAACGGATGGAATCATGCATATGTATACAGCACCTATTCTATGGAGCGGAGAAAAACAGGTAACAGGAGATAAGATTGAAGCTTATTTTAATACAACCACAGAAGATCTGGATTCTTTAAAAGTAATAGGAAATGCATTCGCAATCAGCAAAGTTGATTCATTGAATCTTAAAGATGAATTCAATCAGGTGAAAGGAAAGCTGATGACCGTCTATTATGAAAAGAGTGAAGTCAGAGAAACGAAGGTAATAGGAAATGCCCAGTCTATAAGTTATGCAGATGATTTTAATGAAAAGACGAAACAAAATGAAAGGATTGGGATTACACTTACTTCATGTGGAATTATTGATGCCATGTTTGAAAACAGAGTGCTTCAGATTGTTTCCTGTAATATTGGAGCAAATTCAGATACTTATCCGATGAGTAAAATTGAACCTGCCAGGCGAAAGTTTGCAGACTTTAACTGGAATACAAAAGACAGGATTCGGAAATGGCAGGATATACTTGTAGATACACCAGGATATGAAGAGATCAAGTATGAAGCTGATAATAAATTGTATGACCAGGCAAAAGAGGCTATTGATAAAGAAAAGGCAAAAGAGGAAGCTAAAAAGCCGAAAAGAGTAAGAAAATAATCTTTAGATAAAATAAAAGACCAACCAGAAAGTTGGTCTTTTTTGTGTCTTGATAATTTCGGTGTTTACTGAATGTTTTTTAGCTTTGCTAAAATTTTTATTGAAATGGAATTGCAGAAAGATTTCTTTACTTATCAGGCACAGACTACTCAATTTGCTGCAGGATTCGAAGTAGAAAGAGCAGAGGGTAGTTATATTTTCGGAACAGATGGGAAGAAATACCTTGATTTTGTAGCAGGGGTTTCTGCTAATACATTAGGGCACTCTCATCCGAAAATAGTAAGTGCAATCAAAGAACAGGCTGATAAATATCTTCATGTCATGGTATATGGAGAATATGCACAGGATAAACCTGTAGCCTTATGTAAATTACTGGCAGAAGCTACTCCGAATCCTCTAGAAATTACTTATTTAGTTAATAGTGGAGCAGAAGCTATCGATGGAAGTTTGAAATTAGCTAAAAGATACACAGGACGAGAGGAGATCATTTCTTTTAAAGATTCTTATCATGGAAATACCCATGGAGCTTTGAGTGTTTCTGGGAATGAATATCATAAAAGGGAATTTCGTCCCTTGTTACCTATGGTGTCATTTATAGAATTCAATAATGAAAAAGAATTAGATAAAATCACGGAAAAAACAGCTTGTGTTATTCTTGAAACCATTCAGGGAGCGGCTGGATTTTTAGTTCCGCAAAATGACTATTTGAGGAATCTGAAAAAAAGATGTGAGGAAGTCGGAGCTTTGCTTATTCTGGATGAGATCCAGCCTGGATTTGGAAGAACAGGAAAGTTGTTTTCATTTGAGCACTATGGAATTGTTCCGGATATTCTGGTTATGGGAAAAGGAATGGGAGGAGGAGTTCCCGTAGGGGCTTTTATGAGCTCTAAGGAAATTATGAGTTCTTTGTCTCATTCACCAAAATTAGGACATATTACTACTTTCGGAGGAAACCCATTGATTGCTGCTGCCAGTTATGCCACATTGAAAGAAGTTTTAGAAAGTGGTTTGATGGACGAGGTTGATGAGAAAGAAAAGCTTTTTAGGGAGCTATTGGTGCATCCTAAGATCAAAAATGTAAATGGACGAGGATTGATGCTTGCAGTGAACTTAGGAAGTCCGGAATATACCTTAAATGTCGCCAAAAAATGTATGGAAAAGGGGCTTGTGGTATTTTGGCAATTATACAGAAATGAGTATTTGAGAATTTCACCACCATTAACGTTATCTCTTGATGAAATTAGAGAAGGATGCCAGATTATTCTTGAAGTTTTGAACGAAAATTAAATATAAATCTCTTCTTAAAAAGAAGAGATTTTTTTATGCTCAGCATCACATATTTTGCTTTTAAAACTCTGTTTGATTTTGAGAAGTGATCAGTGACAAATATCATGCAGATTGTATAAAAAAGTAAATACATTTTTGTGTAATAAAAAAATTAATTTATATATTGCGGGACGATAAAACAAAGATTATATGGCGAAACTTAAAGTCCATTACGAATTTCCAATGCACTGTCTTTCAGAGATTTTATATGAGTATCTGGCGACTGCAGAAGGATTATCTGAATGGTTTGCGGATGAGGTAGTAGAGAAAGGAGATGACTTCTTTTTTAGCTGGGGTGGAGGCCCTGCTGAAAAGGCCACTTTGATTAGATATAAGCCAGAAGGTTTCGTGCGTTTCAGATGGGAAGAAGATGAAGGGACAAAGAATTTCTTTGAGATGACGATCACAATTGATGATATTACTGAAGATTTAGCTTTAAATATTACAGACTTTTGTGAAGAAGGAGATGAAGAGGAAAATGCAATGTATTGGGAGAATCTTATAGAAAATCTAAGAATAAAACTAGGTGCAGCTTAATGATAGGCTGTATAAAATGGTAAAACTGATGAACGATTTATCGTTCATTATTTTTTTATAAATAAATCAGACATTGGAAAATCAATATTTTACATCAGACGAATTGAATGTGAAGAACAGAGCATTTCTGATAGGAGATGCTGTAAAGGTTTCTTTTTTTATACGGAAAGCTCAACTTATCATGGATGAAGAATGCTATTTCTTTTTAATGGCATCTATGAGAAAGATGAGAATGAACATTCCTCTGACTTATACCCTTGAATTTTTTCAATCCCTTTTTCAAAGAGAGGTGATTGAAGGAAAAGGCATAGAAAATGGGATCATTAATTTTCAGGTTTTTAGAAATTCAGATGGAGTGACATTGTCAAAATCATCAATCTCCTATTTTTACGAAGTGGATGAAAAGGATGATGTATTGGCTCTTCATACAAGACCTCTTGAATTGGACCTGACCAAAGAAATCAATGTAAACAACAATTTATTAAGCAACATCAGAGTTCATTGCCCTGAGAATATCTATGGACAAATTTACGCTCAGGAAAATGATTTAGATGATGTTATCCTGCTTAATCCTAATAAAAGGATCGCAAGATCCACTTCTGGAAATCTTTTGTTTTTAGAAGGCAATGTGATTAAAATTCCAAAACAATCTGAAGGTGCTTACATCTCTCCTTTGATGGAAAATTTTGTTACTTTTTTACATAAAAATAACCTTGCAGATATTCAGGAACATGAAATTATTGCTTTTGAATCTCAAAAAGCTGAAGAAATTTTAATGATTTCAGATGAAAAAGGCATGTTTTCTGTAGGAAAGATAAGAAATAAGACTTTTGAAAGTTCCCGCTTTTTAGAACTGGTGGGAAAATGGAAAGAAAGTTTTTAAATTGACAAACCCGGTAAACAACAAAAGTTCCAAAGTCCTTTACCGGGTTTTATTCTGAATAAATCAGAAATTGTATTTTTTAAAATTTGTTGAGATAAACTCGAAAATTTACTACAATATTTATTTCTTGTCTCGTTTCACCTTTATAGGTTTCAGAGTTAAAAATACATCCGGAAAGAAAAATAAGATAAGTTGATTTAAGACTTTCATTTCAGTAACTTTTTAGTTATTCAAAGAACGTGAATTCTTTGTTAAAAATTGGTTAAAGCATGCTTAAAATTTGTTAATTTTTTTGATGCTATGGTTTTGAATAATAAGGGATTAGTTTAGAGAAATGTCTTCCGGGGAATTGGCCCAAAGTAAATATTCACCTCCAAGATTCTGCATGATGGATTTCCATAATGTCTGATCGTTTGGTAAAGTGTAGTCCAGGTTATAAATATCTACTACGGTCCACATTTTTCTCTGTACTTCATCATCTAATTGATTAGCTGTCCAGCCAGAATATCCTGAAAAGATTTTTACATTATCGATAAGAAGTTCACCACTGAGAACAGAGCTGATGATATTTTCAATATCCTCTGTCAGATAAAATCCTTCAGAAATATCAGTATAGATCTCTGTCACCTTCTTACCTTTTACAATAAAGAATATCTTTTCGTTTTCTACGGGACCGCCGTCATATACTTCAATTTTAAAATCGAAGAAATTTTTGAACTTGCCACTCATCTGATTATTCTTCTTGTTTAATATTAAACCAAATGCGCCACTTTCGTTATGTTCTACGATGAGGACTACTGATCTGGAAAAAATATCTCCGGAAATATCAGGTGTGGAAATTAATATTTTACCTTTGTATGAGTAATGCATACTCAAATTTAATAAAAAATATTTATGGAAAACCTTCACGATAAGAGAAAAGTGTATGAGAAATCCCAACTTATTGAAAGTGAGATAAAACAAAATCCTATTGAACAATTTAGAGATTGGTTTTTGGAAGCATCAGAGAATCCAGGTATTTCTGAGGCAAATGCCATGGCAATTTCAACACTGGAAGAAGATGGTTGCCCCAGAACAAGAATGGTCTTATTAAAGGCGTATACGCACGAGGGATTTATTTTTTATACCAACTACGACAGTAGAAAAGGAAAGGCTATTGAAAAGAATCATAAAGCCTGTCTTCATTTTTTCTGGCCTATGCTCGAAAGACAAATCATCATAAAAGCAGATTTAGAAAAGATTGCTGGTAATTTGAGCGACGGGTATTTTCATTCAAGACCAAAAGGAAGCCAGCTTGGAGCTGTGGTTTCTCCACAAAGTCAGGTAATTCCCAATAGAGAATTTCTGGAAGAAAAATTAAAAGAGCTGGAAAAGCAATTTGAATCCGATGAAATCCCAAGACCTGAAAACTGGGGTGGATATATTGCAAAGCCTTACGAAATAGAATTCTGGCAAGGCAGGCCCAATAGGCTTCATGACAGGCTTATTTATCAATTAGAAGATCTTGATTGGAAAATATCTCGTCTTGCTCCATAGGAAAGAATAAAATCAACTCATAATGGTTTATTGTTAAAAAAACGAGAATGTTAAATTGGCTGCAATTAGGTTTTATGAATTAGAATAATTTATGCTATTTCTTATGAACCTTTAGTGTGGAAATTGTAAGGATTAATGGCGGCTTTTAAAGTATAGATATAAAAAAACCTCATCAAAAGATGAGGTTTGAATTTTGTAATCTGAATGATTATTTTTTCTTAGCTCCAGAAACTGCAGTAGATAGATCAGCTCCAGCTTTGAATTTAGCAACTTTTTTAGCAGCAATTTTAATTGGTTTTTTAGTTGCAGGGTTGATACCTTGTCTAGCAGCTCTCTCAGCTACTGAGAAAGTACCGAATCCTACTAAAGAAACTTTTCCGTCTTTTTTCTTTAAAGTAGTTGTTACGTTAGAAATAAAAGATTCAAGAGCAGACTTTGCTGCAACTTTTGTAATTCCTGCATCTTTTGCGATTGCGTCGATTAATTCAGACTTGTTCATAATTTTTAATATTAAAGTTGGTTCGTAATTATAGCAAATATAATACTATTTTCTAATTGTGCAATTTTTTAATTAAATATTGTGTTATTTTTTTGATTTTGATGAAAAAACATCAAAATATGATAATTCACTTTTTCACCAAAAATCTACGTTACCCGTTACTAAAATCATGCCAAATGCTTATGTGTATTGACTTTAGCTAAAATCAAATATTATTTTCTATATTTATTAAATCCTAAATTCGTATTAAGTATTAATGTATTTAGCGATATGATTGTAGATTTAGTAAGTAAAATCCAAATATTTTAATTTTAAAAAAATTAAATACCTGTGTATCTGATGCTTTTAAAATACTTTTAAACTTCAAATTATAAATTTTTATTAATAAATTTGCAACATGTTAATAGAAGTTTTCAAGTCAAAGATTCATAGGGTAAGAGTTACAGCCTCGGACCTTAATTATATTGGAAGTATAACGATAGATGAAGATCTTATAGAAGCTGCCGGATTGGTAGTAGGTGAGAGAGTTTATATCGTTAACGTAAATAATGGTGAGCGTTTCGATACGTATATCATAAAAGGTAAGAGAAAGTCTGGTGAAGTTTGTTTAAATGGGCCTGCCGCAAGAAAGGTTCAGAAAGATGATATCATTATCATTATCGCTTATGCACAGATGACTCCAGAAGAAGCAAAGAGTTTCCAGCCGAAAATAGTTTTCCCGGATGAAAAAACAAACCTTCTTACCTAATTCATGGAGAAAAAACAAACGAATCCTTTAAAGTCAATAATTACGATCGTAATTTCGCTTGCTTTTGCAGGCTTTTTTCTATGGCTCGCTTTAAGAGGGCTTGATTTTAAAGTAATACAAAAATCATTGGCTAAAGCAAATTACCTGTGGGTTTTGTTTGCTTCTGTTTTCGGAATGCTGGCGTATTGGTTCCGTGCTATCCGCTGGAATCTTTTATTAGAACCAATGGGACATCAGATCTCAAACTCCAACTCACTATGGTCTATTTCTTTTGGATACCTGATGAATCTTACGATTCCAAGGAGTGGTGAAGTGGCAAGAGCTACGGCATTATATGGAGTAGAAGGAGTTCCTGTAGATAAATCCTTTGGAACTATTATTTTGGAAAGAGTAGTAGATCTTATCTGTATGTTAGGGTTTTTAGGATTAACGCTGATTTTTAAGTATAAAGCTATTTTATCTTTTTATGAAAACTCTGGAGTTAATATCAATCCTAATAAGATTCTGATAGGTTTTCTAATACTTGCAATAGGGACAATACTTTTTTTTGCACTTAAAAAGAAATTAATTGCTGTTCCATTTTTAGGGAAAGTTATTGGATTTATTGATGGGATATTTTTAGGGATTACGTCAATTTTTAAACTAAAGCAAAAAGGCAAGTTCATCATATATACAATAGGAATATGGATATCCTATTATTTTGCAGCCTATCTTGTATGTTTTGCACTTCCGGAAACTTCAGATTTTACAATAGCAGATGGTTTTTTCATTATCGTTGTAGGAACATTGGGTATGATTATTCCTGCAAGTGGAGGGATAGGAGCCTTTAATTTAGCAATGAAATTTGGTTTTATGGCCTTGTTTATCTCTATGGGTAAAAGCGCGGAATTAGGAGGTGAAATGGGGCTTACTTATTCCTTTATTTCCTTACCACTTCAGATTGTTATTATGCTTGTAATGGGATTGATTTCTATTCCTATGCTTGCAAAAGCAAGAAATAACAGGATGAGCCACGGTGAGATTAAAAGTTAGAAAAAGACCTACCTTTAGTTAATATATGCCTGATCGAATTTGATCAGGCTTTTTTATTAAAATATTTGGATAATTCAGAAATCGAATTTATCTTTAGATATATAAGAAATTACTATGGCAATTAACCTACAGAAAGGACAGAGAATAGATTTAGGACTTACGAAAATGACCATCGGTTTAGGATGGGATCCTAATGATGGGAGAGGATATGATTTTGATCTTGATGCCTCTGCAATTATGATTGATTTAGAGAGAAAGCTGGTTAGTGAGGACTATTTTGTATTTTATAATAACCTTAATTCTCCGGATGGAGCGCTGACTCATACAGGAGATGATCCGAGTGGTAAGAACAGTGATGGTGACGATGATGAATCTATTATCATTGATCTGGAAAAAGTAGATGAAAGAGTAGAAGAAATTCTTTTTGTTGTAACTATTGAGGATTTTGAAAGGAGAAAACAGAACTTTGGACAGGTAAGAAATTCTTATATAAGGATTATCGATAATAACAGCAATCAGGAAATAGCTAAATATGAACTGGATGAAGATTTCTCCATAGAAACAGGAATAGAGTTTGGAAGATTGTATAAACGAAATGGAAGCTGGAAATTTGAAGCTTCAGGAATAGGATACAGGGCGGATCTATCTTTCTTTTTGGAAAAATATTATAAAGGACAGATCATTAAATGATAATTGCTTTCATGCATTTTCATCTTCGACTAATAAATAAAAAGTATGCTGCAAAGCATACTTTTTCTATTTAGAAAATTTCATCATGAAAGAATTTTGGTCTTCATCAATAATTTTAAAACCTAAGGTGGTATAAAGTTTCTGTGCTCTATTGACTTTTAATACACTTAAAGAGACTGTTTTCTGAGCTGCTTTGGCTTCATGAATGATATCTTCCAAAATAGATTTTCCAATTCCTCTACCTTGTTGATCTGGGTTGATCTGAAGCTGCAGCACATCTATATTTTCATCTGTTCTGTCTATTTTTAATAATCCAATAGGTTGATCACCTACAATTATAATATGAGCTTTTTCAAATTGATACAGCACCCTTTGTAATGCAGACTCTTCTGTTATAGGGAGATTAGAATTGATATAATGTTCGGTCATAGTTCTTATCCTTAGATCGAGTAAGAAATCAATATCATTTTCCTGAGCTTGTCTGTATTGTAATTTAAAGTTCATTATATAGTAATCCTTTTCATAAACTAATATATTAAATTAAATATGGAAAGAACACGTTGTTTGACTTTACTTGATATGAACAACCACTTTACCTTTTGCTTTACCTTGTCTTACTATTGAATGAGCTTCGTCGATATTGTCAAAATTGTAATCTCCCGGATGAAGACGTACATTAAGTTTTCCACTTTCAACAAGTCTGGTAGCTTCACTGAGAATATCTCCATGGTGCGCTTTACCTTTTCCAGTAATTAAAGGGAGTAAGGTAAATACACCGGAATAAGTTGCTCCTCTAAATGAGAGAGGGGCTAATGCGTGGGTTCCCCATCCTAAAGAGGTTACCACATGCCCGGTGTAAATTTTAACAGCCTTAAATGCTGCATCAAGGAAGGTTCCACCAAGTGTATCAAATACAATGTCAAAACCCTTACCATTCGTATAGGTATCTATGTAAGATCCTGATTCCATTTCAGCAAAAGAAATTGGGGTGGCGCCATAACTGCGTATTAAATCATAATCTTTTTCAAATGCGGTTGCATATACAGTTGCTCTAAATGCTTTCGCAATTTGTATAGCCATGTGGCCAACTCCTCCTGCTCCTGCCTGTATAAAAACGGTTTTATTTTGATCCACCTTCGCCCGATCTACCAAACCTTCCCAGGCAGTAATGAAAATTAATGGTAACGCTGCAGTCTCTACCATATTCATATTAATAGGTTTTTTGGCTAAGAGATCCTCATCTACCACTATAAACCGGGCAAGTGTCCCCTGGTTGCCACCTACGCCACCTGCAAGCCCGAAAACTTCATCTCCAATCTCAAATCTTGTCACGTTATTTCCTTTTTCAACAACCTTTCCAGCCAGATCCATACCTAAAACGGCAGGTAAAAGTTGTTTTGCATGTTCTGCCTGACCCAACCATATTTTGGTATCTAAAGGATTGATCCCGCTGGCATAAATCTCTATTTTAACCTGATTGGATTCTATGGTAGGAAGATCAATTGTTTTCTTGATAAAGTTTCCTCCAATCTGTTCTAAAACCATAGCGGTAGTTGTCTGTATTTTTTCTGTAGTCATTTTTTCTTTTTTTTAATGATAGACAAAATTATACATCTGTATGATTTGTTTTAGTGTATAATATTTACAATTAGTTGTACCTTTGCTCCATGAAAACGGACAATCTATATGAGCCTTATGAGCTTGCAATAACTGATATGATTGATGAGTGCCCGCGAGGTATTCATACGCATACTTTTTTTGAATTTGTCTATGTGATGAAAGGCAGTGGATTTCAGAATATAAATGGAGACCGATTTGATTATAAGCCAGGACATCTTTTTCTATTGGCTCCTCAGGATCATCATACTTTTGAAATCAAAGCAATAAGCCAGTTCTTTTTTATCCGGTTCAATGCTGCTTACTTGAAAACCAATACTGCTACGAAAGATTTGATCAACAGACTTGAAATGATCCTGCGAAATGTGAGTAAACAATCTGGCTGTATTTTAAAACGGGAAGATGATAAGCATATCATTCAGTCGTTAATGCATTTTATTATCAATGAACATGAAAGAAAAGATTTGTTTCATAAGGAAGTGATTGACCAATATATCAATACCTTATTGGTTATTGTATCGAGGAATATTTCACTTACTTTACCAGAGAAGATGGATGAGAATAGTGATAGTAAAGCTCTTGATATCTTAAATTACATTCAAAGGAATATTTCAGATCCGGATAAACTTAAAGCTGAACATATCGGTAATACCTTTGGGATAGCAGAAGCTTATCTTGGTCGGTATTTCAAGCATCATACAGGAGTGGGGTTTCAGGATTATATAATGGATTATAAACTCAAACAGGTTGAAAATAAACTTCTTCATAGTACAATGCGTATTTCTGAAATTGCTTATGAATTCGGTTTTACAGATAAAAGTCATTTGAGCAAGGCCTTTAAAAAGCATACCGGAAATAATCCAACTGAATTTCGCAAAAACTATGTGAATACAACAAAGGCGTAGGATAAATGTTTTGTTGAAAGAAATTTTTAATTCCCCCCATTTTCACCAGCTCTTTTTGATTCCTCAAAATTGACTTGCTTTGTTGTTCCTTTTACATTATTATTTCCGAACTTATATGTTACAGAAAGGTACATATTTCGGGAAGTTCCTTTGGTGTAATATTCTACATTATAATCAGGATAGTATTCTGTTCCTTTGTTACGATCAATGTTTAGAATATCATTCATATACAACGTGATCATAAGATTTTTCTGCATCAGGTTAAGCTTCACCCCTGAATATACAGAAGAATTTCCTTTAAAATAGGTATTCCCTTTTCTGTAGGGAATGCTGCTCCACATACCAAGGATGAAAGTGAATGTTTTTTCTTTGTTCAGGAAAAAGTTATTGTCGAAATTGAGATTACCACCAAATCCTGCAGGTGCGGCCATCGCTTCCGGAAGAAATGATTTGGATTTAGCGTAAAATCCATTTACAAAAACATTGGATTCAAGCCATTTTAGTTTGTTGTAATTATAGCTGATATTGATTCCGGCCTGGTCTTCATTATAAAAGTTTTTAACAACACTGTATTTAAGATTGTCCTGCACCATCTGAATCCTATCCCAATCATCTTTATTATAGTTGTAATATAAGGTGACATTAAAATTATTTTTCAACACATATCCGAATTCAAAATTATCTGAGAATGAAGGAAGGAGATATGGATTACCGGTAGTATATTCAAATTCTGAAGTATAATTTTTGAATGGATTTAGATTCCCAAAATAAGGACGGGTAATTCTTCTTGAGTAGTTCAAAGAGAGCGTATTATTTTCGTCAGCTTTATAGCTTAAATAGGCAGTTGGGAAAAATTTTCCATATTTGATCTTTGCAGAAGAATTATCATTTAGTGAGATTCCTTCTAAAGAAGTATACTCATATCGGAGCCCTGCTTTGGCATCCCACTTATCATTAATTTTAAAACTGGTAGATGCATAGATGGCATAATTCTGCTCCTTGTAATTGAAAGAGTTTGTTCTATCCCTGTTTACGATATATTGTCCATTTTCAATATCAAAAAAATTGAAATCGGAATTGTTTCTGATCGTGGTGTATTTCAGACCGTATTCGGTTTTTATTTTAGCAAAGTTCTTTTCTAAATCTGCCTGTCCGGAATAGATTCTGTATTTATTAACAGGATTGCTAAAGGTAGAAATTGTTTTGTCAGTAACTGTATTATAAAAATTTCGGGCATCCGAATTATTGATCAGCAAATTAGCAGACAAGCTCAATTTACTTCCCATTGTATCAAGTTTTAAATCATAGAATGCGGTTGTATTGTGAACGTTTCTGTGATCTTTAGTTTTACTGTCTGAAAATAGATTGAGGTTCCTCTTTTCATTAAAAATAGAAGTATAGTTTGAAGACTGATCCAAAGGGTTACCAAAAGAATAGTTGTAATTGAAGCCAACGAGGCTTTTTTCATTAATCTTATATTCTCCCTTGAGATTTCCTCCTTTATATTTGTTATTATTTACCTCTTTAGAATCCGTATTCCAGTAGTTTGAATTGGTTGTTCCGGTTAAGTAATTATAAGCAGTAGTTGCCCAATAATTATCACCTGAAGATAAATTAGCAGTCAGGGATATTTTTTTTCCCTGATAATTAAAACCTGCTCCATTTCGTGTACTCACAGTAGTTCGTCCATAGAAATAACTTCCAGAGGTCTGTAAAGAGCCATTCCATCCCAGATTCGTATTCTTCTTATGGATAATATTGATCAATCCACTTTTTCCCTCGGCTTCATATTTTGCCGGGGGAGTGGTAATCACTTCAATTTTAGAAATATCATCGGAACGAAGTGTTTTTAAATAATTAATAAGTTCCTGTCCTGATAAATTTAAGAGACGGTCATCTATCATTACAGCCACATTATTTTTTCCTGCAATGCTAATGGCATCATCAGTTGCACGTACCATTGGTGTTTTTGATAATGCTTCCATCACATCTGTTCCCTGAGCCGCCACCGAATTTTCAACATTGAAAACCAATCGGTCTATTTTTCTCTCAAATAGTTTTTTCTTTACCTCAACAACTACTCCTTCTATCTTTTGTTCTACAGGAGATATTTTTTTTAATCGAAAATGTTTATTTATATCTCCTGTAACAGATAGCTTTTCACTTTCTACTTTTACACCATCTTCTATAATTTCCAGTAAATAATCTCCGTTCTCTTTTAGGGCTATTTTAAATACTCCGTTTCCATCGGTTATAGCAGAGTATTTTTCTTTGTCTTTTGTAACAAGTACTTCAACTTCTGAAACAGATTTATCTTCTTTACCAGTAACAACCCCTTGAATGCTTTGAGCAAAAATAAAGGGAGATGATACCATGCATAAGAAGATAATAATGTTTCTGTTCATATCAAATGATTACTTGTGCGACAATTCAACAAATAGTGATATTATATATGTGGTAAATATAGAAATATTTTATTCAGTTATTAGTGAATTGTTTTGTGTTTAATTGGTTTTTTTAATATTTAACGTATAATTACAAGTATATTACATTTTTTTGCATAAAAAAAGTCCGGACAAATTTGTCCGGACTCCATATATTGTATTACTATTTCTTTATTGAAGTTAACATCCACGAAGTTTCTGCTTAGGATAGATGAATAGATCCCAGCTCACCATTTACTTTTTCAACTTCATTTTGAGCGAAATTTTCAAAACGAACTGAAATTTCCATATAGGTATTTATGATCTGTTCTTTCCAGATTTCAAGTTCTTCAGGAGTAACTCTGTCAGCTTTATCAAAGAAAAAATGTTGATTGATCTCAAATCCACAGTACGTAAAGATTCCTTTATCAGAAGTAAGAGAAAGGGCTTTATCCATTCCAATACGTTCATATTCTTCGTGAGACTTGCCGTGGGTATTGATAATTACCGTTTGCTTGCCGGTTAATAGCCCTTTTTGTACTCCCTGATCATAACGATAAGCGTAACCATAGCTGAAAACCCTGTCTATATATCCTTTCATGATAGCTGGCATTCCCGTCCACCATATAGGATAAATAAAGGTAACGTGTTCTGCCCAGGAAATGAATTCTTGTTCATGTTTAATGTCATCGGCTAGAATTCCCTTTCTTTGTTCCTGTATATCTTTAAGAGAGGAAACGGGGTCAAAATTAATGGCGTACAGATCTCTGATAACTACTTCATGATTTTGAGAAGTAAGACTTTCAACTACAGTTTGTAAAAGATTATGATTTAAACTGTTTTCGTTATAATGTGCGTAAATAATTAAGTGTCTCATTTTTTCTACTTTTTAATTTGTTATAGGACAAAGGTAGAAGAGCAGAGCATGTGAAAATTGTAAGAAAACGAAACGAGGATTATTCTGATTTTGGATTACAGATGTCCTGTTGGAATTTCAGGTACTGAGAAGGGGATAGATGAATAAAATGTTTAAAATCATGGATAAGTTGACTTTGATCGTAATAATTACATTCATCAATAATGGTAAACCACTCCACTTTATTTTGATTGGCAATCTTCTTTTCAATGAGTTGAATCGCCTTCGAAAAGCGGTTATAACGATTGATCTCTTTAGATGAATATCCAAACTGTTGTTTTTGCTTTAGCTGAATATTCCGCTCACTTTGATTGGTTTTCTCAGCAATCGTTTTGATTGGATTTAAATTATCATAGGTAAAGTTACTGAGCAGTTGGCTTGTGGTATCACGACTTTGCAAATAAGGTTTACAGAATTCCAGAATGTGATCTACCTGTTTCTGTGTAGAATTTAATGCTGAAATTTGGTACCATAAATTAGTAAAACAGTTTTCGTCGAGAAGGTCATCCGGATTCATCGCTGCATTATATGAAATGCATGCTTTTCCAAAAAAACGATAAAAAGCATCATCCTTAAAATTAGCTACTAAAATAGAGGTCTTAGCTGGTAATGTATAATCAAAGGAATTTCTGATAGGACCAAATACAATACATTTATCAACCGTTATCTTTGTTTTTTCTTTAGTGACCATTGAGGCGCTTTCTCCAAAACAAAATAATAAAATGGTCTGATAAGTAGGTAATAATGTTTTGGTAACCGCCTCCTCAGACATGTTTTCTGCAAAATAAAAATGGGAAAATATGGTTTCAAATTCCGGAGGAACTGAGATTCTGTAACCGTTATATTCTGGAAGCTTTTCTTGCATAAAATTATGATTGTTTGCTTGCTTTCTAAGTTGATGATTTTACTGGATGTAATTTAATTGATACAGCTCCTGTTGTTCAACGCTTAGTAAAGGATAAAATAAGTTCATCTGGATGAGACTATAATGTTGTATAGCTTCTTCTTTTGGCAACTTTAAAGTTAAGCTATTATACGAAATCCAGTTGTCAGCAATAATAAATATTTGGGTGCTGAGGTTTTCAATGATAAAATCAGGTATGTTATCCTGGAATATTTTATTCTTTTGGAAGTCAGAGAATATGGATTGAAACTCAATTTTCCTTTCCATATTGATCTTTTCATAGAGGACTTCTATCTCAGGAATCTTTTTTAAAATATCCACAAAATTGAGAAAGAGGAAACGATAGGAATAGAATATCTCATAGGTATGAAAGGTAAAGTGGTATAGACTTTCTAAAGTTTTAGCCTTAGTTTCATAAAGTTTGTTCATCATTTCATCCATCTCAATAATTAATTCAGAGAAAATGGCCTTTACAATGTCTTCTGAATGTTTAAAATGGTAATGCAAATTTCCAGGGCTTATATTCATTTCAGCAGCAATGTGTCTTGTTGTAATGGTATTGTAGCCTTGATCGTTGAAAAGCTGAAGAGCTGTTGCTGTAATCCTTTCCTTGGTTTTCATGAATCAAATATAAGGGAGATTTTTTAAATATTTAAAAAATTAGAACAATTGTTCTAATTTTTGTATATTTGCATTATTCAAATCAAAATGTAATGGAAGGGAAACAAAAATTTGATTACGAAAAAGCGGCGGAGATAGGAGAGAATAAAAATGATTTCCAGGAAGTGATGGTCAAAGTACTTCAGGTTATCCTGGGAATTATCATGGCAATCTTACATGCTTAGAGAATATAAAATTTCGAATTGGTTTTTACTTGGCTTACTATCCTGGTTAGGCATAATCATTCTTCGGAAAAACGGGATAATTATTCCTTTTATAAATGCCTATTTTACGGATCTTATCACCATCCCGATGTATTGCTATCTCATACAGTATGTGATGAACAAAATATTAGGCTTCCATTGGAAACCTAATTTGAAATTTATCATTACATCAATTGTATACCTGTCAATTTTGTTTGAAGTTCTTTGCCCTTCTATTTCGGATAAATTTATAGGAGATATCTTTGATGTTGTGGCTTATTTTATGGGTGGAATAGGATATTATTTTTTTCAAATCCACCCTCAGAAATCTAAACTGTTTTTTTAATTTCCACCATTTCCACCAGCTCTATTTGATTCTTCAAACTTTACCTGTTTTGTTGCTCCTTTTACATCATTATTTCCAAATTTATAGGTTACAGAAAGATATACATTGCGTGTAATTCCTTTGGTGTAATACTCCACGTTATAATTTGGATAATATTCAACTCCTCTGTCACGATTGGTATTGTGATATTTTACTCTTAAGACAACTTTAAAGAAAGTTATATTACATAGTAAAATGCAGAAAATGTGTATAATACATTTAGAAGATGTAAAAATAAAGAGCGGATCGCTAGTCCTGCAGTTTAATAATAGGATCCTTATAATATCGGGTAAGATCATATAGCTCTCCAAAATGTACAGAAAGCATAGATTCGGATCCATACAGATATTCATTTCCCGAATTTTTGGACCCGGAGTTGAATTCTTCCTCAGCGAATGAGTATAAAGTGGTGAAATCAGGCTTTAAAAAATCCATTAGGAGCATTTGACTGTTTTCCTTTCCATGAGACTGATTGATCAATCCGGTAAAAAATATTCCATAAATGAGAAAGGGGCTAAGAGTGTCCGCACTGAATTTATAATCTAAAATACTTTGGGAATGTTTTTGATAGTCTGAGATAATTTGATTAAAACTCGGAGTGTCTGTTGATGGAATTTGATAAAACTGATCGATACCGTTAATAAAAAGCTGGTTAATAATTTCTTCTTTACAAGCAATAGGATCTGTTTTTTTATCATCATATTCGGTCTGAAACCAATGAAAAATACTTCGCAGCTCTTCAGGGCTGAGATTTTCAACACTATCTTTCACCTTTGCTTTGATAATTTCCAGACTTGTTTTCTTATCCTCGTCCAGATATTGAAGTACAGCATTTTCTTCAGAACAAAGTTTATTGTACAAATTAATTTTGGCAATAGTGGGATTGGTTTTTATGAAATAAATTTCTTCTGCCATAATTTTGTATCAAAAAATTAACAATAAAGGTTTAGTTGTACTTTAAAGATACAAATATGTAGGGATATAAATTAAATATATTTTAGTGTTTTGTATGCTGTACTTTATTCTCTATTCTTCAAAGTTTGATGAAGCGCAATTCTATTCCCTTCAGAATCTTCAAATTCAGCTACTGCACAGCCGTATTTTTCGTTAAATGTTTTTGGATATAAAACCTTACCGCCATTTTCTAAAACTTTTTCTAAAGTAAGATCAATATCTGCTGTAGTAAAGTAGATGATAACTCCATCCTTGGTTGGTTTGTAAACATCACCTTTGGCTAAGGCTCCAGTTATTCCACTGTTTTTTTCCTCAAAAGGAAATATAGACATTTCATAATGATCAATGATTTCTTTTTCAAAACTAAAATGGAATACGGAAGTATAGAATTTCTCTGCACGCTCTATATTGTTCACAGGAATTTCAAAATAGACAACGGGATTACTGATGCTCATAGTTTTAGTTTATTTTTCTGTAGGTTGGCATAATGCAAAAAGAAGTATGAAAATTAATAAAAATAAATTTATCCGGATTGTGTTCATAAATAAGATTTTTAATTCAGCAACTCAAAAATTTTATATGTAGTGAGTATTTATTAGGAAGATAGATAAATACAGCTGCCTGTTACAACAAAATAAACTTAATTAGCTTTATTTTAATTTTTATAAAAATTAAAATAGATAGGTCTATCTATTTTTTTATTTAACTTTGTGAAAATTTTTGAAATGGAAAAGGAAAAAGTAAAAGACAGAATTATCAGAGTTGCTTCAGATCTTTTTTATAAGCAGGGTTTTAATTCTACGGGGATTAATCAAATTATTGCTGAAGCAGATATTGCCATTGGGTCCTTGTACAATCATTTTTCATCTAAAAATGAACTGCTGAAGGTGTATTTAATCAAAGAAGAATTAAAATGGTTCGATGGATTTGAAAAACATTCTTCAAAACTTATAAAGGCAAAGGACAAAATTTTTACTTTGGTTGATTATCGTAAGGAATTGCAGAATTCTTCAGGATTTTCCGGATGTCATTTCATTAAGATTAATGCTGAACTGGGAGACAGCAATCCTGTGATTTCTGAATTTGTTATGAAGCATAAAGAAAAACAGAAAATAATGATCAAAGAATTGATTACTGAATATAACAAAGAAGACGGTTCAGTGAATGCAGATGCGATAACTGAGAATATATTTTTGCTTTTGGAAGGAGCTGTGGTTATTTCTACAATTAATAAAAATGCAGATGCATTCGATCAGACAAAAAAAATAATTAAGGGCTTGCTGCCTTAATTTTTTTATGGATTTAAAAATAGATATATCTATATAAAAATGAAAAATAATGCAATACAATTAATTGTGATCCTTTTTGCACAATTACTTACGATCATGGACATTTTTATTATTAATGTTTCCATTCCTTCTATCCAAAAAGATATTCATATCACCAATAGTGAAATGCAACTGATCATTGCTTCTTATCTTATAGGTTTTGCTTCTTTTCTGATAACCGGAGGAAGAATGGGAGATCTGTATGGAAGAAAAAGGATCTTCATTATAGGGTTGGTTTTCTTTATGATAAGCTCAATAGCTTGTGGATTATCTTCCAATTCTGTTTTTCTTATGGTTTCGAGGTTTGTACAAGGTATCAGTGCGGCATTAATGTCACCTCAGGTTTTATCCATGATCCAGATTCTATTTCCGGAACAGGAAGACAGAACCAAAGCGATGGGATGGTATGGAATTACAATTGGTATTGGAACACTTTCGGGGCAATTTCTTGGAGGTTATTTTTCATCACTGACTTTTATGCCGGAATCATGGCGATTGATTTTTCTGATCAATATTCCTATTTGTTTATTAGCCATTTTTTTTGGGTGGAAAGTCCTTGATGAATCTAAAAATGATAACAATAATCGGTTTGATTTTTACGGTGTTCTTTTATTGGCGAGTGCTCTTTTTTGTTTTACTTATGCCTTGACCATGATGGAGCATAATGGGGAAAGGGTCAAAAATATATTTTTGCTTGTTATTTCCTTGGTAGTCCTATTTCTTTTCATTAAAAATCAAAAATCCAGAATACAACATGGGAAACCTTATCTGATTGATCTTAACCTTTTTAAATTTAAAAATTTTAACATAGGAATTATTGCTGTTTCTTTTTTCTTTATCATGCTTGATTCTTATTTTTATATTTTATCGCTGTTTTTTCAGGATGGCTTGAAGATCAGTCCTCTGCATGCTGGGGAAATTATTGTTTTTCAGGGGTTGGGATTTATTCTAGCATCAATAATATCACCCAAACTTATATTATGTTATGGAAAAAAAGTCCTGATAGTTGGGCTACTTGTAATCATCAGTGTATTGATTGCACAAGGGTATTTATTTTCAAAACAATCTTCATCTTTGCTGCTGTATGCGTTATTGTTTATTCACGGAATAGGCGTTGGCTCTATCATTCCTTCGCTGGCTAATATTGCTTTATCAGGTATTCCAGAGAAATTGGCTGGAAATGCTTCTGGTGTATATATTACATTTCAACAATCAGCCGCTATTGTAGGAATCATTGTTATTGGGAGTGTGTTCTATTATTATCTGGGAACACATCCTGGCTTTATTGATTACCAAAAAGCATTTGTTGCTGCTTTATTGGCCAATATTTTATGCCTGATCATAGTGATTATTTGTATTTGGAAAACTCCGGCGGATGTTCTTATTAAAAGAAAATGACAGCAAAAGGCTGTCATTTTTATTATTGAATATGTTTTTCTATTTCTGCTGCAATCTGATCAAGCTCTCCGAATTTTCTGGCTATGATTTTTCCATTCTGATCTACAAGAATTTGTAGTGGATAACCTGTGGCATGTAATTTTGCGGGAAATTCTTTATTCAGATCAAAATAATTTTTCCACGTCACTTTATTTTCGCCCAATATTTTATTAGCCCGGTCCATTCTATCTTTCACAGTATCATCGGCAACACTTATAAATTGGACCCCTTTAGATTTATAATTTTCATGTAAACTTACCAACTTAGGCAAATCTTTAATGCATGGTTTACACGTAGTCGCCCAATAATCTATTAATGTGAGCTTATAGTCTGAAAAGCTTGATTTACTTATTTTATCAGTGGAATTGAGTTTTAGATCCGGAAAAGTTGCCCCTACATTCGTGGAATTTTCCAGTTTCAATATTTTATCAAATTCCTGATAACTGAATGTTTCCTTTATCTTTTTTGAGAATAATGGCATATTCTCAACATAACTTCTATTGAATCCATACTTCGAATAATCACTCACTATTTCCCAAAATGCAACATAAGAGTTCTTATTTTTTAAAATATAATTTCGTAATAACTTCTCTTTATATTCAATATTGATGGGATTGTTATCTACAAAAGGCTTCAGTTTTTTATCAGCTATTTCAAGCTGCTTTTTCAATTTTTTGTATTCTATATTTGTAGGTGTATCAGAATCTGGAGTAAAGTCCATATTCTTGTTATTGATCTTAATCTTATAATTTCCACTTTCAATAAAGAAAACATCAGATCCATAAGCTCCATTTTCAACAGTATTAAAATAACTAAATAATATAGGCTGTGGATAATCTATTTGGCCGGTCATTACATTTTGATCATTGATTCTTATGAAAGCACTGTTGAAACTTTTCATAAACCTGACATTCTTATCCTGATTTACAACAAATTTGTATAAGGTGTGAATACCTCCCATACCCATTATTGGTCCAATGGATATTGAATCCTTTTCAAAATCCGGAGCACTGATCTCCATCTTAAAATTGGTTTGAGAATAAGCAAGACTAAATGATAAAAGGAGTACAATCTGTGAAATTCTTTTCATGTATATTTTTTAATTCCGAAAATTAAATATAAGATTATTGATGATAATATCTCCTATTTTTTTGAATAAAAAAAGAGACTGAAAAGCCTCTTAATTGTAGTTTTATTCGGGGAAATACTTAGAAATCCATTACGGTATCTAAACCTCTTCTAAGACCCTTAAACGTTCCTATTTTTTCGATAGCCAACAGACCTCCTTTTACATAAGGCTCAGCACTGGTTCCGGAATCGTGTCTTATCGTTAGCCTTTCATCTTTTAATCCAAAGATTGTTTCTACAGCGATAACGTATCCGGGGAGTCTTACAGAGTGAACATGCACTCCTTCCATATCAGCTCCTCTTGTTTCCTTTTCACCCACTAATTGATCAGTAGGAATGTGAACAGTTGGCTTTTGAACCTGGGCAAGGCGGTGTGCTAATTCTCTTACAGTACCACTTGGAGTGTCTATTTTATGTTCATGAGCATAGTCGATGATTTCATAGTTGGGAATGTATTTTGCAGCAATCTCTGCAAACTTTTGCAATAGAACAACCGTAATAGCAAAATTTCCTACAGCCAATACAGAAGTATTATTTGCAAGTGCTACTTTTTCTATTTCTGAATAATCTTCAGAAGTTAATCCAGAAGTTCCAACGATTACTTTTTTCCCTTTTTTCAAAGCTGCAAGAATGTTGGTCTTGGCAATATCTGGTTTTGTATAATCAAATAATACATCAAAATCAATCGTTTCCAATGCCTTTTCAATGGTGTCAAAAACAGGAATATCTCCGTCACCTAAATTAAGGATCTCAGCCAGATTCTTTCCATTGTTGGATCGGGACAGTCCACCCACCAATTCCATTCCTTCTTGTTTAAATACTCCTTTGCTCAATTCGGAGCCAGCCCATCCTGTTGCTCCTGCTATAAATACTTTGATCATGATTTTTTTGTTTAAATTAAATAATAATTGTTATTCCACTTCAAATACCGCCTGTATTTCTACAGAAGAATTAACAGGAATTGAGGATGCTCCAAATGTTGCTCTAGCATGTTTTCCTTTTTCACCAAAAACATCAACAGCAAGATTGGAAGCCACATTCATAAGATCAGCATGTTTGGTATAATCATCTTTTGTATTGAAAATTCCTGTAAGTTGTACACAACGTTTTACACGATTAAGATCACCCCCGACAGCTTCATTTAAAACCGCAATAACATTCAGCATCGTTACTTTTGTTGCTTCTTTTACTTCTTCCTCAGAAATTCCAGCTCCCAATTTCCCTGGATTTAGAATCTTACCATCTTTCAGCGCTACCTGATTAATGAACACAAGATTTCCTGAACGTACATAAGGTTGATAATTTCCAGCCGGTTTGGGCACTTGAGGAAGAATGATTTGTTTTTGTTTTAAAACTGTATTGATGTCGGCCGATTTTTCAATGACAGAACCGTTAGCAGTGGTCTTATTCGAGAAAGTACCTTTTAAAGCGAATGCTATCTTTGCAAAGTTTTCTCCTTGTAATCTAGCCATGTAGCGCTCACTTTTACTGGGACGTTCTACATTTTTTACAGAGGCAAGACTTGTTACCCCCAAAACAGTGTTTCCCTGAGGTGTATTTTTATCTATGTTTTCAACGCCACGAATACCATTGGATACCAAAACCATCCCATGAACCGCTAAACTGTTCCAAAAAGACTGGATGGCCAATTCTTTTCCCACGCCACTGCCAGCGGACATAAATACAGTAGCAGGCATTCCTTCCAGGGAATGATTGGTCCACAAACTGACAGTTTTGGATAAAAATTCACTCATTCCGGTGCTGATATTTCCAAAATAAATAGGTGAGCCAAAAGCTATTCCATCATAAGACGAAAGTTCGTCAACGGTTGCAACCGGAATATCTTTGAGCTTAGGATTTGATGAGGTTTTCACCTGCTTGATGATAGCCTGTGCATTTCCCTTACTTTCAATTCCTTTTGATATTTCTTTTGCCAGCTCATAGGTTCCACCATTATCAGAATAAAAGAGCACCAATACTTTGGCTTTATGTTCTTGTGCTGTCATAAATTGGGTCATTATAAGTAATAAAAAGATAGGGATTATCTTGTTTAATTTTTTCATAATTTTTAAATCTAAAATTCAAATACAAAATTAATAATGTCGTTTTTATTAAATTTGCCAAAAACAATATGCAAAGCGCCAAATTAAAATGCGGACTGATTGAAGAGAAAAAAGGCTTTTATAATGATGCTATTTCAAAAGATGCGTATGTGTGGTATGAAAAGAATTGGCAACACGACGAATATGAGCATATACACGAAAGGGCTCAGCTGACTTATGTAGAAGAAGGGTATCAATATTTGCATATTGAACAAAAAATTTATCTGGTTCCTAAAAATCATGTGATCTGGATTCCTTCCGGAGTTAAGCACCGTACAACATCTGAGGCAAGCACGGTTAATTTAATGGTGGTTCTTTTTAAATCGGAGATACAATCAGATTTTTTTAGAGAAGTACATGTCTTCGCAGCACCTCCGGTTTTAAAAGAGATGCTTTTATATGCTTCAAAATGGAATAAACTGGCTGACGAAGATGAAGAGCAGACTTTATTTCTGAAAGCTTTACTAAATAGCTTACCGAATTTTTGTAATGAAAGCAGGTTTTTAGAAATTCCGGTTCCTGAAGATCATCGCCTGATTCCTGTCTGCGATTATATCAATACTCATTTTCAGGAAAACCTGAATATTGATGATATGGCTGATCTCGCAAAAATGTCCGTCAGAAGTCTGCAAAGAATATTTAAAGATGCTACGGGTATTACACTACAAAAGTATGGACAGCTGATCAGGATCCTGAAAAGTGTAGAACTCATAGATACCCGGCAATATACATTGAGTGAGATTGCTTTTAAAGTGGGGTATAAGAGCTTGTCAGCTTTTACTTCTTCCTATACTTCTATTATGAAAGAAGGTCCGAAAGTGAAGAGAGAAAATAATTTTTAATCTATCTTTGACTTTCTCGTACTGCTCTTATGAGTTCTCGATTTCGTTTATCTGCTCTTTCATTATTTAATGATAAAGCGGCCCAAATTGCTGCCGGGATCCAACCAATCAACGTGATTTGTAAGATCAGGCATAAAATTCCTGTTAAGACTTTTCCACGAACAATGAAAGATAGAAAAGGTAATAAAATAGCTAGTAACATGATGTTTGGGTTTAAATGTTGATAATTTTTATATTAATTTCGTTTAGTGTTTTCCAGAGCCAGTTTGGCTATATTTCTGATGATCTCTGTTGGTGAATGACAATCACAGTTGCTAAATCCAATGACATAAATATCCTTTGAAGGAATATATACACCCATGGATTTAAATCCAAAAATACTTCCACCATGTTCTCTCGTACTGATTCCATTGATGTCCTTAAGATGCCATCCATAGCCATAAGTGAACTCTTCTCCGTTATTCAGTTTGTATTTTTGAAATGCTTTTTTAGTCTCTTGTGAATTTAGTAAAATATTTTTGTTTAAAGCATTCTGCCATTTTAGCATGTCTTCTGCTGTTGACATTAATGAACCAGATGAAAAAGGAACACTAAAACTAATTGCAGTTTTATTTACATACCCGTATTCTTTCTTATGATATCCATAAGCTCTTTTAGGGATGATTTTCCTGTCAGTAGCATAATAGGAGTGAATCATTCCTGCTTTATCAAAAATATTATTTTTAATAAAGTTTTCATAAGTATCTCCTGAAACCAATTCTATCAAATATCCTAATAACACATATCCTGAATTGTTATAGTCAAACTTTTCTCCGGGAGCAAAATCAACAGGCTCGTTTTTGAAAAAATCAACCATCATTTCAGGTTTCATATCTTTTTGAGCAATTGTTGAGATTGATTTCATTTTTGTGAAATCTTTGATTCCTGAAGTATGAGTGAGTAAATGATGAATGGTTATTTTGTCTCCATTCGGGTAATCTTTGATATACTTGGAAATAGGATCGTTGACATTAAGTTTTCCCTGTTGTTCAAGCATTAAAATGGCTACAGCCGTAAATTGCTTGGTCATAGAGCCAATTTGAAAAACATTTTCCGGATTTAGGTTAACATCAAGTTCCAGATTAGCTTTTCCAAAAGCCTTTTGATATAAAGTTTTTCCCTTTTGAGTAACTGTAAATACGCCACCGGGACCTTTAGGGTCATTAAATTCTTTAAGAATTAAACTATCGATTCTCCTTTCTAGACCTTGTGCAAAAAACATACTGGAAAAGAATAAAAGTAGGAGGGTAAGCCAAAGAAAAGTTCTATTTGAGTTCATAGTTATATATTGTGTTATGCAAAGATATAATTAATTATTATTACTATGTAATACAATGTAGTGATTTGTAAAAATATTTTTTATATGAACGAAAACAAAAGAAATTACGGAGCTATATGAATAGGGAACCTTAATGAGATTGGGGATCAAAATAAGCCTTAAAAGTAAGCGGATCTTCAATTTTATCTTCAGCATCCTCAAGATATTCAAGATACTCCGCCTGATGTTTTTCCATGTAGATCATGACAATGGCCAGATTTACAAATAAGTTTTTATCCTCGGAACCTAATGCTAATGCGGTCTTCAAATATCGTACTGCCTCTTCATTTTCACCCATATCAGAATAAATCGCTCCTATATTAATTAAAGCTGAAGTATTTTCAGGTTCAATAAGTAAAATTTCTTCTAATTCTTTGATTAAAAGCTCATTGATTGCGTCCCAATGATCTTCATTTTCCCATCTTTTGGCTTGAAGTTTTTTTACGTTTTCTAATCTTTGAGTTATGTTATTCATTTTAAAATTAATGAAGGCTTTATTTAATTCAAAGTTCGGAATAAAAATGGGATTATTTTAATATAGTTTTTAAGAGGGTTGTAAGATCCATTGTATTAGACTTTCGCGTTCTACAATATTCCAGGAGTGAGGGTGTTTTTGCCCATTAGCTCTTATTCCACGGTTCTTTGTTTTTATAAATTCCACGTTTTGGCTTCCCATATCTAGTAAAGAATGGTATGCTTTTTCCAGTTTATAGGCATTGAGATCTTTGTATTGTCGCTTCTTATTTTTCAATTGCCATTCCAGATCGGGCTCACAATACAATCTTACTTTACTATTTTTTAAATATTTAATATGGTCTGTGGAATTGGATGAAATGAGATAAGGTGAGAAGATTTTATATTTTTCGATATCTTTTTGAGGGGTTCCTATTTCTTTTTCCAGAAGGTCGATTAGGAATTTCCCTTCAGCTACAGCCTCTGCATCTTTATTTTTTTGAACATCACTTTTCGCTCCTTTGTATAATTCTTCAAGATCAATAGGAGAGTCCACCACCAGAATTCCTTTGGGCTGAATGGAATTTTCTGTTTTTATAAGATAACTCGAGAGTAAAATGGCGACATTACCACCACTGGAAAACCCACCAATAAAAATATTTTCTTTTTTGATATTATTTTCAGTGAAAATAGTATGTAGCTCCTCTGTGTATTCTTTCTTTTTGGCTTCTGTTAAATAGAGTTTTTGGTTATAATCCAACAGTAAAGTACTGATACCTTTCTTTTCAATATCTTTTAAAAACTTTGCTTCTGTCTGAGTATGTTCGATGTTACAAGGATAACATGGAAATAGGATGAGTATTGCTTTTTGCTGAGGGGCCAATTTCAGTTCAAAATGGTCTCCTTTAATCGTTTTTATTTCCTGACTTTTTACTAGACTAGATATAAGAAGACATAATAGAAATATAATAAGGGTGTTTTTGAGCATAACAGTTCTTATAATTTAGATGGGACCTAAAATAGAAAAAGCTTTTGAACTTCAAAAGCTTTACTATCATTTTAGAGTTGATAAAAATAGTGTCATTTTTCTACCGAAATCAACAACATCATGGGTCGGCGTAATTCATCTTTCATTTCTGAAAATTGCTTCAGCATTTCTTCGCTAGGTTCTGCTTCAGTTACTTCTTTAATTTTGAATCCCTGTTTTAAAAGAGTATTTAAATAAGAAGTTAAAGTTCTATGGTATTTTATGACGTTTTCGCCTAAAAACGTAGTATTTCGTTTCCCTTGGATAAAATAATTATCTACAGGCCAGTGTTGTTTTTCACCATGTGTTCCATAAGCCCAATCCTGAGTTCCTTCAGCGGTAAATACAGGATGCTCTACTGAAAATACAAAATGACCTTTAGGTTTTAGCCATTTGTAAATATGTTCAGCCATCATATCAAATGATTCTACATAATGGAAAGTCAAAGAGCTTAAGACCACATCAAAACTTTCATCTGTGTACTCGACATCTTCAAGAGCTTTTCTTATATATTCAATGCCTTCCAGATTGTTGATTTCTCTGGCTTTTTCAAGCATTTTTTCTGAAAGATCAATTCCAACAACGGATTTTGCGCCTTGTTCAATAGCATACCGGCAATGCCAACCGAATCCACAACCCAGATCCAAAACCGTTTTCCCTATAAAATCGGGTAACATCTTTTGTAATATGTACCATTCTCCTGCTCCCTCTAATCCTTGTTGGGAACGAAGCATTTTTCCATATTGTTCGAAAAAGGAATTATTGTCGTATTTGTTTTCTTTCATAACAAAAAATTTATTCTTTAAAATGTTGTTTTTTGGTTTTCTCTGAATAAAATTACAAAAAAGAGAGATAGCTGGAGAGGTGGCACTTTTCCCTAAGTTCTGGTTGATGCAATTTAAAAACCTAAATAATTAATATAGATTATTTTAACAGAGTATTACATTATTAGTATTGTTGTTTAGGACATATTCATAATGTTCTTTTCGTTCAATTGATCACTTTTTTCTGGCTCCAGTTGTTTTTTTAGAAAAGATAAGAATAATAATTACGAGCCCTAAAACAACAAATATAAGTGCAGCTATGCTTGTTATCATATTATAAAATAGTGATCCCTGAAAGTAAAAATAGTCAGTAGATAAAAACAATTGAGTCTCTTCGGGGTGGCTTGTATTCTTGAGAATAATGTAATCCTTATTTTTAATTTTTTCTGCTACTGATTTTGAAAATTCATTGACCAAATCCTCAGTTTTTCTTGTATCCCAGATGGCGTAATATTTTTTTAGGGCTTCAGTTTCTGATTTTTTATATAGTTTTCCGGTGCTTTGATACTCATAATAAACAGTGACATAAGAATTTCCTCTCCGTTTATACCCTGTATCCCAGAACGAAGCCGATTTAATTAATGAAGGATTTATAATCTCCCATTTGATATGAGATAATTTAAATTCTTGAATTTTTAGAAACGGGGAAACTGATAATAGAGTAATCAAAGATAAATATACGATACTGAATACCATTAAAAGTTTAGTTGAAAATTTTTTAAAATCAATTCTTAAATATCGAAAGCTTTTAAAATTTATAAAGACTGTTATGAATAAAGCATAGCAAAAGTACCTAACTGGATTTTCTACAAAAACGAGAAACAATATCAACGTAGCGATCCCCACAAATCCTAAAAAACTCAAAAAGAGATTAGTGATTTTTTTGACTTTATCAATCATAAATAGGGTTGTTAGTTATATTATTAAAGAAAAAATAGTCCCCAGAGATTTAAAATCAGGGGACTATTATTATTTTTTATCCAAAAGCTCTTTTCAATAAGCTCTCTACTTTCGGTTCGCTTCCTCTGAAACTTTTATACAGTTCCATTGGATCTTTTGTTCCTCCTGATGAAAGAAGGATTTTATATTTTGCTGCAATTTCAGGATTGAAAATTCCGTTTTCCTTAAAATATTGGAATGCATCTGCATCTAAGACTTCTGCCCATTTATACGAATAATATCCCGCAGAATATCCACCCTGGAAAATGTGAGAGAAACTTGGGCTCATCGCTGTTTCAGGGTTAGTTGGATAGAGCTGTGTAGCTTTTGTATATTCATCTTCAAACTCCTTTACACTCTTACTCTCTAATTCTCCAACCTTAGTATGGTACATCATATCCATGATTCCGAAACCTAATTGTCTCATCGTCTGATAACCTTCCATGAAATTTTTAGACTGTTCTATTCTTTGGATTTTTTCATCCGGAAGCACTTCACCGGTTTTATAATGTTTAGCGAAAGTCTTTAAGAACTCAGGTTCGTAGCAGAAGTTTTCCAAAAACTGAGAAGGTAATTCCACAAAATCCCATTTCACAGAAGTTCCTGAAAGACCTGGATATTGAGTATTGGCTAACATTCCGTGTAATGCGTGGCCAAATTCATGAAATAAAGTGGTAACCTCCTGGAATGTCAATAAACTTGGAGTGTCTTTTGTAGGTTTGCTAAAGTTGCAAACAATGGAAATATGTGGACGTGAATTTTCACCGTCTTTTTTGTATTGATTTTTGTAGCTGGTCATCCACGCTCCGGCCCTTTTCCCTTTTCTTGGAAAATAGTCTACATACAACAAGGATTTGTACTCCCCGTTTTCTTTTACTTCATAGGTTTTTACATCTTCATGGTATTTTGGAATATCATTTCTTTCTTCAAAAGTTAATCCGAATAACTGCTTAGCCAATCCAAATACGGCATCCTGAACCTGATTCAATGGAAAGTAGGGTTTCAGTTCTTCATCATTCAAATCAAATTTAGCTTTACGAAGTTTTTCAGCGTAAAATGGATGATCATAGCCCTGCATTTCTTCAATACCATCAGTTTTTGCTAAAGTTTTCAATTCTTCGATTTCTTTAGCTGCATAAGGTTTTGCCTTCGTTAAAAGTTCATTTAGAAAATCCAACACTTTTGTTGGAGACTTCGCCATTCTTTCTTCCAATACAAAATCCGCATAATTTTTATAACCAAGTAATCCTGCTTTTTGTTGTTTTAAATTTAGAATTTCTTTAATAAGGTTTTGATTGTCAAATTCGCCACCGTCAAAAGATTTCTTACCGTTAGCAAGAGCCAGTTCTTTTCGTAACTCGCGGTTTTCTGCATAGGTAATAAATGGAACATAGCTTGGATATTGTAATGTTAAAACCCAACCTTCAAGATTTCTTTCTTTTGCTTCTTCAGCATATTGTTCAAGAATGGCATCAGGAATTCCGGCCAGATCTTCCTTGTTAGTGATGTGTTTAAAATATGCATTAGTTGATGCAAGTACATTTTGTCCGAATTTCAGGGATTTTAAAGACAAATCCATATTGATATTCTTTAATTTTTCTTTGTCTTCATCATTGAGCAAAGCTCCACTTCGTACAAAACCTTTATAAGTTTCCTCTAAAAGCATTTGTTGCTCTTGATTGAGGGTATATTTTTCTTTGTCCTCGTATACTTTTTTGATCTTATTGAATAGAGGCTCATTTTGAGATATTTTTGAAGAATATTCGCTTAAAATAGGAGAAACATCCTCAGCAATTTGTTGTAATTCATCATTCGTCTCTGCAGAATTTACATTGAAAAAAATATTGGATAGAATATCTAATTTTTCACCTGAGTAGGCTAAAGCTTCAATAACGTTCTGAAATGTTGGTGCTTCAGTATTCGCAACAATCGAATTGATTTCTTCTTCAGATTGCTGAATTAATTCTTTAAAAGCAGGAAGATAATCTTCATTTTTTATACGGTCGAATGGTGCGGTATGGTATGGTGTATTGAAATTTTCTGTTAAAATATTCATTTTTCTATTTTTTATTGATGTAAATTTAATTGATGTGAAAATTGATAAAGCATGAAATCCTCAAAAATAATGCCTTAATGATCGGTTGTGACAAAAAAGTAACGTAATATACTAATCTTGTCATAGGAAAAGAAGGATTATAATCGGAATCTATAATTTTGGCTTAACATTAAAATATAAAAACTATGAAAACAATTTTGAAAATTTTAGGAATCATTATCGTACTTGTGCTCTTATACGCAGTATTTGCCATGTTGGCTTTCAGTAAAGATTATCATTTTGAAAGATCTGTGGTTATTAATGCACCAAAAGAGAAAGTGTGGGAGCATGTAGGGTCTACAAAAGCTTTCAATACATGGAACCCTTTTGCGAAAATGGATAAAAATATTGTCATTACGTATTCCGGAACAAGTGGTGAAGTTGGCGATTCTTATACATGGAAGGGAAATAAAGATGTAGGTGAGGGTGTTCAGACAGTGACTGCGATAGTGCCAAATGAAAAAATGACCAGTGATCTCCATTTTATACAGCCTTTTGATGGTAAGGCAGTTGCTAATTTCATTCTGACTCCTGAAGGAAATGGGACTAAAGTAACCTGGACTATGGATAATGAACTCAATACCATGATGAAGTTGATGAAGCCTATGATGGATAGCCAGATGGGTAAAACATTTGATGAGGGACTTGGTGAGCTTAAGAAGTTATCGGAAAAATAAAAGTAAAAGCCCTGCGTCAGCAGGGCTTTTTTATTTAGTATTCTTTTTTGCCAATTTCGTTGATGGATTGATAGTTTCCAACTCCTTTTGGGTTGGGTCCATATTCATTTGGACCAGGATCGCTGTCAGCAAAAAGCATCCATAGACTGTAAAAAGGGATAATCTGATACCATCCCGAATTTCCTCTGTCGTGACATCTTTTAGCTCCTTGAGCAATCATGAACCATATAACAGGTAGGAGAAGAGCTAAAAAGATAATAGCTACAGCTAGAGAATCGGTAATTTCTCCCAATATTCTAAATGGTAATGCAATAGCGACATAAATAAGATAAGATAATCCATACTCCGTACGTCTTATCCTTCCTTCAAATGAGAATGGATTTTTAAACATGGTTTTTAATTTTTTCGAAGGCAAATATATTATTTAAAAAAATATTATCTTTATGTAAAGATTAGATTTATGGAGAAGATCGTATTTGAGAAAAGTGACATAAGAAATTATGTTAAAAACGTGATCGCCGAAAAAATTGAGAAACTAAAAAACTTTATAGAATTCACTTTAGATGCGAGCCGCGATATTAAGAAGACACCAAAATATGATAGTATGCGAGAGGAAATGCAGGAAGAAATTTATCAGATGCAAAAACAACTGGGTGCCCTTAATGACCTTAAGAGAAACATGTCAAAAGTTTTAAATAATACCACTGAAAGAGTACAGTTAGGCTCTTTAGTTATTACTAATAAAGCAAGGTTCTATATTTCAGTTTCGTTGGGCGAGTTCTTTTTTGAAGGAGACCGTTTTTATGCCATTTCACCGGAAAGCCCAATGGCTAAGAAAATGATGGGGATGAAACCAGGCGACGCTTTTACTCTGAATAATATTCATCAGGAAATTGTAGAAGTACTGTGATGTTGTAAAATGTGATAAAATGTAAAATGTACAATGTATTCATGTATTCATGATTACAAACGAGCGCTCAATCTCCTGTGATTATTGAATAAGAGAAATCAATAATTATAATTGAAAAGAAACTGCTTATTATCAATCGTCCCACATCAACTTTTTCGTAATTTTGCCTCTATGAACAAAGCAGAAATTCTAAAAGAAATCATAGAACAAAGAAGAAGTATTTTCCCTAAAGATTATACCGAAACAGAAATCTCTCAGGACATCCTTGATGAGATTTTGCATTCCGCAACATTAGCTCCTAACCATAAACGTACAAAACCCTGGCGTTTTAAAACCTTCAAAGGAGAAGATAAGGCTCAGCTAGCTGTAGAAATGCAGAGTATTTATAAAGTAACCCAACCCGAACAAACATTCTTACAGAAAAAATATGATGATATAGGCTTTAAAATCAATAAAGCTGATGTTGTCGTTTCCATAGTGGTCAACTTCAGTGGAATGGTTCCGGAATGGGAGGAAATAGCAGCTGTTTCAATGGCTGTACAGAATATGTATCTTACTTGTACAGCCAATGAAATAGGGTGTTATTGGAGTTCTCCGGGAATTGTCAATCACCTGAAAGATTCTTTAACCATAGAAGAAAACCAAAGATGTTTAGGGCTTTTTTATATGGGAAGACAGGATTAAGTTAATAATGCCTGTGAAATTAATTCTACTGCAGGAAGTTATTTTTTAATCACCTGATAGGTAGGATTAATTTCATTGGTCATATCCAAAATTATATCATAAGTTCCGGCTTGTACTTGTATGTTATTACCACGTTCTACAAGGTATCCATTTTCGTTGATACCCATATCCAGAGCCCACTCGTCATTACTTCTGAACTTTATTTCACCTGATTTCAAAAGGATATTTTGAGCTTTCAAAACAGTATTGTTCCCATTTTCAGAAATTAATTTTATATCTGGTCCTTCCCATCCGTTTGGAGTAGCACTTCCCGTAATTCCCCAAGAAAAAGAATCACTAATCTTTTTAGCTTCTGTGATTTTCCCATCTGGAGAGGTTATTTTTAATAAATTGACTTTTCCGTCTTTATCAGATTCAAATTCAAATCGAATTTTGTCCCCATCATTATTTTCAGTATAAAACTTCCTATCATTTTCCGGAAAAAAAATCTTAAAGTTTCTTGTACTAGATTCAACAAGATTAACTATACCATCATTAACAGAAATATAAAAATTAGAATCCGGGGTATTGTAAATTCCTTTTAATTGATTTAGCTTGTTGGTATCAATTTTAATATGGGTAGGAACCTCATAGGGCAGGTTATAAAAAATAGAGACTATTTTGTTTGGCATTGGATAAAGGCTTTCATCCCGCAGATTACTTAATACGATAATGCTAATGTTGTCTTGTGGAATTGTAAAGAATCTCGAAACGAATCCAGGGCCGGCGCCATCATGCCCAACAGTTTCTTTTCCTTTTATCGGAGACATATCCCAACCATAACCATAATTGTAATTATGAAATGGTTTTTGTGCTTTTTCTAAAGTTTCTTTTTTCAGAATTTTATAACTCTTAAGTCCTTCCTCGTATTTATACAAATCCTCTACCGTAGAGTACATTGCTCCTGCAGCATGAGGATGATCATACTTGTTATAGGCTACACCTTCTTTAAAATTGTTTTTTGATAAAAATTCATACCCTGTTGTTTTGTTTTTATTTTTTAATTCGTTAAAACCAAAACCTGTATTGGACATTTTCAAAGGATTGAGAATGTACTTTTGAATAGCTTTCTGGTAAGACATTCCAGCAGTCTTGTTGATGATATATCCTAATAAATAATAGTTGGAATTACTGTAATTCCATTGGCTGCCAGGAGAAAAATCCAGGGGTTGAGCTTTTATAAAATTTAGAAATGTTTTCTCATCTTTTGTATCTTCAGGATTGGTATTATTCTGAATTCCGGAGGTGTGGGTTAATAATTGTTCAATAGTAATGCTGTCTCCTTTTGGAAAGTTAGGAAAATACTTTGTTAATTTATCGTGTAAGGATAATTTTCCCATGTCATTTAATAGTAAAATTGTAGTGGCAGTAAATGACTTTGTTGTAGAGTATATTCTGTAGATACTTTGATTAGTGTTTTTTTCCTGTGTTTGGAAGTTTTTGATACCATAGCTTTTCTCAAATAATATTTTCCCTTTTTGTGCAACTAAAACACTACCATTAAAACGGGTTTGTTGGTTATAAGAATTAATTAATTGACTTATTTTCTCTTCTTTAGTTTGTGCGAATGCCTGAAAGCAAAAGAAAATTGCTATAATTACGAATACATTTTTCATCATATGGAGATTTTTAAGGCCCAAATATCTTAAAAAATATTAGAAATAATTGATATAAAAAAATAGTCGTTCAACTGGTTGTTTAGCTTACTATAATATCTGTCTTTTTTTGTCATTGTTCCATAACTATCTTGATAAATTATAACATTTTTATTGATACATTGGAAATTTTATTTATCTTTGCACACTTAAATATTTAACTGGGACGAGTTCCCTTAAAATTCAAACATTATGTCAGTAAAAATCAGATTACAAAGACACGGTAAAAAAGGAAAACCTTTTTTCCACATCGTGGTTGCAGATGCTAGAGCTAGAAGAGATGGTAGATTCATCGAGAAACTAGGTACTTACAACCCAATTACTAACCCTGCAACTATTGATTTGAACGTTGATTCTGCTGTGAAGTGGTTAAACAACGGTGCTCAACCAACTGATACTGCAAGAGCTATCCTTTCTTACAAAGGTGCACTTTACAAAAAACACTTACAAGGTGGTGTTGCTAAAGGAGCTTTTGATGAGGCTGAGGCTGAAAAAAGATTTGCTGCTTGGGTAGATGCTAAAGAACAAAAAGTACAAGGGAAAGTAGAAGGTTTATCTAAAGCTCAGGCTGATGCTAAAAAAGCTGCTTTAGAAGCTGAAGTAAAAGTAAACGAAGCTAGACTTGCTGCTGCTGCACAAGCTGAGGCTGATGCTAAAGCTGCTGAAGAGGCTGCTAACGCACCAGTTGCTGAGGAAGTTGTTGCTGAAGAAACTACAGAAGGAGAAGCTCCTGCTGCTGAAACTGAAGAAAACACTGAAGCTTAAGAAACAACCGGTATGCGTAAAGAAGATTGCTACTTTTTAGGTAAAATCACACGCAGACACGGCCTTGCGGGAAATGTTATCCTTAAATTGGATACCGATCAACCCGAACTTTACAATAAACTGGAATCAATATTCGTTGAAATCAACGGATTATTGGTTCCTTTTTTTATTGCAAAATCATCCTGGAGTAAATTAGATGCTTTGAATATTGCATTTAAAAATTCTTCCGAAGCGCTGGTAGATCAATCTTTAGGGAAAAGTGTCTATCTGCCGTTGGCTTCATTGCCAAAACTTTCCGGAAAACAATTTTATTACCACGAAGTAGTAGGTTTTGATATTCTTGATGAAAATGATAATAACTGTGGTGTTATCAGATCCATTAATGATCAGACTGCTCAGAACTATTTTGTAACCAATTTAGATGGGAAGGAAGTGGTAATTCCTATTATCAAAGACTGGATTATTGAAGTGAATAGAGACGAAAGATTCATTAAAATGCAATTGCCTGAAGGTCTTATTGATGTCTTTTTAGTTCCTTCTAAAAAAGACGAATAATAAAGAGTTTACTTCTCTTTTTATTACTATACTATTTTAGCAAATTTCTATATTTTAAAGGTGTAATGCCTATATTTTCTCTGAAACAACGGATGAAATGACTTTGGTCAGAAAATCCACATTCCAGTGCTATATCTGTTAGAGATTCATTGTTGTTATGAAGAAAATCAAGTGATTTATTGACTTTCAATTTTCTGATATATTCTCCCAGATTGCATTGGAAATACTTATGAAAATCCCTGCTAAGATGCATTGGATGGATATCTAAAATTTGGGCAAGTTGTGTAAGATTTAGCTTTTCAGTAAAACTTTCATGTAATAATTCATTGATCCTTCGAACCCAAACCGGATTTTTTTCCGGATTTTGAGAGTGTTTATTTGTTTGATTGAAAATACACAATAATAACTGGTGAACTGATAATTCAGTATGAAAGTCGTTTAGCTTTGTTTCTTTAAAGATCTGATAAGTAAGAAGCTTTATAGCGGGATCTTTAATATTAATGCTTCCTTCAATACTGTCCTTTAAAATTTCATGATTCTCAAACCAATCTTTTGAAACTTCAATGTGAAAACCTCGAGTAAATACATCTGGTTTTATATTGTAGTGAGAATCTTCCCAACAATGGTATAAAAGTGTTCCTGGAGTGCATTCATAGACCTCTTTTTTATTTCCTTCGGTAACATTTCCTTGAAGAAGAAATGTAAAATAGGCATTTTCATGATAATGCCAATCCACATAAGAATGAGTGTACTCTGTATCCGTAAAGGTGAGCCCTCCGAAATCAAGGGTTTCATTGGTTTGTCCAAAAAATTCACCATTACGAAGTGGGTCCATTATAATTTTTCCTTTAAATTTTCAATTTGCTGATACATCGTATTAAAGAACATTTTTCTATCTCTGTTTCCTGAAGTGTTCAGTGATCTGGAATTTTTAATCTGATGCTCAAAGTAACTTAATGAGTCCTGGCAAGTCATCTTGTCATTGGTCATCATATATCCAAACATACTGAACGGAACAAAGAAAGAGCACTGTTGATCATTCTTAAATAAAATACTATTGTTTAAAATTACTAAATCATTAGCAAATATTTGGAAATTTGATTTTTGAAGGGTTTTGTTTTCTAAATCTTCTAAGAGTTTTTTGAGGTCTTCCAGGATCAGAATAGCTTCTTCTTTTTTTAATAATCCAATTTCGGAGTAAAAAGAAATTTGTCTTAAAGCGCTCATGATTGTGGTGTCATTCCAGATTTCTGTGACATTTTGTTTTTCATACAATTCGATCAGCATCTCATTTTTGGGAGAATGGTACTCCATTTTGAATTCATTAAACGGGCTCAGAAACTGATCCTGATTTAATAAATTCATCCATACATAAAATTTAAAGCGGGATAAAATAGAATCTGAAATCGTATAGAAAAATGGGATGTCCTTTGCAGAATAAAAAACCTGGGAATTGGTAATGTTGTGGAAAACATCGAGAATCTTAAGCGAGTTTTCAAAATAGTTTAACAAATCTTCTGTGGTTCGTACCGGCTGTGTTCTTCTTACGACCAGTTGGTTCTCAGTTCCTAAAAACTGGTCCAAAGAAATCTGATAGTGCTTAGCCAGTTCCAATGCCTCCTCAAAACTAAATTTAGCTTTTAAAGAAGTTCTCCTATGAGCTGCATCATAACTTATATTCAGAATATTGGCGATCTCATCATTCAATGAGCGATCGCCTATTTTTCTTCGGATCTCCTTTAGTAATGCTTCCTGATGCATAATTTGTGATTTTCACAAATGTAGTATTTTTTTTAATTCCTTTTCACATTGAGACTAGACTGTTCTGCTGATAATTTTGAATTGTAATTTTAAAGTAATCAGCTATGAAAACAATCATTTTTTTTATAATCAGTGCTTTTACAAGTAGCGTATTATACGCTCAGGATAGCATTGCAGTTTTAGAAACGAAAACGAAAATAATTGCATTTACTCCCTTGAAAAAAGATATCAAAGAAGTAGATGGAATTGCTATCGGAATGGGCGATGCTTTTGATGATCATAAAGGAGGGGTGAGGAAGATCAATGGAATTAATTTAGAACCTAACCCAGTGGGTGTTTTGATCTGGATGTTATTTGACCCTTCAAAATCTACGAATGCAATGCCCCATCTTGTGGTAAATGGTCTTACTATTTCCGGTGCCGGATATGGAAGAGGTACAAGCCATAATGGGATTACTATTTCATTATATAATTATGGGCATACTATGAAAGGCCTTTCAATAGGAGGTTTGTCTACTGATATTGATAAAGGAAGTGGAATACTGATTTCTGGTCTGGGAGTAAGCAGTGGAGAACTAAATGGGATAAGTGTTTCAGCATTCAACGATGCGAATCAGCTAAAAGGAGTACAGATTGGCATTTACAATAAAGCTCATGATGCAAGAGGGATGCAGGTTGGTTTGTTTAATAAATCCCGTAAGATGAAAGGATTGCAGATAGGTTTTTGGAACAAGAACGGTAAACGAAGTCTGCCTTTTATCAACTTTTAAATCTGTACTATGAAAGTTTTAGCTCTTTGTGCATTAATGGTAGTCAATCTACATGCACAGGTACTTACGGAATCGACAAAGAAGGAGAGGAGATCAATGGTCGAAGCGGGGAGTTTTCTTAGTTTTTCATCTTATAAAGAGAGCCAGATGCCTGGTGTATATGTAGGTTACTGGCATAGGTTTCCTATTGATGAAAATAAAGCTCATCTTGAATTCGGGTTAAATTTTTATCATAGTACAAGCATATACGATTTTGATTATGGTAAAAACGGAGAACTTTATCATGTCAGATCTAAAGAATTTTTATTGAACATAGGATTAAGAATGGTAAAAGAATATCCGGTCCGGAGTAACAGCTTAGAATGGGTGAGTGAACTTAGTATGCATAACCTTTTCTTTAGTGGTAACGGTATTCCTGGTGATAAGCCAGAAAAAGACAATGGAAATACGATATATGTCGATACAAACACAAGAAGTATTGCATCCATAAGGATGGGTCAAGGGATAAGATTTTGGAAGAATAATTTTGGACTGGGGATACAAGGATCTTATATGCCTTTTAGGCTTTTACAGAAAAATGCAGTTCCATCTGGTTTTAATTCCTTTTCAATAGAAACAAGTATATATTTTAAATTTTAAAAACATTAGATCATGAAAAAGTTACCATACATACTTATCACAATACGGTTTTTTATAGCTCCAACTGTTCTCTTATTCAGTTATTTGAAAGGTGAGGAATCCAGGTCTTTAATCTTAGTATTGATGTATATTGGATTATTAACAGATATTTTTGACGGAATTGTTGCCCGAAAGACAGGTGTTTCCTCTGAAAAACTGAGAAGGTTGGATAGCCAGACGGATCTTATTTTTTGGCTTTCTTTAGGATTCTCATCTTATATTCTGAATCCTGAACTGATAAAAAATGAATGGACTGGTATTCTTCTGATTTTCATTATGGAGGCTCTGTGTTATATAATTAGCATCTGGAAATTTGGAAAAGAAACCTGCACACATGCTTTTCTTGCAAAAATGTGGGGGCTTAGTTTGCTGATTGCTTTTACTTATCTGATTGGATTTCAGGAAATTGGTTGGGCATTTTATCTGGCCATCGGTTTAGGATTGATTTCCCATATCGATGTGATCCTAATCATTTTACTGCTTCCAAAATGGGAATATGATGTTCCAAGCTCCTACCATGCCTGGAAAATAAGAAGAGGTAAACAGAGGAAAAAAACGATATTCTTTAACTAAATTAAACATGAACCGTAGATTTTTTTATTAAATAATTGATTAATGATTTTTTTAAAGGCAGCGCAATCATCAACTTGCGCTGTTTTTTTGTAACTTTGCAGACGTTAATTTTTATACGAAAATTTATAATCAACAAATGAAAAAGCAGACGATTAAAGAAATCCTACAGGATTACAAAAAAGTACTACATCATGACATTACCGTATACGGCTGGGTGAAATCCTTCCGTGCAAACCGCTTTATAGCGCTTAATGATGGATCTACAATAAATAATTTGCAAATAGTTGTTGATTTTGAAAATTTTGATAAAGAGATTATTAATAAAATAAGCACGGCTTCTTCTCTTAAAGTGATTGGTGAGGTTGTAGAAAGTCAGGGAGCAGGGCAAACGGTAGAAATTATCGCTAAAAAGATAATTATTTTAGGAGATAACTTTACAGAAGAATTGCAAAATACAATTCTTCAGCCCAAGAAACACAGTTTAGAAAAGCTTCGTGAGCAAGCGCATTTAAGATTCAGAACCAATTTGTTTGGAGCTGTATTCAGAGTGCGTCATGCAGTAACTTTTGCGATTCACTCATTCTTTACCAAAAATCATTTTTTCAACATTCATACACCAATTATTACAGGTGCTGATGCAGAAGGAGCGGGTGAGATGTTTGGACTTACGAGCTTTGATCTTAATAATGTTCCAAAAACTGAAGATGGCCAAGTAGATTACAGCCAGGACTTCTTTGGTAAGCAAACAAACCTTACCGTTTCAGGTCAGCTGGAAGGAGAGACCGCGGCTATGGGATTAGGGAGAATTTATACATTCGGTCCTACTTTCCGTGCTGAAAACTCTAATACAACACGTCACCTTGCTGAGTTCTGGATGGTAGAACCTGAGGTTGCATTCAACAACCTTGAGGATAACATTGATCTTGCAGAAGACTTCCTGAAATATGTGATCCAGTATGTATTGGATAACTGTAAGGATGATCTTGAATTTTTAGATAAAAGATTTGCTGAAGAGCAAAAATCTAAGCCAGAAAAAGAAAGAGCAAAAGAAGGTCTTATAGAGAAATTACAAAATGTAGTAGCTAAACGTTTTATGCGTGTGAGCTATACAGAGGCTATTGATATATTATTAAACTCTAAAGAAAACAAAAAAGGCAAATTCCAATTCCCGATTGAAAGTTGGGGAGCTGATCTTCAGTCTGAGCACGAAAGGTTCCTTGTAGAGAAGCATTTTGAGAGCCCGGTAGTTTTATTTGACTATCCAAAAGATATCAAAGCATTCTATATGCGTTTGAATGATGATAATAAAACAGTGAGAGCAATGGATGTTCTTTTCCCTGGAATTGGAGAGATCATTGGAGGTTCTGAAAGAGAAGAGCGTATAGAAGTTCTAAGACAGAAAATGAAAGAAATGCATGTGGAAGAGGAAGAACTTTGGTGGTATATGGATACAAGAAAATTTGGTTCAGTACCTCATGCTGGTTTCGGATTAGGTTTGGAAAGACTTATTCTTTTTGTAACCGGAATGACGAATATCAGAGATGTAATTCCTTTCCCTAGGACACCGAAAAGTGCCGAATTCTAGATACAAAAAAAGCCTTAAATTAATTTTAAGGCTTTTTTATTTTAATAATAGCTTATTATGTTAAATTATATAATGCAAAAATCGTGCTAAATAGAGATTTTGTAAAAAAAATTCATTAATTTCGTGGAATATCTTATGTTAAAACACAAAGAGTAAATATGCTTAAACAACACTTACAACTCAAGTTAGGGCAAAAGTTGGCTCCGCAGCAGATTCAATTGATGAAGCTGATTCAACTTCATACTTTGGAATTTGAAGAGGAATTGGAAAGAGAATTAGAAGAAAACCCTGCCTTGGAAATTGCTAAAGAAGAATCTAAGGAAGATGATTATGCATCTCTTGAGGATTCCTATGAGAATGAAGGAAATGAAAGCATTGAAACGGATTTTGATGTGAATGAATATATCTATGATGATGAACCAAGCTATAAAACGGCTTCCAGTAATTATTCAGCTGATGATGAGGAATTTGATAATGAAAGCTTACTGACTGAAGGTCAGTCTCTATATGACTATTTATTAGAGCAGATACATTTGGCTAATATTAATCCTGAGGATATAAAAATTGCAGAATATATTATAGGAAACCTGGATACGGATGGCTATCTGAGAAGAGAGATCAAATCGATCGTTGATGATTTAGCTTTCTCTCAGGGAATTTATACCACGATAGAAAAGGCAGAAGATATTTTAGAAAATTATGTTCAGAAGCTTGATCCACCAGGAGTTGGAGCAAGAGGTCTTCAGGAATGTCTTTTATTACAAATCGAAAAGAAGGTGAGTTCTGATAAAGCTGTTTCTTTAGCAGCTAATATTCTTAGACACCAGTTTGATGCATTGACCAATAAGCATTATAATAAAATCATCCAGAAATACGATATCGAAGAAGAAGACCTTAAAGATGCTTTGGAAGAAATCTCCAAATTATCTCCGAAGGTAGGTGGTAACTTTGATACTCAAACCATTACCATTAATCAGGAAATTATTCCAGATTTTGTAATTCAGGTAAAAGATGGAGCAGTTATTCCAATGCTTAACAGTAAAAATGCACCGACATTAAGGGTTTCTGAGGAATATAAAGATATTTTGACAACCTATTCTCACGATAAAAACTCTTCTGAGCACAAACAGGCTGCTTTATTTATCAAGCAAAAACTGGATGCGGCAAAATGGTATATTGATGCGATTAATCAACGTCAGAATACTTTATTGCAGACCATTACAGCTATTGTTAAATTCCAGAAAGAGTATTTTATTACGGGAGATGAAAAATCTTTAAAACCAATGATCCTTAAGGATATTGCGGATATTACTGGTTTTGATATTTCTACAATTTCCAGAGTAGTAAAAAGTAAATATGCAGATACCCCAAATGGTATTGTATATCTTAAAGACCTGTTTTCCGATAGTTTGACGAATGATGATGGGGAAGAGGTTTCTACGAAGGAGATCAAAACACATCTTCAGGAAGTGATCAGTAAAGAAAACAAAAGAAAGCCATTGACAGATGATGCATTGGTCGTGATCCTGAAAGAACAGGGATATAACATCGCCCGAAGAACAATCGCAAAATACAGAGAACAACTTAATATTCCTGTAGCTAGATTAAGAAAAGAGCTTTAATTCAGCTTAACATATTGAAAATGCCCGGACCATCCGGGCGTTTTTTATGATTAAAAATTAGTTATTTTTTAAATGATTGAGATTTAATTCTTTGACTGAAATTTCCCGCATTTCCACTTTTCGGATCTTTCCTGAAATGGTCATCGGGAACTCATCTACAAACTTCCAGTATTTTGGAATCTTATAATGAGATATTTTTGACTTACAGTAATCGAGAAGTTCTTCTTCAGATACTTGGAATCCGTTTCTTACTTTGATCCATGCCATTACTTCCTCTCCAAATTTTTCACTGGGAACTCCTATTATCTGTACATCCAGAATATTCGGATAAGTGTACAAAAAGTCCTCGATTTCTTTTGGGGAGATATTTTCCCCTCCACGGATAATAAGATCTTTTATTCTACCGGAAATGGTAATATAACCTTCAGCATCCATTACTGCCAAATCACCTGTATGCATCCATCGTGCATCATCAAGGACTTTGCGCGTATTTTCAGGATCATTCCAGTATTTTAACATAACAGAATATCCTCTGGTACAAAGCTCGCCATGCTCACCACGTTCTACAATTTTTCCATGCTCATCTATGATTTTTATTTCAAGATGATCCTGAACGGTTCCAACCGTACTGACTTGCTTTTCCAAAGATGTTCCGATTAATGTCTGAGTGGAAACAGGAGAGGTTTCTGTCATTCCATAGCAAATACTCATTTCCTTTATATTCATAAGGCTTTCTACCTTCTTCATGATTTCCGGTGGACATACAGATCCTGCCATAACTCCTGTTCTAAGGTTTGAGAAATCATAAGTGTCAAAGTTCTTTACAGCCAGTTCGGCAATAAACATGGTCGGCACTCCATATAAAGAAGTACATTTTTCATCAGAAACCACTTTCAGGGTAATGTCTGGATCGAAACTTTCATTGGGAATGACGATACACGCACCATGAGCGGTACAGCAAATATTTCCAATGACCATTCCAAAGCAATGATAAAATGGGACAGGAATACAAACCCTGTCTTTCTCGGTATAATGTAATCGTACTCCTATGAAGTAACCGTTGTTTAAAATATTGTGATGAGAGAGTGTAACTCCCTTAGGAAATCCTGTTGTTCCTGACGTATATTGAATATTAACAGGATCATCGAATTCAATATTTTCTTCAAAACTTTGTAAAAGTTCATCAGAGACAGATGTGCCGTTTTTCAAAAACTGATCCCAGCTTTCATCAAAGAATATAGCTTCATCTAAAGTTGGACATACTTCCTTGGCATATTCTACCATTTCCTTGTAATTACTGGTTTTAAAGGACAGAGAAGAAAAAATAAAACGAACTTCCGACTGATTGAGTACATAGGTAAGTTCATGGGTTCTGTAAGCCGGATTGATATTGACTAAAATGGTTCCTATTCTGGCAGTGGCATATTGTAACAATACCCATTCATATCGGTTGGCTGACCAGATTCCTATCCTGTCTCCAGATTTTGCACCTAAATGGATGAGTGCTTTGGCAACTGATGTTGTCTGATCATAAAACTCTTTATAGCTTGCACGATAGTTCTGTTGCACAGAAACCATTGCTTCATGATCAGCATATTTTTCAACCGTTTTCTTTAGATTGCTGCCAATCGTTTCCCCTAATAAAGGAATATTCGAAGCTCCGGATACATAAGATAAAGCCATATCAAAAGATTTATTTAATTAAAAATAACAAATAAATTTTAAGATAGCTGCCTGTGAATAGTTAATTTTCCTGGGAATCTATATCTCGTAGCTGTGTAAGGTTTTTATCCAGCTTTCTCATAATAATTCCATACACCAATCGATAATATAGCCAGATCAATAATACACATAATCCTGTACTAAGGACAGTTCCTATGATAAAAATGGTAAGTGCTGAATTGGCAGGTTCAATATTTTGAGAGTTTAGGGCATAAAATATAAAAACAGTAAAAATAGAAGTAAACGCAACCAATAATACAATGCTTATTAGAATAAATGCATTGACTGTTTTCTTGAATTTAATAATTCTTGTAATTAAACCCTTGAGGTTTTCCTCGATTTTTATTTTACGGTAATTTTGATAGAATTTATAAACAAAATAAGCTGTAACCAGTAAGCTTAAAACTTTAAGAATAAGATAGATCGTATCGAAGGTATTTTCTACTTCAGGGGTTTTTCTGGCTCCCAATTTTTCGAGAACATTCAGGAAGCCATTGGTTTCCTCTCCCTGAAAGAAATAAAATAATCCCATTACTGAGAACAGTAAAAACTCAAAAACACTGATCCAGAAAATATATTTCACGTAATTACGTGACTTTCTGTTTAGCATTTTAAGAATTTCGCTATTATCGTATTTTTGCTGAACAGGCTGCTCCTGCCATGTTTTCTTAAAGCTGTCTAAATCAAAATCAGGCATATTTTTCCATTTGTTCTTTAAGGGTTTTCTTTAATCTGTTCATCTTCACACGTGCATTTACTTCAGTTATCCCGAGGTTTTCTGCGATATCCTTATAAGGCAAATCATCTAAATACATCATTACAATAGCTCTTTCTACATTAGGTAATGTTTTGATTACGGTATATAGAAGAGAAATTTGTTGTTGTTTTTCATCATCATCTTCAATAAAATCTTTATGGTTGATGTCCAACTCATTAGTGGGCAGGCTTTTGCTTTTTTTTCTAAAAAGAGTGATGGCTGTATTAAGGGCTACACGGTACATCCATGTAGAAATTTTTGAATTTCCTTTAAAGGAATCGTAGCTTCTCCAAAGCTGTAAAACAATTTCCTGAAAAAGATCCTCTTCATCTTCCAAAGAATTGGTATAAAGACGCGAAACTTTAATAATCAGTCCCTGATTATCTTTTATAAGTTGTGCGAATTCTTTTTCTCTGGAAATCAAAATTAGATGTATAACGGCACGAAGATAGTAATAATGTGTTAATTAGTGAAGAGTTATGAATTATTAATTATAAGTTTTAAAAATTTTGGTTTTTCAGAATCAATGTTGACTATATTTTACTTTTTACAACATTTAAAAACTTCAATAAACTGTTTATCTTCAAGTTAAAAAAAAGTGCCTGGCAACTCATCATTTATAACTCACAACTTATAACTCATAATGTGTATCTTTGCACCCACGAGAAAGTCGGCTTGTTGATCTCTGCTTCGGCAGGGGTAGGAAAGTCCGGACACCATAGAGCAGCAAAGCGGATAACATCCGTCACCCGTGAGGGTAGGACAAGTGCAACAGAAAGCAAGTACAGTTCGGCTGTAGTGAAACCAGGTAAACTCTTTGCGGTGCAATGATAAGTATATCGGTTCTTTTCAGTAATGAAAATAGGAGTAGCTCGCTCTGAAAGCCGAGGGGTAATCAGCAAAAGTTTTGCAGCAATGTAAAACGCAGATAAATAACAGGCACTTCTTAGAAGTACAAAATCCGGCTTATAGATTTTCTCGTGATTTTTTCTTTAAGCTACATTGCTGTTATAAAACCTCTGATTTTTCCTGTTTTTATTCTTTTTCTAGCGTTTTTTTTGATTCTTCTAAAGCTTTCAGGTCTTTAGCGGAGAGTTGAGGATATTTAAGATTCATTTTCTCCAATGTGTCTATAATAATCTGAATCGCAGCTACTCTTGCAAACCATTTGTTATCGGCAGGAAGTACATACCAGGGTGCATAATCCTTTGATGTTTCATTAATCGCTGTTTCGTAAGCTGTCATATACTGATCAAACAAAGCTCTTTCAGGAAGATCGGCAGATGAGAATTTCCAGTTTTTTTCCGGTTCATTTATTCTATCCAGAAGTCTTTGCTTTTGCTCTTTCTTTGAAACATTTAAGAATATTTTGATAATCTTTGTCCCGTTTTGAGAGAGGTGCTTTTCGAAATTTCGTATACTCTCATATCGGTTTTCCCAGAATTTATTGTCAAAATCTTTTACGGAGCTCCATGTCTTTTCACTCAGATTGTATTCGGGATGTACTTTACACACCAAAACACTTTCATAGTGGGATCTATTAAAAATACCAATCATTCCTTTTTGTGGCAATGCAAGATACTGTCTCCATAAAAAGTCGTGTGAATATTCTCTTGAACTAGGTGTTTTAAAACTTGTAACATTACACCCCTGAGGGTTTACTCCACCGAATACATGCTCAATAAGGCTGTCTTTTCCGGCTGCATCCATTGCCTGTAAAACTACAAGAAGAGATTGGCTGCCATCTGCATATAGTTTTTCCTGAAGATTACGAAGTTTTTCCTTTTCTACAACCAGCAGTGCTTGTCCTTCCTGTTTAGTGAGTGGCCCCTGGTATTCTGTAGAAGCTTTTTTCATTGAAAACTTACCCTTTATTTCAAAATCATCCGAGAAATTGGTGTCCATAATTTATTTATTTAAAATAAATGTAATAAAAAAAACCGTCTCCACGAAGACGGTTTTTTATTTTTTTCTGAGTAAAGCTTATTTCGCAGCAGCTACTTTTTTAGCAGCCTTAGCAGCTTTCTTAGCAGCTTTAGCATCAGCTGGAGTTTCTACTTTAGCAGCTACAGCAGCTACTTCAGGAGCGTTAGCTTGTACATCACCTTTAATGTAGATTACACTTCTGCTGTTTGCAGGGTCATTAGAAAATACTTCGATCATTTTGTTGAACGGCCCATTAAGAGTAGTGTTATATCCAACTTTGATTTTAGCAGATTTTCCAGGCATAACAGGATCTGTACTGAATTCTGGAGTTGTACATCCGCAAGAAGGTTTTACATTAGAAATAACCAAAGGCTTATCACCAGTGTTAGTTACTGTAAAAAATCTAGTACCATCAGCACCCGGCTTAATAGTACCATAATCGAAAGTAGTTTTATCAAAAGTAATTGTTTGTGCAGATGCAAGAGCAAATGTTCCAAATAGTGCAATTCCTGCAATTAATTTTTTCATATTCTTGAATGTTAATACGTTTGTTAGATAAATTTTGAAAAACAAAGTTAAAAATTATTTTAATTCATACTTAATTTTTTTTTTCTTTAAGCTATTTTTGCAAATTGTAAGCTAAAGAAATAGAATTTATGCAGATTTCAGAAAAGTATAATCCACAGGAAACAGAACAAAAATGGTACAACTTCTGGTTGGAAAACAAATTTTTCCATTCAGAGCCTAATGACAAGCCACCATATACGATAGTAATCCCTCCTCCAAACGTTACGGGGATACTGCACATGGGGCATATGTTGAATAACACCATTCAGGATGTTCTGGTCCGCCGTGCAAGAATGCAGGGCTTTAATGCCTGTTGGGTTCCGGGAACAGATCACGCTTCAATTGCTACTGAAGCTAAAGTTGTTGCTAAATTGAAGTCTGAAGGGGTCAATAAATCAGATATTACCCGTGAAGAATTTTTAAAGCATGCGTGGGAATGGACCAACAAATATGGAGGAACTATTCTTGACCAGTTAAAAAAACTGGGCTGTTCTTGTGATTGGGACAGAACGAGATTTACATTAGAAGACAAACTGTCTGCTCAGGTTATCAAAAGTTTTGTTGATCTTTATAACAAAGGTTTGATCTACAGAGGATATAGAATGGTCAATTGGGATCCTGAAGCAAAGACCAATATTTCTGATGAAGAAGTAATATTTAAAGAACAAAATGGAAAACTTTATTTCCTGAAATATAAAATAGAAGGTTCAGAAGAGTTTCTTTCTGTAGCTACTACACGTCCTGAAACGATTTTTGGTGATACTGCTGTATGTATCAATCCGAATGATGAGAGATATGCTCATTTGAAAGGGAAGAACGTAATTGTACCTATCGTAGACAGAGTAGTTCCAATTATTGAAGACGAGTATGTTGATATCGAATTTGGAACGGGAGCATTAAAAATTACTCCTGCTCATGATACGAATGACTATGAAATTGGGCAAAAACATCAATTAAAAATGATTGATGCGTTAGATGACGACGGAAATCTTAACGAGCATGGATTACATTATGCCGGAAAAAATAGATTTGAAGTTAGAAAGCTAATTGCAAAAGAACTGCAGGAAAAAGATCTTCTTTTAAAAGCCGAAGATTATGTAAATAAAGTAGGAACTTCTGAAAGAACTGGTGCTGTAATTGAACCTAAAGTTTCAGTTCAATGGTTCTTAAAAATGTCTGAGATTGCTCAACCCGCTTTGGATGTAGTAATGGATGATGAGATTAAATTCTACCCTGAAAAGTTTAAGAATACCTACAAACACTGGATGGAAAACATCCGTGACTGGAATATTTCCCGTCAGTTGTGGTGGGGACAGCAAATTCCAGCTTATTATTATGGAGAAGGAGACGAAGAGTTTGTTGTTGCTGAAACCAAAGAAGAAGCTTTAGAGTTAGCAAAACAAAAGACAGGAAATCAAAATCTGACGGCTGATAGTTTAAGACAAGATCAGGATGCTCTAGATACATGGTTCTCTTCTTGGTTATGGCCAATGTCAGTATTTGATGGGTTGCTTGATCCTGACAATAAAGATATTCAATATTATTATCCTACTGCTGACCTGGTTACCGGACCGGATATTATTTTCTTCTGGGTGGCCAGAATGATCATGGCAGGATTGGAATATAAGAAAACAGTTCCGTTCAAGAATGTTTATTTTACAGGAATTGTAAGAGATAAGCAAAGAAGAAAAATGTCTAAGTCTTTAGGAAATTCACCGGATCCTTTAGAACTAATCGATAAATATGGTGCTGATGGTGTTCGTGTTGGAATTTTATTAAGTGCTGCTGCGGGTAATGATTTACTTTTTGATGAAGATCTAATGCTTCAGGGAAGGAATTTCATGACGAAAATCTGGAGTGCTTTCCGATTGATTAACATGTGGAATCATGAAGATAAACCAGCTAATGCAACAGAAAATCAGACTATAGAGTGGTTTGAAAATAAATTAAATAAAGCGATTGCTGAAATTAATGATCAGTTTGAAAAGTTCAGAATTTCTGATGCTTTACATTTACTCTATAAATTAATTTGGGACGATTTCTGTGGATGGTACCTAGAAGCGATAAAACCTAATTATGGAGAAGGTATCTCTAAAGAAGTTTACTTGAAAACAGTTTATTTCTTTGAAGAATTAATGAAGCTTCTACATCCGTTTATGCCATTCCAGTCAGAAGAGATATGGCAATTAATTTCTGAACGAAGTATAGATGAAGCTTTAGTAATTGCTCAGCAGAAAAAAGAAGAAGAATTTAATGAAACTATTATTAAGAACTTCGAAATAGCTCAGGAATTAATTTCAGGAGTTAGAAACTACCGTCAGACAAAAGGAATTTCACCTAAAGAAGCAGCTGAAATTTATACAAATGCGTCCGAATTTGCTAATGAAGCAGTAGTTAGAAAACTTGCTAATATTTCAGAAATTCATTTTGGCGAAAAAACAGATAAACCAAGTTTTACCTTCCTTGTTGGTGCGACAGAAGTTTCCATTCCTCTAAGTGAAAATCTGGATCTTGGAGAAGAGAAAACGAAAACAGAAGAGGAGGTTAAATACCTGAAAGGATTCTTAATTTCTGTAGAAAAGAAGCTTTCTAATGAAAAGTTCGTTGCCAATGCTAAACCTGAAGTAGTAGAAGCAGAGCGCAAAAAACAGAAAGATGCTCAGGATAAAATTGCCATTTTAGAAGAGAAACTGAAGAGTTTATAAATCTTTTGGCACTTATCTTGAAATAAGACTTATATCAATCCGGAAAAATTCCGGAAAACAATATCCATAAAAGAAGACTTGTTGAACTTGTCTTCTTTTGTGAGTTTAATGAGATAGTTCAAATGATAACATTTGAAAAACAATTGAAAGGTTGGAGCCAATAGAAAAAGAAGCGATTATTAATGATAACCGGAAGAGATTTGTCAAGATAATAGTCATTCAGCAAATGCCTGACAATAAAATAACAATTAAAGAAAATGACACACATAGAAAATATAAAGAAACTATTCTCAAGAGACTTTGTAGAAAGTCCTTTGTTAGAAAGTTTTGAAGTTGGAAAGATTTATCTTTCCAGTGGAAGATTGGTGGCTTGTGATCCTTTGATCACAAATGATATGCAGCCTTTTTCGACAGAATTTCCAAAAGGAGATTTTTCCGTTTTACTACACAAAGAAAGGGAGAGTAATTGTGTGGCATATGCTGAGATCATTTTCAGCAATTCTGAGATATCCGAATGGAAATTGGCAACCACTGCAGGTCAGAATATAAAAGATCTTGCTGAAGAAGAGATTTTTGGTTACCCTGTAGAAAGTGGGATGGGATGTTTTATGGATGTAGATACTCAGGAAAAGCTTAACGACCTTGAAAAAAGATTATACCATAGCAAAGGGGTTGATTTTATGGGAATTTATGAAGAGTTCTTTCATGAATATTTTTTTGATGAAAATGGAGCTATCGACCAATATGCATTTTTAAAACCGGCTGATGAACATCCGGGAACTATCTTTGCTTTTGAGACTGGATATGGGGAAGGTTTCTATGCCAGTTACATCGCATATGATAAAAATAATACACCGGTAAAGGTGGTTACAGAATTTATTGAAATAAGTTAATTATTCTTATATTAGTATTCCTATTTTAATATTTTTATATAAATCAATTTTACGACAATGAACTTCTCCTCAGTACAACCCAAAATAATAGTTGTTGGCAGCTCTTCAATAGATTTAGTCTTAGAAACTGAAAAACTTCCTGCTCCTAATGACACTGTTCTGGCCATTAATTCGGATAGTTATTTTGGTGGAAAAGGAGCCAATCAGGCTGTAGGAACTGCCAGATTGGGAGCAAGTGTTTATTTCATTGGATGCGTTGGTATGGATCCCTTAGGACAGCAGATCATGAGGAATCTGGTCAATGAGAACGTAAATGTTGGATTTGTGGCAGAAACAGATAGAGAGGCAACAGGAACTGCTTATGTAACGAGTTCTGATGGTAATGCTGCTATTGTAGTGGTACCAGCAGCTAATAAACTTTTAAGTACAAAACATATTGAGGATGCAGACAGATACTTTCAGACCGTAGACCTTATTCTTGTTCAGCTGGAGGTTTCTTTGGAAGTGGTAGAATATACTATTAGAAAAGCAAAGAAGTACGGAAAGAAAGTTGGATTGTATGCTTCACCCGCTATGAAATTGAACGAAGAGATTTTAGAAAACGTTGACTTTGTAGTGGCCAAAAGCAGTGAACTTTATATTGTTTTTGGAGAAGAAGAAAAAGAACAGGTTCTTGAAAAGTATTTCAATAAAGTGTTTGTAAGAGATGATACCAATTCCACCATTTATTTTGATGGTACAGAAATGAAATATTTCAGAAATCATAATGATAATAAAACAGTACACAAAATGGGAATGGGCGATGCTTTTACTTCTGGATTTGCTATTGCTTTTTGTCACAATAATTCTATTGAGGAATGTGTAAAATTCGGGAATGAGGTTTCTTTAAAAGTTTCTACAAAAAAAGGATCACAAACAGGATTACCAAGAATGTCAGATTATACTGCTTAAAGCTATTTACTGCATATCGAAAGTATTTCAATTAACATAAAATGAACAGTAAAATTTCCACTTTTGAGTGGATTTTTTTCTTTTTAAAATATGGAAGAACTAACGCTTACAACAACGGATCAGGTCTCTATTATTGCACATCTATTCTTGCCTGAGCATAGTAATAACAAATTGTTGTTGATTAATTCGGCAACAGGAGTGAAGCAGCAAGTTTACTTTTCTTTTGCTAAATATTTTTCAGAGAAGGGGTTTACTGTGATCACTTACGACTATCGTGGTATTGGGTTGTCGAAACCGGAGCATATGAAAGGTTTTAATGCATCCATGAGGATTTGGGGAACCAGAGATTACAAAGCAATAACGACCTACGTTAGAACGCGTTTTGCTGGATATGAAAAATATTGCCTTGGACATTCTGTAGGTGCTTTGATTCTAGGAATGAATGAAGATTCTGAAATTTTCAAAGAATTCTTTTTTGTTGGAACACAAAATGCTTTTGTTGGAAATCTAAAATTTAAAACTAAAATAGAAGCTTATCTTGGTTTTGGAATTGCACAGCCATTGACTACACAGCTGTTGGGATATTTTCCTGCTCATTGGTTTGGACTAGGAGAAAGTCTCCCTAAAAATTGCGCTTATGACTGGAGAACCTTAATTTTGAATAAAAAATCAACCAACGGTTTATTGGAGAAAATTGATGATTATTCTAAAGAATTAACACAGAAAGTTTTTGTAATAAGAGCTGAAGATGATGTCTGGCTGACTGATAAGGGAGTTAAGAGTTTATTAAATGGTACTTATCCCAATCTTAAGCCTACTTATCGCCTGGTAAAGACCTCCGAATCAGAAAAAGGGGAAATAGGACATGTTAATTTTTTTAGAAGCTATAACAAGAAGCTTTGGAATATTATTTTAAACGAATTAATGCATAATGAGTAGTACAATTGAAAAGACAATAGAGTTTGTAAAAGAGAAGTTAGAAGGAGCAGAAGCCGGACATGACTGGTTTCATATCGAAAGGGTCTGGAAGCTTTCAAAAAAGATTGCTGAAAATGAAAATGGTAATAAAGAAGTAGTAGAACTTGCAGCGTTACTTCATGATATTGCAGATCCTAAATTTCATAATGGTGATGAAACAATTGCCTTAAAAGTTTCCCGTGAGTTTTTGGAGCAACAAGAGGTTTCAGAGGAAATTATTGAACAGGTCCTTTTTATTATTAAAAATATTTCATTCAAAAATAGGGGAGAGGTTCCTCAGAATTTGCCGATCGAACTGAAAATCGTTCAGGATGCTGATCGACTGGATGCAATTGGAGCCATTGGTATCGCCAGAACATTTAATTTTGGAGGGTTCAAAAATAATCTGATGTACCATCCGGATATTGAGCCCAAACTGAATATGTCTAAGGAAGAATATAAAAAATCCAATGGAACTACGATCAATCATTTTTATGAAAAACTATTACTTTTAAAAGATTTAATGAATACTGAAAAAGGAAAAAAAATAGCCGAGGAAAGGCATAAATATATGTTACTTTTCCTCGACCAGTTTTATAAAGAATGGAATGTAGATTAGAAAATATTATATCCGAATATTATAGATACATATTTTATATCTGCAGTTTGAACTTCTGAATTATCAACAATATTATTATTGGTATTGTATTTAATTTCAATGCTGTATTTGTTATTATAAGTATATCCTATACCAAAAGAACAACTATTAAAACTTTGAGTTGAAGATAATTTTATATTATCATAAATATAGTTATTATAGTCTAAGTCGAAACTTTTAGCCTTACCTGATTTAAACGTAAGAGCATTAACTTGAGCATTAATAAAAATTTTAGACTTATTATTTAAGTACATATAATGGCGTACTCCTATTGGAAGATTAATAAATGAATATCCATCCATACTTATATTATAAAGTTTATCATTGCTTGGTATAGTCATTTTTTTACTCGAGTAAAAAGAATACGTAGGTTCAAAAATAATGCTCCATTTATTTTTATTAAAAGGTAAAACTAATTCGGCTTCAATACCTATTCTAAGTCCTGACTTGGATTCGAATCCTTCATTTGCAGGGCTTCCCTGCATTTCTAATGGTGAATACAAATTAATACCTGGTCTGATGCTTAGGTTGAATTTTGGATTTACTTTTGTAGCTTGAAGTTCTTTTGTAGAAAGCGTTGGGGATTTTTCGTTATGAAGCTGAAATATTTTTGTCAGGCTGGTTGCAGTATATTTTGTTTGGGTAACTAATGATTCTACATCAGAATCATCTTTAAAAATATTTTTTAGCTGATTGAGATATGTATCATTTGTTGCAACAAGAAGCGTGTTTCCTTCAGGATTATATTTTTTATAAACTAAAGGTTTGATGTCAGAAGATATATCTGAGTAGAAATATTTATTAGTATTTTGTGCTGTATAGGCATATAAATTTTTATCTCCAGATACAAGGATTTTTAAAAAAACATTTGCTTGTTTAAATTCAGGTTCATAGGTATTGGATAGATCCGAAAGCTTTTCCGGAGAATATTCTATAGGACCTTTATAAGCAATATATTTTGAGTATCCGTAAACTCCGAATTCTTTTATGTCATTAATTGTTCCTATTGATTCTGAAGATTGTTCATCGACTTTGTAACTAAAATTTTCCACGTTATTGATCCAATCCAGATTTTTAATCAACACTTCTTTTCGTTCATTATTAGTCATTATTATATAACCCTTTTCAAATCTAGATTGGGCGCTGATAATTATAGCTGTTAATAATGCAACAAGTGAAAGAATTTTTTTCATAGTTAAAGATTTAAAAATTTGAGTGCAAATATATATAAAAAAGTATCTTTGTAGACTGTATGACATTTGTAATAGTTATTATATTTTTTGCATCTATCCTTTCTCTTATTTTATCCAAAGTAAAATCGGGAAAAGGTGCCGAATGGGCAAAATTATTCCGTATTGCAACACTTATTTTTTCAATATCTGTTTTTACTTACTGGTTCATCAAAAAAAGTGCAGTTGGGGTTGTAAACAATTCTGTCGGATTACAGGTTGTTAATAAGCTTCCTCAGACACTTGATTTTTATGTTATCAATGTAAATAACCCGGATAAAAATGAAAGACATGAGGCAAAACATATAGGGAAAATACGACCGGAATATTATCGGATAGAGTACCTGAAAATGGATAAGTCCGATGAGTATTGGGTGATAGGATATTTAGGTAAAAAGAATTTGGTGTATTTTTCTCAGCATTCGGTTCCCAACAAGAATATAGATCAGATCGTAGAGGTTAATAATTACATCAATCAGAGTGCAAAGCTATCAGAAATTGCTAAAAAACAGATTGAAGCCTATAACTACGATAATGTAAAACTTGGAATTTGGGTGACATTGGACTTTCTGTTGTTATTTCTCAACCTGGTCTTAATATTGAGAATAAGAAAATAAGATTGTGTTTTCAATCCAATTAATAGAAAGATGATTTGTTGATTTCAACAAACCATCTGTTCTCTTTAGTTAAATATAGTTTTCATGGTTTTTAAAAGATCAGGGATAATTTAGAATGATCATGATTTTTTCTTTAAGTTCTTCAGGGCAATTTCTAATAAGTTTATCTTTACTCTGACTGCTTATCTGGTCATTCTTAAGCCATTCGGTTACATCTGAATGGAGACTGTCACTATCATAATTTCTTTTTATAGTTTGGTCTTCATAAAACGTGTAATTGTCACCAAACGAATCGCTTGTAATACTGATTGTACATATTTCCTTTTCCATAACTTTAATGTATTTATTGTTTGATATAAGGGTTTTGTACTTCCTAATATATCATTTATTAGTGAAAAAAATAATCTATTGTGAATAAAAATATTTTTACACCGAACGGTGATATATTTACTGTTAAAAACAAAAAAATAGCTATAAAATCCTAAAGAAAACGATTAAATAGCTAAAAATTTTTTTACACTAAAATAAAGATTGAGTACCTTCTGTTGCCATTTTTGGGACATGAAGGTTAGTTTTCCACTCTTCATTCATTTTTTTTATCATATAAGCTGATAGTAAAGGAGATGCTTTTTCAATGTTTTGGTGAACGAAAAAGTAAAGATTTTGAAGACCTTCTTTTTTCCACTGTGCAGCACGTGTCAGCCAATCGTCTAACCTTTCGTAATCACTTTCTGCATTAGCACCTACATAACGAATAAAGGCATTTGGCGTGGTAAGCCGCATATGGAGCATATCTCTTCTTCCTGCAGTATCTACAATAATGTTGGTAATGTTATGGGCTTCAAAAAGATCACATGTTGTGTTGAAGATATCTTCATCCGTAAACCATTCTGTATTTCTAAGTTCTATGGCCAAAGGAGCTTCTTTCGGCCATTCTTTAACGAATTTTTCCAGTCTGTCGTAATCCTTCGGTTTGAAATTATCATGTAACTGTAAAAACGCCATACCCAGTTTTTCATCAAAATTAAGAATTGAAGATGCAAATTGCGTGACAGGTTCAGTAACATCAATCAGTCTTCTGAAATGAGAAACAGTATTGGTGATTTTCGGGAAGAATTTAAAATCTGCCGGAGTTTTTTCTTTCCATGTTAATACCTGGTCGGGAGTAGGCATTCCGTAGAATGTAGCATTGAGTTCAATAGAATTGAATTGAGTTGCATAGTAAGTCAATTCATCCTTAGTTCCTTTTGGGTAAAATCCTTTAAGGTCGGTTTTGTTCCATTTTGCACATCCAATAGAAATATTTTCTAAACCTTTTTTATTTTGTTTTAAAATTTCTTTAGTTCTGGAGTGGTCTTTAGGTAATGTAAAATCTATTTTTGAAGGATCTTCTACTTGTCCGAATTTCATATTTGAAGTTTTTAAGAATTAACTGTATAACAAATATAAAATAAAAACCATAGAAATTTCTATGGTTTTCTTGTTTTATAGTGATGTACAAAAAGATCAATCTTTCAGCAGTTTTTTAGAAATTTCTGATGTATTTGTTTTTATTTTTACGGTATAAATTCCCTGGGCATAATCTGAAATATCTATTTTCAGTACAGTTTTATTAAAATCCTGATTCAGTAAAACCCTGCCCGTAGAATCAAATATTTTTACATTTTTAATGGGCTCGTCAAATTTTAATTGGAAGAAATCTTTTACAGGATTAGGGAAAATATGTAAATCTCTATTTATGGTGTTTACCTTAGAATCCCTCGTCCTTAAAACGTTGTTACAGTTTGTGGTGAAATTAATATCCGGATATGCTGTTTGCATATCAGTTAGCTGATTGGCATCTACACAGACTGCCAGATTTTGATTGTATCTTGAGAGTTCATAATACTCTTCTAGGGAACCATTTTTGATGTTCAGATAGGTTAATCCGGGCATATTATCAAAACTAAAACCTTGCAGATTGGAGCTATTAGATAAGTCTAGGCTTGTAATAAGTGGATTAGAATTGAGTGTTACATTCTTAAGATGGGTACTTTGCGAAGTATTTATCGAAGCTAATAAAGAATTGTTGCTAATTTCTATCAGTTCCAATAACGGGCATTGTGAGAGATCCAAAGAGGCAATTTTTGTGAAGCTAAAGCCAAGTTCCTTAAGTCCTGTACATTGATTAATATTCAAAGTATTGAGTTCCGGACATGAAATATTTCCGGGTAAATAATTGCCAAAATACAAAGTTTCTATGCTTGAACAGTTTTGCAGATTCACATTTTTCAAGTTTTGATTTCCTCCTATTTTTAAGTTAGCTAAGGCGGTACAGTTTTGTGCATTGATCTGTTGCAGATTGAGAGGAATGTTTGAAGAATTTAAACTATTGGGAATATCCGCTTTTAGAGTATGAAGATTGGGAAGATTGCTTATGTTCAAAACAGTTGCATATCCACAGGAGTTAGTTATATCTATATTTTCTAATGTATTCGCAACACTGAAATTCATGGTTCCGATAATAGGTTGATTGAAAACCTTTACTACTTTTAGCTTTGGAAGGCCTGATAGGTTTAAAGAGGTTACATTACCAAAGCTAACTCCAGAAGTTGTATAATAATCATATCTATTATAGAATGATGCATCCAGTTCTTCCAGATTTATTAATCCTGAATTGGAAAAATTAATAGAAGGAGAATTGAGGCCTTTAATTCTTTTTAATGAAACACAGCCATTAAGGTTAGCTGATGTAAAATAGGCACCGGATGAATTGTAATGATCAGTATCGGCAATAACTTCTTCTAAATTTGTACAATCATTTGCGATAAGCTCTATGTTTTGATTATCACTGCTCAGTCCCGTTATGTTCGTTCCCAAAACTTCTATTTTTGTTAATACACCTGTATTTGGGATACTTATTTTTTCTAAATACTTACAGGAAATGAAGGTCAATGTTTTCACATTGCAATTTTCGATGTAAAGGGCTTTTATTCTTTTATTGTCTAAAGTGATGTTGTCTTTGATCAGAGGACAGTTTTTATACCTTAGAATCGGGGATGGATTGTAAGGGCTCGCATTAATATCTGTAACAAAGTCATTGATGTTTTGTACTGAAGAGCAATGATCAAATGAAAAGTCTATTGGTGTGCTATTATATGTCCCTGAAATATCAGTAAATCCACCAGAACCCATGTAAACTACTTTTTTAATAACATTATTATTGACAAAGCTGATTATTGCAGATTTTGAATCCACAACATACAGCTCTTCCAGATTGGGGAAAAGAGTTGCATCTGTAATTGAGTCAGGAAGATTATTGTAGGTTGGAGTTCCTATTGATTGAATATTCAGGACTTTTACCTGTTGTGCTTCGGATAATTGTATCTGGCCATCACCATTCGAATCTATTGCGATAAAATTTCCGTTAAGGTCTTTTGCTATATTATTGCTTGTAGAGGAACCGAGCAATAAAGCTTTGAATTTCGAATCTGTAAAATTAAGATTCTGAGCGTAAGCTATACAAGAAAAGCTTACACAAAAAGTAAATAACAGTTTGTACATATTGTGTTTTTAAGGGGTTATTTTTAAGCCAGATTCTATAAAGGGAATTGTAAAACCTGATGCTACAAAAATACTATAATTTTAGAGCTGATAACCTAGAAATAATACTATAGTGATTGTACTATATTTTTAATCGTATTAATACGTAATGCTTCGTTTAAGTATCTTCCTGTTTTTAGAAAGAAGACTTAATTTAATAAAACTAAAGCCGTTCATATTGCGTTCATTTATGATTAAAAGATTTTAATTTATTAAAGCATTTGTATTTAATGGATTATTATAAATTGAAATAGTGAATTATGTAAAAGTCTTTAAGTTTTTTTTAAGGAAATGTTAAACATTATGTTATATAATGTTAACTGTATGTTACCACAATTCCTGTTTGTTGCTTCTAATTTTGCCGTACAATTTAGAAGTATAAAAAAATATGAAGAGAAAAATAATCTGTGCTTTTGCTCTCTTGTCATTTGGCTTAGCATTTTCGCAGGAAACCAGCTCTAAAATTTTCGGGAGATTAAAAGGAATTAATTCTGAAGTTACTGTAAAAGTAGTTCACGTTCCCACCAACAGTACCTTTGAAACTAAAAGTAACAACAAGGGACAGTTCAGTTTGGATAATCTACAACCCGGAGGACCTTATACGATAGAGATTTCTGATGGTTCAAACGTTATCTATTCGAATACCAATGTACAGCTTTCATTAGGAAGTAATGATTTGCCAGTAGTGGAAGTTAAGAACAGAGAAAAAGTAATCGATGAGGTAAAACTTACTTCTAAGAGAACCGTGGTGAAAAATGGAACAGGCATCAGCCAGGCTCAGATTTCAGGACTCCCTAATATCAACAGAGGGATTCAGGATGTTACTAAGTTGGTTCCTCAAAGTGCCAACAACTCTTTCAACGGAACGAACTTTCGTTATAATAACGTAACGATTGACGGATCAATTAACAATGATGCTATTGGTTTCAGTCCATCTTTAGGAGGTCAAACCGGAACATCAGGGATGCCAGGAAGTAGTACCCGTTCTAACTCCATAAGTTTGGATGCTATTCAGGATGTACAGGTTTACATCGCTCCTTATGATGTTAAATTAGGAAACTTCTTAGGGGGAAGTATCAACGCAGTTACCCGTAGTGGTAGTAATAATGTAGAGGGGTCTTTTTATGTTTACGGGCGTAATGCTTCTATTACCGGAAGAAACAGGGTAGGTGATAATTCAAAGATGCCAAGCTCTTTCCAGGATTTTATTTATGGAGGTAGAGTGGGATTACCTATTATAAAAGATAAAGTGTTTTTATTCACTAACCTTGAATATACAAAGAGAAAAGATCCTGTTTTTTATAATGCCGATGATCCTAACGGATTAGTAAATACTGGAGTTGCTCAGCAAATTTCTGATTTTGTTCGTAACAAGTATGGCTTTAATGTGGGAAGCTTCAATCAGTACACCAACTTCTCAGAAAGTGCTAAACTTTTTAATAAGTTAGATTGGAAGATCAATGATAAGCATACCTTATCCATTAAGAATAATACTGTGTTTTCGCAAGCTTCAAATTTGGAAAGAGATGGTGCTAACTTTAGATTTTCCAGCATGGACTATATCCAAAAGAATAATGCTTCAACCACCACTTTGGAATTAAAAAGCCGCTTTAATGATAAATGGAATAATAACTTAGTATTAGGATATTCTTCTATTAATGATTACAGAGATCCTACTTCTTCTAATGCTATGTTTCCACAAGTGGAAATAGGATATAATGGAGGAACTATTTTATTAGGAAATGATAGAGAGGCAACGGTTTTCAATATGAAGCAGAAAACTTTTGAGATCACTGATAATTTAACATATAAGACAGGAAATCATACTTTCTTATTAGGAACGCACAATGAATTATACAATATCGATTATGGTTTTGTAAATGCATTGAACGGAAGAATCTCTTATAAGAATCTTGATGATTTCTATAACTCAAAACCAGCAAGGATAAGAGGAACTTATCCATTTAATGGAGAAAACAGAGAAACGCTTTTCAACAATCCATATGCTTCGTATAAAGTAAATCTACTTTCATTATACTTGCAGGATGAGATCAATTGGGGAAGATTACGTTTGTCACCAGGAGTAAGAGTAGATTATACAGATTTGCCAAACAAACCTCTTTTAAGTTCGCAGGTTAATAATTCTCCTGTGGATCCAAATATGGGGAATACGTACAGTTATACACCTCTAAATCAACTAACCAACAAATATCTTAATAAGCCAACAATATCTCCGAGATTAGGATTTAGTTTAGATCTTACAGAAAACAGATCGGTTGTACTAAGAGGAGGTTCTGGTATTTTTGTAGGAAGAATACCTTTTGCATGGCTAGGTTATGCTTATTATAACGATGGAGTCGGTTTCGGAAGTTATGATTACAATGGTCCAACAGCAGCTCAAATGGCAGCTAACGGAGATCCATTGGTAAGCGGAAACTTTGCTAACTGGCAAAACTCTTCCAAAGTACAGGTAGACCTTATTGACAACAACTTTAAAATGCCTAAAGTTTGGAGAAGTTCATTAGGAGTAGATTATACTGTTGGAGGATATAAACTGACATTAGAAGGTATTTACACTAAAGTACTTTATGACCTGAAATTCCAACAGGTTAATAAGACTGATAATGTAACGTATTTTAGCTATGACGTAAACCACGAAATGCCTATTTATACGACTAACATCAATAGTAATTTCTCCAATGCTTATATGTTATCCAATACTAAACAGGGATACAGATATAATGTAACTGCACAGATCTCTAAAGCCTATAATTTTGGATTTAACTTCTTCGCAGCATATACCTATGGAGATGCTAAAGATATCACGAATGGTATCAGGAATTCTATGGAAAGTAACTGGCAGATGAACCAGTCTTTGACTCCTAACAATCCTCAATTAACAACTTCTAACTTTGCGATCAAAAATAGAATTGTAGCTAATCTGGGATATGGTTTCAATGTTTCACAATCGAATAGATTATCTGCGAATGTATATTTCAATGCACAATCAGGAAATCCTTTTTCTTGGGGCTTTATCAACAGTACAATTGCTAATACGGGACAAGCAGCAGGATTGGCTTATATCTTCAAAGATGCCGCAGAAGCAGCTAAGTATATAGTTCCAATAAAAGATGGGGCGGGTAATATTTTAGTAACGGCTCAACAACAGGTTGCTGATTACGAAAGCTTCGTTAATAACAATAAGTATCTAAGCAGTAGAAGAGGAACATTCACTCAAAGAAATGGTGATGTTACACCATGGAACATTCAGGCTGATATCAGAATTATGGATGAAATCAGATTAAGTGAGAAGTCTAAAAATACGTTACAGATTTCTTTAAGCATCATTAACTTCACGAACCTCTTAAATAAGGATTGGGGTAAAGTATATTTTGTACCTAACACCTTCAACTCAACAGCGAGCGTAGGATTAACGAAAGTTGGAAATGTTGCTACCGGACAACCTGGGGCAGGAGATCCAACCTATAACTTCAAATCTCCTGGTTTACCATATACAATTGATCAGTTTGCATCAAGATTCCAGGCGCAGATTGGAGTTCGATATAATTTTTAATTTTTACTTTATATATTCTTTCAAGAGTCCGGATTTTCTTTCCGGGCTTTTTTGTTTTATATAATCAGACAATGTATTGGATTTAATGAAACAAAAAAAGCACGTTTAAAACGTGCTCAATATATAAATTGTTTATTATTTGCTGTCTAAGCTTCGCAGCTTGAACAAGATACAAAGTTCACCATCATTTCTTTAGATACTGATGAGCTTCTTTGATAATATAAAGTTTTTACTCCTTTTTTCCATGCTTCGATGTAAAGGTAATTAACATCTTTTACTGGCATAGTAGATGGAATCTGTAAGTTTAATGATTGTGCCTGATCAATATACTGTTGTCTTTGAGCAGCCTGAGAAATAATCTCCATTGGAGAGATCTCTTTGAATGTTTTGAATACTGCTTTTTCTTCTTCAGTTAACTCAGTCAAATGCTGAACAGAACCGTGATTCAACATGATCGTTCTCCACGTTTCTTCATTATCTAATCCTTTCTCTTCTAATAGTTTTGCTAAATATTTGTTCTTACGCATAAAGTTTCCTTTAGCCAAACCAGCTTTGTAATAATTAGATGCAAAAGGCTCAATTCCAGGAGAAGTCTGTCCTAAAATGGCTGAACTTGAAGTCGTAGGAGCAATAGCCATTACTGTGGTATTTCTTAATCCGTAACCTTTCAATAATTCAGGTTCTCCATAGATATTCGCTAATTCTCTTGATGCTTGTTCTGCCTGTTCTTTGATGTGTCTGAAAGCTCTTGCATTAAACTGAGTAGCCTCGAAGCTTTCAAACGGAATCATGTTTTTCTGTAAATAAGAATGATATCCTAAAGCACCTAGTCCAAGAGCTCTGTGACGCATAGCGAAATTTCTGGCTCCTTGCAGGTAATAGTTTCCTTCTGTTTTATCAATAAATTCAGTTAGAACGGCATCTAAGAAATAAACAGCTAATTTTACAGCATCTGTATCCTTCCATTCGTCATACAATTCTAAGTTCATGGAAGACAGACAGCAGATAAATGATTCTTCTCTTGTAGAAGGAAGCATAATTTCAGAACAAAGATTACTTGCATTTACAGTTAATCCCAAATCCTTATAAACTTGTGGCTTATTTCTGTTTACGTTGTCTGTAAAGAAGATATAAGGAAGACCTTTTTGCTGACGGCTTTCTAAAACCCTTGCCCAGATCTTACGCTTATCCATATCACCATCTATCATATCCTGCATCCAGTAATCAGGAACACAGATTCCTGTAAACAAATTCTGGATCGGGCTTCCGATATCTTTGATTGATAAAAATTCTTCAATATCTCCGTGGTCGATATCTAAATATGCAGCAAAAGCACCTCTTCTTACCCCTCCTTGTGAAACCACATCCATTGCAGTATCAAACAATTTCATGAAAGAAACAGCTCCTGAAGATTTTCCATTATCAGTTACCGCAGTACCTCTGTTACGAAGCTCTCCGAAATATCCTGAAGTTCCACCTCCAATTTTTGTCTGCATGATTACCTCACCCATTTTGTGGGTAATACCCTCAATACTATCCGGAATGTGAACGTTGAAACAAGAGATAGGAAGACCTCTTTGAGTTCCCATATTTGCCCAAACCGGAGAAGAGAAACTGATCCACCCTTTAGTGATCATTTCCTTGAAAGCTGGTTGTAATTCTGGTTTATATAATTTTTTGGCAGCAGCGGTGGTAATTCTGTCGATTGCTCCGTCTACAGTTTCCCCTTTTAACAGATATCCTCTGTTTAGCATTTGCTCAGACTCCTCGTTGAGCCACCATATATTAGTATTTTGTTCCTCCATAGTTGTTATATTTTCAAATTCCCGGATATCCATGTCGCATATCCAGGAATTTTGTGTTATTAAATTGATTCTAAAAATTCTACCTTGTGGGAACCGTTAAGTCCACTCTCATCTCTCAGTCTCTGAAATTCTTTGAAAGACGGTGTATTCAAAACTTCATGTTGTACCTCCTCATTCCTGTAATTAGAGTAATGTAAAAATGTAATACCATCCTCTTTTGCATACACTTTATATTCAAATGTAGATTGATCCAATTGCTTGAAGTCATTCAAAAACTTTTGAATATTTGCTTTGTTTTCTGAAACAAATTCGGGTTTTACAGTATAGGTTACAATTACGTTGATCATCTTTGTGTTTGGAATTTATTATCATTTCCAGAAAAAAGGATCTTTTTCCGGAATGACAGATCATTATTCAATTACTTGTCAGAAATTGTTTTAATTAAAACAAATCGTTCGCTGTAATACTCTTATCGTGTTTTGTATAGTCTACAGGTCTTTTAGCAAAGAAATCATCCATAGAGTTTGCAAATACTTCTTCTTCAAACCATTTCATAGGACGGTATTGTTCCGGAGAAATGTTGTAACGGGTTTGCATATTGATTTTCTTTAAACTGTCATCAACACGGTATTTCATGAAGTTTAATAAATCTTCTTTTGAGAATACGCTTATTTCTCCTAATTCGAATATCCAGTCCAAAATTTCACCTTCTAATTCTACAGATTGATCTACCAATGTGTAGATATCTTCAATATCAGAATCAGTTAATAACTCAGGCTGTTCTTCACGAATTTTATTGATTAAATAAATTCCTGCGTTAGCATGAATTTGCTCATCCACAGAAGTCCAGGCAATAATATTAGAAACGTTTTTCATATATCCTTTAAATCTGGTGAAAGAAAGGATGATTGCAAATTGTGAGAAAAGAGATACATTCTCAATCAGAATACTGAATAATAATAATGAAGAAACATATTCTTTAGGTGTAGAAGAATTAGCATGTTTAAGAACATTTGACAAAAAGTCAATTCTCTTTTTCACAGCCGGAACTTCTATTACATTACTAAATTCCTCATTATATCCTAATACCTCTAATAAACGGGAATACGCTTCTGAGTGGCGAAATTCACATTCTGCAAAAGTTGCTCCCAAACCATTAAGTTCAGGTTTTGGCATATGATTATATAGGTTTCCCCAGAATGTCTTTACAGACACCTCGATCTGTGCAATAGCAAGTAATGCATTTTTCACAGCATTTTTTTCGTGCGGTTCTAACTGCGAATGAAAATCCTGAATGTCTGCAGTAAAATCCACTTCTGAATGTACCCAGAACGACTTATTAATCGCTTCTACAAATTGAAGAACCTCAGGGTATTCAAAAGGCTTGTAACTTACTCTCTTATCAAAAATTCCCATATTAAAAATGTGTTTAAATTAAAATAATTAGATCACTGTGGATAAAACTCAAAGAATAAATAACGGCTTGATTTGTTGGAACTTATATTTAAAAGTTTTTCACAAGAAAAGTGTTTTTATTATTTGTTAGTGCGAAGCACAAAGTTCGAAAAAAAGAAACGATTTTGAAAGAGGTAAACACTAATTGGTTGACTTTTAACCGTAAAAGTTTTCCACATTTACATGAAACAAGCACTGATATTGGTTTAACTCCACTAATACACAGTAAATAAATATTTTTGATAAGTTACAGTTAAACAAAAGTTTTTAAATGTCTATTAATAAAGGTTTAATATGTTAAACAGTAAAAAATTGCAATAAATTTTTATTCTTGTAACAAATTGAAAGTATATACTACTTATAGGAGTATAAAACATAGATCACTTAATGTTAGTAATTCAGGATTTAAATAAATCATACGATACAGGGAAAAGTAAACTGCACGTTCTCAAGGGAATTAATCTTAATATTTCCGAAGGTGAGTTTGTTTCTATCATGGGAAGTTCCGGTTCGGGAAAGTCTACGCTTCTTAATATTATAGGTATTCTGGATGAAAAAGATTCAGGGACTTATGAGCTGGATGGCGTTCCTATTGAACATTTATCCGAAGTAAAGGCTGCTGAGTACAGAAGTAAATTTTTAGGATTTATTTTCCAGTCTTTTAATCTTATAGGATATAAAACCGCTTTAGAAAATGTAGCTCTTCCTTTATACTATCAGAATGTACCCCGAAAAGAACGTAATCAGATCGCAATGGAATATCTGGAGAAAGTGGGGCTTGCTCAGTGGGCGACCCACCTTCCTAATGAACTTTCAGGTGGACAGAAGCAAAGAGTAGCTATTGCAAGAGCTTTGATCACCAATCCTAAAGTTGTATTAGCTGATGAACCTACCGGAGCTTTGGATTCAAAGACGACTCATGATATTATGAAATTGCTGCAGGATATTAATAATGAAGGGAAAACGATCATAGTAGTAACTCACGAACCTGATGTTGCAGCACAGACAAAAAGAAATGTGATTTTAAAGGATGGAGTTATCGAAAGTGATGAATTTATCAAGCAGGTTGTTCTGTAAATAGTGAACCATACATTGACTTTAAAAAAGTAAAAAAATAAAATTATGTTTGACCTGGATCGTTGGCAGGAAATATTCAGTTCTATTCGCAGTAATGTATTGCGAACGGTACTTTCCGGTTTTACTGTAGCACTGGGGTTATTTATCTTTATCGTTCTTTTTGGAATTGGTAAAGGTCTTCAAAATGCTTTTACAGAAGGTTTTGCAAGAGATGCCCAAAATTTGATTTCCATTTTTACAGGGAAAACAACACTGGCTTATAAAGGATTACAGTCGGATCGTAATGTGACCATGAATAATGCTGATTATGATTTTTTGGTTAAAGCAGATAAAGAAAAAGTAGGGTATTCTACTCCAAGATATCAAACCAGTTTGCTGGTAAAATATGGAAAGGAAAGTGGTAACTACCAGGTCAACGGAGGAGATCCCGAAGAAAAGTTTATAGAGAACAGGAAAATTCTTGAAGGCCGATACATCAATCCTTCCGATCTTGAAAGGAAGCAAAATGTTGCTGTGATCGGACGAATGGTTCAGAGGGATTTGATCAAGAATGGAAGTCCTGTAGGAAAAGAACTTAATATCAACGGAACAATGTTCAAGGTCGTGGGAGTATTTTCCGATGATGGGGGAGACTGGGATGAAAGACATATTACTGTTCCTATCACTACTTTACAACAAATGAAAAAAGGCTCAGATACGGTAACTACGGTATATATAGCCTACAACGAAAAGCTGACGCCCCAGGAAGCTATAAAATATGGGAATGAGCTAAAAGATAGATTAAAAGCCAGGAAAAATGTTTCTCCCGACGATGAAAACGGGGTCCGGGTATGGAATAATGCTGAAAATATGAATGATACATTTATGTTTATGGCAGTACTTACCGGTATTGTTGGGTTTATCGGAATGGGAACTCTGATCGCAGGGATCATTGGGATCAGTAACATTATGGTTTATATTGTTAAAGAGAGAACAAAGGAAATCGGTGTCAGAAAAGCTATTGGTGCAAAACCTAGAAGTATTGTAGCACTTATTGTACAAGAGAGTGTTGTCATTACAGTGATTTCAGGTCTGATCGGAGTAGGTTTGGGTGTTTTAGCCCTTAGCCTTATGGGAGACAGGCTTGAGGAGTTTTTTATAAAGAACCCTAGTGTGGGCTGGGCGGAGATCTTTATGGCATTTCTTGCATTGGTTTTTTCAGGACTTATTGCCGGTTTTGTTCCTGCTTACAGAGCGTCGAAAATTAAGCCTATAGAAGCATTACGAACAGAATAAATGTTGCTGCTCATTAATAATAATTTAAAAAGTATAAATCAACCTCATAACTAACACCAATGAACATCTTATTTAAAAAGGATACCTGGCAGGAAATTTATTATTCATTGAGAAATAATAAACTTCGGACATTCCTTACCATGATCGGGGTAGGTTGGGGTATGTTTTTATATGTAAGTTTGCTGGGAGCAGCAAAAGGAATGGAGAACGGTTTTGATAAATTATTCTCGGGTTTTGCAACAAATTCTATTTTTTTGTGGGCTCAGAAAACTTCAATTCCTTATGAAGGTTTTCCAAAAGGAAGAGAGATGAAGCTACATCTTCCCGATATGGAAATGTTGAAAAGAAAGGTTCCTGAAATAGACTACATTTCGCCGCAAAATGCTCGGGGAAGTTTTACAGGAACACCGGGAGAATCCATGTCAAAAAATGGAAAAAGTGCCACTTATTCTCTTACCGGAGATTATCCTGTGGGAAATAAAATTTCAGAGAAGAAACTTATTTTCGGACGCTATATTAATGATGCAGATTTATCAGGAAATAAAAATGTGGCTGTGATAGGAGAAGAAGTTTATAAAAACTTTTTTGATTCTAAAAAGAAAGAAAATCCTATTGGAAAATCTATCAATATAAAAGGTCTCTTTTTTAATGTTATTGGTGTTTTCAGAGTGAAAAAAGGCGGCGGTTTTGAAAATGACCGTACTGTTTTCATTCCTCTTTCTACATACACGAAAATGTATAATGCGGGAGATAATATCGATATGTTTGCTATTGTCAGCAGGCCTGATGCCGATTTAAAGATTGTAGAAGAAAAAGTAAAACAGGTACTGAAGCTTAAGAATAAAGTTTCACCCGAAGATACGAACGCATTCGGGAGTTTCAACCTGGGAAAAGAATTCGGAAAATTGACAGGATTTTTAACCGGAATGCAGCTCTTAACAATTATCGTGGGAACACTTACGATCCTTGCCGGAGTTATTGCCATCTCAAATATCTTATTGATTACGGTAAAGGAAAGAACAAAAGAAATCGGAATCAGAAGAGCCTTAGGAGCGAAGCCTTCGGAAGTTAGAAATCAGATCCTCCTGGAAAGTGTTGTTATTACATTATCTTCAGGATTATTAGGATTCATGTCGGGAATATTTGTCCTCATGATTCTTAATATGGCAACACAGAATCAGGATGCCTTTCCATTTTATAATCCTACGGTAAACTATGGGAATGTATTTGCTGCCATGGCAGTAATGGTAATTTTAGGATTGATTATCGGAATGATTCCAGCTCAGAGAGCAGTGAAAATTAGACCTATTGAAGCATTAAGAACTGAATAAAAACCATTTAAATAAAAAATAAACTAGATATATGAAAAAGAAATTCACTTGGAAAAAAGCCATTTATATACTGTTGGGGCTTTTATTTGCAGTGGCATTATTCTCGGGAATTGGTTACTTGATCAAATCCAACTCTAAAGAGAGTGAGGCGTTCCTTACGCGAAAACCAACGGTCCAAAACATGGATGATAAAGTCATGGCGACAGGAAAAATTATACCAAAAGAAGAAATAGAAATCAAACCTAACATTGCAGGTATCATTGATAAAATTTTAGTGGATGAAGGAGATAAAGTGGTTGCAGGGCAATTGGTTGCGACTGTTAGAATTATCCCGAATATTGCTGATGTAAACAACGCACAGCAGGAAGTTCAGAATGCGGAGCTTCAGATCAGTAATGCCAAACTGAATGTGGATAATATGCAGAAACAATTTGATATGCAACAGAAATTATATAGTCAGGGAGTTATTTCCAAGCAAGATTATTTAAATTCTCAGCAGCAGTTATATTCCCAGCAACAAACTCTTAAAAATGCAAATCAGCAGTTCCAGACAGCACAAAAGAGATTACAGATCGTGAAAACCGGAGCAACTCCTGAGTTACAGGGTTTTGCTACTACCCAAATCCGTTCTAAAGCTGCAGGAACCGTACTTGATGTCCCTGTAAAAGTGGGAAGCCAGGTAATTGAAGCTAACTCCTTCAATGCAGGAACAACAATTTGTTCTATTGCAGATCTTAACTCATTGATTTTTCAGGGAGAAATTGATGAAGCTCAGGCTGGAAAACTGAAACAAGGGATGCCAATGAATATTGTAATCGGTGCTTTACAAAATAAGACTTTCCCTGGGAAATTAACAATGATTGCCCCTAAAGGAAAAGATAATTTAGGAACGATTAAATTCCCGGTTGAAGGTGATGTGAGTAATCCTAACAATGAATACATCAGAGCTGGATTTTCGGCAAATGGAGAGATCGTATTAAATTCTCAAAAGAATGCTTTGTTATTGGATGAATCACTTGTTCAATATGAAAAGAGCAATGGAAAGGATAAATCTTTTGTTGAAGTGAAACAAAAAGACGGGAAGTTCAAGAAAGTATATGTGAAATTAGGAGCCAGTGATGGTATCAATGTTCAGGTGCTTTCAGGGATCGATAAGAATTCTGAAGTGAAAGTCTGGAACCCTTCTGATAAAGATAAAGAAGAGCTTAAAGAAAAGAAAAAATAATAAACTAACCAGATACATTTATCTAAGATCCCGGAAAGTAATTTCCGGGATTTTTTGTTGACTGATTAAAGTTGCTGTTCTATTCTGTTAAATTAAACTGTTCAAAGATGTAATGAAAAAGAAGTTTAAAATGTCTTAATTTTAATTCCAAACTTTAACCTATGAAGAAAAGTTATCTGATTCTTTTTGTTTTTATCATTGCGAAATTTATTCTTCAATATATACTGATTAGTCCTGAATACGAATTGCACCGGGATGAGTTTCTGCATATTGATCAGGGAAATCATCTTGCATGGGGCTATTTGTCAGTTCCCCCTTTTAGCTCATGGTTTGCATGGCTAATTCAGATATTGGGTGGATCTGTATTCTGGGTTAAATTTTTTCCTGCTTTATTTGGAGCATTAACGATAGTTGTAGTCTGGAAAATCATTGAAGAATTAAAAGGAGGGTTGTTTGCTCAGGTTCTCGCTTCTCTTGGATTGCTGTTTTCTGTGCTTTTACGATTAAATATGCTTTTTCAACCTAACTCCTCAGAGGTATTTTTATGGACTTTGTTTTTTTATATTTTAATTAAATATATGAATACAGAAAAAGTAAAATGGCTTTATTTCGGAGGGATAATTTTTGGTCTGGGCATTTTAAATAAATACAATATTGCTTTTCTTGCATTGGGTTTTATCCCTGCACTTTTGTTAACAAAACAAAGAAAGATCTTTAAAAACAAACATACATATTGGTCTGGACTTATAACTTTAGTTATTATTTTTCCTAATTTATTATGGCAGTATAATAACAACTTTCCGATTATTCACCATATGAAGGTGCTTTCAGAAAACCAATTGGTGAATGTGAACAGATTTGATTTTTTTAAGTCTCAGTTATTATTCTTTATAGGTGTTACGTTTGTTATATTAATTAGTTTCTACGCCTTGTTATTTTATAAACCATTTGAAAAGTTCAGATTCTTTTTCTGGGGATATGTAATTGCAATATCACTGTTTGTATTTTTTAAGGCTAAAGATTATTATGCGATAGGTCTTTATCCTGTGTATGTAGCTTTTGGATCGGTTTATTTGGATCACATTTTGGAAAACGGCTGGAAACGATTTCTCAAACCAATCTGTATTCTGCACCCTATCATATTATTTATCCCTATGTATCGTATTTCATTTCCTAATAAGAGTCCAGAGTTTATTGTGAATAATCCGGAGCGGTATAAGAAATTTGGATTGTTACGGTGGGAAGATGGAAAAGATCATTCATTGCCTCAGGATTTTGCAGATATGCTAGGGTGGAAAGAATTAGCTCAAAAAGTAGATAAAGAATATTCCAAATTATCGAAGACTGGGAAAACACTCGTTCTATGTGATAATTATGGGCAGGCTGGAGCCATTAACTACTATTCAAAGATGGGAATAAAAGCTGTCTCATTTAATGCCGATTACATCAATTGGTTTGATCTTAAAGACAAATATTTTAACTTGATAAGAATAAAAAACGATGATAATGACGATGAGCTAAAAGAGACTGGGCCTTACTTTGAAATTTCAAGAAAAGCTGATTCTATTACCAATCCTTTTGCCAGAGAAAAAGGGACTCTTATTTTTAGTTTCAGTCGGGCAAAAATAGATGTGAGAGCAAAAATAAAGAGTGAGATTGATGAGGGCGAAAGTGAGTTTTAGAATATTTTTATTAAAAGAATAAAGAATGAAATCATTATTTAAAATTTTGAGCGTGTTGTTGACGATAGTTTTTTTTGGGTGTATTTCTCAGAAATCTTCATCTGTTAATTCTAAGGTGGTTTATAAATCCCATGATCTCATTATTAAAAAGTTGTCAGCAAGCGTTTACCAGCATATTTCCTATATAGATACAGAAACATTTGGACGGGTTCCCTGTAATGGAATGATTGTAAAAGATGGTGATGAAACGGTAATTTTTGACACTCCAACTAATGATAAGAGTTCAGGTGAATTAATTAAATGGATCAATAACAATCTGAATGCAAAGATTAATGCCGTTATCGCCACCCATTTTCATAATGATTGTGTAGGTGGATTAAAAGAGTTTACTAAAAGTGGTATTCCATGTTACGCTACTTACAAAACCATAGCATTAGCAAAAGAAAATAAATTCAATGTTCCTGACCATGGATTTGATAATAGTTTGACTTTAAATGTTGGTAAGCAGAAAGTATATGCGACATTCTTTGGTGAAGGCCATACCAGAGATAATGTTGTGGGCTACTTTCCGGGTGAAAATGTGATGTTTGGTGGCTGTCTGATTAAAGAAGTTGATGCCAGTAAAGGATACCTTGAAGATTCAAACGTTAAAGCATGGGTCGGAACCGTAGAAAAAGTTAAAAATACATATCCTAATGCGAAAATAGTTATTCCGGGGCATGGAGAAGTTGGTGGTCAGGAATTATTGGATTATACGATAAAGTTATTTAAAACAGAATAGATAATAAAGGTCTTTGTCTTGAAGTATCAAAGGTTGTTTAAATATGGCTGATTGTTTTTGATCAGCTTTTTTATTATTTTATTATCGCAATAGTGTTGCGTTATTGAAAAAATATTGTATCTTTGTCTTATATTTTATTTTAAACCATGGGAGGAAATCTTTTTGATGTCATAATAATTGGAGGAAGTTATGCCGGGCTTTCCGCGGCAATGGCTTTAGGGAGATCTTTAAGGAATGTATTGATCATTGATGGAGGAAAACCTTGCAATGCGCAAACACCTTATTCTCATAATTTTCTGACACAAGATGGCAAAACCCCTAAAGAAATTAGCAATGAGGCTACATCTCAGGTGAAAAAATATAGTTCTGTAGAATTCTATGATGGTCTGGCTATAAAGCTTTTGAAGACTGACAGCGGATTTGAAGTCGAAACACAATCAGGACAAAGATTCAAATCTAAGAAACTGATCATAGCTACAGGAATTAAGGATATAAAACCGGATATTTCAGGATTCGATGAATGTTGGGGAATTTCTGTTTTACATTGTCCTTACTGTCATGGATACGAGGTTAAAAATGAAAAAACAGGAATTATAGGAGATGGAGATTTTGCTTTTGAATTTTCCAAAATGATTTCGCACTGGACAAAGGATCTTACCCTGTTCACCAATGGGAAATCAACATTATTAGAAGATCAGATAAAAAGGTTGAAGGAAAAAAATATTTATCTTGACGAAAATGAAATTAGCAGTATTGAACATATCAATGGAAAGGTCGAGAATATAATTTTCAAGAATGGAAATCAACATCCTGTAAAAGCTATTTACGCAAAAGTTCCTTTTGAACAGAATCTGAATATTTCTGGAGATTTGGGAATTGAAATAGCTGAATCTGGTCATATAAAAACAGATGCTTTTTATAAAACCAATGTGTATGGAGCTTATGCATGTGGTGATAGCTCCTCAATGATGCGATCGGTAGCAAATGCTGTGGGATCGGGAAATTTTGCTGGAGCTATGGTTAATAAAGAGCTTATTGAAGAAGAATTTTAATTAAATTTTAAGTGTTTTAGTGTTCCCTGCCGTACTTGTACAAAAGGGAACTTTTTTATTATAAGATAAACGAAGATCTTTCTGCTGGTCACTTTAAAAATAAGTAGACAAATTATTTTCAGATTATAGCACTAGATAGGGATTGAGAATAAAGAAGATTTCTTGAAATTTTATTCCAAAAATCATAGGTAAGGTTACTGAAATCTTGCAGGAAATTCCGTACATTTGGACTGAAAAATCTTAAAAACTTAAAGTAAAATGGATATTATTTTCGACCTGATTGAAAAGGAAAAACAAAGACAGACTCATGGCTTGGAGCTCATAGCATCAGAGAATTTTGTTTCTGATAATGTAATGAAAGCAATGGGAAGTGTATTGACTAACAAATATGCAGAAGGGTACCCCGGTAAGAGGTATTATGGTGGATGTGAAGTAGTAGATGAGGTCGAAACTTTAGCAATAAACAGAGCAAAAGAACTTTTTGGAGTTGATTATGTAAACGTTCAGCCTCACTCAGGTTCTCAGGCAAATGCAGCTATTTATCTTGCAGTTTTAAAGCCAGGAGATAAAATTATGGGAATGGACCTTTCTATGGGAGGGCACTTGACTCATGGTTCTGCGGTTAATTTTTCAGGAATTCAATATAATGTGGTTTCTTACGGAGTACAACAGGAAACTGGTTTGATCGATTATGATCAAATGAGAGAAGTTGCTTTAAGAGAAAAACCAAAAATGCTTATTGCTGGTTTTTCAGCATATTCAAGAGATTTAGATTATGCAAAATTTAGAGAAGTCGCTGATGAAGTAGGAGCTACTCTTTGGGCAGACATTGCACATCCTGCAGGTCTTGTAGCAAAAGGATTATTGAATTCTCCTTTTGAACATTGCCATGTAGTAACCACTACTACTCATAAAACATTAAGAGGTCCGAGAGGAGGAATGATCATGATGGGTAAAGATTTTGAAAATACTTACGGACACAAGACTCCAAAAGGTGAGATCAAAATGATGAGCCAAGTTCTGGATGGTGCTGTTTTTCCAGGAATCCAGGGAGGTCCGCTGGAGCATGTTATTGCTGGTAAGGCAATTGCTTTTGGAGAGGCTTTGGATGTTCAGTTTGAAACCTATGCTAAACAAGTTAAATCTAATGCTCAGGCTTTAGCAAAAGCTATGATCAATAGAGGTTTTGATATTGTAAGTGGAGGTACGGATAATCACCTGATGCTTGTAGATCTTAGAAATAAAGGAGTAAATGGAAAAGAAACAGAAAAAGCATTAGTATTAGCTGATATTACATGTAATAAAAACATGGTTCCTTTCGATGATAAGTCACCGTTTACGACATCTGGTATAAGATTAGGAACTGCTGCAATTACAACCAGAGGATTGAAAGAACAGGATATGGAAACTATTTCAGAATTGATCTCTGAAGTTGTTGATAATATTAAAAATGAAGAAGTTCTTTCATCTGTAAGAAAGAAAGTGAATGAATTAATGGAAGGGAAAGCTTTGTTTAATTACTAATTTTTACCTAAATTAAAATATAAAGAATGAGCATATGCTCATTCTTTTTTTATAAATATATGGATAAGAAATCTTATACTTTTATCGAAATCAAGCAAAAATTGGTTAACTATTGTGTTTACCAGGATCGTTGTCATGCTGAAGTAGAGCAGAAGATGAGGGAATTTACATTAATCCCTGAAGCCAAAGAGGAGATTCTTTTATACCTGCTACAGGAAAATTATTTAAATGAAGAAAGATTCGTAAGAAGCTATATTAGAGGAAAGTTTTATATAAAACATTGGGGGCGAAATAAAATTCGAATCAATTTAAAGCAAAAACAGATTTCCGAAAAACTGATTAATGCATGCTTTGATGAGATAGATGAAGATGATTATTTTAAGACAATTTCAAAAATTTTTGAGGATTATTATTCTAAACAAAGCGGATTGAAAGAATATCAAAAAAAATCAAAAGCTATCAAATATTTAATGGGAAAAGGTTTTGAATATGAAATTATTTTACAAATAATGGAAAGTTAACATATATATAATTTTACCACTGATTGTTTTAGATTAAAAAAAAATAGTTTTGCTTAAACTTAAATGTACCGTAAATAGTTTTTTGAAAATGTGGATTCTTCCCATGATTATTTTATTGCTTTGTTCCCAAACTGTATAATTTTTATAATATAAGCCATTTATATGTAATGTCTTATATGATTTTATTAAAAAAAAATTAAAGTTTAGACTTGTAATGCAATAAGTGGCACGAAAAATGCATGTGGTTTGCAATATTTATATTTCGAATTTATATCTAAAAAAGGGTAAAAATACGGTGGTAATTGCGAAAAAAATATGTGAATTTTGTACTATATTTTTGTTATTAACAATAATATAAATTAGAAAGATAAACCTGTAAGAAATAGATAACATAGAAAAAGAAATTAATTTTTGCATTTAAAAGTATGAGTTTTATCTATTACCTTTGCCAAGCTAATAAAATCACCTGATGTTGAATGAAAAAGTTGCATGAAGCTTTTAATGCTCTTTACAATGGCGATAACATTGTGAAAATCACCAAGTTGAGATATATACCAAGATGGTTAGTTATTGTTATTGATATTCTTATTATATTATTCTCTATATTGCTTTCACGTCTGTTTTTAAGAAATTTAGATGTTAAGGTTAATTTTCCAGAATACACTTTCCAAAAAAGAATTTTACTTATTGGAACAAATATTATATTTATGTATGTCTTTAAAACCTATGCGGGGATTATAAGACATTCTACCTTTTTTGATTTTTTCAAGATTATATTATCATCCGGAAGTACCCTGGTAACACTTTTAATAGTAAACTATTTTTCGCAGCTGGCAATGGGTACGTCATTGTATTTATACCCTAACCTTTTTTTATATTTTCTTATTTCAGTATCCATAATGTTCTTCTTTAGAATGATCACTAAGCAGTTCTTTAATATTCTTATTGATATCAAAGGAGCTTCTTCTAAGGTTAGAATTGCTGTTGTAGGAGTAGGTGAGGCATCAGTAGCATTGGCACGGGCTATTATGCATAATCCAAATTATCCCTATCGATTACAGGGATTTCTTACAGGAAGATCCGATTCTAATAGAGCATTATTATTAGGATATAAAATCTATAATAAAAATCAGTTTTTTGCAAGTGAAAAATTAATAAAGCAATTTGATGCTGTATTATTAATTAAAGAAATCATGACAAAGCAGGAAATCGAAGAATGGATGACCTTGGCTTTGGATAAGGGATTGCGAGTTTTGAAAGCTCCAACTCTTAGTAAAATGAGAGATAGTGATCTGGTAGGAGGAATTAGTCAGCTTCAGATTGAAGATTTACTTAACCGTAAACCTATTAAGATCGAAAGTGAGGATGTTACAAAAAGACATTTTGAAAAGAATGTTTTGGTAACAGGCGGTGCTGGGTCTATCGGAAGTGAGATTGTAAGACAGGTTGCACAGTTCAGCCCTTCGTTAATTGTTGTACTTGATCAGGCAGAATCTCCTTTGTATGAACTTGAGTTGGAGCTTATTGAAAAGTTTCCTCATCAGAAATTTAAATTTGTACTGGCTGATATCTCGAATAGTTATAGGTTAGAAAAAGTATTTGAAGATTATCAATTTTCAATGGTTTATCATGCAGCAGCTTATAAGCATGTTCCATTAATAGAAGAGAATCCTCATGAAGCAATTTTTGTAAATATTTTAGGAACAAAGAACCTAGCCTTATTATCAAAGAAATATAAAGTCAATAGATTCGTAATGGTATCTACAGATAAAGCTGTAAACCCAACTAATGTAATGGGTGCATCCAAAAGAGCAGCTGAATTATTTGTACAATCATTACAGAATTCACCTGGAAATACTACAAAATTTATTACAACACGATTTGGTAATGTATTAGGTTCCAATGGTTCGGTTATTCCACATTTCAGAAAACAGATAGAAAAAGGTGGACCGGTAACTATTACACATCCGGATATCATAAGATACTTTATGACTATTCCTGAAGCGTGCGAACTCGTGCTTCAGGCAGGTACAATGGGTAATGGTGGAGAGATCTATGTATTTGATATGGGTGAACCAGTTAAAATCCTGGATCTGGCAAAAAGAATGATCAAATTATCAGGTTATACACCTGATGTAGATATCAAAATTACATTCATAGGACTTAGACCTGGTGAAAAACTATATGAAGAACTTCTAAGTAATAATACTGTTACAATTCCTACTCATCATGAGAAGATTCTTATCTCAAGAGATCCTTTAATGGAGTTTGAAGAGGTGGATATTTTATGTAAGCAGATTATCTTGGCGGCTGTGAAGAGAGATAAGTTGCAGGTTGTTAGGATATTAAAAACGATAGTTCAGGAATTTATTAGTAATAATTCTGAATTTGAGATTTTAGATAGAGAGCCTTTAGTAGAAGAATAAAGTAAATGATACTTGATGTATCAATAAAGTAATAAGTAAGTATAAACCATCGCATTTTTTGCGGAAAAATTAATTATCCTATTTTTGTGGAAAAATTATCAGGAATGAGTTTGAAATATATTATTTATGGGGCTATAAGTCTGGCTATGTTTTCTTGTGCTACGAAGCAGGATATTAATTACATGAAAGATATTGATGGTATAGCATTAGAAAATTCTATTAAGAATAGCAGAGTTGATTTTCAACCTGGAGATCAATTGATTATTACCGTCTCAGCAAAAGATATGGATGTAGTTAAGCCATTTAACCAAAACTATGCTTCAAGTACTACCATTACACAATATTCAATACCAAGTTCTAATAATCTTCCCCAGCAAACTCCTCTATCAGGACCAACATATAATATAGATACAAACGGGGATATTATTTTCCCCCAAATTGGAAAAGTAAGTACAAAGAACGAAAATATTGAGACATTAAGAGCTAAACTAACTGGACTGCTATCAGAATATGTGAAAGCCCCTATTGTAGATATAAAGCTTATTAATTTTAAAGTTTCTGTACTTGGAGAAGTTACTAAACCTGGAACTTATGTAATTCCTGATGGAAATACGACCTTATTCGGAGCTCTTGGTTTAGCTGGAGATTTGACCGCATTTGGTGTTAGAAATAATGTTTTAATTGTTAGAAATATAGATGGACAGATTAGTAAGGAAAGAATAGATCTTACCAGTGCAAATTTTATTAATTCTCCTTATTACTATCTTAAGCAAAATGATGTGATTTATGTTCAGCCAAATGCTAATAGAGAAAAAGCGGCAAGAGTAGATCCAAACACAGGATTATACATTTCTGTAGCTTCAGTAATAGCTTCGATCACTGTTGGGATCTTAGCTTTAATTAAAAATTAAGATTTATAATAGAAATATTTTATAAATGCTCGCACTTTGGTGAGTGTTATGTTACAAATTAATTGAAAAAAGGAGTTGGTTCAAAATATAATATTCATTTATGATATATTGAACTAATACTTACAGTAGACTTAAATATGATGAATAAAACAATTATCAAATATCTTTTAATTCTGTCGGTAGTTTTGGTATCATGTAAACCAAAGCAGAATATGGTATATATGTCGCAGCATAATATGGAGGAAGAAGTTGCCAAAGCTAAATTTCAAGGATTACATATTCAAGAAAGTGATGTGCTTTTGATTCTCGTTTCTGCACTTGACGAAAATGCAGTCAAACCTTTTAACCTTAACACAGTAAACAAGGTAGGAAGTGAGTCTACGACTGGTGTAAATCAATATGTACAGCCGAGCGAGTATTTAGTTAATGAAGAAGGATATATTAATTTTCCAGTATTAGGGAATGTATATACTAAAGGTATGACACAAGTACAATTAAAACAGGATCTTGAAACTCGGTTAAAGAGATATCTTACAGATCCTTTAGTGACAATTACTTTAAAGAATTTTAATGTAAGCGTTTTAGGAGAAGTTAAAGTTCCTGGCCAAAAAGAAAGCAGCACACAGAAACTTAATATTTTCCAGGCATTAAGTTTGGCTGGAGATATGACGGATTTTGGGGATCGTACAAAAGTGAAATTAATACGTCCTGGTGATGATGGGGTAGATCAGATTGTTAATTTGGATTTGTCCAGATCAGATATTGTGAATTCACCTTATTATTATATGAAACAGAATGATGTACTTTATGTAGAACCTGACAAGAACAAGCAGGTTCAAGCTAATTCCAATCCAAACAGAGCCCTTACTTTCCAGATCATTGCTTCTGCATTGGCAGCAGCAACTCTTGTTATTTCTTTAACCCGATAAATAAAAACATGCAACAGATAGAACTTCAGGAGAGTGAAGAAACATTGAATTTGAGGAAGATTATTGGAAAATACCTTAGTAAGTGGCCATGGTTTGTTGGGTTTATTTTTTTATTCCTAATTGTGGCATATATCTATCTCAGATATTCAGTGCCTCAGTATCAGTCAACTACTACTCTTAAATTTGATAAGAAACAAAATGATATAACTGGTGCACTTGCAGACTTGGATAATCTTGGGTTAGGCTTGGGGAACGCTGACGAACTGAAAAGCGAAGTCGCAGTAGTTACTTCAAGACCAATACTTATGAAAGTTGTAGAGAACCTTAACCTTAATGTACAGTATTATAATTCAGGAGAAATTAAGGATTCGGAATTATTTACAAAAATACCAATTACTGCTAAAGTTATTTCTTATAATGATGATAAAAAGTTTATATCTTCTGAATATATTGTAAAAGAAGTAAACGGAAACAATTTTATTCTTGAGACTGAGGAAAAAACGGATGTTAAAGGAAGTTTTGATAAAGTTTTGAAATTGAATTTTGGAACTGTAATTTTACAAAAGACACCAGGACTTTCTTTTCGTTCAAAATATAAGATTGTTTTTTGGAATCCTTTAGAGAAGGTTAAAAAATTAGAAAAGAAAATACAAGTTAACTTACCAGATCAAAAAGCAATGTTGATGAACATCAGCCTGGTGGGTACTGTTTCTGAAAAATCAGAAGCTATTCTTAATGAAGTAACAAAGCAATATAATCTTGATGGTCTTAAGGATAAAAATTTACAGGCACAGAATACACAAGAGTTTATAGATAAACGATTAGAGGTTATCACTCGCGATCTTTCCGGAGTAGAGAATCAAAAAGAAGATTTTCAAAATCGCAATCGTATTGTTGATTTGCAAGCCCAAGCGCAATTAGCTCTTCAAAATACAAGTGATAATACAAAGGCGCTTCTTCTTCAGCAAACTCAACTTGATCTTTTAAACTCTCTCCAAACAGAGGCGTCTAAAGGAGGAAATCAAATTATGCCTTCTAACTTAGGTCTTAATCCATCATTAGAGCAGGCTATTTCGCAGTACAATACACTTCTTATCAGTAGAAATAAGACATTGAAACAAGCAACTATGGAAAACCCTGCTGTAGTTGAAATGAATAAAGAGATCACTTCATTGAAAGAAATTGTTCGAGATAATATTCGTCAACAAAAGGCAACAATGGAGGCTTCAATAGCTCAGTTAAATGGACAAATATCAACAAGTACAGGAATGATAGAGAAAGTCCCTGGACAATCAAAGGTCTACAGAGGTATAGAACGTCAACAAAACCTTAAGGAACAACTTTTTCTTTTTCTTTTACAGAAAAGAGAGGAAAATGCAATTAATCTTTCAGTCAATGTTCCTAAGGCTAAAATTGTAAACCCTGCATTTACAGAGGATATTCCTGTTTCACCTAAGAAAAGTTTAGTTCTTTTGGGAGCTATTGTGTTAGGAGTATTAATTCCTTTTGCAATATTTTATTTCTTCTTTATGTGGGATGATAAGATTTACAGCCGATATGATATTACAGATCGAACATCACTTGGAGTTCTTGCTGATATTCCATCATTGAAAGATGAAGAAAATCACCTGGTTCAAAAAAATGATTTTTCTGAACTTGCAGAAGCTTTTAGAGTACTGGTCTCTAATTTGAAATTTGTTTTACCTTCTAAGGATTTAGCAAAAGTTGTCATGGTAACCTCTTCAGTAAAAGGAGAAGGTAAGACCTTAGTTTCTGTTAATCTGGCACTTACATTGGGGAATAAAAATGGAAGATCTCTTCTTATAGGTTCGGATATTAGAAATCCGCAGATTCAACGATATGATAATGAACCTATAAAAAGAAAAGGATTAACAGAATATTTATATGATGAGTCAATCAACATTGAGGACCTTATCCTTACATCTGATACGAATCCAAATTGTGATGTAATTTATGCGGGAAGTATTCCTCCGAATCCCCAAGAGCTTTTATCAAACGGCAGATATAAGAAGTTGATAGATCAAGTTCGACCAAACTACGCTTATATTGTGATAGATTCAGCACCATTAATGCTTGTTTCAGATACGCTCAACATTGCTGATACTGCCGATGCAACGCTTTATGTAGTAAGGTCTGGAGTCTCAAGAAATATATTAATTGATTTTGCTAATGGATTAGTAAAAGAATCAAAATTATCTAACGTCTCATTTGTAATTAATGATGTTTCTAAAAATGCTGGAGGTTATGGCTACGGATACAACTACGGTTACGGTTATGGCTATTCGAGTGAAAAGAAGAAAACATGGTGGCAAAAAATATTTAAATCATAAACATGTATAAAGTTTTAATTACAGGTGGAGCAGGTTTTATCGGTTCTAATTTAACAGAGTATTTTTTAAGTAAAAATTACAAGGTTGTTTGTCTAGATAATTTTGCAACTGGGCATCGTCATAATATTGAACCATTCTTTCAGAATCCTAATTATACTTTAATAGAAGGTGATATTCGTGATTTGGAAGTTTGCAAAAAGGCTGTAGATGGAGTGGATTATATTTTACATCAGGCTGCTTTAGGTTCTGTACCACGTTCTATTAAAGATCCTATTACAAGCAATGATGTTAATGTTTCAGGTTTTTTAAATATGCTAATTGCTGCACGTGATGCAAAGGTTAAACGTTTTGTGTATGCAGCTTCATCTTCTACATATGGAGACTCAGAATCTTTGCCAAAAATTGAAGAAGTTATTGGTAAACCATTATCTCCTTATGCTGTTACAAAATATGTAAATGAGTTATATGCAGATGTATTTAGTAAAACTTATGGAATGCAATGTATTGGATTACGATATTTTAATGTTTTTGGGCGACGTCAAGATCCAAATGGTGCCTATGCAGCAGTTATTCCTTTGTTTGTAAAACAGCTTATGAATCATGAAGCTCCTAAAATTAATGGTGAAGGAAATTATTCTCGAGATTTCACCTATATAGATAATGTCATTCAAATGAATGAATTAGCAATGCTGACAAATGATGCTGAAGCCATCAATACAGTATATAATACAGCAGTTGGTGATCGAACTACTCTAAATGATTTAATTAAATATTTAAAAGAATACTTAAGTGAATTTGACATTGAAATTAGTCAAGTTCAACCTATTCATGGTCCAAATCGGGTAGGAGATATTCCACATTCTTTAGCGTCAATAGAAAAAGCTAAAGCATTATTAGGATACAAGCCTACTCATACAATTGATAAAGGATTAAAAGAAGCTGTACAATGGTATTGGGAAAACTTAAAATAGATATGATTATTTAAAATGCAATTTAGAAATGATATTCAGGGATTAAGAGCTGTAGCTGTTGTATTGGTTTTTCTATTTCATTTAAATACTAATATACTAACAGGGGGATTTATAGGAGTTGATGTTTTTTTCGTAATATCAGGATATTTAGTATCTAATATAATCCTACACAAAATTGAATCAGGAAAATTTAATTTAATAGAATTTTATATCGGAAGATTTAAACGACTTCTTCCTGTTTATTTATTTTTTTTGATTTCGATCTTATTAGTAGGGGGGATTGTTTATTTAAATTTAGACATCAACGGATTAAAAAATAATGTATTTCATTCATTACTGTTTAATTCAAACAATTACTTAGCAAGCCTAGATAACTATTTTGGAGCAAAAAGCAGTGAGAATCCATTATTGCATACTTGGACATTGTCAATCGAGATGCAATTTTATTTTCTACTTCCTTTGTTTCTGTTGTTAATTAGAAATAAGAGATACCTGTTTATCATAACAGTTTTAATTGTATTAGGTTTGTTAGGGTATTCATATTTTAATAGTACCTATTTGAATAATAAAAATTTGATGTATTTTTCTTTTATTTCTAGATTTCCAGAATTTTTAATAGGATTGATTTTTGGACTTAAAGAAAATGAAATAAAAAAAATAATAGGTAATTATAAAAGTGTAATTGGCATAATTTGTTTGATGTTGATTATTGGTTCAGGATTTTTTATATCCGAATCTTCTAATTTTCCAGGATTTCTAGTTTTAGTTCCCTGTCTTTCAACTGGTACTTTGTTAGTTTTAAATGAAAATGTGGTTAACCAAAAAATTTTAAATAACAAGGTATTAGTTCACATAGGAGAAATTTCTTATTCTGTTTATTTATGGCATTGGTCTATAATGGCACTTATAAGGTATTATAATGCCGACTATAATTTTAATTTGATAGAGAGTATTGCAATTATAACTATTACCTATTTTCTTTCCCTTTTTAGTTATTCCTTTATTGAAAGTAAATTTAGAAAATTTAGTAATAAAAAATTCTTTATTACTACTTTGATAAGTATTTTACTCCTAATGTTTTTCTACGTAAATATTACAAAAGTTAATAATTATTTTAGTGCTATTCCAATTAAATATTCAAAACCAAGCTTTGGTATGAACTCACACGCCTCCTCTTTTAAAAATGTTGAAGTCATAGGAAGTGGACATTTAGATAAAGAGCAATCTTTCCTATTAATAGGTGATAGTCATGCATTGGTTTACAAAAGCTTTTTTGACGAAATAGGTAAGAAGAGAAATTTTTCTCTTAAAACAATAACCAATAATACCTATCCAAATATACAGGGAATTAATAGGAGTGATTTTCCTAATGAGGAATTATACAATCAGTATACTAAACTGGCCGATGTGACTAATATAGAAATTAAAAATTCTAAATATATCATTTTAGCAAGTTCTTGGTCTGATAAAATCACCTCTTTACCTTCTGCTTTAGAAAATTTTGTAAGTAAACTACCAAAAGATAAAAAACTAATCATTTTATCTGATTTTCCTGTTCTTGACAGAAATCCAATAAAAGTAAATAGAGATTATATTAAGGATAAGACTAAGAATAACACTTATAAGGTTGAAATAAATAAACTACCAAATTATGTTTCTAGTTTATCAAAAAGGTATCCAAATGTTTCCATTATAGATATTGATTATAGTGATTTAATTAGTCAGATTCCTTTTCATAATAATATAGTAATGTATTATGATGAGGGGCACTTAAATGATTATGGAGCTAGAATCATAGCAAATAAAGAAGAAAGTCAAATCATATATGAATTTAATAAAATATTAGAACAGTAATGAGTACACATAAAATTGCCATTATAGGGCTGGGTTACGTAGGACTACCATTAGCACGATTGTTTGCTACAAAATATCCCGTGGTAGGTTTTGATATCAATCAAAAACGTATTGAAGAATTAAACCAGGGAAGTGATCATACATTAGAGCTGGAAGATGAAGTTCTTCAGGCTGTATTAGTAAAAGAAGTTCCTTTTGGAGATTCTGTACATGGATTATATTGTTCATCAAATTTGGATGATATTAAAGATGCAAATGTTTATGTTATAACAGTTCCTACTCCAGTAGATAAACACAACCGTCCAGATTTAACTCCATTATACAAATCATCAGAGACTGTTGGAAAAGTTTTATCGAAAGGAGATATCGTTATTTATGAATCTACAGTATATCCAGGTGTTACTGAGGATGAATGTATTCCTGTATTAGAAAAAATTTCAGGGCTTAAATTTAATGAGGACTTTTATGCTGGATATTCGCCAGAACGAATTAATCCAGGAGATAAAGAGCATACTGTTGAGAAGATTTTAAAAGTTACTTCAGGTTCTACTCCTGAAATAGGAACTGTTGTTAATGATCTTTACAAATCTGTTATTACAGCAGGGACTCATTTAGCACCAACAATTAAAGTTGCAGAAGCAGCAAAGGTTATTGAAAACTCTCAAAGAGATATAAATATTGCTTTCGTAAATGAATTAGCAAAAATTTTTAATTTATTAGAAATTGATACTCATGCAGTTTTAGAAGCAGCCGGAACAAAATGGAACTTTTTGCCATTTAAACCAGGATTAGTAGGAGGACATTGTATTGGAGTAGACCCTTATTATTTAGCTCAAAAAGCACAAGAAAAAGGGTATCATCCAGAGATTATCCTAGCAGGAAGACGCCTTAATGATTCTATGGGACAATATGTAGCATCTCAAGTTGTCAAAACAATGATTAAGAAAAACATCAAGGTTAATGGTGGTAAAGTGTTAAACTTGGGAATTACATTTAAAGAAAATTGCCCAGATGTACGTAATACCAAAGCAGTTGATGTTATTAAAGCTTTAGAAGATTATTCATTAGAGGTTACCACTTATGATCCTTGGGCAAATGAAGGTGAAGTGGAGCATGAATATGGTATAAATTCTATAAGCACTATCGATGGAGTAGTAGAAAAATATGATGCTATTGTTCTTACTGTTGCTCATAAGGAATTTTTAGACTTGGATTTAACACAGTTTTTAAAAGAAAATAGTGTTATTTACGATGTTAAAGGGATTTTAGAGGAGTGTGATTCAAGACTATAGATTATGGCAAAGAAAATAGTAATCACAGGAGGTGCTGGTTTTATCGGTTCCCATGTTGTAAGACAGTTTGTTATTAATTATCCTGATATCAAAATCATCAATGTTGATAATCTTACCTACGCAGGTAATCTAGAGAATTTAAAGGATATTGAAGAGGAACCTAATTATCAATTTATTAAGGCAGACATAACTGATTCTAAACATATTTTGGAAATTTTCGAAGAATTTCAGCCAGATGGAGTTATTCATCTTGCAGCAGAATCTCATGTGGATCGTTCAATTACCAATCCACTGGACTTTGTAATGACCAATGTAGTAGGAACCGTGAATTTATTAAATGCAGCAAAGCATATTTGGAAAGATAACTTTGAAGGTAAGCGGTTTCACCATGTTTCAACTGATGAAGTTTTTGGAGCTCTTGGAGATAAAGGCTTTTTTACAGAAGAAACAAGCTATGATCCGCATTCACCATACTCAGCATCCAAAGCATCTTCAGACCATTTTGTGAGAGCCTATGCAGATACATATGGATTACCCATTATAGTGACAAATTGTTCAAATAATTATGGACCTAATCATTTTCCAGAAAAATTAATTCCATTATGTATTCATAACATTATCAATAACCGACCCCTACCAATCTATGGTGATGGTAAATACACCCGTGACTGGTTATTTGTTATTGACCATGCAATAGCAATTGATTTGGTTTTTCATGAAGGTAGAACTGGAGAGTCATATAATGTAGGAGGCTTTAATGAATGGAAAAATATTGATTTGGTAAAGGAGCTTTGTAAACAGATGGACGAAAAACTTGGGCGAGAAACAGGTACTTCTGAGCAATTAATTACTTTTGTGAAAGACCGTCCCGGGCATGATTTACGTTATGCTATCGATGCAACAAAAATTAATAAAGAGTTAGGCTGGAAGCCTTCAGTTAAATTTGAACAAGGATTATCAAAAACAATTGACTGGTTTTTAAATAATGAAACATGGTTAAATAATGTTACTTCTGGAGATTATCAAAATTACTATCAAAAACAATATAAATAATGAATGCTATCGAAACAAAACTGAAAGGATGTTTTATATTAGAACCTACTGTTTTTGAAGATGAAAGAGGTTATTTTTTTGAATCATACAATAGTGGTAAATTAGAACAAATTTTAGGATATAAACCTAACTTCGTACAAGATAATCAGTCAAGATCGTCTTATGGTGTTGTGCGTGGTTTACATATGCAAGAAGGAGAGCATTCACAGGCAAAATTGGTGCGAGTTATAGAAGGCTCTGTTATAGATGTTGTAGTTGATGTAAGATCTGAATCGCCAACATATGGAGAATCTGTTGCTGTAGAACTAACGGCAGAGAATAAAAAACAATTGTTTATCCCAAGAGGCTTTTTGCATGGTTTTTCTGTGATTTCAGAAAATGCAATTTTTTTCTACAAATGTGATAACGGGTACAATAAAGCCTCTGAAGATGGAATTAATCCTTTAGATATTGAGCTAAATATAGATTGGAAAATTCCTATAGAGCAAATGATTATTTCCGATAAAGATAAAGAAGCTCAGATGTTTCGTGACTTTAAAATTAAGAATTTAAAATAATTTAAATCGAAATAAAGTGAAAGGAATTATTTTAGCAGGTGGCTCAGGTACACGCTTACATCCGTTAACTTTGGCAGTTTCTAAACAATTAATGCCAGTTTATGATAAGCCAATGATATATTATCCATTATCGACTCTTATGTTAGCTGGTATTAATGAAATATTAATTATTTCAACACCTCATGACCTACCTCATTTTGAAAAATTACTAGGCGATGGTTCACAAATGGGTTGTAAGTTTTCATACAAAGAGCAGCCTAGTCCAGATGGTTTAGCACAAGCTTTTATTTTAGGAGAAGAGTTTATTGGTGATGATAAAGTAGCCTTAATTTTAGGAGATAATATTTTTTATGGAAGTGGGATGTCTCGTTTGCTACAAGATTCTGCTAACCCTGATGGAGGAATTGTTTTTGCCTACCAGGTAAATGATCCGGAACGTTACGGAGTAGTTGAATTTAATGAACAAAATGAAGTGGTATCAATAGAGGAAAAACCAAGTGATCCTAAATCGAATTTTGCTGTTCCTGGTCTATATTTTTATGACAATGATGTCATTGAAATTGCAAAAAATATTAAGCCCTCATCTCGTGGGGAGCTGGAAATTACTGATATCAATGCAGAATATCTCCGAAGAGGTAAACTAAAAGTAGGTGTTTTTGATCGGGGTACTGCTTGGTTAGATACTGGTACTATAAAATCACTGATACAGGCTGGACAGTTTATGGAAGTAATTGAAGAACGTCAGGGATTGAAAATAGGAGCAATAGAAGAAGTTGCATATCGTATGGGTTATATCGATAAAGAACAATTGATAAAAATTGCTGAGCCTTTACGCAAAAGTGGATATGGTGAATATTTAATGAAATTAAAGTAGCTTTTATGAGTGAACCTAATCTGATAATGAAGAGTATACGGCTAATGCAGTTTCTTTATAATAAAAAGATTCCATTATTGCCTAAAATAGTACAATGGTTTATTAGAATAACATGTTCAGCAGATATTCCAGTTAATATTTCAATTGGTAAAGGAACAGTTTTAAAACATAATGGTTTAGGAGTCGTTTTCCACGAAAAAGCTTTAATAGGTAGTAATGTCACTATTATGCAAAATGTTACATTAGGAGGGAGAAATGGGAGAGGAGCGCCTGTTATAGGTGATAATGTGTTCATAGGAACAGGAGCTTGTGTATTAGGTGGAATAATAATAGGGAAGGATGCTATGATTGGAGCCAATGCGGTTGTAATAAATGATGTTCCTGATAAGGCGGTTGTAGGAGGTATTCCTGCTAAAATTATTAGAATTGATGATAGATAAAAAAGGAAAAAAACTGATTATTTACGATTCGTTAGATTTCTTTATTCCATATATGGAATCTGAAAATATTGATGTTTTTAGGTTGTATAGAAAAAGGGATTTTTTAGTAAGTAGTCTGAAGAAGATTTTTCTGAAATTGGATTTATTTGCTCCTTTTTGGTATGAGAAGTGGATAAGAAATATTGTCTTATATAATGAGATAATAATTTTTGCAACCAAAGATTATACTTTTATTAGAAAAATAAAGAAAAGAAATCCCAATATCAAGATTGTTTTTTGGTATTGGAATCCAGCATTTAGAATGGGAATTCCTAGAAAAGAAATTTATTCCCTCACTGATCTATGGTCTTTCGATGAAAAAGATTGTGAACAGTATAAGATGAAGTTTAATACAACCTTTTACTTTAATAGTATTGTTTTACCAACAAAACAAATTAAGTACGATTGTATATTCCTAGGCATTAATAAGGGAAGAAGAAGATATCTTGAGGAAGTAAATGCAACGTTAAATAATTTAAATATTAAAAGCTTCTTTCATATAGTGCCTGATAAAGGAGAAAATAATCCGAATAATATTAAAACAATTCCTTATAAAGATTATTTGGAGTTGGTGTCAGAATCAAAGTGTATAATTGATATTTTGCCAGAAGGGCAAACCGGTCAAACACTTAGGCCTATGGAATCTATTTTTTTTGAAAAGAAACTGATTACAAATGATCGTTCCATTCGTGACGAATTATTTTTTGATGAACAAAATATTTTTATTTTAGGAGAAAACAATATCTCGGAAATTGTAGCTTTTATAGAATCTCCGTATAAAAAAATAGAATCCGATGTAGTAAATTATTACGATTTTACAAATTGGTTAAAAAGATTCGAATCTAATGAATAATTTTTTAAAAGCATTTCTTTCATTTGGATTGGCAACCTCAATTGAAAAATTATTAGGATTTATTATTTTGCCGATTTATACCAAATATTTTAATACTACGGAATATGGTATTATAGATATGGTAGGTACTATTCTACAGGTGGCTTGCATTTTTGGTTTGCTACAATTGGAAACTTCTTTACAGAGGTATTACTATGAATATAGCTCTTTAAAAAGAAAATTACTGGTTTCAACGATCTATTATTGGATCGGGTTGTCTTCAATTGTAATTGGAGTTATTATATTTTTCCTTTCAGATTTCTTATCGCAAAAGCTTTTTGGAAGCTCTGAATATGCAATACTAATTAAAACAGTATCCATTCAGCTTCCTCTAACCAATATTAGTATGTTGGGTCTTGTTTTATTGCGTTTTGAAAAAGAGAATATTAAGTTCTTAACTGTTGTTATAACAAAAGTAGCATCCACTTTACTTTTTGTTTATGTATTTGTTATTTACCTAAAGCTTGGATTAAAAGGGGTTTTTATAGCACAGGTTAGTGCCATTTTTTGTTCCACCTCTTTAGTTACTTTTTATGTGCGTAAGCAATTTGTCACTAAACTATCTAAAATAATGTCGCGGAAAAATTTACAATATGCCTTGCCACAGTTTCCTGCAAGAATTGGAAGTATGCTTCTGGCACAAGCTAACCGATTTTTTATGCTGGGTTATTTGTCTTTGGCGGCAATTGGAATATATTCTGTATCTCTAAAACTAGCTTCATCTATACAGCTTGTAAATACTGCTTTTATTATGGCATGGACTCCGTTTATGCATGAGCAGTTCAAGAAAGAAAATAATAAAGTGATTTTCGCAAATGTATTTCCTATAGTTGTTGGAGTTACATTGCTATTTGTATGTTTGATCAGTTTATATTCTGTGGAGATGATTAAATTATTGGCAACAGGAGAATATGTATCTGGAGCTAAATATATTGGTGGTTTATCATTTTTCTTTGCTTTTTATATTATTAAAGAAACTATTGACATTGGCCCAAAGATAAGGGAGAAAACCAAATATTTATCATTAACATTTTTTCTTTCTGTCATAGTTAATATTGCAAGTCTATTTATATTGATTAGATACTTAGAAATAAAAGGTGTTGTTATATCAATGATGATAACCAATTCTTTTTTGGTTGGATTTTCTTGGTATATTTCAAACAAGCTTTATTATATTCCTTTTAGTATCTTTAAATTTTTAATTTTCCTAATTCCAAGTTTAATAATTATTATAGTATCAATGTATTATGATTTAAGCTTTTTAGTTAGGTTGTTAATAAGTGTAGTAGTTTTAATTTATTTTGGATTTCTAATTTATTTCGATTTTTGTAAAATTAAACTCATTCTTAAATGATTTACTATATACTATTAGGTTTGTTGTTTATATTGGCTTTCTTTTTTGATTATGTATACATTAAAGGAAACCGTAAATTATTCTATTTACTTTGCCTGTTGTTTTTTATATTACTGTCAGGATTAAGGTGGAAAGTAGGAGGTGATACCTATAGCTATCAATTTAGTTTTGAAAATGACGTTCCTACATTAGCAAATATTGATAAAAAGTATTTATTTGAGTACAAATGGGAACCATTATTTAAACTCTTAATGTCTTTTTGTAAAACCATTTCAAAAAATTTCTTTGTATTTCAATTAGCTCATTCTTTAATTTTAAATATTCTATTATTTAGATTTTTCAAAAAATATACTAAGAATATTTTCACAAGTCTTCTTATATATGCTTTTTTTTCCTATTTATATTTTAATACTGAAATCTTAAGAGAGTCTTTGGCAATAGCCATTTTTACCTTGATGTATGATTATTATAATAAGAAGAATTGGAAAATTTATTATATACTAGGAATCATTGCCTTAGGATTTCATACCTCTGCTTTAATTACACTTTTATTTCCATTATTTAGAAATCAAAAACTAAATCAAAAAGGAATAATTGCATTAGTTGCCGTGTTCGCTTCTTTTGTTATATTGCAAACCTTATTACCAATTAATCAGGTTTTAGCTTTATTAGGAAGCTCTGTTGCAGATAAATATGAATTTTATTCTTCGGTCTTAATGAATATTAATGGAATGATTTATAAAGCATTTCTCTTTATTATTTGTCCTTTACTCATTCTTAAAATTAGAAATAGAATTTCCTTTAATAATACAAACACTTTTGAAAATATTTTATTTATTTATTTTCTTTTGGCAATACTTTATGTTGCAATTTCTGGTTTTGGACGTTTTCAAAATTATCTGGTTCCAATGATGACTGTCTATTATGCAGATTCTTTAATTTTAATTCTAAAACATAAAAAATTAAAACCGTATGCATTTATGCTGGTGCCATTAGTTTTAATAATCCCTTTCTATTATAAGTTAACTTATTATACTACTTCTACTGATAAGTATTATCAGGGAACAACTAATTTTTCACGTTATTACCCTTATTCTACCGTTATAGAGAAAAAAGAATATGATTTTAGAGAGATTATATACAGACAAGGGATGAGTGATGCATATCAAAATTCTTTAAACAGGTAATGAAAAAGATACTAACAGTAAACAATACAATCTTCTACGAAGAGAATAATAAATTGTTTTTAAATAAAGAGACTGGAGGGTTCTTTGTAAAATTGGCAGGATTGGGTAATCACGTAAGTGCATTTCAGATTAGTCAAAAAAAAACAGATAAGGACACTTTCGCTAATTTTTCGCTATCCGATACCAATATTAGAATTCATGATGTAAAAAGGAGAGGTAGTCGTTTTCTGCCTTTTTTAAAATCGTTTTTTGTTATTCAAAAAGTGATCATGAAAAATGATTTTGTTTATATATTTTATCCGGGTCCAATTTGCCAAATTATAGCTTTGTTGTGTATTTTTTATCGAAAGCCTTATGGTCTTTATATAAGAGGTGAACAGGGAATAGAATCTAAGTTATCGCAAATTATTCTTAAAAAGGCAAAAACGATTTTTACAATTTCCCCAAGTTTCACTCAAAAAATATTAAGTTATAATAAACATACTCAAACTATCCGCCCAATGATTGGTTTTGAAGAATCTGATATCATTGCTCATAGAAAGATAGATTTTAATAAAAAAATAGAATTACTATATGTAGGAAGATTGGTTTTTGATAAAGGACTTTTTGAGTTATTGGAGGCGTTAGAAGTTTTAAAAGCAAAAAATTACAATGTTCATTTGAAATTAGTAGGCGGAGGGACAGACCATGATGCTTTGGTAAGTTATGTTGAACAAAAGAAATTAGAAGAAAACGTAACATTCTTTGGAATGATTTCTGATAAAGATAAGCTGATTACTATATATCAAGAGAGTGATATTTTTGTATTACCTACCTATCATGAAGGGTTTCCTAGGGTTTTATATGAAGCAATGATGATGCATATGCCAATTATAACAACATTTGTTGGGACAATTAATTACTTGATGAAAGATAATTCTAATTGTTTAGAACTGATTCCTAAGGATAGTAAGAGCATTGTAGATCAAACAGAAAAATTAATAAATGACTCCGATTTAGCACAAAATCTGGCAGATAATGGATTAAAAACAATTATTTCCTACCTGAACGATAAAAAAATGAATCATGCTGAGCAGTTAGATCAATTTATACAGAAATTTTTATGAAAGTTAGTGTGATTATACCATTTTATTCAAATGTTGGATGGCTAGAAGAAGCAGTAGAAAGTGTTTTGGACCAAACCTTTTCTGACTATGAAATAATTATAGTTAATGATGGTTCGCCGGAAGATGACAATGACTTCACAAAAAAGTACGGTGGTCATATTAAAGTCGAATACTTTAAAACAGAAAATAAAGGACCGGCACATGCAAGAAATTATGGAATTAGCAAATCGAAAGGAGAGTATTTGGCTTTTTTAGACTCAGATGACCTTTGGTTGAATGAGAAATTAGAAAAACAGGTTAAGCTGATGGAGGATTCTAATTTGAATTGGTCTCATACTAAGTATTCCGTTTTTGATGAAGTTTCCAATAAAGAAGAAAGAGTGTATACCGAAATCGAGAATGAAGATTTCAAAGGAGTGGTATATCCAAAATGTTTAACAAAACTTCATATTGGAACGCCATGTGTTATGATTAGAAAGGCCTATATTTTAGAAAATGATTTTATACGATTTTCAGAAAAAATGAGATTTGGGCAGGATGGATATTTTTGGATTTTAATGGGTGTTAAGAACGAATTAGGATACCTCAATGAAAATTTAACTTTGGTTAGAAGAGCAGGCACGAATGCAGTACAAAGAGCAAGAGTTCACTTAAATGTAAGAGGTAATTTAAATAAGAATTTAATAAAAAGACTAAATGCTTTCTATCCTGATATAAAGGTGAGTGGATTAACGAAAATAACATACAGTTATTGTGAAGCAATGAATAACCTCATTGATCAATTATTTGGAACAAAAAATTTAAAACGAAGATCTGCTGAATTAGTTTCGAAAATGGCGTATTTACCAGCTTATGTAATGTTTAAAAATATAATTAAATAAAGATGCTTAAAACATATGGCTTACTAGGGTTAATACAATTACTATATTTTAAGGTAAGGACTAAATTTGTTTTTAGTAAGGCTAGAATAATAAGATTTCCTTTCCGGATAAGAGGGAAGCAGTGTATTACAGTAGGTGATGGTTTTACTACTGGTTTTAATTGCAGATTGGATGCCTTTAACATTAATAACAGATCAGAGCCACTTATTACGATTGGTAAGAACGTTCAAATTAATGATGATGTTCATATAGGAGCAACTGAAAAAATAGAAATTCATGATAATGTATTAATAGCCAGTAAAGTTTTTATTACTGACCATAATCATGGTAAATACTCTGGCCCAGGTGCTGACTCACCAAAGACCATACCAGATGACAGACCTATCTATTCTAGTCCGGTTGTTATTGAAAAGAATGTTTGGATAGGGGAGTTTGTTTCTATTTTACCAGGAGTGACGATTGGAGAGGGGTCCGTTGTAGGAACAATGTCGGTAGTTAACAAAAGTGTTCCTCCCTTTTGTATTGTGGTTGGATCACCAGCGAGAATTGTGAAAAAATTTGATTTTGATAAAAATGAATGGATATCCGTTAAAAATGATTAATCTATCAATTGTCTTATATAACACTTCAGAAGAAGATATTCAGAATATATTCAAGTCACTAGAAGCGGTAAAATCTCAGTATAAATTATATATAGTAGATAACTCACCTACTGATACTTTGATATCTTTCTTTGAGAATAGGGACGAGATTGAATATATACATAATCCATCAAACCCAGGTTTTGGTGCTTCTCATAATATAGCCTTAAAGAAAACATTAGAAGATAATATATCTTATCATTTTGTAATCAATCCTGATGTATATTTTACCAGTGACATTATTACTCCAATGGTAGAATATATGGCTAGTAATCATGAGATAGGTATGATGATGCCGCAGATCTTAAATTTAGATGGCACTGCACAACACCTTCCTAAGTTATTGCCTTCTCCAATAAGTCTTTTGCTTAGAAAAATAAAACAACCGAAGTTTATATATGATACTTTTATTGAAAAGTATGAGTTGAGGAATATACCAGAAGAACAGATATATACGGCGCCGATTCTCTCAGGATGCTTTACATTATTTAATGTAAAAGCCCTACAAGAAGTAGGTTTATATGATGATCGTTTCTTTATGTATTTTGAAGATTGGGATATCTCTCGAAGAATGAATCAAAAATTTAAGACTATTTATTTTCCAATAGTCTCAGTCTATCACGGATATGAATCAGGTGCAAATAAGAATAAAAGATTATTTAAAATATTTATAAAATCTGCAAAGTCTTATTTTAACAAATGGGGCTGGATTTTTGATATGGAAAGAAGAAGAATAAACAAAATCACATTAAACCAATTCAAATGAAAAATAAGACTTTTTTACTTATCATGTTGTTTGCAAGTTTATTTGTTAACGCTCAGAATTTCGCTGTAAAAAAAATCAGTCCTGAGACCGTTAATACTTACCTTAATAAAACAGCATTCAGTAGTGATTATAATCAGTATGTAAAGCAAGCTTATTCAGTAGTAAGCAATTTACCACAGAATTTTCAGAAGGATACCTCTATGGATGGCACCTCTTATATACAGGATGCTTTAGATAAACATAATGTTGTTTTACTCCCTAACTTTACTGTTAAAATCAATGATAAAGGATTAAATTTAAATAGTAATCAGGTTCTGCTATTTCAACCAAATTCTAAATTGGTGTTGATACCAACTGCCAAAAACAGCTATAACATGCTAAAAATCTCTAGTGTAAATAATATCAAGATTTTTTATGCTAATTTAGAAGGAGATCGGGATGGCCATCTTGGGACTGATGGACAATGGGGTTTTGGGATTGGAATTAAAGGATCAGATAATATAAGACTCTATTCACCTTACATAAAAAATACGTGGGGTGATGGTATTTACTTAGGACAGGCAGGAAATAAAGCATCTAGTAATATTTATATCAGCAATGCTGTTATAGATAATGTAAGGAGAAATGGTATTTCTATTATTTCAGCAAAAAAAGTCGACATTCTAAATAGTTATATCGCTAATACTAATGGGAACAGTCCACAAAGCGGTATTGATATTGAACCAAATACAATTGAAGACGATTTGGATACAGTTAATATTAAAAATTTAACAACCTTTAATAATAAATGGGCAGGAATTCTTTTAGTGTTTGAACAATATAAGTCTAGCCAGAAGAAAACGGTATCAATTAATATTGATGGTCATACTGATTCTTATTCTACTTATGGGATAGCCTTTCACGGCTTTAAAAATGATACCCAAGCAAGCAATCTGGATGGTCTGATTAATCTTACGAATACAAAATATGGCAACAATAAAGATAAGTTCTATTTTTATAAATCAAACCTATCAAAACTTAATTTAAATACGAGTGATTCGACACTAAAAACTAAGTTTAATAATTTAAAAATTAAATGAAAGTCATTATCACAGGAGCCTCAGGATTTGTAGGTAAAAATTTAAGTCAATATCTTATTTCTAATTCTGCTGAAGTAGAAGCTTTATCATTAAGAGAACAGGGTTGGAAAGCTAAAGTAAATTTTCAGGCCGACGCTATCATCCATTTAGCTGGTAAAGCACATGATACATCTAACACTTCTGAAGATAAAGAGTATTTTAAGATAAATAGAGATATTACGATAGAATTATTTAACGAATTCTTAAACTCGGACATTCAGCAATTTTTTTATTTTAGCTCTGTAAAAGCAGTGGCTGATATAGTGGAAAGTGTTTTAACAGAAGAAACTGAGTCAAAGCCCTATACTCCATATGGTAAGTCTAAGAGAGAAGCTGAAGAGTATATTCTTAATCAGTCATTACCTGCAGATAAAAAAGTATATATAATTCGGCCATGTATGATTCATGGACCTGGTAATAAAGGGAATCTAAATTTGCTTTATAAAATTGTTAGTAAAGGATTGCCATGGCCATTAGCTGCTTTTGAAAATAAAAGATCATTTTTAGGCATTGATAATTTAAATTTTCTAGTTGATCAAATGCTTAATTATGAAAATTTACCATCTGGGATCTATAATTTTGCTGATGATAAAGCTATATCTACTAATGAACTCATTGAGACGATTAACTATGCTTTAGGCAAAAAAGCTAAGCTTTGGAATATATCGAAGAGTATGATTGAAAATGTTGCAAAATTTGGAGATAAATTACATTTACCATTAAACTCAGAAAGATTAAAGAAATTAACAGAATCTTACGTAGTTTCAAATAAAAAAATAAAAACTGGATTAAAAATAGAGTCTCTACCTGTAACAGCTCAGGAAGGATTGATTAAAACTATACAAAGCTTTACTATTTAATTAAACTCAAAACCTTAAACAACTTACAATGATACGCATACTTGACTTCTTATTCTCCTTTTTTGGGATTCTTTTTTTATGGCCAATAGGACTAATTTTATATATAATTGGTTTATTTGATACAGGATCTCCTATTTTTATTCAGGAAAGGGTTGGTAAGCAAAAAAAACCATTTAAATTGATGAAATTCAGGACAATGTATGTTGATACAAAATCTGTTGCGACACATCTTTCCAGTACATCATCAGTAACAAAATTTGGAGGTTTTTTAAGGAAATCGAAGTTGGATGAGCTACCTCAATTAATCAATGTTTTAATGGGAGATATGAGCTTGGTTGGACCAAGACCTAATCTTTTTAATCAAACAGATTTAATTGCTGAGAGAGAAAAAAGAGGGGTATATAATTTTCTTCCAGGAATTACAGGATTAGGGCAAATAAGTGAAATTGACATGTCTACTCCAGTTGAATTGGCTGAAAAAGATGCAGAGATGCTTAGAAATTTAACGGTGTCTGATTATTTAAAGTATATTTTCGCTACTGTAGGAGGAAAGGGTCAGGGGGATAGGATAAAAAAATAAATGGAAATTATCCCTTTAAAATTATTCATTACTAATGCACCTGCATAAATTGAAAAATTCATTAGGAAAAGTTATATTTGCTTCTCAATAACACAAGATGCAAGATAAAATTTGGCTTTCTTCCCCTCATCTTTCTGGAAACGAATTGCAATTCATTGAAGATGCTTTTCAAAAAAATTGGATAACATCAATAGGGGATAACATTGATGAATTTGAATTTAGCCTGAAAAACTTTCTTAATAATGATACAGAAGTTTGTGTCCTGAATTCTGCAACCTCAGCTATACATTTAGCATTAATATTATTGGGGATTACTAAAGGAGATGAGGTACTCACATCTACGTTCTCATTTATTGCCTCAGCAAATCCAATTGTATATTGTGGAGCAGCTCCTATTTTTATTGATAGTGAGCCTGAAACATGGAATATGTGTCCCATTGCATTAGAAGAAGCTATCAAAGATCGAATTTCTAAAGGAAAAAAGCCTAAAGCTATTCTTTTAATTCATCTCTATGGCATGCCTGCTAAAATGGATGAAATCTTAGCTATTGGTTCAAAATATGGAATACCTATAATCGAAGATGCTGCTGAATCTCTAGGATCAAAATACAAAGGAAAGCCTTGTGGTGTTTTTGGGCAGTTTGGCATTCTATCATTTAATGGAAATAAAATTATTACAACTTCCGGGGGTGGAGCATTAGTGTGTCATTCTAAAGAAGATAAAGAAAAAGCTATATTTCTTTCTACACAAGCAAGAGATCTAGCTCCTCACTATCAACACTCAAATATTGGGTATAATTATAGAATGAGTAACATTATTGCTGGAATAGGGAGGGGGCAAATGGAGGTTTTAGCAGAAAGGGTACAGGCACGTCGGAAAATGCATGATTTTTATTTTACACTATGTAAAGATATAGATGGAATAGAAGTGTTTTCTGAACCTAATAATGACTTTTATTCTAATCATTGGTTATCCGCAATTATAATAGATGTAAAAAAGACAGGAAAAACACGTGAAGATTTACGTCTTGCATTACTTGATGAGAATATAGAATCAAGACCATTGTGGAAACCTCTGCATATACAACCTGTTTTTTCAAATACTTCTTATTATGGGAATAAAGTAGCTGAAACCCTCTTTGATAATGGATTGTGTTTGCCTTCGGGTTCCAATCTTACAGATAATGACAGAAATAGAATTGCAAACGTATTTAAGAATGTTTTCTCAAATTAAAAATGATATTCTTTGAGGATTTTTATGAAGGTTATAACTATCAAATGTCAAAATAAACTTCATGATTGAATTTTTCGAATACCTTTAATTAAGCTTAATGTTTATTAAGAAAAAGCGGTTATTCAAAGTTTATATTTATTTCTTTTTTAAACATATTTTATATATTTGCGGTCAATACAAATATTTTGAAAAAATACCCTTTTTGGAAAATGCTGATGGACTACAGTATCGCAATTTTTGCTATCATAATACTGTTGCCTTTATTTCTTTTTTTATTAATTATAACCTCTTGGGATACAGGATTTCCTGGTATTTTTACTCAAGAGAGAATTGGCCTTCAGGGAAATGTTTTTACCATTTACAAATTCAGAACCTTAGATCCCAAAACCTTTAAAAAATCATCTGTAGGTGCCTGGATGAGGAAAACCAAATTAGATGAGCTTCCACAATTATTTAATATCTTAAAAGGGGATATGTCATTGGTAGGTCCTCGTCCAGATATTTCAGGATACTATGACAGACTTGAAGGAGAAGAGTGCCTAATTCTTCAACTTAAGCCCGGGCTCACAAGTGAGGCTGGAGTTAAATATAGAAATGAGGAAGAACTATTAGATAAGCAAAAGAATCCTTTAGCATATAATGACCAAGTACTCTTTCCTGAAAAAGTAAAAATGAATCTTGATTACTACTATAATCTTTCATTTAAAAATGATTTTTCCATTTTAATAAAGACTTTCTCAGTTCTAACAAAATAATACCACACAAAATAAAAATAATATTGAAAATGAAATCTTTGTATAAAAATCTATTCCTGCCAGGAAGTTTGTTTTTTATTAATTTATTCAATGCCCAAACAGAGGTTAAGATAAATACTCTTTTCGTGCCATTAGGTATGTATAATATAGCAGTTGAAAGACCTATTAGTAGTAAAATTACTCTTCAAGCTGAAGCTTTCGTATCGCCCTGGAAATCTTTTGCGGGTAGAAATTTGCAGATTTATATGGGAACAATCGAAGGAAGGTACTACTTTGGGGAAAAAATGAAAAAATGGTATGTTGGACCCTATGTTTCTATGGCATCATTTAATCTACAAAAATGGAATTATTGGAATGATAAACCCGTAAAGGATGAATTTGGACATCCTGAAATACTTCCTGACGGAAGTGTACGTGTTACGGGTAAATATCAAAAGGGACTTGCGTTTATTTTTGGAATAAGTGGAGGGTATCACTTTACAATCAATGAAAGTTGGGGATTGGATGTATATGCAGGAATAGGGACTACTCAATCATTTTATAAAGGCTACTTCAAAGACAATAATCAGAGATATGAAGGTGCTACGAAATTTAATAAAAGCGGGGAGCTAATTCCTACACGAGGAGGTTTGATGTTGACATATAAGTTGAAGTAAAAAACACTAATAATTATTTGAATTTTATTGTATTTTAAATAATGATAAACTTTTAATGATTAATATAACTTAAAAAAGAAACCCCCGTTAATATATTAGATAAATTCCTGCACTGGATTTATAAAATATAAATATATTTGCAAGGTTTATTTATAGATTCTAAATTATTCACTTCTTTAAAAAAAAGTATGGAGAAAGCCAATAGCGTTGATTTAAATGTCCGAGAAATTTTGAAACCTTATTTACAGAAATGGCTTTTGTTTCTTATCAGTATATTTTTAATGTTAATACTGGCGGTATATATAATTAAATCATCAGTTCCAGTTTATAAAACGAGATCGACAGTTCTTATCAAGGATTCACAAAAAATGTCATCAGCTTCTGGAGATTTTGGAATCTTACAAAGCTTGGGGGCAATGCCAGGTATGGGAACCAGCAGTATCGAAAATGAGATGGATATTTTTAGATCAAAATCTATTATAGAGGATGTTTTAAAAAATGTTAATTTTCAAACCCCTGTTTATGCAAAACATTTATTGTATAATACAGAGCTTTACGCAGAAGATCTTCCAATAATTATAAGAATTGTTAATGAAAAAATAGATACCGAGTTTTCTGGGGAGCCTATTGATATTAAAATTCAAGGTAATAATGTAATGCTTCATTCAAAGGATTTTAAAAAAGACTTTGTTTCACCATTTAATAAAATAATTCATCTCCCGTTTGCAGATGTAATCATTTCTAAGAATAAAGATTTTAAAAGCACTAAAAAGAATTTAAAGAACTTATCAAACTTGTTTTTCACATATAGTGATTTTGATAGTACAGTAGATTCGTTTCAGAAAGCTCTGATGGTTAGTCTGTCAAATAAAGAAGGAACAATCATAGAATTGTCTTTAGATTATCCTGAAAAAGAAAAGGCTAGGATCTTTTTAAACAAAATTGTCCAACAATACAATCTATATGCTATTGAGGATAAAAATATTCAATCAAAACGCAGCAAAGATTTTATTGATGAGCGTATTAATTTGATTTCAAGAGAATTAGGGGATGTTGAAACAAAAAAAGAAACTTTTAAATCAACAAATAATATTGTGGACCTTGCCACTGAAGCGAAAATGAGCCTTCAGGTGAAAGAAAGTACAAAGGCAAGATTATTAGATATTGATACTCAATTGGAGCTTAATCAAGATTTACAGAATTTTTTGGGTAAGAAAAGTGTTTCTGATGTATTGCCTGTAAATATTGGTCTTAACAATGATGCAGCAGCAAAAGGAATTATGGATTATAATGAATTGGTGATCCAACGAAATAAGCTTCTTGAAAATGCGACTCATGAAAACCCGTTGGTGAAAGAAATTGAAAAGCAATTGGAAATGCTTAAATCATCTGTCAACCAGAGTCTTTCTAAAAATAAAGTATCATTGGAATTTGCTCGTCAAAGAGTATTTACAGAGATGGGATACTCAGAAAACAAAATTAGTCAGATTCCCTTTCAAGAAAAGCTTTTTAGAAATATTGAACGTCAGCAACAGATAAAGGAAAATTTATACTTAATCTTATTGCAAAAAAGAGAAGAAGCAGCAATAACAATGGCAGTAACCTCTGAAAAGGCAAGAATTGTAGATCAGGCTTATGCATTAAAGAAACCAGTATCTCCTAAAAAGATTTGGATTTTAGGAATAGCATTAGCACTTGGCTTAGTTCTTCCATTCCTTTATATCTTCTCTAAAATTCTGTTAAAGAATAAAATTGAAAAAGGCAGTGAATTAACTAAAAACTCGCAAATACCATTATTGGCTGAAATACCAAGGTTAGCCAGAAAGGAAAAAGAGTATATTGAGACAAATGATACTTCTCAAATGGCGGAGGCGTTCCGAATTTTAGTTACTAATCTAAAGTATATGCTTCCAACGAAAGATTCAGCGAAAGTTGTTCTCGTTACTTCATCCGTTAAAGGGGAAGGGAAAACATTTGTATCAGTAAACCTTGCTTTAGCATTATCATCTGGTTTAAATAAAGTTTTAGTAATTGGCTCTGATATAAGAAATCCACAATTACAGAGATTTAATGTAAATATGAAAAGCGCAAGAGGGCTTAGTGAATATTTACATGGAGAAATTCAGGATGTAGATTCCATTATTCATCCAAGTAATTTTCATTCAAACTGTGATTTCATTTATTCAGGTAGTATTCCTCCCAATCCAGCTGAGCTTCTTGAGAATGGAAGATATCAAAAGCTTGTAAATGAAGTTTCTAACCGTTATAGTTACATTATTCTTGATACGGCGCCTTTAATGTTAGTTACAGATACATTATTGATTTCACAAATTGCAGATGCTACAGTCTATGTTGTAAGATCTGAGTTTTCTGAAAAAGAGTTTTTACATTTTGCAGAAGGAAAAATCAATAGTGAAAAAATTAAAAAAGCAGCATTTGTTCTTAATGATGTTCATGCTTCTAATCTGGGTTATGGTAATAAATATGGATATGGCTATCATGCAGAGGTTGAAAAATGGTGGCAACGATTATTTAACTTTAAAAGAAATAACTAATGTATAAGGGTAAAGTTTTAATGATTACTGGTGGTACAGGATCTTTTGGAAACGCTGTTTTAAAAGGTTTTTTGCAATCTGATTTGAAAGAAATACGTATTTTCAGTCGAGATGAAAAGAAACAGGAGGATATGCGTCTTGAATATAAAAATGAAAAGATTAATTTTGTTTTAGGTGATATTCGTAATTTTGATGATGTTAATCATGCTATGGCGGGGGTTGATTACGTTTTCCATGCTGCTGCACTTAAGCAAGTTCCTTCCTGTGAATTTTACCCAATGCAGGCGGTTCAGACTAATATTTTAGGTGCAGAGAATGTTTTAGAAGCAGCGTCTCGGAACAAGGTTTCCAGAGTAGTTGTACTTAGTACTGACAAGGCTGTGTATCCTATTAATACAATGGGGATGTCCAAAGCGATCATGGAGAAATTAGCTATTTCTAAGGCTAGGGATCCTAGAGTGAAAGACATTGATGCAGTGTATACAGCTACAAGATATGGGAATGTAATGTACTCTAGGGGATCTATTATTCCATTGTTTATCAAGCAAATAAAAGAAGGTAAGCCTCTTACAATTACCAACCCAACAATGACGCGATTCATGATGTCATTAGATGATTCTGTAAATTTGGTAATGTTTGCTTTTGTTCATGGGAAACCAGGTGATATTTTCGTTCAAAAATCGCCCGCTGCAACAGTTGCTATTTTAGCACAGGCCTTAAAAGAATTATTTAAAGTTGATAATGAAATAAAAATAATAGGGGCAAGGCATGGTGAAAAAATTTACGAAACACTTTGTTCTACTGAAGAAATGTCTAAAGCTGAAGATTTAGGTGAGTTTTACAGAATACCTGCAGATTTGAGAGATTTAAATTACACAAAATATGTAGAAAATAACTCAAATGTTATGCTGGATGATGAATATAATTCAAATAATACACGTCTTCTAAATGTTGAGGAAATGAAAGAGCTTCTATTAACATTAGAAGAGGTTAGAACTGAATTAGACCAATTTCATAACTCTACCAAATGAAAAAGATTTTAATACTTGGTGCAGCTGGTATGGCTGGACATGTAATTTATAATTATTTTAGATCTAAAGGCGAATATGAAGTTTTTGGAAGTGTCAATAGAGAACCATTTGATGATATTAAATTAAAAATTGATATTTCAAATATAGATCAGGTACGAAATGCAATACAGGACATAAAACCAGATATTGTAATAAACTGTATAGGTATGCTTATAAAAAGCTCAAAAACAAATCCTGATAAAACGATTTATGCAAATTCCTATTTCCCTCACTATCTAGCAAAATTAAGTAGTGAGCTTTCATTTAAATTGATTCATATTTCTACTGATTGTGTATTTTCAGGTAAATCTGGAGGCTATGTTGAAGACTCTTTCAAGGATGCTTCAGATATATATGGCCTTTCCAAGTCGTTAGGTGAAATAGATGACCAGCATAACTTAACAATACGAACATCAATAATAGGCCCGGAAATTAAAAAAGAGGGAGAAGGGCTATTTGATTGGTTTATGAATCAAACAGGAGAAATTAGTGGTTATAAGAGCAATTTTTGGTCTGGTGTAACCACCTTGGAATTGGCCAAATTTATTGATTGGCAAATAAAGAACCCTAAAACTGGTCTTTTACATCTGACAAATAGTATAAAAATATCAAAATATCAGTTATTACAATTGATCAATCAGATATATCATAAGGATATTGTAATTAACTCTGATAAAGATTATGTATGTGATAAGTCTTTTTTAAACACAAAGATAAAAGGATATGAAGTTCCTTCTTATGAGAAGATGTTAGAAGAGCAAAAAGCATTTATAGAGAAAAATTCGGTACTATATTCATATCTATTTTAAGATTAATGGAATCTAACTTTTTAAGAATTTTATCAAATTATGGTGCTAAAATATTAAATATTTTCTCGGTATTTATTTTTATACCTATTTATATAAAGTTTCTTGGAATTGAAAATTTTTCTGTTATAAGCTTTTATACTTTAATTTTAGGAATTGTAAGTTTTGCCGACTCTGGAATTTCTTCTGCTGTTATAAAAGAATTTTCATTAGATAATACACCTAATTATAAGTATACTCTATTTCGTAATGTTGAAAGACTTTATATTCTAATTTGTATTGCTTTATTGACTATACTTATTCTCAGCTCAAAATTAATTGCGGTAAACTGGCTTAATACAAAGACAATTCCAGTGGATGATCTCGCATATTATATTAGACTTATTTCTTTAGGAGTAACACTTCAGCTCTTTTCGTCAGTTTATTTTGGGGCATTATTTGGTCTCGGAAATCAGATAATTACAAATACTTTTCAAATTGTATGGAACTTAGCTAAAAGTGGCTTGGTTATCTTGATGTTTATTTTTTATAAGAATACTCTAGAGGTGTATTTTGTATGGCAAATCGTTGTAAATATTATTTATTTGATCTTGTTAAGATATATCTTAATTGTAAAATTAAAAAAGAAAAGTAATGAAAAGCTGTTTATTACTGAAAGAAAAATTCCAAAGCATGTTTTATCTTATATCAGTGGAATGTCTTTAATAGCAATTATTTCTGCTTTCAATATTCAGATAGATAAAATTGTTGTCAGTTCATATTTTACGTTGGATATGCTAGGGTATTATTCAATTTCCTCCATTTTATCACAGACACCGGTGATGGCTTGTACCCCACTGGTTTTTTTTATTTTCCCTGTATTTTCCAAACTTTCTTTTGATCAAAATCATAATTTTTTGAAATTGCGAATCGTCTTTAAAAAAATTACCTATTTTTTATTGATTTTATCCATTCCAATTTTAATAACTATTTTACTTTATGCAAAAGAATTGCTGCTTTTGTGGATTGGGCATAAAACTATTACAAGTAACCTGGATGATATTGTAGTTGTTACAAGACTATTAATTACAGGTTCTTTTTTTATGGTATTACAGCTACCTCTTTTTTATTTTTTGTTATCAAAGAATAAGACAAGATATATGATGATGCAAGGTATCGCTCAAATTATAATTGAAGTTCCAATTTTAATTTTGTGTATCAAATATTTTGGAATAAAAGGAGTGGGAGTTCCATGGATCATTATTAATGTTTTCGCATTAATCTACTTGATGTATATTGTTTTTAATAAATATCTTCCTAAGGATATTTTTATATTTTCTTTAAGATCTTTTTTTAAGATTTTGAGCCTAGCTATAATTGCTTTTGTTCCATTGTATTATAGTTATATTTATAATAATTACTATTTTATTTATAATATTTTAATTTCATCTTTTGTATTTGTTTTAGGAATTTGTTATTTGGACAAGAAATTTCTACGAAGTAAGAATAAAAAAGACATTTTTAGAAAGATTTTTGAATTTCCAAATTAATTTCTCATGACAAAATTATTAAGCATAATTATAGCTACAAGAAACAGAGAATATTACTGTATTGAAGCAATTAAATCAATCTTAGCCCTAAACAGTGATTGTATAGAAATATGTGTTGCAGACAATAGTGAGTCTGATGAAGTAGAAGATTTTGTAAAAGATCTCAATTCAGATATAATAAGATATATACACAATCGAGAGAAATTAACTTTTATAGAAAATTTTAATTTTGCAGTTGGACTTGCACAAGGTACTTATCTTGTAAACATTGGTGATGATGACAGCATACTTCCGGAAATCATCAATGTAGTTCAGTGGGCTAATGAAAACAATGTTGACACTATTACACCAAAAAATACTATAGCTTATTATTGGCCAAATGCAGATAAAAATTTTCCTTTGGGATATATGACAATTCCTTTCTATGAAAAAAAATTAAGAAAAGCTGACAGTAAAGGCGCTTTAAAAAAGTTATTAGAAAATGGGATCGTAAATTATATGTTTTATGATGTTCCAAAAATATATCATGGTATTGTTAAGCGTGATATTATGGAAAAGATAAAAAATATTACTGGGTCATATTTTGGAGGATTAAGCCCTGATATATTCTCTGTGATATGTATTGCTTTGATTACCAGTAACCACTATGTTATGGATTCTCCACTTACTATTGCAGGAGTTTGTCCTTCAAGTGGATCCGCGGACCAACTTAAAGGAAAACACTGTGGAGAGCTATCAGATATGCCGCATATTCAGAATCGTAAAGAACCATACCAATGGGATAAAGATATACCTGAATTTTATAGTGTGACAACAATATGGGGAGATAGCGGATTAAATGCTATTGACTCTATGAAATTTAGTGAATTTAGAAAATATTTTAATGTATACCCTTTAATTGCACAAGCTTTATTGATGAATAGAAATCAGATATTGCAATTAATGTTGAAAAAAGCAGAGAAGTTACGAACAGGAAAAGGTATAGGTAAATTGTCTTTCTGGAGTGGGGTGATTTTTAATATTATTAAGCAAATTATCAATAAAATTCAACGTGTTTATACAGAGAAAATGATTAAACGCACTACTTTTGTCAATGAAGTAAATGATATTCACAAAGCCATCAGTATTTTTGAAAAATCCGTTCAAAAGAACAAATAATGGATGTAGCTATATATTTAATACCTTTTTTGATTCTATCTCTGGTTTCCAGTGTAGTGTATCTTTCGCGTTTTGAACTGAAAAACTATTGGCTCATTTTATTTGTTGCGCTTTTTCCTGCTATATTAGTTGCCATATTAAGCGGGGATAGTGGAACCGATAAGGCTTATTATTATGTGTGGATTGAAAATACATATAATGGTAACTTTGACGAAGTAATTTACGAGCCAGGATTTAAATATTTAACATATTTCATATCCTTAATAAAGCCTAGTGAATATTTTATTATTCCCGTAGTAGCTTTTATTACAACCCTATTTCTTATATTTTCCTTTTCGGAAAATAAGTGGCAATTACTTGTATTTACATTTATCCTTTTTCCTTTTTTTTATTTTGATATGACGATGAATGGATTGCGATATGGACTGAGCTTCGCAATGTGTGCATTTGCTGCAAAAAAACAGGCTGAAAAGAATACACTTCTCTTTTTTTTATTTGGAATTCTAGCTGTTAGCATGCAGTATTCGTCTGTTATTATTGTTATCATTGTATATTTTTCTCAGGTCCAATTGAAGAAAATACATCTATTACTTTTATTAGTCTTAGGCTATGTAATTTTCCAATTATTAGATTTTTCATATTTTGATAATAAGGTTGATGTTTATAAAGATTTATCCCGGCCATCTGGTATTTCAGGATTATCACCATTAGTATTGTTTTTAATTATTTTTGGAATTAATTGGTATTTAAATAAAAAAGTAAAAACTATATTTTTTATTATTTTAATTTTAGAAGTACTATCATTCCTTATATCATTAAAGTCCTATTCAGGGCTTCGGTTCCAAAATCTTATTATTTTTACTTTAATAATTTTTATATCTTTCTTTCAAGAAATTCAGCCATTTAGAAAGCGAAATATAATGTTGTTTTTTCTTATAGGCTTTTTAAGTTTTGGATTGAAAATTCGTAATTTTATGAACGAAGATGAGGGAGCAGTAACTCCATTTTTACCATATGAATTCTATTGGGAAAGAAAATAAAGTATCTATTGTCCTTCCTCTGTACAATGCAGAGTCTACAATAGCATTTTCAGTGGGTTCGGTTCTAGAACAAACCTATAAAAATTGGGAACTTATCATTATTAATGATGGATCTATAGATAACAGCTCTGATGTTTTAACTGATTTTATCAATAAACAGACAACCGAGATTAAAGATAAAATTATCTTTATATCCCAAGAAAATAAAGGACCTTCCTATACACGTAATAAAGGGATCAAATTGGCTACGGGTGATTTCATCGCTTTTCTAGATTCAGATGATTTGTGGGTAAATGAAAAATTACATTGGCAGATAGATTATCTTAATAAATTCAAAGATATAGGAATCATAGGTGGAGGTTTTAATACAGCTCATTTTTCAAAACAGGGGGATTTTATAAAAGTATCTTATCACAAATTATTGTTTAGGAATTTTTTTCTAACACCTACTGTTATGATTAGAAAAGATTTTTTGGATCAAGAAGATTATTATTTTAATGTTAATAAAAAATTTTGTGAAGACCAGGATTTATGGTTGCGCCTTACATACAAAAGAGAAGGTATTTGTTTGAATAGAATTTTAGCTAAGAATATTGTTGGAAAGGCTAATTTTGGAGAAAGCGGATTATCAGCAAACCTTGATCTCATGCATAAGGGAGAAATCGAAAATTTTATTTCTCAGTATAAGCAAAAACATATTTCTATTATTACTTTATTGATCATAAGTGGTTTTTCATATTTAAAATACTATAGAAGAAAATGGATTACAAGAAAAAGAAATTTTTAACTTTTATAATGTTGTGCTTGGCATTTTTAGTATATGGAATTCCTCATTGTGAGAACCATACTATAAAAAGACTGTCAAAAGATGATACTGGAGAATTACAAAACAGGATAAATCAACTGAAAAAAGGAGGTATTCTGGATGGCGGAAATAGAACTTATTATGTTACGTCACTTTGGTTAAAGTCAAATATGGTAATTCAGAATATGAAATTAGTGTCTATTCCTACAGATGTTTCTGATGTCAGTGTACTTAATATTGGGAATGATTTACTGACAAATATTTATAACTCTTCAAAGGAAGGAAAAGAACATTACGAAATTTCAAGAACCTATCCTGGATTCAGTAATATTTCTATTAAAAATATTGAAATAGATGGGAATAGAGCTAATCAAAAAAATTTAGACATAAGAGATGGAGGAAAACATGGAATTAATATTAAAGGGTTTGCAAACCATATTAAATTAGAGAATCTCAATATACATGATTGCGCTACAGATGGGATAGCAATTTATAGAGGTCTTCACACTAATCTTTTAAGTAATACAGAAATTTTTGCAGCAAAAAATATAGAACTATACAATGTAACCTCAACTAAAAATAGACGTCATGGGGGCTCAGGCGATTCTATTTCTGATTTTAAATGTTCTGATTCTAAATTTACGGAAAATGGAAAGTCTTATGGAGCTAATCTGAAAGAAGGCCATGGCTTAGAAGGAGCTAGATATAATGGTAATTTATATGGAAATGGTTGGGATATGGAAGGCTATGGACTTGGGTCAGCAATTAGTAATATGCATTTTAAAAATACAAGTTTTACAAATAATATGGGAGGAGGTGTTGTGTTTTATGATACTACAAATAGTAATGAACGGCAATTCGTACCTAGAAAGAATATTGTAATTGAAAATTGTATTATAGACGCTGGAGAAAATAATCCTTCAGGATACTTTTCATTGGTTTTTTCAAGTACCATAGAAAGTAAAAAAAATACAACAAAATTATACTCTGATTTGAGAATTATAAATACAAAATTGTACGGGAAAATATTGTTGAGATCAGTAAATAATATTTATCTAGAAAACACGACAATATTTAGTAAGGATAAATACAGTGGATTGTTAGATAATGTTAGTAATCTTTCCTATACGTTTTCTGGAAAATTAAAAACTAATTTTTTGTGGGAAAAGTATGATTTTGTTAATGTAAAATAGATTCAAGTTATAATGAAAATCTTACACGTTATTACTCGTTCTGATTTAGGAGGTGCTCAATCAGTTGTTATTAATCTTGCTAATTCTATGTGTGTCAACCATGATATAACTGTTGTTGCAGGAGAAGATGGCCCAATGTGGGATGCATTAGATGCTAGAATAAAGAAAATAAAGGTATACGAAATAGTAAGGCCAATTTCTATTTTCAAAGATCTAAAAGCTTTATTTAAATTAAAAAAGCTATACTCATCAGTTAAGCCTGATGTTATTCATCTTCATTCTTCAAAAATTGGTGTATTAGGTAGATTAGCATTTCCAAAAAGTAAAATTGTATATTCCGTTCATGGGTTTGATTCTATTAGGTTAGCTTATAGAAAATATCTTCCATTAGAAAGATTACTTAAAAACCGTTGTAAAGCTATTGTTTTGGCGAGTAATTATGATAAACAGAATATTATAAATGAAGGAATTACTAATAACTTACACGTGGTATACAATGGTGTGCATACTCCCAAAATAGAGTCGGAATTATCTATTAAAGGAATAGAAAACTACAGAAAAGTTATCATGTGTATTGCACGAATTTCACCCCAGAAACGTTTTGAAAGCTATATTGAGATCGCTAAAAAACTTCCACAGTACGCTTTCGTGTGGATAGGAGCAGAAAAAGAGTATGAGGGTCTCCCTAGTAATGTTTTTTGTTTGATGGGGGTTTCTAATGCCAAAAAATATATACAACTCGCAGATCTTTTTGTTCTTCCAACCAATTATGAGGGAGTTCCTATTGTTGTGATTGATGCTTTGAGCTATGGCAAGCCCATTGTCTCCTCTGATGTTGGTGGTATATCGGAAGTCGTTCTAAATGATGTAAATGGATTTGTTGTTGAAAATAATGATGCTATTTTTGTTGAAAAAATAAATTATATTTTAACAAATGATAATGTCTATAATAGATTTTCAGATAAATCTTTGAAAATATTTCATGAAAATTTATCAATAGAAAAAATGGTCAATGAATATAAAAATGTATACAAGTTATAAATTCGATAAAATGAATAGCTGCATGCAAGATTTCATATTATTATGGATTTATAGATAAGAATGAATTATTTTTTGGTGTTATATTTTTTGTTTATCTTCATGTGGAAAATAAGAGTGAGGAAAAATCAAAAAATAAATATCCCGATAAATAAAAAATATTGAAGAAGTTGCGATAAATTAACACACTTTAGGTGTACTATCAAAAAAAACTTCTTAGATTCGCAGGAATTTTTTAAATACACGTACGATTAGAAAATGTATAAGAGATATATAGATTTGTACTTGCTTAACACAAAATGATGAAGATTTCAAAATTATCAACTCCAAAAAGGCTCCTTTTTGTAAATGTTAGTGATATTACATACAAACTTATAAAAGAGGCGCATTTTGTTGAAAATAATAAATTTATTTTCTTTAATACTGAAACAGAGAAAAGAAGTATTTCAGAATATATTTTAAAACTAAAAATTAAAACTGTAATCATAGAAACTTCAAACATTAATCATATTTCAGAAAAAGTTACTAATGAGATAATTGAAAGCAGAATTAAAGGGGTTAAAGTTTATGATGCCCAAGAATTTTATGAAATTGTAAATAAACGAATCCCGCTTGTTAAATTTGAAAGTAATGAATATTTTGCTGATAATGTTTTTTCAATTGGGCTTAAACGAAATTCTGAAATATTTAAACGTATATTTGATATATTGGTAAGTTTAATAATTTTACCATTTGCTTTACCATTGGTTATAATTGGGTGTATTTTGGTTTTCTTTAGCTCCCCTGGGAATATGTTTTTTACGCAAAAAAGAGTAGGGAAGAACTCTACACCTTTTAGAATTTTTAAAATCAGGACAATGAAAATTAATCATCATGGGGATTTTACAAAGAAAAATGATGATAGACTTCTAAAGGTTGGAAAATTCTTAAGAATTACCAAAATAGATGAGTTGCCACAATTGTATAATGTTTTAAATGGAGATATGAGCTTAATTGGTCCAAGACCAGAAAGGCCAAAGTTTGTAGAGGAATCTGTAAAAGAAAATGCTTATTTTGATCTAAGGCATTTGGTTAAGCCAGGCGTTACGGGTTGGGCCCAAGTTCATTTACCTAAGGCTACACCAAAAGATAATTTAAAAAAACTAGAATACGACCTTTATTATATTAAACATTATAGTTTTGGATTAGACATACATACTCTTCTGAAAACAGTAAAAGTTGTATTAACAATGAACAGTCATTAGCAATTAGCAATTTATTTCAATGTTTAATAGAGTATCTTAAGAAGAAGATAATATATTAAAAACCACTTTACTAAAGTGGTTTTATTTTTTGATTTAAACTTTTTATTATTTCGTATCTTTGCAAACTCAAAATCAAAAAGATGCGCACAAAATCTGTAGGTAAAAAGAAAATCAATATCGTAACACTTGGTTGCTCTAAAAATGTTTATGACTCAGAAGTTCTGATGAGCCAGTTGAAAGCAAACGGTAAAGAGGTAGTACATGAAGATAGAGGAGATATTGTGGTCATCAATACATGTGGTTTTATAGACAATGCAAAAGAGGAGTCTATTAATACTATTCTGGATTATGTAGATGCAAAGAATAGAGGAGAAGTAGAAAAAGTTTTTGTTACCGGATGTCTTTCTGAAAGATATAAACCAGATTTAGTTAAAGAGATTCCTGATGTAGATCAATATTTTGGAACGAGAGATCTACCTATCTTATTAAAACATTTAGGTGCAGATTATAAGCATGAACTGGTAGGGGAGAGATTAACTACAACACCCAAACATTATGCTTATCTTAAAATATCTGAAGGTTGCGATAGGCCATGCTCTTTTTGTGCAATCCCTTTAATGAGAGGAGGGCATGTTTCTACACCGATCGAAAAATTAGTTCGTGAAGCTGAGAAATTGGCTAAAGTGGGAACAAAGGAATTAATTTTAATTGCGCAGGATCTTACTTATTATGGATTAGATATTTATAAAAAACGTGCACTTGGTGAGCTTTTAAAAGAATTGGTAAAAGTTGAAGGAATTGAATGGATTCGACTTCATTATGCTTTTCCTAGTGGTTTTCCTGAGGATGTTTTAGATATTATTCGTGAAGAGCCTAAAGTTTGTAATTATATTGATATTCCTCTTCAGCATATTAATTCTGATTTGCTGAAATCTATGAAAAGAGGGACGACTCATGAGAAAACAGATGCTCTTTTAGCGAAATTTAGAGAAAAGGTGCCAGATATGGCTATCAGAACAACCTTAATTGTAGGATATCCTGGGGAAACAGAAGAAAGATTTCAAGAATTAAAAGATTGGGTAAAAGAGCAAAGATTTGATAGATTAGGATGTTTCACTTACTCTCATGAAGAGAATACAACTGCTCATGTTTTGGAAGATGACATCCCTCAGGAAGTGAAAGAAGCACGCGTAGAAGAGATCATGGAACTCCAATCTCAAATTTCTTGGGAAAAGAACCAGGAAAGAATAGGGGAAGTGTATAAATGTGTATTTGATAGAAAAGAAGGAAACTATTTTATCGGTAGAACAGAATATGATTCGCCAGATGTTGATAATACAGTTTTAGTTTCTGCTGACAATACCTATATTTCCATTGGAGAATTTGCTATGGTAAAAATAACTTCTGCTGAAGAATTTGACCTTTATGGAGAGCTTATTTAAAAAAAATACAAATAATTATATTTTTTGTAAGAAAGATGTAGAGTCAATAGATTTTACATCTTTTTTTTTACCAATTAGTTTATAATTAATTTTTTAGTGTGAAATTTACTATTTTGTGTTTAATGGCGTATTTTTTTTAACTTGTTTTTAATGAGTTGGTTATGTCTTAAAAAAGCATTGCTTTTATTCCCGTTTTTGAGGACGGTTATGAATTTTAAATAATTAAACCTTAACTTTGTCTCTAGAATAATCCCTACCAATCTGTATCATTAAATCGCAAAATAATTTGGAAATACAAATAATATTGCTGTTTATTTTAGATTTTATATTGATTAGGTTGGGATTGGTTTAATTCATTTTTATATTAAAAGATATTGATGAAAAAGTATTAAAAAAATTCAAACATTTATGAAAAGAAATTTATTAACAGCAACAATGCTTGTTTCCTTTGGAATATTTTCACAGGCACAACAAAGAGGGGTTGGTATTAACACAACCAAACCAGCAGCTACCTTAGATGTAGTAGCTGATATCAGAGAGAATGCTATGCCAGATGCTATTTTAGCACCACGTATGACCGCAGCTCAATTGCTAGCAAAAGACAATACTTCTGGTACCTATGGTGCTCCCCAAAATGGTGCTATTGTATATATTACCTCTGGTTCAGGTAATACGGACAGAACAAGTAAGATAAGAGGTGCAGGGTTTTATTATTTTGATAGCACTGTTCCTGAATGGAAAAATTTAGGTGGAGGATCGGCAGTTACATCCAGTTCTTTTAGATTAAATTTAGCACAAGCTGCTTCTCCATCCTATAATTGGGATAATTCCGATTTTGATTTTTGGGAGTTTACCTCAGGAACTCAATTGACTTTACCAACTCCAGCTTCTTATAATGGAAGAACTATTCATATAAGAAACCAAACAGGAGGGACTGTACAATTTTCAGGAACAGATGGAATTGGTACTCCTAAAGGAATAGGATCTTTTACTGGAACATCAGCTCTTCAGATTCACAGTAATGGTACAAATTGGTATATGGTTTCAGGAAGAAGTTAATAATTAAAAACACAATTAAAATGAAGAATATTTTATTAAACCTAATGGGCGCTTTCTTATTGTTTTTAGGAGAAACAACTTATGCTCAACTTAATAGCAATGGAAATATAAGTTCAACATTATCTAACACCAACTATTTTATGGATGCCAGTAACTTTGAAGGGCTGGCTAATAAAAACTATGGTAGAGGACTGGGATTTCCCAGAACCGACTTAACGAATTTTATATTCAATAAGGATGCAATGGATAATGAAGTAATTGTCTCTGATTTTGATGGTATGGTAGTTTATAATAATGCTACGGGAAATACTGCTCCAGGGCAAGGGCTAACAACAGCAGTAGCTCCAGGATTCTATTACTTTTCAAATCCAGGAAATCCAGGAAATCTTACAAAGGGAAAATGGATAGCTATTGGTGGTAACTCTGATAAAACTAATATAACGACTACTGAAACTGCTACTCATACTTTAATAAATAATGAACAAGTGTATGCGGTTAAGGGAACATTTTCTACTAATGGAACATCAACTGCTGTTAATATTCCTTCACCTTCCGGAATGACAGGTATGTATGGAATTACAATCTACAAGGCTGGTTCAGGAAACGTTTATTCTAGAGACTTATATTCATATACATTAGGAAGTAATGGAGGAAATGCAGTTACTGGATCTCAAAGTATGTCTGTGGTATATCCGGCAGGTACATATGATTATGTATTAGAATATTTAAAATAAACGAATAATTACTTACCTATTTATGAAAAAGCCAATGAAGATTTCATTGGCTTTTTTGGTAGATTTTATAGAAAATTTGTATTTTTAACATATTGGTTTTCAGGTGTTTTTAAATGTAATCAGAGACTGGTGAAAAGAAATACGTTAATTATGTTAACTTTTAAGGTTTATTTTTAACACTTTTTAACAGTGTGCTCTAAAAGCCCTGTTTGTAAAGGGTTACAAGTGTCGTTAACTTTAAATTGATTTTTTGTTAACACTTTTTAACATTTGAGCTATGGTGCTAAAAAGTTTCATGATACATTTGCCAAGTCAAAACCAATAAAATTCAAAATGATGAAAAGATTCATTCTCGTAATCATAATGATGATTTCAACCTTTGGTATTTATTCTTTCAAGAATAATGCCATAGATGCGAAAAAAACAAGTTATGCATCGTTCTACCACGATAAGTTTAATGGTAGGAAAACCGCAAACGGAGAAATTTTTGATAATTCAAAATTCACCGCTGCAAATAGAACGCTTCCATTTGGAACTAAAATTAGAGTTACCAATTTAAGCAATGGAAAAGAGGTTACAGTAAGGATAAATGATAGAGGACCTTTCCATTCATCAAGAGCACTAGATATTTCTAGAGCCGCGTTCAATGAAATCGGAAATACCAATCTTGGTACCATTCCGGTGGAATATGAAATTGTCGATTAAATTTATGATTTATTAAATTTTAAAGCCAACTGATTCAGTTGGCTTTTTCTTTTTAAACATCCAATTCCAATAAAGCGGGACAATGATCGGAATGTACTGCTTCTTTTAAAATGACAGCTCTTGAAAGCTTATCTTTTAAGGCATAGGAAGTGAAATTATAATCCAATCTCCACCCTTTATTATTAGCTCTGGAATTCTGCCTATAGCTCCACCATGTATAATTGCCAGGATCATTATTAAAGAATCTGAAACTATCAATTAATTCGCATTCCTCAATAAAATTGGTCATCCATTCTCTTTCCATAGGTAGAAAACCGGAAACATTTTTTAATCTGATAGGATCATGAATATCAATAGCCTCATGGCAAATATTAAAATCTCCGGAAATAATAAGATGGGGAATCTCATTTTTAAGATTTTTAATATAGTTCAGAAAATCGTGACAGAATTGCATTTTAAAATCCAGTCTTTCTATATTGGACGCAGATGGAACATATACAGAAATTACAGAATAACCATCAAAGTCTGCACGTATGATTCTTCCTTCATTATCATAACTTTCAATTCCGCAACCATATTCTATATGATTAGGCTTTATTTTAGAAGCTATTCCGACGCCACTATATCCTTTTCTTATTGCAGAGTGCCAATAACTATGATAGCCCAGTTTTTGAAGACTATCGATGTCTATTTGATCGTTTCCTGCCTTACTCTCCTGAATGCATATAACATCTGGATCTGCAATCTTTAACCAACCCAAGAAATCCTTGGTAAAAGCGGCTCTAATCCCATTGACATTGTAAGTGATTAATTTCATAAACAAAAATAAATTTTTTCAAATGTAGCGAAATAAAAAAGTCAGCTTTGAATTTCAAAACCGACTTTTATCATTTAATAACGACTTTTATTTTTTAAAAACTGTTTTACCGTCTTTTGTAAGCTCTATTTCTTCACCTTTTCCTCTTAGTTCATAATGATCATTCTTATACCAGATTCCTGATGCTGGTTTTTGCCCTTGTAATTCAATTGTTTCTTTGTCAAAGACTACTGTTGCCGTATTTTTAGTGTTATTGAAACTCATTTCCAATGTTTTTCCCTTACTGTCTTTTGCTGTACTTGTAACGATTTCATCCTTATTAGACGAAACAGTAGCGGAATCAGATGGCTTTGAAGAAAGGGTGTCTGTAATTGCAGATGAAGTATCTGTAGTACTCTTTTCTTTAGTGCACGACGTTAAAAATAATGCTACTAATGCTGTAGCAACGAAAATGTTTCTTTTCATAATATTATAGTATATGTGTGTTTCTTAGTATACAAAATGAATGCCTCAATAAAAAAGGCGGAAAAAATCAATTAATTTTTTCCGCCTTGAACCCGAATTAATAAACTATGAAAAAAACTATTTGGGTTCTAAAATGCTGATTGGAATAATACATTCTTCTAATGATATTCCTCCATGTTGGTAAGTTTCTTTATAATAGTTTACAAAATGATTATAATTCTTTGGATAAGCCAGGAAGATATTATTCTTCGCAAAAATATACTTTGAACTTAAATTTCCTTTTGGTAAAAATAATTTCTCAGGATTGGTAATAGCCCATACATCTCTGTCATCATAGGTTAAACTTTTCCCTGTTTTGTATCGGATATTAGTAGATGTTTCTCTATCACCAACAACCTTGCTTGGTTTTTTTACATAAACAGTTCCATGATCGGTCGTAATAACTAATTTGTAACCATTTTCAGCTGCTAGTTTAATGATTTTTACAATAGATGAATTTTCAAACCAGTTATACGTTAGGGATCTGAAAGTTTTATCGTCACGAATCAACTGATCCACAATATGGTTGTCTGTTTTTGCATGAGATAAAATATCAATGAAATTGTAAACAATTACGAGTAGGTCATTATTTTTGTGCTGATTGAAGTCATCATAGATTTTTCTTTCAAAATCAGCATTTAAAACTTTTAAATACTTCATTGACTTTGAACCTAGACCTATTCTCTTCATCTGATCTTCAAGAAAATCACGTTCGAATTCATTTTTATTACCATCTTCATTATCATTAAACCATTTATCTGGAAAACGTTTTTCTATTTCTGAAGGTAAAAGTCCTGCAAAAAACGAATTTCTTGCATATTGAGTTGCAGTTGGAAGGATACTATAGTAATAATCTTCAGATACCTTATTATAATACTTGGTGAATAGAGGTTCTACCACTTTCCATTGATCATATCTGAGATTATCCACCATCAATAGAAGGACTTTACTTTTTTCCACTTCAGGTTTTACTTTATCTTTAAAAAGAGTGTGACTCATCACTGGTTTATCACTTCCTCCTAACCATTCTTCATAATTATTTTCAATAAATTTTGCGAATTGGATGTTAGCTTCTTCTTTTTGAGATTGTAGAAGATCAGCAAACTCATTATCTGTGACTTTATCAAATTTAATTTCCCAGTTTAAAATTTTCTTATAATATTCTGCCCATTCCTGATAAGACTTTAAATAAGAAAGTTCCATAGATAGGTTTCTAAATTCCTGTTGATATTGTAGGATTGTTTTTTGCTCAACCAAATTGTCCTCTTGTAGGTTCTTCTTAAGAGAAAGAAGGATCTGATTAGGGTTTACTGGCTTAAGGATATAATCTGCAATTTGAGAACCAATTGCTTCTTCCATAATATGTTCCTCTTCACTCTTAGTTACCATAACTATTTTTAAAGAGTTATCTCTTTCTTTAATCATAGGAATAGCCTCTAATCCTGAGATGCCCGGCATGTTTTCATCAATTAATGTCAATGCAAATTTCTCGGAATCTATTAACTCTAGCGCTTCATTTACATTATTAACGGGGGTTACGTGGTAACCCTTTTTTTCTAAAAATACAATATGAGGTTTAAGTAAATCTATTTCATCATCTATCCATAATATTTTTTCCGACATAATATTTATTTTTTACATGGTTATCGTATCAAAAGTGTGACCAAATCATTATAAAATCTCTCAAAATGAAAGGCTTAAAAGTTAAATTATAGTTAAATGAAAGCCCTTTATTTTTTTTAAGCTAGAGATTTAGTCTAATGGCCTGTTTTTATATATTCTAAGGCTCTTTCAAGAACCTCATCTTTTCCCGATTTTATTCCTTCTAAAGTTGGTTTTATAATAATGTCAGGGATAATTCCAATTCTTTGAGTCTCTCTTCCATCCGGATAATAAGCACCAAGACCGGTAAAGCTGGTTTCTAAACCTGCAATTTTAAACCTGATAACATCTCCGTTGGCTCCCGAAGAATAACTTCCAATAGTTTTAGCCTTTGGATGTTGCTTCAACATCATTGCTGTTGTTTCCGCCTGGCTTTGCGTATTCTCATCTATCAAAACTACTACATTTCCTTTATAATATTCACTATTTTTTCTTCCAATACTGTTTTTTCTACTATAAAATAAACCGGGGTAGGTAGTCTCAGGAAAATTAAACTCATAATAAATTGCTGTTTCAGGAAGAAATAGCAGGCTTAAAGGTCTTATAGTTTGTCTAGGGTAATTTCTAAGATCGAAAATAATAGATTCTGTTGTTTTCAGATTTTGGTACATTTCATCTAAATCTTCTCTTTCAATAATTCCCATATTGACATATCCAATTTTTTTCTCCTGATCGTAGTATTTCCATTTTTCCGGAGCTTTTTGTCTTTCATACATGATGTCTCTTGGAAGATATGTTTTCAGTTTAAATACCATATTTTGCCCGTCTCTTTGTACTTTAACTTCTATGCTGTCATTATTTGAAAAAAGAAAAAGGTTTTTTACTTTTTTAATCTTCCCCCAGGAGTTTGAAGCTGGAATGTATTTTGAAAATCCATTGACCATTTGAGGAATAGTTTTATTATTGATATCATAAATGATATCTCCTGTTTTTAAAGTAGATTCTTGCTTATCAATAGTGGAATTAATTTTAGTAACAATCAATTTGCCTTCTGCATAGGAATAGTCTGCTGGTACTTTTCTTCTCCCATACTGATTTAAACTAATTAAAGGTGAAAAGAGAAAAGCGTGAGAATCATCAATTTTTGTCACTAGCTCGGCCAATGTTAAATGATAATTTGTATCATTGTTTATATTGATAAATTTAGGGATCATTTCTTTCAAAACATCATTCCAGTTCTGATCTGTTTCATATTTATAGGGAAAGAAATATTCAACGAAATTCCAATATCTAAATAATTCTAAAAGAGCAATTTGTTTAGAAATAAATTTTGAGCCATAAGAATCATCATTTCTGAAAAATATTTTCCTTCCTCCTTTCCCGAAATAGTAAGGTTCATCAATGTATCTGTTTTCTTCAATAAATTGAAGCCTTTTAATCACATCTGTTGTAAATACCTTTTCATCTTTGATCCAGTTCAGATCAAAATTTTTACGAAAATATACTTTCCCCAAGACTATCAAGCCATTCTGAATATAGAATGTTGAGTTGATTTTTATCATGAATATTTTCAAGCTCATCTATTTTTTGAAGTAATTGTTTATCCCAGTCAAATGAGCCTTTCGCAACATTTGGGTGATAATACTTTAGGAAGCCCCAAACTTTACAAAGAGATTCCAGCTTTTGAATTTCGGAGACCGTTTGAGCAGAAAATAAAGATGTACTTAAAAAAAAGATTAAAACAGAAATTGCTCTCATTAAACTTGTCCATTAATTATGTTTTCAAAGATATAAATCTCTGCCTTATGAGGTATTGTTTCCGGAGTGAAAACCTAAGATTAAATTTCCCTAACTTTGTTTGCTAATACTTTCAGTCTTCAAATGCAAAATAAGCTAAAAATTATCAACGATCCCGTTCATGGATTTATTAAGATCCCACACGAAATTTTATTTGATATTATTGAACATCCCTATTTTCAAAGGTTAAGAAGAATTTCGCAAACGGGGCTTCTCAATCTAATCTTTCCAGGTGCTACCCATACAAGATTCCATCATGCTATCGGTGCGATGCATTTAATGTTCACCGCTCTTGAGACTTTAAAACAAAAAGGAGTTAAAATATCAGACGAAGAAGAGAAGGGTGCTATGTTAGCCATCTTAATGCATGATATTGGTCATGGTCCATTTTCTCACGCATTGGAAAGTATGCTGATGGATGACTGGCATCACGAGAATCTTTCATTATTATTAATGAATAGATTGAATGAACAGTTTGACGGCCAATTGTCGACTGCAATTGAAATGTTTCAGGGGAAATATCACAGAAAATTTTTCAACCAGCTGATTTCTTCCCAATTAGATGTAGATCGTTTAGACTATTTAAAAAGAGATAGTTTTTTCACAGGAGTTTCTGAAGGAAATATTAATACACAACGAATCATCTCTATGATGAATGTTTGTGAAGAAGGTGAATTGGTAATAGATGCGAAAGGGATCTATTCAATAGAAAATTTTTTAACCGCCAGAATGTTTATGTACTGGCAGGTGTATTATCATAAGACATCGGCATTAGCAGAATTTATTTTGGTGAAAATTTTAGAAAGAGCAAAATACTTAGTTTCACATGGAATAGATTTGCCGGCGACTGAGAATTTAAAATACTTTTTATACAGAGGAAAGAGTACTGCAACAGATGAAGATGTGGAAAGATTTACCCAGTTGGATGATAATGATGTGATTCAGGCAATGAAACTTTGGCAGAATTCCGATGATTTTATATTGGCATATTGGTGTAAATGTGTGATAAAGAGAGATCTTCCTAAAACAATTATTTCATCTCATCCTTTCGAAAAAGCTTTTGTTGAAGAAAAAATAAAAAATACCAATGAGTTTTTTGGAATTGATAATGGTGCTGAACTTGTTCATGAAATTAAGAGAAAACTTTTGCCATACAATACCAAAATGCAGCCCATTTATTTATTACAGAAAAATGGAGAAAAAATAAGGCTGGATGAGTCGGAAGATCAGCTTTTGTCGGGACTTATTGTCAATAAAACGACCAGATATATTTTAACATTCCCCAGAGATTTTTCTAAAATAATTTCTTAAAGAATATTAAAATTATCGATCCGAAAACTAAAAAATGTTTACGAATAATAGAATTTCTTATCTTTGCAGAATATGGAATTTACAGCTTCGCAAATTGCAAGTTTTATTGACGGAAAAATAATAGGTGATGAAAATGCACTTATTAATGGCGTTTCACCAATTGAAAATGGGGAATCAGGACATCTTTCTTTTATAGCTCAAGATCGATTTTCTCATTATTTGGATACTTCAAAGTGCTCCGTAATTATTGCTTCTGAAAAACTTATTGTAAAAGATAGTTACAATCCCACTATTATTGCCGTAAAAGATGCTTATTTATCTTTTCAGGTTCTGATGAATTTATATCAGGAAATGCAAGGGAAAAAGGAAGGTATCGAAGACGGTGCATCTATTCACGATACTGCTGTAATTGCTGAAAAAGTATATATTGGAGCTTTTACGTATGTTTCAGAAAAAGCTAAGATTGGAGAAGGAACACAAATTTATCCACAGGTTTACATTGGAAAAGGTGTGAAAATTGGAAAAAACTGTAAAATCGATAGCGGAGCAAGAATATATGATTACTGCATAATTGGAGATAATTGTGTGATTCACTCCAATACTGTTGTAGGTGGAGACGGATTTGGATTCCAGCCAACAGCAGAGGGCTTTAAGAAAATTCCTCAGCTTGGAAATGTTATTATTGAAGATGATGTGGAAATTGGTTCGAATTGTAGTATAGACAGAGCTACTATCGGTTCTACCATAATCGGAAAAGGAACTAAAATAGATAACCTGATCCAGATAGCACATAATGTAAAGATTGGTCAGAATAATGTAATTGCAGCTCAGGCAGGAATTGCAGGATCTACAACTATAGGAGACTGGAACCAGATTGGAGGTCAGGTAGGAGTAGTTGGCCATATCAAAATAGGCAACCAGGTGAAAATTCAGGCGCAGAGTGGAGTGAATTCCAGCGTTAGTGATAAAGAAACATTGTACGGCTCTCCGGCAATCAGTTACAATGACTACCTTAGAAATTATGTTCATTTCAGAAACTTTACTGAAATCGTAGGACGAATAAATAATCTTGAGAATACCTCAAAAGATCATACTAATGAGTGATATGCAAAAAACACTTCAGCAAGAGGTTACTCTTTCTGGAATTGGCCTTCATACTGGTAAAGAAGTAAAACTTACCATTAAACCTGCTAAAGAAAATACAGGTTTTGTTTTTGTAAGAACCGATTTAGAGGGGCACCCTCAGGTTGAAGCAGATGTAAACTATGTTGTAGCAACTGAAAGAGGAACAACCTTAGAAAAACTTGGAGTAAAAATCAATACTTGTGAACACCTTCTTGCTGCTTTGGTAGGATGTGATGTAGACAATGCTATATTAGAGATGGATGCTTCAGAACCTCCTATTTTGGATGGATCTTCAAAGTTTTTTGTTGAAGCTATCGAAAGTGTAGGAGTAATAGAGCAGGCAATTGCCAGAGAATACCTGGTAGTGAAAGAAGTTCTTAGTTATACAGATCCTGCCACAGGTTCAGAAATCACAATTATTCCATCTGATAATTACGAGATCACAACAATGGTAGATTTTGGAACCAAAGTATTGGGTACCCAAAATGCTACTCTTAAAAATATTTCAGAATTTAAAGAAGAGATTTCATCAGCAAGAACTTTCAGTTTTTTACATGAGTTGGAAATGCTTTTGGATCACGGCTTAATTAAAGGAGGCGATATTTCTAATGCCATTGTATATGTTGATAAAGATCTTACACCAGATACCACTGAAAAATTAAAGAAAGCATTTGGAAAAGATAATGTTTCCATCAGACCAAATGGTATCCTTGATAATCTTACTCTAAACTACCCTAACGAGGCTGCAAGACACAAATTACTTGATGTGATTGGTGACTTGGCTTTAGCAGGTGTTAAAATAAAAGGGAAAGTAATTGCTAATAAACCAGGACATTTTGTAAATACTCAGTTTGCAAAGAAACTAAACCGTCAGTGGAAACTGCAAAAAAAGAAAAATGTTCCTGACTTTGATCTGACAAAAGAACCCGTTTTTGATATCAATGGAATTATGAAATTGATGCCACACAGACCTCCGTTCTTATTGATAGATAAAGTTCTTGAGCTTTCTGATTCTCACGTTGTAGGGCTGAAGAATGTTACCATGAACGAACCTTTCTTCGTTGGACACTTTCCGAAAGAACCTGTAATGCCAGGAGTTTTGCAAGTGGAAGCTTTAGCACAAACAGGAGGGATATTAGTATTAGCAAGCGTTCCGGATCCAGAAAATTATTCTACTTATTTCATTAAAATGGATAAAGTAAAATTTAAGAGAAAAGTAGTTCCCGGTGATACTATGATTTTCAAAATTGAGTTGATAGAGCCTATCAGAAGAGGTATCGTTCATATGCAAGGATACGGATATGTAGGAGATACTGTAGCTGTAGAAGCTGAGTTAATGGCTCAAGTTGCAAAAAATAAAGTTGACTAAATGGTTCATCAATTAGCTGCCGTAGATAAGCGTGCAAAAATCAGCAAAAATGTAATTGTAGAACCTTTCACTACCATTGCAGGGGATGTAGAAATTGGAGAAGGTAGTTGGATTGGTCCCAATGTTACTATTATGGATGGTGCCAGAATAGGAAAGAACTGTCGGATTTTTCCCGGGACTGTAATTTCTGCAATTCCACAGGATTTAAAATTTGATGGTGAAGATACTCAGGTAATTATCGGAGACGAGACTACTATCAGAGAATGTGTTACAGTAAACAGAGGTACCAAAGCTCTTGGATATACCAAAATCGGTAAAAACTGTCTTATTATGGCAACTTCTCACATTGCTCACGACTGTGTTATCGGTGATCATGTTATCATTGTAAATGGTTGTGGTATTGCTGGTCACGTAGAAATTGGCGATTATACTGTAATGGGAGGATTAAGTGCTGTACATCAATTTGGAAAAATTGGAAAACATGTGATGATTTCCGGTGGAACCCTGGTAAGAAAAGACATCCCGCCTTACGTAAAAGTAGCAAGAGAGCCAATGTCTTATGCAGGTATCAACTCGGTAGGTTTAAGAAGAAGAGGTTTTACCAATGAGAAGATTTTTGAGATTCAAAAAATATACAGAGCCATTTTCCAAATGAAAATGAATGTTTCTCAGGCAATCACCCACATTGAAAAAGAAATGCTTCCAACCGCTGAAAGAGATGAAATTCTTCAATTTATCCAAAACTCTCCTAGAGGTATTGTAAAAGGATACGGAACAGGAAAGGAATAATGTAATAAAATAAAAAGATAATATAAAAATTAATGGCAACAAGTAACGATATTAGAAAGGGACTTTGCATTGAATATAGCAACGATATTTTCAAAGTAATTGAATTTTTACACGTAAAACCAGGAAAAGGACCTGCTTTTGTAAGAACAAAATTAAAATCAGTAACGAATGGGAAGGTAATTGATAATACTTTTTCAGCTGGTCACAAAATAGATGAAGTAAAAGTAATCACAAGAAAGTTTCAATATCTTTATGATGATGAAAATGGATTTCACTTCATGAACAATGATGATTTCTCTCAATTGTATATCAATAAAGAAATGATCGAAAATGCTCAGTTTATGAAAGCAGGAGAAGAAGTGACAATCATCTTGAAAGAAGCTGATGAAACTCCACTTTCTGCAGAACTTCCTCAGTCTGTATTTTTAGATGTCATCGAAGCAGATCCTGGAGTAAAAGGAAATACAGCTACGAATGCTCTTAAAAATGCAATTGTTGAAACAGGAGCAAGAGTAATGGTTCCACTGTTTATAGAGCCAGGAGACAAAATCAAAGTAAGCACTGAAGATGGTTCTTACTTAGAAAGAGTAAAATAATAATACAAATTACATAGATTCGGTCTGCACCAGCAGTCCGAATTTTGTTTTATAAGAAATACATTTTTATGAGATTCCATTCTCCACAAAAATTGAAAACAATTGCTGAATTAATTTCAGCAAAATTTGTTGGTGCCGAAGATTTTGAAGTATTGGGAACCAATGAGATTCATATGGTAAAGCCGGGAGAGATTGTGTTTGTCAATCATCCGAAGTACTATGATAAAGCTTTGAATTCTGCTGCGACAATTATTCTGATTGATAAAGAAGTTGATTGCCCGGAAGGGAAAGCTCTTTTAATTTCAGAAGATCCATTCAGAGATTTCAATGCTATTAATACTCACTTTACAAGAATATATAATTTTACTGAAGAATTGCATGATGTAGAAATTGGTGAAGGCACTAAAATTCACTCTACAGCAGTGATTGGTAACAATGTAAAAATTGGAAAGAATACCCTTATTTTTCCAAATGTTGTGATCGGAGACAGAATAGTAATCGGAGATAATGTAGTTATCCAATCTGGGACAGTATTAGGAGGAGATGCTTTTTATTACAGAAAACTGAACGGTAATTTTGACCGTCTTATTTCTGTAGGTAATGTGGTCATTGAAAATAATGTAGAGATAGGAAATAATTGCACAATCGACAGAGGGGTTACAGATTCAACGATTATCGGTGAGGGTTCTGTATTAGATAACCAGATTCAGATCGGTCATGATACCATAATCGGTAAAAAATGTCTTATAGCTTCTCAGGTAGGTATTGCAGGTTGTTGTGTGATCGGTGATGAGGTTACATTATGGGGACAAGTGGGTATTGCTTCAGGAAACAAAATTGAAAGTGGATCTGTCTTACTGGGAAAAACGGGAGTGAACAGAGATCTGGAAAAAGGAACCTATATTGGTATGTTTGCGGAAGACTTTAAAACCTATCTGAAAAAAGAAGTTAAGCTGAGAAATCTCAAATAAACAAATTGAAAGTTTTGTCTGAAATCAAAGAAATTTAAGTAAATTTGTGAGCATTAATAAAATAGTAAATAAATTAAAAACAACAATAAAATGTCAATTTTAGTAAACAAAGATTCTAAAGTAATTGTACAAGGATTTACAGGGAACGAAGGTACTTTCCATGCAGGTCAGATGATTGAATACGGAACAAATGTAGTAGGTGGAGTTACCCCAGGAAAAGGAGGAAGCGAGCACTTAGGAAAGCCTGTATTTAATACTGTAGCTGATGCTGTTCAAAAAGCTGGAGCTAACGTAAGTATTATTTTCGTACCACCTGCATTTGCTGCTGATGCTATTATGGAAGCTGCTGAAGCTGGAATTAAAGTTATCGTATGTATTACTGAAGGAATCCCTGTAGCGGATATGGTAAAAGTAAAATCTTACATTGCAGACAGAGACTGTAGATTGATCGGTCCAAACTGCCCTGGAATTATTACTTCAGACGAAGCTAAAATTGGTATTATGCCAGGTTTTGTTTTCAAAAAAGGTAAAGTAGGTATCGTTTCTAAATCTGGTACTCTTACTTACGAAGCTGCAGATCAGGTTGTAAGAGCTGGTTTCGGTATTTCTACTGCTATTGGTATTGGTGGAGATCCAATCATTGGAACTACAACAAGAGAAGCATTAGAATTGTTTATCAATGATCCTGAAACAGAAGCTGTAGTAATGATCGGTGAAATTGGTGGAGGATTAGAAGCTGAAGCTGCAAGATGGTATAAAGCAAGTGGTTCTACTAAACCAGTAGTTGGTTTCATCGCTGGACAAACTGCACCTAAAGGAAGAACAATGGGACATGCAGGAGCTATCGTAGGTGGAGCAGAAGATACTGCACAGGCAAAAATGGAAATCATGAGAGAAAACGGAATTAACGTTGTAGATTCTCCTGCTGACATTGGCGCTACTGTTGCTAAAGTGTTAGCTTAATCATAAAACAAAACATATGAAAAAACTTTTATTAGCCTCTGCTTTGGCTTTTTCTACCTTATCTTTTGCACAGATTAATTTCAAGAACACAAGATTTGGTATTACGGCTGGAGGCAATTATTCCCGAGTGCAAAATGCACACAACCCTTCCGGACCCAGATATACTGTACAGGCTGGTGCTCTAGCGCTGATACCTGTTGGAAAAGGAAATCAGTTTTATATTCAGCCGGAAGTATTATACTATGGTGCTGGAGAAACTGGAAAAGATAAAGACGTTAAAGGAAGAGATGGTTACGATGCAGTATATGCAAATAATTATCTTAGTGTTCCTCTTTATTTCAAAGGATACTTTTCAGAGGCAGAATCTGAGTTCTTTGGAATGATAGGACCTCGATTTAACTTTTTGCTGAACCAAAATGTTAAAAACGCTCCTGTAAGCAGACCTTATTATGATCCTGATGTAACTGATCCTAAATATCCTGGAGTTAATGGAAAGGCAAATAGCTTTAACTTTGGATTAGGTGTAGGTGTGGGATATAGCTATAAAAGACAGTTGGAATTAGCTGTAAAATATGACTATGGATTTTCCAATACATATCCTAATCTCGGAAAAGAACCTGGGGGGACTAGCAAAGGAAAGTCTGAACAAGTTCTTAGCGTAAGTTTAAGTTATATCTTTCAATAAGAATCTTTCATTCAAATAAAAAATAAACCCTGAAACTAAGTTTCAGGGTTTATTTTTTATTTGAATACTTCAAGTGTTAATTTCTTATCCACTTCCAAAGTTCTTTTAAAGTAGCTTTATTTCCATACATTAAGATACCTACCCGGTAGATTTTTCCCGCTAAAAATATCATAAAAATAGTCGTCAGGACTAATAGTGTTATAGACAATGCTATTTGCCATGCTGGCACACCGAAAGGAATTCTTGCAATCATGGCCACAGGAGAGGTAAAAGGTATCATAGATAACCAAAAGCCCAGAGGACCATCAGGATTGTTCATTAATGAAAAACTACCATACATTCCTAAAGTCAGTGGTAATATAGCAAATAAAGTAAACTGTTGTGTTTCTGTTTCATTGTCAACAGCAGAACCAATAGCGGCGTAAACAGAGCTGTAAAAGATATAACCAAGAAGGAAAAATACAATAAATACAAAAATGATTAATGGAAAATTAAGTTCCAGTAAACTGTGAGAAACTTGTGTTGCGATCTGGGCTACATCCAATTTGCTTGTAATTGCCTCACTTCCTCCAGGGATATTTTTCTGAATGGAGGAAAAACCTGTATTCAGTACCAATGCTCCCACCACAGACATGGTGATCCATATAATAAACTGAGTTAAAGCTACCATTGTTACTCCTAAGATCTTCCCCATCATCAGTTCAAATGGCTTTACAGAAGAAATAATAATTTCCACAACGCGGTTATTCTTTTCTTCCAGAACACTTCTCATTACCCTAACCCCATAAATAATGATAAACATAAAGGTAACATACATCAGGACCATGCTTAATCCTGTTTTTACTCCAAAAGTTAAGTCTGAATCCTCTTTATTATCTTCCGAGACATTAATTGTCTTTAAAGTGAAATTTTTATCCAGATCACTAAGCTGAGTTTCGGCTATACCTAATTGTTTAATTTTTTCTTTTTTAATAACATTACTGATGTCAGAAATGATGCGTTGCTTTGTATCAAATCCAATTTTGCTATTAATAACCAGTCTTGTATTTTTTTCCAGGTCATCATAATTTTGGCCGTTCAGCTCGGGTAGAATTAGAATCCCATCTAAAGATTCATTGCCTTTTAACTTGCTTACTTTGGTTTTCTCTTCCGCGGATGGTATAAAGGTATAGTTCAGTTTGGAATCTGAATGTAATTGATTTTTGAACAATCCACTTTTATCAACGACTTCAATAACACTGTGAGACTCATTAGCCTTAAACATAAGCCCGATAACTGCACCAAAGGCAATAATCATAACCGGAGCCAGTAAAGTGAGTATAATAAAGGATTTTTTCTTTACCTGTGTAAGGAATTCCCTTTTTGTAATTAAAAAAATATTGTTCATAAAATTAAGAATGATTACCTACTGCGTTAATAAATACTTCATTCATGCTCGGAATTCTCTCGTCAAATGATCTTACCTTTCCTACATGCACTAAATCTAAAAGAATGTTATTTTGATCACTTTCATTCTTCAGATCAAAAGATACCAGATCATTTTCATTGGAAAAATTAAAAAGTTCATATTTATCTTTGAAAGTTTCAAAATTGGGATGGTTTACTTCGGAGAGAGTGATTCCAAAAATATTTTTCTTAAACTTTTCTCTTACGTCGAACACTCTGCCATCCAATATTTTTTTAGAATTATCAATAAGGGCAACATAGTCACACATTTCTTCTACACTTTCCATTCTATGTGTTGACAGGATGATCGTGGTACCATTATTTTTAAGATCAATAATCTGATCTTTGATCAGGTTGGCGTTCACAGGATCAAACCCAGAGAAAGGTTCATCCAGAATCAATAAATGAGGTCTGTGAAGCACTGTAACTACAAACTGGATCTTTTGAGCCATACCTTTTGAGAGTTCAGATAACTTTTTCTTCCACCATTGATCAATATTAAGTTTTTCAAACCACTTCTTTGCCTCGCTTAATGCATCATTCTTGCTCATCCCCTTTAATTCAGCGAAATATAGGATTTGATCTCCAACGTTCATGTTTTTATACAATCCTCTTTCTTCCGGCATGTACCCGATATTCTTAATATGATCTGGATTGAGCTTTTCCCCATTGATGAATATATTTCCGGAGTCAGCCTGGGTAATTTGATTGATGATACGGATGAATGAGGTTTTCCCTGCTCCGTTTGGTCCTAGAAGACCATAGATACTCCCTTTTGGGACATGTATGCTAAAATCATCCAATGCTATCTTTTTTCCTGCATTGTAGGTTTTAGTAATATGTTCAGCTTTTAGCATTAAATTGTTTTTTACAATTAGTATGAAAATGTCTCGAAAGTTACGGAATAATTAAAAGAGAACTCATGCAAAAGAAAAAATCCTGATGATTATCAGGATTTAATTTTATTGTTTTACTATTTGGGTAACTTTTTGTGTGTTGTCACTTAATATGTAGCGGATTAAATATTTACCGGGTTTTAATTTTTCGATATTTATTTCTCCTGAATTCATATTAACTGCATAAGTGGCAACCTGTGTACCTAATATAGAGTAGAATGTAACATTTTTGACCTTTAAAGAAGGATCCTTTGCCCTAATGATAAGGAAATCCTTTGCAGGATTGGGATAGGCAATAAAAACTCCATCATCAGATTTTTGTGAGATGGAACCAGGCTCTCTAAGTTGAGCTTTTACATTGCTGGAAAATCCAACAAAAGTGCCTACGAAAAGAATTAAAAGTAAAAGTTTTTTCATCAAAATATAATTTCTCAAGTATTTAAAAACAAAAATATAAAAAATCTACCACTCTGCGATATATTTTTTCATATAACTTGTAGTAAATTTGCATAAACTTATTCAAAAAGTATTCCAAAATGATACATTCAAGAAATAGAAGGCTAAGAGTTAATGAATCAATGAGAAGTTTAGTAAGAGAAAATAACCTTACAACTAATGATTTCGTAATGCCAATCTTCGTAATGGAGGGTGAAAACAAGGAAGAACCAATTGCATCAATGCCAGGTATATTCAGGCGCAGCATAGATTTGACAGTAAAGGAGTGTAAAGAATTATTTTCACTGGGAATAAAATCTGTCAATTTGTACATGAAAGTTTCTGACCATTTAAAGGATAATACAGGAAAAGAAGCATGGAATAAAGATGGTCTTATGCAAAACACCATCAAAGCAATAAAAGATGCTCTTCCGGAAATGATCGTAATGCCTGATGTTGCTTTGGATCCATATTCTATTTATGGACATGATGGGATTATCGAAAACGGTAAGATTGTGAATGATGCGACTGTCGATGCATTGGCAAGAATGTCTGTATCTCACGCAGAGGCTGGAGCTGACATCGTGGCACCCAGTGATATGATGGATGGCCGAGTTTTAGGTATTCGTGAAGCTTTAGAAGAAAGTGGTTTTACAGACGTTGGTATTTTAAGCTATTCTGCGAAATATGCCAGCTCTTTCTATGGTCCTTTTAGAAGTGCGTTGGATAGTGCTCCTAAAGACAATATGGAAATTCCAAAAGATAAAAAAACATATCAGATGGATTTTCACAATTCAAGAGAAGCATTGAATGAAGTATTTAAAGATATTGATGAAGGAGCTGATATTATTATGATAAAACCAGGACTTCCTTATCTGGATATTGTATCCAAGATTCGTGAAGCTGTAGACCTTCCGATTGCAGTATATAACGTAAGTGGAGAATATGCGATGGTAAAAGCAGCAGCACAAAATGGCTGGCTGGATAATGATAAAACAATTATTGAAAGCTTAACGTGTTTCAAAAGAGCAGGAGCTGATATGATCTTTACATATTTTGCGAAGGAAGCTGCAATTCTTTTAAATAAATAATTAATAGTTACATATAATAAAAACACCTCTGATTCAGAGGTGTTTTTACTTTTATAGGATATAAGATATTGGCTCAATGTTATTTTTACATAATATTAAAATCCTTTCCCTTTGTAAACTTAGCTGCGAAAGGAGCCTGATTTCCGGAATATTTTAAAACAAAATGTTTTTTAGTATCCGTATCCAATTTTGCATCTACTTCCACATCTTGAGTCTGAAAACTTACATCCAGACCAACTGAAGATTCTTTTTCCAGATAGATTTCTACACTTTCAGCATAAAACAATGAAGTGCTTAAATAATTGAATTTAATATTTCTTCTGTACGTCTTGGTTTGATCATCAGTAAAAATTGAATAATTTTTTAAAATTTCAATTCCCGGAGAATCAATATTCGTAATTCTGGATTTGGTAACTCCATTTACTCTGACGGAAAAGCTCTTCGCATCTTTAATATTACCATTGACTCCAATATTAAATAATGATGGTAAAGAAAGACCATATTCGATCATACTGTCTTTGGTAAATTCAAAATCAGGAATTAAAGCCGGATGTTTTGGGGTATTGATCAATTGGTTTTTGACCGTATTTAATTTCTCTTCAGAAAATAGATATCCAATGAGATTATTACCTGTTGTTCTCCAGTTTCTACCATCCCATTCGAAGATTTCACATAGTAAAGTGTCTGTTGACGAATGGGGAAGGAGATCCATATCCTGCCATTTAAAAACTTCCTTCGCATATGGTCTTCGGTCAACGAGGTTGATTCCCAGGTCTAATGCTAGAAGTTCTGTCAGTTCCTTATTGTTTTCCATAAAAATTTAATTGTTGATTGGTGCTATAAATGTATTGAAATAAAGTAGATTATTATTTTATAAATTTTTATAGCCAGCCTTTTTTGCTATATACATAAGTATCGTCAAATTGCTTATCACTCATGAACAAATACAAGATACCTTCTATAAAAGGAATGATGGATGCTGCTCCAAATGTGAAAATATTTAAGATGATCTGAATAATTCCTTCTTTTGTGTATCCCAGATAAAATTTATTTAAACCAAGCCATCCTACAAGAATTCCCAATAATGCTGCAGGGATTTTTTTCTCAGAACGATAAGACGTTGTGGCCTGCTGGTTTTGATTGTTTTCTGTTTTTGTGTAACCGTAATTTTCCATTTTAGTATTTTTTATGATAATGTGAATTGTTTTTAACATAAGTCGAAGAAAAATATGAGTAGTTACAAAATCATAACTTAAAACAAATTTATATCTTTGCCACTATGATTTTACGAGGAGAAAACTTAATCAAAGAATACGGTCCGAAAAAAGTTGTAAAAGGCGTTTCTGTACAGGTTCAACAGGGAGAAATTGTTGGTTTGCTGGGTCCTAACGGGGCAGGTAAAACTACTTCATTCTACATGATCGTAGGGCTGGTTAAGCCTACTTCCGGTAAAATTTTCCTCGATAAACAGGAAATTACTACTGATGCGATGTATCGCAGAGCACAAAAGGGAATAGGTTACCTTGCTCAGGAAGCTTCTGTTTTCAGAAAACTTTCAGTAGAAGAAAACATTATGGGAGTTCTACAGCTCACTAATCTTTCAAAACGTGAACAACAAATAAAATGTGATGAGCTCGTAGAAGAGTTCTCATTACAACATGTGCGTAAGAACAGAGGAGACCTTCTTTCAGGGGGGGAAAGACGTAGAACAGAAATTGCACGATGTTTAGCAACTAATCCCAATTTTATTCTTCTGGATGAGCCTTTTGCCGGGGTTGACCCAATTGCGGTTGAAGACATTCAAAAAATTGTAAGAAGTTTAGTTGATAAAAACATTGGAATCCTGATTACCGACCACAACGTTCAGCAGACACTTGCTATTACGAATAAAACATACATTATGTTTGAAGGAAGAATCCTGAAAGAAGGTCTTCCTGAAGAACTGGCCAATGACCCACAGGTAAGAGAAGCTTATCTGGGTGAGAATTTCGTTTATCAAAGTATTTTAGATAAACCAAAAAAGAAAAAATACGCTTACAATATCTGGGCAGGGAATTTTGATTCCAAATCGCAGCTTCAAAGTTTTGTAGACCATCAGTTTTCGCAGTTTGATGACTTGAGATTGATGTATGGCTTTGAAGATATTAGTTTCGCATCCCTGGCGAATTCAGAAATCGAGCATATCTTTAACGATATAGTTGATAAGAATGCTAATAATTCATTTGTTTTTCAGAGAAAGGAAATCACTTCGCAGTATTCTTTAGAACAGGCCGAGGCTGAATCTAAAGAAGGAAGCAAACCAGAGTTGCATTATCTTACTACTTACATATACGAAGGTTAGGAACGAAAGGACTAAGCAGATGGTTTCGTTGTATTGTGCTGACTGCTGAAAATAATTTCCCAATTATTAAAAACCAGATCCGATAGATAATGCTGATTCATACTGGTGATGAAGGCCTGATAAGCAATATCTAAAAATGATTTTAGCTTACAGTTAAAGGACATAAATATACATGGTTTTGAATGGCAATTTATAATTGGGCTGTCATCCTGTTCTAATAAATGTATAAGATCTCCTAATCCGGTTGTATTGGCTTTTTCGGAGATAAGAATTCCTCCGTTTTTTCCTCGTTTAGTTACAACCAATTCTTTTTGAGAGAGAAACTGAACCACTTTAATGAGGTGATTACGCAGTATATTTAGTTTTTCGGATAGTTCATCCAAAGAACATGATTTTGGGTTACTTTGATTTAAATAAATAAGAACCCGTAAGCTGTAATCGGTAAAGTGGTTCAGTTTCATTGATTGTTAATTTAAATGAAGAAGTTGCGGCCCGAATTCCTCGTAAAGAATATTTTCTTTAGCAATACCCAGTTGCATCAGTGAATCATATTGCACTTTTATAAATGCTTCGGGACCACAAATATAATATTTTGCTTTATCAATAAGAATTTCTTCTTTAATTTCATGAAGGTTAATTCTTCCCTTTTTTACAAGATTGTTTTCTTCCTTTTCTATATTTTCATAGAAGATATGGGTAGTAAGCCAATTATTATTTTGATCCAAGTGATTCACGTGGTCTTTAAATGCATGAACTTTTTCATCCCGGCAGCTATGTAGCCATACGACAGTATTTTTCTGAAGATTATTTTTGTTTGTTTCCAGCATGCTGAGAAGGGGAGTGGCTCCGACACCGCCACTTATGAGTACCAATGGATCTTCTGTGACAAGATCCGCATGGAATATCCCTGAAGGAGCGGTTGCCTCTATTTCATCACCTATAGATTTTTGATGTAAAAGATTGGATACAATACCATCCGGGGAATGCTGATTTTTTTCCCTTTTTACGGATATTCTATAGTATTTAGGATTGAATGCTGATGACAGACTGTATTGCCTAGGTTGTTCATACCCTAAAAGCGGAACAAATGTTTTCACAGAAATGTATTGTCCTGGAAGATAATCTGCAATGGGCTTAGAATCCTTTGGTGTAAGGTAAAATGATTTGATTTCACTGCTTTCTTCTATAATATCAGCAATAACAAATGTTCTCCAGCCTTTCCATCCACCTACTTTTTTTAAAGTAGATTCATACATCTTGTCCTCCAGCGATATCATTATTTTAGCCAGTTCGTTGTATGCAATAGTCCAGGCTTCTATCAAATCTGTACTGGCAGCATCTCCAAGTACTTCTTTTATGGAGGAGATTAAATGCAATCCTACAATATCATATTGTTCAGGACTTATATGTAAGCTTACATGTTTGTTGCCAATAGACTGTAATGCATTGATAAGGACTCCAGGATTTTCGATATGCTCAGCGTAAGCTAGTACAGCACCAGCGAGAGCGTTTTGTTGTTTACCACTTGCCTGATTACTCATATTGAAAAGGTTTTTGAGTTCAGGATTGTGTGTAAACATTCTTGAATAAAAATGTTTTGTCAGATCAGTACCATTCGTTTTTAAAACAGGAACGGTGGCTTTTACCAAAGCTTTTTGTTTGTCATCCATCTTATTGTTTTTTAAGGTTGAAACAAATGTACAAAAAAATCATATTGTCGTATTTTAAATACAACAATTAAAAAATGACATTTATCAATTCAAAGAAAATGGGTTTTAAAAATGTTCCTGGGTAAAAGTTCTACAATAGAGTAATAGGAAATGTTTTCTATCTAATTTATCATTACATTAAAATAATGCTGACATTCTATCAAAATAGTGTAATATTTAAAATTCAATTTTAAATATTTGATATTTAAATGAGCGTTTAATTATTTTTAAGGTCTGGTTTTTGTATTTAATACAGCTAAAGTGATAAAATAATTCACTAAATTTCATTATTAATTAAAAATACAAATATGTCATTACAAGAAAAATTACAAAAACTAGCCAATGAAAGAAATGAACCTTGTGTAAGTATTTCATTAAATACACATCGGACTTTTCCGGAAAACCAACAAGATGAAATTATTTTAAAAAACCTCATCAAAGAAGCTGAAAACAGAGTTATTGATGAATATGGAAAAAGACCCGCGGCAGAAGTTCTGGAAAAATTAGAGAATATTGCAGGTAAAATAGATCATCAGTACAACCTTGATAGTCTGCATATTTTTTTATCCAAGGATACGGAAGAAATTATCAAATCTACATGGTCATCAAGAGGAAATGTAGCTGAAATAGACGAAAAATTTGCAGTAAGACCTCTTATCAAGGCGGCAGTGAGAGCGCAGGAATATCTTATTTTATTATTGACACAAAGTGGAACAAAGTTGTATGAGGCCTTAAATGATTCTATTATAAAGGAAGTTCGTGAAGAAGGATTTCCATTTCCTCAAAATCCGTTCTATATCACACACTCTGATGTGAGAAGCGATTCAAAACAGGTAGATAACCAAATCAAAGAATATTTTAACAGAGTTGATAAATCTGTTGTTGAAATTTACAAGAAAACAAATCTGAATGTTGTGGTTATCAGTACAGCGGATAATTACAGTAAACTTCTTGAAGTTGCTGATGTTCCTAAAATTTATATAGGACATGATAATAAAAATTATGTTTCTGCTGAAGAGCATCACATTGTTGAACAAGCCTATGAAATTATCAAAGCTAAGCAAAAAGAAAATCGTGCTTTGGCCATTGAAGAAATTAAAGAAGCTGTTCCCCATGGAACTGTTCTTACTGACTTACAGGAAATTTATCAGGCGGCGCTGGACGGAAGAGGGGATCTGCTGATCGTTCATCAGGATTATGAGCAACCTGTGAAAATGATAGATGACCGTACATTTGAATATATAGATGATTCCAAAGAGCAAGGTGTTGTCGATGATATTGTGTCTATTATTGCATGGGAAGTATTTTCTAAAAAAGGCAGAGTTCATTTTACCCATCAGGATGAACTTTTGGATCTTGGAAAGATCGTTTTAAAAACGAGATATTAAAAATAAATTATCCTCGATAAAATATAAGCTGGCATTAGTCCAGCTTTTTTTATGGATTGTTTTAAAAAAGCTTTAATTTTACTAAAGATCTTAGTAAGAATGGCGAAACCCTTTAACAGAACAATTACCTTATTCGGAATATATAAACAACTTATTCCGTTTATAAGGCCTTATCGTTTAATGATCTATGGAACATTGTTTCTTACTTTTTTAGGAGCACTGGCTGCACAGGTCAATCCGTTGGTTTTAAAATATACAGTAGATGAGGTCACACAGCTTACCCATCTTCCACATCCTATGACCGAGGGGATTCATGTGTTGGTTGTGATTTCTATTATTTTATTAGGAAAAGAATTATTGAATATTTTCATCAATTTCGGACAGAAATTCTATGGAGAGAAGATCAGGATTAATGTAAGTTCAGTCCTGGCGCAATCAGCGATTGATAAGATACTGACCTATAGGGTTGCTTATTTTAATGATGAGAATCATGAATCAGGAAAGTTGCAGATAAGGATCGATCGTGGAATTGAAAGCTTAACAAAACTGGTCCAAAACTTTTTCATCGATATTTTACCACTTTTCTCGAATGCTATTATAGCATTGATCATCATGTATATGCAGAATGTGTATGTAGGAATAGTGTCTACGATAATTGTTCCCATTTATTTTTACATCAGTTCGCTACAGGCCGGTAAGTTGGGAGGAGTTCGGCGCCAATTGAGAAATCAGCGGGAGCAGAAAACTTCTGGATTGCTCAACCTGATCAATTCTATTATGGTCATTAAAAGTTTTGTTCGTGAGAAATTTGAGGGTAAAAAGCAATACGACCTGCAAATGCAATTAATGGAAAGCCAGATGTTCACAAGGAAAACCAATTTTATTTATGATGGACTGAAGACTTTTATAGAACAATTCGGAGTGGTTCTCATTATTTTATTAACTGTTTATCTGGTTCTGGATCAGCAAATGACGATTGGAGCTATTATGCTTCATATTATGCTTTTCAATAATGTTTCTTCACCGATTCGTCAGCTTCATCGTATTTATGATGATATGAATGATGCTATGATCTATGCAGAAGGTTATTTTGACATTTTAAATGCAGATGATGAAAAAGAACAAAACGGAACATTTGTAGAAAAAGAAATTAAAGGAACATTCGAACTTAAAAATATAGATTTTACTTACCCTAACGGGACTAAAGCTTTGCATGATGTTTCTATGAAGATTGAGAATGGAAAAACGACAGCCTTAGTAGGATTAAGTGGTGCCGGAAAATCAACAATTATCAACCTTTTATGTAAGTTTTATCTTCCGGATTCTGGTGAGATTCTATTGGATAATGTTGATTTAAATAATTATGATAATACTTTTTTAAGAAACGATATAGGATTGGTGTTGCAGAGGAATCATATTTTTCAGGGAAGTATTGAAGACAATATCCGTTATGGAAATATGAATGCCAGCTTTGATGAAATTCAGGATGCTGCGAAAAAGGCGTATCTGCACGATCAGATCCTGGATTTGCCGGATCAATATCGTCACGATGCAACTCAGCTTTCCGGAGGTCAACAGCAGAGAATAGCTATTGCAAGATTGTTTCTAAAGAATCCGCCCATTATATTCCTCGATGAACCTACCGCAAGTCTTGATGCAATTGCAACAGAACAGATCAAAAATTCGTTAGATGCAATTAAAGAGGGACGAACAGTGATCATTATATCGCATTCCCTATCCCAGATCCTGGATTCTGATAAGATCTATGTCATGAAAAAAGGAAGGGTAGTTGAAAGTGGAACCCATACTGAGTTGGTTCTGCAAAATGGAACATACAGAGAGATTTTTGATGCCGCGGCAAGAAGTCTTAATCTTGATAAATTGGTGAACACATTTAAAGAAAACTAAAAAAAATAAGCCCGTTAAGGAAAATTATCGGGCTTGTTTTTTCTGGTGAATATTGATTTAGTTTTTTTCAGGAACCTGATAGGTACCGACTTCTGCACCGAATGCTATATTTACCCTGTTATAACTGTTAATAGCAATAACAGCCATTGTAAGATCTACCATTTCAGTTTCTGAAAAATGAGCGCTTACTTCCGTATATATTTCATCTGAAATTTCTTTTCCATTTAAAGCAGTAAGCTTTTCCGCCCATAGTAAAGCTGCTTTTTCTTTTTCAGTGTAAAAAGGGCATTCTCTCCATGCGCTTACTAAAAATATTCTCTGTTCTGTTTCGCCTTTTGCTCTTAATTGTTTAGAGTGCATATCCAGACAAAAAGCACAGCCGTTCATCTGTGAAACACGAAAATAAAGAAGTTCCAGAAAGGAATTATCCAATGATGAATTTTCTACATGGTATCCCATTGTGTGAAGTGCATTTACAGCTTTGTTTCCCATAGCGAATGCGTTGATTCTTTGTGACATAATTTTGTTTTTTATTGATTAATTATGTAGCAAATGTAGATGGGTTTTAATTCAGATTTTTTTACAAATGATAAAAAATCATTTTTGTGCACGAATTCTGCTTAATGATACCTGAGTAATTCCAATATAGTCTGCCAAGTCCCCAAGACTGATCCGCTGAATAAGCTCAGGCTTTTGTTTTAAAAAGTTATGGTATCTTTTTTTGCCGTCGTCTTCCAGCATTTCACTTATTCTTCCCATCATATTAACAGGAGCTTTTGAATACAATTTGCTGAAAAGAGTTTCTGCCGAATGATACTTTTTACAGAGGGTATCGACAATATTTTTACGGATAGAGTAGACCTGAACTGGTTCTAAAGCTACAAACATATATTTTGAAGGTTTGCCTGTCAGAAATCCACTGAGTTCTGTGAAAAACGAATTTTCAGAGAAAAAAGTCATAATAAAATCTTTATCCCCATTATCAAAGAATAGTTTCACTAGTCCTTTTTCTAAAAAATAAAAATGTTTACAGGTTTCATCAGATTTTAGTAAAAAATCACCTTTTCTATAATTTTTTAATTCTAAATTTGAAATTAATTCATCAATGACCTCCTGTTCGAGGTTGGAAATTTTTTCAATAGTCTGTAGGAAATTGGTGTAACTCATTATTAATACAATAGGATTCTTGGATAGCTAAATATAAGTAAAATTGTTGTTTACTTTTATCTGGAATTCTTATCAAAATTTCAAGAATGATCGGATACAATGAATGACCATTATCTAAAGAAGCTCGATAGAGTAACAGCAATTCTTACCCAATTACAGTCCAGACCACTGGTAAGAGCTCAGGATCTGGCTGAAAAATTTGAAGTAAGCATCAGAACTATTTATCGTGATGTGAAAACATTGGAGAATGCCGGAATCCCTATTTTAGGTGAAGCGGGAAGCGGTTATTCTTTAATGGATGGTTATAAGCTTCCACCAATAATGTTTACCAAGGAGGAAGTTTTAAGTTTTATCACCGCTGAAAAGCTCATGCAAAGATATTCGCATCAGAGTTTGGGATCCCATTATCAGACCGCAATGGAAAAAGTGCGTTCGGTTTTGAAAAATTCTGATAAGAATTTAATTCAAACGGTCGAAAAGCAGGTTGATATCTTTAATTATCATGCGCCAACCACCGATAGTATTAAAAACATAATTCCTACTATTCTTGAGAGCATTGCAGAAAAGACTCAGCTATCAATAGAATACAAGAGTATTGATTCTAAGGTTTCTAATAGAATGATTGAAGCCGTGGGGGTTTTTCTGGAGTTTAATTACTGGTACATTATGGCTTTTTGTACATTAAGAAAAGATTTCAGACAATTCAGGGTTGATCGTATTTTGCAGGTTGCCAAGACCCATAATCCTTTTTCGCAGGAATATGGCGGGATTAATGACTATCGTAGAAATTCGAAAAATGAGGTCACAAAAGTGAAATTATTGGTAGAAAAGAAAATAATGAATCACCTGGCCAATGCAAAAAAATATTATGGATTAATAGAAGAAGTAGAAACAGATGAAGGGATGTTATTAACTTTTGAAACCGAATGGATTAAGGATGGTTTTCCACGATGGCTGATTACATTTGCCGATTATGCTGTGATTTTGGAGCCTGAAATACTTAAAGTGAGACTCAGAGATCTTATTAATGATATCTCTGAAAGATATAAAGACATTCAAACGAAAAGATTATGAAATTTTTATTTTCACGCTGTTTACTTTTGTTTACCATTACATATGGTACATTGGCTTCTGCCTGTTCAGCATTTTTATTAAAAGGAAATGATTATTGTGTAGTAGGTTTCAATGAAAACTGGAAAACGATGCCGGGAATGATCGTTGTGAACAAACGTGGTGTCACCAAAAGGAATATCAGTTGGGAGAATCTTACGACAAACAATTTGGATGCAGCGAACAAATGGAATTCTCAATATGGTTCCGTTACCTTCAATCTTCTTGGGTACGATTTTCCATGTTATGGAGTCAATGAAAAAGGTCTTTTTTTGGTTGAGCTTTCCCTGGATGAAACCACAAAAGTATATAATCCGAAACAGCCCAATATGTTTTGGGCACAATGGATACAATATCAATTAGACAATTACAAATCTGTAAAGGAGGTCGTAGATCATTTGAATGAAGGACCTAATATAGATTGGTGGCCGAGTGCAGGAGGAAGTCATTTTTTTCTGAGTGATGCCAAAGGGAATACAGCCAATATTGCATTGCTGAATGGGAAATATAGAGTAATCGGAGGTAAAGATATGCCGATGCCTCTTTTGTGCAATAACCAATATAAAAAGGATTTTGATAATATTCAGAAATTCGATTTTTTAGGAGGGAAGGAAAAGTTTGACCTTACTCAGCAAAATAAATGGGAGGACCGATATAACAAGGCTTATTACATGCTGAATAATTACAAGTATGATAAAAAGCCTGTTGATTATGCCTGGAACATTCTTAATTCTGTATATGCAGGAGAGTGGCAGACGGTAATCAACGTGAAGAGTATGAATCTCTATTTTCGATCAGATCTGAAGAAAGAAATTAAAACCATTGATCTTAATAAACTTGATTTTTCTAAACAGGCATCCGTGAAGTTTTTGGATATTCATACGGATGAATTGGGTAGTGTAAATGATAATTTTCAGACCCTAACTTTACAGAAAAATAATGAGTATGTGGAAAAAGGATTTCCTATCGGATATGACAATAAGGAATTCGGAACTTCAGAAAGTTTTTCTAAGCTTAAAGACAATATTGTTCAGTTTTTTAAAAATATTTTACCAGACTAAATAAAAACAAAACTTTCAGAGATTGCTCTGAAAGTTTTTTATTGGCAAATGACTGAAGAATTGGTCGCCTTATGCTGAATAAGCATTTTTAGTTTTAGCAAAGGCATTAATGGTGCTAAAATCTCTCCCAAAAAAAAGGGGGCTCAATTCCTAAAGATCGTAAATAAACATAACCTTGTCCACGGTGGTGAATTTCGTTATCGATGAAATACAGGATGTTCTGATAAACCGGAAATTCATACTGACCGAATAAATTAAAATTTTCCTGCATACGTTCTTCAGAAATCTGATTGAAATAATGATTGATCACTTCAGTTTCTTCATCCCATTTTTTTAGAATATCTTCTTTTGTGGTAGGATTAAAGCCTTCCTCGTTGTAAGCATCCATATTTTTTTCAGTGATTCCTTTTAAAGCAGGTCCTGCAATGCTGATTAATTCTACTGCTAATTTTGCAAATGGTCTCATTCCTGCAACAGAAAATTCGAATAGTTCTTTTTCAGGGAAAGCATCGATAACTCGTCTTGTCAGATTTCTGTGTCCCTGCCAGTGTTCTAATAATTGTGCTGAAGACATAAATTGCTTTGTTGCCGGGGTTGTTGCTGTAGTTGTCATAATATTTTTGTTTTTAGTTTGTTATTGTTGATACAAAGATAAGAGCGAGTTATGACAACAGTTTGTCAGTAGGATTTTGTAGATTGAAAAATATTTATTTTTATTTCAAAATATCATTCAATTTTTTCCGTTTATAAAAGAGAAGTATCGTTCAAAACGGATCATTATTCATAATTTCAGAGAAATGAAGAAGTCAATTTTAATCGTTACAAGTGCCTTATCATTACTAGCTTGTAATAAAATCAATGAGAAAATAGATCAGACTGTTCAGGAAACTACCGAAACAGTAAAACAAAAAACTCAGGCAGCCGTAGAAGAAAGAGTAAAAAAGACGGTGAATGAATCTATAAAATCGCTTACCAATTCCGAAGATATTCAGTTCAATCAGGTTTTTCCTAATTCAGGAGGGTTTATTTCTGCTGAAAGTGGAAAAAAGTTTGTGTTTCCTAATGGAACAAAAGGATACATTTTTAAATATAAGGCAGATAAGGCAGAGCTGATCCCTTTTTTGGAAAGTCAGCCTACTACCGACGAAGCTCGTTCTGATAAAAAAGCGCGTAAAGTAGATGGACAGAACATTGTTGACAAAATAAGTTTTATAGAAAAATTTCTTCCTGAAAATACCATTGATCAAAGTATACTAGACGATATAAAAAATGACGAAAGTATTGAATATTATAAATTGAAGAGATTTCCCAATAACAGTACGATCATTTATAATTCTAAAAACAGGACGGTGCTGCAATATGTAGAAGTAAATAAATAATTTGTGAGTGGTCGGTTTTTATCGGCCATTTTTTATGGAATCAACACCACCTTTTAAAAGATCTAAAGAAAACAAAACTTCAAAGTCTTGTAGAGATAATTTTAAAAAAGTAATTTAGTACTATGAAAATTTATACTAAAACAGGAGATAAAGGACAAACTGCTCTTTATGGTGGAAACAGAGTTTCAAAAGCCAGCGCAAGAGTAGAAAGTTATGGAAATATTGATGAATTGAACTCTTTCATTGGCATTGCAAAAAGCCATATTGAGGATAGTGAAGTTTTACATCAACTAAAGAAAATTCAGTTTGATCTATTTACAGTTGGTTCTGAAGCTGCAACACCCGTTGATAAATTAATGCTTGCTAACGGAAAATCCCGTCTTCCTCTAATCATTTCTGAAACTGAAATCGAAGAGCTTGAGCAGTGGATGGATAATTTTGATACAGAATTGGAACCGCTTCAGTACTTTATACTTCCTGGTGGAGGTAGAGCTGCTACTTTTTTACATGCTGCGAGAACTATTTGCAGAAGAGCAGAACGTTCTTTAGTGTTTTTAAACGAAGCAGAAGAAGTACGTCCTGAACTGATCAAATACCTCAACAGGCTTTCAGATTATCTTTTTGTTTTGGCACGTTATGTTTCAAAACTAAATAATGAACCGGAAGAATATTGGAATCCGAATGAAAGATAAAGCACTTCTTTTCATCAACGGAGATCCTCCGAAATCTTTTCCAACTTTACATGATTATGGTTTAATTGCCTGTACTGATGGAGCCTTTCATTATTTAAAAAGATTAGGCTTTCCTTTGGATCAATTAGACTTTATTTCCGGTGATTTTGATTCGCATACAGGATCTGATGAAAATGTATATCAGGAAAAATTCATTCTTACCTTAGATCAGGATAAAACAGATTTTCATAAGGCTCTTGAAATTATTTTGGAGAGAGGATTTCACACGATAGATGTTTTCGGTGCAAGTGGAGGAGAGCAGGATCATTTCCTGGGAAATCTTACGGTTGCTTATTCTTTTAAAGACCGACTGAATCTTAAATTTTATGATGAATTTTCAGAATATTATTTTATACCTAAAAGCTTTAAAGTAAATCAGGTTAAAAATAAAATGATTTCTCTTTATCCATTTCCTTCTGTAGAAAATATTACTACGAAAGGATTGAACTGGCCTTTAACAAATGGAAGTTTAAATATTACTTCAAGAATAGGAACCCGAAATTTTGCAATCGAAGATGAAGTTTCTATTGAATATGAATCCGGAGATTTATTATTTTTTGCAGGGCTTGAAGAAATAGAATATCCATCAATATATTAAAAAGCTGAACGAAGTTCATACGATTAATAGGAACGGGCTTTAGCCCGTTTATAATTTATAATAGGTTCCAACCGGCTTTAGCCAAAACCTAGGCATTAAATAATCTCCAAAAACTTTTGTACCTTTTGTGGACAAACTTTTATCATATTGAAAAAACTACTCAAAATATCCTTTCTAGTCATCATATCACTATGTGTTTTCTCCTGTAAAACACAAAGTTTCACGGTACCTGAATATGGTAAAAACGAAACGGAAAAATTACATATAAAGAAGGTGCATAATTTCAGAACGGTAGGAGATATTAAAAATGCTGATGGAAAAACATTGCGGAAGGGAGTATTTTACAGAAGTGGACATCTTAATAATCTTAAGAGAAAATCCTTTGATAAATTTCAACGATTAGGAATTAAAGAGGTTATTGACCTTAGAAACGAAAGAGAAATTACCGCAAATCCGGATCACCTTCCCGAAAACCTTATGTATAAAAAATATTCCGCTTTTGAAGATCAGGGAGACCAGTTATCACAAGCTAAAAAATTAGTTTTAAAAGGAAAGGTAAATGCTAATGATGCCGATAAAAGGATGATTGATTTTTATCGCGAGTATGTGACGGAAAATCCGGAAACCATAAAAAAGATCATCACAGAAATTTTAGATTCAGACCAGCCTGTTTTATATCATTGTACTGCCGGTAAAGACAGGACAGGAATTATTACAGCCCTTATTCTGAGCATACTGAAATTTGATAAAGCCACAATTTACAATGATTACCTGTTATCAAATAATTTTAGACAAAAGCTCGTGATGAAGAGGCTTCGCCTTGCTCATAATTTACATTTTCTATATCCTAAAATGGATGTGAAGGTATTAGAAAAATTAAGTTGGATAGAAAGTGATTATCTGGATGCGGCATTTAATGAAATTGATAATAAATATGGTTCTATTGATGTTTATATTCAAAAGGTATTGGGAATATCTGAGGATAAAAGAGAATCCTATATTCGTAAGTTTACGTATTGATAAATGAGGAGATTGCCGTTCCGGTTTTGATGAGAGGCTTTCATAAAGATGCACGAAAATTATAATAATTTTAACATCAAAAAATCAAACTTTTTTAGCAATTTTGCATTCTTAATTCACTTGTTAAAAAATGAAAATAAAATACTCGGAACTTATTGATCAGACATTATATTTTCCAACGGAAGAATTTAATGTTTCTGAGAACAATTTGTTGTTTCACGATATTCCATTAATGGATGTTGTTGAAAAGTTTGGAACACCTTTAAAGGTTAGTTACCTCCCGAAGATTTCTCAAAATATTCAAAAAGCAAAAGGCTGGTTCAAAGAGGCTTTTGAGAAAATCGAATATAAGAAAAATTACAGATACTGCTACTGTACGAAATCCAGTCATTTCAATTTTGTGATAGAAGAAGCTTTGAAGAACGATATTTCAATCGAAACATCTTCAGCTTATGATATGGACATTGTAAGATCTCTTTACAAAAAAGGGAAAGTAGATAAAAATATTGAGGTGATCTGTAATGGATTTAAAACCGATGATTATCTGGCGAAAATTTCAGAAATGATCAATAATGGTTTTGAAAATATTACTCCGATTCTGGATAACTACAGAGAGCTTGATAAGCTTACAGAGAGCATAGACAGTACTTTTGATATTGGTATCAGAATCGCTTCCGAGGAAGAACCTAAATTCGAATTTTATACCTCAAGATTGGGGATCGGATATAAAGACATTATTCCTTATTATAGTCAGAAAATTGCCGAGCACCCGAATGCACGATTGAAGATGCTTCACTTTTTCATCAATACAGGGATAAAAGATACAGCCTACTATTGGAACGAATTATATAAATGTCTTCGTGTATATGCACGTTTGAAAAAAATTGCTCCGGAAGTTGATTCATTGAATATCGGTGGTGGTTTTCCTATTAAGACTTCTTTAAACTTCGATTACGATTATCAATATATGGTTGAAGAGATCGTTTCCCAGATTAAGAAATTCTGTGAAGAAGAAGGAGTTGAAGAACCTAATATTTACACTGAGTTTGGAAGTTTCACTGTTGGTGAAAGTGGGGCCAATTTATATAAAATTATCTCTCAAAAACGTCAGAATGACAGAGAAAAGTGGAATATGATCGATTCATCGTTCATGACTACACTTCCTGATACCTGGGCGATCTCAAGACACTTTATCATGCTTCCATTGAACAGATGGGAAGATACTTATGAAAGAGTTTTCCTTGGAGGATTAACATGCGATTCAGATGATTATTACAACTCTGAGCAACATACCAATGCAATCTATTTACCTGTTTTCAGTGATACGAAGCCTCTTTATATTGGTTTCTTCCACACCGGAGCTTACCAGGAGACCATCGGGGGTTACGGAGGAGTGCATCATTGTTTAATGCCTCAGCCAAGACATATCTTGATTCAGAAAGATGAAAATGGAGAATTCCAATACGAAATATTTCGTGAAAGACAAGAGCCAGAAGATGTTCTTAAGCTTTTAGGGTATTAAAATAATATCGACTGTCATTTTTATATGAGACCATATAAATAAAAAAGGTTCTCAATTGAGAATCTTTTTTTATTTAAAATAATTTGAAATTTTATCTAATTCCAGTTCAGTGTAATCTGAAACAGTAATATTGGCTAAAGTGTAATCCTGATTAAACGAATGTTCACTTTTATAAGCCGCACAAAAGATCTCTGCATTATGAGCTGCTAAAATTCCATTAGTCGAGTCTTCAATTACCATGCAGTTCTGTTTAGGCACATTAGCCTTTTCCGCAGCTAAAAGAAAAACTTCAGGATGAGGTTTTGATTCCTTAAGCTCAGCGCCACTCACTTTTCCATTAAAATATTTCTCTAGTTCAAACTTTTCAAAAACCATATTAATGGTAACCATACTTGCAGATGATGCTACAATTAATTGGATTTGATTTTCATAATAATGGTTAATGAGTTTTCTTACTCCCGGTATCAGATCGAAATCGGGATCATGATAAAAATAATCCTTAAAATAATTCCTTTTTATATCGATAAGTTCCTGATAATTATAATTGAGTCCGTATGTCTGAATTAATATTTCACAAACTTTTTTGGTGGAATATCCGGTGAATGAAGTGTAAAGGTCTTCGGAAACTTCAATTTTAAGATCTTCAAACATTTTGAAATAAGCTTTTCTGTGCAGCGGTTCTGTATCTACAATCACCCCATCCATATCGAAAAGCACTGCTTTTAAGGACATATTTTTTGTTTGTGCAAAGGTAATCAATTTTAGGTAGAAGGTGAGAGTAGCCATTTGAAAGTTAGGAGTTGAAAATTTAGATTTGAAAGTTGAAAGTTTGAAATGTGTTTTTATCTTCTGATACCTGATCCTTCTTTCAAAAACTTCCAGCCTCTTGCTTCCGACTTCCAACTTCTTTGTATCTTTGCCACAAGTATTACATTTTATAAATCATTTAATTTTTAAATAAAAGCATGAAAACATACGCGGGAATTCCTGAAGAAAATGCATCATTAGAAAACTCAAAAGTAATGTTGGTAACTGTTCCTTACGATGGAACTTCTACATGGGGAAAAGGAGCTGATAAAGGTCCTGAATTATTCCTTAATGCCTCTGAAAATATGGAGCTTTATGATATTGAAACAGGAACTGAACCTTATTTGGATGGTGTTTATCTTGCTGGAGAAGTTTCAGAAGATTCTACACCGGAAGCAATGACAGAAGCTGTTTATCAAAAAACAAAAGAGCTTTTACAAAATGATGGTAAATTATTTACACTTTTTGGAGGTGAGCACTCTGTTTCTATTGGTTCTATTCGTGCAGTTGGAGAAAAATATGAGAATTTAACAGTATTACAATTAGATGCTCATACCGATCTACGTCCTGAATTCCATGGTTCTACCTCTAATCATGCGTGTGCAGTGTATGAAGCTAGCCAGAAACATAATCTGGTTCAGGTGGGAATCCGTTCAATGGATATTGAGGAATATCAATATTTACCGGAGGGACAAGTGTTTTTTGCGCATGAGATTGCAGTAAATGAAAACTGGATCAATGATGTATTGGAAAAGGTATCCGGAAATGTGTATATTACTATTGATCTTGATGCTTTTGATCCTTCCATCTGTCCTTCTACAGGAACTCCGGAACCAGGAGGATTACAATGGTATCCAACATTAGAATTACTAAGAAAGGTATTTGAAAAATGTAATGTAGTTGCTTTTGATATTGTAGAATTAATGGATTCTCCAATGGCTAAGCCAAGTGCTTTTCTTGCAGCTAAATTATACTATAAAATGTTAGCTTATTATCACATCAGCCAAGATTAGAATTCCACAAGAATCGGATTTTTTCTGCGGAATTTTCTTTGGAAATTTGTGAGATAAAATACAAAGATATGTCTACACAAAGTCAAATAGATTATAACAGAATTGCGAAAGCGATCGAGTATATTCAAAGCAATTTTAAACTTCAGCCAAGCTTGGAAGAAGTTGCAGAAAAAATACATTTGAGTCCTACCCATTTTCAGAAGATTTTTACAGATTGGGCAGGAACAAGTCCGAAAAAGTTTTTACAGTTCATTAGTCTTGAACATGCTAAAAACTTGTTGAAAGAAGAAAAATTAAGCGTATTTGATACAGCTTATGAGACAGGATTTTCCAGTACAAGCAGACTTCATGATCTGTTTGTAAAAATAGAGGGAATGTCTCCAGCAGAATATAAAAATGGCGGAAAAAGTCTGGCTATCAATTACAGCTTTTCAGAAAGTCCTTTTGGAAATATCATTGTAGCTTCCACTGAGAAAGGGATTTGCCATTTGGCTTTCGAAAACGATAAAGAAACAGCATTAGGGAATTTGAAAATTCAGTTTCCTAATGCTTCTTTTTTTGAAAGACAAGATGAACTTCAGAAAAATGCCTTATCTATTTTTGATAAAGACTGGAATAGTCTAAATACTATAAAACTTCACCTAAAAGGAACAGACTTTCAACTTAAAGTCTGGGAGAGTCTTCTTACCATTCCATTGGGGAAATTATCTACTTATGGCAATCTTGCTCAAAAAATTGGTAATGCCAAAGCTTCCAGAGCTGTAGGAACTGCAATAGGAAGTAATCCTGTAGCATTTCTCATTCCATGTCATCGTGTGATTCAGTCTTCCGGAAATATGGGCGGCTATCGTTGGGGAAGTGAAAGAAAGCAACTGATTATTGGTTGGGAAGGCTCGCAAATTTATTAACAAAATGAATTTGGTAATTGAGATTCTAAAAATCTAAGATTTTTATCTTTAGTGGGATTTATGCTTTCAATCTTATTAAATTTAAAAGTAGCTGAAAGTATGAAAGCTTTTGTGACTTTTTCCCACAGATTTCTCAGATTTGCACAGATTATTTGTAGCTATTTTTTAGGATTGGACTTTAAATTATCATTGGGAAAAATCTCAGATTTTTACAGAACTTATGTGTGCTTTTTATGCATCATGATGTAACTTAAGATACTAAAGTGTTAAAAACTTTTGTGACTTTTGTGGTTTAAAATTAGAAAACCCTTTTAGTTTTCAACTTTGTACAAATATTTTTTATTAAAAACATTCATTTAAAAAATTAATATGATGAATCTGTTTGAAGAAATATCAGATTTTCCGATCAATATCCTTCCCGGTGATGGAATCGTTAATTATTATGGCGCAATTTTTTCCCAGAAAGAATCAGATTTTTATTATGATTATTTATTCAATCAGATTCCATGGGAAAACGATGAAGCGATCATTTATGGTAAATTAATTGTAACCAAGAGAAAAGTAGCGTGGTTTGGAGAAAAAGCATTCGAATACACGTATTCCAACAGAACAAAGTATGCGAAACTATGGACTCCTGAGCTATTGGAATTAAAGCAAAAATGCGAAGAAGTTTCTGGAGAAACCTATAATTCATGTCTTCTTAATTTGTATCATGACGGAAGTGAAGGTATGGCCTATCACAGTGATAGTGAAAAAGATCTGAAAAAGCATGGAGCAATTGCTTCCGTAACTTTTGGAGCAGAAAGAAAATTTCTGTTTAAGCACAAAGTGACCAAAGAGAAAGTAGAGATCTTTTTAGAAAAAGGGAGTTTATTGGTAATGAAAGGAACAACCCAGGATAATTGGCTTCACCGGCTTCCTCCAACAACTAAAGTAAAAACTCCGAGAGTCAATTTGACATTTAGAACTATAGAGGAATAAAAAAAAGTGGCTGAGATTTTCAGAGCCACTTTTTTTGTAAATAAATTTATGAAAACATGGTGATTGAGGTTCTCGAAATCACCAGTTTATCTATTTTATAACATCCGCTTCAATTGCACTATCGTTATAGATTTTAATAAAAGCTTTCGTGTAATCTTCTTTCGTTGCCATATTCGGGTTATCCATAAATTTCTGTGGATTTACAGAGAAAAGAGGGAACCACGTACTGCTGATCTGAATTTGGATTTTATGTCCTTTTTTAAAGGTATGAACCACATCCTGTAGTCTAAAGTTAACTGCTGTTTTCTGATTAGGAACTAAAGCTTCAGCTTTCTCTCTTGAATTTCTAAACCTTGCAGGCATTATCTCGCTTCTTACCATCTGATGGTAATTGTTATAAATTACACCACCTTTTTTCTCTGCAGGTTTAAAATCTTCAGGATATACATCAATTAATTTTACTGCAAAATCAGCGTCTGTAGATGTTGATGCAATATTTAATTTTGCCATAATTTCACCGGCAAACGCCATATCTTCTGTTAAAACATCAGTTGTAAAAGTAACTACATCAGGTCGCCCTTCTGCGAATCGCTGATCCTCCGACATATAATTTCTTGGTGTAAAACCATTGAAATCTTTCAGGCTGGAAGAACTTAATACTGGATTATTTGGATCGCTGTAATATTCTGAGAAACCCTGGTCTGAAACATTCTTCAATGTTCCGTTTGCAAGATAAAAATTTACTTTTTTAGCCTCTTTTGGTGGATAAGTTGCAAATTCTTTCCATTGCTTTGCTCCTGTATCATACATTGTTGCTTCAGGAAGACCTGCATCCTGTTTGGTATTTCCTTTTAGATAATGGTTGAAAAATTTAGTTTCAATATTTTTCTGATAGTAGGTTGCAATACTATCTCCGAAATAGATCTCATTATGGAAATGTTTTCCCTGTTCCTGAGACCATCCACCATGAGAGAAAGGTCCCATAACAATTGTATTTTTTGCTTTTGGGCTTGTCTTTTCAATAGTTTTATAAATATTAAGCGGACCGGATAAATCTTCTGCGTCGAACCATCCACCTACTGTCATTACAGCATGGTTTACATTTTTAAGATGAGGTAGAAGACTTCTTTTCTGCCAGTAATCATCATAGTTAGGATGATTCATTATTTCCGTCATAAAGAAGTTGTTTTTATAATATTTGTCGTAACCATCTTTTACAGTTCCCATGTCTCTATAAAACTTTAAACCATCTTCAGATGTAGGCTTTATAAAAGAATCCATATACCAGGCTTGTTTTTCAGCTTTGGTTTTCTGTACTCCAAACACGGGGAATGTTCTGAAATAACCAAGCATAAATTTTCCGTTGTGAAGAAAATCATCATTCCAGAAATCTGAAATAGGAGCCTGAGGTGATGAAGCAACCAAAGCGGGATGATCAGCAAGTATTCCTACTGCTGTATAAAAACCAGGATATGAAGTTCCGAATTGCCCTACCTTTCCATTGTTATTTTTAACGTTTTTCAATAGCCATTCTATCGTGTCATAGGTATCTGTACTTTCATCTACATCTTTTTTTGTTTTGCGTTCTACCTGTGGTGTCATATTGGTGAATGTACCTTCACTCATATATCTTCCACGTACATCCTGATATACAAAAATGTATTTGTCCTGCATCAGGTATTGATTAGGACCAACCTTTACCTTATATTCATTTTCACCATAAGGTGCAATGCTGTAACAGGTTCTCTGCATTAAGAATGGATATTTGTTCTTATTCGAAATGTCTTTGGGAATGTATACTGCTGTAAAAAGCTTAACACCATCACGCATAGGAATGTAAAATTCCTGTTTTGTAAAATTATCTTTCACAAAAGTGTCCTTTTGTGTTGCATTTTGGGCGTTCCCAAGAATAAAAAAGAAAATAAACAAAATTGAAATATGGATCTTCATAAATAAAATTTGGAGCTAATTTAAAAATAAAAACGCGTTTATGGTGATAAATATTACTAATCAAGGGCGATTAATAAAAAAAAATGACCGGAATCTATCCGGTCATTTTAAATTTATTTTCTAAAAAGCTATTTAGCCTGTACTTTTTTTCCTGCAAATTTGTTGAGTTTCATACTCAAAGAAAACATCACATAGCGTTTCAGAATAAGATCATCGCGATCCTCGAAATAAGAATTGGTGATTGTTCTTCTTACACTTTGATTTTGATTAAGTACGTCATATACTTTAACCTTTGCTGTAAGCTGTTTGTTAAAAAAAGAATATCCTAGACTGGCATTCCAGAAATAGAAATCTCTTTTAAACCCGGGAGCAATATTAGAGCTCGTATTATATTCGAAGTCATTTCCTATCACCAGATTACTTTTGAAAACATAATTAGTCAGCTGCAGTTTTAATGCCTGATTGGTCGTTTCAACTCTTTCAATACTGTAATTGGTATAATTGGAAAAGTTATATCCGATCGAATAGGAAGGTTTTATGGTGAACTTGTCTTTAACTTCATAGGTAAGATTTAAGCCGGGATTGATACTATAAGATCCGCTACTGAACTGCTGCCCATTGATAAATCCTCTGTTATAGCCATAGTTCATATTGAATCGTGGACTGATGATAAATTTCTTGTCTTTCCATTTGAAGTTTTTACTGAAACCACCTCCTGCATTAATACTTTTATTTCCACTTACATTGGCATATGTAACAAACTGTTTTCCGGAATTATCGTAATAAGAATAATTGGTAACATCATTATTGCCATAAGTAAAGCCTATGTTTACATAATAACTAATATCCTTTACCATATTGAAATTATTGAAATATAGATAGGTTCTGTTTGTCCAAGTGTTTTTTAGATCCGGATTTCCCTGATAAGTAATTAGTGGATTTGAAAGATCTTCATAAGGGGTCAGCTGTTGTGCTCCCGGAATATTAAAATCTGCATAATTGTATAAACTCAACCTTTTATTTTGAGAAAACTCATATTGTAGATTGATATTATAATTGGGAAGAACAAAGTTTTTTTGGAGATCATACTGTTTGCCGTTAAATACAGAACCTACTTTCATATCAGAGATTTGTAAAGTAGCAGATGACCAGATGTTGATTTTCTTTTTGTTAAGTTCAAAATTCAATTCAGGAGAAATCTGGTTGATTCTTTGATCCATACTGTTGGAGAGAACGGTGTTGTATTTAGAATAGTCTCCTGTATTGATATCGAAATCATTAACGTTTCTCAGATTTTTTGAAAATTTTGAGTCATAATTTACACTCAGACTGATGTTGATGGAATCAGAAATTGGCTCAGTATATCCAACACTGAAATTATAATTATTATTTTGGGTTTTATTTTTTGCAAGCTGATTTCTATTATCAGTGGTGTCGATAGTACCATTGTTTTTATAGAAAGTATTCTGTGATTTATTCAGATCATCATTTTTAGACTCAGAGATTGAGCTGTTCATATTTGTATAAACAACACGACCTTTCTTCTTGAATTTTTTGGTAAAGTAGATGTTGGGATTAAATGAATTGCTCTCAGAGTTGGTGCTCATATAAGAATCGCTTTCATTAAGCAGGGTGTTATTCTTTAAAGTGGATGATTTTGAATTATTAAAACTAAAGCCTTCTGATCTTGAAAATGAAGGAGAGATATAAATACTCGTTAAAGAATCCAATTTGATGTTTGCAGCAGTATCAAAATTGTATTGTTTCGTTTCGCTTTCGCCATTACTTTCAGAGTTGGTTTTTAGCGTATAGTCTGGTAATAAAGTCGTTCTTGAAACTTTAGATCGTGTTTCCAAATTGTTATCAGAATGCATCACGCTAAAAGTATCAAGATCCGCATCTTTCCCAAATTTATCACTGTAATTCATTCCAATCGTCGTCGACCTCTGAATACCTTTGGTATTATTTCCTCCTGATGAATAATAAGTATTTCCACCACTTGTCGTTACACTTCCTCCCTGCATCATCCATGAGTTTCTTCCATTTCCCATGCTATCAAAAACCTCATCATTAGAAAACCCCTGAGAATTGATATTATTAGAGGAGGCTAAAAGACTGATTTTCGTATCTTTTTTAAAATAACTAATCAATCCACTTCCTTCATATCTTTTATCAGAACCATAACCCAGGGTTAATCTTGAGATGAGCCCTTTATTTTTCTTTTCATCGATCGTAAAATTTATTGTGGTATTTTTTGACTTTGCTGTTTTTCCGCTCAGTTCCTCTTCTTTGGTCTTTGTCGTTGTAAATTGGATATTTTTTATAATATCGGCCGGAAGGTTTTGTAAAGCGATTTTGCCATCTTTATCAAAGAAAGGTTTTCCGTTAATCATAATCTGATCTACATCTTTACCATTTACTGTAATTTTTCCCTCGTTGCTGATCTCAACACCTGGAATTTGTTTAAGTAGTTCTTCGATTTTACTATCAGGACGCACTTTGATCGATGCTGCATTGAATTCGATGGTGTCTTTCTTGATTTTAACAGGAGAAACAGTAAGCTTTATTTCTTCAATATTAAAAACGGAATTTTTCTCTAATTCTATGGAGCCTAAAGATAGAGATTGATCAATTTTTTCGAAATTTTTAGAGTATGATGTAAGTTTGTCAGCATCGATCTTTAGAACAGTTGGTTCATTAATCTCATCTGCTTTTAAAGAAAATTTACCCTCTTTATTTGTGGGTGTATAATTTATTATAGAAGAGTCTTTTTGTTTGAGAAGATAAACGGTCGCATTTTCTACAGGTTTCTTTTCAAAATTCATCACTTTACCATCGATGGCAAGTTTTTGACCATTCAGGATCGCGATATTGATTAAAATTATCAATACCAACAATATTTTCTTCATCTTATATTTTTTCAGCTCAAAAGTAAAAAAAATCCCTGAAAGAAATTTCAGGGATTCAATATTTATTATAATGAATTAAGCTCTCAAATATCTTGAATAAGCATATCCTTCTTGTCCATCAGCAGTTTTTACTTTCCACCAATCATCTGAAGTTTGTTCAATTAAAGTTACAGAAGATCCTTTTGAAGCTTTACCTACTACAGCAGCTTCAGTAGAAGGCTCTTGTCTGATGTTTAAGTTTGAATCCTCAGTAGCTACTGTAAGTGATGCTCCTGAAGCAAGACCTGCAACCTGCACATCAACATTGATGTCTGAAGCTGAATAAGTAGAATCAATAGTTCCTAAAGCATTCCAAACTGCATCTTTTGCTGCAGTATTAGCAGCAGCTCCTGAAATATATAAAATTCCATCCTGCTCCTGAACCTGAAGATTTGAAATTCCTGCAGACTGAGCTGCTGAAATTACTCCTGAATATTTATCTTGTAATGTACTCATTTTAAATTATTTTACAGTATAGTTATAATTTACTTTTCCAGCTTTTAAAGCATCTACAGACTGCTTGATTTTTCTAGCTTGTTCTTTAGATACATTTCCTGTAAGGGTTAATTCGCCGTTTACAACCTCAACTTTTACAGAAGGGAAATCTTTAACAGCGTCCTGAACTTTTTTCTGCACAGCCGGATCTACTGCAGAAGTAGTCGCAACCGGAGCCGGAGCTTCAGCAATAGTTGACATATCCATTACATCTTTTACTCCGTTTACAGCTTTAAGTTGCTTGATCATTGCATCTTTAGAAGCCTGATCTGGGAATGTTCCGCTTAAATGTGCTACACCATCTTTTACTTCAACAGAAGCACTTGGGTTAGATGTTACAATTGTAGTTGCTTGAGTCTGAAGATCAGCATCAGAAACTTTCTTTTTACAAGAAATAGCTCCGAAAGATACTGCCAGAGCAAGGGCAGCCATTGCGATTGTTTTTTTCATAGTTGTATATTTAATTAATGTATTGATACTATAAATGTAACAATAAAATTTATACCAAATGATTAAAAATTGACTAAATGTTTCTTAATTTTTTTACAAAGTTTTTAAAATCAATATTTTAGTTTTAGCAATGTTCGAATTTAATAAGTGCGGATACACAATTTAAAAACTATTATATTTGCGAAGTTGAATTATTTATATGAAAGGACAAAATAAGCTGTTTATAGCAATTATTATTGCATTGATCTTGGGTGTAGGAATTGGAGGAGTTGTTCACGTGCAGTATCCAGAGAGTGCAGAACCTTTTTCTAAAAATATTAAATTACTAGGAACTATTTTCATTAGACTTGTTCAAATGATTATTGCTCCATTGGTATTTACCACATTAGTAGTTGGTATTGCTAAAATGAGTGATATCAAAATGATCGGGAGAGTTGGAACAAAGGCGATGTTGTGGTTTATTTCTGCATCCTTGATGTCTCTTTTCATTGGATTAATGTTAGTGAACTGGCTTGAACCAGGACATGTAACCAAGCTGCCTATTCAAGATGCTGCTTCTGCAGAAGAACTTTTGAAGAGTAGTAAAGGATTTTCTCTTGAAGATTTCGTAAAACACGTAATTCCTAAAAGTTTATTTGAAGCTTTTGCAACGAATGAGGTTCTTCAGATCGTTGTATTCTCAATTATGTTTGGGGTTGCATTAGCTAATTTAGGTGAAGAATATTCAAAGCCGGTTGTCAAACTATTTGATATCGTAGCTCATGCTATTTTAAAAATGGTAGGATATATCATGTGGTTTGCACCATTCGGAGTACTTGGTGCTATTGCAGCGGTGGTCGCAACCAATGGTTTTGAGATCTTTAAAGTATATGCAGTTTATCTTAGAGACTTCTTCTTTGCCTTAGCCGTTCTTTGGCTGGTTCTTTTATTAGCAGGTTATCTTATTTTAGGAAACCGTCTTTTTGAATTATTGAGAAGAATTAAAGCTCCTTTATTAATTGCTTTTTCAACTACAAGTTCTGAGGCTGTATTTCCAAAATTAGTTGAGGAACTGGAAGCTTTTGGATGTAACAGCAGAGTAGTATCCTTCATTTTACCACTAGGATATTCATTCAACCTGGATGGAAGTATGATGTATATGACTTTTGCTTCAATCTTTATTGCTCAGATCTACGGTATTGAAATGACATTGGGACAGCAGATCACAATGCTTTTGGTTTTAATGCTTACATCAAAAGGAATTGCCGGAGTACCAAGAGCCTCTTTGGTAATTATTGTAGCAACCTGTTCAATGTTTGGAATTCCACCAGAAGGTATTGCCTTAATTTTACCTATTGACCATTTCTGTGATATGGGAAGAAGTATGACCAATGTTTTAGGAAATGCTTTAGCTACTTCAGCTGTTTCTAAGTGGGAAGGACAATTGGAAGATCCTGTGGTTAAGGCGTAAACAAGTTCTGATGAGAACATATAACTTGGAGAGCCATCAAAATGAGGTTCTGGAAAAAGGTTTTACTATAATTAATGCTGTTTTTTCTGAGAAAGAGATTGAAGGTATAATCCATACTATTGAAAATATTGATACTTCAAAAGATACTTTCAGGAAGTCTGAAGATTTGTTTGCGATAAGACAGTTTTTAAAAGAAGCTCCTGAGTCAGTAGATTCTATTTTCATTGATCGTATTAAGGAAATCATAAAAGATATTTTTGGTGAAAAATACTTTGTAGTGAAAAGTATTTATTTTGATAAACCAGAGAAATCCAATTGGTATGTAGCTTATCACCAGGATCTGACGATTTCTGTAGATAAAAAAGTGGATTTACCTGATTTCGGACCCTGGACTACAAAGCAAAATCAATTTGCCGTGCAACCACCATTAGATGTACTTGAAAATATTTATACACTTAGAATTCATTTGGATCATACTGATGAAGAGAATGGAGCCCTAAAAGTAATTTCAAATTCCCATGCTAAAGGAATCTACAGACCGGAAACAATTGATTGGACAATAGAAAAAGAAGAGATTTGTAAAGTGGAAAGAGGAGGAGTTATGATTATGAAACCCCTGCTTCTTCACGGTTCAAATAGAACAACTAACGGAAAGAAAAGACGCGTGATTCATATTGAATTCTCGGATATAGAGCTTCCTGAAGAGTTACAGTGGTCTGAAAGAATGCATATAATGTAATGAGTGTCATTCAGAACGAAGTGAAGAATCTGATTTTTAAAATAATAAGAATCATAAAAATAACAAGGAAATTTCTCCTGTTGTCGAAATTACAAAAATAAAAGCATCCTTCAATTTGAAGGATGCTTTTATTTTAAACTAAGGAAAAACTACTTTGCAGAAATCTCATCGACAAAAATATAAGAATCTCCACCGGCACCCTGATGCCATTCCGGAAGTTTTCCAAAGTGATATGCTTTTACTTTGATGTAGCGGGTTTCCGTAGGTAAAATATCAGCTTCAAAATCTTTGATCTGAACTTTTTCATCTTTTGGATCAACCGTATTGTCAACCGTTTTCAGTAGTATGAAATCTTTACCATTCATAGAGGCGTAGTATTCTACTTTTTTAGGCATTAAGACCCACGCCCGGCTGTCCTGAAGATAGGTAGAAGATAACTTTGTAAATTGTTGAGGAGATTTAAAATCCAGAACGGCCTCAAAAGTCTGGCCTTGATAGCCCTGCCATTCTCCTTTTCTCCAATTTATATCTCCATTAATTCCATCAATAAGAGCAAGTTTTCCACCTGCCATATATTGTGGATTTACTTTTGAATTTATTGTAATATCCCAATGGTTGGGTCTTCTGTTGAAATTTGCGGTAGTAACAGAACTTTTTATTCCCTTTCTTTCAGCGTATGCAGAAATCTGAGTGGTCTTATTGATTGTAAAAGGTCCTTTATAAGCTGTGAAGGCTTTCCTTGCATTTTTATCATTGTCATCCAAAGTCATATAATAAACTTTGTCTTTTTCATTGAGTGGAGTGATTTCTACTTTTGTAGAGAAATCAAAAAGCCTGTCCGCAGCAATTACAGGTGCAGCAGTTTGTTCAATATAGTTAAATTCTTTTGCAGGCTTAACGTTTTCAAACCCTAACTTCTTAAGCTCATCTTTGCTTGTAGCTTTTGTGATTGTTTTGGTTGTTCCATCTTCCAAATGAATTTTAACTTCATCAAAATAAGGAGTTACCGTTTCCCATTCAGGCTTCCCCGGAGTTACAGAATAGATACCCAGAGAGCTTAAAACATACCAGGCACTCATTTGCCCACAATCTTCATTTCCAATCAATCCGTCTGGAGCATTTTTGTAGAAATGATCAAGGATATACTTTATTTTTTCTTCAGTTTTTTGTGGCTTGTCGACAAAATTATACAAATAGGCAATGTGGTGGCTTGGTTCATTTCCCTGCGCGTATTGTCCTATAAGACCAGTGATGTCTACCTGCTCCCTTCCTGTTGTTGTATTAGGTGCCGAGAAAATTGCATCAATAAACTGCTCAAACTTTTCTTTACCACCATGAGCCTGAATTAAGCCTGGAATATCCTGGGGAACAAAATAAGAATAATGCCACGAGTTTCCTTCTGTATAATTGTTGTTAACCTCTCTTGGTTCAAAAGGCTCATACCAGTTTCCGTTTTTTCTGGCCTGCATAAAACCATTTTTCGGATTATACAGATTTTTCCAGTTTTGAGAGCGTTTCATGAAATATTGGTACTCTTCTTTTTTGTTTAAAATTTTAGCCATTTGTGCTATACACCAATCGTCATAAGCATATTCCAATGTTTTCGAAACACTTTCATGTTCATCATCAATACTGATATAGTTGTTTTGTTTATAGGCATTCAGTCCAAAAATATCCTGCATCGCTGAATTTTTAGAAGCTTCATATGCCTTTTCGTAATCAAAGCCTGTAATTCCTTTTGCCATTGCATCGGCAATTACGGAAACCGAATGATAACCAATCATACATTCTGTTTCATTGGAAGCCAATTCCCAAACCGGAAGTTTTCCACCCTGCTCGTATTGTTTAATAAATGTATTGATAAAATCAGTTGTTCTTTTTCTGTCGAGTAGTGTCATTAAAGGATGAGCAGCTCTGAAAGTATCCCAGAGTGAAAAGACAGAATAATAATCAAATCCTTTTGCTGTATACAATTTGTTATCCCGCCCTCTGTATTTTCCGTCAACATCCATATTGATATTAGGTTGAGTGAACACATGATACATAGCAGTATAGAAAATACTAAGTTTGTTTTTATCATCGGATTTTACTTCAATTTTTGACAACTCTTTATTCCAATCACCATCCGCTTGCTTTCTTATCATTTCAAAATTATTGGACTGACCTTCAGCGATCATATTTTTTTCTACTCCCTCATAACCTGTAGGAGAAATTGCAACCTTCACATTTATTTTTTCTCCCTTTTTTACGGAAGTTGAAAATGCCAGCGCTAATTTTGTTCCCGTATAAAGACGATCTTCCTGCTTTCCGTTAGTTTCCTTTTTTGAAATTTTCATAGGTTTTGAAAACTCAATTCTCGCATAGATATATTGATTTGTTGCCCAGGCTTCACTTCTTCTGAAAACTTCAATGGTTTTATCATCAATGATCTTTACTTCACCTTCAAGCAACTTGTCCCTATGATTTAAATCTAAAATAATATTGGCATTGCCACCATTATTAAAAGTGTATTCATGATATCCAACTCTCTTTGTTGTTGTCAGACGGACATCAATATTATTCTTATCCAATTTTACAGCATAGAATCCTGCTGTTGCTTTTTCATTTTTATGAGAAAATTTTGAAGAGTAATCCTGGTTATTAAGGCTAGGATTTCCCAGGGTTGGCATCAGCATAATATCTCCATAATCTGAAACGCCTGTCCCATTAAGATGGGTATGAGAGAAACCATAAATTACTGAATCGGAATAATGATAACCGCTACAGCCATCCCAGCTGCCATCCACTCTTGTATCGGGTGATAACTGTACCATTCCAAAAGGAACAATAGCGCCCGGAAAAGTATGTCCATGACCTCCGGTTCCTATAAAAGGATTCACATACTGAGAGAAGTTTTGGGAATATATAATTTGGGTGACAAGTAGTGAGAATAATGCTAAGCTTTTTTTCATATCATAATTTTATACAGGCGAATATATTGAAAAACTATAGAATGAGAGGTAATAAATGAGGGGGTTGTATTGTCTTATTAAAAACTATTATTATATGAAGAAAACATTACTTTCACTGATTATGCTATTTCCGGTTCTTGCTTTATCACAGAACATATCAGGGAAAATAAGTCAGAATGGGAATATCGTTTCAGAGATAGAAATTGTTGCAATCAAAGATCAGAAAAAGCAGGCTACGGTCTCGGATGAAAAAGGGAACTATTCTTTGAAACTTTTTGAGAATGGCAATTACAGAATCAAATTTATTCAGGATGGAGAAGAAATATGGGCTACAAACCTTGATGTAAATGGGAATGTGAAGCAAGACTTTTTCATTGAGAAAAAACGTGAGAAACAAATTGAAGAAGTTACTCTCACTAAAAAGAAAAAATTAATTGAAAGGAAGGCTGATAGACTTGTTTTCAATGTTTCTAATTCTGTTGCATCACAAGGAATGGATGGTACGGAAGCACTGACAACAACTCCTCTTGTAAAAGTAGATGAAAATTCAGGAGTGTCAATTGTAGGAAAAAGCGGAGTTGCCGTAATGATCAATGAGAGAATACTGAACCTTTCAGGAAGCGAATTGGTGAACTACCTTAGAAGCTTAAGATCCGAAAATATAGAAAAAATAGAAGTGATTACTACTCCTCCTGCAAAATATGAAGCTCAGGGGAATAGTGGTCTTATCAATATTGTTCTGAAAAAAAATCTAAACCTTGGATGGAGTGGAAGTCTTACGACAAGTCTTCAGCAACAAACTTATACCGGATATTCAAATAACGTCACAGTTAATTATCAGAATGAAAAGCTTCGTTCTTCATTGAAGTTGAGACATTATGATTACGAAAAACATTCTTATGAAAATTATAGAATAGAAGGAGCAGATGGTCTTAAAAGTTCAGATGACAGAAGAGATTTCGGAAATGGATTGGGAGCTAATTTAAGTGTTGATTATCTGTTTAATGATAAATCCAATGCCGGGTTTATCTATGATTATGGTTTTGCACATTCCAATATGGATATTGTAAACACTTCAGACTACTTCCAGAACGGCAATTATACCAATACTTTATCCACCAATGCTGAACATAGGGGAAAGAGCAAGCAGCAAACAATAAGCGCTTATTATGATCTTAAATTTGGTAAAAAAGATAATAAACTAAGTATCACAGGAAATTATTTTTCCAATGTTCCAGATTCTAATATTGATTTTACTACAATCGGAAATTCAGGAACCCCTTCAGTGGTAAAGACTCCTTCGGTGGTTGATTATAAAATATATTCAGGACAGGCTGATCTTACTTTACCTTATGAGTTTGCAAAAACTGAGATGGGAGTAAAATTCACGAATTTTGATAATAATTCTGATATATCGTATCAAAACCTGATCAATGGTGTGTATATTATCGATCCTGCCAAAAGTAATGTTTTTGAGTATAACGAAAAAAATTATGCTGCTTATGTCAGTTTTGAAAAATCATTCAACGAAAAGTGGTCAGCCAAAGCAGGACTTAGATATGAGTATTCTACCGTGAACGGGAACTCTGTTACATCTGGCCAGCAGACAGAAAATTCATATGGAAAATTTTTCCCAACTGCTTATATTTCCTATAAAGCCAATGATAATAATACATTTAATATCAACTACTCCAAGAGAATTAATAGACCCGGATTTAGGGCGATCAATCCTTACAGATGGTACATCAATATCAATTCTTACTTTACAGGAAATCCTCTCTTAACACCTTCTGTTAATCATAATTTTGAACTTTCGTATGTATATAAAGGGAAGTTATCTGTATCCTCTTATTTTCAGAGAACCGTGGATGCATTTGACCAGCTGGTGAACCTTGAGGGAGAAAACAGGATCAGTACGTTTGCCAATTTTTATAATCAAAACAGTATGGGATTTTCACTGAATTATTCAGATACTTTCTTTAAAGCCTGGGAAGCTAATTATTCAGCGGATCTTTCTTACATGGAAACTAAAGTTTTTTTAACTGATGCCGCATCGAGAAAAGGGAATAGCTATGATTTTAATTTACAGAACAATGTGTCACTTAATAAAAGTAAGACCATTCAGTTGATTTTTAATTACTGGTTCCGCCTACCGTCAAACTCTGGAAATGTTTATATGGAATATGCCGGGAATTTTACCTCAGGACTTAAGCTAAGTTTAATGGAGAAAAAATTACAAATGAATCTTATTGTATCAGATATATTCAAGCAGTCAAGAAGCCGGGGACAGATTTACTATACAACGGGTACTCATTTTTATAATAACTATTATGATGCAAGAAGACTTACACTTTCTGCGACTTATACTTTTGGAAATAAAAAAGTGAAAGGAACAGATCGTGATGTGAAATTTGATGAAAAAAACAGAGCTAACTGATACAGTTATTAATGTCTTTGTTTACAAAGTCAATATTTTTATACTTCTCCTTCAAAAAAGGATTGTAAATAATCCTCTTTATCACTTTCTTCCTTCAATGATCCAAGATACCTTTTCCAAGCCTGGGATTCATAATATACAATTCCCATTTCCCATACGCAGTAGGTTGGGAGATGGGTTTTATTTCTGTCCCAGATTTCAAATTTTCCTGAGCCGTCATAATACACACTTTCCCATAATTCATTTTCACTTCTCCATGTACATACCAGGAGTAGATAATTTTCACCACAACGGTGAAGAATGACAAAACCCAAATCATCAATATCCTGAAATTTTTCCTCTGCATTTTCTATACATGCTTTAGCATCGATGATGTCTTTAGAAGAGACATTTTCGAGATTATCTGCCAGATTATACCATTTGAAATTTGTTTTTCCAACTTTAAAAACACCCTGTGAATAGGCAAATTTAGATGGATATGGAGCTAGTTTTGTGTTCATTTTTCTATGGTTGAGTTTTTTGTTTTTTGTATTTCAAGGCTAAAAAAATTACATAAGCTATTTTTAGTCATGCGATTTATCACCTTGAGTTATAGATTTTATTCATTCTAAATTATAGAAAAAATCCGTAAATTTGTAGACAATTTTATAGCAATTTTATGTTGACGAAAGAAAAGGTTCAAGATTTCCTTAAAGAAATAGAAGTAGATGATTTAGTAAGTAATCTTCAGATTGTAGGGAATGATGTATATATAGACATGACAGCTCACTCACCGGCTATGCATGAAAAGAAAAAATTAGAAGCTGCGATGAAGCAGGCTTTTGCCAGTGAGTTCGGAGAAGAAGTTCATTTAAAACTTAAAATTGTTTCTCCAGAGCCAAGCGAAATTCAGCAAAGCCAGATCAAAGGAAAACAAATTTCAGGAATTCAAAATATTATTGCAATTGCTTCCGGAAAAGGAGGAGTAGGTAAATCTACTGTTTCAGCAAATATGGCTGTTACTTTAGCTAAAATGGGCTTTAAGGTGGGTTTACTAGATGCTGATATTTATGGACCATCTGTTCCTACCATGTTTGATACTGAAGGACAGAAGCCTATTTCTGTAGAAGTAAATGGAAAAAACCTGATGAAGCCTGTAGAGAACTATGGTGTGAAAATGCTTTCAATAGGCTATTTCTCAGGAGCTAACCAGGCCGTAGTTTGGAGAGGTCCGATGGCTTCAAAAGCACTTAATCAAATGATCAGAGATGCTGACTGGGGAGAACTGGACTTTTTATTAATTGATTTACCTCCGGGAACAGGTGATATTCACTTGTCAATTATTCAAGAAGTACCTGTAACGGGTGCTGTAATTGTAAGTACACCTCAGCATGTTGCTTTGGCAGATGTAAGAAAAGGAATTGCAATGTTCCAGATGGAAAGCATCAATATTCCGGTTCTTGGATTAATCGAAAATATGGCGTATTTTACACCAGAAGAATTACCTGACAATAAATATTATATCTTTGGAAACCAAGGAGCACAATATTTAGCTGATGATCTGGGAATTCCTGTACTGGGAGAAATTCCGTTGATCCAGAGTATCAGAGAGGCGGGAGATGTTGGAAGACCAGCAGCACTACAGGAAAATTCTAAAATTGCAGATATTTATACTGAGACAGCACGTAAAATGGTAGAAAGTCTTGTAGAAAGAAATAAAAGCCTTCCACCTACTGAAGCTGTAAAAATTACAACAATGGCCGGATGCTCACCAAAGGCAAAAAAATAATATTTCAAATTAAATTTTGAAACAACCGAATTGAATTGAAAAATATGGAAACAAACGTAGCACACGAAGATACTGTAACGAGAGTAATGGAAGCTTTAGAAAGTATTCGTCCGTTTTTAAATAAAGACGGGGGAGATATCGAGCTTATTGATGTGAAAGACAATGTGGTTTATGTCAAACTTTTGGGAAACTGTTCCGGATGTTCTTTGAATTTCTCAACGCTGAAATTAGGTGTTGAAAATACAATCAAGCAACATGCTCCGGAAATCCAAAAAGTAATAAGCGTAGAGTAATACAACGATTTATAGATATTAAAGACAGGCTTAAAAAAGCCTGTCTTTTTTGTTGGGGCTCTCCTTGAAATTGTAAAATAGTTTCGTTATATTTGTGAGAAACACACACTTATGTTTGGATTTTTAGAGAATTTAGAACCCCTTAACCAAGGCTTTTGGTATATTGCTTTAGGTGCCAGTTTAATATTTTTAATTCAGACAGTTCTTACTTTTATAGGGGGTGGTCATTCTGATGGACTTCATACGGATTTCACAGGTGATGTTAGCCATGGAGATACTCCTTTTCAGTTATTCTCGTTTCGAAATTTAGTTAACTTCCTTCTGGGATTCGGATGGAGTGGTGTAGCATTTTATAATTCTATAGGAAGTAAGGTATTGCTCTTTTTTGTGGCCATTCTCGTTGGAACAGGTTTCTTGGTTTTATTTTTTATTCTTATTCTTCAGATTTTAAAATTAACGGAGGACAATACTTTTAAAATGGAAAATCTCATCGGAAGAACTGGGGAGGTTTACCTAACAATTCCTGCAAAAATGAGTGGAAAAGGAAAAATCTTAATCTCTGTAAATGGTGCCAATCACGAACTTCCTGCAATGACAGAAGCCGAAGAAAGTATCCCATCCAGTCATTCAGTAAGAGTGATATACATTTATGACAAAATCCTTGTCGTTGCAAAAGTCTAATTGATGATCAATAATTTATAAACTATATATGGAAATTCCCGGAACTCTTATTTTAACAGTTGTAATAGTAGTCGTACTATTCGTTACTTTTCTTGCGCTTATTTCGCGATACAAAAGGTGTCCTTCAGATAAAATTCTGGTTATTTATGGTAAAACAGGAGGGAGCTCTGCAAAATGTATTCACGGAGGTGGAGCTTTTGTATGGCCTGTAATTCAGGATTTTGCTTATCTGGATCTGAAACCAATTTCTATCGAAGCTAATCTTACCAATGCGCTTTCGCGTCAGAACATTCGTGTCGATGTACCATGTCGTTTTACCATTGCTATTTCTACCGAGCCGGATTCTATGGGAAATGCCGCAGAACGTTTGCTAGGATTATCTCCTGAGCAAATTCAGGAACTTTCCAAAGATATATTATTCGGTCAGTTGCGTTTGGTGATTGCTACGATGACTATTGAAGAAATTAACTCTGACAGAGATAAATTTTTAGATAACATTTCTAAAAACGTTGATACCGAATTAAAGAAAATTGGTTTAAAGCTTATTAACGTTAACGTAACGGATATCAGAGATGAATCCGGATATATTGAAGCATTAGGTAAAGAAGCGGCGGCTAAAGCTATCAATGAAGCTATTATTAGTGTAGCAGAACAAACTAAAATTGGTGAAACAGGAAAAGCAATTGCCGACCGTGAAAAAGATACACAGATTGCTGAAACCCAGAGAGACCGTGATGTTAAAATCGCGATCACACAAAAAGACAGAGAAGTAAGTATTGCTGCTGCTGGAAAAGATGAAGCAATTGGTAAAGCCGAAGCTGCAAAGGAATCACGTATTGCAACTTCCCTGGCTAACTCCATTGCTGTAAAAGGGGAAAATGAGGCAAAAATTACGATTGCCAATTCTGATGCCGAAAGGAGAGAAAGAGAAGCTGAAGCTTTAAGAATAGCTACTGCTGCAGAAAAAGTACAGGCTGCAAGATCCTTAGAAGAATCCTATGTTGCAGAGCAAAAAGCCGAAGCGGCAAGAGCAGAAAGAGAACGCTCCACACAACTGGCAAACATCGTAGTTCCTGCTGAGATTTCTAAACAGAAAATGATTATTGATGCGCAGGCCGAAGCTGAAAAAATAAGATTACAGGCAAAAGGAGAAGCTGATGCTATATTTGCAAAAATGGAAGCCGAAGCAAAAGGACTTTATGAAATCCTGACAAAACAAGCTGAAGGGTACGATCAGGTAGTAAAAGCAGCAGGAGGTGATGCAAATAGTGCATTCCAGTTGTTACTACTTGAAAAGCTTCCTGAGTTGGTTAGAACGCAAGTGGATGCTGTTAAAAACATTAAGATCGACAAGGTTACTGTATGGGATAGTGGTAATGGTAAAGATGGAGCTAATTCCACTGCAAACTTTGTTTCCGGAATGATGAAAACGGTTCCGCCATTAAATGATCTGTTCAATATGGCCGGACTTAACTTACCAGATTATTTAAAAGGAAAGCCGGAAGAGGTTCAAAAGGAGATCATTAAGATCGTTGAGAAAAAAGAAAAGAAGAATTTTGATGATATGACCTTGGAAAATGAACCTCCAAAAGAGGGTTCTTCAGAGGCATAAAAATGGAGTTCATATTTGTATATATTTAAATATTTATAGTGAATTATTATTTTTAATAAATTATTCTATTAAAATAATGTAATATGTTTAAAGACAGGTTTTTAAGACCTGTCTTTTTTTATGTGTTTTAGCCTGTTATTTTGGGTATGTAAAGTAGAATTAATATTAAATTCATATAGAAATAATTCTATGTTTTTGTGAGTTTTATTAATGCTACTTTTGTAAAAAATTTATTTACAACACTATATGAGGTTCTTTTTGCTTCTGTTATGTTTTTTCTTTTCCTATTTTAATGTACAGTACTCCTTAATGCGGTTTCTGGTTCATCACAGATTTACAGAAAAAAGACTGAAAATCATTAAAGAAGACAAATCTGGCTTTATACAGTTCGTAAATATAAATGCTGTTTCCATGAATCGTGATCTATATTAATTGGCAATACAACCAAAAACCGTGTACTGAATAATTTTTTATACAGATAGAAGTTTGAATGCATTTAGGGAATAGTAGAGTTACCAATTAGAGTTATAAATCTTCTCAAAAACTAAATAAATTATTAGAAAATAGTGTGTAAAACCTTTATTATAAAGAAATTTATTTTTAAAAGATCGTATCGGCCTACAAGTTGTATAGCATTTTATTGCTAAAAATCGGAAGAGGAAATACTTTCCAAAAAGTCAAATAACAGATCCCTTTTGGAAATTATGATCAAAAACTAAGAACTATGAAAAAAATACTCATTGCGGATGACCATTATATTGTGAGAACGGGTACTGCGCTGCTGTTGGAATCGAAACTTCAATATCCTTGTGTGATAGATTTTGCAGAAAACTATATTGAAACCAAGGAAAAAGTCTCTAAAGAACAATATGATCTGGTTATACTTGATATAGATATGCCAGATGGCGTTTTTAAAGCAATGGTAAAGGAACTAAAAGAGAAACAGGATCATCTTAAAATCATGATATTTTCTACTTATGATGAAAGTATAGGGATTCAGTATATTGAGGAGGGAGCGGAAGGTTTTCTTAATAAAGGAGCATCAGAATCCGAAATATTAAGAGGAATTACCGCAATATTTGAAGAAGGCTATTATTATCCCTCTAAAATGGTTAATAAGTTACTGTCCCATTCTAAAGATAGCCGTACTGTAGAGAAGCTTTCAAAAAGAGAGTTTCAGATATTTAAATTATTAGCAGAAGGAAACGGAAACATAGAAATTTCTAATATCCTCGATCTTAAAATGTCGACCATCAGTACGTATAAAAAGAAAATTTTTGATAAACTGAAAGTCAAAAATATTGTAGATCTTGTTCGTATATATGATGATATGCATTGATAGATAAAGCGGATATTCATTCAAGTTGTCTCATATAGAAAATTAAAAAAGCTCCGGACAATCCGGAGCTTTTTTGAATCAACTAAATAATATATTCTACTTTACAATTATTCTTTTTATAGTGCCTTCTGAGGTTTTTACCAGATATACTCCGGTAGACAGTCTGGAAGTATCTATTGTTAAAGCATTCTTTTCTTTTCCAATTAATTTTCCGGACATATCATACAATTCATAATCCTGTGCTCTGTTGAAGTATAGTGTATTTCCTTTCGCAACAGGATTCGGGAAGATATTGAAAGTGGCTTTTTCAGTTTTCACTTCGCCTGTTCCTAGCGTTGGTGATTGTGCAACCTCATACATGGATAAAGTTCCGCTGATCTCATTGGCGATCACGACATATCCTTTTCCTGTGGTTGTATTTTGAGGAGCGATGTAAATAATACCCTCCGGTCCATTATCCCCTCCATAAGCAGAAGTAGATCGGGAGTTCTTATAATCCGTAAATGTTACGTTATTAGGATCCGTAATATTATAAACCATAACACCACCGGTTCTTTCTAAAGTGATAAAAGCAAAAGTTTGTCCGTTGATCGTTCCCAATGCTACACCTTCAGGTTCAGGACCTTTTGCACGGCTTCTGTTTTTAGCACCATTGGTTTCATTATCAGCATTAAATATCAACGGGTGATTAGCAGCAATATATCTTTCGAATTTGTCACCACTGTCATAGACAATCTGTTTTGTATCAGCATTAAAAATAGAGAAAGAACGAGCTCCCATTGCATTGATTTCTTCATACTCAGCATCACCGTCTGTATTTCCATTTACGTTCGTCACTCTGAATCTTCCTAGATTATGAGAAGCTTTTAATATCGATGAATTTGGGAAGATGGTTGCATCTAAAGCATAACCATTAGCTCCTACAGTAGTTCTTTCACTAAAGCCGGAAAGATCCTTTTCATCTCCTTCATTAGCCGTTACAATGTAATTGATACCACCTACTTTATAGTTTTGCACAGCATCCGGAGTATAGAATGTTTTTACCGGCCAGTTGGCAATTAAAATTTCACCATTATTGTCTGAAGCATCAAATCCATTTCCTGGCAGGCTCATATCTTTTTTGCCTAATCCCCAAATACTTGTTATCGTTTTTGTTGCGAGGTTTACTTCAGCAATTGCATTATTTTCCTGAAGAGTAACCCATGCTTTTTGACTGTCTGAACTTACCGTAACATATTCAGGCTCTAAGTCCTGAGCTAGTGTACTTGTAGCCTTTACTTTTCTCAACCCGGTTGCAAAAAGTGCAGCCTCCTGATTGTTGAAATTGGTGAAATTAAGAGTGGTAACGTTAGCCTGAGTGACATTGTTTACACCTCCTGAAATATCGATAATACTAATTGAACCTTCCGGATCTACAGTATAAGCATCATTCGGTTCTCCCTCATTTGCCGTGATTACTTTTGTTCCATCAGGAGTGAAAGTGATCATATCAGGTAAAGCACCTACCGTTACTTGTTTAAGGAAGTTTCCGTTGATATCAAAAAATATCACAGAGCCATTTTGTTGAGGATTGGCATTTGGAGAGGAAACTGCTAAAATTCCATTCTTTACAGCTATACTTGTGATTCCTCCATAAGGAGCCATATTTACTGTGTTTGTAACTACAGGAGTCGTTGGATTACTGAAATCAATAATATCAAAAACATCTGTCAAAGAACTGATGGTAAATAATTTATGACTTGTAGGATCATGAACTACAATTTCTGTAGAACTGTTGTTATTACCCGACGGATCGAAGCTTCCAATATAGTTTAATTGGATCTGATTAGAAGGAACCGGAGCTGCTTTGTCATTATCTATAATGTATATCGTTGCTGAATTGTCTCCGATGATGGTTGCCCCAACTGGATTTTCAAGGCTTACTACAAAATATTCTGCCTGCTGCTCCTCTAGTGTATCGTCAATAATTGGAATGTTTACAATATAACTGGTCGTGGAAGGAGTGATGTTGATCGTCTGATTACTTAATGTAAAATCATTATTTCCAGCCGTGCTGAAGGGTGCGGGTTTTACAACAAGATTGACCGTCGAAGTGGATGGATTATTAACATTAATTTTAAAACTTAAGTTCCCTGCATTTTCATTTACTTTGATGAAATTCTTCTCCAATGAAATACTCGTACCTGCAGTCGTAAAAACAGTTGATGTTGTAGTCGTAACAGCGTTATCACTAAAATCTTCGACTGTATTTGGTTTTAATGCTAAATAATAGGTTTGGTTAGGAATTAAACCGGCAGTTGGGATTACAGTAATCTTATTATTATTGAAAGTTGTTGTAAAAGGAACCTGCGTTCCTGAAGCATTTCCTAAACGAAGTTCAACAAGATTTTGAGCATTTGTATCAGTGATCGTAGAATTGTCGATCAATCTTACGTTTTCGTTAAAAGAAATCGTAGGATTTACTGTTGTAGAAGCATTATTTGTATTGTTGGTTGGAAGATAAGCTACGGAAGGTGGAGTCGTATCAGTACCAGTTACAGCTGTTGCGTCAACTGTAAAATTATCAAAACGATTGTTACCAACATTTCCTCCTGTTCCGGTAGAAAACTCAACCTTTAATTTAAAATTGGGATTGTTGGAAACTCCTGCAATAGCTGAAAAATCAAAAGTAACTAATTGAGGATTTCCATCCTGAGGACTTACCGTTTGATAAGATGTAAAAGTCGTACCGTCAAGTGAATAAGACCAGGTCTGTGTTCCTGCTCCGGAACCTGACCTTCTTGTTGTGAACTTGACAACAACATTATTATATCCCGTAGTTGGTAATGAAAACTGAAGAGCTCCTCCAATAGGATTATTAAATCTTAAATGAGTTCCTGCCGGATCATTATTTCTGGTATTTAGATTATCAACATTGAAGTTTTGCCCAGTTCCTCCGGCAAAATCAATAAGACTTGTTCCACCTGCAATAGCAACGAGTGAAGTACCGTTTACTAAAGATGAAGTAGGAGTGGTGATAGAAGTTTCTGAAGCATTGTTATTGAAATTCCAATAATGAATCAATGATTGTCCAAAAAGGCTGCCCTGAAACAAAACAGCGATAGGGAGGAAACCTCTAAAAAAGTAGTTTTTAGTCATTTTTACTTTAAATTTTGATTAATGCAAAAATGGACTTTATCCTTTGTAAATATTTTAATAGAATTTTAAGAAATGATTAATAATATGTAATAATATTAATATAATCATCAATCAATTAGGGGGCAGCTATTTTTGGGTTTTATTTTGTTGTATCCATGGTTTTTCATTTGAGATTTTTTCTAACGGATGTTTCTGGGTGTATAAAAACCCAGAAATTGCAGTCAGAACCAAAAGGATGAAAATAACAAGGATAATTCTTTTTAGCATTTCTCTCATATCGCAAGTTTTTTAATGTCTCGAATTTCTAAAGCTGAAGTCGGGTATCCTTTGTTCACCACATTGATCATCGCTTTTCCGACCTCATGCAGTGTCAAAGATTGAGAAGGCAACAGGACAGGGAATAGCCATATAAACGGTTTGAAAAACCATCGTACATTGACCTGTCCATCCACTGGTTTCATAAATCCCGGGCGAAAGTTGTATGCTGCCCGAAATCCTAATTTCTTCAAAGAGTTTTCTGTTTTTCCTTTTACTCTTGCCCACATGGTTTTTCCACTTTCTGTGCTGTCAGTATGTGAACCGGAAACATAATTGAAAACCATATTGGGGTTTTGATCCATAACAGCTTTGGCAAAATGAAGGGTCGTCTCATAGGTTATTTTAGTATAGTCTTCTTCATTCATACCAATACTACTGATCCCTGCACAGAAAAAACAGGCATCATAGCCTTTCAGGTTTTCATCATTTGAGTCAATATTCATAAAGTCAGAAACAATATATTCCTTTAGCTTAGCATGTTTTTTTCCCGAAGGTTTTCTACTCACACTTAAAATTTCCGATACAGCAGGATTTTCAAGACACTCCATCAAGACGCCTTCTCCTACCATTCCTGTTGCTCCTGTGATGATTATTTTAATTGGATTTGAACTCATGTTATTGCGATTATACTTTTATAACGATTGGGCATTTAAATTTACTTTAAAAAAAATTAAGTTTTTAAAATATTTTTAAACGTTAATGTATATTTTAGTTTATTACAGAAGAGAAAGACTTTGTAAGTCAGGAAAATATTCTGTTTTTGCGAAAAATGAATTTATTAAACATAACATTATTTTAAGTAAATTTTAATAAATTTTGTTTCAAAAAATAAACTATTAAACATTTATACCTGAAAATAAAAAACCAGTTGTAGGTACAACTGGTTATATTATCGGTGATTTTCAAAATAAAATCATTTTTTCTCATGCAGCTGAGCGTAGATATTATGGATAAGACCATCAGCTACCGAAATTTTTGGAACAAAGATCCTATTGATATCAGACCATGCCATCACACTATTGAAAATTTTTAAAGCATGAGCCAGAACGTCTGCTCTGTCTTCTCTCAGATTGTGTTTCGTCATTCGTTCATCTATGCTCATCTGATCGAATTCTTTATGAACTTTTTTGAGATGGGCCAATGACATCGGTTTTCCGTCTTTAGTTTTACTCATAGAGAACACTTTATTAATGTTTCCTCCTGATCCGATCGCAACGATTGGCTTTTTACTAATGATATTTTTCTTTACCTCCTGCTTCATTTCATACCAATTATCTGCGGTAACAAGATTATTGAGTAAACGGATCGTTCCAATATTAAAAGATTTCTCGTACACCATTTTATCATTTTCATAGAAAGTAAGCTCTGTAGAACCTCCTCCTACGTCGATGTATAAATACGCGAATTCTTTATCAAGACCTTCTGCAACATGGTTTTCGTAAACTAAAGTGGCTTCTTCATCTCCGGAAATAATTTCGATATTGATTCCTGATGTCTTCTGTACCTGTTCAATGATATCGTGTCCGTTTTTTGCATCACGCATCGCGCTTGTTGCACATGCTCTGTAATGGTCGACCTTATAGATTTTCATAAGGTCACTGAAAATTTTCATTGAATCGATGACCATCTTCTCTCTTTCCGGGCCGATTTCGCCACGGGTAAATACATCCATTCCTAATCTCAAAGGAATTCTAAGAAGATTAAGTTTTATAAATTCCGGATGCTTACCATTGGTTTTTACTTCATTTATTAATAGTCTGGCGGCGTTACTTCCTATATCTATTGCTGCAATCTTCATTTGGTTTTGGTTTTAGCTTTTAAATATTTATAAGTTTCTATTTGAGAACGACATTCTTCCTTATCATTCCTTACATATTCGTTGCTCAGTTTTTTATCTAAAATTCTGGCCTTTACATTATCTCTCAATTGTATATCCAGAATATCTTTCAATTCCTTCTTTAATTCTTTGTCTGTAATTTTAGCTGCTGCTTCAATCCTATAGTCAAGATTTCGGGTCATCCAGTCCGCGGATGAGATATACATATCTTCTGCACCTTTATTATAAAAATACATAACTCTGGCATGTTCCAGATATTCGTCAACGATACTTACTCCTTTTATTTTTTCTTTAAACTCTTTTTGATTTACAGCACAGTAGATTCCTCTCACGATTGTTTTAACAACAACTCCTGCCATGGCTGCCTCATATAATTTTGTAATTAAAATCCGGTCGCTTACGGAATTGGCTTTAACAATAATTTCTGCTCTTCTCCCTGCTTTTGCTTCATCAATTTCTTTGTCAATATGATGTAAGATCCTTTCACGCATAAACTGAGGACAAACCACCAGACTTTTGCAGGTTTTTAAAACTGCTATATAATCTTCTTTTGGCTTTTTCAGAACATTAAAAACTTTATTGATGTCCGCCATAACACCTCTGTCAGCTGTCATAAGAAGATGGTCTCCATAAATTCTGGCTGTTTTTTCATTAAAATTTCCTGTACTGATAAAACCGTATTGGATGGTTTTGTTATGTGCTCTCTTTTTAATAACACAAAGTTTAGCATGCACTTTTTTATCCGGAATACCTACTAGTACGGTGATACCTTCAGGCTCCAGCATTTCTTTCCATTCAAGATTGGATTCTTCATCGAATCTTGCCTGAAGCTCAAGCATTACCGTAACTTCCTTACCGTTTCTTGCGGCATAGATCAATGCATTAATGATCTTTGAGCTGCTTGCCAGACGATAGGCTGTAATCTGTATGGATTTTACATCCGGATCCATTGCTGCCTCACGAAGAAGGTCAATGACAGGATTGTATTTGTGATAAGGGAAGGTAAGAAGCACATCATTTTTTAGAATAACATCAGTTACTCTTTCACCATGCTCAAATGCAGGGTGGGTGAATGAAGTTCTTTCTATTGGTCTTGCATAGGCTTCAAAAACATCTGGGAAATCCATGAAATGTTTGAAATTATGGATTTTTCCTCCCGGTATGATACTGTCTTTTTTGGTCAGATTAAGCTTGCGGATCAATAATTCCAATAATGCCTTATCCATATCTTTATCAAAGACAAATCTCGTTGGTTTTCCTTTTCTACGGTTTTTAAGGCCTTTTTCTATTTTTTCCGCAAAATTGGTTTTGATATCATTATCCAAATCCATTTCAGCGTCTTTCGTTACTTTAAAAGCATTAGCCGCAAATTCATCATATCCAAAGTAAGAAAAAATGTGGGGTAAGTTGAAAGTGATAACATCTTCCAACAGCATTACATTTTTTTCCTGTGGATCTTCAGTAGGAAGCAGAACAAATCTGCCTACAAACCTGGATGGAATTTCTATAATGGCATAATTACTTTGGTATTGCCAGTCTTTTTTCCTCATAGCAACCCCCAGATAAAGACTTTTGTCTCTTAAATAAGGCATTGATGTGTTTTCGTGAAGAAGAATAGGAATTACATTGGATTCTACGACTTCATCGAAGTATTTTCTTACAAACTCCTTTTGTAATGCGGTTAAGTTCTTTGCATTTTTAATAAAAACATTCTGGTCGGCCATTTCACTCTGAATCTTCTTCCAGGTTTTATCAAAATTCTGTTGCTGTCTGATTACAATTTCGTTGATCCGCTGCAGAATTTTTGAAGGTGGCTGATAAAAAGATTCGGCAATTACTTTTTCTTTAAAATCCATTGCTCTCTTTAATCCGGCAACACGTACTCTGAAAAATTCATCTAAGTTGTTGGAGAAAATTCCCAGAAAACGTATTCTTAAATGCAATGGTACATTCTCGTCCATTGCTTCTTGTAAAACCCTTTCATTAAAAGCCAGCCAGGTAATATCCCTCGGATTAAAGTGTATTGACATATTTGTGCATAAAATTTATCAAAAATAAGGATTAATACATATCAAAAGTCTATAAACAAGGTTAAACTTTGATTAAGAATATATTTTTGTAGAAAATTTTAATGCGACTTTAAAATTATAGTTTTCTTTGAAAGTTTTTTTAATAAAAAAGACCGTCATTTATAGACAGCCTTTTTATTAATTCTTTGGATATTGGATTATGATTTAATGGGTTAAAACGTATTCCACAGCTTTTTCTAAAATATTACAGAATAATCTGGAGTTATTGTTTTCTGTACAACTGCTGCTTCCTCCTGTGAATCCATCTGGACGATCTCTATTGATGTACCAGTTGATATCTCCAATAATAATAAGATTGTCATTTATGATTCCAGTAGTTCTTCCTCCCTCAGTATTCATAAAAGGAGATGCAGAAGATGGATGAGAGATAGCTCCTATGTATCTGTTCAAGAATATTGTAGATCCTGTTGGGATATTTCCAAAGATACCACTTGTTGGGCCTACATTTGAAGCAGATGTTTTTGCATTTCTTCTGTTATTAGGAGTGCTTTGAAATGAATATCCTGCAAAACTGGTAAATGGAAAAAATGAATTATGACCATCGGCTCCGAGGTAAAAGAATTTTTTCTTTTCAGCAATCTTTTGAGCAAGAATATTTCTTTTAGATTGAGGGAAGTTTCTATTGGTTATATAACCAACCCATATAATATCGGCATTATCAATAGCATCACGGAACGCCTGATCACTACTATTGGAAACATTTACTGTTCTATAATTAAAACCTTCAATTTTTACCGTTCCAGAAGGACCAAAGTTTGAGCTGTTGTTCAATTTGGATCTGGCAACACTTGTATACGAATCTGAAGATAAATTAGATCTCCAGTTATCAGGTGTAAGGGATAAGATGGTTATTCTACGGGCAGTTTTTGGCTGAACTGTAATACTGAATGTACAGCTTTGTCCTCCAAAATTCACTGTAAAGTTAGCGGTTCCACTATTGGATGGAGTTCCGTTAATAGTTAATGTAATGCTTCCGTTTGCATTGGTTAATGTTCCTGCAGGTGATGTAGCGGTAAGTCCTGTCACTCCTGTAGAATTAATACTTATCGCTCCGTAAGGACGACCGTTTCCTCCGGTATAGTTAATTACTTTAGTCTCATTGCTTACTAGTGTTCCCTGGGTATAGGTTCCTGTTAATGCTCCATTTGTACAGTTTAATGTTGCTACTACAGGACCGTTGTTTCCTACATTGATTGTAAAAGTACATGACTTTCCTCCTAAGTTTATTGTAAAGCTGGCAGTACCTGACGTATTTGGTGTACCTTCAATTTGTAGAGTGATACTTCCATTGCCATTAGCGAAAGTACCTGCAGGTGCTGTGGCTGTAAGACCTGTTACGCCAGTAGATGAAACATTGATAGCTCCATAAGCTTGTCCACTTCCTCCAGTATAGTTAATGACCTTGGTTCCATTGCTTGTTGTTCCTTGTGTATAAGTTCCGGCTAATGCACCATTTGTACAATCCAGCGAAGTGATCGGGACTACAGTAGTGCCATCACAACTGTCGCATAGACAGTTTGACCAGCCTGTAGATTTATAAACTTTTACACAATCTGCCGTGGAATCATATATAATAGTTCCGATAGCTACATTTCCTCCTTGTGGATTGGCTATGTTTCCCGTACTTGAATTAGTTGGAAGAACCAGACCATGAATATTAGTGGTAGGCTTATTAATATCAAGGGCTCCTCTGGGATTAGGAGTTCCTATCCCTATTTGTGCATATGTCGTTTCAAATAATGCAATTAACAGTAGAAATAGAGTTTTTGTTTTCATTTGTGTGTATTTATAAGTTATTGTACAATAGTGTACTAAAATGTTGACATAGAAAAGAACATTACAAAATAAATATAGCTAGAGTAGGGCACCCTTGCGATATATTTTAATTTGAAATGTTGCAGATCTGAATACGTGTATACTATTAAATATAAAAGAGAGGGAACTATTTATACTTAATAATGGATTAAATCGGATTCAGAATTTAGATGATCAATAATTATAGTAATTGGATAATCGATCTGGATGATGGTTTGGGTGATTATGAGAATGGGAATAATTAATTGTATTTTTCATCGTGTGTGTTTGTGTTAGAATATCCGTCATTTATTATCAATTGGTATGCCAAAATAAGCAAATTCGACATTAAAATAGATTAAGTGAAAATTTTCATAAACTATTGATATATAGGTTAATATTTTATTTTTTAATTCTAATGATCTCCGTCTGAGTCTTTGTTTTCAAAGGTCGTGTGTCAATTTGTCATATAATTTTGAATGGTACGAATATTGAGAAATGTAGAGTGTAAATCAAATTAAAAATTAGAAAAAATTAAAAATATTATGAGTAAAATAATTGGAATTGACTTAGGAACGACCAACTCTTGTGTTGCTGTAATGGAGGGTAAAGACCCTGTTGTTATTCCTAACGCAGAAGGTAAAAGAACGACTCCTTCTATCGTAGCGTTTACAGAAGATGGTGAAAGAAAAGTAGGAGATCCTGCAAAAAGACAGGCTGTAACGAATCCAAAAAAGACAGTATACTCTATCAAAAGATTTATTGGAACTCATTTTAAAGATGATGGAAGTGAAATTTCAAGAGTACCTTACGAAGTTGTAAAAGGTCCGAATGACACTGTAAAAGTTAAAATTGACGATAGAGAATATACTCCACAGGAAATTTCTGCAATGATCCTTCAGAAAATGAAGAAAACTGCTGAAGATTATCTTGGACAAGAGGTAACAAGAGCGGTAATTACTGTTCCGGCTTACTTTAATGATGCACAAAGACAAGCTACTAAAGAAGCTGGAGAAATCGCAGGTCTTAAAGTAGAAAGAATTATCAACGAACCTACCGCTGCTGCATTGGCATATGGTATGGATAAAAACCACAAAGATCAAAAGATCGCAGTATATGATTTAGGTGGTGGTACTTTTGACGTTTCAATCCTTGATTTAGGAGATGGAGTATTTGAGGTATTATCTACTAACGGAGATACACACTTAGGAGGTGATGACTTTGATGATGTGATCATCAACTGGATGGCAGATGAGTTTAAAGCTGAAGAAGGAGTAGATTTAAAATCTGATGCAATTGCATTACAAAGATTAAAAGAAGCTGCTGAAAAAGCAAAAATCGAATTGTCTTCTTCTCCTCAAACTGAAATCAACTTACCTTATATTACAGCTACTGCTACAGGTCCTAAACACTTAGTAAAGACTTTAACAAAAGCTAAATTCGAGCAGTTATCTGCTGACCTGGTAAGAAGATCTATGGAGCCTTGTAAAAAAGCTTTATCTGATGCAGGTCTTTCGATCTCTGATATTGATGAGGTAATCTTAGTAGGTGGTTCTACAAGAATCCCTATTATCCAGGAAGAAGTTGAAAAATTCTTTGGTAAAAAACCATCTAAAGGAGTAAACCCGGATGAAGTTGTAGCTATTGGTGCAGCGATCCAGGGAGGAGTTTTAACAGGAGATGTAAAAGATGTTTTACTTCTTGACGTTACCCCACTTTCTTTAGGTATTGAAACAATGGGTTCAGTATTCACTAAATTAATTGATGCGAATACTACAATCCCAACAAAAAAATCTGAAACATTCTCGACAGCTTCTGATAACCAACCAGCAGTAAGCATCAGAGTAGGACAGGGAGAAAGACCGATGTTCAACGATAATAAAGAGATTGGTAGATTTGACTTAACAGATATTCCACCAGCACCAAGAGGAACTCCTCAGATCGAAGTAACTTTCGATATTGATGCGAATGGTATCCTTAGTGTTTCTGCAAAAGATAAAGGAACTGGTAAAGAGCAGTCTATTAAAATCCAGGCTTCTTCAGGTCTTTCTGACGAAGAAATCGAAAGAATGAAAAAAGAAGCTCAGGAAAATTCTGCAGCAGATGCTAAGAAAAAAGAAGAAGTTGAAATCTTCAATAAAGCTGACGGATTGATCTTCCAGACTGAAAAGCAATTGAAAGAATTTGGTGATAAATTATCAGCTGATAAGAAAGCAGCAGTAGAAGCGGCAGCAGCTGAATTGAAAACAGCATTCGAATCTAAAAATTCTGATGAGATAAAAGCTAAAACAGAAGCTTTAGATGCAGCTTGGATGGCAGCTTCAGAAGAAATGTATGCAGCAGGACAACAAGCTCAGGGTGCAGATGCAGGTGCTCAGAATCCTGGTGGAAATGCAGGAGGTGAAGATGTACAGGATGCAGACTTCGAAGAAGTAAAATAAATAGTTGTAAGTAATACTTACACTTCATATACAACCGCAGTGAAACAATTTTGTTTCACTGCGGTTTTTTGTTGGAAATTGATCTGTTAAAGAATTTCTACTTCTTCCGGGATCATAAAATAAATGAGACATCCATTTTCAGACTTTACTGAATGTTTAAAATTAGGTGGAGTATAAAGATAATCTCCTTTTTCTAAGCGAGCCCCAGCTATAATTGCTTCCCCTTCCATAATAAATAACTCTTCTCCTGCAGGATGATTGTGGTAAGGATAACTTGCTCCGGGTTCAAATTTTAAAAGAATCGTTGTAGATCTGTTTTTCTCTGGATCAAATTTCAGAGATTTTACGAATATTCCTTCGTAGTGAATTCCTTTTTCAATTAAAGGTTGCCATTCTTTTTGTTCTGTTTTTACGATGTAATCGTGAATGTTTGTGTTCATGATATTGTATTTTAATTGTTATTGATTTAAAAAATTTTGTAAAGTCCATTTATAATTAGGGAAGGTGCTAAGTAAAAATGCTCCGGCACTGAAAGCAAAGACTGAATAATCTAAAGGCTCTTTACAACCAAAAGAGACCACCATTGCTACTGCAAATGATAAAGTGAGAATGGATGCTAATAAAGCCATTTTACTTACCTGATAACCAATAAGCAATGAAATGCCAATTGATACTTCCAAAATGGTTGATACTATTGCAATAGAGGGAGCAAAGGATTTAGGTAAAAAAGAATTGGTTTCAGCAGTATAACTGACAAAGTTTTTCCAACCAGAAGACCTGGTTCCCCAAAGTCCAAACCTACTTGCTGTAGCGGATAAAAAACCAGTTGCCAAAGCGATGCGTAGGAGAAAAACAGCTATATCTTGTTTAGTTTTCATACTTATAATTTTTATCTCTTTAATTACAAGTACAAAGTTCGGTTAAGAGCAGGGCTTAAAGAATAGACAATTCCGGGAAAAGCATATAATATTTGGAAGGGTGGGAAGATGGAAAATGGAAGATGGAGGAGGGAAGATGGAGGAGGGAAGAGAGAAGTTTTTTTAGTCGGATAGGTGCTGGAATTCATTTGATAGAAATGAATTTGGTTAAAGTAAAATGGACTGATTTATTTGTTTGAGACTTTTGGATGATTGCTTGTTCAGGTTTTATTTTAATTTTTCACTGTTTTCTGGTAATCTTTTGGGGATAAGGAAGTGTGCTTTTTAAAGAAATTAGAAAAATAAAAAGGATCATTGAATCCTAATTGGTATGCAATTTCTTTTACACTCAGTTTTTCATATAGTAATAAACGCTTGGCTTCAGAAACAATAAGGCTATAGATAACATTCATAGCCGTTTTATTGGTGTGTAATTTTGAAACTTCATTCAATTTTGCCTCTGTTGTTCCCAGCATATCTGCAAAATGAGATACAGGGTAGTTGTCTGCAAAATGAGTCCGCACACTTTCCAGGAATTTTAAGAATAAAGCATCAGGTTTCCATATTTCGTCTCCGTTTGCTATTTTACTGCGATTGATTTCTATTAATAATAATTCAACAAGTGAATGGGTTGAAATTAAATACTGATAAGATTTCTCCTGAAGTTCATTTTCAATTAAGCTTAGTGTTTCTGTAAAAAATGTTGGACGGCTAACAGTAATCATTTCATTCATTCCGAAATGGCAGAAAAGTCCATTATGGAAAATAAGCTCAATATCGCTGTCACTTTTACTAAAAAAATCAAGGGTAAATTCCAATGCCGTCAATTCACCTTGCACATTGATCAGTTGATGAAACTGTCCCGATGTAATGGTTACAGTTTGACCGGCCTTTAAAATGAAAATATTTTCGTCAATCAGGATTTCAGAAGTTCCACTATTGCACCAAAACAGCGTATACTTAATTACACGTCTTGGCTCGGAATGTCCTGCCTGATCTGAGTATTTTTTTATTTCAATCATTTTTTAAATGCATTAGGGTAGTATACTTTATTAATCATGAATCCATTTCATGTTATGGATGTAAGCTTTACTAAAATCTAAATTACAAAAAAAGCTAATGTAAAATATTGTGTACATGCGATTTCAGAAATATTCAATCAATAGAATTATTACTTTATTCCCACTGAAGATATTATAACGCTCTCATTAACTCTTGTTTTGAATGAAATACTATAATAATTAAAAAGGATGAATATGTGGTTAGGAAATTTTTTAAACTAATTAAATTATTTGTTTTTAATCTGTATATTTGTTTTTATTTATTCTAAATAAGAATATTATTAATTTTAAAACTTATTCATCCTATTAACATTATGATTATCGGGTAATTACAATCATTTAATTATAAATATAATTTGTAGCCCACTTATAAAAACTGAAAAATTATGGAACAACAAAGTAGAAGAATTCTGGCACTCGACATAATAAAAGGAATGAGTGTTATAGGTATGATCATTATACATACCTTACTCATATATGCCAATGTAAAATCACAATATGAAACGGCAGTTGGTAGTTTTATTGTCTTTTTAGGAAGAGGTACTTCTATTTTTATGATTTGTATGGGGTTTACATTTATGACCTCCAGTCATCAAAGCCTTAAAAGTTCGATAAAACGAGGAGGCTTACTCTTATTAGCTGCCTTTTTTATGAATTTTATGAAGTTCATGATTCCTGTAATTTTTGGTTTTGCTCCGGATAATTTTATTCAAAAATATGGCTGGCATGCGCCAATAGAGCAACAATATGTATATCTGGTGCAGCTTGGGGATATTTTACAATTAGCGGGAATGTCCTTACTGGTTATTGGGTTTATCAGAAAATATGTGAAAAATAAATATGGGATTCTGGCTATAGGATTATTTGTGGCATTAGTATCCAGAGAGGTGAATGGAATTAATACTGATGTTCCGGTCATCAATTATGTTTTAGATCTTATTTTTAATAATGATTATCCTGCCTATGTCTATTTTTCTGTTTTCCCTTGGATGTCCTTTATTATCATCGGGATGTTTTTCGGGAAATGGTTTCAGGAACTTAACTACGACAGTAAACAATTGTTTAAGAAAATGTTATATGTCGGACTTTTGTTTGTAGCGGTTGGTGCCCCATTGGTTTTTCTATATGGTGACTATAATTACAATGGTTTTTATCACATGGGACCTGGAGGCGTTATTTATTTTGCAGGATGGACATTGATTTTTCTTTGGGCTATTTTCAATATTTCTTCGAGGATTAAAGAAAATAATTTTATGAAAATTCTAAAGTATTGCAGCAGAAATCTAACATCGATGTATATGATACAGTGGATATTAATATCCTGGGGGAAAGGTATCTTTGGCTACAGACAACATGGAATACCATTCGTTTTACTACTCATCGTACTTTATATTATTCTAACATTTTTAGTTCAGAACCTGTTGGATATCTTAAGAAAGAAAGAGCCTCTGTTTTTCTTTAGACGGATCTCAACTGATGAAACTGTTCTGAAATAAATATTACTATTCAAAATAAAAATATTTTTATCAATCAGGGTTTCAAGAGCAATAGCTAGGTCAAAATAATAAATTTGATGGCTATTTTGGTTTGGAGGTTCTGATTGATTTAAATTTTTTATCTGATTTTTATTAACGTAATTCCGTCATCGGTAATCCCGATCTATTTTTTCCATTTCCCTTTGATAAAATTTTAAATCCTTTCGTGTAAGATTTCTATAATTTTCTTCTAATTCTAGTAAGGTTTCCTTCATTAGATTTTCAAGTTTCCTATTTTTATTCTGTTTTGTTAACTCATCTCTCATTGTAAGTATTTCATCAGTGCCATATACTTCATCATTCAAAAATTGTGTGATATGCTTTTTTGATTTTGTGCAGCCTGCTTGATAGTTAATTAACATTGGATTTTCAGAATAGAAGCGATATAATTCCAGAAATCTTTTATCATTTCTTTTGAATAATTCCTGACTTGAATAAATTTTTAATGAGTTACTTCCATGTTTGGCAAAAAAATAAAGTTCATCATTATTAGCTACTTTCGATAATTTTTTAAAATAATTATAAATTTTACTTTCTCGACCATCTATATCAATATGTGGTGATTCAGCATAAGAAATCGTATCTAAACTCTTTGATAATTCTCTTACATTATCTGAAATTTGAGCATTACAAAGAGGAAATAGAAGAATAAAAACTATTTTTAGTCTCATAGTATTGATTCATAATGAACCAAATCTACTACTTAATTATTATTTCTAAATATTAATTATAGAAAAGAATTTGTCCATAGAATAAAAAGAAAAAATAAGTACATTCGTTTAGTTAAATTTTAAAACAACATTCAAATGAAGTATTCTAAAATTATTGTAATATTTACCTTATTCTTATTCCAATTCGGATTTGCACAGGAAAAAGCAGATGTGGTACTGAATAAAGCGCTTACTGAAGCTAAAAAAAATAATAAAAATGTTCTTTTGGTATTTCATGCTTCGTGGTGTCAATGGTGCAAATTGATGGAGAAAAATATGAACCTTCCGGAAACAAAACCTTTATTTGATAAAAACTATGTTACCGCTTATCTTGATGTGCAGGAAAGAGGTGAAAAGAAGGCACTTGAAAATCCAGGTGGAGAGGCAATGATGAATAAATACAAAGGAGAAAATGCAGGTCTTCCTTTTTGGCTGGTACTCAATCCTAAAGGTGAAGTTCTTGCAGATTCTTTTAATGACAAAGGAGAAAATATGGGATCCCCTGCAACTCCTGAAGAAGTGGATGTATTTTTAGCAAAACTGGAAAAGACAACGAAATTGAATAAGCAGGAACTTGAAACTATTCAGAAAGTCTTCGTAAAGAAGAAAACTCAATAGAAAAGCTCTGCAAAGTATTAATTATAAAACGCCCCGGAATCGAAAGATTCCGGGGCGTTTCTTATTATTTTTTACCAAAAAATATTTGATCCTTTTTTTGTTGTTCCAGATAGATCTCCTGGAAATTGACAGGCATGTATTGGAAAATGGCATTCCAGTGCTGTATTTTAGTATGCTTCTTAAAGCTTTCAAAAGATCTTACGAAAAGATTTTCGATAATGTCTTTTACATAGGCATCTGCATTCCGATAGATCCCTTCCATCAGTTTGATGTGATGGCCGATAATATTAATTTTAGATTCCCGTAAAAGGTTCTTTAAGTAGTTAACTGTTGATTGGATAATACCTGCAAAGTTTTTTTGCACCGATAATTGAGTGATCTCTCTTCTAAGTGTCGGATAGAAAAATTTTAAATACTCCACAGCTGTCTCTTCATTAATAGTTTGCATTGGCTCGTTCATCATAAATAATATTTTATTTTTCAAACTCTTTTACAGCCGCCAAAACTGTACCAAACTTATAAACATGCAGCAAAAATAAATACGCCAATAATCAATGCGATATGAGTAGCCATGATTTCAATATTGTGTCTGGAATTCGACTCTTTCCACTGTTTCCAGTCGAATTGTTTTCTGATTTTTGTTCTCATAATAATGATAATTTTGTAATGAAATAGTTGAAAAATGTAATAAAAAATTCATGTGTCAGTTTTTCAGAATCTTCTTTTACCGGAAAGTCTGACTTTTATGACGGAATGTTTGATTTTTTCTTCTCGATTACTGCCATTATATACCATGGGTATAAATCTGCTTGGCATAAATTTTCTGCAAATCTTTAGACATATGATTAAAAATAGCCTTTCGGTATTCCTCACTGCAGTAGCTGGTAACATTGTCCAGTGAATAGATGAAAGTACATTCTATCGCATTTTTGAGTACGACATCGCCATTTTTGTAAATGTTGCCCATCTTTTTTAAACATTTAAATAATAAAGTTCTATCATTATGTCGGATCATCTTTCTGATATGATCTGTAAAAGTTTTCATGACACTGTAAGAACTTTGTGTCTTAGCTTCATCTAATTCATACTGTATACTAGGAATTACTTCTGTAATTTCCTGAACGGCTTGTAAATAATTCATATTAATAATGATTTTGTTCTAAAAATTTTATAAATCCTCCAAAAATAAAAAGCACTAAGAATGCGATAAACAGCAGGTGATATGGTTTCATCCATTTCGGAGTTTGTGGTCCTCTGCTTTTTAATCTTCTTAATCTGTCGATTCTGTTTAAAGTCTTTAAGTCCATTTTTTATGTTTTGAGAATGATGATGCCAATTGTATTCCTTTGAATTTGAATTTGATTTAAAGTGTTTTAAATCAAATTGTTGCGAATTTCCGTTTAAATTTTTTGTGTTAAAAACCTATTCAAAATGATAAGGTTATTATCAAAACGAAATGCTGCCCGATGTTTGAGATTATTAATATCTTTGCAATCCATAAAAATCAAAAATGTTTTCAAAAATTATAGTACACAGAGTAGGAAATAAAATCAATGGTGAATCATTAACGCTTTCCCAGGAAGAGTTACAGCTGGAAGAGGGAATGGCAGAAATGCTTGAAGAATATTTTTTAGGCTCTTTTAAAACAGAGGAAACCTACCAGTTTTATAGTGATACTTATTTAGTAAATAATCCTGTTTACAGCTCGGTATCTGAGATTTTTGAGGATAAAGCCAAATTCCTTTGGGAAGCAGAAAATATTGCTAAACATCTTTTTGAAGCTGCTGAAAATCCGAGGGTTCAGGGAGGTGAACTATTTATCGTTTTCTTTGAAGATGAAAGAGAGGGAGATGAAAAAGTGGATAAGATCGGAATTTTTAAAACTGAAAAAAGAGAATCTTTCTTAAAAATATTCCCTCAGGATGAGACCTTTGGATTAGAAAAAGATCAAGGAATTGGGTTGTCAAAAATTGATAAAGCTGCTTTGATCTACAATAATCATAAAGAAAATGGATATGTATTATCTGTAGTTGATAACAACAAAAACGGAGATATGTATTACTGGTTCGAGGATTTCTTGAAAGTAAAACAGCGTGATGATGAATATTTCCATACTCAGGAAGCGCTGATGGTGTATAAAGATTACATCACAAAACAACTTCCTCAGGAGTTTGAGGTTTCAAAAGCGGATCAGGCTGACTTTCTAAATAAATCCATTAATTTCTTCAAAGAAAAAGAAGAATTCAAATTGGATGATTTTGCAGCTGAAGTTTTAGGAGATGAACACGTGATTGAAAGTTTTAATAATTTTAAAACAGATTACGAACAAGACATGCAAATCAATATTGCTGAAGAATTTCCGATCAGTGAAGCAGCTGTTAAAAAGACACAGAGACACTTCAAAAGCATTATTAAATTAGACAAGAATTTCCACATCTATATCCACGGAGACAGAAAAATGCTGGAACAGGGACAGGATGAGAAAGGGAAGTTCTATATGCTGTATTTTGATAAAGAGGTGTAGGAGATGAAAGGCAAAAAGGCGAAATCGCTGAAAGGCAAAATCGCGGATTTGTAAAATTGTAAGACAGTCGGAAGATAGTTGGTAAGAGAAATATAAGTAAAAAGGGTAAAAGCAATTTTGCCCTTTTGCCTTTTCGCTATTTAACGATTTTACAAATCCGCTAATTAACTTTTTGCCTACTTTTTGCCGAAAAATAAAGCTCTGCTGTATTCATAATTCATTCTGGCAATATTGAGAACGGAGATTCCTTGCGGGCATTCTACCTCACAGGCTTCTGTATTAGAACAGTGTCCGAATAATTCTTTGTCCATTTGTGTAACCATATTGATAACGCGGGTGCTTCTTTCTTCTTTTCCTTGCGGAAGCAATGCCATGTGTGTAATTTTAGCAGATGTAAACAAGGCAGCACTTGCATTTTTGCAGGTCGCTACACAAGCTCCGCATCCAATACATGCAGCAGAATCAAAAGCTTCTTCAGCAGTTTGATGAGTAATAGCAATTGCCGTTGCATCAGGAGCTTGCCCCGTATTTATAGAAACGAAACCTCCTGAAGAAATAATTCTGTCAAATGCTGAACGGTCTACTTTTAAATCTCTTTTTATAGGAAATGCTTCTGCACGAAACGGTTCTATAACAATCGTTTCTCCATCTTTGAAGGAACGAAGATGCAGTTGGCAGGTTGTGGTATGTTCCAAAGGACCATGAGCTAGCCCATTGATCATCATTCCACATTGCCCACAGATTCCTTCACGGCAGTCATGATCGAACTCTACAGGTTCTTCACCCTCCACAATGAGTTTTTCATTTAAAGTGTCAAGCATTTCAAGAAAAGACATATGGGAATTCAATTCTTTTAAATCATAATTTACCAGCTTCCCCTCACTTTCTTTATCTTTCTGTCTCCATATTTTAAGATGTAAATCCATAATTTTTGTTTTTTATTTATAACTTCTTACCGTTGGCTGTATTTCTTCAAATACAAGCGGTTCTTTAATTAATTCAGGTTCATTGTTTTCTCCTTTCCATGCCCATGCAGAAATAAATTGAAATTCATTATCATTTCTTAATGCTTCTCCATCAGCAGTTTGATATTCCTCCCGGAAATGAGCGCCACATGATTCATTTCTGGTTAGGGCATCATAGCACATCAGTTCACCGATTTCAAAATAATCAGCTACGCGGCCTGCTTTTTCTAATTCGGTATTCATATTATTTCCGTGTCCGGAAACTCTTACGTTCTGATAAAATTCTGATTTTAGCTTTTGTATTTCTTCAATAGCGTATTTCAGTCCTTTCTCATTTCTTGCTAAACCACAATAGTCATATAGCAACTTTCCTAAAGTTTTATGATAATGATCAACGGTTTTTGTTCCTTTGATATTTATAAGATCTTCTATCTGTTTTTTTACATCACCTTCAGCTCGTTCAAATGCAGGATCTTCCGTTGGTATTTTTCCAGTATGAATCTCATTAGATAAATAATTGGCAATGGTGTAGGGCGCAATAAAATAGCCATCCACTGAAGCCTGAAGAAGAGAATTAGCCCCAAGTCTGTTAGCTCCATGATCGGCAAAGTTCGCTTCTCCTAAAGCAAATAATCCGGGAATAGTAGTCATCAGTTCATAATCCACCCATAAACCACCCATTGAAAAGTGAGCAGAAGGAGAGATCATCATCGGCTCTTTATAAGCATCATAACCTGTAATTTTAAGGTACATGTCAAATAAATTTCCATACTTCTCCTGGATCTTCTCTTTTCCCTGTTCTTTAATAGCTTTGGAAAAATCCAGATAAACGGCATTTTTTAAAGGACCAATTCCAAATCCGGCATCGATTCTTTCTTTAGCGGCTCTGGATGAGATATCTCTCGGAGCCAGATTTCCAAAAGCCGGATATCTTCTTTCAAGATAGTAATCCCGTTCATTTTCAGGAATATCATTGGGATTCCTGGATTCATTTTCTTTTAAAGGAACCCATATTCGGCCGTCATTACGGAGCGATTCAGACATCAAAGTTAATTTCGATTGATAATCTCCTGATTGGGGTAGTGAAGTAGGGTGTACCTGAATCCAGCTTGGAGATGCCATCAAAGCTCCTTTTTTATGGGCTCTCCAGATGGCAGAACCATTACATCCCATGGCTAGTGTAGACAGATAATAGATCTTACCATATCCTCCAGTTGCTAATACTACAGCATGAGCGGAGTGTCTTTCAATTTCTCCTGTGTCTAAATTTCTTACAATAATTCCTCTTGCCTTTCCATCAATAACCACGAGATCCAGCATTTCATGTCGGGAAAATAGTTGTACTGTATTTTTACCAACCTGTCTCATCAAAGCTTGGTAAGCCCCCAACAGGAGTTGCTGACCAGTTTGTCCTCTTGCATAAAATGTCCGGCTGACCTGAACCCCTCCAAAGGAACGGTTGTTGAGATAGCCTCCATATTCTCTTCCAAAAGGTACTCCTTGTGCGACAGCTTGATCGATGAGGTTTAACGAACATTCTGCCATACGGTATACATTGGCTTCACGGGCTCTGAAGTCTCCGCCTTTTAATGTGTCAACAAACATTCTGTAGACACTATCCCCATCATTTTTATAGTTTTTAGCTGCATTCACTCCTCCTTGGGCTGCAACAGAATGGGCTCTTCTGGGGCTATCCTGAAAACAGAATGATTTGACATTGTACCCCATTTCTCCCAAAGATGCTGCGATAGAGCTACCTGCCAGTCCGGTTCCAACTACAATAATGTCCAGTTTTTTGCGGTTGGCGGGATTAACCAGTTTAGCGGTTTTTTTGTAATTGGACCATTTTTTTTCTAATGGTCCCTGTGGTATTTTAGAATCTAACATCATCATCATTTTATTTTAATTAGCGGTAAAGAATATATAAATCGGCATAATTGCGAAACCGATGCTTATAATAACTGAATAAGCTATTCCTATCGTTTTAAACCATTTTACAAACTTAGGATGGTATAATCCTAATGTTCTGATCGCACTGTATATCCCATGGATAAGGTGATAGCATAAAACAGCCATGGAAATTACATAGATGATGACATACCACCATTCTTTAAAAACAGTGACCACCAAAATATAAAGGTCTTTATTTCCATTATTGTCCAATGGTGGGCTGCCAAATTTATAGACATACCAGAAGTTTTGAAAATGGATCACCAGGAAGATCAGAAGTAAAGTTCCTAATATTCCCATATTACGGGAATACCATTTACTTGCTCTTCCACGTCTGTCGGTTTTGTATTGACCTCCTGTTTTTTTATTCTTTAAAGTAATGATCAAACCATCTATTGCATGAAGAATAATGCTTGTATACAAGACATAGGAAACTATTTTAATTACAATGTTGCCTGAAAGAAAATGCGAATAGGCATTGAATTGTAAATGAGCCTGTTCCTGAGGAAGGAATAGCTGAAGATTTCCCAGGAAATGAATAAGCAAAAAGAAGCTTAGAAAAAGTCCTGTAAGACACATCAGCATTTTTCTTGACAATGTAGACAGCATAATTTTTTGGTTTTTATTATTTAATAATATCCTAAGACTTTCATCCAAAGACCTCCTACGACCATATATATAATAAGCAATACAATTCCTATTTCAAGGCCACGAAGCCACCAGGCTTTCAATTCTACATATCCGCTTCCGAAAAATACAGGAGCCGGACCATGACCGTAATGGGTAAGTACTCCGTATATAGAACCCAGGAAACCTAGCATCATCGCCAATAGCATTGGTGGAATTCCTACAGCAACTCCTACTCCCAATAATGCAGCATACATGGCGGCAACATGAGCAGTAGCGCTGGCAAAAATATAATGACTGAAAAAGTAAACGACAATAATTACCGGAAAGGCTATCTGCCAACTTAATCCACCAATTTTAACCTTGATGAGGTCACTGAACCATCCGATGAAACCTAGTTCATTCAATGAGCTGGCCATCATCACCAATACGGCAAACCAAACAATGGTATCCCATGCACCTTTCTCTGATTTTACATCTTCCCAGGTCAATACAGAAGTTAATAACAGCATAGTTAATCCTATGAAAGCAGTAGTAGTTGCATCTATTGAAAGGGCACCCCCAAATATCCAAAGAGCTAATAAAATGAAGAATGCCAATAACATCAACCATTCATTTCTGGAAATTGGACCCATTTCTTTTAATTTTTGAGCGGCCATTTTAGGAGCATCACCTGTTTTTTTCAATTCTGGCGGATATAATTTATACAGTACCAATGGCACAACAAAGAATGCGACCAGACCTGGTAGGAAACCTGCTGCTGCCCACGACATCCATGTGATATTGATGCCAAGGTTAGCGGCAAATTTTTGACACATGGGGTTACTGGCCGTCCCTGTTAGAAACATAGAAGAAGCAATCAGATTCATATAATAACTGTTTAATGTTAAAAATGAACCAAGCTTTCTATGGGTTTCAGGTTTTTCCGGAACAGAATCAAAACTGATTGCCATTGATTTCATGATAGGATAAATGATTCCACCACCCCTTGCGGTGTTACTAGGAATAGCCGGAGCAAGACAAACATCTGCCAGTCCCAAACCATAAGCGAGTCCAAGGGAACTTTTACCAAAAATCCTGATGAATAAAAAGGCAATACGGTTTCCTAACCCTGTTTTAATGAATCCACGGGCAATAAAAAATGAAATTCCAATGAGCCAGATCACTTTATCTCCGAAACCGGAAAGTGCTTTGGTAATAGATTTTCCTGCATCTCCGGGAGCTATGACCTGTGTTAATGCTGTGAATGCAATCGCCATCATACACATGGTTCCCATAGGCGCTGCTTTAAGGATAATTCCTAAAATTGTAGCCGCAAAAATAGCGAAGAGATGCCATGCATCGGCAGTAACACCATCAGGCTCAGGAATAAACCAGATGATAAGGGCAACAGCAAAAGTTATTGCTGTATTCTTGATATTAATTTCTTTCATAATAGTAATGATATTAATGATTAAAATCTACTTTGTACCTGAACAATAAATAGATTACTGTTGTATTGAGATGTATTTATAATTTGTTTTTTATACCGGTCGAATTGTACCCCCAGTTGAATTCTGGCACCATAGTTTTTCAGAAACTCTAATCCAAACATCGGTGTAATGGTTTGCCTTGGGTTAGAATTCATTCGGAAATTGGTGTCGAGGTATTCGTAGCGGCATGATAGTTCGAAAGCACTTAGGTTTCTGTGATTGACTTCATATCGCAGGTTCGGAAGGAAATAAATTCCACGGATGAGATAATTGTCCGGATTAGAAGGTCTCTGCTCCGGATCTATAGAGTTGTATAAAACGTGGTTGGTTGCCTGTTTGGCTTCCAACTGCATATCGAGGCTCCATTTTGGATCAAAATTCACCAACGAGCTGAGGTCAACGCCCAGTGCATATACTTTTTTACCAAAAACTTCACCAGTACCACCGTTAAGGCCTACATTAAAATTATACTTTTTAGAAAGACCAAATACCAGCCGGGTTGAATACTGTTTCCCATTATCATTATCGTTGACCTGATTTTTTCCATTTCCGTTTACAATGGAAACTCCATATTGAAAAGGGATTTCACCCAATTGAAGTTGTCCGGTGGCGGAAAGCCCAATTTGAAAACTTGTCCATCCTAATTTTCCAAATTCTGTATACTGGTTGGACCAATCCAAAGATTTGATAATATCAATAGGATAGGTCTCTTCAATACCAAACCAGGGACGGAACTGTCCGACAGTAATAGCAAGTTTGGGATTGAAAGTGTATTTTAAATAGGCATTTTCAAGAACCCGGCTTTTAGGATCATTTTTAAAATCTGCAAGGTTGGCAAGTACGACAACTTCTGTCCGTTTGCTGATCTGCGCACGAACCTGAACCCTCATATACTTGACCATAAAGTTATTATCAGTTCCTGATCCATCCTCATGATGAAGTCCATTTACATCAACATCTTTGGTCATCCCTACAAGATATCTGGCCTGGAAAAGTCCCTTGATCTGAAGTTGTGGGTATTTTACATTATCCTCTTCCTGTTTTACCTGAGCAGTGTCTTTTACCTGCGCATTCATAGATAATGAGAAGAGTAACATGCAAAATAATTGCTTTCTTTTTTTAATTGAAAAAAAAGTCATAGTGTTTTATATTGGTTAGTAATAAATTGAATAGATATTAGATTCTTAAAAATCTAAAAATGAAATTTTATTATTCCTTCTGTTGGATAAGATTAAATAAGGTGATCGAATTGGTGAAGAAACTTTTACATTTCCCTAAATACGGGGAGTTTATATTCGATTGAATAAATGGGATTATTGAGGGCTTTTTCATACTGATGTATTTGATTGTTAGAAAAATAAATAATTAAATTTTTGATAGTAATATTTAATTATTTATTCATGTTTTCGTGTTTTGGTGATATGAAATTACTAAATTTTGTTTAATTAAGAGAATTATTTTATTTTAATATAGTATTAGTGTTAATAATCACTTTTCATTTATTTTAATAGAAAAATTGTGATTTTGTTAACGTAATTTAGTATATTATAGCATATGAAAGTTCGTATTAAAACGTTTAACTATAGACTATTAATGTGGTTATCAGTTTAGATACCACAAACTATTAGATCCCCAAAATAAAATACTATATTTGATAGATTTTAGAATACTATGAATTTTGTAGAATGTCATGAAGAACCCATCCATATTCCTGGGTATATACAAAGTTTTGGATACCTGATTGGCATTGATGCAGAATCTTATATCATTACTTTTTTTAGTGAAAATATTAGGGATATATTTGCTGTCGAAAAGCTGGAAGTCCTTTTCGATAAAAAGATTACAGACTTTCCTGAAAATTTTCAGAGCATTATAGATTCCGATATTTACAGCTCATTAGATACCTTTACAAGACGGGAAAATGAAACTTATTTTGATAAGATCTTTATTGATCAAAAAGAATATCACTTTTCTGTTTTCCGAAATGGGGGACATATTTTTTTAGAATTTGAAGAAGTCCTGGAAAATCCTGATAAACGGATATCAAATAAGTATGATAATTTCTATATCATAGATAGTGCACAGGAGATTTGGGATCACCTTTTAAGTACACTTTCTAAAATTGTGAATTATGACCGGATGATGATCTATAAGTTTATGGCAGATGGTTCGGGAAAAGTAATTGCAGAAAAAAAGAGAAATAAAGATATACGTAGCTATCTTGGGCTGCATTATCCGGAATCAGATATTCCCCGACAAGCACGGGAACTATACATGAAGAAAAGAAAAAGAATCTTTAGCAATGTATATTCTGAAACAGTTCCGGTTTTAAGCAATAAGAAAGAAGATATTGATCTTACTTTTACAGCTTCGAGAGGAATGTCTCCTATTCATGGTCAATACATTAAAAATTCGGGATCTTCTTCAAGTTTCAGTATTTCGATTATTCTTGATGATCAACTCTGGGGGTTAGTGACCTGTCAGAATTCAGAAGCTAAACATATTGATCTTGAAGATAGAGTTCAGGCAGGGATTTTTACTGCTTTGGCATCAAATGCCTATTCATCATTTAAGAATAAAAAAGAACTTGAATATCGTTTAGATCTTAATGAAAAATCATCATTTCTAAAAACAGAGTTTCTTAAAGAAAATTCTTTGTTTGATTCTCTGGTTCAAAACAGGAATGAAATAATGGATTTGGCTGAAGCTGATGGTCTGGTTATTATTTCAGATGAAAACATTGTGACGGCCGGAGCCACTCCTTCCCGTGAAGTTATCGGAAAAATAGCAAACTGGGCATATGAAAATACAGACAAAAGTATTTATATAAACCGAAGTTTCTTAAAGCACCAAGGTGAGGAGTTAGGTCTTGATAAAGATTCGGCAGGTATTATTATTTATTTTATTGACCGGACTAAAAATGAAATGTTGATATGGTTCCGTAAAGAATTTGATGAACACATTCAATGGGCGGGAAATCCGGAAAAGAAAATTGAGACTTTCGTTCAGAATGGTGAAGAAAGACATCAGGTTTCTCCAAGGACATCATTTGAAATATTTAAAGAGAATATCAAAGGAAATTCTAAACGATGGAGTTCAAGAAATATAATTGGAGTACAGGCAATCAGAGATGTGATTTTGGAGACCTCCCACAAACAATATAATACGATAAAACAGCTCAATGATCAGCTTAAAAAAGTAAATGAAGAACTGGACAGTTTTTCTTACACCATTTCTCATGACTTAGGAACTCCGCTTACGGTAATGAAACTGAATGCTCAAATGCTTTTAGCCAATTTTGATAAATCTGAAAAGGAAAAAAATAAATTGAAATCCATCATCGAAGAAATTGATAATATGGCTGAGATGATGCATGATGTTTTACAATTAAGCCGCGCAAAGCATAGTGAAATAAAATTGGAAGGTCTGCAGACGATGAGCACCATTCAAAAAATCTCTGAAAATGCCATCATTACATTTGATAGTCATAAAAGCGAGATCATTATTAAAGATTGTCCTGAAGTATTGGCGGATAAAACGATGCTTCATCAGGTGTTTTTAAACGTCATCAATAATGCAGTAAAATATTCATCTCATAAAGATCAGCCAATAATTGAAATTGAAGGAAGTGAGGATGGAGAATTGGTTTTTTATAAAATTTCCGATAATGGAATAGGAATTCCTGAAGAAGAGAAACATAAGATGTTTAAAATTTTCAACAGGATGGATAATGCAAAGAATTTTAAAGGAAATGGGATTGGTTTATCCATTGTTCATAGAATTATGAAAAGAATAGGGGGGAATGTAAAATATGATAGCAATAAAGAGGGTACTTCTTTCATTTTAACGTTCAAAAAACCTTAAATTTGGGGAACTTATAAATACTTATTATGGTTTCTGAATATCTTAAACAAAATACAGCAGAATATCACGATGCTGCTGAGAAACTTTTTAACTCAGAAAAGATTTTTAACAAGACTTTCACTTTAGACGATTACAAAAAAATCATCAATACCAATTATTTAATGCTTTTGCATTCTGAAGATAAAATTTTCAACAGCCTTAACGGAAACTTTGCTGAAAAACTTCAATTGGACCAAAGAAAGAAACTTCCATTAATTGAAAAAGATCTTGCAAGCCTTGCATTGAAAAATCAGGCTGCAACGCATACCCTTGAAGTCAATAACGAGCACGAAGCATTGGGAATGATGTATGTGATTGAGGGTTCTACTTTAGGGGGAAATGTAATTGCTAAACAACTTTCTAAAACTGAAGGTTTTGATGAGATAACATTTAATTTCTTTGGATGTTATCAGGAGAATACAGGACCAATGTGGAAAAACTTCAAAGAGGTTTTAGATACGGAAGTTGCAGAAGATAATTACAATGAAGTATTATCGGGAGCTAAGAAATTATATACGTTTTTACTGAACGTGAATTAATTTTCCCATTCAAAATCTAAATATATCCTTTGCAGATAATTAACTTCCTGAAAGATTGCTCAATTTTTCAGGAATTGTTAAATTTGGGAGTCAAAATTTTTAGACTGAACTAAAAATAAATAATTTTAAAAAGTATACATTATGAAAGTAACTGTGGTAGGTGCAGGCGCTGTAGGTGCAAGCTGTGCTGAATACATCGCTATGAAAAACTTCTGTTCAGAGGTAGTTTTAGTAGACATTAAAGAAGGTTTTGCTGAAGGTAAGGCAATGGATTTGATGCAGACAGCGTCGCTTAATGGTTTTGATACCAAAATTACGGGAACAACAGGAGACTATAGCAAAACTGCAGGTTCTCATGTAGCAGTAATCACTTCAGGGATTCCAAGAAAACCTGGAATGACAAGAGAAGAGTTGATCGGTATCAACGCTGGAATTGTAAAAGATGTTACTGCTAATCTGGTAAAACATTCTCCGGAAGTTATTATCATCGTAGTTTCTAATCCAATGGATACAATGGCATATTTAGTACACAAAACTTCTGGTCTTCCGAAACACAAAATTATCGGAATGGGAGGTGCGCTGGATTCTGCAAGATTTAAATACAGATTGGCTGAAGCATTGGAAAGCCCAATTTCTGACGTTGATGGAATGGTAATCGCTGCTCACAGTGATACCGGAATGCTTCCTTTATTAAGCAAAGCAACAAGAAATGGAGTTCCTGTAACTGAATTCCTTGATGATGAGCAACAAAAATATGTAATCGAAGAAACTAAAGTAGGTGGAGCTACATTAACTAAATTATTAGGAACTTCTGCTTGGTATGCACCAGGTGCAGCGGTTTCTGTAATGGTTCAGGCAATTGCTTGTGATCAAAAGAAAATGATTCCTTGTTCTTTAATGCTTGAAGGTGAATACAACCAAAGTGATATCTGTTTAGGAGTTCCTGCTATTATCGGTAAAAACGGTGTAGAGAAAATCGTAAACATTACACTTACTGTAGAAGAACAATTGAAATTTGCTGAAGCTGCTAAGGCAGTAAGAGAAGTAAATGGAGATTTGAAGTTTTAATTAGATTAAACTTTATATACTGAAAACGCGCCCGAAGGGCGCGTTTTTATTTTTCTTTAATATCTATTCTCATTCGATTCTTTCCATTATCATTTTTCTTCCACCCGCATCCATTTCCTGTTTCAACATCTGGTTAGATTTCGTATCGATGTAAAAAGCCATCTTTACTGCATTGTTGGAAATATCATCTGTTACACTAATGATCCAGACTTCTTTATTTTGAAAAGTTCCCTTTTGGGTATCAATAACATGAGCTTTCATAGCTCCAATACTTGCTTTAGGATTATAATCAAAAATAGCAATATCGGTTTTGTAGCCTTCTTTTAACGGTAACCACCGAATGATTTGAGGGTATAGATTACTATCGAAAAAGCTTCCTTCTACTTTTTCATTAATCTCTGTCTTGGTATTGGTTGTTTTGTCTGTATAATATCCGGTAACTGTTTTTCCAAAATTTAAGACCATATCCCTTTGTGTATTGAAAGAGGTATGTTTTACAGGTTTTAATTGGGGAAGTTCGGCAATGGTTTCATCAATCCAGTCGGGTTTATCAGCCATTTTTACTGTAGTTTTTACATTAACAGTCTTATTATTCCGAGTAATCTCCGTGCTTATTTTTCCAATTTCAATTTTGGTATCACCTTTTAAAGCATACCAAATCATTGTTTCTTGCCCATTCTTTATTTGACTGGAAATAATCTCGTTCTTTTCAGGAGTCTGAACTTGAATTTGGGCATTCAATAAAGAGCTGCACAAGGTGATCATGAAAACAGAACATAAAAAGGATATTGACTTCATAGTATAGTGATTTTGTTGATTATATATTATTAAGTCATTGAAAATGAGTAATTGTTACATGCTAATGATAAGATTGGAATAAATTATTCTTTCTTCCTTACAAAACTCCATACTGCATTGATGAATTCCGGATTCTTTTCATAATACAAAAGGTGTCCGCCATCAATGGAAACGATTTCTTTATTAGGGAATTTAAAGGTTTGATAATGTTTTGTACCCACAGCTTTGTCCTTTTTTCCTGTAATGATCAATGTTGGAACCTTAATGTCTTTTGTAATCGGGGCATAATCTTCATAGTATTCGGGAAATTCTTTAGGCTTAGTAATCACTGCCATCCCAAAGTCAATGATTCTTGGATGTAATGAATCAATCTTATCCATTTCTTTGATTGTTTCAATATCATCCGTAAGGAATCTGAATCCCATTCTTTTGGATCTTAAAGACTTGCTTAATTTGGAAAGTTCAGAAGAAAGACTGTCTTTTTCAATCTTTTGGTTTTTTAAATGAAGAAGCTCATTGGCATATTCAATCTGTTCTTTAACAGATTCATTATTTAAGAAATGTAAAGTCACATTGGCTAAAATAATGCCTTTTACGTTTTGAGGATATTTCTTAGCATAGCTTACGGCAATAATTCCTCCAAAGGAATGAGCCATTAAGAAGACCTTATTCAATTTTAGATGCTGTCTTAATTCTTCAATATCCTGTACCATTTTATCCAAATGATAATTATCTGACTGTGCAGATTTTCCAGATCCTCTCTGGTCCATGTAGACCATTTTAAGATTTTTCTCGAGATGGTTTCCTCCCATTAATTCAAATGAAGGATAACCTTGTCCCGGTCCTCCAGGAATATAGATACAGGCTTCTCCATTTCCGGAAACTTTGTAATGGATCTGTACTTGATCACCTGTCTGAAAAAAATCCTCAGATTTGGATTGAGCTGATATAGTATTAATGAATAATAGCAGAGTAAAGAAAATAAATTTCATGTATTCAATTTTATACTAATATAACATTTTATAACAGGTATTTATTACACCTCTTTTATCTTAAGAGATAGAAGATAGGTCTCTGTACTTTTAAAATAATCCAGCCAAATCTTGTAGGATTACACTTTTACAGTTTTCGGTACCTTAAATAACAAAACAACAGCCCATATTTGCAGGATTGTTTGAACAATATTTATGATTCCAAGAACAGGATCTGCTAAAAAATTCATTATTACAATTGGGAATGCAAGAATTCCTAAAATTAAAAGAACCAAAAGGACATATTTTATCCATTCTGTACCTTTTCCTGCTAAATAGCCAATTCCAAAAATGATTGCTATTGTTACCACAGCTGTAAGTATTGCAGAACCTGAACTAAGAGATTCATAGGTCCAGATCATATTACCGACTCCTAACGCAGCTGAAAGATAAATTAAGTTAGCTGCTTCCTTATGATTAGAGTGGGGAATGACCTCTGCTTTTTCTTTTTCTGTTGTGATCAAAGAATTCCTTAGTTCAATTTCTTCAGAACTGAATTCTTTCCCCCTGGATTCTAATATATCAAATGCATATAGAATAGCTTGAGGTACCACCTTAGTATCTGGTTTTATATATTTTTCAAGCTCCTGGCTTGACATTTTTTCTAAGACATTTTTATTGACACTCATTTTAAATCAGATCGTAGTTTTTTAAGAGCGCAAATTTAATAAAACCTTCCTCTTAAAATAAAACTTTCTGAGTAATAAATTGATTTCAGTTAAAGGACTGTCTGAAAGCCAATGGAGATACTTTGGTTTTGCTTTTAAATAATTTACTGAAAGACTGTGGATGCTCAAATCCTAACTCATAGGCAATTTCACTTACAGACAGTTGAGTCGTGGAGAGTTTTTCTTTGGCTTTTTCAATGAGCTTTTCATGAATGTGCTGCTGGGTATTCAGTCCTGTAAGGACTTTTAATAATCCCGTTAAATAGCTTGGAGATATATTCAAAGCATTAGCAATATCATGTACTGTTGGGAGCCCTTTACTGATGAGGTCTTCCTTATCAAAGTATTCCGAAAGCAATGATTCGAGGGAATCCAGAATTTTATGATTGGCTATTTTCCGGGTAATGAATTGCCGTTGATAATAACGTTCTGAATAATTCAAAAGCGTTTCAATCTGTGAAACAATGATGTTCTGACTAAACTGGTCAATATTAGAGTGATACTCCTGCCGGATGTTTTGGATAATATTATCTAGCACTTTTTCTTCTTTTTCTGAAAGAAATAAAGCCTCACTCACTGAATAATCAAAATATTCATATTGTCTGATTCTTTTGGTAAGAGATGAATTCCATAAAAAATCGGGATGAATAAGCAACATCCACCCCGAATGTTTTGTTGTTAAATTGGGATCAATAGTAATACTAAACACCTGTCCCGGAGACATAAAAAACATTACCCCTTCATCAAAATCATATTCCTGCTGGCCATATTTTATGGTAGCATTAGAAGTGCGTTTTACGGAAATAGAATAAAAATCCAATATCCAACTCGTTTCCAATTGGTCATTGGAATGTTTGATATCACTGTAATCTATTACACTGATCAGCGGATGCTCAGGTTTTGCCAAACCTCTTACCTGATGGAATTCAGTAATGGATTTTATTCTTTGAGGTTGCTTGTTCACAATACAAATGTAAATATTATTGATGATACGTGATTGCAAACTCTTTCGCGAAATCCTTCACTTTTATTTTACCCAAAGCAGGTTGGTGAGCATAATAGTCTTCAGACAAAGTTCCATTGTTCATTGCAGCATTCATCTCAATAAAACCCTTTGCCGTTTGTGGATTCATTCCTGTATGTATTAAATTATCAAGCATTTGTTCATCCGGAATAATTTCCCATTTCAACTCATTGTTTCCAATGGCTTCTCCTAAAATACCGGCTATTTCGTTAGGGGCTATTTCCTCACTGGCAATATATCTGATTTCCCTGCCATTAAATGGTTTTTCGATCTCCTCAGCAATCACTTCTGCAATATCCAAAGGAGAAACCCATGGTTCCTTCTGATCACCACCATAGTTCTGAATGATCTTCCCTTGTGCTTTTATATCTGGAATAAAAGCATACATATTATAATAAAATGCTACAGGGCGCATGAATTTGATGGATACGTCTTCGGGAAGCTCTTTTAGAATACTTTCTACATTATGATGAAATGCAAGGATCCCATTTCCCTGACTCATATGAGCCCCAATACTGCTAAGATGAACAATGCGTTTGACACCTGATCTTTCAAATGCTTCTTTATAGTTTTTGCCAATTTGAGTATTGGCTGCTATAAAATCTACATTATGATCAAAAAAACAGCCAGCGTTTAAAGCTTCCATAGCATACACAATGTCTGCTCCTTTGAAAGTTTCAGAAAGAAAATCAACATCTTCCATTGTTCCAATTGCCGGCTGAGCACCTAAATTTTCAATTTCTGCTTTTCTTTCAGGATTGGTACTGACCACGGTTACTGAATGTCCTTTACTAACTAATAATTGTGTCAGCGGCTTACTGATATTTCCTAAAGAGCCTGTTACTACTATTTTCATTGTATTTATTTTATACAAACAAAGTTCAGAAATGAGCATTCAGGCGATGTATCTGAATCTACTTTTCTTGTAGCCGAAAAAGAGTGAGGTAGGTATCAAAATGAAAACAGCCTCTTGAATAGAGGCTGCCTGCTGTTTACTTATTGACAATTACCATTAATGGGATTTAAAAAATAATCTTTATCCTGAGGTGGTTTTACAAAATACGGCGTTCCATACGTGTTTCCAGATCGAAAAAAATCAGTTGAAACAACCTGGGCTCCACTGCTGAATGCTTTTTTCGCCCGGGTAAGATCATTGACCTTCGCTTCATAAGTTTCAATATCTGCTCTTGTTCTTACCATAAAACCTTGCTTTACCATTTTTTGAATCTCCTCCTGGCGCACAATAGCGTTATCTTTTAAAATAAAAGCTGCAAAGTTATCTTCCGGCTCACTTTCCATAAACATCAGTCTTTTTTCCAAAGAACCATCGATCAGATAAGGATTGTTTTTAGTGGATTTTGTTCCGGCACTTCCCGGTAATAGCATGAAGATAAATTTACCCTTGCTATTTTCCACTTTTGGCCAGTTGTTATTGAGTACAGCCTCTCGAAGTGTTCCAAATTTACCCTGTATTTCTTTAGGGGTGATGATCTTATCCTTTCCAAGATATTGAGCAATTTCCTGATCGAGTTCATCGTACGCTTTTTGAGTGAATGGCAAAACCTGAGTGCTGTTAGGAAAAATAGGGAACCCTGAATCTTTAGCTTCTACCATGATGAAAATAGTAGTGTGCTCAGGATGCTGGTCAGACCATTCCCGAAGTTCTGTCAAAGCATCTTTTAATGTTGGATAATGAGATCTGAAGTCTATATCAGCCATATGAAGGACCTTAAAACCTGGTTTATCCAATCCTTTTGTATTATGTGGTGCAAGATCTTTTATTCCTTTTTCTTTTAGCACACGGTAAGAGGCTGGATTGGTGAAACGATTACCATCCGGGTCATAATAAATATCCAGCTCTAAACCACGAAGATTGGCATTCAATTGCTGTTTGAAGTCTGGGTGATTGTAATTCAATGCCTCATGAAAATCCATTCCATTCGGGTGGTATTCCTGAAATTTTGCTTTTTGCTCCGGAGACATCCCTGAATCATATTTTGTCATCATATTTTTGATGATCGGAGCAGCAAGCTCTAGTACTTTTGGATCAACTGGTTCAGCATATGAATTATGCGTTCCGAGAACCTGTAGCTGATTAATTTTAATGTCTTTGCATTTTTCCTGCGCATGGAATAATGCTGCAACAGCGATTGCTGCTGTGCTTATATATTTTTTCATAAAATTGAAATTGATTGTTTAATTAAAAATTGAAGTTTACACCAAGCTGCCCTCTGATCCCTGAATAAGAAATGTTTTCCACCCTTGATTTTATTCCCATATAATAGCGATTGGGCTCATTGAAAATATTATTCAGCTCAACAAAAAGTCTTATGTTTTTATTAATGCTGTATGAAGTAGAAGCATCGACCGTGAAGTTTTTATCAAAATGCTGATAATGATCCGGACCTGCAGCACTTCTTATTTCACTCACATAATCTCCTTTGTAATTCCCTGCCAATCGGAGCATAAACTTGTTGGTTTCATAGAATACTATCGTATTGAAAATATGCTTAGCCTGATTAGGAATAGTGGTTTTCATCGTTCCGGTTTGTTGGCCATTTGTATAAACAGGCATCTTCATTTCAGAAGCGATGTAGGTGTAATTTCCTTCAAATCCGATGTGTTTCAGAAATCCGGGGAGGTTTTCAAAACGTTTGGAAATTCCTACTTCAAAACCGTATAGCCTGGCACCCTCTAAATTCTTTGGAGTGGTGAATGTATAAGGAAGTCCGTTAACGCTTACTATAGATTGATCTTTATATATCAGATCAGTAATATTCTTGTAGAAAGCACCAGCAGTGATCATATCGAGTTTTCCAAAATAATTCTCAAACATCAAATCAAAATTATTAGAGAATGTAGGATTCAGTTGAGTATTTCCCTGTGTGATTGTATTGGATAGATCATTAACAATAGTTCCAGGATTCAGATCATTAAAATCTGGTCTTGCAAAAGATCTTGTATAGGCTGCTCTTATAATCTGATCTTTTGTAAGGTTCCATTTCATATTGATCATAGGAAGGAAGACATTGTATTTTTTACCATCTTTGATATCTTCCACTTTGGATCCTGCTTTATCAGAAATTACTTTTTTACCATAGAAAGAAATATCATTGTATTCATTTCGCACTCCACCCAGGAATTGTAGATTTTCATTGAGTTTCCATGTTCCCATCAGATACGTTCCCCAAACATTTTCCTGTCCATGGTAAGAACTGGTGACATTCGAATTACTGTTTTTACCGCTTACCTGAGAAAGGCCTAAGCTATTTTGAGTATCTGTATTGTAAAACTGATCAATTTGCCCATTAGTGATCTGATTGATGATGACTGAATTATATGGATTTCCAATCGGGTTCATAAAACCTCCATTGAAAGGGAAGGCAGTTTGTTCAAACTGACTCATGTAACTTATCGGAGCTCCTGGAATTCCTAATGCTGATTTGGGCATCCAAACCAATACTGCTGCATCCACAATTTTTTCTTTATTATTGAATTTGGTTCCGAATTGCAATTTGAAATTTTCTGCTACCTTATATATCAGATCAACCTGTCCGCGAAGATCCGTTTCACTGTTTCTGTTTTGGTTCAAAATGACCTGATTCAATTTTAATTGATTTCCCGAAATTGGATTTTGATTGTAAGGTAAAGTATAGTCATTTTGATCACCAACACCATTAGGAGCATCCATTGCAAAATATTTCCGGCCATCCGAAGATAAATTTCCATAGGTCATTGGTTGTATAAAATTAACGATAGGGTAACCTCTTTCATGCTCTTCCAGTTGTTTGGGAGAATTAAATTTGAAGGTTGATCTTGCTTTTGATAAAGACCAGTCCATTTCCAAACGTTGACCGACCTGATGATTTCCTCCAAATTGTATAGAATAGAGATCGGTAAGGTAATCAGCATGTCTGGCTTGCAGTGTGACATTTTTATTATCAAAATTAAAATAGGTTTCTCTTACCGATTGACCATCCTTGTATTGGCTATACAGACCCTTGAAATACAGTTTGTTTTTACTATTGATCTCATAATCCATCGCATGATTAAAGCCTAATGTTCTTCTGTTAGCCACATAGTCACGTAGCTGTAACTGGTTAATGGAATAGGATGCTATAGGATCGGGAAGTCCGTAATTGAAAATATTCCGCATCTGGTCTATTGCTCCCGATCTTTCCCATATTACAGCAGATGAAATGAATTTCAATTTGTCTGTAATTTTATTCCCATATACAATAGAAGAATTAAAAGTAGGGGATTTAGACATATTCACATATCCGGTAGATGTACTGATGGCTAAGGTCTCTTTGTTGGGTGATGTTTTGGTAATGAAATCTACATTTCCACCTATCGCATCACCATCAAGATCAGGGGTAAGCGCTTTTGATAGACGCACATTTTGTATCAATTCTGAAGGGAAAATATCCATCTGAACTCCTCTGTTGGCATTATCACCACTGGCACTGGGCATTCTGTTGCCATTTAAAGTAGAAGCGGTCCATTGTACAGGAGTTCCACGGACAGCCACAAAACGCCCTTCACCCATATCTCTCTCGATGGATACCCCTTGCATACGTTGTACAGCATCAGCAGCATTACGGTCTGGCAGTTTACCAATAGCATCGGCACTCAAAACTTCTGTAATTGTATTAGAATTTCTCTTCATGGTAATAGCCCGTGCCTGAGAAGCTTTATATACGCTGGCAACCACTACTTCCTGAATACTATTTTCTTTGATCTTCTTTTCCGCGATTTTTACGGTTCCCAGGTCAACCGGTATTTTATTAACAATACTAAAAGGAAAATAGGCGTTTTCATATCCTGTATATTCCACTACCAATCTGTAGTTTCCATCAGGAACATTACTTAAAGTAAATGAGCCATCTGTATCGGAGGTTATTTTTTCATTGCTATTCTCCAGATACACTAAAGCATTAGGCAGATTGCCCTGATGATCTACAACTATACCATGTACTGTAGTTTGAGCAATTGCAAACCCACCCAATAAAAAACATGCTGCAGTTGTTAAAAAAAATCTTCTACGTAACATCTTATAAATTTTCCGCAAAGATGTTTGCTCTGAAAAAAAGTGGAGTTCATTTAAGTTTTAACAAACCAATATAAGTTTTACTGTAGTTTAAATCGCTGGTTATGTGTTATTTATGAATATTAAATAATTGTAATATAAGATTGTTAACTATAAAGCATACTCTGTTGGGAGGCAGTTGAATTCTTTTTTAAAGTACTTATAGAATGTAGATTTGGATTTGAATCCACACTGGAAAGCAAGATCGGTTACATTCACGTCCGGTTCCTCCTGATGCATACGCCTAAACTGTAAAACCCTGTTTCGATTTGTATATTCATGAAAATTAGAGGTCAAGTATTGATTGAAAGTGATGGTAAGATCAGTTCTTGAAACGGACAGATTCTGGGAAAGGTTTTCCAGGGTGAAATTTTCATCCAGATACAAAGTGCTGTTCTTATAAAAATCTTCAATAGAAACCTGTATTTTATCGAAATCTATTTTAGAAAGATCTTTGTACTGGTATTTTTCTTTGATATTAACTTCTATCATGGGAACTGGCACATCTCTCTTAAGCTGTTCCTGGTACGTTAAAATATAAACGTACAAAATCCAAGCGAATTGAATCAAGAATAGAAGAAGGTATACTTTTTGAAACAGAAGAATATCTATTCCAAATTCATAACTAAACCGAAATGCAATCACTCCCAAAAAAATAAACAAGAGAAACAATCGGAATTGTTTAAAAAATGGATTTTTAATCTTGTACTGATACTTATACAGCAAGAAGATACAGATCACAAGACTAGCTGACCAATAATAAACGTAATAATTGACCAAATAGGTTTTGTAAAAATGAATAAGGGTATCTGCTTCTTTGTAACCAAATAGCTTCGCAGAAAGAGCAAGAGTATGGAACAAGACAATAAAACAAAAGGGAAATAGCAGATATTTTAATTTATCCCGCCACTTGAATTCTATAAAATTCAAAGTAATAGATAAGAATATGAGGCCTTTAAATATTCTCAGGCTACCCGGTATTTCATAGAGGATAGATTCATAGCCAAACCTTTTAATGATAAAATACTCATAACCCATATCCAGGACAACAGTCAAAATATACAATAACAACATATTGTGAAAAGACTTCCTGTTTTGAGCCAGGAAAAGTAAAACAGCAAGCGTAATAATTGCCTGTAGTATTACAACCATTAAAATATACAACATATACAATTAGATCTGGCCAAAATTATTAATAAAGCAGAAGTCTATTTTTAACAAATTATTAATTTTTTGATACAATTTTCTTTTTGTAAAATTGATAGATGTGAAAAATTATTTCCTATATTTCTGAACTTATGCTTAAAAAATTATTAAAAAATTAGGTAATTATTTATTTCAGCTGTAATAAAAATTACCTTTGGATTGTCTAATAGATGTACAAGATACCCATCCAAAAGAATTTTATTTTTTCGATTTTATATAACTGATAATATTTTGAAAACTATATGTTTAGAATGAAATTTTTTTACTAAAATAAAGAATTCTAAATATGAGCCTAATTATAGAATGGATTTTTTAAAGTATCGCAACAGAATTTAAACACCATACCTTTTGTAAAATTGAAATAGAAAGAAAATTAAGCTTAAACCAGAGATGAAAAGAACTGCCTTATTGATTTTTAGTGTTGTTACTGTATATTTTTGTTCAACGAACCAAAAATTAAATCCTGAAAACTCTTTTGAAAAAGATGTTGAAAAAGTGGCTGACAGTATTAAAGTAAATGACATTGTTATTAAAAATCTTTTTAAGTACCAGATATTGGCGCATCACAATAATTTATTTAATGAAAAAATGATTGTTGAAAAGGTATATCGTCCTCATCAGAAGCTTTGGGATAATTGCTATGCAACGATCTTTGGTGAGAAAAATGCTGGTTTGTACAATAATCCGGAAGGAATGGTACAATGGAATAAAACCTTTTATCCAAAACATAAAGCCAAATTAGATAATAAAACAAAAGAACTTTTAAAATTGAATCTCAATAGGGTACTGGCAACAAATTTAAAGAGGTTCAGCAGATTGGTTCCTTATCAGCCTAAAGCAACCATAAGTATTCTCTTTACACCCTTGACAGGAATTGGGTTTGGTGGTTGCAATGCTGAACAATTTGCCCTTGAACTTAATAATGAAAATACAGATCCTGAATATACACTGGAAAAGGGATTACCTCATGAGCTCAATCATTTGGTTTATGAAAAGTTCAGAAATATGGATGTTGATAAAAATTCTGCATTAAGCCAGACTATTGATGAAGGATTTGCGTGCTATTTTACCTGGGTGTTTTTTGAAGGAAAGATGGAAAGACATAACGCTGTAGAGAATATGTCACAAGAAAATTGGTCATGGTATCTTAGAAACGAAAAGAAGATCTTTACAAGTGTTAAACCTTATTTTTCAGATACTTCCGGGGATAATCCATTACTGAGAAATGATAAGAAAAAGCTTTTCCCTCAAGCTCCCAAAACTTTAAACTACTGGCTTGGCTTCCGAATTGTGGAAAAATATGTGGAGAAACATGGACCTGATTCATGGAAGGATATTTACAAGCTTACCCCAAAGCAGGTGTTAGAAAAGAGTGGTTACGAAAATTATATTAATTCGTTGTAGAATAGACTTTATGTTTTGAATACTATTGAATAGTAAAAAAATAAAACGCATCTTTTTGATACGTTTTACTATTACTTACATATCTATTTTTAATTAAAATAAACACACCCACATCCGGTTTCCCATTCCTGACAGAAACGTTTTGGTTCATGACATCCGCCACCTGGATTACCTCCACCTGTTTTAGGTGTTTTATAACACTTATCACCATCACAATAGGTATTGTAACCAGGTCCTGCCGGAGGACAAACTCCATCAAGGCAAAATGCATAGGCTGTGTCTCCACCGCTGATCAATACTAAATTTTTTCTCGTGAGTTTCATTAAATTTTTCATAGTACAGTATTTAATTTATTGATTACTAATATAATAAAATTATTAATACACTTTAATGTGATTAAATATATTAAAAATGGTGAGAAACTATAGTAATTTGTCATTGCGAGGAACGAAGCAATCTATACAATATCCTGTATTTAATAGACTATTAAACATAAAAAAATACTGGTACTCGAATTCAGTATCAGCATTATATATTTAATTTGCAATAAACTATTAAGCTACAGGATGATTCTGCATCACCATATTAGAACTTGCACCAAATAATATAGGTTGACTATTATTAATTACTTCATGTGGAGAACCTAAAGAAATAGCACTTATTTCATTAAGCTGCTGGATTTCTTCATTAGTCAGTATTACAGAGAGCGAGTCTAGATTGTCTTCTAATTGAGTTACATTTTTAGCCCCAAGAATTGTAACAGTAGATATTGAGTTTTGATCCTTTTGACGCAGCCATGCAAGAGCAACCTGGCCGACTTTTGCTCCTTTGTCTCGAGCAATTTTTTCAAGAGCATCAAGAATGGCGGTTTCACGTGGACTTACTTCATCCCTAACCAAATAGCCGTTCCATTCTTTTTTACGTGAATTTTCTTCTGATTCAGGATTGCGGTATTTTCCGGTCAATAAACCACCCGCTAGTGGTGACCAAAAGGCTACTCCCAAACCCAGAGCTTCTGCCATGGGTAAAAGTTCACGATCTGGAGTTCGTTCAATTAAATTATATTCAATCTGAATACCTGCAATGGGTGACCAACCACGCAAGTCAGCTAATAGGGAAGCATTTGCAATTCTCCATGCAGGAAAGTTAGAAAGACCAGCATATAAAATTTTTCCATCCCTGACCAGATCATCAAAACCACGAACAATTTCTTCAATAGGAGTCTGGCCATCTGAAAGGTGAGCCCAATAAAGATCTATATAATCTGTTTTCAGTCTTTTCAGACTTGCTTCTACAGAGTAGATAAGATTTTTGCGACTATTTCCAGATGTTAGTAATTCGCGACCACCCATTGTATATTTTGTAGCTAATACCAGATTTTGGCGCTTATCTGCAATCATTGTACTCAATAACTCTTCAGATTCACCCATTTGATAACCATCTGCGGTGTCTATAAAATTTCCACCTGCTTCAATATATTGGTCAAAAACCCTTTTGGCTTCGTCTGCTTGTGAACCATATCCTCGGCGTGTGCCGAAGGTTCCGGTTCCTAAAGCTAATTCTGAAACCCTAAGTCCGGTTTTATTTCCAAAAATTTTATATTTCATCTTATGATTATTTATTCAGAACACCAAAGGCGCCTTCTGAGTTAGCGAAGAAGTTGCTATAAACGACCTCGGTATCTCCAACACGTACTTCGTAATGATCTTGCTGAAATGCTTGTATCAAATCTGCAGCAACCTGAGAAGCCGGAATACCATTTTCACGACCTCCAATTTCTACTGAGAAATCAGTATCTACAAGGGGTGGCATTAATTCAAAAACCTTTATGCCGGTATCTTTGGCTAATTCATATCTCAGTAATCTTGTGTATGAACGCAAAGCAGCTTTGGAATCTGAATAGGTTGGTACATGGGAACCTGGGATTAAAGCTACGATAGAAGATACATTAACGATAGCCGCTTCGTTTTGTTGCTTTAGTAATGGAAGTAATTTTTCCGTTAAGCGGATAGGAGCGAAGTAATTGGTCGTAAATTCTGCTATCGCTTTGGTATAAGTATCAGAAGAATCTGATAATGTATATGCGTAGGCATTACCTGCATTGTTGATGAGAATATTTAATCCTCCAAAATTGGTTTTTATATCCTCCACTAATCTATTTACATCATTTTCATTGGTGATATCAGCCTGAATGGTAAAGACATTCTCTAAATCTTTTGCTGCGCTATCCAGCTTTTCTTTATTTCTTCCGACAATAATGATTTTGTTGGTTGAGTTTAATGCCTTTGCAATTTCTAAACCGATTCCTGAACCTCCTCCTGTAATAAGGACTGTGTTGTTTGTAATGTTCATAACGTTTGTTTTAAATATATTAAATTTTATTATTGTACTATTTAGTACAAAATTGTTTAAAAAAATTTTATTCGAGTATTTTCAAATTGAGTTCAATGATAGATCGAAGTATTTCGGATGAGTTTTCCATCCGTCTTGTCACATGAAGTCCATTCCATAGATTGGTAAGATGCCAGGCAATGATACCAGCACTTTCAGTGTTTTTTATTTGAACATTTTCTTGCGCTTTTTTCACTGCTTTTTCAAAAATGTGTTGGAGTTTTTTTAATAAATGAGCTGACATGTGCTTCGCTTCAATATCTTTTTCGGATAATTGTACCAAAGCATTACCAAGATAACATCCGGTTTCTTTATCACAATCAGGCGTTTTGGAAAGTTGTAAAAAGAATGTTTTAATCCATTCGATTTCGTTATCTGCTTTTGAAAGCTGGTCTTCAAGTCTTTTAATAAAACCTTCTGAAAACTGTTCAATAGACCGAACATACAGTTCCTGCTTTCCACCTTTAAATGCATGATAAAAACTGCCTTTTCCTATTCCCATGGCACTTAGCAATTCATCTGCGGAAGATGCATCATATCCTTTTGCCCTGAAAACTTCAGTGGCTTTATCAATAGCCTGTTGCTCGTCGAATATTTTAGGTCTTCCTGCCATGGTTTCTCTATTTTGATGAAGCAAAGGTAAATAATTGTACCGTTCAGTACAAAATGAAAATATAAATTTCTTTTATTGATTTTGTCGATGAAGTTTAAGAGCGTAATTGTTATTGCAGAAGTCCGTACAGTTTATAAAACATCAAAGCTCATGAATAAGGCAGTTTCTGTAGAGTCATTATATAATTTGGTGTTGATTCCGGTCAGATTAAACCCAGCTCTTTGATAGAATTTTATAGCAGGGTAGTTGGTGTTTTGAGTTTCCAGTTCTACTATTCTACAATTCAAATCGCGGGCTTCTCTGCTTGCCTTTTTGATGAGTTGTTTTCCAATATCCTGTCCACGCAGTTTTTCACTAATTAGAATATTTTCGATATAAAAACTGTTGTTCCATTCTCTAAATTCAGCAATAAGCCAACCTATTAATTCATCTTCTTGAAAAGCTCCAAAAGAATGCCCTTGTTCAATGATCTTGTTAAGTTCAGTAATATCATCAGAATCGGTTTTCCAGATTTTACGATAATGCTGTTTTTTCTCCCTCAGTGAAAACTCAAAACTATTATTCATTTCAATAGCAGAAACTACAAATATGGTGTCTGTTTCATATCCGTTAAGCCCCCAGTTCATGGTAGGATTGTCTGGAAGCTTTTCTAATTTTTTGATTTCTATCATAGAGAGATTTATAAAATATTAATTTCTACTTTTTAAGGCCTAAAAATTTTAATAAATTAAATTTAGGATGATAGTATTCTTCATTATCATTAAAAAGGGCAATTTCAACTTTGTCCCTGTCGGTTACTACAACCCCAGTATGCTCTTTAAAATTCGAAGTAATTTTTTCAAATAAGCCAAGATTTAACATAACTTCAATAATTCTTGCTCCATCTGCATAATCCTCATATATGTTTACAGGTAAAGGATGATAATTTGTAGAAGACTTTATAAATTGCATAAAGAAATAAGGGTCTAAGTCTCCAAATTCCATCCCGAACATAAAAGGAACTTCAATCTTTTGTTTTGTTTTAATATTTCCAAAATGGCAATGAAAGCCATGAATGAAATACTTCCAATCTCCTATTTTTCCTTTTTGTTCTTTTCCTTTAAGCTGATTAAACATTATAGAAGGAAACTTATGATTGAATTTTATTTTTTTCTTTTGAGCGAACATGAAAACTAATTCTTCACCTAGTTTTCGGTAATCCTTTGCACAGCTTTCAAAAAACAGTTGATTTGTAATAATCTCCTCATCACTAATTAGCTTGACAATATTGATTTCAGGTTCAATAGTATGTATAGTAATTTGAAAATTTGAAAGGTTGTTTCTTAAATCTATTACAATATCCTCTCTTAAATGTTGAATGGATTTGTCGAACAATATTTTAAGTTTTTTATTTCGAGGAATATTTTTAATATAAGTAAATGGGGGGAATTTATCAATTGACTGAAGTTTTATTATTTCTGTTGTTCTTTCCAATAGTTCTAAATATGTAACCAATTTCAAATTTAAATAAAATTTCATATTCTAAAACTTTGAAAACCCTTAAATTTGCTTTCAATAAAAATTTACTAGATGCTTAGGAAAATTTCAATTGCGGCACTTACCATGTTGTCCGTAGTTACAATTGATGCTCAGAAAAACAAAAATTCTCAATTAGAAAGACCCAAATTAGTAGTCGGACTTGTAGTAGATCAGATGAGGTGGGATTACTTGTATCGCTTTTATAGCAAATATGGGAATGATGGTTTCAAAAGACTATTGAATACCGGTTACGCTTTAAATAATGTTCATATTCCATATGTTCCTACAATTACAGCCTTAGGACATACTTGTATTTATACAGGTTCTGTTCCGGCGATTCACGGAATTGCAGGAAACGACTGGACAGATAAAGAAACAGGAAAGAATGTTTATTGTACTACAGATGAGAGCGTACAACCTGTTGGAACAACAAATGCTAAAATCGGAAGTCATTCTCCAAAGAATCTTTGGTCAACAACCGTTACTGATGAGTTAAAACTGGCAACGAATTTCCAGGCAAAAGTAGTTGGGGTATCTTTAAAAGACCGTGCTTCGATACTTCCTGCAGGACATACTCCGAACGGAGCATTTTGGTTTGATGATTCTACAGGAAACTTTATTACCAGCACGTGGTATATGAATGATTTGCCACAATGGGTGAAATCTTTCAACTCACAGAATTTACCTGAGAAATTGGTAGCTAATGGGTGGAATACTTTATTACCGATCAACCAATACACAGAAAGTTCACCTGATAATTCTGCATGGGAAGGTCTTTTAGGAAGCTCAAAAACACCTACTTTTCCATACAGCAATTTAGCAAAGGATTACAAAGACAAAAAAGATAATATCCGTTATACCCCTTTCGGAAATACATTAACCTTAAAACTGGCTGAAGCTTCTGTAGAAGGTGAAAAGTTGGGAGGTGATGATATCACAGATTTCCTTGCTATCAATCTTGCATCCACAGATTATGCAGGTCATAAATTCGGACCTAACTCGATTGAAGTAGAGGATGTGTATTTAAGACTAGACAAGGATCTTGCAGAGTTCTTCAACTATCTGGATACTAAAGTTGGAAAAGGAGAGTACACTGTTTTCTTATCAGCGGATCATGGTGGAGCACATTCTGTAGGTTTCTTACAGGAGCATAAAATCCCAACAGGCTTCTTTGGTGAAAACAGTCAGAAAGACATTAACCAGAAGTTAAAAGAAAAATTTGGTGTAGATAAACTGATCAATGCGGTAGATAATTATCAAATTTATTTTGATAGAAAGTTATTAAAAGACAACAAAATTGAATTGGATGCAGTAGTAGATTTTGCGGTTAAAGAATTAGAAAATGATCCAACGGTTTTATATGCTGTTTCTGTAACCAAAGTACAGGAATCAACAATTCCAGAGCCTATCAAACAGAGAATTATCAATGGAATCAACAGACAGAGAAGTGGGGATATTCAATTGATCTCTCATGATTCTATGTTACCTCCTTATGCAAAGACAGGGACAACGCATAGTGTATGGAACTCTTATGATTCTCACATTCCTTTATTATTTATGGGATGGGGAGTTCAACATGGAGAAAGCAATAAACCATATTTTATGACGGATATTGCTCCTACCGTTTCTTCTTTATTGAAAATTCAGTTCCCAAGCGGAAGTGTTGGAAATCCTATCACAGAAGTGATCGGAAAATAATCCATCAGAAATATAAAAAAAGACTGTCTCTTAAGAGACAGTCTTTTTTTATGATTAGATTTTTTATTGCATTAGTCTGCAAGTTCATCATCATCCTCATCGTCTTCATATTGTTCAAGGTAATAGCTGAAAGTGAAATCTTCCAATTCTTCTTCCGCATCTTCTAAAGTAGTCAATAGGTCTTCAAATAATTCCAACTGATCTACTGTTAAATTTACAAACTCGAGATGAAGTGGCATTTCTAATCCGCCGGTAATTACATCATAAAGAGCATCAAGATTATCACCAAAATCTTCTGGCAATGTAATCTTTTCTTTTAATTGAGTATAGAAATCCTCATAATCTCCTATATCCGTAAAATCTATATATATTGTTTTCATATTGAATTGAATTTCCAATTTTTATTAATTAAAAAAGTTTTGCATTTTTTGCAGAAATCGATCTCTTCGTCAGTAGGGTTTTTACCTTCCGCACTTCTCATAAAACATGTCTTTTCTGGGCAATGTTCTAATCCTTGTGTGTGGCCAAGTTCATGAATGGCAATTTTAAAAAGCTGTTCGTTAATTTTTTCTTTATTCAATCTGAAGCTCGATGCTACGCATGCTTTTCCGGGTCTATATCCCAGTCCCATTATTCCAAAATCTTTTATTTTACCCTTTGTGGTACTTATATCGTTTGAAGTTAGACCAATTGTTACAAAACCATCTTTTGTTGTTTTGCTTAAAACCTTAATAATAGAATCAGCTTTATAACGTTTCCTTTCATTGTAATAAGCATTTTCTGGTAAATCAATGGGATTCAGAACTTTTACATTTGGATAAACTTTCTTTATCTCACTGGTCACGAATTTTACACTTTCAGGCTTTAGATCATTAAACGGTTGAACTAATATTACCATCCCTTTATTTTCCTTTATCAACTTTTGTGGTTGATCTGAACAGGAAAATGTAAGTAATGATAGTATGCTTATCAGAAAGCTACTGTTTCTCAAAACTCTTGTAATGATTTTTAGTAAGGTAAACATCTCCGTCCTTTGTAAAAATAATACGATCTGCATTTCTACTTCCACAGCTGTAGTTAACGTCTGCTTCGAAATACTGATTTCCATTTGGTAAACTTCCTTCTCTGTTTCCAAAACGGTCTCCTCCAATTGCACGTCCGGGTAGAACATCACAAAGGTTTCCCTTTGAAGGATTCCAGCCCTGTTTTCTGGCTTCATTTTTTGTAATGTAATATCCAGGAAGCTGGTGATTCTGTTTTACATAGCTGATTACCGTTTTTTCGGCAGTAAGCTGATCGATAGATTGCTGATCTGTCGTGTTAGCTGAGCTACTGCTATATTCAACTTTTGGATTCTGAGCGTCTTTTTTTGTATCAGAAAATTTATTGAAGATATACATCACGGACATTCCGAACAGAAGACCGAGACAGGCAAAAAATAAAGGTCTCATTTTATTATTCATACTATTATATAATTTACCAAAATACCAATATATCGGTTTATCAATGTTGAAGTTACTACATTGTTATATGGATACATTGTACACTATTTTTATGATCTCCATTCTTCAGGAATGTCACAAACCGGGATAGGATTTATTTTATGTTGAGCTGCTTTATGCATTCTGTCAAATATTAAAAATACTTCCCGATCACGGCCTTCATAATCTTCCACCGTTTTTGTTCCGTATTCTTTCTGTATTTTTTCCAGTTCAGGATAGGTTGCACCAATCTGTTGCTCATCCGTTCTTTCTGCATCCCAAAGCCCATCTGTAGGAATGGCTTCCTGAATATTTTTAACAAGATTTAAAGCTCTTGCAAGGGTGTAAACTTCAGTTTTATACAAATCAGCAATAGGAGATACATCCACACCACCATCTCCATATTTTGTATAAAAACCTATTCCGAAATCTTCTACTTTGTTTCCTGTTCCGCAAACTAATAAACCATTTATCTGGCCGTAATAATACAAAGTAAGCATTCTTAAACGTGCTCTTGTATTGGCAAATGCTAGTTTTTCATTAGGATAGAGATCGTCTTTCACATCGAAAGTAGTATATAGTTCTTCAAAAGCAGGTGTCAAATTGACAGACATCGTTTCCACATTAGAGAATTTATACTTAAGATCATTCATGTGCTCCCATGCACGGTTAACCTGATCTTCTTTCTGACGGATAGGCATCTCAATTAACAATGTTTTCAGCCCTGTCATAGCAGCCAGTGTAGAAACTACTCCGGAATCAACTCCTCCGGAAACACCAATTACATATCCGTTTACTTTAGATTTTTCTGCATAATCCTTCAGCCAGCTTACAATATGATCGATTACTTTTTGTGTTTGCATTATTTATTTTTTTTAATCTATTCCAAATTCTTTAGGATATTTTACAACCCCATTTACATTTTTTAAACCATCGGTTACCAGTTCTAAAGCCATCCCGTTTTCTTCAGGAAGTTCAAAAGGAAACGAAATTCCAAAATTACTTGTTTTTTGATATCCAAACCTAGGATAATAATGTTCATGGCCTATTAAAATAACCGATTCGTAGCCTAGATCTTTAGCTATTTTATGGCCATAATTGATCAGTTGACCACCTATTCCTTGTCCCTGATATTCAGGCTTTACTGAAACAGGTGCCAGTGCTAAAGAGCTAAAGCTATCTGAATTATTTTTAACAGACAATTTTGTGAAAAGGATATGACCGACAATCTCATTATTGATTTCGGCAACTATAGATAATTCGGGAATGAAAGCATCAGAGTTTCTCAGTTTTTCAACTAAAAACTGTTCCTGATGATCACTGTGTTCTGCATATTTAAAAGCATCTTCCACAACCTTAAAGACCTGTGAATGATCTTTTTCTTGTTCCTGTCTTAAAATCATTTTTTTGAATTGTATTTTTCACGTTTTAATTCATACCAAAAACAAAGCCCATCGGGTTCTTCAAACTCTCCGGTTTTTTCAAATCCGAGTTTTTTCAGAATATGATTGGAGCCATCATTTTCATTGTGAGCGCAGGCATAAATTATTTCTCTGTTAAGATCATTAAAACCAAAATCTAAAGTAGCTCTTGCAGATTCTATAGCATAACCTTTACCCCAAAACTCGGGCATGAAACGATACCCTAATTCGTAAATATTGTTATAACCGTTTATCTCTTTAGTAATGAACTTTAATCCACTCCATCCAATTAATAAATTGCTTTCTTTTTCAATGACAGCAAGTCTTCCAACACCATTATCTGTGTATTGCTGCTGGATCATTTTAATTACATTTTCAGATTCCTTAATATCCGTTTGTGGAGGAGTACCTACATACTTCACCACCTCCGGATTAGAGTCCAGAAGAAAAAGACGTTCAGCATCACTTTCTTCAAGCTTTCTTAAAATAAGTCTTTCAGTTTCCAGTCGCATTTGTTATTTTTTTATAAAATTGCAGGTTTAGAAATATAAGAGAATGTTCTATTTCATGAAAAAATGTAAATATTGTAGCGAAACAAGTCGTTTATTTTATTTTTCATCATGATATTATGTTTAAATCCGTATTTTCGTACCCTTAAATTTCATGTAAAAATAATGAAGATTTTTAGAACTATAGCGCTTTCTTCAATTTTAGTTTTGGGACTGTATTCTTGTAAAAAAGAATCTGACAATCCATGGAAAGTTGAATTGAAAACACCTGTTGAAAAGGTAGAACTGACTGATATTTCCAAACAGTTTTATGACCAGAATATTCCTTTGGATCAATTTAAAGCTGAATTTCCCTGGTTTCAGGGAACAGTTTCTGATCAGGATTTTGGGAAAAGAAGAAGTGATGCGGGGGAAATAAAGATTTATAAAGAAGCAGTTTCTAAAATTGATCAAGAGAAACTTCAGAAAGAACTTCAGGAGCTATTTTCACATATTAAATATTACTTTCCGAAATTTAAAAGCCCGAAAGTATATCTTTTTTCATCAGCATTACAGATGATTCAGGATCCTATTTTTTATGACGAGAAAGGGAATCTTCTGTTTATAGATATCACTGGATTTATGGGGGATAAAAATCCTAATTATAAAGGATTGGAATTGTATTTTCAGAAATCAATGAATCCTAATAATATTGTTCCTAAGGTGTCAAGAATGTTTGCTGAAAATATTGTCCCTTTTTCTACGGACCATCAGAAATTCATTGATCTTTTGATGTATAATGGAAAAGTAATGATCCTTCAGGATGCATTTTTGCCAGACACACCGGATTATTTGAAAATGAATTACACCAAACCACAATATGATTGGGCGGTTGCTAATGAAGGGAATATCTGGAATTATTTTGTGGAAAGTAATTTATTATTTGGAGATGATCATAGATTAGAAGAGCGTTTTATCTCACCGGGACCCTTTTCTAAATTTTATACGGAAATTGATAATGAATCTTCACCTCAGATAGGAATTTTTACAGGATGGCAGATTGGGAAAAAATATCTCAAGGAAAAACCCGAAGTAAAACTCACAGACTTCCTCAAAATGGATGGGACTGAAATCTTTAATCAGTCTGGTTATAAACCAAGTGTAACAAAATAGATAACCTCACATACCTATATAAGACCTTTTGTAAATACAGAAGGTCTTTTTTAATTTTCACACATTTCAAAACATTATGCATGGAAAAATTAATTAATATCCAGAACTTAAGTTATGGATTTTCCCAAAATAAGCTCATCCTCAAAAACGTGAGCCTCTCAGTTCCAAAAGGAAGTATTTTTGGATTTTTGGGTGCTAACGGAGCTGGTAAATCGACAACGATGAAAGTAATGTTAGGAAATCTTCCTGACGAAAATAATACTGTTGAAATTTTTAATCAAAAGTTGTCTGAACTTTATCCGCATGGGTTTCAGAAAATTGGAAGTCTTATAGATAGTCCTGCTTTTTATGATCATTTATCCGGATGGGATAACCTGATTATTCTTTCCAGATTGAGGGATCTGCCAGATTCTGAATGTGAAAGAGTTTTGAATTTGGTAGACCTTTGGGAAAGCAGAAAAATGAAGACGAAAAAATATTCATTAGGGATGAAGCAAAGATTGGCAATTGCTATGACTCTTCTTGGAAATCCTGAGCTTTTAATTCTTGATGAACCTGTAAATGGGCTTGACCCAAACGGGATGTTGGAAATTAGAGAGCTATTGCTTAAGCTGAATAAAGAGCAGGGGATTACCATATTTATTTCAAGTCATTTGTTACAGGAAGTTGAAAAAATGGTTACTCATCTTGCCATTATTTCTCATGGTGTTATTAAATTTTCAGGAAGTGTAGAGGAATTAAATAAGCATTACCGACATAATCATATTAGAGTAGGTTTAAACAATGCCTCTCTTTTTACACAACATATTCCAGAATATTATTCTGCTAAAATAATAGATGAAAATACCTTGGAAGTAACGGTTCAGTCCAAAGAAGATATCATTAAACTGACCAAATTGCTAGTGACAAATAATGCTGAGATTTTTGAAATCAGAAACAGTGCCGGACTGGAAGATTGGTTTATGGAAATAACAAAAAATTAAACAAACACAAATGAAAAAATTAATAATATTAATCAAAACTGAGTGGTTAAAAATAAAAGGTCTTGGGTTAGTTTATCTGGCATTAGCACTAGGTATTTTAGTCCCCTTGCTTGATTTTGTCACCAAAACTTTTAACCCGTCATTTATTACAGGAGAAGAATTGCCTGGTTCTGTTTTTGAAAGTTCTATAACGGATAATTTTAAAGCATTCTCCATGTTTTTACTTTTGCTGTATATTGTAATTGCTGGGAATAGAATAGCGCAGGTTGATCACAAAAACAATGGTTGGCAGCTTATGGAAACTCAGCCAATCAGTAAATTCCAATTATATCTATCAAAATATGTCATATTGTTGATATTGAGTTTTTTATGTATTGCTACTTATTTTTTATTTAATATCTTATTCTCATTTCTGGATTATTTTATTCACCCTAGCGACACAAAACTGCTAACCTTCGATCTACTTTGGATCCTAAAAATGTTTGTTAGATTGTGTGTAGGAGTTTTGGGAATTGCAGCAGTTCAGCTGTGTATATCAGTGGTTTTTCCTGGTTTTATTTGGGCTTTTTTAGTTGGTGTTTTAGGGCTGATTGTCAATACTTATTCATTAGTCGAAAGAGTTACTTTGCCGTTTAGTCCTTATAATTCTATCTATGTTTTGTGCAAAACTCCTAATGTAAAAAGCCTGAATCATTTTATTACATACAGCGAATATTTAAGTATTTTCTGGGCAATTGTATTTTTTATTATAGGATATTTCTGGTATCGAGGAAAAGGATTTAAACCTGCATTTCTGAAGAATAAAAAACAAATTCTTTTTTCATCTGCTTTTGTAGTAATAGCTGCAGGTGCATTTTTTATTTTACAAAAGCCCAGGGCTTATAAAAGTGAAGGAGAAGGAGTTGTAATCAAAGGAAGCTTGCAGACTAACCTTAAAATAGATTCTATCAGGATATTCTCAAAAGATTTTCACAAAAAAATAGGAAGTGCATCCGTGAAAAATGGAATATTTTCGTGGGAAACCAAAGATAAGATTCCATTTGATGAATACAGTCTTGAATTTGGAACTAAGAAAATCGACTTTATGATGGGAAGCGGAGATCAATTTAATTTTGATATTCGTTGTAACGCGATGAATATCAAATATTTTTTAAATTCTAATAGATCAGCAGAACAGGATTACAAGAATGAAGAAGATGGATTTGGATATGAATTTTCCTATGCTGTTCAGGAACAAAAATATAATGATAATCCGACAGGATTTTATGAGTTGGCACAATCCGATTGGAAAAAGAATATAAAAAGGCTTGAAAAGTTTACAGATGCCGAGAACAATGCCCTTTCTGACGAATTTAGATCATATAGAAAACAATTACTGGCAATTCAATACCTGAATGAAATTAATAATTACAGAAAAATGACGTCATGGGATGATCCTAAATTTGCTGCTCCAAAATCATTCTTAAATGAGTTGAATTCAAGGATTAAAAACCCAACTGTTTTGTTAAGTAAGAATGATGATTATATCCAATATAAACTGGATGAAATGATCACAGATAAAGACCGCTTGTCAAATTCTGACAGTATTCTTTTTGTCAAATTAAATGCGTTACCAAATGGTATAGAGAAAGATCGTTTATTGACAAAGCATCTTGTGAAAAGCATGGAGCTGGAATCAGATAGTACTTCAAGAACGCAGCTTTTTGCCAGAGAATTTAAAGTTTTAGGAAATAATGATTTTAAGAAACTGGCGCAATCTAAGTTTGAGCAGATCAGTCTTTCACAAAAAGGAGCTCCGTTTTCAGATTTGAAATTTCTTGATAATAAAGGAAAATCGCATCAGCTATCACAATACAGAGGAAAGTATGTAGTTGTAGATTTATGGGCAACCTGGTGTGGACCATGTAAACAAATCCGTCCCATATTTGATACACGAAGTAATCAGTATCGTTATTATAGTAATATTCAATTTATCTCCATTAGTCTGGATCAGGACAAAACCAAATGGCTGAATTATTTGAAAACAAAACCATCAAAAGTACCGCAATATTGGTTATCTGATGCAATGGAGTTCATGAATAAATATAAAATTCAAACGATCCCAAGGTTTATTATCATAGATCCCGAAGGAAAAGTTTTCAATCTAAATACCCCATTTCCTGATGAAGATAACTTCGTAGAAATTTTGGATAAGCTCAAGAAGTATTAACTTTGTGAAAAATTTAAAATTGATATGAGAAAGACTCAGATAACGATAGACGTTGAATTAGATGAAAACCACATTCCTGAATTAATAACCTGGAATGCTCAGGATGGGGGTGTTGAAAAAGAAGAAACTAAGGCAACGATGATTTCTGTTTGGGATGAAAAAGCAATGGAAGCTTTAAGGATCGATCTTTGGACAAAAGAAATGCCTGTTGATCAGATGAAGATGTTCATCCACCAGATTTTAGTTTCATTAGGAAATACCTATCAAAGAGCAACAGGAGAAGAAGATGTGGCACAATGGATCGAACAAATGGCAGAAGAATTTGCCATAAAATCAGCAATAAAAATGTAAACCAATTTACCAATCTAACAGTTTACCAATAAGATAATTGTTAAATTGTTACACTGTTAGATTGCTACATTAAAAAATATATTATGAATTTTAATACAAAAGTTATACACGGTGGTCAACACCATGAATCTGCAACAGGTTCTGTGAACGTTCCTGTATTTTTAACTTCTACTTTTGCACAAAAAAGTCCCGGAGTACATTCCGGTTACGAATACTCAAGAGCAGCCAATCCTACAAGACAGGCATTGGAAGATTCTTTAGCAAGTATTGAAAACGGAGCAAGAGGTCTTGCTTTTGGATCAGGTCTTGCGGCCATCGACTGTGTTTTGAAATTATTAAACCCAGGTGATGAGGTCGTTGCTGTAGATGATTTATATGGTGGGACGTATAGAATGTTTACCAGACTTTTTGAAAAATACCAATTGAAGTTTACTTTCGTAAATTTTGATGATGTTTCTAAAATTGCTGATGTCATTACAGATAAGACAAAGCTGATCTGGGTAGAAACGCCTACGAATCCTTTGATGAAGTTGGTAGATATCAAAGCAGTGGTAGAAATTGCTAAAGGAAAAGATATTTTAGTAGCAGTTGACAATACTTTCGCTACGCCTTATATTCAAAGACCGATCGATTTAGGAGCTAATATTGTAATGCACTCCGCTACAAAATACTTAGGAGGACACTCTGATGTTATTGCTGGTGCTCTTATTGCTAAAGATGCTGAACTAGGAGAAAAACTACACTTCATTCAGTTTGCAAGCGGAGGTATTTTAGGCCCTCATGATTCTTATTTGGTTTTAAGAGGAATTAAAACTTTAGCCCTAAGAATGCAAAGACATTCTGATAACGGATTAGCAGTAGCAAAATATCTTGAAACCCATCCGGCAGTAGATAAAGTGATTTATCCTGGATTAGAATCTCATCCACAATATGAATTGGCAAAATCTCAGATGAAAGAAGCTGGAGGGATGGTTTCATTTACTTTCAAATCAGGGAAAAAAGAAGATGCAATCAAATTCTTAGAGAAAGTGAAAGTTTTCACGCTTGCTGAATCTTTAGGAGGTGTAGAATCTTTAGCCAACCACCCTGCACTAATGACTCACGCTTCTATTCCTGCTGAAAAGAGAGCTGAACTAGGTATCACAGATGATCTGGTTCGTTTAAGTGTTGGAATTGAAGATGCTGAAGATCTTATCGCTGATTTAGAAAGAGCTTTTTCTTAATTAAAATAATACAGTAATGAGAAGGATTAAAATTATTTTTATCCTGAGTCTTTTTAGTCAGCTAATATTTGCTCAGGTTAAAACCACTGATGAACTTTACCAAACTGCTAAGAAATTGGATAGCTTGGTTTTCAACGAGGGATTCAACAAGTGTAATCCTTCTCATTATAATGATATCATAAGTAACGATCTTGAGTTTTATCATGATATTGGAGGAGTTACCAATGGTAAAGAAGCATTTATAGCATCTGTAAAAAATAATATTTGCAGTGTTCCCGGAAAAGTAAAACGAGAGCTTGTTCCCGGAAGTATGAAAGTATATCCTTTATATAGCAATAAAACCTTATACGGTTTTATACAGGAAGGTGATCATCAGTTCTTCGAAAACAATAAAGGGAAATGGAATAAAACCGGACAGGCAAAATTTACCCATTTATGGATTTCCGATCATAACCAATGGAAGCTTAAGAGAGTACTAAGCTATGATCACCACTAAGCATCACACATCATAATATGAAAAATACAAGAAAAGCCAATACTTCGGATATACAACAACTGTCTGAGTTGTTTGACCAATACAGAGTTTTTTACCATAAAGAATCTGATATTCCCAGTGCTGAAAATTTTTTAAAGGAAAGAATCGAAAATAAAGAATCCGAAATTTTTGTTGCTGAAGATGAAGGAAAACTCGTAGGATTTGTTCAGTTATATCCTCTGTTTTCTTCTACCAGAATGAAACGATATTGGATATTGAATGATCTTTATGTGAATGATTCTTACAGAGGAAAAGGGTATTCTAAAGAGTTAATTGAAGAAGCCAAAGAACTGTGTAAATCTTCAAATGCAAGCGGAGTATTATTGGAAACCGGAAAGAGCAACGATGTAGGGAATCGACTATACCCAGCCTGTGGTTTTGAATTATATGATTCTGTTAACTTCTACGAATGGAGCAATCCTGAACAATAAAAAAACAAACAGCCAAAAAAGATAAATAATCAATGACTATTTGAGAACTTCATTACTCATAATTTATAACTCATAACTAACAATCATGTCAGATTTCCAAAAATACATTCAAAGATATTTAGACCAGATCCCTTCTGAGGATTGGATTGGGGAATTGAAAAAGTCGGGAGAAAAAACAATTGAAATTTATTCCGGCCTTACAGAGGAACAATCTCAATTTGCGTATGCAGATGCAAAATGGACCTTAAAAGAACTTTTACTACATCTGTCCGATACCGAAAGAGTTTTTCAGTATAGAGTTCTGGCTTTTGCAAGAGGAGAACAAGCTCCATTACCAGGATTTGACGAAAACGATTATGCCAATCGTTCTTTTGCCAACGAAAGAAGTTTGGAATCCTTGCTAGAGGAATACAAAACAGTGAGAAGATCTTCTCAAATATTAATTGAAACCCTTAATCCCAGTGTTTTGACGAACAAAGGAAAAGCCAGCGGAAATGAGGTTTCTGTAGAAACCGTTGGAAGATTGATTGTTGGGCACAATTATCATCATTTGCATATTATTGAAGAAAGGTATTTGCCGAACTTGGTTTAAAAAAATAAGAATTAATGCCAGTTGTAACCGAATTCAATGAAATCACATAAAATATTTTTAATATTACCTTTACTAACTTTTCTTATTTCTCTCTTTTTCACTGCTTTTAGCGTTGTTGATATGGGTAAGACCATAGATTATAAATCCGGGGAGCTTTTGTTTTTTGGATCAATTAGTTTTCTGGGAGGTGGGATATTAGAGTTTTTTATTTGGACAGCTAATGTTTGGCTTTTATTAGCTATTTTGTTTTTATACAAAAAAGAATATGTAATTGCTATTTTATTGAGCTTATTGGCTTTAATTATATCTTTATCATTTGTTTTTTGGAACGAAATTTTGGTTTCTGAAAATGGGAGAATGGGAGAGATCTATGGTTTAAAGACAGGATATTTCTTATGGGTTCTTTCCATTTTTTTTATGATGGGTTCTTCTATTTATTTAAGAATAAAATTTAGACATAATTGAGTCTTAATGTTGATCGTTGTTTTAATCACCTTCCAATGGCTTTAGCCAAAACATAACAGAAAATCCCTATTTTTGCTAAATAAATTTCAATTTGAAAGAGTACATAGAGACAAGTCTTTCTCTTTCATTTAAATATTAAAAATGGAAAACATTATCAATATATTAAAATCTGGTGGAACCATTCTTTATCCAACAGATACCATCTGGGGCATTGGTTGCGATGCTACTAATGTAGAAGCCATCAATAAAATCTTTGAGATTAAAAAACGTGAGAAGAACAAATCCATGATCATTTTAGTAGAGTCTGAAAAAAGACTTCAGGATTTGGTAGACGTTCCTCAGATGGCATGGGAAATTATTGATCTGAGTGAAAAACCAGTAACGATTGTTTATGAAAATCCCAGAGGACTGCCTAAAGAACTATTAGCAGAAGATGGAAGTGTAGGAATTCGTTTGGTGAAAAATGATTTCTGTAAAAAGCTTATTACTAAATTAAATAAACCATTAGTTTCTACCTCTGCCAATTTTAGTGGGGATAAAAGTCCGTTGAAATTTTCAGATATATCTCCGGAAATAATCAGTTTGGTTGATTATGCGGTGGAAGAAGATAGGGAGAAAGTTTCCAAATACTCAGGATCTTCAGTAATAAAAATCTGGAGCGATAATAGAATAAAGGTTCTTAGAGAATAGAAAACAAGATTTTAATTATCTTTGCAAAATCATTTTAACCATTAGGAAACTTAGTTTCTTAATGGTTTTACATTAAATAATAAATATGTTCATTAATCTCAATCAAAATAAAAATCTTAAACTTTTCAAAATAATTTCGGAAGTTGCTGCCAGAAATAATCAGTCAGTATATATTGTTGGTGGATATGTTCGGGACTTATTGATGAAAAGAAAAGCATCTACAGATATTGATTTTGTTACTGAACAAAGTGGAATAGAATTAGCCCAAAGTGTAGCTGGCGAAATTGACCCTAAGTTGAAGGTATCAGTTTTTAAGACCTACGGAACAGCGATGATCAAATATAAAGATCTTGAGCTTGAATTTGTGGGAGCAAGAAAAGAAAGTTATACTGAAAATAGCCGTAAGCCTGAAGTAGAAGGTGGGACTTTGGAAGATGACCAGAAGAGGAGGGATTTCACGATTAATGCAATGGCTATTTCTTTGAATAAAGACAATTTCGGAGAACTTATTGATCCGTTCAATGGAATAGAAGATCTGGAAAAAGGAATTTTAAGAACTCCATTAGAACCAGCTCAAACGTATTCTGATGATCCTTTGAGAATGATGCGTGCGGTTCGTTTTGCTTCAACCTTACAATTTACGATAGAGGAAAATTCCCTGGCAGCAATCAGTAAGGAAGTAGAAAGAATTAAAATTGTTTCAATGGAGAGGATCATGGTGGAATTTAATAAGATCATGCTTTCTGAAAAGCCATCTATTGGATTGAGCTTGCTTGAAAGGACAGGTCTTTTAAAATATATCATTCCTGAATTAATAGAACTAAAAGGAGTAGAAGAAGTCGAAGGTCAGACTCATAAAGATAATTTTTACCATACTTTAGAAGTTGTTGATAATATATCAGTCAATACAGATAAACTTTGGTTGCGTTGGGCTGCATTGCTTCATGATATTGGAAAAGCACCTACGAAAAAGTTTGTGGAGGGAACAGGATGGACTTTCCATGGACATGAATTTTTAGGTTCAAAAATGGTTAAAACCCTTTTCCAAAAACTTAAATTACCATTGGGGCCGGATATGAAGTATGTACAGAAAATGGTGAAACTTTCATCCCGCCCAATTGCATTGATTACAGATGATGCTTCTGATTCTGCATTGAGACGACTGCTGTTTGATGCTGGCGAGGATATGGAAGATCTATTTACCCTTTGTAAGGCTGATATAACGACCAAAAATTCCAAAAAGCAGGATAAGTTCAAACGTAATTTTGAATATGTTGCTGTGAAAATAAAAGAGGTTGAAGAGAAAGATCAGGTAAGAAATTTTCAGCCACCCATTTCTGGAGAGGAAATTATGGAGATGTTTGCCCTTAAACCAGGCCGTGAGATTGGAATTTTAAAAGAAAAAGTAAAAGAAGCGATTCTGGAAGGTGAAATTCTAAATGATCATGATGAGGCGAAGAAATTTGTTATTGTTGAAGCTGAAAAGTTGGGATTAAAAATATAAAATAATATGCTTTTTGGAGTTTTTGACTCATGCGTGTTGCTTCTTATTTTCATTTTTAATTATGGAATCTGGAAGTACAAAATAATTAAAAAATGTAACTGGAAAATTTATCTAGTTGCATTTTTATTTTTTGGTGGAGTAATCCCTATTTTATCTGTAGATTTTGAAATTCAAAAGGCTACATCGAAAACTGAGAATGTAGATAGTTTTAATCTTTTATATACTTATTTTAGATTTCCTATTTGGTGGTTTATTGGGATTTTGGAACTGGTCTTTATTTATCTTCAGACAAAGAAATCCGGGCTGCCCTAGGGCAGCCCGGAAAAAAACACAAATGATGAAAAAAAATAAAATTTATAAAGTACGCTTTATGCGTATTTTTTAGTTTTTGTAGAATCCGTTTGTTGCGATTCCTGTATTAAATGATTTTAATACTGAACCATTAGCAGCATTATAAATGTAAACTTTGCTATCAGCTGTATAACTTGCATCAGAAGCAAAAATCTTACCGTCGATTACATTAAAGCCATAAAGATTGCCTGGTGTTGTCACAATTGCTGTAGAAGGAGTGGAAGAATCCAGATTCATTGAATAAATTTTATTACTGCTATCTGCAAAATAGAATTTATTAGCATCAATTCTTAACTTTAATACCTTTGGAATTCCAGTAATTGATGTTGTTGTAAAGGTACCAGCTGATGCATTAATTTTATAAATGTATGAATTTGTGCTGCTTGAAGCAAGAACATAAGCACTTCCATTGTATGAAATCAGATCTCTGATGATCCCGTTACTTGGCAAAGTAACTACTTTATCTACAGTATTTGTTGAAGGCTTTACAATAGTTATAGTATATCCTGTTGGTAATTCGTTGTATGGGGGAGTCGTTTCATAAGTTATACCATCAGTTTGTACAACAATACTTCCGTTAGCTTCCACCACTTTTTCTGCTAACCTGTCAAAATTAATACTCTTTACAAAAGAATTGTTGTTGGTATTATAAACATTAAGCTTCTTCACCATCGTTCCAAAATTATTATTGGTCACATAATATTGATTTCCTGAAAATGTAATATACCTTGGATTATCAAGATTACTTGTTACTGTAGCTTGTTTCTTAAAAGAGTAACGATTTACAATGTCAATTTTGTTAGGAACATTTGATACCAAATAAGCATTGTCTCCACTAAAGCCTATTGTTTGTAGAACACTACCCAAAATTTCATTATTATTGTTTCGGGAATAAAGTTTATTTTCTACTGTTCCAAAATCATTACTAACAAAGGAAACCTCAGACGTAGGTGATGAAAAACCACCTTCATTACTAATAAGAACTCCGTTCTCATAAGCTCCTTTTGGTGGGTTATCGATGACAATGTCATTATCATCACTACAAGCAACATTAAAAAGTAATGTCGATGCAAAAGCAAGAGATAAGATCTTTCTGATTTTCATTTTGTTATATGTTTTAAAAATTAATATTTAAATTCAGACTGTAATTTCTTTTTGGTAGAGGATAAGATGCCATTGTATAATAGATCTGATCAAATATATTATTGACTTTAACTCCTACAGTATAATTCTTAAGAAATGTTGCAGATAATCCAGCATTCATGACAAAATAGGACTTCAAAGCATCGCTTCTTTTTTCATTCGTATCAATATAAGTAAGTCCATTAAACAATCCCTGGACATATAGTCTTATAAAGTCGTATTGATAATCAATATTTCCAAAGAATTTATGATAAGGAACATACATCAGTTGTTTCTGAGTTTCGAGATTTGTAGACTTGGTATATGAATATCCAAGATTCGTTTTTAAGGTATGCTTTTCAAAAGTCTTTTCATATTCAACTTGAGATTCAAGTCCGTAAGATTCAACTTTATTGGTATTTGTTGCCATATAGTAACCTAAAGAAGAGGGTAACCAATTGATCATATCATGAATCTTTAGGTAATAGGGCGTTAATGAAATTTTTATACCGGCTAATTTAAATTGATTTCTCAATTCAAACTGATAAGAAGTTTCAGGCTTTAAATCAATGTTTCCACCAGGCTGCCAATACAGATCGTTGAATGATGGGAAACGGAAATTTCTTGAAACACTAAGACTTGCATTATACCAGCGTAAAGCATCCCACTTCCCGGAAAATGAAAACTGGACAGGAGAACTAATGTCTTCAACAAAATCTTTCTTTATTCCAGCTTCGAAACGAAGATCTTTTGTTGTAAAGTAACGAAGTAATCCTGCTATAGAACCTACATTTCGGCTTACTTTCTTAATTTGTGAATCACCAACACCTTCTGCTTTATTCACCTGAAATTCGGTGATGAGATTAAAATTTAATTTTGGAATAATGAAATAGTTGAAATCATTTTTCAAAATATAATTTTTCCCTATGCCACCACTTGTTTCAGGTCTGTCAATATCGCCGAAGTACTGAAAGTTTTCTTCTGTATAAGCAGCTTTAAATGAATTACTGAATTTCGCCTGATTCCAGTCCCATGAAATCAAACTTCTGATATTTTGAGTTTCATATTTTGTTTTGGTCTGACTATCAAAAAAAACAGGATAGTGCTGATTTCCGTTAAAAAATTCTGATATCCAGGAAATCTGTTGGTGCGGGGCTATTTTATATGCTGCCGCAAAATTGAAATTAGAGTTATTATACGCTCCATTTCTATTGATATAATTTCGGGCTTCCTTTACTTCATAGTCATTTTCACTAATACTATGATGGGCTGAAGCTTTAAAACTGAACTTATCGTTGCTGAAAGAAGCTCTTCCAAAGTTATTGTAGGTGTTGAAAGAGGATGCCTCAGAAAATAGAGAAGCGTGAAACCCCTTATTAAAACTTAAATCATTATTTAGATGAATACTGCCTCCAATTGCGCCACTTCCATATTGTACACTGCCGCCACCGGCTTTTATATCAATCTGATCAAAACCCCAGAACGAAATGTTGTTTACATCACCTTGGCCAAGAAAATTAGAATTGATATTAATCCCATTCCATACAAAAGCAGTCTGTTGTGCAGTTGTTCCTCTAAATGAAGGAGATGAAACAGCACCACGACCATTTTCCTTAATATAAACACTGGATTGAAAACGTAAAAGCTCCGAAAGGTTGGTGGAATTTTTTTCTACATCCTGAGGAGTGATTGTATTAACCTTATGAAAAAGCTTTACTTTATTCATTTGGTTATCGAAAATATAAACGGTGTCAATTGCTTTCTCTTGTCCCAGACAAAGAAAATATGCAGATGATGATAAAAGTAGTACTAATGTTTTTTTCATACTATTTTACTTTTCCTCCGAAAGCAATATATTTTTGATATTATTAATTTTGGCAGGTCTCCTGACTTTCGCTTTTCTACACCTTCCCGTTTACACAGTGGTTTGTTATAGAAATTAAAATTGCGATCTACAGTTGCGGGGACAGTTTGGGATTTTCACCCAATTCCCTATTATTTTCAATAAGCTGAAAACCAAAATTTTTGCAAAGATAAGTTTTTAAAAAGAAATGCCAATTAAGTCTAATAATTTGTAATCAAATCAAGCATCTGGCAGAAGTTTATCACCTCGCAATTTTACAATTTTACAATTTCACGATTTAACAATTCCACAGTTTCACAATTTCACCCTATAAAAACGTTGCATCAAAAGTAAAAGGTAAAAGATCTTTAATCGAATTTACTTTTACAATCTCATCATTCATGCTTGAGAAATAAAGATCAATGTCTTCATTCTGTTTCGTTTCATATTCGATTAAGCTTTGTCTGCATGCTCCGCATGGAGGGATGGGAGGATTCTTTTCAGAGAATTCTTTAGGGCCTCCGACAATAAAGATCTTTTTAATCTTTTGATCCGGAAAATTGGCACCAATCCAGAATAAAGCTGTTCTCTCGGCACAAAGTCCGGAAGGGAAGGCTGCATTTTCCTGATTATTACCTGAGTATATTTCACCATTTTCTAGTAATACGGAGCAACCAACTAAAAACTCAGAGTAGGGAGCATAAGCATTTTCCCGAGCTACTTTTGCTCTTTCGAAAAGTTTTTTTTCTATATCGTTCAGTTCGCTACTATTTTTAAAATATTCGTAGCTGATCTGTATGTCTTTTTTCATATATTGGAGCCTAAAAAGGGGGGATAAAATTAGTTCTTTTTCGCCACGTAGGCAACCCTATTTCATCCCTCTCTTATAGCTAAAATTCAAAAACAGACAAACATGTTATATACTCCTATACAATTTAGAAATGTAGAACTTAAGAATCGTTGGGTAATGTCTCCAATGTGTATGTATTCTTGTGAAAACGGATTGGCAAATGATTTTCATTTTGTCCATTATGGGAGCAGATCTCAGGGAGGAACGGGCTTAATAATGATTGAAGCAACTGGTGTGGAACCTCGTGGAAGGATTACCAATAAATGTATGGGAATCTGGAATGATGAACAGGCAGAAAAACTTCAGAAAATTGTAGAATTCGTGCACTCAAATTCCGAAAGTAAAATAGGGATCCAATTAGCTCATGCCGGAAGAAAGGGGTCTACATGGAATAATATTCAGATTCCTGTTGAAGAAGGTTGGGAAACTGTGGCTCCGAGTCCGATTCCTTATCACCCTACGGAAAGAATTCCACATGTTTTAACGATTGAGGAAATTAAAACACAGGTTCAAAACTTTAAAGAGGCAGCAAGAAGAGCTGTAAAAGCAGGATTCAATATTATTGAAATTCATGGTGCTCATGGGTATTTGATTCATCAGTTTTTATCTCCCCTTTCCAATATAAGAACAGATGAGTATGGTGGTAGTTTTGAAAACAGAATAAGATTTTTATTAGAAATCGTAGATGCAGTTAACGAAGAACTCAATGAAAATGTAGCATTGTTTGTAAGGATTTCAGGAACTGAGTATGCTGAAAATGGATGGGATGTAAATGGCAGTGTAGAATTAGCAAAAGTATTAAAAGAGCACAAAGTTGATTTAATCGATGTTTCTAGTGGGGGGAATATCCATGGAGCAAAAATTTCTGTATTTGATGGTTATCAGGTTCCTCTTTCTTCACAAGTAAAAAATGAGGCCAATGTAAAAACCGGAGCAGTAGGCTTAATTACTAAAATAGAACACGCTGAAAGTATTTTACAAAAGGGAGAAGCAGATTTGATATTTATTGCCAGGGAGATTCTTAGAAATCCGTATATTGCTGTTCAGGGATCGTTTGAAATGAAAGAAAATTGTTTTTTCCCTCATCAATATCTGAGAGCTAAAATTTCTTCTTAATTTTAAAAAGTAAAAATATAGGAAATGAAAATTGAAGATTTTATGCTGCCTTGTCCAAGCAAGAAATTTCTAGGAATTGAATGTTTTGGCTGTGGCACACAGAGAGCGATTGTTTTGGTTTTTGAAGGTAAATTTTCTGAAGCCTTTCATATGTTTCCGGCAGTGTATACTTTACTTCTGTTTTTGTTTACTGTGGGACTTAATTTTATTGATAAAAAAAGAAGTTATGGTAATATATTGGTTTTTTTAGCAATTATTAATTCAATTATCATGGTAGTTTCCTATTTTTACAGACATCCATTACCAATAAATTAAAATTAAACAAAATAAATAACTATGAATCAAAAATTGCCAAATGCAACAACAGTATTAGTATTAGGGATTGTTGCGATCCTGGGAAGCTGCTGCTGTAACGGGATTGTCGGAGTAATCTGTGGACTAATCGGAATGAATCTTTATAACAAAGACAATGCTCTATATCAGGCCAACCCAAGTCTCTATTCAGATTTTGATAATTTAAAAGTCGGGAGAATATTGTGTATCATTGGTCTTATTATAGGAGTTTTAAGCCTAATATATATGATCTTTGTACTTTCAACAGTGGGTTGGAGTGGTTATATGGATCAAATTAATCAACTTAAAAACATGGGTAAATAAATATCCGATACATAATAAATCAAAAAGCTGTAATGAAAATTGCAGCTTTTTTTATATAGAATAAAGAAGTGCTAAACATAAAAGAAGCCTTCTCTTGATCAAGAGAAGGCTTTTTCTTTATTAAATGAGATTCTTATTTAATAATAAATTTCAGACTGGAGTTATCTAATTTTAAAATATAGATTCCCTGTGTAAGACTTTTGATTTTAATTGAACCTTTGCTATTTTTAAAAGGATCATTGATCGTTTGCATTACTTTTCCTTGTAAATTATAGATCTCAGCTTTTTTGATATTTTGAGTTTCTCCTTTTACAAATATTTCCTGATTTGAAATTGGGTTAGGATAAATCTGTAAATCTTTAGATTCTGCTTGTACTGCAGATGGAGCACTTTTACTTTGCTTTCCTGTTCCTGAGTAACAAGTCCAGCTTAGATTATCAATAGCCACTCTGTTGCTTGAAGAGTTGTTCTCTAATGTGATGATCACATTACCGGAAACATTAATATTATTAATCGTAGTGGTTGCTGCTGTTGTGCTATAAGGAATCGTTCCTGCCTGTACTCCGTTTACAAGAACATTAAATGTCCCGTTGCTTCCGCTAAATTTTAATTGAGTAGTTACTGTTAATGATCCTATACCATTAGCTGAACTGCTTGATTTTAAAGAACCATCACGTACTGTTATTGCCTTATTAGAAATAGTCTGATCCGTTCTTGCATCCGTTGCAGTCCATGTAATTCCACTATTAGTCCACGTTCTTGTAGAATAACTGGATGAACTTCCTGTTGGAATAGTTTCAAAAGTTTCACTTACACAATCAGTACCTGGATTGGTAGTCCCTCCGGATTCTGTAGTTGCAGAAACAGTAGAACTGTTTGAAGAAACGTTTCCTGCTGCATCTTTAGCTACTACATAGAAAGTATACGAAGTAGAAGGACTAAGACCTGATACAGTTGCTGAAGTTGAGCTTACATTGGTTTTTAGACTTCCGTTCATATAAACATCATATGAAGAAACTCCAATATTATCAGTTGATGCAGTCCAGGAAAGAGAAACGCTGCTTGATGTTTTTCCTGAAACGCTAAGACCCGTAACTGTAGTAGGAGCCTGAGTGTCATTTGAAGGTTGTTGTGATCCCCAGATTTGATTTACATATGCAGGGTTATCAATAAATGGATTTCTATTTCCCTGATAAGCATAAGATGCATTATTTCTAACAATTTCTGCCTGAGAAACAGGGTCTTGATTATGCCATGCTAACAAAACATTTAGCTCCCAGGTCTGTAATCCAGGGAAAGTTGTATTTCCAAGCATATTACCTGAAGAGAAAGTAGAAAGTTTACTTTGGTAACGTGTAACAAAATAGAAGATCATACGGGCAATATCACCTTTGAATTCATCAATTGGTTCGAAAACCGTTCCTCCATATCCTGAAGAAACAGAATTACCTAATTTTGAACCATTTTTAGAAGTGAAAGTTGCTGTTCCTACTTTTCCGTACGGGTAGTTAGATCTCATCCCGTTTACTTTTCCATCTGTTGCGCGGATAAAGTTAACATCAGCTACCATTGGTGAAGCTTCATTGAATAAACTCTGTGGTACAACGTGCTCACGGTTGTAACAGTTTCCTTCTACAGAATAAGTACCACACTGATTAGTAACTACAGTATAGTTGTAAGGATCTGCACCATTTGGTTTTTCAGAATAGATGTCCATAATAGAACCATCATTCTCATATGTTTTATCAATGTCGGTTGTTTTATACGCTGTCCAAAGCCCTCCATAGCCTTTGTCCTGATGACCATTTGTGATAATAGAGCTTAGCTCAGTTTTTAGAGCTGCTCCTGCTAATCCATTTGCAGAAGAATAATATCCTGCGGGAGCCTGAGCATTGGCAAGACCTGCAAAAGCAAGAAATAAGATAATTTTTTTCATATTAATAAAATTTTTAGGGTGTAAGATTACTACAATTTTACGAAAAGATAAATTACATTATTGTTAATTTTGAATGCTATGCATTACGTGGTTACAGTCGACCTTTTTTAGATAACTATTGCTTAAAATAAAAAAGCCAATACAAAAATAATGTACTGGCTTTATATACTGTATATAATTGAATTATATCATTTATTTTCTCTGTGGAGGATAATTTTTCATGATTTCCGCCATGATTTCCGGAATTTGTCTTTGTTTGGATTTTGGAGAATCTACAGATATTCCACTTCCGATACCTTGCCAAACAAGTTTGTTACTTTTCGTGTCAACAAGGTCAACAATTAAAGCTCCTTCATTATAGTTGCTTGTCCATGTTCTGTTCATTCCAACACCCCATCCGAAAGGGCCTCCCCATCCCCACATTCCGTAAGGAGAAGAACTGTTGATATCTGTTATTTTTTTATGATTGGCCTTTACATTAACAATTAAATCCGGATTTTCTCCTGATGTAAGACCTTTGCTTTGCAATTGTCTTGACAACTCATTCAAAACTCTGTCTTTATCAATATCATTCAGTTTCAAGTCATCAATTCTTATTTTGTAAGTTTTATAAGAAGTGAAATTAGCTGTTTCTGCATAGTCAGAACGTACCTGGAAAGGACTACAAGAAGTTAAGCCCAAAGTAGCCACGGCTAACAAAATAAAAATATATTTTTTCATTTTATTTATTTTTTTTATCGTTTTTAATAAAAGTATCGGTCTTTTTATCGTATCCGTAAGGACAATGTCTACAGCCACTCTTACAACAATATCCTCGCTTCAGATGAAACTTTTCTGTGAAGACTTTATATCCTTGTTCATTATAGTAAAAGTCTTCGTGTTCTTTGATGTCAAAATGAGCCATAAGTTAAATCTTGATCAAAAACATTTATATTTGTTATCATGATAATTGTGTGCCAAAAACCATTAAAAAAATTAAAAATTAATGGCATCGCTCTGTTTCCTTTTATCTTCGTAAGAAAACCCGAAGATAAGGAAAATAATGTATTGATTAATCACGAAAAAATTCATTTAAGACAACAATTAGAATTGTTGATTATTTTCTTTTATATTTTCTATGTGATAGAATATTATTATCATTTTTTTAAATTGAAAGATGCTTACCTGGCTTATCGAAATATATCGTTTGAGAAAGAGGCTTATGCAATGGAAGATGATTTTAGTTATCTTAAAAAAAGAAAACTATGGAACTTTCGAAAATATTTATAGGAGTATATATATTATTAAAAAGATAATACTGTTTTAAAATGGTAATTTTGCTGCATTAGTCCCATCAGAATAAATGATATTACAGATTCCTACTGATCCTGTTCCCATTCAGGAAATATCCGTTGATAAAAATATTAAGCTTTTCATGAAGAGAGAAGACCTTGTGCATCCTCTTATTTCCGGAAATAAATATTGGAAACTTTTTCATAATGTAAATGCTTATCTGGAAAAAGAAATTGAAAATCCAATGATCATTACATTTGGTGGTGCTTATTCCAATCATATTTCTGCGGTGTCTGCGGTAGGAAAATTATCAGGTGTTCGAACAGTAGGAATTATAAGAGGTGAGGAACTCCATGAAAAATGGCGGGACAATCCAACTTTAGTTTTTGCATTTAGAAACGGAATGAATTTAAAATTTGTGTCCCGTGAAGAATATCGTAATAAAGAGAAATTGTCCGAGTTTTTACAACAGGAATTCCCTAATGCTTTAATTGTTCCTGAAGGTGGAACTAATGAAGATGCCGTTCAGGGGATAAAAATGATGCTCAATAATGAAACAAAAGATTTTGATTATCTTTGCACCGCAGTTGGAACTGGAGGAACAATTGCAGGTATTTCGAAATTTTGTGAAGAGAATCAGAAAGTTATAGGTTTTAAAGCAGTAGACGATTCTTCTTTAGAAAATACAATCGATCAATTAACCTTAAAGAAAAACTACAATCTAATAAATTCTAGTTTCGGAGGTTATGGTAAAATAAAGAATGACAACATCCGTTTTATTAATGATTTTAAAGAGAAATATGATATTCCTCTTGAACCGATTTATACGGGAAAGATGATGCAAAGGGTTTTCGAACTAATAGATGAAGGGTATTTTCCAGAAGAGAGCAAAATTTTGTGCTTCCACACCGGAGGATTACAAGGGATTGAAGGAGCTAATATGCTCTTAGAAAAACAGAATAGAAAATTAATTATATAAAGTAAAAATTGAAAAACATGAAAAGACTTTTCTTACTAATAAGCCTTTTAGTTTTATCAAAATTCTCAGCTCAGACCTGGGCTACTGAAGACCAATACATTCAAAAATTCGCTCAATATGCAGTAGAAGAAATGGAAAAGTATAAGATTCCTGCTTCTATTACTCTTGCTCAGGGACTTCTGGAAACCGGAGGGGGGCAAAGCAGATTGGCTCAGGAAGGGAAAAATCACTTTGGGATAAAATGTAAAGAAGATTGGACGGGTAAAACCATGAAGCATACTGATGATGCACCTAATGAATGCTTCAGAGTATATGATGATCCGAGACAATCTTATGAAGATCACTCCATATTTTTATCAACAAGAAAATACTATACAAACCTCTTCAATCTGGACATGAAGGATTACAGAGCCTGGGCATATGGTCTTAAAAAGGCTGGATATGCAACCAATCCTCGCTATGCATCTATTCTTATTGGTAAAATTGAAAGATATAAATTGTATGAATTTGATAATACCAATTCCAGAGAAGTTCTTTATGCTGTATTAAGTTTATATCCTGATTTAAAAGATGACAGAACTTTTATGGCACAGCTGGAGCCATCAAAGGTTACAAAGAAAGATCCTGTTACTGTAAGTGTTCCTTATAAGCAAACTTCTTACGCACAACAGCAGAAAAGGGTAGAGAGGATTAAAACAAAAGCTGAAATTTTAAATTCAATTTTAATAAAAAGTCATCCTAATGATGGTCTGAAATATATCGTTATTCCTGAAGATACTGATGTGAAATACATTGCCAATAAATTCAAGGTAAGTGAAGGTAGGTTGATCAAATGGAATGAGCTGGAAGGTACTACGTTGAGGAAAAACGAAATTGTATTTCTGGAATCGAAAAACTCAACCGGAAATACAGCTATTTATAAAGCCGAATCGGGAGAAGATATGCATGACATTGCACAAAAATTCGGAATCAAGTTGCATAAACTATATGCGAAAAACAGAATGGATGAAGGGCAGCAGCCTTCTCCGGGACAGTTGATTTATCTGATCGATAAAAAGCCTAGAAATTAATATTCAATCAATCCATGAAGGTACTCCATGTGAATTTTAAATATCTCGCGGTATTTTTATTATTCATATCATGTAAAATTTTTTCGCAAGAACTGGATTATATTCCTTATAGAAGAGGAAAGATGTGGGGATTATGTGATTCGTCTAAGCGGATAATAGTTCAGCCGCAATATTACAGTATTAGTTCCTATGATCATTCAGTTGGTGGATTTCATGCAGAGCAAAATGGTAAATTCGGGATCATTGACAAAAATGGAATTCAGATAATGCCTTTTATATCAGAAGGGACACCGATTATTATACAAGGAGAAAATTACATTGTATTTGATGGATGGGATCGTTATTATTATTCGGTCAAGACAAAGATGAAGCTGGATAAGTACATAGAATCGGCACGAGCACCAATAGGCGATAGTTGGGGAGGATCAAGATTACAAGAAGGTAAGCAGAAAGAAGTGAAGATGAGCTGGGAGGATTTGGATGATGAGGATCTTACAATGTTGAAACCATATGATAATGAAGATACCTATTTTCTAGATTTTAAAAGGAATTTTATTGAGATTCAGGCAAAAGATAATTTTGTGGGTATTTATATTCCTCAGATCAAGAAAATATTTTTAAATACAACAGAAGTAGCGCATGTTGGCTGGCAATTTTATAATAAAAAGCCTTATGTATTTACAACAAACTCTACACACCTTTTTGGATTGGTAGATGAGAATTCCAAAGAAGTTTATCCGATTAAGTATCATTCAATTGCTCTATTTGATGGATACAGATTAGTGGTCCTTTCTGAGCCAGATCCAACTAATCCAAATAGTTTATTGTATAAAACGATCTTGCCAAATAGTAAACTTTTGGATGGGCAGTATAATGTGGGTGAAGAAATATTTAAAAATGGATATCCTTTTCAACTATATTATAAAATAGTTGATGGACAAAAAAATTATGCGGGAGAAGATGGAACCCTTTATTTTGAGGGTTAAATAATAAAGAAAAAATAGAAAATGAAATATCAAAGAAGTTCAGCTTTATTTGAAGAAGCTTACAAATACATTCCAGGTGGAGTAAATTCTCCGGTTCGTGCATTCAAATCAGTGGGAGGAGTTCCTGTTTTTATGAAATCTGCAAAAGGTGCCTATCTTACAGATGAAGATAATAATACCTATGTTGACTATATCAATTCATGGGGTCCTGCTATTCTTGGACATACGCATCCTGAGGTTTTAGAGGAATTAAAATTGCAAGCTGAAAAGGGGTTCTCCTTTGGTGCGCCAACAGAACTGGAAACGGAAATTGCAAAATTCATTGTAGAAAATGTTCCTAATATTGATCAGATCAGAATGGTTTCTTCAGGAACTGAGGCTTGTATGAGTGCAATCAGATTGGCAAGAGGATATACAGGAAGAGATAAGATTGTGAAGTTTGAAGGATGCTATCATGGCCATTCAGATTCATTTTTAATCAAAGCAGGAAGTGGTGCTGCAACTTTTGGAAATCCAAATTCTCCGGGAGTAACTCAAGGAACGGCAAAGGATACCCTTTTAGCAAGATACAATGATTTTGAACAAGTAGAAGACTTGTTCCGTCACAATCAGGGAGAGATTGCTGCAATAATTATTGAACCGGTTGCCGGAAATATGGGTTGTGTTCTTCCTGAAAATAACTTTCTACAAAACTTAAGAAAAATCTGTGATGAGAATGGTGCTTTATTAATTTTTGATGAGGTAATGACTGGTTTCAGATTGGCTTTTGGAGGAGCTCAGGAATTATACAACGTAAAGGCTGATTTGGTAACTTATGGGAAAGTAATTGGAGGTGGTCTTCCGGTAGGAGCTTTTGCAGGACGAAATGAAATTATGGATCATCTGGCTCCAAAAGGTGGAGTGTATCAGGCGGGAACGTTAAGTGGTAATCCATTAGCAATGAGAGCAGGGTTAAAAACACTTCAATTGATCAAAAGCGACCAGAACTTCTTCGAAGGAATTAATAAGACAACAGAAACTTTGGATTTTGAAATTGGAAAAATTTTAAATGAAAAAGGGATTGCTCATAAAATCAACAGAAAAGGATCTATGATGTCTGTTTTCTTTCATATCAATAGAGTTTCGAATTTTGATGAAGCTCAAGAGGCTAATCATTCTTTATTCAATAATTTTTTCCATCAAATGCTAAGCAATGGAATTTATCTTCCACCAAGTGGTTATGAAACCTATTTCATCAGTGATGCTATTAAAGATAGAGAAATTGATATGACCTTGGAAGCAGTAAGGAAATTTGAATATTCTTAATTGTATTTAAAAGTAAAAATAAAAAGGACCAGGTTTTTAATCTGGTCCTTTTTTATTACAAAGAGAAAACCATAATTCAAATAAATCATACTGATGTTGTTATAATCGATACCCATTCTTTATATGAGTTCTTTCTAATTTTGTAATAAATAAATTAGGCATGAACATTTCAAACGACATATCACGTAAAGACTTCATCAAGACTTCTGCTTTGGCAATGGCAGGATTAACTTTAGCTTCAGGTTCAATGAAAGCTGCAAGTTTATTTTCCGAGACTAATCCTCATTTGGTAAAAGGGAAACTGGGTCTGAAAAATGTACGTTTGGAAACCGGCTTTGAATATGAAGAAGGTGAGGCCATTTCAACAAAAACGGATTTGTTCTTCATTGAAATAGAAAATGGAAAAATAAGTACAATATCTCCCAATCAACCAAATGCTAAAGCAATTGATGCTAAAGGGTTCCTAATGCTTCCTGCTTTTAAGGATATGCATATTCATTTAGATAAAACCTTTTATGGCGACCATTGGCAGGCTATTAAAAAAAGAACTGGTGGGGTAAAAGGGATGATTGCTTTAGAACAGAAGATACTTCCGGAAATGTTGAAAAATTCAACTTTTAAAGCGGAAAAAATGATAGAACTACTGCAGTCTAAAGGAACTTCTTTTGCACGAAGTCATGTGAATATAGAACCTACTTCAAAGTTGGATTCTCTGAAAAATCTGCAAAAAGCACTGGAGAACAAAAAGAAAACTTTTGGAGCAGAATTGGTTGCTTTTCCTCAGCATGGAGTTTTTTATACAGATTCAGTACCTTATCTGAAAGAGGCTGCAGCTATGGATATTGATTTTATTGGTGGAGTAGATCCCTTTACAATCGATGGTAATATTGAAAAAACAATTGACTTTACGGTTCAGCTTGCATTGGATCATCAAAAAGGAATTGATATTCATTTGCATGAATTGGGAGAATCCGGTTTGAAAACCGTTGAATACCTTATTGATAAAGTTACTGAAAATCCTTCCCTTAAAGGAAAAACTTACCTAAGCCATTGTTTTATATTAGGAAAACTTGATAAACCTAAACAGGAAGAGGTCGCTGAAAAGTTAGCAAATGCCCAAATAGGAATCGTTTCCACCATTCCTTTTGGAAGTCTTATTATGCCGATTCCTACTTTGTATAAACATAATGTAACTGTTTTAACGGGTAATGACAGTATTGTTGATCACTGGAATACTTTTGGAACAGGAAGCGTGCTACAGAAAGCGAATTTAATGGCTCAATTGTACGGATATTCAACAGAGTTTTTATTATCAAGAAGTTTGAAGCTGGCAACAGGAAATATTCTTCCATTGGACGACAAAGGAAATCAGCAATGGCCTAAAAAAGGAGATGATGCTAATCTTGTATTTCTCAATGCAAGCTGTTCTGCGGAGGCTGTTTCAAGGATATCTCAAGTAGAATCTCTGATTCATCAGGGGAATGTTGTTTTTTAATAAGGTTCATCATTCACTCTCATAAAATTTACTTATTTTAGGAAGTAAATTATAAGAATAGAATGAATCAGCAATCAGATTACTTTCCCGTTTTAGGTCTTCAGGAGTTTAGTGAAGATCAATCTTTGGGTTGTAATCTGCTGTTTAATGAACTTCATGGAGAAAGATCAATTGATGAGCCGCATAAACATGATTTTTTTATTATTAATCTTTTTGAAAAGGGGAAAGGCTCACATACCATTGATTTTATAGAATATGAGGTTGAAAACAATCACATCCATCTTGTTTTTCCGGGACAGGTCCACCAATGGATCATCGAAAAAGAGACAGTTGGATATCAGCTCATGATCAGTCGTCAGTGGTTTGAAAGTTTTCTCCCGGCACTGAGGTTCTCAATTTCCTATTATCAAAGCCATCCCGTTATTACAATTTCCGAAGCAATGCATCAATTGCTTCTGTATGAATTTAAAGCTATCCAAAGTGCATTGAGTGGGGAAAATATATTTTGGGAACTGATACAAAAAAGGGGCGAAGTTATTGGTTTGCTTATCAGTAAATCTGTAGAAGGAACATTTAATGATTTTGAAACTTTTAATTCAAATCCTATTATTTCAAAATTTTTGCATCTTATAGATGAATACTATAAAGAAGAACGCTCTGTTTCTTTTTACGCTGAAAAACTGAGTATTTCGGCTAATTATTTAAATATTGTAAGCCGAAAGAATCTAAACGCATCAGCCTCTTCTCTGATTCAGGATCGGATTTTACTTGAAGCAAAACGTTTGCTAAAGGTCTCAGAAATGTCTGTGAAAGATATTGTTTATGATCTGGGTTTTTATGACCATGCAAGTTTTTCTAAGTTTTTCAAAGCTCAGACGGGAATGACTCCGTCACAATTCAAAGAGTAATAATTGATACAAAGCATCATATGATTGATACACTTCTTTTTAAATGAGGTGCGGTAACTTTGTGATATAAAATCAAAGTATGCAGTCAGAATATAAGTCAATTGCCAATGGAATCTACACATTAAAAAATGTGCGTTTGGAAACCGGTTTTGAATACGATGGCAAAGATGTGATAAAAACAAAAACAGATCTGTTTTGTATTGAAATTGAAGAAGGGAAAATAAAAGCAATTAAACCCAATAGTGATATACAATCGAATGGGATTGATGTAAAAGGAAAGCTAATGCTTCCTGCATTCAAAGACATGCATGTTCATTTAGATAAAACCTTATATGGACTACCATGGCAGGCTCTTTCTCCTAAAAGGAAAACCGTGAAAGATATGATTGCTTATGAGCAGCAAATTATTCCCGAGCTTCTGAAGACTTCGGTTGAAAGGGCAGAACAACTGATCTCTTTACTGCAAAACTATGGAACAACATATGCAAGAACTCATTTTAATGTGGATCCTACTTCTGGGCTAAAGTCATTAGAAAATTTAGAAAAGGCATTGCAACACAAAGAAGATTCTTTTAAAGCCGAATTAGTGGCTTTTCCACAACATGGATTGTATTATACTGATTCTGCTTCTATCATGAAAGAAGTCGCAGCATTTAAGAGCGTTGATTTCATAGGAGGGCTGGATCCTTACAGTATTGATGGGAATATTGAAAAAGTAATCGATTTTACTGTCCAACTGGCGATTGACCATCACAAGGGAATCGACATTCATTTACATGAATCCGGCGAATCGGGAATGAAAACGATCAATTATTTAATTGATAAAGTGATTGAGAACCCACGACTTCAGGGAAAAACTTTTATCAGTCATGCTTTTGCTTTAGGGCATCTTTCACCCAATGAAACAGAACATATTGCAGAAAGATTAGCTGCTGCCAAGGTTGGAATTGCTTCTTCAGTTCCTTTCAGGGGAACAATTATGCCCATTCCCACATTAAAAAAATATGGTGTCAATGTTTTAATTGGAAACGATAACGTACAGGACTACTGGAGTACTTTCGGATCTGGAAACATGTTGCAGAAAGCCAATTTAATTGCAGAACTGTATGGCTATGAAACAGAATGGGAGCTTTCTCGTACTTTGGCATTTGCCACTCAAAATATTCTCCCACTAGATGAAAAAGGAAATCAACAATGGCCACAAAAAGGAGACCTGGCCAATGCTGTTTTTATAGATGCAAGCTGTTCTGCAGAGGCTGTCTCACGAATGTCTAAAGTCGAGGGTTTAATTACAGAAGATCATTTACTCTGTAAAGAGTTCTAATATAGTTTTTTAATACTTGTTTTTGTAATCGAAACACCATTGTAAATTAATTTATGATGGTGTTTTTTGTTTTATTTTGAATAAAATTTGGTTAATATAATTTTAATATTAATTTTACATAATAATATATGTTTATTATTTAATAATAAAATAAATTCGCAGTATTATTTGCTAAGCACGATGCATCGGGCAATATAGGCTACAATCACACAAATATTTTTACGAAAAATCATTTTTTTATTTTCCCAAAATTGCAACCAATATTGGGATTGCTAATAAATTATTTAATATTATGAACTATTTAGAAGTAGATTACAAACAAATTCTCTTCTTTTATGCTTTTTTGAGGCAGGTGGATTTGTCTCTGGATAGAAGTAGATGGACTTCTTTAAAAGAACTTCACGACTACTACCAGGACAGAATTTCCCCTGAACAGATGATTAGCTATCTGAAGATAAGATTAAATGTTCCCGATGGGAATTTTAACGACCTCGCTGCACAAGTTGAGAACAAGAAAAACAGTAAAAGTAAATTTAAATTATTTGCTAAAAAAACTGTTCTTTCTGAAGAAGAACTGATCAATTTACATCATCTTTTAGAATTGTTTGATGGATGTCTTAAATCGGGTAAAGAACAGTACACCATAGAGACTGAGGGACTTAGGGTAGATATTGCAAAATATTACTCATTACTGTTGGAACCGAAAATTACTAGAAGTGATTTAAAAAAGGTGATCTCAATAGAACATTATGGACAAAACAGATTACTCAAAACTAAAGAATTGAAAGACGTGGTTCCAAAAGATTTTCTCGTGACCTAAGTTGCTTACTAATCTATGAAAAAACAAACTATGACCAAACTATACTAATTAAACATGTTAAGATCAAATTTTATCTATATTTTATAAAACTGAAGGAAAAATAAAAAGGGTATTGAATAATTATTCAGTACCTTTTATTTTTTAATCTATTAACGATGGAAGAGAAAATAGTTAATATTCCGGAATTACAATTTGAATGTTATTTTCTTGGAAATAGCTGGAAAGTTGTTCGGGAGAATAATATACAAAATATTAATAGTAATTTATTTTATGGATATCCTTTTTATATAATTTTTGAGCATATAAAAATAGTTACTGAACAATTGGGAATAGTAATTAGTAAGTATGGCAAATCACTTTCGGATTTTTTTCCTATAGAACTAATATTGAAAGATATGATTAGAAATAAACAAGGCTATTGGTTGAATTTGGGCATTGATTTTATTATTGAAATGGATTATTTGAATGAAAGTATTGTGGAAATTTTGGTCGAAACTAAAAATGATAGATATTTCACTCAAGAACTCAGACACAAAATAAGAAAAATAGTGCTTCTTAATAATTATGAGTATTAAAGTTAATTAAATAAAAAAGGATATTTTGTATTCAGCATAGAATAATGAGTAGAAAAGTAAATGAGATACAAAAAGTTTGTAAAGAATTGAAAATAGATTTTAAAGTGCTTTCTAAAAGTGAGTCTATTAATATAATTAATAAGGTTTTTGATAAATACAAAATATCTAAAAAATCAGGTCATCTTGCAATTTATAGTGATAAATCATTTTCAATTTCTACTGAAGACAATGAGTTCACTTATTCTATTAACTTAGATGATGAACCTGTTTATGTTTTTTTTGATCAGGACAATTATGAAAGAGATCAGGTCACTTTAATAGGAAATGGTCAAAAATTAGGAATGATAATGGAAAATTCCTTTGGAATAGAATATTTTGTTACAAATACAGATTTCACGTATGTATTATCTGTTAATTGGTATGTTATTGAAGGTATAGGGAGTGTGGTGAGTTGGATGAAAAATTTAGTCAGGGAAAAATAATTAAAGATATTATACAATAAAATGCCATCAGAAAATCATTTTCTGATGGCATTTTCAATTTGATATGAGAAACTAATTACTTAATTATTGTAATCCAGCTAAAAGGTTAACACCATCTACAGTAGCCCAAGCTCCTGGAACTAGAGATACCTTTGTAACTGTTGTTGCATTTGTGAAAGTTTTTCCACCATTTGGAGTATATGCATATCCCCAAACTCCAGCGTTATCAGAGTTAAGATAAGTCATAGGTGCAACTACTACTTTACCTGTATTTACTTGATTTGTTTCAGTTGCAGCATCTTGTATAAGAACTGAGTAAGCACTTTTACCACCTAAGTTTTTGTATCCGCTAATATAAACGTTAGAGAAAATACCAGTTCCTTGTCTCTTAAACTGGATAGCAGAAATTTCTACTGAACCTGCAACCTCTGGATTTGTATTTGCATCTCTGATTAAAGTTATATTAGAGATTTTTGGTGCAATATTATCAACGTTTGCAGAAGCTTCAATCTCCATTCCGAAATTTCCTGTACCTGTTTGGAAAGCATACCAGTTTGTATTGTTTTGTCCGCTCCATGCATCCTGCCAGTCAAATGAATCATCATAATTACCATAAGAAACAATATTTTTTGCACTTACAGTTCCACCAAAGAATTCATACCCATCATCAGTACCTTTATAAGAAACAAGGTTTTCTAATGTAGTTCCAGCTCCTACAGCATAGAATGTCATAGAATTGGTTTCTGAGGTACCATCATTAATTTTCTTTCCTCCGTATTCTACACGAACGAATTTCATTGTTCCAGAATTATGGTTTGCATCGTTTCCTCCATAATAAACACTATTTCCGTCTTCAGATAATGCTTGAGATAACCCATTAACTGCTTTAATTGGTGCATTTCCATATAATGTAATTCCACCCCAATCCCCTGGCTGCTTATTTGTAGTTGTAAATACAATTGGCTCACTTGCAGTTCCTACAGCATTTATTTTTCCATCTTGTAATACTACCAAGCTGCTTGATTTTGTGGTTACAGCATTGAAAACAGCACCAGGCTCAATGGTAATAGTTGCACCATTTGTTATTTTCACAACACCATCAAGAATATAAGTTCCTTTCTTAATTAATATATCTTTTGTAATTGTACCTGAAAGGGTTCCGCTACCACTTAGTACACTTTCAGTGGTACCAGGATTTGTTATTGTTCCGTTACCGTTGTCTCCATCGTTAATATCTATGGTACATGAAGTCAATGTTACACTCAAAGCTATAGCTAAGGAAAATAAAGTTAAAAGATTCTTTTTCATTTTATAGTAAGATTTAATTTTTATAATTTTTTAAAATGTGTAGCCAACTGTAAAGTTAAAATTGACTCCGTTGAAATAATTGTTTAGAGAATAGTTATCGTTTGTTCTTAGAGTGTAGTAATTATCATCTCCTAACTCAACACGATATTTACTGTTTAGGATATTTTGAACTCGGAATTTTATATTCCAGTTTTTATCAATTTGATTTTGGTAAACAAAATCCAGCTGATTAAACGGTTTTTCATAATAATTATCAGTTCCAGACCCACCTACAGCATAAATTTTTGATCCTGAAACATTGTATACTAGAGAAAGTGTACTGCTAAGATTTTTGGAATTCTTATACTCATACTTTAAATCAGCATTTATAGTATAAGGTGCAGCACCCTGTAAGCCTCTTTTATGAAGCTGATCGTCTGTAAATCCAGCAATATTCGGTCGTTCTGTTTTTAATTGTTCTTCACTCCTTTTTACGTCAGAATACATAAATGTTGCATTGGCACCAAACGTAAACTTATCAAGTGCATCAGAAATTCTACCTAAACTTAATATACCTTCTAACTCTATTCCAGCAAGCGTTGCTTTCTTGGAGTTGTAATAAGTAATAACTACACCACTTGCATTTCCTGATGGAGCGATAGACTTTTCAATTGCATTATCAATTCTTTTAGCAAATAGATTTACTGCAAACATTTCTTTATTAGATGGGAAATACTCCCATTTCAAATCAATATTATAGTTTTCACTATTTTTAATATTTTCGTTACCTCTCACAGTTGTGTTATCCGGATTGATATATTCAATCGGCATTGTTTCAATTAAGATAGGACGAGTAACCGTTTTACTTAATGATAATCTTAAGTTGTTTTTACTATCTAAAGCTTTCTTTATGGAAAGGGAAGGAAGAAAATAATTTTTATTCGTGGTAAGGTTAATTCTATCAGAAACCCCCGGTTTGTTGTAACGAATAATTCTCATGTCATTTTCGAATCTTCCTCCAATTAAAATATCCCAACTCTCAGTAGGCTTGTAATCAAAATTTAGATATCCTGCATTTACGAACTGATAAATATTTGATAAATATGAATATGCATCAGAGTCTTCTTTATAAAATAGTTTATCATTTTTAATTGAATTTTCTAAGGTAGACTGAGGACTGTCAATATCTATGAAGACAGGGGTGTTAGTACCTTTAGGCGTACCAAAAATAAAGCGATAAGAGTTTTTTCTGATATCAGAAAAGCCATTATATCCAACAGACAATTGCATGGGGAACTCTTTTTTTTCACCCTTTTCTCCAAGGAAAACAGAATATTCACCAAAAGCAGATGCATAGAATTTTCCATCAACATCTAGATATTGTCTGATTAAATTGTTACCACCATAAGAAAATGCAGCATGACTAAAATCTTGAGGATAAGTAAGTTCAAATATTTTTCTATCTGGTTGGCTGTAATTATTAAGAACGTAGCTACCTCCTGCTTTAAATAAATGGCGTTCTCCGATTTTTTGAGAAGCTGTTAATTGTAAATTTAGAAATTTGGAAATATCTTGTTGATTGGTTCTAAAAAAACGATTGTCCTCCACACTGAAGTTCTTGTAACCTTTAAAATCTTCAATAATATTAGCAGAGTTTTGTAAATAGATAGCGTTTAAGTTAATATTTGTTCCCTTATTCTTATATGCTGCTCCCAACAATGCTGAAGACTCAAGTTCATAGATATAACTTTTCTTGTTGAGTAGATTACTTACCTCTATAATTTGTCCGTTATCTCTAAACTGATTATTATCTCCTTCTTTATATGAATATTTAGAGCCTTGATTCAAAGAAAATAAAATTCCAATATTTCCCGTTTCACCCGCTTTTACCTTTTGTACTGTGGTAAAACCTATACTTGTATTTGGTAGAGTTTTAATATTATTTACATTCCATGAATCCTTAAATGAATTTAATGATTCATCTTTAGTAAAATTATGAGTGTTTGGCCTATAATCTCTTACTTCATTTGGAAGTCTTCTATCTCTGGAATTTAAACCCAAATACCCTTTCATCCCATCTGCACCTTCAGCTACTTTAAAGTTATCTCTGAATGTACTTAATGTATTCACACCAACACTAAACTCAATTTTAGAGAATGACTTGTCAATTGTCAAAGTTTCGATGTCAAAAGTAGCTCCGGCAAAATCTCCGTAAAGGTTAGAGTTGAATGTTTTGTAGATATTTAGTTTACCTACCACATCAGTTGGGAATTGCTTTAACGCAATAATTTTTTGGAAAGGGTTGTTGGAAGGAGAGCCAAGACCGTTAATTAAAAGATAGTTATATCTTTCTTCTAAACCTCTTACGAAAAGTCCTCGTCCTTCAACTGTAGTGATTCCGGTTACTTTTGTAAGACCTTGTTCTACGTTAGAGATTCCCTTTCTGGAAATTTCCTCAGCGCTTACAGCTTGCTTCTGGATAATTGCCTTTTTCTGTTCTCCTAATACAGCAGTTTCAGTTTTTTTATTGCTACTTCCCTGGATGACAACACCTTCGATCTTTTTTTCTTTCTTGATGGTATCTTGCCTGGTATCTTGAGCATAAAATGCAGTCGATGAGGCGGTTAAAAATATAACCGCTATACTAACTTTTGTAAAATTCATTTTATTTTTACTATATTCTTTCGGTGCAAAGGAATAAAAGTTTATTGGGCTTAATGGTTTAGTTTAATTTAATTTTTTCTTAACTAAACATTAACAAAACGATATAATTGTTAACTTTATATGAACGATAGGTGATTTGTTAATCTGTCGTATAAAAATTATTAACTTTGACCCGTAAAAATTGAAAATGAACCAAAAGAAAATACTCTTAATAGACGATGAACTCGATATTTTAGAGATTCTGTCTTACAACTTGGAAAAGGAAGGCTACGATATTTATACAGCTACTAATGGTAACGAAGGTATAGAAAAAGCCAAAGAAATTATTCCGGATCTAATTTTACTAGACGTAATGATGCCTGAAAAAGATGGTATCGAAACTTGTCAGGAACTTCGTAAAGTGAAAGAACTTCAAAAATCATTGATTGTTTTTCTTTCTGCAAGAAGTGAAGAGTTTTCTCAATTAGCCGGTTTTCAGGCAGGAGCAAATGATTATATTGTTAAATTAATCAAACCAAAAATCCTTATTTCTAAGGTAAATGCCCTGTTACAGTTAACATCTCAGGTGTCGGACAATGCTAAATTAATTGAAATTGGAGACTTGGTTATTGATAAAGATAACTTCAGAGTTTCTAAAAGTGGACAGCAGTTTTTACTTCCAAAGAAGGAATTTGATCTGCTTTATCTTCTGGCATCTAACACGGAAAAAGTTTTTAAAAGAGAAGAAATTCTTGAGAAAGTTTGGGGTAATGACGTAATTGTTGGTGAAAGAACAATTGATGTTCATATCAGAAGATTAAGAGAAAAATTAGGGATTAATACGATCCAGACTTTAAAAGGAATAGGATATAAACTGATCGTTTAATAAACGAAATAGCCTACCTTTACCTTATTATAACCCATAAAAAATTGTAAAATTGAAATTTTACAGGCTTACTCTTGTCGCATCATGTCTTATAACATTGGTGATGTTCTTATTAGTGATCATCTTCGATTCGCTAAAAGATATTTATTATAAGACTCCATTTTTCAAAATAGGGCTCATGCTCTGCCTTATCATTATCTTCATTATTAATTATGCAGTGTTAGAGCTTCTGTTTAATTATTATGGTAAAAAGCAGGTTCGCGGACTTTCACAGATCTTACCGCAGGAGATTGTGAATAACAACGATGAGAATATTACTATTAAAGAATTAGGAGAAAGATTCTCAGATCTCAATCAACAGAAAGTTACTGAAATTGATATGATGAAAGAAATGGAAAGCTATCGTAAGGAATATATTGGAAATGTTTCTCATGAGCTTAAGACCCCATTGTTTTCTATTCAAGGATACGTAGAGACTTTAAGAGATGGTGGTGTAGATAATCTTACCATCAGAGATAAATATTTGGAAAGAATAGATATTTCTGTGGAAAGACTCATTGCTATTGTTACTGATCTGGATATGATCAACAGACTTGAGGCAGGTGAGATCAATCTTACAGTTTCAAAATTTGATGTGAATCTTTTAATAAAAGAGATTTTCGATCTGCTTGATCTTGAAGCTGAAAAGCACAATACAACATTACAAATTCAAACACTGCATCCTCAGATTTTTGTAGAAGCTGATAAGCAGAAAATGTCACAGGTTTTTATCAATTTAATTTCTAATGCGATCCATTATGCTAACAGACAGGAAGCAAAGGTTGTCGTAAAAACAAGCGTTCTGAAAAATAAAGTTTTAATTGAGGTTATTGATAATGGAATGGGTATAAAATCTGAGATTTTACCTAGAATTTTCGAGAGATTTTATCGTGTAGAAACAAGTAGAAGCCGTAGAGAAGGAGGTTCAGGGCTTGGGCTCGCTATTGTAAAACACATTCTTGAAGCTCATAAAGAAAATATTACCGTAGAAAGTGTGTATCTTGAAGGAACGAAATTTAGTTTTATGCTTGAAAAAAGTAAATAATCTGAGCAAAATGTAAGGAAAAAAAATATTTTAAAAAATCATGAAATATTTTTTTGTGACATGTCATTTATTATATATTTGCAACAGAAATTTATCATAATAAATAAAGGCAAAAAGTAATTTAAAGACTGATATGGTTTACAAAATCCGCGTAATATTAGATGCGAAAGAAGATATTTTCCGTGATATCGAAGTAAAAGGAAAACAGACACTATGGAATTTACATCTGGGAATTAAGAGTGCATTCAGCCTGCAGGGTGATGAGCTTTCAACTTTTAATTTGCTGGAAGAAGATGGTACGATAGTAAAAAGTGTTCCATTAGAAGATATGAGTGATGATGGTGATGGCGAAATTATGTCAGATGTATATATTGATGAAGCTTTTGCAAGCGCTGGAGATAAGGCTCAGTTTCAATACGGACTTTTAGATCTTTGGGAATTCTTCTGTGAGCTTGTTGAAGTAATCGAAGAAACTAAGGGAGTAAATTATCCAATTACTGTATATAGATTTGGAAATGTTCCTTTAAAAGCACCAAGCAAAAGTGGAAACGGAGGAGGTTCTAAAAAGAAATCAGCGATGCCTCTTATGGATGACGAATTTAATTTTGATGATGACTTTGGAGGTGGAGATAATTTCTCTGATGAAGATGACAGTTTTGATGATGAGGAAGAAGAAGACTACAATGATGATGTTTTCGATGAGGAAGAGGATAATGATGATGAAAGATAATCGTAACACAATATAGAATATACTGCCCTGGATTAATATCCGGGGCTTTTTTTGTAATGTATGTTAGGCTGAAATGCTGAAAGGCAAATTTGCTTTTTTTGCTTTTTTACTAATATATTTTACTTTGACAACTTTTTAGCGATTTTACGATTCTGCGATTTCGCAATTCCGCTATTTTGCCTTTTCGCCCTTAATCATAAAAACAATCCTTACTTTTGTTAAAACGAGGATTAGTGAAAAAAATAATTTTATTGACAATAATTGGCTTGGGAATTGTTTCCTGTGCTGTAAAAAATACAAATAAGACTATGGATTTACCCAAAGATTGGAAGCATTCTACTAATATATATGAAGTAAACGTAAGGCAATATACTAAGGAAGGAACCTTTAGGGCATTTGAAAAAGAAATGCCTCGATTAAAATCTATGGGAGTCAAAGTACTTTGGTTTATGCCTATTACCCCAATTGCTCAGCAACATAAAAAAGGAAGTTTGGGAAGTCAATACGCAGCGGCTGATTATACATCCATCAATCCAGAATTTGGGACACTGGCTGATTTTCAACATATGGTAAATGAAGCTCACCGATTGGGTTTTAAAGTCATTATTGATTGGGTCGCCAATCATACCGGCTGGGATCATATCTGGACAAAAACCCACCCTGAGTTTTATTTAAAAGATCCGGATGGTCAATTTCATATTGCTTCAGGCATGGATGATATTATTGAGCTTGACTACAAAAACCAGGATATGCGGAAGGCGATGATCGATGCTATGAGGTTTTGGGTTAAAGAAACCAATATAGATGGATTCAGATGTGACCTTGCTTCATGGGTAGAAGTAGACTTCTGGCAACAGGCGCGTCCGGAAGTAGAGACCATAAAGCCTCTTTTTTGGTTAGGGGAATTTGATGAATTGGAAAGCCCTGAGTATGGAAAGGTTTTCGATGCTAGCTACTCATGGAAATGGATGCATCTCTCTGAAGATTACTATAAGAAAGACCTTCCATTGCAGGATTTGAAAGATCTATTGTTGAAATATTCTAAGGTAGGAGATGCTTCACAGAGAGCATGGTTTACGAGCAATCACGATGAAAATTCCTGGAATGGGACAGAGTATGAAAAATATGGTGTAATTACAAAACCAATGGCTGTATTTTCTGCAACATGGAACGGTATTCCTTTATTATACTCAGGCCAGGAACTTCCCAACATGAAACGATTGGAATTTTTTGAAAAAGATGTAATAGAATGGACTCACAACTACCAGGTTGCTGATTTTTACAAAACCCTATTGGATTTAAAATCTTCAAACTCTGCTTTACGAGGTGGAGATTCTAATGTTACAACCTATCTTTTGAATACCACTGCTAATGACAAAATTTTGGCCTATCTGAGAAGAAATGGGAATGAAGAAGTTTTGGTTCTTTTAAATATGTCCAAAGAAGATGTTAATTTTAGCATTCAGGATGAAAATGTTTCCGGAGTATTTAAAAATGTATTTGATGGAGTTAAAATGGATTTCAATGGAAATAAAGATTTTGATTTTAAAGTTTCTGATTACAAAGTATTTGAAAAATGAAGACTAAAGTCATTGAAATTTTGGCTTAGAATATAAAATTATTTTCTATATTTAAAATAATAATAACAATGTAAGCGGGCTTTAGCCCGCTTTTTAATTCGAATACATACCTACATTGAGTGACTGTAAAATGAATAAGGAAGAAATATTAAATATCATAAAAACAAAACTTTCGGAGAGAATTCAAAAATTTGAAAACTTAATTGCTGAAACGAGAGCGGCCAATAATGAAACGAAGAGCTCGATGGGAGATAAATATGAAACCAGTCGTGAAATGGTTCAGCAGGAGATTAATAATCTTCAAAGACAACTTAATGAAACTTTAAATCAACAAGTTCTTGTTCAAAAAATAAGTCCGGAAAAATCTTCTAAAGTCCAGAATGGAGCATTAGTGAAAACTGATAAAGGACTATTTTATATTGCAGCATCTATTGGAGAAATTGTATTTGAAAATCAGAAGGTCATGACGGTTTCTGTGGAGTCACCACTGGTAAAAGCAATGTTTGGCAAGAAAATAGCAGAGAAGTTTATGATTAATAATAATCATCAAACAATTGAAAATATCTGGTAAATGATAAAATTGAAATACGCTCTTTGTACTCTTCTTTTTTTAGTTGTCAACTCTTTAATGCTAGCTCAGATAAAGGCGAATGTTTCACATGAATCCTATGATTTGGAATCTGTTGATATTACTATAGGAGACATAATTATTACAATTGATGATCAGGGATCAATTGCCGGATTTAATTCTATTTCAAACGGAGAAATTGACTATTACGATGATCAATACTTTGATCGTGATAAATTGGGCAAAATAAAGAAGATAGGCAATCTAACAGTGGACTACTTCGACCGGTTTGATACAGATAAGGATGGTAAAGTGAAGAATATTGGAAATATCTCTATAGATTATTGGGATCGTTTTGACAGAGAAAAAAGCGGTAAGGTAAAAAAGATTGGAGAGGTATCTGTAGATTATTGGGAAAAGGACATAATGGATAACAGCAAATTTGGAAAACTGAAATCAATTGGAAATATTTCAATCGATTATGGAATGAAAGATATTATGGATAAAAGTAAATACAAAAAGTTGATAAAATTCGGACCCGTTAACCTTGATTACTGGAATGATACTATTATGAATAAAAATAAATTCGGAAGAATAAAATCAATAGAAGGAAACTCTCCTGAAGTGGGAGTTGTCGTAAGGTAATTTAAATTTGAAATCACCGGAAATTAATCAATGATTTATTAAAAGGCTTTGCCGAATTATTCCAAACAAAATAAAGTTAAACAGCTTTGAAATTATTTTTCACAGCTGTTTTTTTATTAACTTTGAAGTCTATTATCATTTATTAAAAAACACACTAATTAATTTTTCAAAATGCAAAACTACTTAGACCTTTTACAGCATATTCTAGACAATGGAACAGATAAAACGGATAGAACAGGAACAGGAACAAGAAGCGTTTTTGGATATCAGTTGAGGTATGATTTATCGAAAGGTTTCCCTTTGGTGACTACCAAAAAGGTGCATTTGAAATCTATTATTTATGAGTTACTTTGGTTCTTGAAAGGAGATACTAACATACAATACTTGAATGATAATGGAGTAAGTATCTGGGATGAATGGGCTAATGAAAATGGAGACTTAGGTCCCGTTTATGGTGCACAATGGAGAAGTTGGAAAGGAGCAGATAACAAAGTGGTTGATCAAATTTCAGATGTGATTGATCAGATCAAAAAAAATCCAGACTCCAGAAGACTGATTGTTTCTGCATGGAATGTAGCCGAAATTCCAAATATGGCATTAGCACCTTGCCATGCACTATTTCAATTTTATGTTGCTGATGGTAAATTATCTTTACAATTATATCAGAGAAGTGCTGATGTATTCCTTGGCGTTCCTTTTAATATTGCAAGCTATGCACTGCTACTTATGATGGTAGCTCAGGTTTGTGATCTTGAAGTTGGAGATTATGTTCACAGCTTTGGAGATGTTCATATTTATAATAATCATTTCGAACAGGTTAACAGACAATTGTCCAGAGATCCTAGACCTCTTCCGACCATGAAATTAAATCCTGAAATCAAAGACATTTTCAATTTTAATTTTGAAGATTTTATTCTTGAAAATTACGATCCACATCCAGGAATTAAGGCACCTGTGGCGATTTAATGCCTGTTTCTAAGATTTTTATTATCATAATTTCTGCGATTTTTCTTTTTAGTTGTAAAAAAGAGAAAGAGCCTGTATATTCTGACCTTTTGATAGATACTTGGGATAATTCTAAAGATGCTATTTTTGATACATTACGAGTACCTCAACATTTAAGAAATATTGTGACACGAATTTCCCGCATAAATACTTACCAGACTGATGTGATGGGAAAGAGTGTAGAGAAACCAGCCAATGCAGAGAACTTCAAAAAGTTGGTTCAACTGGCTTCAGAGGATGAGCTTTTATCACTTATTAATAATAGAAACAAGACAGTAGCTGTTTATGCATCTGTAGGACTTTTGGAAAGAAAACCAGAGCTGATTGATAAGGTATTTTCAAATTTTTTAAATTTAAAAACCACAATTCATACACAGAACGGTTGTTTGGTAGGAGATCTAAACCCTGCTGAACCTTTGTATCATAAATATTGTTATTCTTTGCCTGCTAAGAACAGACAATCAGATCAGTTGTTGAAAAAGCTTGACAGCATTATTATTTTTAATCCAAATTCACCAAAAAGCCTTTTATTAGAGGTATTTAGATATAAAAATTTTCCTAAAAATTATCGAAAAAGAATTGAGACTTTAGCTTTTAAGAATCATGAAATTTTCGCAGCTATTTACTTAAGTCATTGGCATAAGAGTGACTATATTGATGCCTTACAAAAAGAATTCATCTCAATCATTAAAAATGATACTTTAGTTGGTATTTCAAAGCGCATATATCTCAAAGAACTACTGTCTTTAAGAAATCCTGCAAACAAAGAATTTATTCTTAATTATCTTAAAAAAGATACTCTTTTCAGTGATGAAATTGAAATCACAAGAGAATTGGAGACCAATGATATTTTTCCTGATGAATATCCGACCAGATAAAGGTTTAGATATGTAACAAGTCTCTTATTTTCACTACCTATTAATGAAATCTCATTAGTATGTTTAAAAAAATATTTTTTTGTGTTTCCATAGGAGCTTTTAACCTTAGTTTTAGTCAAAATATTGATAAGGAAAAACTGGATAATTATTTTAAAGTCCTGGATAACGAACATAAGGTGATGGGTAGCTTTGCTATTGCAGATCATGGAAAAGTAATTTATTCCAATGCAATTGGATTTTCCGACGTAGAAAACCAGAAAAAAGCTGATATCAGTACAATTTACAGAATCGGTTCCATCTCAAAAACTTTCACTGCAGTTTTGATCATGAAGGCTGTTGAGAGTAAAAAATTAACCCTCGATACTAATTTAAGCCAGTTTTTTCCACAAATAAAAAATGCAGAAAAGATCAAAATAGAATATCTTTTGAATCACAGAAGTGGAATTCATAATTTTACTGATGATGGTTTGTATAGTACATATTATCAACTGCCTATTTCAGAGGAAAAGCTTATAGATATTATTCAAAAAGCAGGTTCCGATTTTGAGCCGGATGCCAAATTCAGTTACAGCAATTCAAATTATTCTTTATTGGGTTTTATTTTAGAGAAAATTTACAAAAAACCTTACGCTCAAATAATCGAGGAATATATTGGTAAGCCACTACAATTAAAATACACAAAAGTGGGAGGGAAGATAGATCCTTCAAAAAATATGGCTAACTCATATACTTATGCCGATAGTAAATATGTAAAAAGTTCTGAAACAGATATGTCTGTTCCTATAGGTGCAGGAAATCTGGTTTCTACCCCTTCTGAATTGATTATATTTATGAATGGGCTGACTTCCGGGAAACTAATCTCAAAGGAAAGTCTGGAAAAAATGCTTACATTTAAAGAGCATTATGGTTTTGGATTGGCAGAAGTTCCTTTTGCGGGAAAAAAAGGGTTTGGGCATAATGGAGGAATTGATCATTTCAGTTCGGTACTGTATTACTTTCCAGATGGGGAAAGGACTTTCGCGATGATTACCAATCAAAGTAATTTTGAAAACAACAATATTTCTATTGCAGCTCTAAGTGCAGCCTATGGAAGGGATTTTGAAATTCCGAGTTTTACAGTTATCCATCTTTCTGAAAGTGAACTTCAGCAATTTACAGGGACATATGCTACAGCAAAAATGCCTATGAAAATCAGTGTTTTTGTTAAAGATAAAGTATTAATGGCCCAGGCAACAGGCCAGGGAGCTTTTCCTTTAGAAGCAACTTCTAAAACAAGTTTTAAATTTGATACAGCAGGAATTGTTATTAACTTTAACCCAACGAAAAAAGAACTTGTTCTTTTACAAGGAGGTAATAATATCTTATTTACAAAAGAGTAAAAAATGAAATATTTAAAAATACATACTGATCAAAAAGTAGATCTCGAATTATTGCAAAATGCCATTCTGCAATTAAAGGGAGTTATTTCTGTGGAGATCATAGACGAAGAAAACCCGGAAAGTGAATTGAAAAAAGCCTTTGCGAAAACAAAAGAGCAACTTAAAAAGGGCGATTATGAAACACTAGTCAATGATATTTTTGAGATTTTAACAAAAAATAATTCTAAATAATAATAAATTAAATAAGGATGAAAAAGGCCATTTTATCGATTGCGGTACTAGCAATTTTCTTTTCTGGAAACCTATCTGCACAAACTGAAACTTCAGGCAGGGAAAAGGTGTACAGAGCCACACATACTAAAGTAACAGAACTAAAGCACACAAAACTAAAAGTAAATTTTGATTATCAGAAAGAGCAAATGGGTGGTGAGGAATGGCTGACTGCTTCTCCTTATTTTTATCCAACCAACCAATTGGTGCTTGATGCAAAAAGTATGTTGATCCATGAGGTTGCTTTAGATAATAATGGTAAAAGGTCTCCTTTAAAATATGAATATAAAGATGATGTTTTAACGATTAATTTAGATAAAACATATCAGAAAGATCAGGATTATACAGTATACATCAAATACACCTCTCGTCCTAATGAAGTAAAACAGGAAGGAAGTATTGCGATTAATGATGCAAAAGGATTGTATTTCATTAATGCCCAGGGAAAAGATTCTGACAAACCAACCCAGATCTGGACACAGGGAGAAACTGAATCTTCTTCCGCATGGTTCCCAACAATTGATAAACCGAATCAAAAAACTACTCAGGAAATTTACATGACTGTTCCTGACAAATATGTTACCCTTTCTAATGGAGTTTTAAAAGATTCTCAGAAAGAGTCAAATGGACTGAGGACCGATCATTGGGTAATGGATAAGAGACACTCAACCTATCTTTTCTTTATGGGAGTAGGAGATTATGCTATCGTTAAGGATAAATGGAGAAATGTTCCAGTAGATTATTATATAGAAAAGGAATACGAGCCTTACGCAAAACAGATCTATGGAAATACTCCTGAAATGATCGAGTTTTTCTCTAAGAAAATGGGCTATGATTATCCTTGGGCAAAGTATGCACAGATCTCAGGAAGAGATTATGTGAGTGGCGCTATGGAAAATACAACAGCAACACTTCACGGAAGTGATATTTTACAAAAGCCCGGACAGCTAATCGATGAGAACAAATGGGAGGATACGATTGCCCATGAGTTGTTCCATCATTGGTTTGGAGATTTGGTGACAGCAGAAAGCTGGAGTAACCTTACAGTTAATGAGTCATTCGCCAACTATTCAGAATATTTGTGGAATGAGTATAAATATGGTAAAGATCAGGCAGATTATCATCAGATGAGTGATGTGAGTATGTACATACATAATCCTACCGATTTTAATAAAAACCTTGTGCGATTCAATTATGATTCCCGTGAGGATGTTTTTGACCTGGTAACCTATCAAAAAGGAGGAGGTATCCTTCATATGCTGAGAAACTATTTAGGTGATGATGCTTTCTTTGCCGGAATGAATGATTATTTGAAAACTAATGAATATAAGAACGGAGAAGCTCATCAGCTAAGACTTTCTTTTGAAAAGGTTTCAGGAAAAGATTTGAACTGGTTCTTTAATCAATGGTATTTTGGAAGCGGAAATCCAAAATTGAATTATTCCTATACTTTCGAACCTGTTAAAAAACAAGTTACTTTAGTGATTAACCAAAGCCAGGAACAACCTTTCCAATTTCCATTGGCAATAGATGTTTATGATAACGGGAAACCGAAAAGATATAATGTTTGGGTAAATGCTGAAGCTAAAAATACTTTTAATTTTGATGTTTCCAAAACTCCGGATTTGATCAATATCAATGCGGATGGGATATTGGTATCAGAAATTACTGAAACAAAAACGCCTGAACAAAGCTTCATGCAGTTCACAAATTCAAAAGAATTTAAGAGCAGATATACAGCATTGAAAGCAATTAAAGATCAGGTTGGCAAGAATCCAACTGCGACAAAGTTATTATCCGCTGCTTTAAAAGATCCTTACTTCAGAGTGAGAATGAAAGCACTGGAATTAATGGATTTATCCAATCCTGAGCAAGCAAAAGCTTTAGCTGCCGATGTAGAAAAACTGGTAGCAAACGATCCTAAAACTTTGGTTCAGGGTGCTGCTATTGCTGCTTTAGCAAAAACGAAAGATAAAAAATATCTTCCTATTTTTGAGAAGGGAGTTAATGCTGTTTCCAATTCTGTAAGAGGAAACTCTTTATCTGCAATAGTTACTGTAGATCCTTCTAAAGCTAACGCGCTAGCGGATAAAATTGATTTAAAAGGAGCTTCTGATGATTTATTAGCGCAGTTATTACCCATAGTTGTAAAAAATAAAGTCACTTCTCAAATGGCAAATATTGCTTCTATAGCGGCATTTTATCCATTTATTAAATTCCAGAATCCGGAATTAGGAAAATCTGCTGAAGATGGTTTCAATTGGATCATGACTTCAGACAATCTTGAAGCTACCGAAAGTATCACTAAAATGATGGATCGGGCGAAAGGTCAGGTAGCTCAGAATCCTCAGGCTAAAATGATGATCTCCCAAATTTTAAAAGATGGTCTCAGCAAAAAAATGGAGTTGCTGAAGCAAAATCCCCAGAACACAGCAAGCATCAATAAACAAATAGATGCATTGAATAAAGCGATTGAGAGTTACAAATAATTGTAATAGTATTATACATTAAGAAGCACTTTCACAATGGAAGTGCTTCTTTCTTTTCCCCAATTATGAAAATGAATTTTTAAAAACTAGATCATATTGCGAAGGTTAAACGTTTACTTTTTTTTAAATTCGTATAAAATTTAGATAATATGAGTTTTGGAATAGAGGCAGCAAGTTATTATGTGCCTTCTTTGTATTTGGAAATAAAAGATTTAGCGGAAGTAAGGGGGATTGAACCTGCAAAATTAGAAAAAGGGTTAGGGTTACATAAAATGGGTTTTCCCGATGTTCATGAAGATGCGGCTACTTTCGCAGCAGAAGCATTATTAAGATTAATAAAAGATTATAATATCAATCCTGGAGAGGTCGCTAGAATTTATCTGGGAACCGAAAGTGCATTGGATGCCGCAAAACCTACAGCCTCTTATGCGATGCAAATGGTTGAAAAAGTATTGGAAAAAGAATATGGAGAGCGATGTTTTAAAAATTGTGATGTTGTAGATATGACATTTGCTTGTGTCGGAGCTGTTGACGCCTTGCATAACTCTCTCGATTTTGTAAGAGTGAATCCTGGTAAAAAAGCAATTGTCATTGCAAGTGATTACGCAAAATATGAATTAGCATCTTCAGGTGAATATACGCAAGGGGGTGGAGCAGTGGCTTTATTAATTTCCTCTCAACCTGATTTATTAGAAATTGAAAATCAGTGGGGAGTGGCTACCGAAAGTGTTTTCGATTTTTTCAAACCAAGACGTCAATATTTAAAAACTGATTTAGCAGATGCTCCGGTATCTTTCCCTGATAAAATAGAAGTGTTTACGGATGAACCGGTTTTTGATGGTCAATATTCTAATCAATGTTATCAGGACCGTATCAGAGAAGCATATATTCATTATAAAGAGATCACTGGCAGGGATAAACCGTATGAAGACTGGAGATATTTAATCTTTCACCTTCCGTACGCTTTTCACGGAAAAAGAGTATTTACTGAAATTTACAGTTTGGAAAATGGATTGAGCTACGAAACTCCCGAGGAACAGAAGATTGTAGCTAAGTCTGAAGATTATCTTCAATTTATAAATAGTAAAATTGAAAGAACGCAGAGAGCATCTTCCGAAATAGGGAATATGTATACGGCCTCTATATTTATGGCATTACTTTCAGCATTGCAGATTTCATACAATGAAGGTGAAGATCTAGCTGGAAAGGAAATAGGATTTCTAGGATACGGAAGTGGGTCAAAATCTAAAGTTTTTGCTGGGAAAATTTCTTCAAACTGGAAGAGTGTAGTCTCAAAATGGGATTTATTCGAAAATCTGAAAAACAGAACAGCTATAAGTTTTGACATTTATGAAAGACTTCATAGAAAACAATTAGTTGAATCTGTAAATCGAGATCATGTGGGATTTGGATTGGATTCTATTGAATTTGAAAATCCTTTATCAAAAGGAGCAAGATATTATACTTATAAGTACTAAAAAAGCTATTAATTAAATGTTAATTTTTTGTAGAACATCTCTAAAAAGAGATGTTTTTTGCTTTTTAATGGCCAATAAAGGGCATCAAATTGTAGAAAAACCTTCCTGGAAGCAGTGTTTCTGTTTAAAATTGAATTTATTTTATTTAATTATATGGAGTTTTGAATTTAATTTATTAATATGATTAGCTTATTTATGTAATGATTGTGATATTTTTATTTTTTACCAATTATTTAAAAATATTTTACCAAATACATTTTTGGTTGGATTTTTTTAATTCTTACAAAAAATACTAAGACAAATTTATTTTAATTGTTTTTACATTAATGAATTTTATTTTTATTAAAGTGTTGTTTTTCAATATATTATATATTGTTTGTGTTAATATTAATTAACATATTTACAACCATAATACTAAATAAAAAAAACATGAATGTAAAATTATGCATGATAACCACTGCAGCTTTATTCTTTACAGGGCAAGTTGTGCATGCTCAAAAAGTGTTAAAAGATACAGCCACCAAAGAGCAGAAAATAGAAGAGGTAGTGATGGTTGGATATGGAACTCAGAAGAAAAGTGAAGTTACTGCATCTGTTTCGCAGGTTAAAGCCAGTGAAATAGCAGGTTTGGTTACTCCAAGTTTTGAATCCCAATTAGCTGGAAGAGCAGCTGGTGTTAATGTTACCACTAATACAGGTATTGTAGGAGCAGCACCTAACATTAGTATTCGTGGAGTTAATTCGATTAACTCGGGTACATATCCGTTAATCATCTTAGATGGGATGCCAATTTTTACTGGAGATACCGGGGGATATGCACCTAATAACGCTCTTGCAGATATTAATCCTTCAGATATTGAAAGTATTGAAATACTAAAAGATGGTGCAGCAGCAGCAATCTATGGATCAAGGGCGGCAAACGGAGTAATGATTATTACTACAAAGAAAGGAAAAAAAGGTAGGTTTCAACTAGATTATAACACTTATACCGGTTTTGCAGATGCTGCGAAGCGATTCAATCTACTACAAACACCAGATTTTCTTGCAATTTCTAATGAGAAACGTAGTAATAGAGGGTTAGCTCCATGGGCTGTGGGGAATACTTTAAACACAGATTGGCAAAAAGCGGTTTTAAGAACAGCTACTCAAACGGATCATAATATTTCTCTTCAAGGAGGAATGGCAAAGGGATCTTATTTCGCTTCGGTTGGATATACGAAACAAGATGGTATTATCTTAAGTAATGGTATGGAAAGGTTTTCAGCTCGTTTTAATGTGAATCAAGAAGTAAATAATTGGTTGAAGGTTGGTGTTAACTTAGGAGTGACCCGGACAGCTTATGAAGGATTAAATAATACTACAAATGGACTTTCAGGAGCTATTTCAAATGCTGTAAAACAGCTTCCTAATACTGCTATTTACGATTCTAATGGTCCATTTGGCTATAATATTGATGTTGTAGGAAGTAATACTATTGTAGGGAAAGGACAAAATACAGAGTATATCGCCAATAATTTGCCTAACATCCTTTATGTTTTAAAAACTAATAGATTTGAATCTAAAGTATTAAGAGTTTTGGGAGATATCTATGCAGATGCAAAGATTTTACCATATCTTAATTATAGACTTCAGATAAGTGCTGATAGATCCCAAAATGAAGGATTACTTTATTATAATGCTTTTCATGGTGATGGAGTAGGAAGTAAGGGTAGAATACAAAATAATAATTCAACTTTTGAAAGATATAATTTCCAAAATGTTCTAACTTTTGATAAAACCTTTGGTCAACACAAAGTAGGAGTTACCTTAGTTAATGAGTATCAAAAAGAAGTTCTAAGTTCATTTTTTGGAGGAGGAACAGATTTAGCCAATTCTTTTTTTAATAGTAATGTCATTAGTGGTTCTTATGGTACTCCTATTTCGGGAGGGGGTAAAACAGATTTTGCATTAATTTCTTATGCTGCAAGATTTAATTATGACTTTGGGAAAAGATATTTTTTCCAAGGGATAATAAGAAGAGATGATCTTTCGTCTCTTCCAGTTGGAGGACGTGTTGGTTATTTTCCAGGTGCTTCGTTAGGCTGGAATGTCAGCAATGAGAATTTCTTTAAAGGAGCCAAAGATGTTATTAACGATCTTAAATTGCGAGCTTCTTATGGTAGAGTAGGTAATAGCAATATCGGAAATTATCCTTATTTATCTTTATATGGAACATCTAAGTATGGGGATTTAAACGGTATTGGATATTCTCAAATGGGAAATGATAATTTGAGATGGGAGAGAAGTGAAAAGTTTGATTATGGTGTAGATTTCGGATTGTTTAAAAATAAAGTGAGGATAAATGTTGATTACTTTATTAATAATATTGACGAGATGATTCAGAAAGTATCGGTGGACCCCTCTTTAGGTATTCCGGATAACGAATACAGTGCTAATATAGGAGCTGCGAAAAATAAAGGATGGGAATTTTCAGTAAACTATTCGCCAATAAAGAATGATAATTTTGAAATTAATATTAATGCTAACCTTTCTTTAATTAATAACAGAATTACTAGGCTGAATGATGGAAAAGATATATTTCCAACTAATCCAGACTGGAATAATATAGATCTAAATTATAGGATACATAAGGAAGGCTACACTATGAATCAATTATATGGAGTAAAATATTGGGGAGTAAACCCGACTAATGGTAATCCCGTTTATCATCGTTTAGACGGTTCGTTAGTACAATTAAATATTCCAAATAATTCTTATTTTGTGTTTGATCCTAATAACCCTTCTAAAATGGATGAAGTAGGTGCTGCACCCCAAAATCAACTCTTAGGAAATACTATTCCTAAATATTTTGGAGCTTTTAACCTTTCAATGAGATATCGTGATTTTGATTTTGGTACTCTTGTAAGGTTTAGTGGTGGAAATTATATAATGAATATTACAAGAAGAGAGATGTTAAGCCAATTTTTTGTAAACAATTCAACTGAAATTCTTGGTAGGTGGCAGAGTCCGGATAATCCGGGAGATGGATGGACACCTAGATTATGGTCCTCCAATGATCCTGGGGTAAATGGGCCTTCAGTATCAAACAGTAGATTTATTGAAAAAGGTGATTTTATCAAATTTGACAATATTACCCTAGGGTATAGCTTAAATAAGGACTTTCTGAATAAACTAAATATTCAAAAGCTAAGACTGTATATTCAGGCACAAAATGCTGTTATTATTACTAAATATTCGGGAGCAGATCCCGAAATGCAAATTAATGGAATAGATTATAACGGAGTTCCAAGGCAGAGAGTATTTTCAGTAGGTTTAAATGTTACATTATAAAATTCAAATACAAATACAATGAAAAAATTAAATATATATATAATACTGGTTATTGGAGTACTCGGGCTTAACTCTTGCTCACAGGAAATATTAGATACAAAACCCTTTAATAGTGTTGATGCAACTAGTGCTTTTTCAACCCCTGAGTTAATACAACTTTCTGTAAATGGAGTGTATAATGCAGCACAAATTGGCAGATTCTCAGGTCTTGCAAGAGGATATGTATTTGGAGCAGCTTATTTTCAACAAAATGAAGCAAGAGGGGAGGACGTAGTCAACACCCAGGCTTTTTATCAGCTGACATATGAATCAAATTATGATGTAACAACAGCTAATAATGTTTATTATTGGGTTGATGGATACCGGTTAATTAATAGGGCTAATCTTGTCAATGATGGTGTAGAGAAAGCTGTAACTAATGGAGTAATTTCTAAGGAACAAGGAAATATTTATAAAGGTGAGGTCTTGTTTTTTAGAGCACTCACTCATTTTGAATTTCTCAAACATTTTTCAAGACCTTACCAATTAGATAATGGAGCTTCAATGGGAGTTCCTTACAGGACAATAGGAATAGAAACTGAAGGTGCAATAGAGCAACAGGTGAATTTAGGAAGAGAAACGGTTGCTGAAGATTATAATAAATTATTGGCTGATTTGAATTTTGCAGAAGAGAGCTTACCTACTAATGCACAAAGAGTAGGAATAGATAAAATTTCCAAAGTGACAAAAGGTGCTGCTATTGCTATAAAAATAAGGATATACCTAAGTATGAGAGACTGGCAAAAGGTCACAGAAGAATATAAAAAATTGGAATCGATGTATACTTTAGAAGCTAATCCTTTTGCCGTATTTAATAACAATCTGGGGAACAGAGAATCTATATTTTCATTAAATAATACCGCAGTTAATAACCCTGGGGTTAATGGAGCTTTGGCTTCTCAGTTTAATCAGAGATCATTGATTGCTATAAGCCCTATCCTATGGAATAACGCTGCTTGGTTAGCAACAGATAAAAGAAGAGATGAGACAGCCGTAGTGTCTGGGGCAAGATTTACAAGAAAGTATAAAGATGTTACTAATTATACAGATGCTTCACCTATTGTTCGCTTTGCTGAGATGAAATTAGCGGCAGCTGAGGCCTATGCAAGACTTAATAATAAGGAAGCAGCACTTAAACTTCTCAATGATGTTAGAGACAGGTCATTGGCTAATCCAGGTAGTGAAGCATATATTGCATCTTCTTTTGCTACTTCTGCCGATCTGGTAAAAGGAATTTTAATAGAGAGAAGAATTGAATTGAGTTGTGAAGGGGTGAGATGGTCAGATATTCACAGGCTTATTAATGATGATATAGCACCTACTATTGGAATTCCAGCCAAGGTTCCAAATGGATTTCCTCCTAGTGCTAGCTATACGGCTGGAGTACCTTATGGTGGATCTTTAACACAGGCGATACCTTATACAGATAGAAGATTTCTTTGGCCAATTCCTTTGGTAACAACCAATGTAAACCCTACATTAGCAGCTCAGCAAAACCCAGGATACTAATTTTTTAATATTTATTAAGCCATGTTCAAAACATGGCTATTTTATTTATTGTAATTATTTCCAAAATCCATTATTCTCTCCCCAGACTTTAAAAATCCCCGGCCACACCGCAACCTCACTCCCTTTCTTTCCCATTCCCCAACCATGCCCACCAGTCTGAAACAGATGCATTTCAACAGGAACATTCACTTTCTTTAATGCATTATCCATTAATATACTATTCTCCACAGGAGAAATAGGATCATCCATTGCTTGAGCTAAAAAGGTTGGTGGTGTATGAGCATTCGCTTGCCTTTCTACAGAAAATTCTATCTCCTCGGAAGTTGATGGATTGACTCCAAGAATACTTTTAAAAGCATGGGTTTTATTATTCGGTGGAAGCATTGAAATCACCGGATAAATCAATCCTACAAAATCTGGTCTTGCAGATAATGAATCTTTGGAATCGATAGGTTTATAAAACTTCTTATTAGGTTGTGTGGCAATCATTCCAGCCAAATGCCCGCCAGCTGAGAAACCTAAAATTCCTATTTTGTGTGGATCAATTCCATAATTTTTGGCTGAACTTCTGATCATCCGCATAGCTCTTTGAGCATCTTCAAAAGGGACATTGGTAGTCTTCCAACCTTCTTGTGGTAATCTATAAATTAGTTCAAACGCAGTGACTCCCTCTGATTGTAACCAATTTGCAGTTGGTGTACTTTCTTTTCCTAATTCGATATGGGCGTATCCACCGCCACTAACAACCAGGATAGCCGTACCATTCGGTTTTTTAGGACGATGAATAATTAATCTTGGGTTTGATACATTAGTAACAGATCCTTTATCAGTTATTATTTCCGCTTTTCTAGTACCCAATTGATCAGGCATATTGTTTTTTGTCCATAAGGAAATTTGCTCCAGATCGGATGAGAACTCAAATTTGTTTATAGAAGTTTGAGAAGTATAGTTATTACTTATGAAAAGTAATATTATGATAAAGACAAATAACCGTTTCATTTGATATTTCTAAAGGAAGGTTGTTATTCAAAGAATATAACCTTATTTTGATAGCTCTTTGGTGTTACCCCCACTAATTGCTTAAATACCCTTGTAAAGTAATTCGTATCTGAAAAACCAGTCTGGTATGCTGTCTCTTTAATACTGTTCTGACTAGCCAATAATTCTTTGGCCCTGTTGATTCGTTCCTGTAAAATAAAATCATTAGGTGAGGTCCCTAATTCGTCTTTAAACATTTTAAAGAAATTAGATTTGCTGACATAAGCAAGTTTAGCAATGCTGTCAATGGATAGCTTCTGGTGAAGATTCTTTTTAATGTAATCCACCGCGAAACCTATTCTTGATTTATTCTTTACAATATTTTTCTCTACCATGCTTCTAGCTTGGGTTTGCATCAATCGTATCAAAAGTTCTTTCAATGCAAAGTCCGCCATAATATCCTTTTGGGAGTTATCATCCATAGCGATTCGCATAATATTGTTAGTTGCAGAAGCAAGCGATTGATTATTAAAAAGAAAGTATTCATCAAGTTGAAGATTCCATTGGGAAGTTTCATCAACTTTAGGTAAGGTGTAATTTAAATGATTAAGAGAATCTTCTATAAAATCAGGATTCAGGCTTAAAGAAATACATTGTGAAGGTGTTTCATCTGCTTCAGGAAAATCAATCACCATTGTTTCTCCGGGAGCAACCAATATGCTTTGTCCGGGAAAATAATCAAAATATCCTGTTTTGTTTTCCAACTTCATGTGCTTTTTGCCCTGTAGCATCGCTGTGAAAGCAATCGTGTCAAAATGGAGTTTGACATCAAAAGCAGTTTTATGGGTTTCATAGATGCTGAATTCACAGTTGTTAAGATTGAATTTTGTTTGATTTTCAACCAGACTCATTAACTGATTTTCTTTTTTCAGTTCAGGAGTATTTAATAAAAACTTACTATCATTCATTTCTAAACATTTTTAAACCCATTCTATCAAATATAAGAAAATATAAAATGGAGGTATTGTTAAAAAATAATAAAATTATTTTCGAATACTATTTTGAAGTTTTTTTATAGGATTGTGCTATTCGTTATTACTGTGGAAGTGTAATTTGGCTGGATAGAAAAATTAAAACAAAATAGATATGAGCACAATTACAGAACAAAAAACAGAAACCACCTTACAGTGGCCTGAATTTAAAGATAAATATGATAATTATATTAACGGGCAGTTTACGGCTCCTGTTAATGGACAATATTTCGATGTAGTATCACCTGTAAATGGGAAAAATTTTACCAAAGCGGCTCATTCATCCAAAGAAGATTTAGAATTGGCAGTAGATGCCGCTCATAAAGCATTTCAAACCTGGAAAGATACTTCTTCAACAGAAAGAAGTATTATACTCAATAAGATTGCTGACCGGATAGAACAAAATCTTGAATATCTTGCGACAGTAGAGACAATTGATAATGGTAAGGCAGTCAGAGAAACTTTAGCTGCTGATTTACCTTTGGCAATAGACCATTTCAGATATTTTGCTTCAGTAGTCCGTGCAGAAGAGGGTTCTCATAATGAACTGGATAAAGATACCGTTTCTTTAATCGTTCATGAACCTTTGGGGGTAATTGCGCAGATCATTCCATGGAATTTTCCTCTCTTGATGGCTATTTGGAAATTAGCTCCGGCATTGGCCGCCGGAAACTGTGTGGTTTTAAAACCAGCAGAAAGTACTCCGATTTCTATTATGGTTTTAATGGAGATTATCGGTGATCTTTTACCGGCAGGGGTGGTGAATATTGTAAACGGTTTCGGTGCAGAGTTAGGAAGAGCTTTGGTAACAAATCCAAAAGTCTCAAAAGCAGCTTTTACCGGTTCTACAGCTACAGGACGTTTGGTAATGCAGTATGCAACAGAGAATATTATCCCGGTTACTTTAGAGCTGGGTGGGAAATCACCGAACGTTTTCTTCAGTTCTGTAATGGATGCAGACGATGAATTTTTAGATAAAGCGATTGAAGGGGCTGTTCTTTTTGCCCTCAATCAGGGGGAAATATGTACCTGCCCTTCCAGATTATTGGTTCAGGAAGATATTGCAGATGAATTCATAGCAAAAGTAATTGAAAGAGTAAAAGCTATTAAAGTTGGTAATCCTTTAGATAAAACAGTGATGATGGGTGCTCAGGCATCTCAGATCCAGAAAGATAAGATCTTATCCTATATTAAATTAGGAAAAGAAGAAGGTGCTGAAGTTCTTGTGGGTGGGGATGTAAATAATGTAGGGGAAGGTTTAGAAAGTGGATATTACATCCAACCCACAATTTTTAAAGGAAATAATAGGATGAGAATCTTCCAGGAAGAAATTTTTGGACCTGTATTGGCTTTCACGACTTTCAAAGATGAAGAAGAAGCAATTAAAATTGCAAATGATACCATTTATGGTCTTGGAGCTGGGGTTTGGACAAGAGATGCTCATCAGTTATACAATGTTCCACGCCAGATTCAGGCAGGAAGAGTTTGGGTAAACCAATATCATTCCTATCCGGCAGGCGCACCTTTTGGAGGATACAAACAGTCAGGAATTGGTAGAGAAAACCACAAAATGATGTTGGATCATTATCGTCAGACTAAAAATATGTTGATCTCGTACAACAAAAGCAAATTAGGGTTCTTCTAATTTTTTTAACACCATGGTGTGCCGACTTGTCCTGCTTCAACAGTGGGGCAAAGCGGTCACCTTTTAGAGTGATTCGATGAGATGGTTAAATGATTGATACTACAACCCTTGATTAATATTTTAAGTTTAATGCAGCCTGACACAATTGTTTTGTCAGGTTTTTTTAAATGATAAGAAGTCTTTTTTAATTCTCTTCTATTTTAAAAACATAAGAGAATTACATCTTTGATTAACTAAAACTAAATGAAATGGAAACAAAAATATCCAGACTATCTGCTACCGAAAAAGCATTAGAAGTGATCTGGGAGTTGGAAAAAAAATATGGCGATTTGATGTTCTATCAAGCTGGAGGATGTTGTGAAGGAACCCAACCACAGTGTTTTGAAAAAGGGGGATTCTTTCCAAGAATGAATGATGCTATGATTGGGACAATCAATGGACATGAATTCTGGATTGATCGTGATCTGTTTGAATATTGGAAATATTCCCATTTTACTTTAGATGTGACAGATGGTTTTGGTCCAGGTGGTTTTTCTCTTGAAACCCCATTAGGAAAAACATTTAAAGTTCATTATAAACTCTTCACTGCGGAAGAATATGAAAACCTGCAACCCGTAAAGCGGAGTGAATAGGCTTTATTGATACTCAAATTTATACTGATTAATAAAGTCTTTGAATTCTCGCAGATTTAGGGGATTGCGCAGATGATTGCGTATACTCTTTATTTTCAAAGATGAAGCTATTAAAAACACAATCACTGGAATCTTGTAACAAAAATAAAGATCTGCTCAATCTGCAAAATCCGCGAGACTAAAAAAAATTTTCATTGCGTTATAATTTCTCAGTTGTCTACCTTCACGAACCGATTGACAAACATCGCCGCGACGACGTTTCCTACTGCATTTAAAACGGTAGCTAAAGGATCAACCAATGTTCCAATAATCATCACTGCAGGAATAGCTTCATGAGGTAATTTATAAACAGAGATCATTAGAAGTTCACCAATATAACCTCCATTTGGAATTCCCCCTTCTACAATACTTACAAAAACAGTAATTCCTAATGCTAAAATCAGATTGGATGGCTCAAAAAAGTCTTTTCCAATAATTAAAAAAGCCACATAAATTTTAATGATCGAAGATATAGAAGAACCATTTTTATGTAAGGTAGTACCGATCGGAATGACCAGATTAGCTATCGAGCTGGGAATACCAATTTTAGAAGCAGCCTGTAAGTTGGCAGGCATTGTAGCAAAACTACTGCAAGTACTCAATGCAGTGAGCGTTGGATAGGGAGCATTCGTCCAGAAACTTTTAACACCTTTTCTGCCATTAGCCATAAAAGTATATAATGAGAAAAATACAAAGAAATAAATAGTACCTACAACATAATATATACCCAATGGCCTGCCATAAAAGCCAAAAAGCTGTGGTCCCACTGTGGCAACCTGATAAGCAAAATAGGCTCCAAGACCTATTGGTGCAAGCTTCATAACAAGCAAAAGGAGTTCTTTCATTACTTCATATCCTGAAGCAAGAAAAAGCCTGAAAGGCTGACCAACTTCTCCTGTTTTTCTAGCAGCAAAGCCTGTTAAGAAAGCAAATATTAAAAGCGCGAGCATATTTTTTCGGGAAAACAGTTCAGTGAACTCACCTACAGTAAAGAAACTGACTATTCTATTGCCCCATGTTTCATTATGAGCTTCCTCAGATATGATTTGTGAACTTCCTGAAATAGGAGCCATAGGAAAAAGGTAAACGGCAATAATTGTAAAAACAGCTGCAGTCAATATGAAAAATAGAAATGTAAATGACATCACAGCGATGATCTTTCCAAATTTGGACTGTTGCTCTAATGATGCTATTGAATTGGAAACCGCAAAAAATACGAGTGGAACTACACTTACAAAAAGTAGATTGAGGAAGATATCTCCTAGGGGTTTAATATAGTCAACTATACCAGGTGTAGTGATGCCGATAATACTTCCTATAATGATCCCAAAAAGTAAAAAAATAATTCCTGAGTAGTTTTTAAAAACCTCTTTCATGCGCTGCTTTTTATCAAAGATAGACTTATTTTTAACATATTATTGTATAATTTTCAGGCTTAATTTTTTTAAATTTGAGTAAACAAACGTTTCTATGGCTTATATAGACTACTATAAAATTCTGGGCGTAGATAAAAATGCAACTCAGGACGATATCAAAAAAGCATACCGAAAGCAAGCTAGAAAACTGCACCCCGACCTTAATCCCGACGATAAAGAAGCTGAACGAAAATTCAAAGAGTTGAATGAAGCGAATGAGGTTCTTAGCAATCCGGAAAACAGAAGCAAATATGATAAGTATGGCGAGAACTGGAAGCATGGTGAGGAGTATGAAAAAGCACAGCAACAGCAAAGACAATATCAAAGCCAGAATCAAAATTATGGTGGTGGATACTCAGGTGCTGATTTTGGAGAAGGTGAAGATTTTTCAGATTTTTTCCAAAGCATGTTTGGACAAGGTGGAGGAGGCTTTGGAAGAAGTTCACGTGGAAGCGCTTCTGGAAAATTTAAAGGTCAGGATGTTCAGGCCGAACTTAATTTGCATTTAAAAGATGCTGCAAAAACACATCCGCAAACTTTTGAGATCAATGGTAAAAAGGTTCGGATTACAATTCCTGCCGGAGTCTATGATGGGCAACAGATTAAACTAAAAGGTCATGGAGATCCTGGAGCGAATGGGGGCCCTTCCGGTGATTTATACATTACATTCAATATTTCAGCCGATCCTGATTTTGAAAGGGTAGGAGATGATCTTAAAACTAAAGTTGTTGTGGACCTTTATACAGCTGTTTTGGGAGGAGATGTAAAAGTAAATACATTAGATGGGAGCGTTAATCTAAAAGTAAAACCTGAAACTCAAAGCGGGGCTACGGTAAGGCTAAAAGGGAAAGGTTTTCCTGTATATAAAAAAGAGGGACATTTTGGAGATCTGTTTGTAACCTATGAAGTCAAATTACCAACCAACCTTACCGAGAAGCAGAAGGAACTTTTTGAACAACTTAAAAATTCTTAGATCATGGAAGAAAGAATATCACGCGAAGAACTTGTAAAAATATACAATATAGAGATCACTTTTTTTGATGACCTGGTTGAATATGGATTACTGCAGGTACAGACAGAAAATAATATCCGTTATTTAATGTATGAGGATTTGCCTACTTTTGAGAGATTTACGAATTGGCATTATGATCTTGAAATTAATCTGCCCGGCCTCGAGGTTATCCACGAAATGCTTCAAAAAATGTCAGATCTTAAACAAAAAAACAGAGACCTGTTAACTAAACTTTCTGCAATAAATGCCCGATATGAAGATATTTAATTTAGTTTTGCAATCTTTAAACAAATTAAATTTTTTATAAAAATGAGCGAAGATAAAGTGATCAGACTAAATGTAAACAGAAAGGATTTTGAAGAGATTTACTTTAGGGGTACTCAGGGAAGCTTATTTTTTTCTCCCACTACCAAAAGTAAAACGATTATTACGATTGTGGTTGTACTTCTTTTGCTGATAACATTTTTTATAAAGGATAGCTTGAGCAAGGAAAGTTTTGGAGTTTTGTATTTTATCAGTTTTGTATTCCTTCTTTGTGCGGTTTATCTTTCAGTAGGAATCAATAAAGTATCAAGATGGAAAAAAGAAGTAAACAGGTATCTTAAGTCACTTGAAACATCCAATGTGTATGAAATAAGATTTAATAATGAAACCTTTAACGTTAATCTTAATGATCAACACGAATTGAGTGTCTGGAAGGATTTTGAAGTAGCTGATGTCTATGATGATTATATTTCGTTGGAAGGGAAATATAATTATATGTTTCCTGAAAAATCAATGAGTAAACAAGATTATAACATCCTGAAACAGGCAGTGAAAAAGAATATTAAATAAAAAAATCAGAGCTATTTGCTCTGATTTTTATTTATTGCTAGTCTAACCAACCCATTTCTTTCATCCATTCATCATTGTAGATTTTTCCTACATATCTTGAACCATGGTCATGAAGTAAAACGACAACAACATCATCTTTTGTAAACTGATCTTTCATTTGTACCAATGCAGCCATTGCACTTCCTGCAGAATAACCGCAGAAAATTCCCTCTTCTTTAGCCAGTTTTCTTGCATAAATAGCTCCGTCTTTGTCAGTTACTTTCTCAAAATGATCAATCACAGACATATCATAATTCTCAGGAATGATATCTTCTCCAATTCCCTCTGTAATGTATGTGTAAGCATGGTCATAATGAAGTTCACCAGTTTCATGAAACTCCTTTAAAATAGAACCATAGGTATCAATACCAATTACTTTTATGTTTGGATTTTTTTCTTTGAAAAACGTTCCACATCCTGTAATAGTCCCTCCTGTTCCTGCTCCTACCACAAAATGAGTAAGGTTTCCTTCTGTCTGTTCCCAGATTTCAGGTGCGGTAGATTCATAATGAGCTGCTCTGTTGGATAAATTATCATATTGATTAACATACCATCCGTTTTCGGTTTCTTTAGCTAATCTTTTTGAAACTGAATAATATGAACGAGGGTCAGTAGGTTTCACGTCTGTTGGACAAACAATAACTTCTGCTCCTACGGCACGAAGAATATCACATTTTTCTTTAGATTGTTTGGAATTGGTTACAAAAATACATTTGTATCCTTTGATGATAGCTGCAAGAGCTAATCCCATTCCTGTATTTCCGGAAGTACCTTCAATAATAGTTCCTCCGGGTTTTAATCTGCCGTCTTTCTCAGCATCTTCGATCATTTTAAGAGCCATTCTGTCTTTTACAGAATTTCCAGGGTTGAAAGTTTCAACTTTGGCTAAAACTAATGCTGGAAAATCTTCACCTAAAACTTTGTTAAGCTTTACTAGTGGTGTGTTTCCGATAGTTTCAAGAATATTTTTTGCGTATTTCATACATAATTTATAAGCCCTGCAAAGATACGGCTTTAAAATTATTTACGAAGTTTGCATCGTGGTAAAATGAACCAAATATAATATACCTTCGGCTTTTAGATAAATTCTGTTTATATATAAATTGCCTTGAGTCTAGTTATATTTTATGGCTTTAACAGGTGAAATTTTACTGATCAAATAACTTGGAACAATCAATGCTAGTGCAGAAATAATCAAAATTCCGACTGAAATCGAAATGATTGCAATAGGATTAAGGTCTACCGGAACAGTACTTACATAATAATTCTCAGGATTCAGTTTTATAATTCCAAATAGCTTCTGCAACAATAATAGGCCAAGTCCTATGATATTTCCATAAAGCAATCCGGGAACCATAATGATCAATGTATAATTAATGAAGGTTGCTCTTATCTGGGAATTGCTTGCTCCTAAGGTTTTTAACAGACCAATCGAGTTTGTTCTTTCAATAATAAGGATCAAAAGAACCATGATAATATTAATGATAACAACGATAAGCATTATGATAATGATCAAAGCAATATTAGTGTCAAATATGCTGATCCAATCTGTGATTTGAGGGAATTTTTCAGTTGCTTTTTCAGCATAGTTTTTATATCCTATTAACTTTTCAATTTTTGGAAAATCACTGTCAATATCGTTTACATTTTTAAAGAAAATGTCCAATCCTCCGATGTCATCAGGCTTCATATCCTGAATTTTTCTCACATGATTGATCCCACCAATTACAAATTGTTCATCGATCATTTTGATGTCGGTTTTGTAAATCCCAACAACTTCGAATTTTCTATAAATAGGTTTTTGATCTGCTTTTGAAAATATAGTAACGATGCTATCCTTAACTTTTAAATGAAGGTCATTAGCGATCTTTTGTGAGATCGTAACCCCATGGTTATAGCCTTCTTCCGTCACTCTTGGAGTTCGGCCTGCGATTAAAAATTTTTTAAAACGGGCGCTGTCAAAGTCTTTGCCCACACCTTTAAATATGATTCCTGCAAAATTATGTTCATTACGCATAATTCCTGTAACCATAGCATACTTCTGAACACTTTCAACATCCGGGAGTGCTTTTATTTTTTGAATATTCAGACCTTGTTTATCAAGAACAGAAGTATTGTATGAAGAATTGGACCGTGTTGATTTTACAGTAACGTGTCCGCTGAAATCCGCAAGTCTCTCTTTGATTGCTTTTTTTGAACCGAAACCTGTTGAAACCGTAATTAATGAAACAATGATTCCTAAAGCTACAGAAAGCCTGCCTATGAAGATGATAACCCTTGAAAGATTATTTTTGTTATCTTTGGAAAACGCTATTTTTCTAGAGAAATATAAAGGAAAGTTCAAGCTTATGAATTTAGATTTCAAAATTAAAAATTTACTTCTTATTTGCCTAATTTTTTTAGGAGTATTCAATCAATATTATTCTCAGAATCAAACGAAAGGTGATTTTAAGACCGGTGCAGACAGGCCTGAAGTCTATTTACCGTTGTTAAAAGGCAAAACCATTGGTGTTGTTACCAATCAAACGGGCTTAATGAAAGATCGTACGCATTTGGTTGACTTTCTGGTGAAGAATGGGATTAAAATAAAAGCTATTTTTGCCCCTGAACATGGTTTCAGAGGAAATGCTGATGCAGGAGAGACTGTGAAAAATGGGATTGATGCAAAAACAGGTATCTCTATCGTTTCTCTATATGGAAGCAATAAAAAGCCAAAGCCGGAACAACTTAAAGGAATTGATATTGTTGTTTTTGATATTCAGGATGTTGGTGTTCGATTCTATACCTACATTTCGACATTAACCTATCTTATGGAAGCAGCAGCTGAAAACAATGTTGAGGTTATGGTTTTTGATCGTCCAAATCCCCATGATGGATATACAGATGGTCCTGTTTTAAGAAAAAAGTGGACAAGTTTTGTCGGGATGCATGAAGTTCCTGTAGTGTATGGCTTAACGATCGGTGAATATGGAAAAATGGTTAATGGTGAAAAATGGCTGAAGAATGGAGTACAGGCAAAATATACTTTGATTCCTATGCAGAATTATCATAAGAAGCAACGTTATTCTATTTCTGATAAACCATCTCCTAACTTACCCAATGATAAAGCAATCAATTTATATCCGAGTTTATGTTTTTTTGAAGGAACTCAGGTTTCTGTAGGAAGAGGAACGAATACTCCGTTTCAGGTATACGGTTCACCATGGACAAAGAATCTTCCTTATCAATTTACACCAAAACCTAACTATGGTGCAAAAGATCCCTTTCTGAACGGACAATTATGCTATGGTGAAAATCTATCAAATTATTCTACTGACTTAAGGGAGCTTAATTTAGAGTGGGTTATTAAAGCCTATCAAAATTATAAAAATCCACAACAGGATTTCTTCCTTAAAAATCTATGGTTTGATACTTTAGCGGGAACTGATGAATTGAGAAAACAGATTATAGCTGGTCAATCAATTCATGAAATCAGAAACTCCTGGAAAGCGGATCTGGAAAAATTCGGAAAGCTAAGGGCTCAGTATGTAGTATACGAAGACTAATCAAAGTCTTGCGGTGGATTCTTATCATTTTTACCCTTATTAAGGATAAAAAGTCCTATTGTTAAACCTACAACTCCTGCAAATGCAGTCATAACTGCTCTCTGTAATTTATCCGGGGCATCATTTCCAATGTAATTCATAAGAAAAAGAATCACAAAGGTGATTGCAAGTATGATAAGGTGGTTTTTACCAAATAGTTTCATTGTGTTATTTTAATTTATAAGAAATCATTATACCACCTCTGTAAGGCAGTACCTCTCCACTTTTATTGAAATCCTTTGCCATATCATATCTTTTTCCGGTGGTACGGTCATAACCTTTATAGAAATCCTGAGAAGTGCCCACGGTTGCATATACATCCAGATTCCAGTTTTCCGAAAGCTGGAACTGATAACCTGCAGTTACACCGACTATAACGGAAAGTCCTTTTTGATAAAGATTAGATTTTACAAATTTTTCACCGCGATCATTGGTATAGGTACCAGATCCCCAATAATTCCATTTTTGTAATACAAAAGAAGCTGCTGAAAGATTAGCACCCACGTACCAATGTTTATAAGCTTCATCAAAATAATATCTACCTTCTAAAGAAACAGAATAGTATTGGAGTTCATGGCCACCAAAAGACTTCCATGGAGAAACAAGAACATCACCCTGTAAAGTATATCTCTTATTAAGTTGATATTCCAATCCTGCGTTCAGAATTCCTATTGGAAGAAGAAGAGCATTGCCTTTTACATACAGGCTTTTTTCTTTCTCTGTTGTTTGCTGTTGATCCTGAGCATGTAAATTCCCTAGCGAAAATATGCTAAGTACACCTGCTAAAACTTTGTATTTCATACCGAAATTATTTGATTTGGTTAAGTAATCCTACTGCTAAAGTGGCGTCTTTGCCAGCTTGAGTAGCCATGTTTTTTGACATTTCAGCATATGTCTTTGCCATGTCGTTATTACCTGTTAAAAAATAAAGTTTTGCCAGTATAAATGTATTTTCAGATGTTTCTCCTCTCATAACTGATTTTTCTGCCCATTCAACCGCCTTTTTTAATGATGAAGTGTTTTTCACATGCTCAGAAAATATCCAGGCTGCTTTTAATAATTGATTGGGTTCAAAGGAATCAGAATTTTTATAATATTCCAAAGCAGCTTTTTCGTACTCAGGGAAATTTTCATTTTGTTCGTAATAACTTATTTTAGTTTGGTTAAGCTTTACTAAAGCTTCATATTTTCCAACTAAAGGCTCAGCGGTTTTTAGGAAATAATCATCATTGATTCTTTTATTTTTATCATCAATAGACTGAGTAACAACCTTTGATAATACAAGTTGATGATCAAATTCTTTATACGTTTCCTCTGGCAGGTATTTGATAATATCTGTTTTTCTGGCAGTGAAAACTTTATAGTTAGGATCTTCCACAGATTTTAAAAAGAATAATAAAAACCCTATATCATCCTTGGACAACTCTTCAGTTTTCTTTTTATTTTCAAAATATCTTTCAGATGCTTTTTTAGCAAATTCAAAATCTGAAGTCGAATTCAGTTTCATAATATTGATCAAAAACTCAGGGTCTTTTTCACCCTGGGCAAAACGATCTTTTAAAGAGCCTTTTTTATTATTTGGGGAATTTATATCCTGTGCCATTGCAAGGAAAACACTTTCCTCCATATAACCAAGATTCTGCGAAACCAATTCACCATCTCCGTTTAGGAATAAATAAGTCGGATAGGAACGAACACCATACTTAGCAGCAATTTCCCTTCCTTCCCCTTTTTCCATATCGAATCGTGCATTCACAAAATTGGCATTATAATAATTTCCAACGGATTTTTTTGTAAATACATTTTTTTCCATCAATTTGCATGGACCACACCAAGAGGCATAAGCATCTATGAAAACGATTTTATTTTCTTTCTTGGCTTTGGCAATAAGATCTTTAAAAGGTGCATCCTGAAACTGGATAGATTCTTGTGCAAAAAGAATTACAGTGAAAAAAACAAATAATCCGGAGACGATCTTCTTCATTCGATTAAAATTTGTAGGCGAAGATAGGTAATTTCCAAGAGATAAAATTCGAATGCAAGCCTTGATGATCGTATATTAACTAATTTTAAGAACTAAGAATTAATTTTTATAAGGATATGATTATGTAAACCTTTATTTTGGTTTTTATCCATTACATGAAAGTTATTCTTTATTTTTGTGAATTATAAGATTAAAATTTACTAGCTCATAACCAATATTAAAAGCTCTCTATGCTTTATCTTTCCGGGATTTTTATTGCTTTTTTTTTGACTTTCCTTTTATTAACTAAGAAAGGTAAAAGTTTTGCAGATCTTATTTTGGGTAGCTGGCTTCTGGTTATTGGAATAAACTTATTAACTCATTACTTATTCTTAACTCATCAATATACCCAATATCCTTCTTCTGTTTTTTTAGGCTTTACACTACCATTACTTTATGGACCTTTTTTGTATTTGTATGTAAAAAAGCAAACCTCTCCTAAACCTTTTTCATGGTTACTACTATTGCATTTTTTGCCTTTTTTGCTATGTAATATTTTATTTTTTCCATTCTATATGGCCTCCCTTAATGAAAGGGTTAATATTTTTAGGCATGAAGGAAGAGAGTTCAATACGGAATTAGATATTAGATTATATGGTATATACATTTCTGGTATTGTTTATGTGGCGTTCTCCTTTTTTATTTTATATAGGTTTCGCCAAAATTTGGTCCAACAGTTTTCAAATACTGAAAAAATAAATTTTAACTGGTTGCTATATCTTATAATTTGGATTGGACTTATTTGGGTCTTGGTTCTCTTTAACGAAAATGCCAATATTATTTATGGAGCGGTTGCTATTTTTATTATGTGGTTAGGGTATTTTGGAATTAAACAGGTTCAGGTTTTTAATCAGTCTCATACATTTTTCACTGCTACAGAAACTCAGCAAGAGGATGAAGTGATTGCACTACCATTAATCCCTGAAGATAAAAAGTATCAAAAATCTGGACTAACAGACGGAAGTATTGAAGATATTCATAGAAGGCTATTAACAGTTTTAAATGAAGAAAAACCCTTTATAAATCCCAATCTTACTTTAAATGAATTAGCTGAATTGCTTACAGTTCATCCTAATTATCTTTCTCAGGTCATTAATTCTAAGGAAAATAAAAACTTCTATGAACTCATTAATCAAAGAAGGATAGAAGAATTTTTGAATAAAATTGTAGAACCTGAAAGTAAACAATATACTTTTTTGGCCATTGCATTTGACTGTGGTTTTAATTCTAAAACGTCTTTTAATAGAAATTTCAAAAAATACACAGGAGTTACTCCAACTGAATATCAAAAAACATTATAATTCTCCTCTTTTTTGAAGTTTCAATCTTCATGGGATAGTTTCAACTTACATAACTATTTGTTAATCAATTGTTTTGTATTTGCTTTTTTAGCGAGTCAACTTTCCTATTGGGGCGCTTAGCTTTCGGATTTGATGAATCTTTGCATCAATATTTTTAAACCGAAACTATGACAACATTAAAAAAGAGAAATGCCCTAGTAGCTTCTTTTACAATTTTTACATTACTATTTTCCTGCACGGATGGTAGGACAATAGATGAACCTGGGAATTTGGTCCCAAAAACAGTAGATCAGGATTCTTCTTTACCTGCAATCAGAGCCAATGGAGCTTTACTTCATTCTGAAGCTTTTGGTCCTGAAAGCGGAACTCTTATTATTGCGCTTCACGGCGGACCTGGTGGAGATTATAGATATCTTTTGAACTGTAAAGATTTTGCCGCCCAGGGATATCGTGTTGTATTTTATGATCAACGAGGCTCTGGATTATCACAGCGCTTTTCCAAAAATTCTTATACATCACAGGGTGCAGAAGCTATCAACATCATGTATGAGGAACTGAAATCGGTAATTGCGTATTATAAGAAAACTCCAAATCAAAAAGTCATTTTACTAGGGCATTCCTGGGGAGCTATGTTAGCTTCAGGATATGCTGGAAAATATCCAAATACGATCCAGGGATTAATTGTATGTGAACCTGGAGGATTGAAATGGGATGACGTTGAAGATTATGTAAAGGAATCAAGGTCTTTTAAATTATGGAGTGAAATCCTTAATGATGCAACATACATTGATCAATTTATTTCGGGGAAAGAAGATCAACACGAAATATTAGATTACAAGATGTCTATGCTAGCTTCTAAAAACGATATTACGGGTGAAGGAGATTTTGACCCAAGTATGAGCTGGAGAAGTGGAGCTGTGATTATGGATGCTTTGTTTGAAGTAGGAGATAAATACAAATCCGATTTTTCAGCAGGTCTGCAAAACTTCAATGCCCCAGTACTATTTTTTTTCAGTGAAAGAAATAAAGCTTATCCTGATTCCTGGGCACAAAAGATTACCTCGTCTTATAATCATGTGGAGCGTGTGAAAATTTCAGGGGTAGGACATGATGGTATTGTTACCAACCAGAATGCATGGAACTCTCAAACAAAGCCCAAAATTACCAATTTTATCAATAGCCTTTAAGAAATGAAAAATAATAAATTATATGTAACAGTAGCTTTTTTAAGCTTGGTATTTAATAAAGTAAATTCGCAAACGGTGAACTGGGGTGGGCTTGCTGACCGGGAGAGGCATATACTTAATGTTAATGTAGGTGCTGAGTATGGGGCTATTGTTGGTCTTGGCTATGGATACAAATTTAATAGCAAATTATTTCCTACCATCATAAATATTGAAGCGTCTGTACCTATGGGTGAGCGTTTATTTGATGATTTTAAAACCAAAGCAGGGGCAAATGTAAGGTGGCTGAAAATTCAAAACTTACAGCTTTCAACTAAGGCTCAGGGGATTTTCCGAAAGTATGAAAATGAGAATGTACAACTTATGAATTTTGGTTTAGACATGTCCGGGACTGTCGGCTATTATCGTCCAAAATGGTTTGCAGCCGTTGAAATTGGATTTGATAAAGCTATCGTTACGCATTTTAAACATTCAGATCATTATAGAGAAATTTATCCTGAAGTAAAAGATGGATGGTATGAGCCTTCTACAGGAGGGAATTTTTATGGTGCCGTGCAAGGAGGATACTCGTTCAGCAATCAGGAAATATATTTTAAAGTGGGAGGAATTGTATCACAGGATTTAAAAACGAAACCACAATTACCTTATCTTTTACAGGTTGGCTATAATTACAAACTGCCTTTTTAATGGCAAATGCCGGGTTTGAAATACCCGGCATTTTATTTTTAATAGTGATTGTGGTAGTTTTATGTACCAAGCTCAAGTTGGTTTTTAACGAGATTGTAGTAGTCGGATTTTTTTTCTACCAGTGACTGGTGATCTCCTTGCTCTATGATTTTTCCTTGTTTTAACACAATGATTTGATCGGCATTTTTAACGGTGGAAAGACGGTGGGCAATAATAACAACCGTTTTCCCTTTAAAAAATTCCTGTAGATTATCGTGAATTACCTTTTCATTTTCCGCATCCAAAGCAGAAGTCGCTTCATCAAAGAAAATAAAATGAGGTTCTTTATAAACTGCTCTTGCAATAAGAATACGTTGCTTTTGTCCTCCTGAAATGCCATTCCCAGAAGCGCCGATTTTTGTATTTAGACCTAATGGTAATTCATTTACAAAGGAATCTATATTGGCTATTTGGAGGGATTTTTTTAATTTTTCATAATCAATGTCTTCCTCACTCGTTGCAATATTTCTTTCAATGGAATCTGAAAAAATATAACCATCCTGCATTACTACACCGCAGTTTTTTCTTAAATCTTTAGGGGAAATTTCTTTTGCATTAGCATGATTGAAAAAAATATCGCCTTCTGCGGGATCATAAAATTTAAGCAACATTTTCATTAAAGTAGTTTTTCCACTACCACTGGCTCCCACAATGGCAGTAACTTTTCCCTCTGGAATAAAAAGATTAATATCTTTCAGGACGTAAGGTGATTGCGGTCCCTCATATTGAAATGATACATTTTTAAAATATATTCCTCGTTCTATACCGTTTTTTTTAACATATTTTTCATGAGTAAGTGGTATAAAATCGTCAGATTCTTCTTCGGGATGATCATGTACCTCATTAAGACGGGCCAGACTAAGTTTGGCGTCCTGAAGGGATCTAAAAAAATCAACAAGCTGCCCTATTGGAGAATTCATTTGTCCGATGATATAAGATACACTGAGCAAAGCTCCTAAAGTCATATCTCCTTTTACAACAAACGATGCCGCTAAAAACGTAACAATAATATTTTTTAACTGATTGATAAATTCAAATCCGGAAAGCTGGATTTGATCAATTTTAAGATATCTGATGTTAATCTTATATAGTTTTTGTTGGATTTTTTCCCATTCTTTACGTTTGAAATCTTCAAACTGATTAATTTTCATTTCGGAAACCCCGTTAATCATTTCGTAAATAACTTCCTGGTTTTCTCCTTTTTTCTGGAAGCGGTAATAGTCGAGCATCTTTCTTTTATTAAGCCAAATGACTGACCATAAAACTGAGAGAATTGTTAGTGATAAATAGACCAACAATATTTTATAATCATAATAAAATAATACTCCGAAAAATACTGAAAAAGTAATGATAGAGAAGAAAGTGAGTAAACTATTTGATGTCAGAAACTGTTCTATTCTTTCATTATCAGCAATCCTCTGGGAAAAATCACCAATCATTTTACTGTCGAAAAAGTTGATTGGAAGTTTTAATACTTTTTTGAGAAATTCTGAAATAATATTGATGCTTAAATGAGTACCTATATAAAGCATCAGCCAGTTTCTAAAGATATTGATGATAATTGAACCTAAAAAAAGTCCTAACTGGGCAAGCAAAATAATGAAAATGAAATTCATATTTTTTGCATTAACTCCTCTATCAATGAGTGCCTGGGTCAAAAAGGGAAAAATTAAAGTAAGTGCACTTCCGCCAAGAAGTAACAAAAACATTGTAAAAAGCTGTTTTTTGTATGGCTTTATATAGCTGAACATATATTTCATGGTTAGCTCATCTACAGAAGGAGGAGCAAGGTCATAAAATTTTTGTGAAGGATTTACAAATAGTGCCACCCCTTCATTCTCATCGGAATACCATAGTTTTTTAAATTCTTCTTCATGAAGATTGATCAATCCATATGCGGGATCGGCTACTTTATAAGTTCTTTTTTTATTCCAAAAAGATACTTTTACATCATGGAGAACCACAAAATGTTTCTTTTTCCAGTGTAGAATACAAGGTAAAGTCCCATGATTGTTTAAGGTGTCTATACTTATTTTTGAAGCAATTGTTTCAACACCTAATTCATTCGCAGCCTGTTGGATACTAAGTAATGACACTCCTTCTTTAGAAATGTAAGATATTTTTCTGAGATACTGAATCGGATAGTTTTTCCCAAGTATGTTAAAAATCATTTTTAAACATGCCGGTCCGCAATCCATTCTGTCATGTTGTGGTGTGAATTTCATACATTATTAAATTTCATTTTTCCAACTCTTTCTTTATAAAATTTATGCAGGATGTTATAGATAAGCAATTCGTGCGCTCTTGCATTAGCTCTGATATAACGGTTGATATGCATATGGATAATGCTGTTGATCAGTTCTTCTTTCTTTATTTTTAATTCGGAAAACACAATATCTATTTTTTTGAAATTTTCTTCAATTATTTTTTGAAGATCCACATCTGGATTTTCTATTACAGATGACAAAAAGCTTTGATTATCTCGGAATTTTCTGTCAATCTGTTTTTTTACATTCTTATCTACATAGAATTCTTCATTAAACTGAGCAGAAAGCCTTTCAAGGATATTTAGTTTTTCCCCATCATCAAATTCAAAAATACTCAGGTACTGATGAATTGTAGAAGATATCAACATCCATAAAGGTATGTTATTTTCTCCTGAATTATACTGTAAAATATCGGTTACCAGCTCACTATCATGATAAAACAATTGTTCGACTTTGTTAATCAGTGTATAACCATATCTTTCAAGTTCTCGTTCATAGGTTCCTAATTCTATTTTCCATATTATTCCACTTTCTATATCATCTTTAAAACAAGTGTTCAGAAGAGACATGATTTTACCAATATCATATGTTGAATTTATTTTTAATCTGAGTCGTAAATGAAAATCAGGATCATTATATCGTATGAAAAACCATTCGGAAATTAATTTTTGTTCCTTAAAACTATCGGCTAAAGGTCTTATTTTGTTCATGAGAATATCATCTGCAACCTTCACTCCTGTATATATTCTATAATATAACCAATCTTGCCCAGGAATGAATTTTTCAGGCGTGTTTTTGTCAACGACGGTATGATATGAATGATTTATCTTGGCAACATTATTTTTTACAGATAAAATAATTTCATTCGCAAATTCATGTTCATCCATATTATAAATACATTCTCTTAAATAAATCTGACTGCTTTTCTTCATTTCTTCCAATAATACAGACATCAAAATTTCATTGTTGGAATCCATCAAAAACTCATTTTCTCCACCGGAAAAATAAAAATATCTTGGGATTTTATGGTCTTTCAGATATTGTAAAAGAGATTGGATGTTCAGATCAATGAAGTCGTTACGTTTTATTTTCCAGGATGCAGGCGACAGAATAAGATTTTCGCCGTAAGTAATCCTTGGGAAGAAACGAAATGATGCCTGATTGGCATGTCCGAAATTTAAAGACAAATGAGAGATCATATCCTGATGTCTGATATCATTCAAAAACTGATAGATAGGCAAAGAATTATAATGATAATTATGCGCTGATGAATTATAAATTTTTAATTCCTTATTGTGCTTTTTATCGATAAGGATAATCTTATTATTCCATATTTTTATGTAAATATCCTGAATGCTGACCTGTTTGGAATCCGCGGAACCTGTAGTAAGAAAAGGAACTTCATATTCTCTGTCTACATTTCTAATCAATAAATTTCCATCCCGGTCATCCTGAACATGAAGCAATTCACAATGCAGTTTATCGTCTACTGAGCTTTCAATATTGGCAATATGGGAAACGAAATGATGAACATCATCATCCGAATTGGAAAATCTTCCTAATAAATTAGTCGCACTTGTATTTCCTATATTTCCGATTATAATTTTTTCTCCGCATTTGCTATACATAACAGAAAATGTGTGTGGCATTTCAGTTAAAACGTTCTGATGGATTTCAGGAAAGTCAGACGTTGTCAGGTCAATGATGAAATCTCCATTTTTGTGAGCTTTCAGAAGCTTTTTGCTCCAGAATTCCTGTGTTTTTTTATCATAGCTGATTCTTATAGCAGAACCTTCAGGGTAATTCCAGTCGATATCATCTATAAGGTCAGAAAATGAGCTGAAGTCCTTATTTCCCTGTTTATAACCAATGCCTATTTCATTATCAAGAGCAATAACTAAAGGTATTGCCTTGTCTTCATACCTTTCATAAAAAGCTTTTTTAAAATCTTCTATATTGGATTGATAGAAAGGGTCGTCTTCATCCTTTCTGGAAAAAAAAGAGAAAATTTCGATAGCTTTATATATTTTTTTCTGATCTTCAGTGATGGAATTTACAGAACTGGATTTTCTTTTGAGGTTTGAGCTCACGACATATTTTTTATCATAGCCGCTTTCGAGAATTTCATCCAGATATGAATATATTTTATGATAATTTCCTGTGTTCTGGTTGAATATATTATTATCAATATCCTTGAGCTCTTTTTCAATATGACCAAGTATATTATGGATGTGTTTTATTTTCTGATCCTTCTCCAGTAATTCTGAATTTTCTGTTAAAAAAGATTTTAGCTGATGCATTGGCTCAGGTTTGTTTAAACAAACATCAAGATTGCTTATAAGGATTTGCTCGTCTATAAGTCCGGAAACGTAGGCGTATATTTCCTCTTGGTTTACATCTTCTACATTTTCATAAATATAATCTGAAATTTCCTGTATTGATTTTGAGTGGTCACAGAATGAAAAAATAAGCTCTAAAACCTCATCTGCTTCTAATGAAATTAATACATGTTCTCTTTTCTGACTTAATTTTATTTCAATATATCTGTAATCATTACCTACTTTATATAATGAGGGATTAGGTTTAAATATTAACAGATTTCTCACAGAAGGAAGCTGATTGATGAGTCTTAGTAACTTGTAAACAATTGAAAAGTCTAAGGTACTTTTCCTGATGTATTGATCTTCTATATCTTCATTTTCCGTATTGATCTGTTGTAGAGAATATGTGGAAAACAATCCGAATGGAGTAGATTTTGATACGGCTCTTATGTAATATTTTAATAATGAAATACTGAGTTTTTTAGTGTTTTTATCTGTTAGGTTTGTAGAAACAGAGAATTTTTCCCATTCCATATACAGTTCAGGAGAAGAAAGGTATACCGCATCTCTAAATTGTATATCATTCCATAAATTTTTTACAAATTGTTGAAGTTCAGTATAATTATCAGGAATGTCTTTATATTTTCCCAGAGAAAAAAGAGGGGTCCTGATAAATGCTTTATCGAGAAAGTTCAGTTTCATAGGCGTGGATTAGAGAAAATTTCTCACTAATATTTTTTAAATTATTAATTTTTTCATCATTAGTTGGTGCTAGGTCGTAGATCACAAATTCATCAATCCCGAATTTCTCTTTCCAGTTTGTCAGCAATTCATATAAAGAATCTATTGTACACGGAATCATAATGAAAGTATCCTTGAAATTTTCTGAGGCAAGCTCTACGAGATCCTGCTGCTTTTTAATAGCTGCTTCAAGAGTATGATCCATTATGATGGCTAATGAGATGATAAGTTTAGGATATTTATGATGGATTTTATAAAATTCTTCTTTGTTTTTCTCTATATCCTCTTTATTGAAGGGGAGATTATTAATATCCTGTCCAAAATTGTGAAATACCGAAATACAGTGGTTAAGATCATGAGATAGTGTACTGAAAAATGCATTGAAGTTAGTCGATAAATGCCATAATTCGGGTTTCAATCCCTTATAAGGTGGAATTAATATTGATTTTGATTTTAAATTTTCTTCTTCATTTTCAATTAAATCAATAATTTCTTTAAAGTTTTCTTGAAATTTTTCATAGTTATTGTGAATTCCTACGCCGGAGGCATTTTGTATATACTGGCTATCCGGAAGTCCTTTGGATAAGCCCAAAGCTATACGGTCATGGAACAGGTTATTCAATAATTTGTAGGTGGTTACAGTTGCATAAGGTGTATACAAGTTAATTGAAGTACCTGCGGATGCTATTTTTATTCTTTCCGTAGATCCCGCGATCAAAGAAATAAGAATATCTGGATTTGTATAAGGATGATTCTGTATATGGGTATAGTGATGCTCAGCCAGCCAAAATCTTGAATAATTATATTCTTCTGCTTTCACAGCGTAATCAATAATACTGCTGAAACTGGAGAGGGAATCTTCATTTTCCCTGTATCCTAAATCGATAATACCTAAGTTTATGTTTTGTGATTCTTTGTTTTTCATATGAGTAGTTTAAAAAGGGTGTTATTATTATGCATTCCGTTTAAAACAAGTAAGGCACCTAGTTTTCCGCCATATAACCACGAGAGATCATTAGCCGAGATGTCTTTATAGAGATCCAATATAAGATACTCCCTGGTTCTTTTAATCCAGTATTGTGATGCTTCATTGTATTCTGATCTGTTATCTATTTTATATAAAGAATCATATAAAAAGGCAAGTCCTGAACTTCCGTGGCAGAAGTGATGACTTTCAATACCGGTGGTTTCAAAGGTGGTTCTTTTTACAGTTTCCAGAGCAATTTTTTCTGCGAGGCTAATGTAATTTTGGTTTTTAAGAAGCTTTCCTGCTTTTAATAAATAATATGAAAATGTAAGATCACTGTTGCACCATGAAAGCCTATTGTTCTGACGTTTAATGATATTATCATTTTCTTCATAGATATTATAATACTTGAAAATGTGGATTTTATCTATTGTATAGTTAAAATCAAGTACGTTAATTATATTTTGAAGAAGCCGGTCTATGGTTTCGACTATGTATTGATTTTCACCATATTTGTTCAGATAATCAAGATATGTTTTTACAATTCCCAAATGGCCATGTTTAAGTCCGAAATTATAACCCTGAACAAATATATTTTCAGATTGAGTATAAAACTCTTTCCCATTTTTACTGCTTCTTTCAAGATGCTTCAGAATGAGACTTACATCATGGTCTCCAGATGAATTCAGAAAATATTGCAGATTCCCAATGGGGCCACTCAAATAATCATAGTATTCTTGTGAAATAAATTTTAAAGTATTTTCGAATATGATTTCATCAACGATTCTAAGTTGTTCTGCAAAATCATCTTCATCTAGAAGTTCTTTCTTAATAAAATCTTTTAAAATAAATCCTAAGCCTGCAGCTCCTGAAAGCAGAGTAGAATTTTTAAGTAAATTATTATCCGTTTTATTTTCGATATTTAATAAAACACTTTCTAAAAGTTCTGAAATCTTGGCAATGTACCTTTCATCACCTGTAGCTTCATAAAATGAAGATAAATAATTCACGACACCTAATCTTCCTTTAAACAAATCATCATCCCTCATTTCTGAAAAATCGAAATTCAGAATTTTTTCATTGTATTCGGAAGTGAGCGCCGAAGTGCTCTGCTCTGTACTATATATCATATTTTAGAAAGTTTAAAAATAATTCTGAATCATTTGTCAAGTGCGAAAGCAATGCAATACCAATTCCTGAAATTCCTTGTGAAAAACTCAGATGAGCGTAATCCTGATCACTATTGAAATAAGAGGAATATCCGGCCCATTTAGAGTTTTCGGAATTGAATTCTGCAGTTTTTTTATACCAGTAGAGGTGAGCATCCCTGAATGATGCTATTTCATAATTTCTGGAAAGATGATAAAAGAAGGAGCTCAATCCGATTGTACCATAAATAAGATTTGCATCTTTAATATATTTAGGTTGCTCTTCTCGGTATTTTGCCCAATGATCCAAAACCTTTAGACCCTCGGTTACCATTCTCTCGTCATTGATATTTTCTCCAGCTTTAATCAAGATATATCCTATTCCGATATCTCCATAACTCAAGTTGCTGTATTCTGAAAAATCATTTTGAAAGGCAAATTGAGGAAACCAGTTATTGTTGCTTATCTGCTTTTGGGAAAGAATAAAGCGAACACCTGAAAGTATAAGTTGTCTACATCTTTTTGTTTCAATTCCGGCTTTATATAATTTAATTAAAAATGATAAAATACCTGCAATACCATGATTGAGATTAGTTTCAACACAGTTTACTCCTCTGAAATCAAATTCCCAGTATATTTCTTGATCACTTTTTGTAATTTTTTTCTCTTCTATAACCTGTAAAATATCTTTCAGTATACTTTCTCTTTTTGTGAAAGAATGTCTTTTTAAAAAATAAGTTCCACCAGAAAGTGCACCAGTAATATTGTGCAGATTTTTTTTATCTATTTCTTCATTTGTAATTTCCAGAATTATTTCATCCAGATCATTAAGCAAACTATCCTCTGTATCTAGGATATTATGATCTGTTAAAAACTGTATGTAAAGCCCGAGCTCGATAATATCTGTTTTTGTGGTATAGCTACTATAATTTTCATCAAGTTGTTCTATACAATTCTCAAGAATTTCAAGGGAAAAATCAAGATCTTCTTCCTGATTGAAATATTTAAAACTATAATAATGGAATAGAGAGAGACCTAAAAGTCCATTAGATAGTCCGATACCATTAAATTTATCTTTGTTGTCAGATAGGACATTTTTAATCTGACAAATCTTTTCTACATTATCAAAATCCATATGATAGTCGGGATGATTAGTTTTTTTTTATTGTCTAAAAGAAAGAAGTACACACTCCCTCTTTCAGTATATAAAACGTATGAAAATTTAAGAAGTGGTGATTGTTTTTGAAGGTGGATCCACCAAGCTCTTACAAGTTGTCCATGCACATGAACCTGCTGCAGCCGCACCTCCTTTAATACTATTGATTTGTGCATCTTGTAATTTACTGATAGCTTCTTTGTTGATTTGAAGTCCCTGGTTTAATTTTAATTTTTTCATGGTTTTGAAATTTGGTTATTAATGGTTTTATAAGAAAGAGACTGAAAAACAGTCTCTTTCCATGATGAAAAGGTTGTAAGTTGACTAAGATGCAACTATAGTTTTTGTAGGAGGAGTAACAACAGTAGTGTTGCAAGATTTCCATCCACAAGATCCTGCCGCAGCACCCCCCTTGATGTTTTTGATTTGTTCATCCTGTAATTTGCTGATTGCTTCTTTATTAATTTGAAGCCCCTTATTTAGTTTTAATTTTTTCATGATTTTTAAAATTATTGTTGATAAATAGTTTTTATTAGAAAGAGACTCATGAAAATGGTCTCTTTCTTTAAAGTTTAAGTTGATTAAGAAGCAACTATAGTTTTTGTAGGAGGAGTAACAACTGTAGTGTTGCAAGAACTCCATCCGCAAGAACCTGCCGCAGCACCCCCTTTGATGTTTTTGATTTGTTCGTCTTGTAATTTGCTGATTGCTTCTTTGTTAATTTGAAGCCCCTTGTTTAGTTTTAGCTTTTTCATGATGTTTAAAATTAATATTTTGTAATTACGAGTTACATTTTATGGTCATACAACTCTTTACTGGACCCTATTTGCAAATAATATATTGATACTTTTCTCTCCTATTGCGCACTAAGAAATAATAAGTAAATCAATCTGTTTTAATTTGAAGCTCTCGCTTTTTCCTCTTCGTTTCCGAAATTCTTCTGTTGTACGGATATTTTACTGTTTCCGAACTTATAGCTAATGGATAACCTCACGTTGCGGGTATCATAATAATTTCTGAAAGATACTTTTATATCATTAGAATATGCAGTGTATGTACTTCTTTGGCCACTCAGTAAATCATCACCGACCAACACTATTCTTAATTTATTACTTAGGAGATTGCAAACCACTCCTACATTCAGATTAGATCTTGAAGTGGTTTTATAAATATCCTGTACTCCAGCAAAACTGTAATCATAACTCAGTGCAATCTGTAAGGTCTTGCTTTTATTAATACTGATCGCATTGTAAATTGACAGATTGGAATTCCACCCATTCCTACTAGGATTGGTAAAACTCACAAGAGATTTTGAGTCTGAATAAAATAGGTCTCCAGTAGCTACTGTTTCTATCCAGCTTAAAGGATTGAATGTGTAAGATTCGTTAAGTCCCCATGTATTAGTTTCGAAATAATTCTCAGGCCGGATGATCTGGATATTGGTAACAGGATCTATAGAAGGAAGTTGTTGGAAACCGTTGCTCAACCGTGAAAAATATATTTTACTAATCCAATTTTTATAAGAATAGTTTAATTCAAAATTATCCGTATATGAGGGCTGTAAAAAAGGATTTCCCTCTACATATGTATATTGATTTGAAACTATTCTGAAAGGATTAAGGGATTCGAATGAAGGTCTGTTGATTCTCCTGCTGTAATTAGCTGAAATATTATTGTCTTTATTGATTGCATACATAATGTATGCTGTAGGAAAAAGCTTGGTGTAATTTCTATTGAAGTTTTCATTTGCAATAGCATTATTCCCTTTAATTTGAGTGTTTTCAAGTCTTAGACCCAATTGGAAAGTCCATTTTTCAACACTTTTTTCTGCTGAAATATAACCTGCCTGAGTATTTTCTTTATATTTAAAATTATTAGTTTGTTGATATCCTTGCTCTGTTTCATCAACATTTAAATTATACCATCTTAGATCATTCCCTGTATCTGAAAAGGAAAATTTAGCTCCCATACTTAATTTTATTCCTTTGAGCGGTAATTCTAGATCAGTTTTTAGTGAAGTATTGTTGAGATTTAAATTACCATAATTTGCACCACTTTGTTTTGTTGAAATATCTTCATTGTCATTATAAAGGTTGACCGATGTAAATGCATAATCTGATTTTTCTTTATAATTAAAATAATCTACATCAAGCGATAATTTAGTACCTAAAGTATCAATCTTATATATCGAATGGAAGTTTAGAGAATTTGACGGAGATTTTGAATTTGAAAGTGCATTGGTTACAATATCATATTTTTTATTTGAGCCCCATTTATTAAACACAGTAATAAGATTATTGCTGTTGTCAATTTTCATGTTGTTAGTCTGTGTTAAAAAAATAACTCCCATCGAAAATTTATCAGAAAAATCATAATCTGCTCCAGCTCTGAAGCTAAAGGAGGGATCGTAATGTATCTTTCGGGGTTGATAACCAACCCAAGTTTCGTTAGGGAAATTCATTGTATTCTGATCAATATTTCTTTGTGAACCTGTTAAATAGTTAATGTTAGTGCTTAGGGATAATTTATCTTTTTTGATCATAAAATTCCCTCCCACTGAACCTAAGGCATACGTCTTTTGTATATATGAACTTCGTATGGTAGTATTCCATGTGTTATTTTTACCGTTTTTATATCTTATATTAATAAGACCACTATTTCCCTGAGCATCATACTTTGCTGGTGGAGTAGTGATGACTTCAATAGATTTGATATCGTCGGAAGAAATTGATTTTAAATAATTACTCAATTCGTTGCCATTCAGCTGTACTATTCTGTCATCTATCATTACAGAAACGCCACTTTTTCCAATGATAGATATTTCGTCATTTTTTATCTGAACTCCCGGAATAACTTTCAGGGCATCTAAAACATCTCCTCCTGCTGCTGAAACAGACTTTTCTACATTGAAAACAAGTCGATCTATCTTTCTTTCTATTAATTTTTTTTCAGATCTTATGATGACACCTTCTATGTTTTGTACAGTTTCTACTTGATATTTTCTTTTAACATCTTCATTGATATCAATTGATTCGCTTATTAAGCGTTCATTATTTTGTATTACTTCCAGCAAATACTTTCCTTTCTGTGGTAACTGGATTTTAAATTCTCCATGTTCATTGGTAATTGTTGAAAATTTTTGTTTATTTTCTATAGTGGCTATAACTTCCACATCTTGTATTGGTATGTTATTAGTATTCGATACCAAACCTGAAATGCTTTGTGCAGTAACGTAGCCTCCAGAACAAAAAATGACTAAATAGATAAATAACCTTAATAATATATTCTTCATACTTTAATTAAACAAATAAATAATTGTCTTAGGGAAAGAGTTGATTTTTTAAATGTTTTAATCACCATATTTCACCTATGATTTTTTCTCAATAGTAAATCTATTAAAAGTTATTTAGCTTATAAATTTTTATGATAGCTCAAATGGCTTATTAATAATGTTTTGTATAGTAGTATTTATGATGGACTTCAAATAATGGTGAATTGATTTTTGTATTAATCTCTTGCTCATGGGAATTATTTTTCATAAATTTAGACGGATTGATTTAACTAAAAGCTACACTTTAGTGTAGAATCATCATTTAAATTGATTGTGTATTGAAAAAACTGTAACCAAATTTGAATTTATGAGTGAAAATTTTAATGGCTCTTTTTTTCCTGAAAGAGGGAAGAAAGGCGTATTAAGTGAAGAGAATGAACAGTCGAATTATCTGGAAATAACGGATGCATTTTCCAGAGCAATTTACATGAGTGTGTATATTATCGATTATCAAAAAAGGCATTTTGAGTATGTTTCAGAGAATCCTTTATTCCTTTGTGGGAATACGGCTGATGAAGTAAAAGAGATGGGGTACGACTTTTACTTTAAATATGTTCAGAAAAGTGATGCTGATTTGTTGCAGAAAATTGATAAGATAAGATCTGAGTTTTATGAAACAATTCCGGTGAATGAAAGGAAATATTACACCCTTTCTTATGATATCCATTTAGTGAATAACAATAAAGCTATTCTGGTTAATCAAAAATTAACCCCTCTTTTTCTTACAGAAAAGGGGAAAATATGGAAAGCAATGGGGGTTGTTTCCCTTTCTACCAATACGAATTCTGGAAATATTACTATTTCAAAACAAGGGACAAATGATTATTGGTGGTATGATACGCAGGATGAGGTATGGAGGAATGAACAAAAAATAAAATTAAGCGAGAGAGAATTGGATGTATTACGTTATTATGCACAAGGATATACCATTAATAAGATCGCGGAGAAGATTTTTGTTTCACCAGATACGATTAAATTTCATCGAAGGAAATTATTTGAGAAAATGCAGGTCAGTAATATCTCTGAAGCATTGGCTTTTGTTACAAATAATAAACTGCTTTAGAACGTTTTAAGGAATAGTGAAAATTTTTATTGATAGATTGACTGTGATCAATATTAATTATAAGTGTAAAGTTTCATAAAAAACAAAAAACCACCTTATATAAGGTGGTTTTGTGGTTTCTCCAGGAATCGAACCAGGGACACATGGATTTTCAATCCATTGCTCTACCAACTGAGCTAAGAAACCAATATGATTGTTGTGTTACTTCGTTGTTTAAAGTGGGTGCAAAAATAGTAATTTTTATTATATCATGCAATAAAAACTTTGAAATAGGCGAAAATAAAAAGCCAGTTATTTATTTTTATAAAATAACTGGCTGATTGTTTGATGTTAAGGGAGATTTGAAAAATCGATGTTTGGAGACTGGGTTGGTGCAGTCACTGAAAATTGGGTGCCTGGAGCTACAATAGAGTTGAAAAATCCTCCGTTTTGTAAAAAGAAAGCATTACCATTTGTTCCACCCATAGCATCTATTCTCTGTTGAGCATTATAGGTGTTATCCACACTAAACTTTGCCCCTGAAACAGCAAGCCAGTTTCCATCTGATGTTCTCACCCATTGATTTTTAAATTCTACTTTTCTCCCCTGATATCCATTCTCGGGATTAAAATTTTCTACAAAACTGTAAAAATTCTTTAGATAAGTAGAGGTTTGTGGTCTTTTCCAACTGGCAATAAGCTTCCATGTGGTAGTTTCTGGTGAAAGAAACCATGCAGTATAATCTGTTTTACCATTCCCGTCTGGTTCTCCCTTTAATAAAAATTTATAAGTCTGTCCAGCGGTCCAGTTGTATTTATAATAACTCTGTCCCCCTGAACCTTCATTACCAAATTCACCAGTTGTAACTCCACTTCCTGCTCTATTGAGTATTATCTTGTGGTCGGGAGGGATATTATTGGGGTCATCTGTATCAAATGGGCTCCAGACAGAAAATAAAATTCTTCTTTCTGTAGCAGAGTTAACCTGCATACCAAAATAGCCTTCTTTAAAGCCGTTAGCCATAAAATATGAACCAATTTTATCTTCCCCTGTTGGGACGGTTACTTCGTTATAATAATAACTTACATTATTGGTGGTAGGAATTGTATAATTAAGATGGCAGGAAGGTCCTCGACGAGCCCAATAATAATATGATGAATCATTACTGAATATGTTAGTTCCTGTGGAGGCTGCACCACTGAAGGTAACATCTGTAACATCTGCGAAATAACCACCAGTCTTAGAAACACCCTGAAGGTCAACTTTTACATAACCTGGAGTAGAAATAGGAAAATCTCCCACACTATAGTCTGTATATGCAGATCCTGTTAATGTAACATTTTTTGATATACTGCCAATTGTTACTTTTACTACACTGGTTCCGGAAGGAACAGACGCCTTTAACCCAATATTTAAAGTTCCGGAGTTACTAACTCTGAAATAAGTGCTGATAACTGTATTAGAGCTGGTCCAATTAGCTAGTTTAGTAGAAGTGATCACCTCATTAGCTCCAGAAGATTTTACAGTTAAAAATGAGTTTCCGGCGACGGGAACACTGAAAGAAGAATTATCCAATGAAGAAGATGTCTTTCCTTGTTTGGAAATAGTATCGTCGTTTGAGATATTAGTCTCTGCGCACGATTGAAAAATAAGTAGAGCAATACCTAAAAAGGTATTTGTTAATATTTTTGTCCTCATAATATGTTTGTAATTTGGTTTACAGCTACTAATTTAATTTTTTTATGGATATAACAAAAATTTATTTCACATATTGTAGATTAAATAAAAGTCTAAGTGTATTATGAGTACAAAAAGTTGCTGATGAAGTAATGTCTTTTAAGGATTTTGTAATTGCTCTTTTTCTGAATCAGGTATATATAAAGAAGATTAGAGTATAAGGAGAGTAGAAGTCGTACACGAAATAAAAACAAAAAACCACCTTGTATAAGGTGGTTTTGTGGTTTCTCCAGGAATCGAACCAGGGACACATGGATTTTCAATCCATTGCTCTACCAACTGAGCTAAGAAACCAATATGTTTGTTTGACTTACTTCGTTGTTTTAAAGTGATGCAAAAGTAGTAAGTTTTCGTATATGACGCAAGTATTAACGCTACTTTTTTTCTTTAAAATTAAAAACCTACTGATTCTCAGTCGGATTATTTTCCTGTTCCTTTCTGATTTGCTCACTCATTTCCTCTAATACTGGTTTAATCGTACTTTCAGGAAGGTCGCTAATACGGATATACATAAGTCCGTCAATCGCATCATTGAAGTTGGGATCTACATTAAATGCGATTACCTTTGCGTTCTGCTTGATGTACTTTTTGATCAAAACAGGTAATCTTAATTCCGGTTCAAGATCATCAATAATTTTGTCAAGTTTATTAAGATCGGATTCCATTTCTTCGAAAAAGATATTTTTATCACGATCTCTAAGCTTCACTTTATATTCATTTCTGGGAGTGATGTATTGAGCAACTGCACCATCATAATAATTAGAGCGCATGAACTCTATCATCAAAGATTTTGAAAATTCTGAGAATTTGTTCGAAATACTTACTCCTCCCATTAAAAATTTATGGTCTGGATTTCTCAGGCATACATGAACAATTCCTCGCCATAATAAAAATAGAGGAAGTGGCTTTTGCTGATATTCCTGGCAAATATAGGCTCTTCCCATTTCAATAACTTTTTTAAAGAAAGGGTGGATGTCCTGTTCGAATTCAAAAAGGGAGCTGGTGTAAAATCCTTTGATCCCAAATTTTTTCATAACCTCTTTCCCTAAAGCCATTCTATAAGCACCTACCAGCATTTCTGCCGTGCTGTCCCAAAGGAAAAGATGATGATAGTGTTTGTCATATTCGTCCAGATCAAAAGGCAAATTACTTCCCTCACCAACAGCACGGAAAGTAAGTTCTCTTTGTCTGCCTATTTCTCTCATTACAGAAGGAATCTCTTCATATGTAGTGAAATAGATTTCATAATTACCATTGCTGAAAAGCATTTTGTCTGTGCCTTTCAATTTATTGATATCATTGATAATGCTCTCTTTAGGAGTTTCATCTATGATGTTCTGTACAATATTCTCCTCCTTAAGCAAAGGAAACTTTAAGGAAAGATTTTGAAGATTAATAACCTGTGCAAGGGATTTTCTCTTTTCGTAGTAAGATTTCATCATATACACCTTACGTTTCAGAAATTCACCTAGCTCTTCAATGTTCTCCATCTCTTCCATTGCTTTTACAGCGATAGGTTTACCAATTCTGATACGAATAGGTTTTTCCCTGTCGTTCATCATCTCTGACGGCAACATTAAAGTCTGCAGGCTAGGATGTATTTTAGCGACCTGATAAAATAAAGTGCTGTTTTTAGCATGAAAGTACATCGGAACGACAGGTACTTTAGCCATTTTAATTAACTTCAAAGCTGGCTTTTCCCATTCTCTGTCTAAGATCTCGCTGTATGGGTTGTTCTTATTAGAAACCTCTCCAGCTGGAAAGATACCAACGCAACCTCCATTTTGCAGATGCTTTAAAGTCTCCCGCATTCCGGAAGAACTGTTATATGCACCTTTTCTGTTTTCAAATGGATTTACCGAAATTACAAAAGGTTCCATTGGTTTTATTTTCTCCAGTAGAAAATTACCCATTACTTTAAAATCCGGACGTACTTCAGTTAAAATTTTACACATTAATATGCCATCAATAGCTCCAAGTGGGTGATTGGAAACCAAAATAAATGGACCTGTTTTAGGGATTTTAGCCAAATCCTCTTCAAAAGCGATATAGCTTAAATTTCTTTCCCTTACAAATGAATCGAAAAAGTCTTTACCTTCCTTGTCTTTTAGTTTATCATATAGTTTGTTAACTTCATTTATTTTAGCAACACTCATAATAGCAGATGCTACAGGGTTTTTTAAAAACCCTATTTTATGTAGGCCGGAAGCTTGGATTAAATCGTTTTTCGAAATTAGGCTCATATGTGTTTAGTCGCAATTATATTTATTGTGTTACCATTTGAAGCGTGTTCTTTGAAATTTGTTCCAATAATACACTTTTTTCCTGGTAAAATTTATCAATGTTGTCCATATTCGCATTTCTTACTGTGAATAAGGATACATTCTTAACTACTTCGGTTTTGAAACCTTTTTGTAATTCTTCATTAAGTTCGTCAATGGTCTTGAATTTATCTTCCAAACATAAAGCTAGTGAAATTGCTGAATTCTGCATCAAAGAAACTTTAATTTTATGCCTTGATAAAAGACTGAAAATTTGGCTCATGTGATCTTCAGCAATAAATGAAAAGTCTCTTGTAGATATTTTTAAAAGATCTTGATTTTCCTTTAAAATATAGGACTCCTCATGCTGGTTCTTTTCCGAAGCTCCTACCTTTGTTCCTTCTTTTGTTGGGTCAACAAAAGATTTTACATAAAACGGAATACTTTTTTGTTGTAAAGGCTGCAACGTTTTTGGGTGAATTACGCTTGCTCCATAGTAAGCCATCTCAATGGCTTCCTCATAAGATATATTGGAAAGAAGAGTAACATCCTTAAATTTTCTTGGATCACCTGTCATAACACCAGGAACATCTTTCCATATAGTCATTGCTTCTGCATTGGTGCAATACGCGAAAATAGCGGCAGAATAATCTGAACCTTCTCTTCCTAATGTCACCGTGAAATTATTTTCATCTGAACCAATAAAACCTTGTGTTACATAACAGATTTCAGAATTTAAAGTAGAAATAAATTCTTCTGTTTTTTTCCAGTCTACATTACCATCCCTGTAAGAATTATCAGTTTTTATATAATCTCTTGCATCGAGCCATTGGTTAATAAACTGTATTTCGTTCAGATATTCACTTACAATTTTTGTAGAAATCATTTCTCCACAACTCACTACCTGATCGTATACAAAATTGTAATTTGGAGATTTATTTCTTCTTAAGAAAGAATCCAAATCATCAAAAAATAAATTTATTTCTGCAAACACCGGATGATTTTCCTGAAAAAGCCCTTGAGCAATCTCAATGTGCTTCTGTTTAATAATCTTAATTTCAGTTTGATAGTTTTCCTTCTTGAAATAAAGTTCTACAACCTTTTCCAATTCATTAGTCGTTTTGCCCATTGCTGAGATTACCAGCAAACATTTAGCAAATCCCTGGCTTTTTAAAACCATCGACACGTTTTTTACACTTTCAGCATCTTTGACAGACGCTCCACCAAACTTGAAAATTTTCATTAAATTATTAAAAATAAAATTGTTAGATAAAAAATAGTTGAGTTTTTTACGGACGTCAAAATTATAAATTTACAATGAGATATGAAATAGTAAAAGGGCAGGATGAGATAAAGATTTTTATGATAAATTGATCATATTGCTGTGATTTATATAATAATTGGTTGGTATGTGTGCTATTTTTTTATTTAATGGAGTTATATGCTTGAAAATTATGAGAATCGGTAAAATTTGTTCACGACGGAAAATGGGGAATGATAATGGTCTGTTAAAGATTGCTTTCTTGTAAAGTAAGGGTGTATATACCTGATAAACAGCCATTAAAGTGTTTTGAAAGAATTTCTTTTAGATTGCAATAAATTTTACGAAATTTGGGCAAATCGTAAAAAGTAAAATATGTCAGATCAATCGTTGCAGACTTTAGGAGAATTTATTATAGATAAACAAGAAGATTTTCAGTATTCTACTGGGGAGCTTTCCCGACTTCTAAGTGCTATAAGATTGGCTTCGAAAGTTGTAAACAGAGAAGTAAACAAAGCAGGAATTGCCGATATCATTGGAAAAGCGGGTAATGAAAATATTCAGGGTGAAGAACAGCAGAAATTAGATGTTCTTGCGAATGAGATATTTATCACTGCTTTATCACAAAGAGAGGTGGTTTGCGGTATTGCTTCAGAAGAAAATGATGATTTTATAGATATTAAATGTGTCGGAAACGGACATCTTAGTAAATATGTAGTTTTAATTGATCCTCTTGATGGTTCTTCAAATATCGATGTAAATGTTTCTGTTGGAACCATCTTCTCTATTTATAGAAGAGTGTCAGAACCGGGAACACCAGTTCAGCTTGAAGACTTCTTGCAAAAAGGAGTAAACCAGATTGCTGCCGGATATGTGATCTATGGATCTTCTACAATGATCGTATATACAACAGGAAACGGAGTGAATGGATTTACTCTTGATCCGTCTTTAGGAACATACTACCTTTCTCACCCTAATATGAAATTCCCGGCAAGTGGAAAGATTTACTCCATCAATGAAGGGAACTATATTAAATTTCCTCAGGGAGTTAAAAATTATTTGAAATATTGTCAGATGGAAGAAGGTGACCGTCCTTATACATCCAGATATATTGGTTCTCTTGTAGCTGATTTTCACAGAAATATGTTAAAAGGAGGTATTTACATTTATCCGTCATATTCTCAAGCTCCTAATGGTAAATTGAGATTGTTATATGAATGTAATCCTATGGCGTTCCTTGCAGAACAGGCAGGTGGAAAAGCCACAGATGGATTCAGAAGAATCCTGGACGTTGAACCAACTGAACTTCATCAGAGAATTCCATTCTTCTGCGGAAGTGTGGCTATGGTGGAAAAAGCCGAAGAATTTATGCGAATAGATAGCGTAAAGTAAATGATTGCAAAATATTCCAGATATTTATTAGAATTCAAACGCCCGAGTGGAACATCTCGCGGCGTTTTGCATGAAAAAGAAACTTTTATCCTTGAGATCTCAAAAGATGATAAGAAAGGAATAGGAGAGTGTGCTGTTTTTAGAGGGCTCAGCTTCGATGACAGACCTGATTATGAAGAAAAGCTACAGTGGCTTTGTGAAAATATTCAGAAAGATGCTCAATTTTTGAAAGAGCAGTTATTAGAGTTTCCTTCCATTTGGATTGGATATGAACAGGCGATTTTGAATTTAAAGAACGGAGATCATCTGTACTTTCCCAGTGAATTCACAAAAGGGCAGGTTCCGATTATTATCAATGGTCTGATTTGGATGGGAGATGTTGATTATATGCAAGAGCAGATTCAGGATAAACTTGAAAAAGGTTTCCATTGTATTAAATTGAAGATTGGGGTAGATTGGGATTCTGAACACGAAGTACTACAAAAACTAAGAAAGAAATTTTCAAAGGATACCTTAGAATTGCGTGTTGATGCCAATGGAGGGTTTTCTATGGGAAATGCTAAAAAAGTATTACAACAGCTTTCAGATCTTAATATCCATTCTATTGAACAGCCCATAAAGGCAGGAGACTTGAGTGATATGGCTTTATTATGTGCAGAAACTCCAATACCTATTGCTTTGGATGAAGAGTTGATTGGTATAAGTGATAGTAATAAAAAGAAGGAGCTTTTAAATACAATAAAACCACAATACATTATTCTTAAGCCCTCATTGATTGGTGGTTTTTCCGGATCTGACGAGTGGATTTCTCTTGCAGAGGAACATAATATTGGATGGTGGATAACTTCCGCATTGGAAAGTAACATTGGATTAAATGCAATTGCACAGTACACTTTTACAAAACATAGTAAAATGCCTCAAGGCTTAGGCACAGGAGGCTTATTTACTAATAATTTTGATAATCATATGGAACTAATTGGGGAACGCTTGCTTTTTAAAGCATGATTTCAACATAAACTGTGTTGTGATTTCTGTTGGTGTACATCTTGCTAAATCTCATCATTTATGAAAATCGTTTTTTTGATGTTTTCTATCAAAATAGAAACCTTTTCTTTAAACTTTTTCATGACCGGAAATTTTAATTAATTCTCTATCGCTAGATATAAGCAATCTCCATGCCATTTTGTATTTTTTACAAATTTTAATACATTATTTTATTGTTAATCATATATTAAGTCACTATTTAGACATAATTGTGAAAACATTTTCAGAATTGTTTATTCGGTTGATAATGAGGTTTCTGTCAACTCCATTTAGGGTCTGGAAAATGTCGTTTTGAACCTGAGAACTTGAAAGATAGCCCCAATGATTTCCAAGCTCAAACTTCAGAGTGTTTTTTAAATCATTCTCAATAAAAGTACAATCGATAATGGAAACTATATCCTTGAATTTTTGAATATCACTCGGCCCGTTTTTACCCAATCTTGGCGTAAGAATATTTTTTGTGAATTGTGAAATGGCAAGAACTGTATCTTTTCGGTTTAAATAAATCGAAACCCGATTGGCAAGTAAAGGGAGTTTATTAAATGAATCTTCAGAATCATCAAAAACTTTGTATGTGACATCTGCATTCAGGAGCAAGACCTGATCGATCACTCTCAGAATATTTTCACTTTTCAAACTATAGAGCATACTTTGGAGTACCCTGTTTCCTAATGAATGAGCCATCAGATGAATTCGTTGATTGCATGGAGCCAAATCACGATTTGAGAAAATATCCTTGAGAAACTGTGTGTAGAAATAAAACAATCTCATTAAGGATGTTCCAGAATTAATACTTGATGCTTTGTCATCAAAATACGTTAAGGGAACGAGACTGCTTGAAGCAGGCCAGCTTACAAATAGTATATGCTCAACCGGAGATTCAGGATTGTCTATAAAAAGCTTTTTCAAATCGATAATTGCTTTCAACTCATCGTCAAAATCATACGCATAACCATGAATAAATATGAGAACATCGCTTCTTAATTTTGTAGAAGACATATTCTTGTAGAGCTCATAAAACATTCTTTGAGTTCCACCTAGATTATCAGCTGTGAGTTTTGATTTTTTTATCTTCTTTTCACTTAAAAGCACTTCTAAAACATCTTCGTATCCTTGCTTTTCCGGTTCAGAAAAGAGCTTATAGTTTAAAATATTTCTATTGGTATAGTCCTTTTTCTTTTTTGCCTGGCTGGTGGGTTCTATGTAATTATCAAAATCACATTTTGCAATTCTAAAATTAGGAATAGAGTATTCGTCATTGGAAAATGAGTCAATTGTTTCGTTTTTATGACGGATGATTTTCCGATTACTTAAGATATAAACGGCCATAGTGAATGATTTTGTGATGGTTTTTTGATTATATAAATTTCGGAAAAAATATTGGATTATAAGTTAAAATGCTTTTGAATCAGCACTTTCATAAACCCTAAATTTTCGCTAAATTTGCATGAAGTTCGTGAACTGTTCACGAACTTTTATAAAGTTAATTTTAATGGAAGAAGAAAAAAAATCGCTCAATTTTATTGAACAAATTATAGAAGATGATTTGGCAAACGGTTTGAACAGAGATCAAATCCGTTTCCGTTTTCCCCCTGAACCCAATGGATACCTGCATGTAGGACATACAAAAGCTATATGTATCAACTTTGGATTGGGAGAAAAGTACAATGCTCCCGTAAACCTTCGTTTCGACGATACAAACCCTGAAAAAGAAGAACAGGAGTTTGTGGATTCCATCAAACAGGATGTTGAATGGTTAGGTTTCAAATGGGATAAAGAATTGTATGCATCTGACTACTTCCAGCAGCTTTATGATTGGGCTGTAAGATTAATTAAAGAAGGAAAAGCATATGTAGATGAACAACCTTCCGAAGTAATTACAGAACAAAGAAAGAATCCAACAGAACCAGGAGTAGAATCTCCGTTCAGAAACAGACCCGTTGAAGAATCTTTGGATTTATTCGAGAGAATGAAAAATGGAGAATTTGAAGAAGGTACGATGTCTCTTCGTGCTAAAATTGATATGATTTCTCCTAATATGAATATGCGTGATCCTGTCATGTACAGAATCCTGAAAAGACCTCACCATAGAACCGGAACGGATTGGAAAATCTATCCGATGTATGATTGGGCTCATGGAGAATCTGATTATCTGGAGCAGGTTTCACATTCATTATGTTCTTTGGAATTTGAGAATCACAGACCACTGTATAACTGGTATCTGGATCAGGTATATGAAGAACCTAAAGTAGCACCTAAGCAAAGGGAATTTGCAAGGATGAATGTTACTTATATGATTACTTCTAAAAGAAAGCTACAAAGATTGGTTGCTGAAAATGTGGTGACAGGATGGGATGATCCCAGAATGCCTACTATTTCAGGAATGCGTAGAAAAGGATATACCCCAACATCTATCAGAAATTTTATTGATAAAGTAGGAGTTGCAAAAAGAGAAAACCTTATTGAAATTCAATTACTGGATTTCTGTGTTCGTGAGGATTTGAATAAAGTTGCTAAACGTGTCATGGCTGTTGTAGATCCTGTAAAATTAGTGATCGAAAACTATCCTGAAGGCAAGGAAGAATGGTTAGAGACTGAAAATAATCCGGAACAAGAGAATGCGGGAACAAGAGAAGTTCCTTTTTCGAGAGAATTGTATATCGAGCGTGAAGACTTTAAAGAAGAGGCTAATAATAAGTTCTTCAGATTGAAACTTGGAGGAGAGGTTCGTTTAAAATCTGCTTATATCATCAAAGCTGAAAGAGTAGAGAAAGATGAGAATGGAGAAATTACAACGATCTACGCTACTTATGATGAAAAGAGTAAGTCCGGAAGTGGAACTGAAGAAAGTTTAAGAAAAGTAAAAGGTACTTTACATTGGGTATCTGCAACTCATGCTATTCCGGTAGAAGTAAGGATCTATGATCAGTTATTTACGGTAGAGCAACCTGATGCAGAAAAAGATGTAGATTTCCTTGACTTTGTAAATCCTGAATCAGTATCTACCATTCAAGGTTTTGCTGAGCCAAGCTTGAAAGATGTCGCAGTGGGAGAGCCACTTCAATTCCAGAGAATAGGATACTTTACAAAAGATAAAGATTCTACAGAATCCAATTTAGTGTTCAATCGTACGGTGACATTAAAAGACTCTTATAAACCAGAGTAATTTATTTACCATATAAAATAAAAACAGGACTTATGAGTCCTGTTTTTTTTGTGTTATTATTTTAAAAATCCTTTTTTCTTATAATCCGGATCAGGATAGGTATAAAATCCTTTACCAGTGGAAATACCTAACTTTCCTTTGTCGATATAATCCTTTTTCAGTCTTTCAGATACCTTGATCTTATCTGGGCTTTTTGATGAGTCTGCTGCTATTTTATTAATATTATATACTGTGGTAATTCCTACGACATCTAAAATTCCAAACGGTCCCATTGGTGCTCCTGTTGCTACCATCCATGTTTTGTCGATGGTTTCTATATCTGAGATATCATTTACCCATAATTCCAGGGCAGAGCCTAATAAAGGCATCAGTAATGAATTAACAATATACCCGGGCTGTTCTTTGTAAATTGGCAGGGCAACCATTCCAATTGCATTAGCAAAATCCATAACATCATCAAAAACCCTGTTTGAGGTCTTTGGGTGTCTCATCACTTCTCCGGTATTATGTTTCCATATTTCATTAGCGAAGTGCAAAGCAATAAATTTTTCGGGTCTTCCTGTTACTTTAGCTAATTTACTGGGGAGCAATGAAGAAGAATTGGTCGCAAATATGGTCTTTTTGGGAGCAACTTTGGCTAATTTCTTATAGAAATCTATTTTGATCTTAAGATTTTCAGGAACCGCTTCGATCAGTAGATCGGCACCTTTTAGAGCTGCTGCGAGATCAGATGTATATTTTAAATTTTTAGAAGTGGCATCGAGTTGCTTCTTAGTTGCATTCATATCTTGTTTAAATGCTTCGCTAAGTATTTTAAATTTTTCTTTAGCTTTCTCTAACGCATCCTCATTGATATCGTAGACGGTTACGTTGAACCCATGAAAGGCCGTTTGAAAGGCAATTTGAAATCCAAGAACACCACTGCCTGCTACTGTTATATTTTTAAAATTCATAAGATCTGGTACTATTTATGTCAATAGGAATTAGAATTGAACAAAACACTTTTCTTTTTTCAAAAATTATACCCTTAAAGATATGTGAATAATCAACATTGCGTATTGGCAATTTACGAATTATATGAAGGCGCTAAAGAATTGATCAGAAAAATATCCTTGTCTTTTGAATGCTTTGCCGCTATTTATTTTTCAAAGAAAAGAGATTTAACTGCATCCCTCTGAGTTTATTTCCCTAATTTTGTCTCTTCGAAATTTCCCCAAAGAATTTAACTCCCGTGAAATTAATTAAGATCTACACAAGTTCTTTTAAAGGACTTTCTCAGGAAAGCTGGATGCTGGCATTGGTGATGCTCATCAATCGTGCCGGATCGATGGTACTTCCATTTTTGGGAGTATACATGACTGCTCATTTACATTTCAGTATTGAAAATTCTGGAGTTGTATTGAGCTTTTTCGGGATAGGTTCTGTATTGGGATCTTGGTTAGGAGGACTAATTACGGATAAGATAGGGGAGTATAAAGTACAAAGCTTGAGTTTGCTTTTAAGTGTTCCTTTGTTTTGCATGATTCCGCTTTTCACCACAGAAGTGGGACTGGCTGGGATTATTCTAGCACAGAGTGTTGTAAGTGAAACATTCCGTCCTGCCAACTCTGTAGCAATTACTAAGTATGCAAGACCGGAAAATATTACAAGAGCATTTTCATTAAACAGAATGGCAGTGAATTTAGGCTTTTCCATCGGACCTGCTTTGGGAGGGATTTTATCGGCTATTTCTTATGAATTTCTGTTTTATAGTAATGCTTTGGCTGCATTAATAGCAGGGATCACTTACATAGTGTTTTTTAAAAAGAGAAATCAATTAGCCATTACAAAAGCTAAAAAGGTAAAAGATACCGCTGTTGATACTAAAGAAGGATCACCTTATCGGGATGGCAAGTTTCTACTATACTGCTTCTTTTGTATGTTGTTTGCAATTTGTTTTTTCCAACTCTTCAGCACACTGACAATCTTCTATAAAGATACAGCACATCTTAGCCAGGAACATATCGGATATTTATTAGGATATAGTGGATTTTTGATCGTATTGCTTGAAATGGCCTTTGTTCAGATTGCAGAAAAGTATTTTACATTGGGAATTACTATGCTTTTGGGGACTTTCCTTTGTGGTCTGGCATATGCAATGATGGCATTTGATTACACGCTTATTACGTTGATTATTTCAATGACGATACTTTGTGTTGGTGAGATATGGACATTGCCTTTTATGTCTACGATTACCGCTCTCCGATCGGGAGCTCACAATAAGGGTTCTTATATGGGATTAAATGGAATCTCTTTTTCTATTGCTTTTATTGTGACGCCATACGTAGGGACTTTAATCGCTGAAAAATTTGGATTTACCGCTTTGTGGTTAGGAACCGGGATTTTTGCTATTCTAATTGCTGTTGCTTTTTATTTTATTGTTCCATGGATGTTAGGTAATAAAGTTTCAAAAGAGGAAGTACTTTAAAAATCATTTATTAGTTTTGTTAAATGGTGAGGATCTGTTTTCTACTCTTTATCATTTGCTGTTCATTTTTCTCTTCTCAAAAAAGAGATTCCGCCGAACTGATCTCGGAAGTGAAAATAGATGCTTATAGAAAACCAACCTCTTATATTCATTCTACAAAATCTGTTTCTGTTGTTTCTCAAGGCCTTTTGAATCAGAATACACCAGAACGAATGCTTGAATCTATCAATCAGATTGCAGGAGCACGAATGGAAGAACGTTCCCCGGGAAGTTATAGAATTTCTGTTCGTGGAAGTACTTTGAGGTCACCATTTGGCGTTCGCAATATAAAAGTATATCTGGATGATTTTATACTTTCCGATGCATCAGGAAATACCTACTTAAATCTTATTTCTCCTGAACTTATAGATCGAATGGAAATATATAAAGGACCGGAAAGTGGAGATTACGGCGCTGTCACCGGAGGAACACTTCTTCTTCAGACCAGATCTTCAGAAAATACTTCAGCTCATCTTTCTATTGGAAGTTATGGAACTTTTAATCAAAGTTTTGATCTGTCAAGAAATGTGGGGAAACATTTTTTTGAGGTTTTTCAAAATTATTACAGAACTGATTCTTATCGAAAGCAATCAGCTGTTGAAAGGAAACAGATTTTTTTGAAAGATCATTTTCAATATACTCACAAAGCATCTGTAAATGCCATGCTTCTATTTTCTGATCTTGATTACCAAACACCAGGAGGGCTTACCTTGGAACAGATGCAAGCGGATAGAAAGCAGGCAAGACCTGCTACATCTGCTCTTCCAGGGGCAGAAGAACAAAATGCTGGTATACGAAACAAAATGATATTAGCTGGAATCTCTCATCAGATCAGTCTCAGCCCTAAATTTTCTCATTTTGTAATGCTGCAGGGATCGTATGTGGATTTTGAAAATCCTTTTATCACCAACTATGAAAATAGATTTGAACGGAATTTTGCATTGAGAACTCATATTAATTATGAAGATCAGTGGGACCGGGTTACCGCTGAATGGCGATTCGGGTTTGAAGGTGGTATTAATTCTATTGTAGTTAAAAATTATGATAATAGTAAAGGAGCAAAAGGAAATCCTCAGAATTTTGATGATCTTAAAAATACCTCTGGATTTTATTTTTTATCACAAAAACTAAATTTTAATGAAAAGCTATTCACAGATATTTCAATAAGTTTAAATTCAAATTCATACCGGTGGGAAAGACTTTTTCCCGGAAATGAAAATGAGAAGGTGCATTTTAAAAATCAATGGCTTCCAAATGTTGGATTAACTTATCTTTTTGAAAAGGGATTTTCTATAAGAGCGAAAATAGGGAAAGGAAATTCAGCACCCACCAATGAAGAAATACGTTCTTCCAATCAGGAATTTAATCAGAATCTTGTTCCGGAGTATGGCTGGAATAAAGAAATAGGTATTCGTAAAGAGGTTGGTGGTATTCTATTTTTGGAGGGAAGCTATTTTGATTTCCGCATGAAAGATGCAATAGTAAGAAGACAAAATGAAAAAGGGCAGGAGTATTTTGTTAATCAGGGAAGTACGGTTCAAAAAGGAGTTGAAGTCTTGCTGGAATCCAGGAACTTTAACCTTGCGAATACGGTATTTAATAACTTTAAATTTAGATTTTCAGGAAGCTTTTATCGGTTTAGATTTGATAATTATACTCAGGGGAATAATGATTTTTCAGGAAATAATGTAACAGGGGTTCCTTCAACTACAATAAATAGTCTGTTCAATTTCATTGTTCTTAAAAAGCTCTCGATAGACTATTCCCATTTTTACACGTCGAAGATTCCTTTAAATGATGCTAATTCCACTTGGTCAGAATCTAATATTGTGGGAAATATTCAATTTAGATTTCCGCTTCAATTTGATAAGGCTCAACTGAATTTATATCTTCAGATTCAAAATCTCTACAATACAGATTATATTTTAGGATTTGATATCAATGCTTTTGGTAACCGTTTTTATAATCCTGCTGCAAAAAGAAATTTTGTTTTGGGGGTAAAAGCTGATTTTTGATCTTTTTAACTCTGATAATATTAGAATTTAATTAGCTTTTTTGAATTTGTGCTGGAATGGAGCTTATAGTACTATTGTCATTCCGTAGGAATCTAAACAGTTAATATAAAGTTTGGATTCCTACAGAATAATAAAGTTGAGATATAAATAGTAGAGACTATAAAATGTTCTTAATGTCTGATTAAAAATATTTCATTTTAAGAATATTCTTAATAATCATATCCGCATGAATTCTGGAGTTTTCAATGAACCATAAACGGGTGTCTTTTCCACCACATACAACACCGGCTAAATAAAGATTTTTAATATTGGTTTCCATTGTTTCTGTGTTGTAAACTGGGTTTAAACAATCTCCCTGTAATTCAATTCCAGAGTTTCTTAGAAAGTCAAAATCGGGAAGGTATCCTGTCATGGCCAAAACAAAATCATTTTCAATTTCATTAATGTTGCCATTCTCGTCTTTGAATACAATGCTATGCTCTTTAATTTCAATGAGTTCAGAATTAAAATGAGCTTTGATGTTGCCTTCAGCAATTCTGTTTTCTATATCCGGTTTGACCCAATATTTTACACTTTTTGATATTTCAGAATGGCGGATGATCATCGTTACTTCAGCCCCCTTTCGATAAGTTTCCAGAGCTGCATCTACGGCTGAATTACTTGAACCAACCACTACAATCTTCTGCTTAGCATATGGATAGGGCTCTGAATAATAATGTTTAACCTTAGGCAAATTTTCTCCGGGAATGTTCATCATATTCGGAATGTCGTAGAACCCTGTAGCGATAACTACATTTCTGGAATAATACGTTGATTTAGACGATTCAATTTCAAATAGGCCATTTGTTTTTGAGATCTTAATAACCTTTTCATAAAGATGAATGTTGAGGTTTTTATGACGGGTGATGCCTTGGTAATATTCTAAAGCTTCTTGTCTTCCAGGTTTGGGAGCTGTTGATATAAAAGGTATTTCGGCAATTTCTAATTTCTCGGCAGTAGAAAAGAAACGCATGTATAGAGGATAATTATACAATGAGTTAACGATAGTTCCTTTTTCTATAATTAAATAGGATAGATTGTTTTTCTGAGCTTCGAGTGCACAATTCAAACCAATAGGTCCACCACCGATAATGAGAATATCTAAAACTTCCATGTAACAAATTTACTTATTTTTCTGGCATTAGTTTTGGTGATTTTCTTTAATTAACATTAAAAAAAGATGAAAAAACTATTCATTTCAATATTGATATTAAGCGTTATTGCTTGTAAAAAGAATACAGTAAATCCTACGATAAATACCACAGACTCTACCAATCAGGCGAAGACCGATAGTATTGCTGCTCCAAAAATGACTGAAGCTGAGAAAAAGGATGTTATAAAGAAAACGAATGATGAAATCTTACAAGCTTTAAAAAATAAGGATTATCAAAAATTTTCAGAATTTATTCACCCTCAGAAAGGGATTCGTTTCTCAATGTATGCTTTTATAGATCTTAAGGATGATAAGCATTTTTCTAAGGCTGATTTTGAAAAATATGTTCAGACTCAAACTCAGTTTACCTGGGGTTCTCAGGATGGTTCTGGAGATCTGTATAAAGAAACGATCAAGAATTATCTTGCAAAATGGGTTTTCTCAAAAGATTATACAACTTCATCCTATTCTTTTAATGAGTTTCAGAAGGGGGGGAATTCGTTGAATAATCTACAGGAGATTTATCCAAAACACGATTTTACTGAAAACTATATCAAAGGAACAGAAAAATATGGCGAAATGGACTGGAAAACGCTTCGTTTTGTGTATGAAGAGTTCCAGGGAAAATATTATTTAATAGCAGTCGTTAATGACCAGTGGACGATTTAATCTAAAATTTCTGCTAGTTGTTGAGTAAGATTTCTTCTTGAAAATTGTTCTATGTTTTGAGCATTTTCAAGAAGATTTCCATTTTTCCAAAGCTCGAATTTTTCCAAAATAAAAGATTGGATGGTTTCAAAATCTTCATAATTGAAATGCTTTCCCGCATGGGTATCATCTAAGATCTTAGAAACGTCAGCCTTATCAGGGCCAAATGAAATAATCTGTTTTCCTGTAGCCAAGTATTCGAAAATCTTTCCAGGGATAATTCCTTTAGAAGACTCACTGGGGAAATTGGTGATTAAAAGCATATCAGAAGTTTGCATTTCTTCAATTGCTTTCTCATGAGAAAGATATCCTAAATCCAGAATATGTTCTTTTAAACTTGAATGATTTAAAGACTGTACTATTTTATCATCCACTCTACCAGCAAACTTCAGTGAAAAATGTTGTGCAAAATCCGAATTTGTTTGCACCAGCTCTTCCAAGGCTTTCCATAAATTTTCAGGATTACGAAGCTGTTCCAGAACACCGATATAGCTTAAAGTGAAATGGGCTTTAGAGTTTGAGGGTTTGAGAGGTTTAGGGTTATCAATTTGGCAATTTTGCGATTTTGCGATTTCACCATCCTGCCATTCAGCCTTTTCGCCTTTTTGCCCTTTTACTTTTTCAGAAGAATCACTTTCATCAAAACCATTCGTAATACAAACCGCATTCGCTCCATTTTTACGGAAATTCTCAGCATCTGTATAGCTTGTTGCTAAAGTAATATCAGCATTTTTAAAGACTTCACTTTCCAACTGCCGATGTTTGCGATCCGAGTTTTTGGTTAACTTTAAATGTTTATAATAGGAAATCTCTGTCCATGGATCTCTAAAATCCGCGATCCATTTTAATGCAGGAAGTTTCTTTTTAAGTTGTAACCCGATAAGATGTAGAGAATGGGGTGGACCGGAGGTAACCACTACATCTATTTTATTTTCTTTTAAATATCGCTCAAGGAATTTCACCGAAGGTTTTACCCAAAAAACTCTTGCATCCGGAATAAAGAAATTTCCTCTTACCCAAATGGAAAGTTTTGATTTCCAGCTCTGGTTTTTACCTACATCAAACTGTCCGGCTTTGAATTTTTTATTGCTTTTATTTAATTTTTCTGCCAATTGATAGGGCTCCCATATTGTTGTTTTTACAATCTTTAGATCATTTGGGACATCGTTTAACAGGCTTTCATCTAATAGCGGATAACTAGGGTTTTCAGGAGTATAAATGATAGGCTCCCATCCGAATTCCGGTAAATACTTTGCGAATTTTAACCATCTCTGAACACCAGGACCTCCTGCTGGAGGCCAGTAATAGGTGATGATCAATATTTTCTTCCTTTCCATTGAATGAACTTAAAAAACTTAAACTGTTGGTTCAGTAAGCTCCTCCTTTTTCTTTTTATTCATCCAGAAAATACCCAATGCACTTAATATGATAAATAATCCGAATGAGAATAACGAGAACCATTTCCCTTTTTCAATTACTGCTGGTTCAAACACCATTCTGATATGATGTTCTCCTGCTGGAACCTGAACGGCACGAAGTAGGTAATCAGCCTTAATGTAAGGAACTTCTTTTTCATCGATAAACATCTTCCATCCATGCGGATAGTAAATTTCGGAGAATACAGCTAGTTGCGAAGTTTTTGATTTAGATCTAAACTCCAACTCATTAGGTTGGTATTTTGTTAAATTAATAAAGGCTGTAGAGTCTGCCTGAATTTGTTTATTATTAAAATAGGATTTATCTTCACTAGCTACAACCGCAGTTCTTTTACTGTTTATGATTCCAATTGACTTGATCTCCTCATTTGGAGTATTGGCAAATTGTATGTCGCTTACAAACCATGCATTACCATTAGCCTTTGTATTAGGCATTGTTTGAGGCTTTTCAGGACCTCCTACAACCCAGTATTTTGCATTAAGCAGGTTAAGAACATTGGGAACCTTTACTGAATCCATTGTCTGAAAATATTCATTGATAACATCATCATATCGTCTTAGTTTTACGGCATGATAACCCCCAATTGAAGATTTAAAATAGGAAGTATTTGTTTCGCTAAACGTTCCAAGAATATTGTTGAAAATTCTATAATGTGTTTTGTCTTTTTCAGCGATTGTTTCTAATGTTTTATTGACATTAACGTTAGCTAAAATAGACCCAAGATTTGGATTTGCCTGTACTTTTTCAGCTAAAAGATCAGAGCTTTCAGTTTGGAAAGGATTTTCAGCAAAGATTTTATCTACATAATTTTCATCGTTTAGGTAACGCTTATTTACGGTCCATAAGTCAAATAAACTAACCGCACCTATAATGATCAATGCAATATTCTGGCTTAGTTTTTTCTTCATAGTCATGAACAAAACAAAGGCCGTTATTGCTACATAAATAAAGGCTTTAATCGCATCAATTTTGAATAATTTAAATCTCTCATCCACAAGGTAATCCAATAGGAATGGTGGGAAGTATAATTTTTCATTATCTGTAGCAAAACCTAATAGGCTTTTTCCAAAAATCAAAAGAATGAGTACGAGACCTAATGTTCCGCCACTTACATAAAGAAGTATTTTCTTTTTATATTCTTCGGTTAATTTTTCATCCGTAAAGAATCGATAGAGACCAATAATAGCAATAAGTGGGAATAAGAGTTCAACCACCACTAAAATGGAAGAAGGGGCTCTAAACTTATTGTAAAATGGTATAAAATCAATAAAGAAATCTGATAAAGGCATAAAGTTGCTTCCCCATGCCAATAAAATAGTGAGAATAGAAGCTCCTAAAATCCAATATCGGTATTTTTTTGATGCAAAAAAGAATCCTAAAAGTGCAAGAAAACAAACAACAGCTCCCTGATAAGCAGGTCCTGAAGTTCCTGGTTGATCTCCCCAATAGGTTACTCCGGCAAAACCTTTCGAAATTCTATCCATTTCAGCCTGAGAAGAGACATTTTCCTGAACCATTTCCTGAATATGATTCATCATGTCTTTAGCTTCCGGTTCCTGGGTTCCACCTCCCATTAATCTTGGGATGAATAGGTTAAGGGTCTCCAGTCTTCCATAGCTCCACATCAGCATGCTTTCTTTATCCATTCCGGATTTTCCTGATGTATGGCTTTCCGTGTTTAAAATTTGTTTTCCACGAACAGTTTCTTTGATATATTCAGAATTGGCCATGATTCTTTGAGAATTCATCCCGACACCGATAATACATGAAACAGCAATGATAGCCGATGAAATAACAAAATGTTTCATTGGAGTCTTCTTTTGAATAACTCTGATCAGTTCAGAGATAAATAAAAAGCCCAATGCAAGGAATAAGTAATACGTCATCTGTGGGTGGTTAGCTGCAATCTGCAATCCCATAAACAACGTAGTAACTATAAATCCTGTAATATATTTTTTTCGGATATAAACCAATAATATCCCGGCCAGTAATGGCGCAAAGTATTCAATCGTATTTACTTTACCATTATGACCTGCTGCGATGATAATATAGAAATAGGTAGAAAGGCCAAAGAACGTAGCACCTAATAATGCATATTTCCAGTTTCTTACCACAACCATTCCTAAAAGGAAAAATCCGGCAAAAAGTAAAAACAGATAATTAACAGGTCTTGGTAAGAAATTCAGATTACTATCAATTTTTTTAATAATATCTCCTTTAAACTGACTTCCCATCTGGTAAGTAGGCATTCCACCAAACATGGAATCACTCCAATAGGTTTCTTTCTCATTATTCGCTCTGTAATCAAGAAGTTCTTTTGCTCCTCCCCGGTACTGAACAATATCATGTTGGAAAAGTTGCTTCCCTGTAAAAACAGGAGTGGAATATAAAAATGCTAAAACTATAAATACAACTAATGAAATTGCAATATAAATTAAGTTTTTATTTTTCGCCATGCTGGTTATTATCTTTATTTTTCTAGGAATTTTACCTTTTGTCCTTACTTTCTTTTACTTCCTCATAGTCCACAGTTTCTGCGTCCCAATTGATTTTCTGATTCGTATTCTTATTCGAGTTTTGTATATCCTGCTGCTTATTATTGTTGTTATTGTTGAATCGATAACTGTAAAAAGTCTTAAAGAAAAGCCTTTTAAGGATATTCCAGACAAAGAAAAGAATAATAGCTGTGAGTACTAGCTCAAGAATCCACTTCATATTTTTAAAATTTTATAAACCTCAATTATTTAGCAGAAGGGTTTACCATTACAGAAGAATTAGAAACACTCTTCATAGACTGAGATTGTTTTCCGTCCGAAATAGTTTCTATCTGAGTAGTTTTTACTGTAATATTCTGGTTGGTAATCCATCCTGTATTTTCATCAAACTTAATAGTACCATTTTGTACCAGCTCACTGCTGATGCTGTGAGTCATAGCTCCCTGTGCCTGTTTGTCAGTTTTTTTAGGAATTCCTCCGGATACACCAATTTCAGCCACACCATTACCAACACTTTTAAGAACATAATTTGATGTCACTTTTATCTTGCCGTTTGGATCTGCATTTTCAGTATTGGTCCATTTTTCTCCAATTTTTGCTCCTTTTTTAGGAATAATTGTAAGGTTTTTGCTGAACTGGTCTTTTAAAACTTTTTCATTAAAGCTTTCTTTAAGGCTTGCTACCACACTAGCTTTTTGATTGGCATCTTTCACTAGAGTACCTACTGCAGTGGAAACTTTTGTATACACAGGTTCAAAACCTGTAATGGAAATTACATTTCCTTTAGTATCCATTTTCATGTTCAGCTTATTGCTTGTCAATGCTCTGTTGATGTTCCAGATCATTTTAAGATCATCTTCTTTAGGAAGAGGTTGCTTCGTGTCCACAACAATCGTTTTTCCTTCAGCCGTCTGAGAATTTCTCTTTGAAATAAGGTTAAGTGTGATGTCATAAACATTGTTCTTGATGTCATTTACAGTGAAACTCATTTCATCTGTTGCTTCACTTGTACCATTCAATGTTTTCCCCTGAGGATCCGTCATTGTTTTTACATCTCTTTGATAAGTTGTCAACGGATAAGTTTTTCCTTTTTCAAGCTTAAAAGTTTGAGTGTAGATACCTGCAGAATCTTTAATAGCAGCATTTTCTGCTACTTTTGCTATTGAATCAGCGGGAACTTCCACTGTAATGGTCTTTCCTGTCTTAGGATCTACTTTTGTAATTTTTGCAGTTTCTTTTTTACATGAAACTAATGCTATAGATATAAGCGCTATTGCTGCTATGTTCTTCATTTTCTTTATTTTAATTTTTACTACTATTATATATATTTTCTGCAATATCCTGCAGTTTGCCCTGTGAAGACATGTCGGACTCATTTGAGAGTATAACTATTCCCATGTTTTTTGAAGGGTAGATTTGACAGACACTCGAAAAACCGGTTGTTCCACCTGTATGCCAAAAAGATTGACTTCCGTCTTTATATTTATGAATTCTCCAGAATAATCCGATTTCGTCACCTTCGCTTTTTACAACAGCCGTATGGGAAGCCAGGACATATTTGTCATTTTTATTCAGATGATACTGGATATATTTTACCATATCTCCAGTACTTGAATAGATCCCACCTGCAGGTGCCATAATGCTTGTTGTATTTCTTGGCATTATTTTTCCTTTTTCATTATAACCGGTTAATAGTTCAGCAGAGTTCGTGCCAACTAGGGTTTGTTTCATGTTTAGAGGCCCGGTAATATATTCTTTAAGAAGATCCTGAAAGCTTTTATGATATGCTTTTTCTAGAATATCACCTACGATCTGAGTACCTGCGTTAGAGTATTTATAGGTTGTTCCCGGAATCGTGTCAATTACAATTGCATGTAGGTCTTCTGCAAATTTCTTTTTTGAATAATTCTTATAAATCCTTGCCAATATAAACGGAATAGAATCCATTGGTTTTTTAAACGTTGCAGACTGATCTGGCACAAACTGTGGTAATCCCGACGAATGATTCGTCAGATTAGCCACTTTTATGGGATGCTTTTTAAATTCCAGATTGGGATAACTTCCATCCAGATATTTTCTGATATCATCATCCAGACTTACTTTTTTGTCTACAACTGCATGAGCTAAAAGAGTTCCTGTGAAAGTTTTGCTGATTGATGCCAGTTCATAAATATCTTTAGAAGTCGGAAGTTTAGATTTCCCTTTTTCTGTGGTTCCATAATTATAAAAATAACTTTTACCATCTTTGATGATACCAATGGAAATTCCAACGCGTGCCGGATCTTCCATGTATGCAGAAGCTTCTTTGTGAACAAGCCGATCAAAATCATTGCTCAAAGGGTTATCTGTTGGTATACCTTTAGTTTGTGCATTCCCTACGAATGACAAAAAAAATAAGGGTAAAAGAAATTGTATTTTCATGGATTAAGGATTTGGAGAGATAGACATCTTCTGTCTTACCGCTTCATATAAAATCGCTCCACATGCAACAGAAACATTTAAAGATTGGGTTTTACCTTCGATAGGCAATTTTATTTTTTCGTCAGAATGGTGTAATACTTCTTTAGAGATTCCTGTTTCCTCGTTACCCATTACGATAGCACAAGGTGCAGCGAAGTTTACATCATAGATCAGCTTTTGCGCTTTTTCTGTAGCTGAGTATACTGCTATTCCACTTTGTTGAAGGAAATCAACAGTATGAGCCAAATTAGCTTCTTTACAAATTTTCACATTGTAAATAGCACCTGCCGAAGTTTTGATAGCATCTGAATTAATTGGAGATGCACCTTTTTCAGGGATGATCACAGCATCAATTCCAACACATTCTGCAGTTCTGCAAATAGCTCCAAAGTTTCTTACATCAGTCAGTCGATCCAAAATTAATAAAAAAGGTGTTTTTCCTTCTTCAAATAACTGTGGAACAATGTCTTCTACTTTATGAAACGGAACATCCGAAATAAAAGCGACAACACCCTGATGATTTTTTCTCGTAAAACGGTTAAGCTTCTCGATCGGAACATAATTGGGACGTATTTTATTTTGAGCTAAAACTGCTTTAAGTTCAGCATAAATAGGACCTTGTAATGCATTTTGCAAAAAGATCTTGTCAATAGTTTTTCCCGCTTCAATAGCTTCTATTACGGGGCGTAGCCCGAAAATAAAGTCGTCTTTCATTTAATTGTTTAAAGTTTTATGTTTAGGGTTCAAAGTTCAAACTTTGAATTTCAAAATTTACATCAAAAATCATAATCTGTACTTTGTTCCTTTTAAATCTGTTAAATTTAAATATTTAATAAATGAGCTAATTTTTCTACTTAATACTTCGGTTTGTTCTCGTAACGTTTCAAATTTTTCTAATGACACTAAGCTTCTGTCAAAAACCCGGTACAACTGTGACCTTGTTTCACCACATGAAGCTTTTGCAATCGAAAGAAATTGTATAAATTCCCTATTCCCATTTCTTTCAAATCCTTCAGCAATATTATCCATGATAGAACCTGAAGAACCGTCAATTTGATTACGAAGTTTAAAATTGTTTTTAAGTTCCGTTGATTCAGAAATAGTATAAATGTCATTACACAACCTACGTGATAATTGCCAAATTTCTAAATCTTCAAACTTTTTAACGCTTGCCATAACTTTAAACTTTAAACACTGAACTTTAAACCATCTAGTATTTTTCTCCTAAAATTGCTCTCTTTTGTGCCATGATGTAGCCATAGTGTAGGCTTTCATGCATATTGTTAAAGATGATGGCATCCTGAATACTTTTTAGATCCATACCAAAACTTGTAGTGTAAGGTGTATAATCTGGAAAGAAATCACTGTCATAATCTTTCATTAAAATCTTTGAAGTTTCGGTTAATAAAAACTCTAAATCTTCTACTTCAGACTTCTGAACATTTAAGTTAGGTAAGGTTCCTTTTTTGTACGTTTCGATCCAATATTTATCGATTCGAAAAGGATTACCACTCAGGTAATAATGCAAAAGCTGTTGTGTAGCAACAGTATGTGCGATATTCCAATACATATTGTTGTTGAAGCCATCCGGAATGAGCAAAAGATCTTCGTGGGAGGTATTTTGCAATATATCCAAAAGGTTTCTTCGTACCTGTCTGTGAGCTTGAAAATGATAATTCATTTTACAAAAATTTTAATCACCAAAAATAGTTTAATAAACTGGAAATGACAATTTTTTGGTTGGAGGATTAAGCTAAATGTTGTTAAATTTAAATAAGCAGCATTTTTTTTAAGAAGTCTATTTACTCAACTGTCAGAAATTTCCGACCTGTAATTTATTATTTGCATCTATAATTATTATAAAACGACATATTGTGTCATATGTGAGAAGTAACTTTTTAATAATGAAAAAGATGAGAGAAAATATCTTTTATAAATCTTTCCGTTGTGAGATAAAAAAGATTATTTTTGCGGCAATTTTAAAATTATACTTATTTAATTAAACACAAGGTATGAGAAAACTTTACTTAAGTGCACTTTCAATGTGTATTATTTCTGGTATGCTATCTGCCCAGGAAGTGGTTTGGCAAAAAGATATCAAGTCCAACACTCAGGATTTTCTAAGCCAGGTGACAACGACTATTGATCAGCAGTATTTGATAACAGGAAGTGCTATACAAGCTGGAAGTCAGAAGCTGGAAGCTGGAAGTAATGCCAGGCAAAATAACGGCTATGATTTTCATTTGGTGAAATTGAATCAACAAGGTGATCAGGTTTGGGAGAAATATTTTGCGGGACGAAATCATGATTATTTATCAGCTACAGTGACTACTCAGGATGGTGGATCGCTTCTGGGAGGAACTTCGTACTCCGGAAAAGGGCTTGATAAAAAAGAAGATTCTAAAGGAGGATCAGATATCTGGCTTATCAGAATCAATGAATTTGGCGATGAATTATGGCAAAAAACTTTAGGTACAAATGCTGATGAAGAAGCTAGGGCTGTTATTCAAACTACAGACTTAGGATTTTTTGTAGCTGGGAATATGCAAAGTTCTCTTCGAGACCCTCAAGGAACTTCGACACAAAAGACACAAACAATATCTGGTTATGGTTCGAAAGATGTTTGGATCACCAGGCTTGATAAAAACGGAAAAGAATTATCACAACTTATTTTAGGCGGTTTTGGTTTAGATGAAGTAGAGAAAATGATTCCAACGAAGGATGGTGGAGCTTTATTAGGAATCTATTCGAGGAGTTCCGAGTTTCGGGGTTCGTGTTCCATGAATGAAAGTCCATCTAAAGAAACCTCGAATCCCGTATCTCGTTACCCAAAGACCACCATCAATGAGGGAGAAGGTGACTACTGGATCGTAAAACTAAACAAAGACGGAAAAGTAGAATGGGAAAAGAACTATGGAGGAAAAGGTGATGATCATTTAAGAACACTGGCTTTGACTTCAAATGGCTATATCATCGGAGGGGAATCAAGAAGTGAGAGATCAGGAAATAAGACTGTCGGAATTGAAGAGGGCACTGACTTATGGCTAATCTCTTTGAATGAAAGAGGTGATGAACAATGGCAAAAATCCTACAACTTTAAGAACAGGGATATTTTGATGGGAATGAGTGTGATACAGAGCCAAGATACAAGAGCCAAGAACCAAGAGGTTACCAAAGGAATATTGTTGGGTGGATATACTCAGGCTGAGGGAAGAATAGAAACAGATGATGAAACATTCTGGATGTTGTATCTGAATCAGGATGGAAATGAACAGTGGAGAAAATATGTAAAAGGAGAATCGAGAAAGAGAGAGGAAAGATTGTCTGATATCAAACTCAACAGAGACGGCTCGATCATTTTAGCAGGAACGAGTGCAGAAGAACTTGGAAAAGAGAACTGGAAGATTATTAAACTGGGAGATAAACAACTGGATCAATTGATTGAAAAACAAGATATCAAGATTTATCCGAATCCGGTATCAGATTACGCTTATGTAGAAATAGGGTTTGAATTTAAAGATGCGGATATTACTTTGTACGATATGGGTGGTAGACAACTCCAAAATTTAAAAACGAAGAATAAAGTTACAAAGATTAATACTCAACCATTAATCCAAGGAGCTTATCTGGTGGTGATCAAAACAGATACAAACAAAACGGCTAATGCTAAACTGATTAAGAAATAGGAATGAATACACTCAAAAAAATAATAACAATTTTAAGTACTGGCATTATAGGATTGTATGGTGCACAAACCCCTAATCCAAGCTATAGTACAGGTGTTACAAGGCCAGTTCCAACTATTTCTTCTTTAGCTACTTATAATAATGTACCGATTTCTCTCCAAACGGGAATTCCTGATATCTCTTATGATTTATTCAATGTTCCTTCAAATAGCGGGTATTTTAGCTTAAATATAGGAATGAACTATCATCCTGCAAATGCTGCGAATGATCAATGGATTGGAGATCTGGGAACAGGATGGTCTTTGTTTGGACAGGGAGTCATTTCAAGGGAAATCTTATTTGATTTTGATGAACGTGCAACTAATGGAGATAGTTATCTGAAAAATGAATTTGATGATGTTTATAATTACACTATTCCCGGAGAATCAGGGAAATTCAGGTTCATAAGAGATATTACTAGCAATACTTTTGAATTGGTAAAACTTACTCCTACTACTTCCCAAATACAGTATCAGCGGTCGCCTGCAAATACTTCCACCCTGATTGTTGATTCTTTTACAGTTATCACAGATAAGGGCATACAATATAAATTTGAAATCTATAATACTTCCAGAGCAAGAGTAGTAGTATTTTCTTATCCTAATGGCGGCTTAATATATGGTGATCAAAATTATCGGAGTGCTTTTTTTCTGACCTCTGTGTCAGATGAGAATAGTAATGTCCTTGCAACATATAACTATATGAAAGAGACGACCTATGTATTAGGAAGTGGAAATAGTATTATTGAGTCTGTGGAGAATAAGCTTAATCATATTGAAGTAAAAGACAGAGGAGTAATTGATCTGGAATATGATAGAGTAGATTCATCGATAAAATCTGATAAGTTCAGACTGAAAAATACCTCTCTTAAAACAGCTGGAGGTCAGTTTGTATCAAAATACACTTTTCAGACAGGGCTTGAGTCCTTCACAAAAGTTGATGCTTACGGAGTTGAACTTGAAAAAACAAAATTCTCTTATGGAGCAGCTTCTTATACAACCCCGCAAGGATTTGAGATCAATCCTGAGCTTGTTGTACCAAACGTATTAACAAAAGTTCAACCACTAACAGGAGGTGTTATTCAGTACGATTTTGATTTTATTCCATTTAGTACTATTGAAGAAAAGAAACACATCACTCCAGAAGAAGATTTTGGAAATGTTTCTTTTGCAAAAATTAATAATCCCGCTAAAAAATATTTTTTCACGGTACCTGTTAATAATGGAGGGATATTTCCTAATCCCCCTTATTATATAGCTATAGACATCAGTGCGGGCCAACTGGCTAATAATTACTGGTCACTTGCCTTTTATAAAAAGGTAGGAAGTACTTATCAACCAGCGCCAATTAGCCTAGGGCCTGCTGTGGAACCTAATCCTGATTATCCTACCAGACAACTTATCCCTTTTTTGAATACAGATGCAGGAGAATATTATGTATCTCTTTTAAGTGCTGAACCAGGTATCACAATACCATATGGGGAAGTGACTTTTTCGGCTAAACACATAATGGATCCGGTAGAAGTTACGATACAGAAACATAGTAAAGAGGGACTTCCCCGGGTCAAAAAAGTAAAGTATTTTAACCAGGAAGCATCAACGGTGTACGCAGATTCTACCCCTGCTAAGATTGAAGAATATAATTATGATAAATTTGATGCTCCCGGGAAATCCAGTGGATATTATGTAGCAGGAGGTACACTGGATGGAATGAATGCAGTAGCTCCAAGTATGATTTATAAAAATGTAAAAGTTTCTCAAGGGAACAACACCGGATATACAAAATATTACTTCAAAGCACCAGATGATTATCCCTTACAAACTGCGACCAATATCTGGCCTAATTATAATCTGACCCGTAGCGGGCTTATCAATAAAAAAGAGGTCTATAACTTTTTAAACCAAAAATTATCTGAAGATGTGTTTGATTATACATTCATGGAGTATGACAGCCCTAAATATCTGGTTGCCCCAAGTACAGTTGGAACAAATTTCTATCTAAAAACAAGCTGGGTTAAAGAGAATAGGGTTGTTTCTAAGAACTATTTTGATTCGGGAGTCGCAGAAACCAAAAAAGAGGTTTTTAAAAATATAAATAATTATTTGCCAGCCTTGGAAAGGGCAACCTCTTTTGATGGAACCGTTCAGGAGACAACCTATCAATATGCTTTAGATAAAAACAATCAGAAACTCATCGGCGCAAGTATGAAAGGTATTCCTTTGGAAACAGCTTCTGTTGTGAAAAAAACAGCTTCTGATATAGGAAAACTGGTCTTAAAATCAGAGGTGAAATATGACAATACCACTAATAAGTTTCCATCTTCTACCGTTTCTTTTGATTCTCAAAATAGTTTAGTTTCAGAAGTAATTTTCAATCAATATGATGCAAAGGGCAATCTGGAACAATATACAACCAAAGATGGAATCCCTGTTTCGGTAGTTTGGGGGTATAATAAAACAGAGCCTATTGCTAAGATTGAAGGTGCCCTCTATAGTCAGATTGCTCCTTACATTGCAGATATTGTTGCTAAATCCGATGCCGATAAAGATGATATTTCTGAACAAAGTCTTCAGAACGCTCTGAGTCTTTTCAGAAATAATTCCAATCTCGCAAATTACCAGATCACAACTTATGTTTATGATCCTCTGATTGGTATGAAAAGTATGACCCCTCCTTCAGGAATCCGTGAGATTTACAAATATGATAATGCCAATAGGCTGGATCAGGTTGTTGATGAAAACGGAAAAGTATTAAAAAAATATAAATATAACTACAAACATTAAATGTAAAATGTACTAGCGTAAAATGTATTAACGAATGATAAATCAGTACAGATTACACGAGTACAAAAAACAAAATTTCATGAGAAAAAGAATAATATTATATATATCATTGTTTGTAGCAGGATTTTCATATGCGCAGACAAGTACGGAAAACTATATACAGAGTACAACATGTTTAGATGCAGACTGTATAAAAAAGGCAGAAACTGTACAGTATTTTGATTATTTAGGAAGACCAAAACAAACAATAGAGATAAAAGCTACCCCGAAAGGAAGGGACTTGGTAACCCCCATTGTATATGACGAGTTGGGAAGGCAAACCAGAAGCTATCTTCCAGTTCCACAATCATCCACTACTAATGGAAATATTTATCCTCAAACTGCGGGAATGATTCCTTATCCGGTAGCGGATGCTACCAATTTTTATGGAGGAGAAAAAACGTATACTGAGAAAACACTTGAAAAATCTCCTTTAGAAAGGGTTCTGGATCAAAAGCAGGTCGGAAATGCATGGAATAACAAACCAATTACTTTTGGATATGACCTAAACAGTTTAGCCGATCACGTAAAACAATATGAAGTTGTCACAACTTGGAATACTATAGAAAAGGTATACAAAAATGAACTGAAATATACCGTTTCAGAGTATGCTGTTGGGAAACTGACAAAGAATACTGTTGCTGATGAAGATGGAAATAAAACCATAGAATTTAAAGACGGCTCTGGGCAGACGATATTGATAAGAAAAGTAATAAGTACATCACAAAATGCTGATACCTATTATCTTTACAATGACTATAAGCAGCTAGCTTATGTTATTCCACCAATGGCTTCTGCAGGAACTCTCAATGAAACTGCAGCAAACAATTTTTGTTACCAGTATAAATACGACAGTAAAAACAGGTTGGTTGAAAAGAAGCTTCCTGGAAAAGGATGGGAGTATTTCATCTACGACAAACAGAATAGACTCATAATGACCCAGGATGCCAAAATGGGATCCTCCACGCAATGGTTTTTTTCCAAATATGACCAATTTGGAAGAATTGCTTATACTGGAATTTATACATCAACGCAAGCCTACGGAACAGCAGGAAGAGTTGCTGAACAGGCATTGGTAGATGCTAAAGGAAGTAATAATGTAGTAAGAACTGCTTCTGTAGGATTTATTGTAGGTGGTCGTGGAGCATATTATAGTAATACTACTACTAGCTATCCTAATTCAATCACTGCACTTTTGAGTATTAATTATTATGATACCTATCCGGTGTATAGTTTTAATCCAACATTTCCAACTGATGTTTTAGGAAGTCCTGTACTTACAGATAATTCTACAGGAAATCCCATAAGTACTAAAGGTCTTTCAGTAATGAGTTTGATTAAAAATATAGAGGATGATAATTGGACAAGTAATTATAATTATTTTGACAGTAAGGGACGGGTAATCAGCACATACTCTGTCAATCACCTCGGAGGATATACTGTACTTAGGCATTTGCTTGACTTTTCTGGTACAGTGCTTCAAACAAATACTTATCATAAAAGATTAGCTGGTGATACAGAAATAATTACAAGAGAAAGGTTTACTTATGATGATCAGAATCGCTTATTAACAATTACTCACCAGGTCAATAATAATTCTATTGAGATTTTAGCACAGAATGATTATAATGAATTGTCACAGTTAAAAAATAAGAAAGTAGGTGGAACGAGTATCACATCACCACTTCAAAGTATTGATTATACTTATAATATCCAGGGATGGCTGACCAAAATCAATGATCCTGCAAATCTTAATGGTAAACTTTTCGGGTATGAAATGAGGTATAACAATCCTGTTAATGCCAATATTGCACCAGGACGGTTTAATGGAAATATAACGGAAGTAGACTGGAAAAATGGGTCAGAGAATATCTTAAAAAGATATAATTATGGATACGACAATCTCAACAGATTGCAGGATGCAATTTATTCTGAACCTAATTCAACAATACCGTTTAATAATAATTTTAATGAAAATCTGACTTATGATTTAAATGGTAATATCAAAACCTTAAAAAGAAATGCTTTTCCAACATTTGGAGGAACAACTTCAACTATGGTAGATGATCTAATATATCAATATACTGGAAATCGTCTGGACAAAATAGTTGAAAATGCATTGAATGATACGGGATACGAGGGTGGAAACAATCTAATTGATTATGATCTTAATGGGAATATGGTCAGTATGAGAGATAAGGGAATCAATCCCATTAGCTACAATTATCTTAATTTACCTAACAAGATGTCCATTACTCCGGTTGGTATAATCGGAGGTCTTAACTTTCAATTAGATTTTCTTTATCGTGCGGATGGAACAAAGCTAAGGAAGATCTATACTAGTGCTGGACGAAGAGGAGCGCCTGGTACTACCCGCATGACCGATTACCTTGACGGATTCCAGTATAATTATGATCAGGGTTTAGGTGTCTGTCTGACTTGCAAAACAGAAGTGGCCTATGAACAGGAAGCATATAAAGCAATTGGAAATGTACTTCCTGGATCTGCTAATCCTGAATGGAAGCTGGATTTTGTAATTACGGCAGAAGGGTTTTACAGTTTTACAGAAAACCGCTATATTTACCAATATAGTGACCATCTAGGAAATACGAGAGTAAGCTTTGCCAAAAACAACGCAGGAGTTCTTGAAGTTACGGATACCAACAACTATTATCCATTTGGATTAAACCATATTGGAGGAATTGGCTCTATGTCTCAATTTGGGAGTTATTATGGCTATAAGTATAATGGCAAGGAGTTGCAGGAGACTGGAATGTATGATTATGGGGCAAGATTCTATATGCCAGATTTAGGAAGATGGGGAGTAATGGATGCAATGTCTGAAAAGTACAGAAGACACAGTCCTTACAATTATGCAGTAAATAATCCTGTTATGTATACTGATCCAGATGGAAATGATGTACAGAATTTTACAGGACAGGATGCAGTTAATGCCTTTAATCAAATTAGAGATAATATGTCTTCCGGTGGTGGATATTTCTCGGGAATTAATTTCCATCAGTTTGAAGGTGGAGATAACCCGAATAATCCAAAACCTAATTTTTTTGAACGTGTAGGGAATTTTTTCGGTAGAATGTTCGGAAATAATAATGGAGCCCAAATTTCTTCATTTGCAGCCGGAGCTACAGTTTCAAGAGCATGGACTTTGAAAGTTGGAGAATTGATTGCAGAAGGAAGAGTACTGGGGCAAGCGACTTATACAGCGATGGGAACAGCAGCACTTCGTACTCTATGGGCAGTCCCATTGATACTAAATGGTGATAGTTCTCATGCTCGTGGCTATGATGTCCCTCTTACAGGAGTAACAGACGTACCAGCAGATGAACCAGAACAAACAATAATATTATATAGAGGGGTTTCATCAAAAGCAAAAGGTTCAATGTATTTTGAAGCAATGCAGGGAACTGCAATACCAGGTGGATTTAGACAAGTAGCAACAACATGGGGTGCACATAGTGATATGGAATTGCATGCTGGAGGAGATAATCTTAGTATTTGGACCAGTTGGACTAGTGATATAAATGTTGCTAGAGATTTTGCTACTGGCAAGGCATTTTATAAAAATGGGATACCGGGAATTATTATGTCTAAAACATTTACTGTAGGACAAGCTGTTCCTAACCCTTTTACGCTTGGAGAAACTGAATGGCTTGTACCGGGAGTTACATACGGGGCTAAAGTTCAATACGTTTTACCAAGATCAAAATAAAAAAATAATCTATTATGTTAACATCAGAATATATTTTTAAATTAATTAAAAAAGAAAGGAATTCCCTAGGCAATATTCAAGATTATAAAATTAAAATAAGTGATAGTAATAATTTTAAAAGGGAAAACTTAATAGGAGTGTATAAAATTAGGCAATATACTGCTATAAGAGAAGGTAACAATAAATTATCACAACAAATGGGTGCTTTAATATCAAGTTTAGAAAATTATTCTAAAGAACAACTAAGATTTGTAAGTCTATTAGGTCAAAAATACTATGGTATCTTCTATTTAAATGAAGATTGTGATAAAGTAATTGGATACCTAGAAAGTAAAGTTGATGAAATAGGAAATATTATAAATGAATAATTGTAATATACTGAAATTGCCTTTAATAATGAATGAGAATAATTAATTTGCCCCCTGCTGGCGCGAGCGTCACGCTCGTGTCTGAATAGGTAGGCGGGTAACTTATAAATAAATCCGAGAAAGTATTAATTTCTCGGATTTTTATTTCAATATTTGAAAGACTGAAAGTATTTTTTTTGGGAAATCTTATAATTGAAATTTAATACTACAAAAAATTACTATAAAGATGATCAGGGAATTTTGCAAATTCGTTTAAATTTGTAATGTATGAATGGGCAACGAGCGTGACGCTCGCGCCAGCGGGGGGAGGATGGAGATAAAGGCTATTCACGATCTTTAAAACTAGATGCTTTTCTTGTTACACCCGACGGCTCATTAAAATATTATGATTTAAGTTCTGATACGGAAAGAACATTAAGAACAGATATGCCAAGTGATCCAAATAATGAGACTCCTCGAAAAAACACTATAGATCCAACATTAAATCCTAATCCTTCTTCGGGAGATTACAGACCTAAGCCTAAACCTTTTCCTAAATTGGATCCTATTTCTAATGATCGCCCTAAATCAGTTTTAGATGGTGGTTTAAAATCAATAGAAAATTTGAACAGAAGAAAAGAACAAATACCATTAATAGATCGAACACATTTACCAATTCAACGATAACTTATATTAAAATGTCAACATGAAATATTATATTTTTACATTAGCTGCTTTATTCTCTTGTACTAAACATGGGATATCTAACAAAGAAACAAGTAGCATTACTGATAAAGAGATTGCACTTACGGTAGCAGAAAAAAAATGGAATGAAGTTTATGGAAAAACAGCAATAAATAAACAAAAACCATTTATTGCTGAAAAAAAGAATGATAGTACTTGGGTAGTTCATGGAACATTCCCTAAGCCAACAATAGGAGGAGTTGCTTATGCGGAAGTAAATATAAAAACGCAAAAGGTTGTTTCATATACACACGGGGAATAAGTCTTAAATAATTAGATGATGAAGAGGGGTAAATAAACCCAATGAATGAAGAATATACTTTTTCTTATCAATTTTTCATCCACCAATTCATTCATCAATGAGAACTTGAAGGTTTGAGAGAAGAAGGGACCTGCTGTGCAAAGTCTCAGACTTTGAGCCGAAAAATAAATAAAGTCAATTCTTAAGAGTTGACTTTATTGTATGTCAAGGTTTCCTTAAGATCCATACATTTAAAATAAAAATATCTAAGATGAAAGAAGGTTAAATCGTAATAGATCAAGAGAAAATTCATTTATAAAAGTAATGGCTCAAAGTTTGAGACTTTGCACAGCGGGCATGCCAGAAGTAGGTGCTTATAACCAATCTTAAAATAAATGAGCAACTGGATATAATCAAGGTTGGCCATTCTATGGGGAACATACATATTCAGGGTCATATATCTTTCATGGTTTTTATGGAAGATTCCCTTATAGAACAGATATAAAATATTAAAAAATGAGAGTATTATTTTTTATAATCTTAACTTGCTTATTATATAGCTGTAAGAAGGAAAATACAGAAGAGCAAGAAAAAAACAATAGAATTATCGTTAAAACCATCAATAACGGAAACTTTAAGGCAACGCTTTTTAAAAAAAGTACAATATCAAATATTACAAGTCATGTCTCTTTAGTTAAAAACAACAAAGAATGCTTAGTTTTTTCTGGAAATTTTGGTACTGTGATTGATATTTATTTTAAAGGAAAAGACACTCTATATTTAAAATGTTATAAGCCATCATCCAATATAATATATGAATATAAAAAGGATGTAAATGGAATAAAAGTATTGAAGGATACTTTAATTACAGAAGAAGAATATAATGAAAAAACCCATAACTAGTAAAAGCCCACCAGTTTTGGTGGGTTTTTAATTTGCAAAATATTTCAATGACAATAAATCTTTGTTTTTTTATTCAAGAGCTTAAAATGTACCTTATAAAAATAATACTTATTATAAACGTACTATTCAGTTGAACCCCGAAAATATTTAACAAACTTTAACTCAAAAATGGCATTCATTGTGTTGATTAATGCAAGTATTTATTAGAAATTTACCAACTATTTTAAATTAAGCTATGTCAGATACATACCAAGCAGAAGATATTCGCCAGTTAACGGAGAAAGTAAAAGAAAAGAATTACTTGTTTTCTCTTCTAAGGCAGGAAATCAACAAAGTTATTATTGGACAGGAATATATGATAGACCGCCTTTTGGTAGGTCTTTTAGGGAATGGCCATGTACTGCTGGAGGGAGTCCCGGGGTTAGCTAAAACTTTAGCGATAAAAACTTTGGCTGATGCTGTTCATGGGGATTTTTCAAGAATTCAGTTTACGCCTGATTTACTTCCTGCTGATGTTGTGGGAACAATGATCTTTAATATTAAAGACAATGATTTTTCGATAAAAAAAGGTCCTGTATTTGCCAATTTTGTGCTGGCGGATGAGATCAACCGTGCACCAGCAAAAGTGCAATCAGCTCTTTTGGAAGTGATGCAGGAAAAGCAAGTGACGATTGGGGATGAAACCATGAAGCTTCCAAAGCCATTTTTGGTATTGGCAACGCAAAACCCGATTGATCAGGAGGGAACTTATTTATTACCTGAAGCGCAAAGCGATCGTTTTATGCTGAAATGTAAAATAGATTATCCTGAATTTGAAGATGAAAGAAAAGTAATGAGAATGGTTTCTACTTCTCATCAACCGTCTGTACAGGCTGTAATTACTCTACAGGATATTGTAGATGCAAAAGAATTGATCAATCAGATTTATCTTGATGAAAAGATTGAAAAGTATATTCTGGATATGGTTTTTGCAACACGTTTTCCTGAGAACTATGGACTTTCAGAACTTAAAAATTATATCAGTTTTGGAGCATCACCAAGAGCATCAATTAATTTAGCGATTGCTTCAAGAGCTTATGCATTTCTAAAAGGAAGAGCATTTGTAATTCCTGAAGATGTAAAAGAATTAGCTAAAGATGTGTTGAGACATAGAATTGGTTTAACGTTCGAGGCTGAAGCGGAAGAAGTATCATCTGAGGAAATTGTTAATAGAATTTTAGCGAAAATCCAGGCACCTTAGTATTATGGATGAAGTTGTAATCAGAAGAGCTGTTAAAGAAGATTGTGTTCCTATGCTGGATCTTATCAAAGAGTTGGCTGAATATGAAAAGGCTTTGCATGAAGTGACTGTGACTTTAGATGAGTTTGTGGATGCAGGATTTGGAAACTCAGCGGTTTGGGGAGCTTTTGTTGCTGAAGTGGATCACGAAATTGTTGGGATTTCTTTATATTATAACAGATATTCAACTTGGAAAGGAAGGAGGTTATACCTCGAAGATCTGGTAGTAACTGAAAGAATGAGGGGGAAACAGATCGGTAAAAAACTATTTGATGCTACCCTGGAATTTGGAAAAGCCAATAACTATAGTGGAATGATGTTCCAGGTATTAAACTGGAATGAACCTGCTATTAATTTCTATAAAAAATACGAACCAAAATTCGACGATGAATGGCTTAATGTATCAATTGAATTTAAGAATTAAAACTTGAATCGAGAAGTTGAAAGTGGAAAGGGGAAAGTTGAAAATTATGAATTAAAAATTTTCAACTTTCAATTTTAAATTTTCAATTACCAATTAATCTATGCAGATAAAAGATATTGTAAAAAAAGTAAAACAAATAGAAATCCGTACTCGAAAGAAGACGGAAGCTACTTTGATGGGACAGTATCACAGTGCTTTTAAAGGACAGGGGATGACTTTTTCTGAAGTTAGACCTTATCAATTCGGAGATGAAATACGTAGAATCGACTGGAATAAAACGGCTCGTTTCCGTGAACCCTTCGTAAAAGTAATGGAGGAGGAGAGAGAGTTGACCATGATGATCTTAGTTGATATCTCAGCATCTATGGATTACGGAACAAAAACTCAGTTAAAAAGAGAATATGTTGCGGAGATTGCAGCAAGCCTGGGATTTTCAGCAGCTGGAAATAATGATAAGGTAGGATTGATCTTGTTTGCAGATAAAGTATATAAAGTGATTCCACCTCAAAAGGGAAGAAAACATATCCTTTCAATAATTAGTAATATTTTAACTGCGGATTATGTTCCTGCAGTTTCTAAAGTTGATAAAGCCCTCGAATATATGATGGGGATTTTCAAAAGGAAATCTCTTGTTTTTCTCTTTTCAGACTTTGAAGATGAGTATGATTCTAAAATGTTGAGAGTAACTTCAAAAAAACATCAGTTATTAGGAATGAGGATTTATGATGAAAAAGATAATCAGATTCCCGATGTAGGATATGCTTTGTTTTATGATTCGGAAACAGGGAAGCAGGTTTGGGCTAATACCTCAAGTGCAAGATGGAGGTATGATTTTGCCGAAGCTCAAAAGCAAAAAGTAAGAGCGATAGAGGAGGATTTTGCAAACAGCTCAGCCAGTTTTATGAATGTAGCTGCCGGTGAAGATTATTCAAAATTATTGTATAACTATTTCCAAAAAAAATAATTGCTTTTTACAGATACAGTTTTCTTTGTATCATTGTAAAATAGCTGGCTTTGGCCAAAATTGAATTGAAATTGAAAAAAATACTATTTATATTATGTTCTTTGGTCTGTGTGAATACTTTTTCACAGATCCTTTCCTCACATTTAGATAAGCAGACTCTCGCTTTAGGAGAGGTTAATCATTTTGTGATCAAAATTGATAATCTGAATAATCAGCCTGTTACTGCAGCAGCTAAAAATGAGCTATTGCCTTTTCATTTCGAAGAAGTGAAAGACAGTATCGGAACTCAACCTAACTCTTATGAAAGGAAAATAGAATTTGCTGTGTATGAAGAAGGGAAGTTTACAATTCCTGTACTTGAATTTAAAGTAGGAGACAAGATATTAAAAACCATTCCCTACGAAATAGATGTTATTAATACGGCTCAAAAAGGAGATCAGATTAATGATATCATGAAGAATAAGGAAGTGAAATTGGGAGCCAAAGATTATTGGGAGCTTTATAAATGGTATATTTTAGCCGCTTTGGGAGTAATCGCATTCATAGTTGCTCTGATCATGTATCTGAAATGGGGACGAAAATCAAAAGCCAGTCCAGTTGTTGCAACCAATCAAACGCTGAAAGAACTGGATTCACTTAAAAAGAAAAAATACATAGAAGAAGGAAACTATCGTTCCTTTTATGTAGAATTAATCGATATTTCAAGGAAGTTTATTACCAAGCAGTATCACTTACCGGCAGATGTATTGCTTACAGATGATCTGGTTCATTTGATGAAGAAGAATAATACAATTTCTCTTGAAAATGAAAAGGTGGTCGAAGAGGTATTTCTGAGAGGAGACTTAGTGAAGTTTGCTAAGACATTCCCGGATCAGCAAACCATGGAAAATGATTTTGCAGATATCAGAGAATTTGTAAAAAGATCTTCTAAAGATCTTGAATTTGAAAACTTAAGAAAGGATGTTTAATTTCGAGTTTTATAGTCCCTGGTTTTTACTGTTTTTTGCATTATTTATTCCTCTTTTTTTTAGAGATGTAAGTAAACAGAAAAAGAAAGGTATAAAGGTTCCTACTGTAAAAAATATGAATAATAGCAGTGGGATTCAGGCTGTACTTTTTTTGCTTAAGATATCCAAGTACATCATATTGTCTGCGCTTATTATTGCTATGGCAAGACCAAGAACATTTACCATTTCGCAGGATAGGGATGATACAAAAGGAATTGATATCATGTTATCTGTAGACGTGTCCTTGAGTATGTTAGCGAAAGATCTAACGCCTGATCGTTTAACGGCACTTAAAAATATAGCTATAAAGTTTGTAGAAAAACGTCCCAATGACAGATTAGGGTTGGTTACCTATTCAGGAGAAGCATTTACTAAAGTTCCTGTAACTTCTGATCATCAGGTTGTGATCGATGAATTGAAAAATCTTAATCCATTAGAGTTACAGCCGGGAACTGCAATTGGTGAGGGTTTATCTGTAGCAGTAAACCACTTGAAAAACAGTAAGGCAAAAAGTAAGATTATTATTCTGATGACAGATGGGGTCAACACCATTGAAAATGCAATGCCTACACAGGTGGGAGCAGAGCTGGCAAAGAATAACAACATAAAAGTATATTCGATAGGAATTGGAACGAATGGATATGCTTTGATGCCAACACAAACTGATATTTTTGGGGATCTTGTTTTTACGGAGACAGAAGTTAAAATCGATGAACCTATTTTAAGAGAAATTGCTCAGACAACAGGAGGGAAATACTTCAGAGCAACCTCAAATAGTAGTTTAGAGGAAGTGTATGATGAAATAAACCAATTAGAAAAATCTGATGTAAAGGTTTCTAAACTATATAATTATCAGGAATATTTTAAAATATTTCTTTGGATAGCATTAGGTATGCTCGTTATGGATGCATTGCTAAGATGGGTTTTTTATAAATTTTTGAGCTGATGGATTGGTATTTAGGGAATTATTGGTATTTATTATTGCTGTTGCTTTTGCCGCTGTTGGGGTATATGTTGGTTCGTTATCTGAAGTGGAAGAATAAAAGAAAGATCATCTTTGCGGATAGTCAGTTTCATGAAGATTTGTTTGAAAAAAGATCCGGATTTACAAAAGTATTTCCTACTTTATATTTGCTTGGAACTTTATTTTTAATATTTGCTATTATCGATCTTTTAAATGGTTCTGAAGAAATTAAGACCAACCAAAAATTGAATAATGTCATTTTTATGCTTGATGTTTCCAATTCAATGAATGCGGAGGATATTAATCCCAACCGATTAAGTGAAGCAAAAAATATCATGATCAACACCATGCAGAAAATGAAAAGCGATAAAATCGGCATCGTAATTTTTGCTGGTGAAGCAACTTCTATCATGCCTTTGACAACAGATTATACCTCTGCTGAAACCTATATCAATGCCATTGAGACCAGTTCTATGCAGATCCAGGGAACCGATTTTCTGAAAGCAATGCAGGCTGCTGTAAACAAATTTAAAAATGTAAGCAAAGGAGCCCGTAAAATTGTTTTGTTAAGTGATGGAGAAGATAATGAAGGAAATGATAATGCTGCCATAAAATTGGCTAATAAAGAAGGTATCATGGTGACTTCTGTAGGAATAGGATCCGATGAAGGAGCACCTGTTCCTGAATATGTATTTGGACAATTGATGGGGTACAAGGCAGATGGGGCTGGTGAAACTGTAATTTCTAAAAGACAAACTCAAGCACTAAAAAAATTAGCTGGATCTACAGGTGGATCTTATATTGATGGAAATAATATCAATGAGGCTCCAGATCGGATTATTGATGCTTTAAATAAGAAAATGTCATCATCTGAAACTCTTGTGAAATCTCAAAATGCCAATCACTATTATCAGTATTTTCTGGTAGTCTCTTTGCTGTTTTTCTTCCTGATTTACATTTTTAATCCAAAACGTGATTTTAATGTGTAATTTTCTCGTTTTTTTCCTGTATTTTTAAAGACACTTTAACCGAATTTTAACAAATAAAAGCCTGTTTATTAACATTTAAACGAATAATTTTGCATATAATGAATACTAAAATCATTTTTTTATCGTTTATAATTGCTTTTCTAACGTCTGGTTCTTTGTTTGCTCAGGAAAATTACAAGACTTTAGTGTATGAAGGCAATCAAAAATTTAATGGTAAAAACTATGATGGCGCATCTTCCAAATACATGGAAGCTATTAAATCCAATGAAAAAGATTTTACGGCACATTACAATTTAGGAAATGCTTTGTATAAAAATAAAAAATATGAAGAGGCAAGGGGAGAATTTGAAAAGGCACAGAAATTGTCTCAGACCTTGCCAGATAAAGCGGCGGCTCTTTATAATTTAGGGAACACTTATATGCAAATGAATCAGCCTGATAAAGCAGCCGATTTTTATAAGCAGTCCTTAAAACAGGATCCCTATAACGAAGCTACTAGAAAGAATTACGAAATTGCGAAGTTGAAGGAAAAGGAAAGCCAACAAAAGAAAAGCCAACAGAATAAATCTGGAAAGGGCGGTGGTGGAAAGGACCAACAACAAAATGATGATCAAAAAGGAAATCCAAAAGATCAAAAACAAGATCAGGGAAAAGGCCAACAGAATCAAGGGGAAAGTCAGCAAGGCAATAATCCTGATCAAAACCCGAAGAATGAAGGTAAAATGCCAAAGGATCTTGAAAACGCAATATTAAATAAAGTAAGCGAAAAAGAAAAAGAAACCGCCAGAAGAATTTTAAATAAAGATTCTTACTCGATGCCCCAAAGCAACGAGAAAGATTGGTGATGCAATATAGACTGATTTACATACTGTTTATTCTTACTTCCGTAATTTCTTACGGACAGGTTAATATTTCCGTAACTCCAGATAAAACAGACTATAGCAGCAAGGATATCGTAAATCTTACCATTATCCTTGAACTGAATGGGAGTGAATATAACCAGCAAACACCACTTCGTTTACCTGATTTATCAAAATTCAATATGGTAGGTAGCGGATCTGTAAGCAGTGGCTATATGGATCCTGAAACAAATACTGTCATTACCCAATACATAACACGTGTTGCTCTTGAACCTAAGCAAAAAGGAAAGGTAAAAATAGGTTCAGTGCTGGTTACGATCAATAATAAAATTTACAAAACCGAACCTTTCGATATTTTTGTAAAGGATGTTGAGAAAAAATCGGTAGCGAGTAATTCAAATGATGTGTACCTCAATATGGAGATTGAGGATAGAGAGGTGTATCAGGATCAGCCGACCATTGCTGTTTTAAAAGTCTATTCCAGAAATATTGATAATTTTAGAAAAGTTAAAAATATTCATCTTCCGAATCAGGATAATATGAATGTTCATCCTATTAATTTCAATAGATCAGAGATTGATCCATCTGATTATGGAAATATGGCTTCGCAGGTTTTAGCAATGTTTATGATATTTCCTAATGAAGCAGGTTATGTTGAGGTTCCTTCTGTGTCAGCTTCTCTAAGCAGCTATGCCAGTAAGAATAAAATCCTTTCCAATAAGGTAAAGCTTAATGTCAAAAAACTTCCTGAAGGGTCTCCTGAATGTTTTAAAAATGCAGTAGGAAACTTCAATGTAAGTATTTTCAATGCTTCAAACGAAAAGGTGGAAGTTAAAAAGCCACTGAATGTAGTAATAAAAGTTTCAGGTGAAGGTAATTTAACAGATATGAATTTACCTAAGATTGCCGAATCTCCTGATTACGAATTTTTTACCCCAAAGATTACTTCTAAAGTTGTTCCGGGAACAGCAGGGATAAAAGGTGAGGTTCTTGCCAATTATGTGATCATTCCGAAAAAGGCAGGTCTTATTTCTATTAAAACAGAACCATTTGCATTTTTTAATCCGGCTAATAAAGAATACGTAAATCTTGGACAGGAAACATTGGCACTTAATGCTTTTTCTCATGATGAGATCATGGAAGCACGTTCTACAGTTGAAAGAGTGAATGAATATACCAATAGTCTTTTGGAAACGGTAAATACACCTGTGCTTAAAACAACAACATTTAAAGTTAAAGAAAAGAACAAGTTTCATTGGAATATTCTTTTGACAAATATTGCTATTCTTTTAGGTTTATTTGTACTTTATCTTCTTTTCAAGACTTGGCAAAAAAAGCGCAAATTGATTAAAGAAACCGTACCATCAAAACCTCTTGGATCAGTTGCAGAAACAGAAAATGAAATAAGACAAAGATTAAAAACTGATATTAATGATTATTTCAGTTATTTAGAAAATCTTAAAGATGGTGGTGATTATCAAAAATTCTTTCAGACCGTTGATGAATTGGATGAAGAAGTGAGAAAAGAGTACTTCCAGGGCTCCACAAAAGATTTTGTAAAATTTTTGGAAAGTTATAAAGGTGTTGCGGTCGCTGAGGAATACAGAACACTTTCACAAAAGATCGAGATAGAAAAGTTCTCTCCTGTGAAATCTGCAGAAGGAATAGATGAACTTTTAGTTGCTATTGTTAATTTGTATTCAAAGATTAGCAAATAGTCATTTATTTTTCATATTTTTGCGAAATTATTAAATACAAAAGATGGAAATTTTTGATCATTTTTCTTTAAAGGAAGTTCTAACCTGTTTTATGGTTCTTTTTGCGGTGATAGATATTATAGGATCTATTCCTATTGTCGTTAGTTTGCAACAGAAATTTGGACAAATTGAAGCAGGAAGAGCATCGATAACAGCAGGGATTATCATGATGGTTTTTTTGTTTGTAGGAAACAAAATATTAAAATTCATCGGAGTGGATGTTAATTCTTTTGCTATTGCCGGAGCATTTGTAATTTTTGTTATTGCATTGGAAATGATTCTGGGAATTGAAATCAATAAGACTACCGAAGCTAAATCAGCATCTATTGTTCCTATTGCCTTTCCTTTGGTTGCCGGAGCGGGAACTTTAACAACTACTTTATCGTTGAGAGCTGAATTTCATGATATTAATATCATTTGTGGAATTATTCTCAATACAATTTTCGTATATTTGGTGCTGAAATCAGCTAAATGGCTGGAGAAGAAAATGGGCGAGGCTACATTGGCAGTTTTGCAGAAAGTTTTTGGAATTATCCTATTAGCAATTTCAATTAAATTATTCACCGCTAACTTTGCCCAATTGGTGCAGAATTATTTTAATTTTTAAGAATCATGCAGAAGTTTTATAAAGTATTTTTAGTACTATTTATCATTTTTATCGCAATTAATCTTTATGCGTTAGACTGGCAGTCAGAAGTTTTATCTGAAGATAATCTAAAGTTTGTTTTTTCAATTGCTTCAGCGGCAATCGGACTCATTTTACTTTTTGTATTGAATACATGGAGTAAGATAGGAGTGAAGAAATAATCTTTATTTTAAATAATATAAAAGACCACTTTCAAATTGAATTGAAAGTGGTTTTTTTATTTCCTATAATTTTAAAATTGTATTGGAATTTATTTTTCCTGATTGATCACAGTAAATATGGGCTTTAAAATGAAAGGAGAAAACTGTATTGCATAACCTGCTAGTACTACAAGCATTAGAAATACCATAGTTTTGATAATTTTACTATTTTTTTTTAACATCATTTTGTTTTTTTATTTGTGTCATTTAATAATTTACATGTGAACTCATGACAAGTAAAGCTACTATCGTTTGTTTTGAGAGCACATCTTCTTACTCAATCAATTATAGATATAGACTGAGTTGGTGGTTTCTGAATTTTCTGTAATATTTCTGGAAGTAAGGAAGAAAGTATTGAGTAGGCTGAGGGTATCAGGAACCTTCCTCCTATAATAATAGGTAGATTTTTTCATTCATTTGTTTTATGCAAAATTACGAAAAAAAAATTAAACGAAAGGTGTGTTTTGTATTGATTTTCAATCGTTTATATTTTTATTTGTAGATCGATTTTTTAAGGCAAATTTTCAATAAATCATGCAATTGAGTAGTGGTTTTTAATTTTACCTAACCACTTGTGATAAATTTATTTGATTTTCAATGACTGACTCAGTGAAAAAAAGCTAATTCTACAATGCTTAACAGGTCTTTTACTCGGGTAAATGATTACTTAATATTCTTATTTTTCGTCTTGATCGAATCTTTATTAGCAGAGGAATGATGCATGGTATCAGAAGGGAAAGTATCTTTTTGGTACCCTTCAGGATTGGGAACGAGCTCCCGGCTTTCATCATATTTTTGGGATGAACTATTATTCTTGTTATTATTGCAGGAAATAACAAGAAACAAACAAATCAGAAACAGAGTTTTCATCGTTATTTTTTTTTTGTTAATAGTATAGTGAACTGTTATTACCACCAGTTAATTGAATAATGGTGAATTTAATCATTTAAAATAATACGAAAGCTAATTATTAAATGAAATGTTTCTTAAATGGTAGGGAGTGTTTGAATCTATGAAATCACAAGGTTTTTCAAAACAGCCTCAGATTTAAGTTCAGTTTCCTGCCATTCTTTTTCAGGATTGCTTTGTGCGGTGATTCCTCCTCCAACAAACAAATGGACAGAGTCCTTATAAAGCTTGGCACATCTCAAATTAACGAAGTATTGAACAGTATCTTCTGTTTCGATTTTGATATAACCAGCATAATATTCCCTTGGAAATTTCTCAAACTCCTGAATTTTTTCTTTGCAGAATTCTTTTGGGATTCCACAAACAGCAGGGGTTGGGTGTAATTCTTTAATGATATGATCTACATCTTCAGGTTTGATCTTTGCCCTAAAATCCGTTCTAAGATGTTTAATATTACCCGAAATGTGATCATAAGTGGGTGACTTTTCAATATTTCCTAAAATAGCATATTTTTCAAAGATATTTTGAATGTATATGGACACCGGTTTCTGTTCTTCGATTTCTTTTTCAGACCAGCTTTCTGAAACAGGTAACGTACCTGCAAGGCTCATGGTTTCGAATTGGTGAGTCTTCTTATCGAATTTCCCTAAAACTTCTGAAAAAGCACCCATCCAAGAGTTTTCGCCATCAATGAAAATATATCTGAAAGCATTAGGATAGGAATTACACAGATTTGTAAAGCTTTCTTTTAGATCAATGAAATTGAAATTTTTGATAATTTTTCTTCTTGAAAGGACCAATTTGGGTAAATTATTTTCCTTGATTACCTTGATTACATCATCCAGCTTTTCCAGATATTCTTTTTCGGTTTCGCCGGTAAAGTGATCTTTATCTTGTGAGAGTAATTGATTTGTGATTTCTATCGCTGCAAACTCTTCTGTATTTACCTCTCTGATATTACCTTTAAAACGAAGGCGATCAGTACTATCGAATGGATAAAAAGTAACTGAATTTTTAAAAGATTCTTCGGTTGTGGTATATAGTTTTTCGTTAAAAGGAAGTTTAAAGTAAATCATTAGTCTGCTGCTTTTAGAAAATATTACTTAGAAATAATATAGGACAATCCTAAGTTAATCTTTCGTTCTGCAAAGGTATTATTAGTCTTAAAAATGTCAAAATCAAATGATGAGTTTTTTAATGAAATATTCTTCATTTGATACCATTGATAATCCAAAGACAATAAAAACCTTTTCATCAATCGATACTGCACCCCAAAAGTAAATCCATAGTTATTTTTAGAGGTTTTAAAATCATCTAATTTATCCAAAACATTGTTTTCAGGAACTAGAAATTGCATCTTGTAGACATTTCTATTAGCCAAGAACCCGATGAATGGGCGGATATTTTTCCATTCGTAGAATAATTGTAACTGAAGCGCATATTCAAAATGTTTGTTATTAAATCTTTGGAAAAGCAAGGGTTGAAGGTCTTCTGTAAAATAAAATCCATTTAAATAAGTATCTTCTTTATTGGCATCCAAATCAAAAGTTGAATTCCAATAATAGACATTGGCTGAGAGCATTAATGATAATCTCGGGGTAATAATGCTTTTTGAGATCCATGCTCCAATATTTTCTCCAAACTGCTGTTTTTTATTTGAAAGTTCTTTTGCCCAACTGCTGTTTTTTAGACCAATTCCAAAGGTTATACCATATTGGAAGTTTGTGGGTAATAGACTTTGTTTTGAAGGTTCAGTTTTATTGTCAACAATATTTGCTCGATTGATATCTTTAATTTCTGTTTCCACTAAGTTTAATGAGGGAATAGAAATACCATTTAACTTTAATTTAATTGGTTTTTCTAGATAAATAGTATCATGTACAATCACCTTTTCATATACATAAACCGTATCAATTTTCTTTTTTTGAGCTTGTGAAAAATGCAATACGATAATTGAAAATAGAAAAAGTACTTTTTTAAGAAACATAGTTTTTAGATTGTTAGTTTTTATCTTTCTACAAATATCGTATCTCTTTGGATAATTTTTTTTACAACGATTATTTTTTCAGGAACATTTTGGACAGAATCTTTCAAAAGAATTTTCTTTGATTTTTCTTTACTGTCTGCGCTTTTTCCTTTTGACATAGATTGAGCTTTTACATCTGGAACTTGATTATTGTTCTGATCTAAAGTTTTATCAAATGATTGGTCAATTGGGGTTGTACTTGTTGTAAGCTTTTGAGAAGTAATTTCTGCTGTTTTACGGCCTTGAATTTTATCAGATGTAATTGTTGGTGTTTCTTTTGAAAGATGACTCTTTTTAGATGTAATTATAAATATAGAAGCTATAATAATTAATAAAATTATTGAGCTAATGGTCACTTTCTTTTTCCATATTTGTGATGGAACCAATGGAGGTGGAGTGGTATTAGTCTTAGTACTTTCAGAGATTTCGAATATTTTGGAAGGAGTAATACTAAAATCTGAAAATTTACTTCTGAAAGTTTGTGCCCATACCAAGCTTCCCAACCCAAAGAAAACAAGTAATTGTGTCATTTTCTTTTTATTCTTTGTTGTATTTTGATCTATACCACTCAGCAAGTAGTTTTGAATGGACTTCTTTGCTCTTAATAAATGAGATTTTGAGGTGTTAACCGTAATTCCGAGTAAACGGGAAATCTCTGAGTGAGAATATTTTTCAATAAAATACAAATTGAAAACTGATTTATGATGTGAAGGAAGGTTGTCAATAGATGATAACAATTCTTCTCTGGTGAAATCATATATAAAAATGTGTTTTTTGTCTTCTGAAACAGGATCGCTCATCTCTGAAAGGGTATCTGGGATTTCTGAAGGTTCAGTTGTAATGAAAGTTTCTTTACTGCTCTTTCTCAAATATTGTAAAGCATTATTCACTACGATTTTTTTTAACCATGCAAATAGTAATTTTTCATCTCTAAGCTGGTGCTTATTTTGTAATGCTGCAATAAAACTATCTTGAACAATATCTTCAGCAGCATAAATATCCTGTATATATCTACGACAAATCCCCAAGAGTTTTGGGGAATTTTCCTGATATATTTTTTGCCAGTCGGTGTTTGACATATTTATAGTTTTACCACTGTAATATTATTAAAAGCTGAGTCAAAATTGGTATTCTGAATGGCCTGAGTTTCTACATTATTAATATAAATTTTAAATTCAGTATTATTAAGAGTAGATCTTACCATATAAATATTTTGGTCGGTAACTTTTAAATCTCTAATGATAGGAGAAGGGCTTGAGGAGTAAATTAAATTTGAATTTTTATAATAGATTCCAGTTCTTCCATTAATATAAACATCATTAAGATCTAATGCAGGCAGATAACCACCTGTTGTCGGAGTAGGGGTAAAACTGGTTTGTACGCCAGTAATTAAATTTTTGTAAAAATTAAATGAAGTAAAATATACATTATTTTCATTAGATATTATTTCTGTGAAATTCTGACTGGATGTTGTTATCGGATAAAAAGTTGTGTTTTTAAAATATCCCTGATTAGTATTTCCACTTAGTTTTTTTTGCGCACCTACATACACATCAGAATTAAATTCAGTAATCGTGCAATTGTCATTGTATGTGAAGGTATCTTTAAATAAAAGTGTTTTAACCCCATTTTTCCAAAAGCAAAATTCATATTTATCAGGAGCGGGATTCGTGGGCTGCCAGGTATAACCAACGAAATAAATATTTCCGCCTTTTACATAAAAATCAAAAATATCAATTACATCTGAGCTTGTCATCCCTGCAGCCTGGTAGTACGTTGTATAATTTCCGTTTTTCCAGTATCCGTATCTTCCTTTAATATAAACTTCATTTCCGGAGACAAATACTTTTGATGGATTGGATTCTGAAGAATTGGTGGCTATATTGTGTTTTATCCCATTTTTCCAATAGCAGAATTGGTTGTTTTCTTTGCCTGAAACATAAACATCATAAGAGTTTGTTTTTTGTTCTAGCATTTCAGCATCATCACTCTTACAAGAAATGAAAAATCCGAGTATCAATAAAAAAGGTAAAAATATTCTCATAGTTCTTTTTTCTTATAAGATGAAAAAAAGTAAAAAGGTTGCAGCAAGTATATAAAAAAAGACTCATAAAAATGAGTCTTGTATGTAATTATCACTAAAGAGATTACTTATTAATGATATTATTCGTCATTGTTGTGTGGTTGATCAGCTGTCCTTTTTCGTCACGAATTTCGATTTCTGAAACATGCATCGTTCTTCCTTTTCTTATAAAGCGTGCAGTTCCTGTTATAATTCCATCTTTTTTACTTCTTAAATGATTGGAATTAATATTAGTCCCTACACCATAATATTTGTCACCATCAATGAAAATATTAGACAGGCTTGAACCTAATGTTTCAGCTAAAACACAACTTGCGCCACCATGTAAAATTCCAAATGGCTGATGAACTCTTGGAAGTACCGGCATTGTTGCTGTCAGTATTTCATTCTCCTGATCAATATCAATGAATTTTATTTCTAATGCTTTGGCCATTGTTTCTCCTCCTCCCCAGTTATTAAGGAATTGTAATAGCTCTTCTTTGGTCATGTTTTTCATATAGCAGTAATAAGAAATTATAAATAATAGATGAATTGATAGTCGGTATTACCCAATATACATTAGTTTGCTGGATGTTCGTTTTCTGTACCCATTATGTTAGGATTCCAGTTTTCCGGAACTTTTGGAGTAATATCATTTTTGATATAATAATTTTGGATCTCATTCATAATATCGGAAAAAGAAGCCGTGGCAATTCTTTCATATGGAATAGTGTATCCAAGATAAATAATATTTCTTTTAAAATCACCTGCCGCCAATACAATAGGTACTTTTGCAGCTAGAGCCATATGATAGAAACCCTTTCTCCACTTCGGAACCCAGCTTCTCGTTCCTTCAGGAGTAATTACAAGGCTGAAATCTTCTTTTGCAAATTGTTTGGCAACGAAATTCACCAAGTCATTTTTTTGACTTCTGTCAATTCCTATTCCACCCAATCCTCTTACGATTCCTCCATACCATCCTTTGGTATGAGCATCCTTGATGATTATTTTTAATGGTTTTTGCAAAGACCAATAAGCAAAATTTCCCAATATATATTCCATATTGTGGGTATGAGGTGCTACTACAAGGATGCACCTGTTGAGACTGTTGACATCGCCTTGAAGAACGACTTTCCAGCCCATAAGTTTCAACATTAATTTGCCGATTAGTTTTTTCATATATTTTCGTATTAAAACAAAAAAGTATAACCAAACAGGTTATACTTTACAAATATATTGAAATATTATCGCTCTTAAAATAAACCGCTGATTAAATCTACGATTTTCATTATGATTTCTAGTGCTACTTGTACCATGGTTAAGGTGTTTGTTAAAGATTTGGTTATGATTTATATAACTACACGAAGGTATAACATTTTTTTAGAATAAAGAACTAAATAATACTATTTTTTTGTTTTACGGAGAGAAGAAGAGTGTGAATTTCAAACGGTTGTCTTCCATTCACACCTTCTGCCACTCTCTGCAGTTTATTATTTGGTTTTTATAGATATTTCGTCTTTTCCGTCTTTTATCTGGATATCTACCTTGCCTTTCATTTTTTTAATGTCAGACTTTACAGAGTCCATGATCTTTTCTGCTTTAGAATTAGGAACTTTCTTTCCATTGATGATGATGCTGTCTTTATCATCAGAATTGTATTCAATTGTAGATCCGTTCACAGAAATCTTATTTTTTTCAATTCTGATATTTCCATCTTCGTCATCATTGTACTGATCATCATCATCGATTCCGTCACCATTTAGGTCTCCGTCAAAATCAATTCCGTCTTTCTTTAAAGAGATTACGACTGCTTTTTGTGGAACTACCAATTCATAGTCAATGTGATAATCTCTGAAACGGTGATCATATGGATATTTAATGTAATTAGGAAGAATTACTTTGTTATTCACTATTTCTACCGGCACACTTACGCTCAATGGAATATTATAACCTTTTGCTTCTTTTCTAATGATTAAATAAGGTGTCTTTATATCAGCTTTTCTTGTTACTTGTACATCAACCCAATCTTTTTTAAAGACTGATACTTTATCAGAATAAAGATCATCATCGTATCCTACAAAGTTCTGAGGGATCGTTATCTGCTTTAGATCAACATAAATACTATCTGATGTTGTATTAATTGATACCTCTTCAGTGTCTTCTTTATGACCTTTCAGGAACATGTCTTTTTTAGCCATGCTGATACCGAAGTAAGTAGATACTGCAATTAATCCAAGAACCAATGCTCCTAACACCCAACCCGTATTTCTTAGTTTTGTTTTTGGAGAGATCAGTTTAATACTTAATAATGCGAATAGCATTGCTGGAATTAAACTTCCTAAAACAATCATTGCCATTAAGATGTATCTCATTCCATCACTATCAAAGTAGAAATTCATTTCATTCATCGGAGGGAAATCATTACTTCCCATAAATCCGAAAACTACGAATACTCCGATCAGACATGAAAATGATATTAATGCAAAGATACCACCTAAGACATAACGTACTACATTCCAGATTCCACTACCTGCGTTGTTGATATAAGGTTTGTTTTCGATGTATATTTCTCCGACTCTCTGAGTAGATTCATTGGCAAATTGTACCAGTTTGTTAGACTCATTCTTAAGATTGTCGAAGTTCATAGGCTTTCCCTTCATTTTCAGGAAATCTGCTGCTGTTTCTGCTTTGGGAAGTACGATCCAAAGGATGATATATAACAATGCAATTAATGAAGAAGAAATAGCTGCAGTAAATATTCCTAAGATAAATACTCCTAACCAGATTGCTCTCATAGCAGTAATATCCATTCCTACATAATGAGCTAAACCTGCGCAAACTCCTGCTATCTTTTGTCTTTCAGGGTCACGGAATAGTTGTTTTTTATCAGAATATTCTGCTCCGGAATTGCTTGTTCTCTTAGAGTTCTTTTCAGAATAATAAGCTTCTTCCTGTTCTTCAATTTTTTCTGGTGTACCGATTTGTGCAATTACCCCTTCTACATCTGTGTCGTTGATTACTTCTCTTTTTCCTAAAGAATCTCTGAAGATTTCAACCATTCTAATTTCTATGTCATGCATTACCTCGTCTACTTCTGAAGCATCTAATGAGCTTCTAAGAGCATTAAGGTAATCGCTAAGCTTTATGTATGCGTGTTCCTCTATTGTAAAAGAAAAACCTGCGAGTCCTATTGAGAGTGTCTTGTTCATAGCTTTGTTTTTTAAATTTTTTGAGTAATTTGATTTACTGAATCTGTTAATTCGTTCCAGGTATTTAAAAGTTCACTTAAAAACAGTTTCCCTTTTTCTGTAATCTGGTAGTATTTTCTCGGAGGTCCTCCAGTTGATTCTTCCCATCTGTAAGAAAGAAACTCGCCATTTTTTAATCTTGTTAAAAGAGGGTAGAGTGTGCCTTCTACAACGTCCAGTTTTCCTTTTTTTAGTTCATCTATAAGGTCGGAAACATACATTTCACGATGATTGATAAGACTTAAAATACAGAATTCCAGAATCCCTTTTCGCATTTGCGCTTTGGTATTTTCAGTATTCATCTTAATAAGGTTTTTAATTAGTTATATTTAGAAATCAGTTCCTAGCTAGTTGAACCTATTCTTATTTTACATTACAAAGATATGTAATTAAAATGGTATTATGCAATACAAAGTAGTGAAATTTTTATTTATTTATATATAATTAATTGATTATCAAATAAATAAATTTTAATTAATTTTTTATGAAAAATCAAAATCAGTTAAAAGCAGATGCAAATGACGAATATTTTAATAGCTATTCTTATTTTTGTTAAGAAATTTTAAGGGTATTTTGAACAAATAAAAAAGTATATTTTGGATAAATATAAAATATTGATCATTTTTATCTTATATGGTTCTTTCTGTTTTGGGCAACATCATTTTGAACTCAAATCAGGATCAGACAAATATATTGCTTATATAACAGTTGCAGATTGTGATGGCGAAAAATGCAGCGGAAATGGGATTATATTATTAAGAGATAAGAAAACCTCTCATGTTGTACAGACCTTAACTTCAGATGATTTGTATTTTTATTTGAACAAAGACCAGCAACCAAGTGTCAATGTTATTCAGCTGTATAATGAACAAAGTCCTTTGATCTTTAATGATTTTAATTTTGATGGTTTTGAAGATATTGCAATACGCAATGGAAATGAAAGCAGTTATGGCGGGCCATCATACGATGTATATGTTTACAATTCTACAAAAAGACAGTTTGTTATCAGTGATGAACTAACCAGCCTAGCTTTTGAAAATTTAGGGATGTTCCAGACAGATTTAAAAAGGAAAAGAATTATTACATTTTCTAAATCCGGTTGCTGCTGGCATTTAACGACGGAATATCAGGTTATTCCACGAAAAGGTCTTGATAAAGTGTATGAACTTGAGGAAGATGCTATGGGCGGTGAGTTTGTAAAAGTGACAAAACGCGAAAAGGTCAAAAATAAATGGATAGTAAAAACAAAACAATATCCGATCAAAGAATATTATAAAGAATAGTACAATGAAAATACAAAAGGAAATCGATTTTATTTTAGCAGTTGATGCTTTAAAAAATGTACAGAGAAGAAATTATAATGCTGATGATTCACGAAGAGAAAATACGGCAGAGCATTCATGGCAGATCATCATTTTAGCACAGGTTCTTTTTCCGTATGCTAAAAACAGAACTGATATCGATTTATTAAGGGTAATAAGAATGCTGTCTATTCATGATCTGGTAGAAATTGAGGCTGGAGATACCTTTTTATTTGATGAAAAAGCAATGGTAGGTAAATTTGAAAGAGAGAAATTATCTGCTCAGAATATTTTTGGAATTCTTGATGAACCTTTACGTTCAGAATTTTTTAATCTTTGGCTGGAGTTTGAAGAAGAACAAACCCCGGATGCTATTTTTGCGTGTGCAATAGATAGGATCATGCCGTTTATTCTTAATTCCCATACTTCAGGAAAGAGTTGGACAGAAGCCAGAGTTACTGAAGGACAAATCAGAAATATGTTGGAAAACGCAATAAGTCGTGCTTCTGATGAAATGGGAGAAGCATTCCAGTTTTTATTAAATAAAAGTTTAGAAACAGAAAAAGTTTTAAAATAAGCTGGATTCGAGGTGATTGATATCGTCAGATCGAGTGTTTTTCGGAATGAAATGGAGAAAAATGTATCGAGATCTACCTGGTTTGGATTTCTTGATAGAACCTTTATCAAAAGACTTCGAAAACCCCTGCTATCATTACATATTTCTTACTGAGCTCAAATTCATGTTGAAATAAAAAACGCAAGTCAATCCGACTTGCGTTTTCTTTTCTAATTATAGTATTTGAACTGGTTTTTTGAACTCGTCAATTGCTACAAATGTGAAATCTCCAACAATGGCTCTTTCTCTTTCATAAGAATACATTTGTTCAGTATAGATTTCTACATTTACTTTCATACTGGTAGTTCCAACATGAGAAACGGTTCCTATTAATTCCACAATTGTTCCTGCAGGAATGGGCTTTTTGAAATCAATTTTGTCGCTGCTCACCGTTACCACTCTTTTTCTTGCAAATCGGGTCGCAGTAATAAATGCCACTTCATCCATCAATTGCATCGCCGTTCCTCCAAAAAGGGTATCGTAATGATTGGTTGTGTTAGGGAAAACCGCTTTAAAGATTCTGGTTTCGGATGCTTGAATTCTTTCTTCTGTAGTCATATTTCATTATTAAATTAAAGCGAAATGAAATCAATTGAAACAAACAGAATAATACAGGAATGCTCATATTCCTGAAAAATCCATCAGATCAATAAACTTCAAGTCGCGAAAGTTTTTTGTTTATAGAAAAAGGCAGGTCTCCTGACTTGTAACATCTTTATTTCCTTCCCATGCTATGCACAGTGGATTCTTTACAAAGACTTTAGTTACTTTACAGTTGCGCGACAGTTCGTGATTCTCACACGATTCCCTATTAATCTGCGGTTAAGCAGAACCGATTCCTGTGATGAATAAGTGTAAAACTTTTTCAAATGCAAAAATAAGAATAATACAGAGAAATAAGTGAATTATTCCGGACTTTTATAAATAATCTGGTGAGCCACCCTCCCTTCCCGGATTGTCCAAAGTGTGGTGTATCTGTTTTCACCGGAACCATTGACCATATAAATGAAAATATGATCATTGTCAATAGCCGCCACACTAATGTTATTGAAATCCATGGTAGGCTGGAACATATTTTTAATGGCTTCTCTCACAAAAACAGAACCTCTTCCCACTTGCTGTACTCGTATAGACTTGATTTCGGTCATTCCTTCCGGAAGCTCCTTGCTTATTCCGTAAGGTTTCACCTTATCAATGGTAAGAATAGTTCCATCAGCATCTTTTTCCATCTTACGGTAACTTGCATTGGAAGGATATACATCAATGATTACCTTATTTCTTTGGGCTGTGGGTATTTTAGGATTGTTGTTATCTGTGAAGATAAGAGATCTTCCGTTTTTAGATTTTGAAGGAGTATACTGTGGTAGTTGATCAATAAAGGCTACACGCTCTTTGTTTACCATACCTTCTTTATCCAGATTTTCATATCTCACGAATGGTTTTTCGGTATCCTGCTTTTCAGGATATTTGATCCATAACCATTCTGTTTCTCCGGGAGCAGGTTTTACATAAAGAAAAACATCTCCTTTACGCATCCTTATTTTATCTACAATTTTTCTATAATTATCTTTAGGAACACGGACATTGGCATAACCTTCTTCGGCTTTTACAACCCCGAAAGGGATTTTTTGCTGACCTTTTACAAAAGCTAATGAAAATAAGCTAATAGCAGATAAATAGAACGCTTTGTTTACCGAAATCATCATGAAAAATTTTTGATGCTCCAAATATATAAATTAAATGCTTTTCTGAAGATAATTATATAATTCTAAATCTATAATATTCTTAAATAGAAGTAAGAGGTAAAGAAATACCTTGGCAATGAATCAAGGTATCATGATAGGTTTATATATAAAATTGAAATTAATTAAAAATTTGAACAAATTGGAATAGATAACATAAGTGATATTTTAATATATTAGTATAATTTTCATTAAAATGTTAAAAACTAATAAAACATGACAAAAAATTTACTCTATGTATTTCTATTCTTAATAGGAATTTCCTTTTTTAATGGTAAAAATCAAGATAACATTTATTCTTCCAGTGCGCTATTTTGTGATACCAATGCACCTGCCAATGTTCAGGTTTCAAACATTACTGCTACTTCTGCTGTTATTACATGGACTTTTGATCCTACTACACCCGATTACCTGATAAGATTTAGGCCAGTGGGAGGGACTGTGTCTCCATGGACTACGGTTACTATTTCTACCTTGGCATCGTTCACCCTAACCGGGTTAATACCTTGTTCTCAATATGAGGTTCAGGTTGCTAAAATATGTTCTGGCGTAGTTGGAACCTGGTCAGGATCAATCATTTTTGTTTCTACCCTTAATTATTGTTTATCTGGTTCTACAGATTCCGGATTGATGCATATTTCTAATGTTATGGTAAGTCCCGGCAGTGGAGGCTTTTTACCTATGGTAAGCAATTCTGGAGCATCGAATTATACTGACTACAGAAACGATCCTTCAAGAAAAGTAAATTTATTGGTTGGTAGTACTGGAAATATGATTTCAGTAACCAAAGCATGGAGTGGGGTTCCTTCTGCTGCATCAATAAGTGTCTGGATTGACTTAAATGGAAATGGGGTTTTTGAAGCTACTGAGAAAATTGTGTTTTCTGGTTCAAATACAAGTGCTTCTCCTTCTGCTACATTTTCCATTCCATCTACAGCCTTTCAGACAGCAGGAACTTGTGGTGTAACTATGAGAGTGATGATGACGCAGGCTCTGGCAAATTCTGCCTGTGGAACATTTGTTTATGGAGAGGTTGAGGATTATGGTGTGGCACTTTTAACAAGTGGAAGTTTGTCAACTGTAGAAAATCAAAAAAGTAAAGAAATCAATATATACCCAAATCCGGTTTCAAATGTCGTTACGATTGATGGGATTGTCTCTGATTTGGATTATGAAATATATAATACTGCGGGGCAAAAAATAAAAACTGGAAAATCAGCTGATCGCAAAGTTAATGTTCATGATCTTATAAGAGGTGTTTATTTTATTCAATTGAAGGAGAAAGAAAAGGTTACAAGGTTAAAGTTTATTAAAAATTAAAAAAAGCGCTGAATTATCAGCGCTTACTTTTTTATTATAATCTTATATTTAAATTCTTTCTAACTCATCAGCATTAATGGTCGTTTTGAAAGTTCCATAATTAACGATCACTTTGTTTCTGGAAATTTTTTCAATAGTCCCTACACTGGTACTACCCGTAATACGAACCCGTTGTCCTATTTTCATCCAAACTTCACGATCGATCTTACGTTTTTCTTCTATCTTTTCATTTGTTTCAGCTATTTTTTCAATAACCTCTTCTTTCTTCAATTGCTGAGTGATCTTTCTTTTAACGACCTGAAGACGCTTTGTTTCATCTTTATCAGCCCCGATTTTTCTAAATTTCTCCTGCTCTAAGATTTTCACAAAATCTTTAACCACGTCTTTTCGGGATTTGCCTTTTACATAACTTTCAATAAAAGCTTCTACTTTCCCACCGAATTGAAGTTTACGGTGCTCATCTTCGTATAGTTTTTGGAAATTGAACAATTTTTGCTGAAGCTGCTCATTCAGTTTTTGCAGATTGTCACGCTTGTCCTCAACAGATTCTTTTCTCTCAGCAAGATCAGTTTTAAGTTTTTCGACTTCAAATTTTTCCTGCTGTAGCTTAACAATTGTCTTGTCAAGATTTACAATATCATGTTCTACTTTTTTCTTGGCAGCATGAATGATAAATCTTGGAATCTTATTTTTCTCGGCAACTTCGAAAGTAAATGAACTCCCTGCTTGTCCAACTTCCAATTTATACATTGGCTCTAAAGTTTCTTCATTAAACAACATAGCTGCATTTTCAGCATTGGGTAGTTGTTCAATAACCAATTTGATATTAGTATAGTGGGTTGTTATAATAGCAAAGCTCTTTTTATCATAGAAGAACTCCAGAAAACTTTCAGCTAATGCGCCTCCGAGTTCCGGGTCTGAACCGGTTCCAAATTCGTCAATCAATAAAAGGGTGTTAGCATCGGATTCACGAATGATACCAGCCATTTTCTTTAACCTTGATGAATACGTAGAAAGATGGTTTTCGATCGATTGATTGTCACCAATATCCGTCATGATCTTATCAAAGAAAAACATTTCAGATTTTGGATGAACAGGAACCAGAATTCCACTCTGGATCATCAACTGAAGCAGTCCTACTGTTTTCAGTGTAATTGATTTTCCACCAGCATTAGGTCCGGAAATACAGATGATTCTGTTGTGTTCTGTCAGGCTTAACGTCTGCGAATGAATTTTTTTATTTTCTGCCTTATTTCTTAACCATAGGAGAGGGTGAAAAGCTTCCCTTAATTTCAGCGTTTTGTGACGGTTGATTTTGGGTAAAACTCCATTGATCATTTCTGAAAACTTTGCTTTCGCTCTTGTAAGGTCCAAGTCAAAAATATACTTCTGATAACGCCAAAGCTGAGGTTGGAATTCTGCTAATTCTGCGGTCAGCTTTCTTAGAATTTTATCAATTTCCTTTTTTTCTTCCTCTTCATTTTCACGAAGTTTGAAATAATGGCTGACCACACTGTCCGGTTGGATATAGGTGATAGATCCTGTTTTGGAAAGTCCTAAAACTCTTCCTGAAACTCTTTTCTTATAAGCCGATTTTACAGCTAAAACCCTTTGGTCATCAATAATACTTTCGCGGATATCATCCAGAAAGTCACTTTGTCCGTAATTGAATAATGCACGGTTGAAATTCTCCTGAATCGCTTTTTTAGCATGTTGGATTTCAGTCCGTAAAGCCTTTAGGATTGGAGAGGCTTCACTTTTTACTTCTCCAAAACGATTAAAAACTTTATCAACTTTATCAATGATCTCTTTTTTAAATTCCAGAACTGAAGCATCTTCCATCAGATTGGGAAAGGTGTCCGGCATAGTAGGAAAGAACTTTTGCAGTTTTCCAATTTGTTCCGTTAACGTTTTTATTTTGATGAAGGCACTATTTTCAAGTCGGTAATTTTCAATCAGCATTAATTTTAACTCAGCCTCAATATCCTCATATTCATCGAACGGAATAGCATTTGAACTTTCAAAACTTGACAGATATTCTGAAGTTTTTTTCAAAGACAGTTCTGCTTCCTCAATTTCCATTGGAAGAAGGTGAAGGATTTTTTCTCTCGTTTTCGGAGAATACGCAAAAGGAGAAATTTCCGCGAGCAATTGCGGAAACTCTAATTCGTCTAAATCTTCTTTATTTATATACACACTGCAAATTTAGTGAGAAATTGTGAATTTGATGATGTGATAATTTGAAAATGAGTTAATTTAGAAACCAGATAACTTTTGAATAATAGTCTTAATACATTTGAATTATGAAACTAGAAACCGAACGATTAATTTTAAAGAACATTGATGAAAACAATGTTGACGATATTCTTAGAATTCGTAGTAATGACGTGATCAATAAATTTGTGACGAGAAATTCACCGAAAACGAATCACGATGCATTAGATTTTATTCTAACGATTAAAAAGAATACAAAAAATAACCAAACGGTTTACTTGGGTATTTCTTATAAAGATCAACCCAAACTTATTGGAACTATTTGCTTGTGGAATTTTTCGGAAGACAGAAGCGTTGCGGAAGTAGGTTACGAATTATTACCAGATTATCATAGAAAAGGAATTATGTCGGAATCGTTGGATGCGGTTTTAAATTATGGTTTTAATGAGCTAAATTTGCGGGAAATAGTAGCGATCACTCACAAGGACAATGAAAACTCAATAGGACTTCTTTTAAAACATCATTTTATTTTGGAAGAAGGTAAAGAAGATGAGGGTTTTCCTGAGAACATTATTTTTAGCTTAAAGAAATAAAGTTTTCTTTTGTCATTTCGACGACGGAGAAATCTACGTTTCTAATTTAATCATTAAATTTGTGTGGATTCTTCACTACGCTTTGCTTCGTTCTGAAATCGAAGATTCGACGTAGTCAATGACAGCATGGCGTAAAAATGGAATCTTCAAATTAATTAATTCTCAAATTTTCAAATCGAATAGATGACCTGGACAGAAATTTTAGCACCGATAAAAAGTACACCATATTTTACCAATCTTTGGGAAAAAGTAAAACAAGAATATGCAACAACAAAGGTTTTTCCTCCAAAAAATCAAATTTTCCGAGCATTAGAAATTACTCCTTTTGACGATATTGAAGTGGTAATTATTGGTCAGGATCCGTATCATAATGATTATCAGGCAAACGGTCTGTGTTTTTCTGTTTCAGAACAAGTGGCAGCTCCACCTTCGTTGAAAAATATTTTTATTGAATTAAAGGATGATCTTGGAATTGTTAGGACTTCTAAAGAATTAGACGTTTGGGGGAAGCAGGGTGTTTTGTTATTAAATGCTACATTAACGGTTCGTGCTCATACACCCAATTCTCATAAAGACCTAGGTTGGGAGAAGTTTACAGATTTTATTATCAAAGAAATTTCTGATAAAAAGGAAAATGTGGTTTTTGTTTTATGGGGAGCTTTTGCACAAAAAAAAGCCGAACTCATAGATCCGGCTAAGCATTTTATTTTGAAATCTGCGCATCCATCACCTTTTTCTGTTTACAGAGGTTTTTTTGGAAGCAAACCTTTTTCAAAGATTAATGAATATCTTGTTTCAAAAGGAAAGAAGCCTATTTCATGGTAGATTTTTCACCTGTTTTTTGGATAGCGATTCCTATTTTGTATTTTCCGGCAAGACCTTGTGTTCCATCCTTCGAAGTAGGAAAGGGGGTAACTTCCTTCAATGAAATTGTATAACCGTTGAATTCTGCAGAAGTAGAATAATTTCTTCCTTCATTATCTGTTGTGGCCAAAGTTAAGGTCACTGGTCTTGTTGTGGTTCCCATTACGGTTACATTAGCAACAGCTACACCTGCCCAAATACAATTCACCCCTTCCGGACAACGGCTGTCTTCAGAGATTTTGTTGAAAGTGACATTCATTTGATATTCTTTAAGGAATTTATTTTCTCCCTCAGTAAAATAAATAATGTTTCCTTCTTTGTTCATTGTTTTTTCTTTTGTACTAGCTGTCCCGGTCGATTGGGTAGATGATCGCGTCTCTTTTTGAGCGTTGCAATTAGTAAGAGCTAGCATTCCTACGCTGAATAAAATGGTTTTATATAACATGGTAAATTTTTTTTAAATGTAATCAAGCATATCTAGTACTACTACCAAAAACATTGCCACACCCACCACAAAGCTAAATCCTGTTCCATATATAAATCCAATAAAGGCTCCCTTTGTTGATTTCAGGGCCTTATTCATGTCTTTGCTGTCATGAAGTAATTCGCCAATAAATACTCCTGCAAACATTCCTATTAAAAACCCTAACGGGATAGGAATAAATAGCATTCCTGCAATGGTACCAATCACTGAACCTATGCTTCCCCATCTTGTTCCCCCATATTTTTTATTGGTTTTTGCCGGGATTACATAATTTAAAACGGCAGAAGCAACAGTCAGGATTCCAAAGATCCAAATATAAAACATGGGTAAGTCGGCATCAGTTCCAAATTTATAAATTAATAAACCACACAGACTTAACAATAATCCGGGTAATACAGGAAGGAAAGTTCCAAGCATTCCCAGAACTAACAAAATCAGACAAAAAATATTAATTAATGTTGTGTCCATTCTTAAAATTATAGATGCAAGATAAAAAAAGTGGCCTTAAAAAAAGCCACCTTTTAGTATAAGTTAGAAAATTACTATAAGTTTAAGATTACATACTGTAGAATTACACCGGCATTTCCAATGTTACCTGAAGCATGATTATGGAAAGTGGTATAATAAATGTACCCACTGTTTGAAGATCCTGAGCAAGGTCCTACTGTTGCACCTAATGCTACCAAATAAGGAACTAATACCTGAGGAACTGAAATACTGATCTGGATATTTCCCGGAAGAGTAATACAAACTGTTACAAATGTTGAATTTGAAGCGTTTCCTATTGAAATAGTTGGTATGTTCGTTGCCGTGAAATGATTGGTTCTGATCATTAAAGCATCATTTGATGATGTTTCTTTAACCAAAACTTCCCAATATGTAGGATCGTAATTAATTATTTTTTGCCATACGCCTAAATCATAATTAATATCAAGTGTATTGAATCCTAAAGCTGTTGTGAGTCCAGGATTAGTCACTGTAGCGGCTACTGTACCAGAGTTCCCTATATTTTTAGAACATAATTTTGTGTCAGGAATAAATCCTCCTGGAAGGGAACAGTTGTTCGTATTGCTTGTTCCACCCACTAAGTAGGAAACGTCCCAATCTGAAGCATAAATACTTCCTCCATTAGCAACAAAGGCGGCTAAATTGTTTTCAATTACAGTATAGAGCCCCGGATTATTTGAAGAGTAATTGTTCCTTGAACCACAATTAAGAAATATGATGTCGTACTGTGCAATATTCGTTAGGTTGACAAGATCGGCATTAGTAATTTCCGTAGCTGTATAGCCTAAAGTCTGAATAATATCTTCGATTTTATCATATGCCCCTTTTACGTAAGCAATTTTTGCAACCTGATTCAGTTTGGTTTGACTGGCATCAAGGTTTACAGTTTCGCTATCCTTTACAGTGGCGGAAATTTCCGTACGGAAATTAGTACCATTACCTGTTTGAATGTGAATAGTACGACTTCCGGCTGGTGCTACCAATGTAAAGTTACCATCTGCATCTGAAGTGGTGTAATAGATTTTGTACTTGTCATCAAAAGTAAAAACTGAAGCACCTCCAACAGGTTTGGTTCCATTTTGTGACATCACTTTTCCGGTAAGTTTTCCGGTTTTTACAACCGCTGGTCCGACGTTTTCGGAAGCTATTGCAGGATCGTCTCCTCCTGCACAATTCGTTAAAAGTGTGAATACACACAATAAAATAAATAAGTAGTGTTTTCTCATATCTAGTTGATTTTGATTGGTTTAGTTTTTATCAAATGTAATAAATAATTAAATATAAAATCATAAAATATGATAAATTTTAAGTATTATTTATTTTTAATTATGTTTTTTAATGAATTTTTTACATATTAATCGTAGTTTGATAGTATTTAATAATTTTTTAAATAATGATTAAGACTATAATATATAAAATGAATAGTTATTCATATCATAGTTATTTAAATTGCGCAAAAATTTTTAACTTTGAGATACAAATCTAAATTAATATATTATGAAAAATTTAACTTTTAAGTTGATAGCTTTTACTATGCTATTCTCTTTTGCCTATGCAAAAACAGGAGTTTTAGATCATAAAACTATTGGTGTTTTTTCGAACAATGTTAATATAAAGCAACCAAAGGTTGATAGCTTTAAAATTATTGGAGAAAGTTATGATGAAGTAAATAAGAGATGTAGTATCACTGTTAATTATTATAATCAAGGACAGTATGTTGGACAACAAACCTACTCTGGAAATACAGCAACGCTTTGTGGAGTTACAACATGCGGGCAATGGCGTGATAATATGATGAGCGCAATAAATTCGTGGGTAAATGCTAACGAAACTATGTATCCAAGTTGTAATGATTGTGCCTGTTAGTATTAAAAAATATCTTGAAAATGCAGCTTAAATATAAGCTGCATTTTTGTATTTTTGTTATCAATGAAAAACGAAATACAAGATACCAAAAGTTTTTTGCAAGATATCAGTGATGAGCTATATGTTTATATAAGTCGTATATCACCTCCTGGCTTAGATTGGGTGTTTCATATTATTGTAAAATTAGTATTACTTGTTGCCATTTTTTTGATAATTGATTTTATTCTAAAATTTTTCATCAACTATAGTTTCCGTATTTTTCATAACAAGGAAAGATATCCTATTATGAATTCTATTAAGAATTCAAAGATTACAAATTCGCTAGCACATTTTGTTGCATTGATTATTGTTGGAGGGTTACACGAGTCCATATTTACAGGCGCTTTGCCACAAACCACTATTTTTATTATTAGATCTGTTAATTTAGGGCTTGTTTTAATTCTAGCAGGAATGTTCTACAGATCATTAACAGCATTCAGGAATTATTTTGTAATAAAACAAGATTTTTACAACATTATGGCGCTTAATGCTATATCTGAAACAGTTAAAATCCTAGGGATTTTTATCTTTTCAGTGGTAGGGATTTGTGTTATTTTTGGTATAAAAGGAACAACAATCGTTGGAAGTTTGGGAGCAATAACTGCTGTTTTGGTTCTTGTTTTCAGAGATACCATTTTAGGTTTTGTAACCGGGATTCACGTAGCAACCTCTAAAAGTCTGAAAGTAGGAGATTGGGTAGGTATTCCAAAATATAATATTGAGGGGAATATTGCCGATATCAGCCTCTTAACTACAAAAATCACCAATTTTGATAAAACAGTTTCGACCATTCCTACTTACGATTTACTGACTACAGAAATCAAGAACCTTCAGATCATGTCTGAATCAAATACCCGAAGAATAAAAAAATCGATCTATTTCAATATCAATTCTTTTAAATTTTTGAGTGATGAGGAGATCGAGCGTTTAAAAGATATCAATCTGATTTCTGAATACCTTGAAGGAAAAAGCATAGAGCTTAGAAAAGAGAAAGAAACGCTCGCTCATAATGATAAAATCGTTAACGGAAGACAATTGACGAATATCGGTGTTTTCCGTCATTATGCTCAGAAATACATTGAAAACGATCCTGATGTGGATAAAAAAGGGGTAGTAATGGTTCGTCAGTTGGATATTACTCCACAAGGACTTCCATTAGAAATTTACTGTTTTGCCAATGACTCGAAATGGGAGCGTTTCGAACAGATCCAGGCAGATATTTTTGATCACCTTTTAGTCGCTTCCAAAGAATTTGATCTGCAGGTGATGCAGGTTGCTGTGAAAGTTTAAAGAAGGGAAAATTGAAAGTTGAAAATTGAGAGTTGAAAGGGGCGGGTAAATAATAGAACTTGAAAAGAATAATTTAATATTAATGGTAAATGAGATGATAGACTAATAGGTGTTTTTTGGATAAGTAACTTCCATCTTCAACCTTCTAGCTTCCACCTCAGTTATCCAACATCTACTTATAAAGAATGACAAAACTAAGTGTAAACATTAATAAAATTGCGACTTTAAGAAATGCAAGAGGAGGCGAAACGCCTAGTGTAACAGAAGCTGCAATCAAAATTCAGGAATTTGGCGGACAGGGAATTACGATTCATCCACGACCTGATGAAAGGCATATCACCAGAAAAGATGTTTATGATCTTAAGCCTTTAGTAACTACAGAATATAATATTGAAGGGAATCCACATCGTGCTTTTATCGATATGGTATTACAAGTAAAACCCGAACAGGTAACGCTTGTTCCTGATGCTGATGACGCGATCACTTCCAATGCTGGCTGGGATACAAAGAAGCATTTGGACTTTCTAAAAGAGATCATCGCTGAATTTAAAAATGCAGGAATCCGTACCTCGATATTTCTTGATCCTACTCCGGAATTGGTAGAATACGCTGCGAAAACAGGTGCTGATAGAATTGAATTATATACAGAAGCCTACGCTAAAGAGTATTTTGCTAATAAAGAGCAAGCTGTAAAGCCTTATCTTGAAACAGCTATTGTTGCTGGTGATTTTGGTTTAGGAGTAAATGCTGGACATGATTTGAGTCTTGATAATTTAAAATATTTTGCTGATACCATCCCTAATTTGTTAGAAGTATCTATCGGACATGCATTGGTTTCCGAGGCTTTGTATATGGGTATGGAGAATACAGTTCGGGCTTATCTGAAGAGATTAGCGAAGTGGTAAATCTGATGAGGGTTTGAGAGTTTTAGTTTACGAGTGTTTTAGAGTCTGACTGTTGGAGTTATTAATAAATTACCACTGAACTATCTGCTACCTACCACCTAAGACCTAACCCCTAATAAAAAAACTATGGAAATTTTACATTCAAAAATATTTGGCGAAGAGAAATCGTCTACACCTTTATTAGTATTTCATGGATTGTTTGGAATGCTTGACAACTGGGGAAGTTTCGGAAAGGATCTGGGAGAATATCTTCCGGTTCACTTATTAGACTTAAGAAATCATGGAAGAAGTTTCCATTCTGAAAGTATGTCACACGATGATCTGGCAGATGATATTGCCAACTATATGGATCATTACGGGATTAAAAAAGCGCATGTTCTTGGCCATTCTCTAGGTGGAAAGGCGGTAATGCAATTTGCTATCAAGTATCCTGAAAAAGTAGAAAAACTTATTGTGGTGGATATCTCTCCTAAAGCATATCCTCCTCATCACCAGGGAATTATTAAAGCCCTTGAGACAGTTGATTTCAATACTGTAAAATCAAGAAATGAAGTCGAAGCAGTTCTAACTCAATATATTCCGGAAAAATCTACCATACAGTTTTTGGCTAAGAACCTCTATTGGGATGATGATAAAAAGCTGAATTGGAGATTTAATCTTAAAACATTATCTGAAAAATATAATGAGTTTGTTTCAAATGCAATCAAATTTGGTGTTTTTGAAGGCGATACTCTATTTATTGCGGGAGAGAAATCCAATTATATTCTTCCGCAGGATGAATTTGCAATTAAGCAACAATTTCCCAAAGCAAAAATTGTTATCGTCAAAAATGCTGCTCACTGGGTTCAGGCTGATAATCCTGTTGAGTTTAGTCTCGTTGTTAAGAAATTTTTAGGCGTAGAGTAATTTGATTCTCTGATTCTTATATTGTTAAAATTTTCTTAAAAGGGTGATTTAATTTTTTTGAAAGTGAAAATTTTGTACTTTAGATTGATCAAAAAAGTTAAAAATATTTACTTATGAATCCAAAAAAACTAAAAAAACCATTCTTTGCTTCTTTTTTAGAGAAACAAATTCAAGAACCTGAGAAAGTAACTGGTGGAGGTGGAGGAGTTATCACTTCCATTAATGGAGATGATATTACAATCCCTTCAAAAGACAATATCACTTCTGTCTTAGTTGATAATGTCACTACCGTAAGAAATGATAATGTAACATTGAAGTATCCTTCTGATAATGACGAAGGTGGACCTCTTCATCCGATGGATCCAAACTTACCAATCGATCATTTATAGAATTTCAACAAAATATTAAATCAAACCAAATTAAAACGTTATGAAAAACAAGAGTTCAAAGAAAAAACCATTTTTCGCAGCATTCCTTGAAAAGCAATTGAAAGATCCTCAAACTGTAACAGGTGGTGGACCAGATATTACAATTCCGGAAAGAGATGTGGTGACAAAGCCAACTTTAGATATGGCTCACACAATGAAATATCCATCTGATGGAGATGATGATGCTCCTACAGTACCATTATAGTATATTGCTTTTACAGAAATAAAATATACTAATAATCATAATGAAAGGAAACTTACACTCTAAGTTTCCTTTTTTAATAAAAAATAACTAATGATTCTTTGCATCACTCACTCCAACGATTATTATAACATTGATATTTTCTTTGAATATCTTACCTCTAAAAATATTCCTTACTTCAGACTGAATTCGGATCATGTGAATCATTTGCAGGAAATCAGTATTAACGAAAATTCGTTTGAATTAACAGATGAGTCTGGAAATACAGTTCGTTCCGAGGATATCAAGGCAGTATGGCACAGAAAGGGCTGGCGAATCACTATTCCGGAAGAATTGGATAGTGATTATGTGAAAGTTTTTCTCAATGAATATGGAAGCCTTCGATATAATCTTTATACTGCTTTAGAGGATATTCCATGGATCAATCCTTTTGAAAAAGAGACAAAAGTGGATGGAAATAAAGTGTATCAATTAAAGATTGCGAAGAAAAATAATCTAACGATCCCTAAAACATTGTTTTCAAACGATGAAGAAAAAATAACTGCTTTTTTTCATGAGTATTGTAATGGAAAAGCGGTAGCAAAACTTCATGGAGTTATTTCCAAATCCATGAGTGGGGAAGATTTGCTTTCTACAACAATAATTGATGAAGATAATCTGGAGTCTATTGCTGATATTGCTTACTGTCCAATGATCTTTCAGCCTTATATTGAAAAGGAATATGAGCTCAGAATCATGTATGTAGATGGTGATTTTTTCACAGGAAAGATCAATAACAGTGAACATGCTGACTGGCGTGTTAATCAAGGAAATTATTTTTGGTCAGCTTATGAATTGCCCGAAGATATTAAATCTCATCTTTCCGGAATGATGAAGGAAATGGGACTTTATATGGGTGCTATTGATATGATCAAAGGAAGAGATGGAAATTACTATTTCCTGGAGGTAAATCCACAGGGAGAGTGGGGAATGCTACAAAAAGAATTAAATTTTCCTATTGCGGAAAGAATTGCTGATAACCTTATAAAAAGAATGAAAAACTAATGAACAATAAAATTTTAATCATCACTCATACTGGAGATAATTTTTCAATCCAGAAAGTAACAGAATATATCGGAAAGAATGACTTTGAAGTAATCCGTTTTGATGTAGATTTATATCCTCTAAAAAATAAATTATCAACCACTTTTCAGGATGGAAAATGGATCAGTATTCTTGAAACCCCCGATGTAAAACATCGTTTAGATGATATTGCTGCTGTATGGTACAGAAGAGCATACAATATGGGAGAAGGTTTAAAAGAAGAAATAGATATAAAATTCTATGGTGCTGCAATGGGTGAGATAAGAACTACTCTTTTTGGATTTTTAGAATCCATTGATGTGTATGCGTTGGGTAAACCAAGTGTTTACAGAAGATTAGACAGTAAAGAAGAGCAGCTGAAAATTGCAGATAAAATAGGGTTTAAAATTCCTGAAACCTGTATTACCAACAATCCTGAAGAAGCAAAAAAATTTATTATTGAACATCAGAACGTGGTTGGAAAGATGCAATCAGGTTTTGCTATTTATGAAGATGGTGTAGAAAGTGTGGTATTTACCAATGTAATTAGCGAAGATAAATTGGAAGATTTAGATTCATTATTATACTGTCCAATGCAATTCCAGAAGAAAATTGAAAAGAAAAGAGAATTAAGAGTAACTGCAGTAGGTCATGATGTATATGCTTTTGAAATCGATTCCCAACAGTTTGAAGATGCAAAAGTGGATTGGAGAAAAGATGGTGTGAATCTCATCGATAAATGGGTAAGAACTGATCTTCCAAAAGATATTGAAAATAAAGTTCTCGAACTTCTGGATGTGTATAACGTTGATTATGGGGCACTGGATATTATTGTATCTCCTGATGACGAATATTATTTCATTGAAATAAATGGTGCTGGTGAATTTTTCTGGCTGGATAATCTTACAGAGGAAAATCTTATTTCAAAAAGTATTGCAGATGTTTTGTGTGACAAAGCACCGAGAAGAAATAATATGGTTTTAGCTTAAAAAGCTAACTATCTACCAACCGGATTTCCGTTACAATAACTATTCTAAGAATAGATTTAAACTGATAATAGTGATGAAATTAAGCTGAATTGTGCTTTAAAAATCGCAAATTTGCAAAAGCTATTTTCTACATTTTAACAATAGAACAGAGAATTGCTGAATCAGAAATATTATCATAATTTAGTCAACAACCAAGTAGGAATATAATTGATGGTTTTTGTAACGGGAGCAACCGGAATTTTGGGTCGTGTGATCATTTTAGAACTTCTTAAAAAAGGTAAAAATGTACGTGGCGCCAAAAGACCAACAAGTAATTTAAACGAAGTACAGCATTCGTATCAGTTCTATACGGAAAATCCTGATGATTTTTTTAATAGGATTGAATGGGTAGATGTAGATTTTGACGATATCAATTCTTTGCAGGATGCTTTGAAAGGAGTCGAGGAAGTTTATCATTGTGCCGCAAAAGTAAGTTTTCATCCCCAGGATGAAAAAGAAATGTATCATACCAATATAAAAGGTACAGAAAACCTCTTGTTTGCTTGTGAAGGCTCTGGAGTTACTAAATTTCTACACGTAAGTTCCGTAGCTGTTTTAGATGGTTTCAATGAAAAAGGTGAGCTTGATGAAGGTTCTGATTTTAATCCAAAAATTGACCATCCCGCTTACGCAATATCTAAACATTTATCCGAGATGGAAGTCTGGAGGGCTTCAGCTGAAGGCTTGAATACTGTCATTATTAATCCGGCAATCATTATAGGAAGTGGAAACTGGAGCCAAAGCAGTGGCGAACTTTTTTCAACTTTTGAGAAAAATAACTTTACTTTTTCCGGAGGTTCATCCTATGTGGACGTTCGGGATGTTGCAAAAATTTCTCTGGAGCTTATGGAGAATAATATTTTCGGAGAACGTTTTATTTTGGTCTCTGAAAATAAAAGATATGCAGAAGCCGGCAATTACATACGAAAAAAACTAGGTTTAAAGGATGCCAGAATCTTGTCTCAGACCGTGCTTAATGCCGGAAGACTTGCCAATATACTCTTTGGATGGTTGATCCCTAAACTAAAAATGGTTACAAAATCCAATATTGAATCTATTACATCATTCAATACCATTTCCAATCAAAAAATTAAAGAAAAGTTGAACTATCAGTTTATTCCTGTACAGGAAAGTATTGATTTTCATATCAACAATTATATTAACGACAAAAAGCCGAATAAATAATGAATCTTGCAGAGGCTATAATCAGTAAAAATGTAGAAAAACACCCTTTAAAATCGGCAATTGGTTTTAAAAATAAAGAGGTTTGGAAAGAACTGAGCTGGAAGAAATTCAGTGAAATGATTTTTAAAACTGCGAATGCTCTTAAGAATGCAGGAATTCAGGAAGGTGATAGAGTCGCTATTTATTCTGATAATTCTGCAGAATGGATGATCTTCGATTTGGCTTCATTGTCCATTGGAGCGATTACGGTTCCAATTTATTCAACCAATAACGCAGAACAGGCAGAATATATCATTAAGGATTCTCAGGCTAGAGCTGTCTTAGTAGGAAATCAGGCTCAGTATGATGCTTGTTTTGAACTGTTACATAAAGAAGGAATTGATCTTCAAACGATTGTTGTTACTAAGAAGGCTGTTTGGATCAAAAAAGAAGAAGCCTTTTATTTAGAGGATTTTATAGCAAAAGCTTCTCCAAAACTGGAAATCTACAAGAAAGAGTTTGAAGATGTTGCTACATTAATTTATACTTCAGGAACAACCGGTACTCCTAAAGGAGTTATGCTTACGCATGGTAATTTTGTAAAAGCTTTTGATGCTCATTTTGAATTTTTTAAGTTTAAAAATTTCGAAGAAGAACTTTCATTGGCCTTTTTACCACTCAGTCACGTTTTTGAAAGAAGCTGGAGCTTACTTTCATTGTACGGAGGGGCAAGAGTTTATTTTTTAGAAGACCCTAAAAATATTGCTAAAGCTTTGGAGGAGGTCAAGCCAACAATGATGTGTGCAGTTCCAAGGTTTTTCCAGAAGATCTATGCCGGAGTCCATGATATGGCTGAAGCGAGCTCATCATTAAAGAAAAAGATCTTCAATTGGGCTTTAGAAGTAGGACGAGAAACTGCTGAATTAAGAAGAAATGATCGTCAGGCTCCATTTGGATTAAAAATAAAAGAATCTATTGCAAATATGCTGGTCTTTAGTAAGATCAAAGAAAAAATGGGTGGTAGATTGTGGTTTTTACCTTGTGGAGGAGCTTCTCTGTCCCCGGAAGTAACGAAGTTCTTTGAATCCGTAGGAATCCATGTAACAGTGGGGTATGGTCTTACAGAAACGACAGCTACTTTAACGCTGTTTCCTTTAACTCATTTCGAACATGCAACCAGTGGAAAGCCTTTACCGGGAGTAGAAATCCGAATTGGTGAGAATGATGAAATTCAAGCCCGGGGAAATGGTATTATGAAAGGTTATTATAATAAACCTGAAGAAACAAAAGCTGTATTCACTGAAGATGGCTGGTTTAAGACGGGGGATGCTGGGAAATTTGATGAGAGTGGTAATCTGATTATTACAGATAGAATCAAAGACCTGATGAAAACTTCTAATGGAAAATATATTGCTCCACAGCAGATTGAGAATCTGTTAACCAACAATAATTATATTCAGCAGATCGTATTGATTGCAGAAGGAAGACAATTTGTTTCAGCCTTAATTGTCCCGAACTTTGAGTTTCTGGAAGATTATATCAAGAAGAATAATATTGCTTTTACAAGTTGGAGCGAAATTGTAAAGAAAGAGGAAATTATCAATTTATATAAAAATAAGATCAAAGAACTACAGGAACATCTGGCTGACTTTGAAAAAGTGAAAAAGTTTACACTCATGCCTGCTGAATTTGATATCAACACCGGAGAAATCACTCCTACATTGAAAATCAAAAGAAATGTAGTGTTAAAAAGATACGAGGATCTTATTGAAAAGATGTACTAGCAGCCATCATTCCACTCTGTTTCGTTCGGAGATAGAGTCGATGATATAGGCCCATTTAATTTAAATTATGACAACACAAGAATTTTTAGGAAAGGAAAATTATACAATAACTTCACAGACAGTTTCGGAAAGCTGTCCATCCAATATTGCTTTGATTAAATATTGGGGGAAATATGCTGATCAGATTCCTGCCAACCCAAGTATTAGTTATACACTCAACCATTGTAAAACAAATACAACAATGGAGTTTCTGGCTGATGAGCCTTTTTCAGTACAAACTTATTTGGCCGGAAATGAGGAAGTGAAATTTGCTGAAAAGATAGAAAAGTACTTTAAGAATATAGAAAAATATTTACCCTGGATCTTAAAAGGAAAATATATTATTACAACAGAGAATACCTTCCCTCATAGTTCAGGGATTGCAAGTTCAGCTTCAGGTTTTGGAGCTATTGCAAAATGCTTAATGAACTTAGATGGGATATTTTCTGGAAAGGTATCCGAACAAGAGTCTTTGCAAAAAGCTTCTTTTTTAGCAAGACTTGGCAGCGGTAGTGCATGCCGAAGCCTATATAATGGATTGGTTGTTTGGGGGGCGTCTGATGAGGTATCAGGAAGTTCTGATCTATTTGCTGTGCCATATCCTAATGAGGAAGTTCATGATATTTTCAAGGATTTTAATGATTGGGTATTATTGATTCACGAAGGGCAGAAAAGTGTTTCTTCTACAGTAGGACACGGTTTGATGAAAACAAATCCTTACGCAGAAAGAAGATTTCAGGAAGCTAAAGAGAATTTTGTTCCGATGAAGGAAATCCTTAAAAATGGTGATCTTGATAGCTTTATTAAATTGGTGGAACACGAAGCGCTGACCCTCCATGCGATGATGATGATGAGTGATCCTGCATTTATTTTAATGAAGGTAGGCACCCTGGAAGTAATTAATAAGATTTGGGATTTTAGGAGGGAAACACAATTGCCTTTATTCTTTACATTGGATGCCGGGGCAAATGTTCACCTTCTTTTTCCTAATAATGGCTCTGAAGAAAAAATCAAAAATTTTATTGAATCTGAATTATTACAACATACCCAGAAGAATGGAGTTGTGAAGGATATCATGAAATTTTAAAATGCATACACAATTTGAAACGGGCTTTAACCCGTTTTTTTATATGATAAGTTCCGAACTTAATCACTAAAATTTTATCAGGTTTTGTCATCCCATTTTTTATAACTTTTTTTTAGTCATTTACAAAATTCTTATAGTATAGAATAACAGTTTGAAATATATAAATGCAATTTTGTCATTTCGTAGGAATCTAAATGAAGCAAGACCAAGTTTAGAAAATGAGCGCCTTTACATGTGATTGACAGGGAAAAAGAAATTAAAAATTTAATGAGAAATAAAAAACTCGAATTGATCAGATCGACCAACCCTAATCTAGATTTTTTAAACTATTTATTTGAAATAAGTCAATGATTTTTTGATTGGATAGATTCCTACGGAATGACAATGACTGATAATGGACTAAGCATATTTGCCTGGAAACACTTCAACCTTCAGTAACTATAGCATCACGTTCACCATCTTCCATTTTTCCTTCCTGTATCATTTTTTCAGCTTCAGCTTTTTCTTCGGAATTAGCGACTTCAATTCTTTCTTCCTGCTCCTCATTATGATGATCAATAAAAAACTCACAATATACCGGAAGGTGATCAGAGCCGAAGTTCTCTAAGGTTGTAAGCTTCTTGATAAAGATATCTTCACTGTGGAACATCAGGTCAATAGGGAACCTTAATAATTGATATTTTGCATGAAAAGTAGATACAAAAGCACGTCCTATTCTTGGATCAATGAGGAGGCTGGTCTTTCTAAATAATATGGAAGATTTTGACCATGCTACATTATTAAAATCACCCACTACCATTACAGGTTTATGAATATCTTTTACTCGCTTTGCAATGCTTAGCAAATCACCATCTCTTTCCTTTGAAGTTTGCTCTTCTGTGGGACTCGGTGGTGGTGGATGAACTCCAAAAAATACGAAAGAAAAACCATCTTCAGTCTCTAAGTGAATTTCTATACTTGGAATATCATCGGCGACGAAATAGTGTGTTATCGCATTTTTAATCTGGATTTTAGAATAAAAGTGCATTCCATACGTATTTTCCAAAGTTATCTTATGACTGTAAGGGTAGTCATTTTCAAGAACTCTTAATGCTTTTTCCCAATCACTATTACTTTCCATTGTAAGAAACATTTCAGGTTTGCATTTTTCAATGAGTCTGATAAACCTGTTGTACTCGGTATTGAATTGGTAAACATTAGCAGAGACAAAATGTAATTTTTGGGATGACTGATTACGTTGATGATGCTTTTTTACACGATACAGTGGAGTGTATTTTACAAGAATTGCCCCATGATGGACAAATAAAATCAATAAAATACCTTGATAGTACCAAAAACCTTCGGAAGGTTGTGTGAAAAAACCTAGAAAAAAGGTAATAACAATGAAGTAGGTAATTTGGATTTTTCCAAATTCCGGAACACGGAATATCCAATGCTGATTTTGAATTTTAGGTAATAGTGTTAACAGGATCAGTAAACCCATTAAAATCAGATAAGCACTCCACATATTTCTTAAAATAGAGGGTTAAAAGTAATTTATTTTTATAACAATTCAAATTAAATCATCTTTTTTATGATCACTGAATTGCTATAATTCATACAGAAAAATAGAGTTGTAAGAGATATTCTGAGATTTTATCAAGTTTTGCCATTCCATTTTTTATAATCGTTTTTTAGTTAAGTATATAATAACAGACTGGAATATATGAACGCAATTTTGTCATTCCGTAGGAATCTAAATGAAGCATAACTAAATTTAGAAAATGAGAGCTTTTATTTTGATTAGATTCTTTCAGAATGACAATCACTGTGGATTATAATTCTTCAAGTAACTATACTTTGCTATATAAATATCAATAGGAATGAGATCGAGCCCGTTTCCCACATATTTTTAAGATCATTTCCAAAATAACATTTTTGCTTTGGTTTAACATAGTTTAAAGGGGAATTTCTTATTTTTATATGATCATATTTCGAAAATATATTATGAAAAAACTTGCTATAATTGCTTTGCTTTTTGGCTCTTTCTGCTTTGGACAGGAATCTAAAAATCAGGATATTGAAAAGCCAATTCGCGATTTGTTTTTGGCAATGAAAAATTCAGATGCTGAATTACTAAAATCTTCTTTTGCTGAAACAGCTATTCTTCAAACTATTAAAAAAGATGGGTTAGTGAAAACGGAAAGTATTTCTGATTTTGCAGCTTCAATTTCAAAGGCTTCAAAAGGCGATCTTGATGAGAGAATAAGCATAGAATCTATTCATGTTGACGGAGATTTAGCGAGTGTTTTTACTCCTTATCAATTTTATTATAAAGGTAATTTCTCCCACTGTGGAGCAAATAGTTTTCAATTGGTGAAGCAAAACGGGAGCTGGAAAATTCAATACATTATAGATACAAGAAGAAAGGAAAACTGTGCAAATGTCAAATAATTTAAAAATGAAAATCCATCATATAGCCATTATTGGTTCCAACTACGAAGTTTCAAAAAAATTCTATACAGAAACCTTAGGGCTGAATATTATTCGTGAAGTATACCGTGAAGAAAGACAATCATATAAATTAGATCTGGCAATTGGAGATCATTATGTAATAGAGCTGTTTTCATTTCCTGATCCTCCTAAAAGACCCTCTAGACCTGAATCATGCGGATTGAGGCATCTTGCATTCTCTGTTGAAAATGTTAGTGAAAAGCGTCAGGAACTCATTGAAAAAGGTTTGGATTGTGAAGAAATCCGTATCGATGAATTTACGGGTAAAGAATTTTTCTTTACACAAGATCCTGATCAACTTCCTTTAGAGTTTTATGAAATGTAAAATTGATTTAGTGAGCGTACCCTGTAAAAAAGCTGATGGCCATAATTGCTAAAACGATAGAAGAGATTACGACATACACGTAATCTTTTTCTTTAAGATACCCTATCAATGCAAAAACAATTCTCATTAAAGGAGTAAAGATCAGGACAAGAATTCCGAGTTGGATAATTGCCATTCCCTCTCCCTTGCATAAAGAGTCCCAAAATTGTCCCCATACTTTTTCTGAAGAACTACCTACCTCCAATGAAGTGTAATTTTTAGGCATTTTAAAGCCTTCTAAAAATAACTTTATGAAACCTGCAATTGATATGACTACGGACAGAATAACCCCCATTCTCAAAAGGTTTCCTACTGAACGATTTAAATCAACGTCTGTGAAATTCTTTTTCATCGGAAACTTTGATTTATACCGTTATACATCATATATACTGAAAGGATTGTGATTACAATCGCAAAAAATACTTTTAATTTTTTTGTTTTAGAAACCATTAATGTTTTGGATCCTATAAAGCTTCCAACTACAACCCCTACCAATACAGGAGCTACAATAACCGGAATGATTTCACCTCTTTGAAAATAGATTAATGAACTGGCTACAGCAGTTACTCCAATCATAAAGTTACTGGTAGTAGTAGAAACTTTGAAAGGGAGTTTCATCATATTATCCATTGCTAAAACCTTTAAAGCTCCTGAACCAATTCCCAGAAGCCCGGACATAGCACCGGCGAACATCATCATAAAAAATCCAGGAATCGTATTTCTCGCTGAATAATTTTTGATTACTCCTTTATCAGGAAAAGTTCCATATAATTTTAATTTATCTTCGAGACTTCCTTTAATTAAAGGTTCCTGGTGATCAGGTTTTCCTTTAAGGTTTAAAATAACAGTAAGAAGTAGAATACTGGCGAAAATAATTCCAATGGTATTGGGATTAAGAATTCCGGAAACCAAAGCACCTGCAATGGCTCCTGCTGTAGTCGCAATTTCTAGAAACATTCCTATTCTCATATTGGTAAAGCCTTCTTTAACAAATGCTACAGCGGCACCTGAAGAAGTACCTACTACGGAAATTAAAGAAGCTCCAATTGCGTAATGCATAGGGACGCCAAACCCAAGCGTCAATAAAGGGATAATGATAACTCCTCCTCCTAACCCGGTAAGCGAACCGAGTAGTCCGGCCGAGATTGCTCCAAGAAAGAGTATAATGATTTCTGACATGGATACAAATATAAAACTATTGCAGTTTTCTGCCAAACTTTTCAAAAAGATAAATTTGCCGTATTTTTGTGTGAATAAAAAAATGAAAATGAAATTATTTTATATTATTCTCGGTGCAACTCCTCCAGGGAGAAATATTGAACAACATGATGTATTCTTTGGTATTGCAGAAAACCTGAGCGATCTTGTTCCGGACATGAAAGATTTCTGGAAAGAAGCGGATGGTAAAATTCATTTAGATTGTCATCAGGAGGTAAGGTTTGCGGATGGTTATGAAGTGAAAATTGTAGAAAAAACAGATAAGTTTTCTGAAAACCAATTGTATTTTATTAATCTTGGTGGTTATAAAAGAGGATATTTTGAAGAATTTCACGAGCAACATCTTATGGTTGGGCAATCAATGGGGGAGATTATAAAAAGAGTGAAGGAAACGGAATTCTATCAGACGATGGGATTTGAAGGAGCGGTAAGCCATGTGGATGATAAACATGGGGTGGATATTGATGATATTTTCAATGTTAATGATATTCTTCCTCAAAAAATGAAGGAGAAATATTCTATTATTTTGGAGAAATCAAATGTAGAAAATCAAGAGAACCCTATTGGACTTGGGTATCTTAAAATAGATAAAGTATAAACTTACGATAATCAGAACGCCGGCTTTTAAGCCGGCGTTCTGATTATAGAGTTATTAAAAAAGAGAGAATACCTGAAGCACCTGAAAGTTTGGGCAATAGGGTATAAAATTTTTATCTTTGCACGATCTTAGATAATTGGTTAAGTATGATGCTTCTATATTAAAAATGAAAAGATAATTACTGATTAATTTAAGTGATGCTAATTGAATATATCTAATAAAAAATAGAATGAAAATAGGAATTTTAGGAGGTGGGCAGCTGGGAAGAATGTTGATACAGAGTGCATTGAAATATGATGATGAGTTTTATACTCTTGATCCTGCTTCTGATGCTCCTTGTAACAGTATCTCTAATTTTACACAAGGAAACTTCAATGATTATGAAACGGTTCTGAACTTTGGAAAAGATAAGGATGTTGTAACCATTGAAATTGAGCACGTCAATGCTGATGCATTGGCAGAACTTGAAAACCAGGGAGTAAAAGTGGTTCCTAATTCTAAGATCATTAAAACCATTCAACAAAAAATCCTTCAAAAGGAATTTTATAAAGCTCACGATATACCAAGCCCTGAATTTCAGGTAGTCTGGAACAGTGATGAAAAAATAGTGATGCCTTTGCCTTTCGTTCAAAAAATGAATACCGGAGGATATGATGGAAAAGGAGTTCAGGTGGTTAAAACAGAAGCTGATTATCAAAATTTATGGAAGGAAGCTTCTGTCATAGAAAATCTGGTGGATATTGAAAAAGAGCTATCTGTAATTGTTGCCAGAAATGAAGATGGAGAAACTAAAAAATTTCCGGTTACAGAAATGGTAGCTGATCCGAAATTGAATTTACTGGATTTCAATATTTGCCCTGTTTTCCTAAATGAAGAAACGCAGAAGCAAATTGATATAATCACTGAAAAGTTTTTAAATGCAATTAATTCTCCCGGACTTTTTGCTATAGAACTGTTTTTAGATAAAGAAGGAAAAGTATGGGTAAACGAAACAGCACCCAGATTACATAACTCGGGACATCAGAGTCAGGAAGGAAATGCCAATTCACAATTTGAACAAATGTATCGGGTGGTTAAAAACCTACCATTAGCTGATACTGATGTTTTAGGATACAGTGGTATGCTTAATCTGGTAGGAGCAGAAGGCTTTGCCGGGAAAGTAATATATGAGGGTATGGAAGAAGTATTGAAACTTCCCAAGACTTACGTTCATCTCTATGGAAAAACAGAAACTAAACCAGGGAGAAAGATGGGGCACATCAATGTTCTTGCAGATTCCAGAGAAGAATTGATGGAAAAACTGATCAAAGTAAAAGAAATGGTTAGAGTAATAGCTCAATAGATAAAGAAAAAGACTGCCGAAAAGCAGTCTTTTTTTATGGTAATTTTTATTTCATCCTGTCGTTAAGCTCATTATGAAGATTTTCTATTTTATCTTTTAGTTCACTGTCCAGCTTAGCAGGATAGTCTTTTATTTTTTTAAGATTGAATGCCAGAATTACAGATGCAACTCCTACAAAAATAAAGGATAAACCTGTAAGAACAACAAGTGACATTCCTGAAAATATAGGATTGGCTAATAACATAAATGATAATATAATACCCAGGACACTGAATATGGCAAGATTACCCCAGTTGAGTATATGAGCATCCTTTAGATCAAAGGAAATACCCAATAATTGAAATGATCGGAACATTACAGTAAATCCTACAATAAAGGGAAGAATAGCCATTGAAATCTGAGGATAGGACACCAGGTAAATTCCCATCACTAAAGAGAGTAATCCCGTTACAAGATATAAGCCCCATCCATTTAATACTTTAGCATTATTGATAGAGAAAAATATATCAAAAATTCCCGAGACAATAAAGGATACGCTAAAGAGAAGAGATAGCGTTAAATAGGTTTCGAGAGGGGATGAAAATACATATATTCCACAACCTACAAAGAGGATTCCTAATATGAGCGGAATATACCAGTGTTTCACAGAATTTCTGAATGATTTTAATAGATTTGGCATAATTAAAAGTATTTTGTTGCCTACTTTGAAATACATTGTTCGGCGAGTCCGTTTATTAATGGGAACAATTATAAATTTCGAATTTTCTTATGACCTAATTTACTGAAAATAAAAGAATAAGGAAATTCAAGATTAATTGAAACTATTCTATTAATACGCGGTTGCTACTTGAAAATTTTCTGAATTACATTGCCGATTTCTATAAAATCCCTATGGTTTCCAACTGATCGTTTTTCAGGATTATTTTTATCATATTCAGAGAAAGGAAAGATTAAGAGGTAATTGTTTTCCTTTAAATTTTTGTTTAGAAGTTCCGGCATTAGTCGCATTTGAGGGATGTAAGATACCATTCCTCTTTTCGCCATAAATACAATGAGAGCTTCATCTTGTTTTAGCTGAGCTGCCGTTTTCTCTCCATCATGCCAGGTATTCATAATAATAAATTCGGCTTCTATATTGGCTTTCTTAATGATCCTTTGTAGAATATCTACTATACTTTCCGGAGCATAAAACGCGAGGGTTGCACCTGAATTCCTTGCAATGTTCCACACCCGTAAAAGTGCATGGAAAAACCCAGCTTCTTTATCAGAATTTTCAGGAATCATCACCGCATATTTCTTGATGGTAGAAATAGGCTGTGCCGCATGATATACCAATACATTTACATCATCATTCTGCAAATAGCCATTGTAAAGGTTATAAACAAACGATGGTGAGAATCCTTTTTCATCTTCAAGCCCAATGATAAGATCTGTTACTTCCTGTTCTTTAATTACATTATTTACTCCATTTACCACATCATTATCATACCTTTTCAATGCCTGTAATTTGACATCTGCAGCAGCAGCAGTATCGACGGCCTGATGAAGCAATTTCTCTGCATTTTTTACAGACGATTCATTTTTATCTTCATTAATAACATTAAGTGCGAAGAAATCTTCAGTATTGGAATGTGCTTTTATCAAAATACCCAGATTTACCATTCGTTCCACAGTTTCCATATGGTTAACAGCTAAAAGCAAACTTTCCTCTTCATGGCTGTCTCCCGATACGGTATCTTCATTATCAATATCTGCAATTTTCTGTGCACTGGACATTGAAACGAATGATGAAATGGTACAGGAAATCAGGATTAATAAGATACTCCCGTTTAATACATGTTCATTCAATAATCTAATGGGCTCTCCGGTTTCAGTTTCAGAAATAATAATATTATATCCTACCATTACCGTGGCTAACGTTGCAGCCGCAGAAGCTGAACTTAATCCGAAAATAAGCCTTCCTTCTTCTTTTGTGAATTTAAATGTTTTTTGAGTAATAACAGCTGAAATATATTTCCCACCGATAGAAGCTACCAGCATAATACCCGCCACTTTTAGCGTTTCAAAACTTTTAAAAAATACGGTGAAATCAATAAGCATTCCCACACTGATCAAAAAGAAAGGAATGAATATCGCATTTCCTACAAATTCAACCCGGTTCATGAGGGAAGAGGCATGAGGGATCAGTCTGTTCAATGCGAGTCCTGCAAAGAATGCTCCAATAATAGCTTCAATTCCTGCCAGTTCTGCCAATAAAGCAGCCAGATAAATCATGACTAAAACAAAGATGTATTGCGAAATTTTATCATTTACTTTCTTGAAAAACCAGCGTCCGATTATCGGAAACAGAAGCAACACAATTAAACTGAAAATAATAACTGAAGCTGAAAGCTTAATCCAGAATGAAGTTCCTACATCTCCCTGTACCATACCAACAACTACGGCCAGAACCAATAGTGTTGCAATATCGGTAATCATCGTTCCTCCTACAGTTATATTGACTGCCCGATTTTTAGCGATCCCAAGTTTGCTTATTAAAGGATAGGTGATGAGTGTCTGTGAAGAAAATAAACTTGCAAATAAGACTGAAGTTAATGTTGAAAATCCTAATAAATAGTATGCTCCTAAATATCCTAATATAAAAGGAAAAATAAAAGCATAACCTCCATATCCAAGACTTTTCCATTTGTTTTTCTTAAAATCCCCCATGTCAATTTCCAGACCTGCAAGGAACATTATATATAAAAGTCCTGTAGTTCCGGTAACAACAATGCTGCTGTCTCTGGACAAAACATTAAACCCATTTGGGCCAATGACAGCTCCTGCAATAATAAGTCCTAAAAGATGAGGTACTTTAATTTTATTGAGAAGAAGGGGAGCTGCCAGAATAATAATCAGGACTAATAAAAATTTTAATACAGGATCTTCTATCGGGAAACTCAGATTGTGTATACTCAGTAAACTCATAAGTGTTTTATTTTGGCGAACGGGTTAATTCGACAGAAAATTTTGCCGTACAATTATTATCTGTTGTGACTGTTCTGGTGCCTCTGATCTTTGTATCAGAGATGTCGTTAAGTAAAATATTCATATCTACCTTCTTTTTAGCGGTAGAATCTGTTTTGAAATTCAGTTTAATCTCGTTGTTTTCAAATTTTCCGGAATATATTCTTATGAGATTGTTGTTGTTAATGATCTTACTTACCAATTGTGTTGAATCACTATCAAATTCCCAGGTATCTGTACGTTGGTCTCCCACAACATAATCACTGCAATTGGATTCTGTACAAATGACTTTTCCATTCCATGATCCGGAAATTTCATTTGGCCATGCTATAATTTGAACAGAATCTTTTTTTGTAAAGATACTGTCCCTCATTTTTATTAAAGCTTGGTAGTCAGATTCTTTATGGGCAAATAGTTTTTCTTTTTCAAGAAGTTGCTGTTCTCTTTCAAGCAGGTCTTTCTCCTTTGTATGATTATTACAGGCTATAAAAAGAGGCGGAATGATCAATAGAATAAGTAGAGTGTTTTTTAGCATAAGATGGGAATTGATGTAAACAATATAGACATAAAATGCAAAAACAAAGCCACTACATGGATAAAGTAGGGGATACAATCCTTATTTAAAGAATAAAATTAGTATTTCCCCTATGGATTATTCAATTTTTTGTTTTTTAAACATTGCAGGATTGTAATTGATAATAAAGACTCCAAGAATGATCAATACAGAGGCAATAATGAATTTAACTGAAATGCTTTCATCAAGAATCAGCCAACTTAAGAAGATAGATATGATGGTGTTGATATATGCAAGAATAGAAACCTGAACAGGTGAAACTTTTGTCAACGCGTAATGATAAGCGAAAAAAGCTGCAACAGAACCAAAAACAGCAAGATAAAACATTGCTGAAATACTTTTTAGACTCCAGTTCGCAAAATTATAATCATCAGAAAACAGAAAAGCGAAAATAATCTGAATGATTCCGGCAAAAGCAAATTGATAGAAGAGATTTAATGAAATGTTTCCCTTTTGGATATTTAATTTTTTAGTGAAAATGGTACCTGATGCCCAACCGGCAATTGCAATAACCAGAAATATGATTCCCATTGCGTAGTCAGGATTGGCTAAATCTTTTATCCCATCCCAGAAAATAAAAAGAACGCCACCAAAGGACATTAAAATACCTATAACCGCTCTCATACTAAATTTCTGCAATCCAATGGCTACACTTCCAAGAAAGACCAAAATAGGCGAGCAGGCGCTTATAAGTGATGCCAAACTGCTTGTAACGGTTTCTTCAGCAACGGTTGTCATACCATTTGCGATGATCAGCATGAGTGAGGAAAAAACAATCTGATATTTTAGATTTTTCCATCCGATCCATTTTAATTCCTTTCGGTAGGAGAGGATAAAAAGCATAATTAAGGCAGCAAGAGACTGTCTTATTCCTGCTACAAACCATGCAGGGATAGTTTGTACTGCAACACGAATTGATAAAAATGTAGTTCCCCAAACAATTGCAACTGTAAGAACCGCGAAGGTGAGTTTATAATCTTTCAAAATACGAATGAAATGCTATACAAATATATCTTATTTAAACCTATTTATAATAGGTCATTTCTGTTATATATTATCACACGGGTAGTAGATAATAAAATTCAATAAATGGAGATGGCCATAAAGTTATCTTGTTTTAAAATAAGGTAATTTTAAAAAACAGATTTTAATTTTTATCTTTGAAAATCTAATAAATTGAAGATGGTAGGAATTATCATGGGAAGTCAAAGCGACTTGCCAATTATGGAACAAGCTGCAAATTTTTTGAAAATGCTGGAAATCCCTTACGAGCTAACTGTAGTTTCTGCTCACAGAACACCAGAGAGGATGTTTGATTACGCTAAAACAGCAAAAGAAAGAGGATTACAAGTGATCGTAGCTGGAGCTGGAGGAGCTGCTCACCTTCCAGGAATGGTAGCAAGCTGTACGACTCTTCCTGTAATTGGGGTTCCTATTTTGTCCAGTAATTCTATAGACGGGTGGGATTCTGTATTATCAATTCTTCAGATGCCCGGAGGAATTCCTGTTGCTACGATGGCATTAAACGGTGCTTTAAATGCTGGAATTTTAGCTGCAAAAATTATTGGAAGCGGCAACTCCGAAGTAGCTGAGGAATTACAAAAATATCAGGATTCTTTAAAAGACAAAGTGCTAGGAACTGTTGATGATATTAAAGCTCAGCATCCTAATCAGTATGATCAATAAAATGTAAATCATAAAGAAAAAATCCTCACTTTAGAAAGTGAGGATTTTTTTTATTTTTTAATGAACTTTAATGTTTCTGTTTTATTTTTTGATATGATCTGAAGGATATAATTTCCTTTCGTTAATGAGCTTATATTGATTTTATCATCATGTAATGAGCTCTGAAGAACAATTCTTCCACTCATATCAAATATCTTGTAGTTATCGAATCCTTTAGCATTTTTGATATAAATAAAATCGGTTGCCGGGTTTGGATAGATACTGATTTCATTATGAACCAACACATCTGATGTCGAAAGGAAAGATTGGCATTCACCATTGTAAGCATCTCCGGTGATAGTCCATGTCTTATTTGTGATGAGATTATTTCTTGCATTTACTGCCAAGGGATTTGAGTAAATCAAAGGAGAAGCGCTTCCCATGTTAATACCGTTGGGAGTAACTGTATTCATGTTCCAACCAAAAATTATATGATCATAGTTCTGACAATTTAAGCCTGAGTCTAAAAACATATCTTTTGCATTGGTAAGGGCACTTAAGTTCCAATTACCAATATTTTGATTAAAACTGGTTGCAGAATGAAACATTTCCTCCATATCAATAACGTTTGATGTATCCCAGCTGCTAATGTCTTGGTTGAATGCAACTGCACCGTGAAACATATGATCCATTTTAGTCACATTTGAAGTATTCCAATTTTCCAGGGACTGATTAAACTTTCTTGAATTATCAAAAACCCCATACATATCAGTCACATTTGAAACATTCCAGTTTCCAATGGGTTGGTTGAAATTTTCAGCATCTGCAAACATATTATACATTGTAGTAACCGATGAAGTGTTCCACGTGCTAAAGCTTGGATTTCCAACCATCGACCCACATATATAAAACATCTGTCTTAAACTTGTTACAGAATTGAGATTAGGAATATCTGTTGCTGTAACATTCAGATTTGTACAAAGTACAAAAGCATCTTCAAAGGATTGCCATTGAATGTTTCCCCATTGCGAAACATCCAATAGTTTTATATAATCAGTATTATTGTAAATAGGTATTAATGTATTGTCAAAAAATCTTATTTGTGTAAACGCACCATTTCCGTTAGATATTTTAACCCGGTATGTTGCATTTGTCGGAACAGGATTTAAAGAGGTGCCAAAATTAATAATGAATTCGGTTACAGAGGTGACATTATTTATAATGCCATTGTGTTGGGTATATCCAATCTCTTCCCAGTAGACATTAAAATTGGTTCCTCTTCCCGGAAATTTAATTTGCTGTGACGATCCGGGCTTCCATATGGTTATGAATTCGTTTTGAGCATTAGAGAGCTGATATAAGGATAAGAAAAAAATGAAAAATAAAAGTTTCTTTAACATGTAATTAGATTTTGAATGATTTTAGTTTTTGATCAACTTTAAAGATTGTATTTTATCCTTTGATATGATCTTTAGGATATAATTTCCTTTTGTTAATGAACTTATATTGATTTTCTCATCATTTAATGAGTTTTGAAGTACAATTCTCCCACTTACATCAAATATCTTATAACTACCGAATCCTTTCGCATTTTTGATATAGATAAAATCGGTTGCCGGGTTTGGATAGATACTGATTTCATTATGAGTCAATACATCTGATGTCGAAAGGAAAGATTGGCATTCACCATTGTAAGCATCTCCGGTAATAGTCCATGTCTTATTTGTAATGAGGTTATTTCTTGCATTTACTGCCAAAGCGTTAGAATATATCAGTGGAGCTGCGCTTCCTAGGTTAATATTGTTTGGAGTTGTTGGTTTTAGATTCCAGCCATATAGAGTATTGTCATAATTTTGACAATTCAGCCCTGAATTCAATAGCATGTTTGATGCGGAAACCAATGAACTCAGGTTCCATTGCCCTAAACTCTGATTAAATTGAGTTGCTCCATTAAACATACTGGTCATATTGGTTACAAGGCTTACATTCCAATTTCCGATATTTTGATTAAAATCTTTCGCATCTTTAAACATATTATGCATCCATATTACTTTACTTACATCCCAGTTTCCTATGTTCTGATTAAATTGGGATGCTCCGTTAAACATTTCACTGGTATAGAGAACTTTGCTGAGATCCCAGTTCCCAATGTTATGATTAAAAGTGGATGCTCCTGCAAACATTCCCTCCATGTTGGTTGCACTTGAGGTATCCCAATTACTGATATCCTGATTGAATGCTTTAGCCTGATTAAACATGCGATCCATTTCAATTACGTTGGAGGTGTTCCAGTTTCCAATAGGTTGGTTAAATTTTTTAGCATTAGAAAACATAAATTCGCAATCTATGTTACTGGAAAGGTCCCAGTTTCCGATAGGTTGGTTAAATTCCTCTGCACCACTAAACATTGCCGTCATATGGGTAACTTTAGAAGTGTTCCAATTGGAAATAGGTTGATTAAATTTTTTAGCAACATTAAATGTTATACCCATCATGGTCACTTTAGAAGTATCCCAATTTCCAACAGGCTGGTTAAAAACAAAACAACCCGCAAAAGTTGCCAATAAGTTGGTTATATGAGAAGTGTCCCAGTCATTAAAAGTAGGATTTCCTATTAAGGTATAATTGTTTAAGAACATATTGGACATATCCGTAACGCCTGAAAGATCCGGGATGTCTGTAGCAGTCACATCAAAATCTCTGCAAGCCTGAAACGCCTGTCCCATGGAAGACCAATGGATGTTTCCCCACTGTTCCAATTTTACTATTTTATGTACATCTCCTACAAGACCATCTCCATTGATAAATAAATCCCAGTTGGAAAATCTTATTCTATGAAAGTTTCCGTTGCCATTACTGATCTTGACGCGGTACGTTGCATCTGAAGGGTTGGGATTCATAGGAGAACCAAAATCAATAAGAATCTGATATGTTGAATTGAGGTTGGTTAGAGTAGCATGGTTCGACGGAAAACCAATTTCTTCCCAATACACCTGAAAATCCGTACCTACGGCTGGAAGCCAGATTTGCGTACTGGTTGAGGGAACGGAAATTCCACTGTATGGACCGGCATAACGAGGTAGGCTGGGTTTCCAAACAGTAATGAATTCATTTTGGGCATTTCCGAAATGAAAGAAGAAAAGAAAAAGAATGAAAGGTATTAGTTTTTTATACATAGTATTTATTATTTTTTAATGAATTTTAAGGATTGGATTTTATCTTTTGAAGTGATTTGTAAAATGTAATTTCCTTTCGTTAAGGAACTTATATCGACTTCTTCATTGTTTAATAGATTCTGAATCAGAATTCTTCCTGACATGTCTACTACTTTATAACTTCCAGGGGCTTTTATATTTTTAATATAAATAAAGTCTTTAGCGGGATTTGGGTAAATAGAAAGATTATTGAATTGATTTTCCGAAACTCCTAATAGCCTGCACTCTCCTCCGAGAGTGTCACCATTGAAAATCCATCCTTTACTGATGAGTATATTTCTTTCATTGACAACATCTGGAGAATATACCAATGGTGCAGTAGATACCAGATTGATATTGTTAGGAGTACTTGGATTATTGGCCCATCCGGAAATTGTTTTGCTGTAATTTTCACATTTTAAACCAGAGTTTTTGATCATTTGATCGCCAATAGTTAAAGAAGAGAGATTCCAGTTTTCCAGAGACTGATCGAAACTTATGGCATCGAGAAAAGTGAAAAGCATTGTTCCTACCAGACTGGTATTCCAATTACCCAAGGGTTGATTAAATGAAGAAGCGCCTGTAAATAACATTTCCATTGTCGTTCCTTTACTGGTGTCCCAGTTGTCAAGCGGTTGATTAAAAGCAATACAATTATGGAACATATGACTGAAATTGGTGACATTAGATGTATCCCAATTGCCGATAGGTTGGTTAAATTCAGGAATGAAATGAAATAAATAAGTCATATTAGTAACCTTTGAAGTATTCCAGTTATCAAGAGGTTGATTGAATGTATAGCAATTTTCAAATGTATGAGCCATTGTGGTGACCTTGGAAGTATTCCAGTTGTTTATATTTTGGTTAAATGATCTTCTGTGGAAAAACATATAGCTGATATCTTCGGCAGAGGACATATCCCATGATCCGATAGGCAAATTGAAATTATCAACGGCTGCAGAAGCAGAGTTAGAAACATGGCCAAACATGTATGTGAATTTTTTTATATGAGATGTATTCCATGCTGTCATAGATAGATTGCCATTAAATGCGGAATTTCCATAAAACATGAATGAAGCATCCTCTACATTGGATAGCTTGGGGCTGTCAGTAGCCGTAACCTGAAGATTCCTGCAATTACTAAAGGCATTATTCATCGATGTCCAATTAATATTTCCCCATTGAGAAATTTCTGTAATCTTATCGATGCTTCCTCTGCAATGCCAGAAGATGACCAAATATGGAGAGGGAACATTAAGAATTTCAGGATCACCGAATCGGATTTGCTTAAAAGTACCATTTCCATTGGTTACTTTTACTTTATAAGTCGCGTTAGCCTGATCAGGATTTAGTGAGGTTCCGAAATCTATAAAAACCTGACTGGTTGAGGTTACGTTAGGCATTGTTCCGTTATGCTGAGGATAACCAACTTCTTCCCAGTTGATCGTATAGTTTTCTCCAATTCCGGGGAACCATATCTGATTATTACCGGCTAGATTGGGAGCAATAAGATCGATCGGTGGAGTAATAGCCGGAACATTAGGTTTCCAGATGGTAATAAATTCGTCTTGAGCGAGTGCAGATTGAAAAAAGAAAATGGCTAGAATAAAAGATAAAAATTTTCTATGCATATCAATATTTTGTGAAATAAAGATAATGAAAATAAGAAACTCTCCAAATTTTTGAAGAGTTTATTGTTATAATTGATTTATTTTATTCTTTTTCTATATTTTAGAATAAATATTTGAATTTATCTTTAATTTGTGAAATATTTGCATATTACTCCTGAGACATATTATCTCTTGTGTTTTTCTGAACAGAAATAGCTCCAAAAAGCGCCAGTAAAAATGCAAAGGCATAAAATCCTTTTTCACTTGGGAGAATAGTAGCATTCCAGAGACCTATTGCAAGTAAAACAATAGAAGATAGAGTAGCAAACCAACAGATTCCATAATAAATATCGGTTACGGGAATGTTTTCCAATTTGTCACGAACAGCCTTCTGCAAAGAAACTACTGCAAATAATCCATATAAAAGGATCGTAAAATAATATCCTTTTTCATTGAGCTGCATCTCAGCTCTTGCAAGTCCAACAATAAAGCCGATCATTCCTGCTCCCAATGCGATCCAAGACGCTGCTACGAATGCATTTGATACTTTTTGTTTTTTCATTAATTATAATGTTTTGTTTAGGATGCCAAATATATACTTTTTTTATCTATAATTGGAGGTAAGGTATTGTGGATGCTGATCTTTAGCCCCGATAATAGCGGTTACCCCGCAGCAAGAGTAAGGGAGAAGGTTGGCGCGAGGAGTATTAGCGGATAGCGGGAAATAGCTCCTGAAAAATAAATACATCTCAATTGGGCTTGCCAGATATTTTCTAAAATAAAAAACTCTCTAAAAATTGGAGAGTTTCTATAAAGGTGTAAGTTTTACTGTGTAATATATTCATAGTTGTATCGCACAGAAGTTGTCCCATCAGCTTCCTTTCCAATAACCTGTACAGGTAAATGAGAGCTATTGTATTGTGTACTATAAGTAATCGTTTGATTTTGAATCCATGCACCATCACTATTTTTGTAGCTTACTTTTTCAATAGTATAATTGTTTTTACTTAAGTTATAGGCTCCTTCCATCATGATTTTTAAATACTTGTTAGTATTTGTGAAAGGGTTTAATTGATCATCATAAGAAAATTCTCTTTTAGTGGAAAAGGCAATTGTTCCTCCCATTACGTAAGTTTCCGTTAAAACATTGTCTCCATTATATGTGAATGAATTTGAACTAGGATTAGAACAGTCTTCTGACTGACAAAGAGTGGAAGATGTAAGTTGACCGTTTGCATTATAAGTATAAGTACTTTTTCTGTTGGAATTTGGATTTGTGTAAATGGCTTTGATATTGACCAATTTATCTGCATTATAGTAAAAAACAGTATAATATTCCAACGTCTGATGATTGTTGTAGTAATTTACTTTTGTTGGTTTTCCATTACTATATTCAAAAGTGGAAACTCTTCCGTCAGATAGCGTTTTTATAAGTTCTCCCTGAGTATTATATTCCAGTGTTGATACATTAGTTTCAGGATTAGCAGGATTATCATAATAAGTTGTAGTGATCTTACTTAATAATAATTTTTTTTCACTAATGTTATTATCATCATTACTACTACAGCTAGTGAAAATTGCAGCTGAGCCCATTAATCCTAGAAATAAATACTTTTTCATTCTCTTTTTTTTGCTGGCAAAAGTATAGAATACTTATCAGGTTTAAAAATATTATCAATAAAAAATCCCACTATTTTGAATAATGGGATTGTATATTGTTTTAATTTAAATCTAGTATCTGTAGTATTCCGGTTTGAATGGACCTTTTACATCTACACCGATATACTCAGCTTGTTCAGGAGAAAGAGTTTCAAGCTCAACACTTAATTTCTTAAGGTGTAAAGCGGCTACTTTTTCATCTAAATGTTTTGGTAACATATATACTTCGTTTCCATAAGCTGCAGAATTATTCCATAATTCGATTTGAGCCAATGTCTGGTTAGAGAAAGAGTTTGACATTACAAAACTTGGGTGTCCGGTTGCACATCCAAGGTTTACAAGTCTACCTTCTGCAAGGATAATAACCTCTTTACCTCCCTCCAATGTATAGATGTCTACTTGTGGTTTAACTTCAGATTTTGTAGAACCGTAGTTTTCGTTTAACCAAGCCATGTCAATTTCGTTATCGAAGTGACCGATATTACAAACTACAGCTTTATCTTTCATTTTAAGGAAATGCTCTCCTCTTACAATGTTGAAGTTACCAGTAGTGGTGATGATGATATCTGCATTATCAACTACAGTATCTAATCTTTTTACTTCGTAACCATCCATTGCAGCTTGTAAAGCACAAATTGGATCGATCTCTGTAACAGTAACGATAGAACCAGCTCCTCTGAAAGAAGCAGCAGTACCTTTACCTACATCTCCATAACCACAAACTACCACTCTTTTACCAGCCAACATTAAGTCTGTAGCTCTTCTTACAGCATCTACTGCAGATTCTTTACAACCATATTTATTGTCAAATTTAGATTTAGTAACTGAATCATTTACGTTGATTGCAGGCATTACTAAAGTTCCGTTCTTCATTCTTTCGTACAATCTGTGTACTCCGGTAGTTGTTTCTTCAGAAAGTCCTTTAATATCTTTTGTAAACTGAGGATATTTATCAAATACCATGTTTGTAAGATCTCCACCATCGTCAAGGATCATATTCAATGGTTTTCTGTCTTCACCAAAGAATAAAGTCTGCTCTATACACCAGTCGAATTCTTCTTCATTTAAACCTTTCCAGGCGTAAACAGGAATTCCTGCAGCAGCAATAGCAGCAGCAGCATGATCTTGTGTAGAGAAAATATTACAAGAAGACCAGGTAACTTCAGCACCTAAAGCTACTAATGTCTCGATAAGCACGGCAGTCTGGATTGTCATGTGAAGACATCCGGCAATTCTTGCTCCTTTTAGGGGTTGAGACGGGCCATATTCTTCACGAATAGACATCAAACCAGGCATCTCTGCCTCAGCAAGAGTAATTTCTTTTCTTCCCCATTCTGCTAGAGAAATATCCTTAACTTTATAAGGAACGTATTGTGTTGTAGTACTCATATGTTAATGAATAAGTTTAAATTCGATTGATAATGAAGTGCAAAATTACGATTAATAATTAAGATATAAAAACGACACAGGAAGTTCAGTTGATGAGATTATACATGGTTTTAAATTATTTTTATTTACTCTAAATAAACTATTTTTGCGTTGTAAATTTTATACAATGGATCATACGAATACGCCTGACGATGCTCAGAAAAAAGCAAAACCGCTAGCACCAAAAGTAAAAGAATTGATAGCAAGTACTAAAAGTGTAATTTTAGCTACTGTAGATGCTGATGGAAATCCAAACTCCAGTTATGCACCTTTTGTACAAGTAGACAATACCTTCTATATTCTGGTCTCTTTTATGGCCAGACATACCAAGAATCTTGCTGAAGGAAGAAAAACTTCAATGATGTTTATTGAGGATGAATCTGCTACCAAACAGATCTATGCGCGTGAGCGTTTAACAATTGAAGCCACAACTTCCCAGATAGAAAGAGATTCTGATAACTGGAATAATGTCATTGCAAAACTTAAAGAAACTCACGGAAAAGTGGTGGATGTTATTTCTGAAATGAAAGATTTTATTCTTATTGCTTTACACCCAACAAAAGGTTCCTATGTTAACGGATTTGGAAGTGCTTATTTTGTAGATGAAAATCTGGAAATTCTGGAGCATCGAAATGATGTTAACCACCAGTCAAAATAAATAAGATATGGGGCAGGAAGCGGGAAGATAGAAGTGTATAGAGGTTAAGAATAAAAATTTTTTGTTTATAATCACAATTTAGAAAGCTGTTTTAAAATGCTTTCATTATCTTCTTTCTCCCTGCTTTCTTCTTCTCATATTACATTTTTATTAATTTTCTTTTTACTACTTTTATCCAATAAAAAACAATGCCCCTTTACCGAGATTTTTCAGATGATACCGCTACAATTCTTGTTTGGAAACATGATGAGAGTGAAGAGTTAGATATTAACGATCTTTTGGAACCTGAAAATGCAGAAAAAGTAAAAGACTACCACCCTAAGAAACTATTGGAAGTCTTAATGGTTCGTAAACTTTTAAAAGGATTAAAGCCCAATTCAAAAATACTTTACAATGAGAGGGAACCTTTTCTTTCTCCAAAAGATGCAGAAATTTCCATTACCCATTCTTTTCCTTTTGCCGCTATTGCTATCTCAAAAAAGAAAATAGGAATTGACATTGAAAAGTTCAATCCTAAAATAATGCGGGTTATTGATAAGTTTACTTATGAAAATGAGAGAGGTTTTATCCCCAACGATATAGCAAGTACGTATTATACTATTATCTGGAGTGTGAAGGAAAGTATGTATAAAATTCACCATTCTAAGTACTGGTCTTTAAAAAAGAACTACGAGGTGAAACCCTTCGAATTAAAGAATCTTCATAAAATAAGCTGTCGTGTATATGATGATCAGTTTTCGGATGAATTCAAAGCCCGGGTAGAGTTTTTTGATGATTACTGCTTTACGATTGTGGAGGAGTAGGCTCAGACTCATTTCTATACTTTTCAATCACCTTTCTCTGTTCTTTGGCAACGTCATAAATAAGTTCCAATACATCATGAATATTTTTCAGTTCAGTGAGGTGGGATATTTTGTTCGGGTCATTAAGATTTAACGGCTCGTTTTCCTCGAGTTCGGTTCTTCTTTTAAGCATCAAATCATCAATGGAAGAGTCTTCGGGTTCAAGACGGCTTTCCATTTTCAATACTTCATTGATCTTTTCACCTTTGAGGAGAACAGAAGTTTGTTGCATTTCCGATTCGATTTTTCGGCTCCAGCTTTCTGCATCTATTTCAGGATATTTTTCCTCATTTTTTGAATACTGGGAGAGCGAAGCAGTGTATGCTGTAATAAGATGAGAAGTCGCCACAAACTGATGAACGACCTCGAGTTTCTTTTGTTGGTTTTTAGGTTCGGAAATCATCCTCTGGAAATTATCTGAAAGATTGGCCAATGAAATGATTGCATTTTTACGCTTTACCTTATAATCTTCCAGATCGAAACTTTCGAGTAGAAATTTTGACATTACACTTTGGAAGTAGATGAGGTTGCTTTCGGATGATTTTTTCATTAAGTCAAGATTCTGCGTGTGTTCCCAAACCGGAAGCACAATATAACTTACAAGGAATGCAATAATCCCGGCAATCACAGTATCTACAATTCTATCTTTAAAAATAATATCTACTTTTCCGGGGCTCAGGAAATTGAAACTCATAAAGACATAGATGGTCATAAATAAGACTGCCCAAAAGTACCTTCCTTTTAATAAACTAAAGCAAAGGATCATGCTTATTAGAAGCGTTGCAAATAATATGGCATTGATTTGAACAAAATGCAATATGATATACGCTATAGTCGCCCCTACAATAGTTCCGTACAAACGAAGTCCATTCCGTTGCTTTGTAATAGAATAGGCGGGTTTTAATATAGCAGTAATGGTAATCAATATCCAATAGGTATGACCAATGCCTAAAAATTGAAAAAGCGAAAAAAGATAGCCTATCAATAGAGCCGTGGTGATACGGATTGCATGGCGGAACTGAGAAGATGAAAGAGATATATTATTTCTTAATACTCTAAAATTAAGTTTTTCCTCGTTAGGCATAAACTTTCTCAGATCTAATCCAGTCGAAAGACTCTTTGCTAATTTTATGTTTTGTGAGAAAACTTTATAAATCTCATTGATTTCCTTAGTGATTTCGCTGATACGCATCAGGATCTGACGAAGGATCATGAAATTTTCCAGCGTTTCAGGCGTGATTTTTTTATTCCTTACGTCGAAATACTGGGTATTTAGTTTTCTTAATTCAACATCCAGATCGAAAATAGGTTTTGCCCTGGTGCCTAGCTGTAGTGAGATTCCAATATTGGTGATTTCCTCAGCGAGCAGATTAAGATAGTCATGAATATTAACCAGAATCATACTATCTTTAAAACTTTCCTGAAGCTTTTGGTAATCACTTTCAGAAGTCATTAATTTTTCATGAAGGTCCATCGAGTTCAAAAACATCAACATCAATAATCTGCTGGTGGTGGTAGATTCATTAACGATGGTTCTTGTCTTAAAAACAGTTTCCCTTGTTTCCTCCTGAAGATTTTTAATTCCCACCTGTTTAGCGATAACCTGAATGGTTAATTTATCAAAATCAGGATTTTTCTGGTAATAATTGGCTTTTATTTTTAAAAACTCTGCCAGCTGAAGATAGTTTTCACCGATCATCTGGCTAGCCAGTTTATAAGGTTGTATCGTAGTTACAATAAGGAAGATCAATAAAAACCATATGCAACCTGAAGCAAAAATGAGCAAACTTTTAAAAATATTTTCTCCTGTCAGATGCCCATCAATGAAGATGGCCAATACCACCAAAGATAATGACCCTACTGCAGCTAACCTTTGGCCATAAACACCAATTAATGAAAAGAACATTGCAAAAACAATGATTTCAAGAATGACAAGAACCTTGATATTCATGACAAGACTGGCTATAAGCGCTACTAGTACAAAACAGAAGATAGCAAATGTTAATGCATTTCTTCTTCGTATAAACGGTCCTGGTTGATCGGTAAGTGCTACGAAACTGGTTCCCAAAGGGAAGAGGAAGTATTCTTTTAAAATTCCAAAGTGGGCGAGAACCAAACATGGCAATACAGTAGCTAATGTTATTCTGATAGCAGAATATACATATTGACTGGTTACAAATTTTTTTAGTTCCGCCGAATAGTTCATATTACAAAAATAATTATTGGAAAACAAAAAAGCCTCATAAATATGAGACTTTTCTAAACATAATTGTTATATTTCTTTTAATAATCAACATTGGAAGTTTCATCTCCTATATTCCAGGTTAAACCGAAACGAAGAGTGTTATCTAAAGCTGTATTGATTTTAGACATATTGATCAGATAAGAAATGTCTAATCCGAAAGAACGGTATTTCAAACCAATACCTGCTGTTGCAAATTGTCTTGCTCCCTGTTCTTCACTTTCACGGAAATAACCTGTTCTCACAGCGAAAGCATTATCATATGAATATTCTAAAGCACCACTATACATGATACTGTTTTTGTTTTTGAATGATTTCCCGATTCCTGCAATAGGACCTACGTTAGGTACCGCATACATTGGTTGTCTCGTATTTGGATCCATTCCAATGAATTCTGAACCTGGAACTAAGATTTTAGATCCCTCTACACTAAGTCCGATTTTATTGACATCATCCAGGTACATATCATAACCAACCCCTAATCTTGCCATAGTAGGAAGATAAGATCTTGATTCTTCATTTCCGGTATAGTCTAGTTTAGGACCTAAGTTTTGAATTGCAAAACCAGCATTTAATTTACCGTCATATCCTCCGAAACTGGAGAATCTTGGAGATGAATAGTATCCTGAAACGTCTACCGCAAAAGAGTTTGCAGGTTTAAGAGTTGTATCTGTGTTGAAACCTCCGGCTAAGTCTGAACGAATAAATCTACCAGTTACAGCCATTGAGTAAGAATCTGAAAGTTTTAGTGCGTAGGCAACATCAATTGAGAATTCATTTGGTTTTGAGGTACCCATCGAAGCAACTTCCGTACCTACCAATTGAGTAAGGTCTACCTGTCCCATATTGAAATAATAGATACTCGCCGAGATCGTAGATCTTTCATCCTGATCTAAGAATTTATGGAAAGCACCATATAATAAGAACACATCATTTGTCAGTTTTCCCATATAAGGGGTGTAGTTAAGGCCTACAGAAGAACTAGTTCTGCTAAAAGGATATTTCGCCGCATTCCAGAATTGAGAGAATGCATCAGGAGAGGTAACCACACCTTGATCTCCCATACCTCCAGATCTTGCATCTGGTGCAATTCTTAGAAAAGGAGCTCCGGTTAGTACAGGTCTTACCTGACTCAAATCTTGCGAATAGCCTAAAAAACCAGCACTAAAACCAATTCCTAAAAGCAGTTTAGTAGTTAAATTCATATGTTGTCTTTTATATATTATCAGTTTTTTATTAATATTATTATTTATATTTATTTTATTTTACTTCAAAAGTACCATTTTTTCTACAGCTGTGGCACTTCCTTTGCATTTTTCTTGGTTTTGACTTTTTGCAAATATCTTAAAAATATATGTTCCCTTCCCAACAGTTGCCCCAAAATCATCTCTTCCGTCCCATTCAATTGCTTGTCTTGGCGTTCTAAAGCCCTGTAAGAAAGGTTCTGCAACCACAGTCTGTGCAATGGTTTTTACCAATTTTCCTGTAATTGTATAGATTTGAACATGTACATCCAGTATATCATCACAATTATGTTCAAATTGTACATAAGTCTTATTCGTAAATGGATTTGGCCAGTTAAGCGGCCTGTTAATCACCAGGTGTTGATCAGCTTCATCCTTTACTTCAAAGTTTAACGTAGCAGAGGTCGAATTATTGTTTATATCCCAAACTTTAAATGATAATTGATGCTGCCCTACTGATAAATTCCTGAAAGGGTAGGTTACATTCCCTTTTTGGTAATCTGCAAGGCTTGGACTTAGACATCCGTTTCCTTCTCCTGAAGCATAAAAATCATTTAAAACTATCGTATTTATAATTTGCCCGTCCAAATATACAGTAATATCGTGTCCGATACCAGATCCCGTAGAATTTATTCCGGTATCATCAGTAATACATGCAAGCAACATCGGATTTTGGTCTGTAATTCCTCCATCAGCAAAATTGGTATTGTTCATATACAGTTTTACTTTTGGTGGCTGGCTGTCATTGATTCCGTTCGGATTGATATCTCCGACACGCACAACCTGATTGTTGAATACATCGGTTGATTTATTATCAGCATATCCTAAGATCCTTCCTTCACCTACTGCATAATTGATATCCTTCGGTACATAGAATTCTACGGTAAATACTCCATTTACTGCCATTCCTGATGCTTTCACGATAGCACTTCCTTCTTCAGTGTATTCAAGGACAGGAGTTAGGCCACCGTCATTGTTAAGGGTTTTCTTATTTAATCTTTTATCGAAAATATTAATAACCACTCTTCCGTTGAATGTGGTATTAAGTGTTCCGTTTGTATTATTAATATGTCCTTTTACTTTTACAAAATCTAAACCTCTGATCAACCCAGGTACTGGAGTGTCGATATTATCGATCACCAACAATCTTTTAGGTCTGCTCAGTTTCATGGCAGGATCTCCAAGAAGGTTTACCTTTAAATGATCAGTTTGTGGTCCTTTTTGCTTTTTAGCGTTCAAATGAGCTATTCCTAGCGTTTCAAAATCATCATTAACCAATTTGAAAATATCCTGAGTGTATAAGTCCGTAAAATCACGACCATAATCTACACCGATTGCACGGCTTGATGTAATCATTGCTGCAGGTCCTCCTTGTTTCATTTTAAGGAAACGCTCTCCGGCTGAAAATGTTTCAGGTTCATCCCATAGTGTAAATTCGCATGTTATGGTAGATACAAATGGAAATCTGCTGTATACATTGGAGAAATTATTGGCATTGTTGATCTCGTCAAGAGTTAAAACCCTTTCCTGTGCCCAACCACTGATTCCTCCGTGTCCGAAATAAAACAGATACATACTATTTCCAATATCATTAGAGATGGCCTGGTTCACTTGTGGATATCGCTGTCCACCGGCTGTACTTTGAGCCTGAAATGCATCAAGGTATAATTTTCTTACGTTGTATTCTTTAAGATTTGTAGATGCTGGTTGTTCAAAAACTGTAGCCAGGGTACTATTCATTACATCATGGAATGGGCTTCCTCCATCATTATCATCATCAACTACGAAATCAAGTTTCATACGCCATTCTCCAAAAGGTGTTGACTGTCCAGGTAATGAATTGTAGTAAGCAAGTGTTTTATCCATCATTACTCCAGCTTCAGTTGCATTAGCTGCAGGAAGTCTTCCTACCGGAAGGTCCGGTAAGTTACTTGCAATCGCAGCAGAAGTCTGTGGCTTTGTCATTACGATATAGTCATCCGTAACATAAGAGGTTATAAAATCCGAAGATTGTTCACTTTGATAACTTGATACCACATTAGAATTATTAGGAACTCTGTTTTTATAGTCATATGAAGTATCTCCCAGGATAAAAACATATTTTAAACGTCCTAGTGGAGTGTTTAATTTGGTTACGAAGTCACGGATAGCAGTAAGATCTTTACTTCCGCTTCCAAATTCATTATAAATTTTATTAGCGTCTACGATCTGTACATTAAAATTATTCTTCGTCTGATGATAATTGGCCAGTCTTTGAGCCTGAGACATCAATTGAGGAACTGTGATAATAAGATAATCTACATTTTGGAGTCCGGATAAATCCTGATTGCCAATTCTTTCTACAAACTGTGGCGAATAAGCCGCATCGGCTTTAAATGCTACAAACTCATTATTAAAATTTAAATCAGCAGTAATATATCCAAAGTTAAAGCTAGCACTTCCCGCTGCTTTATTTACTCTTCTGTTAGCATTGGTGATATCTGTAACATCCCAGATTTGTTCCAACCCGGCAATATTATTAACACTGAATCCATAATTCGTATTGGTTCCGCTGGTAAGAGAAAAGTCTCTGAAGTTCATTTGAGAACCATTATATTTTAGGTCATCCTTATATTGTACCTCTGCGTAGTCAAAATAGAATGTTCCGTTAGGATTGGTCGTAATACTTGGCTTAATATTAAAAGTGATTTGATTACCACTTAAATTTGTAATATCCCCACCATAAGCAAACGGAATATAATCAGGATCAGTAGGGTTCGATGAATACACCTGTGCATTCTGATTGTTGATATCAAAAGCTATACTATTTCCCTGCGTTTTGTATCCGATGACCCTTGCTTTATACTTTACAGCATCTCCACCCTGGATAGGAGAGGTAAGGTTAAATGTTACTGTTTTATCAGTAGTGAATGGTGCTTCTTCTGTCCACACCCTTCCTACTTTCATAATGTTTTTCTGATCAATATTAATTACCTGATAGTTATCAAATTTTGTAATTAAAGCTGCCGGAAGATTAGCATCTATAGTCTGAACCCTTTTTCCTTCACCTTTGTCAAAGTTGATAAAATAATAAGAGAAATCCTCGTAGATGTTTTTTACATTCTCACTTTTGTCAATTCTTTCATCAGCTCTTTTGAAGCCGTTACCATTTGATTTATTGTAAAGATTATATCCGTTGGGACCCTGTGCATAGAACAAAGCATAATCCTGATCATTCCAAACACCATCATCTTCTCCTACTACCTGGATTGCATTTTCCTGTAAGGCATTATATTTTACATCCTGATTGAATTCAGGAAGCATGATTCCTCCATTTCCATATATCCTGAAGTTTTTTGGATTTATAGAAGAAGGATTAATACCATTATCTTTTAGAAATTGAGATGTAATTTTGAAAATACCGGATTTGTCAACCTTTATCTTATAGAAGGCGCCACTGCCCAAAGGGTTATTACTAGTACCTACTTTGGCAGCATTCATCATTTGATTGGATCCATTTCCTTCTGAAATTTCAAATGATGAAAGTCTCTGGATCCTTCCTTTTACATTTTTAAACAAACCAACTCTCACGCTGGCGTACTGCTCTCCTTCAAAATAGTAATAAGAAATATTACTTATATCGTAATCGGGGATTCCGTTTTTACTTAATTCAAATAATTCTCTGTTTGAAACGGTTGCCCAGGTTAAATTAGAAACTTTTAATTGCTTTTCTCCTATTTTTTGTTGGGTTGTAATAAAAATGTTATTTTGGTCGTAAGAAAAACCTCTATTTTTAAAATTAGGAAGATTGATTTTTGTGTCGCCAAAATCTTGAATTTTTGATCCATCCCATTCGATGTTGATTTTTTGAGCATAAAGCGTTGATACAGAACTTAATAGAAGTAAAAACGTAATTATTTGTTTCATGTTTGTTTTTGAAATTTCTAAATTACAAAATAAATGAAAATTTTATAATTAAATTGCGATACAATAAAATTAATTTGTTAACGTTTTTCAAAAAAATCAAATGTTTACTTGATTTATTGAATAATTTATTTTTTCTTTGTACTTTGAAAATATTTATATCGACTATGAAAAAACTAAAGTTGTTTTCATTAATAGCATTAAGTTCTACACTTGCATTAACCAGTTGTGGTGGATCGGGTACCAACAAAGGTGGAGGTACTAAAAAATTTATCAGTAAGACGGGTTGGAAACCAAACGAAAAACAAGGTTGGTTTTTTGCAGGAAAGCAACAAAAACAGAAAGGTTGGCCGGGGATGGTATATGTAGAAGGTGGAACTTTTACAATGGGATTAGTGAAAGATGATGTCATGCACGATTGGAATAATTCACCTCGCAGAATGCAGGTAAGTTCTTTCTTTATCGGTGAAACAGAGATTACTAACTATGAATACCGCGAATACCTGACATGGTTGAAGTATGTATTCCCACCTAGTGATCCAAGTTTTAAGGAAATCTATAATGGTGCTTTACCAGATACCTTATTATGGGATAACAAACTATCTAGAAATGATTACAACGAGACGTATTTCCGTTCTCCAGAATTTGATTACTATCCGGTAGTAGGTGTTTCATGGACTCAGGCAAATAGATATTGCGAATGGTTAACAGACAGAGCGAATGAAAAAGCTTTAATGTCTGCTGGAATCATTGCTAAAGATTTGTATATCAACGAATCCAATAATCAAGGAGGAACTGCATTTAACATGGATAAATTCAAAGCGAATGATCCTGAAATGCAAGGGTATATTAACGAACAAAGAATGCAGCAAAAATCAGGTTTGAAAACAACAAACCAAAGATTACTTTCTGCTAACAGAGCTCCAAACTCTGCAATGGTTCAGAAATTCAGACTTCCTACAGAAGTTGAATGGGAATATGCAGCGCTTGGTATGGCTAAAAATAGAGAATACAACCAATACTTAGGTAAAAAACCTGAAATTGAAAGATTGAGAGGGACTAAAGGAAGAGATCGAGGTATGTTCCTTGAAAACTTCAAAATGGGTAGGGGAGATTATTCAGGTATTGCAGGTTGGAAAAATGATGGTTCTGCAAGAACTTCAGATGTAAGACAGTATCCATCTAACGATCTTGGAATCTATGGTATGTATGGAAACGTGTCTGAATGGACAGCTGACGTTTACAGACCAATTATTGATGAAGATTTCAGTGATTTCAATTACTATAGAGGAAATATGCCTCAGGCTGTTGTAAAGAACGGAGACGGGACTTACAAAATGGTAGATGAAGGCAGTATTAAATATGATACTTTAGCTGATGGTAGATTAGTTTACAGAAACTTACCAGGACAGTTTGAAAGAGAAACGATCGCAGATTACAGAAACTACAGAGATGGTGATAAGCAGTCTTCTTTAGAATATCGTAAAGAGGGAGACTCTACAGCAGCTTTCGATATGTACAATTCTCCAAAACAGAGATTTGTTGTAGACGGAAAAGGAAGAGTAATCATGCAAAAAGATACCAAGGACAGAACTTCTGCAATGTCTAACGACATCAGAGTAGTTAAAGGTGGTTCTTGGCAAGATACAGCATACTGGTTGGATCCGGGACAAAGAAGATATAAAGATCAGAACAGAGCTTTTGGTTGGGTTGGATTCCGTGTTGCTCAGGATGCTAGAGTAGCTGACAAGAATAGAACTAGAAGATAATATTTATCAAAAAAATAATTGAAAAAACCTTCCTAAATACTGGAAGGTTTTTTTATTTTTGACCTATGAATATAGAACAGTTTTATCCTTTATTTTTGCAGGCCAATAAAGTTACAATTGACAGCAGAAAAATTGAAAAGAATGATATTTTCTTTGCATTTTCCGGAGATAATTTCAATGCAGCAACACTGGCAGAAAAAGCTGTTACAGATGGGGCACTTTCTGTAATTGTTGAGGATAAAGATTTCGAGGATACTACAAAAAATATTTTCCATGTTCCTTCTACATTAGAGTTTTTACAAACTCTTGCGATATACCACAGAAATCAGTTGAGTATTCCTATCATTGGGCTTACAGGAAGTAACGGAAAAACAACTACAAAAGAATTGATCCATGCTGTTCTATCTGAAAAGTATAACATACAATATACCTTCGGTAATTTAAATAATCATATCGGGGTTCCATTAACGATTTTATCCATAAAGCCTGATCATGAAATGGCTGTTATAGAAATGGGAGCTAACCATCAGAAGGAAATTGAACTTTTATGCTCTATATCAAAACCCGATTACGGTTATATAACCAATTTCGGGAAAGCTCATTTAGAAGGTTTTGGAGGTTTTGAAGGGGTTATTAAAGGAAAATCTGAACTCTATGATTATTTGAAAGCATTCAATAAGACCATTGTTGTTAATGAGAATGATGAGATTCAAGTGAGTAAAACTGAAAACTACAAAGAGAGGATCACTTTTGGAAAAACAAATTCAGATTATTATTTTGAAGCATATTCTCAGGATCATTGTGTTGGATTGGTGTATCAAAATACGCATGCATTATCTAAACTTACAGGAAACTATAACTTCACGAATCTTTGTGCAGCCGTAAGCCTTGGTCTTCATTTTGGAATTGATGTAGAAAAAATAAAACATGCTATTGAAGAGTATACCCCTACTAATATGCGATCTCAAATTGTAAAGAAAGAAGGGCGGACCCTGGTTTTGGATACCTACAATGCTAACCCGAGTTCAATGATAGCTTCCTTACATAATTTTATAACATTTGAAGGAAGTAAATCTATTATAATTGGTGACATGCTCGAATTAGGAGAAGAGAGCGAAGCTGAGCATCAGAATATTTTAAAACAGGCAATAGATCTTGGTTTTGATGAAATTATTACAGTAGGAGGAAACTTTAAAAAGATCAATGAATCAACATTGGCTTTTGAAAATACCCAACAGCTAATAGAACATCTAAAACAGAATAAGATTCAATTCGAAAATATTCTGTTAAAAGCATCAAGAGGCATATCTTTAGAAAAGGCCCTGGACTTTATTTAGTCTGGCCTTTTCTGAATTCTTTAACGATAAGTTTAATATTTTTGAAGGTGTTTGGGAAAACTTCATTTTCTATTTGAGAAGCATTTTTCCAGGCTACCTCTGTAATACCTTCTTCAATCTGAGGTTTTGAAGTATCCTCTCCATTGAAGTTCATTTCAAACCAGTGCGTGCATTTGAGAATTTTATCTCCATTTCTTTCTACATAAATATGGTAGGTAGTATTGATGAATTTTAATAGTTCTACATCTTTCAGGCCTGTTTCTTCCTCAATTTCCCTTACGGCAGATTCTTCACGTGATTCCCCTTTTTCCATTTTACCTTTAGGCAGATCCCATTTTCCAAGCCTTTTAATGAAAAGCATTTCCCCTTTACTATTATTTACTAGCCCCCCAGCTGCTTCTATAATTCTGAAAAGGCTTTGAAATTCTTTCCAAATGGTATCGATATCATCTCCGAATACATTTAATTCTTTTACAGATGTATTTTCAAGAAGATCTAATGCGATTTCAAAAGTTGTAAAGTTTTCATACCTAACTTTTTTTTCTAGGTTTTCAGACTGTTTAGACAGTAATAATTTTTTTTCGTTCACAAAAACTTTATACATTTGTAGGAATTTAAATACAAAAATAAAAAATGAATTTAGAAGGACGAAAAATTATTGTCAATAAATCATCTAAAGAGTTGGCGGAACTACTAAAAACACCAGACAACTATAAAGAATTTATGCCGGACGGACTTCAAAAGTTTGAAAGCAGAGAAGATGGATTTAAATTTGGATTGCAGGGAATGCCGGAAATCGCTTTGAAAATAGATGAAGTTACAGATGAAAAGGCTGTATTGAAGTCAGCAAGTTCAAGTCTGGATTTTTCATTAACGGCAACTTTGAATCCTCTCAACGAAAACCAGACAGAAGTACAAATGCTTTTTGAAGGTAAATTCAATCCATTTATAAAAATGATGGTAGAAAAGCCACTGCAGAATTTTATCAATACCTTGACGGATAAAATAGAAGCTTATAAATAATAAACTAAACCTTCAGAAATGGAGGTTTTTTTATGCAATAATCCCAGAGCTGTGGTTTTTAAAACTACCCGTAGCTGAAGACAATACATTAATTTCATTATTGCATCTTAATATACCCATAAAAGCAAAGATCAACGCTTCTTTATAGTCGATGATCACTTTTTCGGGAATAACGATTTCTCCTTTTGTTTTTGCCTTTATTTTTTCGATAAGATAAGTGTTGTGAGTACCACCACCCGTAAACAAGATGTTTTTTAATTGATTGTCGTTAATGACCTGTGAGATCTGTTGTGCTATATGCTCTGTAAAGGTTGCTAATAAGTCAAGATCTTCTATATTTTGAAATGAAGGAAAGATATTTTCGTTACACCATTCGATACCAAGGGATTTTGGATGGGGAAGTCTGTAAAAATGAAGTGAACTCAGGTGACTCAGCAGTTGATCATTTATTTTACCCTCTTTTGCTAGCTCTCCATTTTCATCATAATCTTTACCAAACTTTTGGACAAGCTGATTGAGTATGATATTAACAGGGACTATATCAAACGCAATTCTTTTATTATTGCTTTTTAATGATATGTTTGAAAATCCTCCGAGATTAAGGCACGCATCGTATTGAGAAAAAAGAAGTTCATCTCCTATAGGAACAAGTGGAGCACCATTACCACCCATTAATACATCCTGAGTTCTGAAATCATAAATTACAGGTAAACCTGTTTCGATTTTAATTGCTCTGCCGTCTCCGATTTGTAAAGTGAATTTTCTTTGTGGCTGATGAAAAACGGTATGGCCATGAGAAGCAATAACGTCAATATTTTTTAGTTGATTGGATTCTATAAAACGCTGAACTGCCTGCCCTAAATAAAAACCATAATCAGTATTGAGCTCTAATAACTCTTCTGAGGAGAGATGAATGGAGTTTCTAAGTCGATCTTTCCATATTTTTGGATAAGGAATTGTTTCTGCCTTTAAAATTTGAAAGCTCCAGTGATCCTGCTTTTCAAACTGTGCGAAGCAAATGTCCAACCCATCCAGGCTGGTTCCAGACATTAAACCCAGTGCTCGAAGAATCATGAAAGTTTATTTTTTAGAGTCGGATATCTTTTTTTGGCTGATATCTCCGGAACTGTTGAAAAAAGTATATTCGGAGAAGTCATCTTTAGCGGTCATTCCATTGGCTCCTACAAGAGTGGAACCATCATCCATGGTTACATAGACGGTGTCTTTAGTATAAATGCGGTTTTTTCTCTGATCCCAATAAATACTTTGCATGGCGAATTTTTGCCCTTCATTGGTCGTTATTCTTACATCGCCCTTGGCTTCATAGAATTTTTTATACTCAAAGATTCGTGCATATTTGGCAGTGAGTTTCCCGGGAACCTTAGGTTTTTTCTTATCAAAGAATTGAATATTAATTCCTTTTCTGGCTACAACATATGGACTGTCTATAAGTTCATATTTTTCAATAATGGGAGCTATTGCCTTTAGTGTGACAAATCCGGAGTCCCTCTGTATGATATTAGCGTTGTTGATGATTTGTGAAGGAAAGTTCTTACTTTGATTACCATTTCTTTTAGTAAGGTCCTCTTCACAGGATGTCAATATAAAAAATATAGCACAACTAAAAAGGCATGCTATATTTTTTTTATATGATAAGTTTTTAAACTTCATTTTAGTTATACAAACTCTTTCTGAACCACTTGTCAGCAAAATTGAATCCTACCCTCAGGTTGATAAAATTCTGATTGATCAGGTTGTTATCTAAAGTTCCACGTTTACCAAGTTCTATACCAAGTTCAAGTCCACTCATTCTAGTTATACTACTGGTCTTGAATGGAAGCATTACCCCTGCAGAAATTCCAAACTTGTTAATGTTGTTACTTCCAATTTTTAAACCTCCTCTTTCATAGAATGCACCATATCGGTATACCACTCTTGAGAAATAGTTTCTGAAATTGTTATAATTAGGTAAGTACCAACCTCCTGCAGAGATTCTGTACGTATCATCAAAATCTATGGTTTTTCCAAAATAAGAGATGCTTTCTCCTTTTTTATAATCTAACTGACCAGATACGAACCATTGATTTTCACTTCCATATCCAACCCCTAGAGATGCCTGTAAAGGTAAAAGATTTTTAGAGCTAGTGCTCTTTTGGTCAATAATAGATTCGGCATTTTTAACATCTCCGGCAGTATAAAAATAAGTACTGTTTTTGTAATCAGTCATCATGTCACCTGTGTTTCCAAAAGTAGTGGTTGCCCCAATAGTCCACTTTTTGTCAGTACGAGTATTTAGATGCTGATAACTTGCTCCTAATGTAAAATTGAAGTTTTTAATGTTATTTTTTGTTTCATAACCATTAATAAGTTCGCTATTAGAAGCCGTAATTTCATTTACATCATACAGATTACCAAAATAATAATTGGCTCGTAAACCTAAAGCAAACTCATTGTTTACCTTATATGATGCTGCTATCTGAGCTGTATTTAAGGTTCCAGTCCCTCTAAATCGGTTTGCAAAAGTGGTACCATCTACCGTGTTAGAATTTACAATATCATAGCTTTTTGAGCTATACGGCTGATAAGAAAGTCCCATTTTTACTCTTGAAGAAATAGGGAAAGCTAATGAAATATTTGATAGATACGTAGAATGTTTAGTAGACTTCGTATTATTATAATTCGATTTGAAATAGTTGTTTTCGTTAGTAGCTTCAAGCTTTATACTCGTAAGTTCGAAATTCGTATTGTTTGCTGGATTGGCAAAATTGAAATTACTTGTAAAGTCACTTATAAAAGCCGTTGAAATACCACCCATTGAAGTAGTTTCAATCGTATTATCATATTTTACATCTCCGATTCCGTAAGTTGCATATGGTGAATTACTTATACTCTGCGCATTAAGGAAATATCCAACAGAAATGAATGATAGTACAAAGATTTTTTTCATTCTTTATTTTTAAAATAATGCGCAAATATCTTAAATATTAATGAATTGTAAAAATTTCATGAGGTTAAAGTTTGTTAAGGGGCACTATGTTTAAATCTAAATAGAAATTTTTATTATATAAATAAATACAAAAGGAATCTAACTGATATTTTTAACAATAGTTTTATTGAATTCAATTATAAATATTCATCATTCACGGTCATAGTTGTTTAAGACAATTATTATTCATTTATGTGGGATGATTTTCCCTCAATTTAGTATTAATAATAAAAAATTCAAGACTGCTTTGAATATTCAAAGCAGTCTTGAATTTTTATAAAGTAAGGATGAAATTTTATTTTACCTGTAAAACGGATCTTGTATGGCTGAATGCTTCAAAACTAAATTTTCCATGGTATTTTCCCATTCCGGAAGTTCCAACTCCTCCAAAAGGTAAGAAATGTGAACCTACATGGATAATAGCACTGTTAATTTCAGCGTCACCACTCGTCGTACGATTGAGAACATCATTTGCAAATTCCTGACTTTCAGAAAAAACATATAAAGCCAGGGGCTTCGGACGGTTATTAATCTCTTCTAATGCAACATTAATATCTGTATAAGTCATAATAGGTAATATAGGCCCAAAAATTTCCTGCTGCATTACCTGATCTTCCCAGGTTATATTATCCATTAAAGTGGCTTCAAAGTGTCGGGTCTCAAGATTATATCGACCACCATAAATTACTTTTTCATGGGCAGCTTCAAGATAACCTGCAAGATGCTTGATTTGATTTGGGCTCACAATCTTTCCGATTTTTCCCAGAGATCCATCAGGATATGTACTTTTTAAATAAGCAATAAACTTACTTACAAAAGCATCTTTTATAGATTCATGAATATATATATAATCCGGAGCTACACAAGTTTGACCACAGTTGATCCATTTCCCATAAGAAATTCTTGCCACTGCTTTATCCAGATCAGCATCCTGATGGACAATTGTTGGTGATTTACCCCCTAGTTCAAGAGTTAGCGGAATCAATTGTTCTGCAGCAGCTTTCATTACAATTTTACCTACATTAGGACTTCCTGTAAAGAATATATAATCAAAAGGAAGGCTTAATAACAAAGTATTTTCTTCAATAGCACCTTGGAAAACCTTTACATAAGCTTCATCAAAAGATTTCTCTATGATTTCCTCAATTACTTTTGCAACATGGGGTGTATTTTCAGAAGGTTTGATGATTGCTGTGTTTCCTGCAATCAATGCACCGATCAAAGGGCTAAACGTGAGTTGAACAGGATAGTTGAATGGACCAATGATATAATTAACACCATAGGGTTCATGCATTATTTTGCTTACAATGTCCGCTCCTGATGGATGCGGTTTGGATTCTACAAAAGTAGGTTTTGCCCATTCATCAATATTTTCCAGGAGATAATCGAGTTCACTGGATACAATTTGAATTTCTACATATTCTGCTTCCTTTCTGCTTTTCCCTAAATCAATATCCAGGGCTTCACATAAAGCATCTGTATGGGACAAAAACACATCTCGAAACTTAGTTAATTGTGCTTTTCTGAATTCAATATTTTTAGTTTGATTGGTTTTGAAAAATGCTTTTTGTTTTTCAAAAACCGTCTTGATTTTTTGTTCTAATTCTGGTGTCATTTTCTTTCGTGTTAATATTATTAAGTCTTTGTGTAATCTTTACTGAAAGTTTGATCTAAATTATTGATTTTTAATTGATATTTAGATGTTTGTTTCTGTATTAATTATGTGACTCATTATTACTTACACTTAAATTGACTTCAATGTTCCCTCTGGTTGCATTAGAATAAGGACAAACCTGATGTGCTTTTTCCACTAAAGAATGTGCTTCTTCAAGAGAAACTTCAGGAACATTAGCATGTAAATCTACTGCCAAGCCAAAGCCACCATTTTCCAATTGACCAAGACTAACTTTTGCAGTCACTGTTGTTTCCCCGGTCTTTATTTTACTTTGTTTGATAACCAAATTTAATGCGCTGTCAAAGCAAGCAGAATATCCTGCAGCAAATAACATCTCTGGATTTGCATAATCTTCATTTGCTCCACCAAGGCCCTTTGGCATTCTTACTTCAAGGTCTAACACTCCGTTTTCACTTTTTACATGTCCATTTCTTCCTCCTTTTGCCGTGGCGCTAGTACTGTATAATAGTTTCATAACATTAAAATTTATTTGTTTAATTATAGAGCAAATGTATTGTTAAAAATTAAATTGTATACAACTTAAATAAAGAATTATATAAAATAAATTATTGATACAGACTATAATCACTACTCATACCTCTATAAGTCCTGTTTTGAAATTATTTTTAGCAATAGAGTGTATTAAATTTCTTGGAATCAAAAGAAGATTTTTATCTTTGAGGCATGAATTGGGAGAACATTGCCGGACAAGAAAATCTGAAAAAACTTCTTAAAGACAGCATCACGGAAAACAGAGTGAGCCATGCCCAGCTTTTCATTGGAAAAGAAGGATATGGAACATTTCCTCTAACCCTGGCTTATGCTAAAGAAATACTACAAAAAGAAAATGAACATGCTGCTTCAAAAGTGGAGCACCTCAATCATTTAGATCTTCATCTTAGCTTTCCGGTATATACAGACAATAAGAACTCCTTAAGCAAAAATAAGTTTGATGATTTCAGAGAAATGATTCTGACTTCTCCATATTCCAGCTATGATGACTGGACTGCTTTTCTGGATTCAGAAAATAAACAGCTTTTTATTTCAGCCGATGAAGTAGATGATCAAAATCAAAAGTTTTCTCTTAAGAGCTTTGAAGGAGGAACTAAAATTTTAATTGTTTGGAGAGCTGATAAAATGAATGTTGCTGCCTCCAATAAATTTCTGAAATTTCTGGAAGAACCACCTGCTAAAACAGTTATTCTCCTCACGGCAGAAAACTCCAACGATATTTTACCTACTATACTTTCCAGAACACAGATTGTAGATGTTCCAAGGCTTAATGATCAGGACATTGAGAATTATTTGAAAAATAATTTTTCTGTTTCAGAAGAACAATCCAGGGAAATAGTTCACGAGGCTCAGGGAAATCTTAATGATGCGTTGAAGCTTTTGAATTCGGGAAATAAAAATGAAGAATTTGAAAAACTTTTTATTCAATGGGTGAGGGATGCTTTTCAGGTAAAAAAGAAACCGGAATATCTAAAAAATATAATTCTCTGGGCCAGAGAAATTGCAGGTTGGAATAGAGAGAAACAGAAGAACTTTTTAAACTATTGTTCTGAAATATTCAGATTGGCTTTGTTACAGAATTATCAGTCCGAAAATCTGGTTTACAAAAAGATTAATGCCAATGGATTTAATTGGGCCGGTTTTTCCAAATTTATTAGTGGAGCGAATATTGAAAGTATTTTAGAAGAGATCAGTACTGCAGACTTACATTTAACAAGAAACGGAAATCCTAAGATTATCTGGACCGATCTTGGAATTAAATTGTCAAGATATATCCATAAGACATCGTAGATAAAATTATTAAATAATCACATAAAAAGTTCGGTAAAATGCCGGACTTTTTTAATCTAGAAATAAATCTGAACACTTATTTTTAAAGTAAATACACTTACTAAAAATACAGCAACACTTGTTTATTCTGAAGAAAATGAAGGCCTTATTTCATAGTATATTTATTGACAAAGAAAAAAAATTCAATCAATAAAATTAATATTATGAAAAAAATTACAACTTCTTTATGTTTACTTCTTTTAGGGGTAACCCTATCTGTTTCTGCACAAACTAATGTTTGGACCGGTACAACTACACCTACCACAACCAGCGGAAATGTAGGTATTGCTGTTGCCACGCCTGCTGCACGGTTAGACATAAGTTCAAACAATACGATCTCTGCATTGAAGATCAACCATGGATATAGAATATTAAATGGATCTAATGTTCCTAATATTATAGAAGTATACAATCAGGCAAGCAATCTGATCGGATCGGTGCCCACACTAATTAACTGGTTAAGCTACGGTGGAGTTTTTGGACTGGTGTCTTTATCTAATACGGCAAATGAAAGCCGGATGATGTACAATGATAATCTTGGAAATGTAAGATCTTCAGGAATTGCAATGTATTCCAGCCCTAGCTTTGGAAATGGGACTATAATTAATTCTATAAGAGGAATAGCTTATTTAAATTTTTTAAACGGTGGTAATGGCTCTCCAACAGGAGGGGTTACGCTTTTAGGAAATGGGAATAATGAACTTTATGTGGATGGACGTTTTCAGGCAGCTCTTGAAGTGAGGGCTCAGTCTTTTATCAGTACTTCAGACAGAAGGCTAAAGGATAATATTAAACCTTTGAAAGAAACCTCGGGTAATCTATTCAACCTAAATACCTATTCTTATACTTTTAAACCCAAGAAAGATAGCGAGACAAAGGCAGATTCTAAATTACATTTTGGTCTTATTGCACAAGAAGTAGAAAAAGAGTTTCCAAATCTGGTGAGTGTAGATGAAAAAGGAAATTATGCACTTAATTATATTGAAATAATTCCATTATTGCTCAATGAGCTAAAAGAGCAGAAGAATGAAATCAAAGACCTGAAATCTAAAATGGATGCAATGGAAGCAAAGATCAGTGCGATTACCGGTGGTAAAAATGTTTCTTCTGAGATGTCAGCTACAGCAACATCTTATATTCTGGAACAGAATGTTCCCAATCCATTTAATCAGGAAGCTGTAATCAGGTTTAATGTAAATGATAATAATGCTGCTATTGGAGTGTATGATCTGAGTGGAAGACAAATGCAGTTAATTCCTGTAAAAAAAGGAGAAAAACAAATTAGTATATCTGCACGAACACTATCACCTGGTACTTATATTTATAATCTTGTTACAAATGGTAAAATAATAGATTCTAAAAAGATGATCGTGACGAATTAACAGTATTAAACAAATACCATTTATCATAACAACTTCGAGCATAGCTCGAAGTTTTCTTTTTATAGAACTCTATAGAATATTTTTAGTTACTTATTCTTTCATATAGAAATTCTTCAACTGTTTAGCAGTGTAATTTTCGTAATTTTTACTTTAAAAAATTAAATGTTATAAATGTATCATGGTTTAAATGTAAACTATTTCGTAATATTTTGTAATTTTATTTAACTAAAATGTATTAATTTTCAGTAAGTTATATTTAAGGGAAATTAAAAATATATTAAATAATCAATCAATCGTTTGATTTGTATTGAAACTTGTGTAAATTTGCAGCCTGAAAAATTAACAGTGACATGATTTCAAAAGAAGAAAATATATTATTTGCTGCTGAAAAGCTTTTTGCAGAAAAGGGTTTTGATGGAACTTCGACAAGAGAAATTTCTAAGGCAGCGAATGTAAATATTTCTATGATTTCCTACTATTTCGGTTCAAAAGAGAAATTGTATGAGAAATTGGTAGAATACAGAATGAATGAAGGACAGTTTTTTTCTAAAGATATTCTTGAAAGAACAGATATCAATGAATGGGAGAAAATTGAAAAAATAGTAGACGAATTTTCAGCGAAGGTAAAAAATAATAAATGTTTTTATAGAATTATGCAACGGGAGCAGCTTCATGCTGAGAATCCCCAGATTGTAGAATTCTTAAAGCAAACAAAAATGGGCTTTCTTTCTATGTATTCACAGATATTGAAAAGCGGGTTAGAAAAAGGTGTTTTCACTAAGAACCCTCTTATTTATTTATTACATACAACAGTAAGCGGGACCCTGTTTTATGCATCTAATGCTAAAGAAATGTATAAAGAATTCCTGAACGATACCGATGATGAGGATACTTTTGATGAGAAATATTACACAGAACTTAATAAACATATAAAATATTTACTAAAAGACCTTTTGGGTTATGAAGAAAATAAATAATTCAATTATTGCTCTTTCTCTATTTGTAGGAATTGCAAACACAAATGCTCAGGAGAAAAAACAACTCAGCCTTGACGAAGCTGTTCAGTTGGGAATCCAAAACAGCAAGAATCTTAAGATCGATGCCGCCAAAATTGAAGAGGCAACAGCAGATCTTTTGGAAGCAAAGAATAAACAACTTCCTGATTTTAAACTTTCAGGACAGTACATGCGTTTAACGAATGCAAAAGTAGATGTAAAGTTTTTAAATGAATCAGGATCTGGAGGAGGTGGATCTATGGCATCACCAAAATCTGTATTTCTGGGTCAGGCAAACCTTTCAATGCCAATATATGCTGGTGGAAGGATCAGATATGGAATTGAATCTGCAAAATATCTTGTGGAAGCATCAAAACTAAGTACTGAAAATGATAAGATTGCCATTGCTTATAATGTTGCACAAGCGTATAACAACCTTTTCAAAGCAAACCAATCCATCAAGGTTTTAGAAGAAAACCTTACTGCTTCTGAAAAAAGAGATGAAACGTTTCTTAAATTGGAAAACAATGGGGTGATCGCAAGAAATGACCGTTTAAAAGCAAACCTTCAGACTTCAGATATAGAACTGCAATTATTGGATGCGAAGAATAATTATAATATTGCGAACATCAATATGGATTTATTGTTAGGTCTTCCGGAAACAACAGCGATAGAGGTAGATCCTAATTATATTGATGAAATTCAGGATGCTAAACCAGTAGATTATTATATGAATGAAGCTCAGCAAAATCGTAAAGACTTGCAGGCTTTAAGTCAACAAAGAAGAGCCGCCCAATTAGGAACTAAAGCAGCAAAAGCTGAGTATTATCCTACAGTTGCTTTAACAGGAGGGTATATTGCCGTTGATGCACCAAAATTTTTAACCGTATATAATGCTGTAAATGTTGGATTGGGAATTCAGTATAACCTGGCCAACCTTTGGAAACAAAATTCATCTTTGAGACAGTCTCAGGCGAGAGAAAAGCAATTGGAAGCTAGTAATGAGTTACTAAATGACAATATTAAACTTGACGTCAACAGAGAGTTTCAAAACACGAACTATTCTAAGCAAAGAATTGCCGTTTTTGAAAAGTCTGCAATTCAGGCAAATGAAAACTATAGAATTACAAAAAACAAGTTTGATAATGGTTTAGCGACAATGACAGAACTTTTAGATGCAGATGCAGCACAGATTTCTGCGAATGTCGGAGTGATCAATGCTAAAGCAGATGCAGCATTAGCTTACAGAAAATTATTACAAACTACAGGAACTTTAACAATTAAATAAAAGAATAATACCACAATGGAAAATAATAAAACAGAACAAATAGAGAACATAGAACCAAAAAAGAAAAAAAGTTTAGTTTTTCCTATCATTTTAGCCGTAGTATTGATCGGTGGTGGAATTTACGGATATAGAACATATTCTTACGGACAGGTTCACGAAGAAACAGATGATGCACAAATTGCATCTAACCTTAGCCCGGTTATCTCTAAAGTTTCAGGATATGTAACCCAGGTAAAAGTAAAAGATAACCAGCTGGTAAAAAAAGGTGATACCTTGGTTATTTTAGATAACAGAGATCAGAAAATGGCTTTGGAGCAAGCACAAGCTGCTTTATCTACAGCAAAAAGTAATATTACCACTGCACAGGCATCTACTACAGCTTCTTCTAAAAATATCGGAAGTTCAGAGGCAGCAGTAGCTACGGCTAATGCTCAGATAGAAGCAGCAAAAGTAAATGTTTGGAAAACAGGTCAGGATTTAAAAAGATATAGCGTTCTTGTAAAAGACCATTCAATCACTGAACAACAATACGAACAAGCGTTGGCGGCAAAACAATCTGCTGACAGACAATTACAGGTATTGGTAGACCAAAGAAATCAGATTGCTAAGCAAACTGGTATCGCTTCTTCTCAGACTGAAGCTACTTCTCAACAAATAGGTGTTGCTAATTCTGTTGCTAAACAAAGAGAAGTGGATGTTGAAAATGCGAAATTAAATCTTTCATATACCGTAATCACAGCTTCTGAGGATGGATTTGTTGGAAAAGTTCCTATTCAGGTTGGACAATATTTACAAGCAGGAGCTCAGTTATTCAGCTTAGTGAAAAATGATCAAAAGTGGGTGGTAGCTAACTTTAAAGAAACTCAGGTTGATAAAATGGTAGAGGGACAAAAAGTGAAAATTGAGATTGATGCTTTCCCTGACCAGGATTTTGAAGGCGTAGTGAGCTCTTTCTCTCCTGCAACTGGTGCTACATTCTCTATCCTGCCTCCAGATAATGCAAGTGGTAACTTCGTAAAAGTGGTACAAAGACTTCCTGTGAAAATTGATTTTGTAAAACTGGATCCGAATATTGCTAAAAAGCTGAGAACAGGAATGAATGTGAAAGCAGAAGTTTCATTAAAATAAAAATATGTAAAATGTATTTATGTATAATGTATTCATGATTTAGATTATGGCCAAAGCCATTGATTAACTGACTTTGTATTGATAATAAATCTCAAAATCTTTTAATCTTTAAATTTTTTAAATCTTTAAATCAATCATTTTACGTAAATACAATTGTACATCACACAAAATTAACTATGCAAGATTCATTAGTAGAATATGGAGCACGGAGAGTAATCATTACGATTACAGCTATTCTTTGTGCTCTGCTTGAAATTGTGGATTCCACGATTGTGAACGTTGCCTTGAACGAAATGAAAGGTAACCTGGGATCTACACTTTCTGAAGTGGGTTGGGTAATTACCGCCTATGCGATAGGTAACGTAATTATCGTTCCGATGACGAGCTGGCTTTCGCAACAGTTCGGGCGTAGAAATTATTTTGCAGCCTCTATTATTATATTTACCATATTTTCATTTTTATGCGGGAATGCTACCAACATCTGGGAACTGGTATTTTTCAGATTATGCCAGGGTATCGGTGGAGGAGCATTATTGGTAACCTCGCAGACGATCATCACGGAATCATATCCGGTTGAAAAAAGAAGTATGGCTCAGGCAATTTATGGGTTGGGAGTAATTATTGGTCCGACTTTAGGTCCGCCACTTGGAGGATATATCGTTGATAACTTTAGCTGGCCGTATATTTTCTATATCAATATTCCAATTGGTATTGCAGCTACATTGATGACATTACAATTCGTAAAAAGTCCGAAATATGCTGAAAAAAGGAAAGTCTCCGATGTCGACTGGCTGGGAATTGCTTTATTAGCAGTTACTGTAGGATCATTGCAGTTTATTCTGGAAAGGGGACATGAAGAAGATTGGTTTGCCAGTGGAATGATTGTAGCCTTTACGGTATCTGCAATATTAGGATTTATACTCTTTCTCTGGAGGGAGCTTACCTTTAAATATCCCATTGTGGAACTGCGGGTTTTAAAGAACAGTAATTTAAGAATCGGAACCGCTATGTCCTTTGTATTAGGATTTGGTTTATATGGTTCCACCTTTATTGTTCCATTATATACACAGAGTATTTTAGGATGGACGGCTTTACAGTCTGGAGCTTTAATGATTCCGGCTGCATTAACGACAGCCTTTATGATGCCTATTATCGGTAGATTACTTTCAAAAGGAGCTAAGCAACAGATTCTTGTTTCTTTGGGATTGTTTATTTTCTTTGTGTACAGTTTCTGGGGATATAAGATCCTTACACCAGATACCAGTAAAGAAGCATTTTTCTGGATGTTGATTGTGAGAGGGGCCGGATTAGGACTCTTATTTATACCAATTACATCCTTATCCCTAAGTACATTGAAAGGTCAGGAAATTGGTCAGGGAGCTGCGTTTACAGGGATGATGAGACAATTAGGCGGATCTTTTGGGATCGCTGCGATTACTACATTCATCGCTAATGCCAGCCAGAAATACAGGGTCAATCTTATTACCCATCTCGATGGTAACAGTTTTGAGGTACAGCAGAGATTAGCTGCCCTGAAAGCAAGTTTTATATCTAAAGGAATGACTCCTGATAATGCACTAAACGCAGCCTACAAAATGCTGGATCTCTCAGTAACCAAGCAGGCAACTGTATTATCTTATATGGATGTTTTCCTTTATTTAGGAGTAGCTTTCTTAATTTGTATACCATTTATCTTATTCGTCAAAGAACGGAAAAGTAAAGAAAAAATAGATTTGAGTGAAGCCATGCACTAAATTTTAAAAAAAACCTCCGAAAATTTTCGGAGGTTTTTTTATATAATTCTACAGTTTTGAAATCCATTCAATTCCACTGATATCGATCAGTTTTATACTATGGATTTTATCCCTTTGATTAATGATGTCCTTAATGTCTAGGTGCAAGTCTGCCTTAGCTCCTAAAGGAATGATCAGGCTGTGTTTTCCTGGTTTTACTTTAGCAACATAATGATTTTTGATATTTTCTGATGTCAATTTCGATAGTTCATTTTGATCAAATACTTTTAATACATCTCCATTTTGATCCATGATATGAATTCCAATCAGAAATGAACCATATACATCAGCACCCTCGGTTCTGTACACTTCAAAATTAATATGAGAACCGGTGAGGGAAAGATTAGAAATTTCAATCTTTGGCTTGACTGATTTATTATGTAAAGTTCCCCAGACCCCTCCATGGAAATATTGATTGGTGAATAAAGTAAGTCCAAAAATAAATATGGAGATCACCAATACTAAAGGTTGGGGATTTTGGATAGGCAAGGTACCTGAACCCAGCCATCGAAACCATTTTTTATATGTAAAACTCAATTTCTTTTTCATAAAATAATGATCCAGAGAATAAGCATCACTACCCGTAAGAAACAACGTAAATCCACCCGCAATTCCTAAAACACCGATTTGCCACTCATCAAGACAGGTGGTACCCAGCCAACCTGAGCCTAATAGAATTCCAAGAGCTAATCCAAAAATTCCAATACTCATTAGTCTTGTGAATAGTCCCAGGATAATAAATAACCCGACAATAGCTTCAATGACTGTGAAGGTGATCATAGAAGTATGCAAAGTGTCAGGATGAGTAACCAGATATTCTATAATAGGTTTGATTCCAAGTGCATTGGGAAGGAAGTGATTGAATTTTTCTCCGATATAGCCAGCTTCATCGAGGATAAATTTATTTTCAAGGACAAGGCGACGCCAAAAAGCTGAGAAATAGGTCCAGCCGATAACCATCCGGAGAGATAATGTATATAAACCAGCTCTATCAGTAGGCTGATTGATTATGTTTTTCATTTGAATGTTATTTTATTTAAATAATTGAATACCAATAATGATTGCAGAATCTGGATTAGATCATGCTTAGTTTCAATTGCTTAAATAAAATATATTTTGGAGGGCTATTTCCGGAAGTTGTTTTGGAATAGCTGTTAAAAAGTAAAGTATTCTTTTTAGGAAAAAGTGGAACAGAGTTCATTTGGATAGAAAGATCATCTCCTGATTTGGAGAATTCTTTTGATACTATAATTCTCCTGGATGAGTTTTCTGTTGAACTTTCACAGCTGAAAGTCTGTCCGGATGTAATTTTAACTTTATTTAAAGTACTGATGTATTGAATATCAAAAATACCAAGCAAATCTCTCTTTACAGAACATGGAGATAAAGAAAATACCAATATCAGCATTGTGATAATTGTTTTGGAAATTTTCATATGTATTCTTTGATTGGGCATCCTTTACAAAACTAGGCTTTTTATCCTTTAATGAAGAATTTAATGCAGATGTTGAACCATAAATTTGAGAAATTCATCCTGCTGATCAACGAATAAGTAGTGTGAACAATTATTCACAAGCGTAAAGTTTTCTTTTCCTGTGATCTTTATCAGATCATTGATTTGTTTGTCTGAGAATATTTTATCATCTTTTCCATAAATGGCAAACACAGGGACACCTTTCTTTTTTATGCGCTCTAAAATACTTTTATTATCAAGATTATTTTGAGATTCGTTTTTATAGAATTTTAAGGGAGAAGCAGGATTTCTATAATTGGTTTTAAAGAAGATGCTGGCATTATACTCGTTTCGTAATTGTTGGCTCTTTGGAGTTGGATCGGGCATTGTGAAAAAATTCATATCACCGGCTATATCATAACAGCTTTTTCTATACTCTGCCGAGTTTTTAGCTAAATTTTCAATATCCGAAATCTGCTTTAGCTTTGTCGGATCATCTTTGAATTTCTCCTTTGCTGAACTTAGAATATGATCATACGTTTCCTGTTGCGAAAACAAGGCACCCGCAAGTGTTAAAGAACTGACTTTTTGAGAATACTGATCAGTAAACAAAGTCGCGATAATTCCCCCGAAGCTATGTCCCAGTATATTGGCTTTTTTGAGATTATACGTTTTATAAATTTGCAACAGATCCTCAAAACTTTCCTTAAAAGTCATTGTTGCCTGATTATCTTTTGATCGTCCTTCACCACGTCTGTCATATACAATTACATAAAATCCTTTATTAGCTAATGCCTCAGCAGTCGTAGATTCAAATAATGTAGCATTTCCACTTGGTCCGCCATGAATAAAAATAACGGGTGGATTGTCTTTATTTCCGTAATCTTTAGAATAAATTGTTTGTGCTTTTATAGCGCTGAAGAATATGGTAAAAAAAAGTAAGAAAATTGATTTCATGATGATATTTTGGTTTATAACAAAATTATAAGCGGTTTCTAAATATAAGACAATGAAGTAAAAAGATATATTACAAATTTGAGTAATAATTTTTTGGAAAACTATTTTATTTTCTTCATTTCGTCAAAATAGCTACAAGGATACTCAATATGGCTACTTTTGGTTTTCGATTTCTGAAGACCTTTGCGGTATAAATAATTAATACAATGCAAAAGACAATTTTTATCACTGGAGCATCATCAGGATTAGGAAAAGCTACCGCAAAGTTATTTCAAAATCATGGGTGGAATGTAATTGCTACCATGAGAAATCCTGAAAATGAAACAGAACTTACAAGGTTAGAAAATGTATCTGTTATTAAACTGGATGTTACGAATAAAGAAGAGCTTGAAGAAACGATTACACAAATTCTTACAGAAACCGAAATACATGTTGTAGTTAATAATGCAGGTTATGGTTTGGTCGGTCCGTTGGAAGCTTTTACTGATGAGCAAATTAAAAAACAGATTGAAACCAATCTGATGGGAGTGATTCGTATTACAAAAACGTTTACACCTTATTTCAGGGAAAGGAAAGAAGGGGTTTTGATCAATATTACCTCGAGCTTTGGATTGATAGGCTTTCCGACATGTTCCATATATAGTGCTACAAAGTTTGCTGTAGATGGTTTTTCAGAGAGCATGGGTTATGAATTGGCTCAGTTTGGAGTTCATGTAAAAGTAGTTGCTCCTGGAGGAATACAGACTGATTTTGCAGGAAGATCACTGGACGGAGCTCAACATAAAGCTTATCAACAGCTTACTGAAAAGGTACAGGAAGGCTACAGTCCTGAACAGATGGCTAATTACTCAAAATCTGAAGATATTGCCCATGTTATTTATGAAGCCGCAACAGATGGTAAAGACCAGTTGCGATATGTTGCAGGAAAAGACGCCATAGCACTTTACAATGAACGAAATACGATTGGAGTGGAAAACCACGTTCAGAAAATAAAATCGGCTTTTATAAAAATGGAAAATTGAAAGTGGAAAGTTGAAAATGATGGGGGTATTTTGGGATTTTGATTTGTTTCGAGGTTTGAGATACGGGGTACGGGTTTCGAGATACGGGGTACGGGTTTCGAGGTGCGGGATTCGGGTTTTGAGATTTGAGTTTCTGGTATCTGTTTAAAGTTTATAATTTCTAACTTTGTTTTGTAAGAAAAAAAATTTCAGACCATTTTCAAATATTCCCAACCATTAGCCATCAACTTTCAACTTTCCACTTTCCACTAATTAAAAAAGATCCTACTGACTAACAGTTGTCACAAACCAACCATATCTTTGTATTATGAAAACCAATCACTCACCCGTTCATTTCCGTACTTTATCAGCTTTACGTGAAGCGATGGGATTGTCAGCACCATCACATCCTCTGATCACTATTGTTGATTATAAAGAAGTCAATTTCGATCCGAAAACTTTTGAACATGGAACGAAATCAGATTTTTATAAGATATCTTTTAAAACGAAATTTAATGGTAAAATTCGGTATGGACAGGGATATTATGATTTTGAAGAAGGGGGGATGTCCTTTGTAGCACCTGGTCAGGTTCTTATATTTGAGCAGGAAGATAGAGCTTATGAAGGGATGTCTTTGCACATTCATCCGGACTTTATAAGACCATATCCTTTATTAAAGAAAATTAAAAACTATGGATTCTTTTCATATGCCGCTTCAGAAGCATTGTATCTTTCAGAGAAAGAGAAGAAAACGATCCAGGATATTTTTGAAAATATTCAGAGTGAACTGAATGAAAGGATTGATCATTTCAGCCAGGATGTTATTATTTCTCAAATAGAATTGTTACTCACTTACAGCAATCGTTTTTATAATCGTCAGTTTATTACCAGGAAAGCGGTAAACAATGATTTTATAACGAAGATGGAAGATTTCTTAGAAGATTTTTTTGACAAAGAAAGAGGAATTAAAGGCTTGCCAACAGTAGAGTATATTGCGTCCCAATTAAATCTGACTCCGAGGTATCTGAGCGACATGCTTAGACATCATACCGGGCAGAATGCACAACAGCATATTCATGAAAAACTCATTGAAAAAGCTAAAGAATATTTATCGGAAGCTCATCTGTCAGTTTCTGAAACGGCTTACCAGTTGGGTTTTGAGCATCCACAGTCATTCTGTAAATTATTTAAAAATAAAACCACACAGACACCTAACCAGTACAAACAATCCTTTAAAAATTAAATAATGGATCAGAATAATTTTGATACAATCATACAACGTTCTTTAGATATCAGAGAAAAATATCATCAATTGGAAAAGCAGAATAACGGCAGCGAATGGACGTTGGAACAAGACGCATTAGGCTATCTTAGTGATGCTGGACTTATCGGAAGAGATATTATGTCCCATGAAAAAACCTGGCTGAAAAAAGATTCAGCAGCAGAATTGGAGCATAAATTAGGAGAAAATATCTGGTGGTTGATTGTTTTAGCAGATCGCACAGGTATTGACATTAAAAATGCTTTAGAGAAATTTTTAACCAAAACAGAAAATCTATTGTAATGAGTTATTGTTCGGCCATAGAAAGAATGCAACCCGAAAGCAGAAAAGCGCTTCACCAAAATTATCACGATTATCATTACGGATTTCCTATTCATGATGACAATGAGTTATTCGGACGTTTGGTGATGGAAATCAATCAGGCAGGATTAAGCTGGGAAACCATTCTGAAAAAAGAAGAAAGTTTTAGAAATGCTTATGATAATTTTAATGTTCAAAAAGTAGCAGGTTATACGGAAGAGGATCGCGAGAGGCTATTGAGTGATCCTGGAATTATCAGAAATAGATTAAAGGTCAATGCAGCTATTGAAAATGCTAAAACGATTATTGAAATACAGAAAGAGTTTGGATCTTTTGAAAAGTGGTTGGAGCATCACCATCCTAAAACATTACAGGAATGGATGAAACTATTTAAAAAGACCTTCAAATTCACAGGTGGTGAGATTGTGAATGAATTTCTGATGAGTATTGGTTATCTGAAAGGAGCTCATGGAGAAAGCTGTTCTGTATATGCAACGATCTTAGAACAAAAACCAATGTGGCAAAAAGAATAAAAACAGACAATTATTACCTTCCCATCAGTTCGAATGTTTTTCGTAATAGATGATGTAATCCAGCGAACGTAGTTCAGAAGAAAAATGTATCGACAACTTTTTGATAATAAAAACCATAAAAGTCACAAAAGTTTTCAAACACTTTAGCTAGTTAAGTTTGATGTATGCTGCATAATGAAGAACACGTAAGTCTCTGAAAAATCTTTGATTTTTTCTATTTATTGAACTTTATAAGCGAACTGTTCTTTGCTATCTATTACAAAATGTAACATTGGAACGCAAAACAATCTTCTTAATCAAATCAATTATACATAATCCTCTGTGCAAATCAGTGTAATCTGTGGGAAAAACCACAAACCGAAGGTTTGATGTAGTCAAAAGTCACAAAAGTTTTCAAACACTTTAGCTAGTTAAGTTTGATGTATGCTGCATAATGAAGAACACATAAGTCTCTGAAAAATCTTTGATTTTTTCTATGAATCTAGCTTAATAAGCGAAGCCATCTTTGCTATCTTAAAGTAAACCATATGATGATGTAATCTTTGCGTTAAAAAAGAAATTATAGTTATTAGTTTAACAGTGTATCAATGTAATAGTGTAACAATTGACTGTATTGAGATCTGCGTAATCTGTACGATCAGCGAGAAGCAAACTATTCATAAACCTCTGTGTAAATTTAAGTAATCTGTGAGAAAAACCACAAACCGAAGGTTCGACGTAGTCAAAAGCCACAAAAGTTTTCAAACACTTTAGCTAGTTAAGTTTGATGTATGCTGCATAATGAAGAACACGTAAGTCTCTGAAAAATCTTTGATTTTTTCTATGAATCTAGCTTAATAAGCGAAGCTATCTTTGCTATCTTAAAATAAACCATATGATGATGTAATCTTTGCGTTAAAAAAGAAATTATAGTTATTAGTTTAACAGTGTATCAATGTAATAGTGTAACAATTGACTGTATTGAAATCTGCGTAATCTGCACAATCAGCGAGAAGCAAACTATTCATAAACCTCTGTGTAAATCTGAGTAATCTGTGGGAAAAACTAAAAACCGAAGGTTCGACGTAGTCAAAAGTCACAAATGTTTTCAAACACTTTAGCTAGTTAAGTTTGATGTATGCTGCATAATGAAGAACACATAAGTCTCTGAAAAATCTTTGATTTTTTCTATGAATCTAGCTTAATAAGCGAAGCCATCTTTGCTATCTTAAAGTAAACCATATGATGATGTAATCTTTGCGTTAAAAAAGAAATTATAGTTATTAGTTTAACAGTGTATCAATGTAATAGTGTAACAATTGACTGTATTGAGATCTGCGTAATCTGCACAATCAGCGAGAACCAAAATATTCATAAACCTCTGTGTAAATCTAAGTAATCTGTGGGAAAAGATTCAATCACAAACCGAAGGTTCGACCTAGTCAAAAGTCACAAAAGTTTTAGAAACTTTAGCTAATTTAGCTTAATGTATGCTGTTTAATAAGAGCACATAAGTTTCTGAAAAATCTTTGATTTTTTCTACTCATTCAGCTTTATCAGCGAAGCTCTTCTTTGCTATCTTTATGTAAACGCTATCAATATTAATCTTTGCGTTGAAAAGATTGCTTCATCACTTCGCTCTTCGCAATGACAAGGTCTGCTCAATTTGAGGGAACTAAAATACATCCAAGCATCTTCGTAAATCTGAGTTATCTGCGGTTAAAAATTAGCTGCAGAAGTGAGATGTCATCCTAATCTCCGGTACCCACAATCTCCTTATGCTCCTTTCCCCATTGTTCAAGCTCAGTAATAATGGGTTTCAATTTATAGCCAATTTCCGTAAGCTCATATTCTACACGAGGCGGAACTTCAGCAAAAACGGTTCGGGTAATTATTTTACTTTCCTCCAGTCTTCTAAGCTGTAAAGTAAGCATACGTTCCGTAATGTTGGGAAGAAGTTTTCTTAATTCTCCAAATCTCAATTTTCCATTGATCAGCCAGCTGCATATCGCCAACGACCACTGCCCGCCGATGATATTAGAAGCGTAAACTTCAGAACATTCATCGGATAATATCTTTTTATTCTCAAAATTTGTTGAAGATTCCTTTATTTTACTCATTACTTACATTTTTTATAGTACCATACAATTGGTTGCTAATGTACGAAATGTAAGATACATCTATTATTTTTGTACTCACAAATTTAGATGAAATGAAAACATTAGTAATTGTAACACACCCAACAATGAAAGATTCTTTAGTTAATAAAAGATGGGTGGAGGAATTGGCAAAGTATCCGGAAAAATATACTATTCATGAATTACATAAAGTGTATTCGGATGAAAAAATTGATGTTGCCAAGGAGCAGAAATTAGTAGAGTCGTATGATAAAATTATTTTTCAATTTCCCTTTTATTGGTATAGTAGTCCGCCTCTTTTGAAAAAATGGATTGATGAAGTGTTTCTTCATGGTTGGGCATACGGCAGTAAAAGTGGACACAAAGTGGCTGGAAAGAAAATTGGTTTGGCAATTACGGCAGGAGGAGATGAGGAAGGGTATTCAGAATCAGGAAGTGAACAACATACCATGACAGAATATACAAGACCTTTCAAACGTACTTTTGATTTTATAAAGGCAGATTATAAAGGATTATTTGTACAATATGGAATTGAATACAATACTTCTGAAGAATTTATTGAAGAAGGTGTTCCTAAGTACTTGGAATTTATTGATAATATATAATAATAAATACAGGTTAAAAGCTATTAGAAATTTGATAGATGTAACCTGTACTTTACAACATATGAAAAGCAAAAAAAAATGAAAACATTGGTTATTGTTGCTCATCCTACAATGGAAGAGTCTGTGATTAATAAAAGATGGATTGAAGAATTAAATCAATATCCGGAAAAATATACCATTCACGAATTATACAAAATGTATCCTGATGAAAAAATTAATGTGGCTAAGGAGCAGGAACTCATTGAAAGCTATGAAAAAATTGTCTTTCAGTTCCCTTTCTACTGGTTTAGCAGTCCGCCACTTCTGAAAAAATGGTTTGATGAGGTATTGACTTATGGTTGGGCTTATGGAAGTAAAAGTGGATTTAAAGTGGGGGGAAAGAAGATTGCTTTAGCGATTACAGCAGGAATTGATAAAGAAGGTTATTCAGCATTAGGTAAATATAAATATACGATGAATGAATTGACAAAACCCTTTGAACTCACTTTCGAATACATAAAGGCAGATTATAAAGACGTATTTACCTATTATGGAATGGAAATCAATACTTCGCAAGAATGGATTGAGAAAAGTGTTCCTGAATATCTGGAGTTTATTGATAGTCTATAGACTATTTAAAATAGTAGCATCTTCGATTCTGTTCAGTAAATTTATTGTACTTCCTTAAAACAGTTAGTATTAGAAATGTCATCCTGAGCGGAGTCGAAGGATCTACTACAAAGGTATATATAGGAAATTGATATAATTCCCTCACCCCACCGTTTTCGTATCCTCCTCTTTCAATATTTTTTTCTCCTTCATCGAGATCATCATTCTTTCCTTTTTATATTTTTTCCAGTCAAATGCGTTAAGGAAATCAAGAGCGGCTAAAAAACCGGCATTGAAAAGCTGTTCTTTTTCTTCTCTTTTCATAAAGAAATTAAGCCAGCTGCTTGTTCCGCAATCTACTGTTTGTATACTGTACAATCGATAAAAAGTATGTTTGGTGAGAAATGACTTATCATTAAATCCTTTTAATGTATCTATTATATTTCCTGCATAAGAAAAGGGTGTTTTTAAAATTTGCTCACTCGTTTTTCCTTTTTCAGAATCCACTTCAGATTTACTGGTCAACTGTACCCCAAACAGAGGCATTCGTGGATAGAATACATCATTGGCATGAAAGAGATCTATTGGAAAGTTTGAAATACTTCCTCCATCTATAAAAACGCCAACAGGATAAATGTTTTCTGGCTTAGTGTTCATCCAGAATCTCCAGGCGTACTTTACAGAATCATCATCTTTATCAATTCTTTTCTGGAAAGGTTCAAAAAAGAAAGGAACAGACATGGAAGCTCGTACAAACTCTGCAGGACTGCTGTGTTTTAATTCTTCTTCTGACCAATATAAATTAGCCATTGAAGGCAATTCAACTTTTATTTTGGCGTTGATATCAGTGGCAACAACCACATATTCTGATCTTAACTGATAAAAAGGATTTTCTTTGTAATGATCATTGCTAACAGCACTATCATAGAATATTTTATACTGGGTCTGGTCAATATGTTCTTTGTTATTGTTTTTAATTTCCTCGATGCTTTTTAGTGCAATGCTGTAATATTCCTGATTATTTCCATAACGATAATTGAGGTTAAGATCTCTTTCTTTGGCTGAAAATTTTTGATTAAGTTCAGCTACTGTTTTTACCCCAAAACTATCCAGAGCATCTTTCATAGTATTCAGAAAGGTATTTCCTGGATTAAGTCCGCTGTTTTGTTTTCTGAAATCATTATAAAACTTCTTTAGGCAGAAAAATATAATAAGGAGAGGAATAATAGGAATTAGGAAAATGATTTTTGCCCGCCATACGGTTTCAGAGGAAACGGCAAATGGAGTGATAACTAATAATAGTAAAATAACAACTGCAATAATGGTATTTATTTTCAGAAAGTTTTTATTATTGAGCATTGCATGGATGGTTGTTCTCACATAAGGTTTACCATCCATAAAGTCTGCAAAATTCCAATTGAACAAAATTTCTTTGATCACCTCACTTTTTGCTTCTTCTTTTGTTTTGTATGCTGCGATCAGCATGGTATTGATGGCTCCGGCGCTCGTTCCGGCCATTTTGAGAAAACGCACCCCAAAGATTTCAAGGCCATACAGGTAACCCACCAATGCACTGCCCCAAACACCACCTCCTTCCTGTACAAATTCAACATATTGATTGCCCTCAGCATCTAGGAGATCAGAGAACTCTTTAGTCGAGATATTCTCGTGCAATGCAATAAGTTTATCCTTCGACTCTTTTGAAAGAGTGCCATCATCCAGAATTTTGTTTAGAAGGTCAGGTTTCATGGTAGTTGGGTGTTTTTAATAACTAAGTATAGTTTGTCATTGCGAACCGTAGGTGAAGCAATCTCTTAATAATATCATCAATTGATAAAAAGATTGCTTCGTCGCTTTGCTCCTCGCAATGACAGACAGCTAATATTGGTCATAGATTTACCTTATAAAAATAATGATAATTGAGATCCAAATGGGAAGTATTTTCCCCCTAATTCTTCCGTAAAACTACCATTGTTTTCTTCTTGCATAGATAAATGTTACAATAACGATCAGAGCCATTAATCCTAATGTAAAATAATATCCATGCTTATGGTGAAGTTCCGGCATATTGTCAAAGTTCATTCCGTAGACTCCGGCAATAAATGTGATCGGTAGAAAGTAGACTGAATAAATAGCCAATACCTTCATCACCTGATTGGCTTTTTGATCAGATAATGCAAGAAACATTGAAATAAGGTTGGTAATCTGGATATTCAGGTGATCAAAATCGGCAACTACATCTTTATGCTTATCTTTCAGGTCTACAAATTCGGAGTCCTGTAAGTTTAATAATTTAAATTTATCGACTGCATCTGTAGAAATAATAAGTACCCTGGAATTTAATCCTGATTTTCTTTTTAATTTATAAAGCCTGCGGATCTGTGTGGTATGATTGGTATTTTTCAGGAAGATTTCGTTTTCAATATTATCCATGGTTTCCAGCAAGCTTATGGATTCATCATCAAAACTTTTCATGATCAGCAGGGCGATCATCAATGCCACATTTTGAGGGGATATATCTGTTTTACTGGCGGAAAGCTGTTTTTTGGTTTCAGAAATACTTCTTGTTTTCATTCTGTGAACAGTAATAATGGTATTTCCCAAAAGAAAAATACCAATCTTCGTGCTGATGTCACTTATCGTATTCAGATTCTTTCTTTCCAGTTCTGTACTTTCCCGTAACAAAAAGAATTTAACGTTTCCATCCTCTTCATACTTAGGTAAGTGATTGGGATCCAATGTATCTTCCAATAGAAGATTGTTGATCTCGTATCTTTCATGAAGGAATTGTAAATCTTCAGCTGTAGGAGCTTCTACATCTACCCATTCGCAGTGGGAATTTCTGTATATCGTATCAATTGGCATAAAGTAAAAATACTAATATTTTGAAATACTATGGATTAAATAAGTTTATCTTTGCCAAAATTATAAAACTATATGATTAAAAGTACAATAAAAGGAATCGGATTTTATGTTCCGGATAATGTTGTAACCAATGATGATTTAGCTAAATTAATGACCACCAATGATGAATGGATCACAGAGAGGACCGGCATCAAAGAGAGAAGACACAGAAAAAACAGAAACGATTCGCAGGAAACAACTGCTTATTTAGCTTTTAAAGCTTCTGAAAAAGCCCTTGAAAAAGCTGGCCTAACAGCCAAGGATATCGACTATATTGTTTTTGCTACACTTTCTCCCGACTATTACTTTCCAGGGTGTGGGGTCTTGCTTCAGGATATGTTAGGATGTGATACTATTGGAGCATTGGATGTAAGGAATCAATGTTCCGGATTTGTATACGCAATGAGTGTTGCCAATGCTTTTATTAAAACAGGAGCCTATAAAAATATTTTAGTGGTAGGAGCTGAGGTTCACTCTTTTGGGTTGGATTTTTCTGATGAAGGAAGGGGAGTTTCTGTAATTTTTGGAGATGGGGCAGGAGCAGTTATTCTTTCTGCAACTGAAGATGAGAATGCTGGAGATATTTTAGCATTCAATATGCATTCTGAGGGGAAATTTGCAGATGAATTGTGTACTCAATTTCCAGGGTCTAAATATGGCTGGAGTGACAGAATGAGAAAAGAACCGGAAAATGTGACCAATAAGGAAGTATATCCGATTATGAATGGAAACTTTGTATTCAAAAATGCAGTAACAAGATTTCCTGAAACCATGTTGGAAGCTTTAGATAAAGCTGGAAAAACAATTGAAGATCTTGATATGTTTATTCCACACCAAGCGAATTTGAGAATCGCTCAGTTTGTACAACAGAAGTTTGGATTACCAGATGATAAGATTTACAACAATATCCAGAAATATGGAAATACAACGGCAGCATCCATTCCAATTGCTTTAAGTGAAGCTATTGAAGGAGGTAAGATAAAAAGAGGAGATTTGGTTCTTCTTTCCGCTTTCGGAAGTGGATTTACCTGGGGAAGTGTGCTGTTTGAATATTAATTTAATTTGTGATAAAGCATAAAAAAACCGCAGCAAAGCTGCGGTTTTTTTTTATGATCATCTGATTAAAGACTTTTTAATAATTTTTCAGTATCAGAAGCATCTTCACCTTTACTTTTCGCAAGTGCGATTGCCTTTTCAGCCCAAAGTTTCGCATTTTTCTTATCTCCAGCTTTATTATAAAGATTAGCCAGAGTATCTGTATTGGCAGAATTTTCATCTTTTTTCACTGATTCCTGAGCCCAAAGAATAGCTTTTTCAAGAGATGATTTAGTCGTTACATTCTCAAAGAAATTCCATGCAATAGCATTCAATTCTTCAGAAGATAGTGCTGCATAATCTTTGTATAGATCTAGAGTTAATTTCTCATACGTAGCAATATCTTTATTTTTCAATGCACGGTTGGCCTTAGCTCTTTTTAATATTTTTTCAGATTCTTCTTTGCTTAAGAATTTTTGAGTTTCAGCTAAGAAATAGTTGTCATCCCAGGTTTTAGTATCCGGATTATATGCTTTTTTAACAATAGTATTCATTTTGATATTCTTATCGAACATTTCGTACCTGTCAGCAGGAAGGATCTTAACAATATCAGCTTTTTTATCTTTAAATATTTTATATAAAGGACCTTCAGTACTTTGAGTTCCCTGAAGAAGCATTTGAACATCTTCTTGATCCAGATTTGGTTTTCCTTGGAAATAACGGTCTAAAACCTTACCCGCAAATTCAGCATCATTATAAATGGTAAGTCCTGCCAGATTCTTTAGGAATTCAGGGTCTTTTTCTCCATTTTCGAATTTTTGCCTCAAAGCAGTCAGTCTCTTGTTAGGATCTTCTGCATCTTTAGCAAACTGAATGAAATCCTTTTCTTCAACATAGCCTAATGTTCTGTGAACTTCTTCTCCATTTCCATTAATAAATAAATACGTTGGAAAGGCTTTTACATTATATTTTTTTGCTAAATCTATTCCTTCACCTTTTTCCATATCAATTTTAGCATTGATAAAATGAGAATTATAATAATCTCCAACATCTTTCAATGGGAAAATATTTTTTACCATCAGTTTACATGGTCCACACCAGGAAGCATAAGCGTCGATAAAGATCAGTTTGTTTTCTTTTTTCGCTTTGGCAACTACGCTAGCGAAGCTGGTGTCTTCAAATTTGATACCTTGACCAAAGGCAGCTATTCCAATAAGAATGGAAGAGAATATGGCTAACTTTTTCATAATACTTTTTTATTGATTGCAAATTTAATAATTATGTCAATGCATAAGTCGTATTACAGTGAAAATTGTTACGAAATTTTTTCTTTTGTTGAATATTTATTAATGCCTGTTATCTATAAGGTTCAAAAATTAAAATAAGAGTTATGAATTGTATTCATGAATAAAAAAATCCGTAATTACCATTACGGATTTTAGTGGTATTATTTAGCTTTTATAGTGTCTGTCTTTACTTTTACTGTATCAGCTGGTTCTGAATTTGCAACAGCGGAGTCTCCCATGCTATTTCTCATTGCATTTTTGTCATGCTCATCTTTAAACTCTTCCCGCTTTTCTTTATTTTGAGCACAGCTTCCTAAAAAAAGTAAACCAAAAATTGCTCCTATCCATAATTTTTTCATAGTAATTTATTTTATTGTTTGTAAATTCAAATATAGAGAAATATTACTATCAATAGCGTATACAGGCATTAATTGAAAAAAATAAAGTACTCTGTAATTTTTAAGCTATTTTAGAGACTCATTATATATCCAATTATTATATTGAAAAAAAAATGGAACTCCAATTAATGAAGCCAAAAAACGAAACATTGGCAAAATATATGGAAGGATATTATTTCCTCAATAAGGAACGTCGTTCTCAGGATATTGAGTACCTTACTTTTCCTAATAATTATGCCATCATATCCATATCACAAAATGTAGAATTTGGATTTAATGGAAGCCAGATAAAAGCAATTGAAAGTACCAACGGAAAATTTTCGTCAAATCTGATTTGCCATTACAAAAAACCTATAAAAGTTTCCATACAGGGTCAGCTCAATGAAATTACCTTTTATTTTAAACCTTTAGGATTGAATGCCTTTCTTGTAAGACCTCTGAAGGAGTACATTATGAATTCTTCCTCTGATTTTTTGCCGTATGAGAATTATGAAACATCCATGATCTCTATATTACAGGAAAAGGATCCGGAAAAGAGGATAGAAATGATTGAAGAATTCTGGATGTCAAAATATGTGGGATTTAATCATTCTTATCTGGCAGATTTATTAAGTGATGTAATGATGGATCTTGATGTATTGCTGGAGCATCATGCAGCTAAATATAAGACCAGCAGGCAAACCATCAACAAACTTTTCGATCTTCATTTATGTAAGAGTCCGTCCGATTTTCGAAAAATTCAACGCTTTAGGGAGACATTGATCCAGAGTGTTGACAAAAAAACGCTTACCGAATTGAGTTATGATCACTTATTTTATGATCAGTCCCATCTTATAAAAGACTTCAAATCATTAACAGGTTTTACTCCTAAAAAATTTTTTGAAAAAGTATATAGCGAAGGTAAAGTGAAGTGGCTGTTTTTATAATTCACTTTACGATTTTACAATTTTTTGAATTTTCTGATCAGTATTTTTGATAAATAAAAACACTACTGATCCTGAAAACTCAAATGAATATTATCTGTTTTATCGTGGTTGACTTATGGTATTTGAAGTAAGTTAAAAAACTAAAAAGGATCGAATATGGCAAAAGATCCGGTTCCATGAAGTCATAAAAAATCCGCAGCGTTTCAACTGCGGATTTACCATATTTAGTTTAAAATTATCATCGAGTAGCGGGAGCTTTTACGGTATCAGTTTTCATCCTGATGCTGTCAGGTTTTGTCATCTTCGTATTCATTGTATCAGTAGTAGAAGGTGTCGTTTTTACTGACTGTTCTACCGACGTTGAATCCTTTTTATCCGATGACATTTGTGCTTCCTTGGTCCCACAACTCACTGCAAATATCCCTAAACCCAGGGTTAGCAATATCAACTTTTTCATAATATTCTGTTTTGGTGTATCATGAAAAGTTCAATAATTGTTCCTAACAGGGTAGTGCTTATATTAAAAAAACGATAAAAAATAAAAATTATGTTAATTAAAACCAGTTATTTGCTATTGTAGATGAAAACATTTAATGGTTTAGTCGAAAAAGCATCTTCATTATATAAAAGCACACACCAATTAAAAGAAGCCAAGATCCTAGTTCCATAAATCAATAAAATCTGCGTAATCTGCCCAATCAGCGAGAACCAAAATTTTCATAAACCTCTGTGTAAATCTGAGCAATCTGTGGGAAAAGACCAACCACAAACCGAAGGTTCGACGGAGTCAAAAGTCACAAAAAGTTTTTAAACACCTTGTCATTGCGAACGAATGTGAAGCAATCTCAACATACAACAAGAGTTACAAACTTTTAAACACTTTAGCTATTTTAAGTTTAAAGTATACTGCATAAGAAGAGCACATAAGCTTTGAAAAATCAAAGATTTTATTTAATCTACATTATTGTCATTGAATCTGTCTAGCCTTGTCATTCAGACCGAAGCGAAGGAATCTCAACATAGAAATCTAATCAAAAGAATTACCCGTATAAGATCTCTAATAATAGGAGTCTAGATTCTTTCAGAATAACAAAAGGAGTGTTTAAAATAGATAGCGAATAGGAAATATGAAATATACATAAACTCTATAAAAATCTGCGTAATCTGCCTAATCAGCGAGAACCAAAATATTCATAAACCTCCGTGTAAATCTGAGCAATCTGTGGGAAAAGACCAACCACAAACCGAAGGTTCGACGGAGTCAAAAGTCACAAAAGTTTTTAAACACTTTGTCATTGCGAACGAATGGTGCTTGTGCTGAGCCTGTCAAAGTAAAGCAATCTCAGTTTACAACATTAATTACAAAAAAATTAAACACTTTAGCTATTTTTAAGTTTAAAGTATCCTGCATAAGAAGTACACCTAAGCCTTAAAAAATCTTTGATTTTTTCTATGAATCCAGCTTAATAAGCGAAGCCATCTTTGCTATCTTAAAAACACTATGAATATTTAATCTTTGCGTTAAAAAATATAGAGTAAGTTTTTATAAAAGATTGCTTCGTCGTTTCACTCCTCGCAATGACAGGGGGAAATCAGAAATCTTTGAAAAATAGGCACAAAAAAGCTCCGGAAGGAAAACTCCGGAGCTTATCAATGATCATTGACCAACAATCATTTATAATCTTATCCCAAATACGGGTATTTATAATCTTTAGGAGAAACAAAAGTTTCTTTGATACTTCTTACGGAAGTCCATCTAAGAAGGTTCATTTTAGAACCAGCTTTATCATTTGTTCCTGATGCTCTACCACCACCAAAAGGCTGTTGTCCAACTACAGCACCTGTCGGCTTATCGTTGATATAGAAGTTTCCTGAAGCATTTTCTAACGCTTTGAAAGCTTCATTTATTGCATAACGGTCTTGTGCAAAAACAGAACCTGTTAATGAATATGGAGAAGAAGAATCCACTACCTGTAGCGTTTCTTTCCAATCTTTATCCTCATATATGTAGATACTTAAAATAGGACCGAAGATTTCTTCAACCATACTTTCATATTGAGGGTTTGTAGTTTCGATCACTGTAGGGCTTACAAACCATCCTTTAGAATCATCACATTTTCCACCGATTGCAATTTTAGCTTCTCCAGAGTTTTGAGCTCTTTCGATATAGCCTTTACACTTTTCGAAAGAATTTTTATCAATTACTGCATTCACAAAGTTGGATGGATCTTCAGGAGAACCAATCTTGATCGTACTCATCTGAGCCTCCATTACTTTTTTCACATCTTCCCAAAGAGATTTAGGAATATATGCTCTTGAAGCTGCAGAACATTTTTGTCCCTGATATTCGAAAGCACCTCTTACCAAACCTGTAGCTACTGCTTCAACATTTGCAGAAGGGTGAGCAATAACGAAATCCTTACCACCAGTTTCTCCAACAATTCTTGGATACGTTCTGTAATTGTGGATGTTATCTCCGATCATTTTCCACATTCCCTGGAAAACTTTAGTTGAACCTGTGAAGTGAAGTCCAGCAAAATCGCGGTGTGCCAATACTTTTTCAGCAGTATCTTTTCCATCTGTAAAGATCATATTGATAACTCCGGCAGGAAGACCTGCTTCCGTTAATACATCCATGATCACTTTAGCAGAATAAACTTGCTTATCAGAAGGTTTCCAAACTACTACGTTTCCAAGCATTGCCATACAAGTTGGCAGGTTTCCTGAAATAGCAGTAAAGTTAAATGGAGTTACTGCAAAACAGAATCCTTCCAATGGTCTGTATTCTACGCGGTTCCAGATCCCGTTATCAGAAACTGGCTGCTCAGAATACATTTCTGTCATAAATTCAACATTGAATCTTAAGAAATCTATGAATTCACAAGCTGAATCAATTTCAGCCTGGTGTACGTTTTTAGACTGTCCGATCATAGTTGCAGCATTGATCACATCTCTGTATGGTCCTGCCAATAGATCAGCAGCTTTTAAGAAGATCGCAGCACGCTGTTCCCATCCAAGCTCATTCCATTCCTTTTTAGCAGCAAGCGCAGCGTTGATCGCATCATCCACATGTTGCATTGTTCCTTTGTAATAAAATCCAAAATCATGAGCATGATCCTGTGGAGACTGAAGCTGAACTTTTTCGTCAGTTTTTACTTCTTTTCCATTAATGACCATTGGGATTTCTATCTTTTCAGCCCACATTTTTTTGTATGTGGCAATAAGGCTTTTTACTTCAGCTGAACCTGGTTCATAAGAGTTTACGGGCTCATTTACTGCAAGTGGAACTTGCGAAATTGCTTTTGACATATATTTAAATTGTTTTTAATTAAGTCTGTACCACAAATTTACGATAATTCATGCAAAGAAAAAATAAACCATTGTTTTTATAAAATATCATTTACATCCATATAGTCTATAATAAATGAGCAGCTTTTTCAATGAAAATAAATCGTTTGAGTTATTTTTATTTAGATTTTGCAATACATGTATGGATGTATGTAATTTGAATATTTATTAATATCATCTTGAAAATATCTTGTCCTACTTTAAAATTGAACGGGATCCCTGTCAATAAAAGACTTATAAAGAAATTAAAAATAGAAATCAATTCCATTTGTCACGATTTTGAACATTTTAAATGATGTTTTTGATAGGCGAAGAGTTTTCATTGATCTAATTTTACACCGTCAATAATGGATATGAATAAAAAGATTGTACTCTTCTCATTCGTGGTATTCTTCACCACCCTATGTGCCTTTTTTTATGGGTACAGAGGAGAAATTCAATCTTCTTCAGAATCGATTGCCAAAAATAATCTTTCACAGAAGTACGACCATCATAATTCTGATCAGGGCTATACTTTGTCCGACAATCAGGAGGAGCCTGATCTCGATGATATTGAGAAAGTAAAATTTGATTATTCTGTAATTGTACAACAGTGGATCAGTCTTTTCTTTGGGACTGACTTTCATGAAACCGAATCTTTGGCTATTCATGATCCTGTTTTTACAACCACACCCCGATATATTCTATATCATTCTCTGCAGATTGATTTCTGCTAATTTTTCCTCCTATTTAATAAGTTAATAACCTATATCTGAGTATAGGTTCATAAAACTCATTCTTAATTTTTCGATATAAAAAACATTTTGATTTGTCTTTTCAAAAGGCAGACAGGATAGCGCATGTTCAATTTTAAATAACATACAAATGCACTTAACACCTAGAGAAACAGAGAAACTTATGCTGCATATGGCAGGTGAGCTGGCTCTAAAAAGAAAAGCCAGAGGGCTTAAGCTTAATTACCCGGAATCTATTGCTATCATCAGTCATTTTTTGCTGGAAGGAGCAAGAGATGGTAAAAAGGTAGCAGAACTGATGCAGGAAGGAGCACAGATCCTTACCAAGGATGATGTGATGCCGGGAGTGGCAGAAATGATCCATGATGTTCAGATCGAAGCAACTTTTCCAGATGGAACCAAGTTGGTAACCGTACATAATCCAATCCGTTAATTCATACCTATGATACCAGGAGAAATTTTTGTAAAAGAAGGTACAATAATCTGCAATGAAGGCAGAGAAACTGTAAAAATAAAAGTGGTAAACACAGGAGACCGCCCGATTCAGGTGGGATCTCACTTTCATTTCTTTGAAGTAAATAAAGCGATGAGCTTTGACCGTGAAAAAGCTTTTGGAAAGCGATTGAATATAGTAGCAAGTACTGCTGTTCGATTTGAACCGGGTGAGGAAAAAGAAGTGGAATTAGTAGAAATCGGGGGTGATAAAAAAGCAATGGGCTTTAATAATCTGGTAGACGGATCTGTGGATTCAGAGGTACAGAAAGCGGAAAGCCTTGCAAAAGCAATTCAATTAAATTTTAAAAATCTGTAACATGAGTTTACACGTAGACAGAAAACAATACGCCAATATATTAGGCCCTACTGCCGGAGACAGAATCCGTTTAGGGGATACTGAAATGATTATAGAGATCGAAAAGGACTTCACGCATTATGGTGATGAAGCCGTTTTTGGAGGAGGTAAGACAGTGCGTGACGGAATGGGGCAAAATGTAACCCGCAAAAGAGACGAAGGAGTACTGGACCTTTGTATAACCGGAGCTGTGATCATTGATCACTGGGGAATTGTAAAAGCAGATATTGGGATTAAAGATGGAAAGATCGTAGGAATTGGAAAAGCCGGAAATCCAGATACGATGGACGGAGTTTCTCCCAATATGATCATCGGAGCATCTACAGAAATCCATGGCGGAAAAGGACATATTGTAACTGCCGGGGGAATTGATACCCATATTCATTACATCTGTCCACAGCAAATTGATACTTCTTTATATAGTGGTATTACGACAATGATTGGTGGAGGTACCGGACCTAATGATGGAACAAACGCAACAACCGTTACTCCGGGAAGATTCAATATGCAGAGAATGCTTGAGGCTGCTGAAGAATATCCGATGAACCTTGGATTCTTTGGGAAAGGAAACTGTTCGGCTGAAGAACCGATCGAGGAGCAGGTAGAAGCGGGAGCTTTGGGTGTAAAGATTCATGAAGACTGGGGAGCAACACCTGCAACAATTGATGCAGCATTGAAAGTAGCAGATAAATATGACGTTCAGGTGGCTATCCATACGGATACTTTAAATGAAGGAGGGTTTCTTGAAGATACCATGCGTGCTATTAACGGAAGAGTGATCCACACCTTCCATACAGAAGGAGCAGGAGGAGGCCATGCACCAGATATCATCAAAGCTGCGATGTATCCGAATGTACTTCCCGCATCTACTAATCCTACACGTCCTTATACCATCAATACCATTGATGAGCATTTGGATATGTTGATGGTTTGCCATCATTTGAGTAAAAATATTCCTGAAGATGTAGCGTTTGCAGATTCCCGTATCCGTCCTGAAACCATTGCTGCTGAGGATATTTTACACGATATGGGGGTGTTCAGCATCATGAGTTCTGACTCTCAGGCGATGGGAAGACCAGGTGAAGTGATTACAAGAACATGGCAGACTGCGAGTAAGATGAAGGATCAGCGTGGACAGCTTGAAGAAGATAAAGGAACTGAGCATGATAATTATCGGGCAAAAAGATATGTAGCAAAATATACGATCAATCCAGCTATTGCTCATGGAATTTCAGAATACGTAGGCTCTATTGAAGAAGGTAAACTGGCAGATTTGGTGATTTGGAAACCTGCTCTGTTTGGAGTGAAACCAGAAATGATCTATAAAGGTGGAATGGTGATCGCAAGTAAAATGGGTGATCCGAATGCCTCTATTCCTACACCACAACCTGTTATTTACAGAAATATGTTTGGTGCTCATGGAAGAGCAAAATATGGAACATGTGCTACTTTCGTTTCACAGGTTTCTATTGACAATGGATCTATAGCTGAATTCAAACTTGAGAAAATGATTCTTCCGGTAAAAAACTGTAGAAATATTTCCAAAGCAGACCTCATCCATAATGACAAGACTCCACTTATAGAAGTTAATCCGGAAAATTATAAAGTAACGGTTGATGGTGAATACATCACTTGTGAGCCCGCGGAAAAACTTCCTTTAACACAATTGTATTATCTGTTCTAAGAATAGACTTTTATAAAGCCCGGTGAAATTCCGGGTCTTTTCAAAGAATATAAATTAAATACTAAGATCAGATGAAATACTTTAATAAAAAAGCGCTGTCGTGGGCAGTTGCCGGAACCTCTTTGATTTCTGTTCAGATGCATGCACAGTTTCTTGGCGGAAGAAGGCTAAAAAATGATGAAGAGGGTCCGAAAGGGCAGTTTATGGTGTATGGTTCTTTTGATTACTCTAAGACGAATGCGCCTTCCAGTAGTACTAGTTCTGTAGGGACGAGTGCTAATGCAGGAGTACCCATTGGGATAGGATATTTTTTCAACAACAATGATGTTGCCGGGATCAATTATGCATATGCTCAGAATGTTTCAGATCATCGCACAATTTATAAACAGAATGAAGTAGGGATCTGGTACAGTCCATCAGTAACGCTGGGAAAATATTTTGCTTTAATCGGTCAGATTGATGCCCATTATGTTTGGGGGCAACAGTTGTCAACGACTTCCGATGAAATGAACAATTTTAATGGTTATCGTCTGCGTGCCTATCCTTTATTTGCCATTTTTTTGGGCGGCGGATGGGCTCTTAAGTTCAAATTTGCTGAACTTTCGATGTTACAGACAAAAACAAAACAGGAAGGATGGACGAAAACGTATGTAGCGGGAATTAGTGCTTCCACGTTTGGAGTGGGGATTTCTAAAAATATCGATTTCAGAAAAAAGAAAAGAGAAGAATGATTATTAATGAAACCTTAGGAAATATCGCGGATTATCCTGTAGAAGGAAAAAACGTTGATTATCTGGATCTTGAATGGTTTGAAACCACTAAAAGAATTCAGCGGAAGAAAACGAGACAAGGGACGGATCTTGCAATCAAATTCCTGAGAGAAGGTCAGCGTTTGCGTGAAGGAGATATCCTTTATAAGGATGAGGAAAAGGTGATTGTAGTGAATGTACTGGAAACAGAAGCTATTGTAATGAAACCGCAATCTATGCTGGAAATGGGAACGGTATGCTATGAGATCGGAAACAAACATATTCCTTTATTCATTCAAAATGATGAGGTACTGCTACCTTTTGAAATGCCGATGTACAGATGGCTGGAAGCCAGTGGATTTAATCCTGAAAGACAAAGTGTAAAGCTTCTGAATCTTCTTAAATCCAATGTAGAACCTCACGGGCACGGAAGTTTAGGATCAACTTTATTTACTAAAATATTAAAAATGGCAGCGCCAAAAGATGAATAATATGAACTTACATTTTCTGGCGGGCTTGCTGCATATTGCTGATCCAACACTGCCGATAGGAGGGTATAGCCATTCTAACGGATTAGAAACTTATGTTCAGAAAAGGATTGTAAATAATACAAAGACTGCCAAAGAATTTGTAGAAAATATGCTGATCTACAATCTGAAATACAACGATGGAGCGCTAATGAAACTCGCGTATGAAGCTACTCAGCAGGAAGATTTAGAGTTGATCATACAATTGGATAATGAGTGCAATGCTTTAAAATGTCCAAAAGAGATCCGTCAGGCCAGTCAGAAGCTAGGATTGCGACTGATCAAGATTTTTAAAAGAAGAGAACATTTTTCTTTTATGGAAAAGTATGAAGAGGTAATCAGAAAGGGTGAAGTCAATTCTCATTACTGTATCGTGTTTGGTATTTATACAGCCCTGATGAAAATCCCTCTGTATGAAGCACTTTTGGGGTTTTACTACACATCAGTTGCCGGAATGATTACCAATGCTGTAAAGTTAGTACCCCTCGGACAACTTGATGGACAGGATATCTTATTTGATCTGTATTCTGTAATGGAGCAAACAGCAAAAGAAACAATGGAAATAGACCGTGATCTTGTAGGAATATGCAATACCTCGTTTGATATTCACTGTATGCAGCATGAGAGATTGTATTCGAGGCTGTATATGTCGTGAGGGGGGAATCACTGAAAGGCGAAAAAGCGAAAAAGCGAAAAGGCAAAATCGCTGAATTGTAAAATTGCGAAAAGGCTGAATGGCTAAAAGCAAATGGGCAAATAAGCAGATTCGCCTTTTTGCCCTTTAGCCAAAAAAATAAAAAATAAAATTAAAAAAAATGGAAAATAGAAAGTATATAAAAGTTGGAGTAGCGGGGCCGGTAGGTTCTGGTAAAACCGCTCTATTGGAACGTTTGAGCAGAAAGATGTTCGGAACTTATGATCTTGGTGTTATTACCAATGATATTTACACTAAAGAAGATGCAGAGTTCATGGCTAAAAACAGTCTTTTACCTCATGAAAGAATTATTGGTGTAGAAACTGGAGGCTGTCCTCATACAGCAATCAGAGAAGATGCAAGTATGAATCTGGAAGCGGTGGATGAATTAGCAGCACGCTTCCCTGATATTGAATTGGTACTTATTGAAAGTGGAGGAGATAATCTATCAGCAACCTTCAGTCCGGATCTTGCAGATGTTACTATTTTTATTATCGATGTAGCAGAAGGAGAGAAAATCCCAAGAAAAGGAGGACCTGGAATTACCCGTTCAGATCTTTTAATTATCAATAAAATAGATTTAGCACCTCACGTTGGAGCAAGTCTTGAGGTGATGGAAAGGGATGCGAGAAGAATGAGAAACGGAAGTCCTTTTGTTTTTACCAATCTTAAAACTGATGAAGGGCTGGAAAAAGTGATCGGGTGGATTAAAAAGTATGCATTGCTAGAGGAATGTGAGGAACCGAATCTTGTACGATAGATGAATAGCCGTTTAGAATTGGTTGCAGGATATAAGGATGGGAAATCTTATGTAAAAGATCTTTACGTTTCCCTTCCCTTTAGAGTTGTATCTGTAGGGCAACGTAAAAATGACACCAAACTCTATCAGATGGTGATGAGTTCTTCGCCAGGAATTTTGGATGGAGATCGTTACCATTTGGAAGTCTCATTGGAGAAGGGAGCTTCATTACAGCTGCAGTCACAATCTTACCAGAGACTATTCAATATGGAAGATAAAGCAACTCAACTGCTGAATGTTTCCATGGAAGATAATACTTCGTTTGCTTATGTTCCTCATCCGATCGTTCCTCACGAAAGTTCAAATTTCAAAAGTGAGGCTCAGATCCATATGGGCAAGAACAGTCAGATCATCATCAGTGAGATCATTACCTGTGGAAGGAAACATTATGGAGAAGTTTTTAAGCTGAAGCGTTTTCAGAACCTGATGGAAATCTATCATGAGAATAAGCTAATGATCAAAGATAATGTACTGATCCAGCCGGATATGATTCCTATTCATGGTATAGGTAATCTGGAACAGTTTACCCATCAGGGAACCTTGATCTTTTACAGCACAAAGGAAAATGTAGATAAAGATGCTTTAATAGAATCTATATTAAATGCTGATGAGGCAAACAATGCAGATATGGAAATTGGAATTTCGGCAATGGAAAATAATGGGTTTATTATTAGAGCCCTTGGACACGGAGGGGAAATGATGTATAATTTCTTTCTCTATGTTCAGGAAAAGCTTTGGTCATTGCCATAAAAATTAATTAATGGATACAACGATTTGGGCACTTTTAATCAGTGCAATCTCTATAAGTTTTATACACACTGCGTCCGGACCGGATCATTATCTACCGTTTATTGTCCTTTCAAAATCTAAAGGATGGAGCGGGATGAGAACAACAATTCTGACTATTGTCTGTGGATTTGGACATGTGATGAGCTCTTTGGTTTTAGGTTTTATCGGAGTTGTCTTGGGTTGGCAACTCAATAAAATTTCCTGGTTTCAGGATCTGAGAGGCAATTTTTCAGGATGGGCTTTACTCATTGTTGGAGGGATTTATCTGATCTATGGATTAATCCAGGCCATTCGAAACAAACCTCATAAGCATTTTGATGTGATGGGAGATGACGTCTATGTGTATGAACACAATCATACTGAAATGGTGATGCCACAAAAAAGAATTAAAGTGACTCCACTTGTCTTATTTATGATTTTTGTGATGGGACCAAGTGAGCCATTAATACCACTTCTGTTTTACTCTGGAGTGAAGCATTCAACCTATGAAATTTTTGTGTTGGTTACCTCTTTTACCATAACCACTGTTTTAACGATGCTTGGAATGGTATTGTTGGGACGCTATGGATATTCAACGTTATTCAACACCGAAAAACTGGAACGGTATATGGGAGCGATAAGTGGCGCTGTAGTTACAGTATGTGGAATCGGAATGGTATTTCTGGGGTGGTAGGTGAGTTTTGGGGTTCGAGATGCGAGTTTCGGGTTATAAGTTTCGGGATACGGGATTCGGGTTGTAGAATTTTTGAAATGTAATTCGTTTTATTTAATGGAAATTGAACATCTGAAAATCAAAACGTATTAATTTTAACCCGCACCTCGGACCCCATATCTCGCACCAAAAAAAAATAAAAAAACTATGAACAAATTTTTTGAAAAATTCCCTTTTATCGATCATGTTTTAAAAGGAATCGGGCAGATCATGCTGCAGGAAAACAGGTGGACAGGACTTTTATTTCTGGTCGGAATTTTTTTAGGAAGCTGGCAGGGTGGTGTCGCAGTTTTGCTCTCCACAGCTGTTGGTACATTGACGGCAATGAAATTACGCTATGCTCAATCTGAAATCAATGCAGGTTTGTATGGATTTAGTGCGGCTTTAGTAGGAGTAGCGTTGTCATTTGTATTTCAGGCTACTTTACTGATCTGGATTCTTATTGCGGTAGGTGGGGCATTGGCTGCTATAATTCAGCATTTTTTTATACAAAAAAAGATTCCGGTATTTACATTTCCGTTTATTGTAGTAACCTGGATCTGTATTTGTCTGCTCCATCATTTTACACAGATTCCACCATCGGAAATGATGTCTGCTAAATTGGGGCCTGTAGATTATGATGATTTCTTAACATGTACGAATGGATTTGGTGAGGTAATCTTCCAGGGAGGCATACTTTCGGGGATTATTTTCTTCATCGCTGTTTTTATCAGTTCTCCAGCTGCTGCATTATATGGTTTGGCAGGTTCCGTAATAGGTGCATATCTTTCCCATTTAAATGGAGAACCTATTGACAAAATCCACATGGGACTATTCGGATTCAATGCTGTTCTTTCTGCTATTGCCTTTTCAGGTTTTAAGAAAACAGACGGGTTGTGGGTACTGATCGCAGTATTCCTTACGGTAGTGATCGATGATTTACTGATCGATTACAATGTCCTTAATGAAGTAGGTGGAGTTCTTACATTTCCATTTGTAGTCGGAACATGGTTGACTTTGCTGATCCAGAAAATTTTTCTAAAAAAGCAAAAAAATAATTAAAAAAAATAACAATTTTAATCAATGAAAGTAACAAAAGTAATGATCATCCTTTTGGCCGTGTTGATGAATGCAAAAGTAGCAGCACAAGAGGCAGGATCACAAAAACAATTGTTAATTAAAGACTTTGATGATCATTTTCCAATTTCAGAAGCTCTGGTAGCATTTGACCACGGAAATAATCATGCGCATTCCGGGACCGATGGAACGGTTAAATTAAATATTGCTTCATTTCCTGATACTCTTGTGATCAGCCATAAAGGATATGATGACGTAAAATGGGTAATTACCAATGATGATGAAAAGAATAAGGTGGTTTTTATGCAACACAAGCCTTTTCAGATTTCGGAAGTAGCGATTAATCACAGCTCATTTTTATCTGCTATTACCAAAGTAGATCTTAATAAATTTCCCGTGAATTCAGCTCAGGATCTGTTACGTAAAGTACCAGGACTTTTTATAGCGCAACATGCTGGAGGAGGAAAGGCGGAACAGCTCTTTCTACGAGGATTTGATTCTGATCATGGAACGGATGTAAGCGTAAATGTGGATGGAATGCCAGTGAATATTGTGTCACATGCTCATGGACAAGGGTATTCTGATCTGCATTTTGTGATTCCTGAGACAGTAAATAATATCGATTTTGGAAAAGGAGCTTACTATATGGATCGTGGAGATTTTAATACTTCAGGATATGTAGATTTTAAAACCTATGATCGCTTAAGTAACAGTATGATCAAACTGGAAGGTGGTTCTTTTAACAGCAAAAGAGTTTTAGGAATGTTTAATATCCTGAATGATGCCGCCGGAAGGAAAAGCGCTTATCTGGCTGCAGAATATAATTATACTGATGGTCCTTTCGATGTAAAACAAAACTTTAACAGGGTTAATATTTTTGGTAAATACAATCAGTGGCTGACGGATAAGGATTACTTTAATATTCAGTTTTCAACATTTAATTCTTCATGGAATGCATCGGGACAAATTCCTGAGCGTGCAGTGAATGAAGGAATTATCGGAAGATGGGGAAGTATAGATCCAACAGAAGGAGGAAGCACTTCAAGAACGAATCTTCAGATGAATTATAAACACATTATTTCTCCATCTGAACAAATTGATGCCATGGCGTGGTATTCCAAATATGATTTTAACCTTTATTCGGATTTTACTTTTTATTTAAAAGATAAAGATCATGGAGATGAAATTCAGCAAAAGGATGGAAGAAATATCTATGGAACAGAAATAAAGTATACCAAAAACTTTTCATTGCCTAATGGATCATTGGATTGGATATCAGGAGTAGGATTCAGAAATGATGATATCAATACCCTTCAGTTGAATCATGTGTACCACAGAGATCTCCTTTTAAACAAGCTTTCTGATGTCAACGGAACAGAAACTAATCTTCATGCCTATACAGGTTTGGTTTGGAAGACCGGAAAATGGACCATTAATCCGGGATTGAGGGTAGATCATTTTATTTTTAACATGCATAACCTTTTAGATGTTGAACAGCTCCCTTCCGGTCAATCTTCAGAAGGAACAAGAGTGAGTCCAAAACTTAATTTCTCTTATGCTGCCAGTGATAATGTGATGTGGTTTTTAAAAACCGGAATGGGATTCCATTCCAATGATATGAGGGTAGTAATCGAGCAGCAAGGACAGAAAACGCTTCCTTATTCGGTAGGTGGAGATTTCGGGTTACGGCTACATCCTTTTAAATCATTGATCATTACGCCAACAGTTTGGTATTTATTTTTGCAACAGGAATTTGTATACGTAGGAGACGATGCAGTAGTTGAACCTTCAGGAAAATCTCAGCGTATGGGAGCTGATCTTGGAATTCGTTTCCAACCGCTACAGAATTTCTATCTGAATGCAGATATCAATTATGCACATGCGAGATTTACCGAAGAGGAAAAAGGCAAGGATTATGTACCATTAGCTCCGGTAATTACCAGTACAGGTTCCGTAAACTGGGACTTTTTACATGGTTTTTCTTTAGGACTTCAGTACCGTTATCTGGGAGCCAGACCAGCTGTTGAGGATAACAGCATACGAACAAAAGCTTACTTCGTAAATGATCTGATGCTTTCTTATAACCAACCAAAATGGGGTGCCAACATCCAGGTAAATAATCTTTTCAATGTGAAATGGAATGAAGCTCAGTTTGCAACGGAAACCCAATTGAAAAATGAAACAGAATCAACTACTGATCTTACATATACTCCAGGAAGTCCGTTTGGAGTGAAGGTTGGGGTTTATTATAAATTTTAGGGAGTTGAGAGTTAAGAGTTGAGAGTTGAAAGTTGAAAATGGAGAGTTGAAAGTGTGAGTGTTTGAGAGTATTAGAGTATTAGAGTATTAGAGTGGCGGTAAATTTTGGATTGAGCGAGGCACAATCATATTGTTACACTGCTAGACTGATACATTGTTACATTAATATTCATTGTTTCGTTATTTTATTTGTTTAATTTTAATTAATATATAATCAAGGATATGGAAGTATTATCCAATTTTCAGTACAAAAAACTTTTTCTCCCTAACATTACCGAGAAAATATTGGCTAATAATGCGGATGTACAGCTTTACCGGCTTGAGAGTTACCTTAAAGGGATTCTCATGCCGGTGATCCCATACCGGACGACTTTCAATTTTATCATTTTTATTACCAACGGGCATATCAAACAATACCTTGAAAATAAAGAGTATCAGGCAGAACGCGGAGGTGTTATTTTTATCAAACAAGGTACTATTACAGCTACCATAGAATTGTCCGACGATGCTGAAGGTTTTTTTCTTGCTTATGAAAACAGTATTTTATCAGAACAGGAATTGCCAAAACATAAGACGAGTATTTTTTTTATGACCCCATTTCTTAAACTGGATAATCTGACCTATGGGACCATAACTCAGCTTCTTCCGATTATGGAACAGGAATTATGGTTGAATAACTTAAATGTAAATGAGGTAGTGGTTACAATGCTTCATCTTATTTTGGTTAAAATGCTAAGCACAGATTCAGATAGCCACCAACGGCTTGGTACCCGGTCTATGGAAATTTCGTTACAATTCCGGGATCTTTTGTTCAAATATCATGTAGGAGAGAAAAGAGTGGCTTTTTATGCTGATAAACTATCGGTGACAGAAAATTACCTTAATAAATGTGTGAAAAATGTAACCCAGATATCTCCTAAGCAGTGGATCAATGAGATTGATATTAATTATAGCAAAGCATTATTACACTCGAGTAAGGATATTGCAGAAATAGCCTATGAGCTTAATTTTCATACAGCCTCTCACTTTACTCAGCTTTTTAAAAAGATCACAGGTATTACTCCTAAAGAGTACAGAGTACAGTTTTTACAAAAGGATAAATCTTTATAAACACCACAAAATTTGTGAGATATTCACCCGCTATTTTTGTTTCTAGATAGCTTTACATTTTTTCATTTTCGAGGATCTTTAAAACCAGCTTTTCTTCCTGCGTAAGATCTGCCCTCCCATCATTTACCTCAATATCTTCCAATTCATCAAGGTATTTCTTGATTGAATTATTTTCATACAAATTAATAACAAGGGGATGAACGTAGTATTTTCTACAAACCGTACTGGTATTCCCCAGATGCGAAGCTACAATTTCCAGGGCTTCTTTTACTTTCTTTTTATATTCCGTATTGTTTTCGGCGTAGCCAATTTCTTTAAAAGCAATCAAAGCACTCACGGTACCCGACCAGGTTCTGAAATCTTTGGCGGTAAAATCTTCCCCGCTTATTTCTTTAATATAATCATTCACCATTCCCGAATCTATGGAATGTCTGTTTCCTTCATCATCATAAAACTGAAAAAGTTCCTTTCCCGGAATATCCTTACATTTCTGAACGAGTCTTGCGAGTTTTTTACTTTTAAGATCTACATTATGCATGATCCCTTTCTTTCCTTTAAAAGAAAAAGTCATTTTTTGTCCATTGATCTTAACGTGTTTATCTTTTAATGTGGTCAATCCAAAAGAACCATATAGCTTTTCATAGGCATTATTTCCAATCCGGATATTGGTACGCTGCATAAGGCTCACAATCAGGGCAAGGATTTTTCTTTTTTCAAAATTCCTTAGTGCCAGATCTTTTTCCACATTCAGACGGATTTCTGGCAGAGCATATCCAAACTGGAGCATCCTGTAAAATTTGGTGTGGTTTCTTAATGCACTCCACAGAGGGTGGTACTTGTACTGTTTTCTTTTCTTTACATCAAATCCGGTGGCCTGTAAATGGCCATTATCCAAAGCACATATCCATACATTTTCCCATGCTGGAGGAATCACCAGTTTATTGATTCTGGTAATTTCGTCCTGATCTTTAAGGCGTTCACCATCTTTAAAATAAGAGTATTTCTTTCCTTTCTTCTTACGAATAATTCCGGCGGTTTCCGCATCAGAAGTGTAAATAAGATTTACAGCCTTTGCGGAAGCCACCGGATCTTTCATGATCTTAACGATCTTTGAGGGCTTAAGGTGGGAGATCAATTCAAAATTGTCATTATCCATCGTGAAAAATGGTTACGAGTTTTTACCCTTCGAAAAAATTAATAATAGAATAACGACAACGGCTACTACCAGAAGAATTCCCCACCACATTCCAGCCTTAAAGATGGTCTCGACGGCTTCACAACTTGTTAATAGTAATACACTTAATATTGCAACACTATATAAGGGTAACTTTTTCATATTGATTTATTTTGGTGTTTATTAAATTCTATGGTGATCAGGTCTCCAGTTTTTAATTGATCTTTTAATCTGATCTCCGGAAATCTGATCATTCAATGCTTTATATAAAAGCTCCTTAAATTCATCATCATCAGCAAATCTCAAAGCAGCAATCTGATCAAATTTCAATTTCTCACAAACCTCATCAGATCTTTTATTGAATATCTCAAAATACCGCTGCCTGAATTCCAGTCTCACAATACGGTTTTGGTTTCCCAATGCATAATGCTGCCGTACCATGATCGCTAAATATAGGATCAGAAAAATAACAATCGAAAATAAGATCCAGCTCAATTTATTTTCAGAATCATTCCAGATATTATAAATTCCTATTCCTTCTAATATGAGCAAAAGTGGAAGGTAAATAAAATGGTGAGGTGGATAAAATTTCCTGTGATTTTTATAATTCTGTTTTCCCATAGAATTCTAATGTAGCAAGAATCTTTCCAAAGCTGTATATTTTTAATAATAATTACATATTTTGTTAATTTAAAGTATTTAATTTTTGGTTAAACGATTAAATTGTTGTATAATTCTTAAAAATGTCTTTTGAGATAATGAGACAAATTACACAGATGATCATAAAACGGGTGAGTTTGACAATCGGAAAAACTGAATCCACACAAATTTTTGGTTTTCATAGTATAAGCTTTTGGATCCAAACAAATTTCCACGATAAGAATCCCTTGTCATACAACTCTTCGCGATTACCATTGAAACGAAAAAATAACCACCAATTCTCAAAAAATCGATGAATAATTTGAATATGAAACCTCAAAATTTTTGTAACTTTCGGTTTTAAAAAATTTAAAAAATGACTTCAAAGGAAAAAGTGGCTGCGCTTCGTGAAGAAATGCAGAAAAATAATGTTGATGCATTTATAGTATATTCTGCGGATCCGCATATGAGTGAATATTTACCGGAAGAATGGAGAGAAAGAGCGTGGCTTTCGGGTTTTCTGGGATCAGCGGGTTTTGTAGTTGTTACGAAAGATAAAGCCGGACTTTGGACCGACGGAAGATATTTTACACAAGCTGCGCTGGAATTAGAGGGCTCAGGAATCGATCTTTTTAAAGATGGAATAGAAGGAACTCCTAACTATATCGACTGGATTATTTCTGAAATTCCAGTGAATGGAAAAGTAGCTGTCAATGCTATTGCAACATCTCATGCTAATTGGGAGCTGCTTTCTCAAAAATTAAATAATAAAAATATCACTCTTGTAGATGCTCCATTACTGAAAGAAGTATGGAAAGAAAGAGGAGCTCCTTCTCAAAATCCTATTTATACACAACCGGTAGAAAGAGCCGGAAAATCTGTAACAGACAAGCTTTCTGCTATCCGTCAGAAAATGGAAGAGCAGGAGGTGACCTATCATATTATTTCAAGTCTTGATGATGTTGCCTGGACATTGAATCTTAGAGGAAGTGATGTAGAAAGTAATCCTGTATTTTTGGGATATATCATTATTACAAAGAACGATGCCATCTTATTTACCGGTCTTGAAAAACTACAAGTAGAAGCAAGAAAACAACTGGATGATGCTTTTGTGAAAATGATGCCTTATGAAGAGTTTTATAATCATCTGAAAACAATTAAAAGTGAAAAAGTTTTAATTTCTCCAACCAGCAATCAATCTATTTTTGAGACCTTAAAAACAGATAACAAGTTTGTAAAGGCTCCGGTTCCTGGAAACTTGATGAAAGCTCAGAAAAATGAAACTGAATTGGAGGGTTTTAGAACTGTAATGGTGAGAGATGGAGTAGCCATGGTAAAATTCCTTTATTGGCTGACTCACAATGCTGGAAAGGAGGCTATGACAGAGTATTCTATCGGTGAAAAGTTATTAGGATTCCGTGCAGCAGGAGAGAATTTTGTAGGTGAAAGTTTTGGAAGTATTGTTGGATATAAAGATAATGGTGCTATTATGCACTATTCTGCAAAAAGTGAAGGGAGTAAAGAGGTAACGAATGATGGAAGTATATTAGTAGATTCAGGGGGGCAGTACCTGGAAGGAACTACTGATATTACAAGAACTTTTGCATTAGGAACAGTTTCTGAGGAATTCAAAAGAAACTCTACTCTTGTCTTACAGGGACTGATCTGTTTATCAATGGTGAAATTTCCTAAAGGAACAAAAGGTGTTCATTTGGATGCTATTGCAAGACTTCCGCTTTGGATGGAAGGCAAAGATTTCAATCATGGAACAGGACACGGAGTGGGAAGCTTTATGAATGTACATGAAGGACCTCAAAATATCAGAAAAGATCTGAATCCGCAAGATCTTCTTCCTGGAATGGTTTGTTCAAATGAACCGGGATATTATCTGGAAGGTGATTATGGAATCCGCCATGAAAACCTTATTGCAGTAAAAGAAGCTGAAAAAACAGGTTCAGGAACTTTCTATGAATTTGAAACCCTTACATTCTGTCCTTTCTTTAAAGATACTATTGTAAAAGAAATTCTTTCTGAAAAAGAAATAGAATGGCTTAACCAATATCACAATACCTGTGAACAAAAATTGTCCCCTTATTTAGAAGGTGACGTTAAAGAATGGTTCTTACAATTGGTAAGCCCGCTTTAATTTAAAAATTGTTAGATAAATTGAAAGCCTTGTAAGTTGTACTTATGGGGCTTTTTTGATTTAATATAAAATATGATAATATAACAATGTATCAATCTAACAGTGTAACAATAGAATAATGCATAACCCTCGGTGCAAATTTGTGCAATCCGTGAGAAAGAAATTAACCAATCAGCGAGAGTAAAATATGCATAACCTTCTGTGCAAATCTGTGGAATCTGTGGGAAAAAATTAACCACAAAAGCCACAAAAGCTTTTTAAACAGTTTGTCATTGCGAACGAATGGTGCTTGTGCTGAGCCTGTCGAAGTAAAGCAATCTCAGTGTACAACATTAATTACAAAATTTTTAACGCTTAAGCTGCTTTAAGTTAGTATAAGCTGCCCAAGAAGTACACTTAAGCTTAAAAAAATCTTTGATTTTTTTTTTGACGGTGGGGTAAATCTGCGTTATCTACCGAATCTGCGCGAAAAAAAATTACCATAAACATCCGTGAAAATCTATGATTTTTCTATTCATTAAATTTCATAAGCGAAGCTACTCTTTGTTGTCTATCATAACAATGTAGCAATAGACTGCAATAGAAATCTGCCTGATCAGCACAATCAGCGAGAGCAAAATATGCATAACCCTCTGTGCAAATCTGTGGAATCCGTGGGAAAAAATTAACCACAAAAGTCACAAAAGTTTTTTAAACAGTTTGTCATTGCGAACGAATGGTGCTTGTGCTGAGCCTGTCGAAGTAAAGCAATCTCAGTTTACAACATTAATTACAAAATTTTTAACACTTAAGCTGCTTTAAGTTAGTATAAGCTGCCCAAGAAGTACACTTAAGATTAAAAAAAATCTTTGATTTTTTTGTGACGATGAGATAAATCAGCGCGAAAAAAAAAATTACCATAAACATCCGTGAAAATCTATGTTTTTTTTACTCATTACATTTCATAAGCGATGCTATTTTTTTACTATCTATTCCAACAATATAAAGATAGAATTAAATAAAAATCTGCTTAATCAGCACAATCAGCGAGAGTAAAATATGCATAACCCTCTGTGCAAATTTGTGGAATCTGTGGGAAAAAATTAACCACAAAAGTCACAAAAGTTTTTTAAACAGTTTGTCATTGCGAACGAATGGTGCTTGTGCTGAGCCTGTCGAAGTAAAGCAATCTCAGTTTACAACATTAATTACAAAATTTTTAACACTTAAGCTGCTTTAAGTTAGTATAAGCTGCCCAAGAAGTACACTTAAGATTAAAAAAAATCTTTGATTTTTTTGTGACGATGAGATAAATCAGCGCGAAAAAAAAAATTACCATAAACATCCGTGAAAATCTATGATTTTTCTATTCATTACATTTCATAAGAGATGCTATTTTTTAACATCTATTCCGACAATATAAAGATAGAATTAAATAAAAATCTGCTTAATCAGCACAATCAGCGAGAGCAAAATATGCATAACCTTCTGTGCAAATCTGTGGAATCTGTGGGAAAAAAATTAACCACAAGTCACAAAAGTTTTTTAAACACTTTAGCTATTTTTAAGTTTAATTCATACTGCATAACAAGAACACATAAGTTTTTTAAAATCAAAGATTTTTGAGTTCAGACACTGATAAATAATGATTTGGATAGATTAATGGCGGGATGGCGATACACAGTTTTACGATTTAACAATTCAACTAAAAACCATCTCCGTATTTTCCCGGGTGTATTTCTAGGGATTACCCTGATTGCAAAATATACCTGGCCATCTATCTTTGTGTCAATAAAAATAGACACCACTTCATTTTATATATTTTCAAAACACAAACAGTTGAATCATCTCAGTATTGGGATGATTTTTTTATAATAAGATGGAACTAAAAGCCGTAGTATAAGGACTTTCGATGATTAGTATGTGGAAGCTAAACAGTGTAACGATTTAGCAATTTAATAAATCGGCAATTACGCTTATAAAATAATTTTTGAATTACACCACCGTATTTTCCCGGATATATTTTTAGGGATTTTACTGGAAGATTTAAAAATAATGGATTCTATATTTGTATCAACAAGAGCGACACATCATTTCATATCTTCATACACATTTAATAAATTTAAACGGTAAAATCATCTCAGCAATGGGATGATTTTTTTTATTTGTTTAACTTCGCTTTTCAATAGAAGATACTTATTAATATCACCATGATACAGGAATACTTTCGAAGTTTTAATATATTCTCTGAAGAGGAAATTGAAAATATTCTGCAACTTTTTGAGAGTAGAAAATTAAATAAGAACGATTATTTTGTACATGAAGGAGATTCATGTAAAGAGATCGCTTTTATAGAATCGGGCATTTTCAGATCTTATTATACATCCAGTGAAGGAAAAGATAATACCTACTGTTTTAGATTTCCCAATGTCTGGATTGCTTCTTATTCTTCCTTTATCTCAGGAAATCCTGGTGTTGAAAGTATGCAGGCCATTTCTGAAGCTCATCTGTTAGTTTTAAGAAAAGAGAAAATAGAAAGATTGGTCAATGAAAACCATAAATGGGTTTTATTCTTAAAAATGATTGCAGAACAAGAGTATCTCGAACTTGAAAAACGGTTTTTTGAACTGCAAAGAGATAATGCCAAACAAAGATATCTTTCTCTACTGAAAAACCACCCTCATTACATCCAGGATATTCCCCTCCAATATTTATCTTCTTATCTTGGAATCACACAGAGACATCTGAGCCGCATTAGAAAAGAAATTTCTTTTTAGACATTTGTCCTGTTAATTGATATCTGGGCGCTCTAGTTTTGTCAAAAAAATTAGAGATGCAGTCAAATATTGTAATTATTGGTGGAACAGGAATGGTTGGCAAAACCATTGCGAGAATTTTTAAATCAAGAAATCCTCAACAGCAGGTTTTTATCGGAAGCCGTAAAGCTGGAAAAACAGAAAAAGATTTGGTGATCGATGTAACCGATCCTAAGACTTTTCAAACGATCCTTGATCATCATATTGATCTCATTATCCTTTCTGTGAATGATAAAGAGGATTATATTCTTCGTTTTGCTATAGAAAATAATATCGATTACCTGGATATTACCAAACCTACTCCTGATTTGGTCCGTGCCTATGAATTGGCAAAAAGCCAAAAGATCAACAGTAAAATTGTTTTTAGCTCAGGCTGGATGGGTGGTATTGTAGGAGGATTGGTTAATACATTTTCGGATCAGATCAAGGAAGTCAGTCTTTTTGTGTATTATTCTGTAAAGGATCTTGCAGGAGAAAGCTCTGCTCATTTTATGGCGGAAAATGTAGCCAAACCATTTTCAATGTATAAAAACAATAAACCTGTTTCTGTAAAACACTTCTTAAATTCTGAAGTATTTGAGTACTCTTTTGGAATAGGTAAGAGGACAGCTTATAATTTTGATGTACCTGATTTATATATTTTAAATCAGATTGAAAGAGTCCCTGATGTAACAGTAAAAATGACCTATAATTCAAAGTTCATTACCTGGCTGCTGGGAGCTTTTCAATCCCTAAGGATTTTCAATATTTTATCTTTAAAAGAACGCAAAATGATCTTTGGGTCAAGTGGTAAAGGAGATCAGTCTGTTTTTGATATTGTGATCACGGGTCATAAGAATAGCAAAACGATCAGCCTTAAAAGTGCAAAAGGTCAGGCAGAACTAACGGCATTGTCTGCTGTTTTGCATGCTGAAGAAATGCTGAAAAATAGACTTGATCATCGTATTTATTTTAGTCATCAGCTGCATCATCCAAATAAGTTATTGGATGCATTAAACGCTTATGAAAGTATTACTATACAAACGATAGAATGAAGAAAATAGCAATCATTAACGGACATCCCAATAAGAATTCATTCAATTTTGGATTGGCTAAAGCGTATAAAGATGGAGCTCTAAATTCAGGAGCTGAAGTGAAAGAGATTGTTGTTGCGGACTTGCAATTTAATCCCAATCTGCAATTTGGATATCAAAAAAGAACAGAGCTGGAACCTGATCTTCTTAAAGCCTGGGAGATCATACAGTGGGCTGATCATCTGGTTTGGATGCATCCTGTGTGGTGGGGTGGTTTACCTGCTACTACAAAAGGGTTTATTGATCGGCTTTTTCTACCTGGAATGGCTTTTAAATACCGTGAGAATTCTGTCTGGTGGGATAAGCTTTTAAAGGGAAAAACAGCCCATATCATAACAACTTTAGATCAGCCGGGTTGGTATTATTGGCTATTCTATGGTCGCCCCAGTGTTAATCAGCTTAGGAAATCAACGTTGGGGTTTTGTGGAGTGAAACCTGTTAGGGTTACATATGTTGGAATTATAAAGACCTCTAATGAAGGACAACGGTCTCAATGGCTTCATAAAATACAGGTGTTGGGACGACAACAAAAGTGATTATTTAACCAGAGAAGTTGTAGAAAATAATAGAAGGTAGTGTGTTGCGGATTTTTTTTATAAGTTTTAGTTTTTATGTTATTTTTATTCAATAGAAATGGAAATAATACTTAAATTGCTTTCGATTTAAGAAAGTCATAGAGAGCAATGATTACATATAATGGCGTTATTTAATTCATGGATATGAAGAAGCTTTTACTCGGTTTAATAATCGTATTATCCGTTTCATGTATTCGTGCTCAGAAAATAGATACTACATATATTCGACCCTATCCACAGAAATACAGAATATCGGGATACCTCTCTACAAGCTCTCTGGAAATAGACGACACAGAGAGGCATTATACTCCTAATTATCCATTGAACACGGGGATAGGTTTCGCAATTAAAAATACAATTGTAGGAGTACAGTTAGGTTATGGCTTTATTCCCTTAACAGATAAAAAGAAATATGGGAAAACGAAGACCCGCGATTTCCAGATCCACCATTATGGCAGGAAAATGATATTCGATATATTCTTTCAGGATTATAGAGGTTTCTATGTTGATAAAGGTAAAGATCAGGATCCGGAAATGTTCAGGAGTATGTCGGTGAAACAGATTGGTATGGAAGCTACTTACCTTTTTAATGGAAAGCGGTTTTCATCTAAAGCGGCATTTGATCTTGATGAAATACAAGTGCATTCTACTGGAAGCTGGCTGGTAGGAAGTGGAGGGTATTATTACCAATTGAAAGGGATGGAAAGAAGTGGCATGGATGGCACCTATGGACTAGAAAATTTTCAATTAGGAATCAATGGAGGCTATGCCTATTCCTGGGTTGTGAGCAAACGTTGGATGATGACGGGTACCATTCAGGCTGGTGCTAATTTTGGGAATGCCCCCAAATTACTGAAAAAAGGAAAGGTTGAAGTGTATCCAACAGCCTTTGCCCGGATAGCTGGAAATTATCATAAAAATAATTGGGGTATTTCTTTTGCGATTCTGATTAACAATAAGATTGTTTATCCGGTGAAAAGAGAGGAACTTAACCTTACAGCGATTACTATGCAGCTTTCCTATGTTAAACATCTGGATGATCTTTTTAAATCTAAAAAGAAATAGAAACTCAACCTATTTTCATACTGATCGCAATCGGTATTATAGACAATCCGTATTGCCTTTTACTATAAAAATTACCATTAAAAAGCGTAAATTTGCACCATGAATAACGATACCATTTGTGCACTGGCTACGGCCAATGGAGTAGGAGCTTTAGGCATTATCAGAGTTTCGGGTAACGATGCTTTATCCGTCGTTCAGAAATCTTTTCCGGGTAAAAATCTCGAAAAGCAAAAATCCCATACCATTCATTATGGGTATTTCATGGATGGCAATGAAGCTATTGATGAAGTCATGTTATCTATATTTTTAGCTCCCAAAAGTTTTACGACTGAGAACTCTGTGGAAATTGCGTTTCACGGATCTCCACATATTGGTAAACGTATTCTTGAGACCCTAACCAAAAATGGAGCAAGAATGGCAAAAGCGGGAGAATTTACTCTTCGTGCCTTTATTAATGGCAGAATCGATCTTTCTCAGGCAGAAGCAATTGCGGATGTTATTGCTTCTGAAAATGAAGCTTCCAGAAAAGTAGCCATTAATCAATTGAAAGGGGGCATCACGAATGAAATATCAATTCTAAGAACTGATCTATTAAATTTTGTTTCATTGATTGAGCTGGAGCTGGATTTTGCTGAAGAAGATGTAGAGTTCGCAGACCGTTCAGCATTGAATCAGTTGCTCAATAAAATAGAACTCAAATTAAATTCCTTAATCGAAAGCTTTCAATACGGAAATGCTATTAAAAATGGTACAGCTGTTGCCATCATTGGTAAACCGAACGCAGGGAAATCAACATTACTGAATGCTCTTCTAAAAGAGGAGAGAGCGATTGTCAGCAGTATTGCGGGAACTACAAGAGACACCATTGAAGAAGTTTTACATATCAAGGGACACGCATTCCGATTGATTGATACTGCGGGATTACGTGAAACAGCTGATGAAATTGAAGCAATCGGTGTTAAAAAAGCAAAGGAGAAAGTTGAGAACGCTAATATTCTGGTGTACCTGGCAGATGCTGCTACTGAAAACTTTACTGAGGATATTGAGATGATTCAATCATTGGTGAGAGACGATTTAAAGCTGATCATCTGTGCGACTAAAATTGATGAAGTAATCCCAACTAAATATGAAAATGTTGAAAGTGTTTTCAGAAATGCAATCACGCATGAATTCGACTTTATTACTATCTCAGCAGTCGAAAATCAAAATATCCAGGATTTAAAAAATGAATTGTCCTCCTACGTGGAACAAATGAAATCCCAGGAAAGTAATGTTGTCATCACCAATCAACGACATTTTGAATCATTACACAAATCTTTAAACGCTGTACATAAAGTAAATGAAGCCATTAACTTCCGAATTTCTACAGAATTATTAGCTTATGAACTTCGTAATGCATTGGAGCATTTAGGAGAGATTTCTGGAGAAGTTACGAATGATGAGGTGTTGGGGAATATTTTTTCTAAGTTTTGTATCGGGAAATAATAGACATTGCGAACCGAAAGGAGAAGCAGTCTCATAAGTAGTTTTTTTATTATCACTTAGAACATATCAAAGTTTTTATAAAAATTAAGGCGAGCTAGTAACTCGCTTTTTTTGTGTTATATATTGTAATAGAACAATGGGTAACAAGAGATGACGTATTTGAATTGAATGATATTTCGAAAGTATCAAAGCCGATTTTAATGAAAATGACTTATTTTATCCAACAATTCTAAAATAAATTACCAATAAAAATAATACGACATATTCTGTCGTATAGCTGCAATACCTTTGTAGTAAGTAAAGCGTAAAAGTTTAAAAATGAGAAAGTAAAAACATGATGTAATTCATATTAAATCTTTTTAAAGTGAAATTAATGAATGCTAAAAAATGTTAAATTTGCACGATTTTAAATTAACATAAGGAAACTAAAAAATAATGATAAAACTCTACATAAGTGTATTTTCGATATGCACAATGCTGAGCCTTTCAGCTCAGGAAGTAATCTGGCAGAAGGATATCAAGTCCAATACTCAGGATTTTCTAAGCCAGGTGACAACGACTATTGATCAGCAGTATTTGATTACGGGGAGTGTTATACAAGCTGGAAGTGAGAAGATGGATGCTGGAAGTAATGCCAGGCAAAATAACGGATATGATTTCCATTTGGTAAAACTGAATCAGCAAGGTGACCAGGTTTGGGAGAAATATTTTACGGGACAGAATCATGATTATTTATCTGCTACAGTAACTACTCAAGATGGTGGATTTCTATTAGCAGGAACTTCGTACTCAGGAAAGGGTCTTGATAAAAAAGATGATTCCAAAGGAGGATCCGATATTTGGCTAATCAGAATCAATGAATTTGGAGATGAATTATGGCAAAAAACGTTAGGAACTTCTGCTGATGAGGAGGCTCGAGCTGTTATTCAAACTACAGACTTAGGATTTTTTGTTGCTGGAAACACAATTAAAGGCTATGGTTCAAAAGACTCGTGGATCACTAGGCTTGATAAAAACGGAAAAGAATTATCACAACTAATTTTAGGAGGAAGAGGCCTAGACGAAGTAGAGAAAATGATTCCAACGAAGGATGGTGGAGCTTTATTAGGAATCTATTCGAGGAGTTCCGAGGTTCGGGGTTCGAGTTCCATGAGTGAAAGTCCAACAAAAGAAACCTCAAATCCCGTATCTCGCTACCCAAAAAATAGTAACAATGAAGGCGAAGGTGACTACTGGATTGTAAAGCTAAGCAAAGATGGTAAAGTAGAATGGGAAAAGAACTTTGGAGGTACAGGTGATGATCATCTAAGAACACTTACATTAACTTCAACTGGATACGTCATAGGTGGTGAGTCAAGATCAGAAAGATCAGGAAATAAGACTGTTGGTATTGAAGAAGGAACAGATTTATGGCTAATCTCATTAAACGAAAGAGGAGAAGAACAGTGGCAAAAATCCTATAATTTCAAAAATAGAGATATTTTGATGGGAATAAGTGTGATACAGAGCCAAGATACAAGAGCCAAGAACCAAGAGGTTACCAAAGGAATATTGTTGGGTGGATATACTCAGGCTGAGGGAAGAATAGAAACAGACGATGAAACTTTTTGGATGCTATACCTGGATAGGGATGGAAACGAGCAATGGAGAAAATATGTAAAAGGAGAATCCAAAAAGAGAGAGGAGAGATTATCGGATATCAAATTGAATAGAGACGGTTCGATCGTTTTAGCTGGAACCAGTGCCGATGAATTAGGAAAAGAAAACTGGAAGATTATTAAACTGGGAGATAAACAGCTTGATCAATTGATTGAAAAACAAGATATCAAGATCTATCCAAATCCTGTATCTGATTATGCTTATGTTGAAATAGGATTTGATTTCAAAGATGCAGATATTACTGTCTATGATATGGGAGGAAGACAATTACAGAATTTGAAAACAAAGAATAAAGTGACGAAGATCAATACTCAGTCATTAATTCAAGGAGCTTATCTGATTGTAATAAAAACTGATACGAATAAAACAGCTAACGCTAAATTGATTAAAAAATAAAAAATATGATAAAGAATTTTCGTATCTCTATAAAGTGTATTTCTCTTTTTTTCTTATTCTTTAGTGTTTCTTTATTCTCGCAATTTTTTGAGTATCAAAAAGATTCATTCCTGAGAAATTATGAAACAGACTACTCAAAGGGAAAATTAGACATTAATATACCCTTACTGACTGCCCCAACGGCTAAAAGTAATTTAAAAATAAATATAGGATTATCATATTATACAGATAATGTTGCACATCAGAATTTTTATACAGATGGAGGAATGGGATGGGTTTTTATTAATGGGGGGGGAGCTATTTACAGGTATATGGACTTTGGCTTAGCAGATAATGCGCAAATTTATCAATATGATATCTTAGGAAAAACAGGAAGATTTTATATAAAAAATGACAGTACTTTAGGAGATATTAGAGCGGTACAGTCTTATCCTTCTAAAAATAAAATAGAAATCATTAAACAATCTAATGCCAGTTTTACAGCTTTTAAAGTGACAGATGAAAATGGATTTAAATACATTTTTGATAAAAAAAATATCTCTTATCAATATGAGTATCCTCAAATATATACTCCAGGGCATGGAGTAATTCCCACACCTAAAAAAGAGTTGTACACAAGTGCTTTCTTACTATCAAAAATATTAGATGAAAAGGATAATGTTTTGGTCACTTATGAATTTTCAACTGAGACAAAAACCATTGCTACCGGTAAGGCAACAGTTGAAAATACTGTCAATAAAATCTTGATCAATAATATTGGAATAGTTGATTTCACTTATAATGGGAAAGGTATTTTTAAAATTTTAATGAAAAACAAAAGCAATCAGATCATTAATCAATATACCTTTTGGAGTGACAAGACCCTAAATAAAATTGTGCAGCAGGATAAAAATGGGAATGATATTGCACGATATAAATTTACCTACCATTATCCTGAGCAGGAACTTTATAATGGGGTTGAATCACGAGACATGTACGGATTTGTCAATTCATTCTCTCCTTGCTATCTGGATTATAGTAATTTTTATCAAGTCAAAAGTATCAATCCTTATCAATTTAAAACAGGTTTTTTGAAATCTATCACCTACCCAACAGGAGGAAGAGTTGAATATGATTATGATCCCAATGTGATCCCAATTACTCCATATGCCTATAATGATTCTGCTGATAAGTATAGCCCTGATCTTGCTGATTTTGCAGTAGATAAATTAGCTGACGTAGATTTTGATAAAGTAAACACTAATGTATATCCTTTCACTATTTCTAATCCAGGAAATTATTCCCGTTTGATTATGAAAATCGATCATGATTTTCATGATCAAACCAATGTTTTTAGACCTAATTATCAGTTTTACTATAAATTAGAAAAGCCAGGTACCCCGACAGATACTTTATATTTAATGAATTATAAAGCTGGCATTGATCTAAACTGCAATTATACAAAGGAGTTTAGATTAAAAAATTCCAACAGTTTGGTTTTTAGAATAATTGGTGGTCCTGTTTTTGGTAAAATGCGTGTTTTTGGAGTTAGAAACCTAAGCAAGGATTATAGATATGCAAAAGGAGGGAGAATAAAAGAGGTAAGAACTTTTGAAAAGGACTCTGTAGCTCCTTCAAGTGTTATAAAGTTCGAATATAACCTTTTCAATAACCCTACAAAAAGTAGTGGTTATTCTTATATGGATATTCCGGGCTACTCATCTCCAGCACCCTATATAGATGGAACAGATTATGATGTACGGACAGGTCAGGAAATGATTATGTATAAAAACGTAAAAATTACGGATTCAATCAAAAATACATCGATAAAATATACTTTTATGATGCCTGAAAAAATTGATTCTCTGTTTGGAGATAATACCGGAGCTCCTTTGTCTTTTGACCTCAATCATACTATAAAAAAAATGGGTTTAGTAGAGAAATTAGAAAAGTATGATTCGAATAACAATCTTATTGAGAAAATCGAAAATAGAAATAATATTGAATATGTAGTACAGAATGGGGTAAAAGACGAATGGAATAATCCTCTTAAATTGTTATTTGTAAGGTCTGTAAATGGCAATAATCAGACTAGGGTAGAAAATAGTTCTGGTATAATTCAATCTTCCAACCAAAAGTTTTTTGAGTCAGATAATAATTTATTAACCAAAGAAATATCAACAGATTTTACCGGATCTGTTACGGAGACCAATATTTATTATCCAAAAGATCTGAGCAATCAGAAGCTACTCAATGCAAATCTTTTGGGAACTCCTCTAAAATCTGAGGTAACGCAAAATGGAAAACTCATTGGTAAATCTGAGACAAAATTTGATGATCCGGCAACCATTTATCCCACTTCACAATTAATATACAATAATCAAACACAAGTTGCTAAAAGTATGGGTAGTATTGAAAGCTATGATGAACTGGGAAATATCAGGGAAATAAAATCTAAAAACGGTGTCTCTACTGTGACGATTTGGGGATATAATAAGACATTACCTATTGCTGTAATTGTAGGTGCAACTTATACGCAAGTTGCCAATCTTGCTACTGTGAAAGCAGCAGTAGATGCCTCAGACTCAGATAATAGTAATTCAGCTACTGAGCCAGCTCTCATTCAGGCTTTAGATAACCTTAGAAAAGATGCTGCTTTGAAAAACTTCCAGATAACTACCTCTACTTATGACCCTTTGATAGGGATAACTTCCAGTACATCACCTTCAGGCTTCAGAGAAATTAATATTTACGATAATGCCAACAGGCTTCTTAAAGTAACTGATGCCCAGGGAAAAACAATTAAAGAATTTAAATATAACTACAAACCTTAGGCAATCAATGAAAAGATTTTTAAATATAGTAAGTATATTTTTTGTAGTAGGATGGTCTTACGCACAAACAAATTCAGAGAACTATGTATGGTCTACGACATGCCTTGATGCGGATTGTGTAAAAAAATCTGAAACGGTTCAGTATTTTGATGGACTTGGCAGACTTAAACAGATTGTAGATATTAAAGCCTCTTCAGGTCAAAAAGATATTGTCACTCATATGGCATATGATCAGTATGGAAGACCTTCCAAATCTTACTTACCAATTCCTCAGCCTGGGACACAAAATGGAAATATCTATGATCATCCTCTTGATAATGCAGCAGCTGTATATGGAACAGAAAAAATATATTCTGAACAGATTATAGAAAATTCTCCACTAGAAAGAATAAAGCAGAGTTTTGGGACAGGAAGTGCGTGGGCCAATAAACCTATTACCTATAATTATAATGTTAATGCGGCTAATGAAGTAAAAAAATACAGTGTTTCTACAACCTGGAAAGAAGGACGGACAGAATCCCCATTGAGTATTTTGGGATATTATAATGAAAAGACATTATTGAAAAACTCGGTCATAGATGAAGATGGAAATACTGCTGTAGAGTATAAAAATGGTAAAGGACAAACATTGTTAATTAGAAAGAATGATGGCAGCAAAAACTTGGACACATATTACGTATATGATGAGTTTAACCAATTAGCTTATGTGATACCACCATTAGCTTCAGCCTTAGGAACTCTTTCATTAACGAATGTTGCTAATCTATGTTATCAATATCGTTATGATGGATTAGGGAGATTGGTAGAAAAAAGAGTTCCCGGAAAAGGTTGGGAATTTATGGTATATAATAAAGCCGACCAGATCATTATGTCAAGAGATGCTAATCTTGAACAAAAGAAACAATGGTTATTAACCAAATATGATCAATATGGAAGAGTTGTCTATACTGGTATATCCAACAATACCAATGGTAGGGCAGCCTTACAGACGATTATTGATGCTAATAATGTTTTATATGAAACCAGGAGTACCACGTCTTTTACTTTAAGTGGGATGTCTGTTTATTATTCCAATACAGCATCCCCTACAAGTATAGCTCAAATTTTAAGTGTTAATTATTATGATACTTATCCACCACTTCCTACAGATGTTGTAGTGCCTGCGTACATTCTTGTTCCAGAGCAAACGGTTTTATCAGATGTCCAAAATGCAGCGGTTAATACCAAAAGTTTACCGTTAGCTAGTTATGTGAAAAATATTGAAAATGATAACTGGACCAAGAACTATACCTGGTATGATACAAAGGGAAGAATGATAGGAACCTATTCGATTAATCATTTAGGAGGTTTTACCAAAACAGAAGCAGAACTCGATTTCATTGGAGTAGTTAAAAGAAGCAATATCAGCCACCAAAGAAAGCCTGGTGAAAATGGAGTGAGGATACAGGAGCGTTTTGTATATGATCCTCAATATAGATTAAAACAACATTTTCATCAGATTAATGACAGGACTGAAGAATTACTGGCTGAAAATTCCTATAATGAGCTTTCACAGTTGATTAATAAAAAAGTCGGAAACAATCTTCAAAGTATAGACTATACCTATAATATAAGAGGCTGGTTAACTGATATAAATAAAAACCAGATGTCTGTTTCTGATCTTGGTGGGAAGCTATTTGCTTATAAAATCAAATACAATCAGAAAGAAGGAATTACCAATCCTGATACAGTTCTATTTTCAGGGAAAAATGTAACTGCAAAATACAATGGAAATATTGCCGAAGTAGACTGGAGATCCGTGGAAAATATAGGTGTTAATCCTTCATTGACTCCGAAACGTTATGGCTATTCTTATGATGGGGTTAATAGATTAACAGCAGGATATTATCAGAATCCTGTTAATCCAAACAGTAAAGAAAATACGGAATCTATTGACTATGACCCCAATGGTAACATTACAAAATTGTATCGTTCTTCTGTTATTGAAAATGGAAATATTGCTACGGTTATCGATAGACTGCGTTATAATTATGCCGGTGCGGATAATAAACTGACAAGCATCAATGATGATTCCTCAAACTCAACAGGCTATGAGGGCGGGGCGGCGACCATTGGATATGATCTCAATGGTAATATGGTCAATATGGCTGATAAAGGGATTGCTGCTATTAATTATAATTATCTTAATCTTCCTGATCAGGTGGATTATAGTAGGAAACCGACTGAAAATGTTACCATTATTACTACATACGGCGCAGACGGAGCTAAACTACAAAAAGGAAATACAACTGTAGTTTCCGGATTGAAGGGATCGGTGACTACAGTAAAAACAACAGATTATCTTGATGGATTTCAATATCTAAAAACAGATACTGTTGGCCTTACAGAAGCAGGGTCTCTAGCCAACCTTGAAACGAGTAGGGCTCTCGAAATGGAGGCATATTCTGTTGCTGATCCCATCGATTTTCCAAGTATGGAAGCTTTAACTCCGGATTTACAGTTTTTTCCAACGTCAGAAGGCTTTTATGACTATGTAAAAGGACAGTATGTCTATCAGTATACAGACCACTTGGGGAATGTAAGAATAAGTTTTGCAAGAAATAGTACAGGAGCTCTGGAAATTACAGATGCTAACGACTATTATCCGTTTGGAATGAATCATCTAAAGACTGGGAATTCTTTCTTTGGATCGGGTACATATAAAAATTATAAATTTGGAACCAAAGAATTACAGGAAATAGGATTCTATGATTTTGGAGCCCGCCACTATATGTCGGATATTGGACGCTGGTTCTCAGTGGATCCAATGGCAGCAAGCAATCCAGATCTTACACCATATCGCTATGGTTTTAATAATCCGATTATGTTTACGGATCCCACCGGAATGATAGAAGCTTCTTTGATAGAAAAAGCATTTAATTTAGGTGGAAGTTGGAGTAATAAAGGCAATGGATTTGAAAGTGATAGTTTTATTAAATTAGGATATAATGGAGATTATATGAGCCTTAACACCAAGTTAGATCAGATAACCCTTGATGAAGGAGTAGCAGGCGAAGAACTTCTGGAAGGAATATCATTTGATGGTAAGGGAAATTCCAAGACCTGGAATAAAGGATATAATTTAAATTATAACTATTTCATGATGCGAAGTAAAATAAGTGGAGCATTGGGTACGATGAGTTATAATAATGCAGAAAGTTTTTTACAGTATCAAATAGAAACGACTAAGGTTGGGCAATCTGTGTCTGCCGCCGAGAAATTTTTATTCCTTGAGTTACCTGGATCCATGGTGGGAGGTGAACTCGTTTCAGCAGCCTGGAGAGCGGCAGGATTAAGCCGGTATATCTGTGGGCCTTTAGGCAGATTAACCAACGGATTAATAAAAATTTGTTTTACAGAAGGAACACTAGTAGCCGTAGAAAATGGCACTAAAAAAATAGAGGATATTAAAGAAGGTGACCGAGTATGGAGCTATAACGAGGAAACGGGAAAGAAAGAACTTAAAAAAGTGGTAGAATTATCCCATAATACTTCTTCTTCATTAGTTAAGGTTTTAGTAAATGGTACTGAAATTACCTGTACACCAGAGCACCCATTTTATGTAAACGGAATTTGGATAGAAGCTAAAAGCCTTATGGAAGGAATGCTTTTGACCACTCTGGATGGAGGGACTTCTCCAGTAGAATCTATTAAGTTTTTGGATAGTAAAGTAAAAGTCTATAACTTTGAAGTAGAAGGCAACCATAATTATTATGTTTCTGACAAAAGGATTTTGGTACATAACACATGTTGGACAGAAAGAATGGCTCAATTTTTAGAATATGCAGCAAACATTGAAACAAAATCTCTCACTTCTCAAGAAGCAACCTTAAAACATCTAGAAGGTGTACTTAAGTTTCTAGATAAAACTAGAACTGACGATAGGGTAATTAAATTAGTAGGAGAGATGGGAAAAAATGTAGATATAGTAGATGGTAAAATGATAATTAAACAATTTAAAGCTGGGAACTCAACAGTTATTAATCCAGATGGAGGATTCGGAATTTATAGAAATGGGAAGCTTGTAATAGATAAATTTAAATAATTATGCTAGAAGAAATAAAATATTCATTATTTGATTTTGATGATTATAATCTTAATAGAAACTTTGAACAAAGTGACAATTACGTAAAATATGTTTATAAAAATGTTATTGTATTTGGAACTGAAGAAAATATTTCCGTTTACTATGATGTTGAAGATATGAGAACTACTAAGAAACTGCAGTTTATTAATAAATACAATACTTTAAAAAAATTTAATAATACCTATGCAGCAATTAGTTACACAAAATATCTTTCAAATGTAACAACAGATATTCGATATGAAATGTATCATTATTTTATGTATCAATTGAAAGAATCAGAGATTGAATATAAGACACTATTATTCAATCCTGTGAATAATTATACAATAGAGGATATGATGCTTCGTTGTGATATAAGTGATTTATCAATAAAAGGCAGAAAAGTTAAATACAATTTTATAATTATATTAAAGAAAGACGGTAAATGTAACTTATCTTTTTATCCTGAAAACCCTGTATGGGATGAAGGAAAAGATTGTCCAGAAACTGATGTAGATAAAATTATAGAATATATTCTAAATTTGAATATTGATAATTATGATGATATTCCATTAATAGAATCATAAATAAAAAAAGAGTAGCTAAAAACTACTCTTTTTTTATCTACATAACACATTAGATGGAACGGCTTCTCTTATAGAATCTATTAAACTGTTTGATGAGAAAGTAAAAGTCTATAACTTTGAAGTAGAAGGCAACCATAATTATTATGTTTCTGAGAAAGGAGTTTTGGTGCATAATAATTGTTTGGAATGGCTAAGTAAAGCAAGAAGTTTAAATGTAATAAGAAATGGAGGCGAGGTTGTGTCAGACAGAGCTGTAGAAGCATTAGGGAAAGGAGCTGAATATTTGCAAATAACACCTAGGCTTGGAAATCAACTGGGGAATGTAGCAGGAGAAAACTCTGGCTGGAGTTGGCATGTTGCAGCAACTAAAAATGGAATGGTGTATGATAGATTAACTGGCTCTGCAGGAATGACTATGGAAAAATACATACAACTATTTGAATATCATTCAGATTTAATGTTTGAAATTGTTTCAAAAAGAACAGTAAAATAGTACAAATGGAAACGAAAATTATAGAATTAATACATATTATTAAGAGACGACCAGGTATGGTATTTTTTGATGGAACAAATGCTGTTTTAAAAGACTATATTCATTTTTTTGAAGGTTTTTTTTACAGCTTAGAATTCACTCTTAATATGAATTTTGAAAGAGAAATCTCAAAATGGTATCAGAAACGCACTGATTTTATCGCTCCAAATATGAATTGGTTTGCTCAATTTGAACATATAAATAAAGACTTGATTGAGAAAGAGAAAATAGAAAAATTATTAAATACCTTGGAGGACTTTTTTAATTATTATAATACCAGTTCTCTTACATAAATAAGCTCTTAAAGATAGCTTTTTATAAAGAATATATAATTATTAGAAAGATACAGAGATTATTTCAAAATACATTGTAATATTTCTGAAATGTCTACATAAGATATGATCAACAATAAACAATAAACAACAAATTTCTTTATATTTGTACAAAGCACATATACAAACATTATGGAAAAGCTAAGAAGTCTAAGAAAGCAAAGGGGATACACTCAGGAATATATGTCAAAAATCTTGTCCACGGATGTTTCTAATTATTGTAGAAAAGAAAGTGGGGATGTAAGGATATATGACGATGAATGGGAGAAGCTTGCCAAGGCTCTGGAGGTTCCAGTGGAAGAAATCAAAGAAGAAAGAGTTGCTAATGTTGTTAACTTTAACGACACCTCAACCAATTCAGGAGCTTTCCTTAATAATTACTATAATATTCCCAATCAGGTAATGGATAACCTACAGGATTATATTAAGATATTAAAAGAGCAGGTTGAATTCCTAAAACAGGAATTGGAGAAATCCAGATCTGAGAAATAATATTTTATTAGAATAACTGATCATAAAAATAAATACTGCTTCATTATGAAGTAGTATTTTTGTTGAAAGAACTTTCTATTCTGGTGAAGAAGTAATGATGATAGTAATGGTATATTTTTAAAAGAAGCTTTTAAAATTAAATTATGACGATACGCGAAATATTACCTCATATTGAGCGAAGACCTTTAATGTATTTAAAAACAAAAGATATTTATCTTTTAGATTCATTTATCGGGGGATATTTATCTTGTCAACAAATTCATGATAAGAACTTTAATGATATAAATTTTCAATCTAATTTTCATGAATAGTTAAGAATAAAGTTTAATCTTGATTTAGGTTTTACTTGGGCTGATTATATATTTAAAATAAGTCAAAATGAAAAATTAAATTCTGTAGATGTATTTTTTAGAGAATATAATTTATTCAAAGAAAAAGATAAATAAAAATTAAGGAATATTCCCCCGCTGGCGCGAGCGTCACGCTCGTGTCCGAAAAAAGTAAAATCAATAATTTATAAATAAATCCGAGAAAGTACTAATTTTTCGGATTTTTATTTTAGTATTTGAAAGACTGAAAGTATTTTTTTGTGAAATCTTATAATTGAAATTTAATAGTACAAAAAATTACTATAAAGATGATCAGAGGAGTTTTGGAAATAGGTTTAAATTTGTAATGTATGAATAGGCAACGAGCGTGATGCTCGAGCCAGCGAGGGGTATTTAGGAGTAGGTTTTCCTGGAATGCGTCCACCTGTAATAAAACCTTTTTAAATTGAATTAATATGAATATAGAAGAATTGTTATTACATATAGAAAAAAGACCCCAAATGTACTTTCGTGAGAAAAATGTGTACTTCTTGGAAACTTTTTTAGGAGGCTTTTTTGTAAATGAGTATCTTAAAAATAAAGATTTTAAAAATGATTTTCGATCTGGTTTTTATTATTGGTTAAAAAATAAGTTTAATTTAGAAGAGAATACGACTTGGGCTGATTATATTGATATAATTAGTCAAAAAGAAGAGTTAAATTCTTTTGATGTTTTCTTTAGAGAATATTATATCTACAAAAACGAAAGTAAATAAAGATACTCTGCACATAGTCTATGATTTTGAGATGAAATATCAATCTCTATGAAGCAGCGCCTTGTGTGTCCAAAATAAGTTATAAATAAATCCGAGAAAGTACTAATTTCTCGGATTTTTATTTTTAGTATTTGAAAGACTGAAAATTTTTTTGTGAAATCTTATAATTGAAATTTAATAGTACAAAAAATTACTATAAAGATGATCAGGGAATTTTGGAAATAGGTTTAAATTTGTAATGTATGAATGGGCAACGAGCGTCACGCTCGCGTCAGCGGGGGGTATTTAAAGCATTAACAGAAGGATTCGAAGCAATGGCTAAAAAGTATGGGATGAATGAAGTTAGAATACAATTTAATATGGTTTTTAACCAAAACCTAAAGCACAATTCTCTTTGGGCTAAAGAATATGGATATTTTTTTAGTAGAGAAGGAGACACTGTTGTTTGGGAGAAAATTTTACGTTAGTAATTTATGGAAGCAAAAGAATTTAAAAATTTAGTACTTGAAGTTACATTGAAATCTGTAGATAGAAAACCTACTGACTGGATTACTTTTAATGACAAAATGAATACTCAACTTGTTAATGATAGTTATGAAGCTGAAAAGGTTAGATTATGTAAAAAAGAATTACCTATAATTGAATGTAATTTAGATAATTCATATTTTCTAGTGACTACTGATAGAATTATTTCAATAATTAATAATGAATTTGATGAAATGAATATAATAAACATGGTTGATTATTGCAATGAATATGAGAGATTAAATTACAAACAGCCTAACGGAGAATATCCAAAAGTTAATTTTTTATGTATAGAGAAAAAAGATGGAACTAAGTTTATAGCGAAAATAGATTCTCACTATCCTGCCTTTTTTACCAGAATTCTTATTTATAATATTTTTTTATATAAAACAGAAGGAAGATGGTTTTTAAATCCCCCCAAAAAAAATTATGAATAGATTTTGATAAAGTAGTAAGTGATGTAAAAATAACAGACTCCTCGCTGTCGTACGAATCTCACCCTGCTGGCGCGAGCGTCACGCTCGTGTCCGAAAAAAGTAAAATCAATAATTTATAAATAAATCCGAGAAAGTACTAATTTCTCGGATTTTTATTTTAGTATTTGAAAGACTGAAAGTATTTTTTTTGTGAAATCTTATAATTGAAATTTAATATTACAAAAAATTACTATAATGATGATCAGGAAATTTTGGAAATAGATTTAAATTTGTAATTAGTGAATGGGCAATGAGCGTGACGCTCGCGCCAGCGAGGGGAAATTACACAAGGACAATATTTAAAATTAGCTAAAAGCTTTGCTGCAGAAACGGGTGAGCATATTCAAGAAAAGACAGTTAAAAATTTTTTAATAAAATTTAATACTAATACTCAGGAGGTTTTTGTAGGGAGAATGGATATAAGAGAGATCAGAACATTTTATAAAGCAAATCCTGCGATGACTAAAACAACACCATTTCAAGATGCTCTCGATTATGCAGCAACTTTAATAAAATAAAATTATGATAGAATTAGATTTAAATTCAACTATAAATATATTATCATTAGATGAATATGCAAAGATGACAATCGAAAACCGTGAAAAGATAATCGATGATGAAGGATTTGATAAAGAAGAGCTATTTGAATATATAACAGATAAATATATTGGAGTAAAATTATCATATATACAGGAAAAGATTAAGAACTTGTATCAATTACCAATTAATGTTAATGGTATTCCGAAAGAATTATTTACATGTTCTTGCTGTAGCTATAAAACAATTCTTGAAAAAGGGAATTATCAGATTTGTAAGGTGTGTTTTTGGGAAGATGACGGAGGTAATGATGGATCTAAGTATAGCCATGTAAATCATATGACACTAAATGAAGCAAAAGATAATTTTAAAAATAAGGGAGCTATTTTAGAGAGATTTTTAAAATTTGTTGACAGCGAAGGTAAACTGAAATATTATAAAGATAGTACTTTAAAATAATCAATAAGATGCTACCATTTAGTATCTTATTCGTGCCTAAGTAAAAAAGAAAGTTATCGATAGATCCGAGAAAGTACTAATTTCTCGGATTTTTATTTTAGTATTTGAAAGACTGAAAATTTTTTTGTGGAATTTTTTAATTGAAATTTAGTAGTACAAAAAATGACTATAAAGATGATCAGGGAATTTGGATTTGTAATGTATGAATGGGCAACGAGCGTGACGCTCGCGCCAGCGTGGGGGGCTTTTCAAATATAGAAGAGATAATACATTTATTTGGTAAATAATTTTTATAATGAATAATTTAAAACTATACAATCTAATTAAAGAATATGCGGCGAATTGTGCTAGATTTAATAACCTTTTAATATTAAAGTTTAATTTAAACAATAGATCAGAATTAGAAAATATTAATCATTTTATTTTACCATTGCGTGCAGCTAAGTTAAAGATAATTGAAGCTAAGAAAAGTTTAGTAATAGACAATAATAAAGAATTAGAATATCATATACATGGAACCGGAATTACTTTTAAATTTAATGGATTAAATTACTCTTTTGATTATTTTCCTGTAATAAATGAACAGTACAAAATGAACTTTTCTATTTCAGCAATTTATGATTTTATAAATACTATATCTGAAAATATTGAAGAAAGTAGTTTTATGGGCTTAATAAATCAATTAATTGATAAGGGACTAATTACAAAAATTTATGGCAACGGTTTTTCCTTTTACATTTCGGATATAGAGCTATCAGAAAATATTGTTATAGAATAGATCCTCAATATACCTATTACTGCAAAAATCTATGACATTGATTTGAAATTCTACTAAAAGATTATTTCAATTTATAAAATACTAAGAAATCAAATAAGGTTAGGTAATATTATTAAAATGAAAGAGTTCGGTATTTTACCGGACTCTTTGTATTTTAGGATGAAAAATAAATAAAAAATACTAAGATTTATGATGCAAATTTGTAAGTATTAACAAATGAGTAATTACTAAATATTAAAGCAGATGCACGGCTTATAATTTTACATTTCACATTATTGATGATCAGGAGGTATTTTTTTTCTTCCTGTTTTTTTGTGATCACTTGGAAATCTTTTACTAATCATGCCACTACTTTTCTGCAAATAATCATAAACAGGTAGTAATTTACTTTCTGTATCGAGAAATAATAGTCATTGTGATCCGAAAGGAGAAGCAATCTCATCAGTAACTTAGTGGTTGGTCTTTTATTATAAATTAGAAGATGTCAAAGTTTTTGTAAAAATTAAGGCGAGTTGCTAGCTCGCCTTTTTTTATATTTTATGGTTCCAACAACTTCTTGTCCAGTAATTTGAGTTTGATCCAAACATCATCTACTATAATAGAATTATTATTCCTTCACAATTTTATTGGAAATCATTTTTCCGGAATTTGTAGTTGCTGTAACAAAATAAATACCTTTTACAAGGTTGGATACATTGACAGATTTTGTTTTAGCAGAAACTTCGTTGATCACTTTTCCTGAACTATCTGTTATTTTGATATTAGAAACCTCTTCTGAAAAGTTAAGAACATCATTGATGGGATTCGGATAAAAAACAATTGCTTTTTTACTGACATCAGCCACAGACAATGCCCCTGTTCCATTCAGACGTGCGATTTGCTCTTGAGCCAATCCTTTATACTTTGAAAAGTAGCCAGCTACCAAAATTTTTCCATCAGACTGTATTGAAATTGATGAGACAGGATTATCAAACCCTATTCCGGTATTAAAAGACGCATCAATACTACCGCTGCTGGTAAGGCGCACGATCCTGTTTTGGCTGATTCCATTATAGTTGGTAAAGCCACCACCCAAGAGGATTTTTCCATCAGGCTGTAAAGCGATTGTCTCAACATAAAAATTAGCAATACCCGTCCCTATAATAAAGGAGGGATCTACATTTCCGGTTGTGTTGAGACGTACAATCCGGTTTTGTGCTATCCCTTTATAGGTTGTAAAATAGCCGCCCACCAGAATTTTTCCGTCAGTCTGTAATGCAATTGAACGAACAGCACTTCCACTAAGACTCCCACCAAACCCTGTCCCCATATTAAATGAGGTATCAAGAGTTCCATTTGTATTCAGACGGGTGATATAATTTCGGTTAATACCACCATAGTTGGTAAAACTACCGCCTACCAAAATTTTCCCGTCAGTTTGTAAAGCAATAACGTTAACATCAAAATCAGCTCTTGGCCCATTGTAAAAAGATGTATCTGCACTTCCGTCTGCATTCAAGCGTGCAATATTTTGTTGATTGGTACCGTTATATTTCGCAAATCGGCCTCCTACTAAAATTTTTCCATCAGATTGTAGGGCAATCGTCAGAAGAAATGACATGCCACCAGGTGTGCTAAATCCATCTTCCGTAGTAAAAGATGTATCCAGGCTTCCGTCTGTATTCAGACGTACAATACGATTCTTAGCAATATCATTATAAGATGTAAAATTACCTCCTACCAAAATCTTTCCATCAGGTTGTAAATCAATCGTGTAAACAGTACTGTCGAATCCTGTTCCGATCATAAAAGAAGTATCAACACTTCCATCCTGGTTCAAACGAATAATACGGTTTCGGTCAATACCATTATAATTGGAAAACGAACCTCCTAAGAGGATTTTTCCATCTGGTTGTATGACAGTAGTTACAGGCGCACTGTTAAAGCCTGTCCCAACGACAAAGGAAGTATCTAGTGTTCCGTCTGTCTGTGCTTGTGCATTTCCACTCAACAAAAGCAAGACAAAGGCAAGGGTAAAAAGTAAAGCTTTTTTCATTATAATAGGTTATCAGTTTAGTAATTAAAAGGAAATTGCAATTCCAATAAATGTGAGGCAAATATAAAAAAAGGTAAGGATATCCATTAATGTATCGAGTAAAGAATCATGGAAACGGGTGAGTAAAATATTTAAAAGAAAAAAAGGAGATAAGATATAATGCTCACAAAGAATCAGATATTATTTGTGGATATTTTTATGAAAATAGATAAACAGCTAAATTGAAAAGAGACAGCCAAAGGCCGGCAGTTGATAGTTGGTGGTAAACAGATATTCAGTAGATACAATTACTTGAGTCCACTTAGAACCTTTTAAACATTATTAAACATATGATATTCAGCAGTTCTGGATTGATGAAATCATAGTTAACGAAGTGATTAAAAAAAAATAAATCCCCGGTTTAACAAAACCGGGGATTTTTAATATCATGTATTTTTATCTTCTTATTTTTTTGGCGTCAAAGAAAAATTATCCATGTATACGGCCTGATGTACTCCATTCAGCATCACTTTTAGCCCCAAATTCATATCTTTTTTTAACGAGATCGTATAGGTTTTTTTATCTCCTGTTATTTTTGAGGGTTTTGCTATGGATACATATGATTTAGTATCGGATGCATTACCTATTGAGAATAGTTCCAGTGTAGTTTCTCCACCATTGTCCGAAGCATCCAGTGACAAGGTATAGGTACCAGCTTTAATTTTGGGTGTAATCAAATACATATTCTCTCTCGGATCGCTCATTGAATAGAAAACGATTTTCTTATCACTACTGTAAAGCATTGCTTTTCCTTGCTGGGCAGTCCAACATTTGTTAATATCTTTCCAGGTGTCGAAATTTTCTATAAGTGTGGATACCGTTTTACACTGTGCGTTTGCGGTTAGAAATCCTCCCAAAGCCACTATTCCTGAAAATACAATCTTTTTCATATATTATTTACATATTATCAGGTAAAAATAATTAAAAAAAGCCAGTGGTGGAAAGGTATTCTTTAATAATTCTAAATTAACTTTAGTCTTTCTTTATTATTTGTGTTCTAAACTTACAATTTACTTACTATCGATTATTAGTCGTAATCACAAACATAATTAATGGCTCATCTCCTTTATTTTCAATAGAATGATAACCAATGGAACTGATCGCCGTAATATCTCCTTTTTGAAGTATTTTTTTTCGTTCGGGTCCTTGTGTTCCGGTTCTTTCACGATATTCTCCGGTTCCATGTACGACAACATATAGTTCTTCTTCATTTCTTTGATTATGGGTGTGAAACCCGGATTCATCACCTTTATTCAATAAAACCATATAAGCAGCCAGGCGATTATTGGTTAGCTCGTTGTGATCGAACATTTGTATCATGTATACAGTTCCTTTTCCACCATACATATTTTCACGTTTATCTATGCGCGTAAGAGTCCGTTCCTCCTTTTCAAATGCCATTACATAAAGATGAATGTATTTTGAAACCTCCTGTATAACGTGATCAAATTCTGCTCCTTCAGATAATATAACTGTATCAGCCATGTGAGTTAAATTTTAATTGATAATAATGAAGATCAATGTACCAAAAATTATAGGGTAACGCAAGGAAAATAACATATCATATCAAATCATTATTAACAGATAAGAAGCAATCGATATTCACCATCGTTTTCAATGGGGGCTCTATGAACACAAGGTAAGACTTTCTGCTCGGGATGATCTACTGCTAATCGCCAAAGATGCCCCAGCCCTAAATTGATAGGCTCTGCATTAGGTTTTGGTTGATAATGCAGATCGAAAAAATAGTCTTTCAGAAAGTCTTCAAATTCCTCTTCCGGACCATCATGCAATTCTTTAAGTTGTGCCCGGATTTCGGGAATCAAAATTTTTTGTTCAACCTGATTATTGGGCAGCATTTCGCTGGCAGCACCATGATAGGTACATAAAAAAGTATCCGTCAGAACAGGGGAGCGATCAACATGATAAGAATATACATCGGTTGAAAAGAAATCGAGCTCCTCATCGCGATCATAAAATTGAATTAAATTAAGTGAAGGTAATGCTCCAAGATCAGTTAATAACTGTAAATCATTCAAGATCACTTCCCTGGCTATATTCCCCTTTTCTGAGAGTTGGAGAGCTACAAGATCTTCAGCGGAAACTTCTGTAATATTCTCCAGTAATTGAAGTTTTGATACAATTTCTTTAAAATCCCCATCTAATTTTCTGTTCCAGCAAATAGCATTCATAACTCCATGAAAACGGGTATTTACAAGTTCAGAAAAAGTAGAAACTACGCCAATTTGATCGTTGTCAGAAAATGTATGGTCCATATTTTAGAATAAACAATTAAACTGTTTAATTCTTTACAAAAATAAGGAATAGGTAAGAAGAAGTTATGACCAAAACTAATTTTTTTATAATGACTTCTTAAGCTATTTATTTTTGGATTGTTATTTAAACGAAAAAAAACAGATTGTTTATTAATCATTTATAGTGATATTATGTATCATTATTAATCGTTATTTTTAATCGTAAATTGATTGTAATTTTGTCTCATCAAAAAAAGAAAAATGGAAATAAAAAAAGCAATCAAAACTTTCGTACTTGGGGCTTCTATATTGAGCTTATCTACAGGAAGTTCATTCGCACAATCTTCCAATCAATTAAAATTAAAAAATCAAATGGAAACGAATCAAATTCACTATCGTAACGTGAAAGCTGATGGTTTAAATGTCTTTTACAGAGAAGCGGGACCTAAAAATGGACCGGTAGTCCTTCTTTTACATGGATTCCCAACCTCTTCTTTTATGTATAGAAACCTCATTCCAATTTTGAGTACAAAATATCACGTAATTGCGCCTGATATGCCCGGTTTTGGTTTTACTGATGCACCTGGTACAAATGATTATCAGTATACATTTGAAAACCTGACAAAAACGATGCAGGCTTTTATAAACGAATTAAGACTTAAACGTTTTGCTGTTTATATTTTCGATTATGGGGCTCCGGTAGGATTACGATTAGCATTGGCTAACCCTGAAAAAATTACTGGAATTATTTCCCAAAACGGAAATGCATATGAAGAAGGGATGAGCCGGGGTTGGAACGGGTTGAAAGAATATTGGAAGAGCCGAACACCTGAAATGAAAGAAAAGATAATAAAACCGGCAATGTCATTTAAAACTACCAAATGGCAATATGAAACAGGAGTAAGCGATTTGTCCTTACTTGAGCCTGAAACTTATACTTTGGATCAGTATTTTCTGGATCGTCCGGGAATGGCTGATAAGCAAATGGATCTAATGGCAGATTATGAATCCAATATAAAATTATATCCTGCTTTCCATGCTTATTTTAGAGAGTATAAGCCCATGCTTTTAGCAGTTTGGGGAAATAAGGATCCATACTTTATACCACCAGGTGCTGAAGCGTTTAAGAAAGATCTTCCGAATGCCAAAGTAAAATTATATGATACCGGACATTTTGCGTTAGAAACGCATTTAAAAGAAATCAGTACTGAAATTCTTGAGTTTTTGGAAAAACTTCCTAAATAGAAAAACGGGTTAAATTTTACAATTTAACCCGTTTTTCATTTACTTCAAGCTTTCATCATTATAATACCTTATTCGTCTCAACGATGAAATTCTTTATCCTCAAATTGAAAAAATGATCCATGATAATACCGAATTTGTCCATTCCTCAATAGTGTTTATTCATGCAAATTTACTTTGTCTGATTCACGATTTGAAATCTAATACAAAGGGAAAACAGTTTTAATATACAATCAATTAAAAATAATGAATGATCTTAACTGCAGTAAAATTATAAAGGAAAGTCCGGAAACCATATCCTGGAATGAGGATATCTATCTGATGCATTATGTATCTGAGAAGGAAATACTAAAAGCCAATATGTGTGTGCATATGAATATGATCAGTATTGTAGTACAGGGGACAAAAGAAATTATTGCCTGCGGTGGCAAAACAATAGTATCTGCAGGTTCTGGATTTTTTATGAGAAAAGGATCTTATTTGGTCTCTGATAAAATTCAAGAGCAAGACAAAGGTTATGAATCTCTTATTCTGTTTTTTTCTGATCAATGGTTGCAATCTCAGATAAACACAATATTTGATGGTACAAATAGGAATAGACAAGAGAATGTAGATCAAACGAATGAAGATATTGTCTTGCTGGCAGAAGATCATTTCATGACGGCATTTTTTGTGCATCTTACATCTTATTTTACCCCAAATATTGATCAGGAACGTTTGGGACCTCTGTTACCAATCAAGATTCGGGAATTGTTCCAACTTTTAATTTCTGCACCTGGAGGGCATTATTTTGAAAAGCAACTCCGAAGACTGGATACCCATTTGCATCCTGACTTAGTGGTATTAATGCAAAGCCACTACAAAGAAAATATTTCACTTGAACAGTATGCATTTCTTGCCAATTGTAGCTTGTCAACATTTAAAAGAAAGTTCTATCAAACTTTTAAAATGAATCCTGGAAAATGGATCTTACAACATAGATTGGAAACGGCTTATGAATTATTGAAGAGCTCAGAAAAAAATATTACAGAAATTGCTTATGAGGTCGGTTTTGAAACGCCAGCGCACTTTATAACTTCCTTTAAGCAGAAATATAGAAATACACCCAAACAACTACAGCAACAACTGTAAACGCACTAAGTATTCTAAACTTTATCCGATAGTTTTTGAACTTTTGATGAAATAGCTCCGTTAGATAACATGCTAATTTTGTTATACAAACTTTTAAAATGTAGAGTTATGAAAATGTATTATTTTACAGATCCGATGTGTTCATGGTGTTATGGTTTTAGTCCAGTGGTAAAAAAATTGAAAGAAAGCTATCCGGAAATTGATCTTCAGATTATTTCCGGTGGATTTTCACCCGGAAGCACACAGGCAATCACAGATGAATACAGGAGCTTTCTTGAATATCATTGGAGAAATGTAAATCTGTGTAGTGGTCAATACTTCGATCATTCAATGAAATTTGCTACCGAAAATTTTTATTATGATACAGAACCATCGAGTCGTGCACTGGTAGTCATGAACAAATTTTTACCCAATCGGGATTTCGAATTTTTAAGCCTTGTCCAAAAGTCATTCTACGCCGAAGGAAAAGACATTACCAATGATGTGATATTGGCTGAGTTGGCTGCAGAAATAGGTGTTGAAAAGAATGTCTTTCTGGAAACTTTTCATTCTGAAGAAATAAAACAAAAAACACTTGAAGGATTTCAGTTGAGCAGAAAATTGGGCGTTAAAGGTTTTCCAACTTTGCTTACTATGGAAAATGGCATTGTAGAAGTATTGGCCAATGGTTTTCAGCCTTACGACAGATTAAAACCAATTATTGACGATTGGCTGAAAAGTTTGGCTGTGGCAGCAATGAAAAATGAACAATCCTGTACCGGAGGTACTTGTGGATGTTAAAATGAGGAAGAGGTGACTTTAAAAAAGGACCTCTTCCGATTTTAAACTTATAGTTTTAATCGTTTGATAATTTGATATATACAGATCAATTGTATGACGATTTGAAATTGTAAAAAATCAAATATTGAAAAATTGAACCCACATTTATAAACAATGGATTCATCATACCTCCTTCCTTTACCTGTTAAACAACTTTGTAACGGATTGAAAAAAACGCTTCCAGGTAAAAATGCCCATGATCAAATGGAAGCATTATCTGCAAAATATCTTGGATTAAAACCAAATAAAAATACCAGAAAGAGTGCTGTTTTAATTCTTTTATATCCTTCAGCGAATGAAATCTGTTTCCCTTTGATTTTACGAAATTCATATGATGGATTTCATTCCGGAGAAATAGGATTTCCAGGTGGTGCGTATGAGGGAAGTGACAAAGATTTGATTCGCACGGCACTCCGTGAAGCCCAGGAGGAAATTGGGATAAACCGGGATAAAATAACAATATTAGGGACGCTTACCGAGATTTTTATCGGTCCAAGCAATTTCCTCGTCCTGCCAGTGGTTGGATATATTTCTCAACAGCCTGATTTCATGCTTGATCCGCGCGAAGTTAAACAGATCTTTGAAGTGAGTATGGATTATTTTACTCACCCAAAAGTTAAGGGATACAGTGAGATCCATATTCCAGGTGATAAGGTTTTGACACCTTACTATGAGCTGGACGGTCATAAAGTTTGGGGAGCTACTGCCAAAGTAATAATCGAATTGCTATCAGTTACAAATGGAAATTTCTCAAATACAGTTCAGGAATAACATGATCATTAAATCCTATATAGCGAATGAGGATCTGATCTTGATAGGCTTTGTAATTTTTGGACATGAAAAAGCCTTTCAAATTTGAAAGGCTTACATGATATTCTAATTTATATTTTTTTGATTGGCAAGTTGAACAGTGAACTGCTCATTTAAGAGTTCACATTCATGTTGTAACAAGCCAGATTCAATTTCAGGTTTCTTTCCCCATTTGGGAATCGTTTCTGTTTCAAGAATTTTAAACTCTGAAGATTGTCCACCAACCAACGGAACAGAAACCCCAAAAACAATTTTTGCGATTCTATGATGTCTGATCAGGTAAGAACACATAATGCAGGGTTCATGAGTGGTAAACATGACAGATTGATGCAAGACATCTTTATAACCTTGATTCAGAGCATCTTTTACAGCCAGAATTTCTGCATGTTGAGTGATGTCACCTGTCGATTTTCCGGATTCGATTCCTTTACCTATAATTTTATCTTCAAAAACCAATAGGGATCCTACCGGAGGATTGCCTTTTTTTAATGCCAGTTTAGCGAGTTCAATGCATTCAAGCATGTATTTATGATAGGATTCCATGGTTATTTTGTTTTTTTTTAATTCATCTCAAGAAACTGGCTGAAAGTTTTTAAAAAGATTGTAATTGGTATTAGCCTTTGTTGAATCCAATGGTATTCCGATAGACTTGAGGTGAGATATCTGTTTTAATTTTAAAGACTCTGCTGAAATAGTATTCATCTTCATATCCGAGTTCATAAGCTATTTCTTTAATTGTTTTATCTGTAAGGTACAATTCCCTTTTTGCTTCAATGATAATCCGTTCGGTGATCAGATCAGAAAGAGTTTTATTAAAATGATTTTTTGTGATCCGTGCCAGAGAAGTTGGCGTTTGATTCAGCATGTCGGCGTAATCACTTGCAGAATGCTTAATCCGGAAATTATTTTCTATTGCATTTTTCAGACTCTGGATAATAAATTGTTGTTTTGCATTGCGCTCTCCTTCGTTCTGAACAGATTGCTGGTCAAGTTTTATCCTTGTAGCCATTACCAGTAAAATTTTAAGGTATGAAACAAGCACCTCATCCTTCCTGAAACCTTCTGATTTTAATTCACTTGTAATTCCTTGGATGAGATTCAATATGTTGCTTTTACAGCTTTCATTCAGATGAATAAAGGGCTGTTCATAGATGTTATTAAATAAAATGCCGTTAGCTGCTATTTCCTTTTGATGACGATATATACAAAAGAAATCATGATGGAACTGTATTGAAATGCCCATTAATGGTTTTGGGGAATACAACATAAAGGGCTGATAAGGATAGAATGCAAACAGGGTATTCTCTTTAAATGCATAATCACATAGATCCACTTTTGCGTGCCCTTCTCCAGAAGTGATGAGTATAAGGGTGAAATAATTATTACGCTGCATATGATCAAAATAACTATTGTTATCAAACTCAAACAGCTTGAAGGCCAAATTTCCATTCTGTTGATTAGCGAGCGTATATACAGATTGTGATAGCATGATGCTTGCAATTTAATTAATATTTTTTAAACTTTTTATTCAGAGGTATAACGGACCACTTTTATTTAAAACTACCCTCATACGGAATTTGAGGGCAGTTTCAACACCTGGTTAGAAAGTCAAAACATCATAACCTTCATTTCTCAGGTTAAGAAAACTTGGTAGGCCAGGAGTTCCCGGTACTTCATTATCGTTTAACAGATCATAACCGGAAACTTCTGTTCCAAATACTGCAACGCAACCTTTAGAAAGACCATGTACATGATCCTTTACTTCCTTATAAAGTCCATATACCGGATGTTCGGGCTTTTCAAGTTGTTCAGGCCATCTGATACCTGCTCCCTGAAAAATAATCTTTACATCTTCTCCTGCATGCTTGAACTCATATGCTGATGCTAAAGCGTTAAATACTCTTCCCAGTGCTTCTTCTGAACTAGCTTTGGGATCAGAAAGAATAATAATAGCTGTTTTTTTCATATAAAAGAATTTATTTACACTGCAAAGATGTGGCAATAAGGGCTTTTATAAAATGGATGATTTTTACTTTATAATGGAGATTTTTTCACATGATCGGATGTGTCATAAAATAATAGATTATATCGCCTCTGAACAAATAGTTTATAACAAAGAAAAGCGAGCTTTCTCATGATAGCCCGCTTATTTCCGGATGTAATTTTTATTGATTATTTTCAGATTGTCGTTTTGCAGTCCAATGCTATAATCTTGATCATTTTGAACCCGGATAGACAAAGGTCTGCCATCCCCGCATCGTATCAATGAAACGTTCGCTCAATCCTCCCTGGCGCAGATACTCTGCTGTTACGGGTAATTTGGGACTGTCATACATAGGATTTGCCTTTACCTGAAGAGGGAAATCCCGCTGAAGAATGCCAGCTCTTGCAATAAGTACAAAATCACAACCTTCATCCAGCAGTTCTCCGGCACGTTGTGCACTCATGATTTTTCCTGCTGCACCTAAACGCACACCTTTTCTGGGAAGTTCCGTAAATACACTGAGCATTGTTTTTCCCTGAAAACTTCCTTCTCTGACAATTTGAGCTGAATCCCAAAGGGCAAGATCGAGATAATCGATCAGTTCACGATCAAAAATTTCAGCAGTGATTTCCCGCAATTCTTCAAGAAGTAACCCATAACGTTCTATTGATAATCGCCAACCTATCTGGAAGTGAGGACCACAAGCCTTACGAATACCCTCTATAACCTCAATCGTAAAACGGGCTCTATTTTCCAGGCTACCTCCATATTTATCCTTGCGGTCGTTCAGGTTTGGAGACAGAAATTCTGAAAGAATCCATCCAAAAGCGCCATGTACTGAGACGCCATCGAAACCTGCGAGTTGTGCTCTTTTTGCCGCAGAGATAAAACTATCCCGAATTCGTTCCACTTCTTCGGTTGTGATTGCGTTAATCCCTGGAACCGTTTTGCTGGAGGCAGGAGCAGGTATTCCTCCAAACTGAGGTTGAGCACGATGTCCGGCGTGGTGTAGCTGGACTGCAGACAAACCGCCGCCCTCACGAATTGTCGTAGCCATTTTAGCCAGACCATGTAAATGTAGATCACTATGAATTCCCAACTGTCGCTCAAATGCAATACCGCCTGCTTCTACAGTAGCAGCACTGGTTTGGATTAATCCGTAATTGCTTTGAGCCAGTTGTTCAATCCAGGATTGGTCGTATTGGGATGCTGTGCCATCATGAGCACTTTGCTGACTGGTCAGTGGAGCCAACATGAAACGATTTCTCATTGCCGGGCCATGCAGCAAAGTGAGTGGCTTGAATAAATCAGAAACAGACATTTTTATTTAAATTTTTGTTGTTGTATTGAGATAGATTATAATCTATTGCAAAGATGCCCTGATAGTTGTTTCTGAAAAATGGACGTTTTTTACTATATGATGGATGTTTTTGGATTTGATCCCTGAATACAATGCAGTTATGTCTTTACTGCATATCTCATTTAATAGGATTGTCTTAAAATAAAATTTCCTCCAGCCGTGGAGGAAATTTATTGATTCTTTGCTGATCGCTTTTAAGCTTTTCTTATGAAAGATGTTAGTCCTCCAAAATCGGAGCATCTTCAATAAGTGCTTGTAAGGATTCCGGAAGATAGGGTCTGCCACCGGTAGCAGGAACACATGTGCCCGTGAAAGTAGCTTTTGTAGTGACCTTGCCATTCAGGATAATGGATTGCTTAAAGTGTATTTTGGGAGCATCGTTCTTATCGCGGAACAATTCACAGGTTACCGTGAAGGTATCTCCTTTTTTTAAAGATCTTAGAAAACTGATCGTATATCCGGATAAAACCATATTGACTCCATTTTTTGCTTCGTTTTCGAGATTGAAGCCCAAAACCTCATCAATATATTGGTGTCTGCAGTATTCCATGTAAAAAGGATAGTATAAACCATCCATAATTCCCTGTACATCGATGTGCTCATCTTGAGTCATATATTCTTTTGAATATTTCATAATGATAATTCTAATTGATTATATAAAGCTAATTATAAATTTCACTAAATCAAAATAGAATCGACGTATCTACGGGTGGTATATTAAATTTAATGAAATTTTAATATCTGTTATATCTCTATTTGTTGAAATATGTGATTTTATCCATACATTTGTTGCTTATTTCCAAATAATTATAAAAGCTTGTAATTATTTTGCATCAATTGTATCGGTTTATGTGTAAAAAATATAATGTACCTATTTTTAATAGTTATATAGATAGGCATTTGCATTAATTTACAGAGGATGACAAAGAGAAAGCAGAGGCCCGATAACTATGATAATGTTAATGAGTAAAAACATTCTTTTAAACTAAAATAAAAAACATGAAAAGAACAATTTTTATCATTTTGGCTTTGAGCACACTGGCTTGTGCTGCTGAAAATTCTGAAGATTCATTAGCTCAATCGGCTTACAATTCCAAGAATTCTGAGCTGGTTGCTAAATCTACCACTTCCCGCCCTCAGAACTGGGCTCAAAAAGTTACAGGATCACCTTTTGATAATCTGTATAAAGTCAATAATGATATTTATCGAAGTGAACAGCCTGATAGTGATGGTTATGACTATCTTGAACAAAAGAATATTGCCTCAATTCTCAATCTGAGGTCAGGACATATAGATAATGTTTCAGGAACTGATTTTACCGGAAATTTATATAATGTACCTATGACTGCTTCATCTGTTTCAGATGTAGAAATTATTAAGGCTTTAAAAATTATAAAAAATGCTCCCAAGCCAATCGATGTACATTGTGCCCATGGAAGTGACAGAACCGGAGTTACTATGGCAATGTACCGTATTGTTTTCCAGAATTGGAGTAAGCAGGATGCTACCAAAGAGATGACAGATGGCGGATATAATTTCCATCCACAATATACCAATCTGATTAATTATATCACAGATGTAGATGTGAATTACATTAAAACACAGGTATTTAATTAATCCAGATTCAGAAATATTAAAAGTCCAATATCATCATGATATTGGACTTTTAATTCTTATAACTTACCATTTCAGTTTACAATAGTACTAGTCATTTGGGGAGTTATTATATTGCTAAATCAAAGAAATATCTTACCTTATCCATTAAAACATGAATTAATCCAGAACAATAAAATTTCTGGATTTTTTTAGCTTTAATAATCCTTTCGTATTATTTATTCCAACAAAAGTGTATTATTACAGGCAAATCCATTAAATTTGGTTCACTCGTTAACCTGGTTTCTATAACGATGGAACCTGTTAGGTGACCGTTATAAATTTTAATACATATACCATTCATGGAAAGAAGAGACTTTTTGAAACAATGTTCAGTGGCAGCATCAGGCTTAGTTTTAGCGAATATATTGCCTTCTTATGCAAACGCAATGTTGAGAGAAGAACATGTATCAAAATCTAAGTCACTATTTGACCTGTTCACTAATCCTGAAAATCATTACCGGCCATTTGTTCGCTGGTGGTGGAATGGTGATAAAATAGAAAAGACAGAGCTGGCTCGTGAACTCAGAATTTTAAAAGAAGCTGGAATAGGAGGTGTGGAGATCAATCCCATATCATTTCCTTTACGAACGGATGATATGAATAAACCCAGTGTAGATTGGTTAAGTGATGAGTGGATTGAATTATTAAACTTCACTTTGGAAGAAGCAAAATCATTAGATATGACCTGTGATCTACTTGTCGGTACCGGATTTCCGATGGGAGGTGCTTTTCTGGAAAAGGAGGAATGTTCACAAATTGTGGTAATAGCTGCTAAAAAACTGAAAGGACCGCTAATAACAGAATTTTCCCTTTTTGATCTTTATAAAGAAGCAGATCCGGCAATTACCAGTCCCTATACGGGAAGAACGATGGAAATGCTCGAGGTAAAGCTCGTACCTGATCCATTGAATAGGCTGGATGAAGTGATCAACTTGTCAGATCAGATTAAAAATGGAATGATCAAGGTTTCAATACCCAAAGGTGATTATGCCATCTACGGACTGGTGAAAATAGAACGCTTTATGAGTGTCATCCAAGGTGCTCCCGGAGGGATGGGACCCGTATTGAATCATTATGATACTGCCGCTGTCAAAAAGTACCTCAACAGGATGAGTGATACCATTCAGCAAAAAATAGGACCACTTGCTCCTAAAGTCCGGTCCTTCTTTGTTGACAGTCTAGAGACGGAAGGAACCAACTGGAATAGCGATATGATGAGCGAATTTCAAAAAAGGAGAGGCTATGATCTGTATCCTTATTTACCTTTTGTTTTATTTAAAATCGGAGGTATGGGAAATACGACGGGACAGAATATCCTTTATCCGGTAAAAATGGGTCACGAGTTCAAAAAGACGATAGACCGGATGCGGTATGATTTTGAACTGACAAAAGCAGAAATATTTGAAGAAAGATTCCTTCATACTTTTACAGAATGGTGTAAGGATAATAAGATAAAATCAAGAGCACAGGCATATGGACGCGGTTATTTTCCTTTGGAAGGAAGTTTCGATATTGATATCCCCGAATGTGAAACCTGGCTGAAATATGGCATCGGAGAAGATATAAGTGAAGAAAAAATGATGCAATATCCATGGCATTTGGGTAGGGGGAATACAATGATCAATAAATTCGTATCCTCAGCTGCTCATTTAAAGGATAAAAAACTGATCAGTTCTGAAGAACTCACCAATACAGACATGGTTTTTAATGAATCATTAGAAATATTTAAAATCGCAGGTGATCAGAGTACGATATCGGGAGTTACCCATCCTGTTTTTCACGGTTTTAATTACTCGCCACCTGATGCAGCTTTCCCAGGCTGGATAACGTATGGAGGGTATTTTAGTGAGAAAAATACGATGTGGCCATACTTTAAACACTATACAGATTACCGTGCACGATTGTCAGCGGTACTGCAGCAAGCGACTATGTTTGCCGACATCGCCCTTTTAGCACCTTTTGCAGATCAATGGTCGGAGTATGGTGCACAAAATGAACCTTTCCCGGTTATGGTTTCCCCGGCGTACCAGGCTTTGATATGGGAATCTATTCATCAGAACGGTAATGCATGTGATTATGTTTCAGAGCGTGTGATCAATGACTCGGAGGTCAGTAAAGGTTTTCTTACTTATGGAAAGAGGAAATATCATACTTTGTTTTTACTGGCAGTACATAGTTTAGATACGGCTACAGCTGGTAAATTACACGAGTTTGTAAGTGGAGGCGGAAGGATCTTTTGCATAGAAGCCATACCGGATCGATCTACAGGTTGGGCTCATTATGAGAAAAGAGATCAGGAAGTACAGGAATGGGTTAAAAAAATGCAAACTTTTCCTGATCGTTTTATTTTCTTACCTAAACCAACAACGGATTTCCTGGGCTGGTATAAAACAATTCAGGAGAAATATGATTTTAAACCCTATCTAAAAATAAAGGAACCAAAAACATTTATAACACAGGTACGCTACCAAACGAATAGAGCTGAACTTTTTATGCTGACCAACTCCAGCAGTAAGCACAGCGTATTGCTTGATATTACGTTTGACAAAGATATACTTAAAAATAAACAACCCTGGTTATGGGATGCTGTAACAGGTAAGCGGTTCAAGCTGGATATGATGGAAGGACGTTTATATATCGATTTAGGTCCGGCAGATTCAAAATTGATCGTTTTTGATCATGATAAAAAAGGGAACATCTGGAAAGCAAGTCCATTGAATGGAAACAATGCAAAAGAGTTAGAAGGTACATGGGATGTTGAATTCAGACATTACGATGGAACTATTAAAAAAGAAGAGTTAAGTAAACTTATTGATCTAAAAGAAATGCCTGTCTATGCTAATTTTGCAGGAACAGCGGTTTATCGAAATACTTTTCAATTAAAAGAGGGTGATAAAATGGGCTATATAAATCTGGGAAATGTGTACGGGATCTGTGAAATAAGGATTAATGGAGTAGAAGCTGGAACCCAATGGTATGGCCGCAGGATTTATCCTTTAGAAGGTTTAGTTCGAAAAGGAAATAATGAAATTGAAATTAAAGTAGTAACCGTTATGGTCAACTATATGAAGACCCTTAAGGATAATGTAGTTGCACAATACTGGACGAATCAGAAAAAGAAAGAACAACCATTGCAATCTATGGGCTTGGTAGGACCGGTAACTATTTACTAATAAAGATTAAAGGATCGCGTAAAGTGCATATACTAGTTGCTTACATTATTGTTAGTATCTTACATTAAGCGTTTGATAAAACGAATTCATATGGTCTGTTATACATTTGTGTATATATTTTGGGATACAGATATGAAAATAGTAACAATTATAGTAATAATAATGACTTCTGTTGGGTTCTTGGCCAATGCACAGGTATCAGAACGGTTAACAAAAAATACCATTAAAAACAGTTTGAATATGAATAATAAAGCAATACTGGAAAAAGCAAATTTGGCGATCAGTAAAGGAGATTACGAAGGATTTCTGAAATTCTGTACCGACAATACCAAATGGACATTTGTGGGTGATCAAATCCTTGAAGGAAAGGAGCAGGTTCGGCAATATATGGCAACAGCGTATTTGGAACCTCCTAAATTTAAGGTAGAAAAGCTGATCGCAGAAGGTGATTTTGTAACAGCGATTGGGGAAATCAGTATGAAGAATAAAGAAGGAAAAATGATTAATTACTCATATTGTGATGTGTGGCAATTTCATAAGGGGAAGATGGCAGAATTAACTGCTTTTGTTATTGAAATTAATTAGACCAGAACTGATGTATAATTTAATTCTGTATATCTTATAAACAAAATCCCTCGATAAGCCGAGGGATTTTTTTAGTATATGTAGTATCAATTTCGGAAAAACTGACCTACATCTGCAGAATCAAAACTGAAAGCATTTTGGTTTTCTGTTTTATCTAATTTTTTGCTGATCGTTAATGCCCATAAAACTAATTCTTTACAGAAATTCTGATCTTCAGCACTTAGCCCCGAAGTATTTTCTTCAACTACTGTTGCTAAGGGAGCTATGCTGTTAAGCTTACTATAGAATTCCTTGTCCGTATCGCCGTAATTGAGTTCAAGGTGGTTTTTATTAAACCATTGTATTAAATCAGTGTATGGGGTTTTTATACTTTCTCTTTCCAGTTTAGAAATGCGTGGGAATAAACTTTCAAACTGGATCATGATCGCTTTGTCAATTAAAATTTTTGCGACATAGTCTGCGCCTTCCTGCTCACCTTCATAAACCAGTTCTATTTTACCTGTAATCGATGGAATAATCGACATGAAATCGAGAAGACGAACAGTCGTCTTTTTAGCACCGGATTCGATCAGGCGCAACTTGGCTGCTGCAACTAAATTCTCCATGGCGCTGATCGTAAGTCGGGCACTTACGCCACTCTTTGCGTCTACATATTCACTATCACGGGCAGCGAAAGCTACTTCTTCTAAAAGATCTTTAGCAAGATTTGGAATCTGTATGTTCGATCTGTCTTCTGGTGAAACTTTAGCTTCTTGTTCTGTAATTTGTCTTGCAAGGGAAATAGTTTGCGGATAATGAGTGAAAATTTGAGATCCGATTCTATCCTTTAAAGGAGTTACTATACTTCCACGATTGGTATAATCTTCCGGGTTAGCGGTAAAAACGAATTGGATATCAAGAGGCATTCTCAACTGAAACCCACGAATCTGAACATCACCTTCCTGTAAGATATTAAATAAGGAAACCTGGATTCGTGCCTGTAAATCAGGAAGCTCATTCAATACAAATATCGAACGGTTGGCACGTGGAATCATTCCATAATGCAAAACACGTTCATCGGAATAAGGTAATTTCAGGGTTGCTGCTTTGATCGGATCTATATCACCAATTAAATCGGCAACATTCACATCCGGTGTTGCCAGTTTTTCAAAGAAACGATTGGAACGGTGTACCCATGAAATAGGGGTTTCATCACCAAGTTCCGCAATAAGGTCTCTTGCAAATTTTGATATAGGCTGAAAAGGACTGTCATTAATCTCAGATCCTTTTACAATAGGCATATATTCATCCAGCAGATTGACCATGCTTCTTGCAATTCTGGTTTTTGCTTGTCCACGTAGACCTAATAGATTAATATGATGACCGGCAAGAATAGCTTTTTTCAATTGAGGAACTACAGTATCTTCATAACCTAAGAGCCCTTCAAATACGGGTTCTTTAGCTTTGATTCTGGCAATTAAATTAGCCTGAATTTCTTCATTGATTGTTTTATCTGTATAACCGGAATTCTTTAATTCCTTGAATGTAATATCGTTTTTCATTTTCTTGTAAGTAATAACAATTATTTAATGATATATATTTTAAATATAACGTCGTAATCATAATTTTGGCAACTGGCAACTGGCAACTGGCAACTGGCAACTGGCAAACCTATATTCTCCTGATCCTATTCTTTTCATAATCTTCAAAAATCATTTGTCCCAGACCTGATAACCCGGTTAAAAAGGCTTTCCCTTTATTTTGTGCGGTAAATGCATCTACAAACTTACGCAGATAAGGATCCTGAGCAATCATAAAGGTGGTAATAGGAATTTTTAGTTTTCTGGCTTGTGCAGCTCTGTTGAGACACTGGGAAACGATCATTTCATCCAGACCATTACTGTTCATATAAAATTCTCCGGTGGGTAATTGTATACAACTTGGCTTTCCATCAGTAATCATAAAGATCTGCTTGTTGGTATTTCTTTTTCTTCGGAGGATATCCATTGCCAGTTCCAGCCCGGCAACAGTATTGGTATGGTAAGGTCCGACTTTTAGATACGGTAGATCTTTAACTTTGATCGGCCAGGCTTCATTTCCAAAGACAATAATATCAATAGAGTCTTTAGGATATTTACGGTTAATTAATTCTACCAAAGCCATAGCTACCTTTTTGGCTGGAGTAATACGGTCTTCACCATATAAAATCATAGAGTGGCTGATGTCAATCATCAACACGGTACTCATCTGTGCTTTATGCTTGGTTTCTTCTACAATAAGATCGTCTTCGGTAAGGTGTAAATCTGAAATCCCATTATTGATCTGGGCATTTTTTAAGCTTTCCGTCATGTTCACCGTGGATAGATCATCTCCGTATTGATGCGAACGGTTTTCTCCATCCCGCTCATCACCAATGCCTGTTTTTGTTGTACGGTGGTTTCCAATACCTGTCTTTTTCAGTTTTCCGAAAATCTGGTCTAATGCATATTCCCGTAAGGCAGACTCTAATTTAGCGGTCAGTATATTCTTGCCTTTCCCTGATCCTGAATTTCCATCTTCAGGGTCATCTTCTTTTTTAATATATCCACGCTTTCTCAGATCCTCTTCAAAATCCTCGACGGTATAACCCTCGTCGAAAATATCATATTCTTTATCAAGCATATCAAGCCATTCAAAGGCTTCTTCGAGATCTCCGGAAGTATGGGTAAGCAAATCTTTGAAAACATCAAAGACCCGGTCAAAATTTGACATCTCTTCCGGAATATGCTTACTGAATGTGAAACCTTTTTGAAAATTAAAATTTTTGTTAGTCATAACATGTTACTGTTTTTCTACTAATTGCTAATAAATGTTTGGGTAATTATTTGAAATTAAATGAATTAATGAATTGTTGCTGTTATTAAATGTAAGCAAATTTACCTGTAGGTATTTTATATTATTTTCCTTAGTTGAAACATACAAGTTATGAAAATATCTCATCCGGAAAAATAGAAAATACGAATGACTGTGATATGAAATGAGAATATATATTGATGTACAAGATGCAGGTATATTATAAGTAATCTGGATTTAATTAATGATATAAAATCTCTTATTTTGAATGTATTTTCCTTTATTAAAGCAATATTTGGTAAAATTTTTATATTTATAAAACGTTTATTTAAAAAGGGTTTTTTTTCATAGAATTAGCAGAAGTATGTATACAATAACGGAGCAGTTAAAAGATAATGGTTTTAGTATCAATCGATTAGATTATATTATGAAAAGAAATAATAACAGAAGAGAGCTCAATACGCTGGAATACTTCTGTATATATATTATTTTAGAAGATATCAAATTAACAGTTGAGGATGTTCCGTATGACATTACAGCAGGAAATATAGCTTTTGTTGGTCCTCAGAAGAAAATTGTTTTTGGGAAAACCAAAAGATCCGATATTTTTGTGATTGCCTTTTCATCAAGCTTCTACGAAAGATCAACAAAAGATAGTTTGTTCATCAACTCCCAGCTTTTCTTTAATTATGATTCAGATGTTTTTGTTGCTCCCTTTACAAACATAGAGCAGATGAGGGTGATTTTTATGGAGAGAATGGAGAGCTTTCAGCTTAAAGATAAAAGCCTGTACATTTCTGCAGCCCACAATGCAATCGAAAGATTGATCCTTGATGCTTTCCTGCATATTCCAACAGAAGAGATCAGGAAAGACTTTAAATTCGATTATATGTATTACGTAAACCGATTTAAAGTTATTCTTCAAAGAGATTATAAAAAAGAAAAGAAGGTTTCTTACTATGCCAATGAGCTGAATATTTCTTCCAGAAGGTTGACCGAAATGACCGAGTATGTGTTGGGAAAGAAGGCTAAGCATATTATTATCGAAAAGCTGGTCAATGAATGTAAAAAAGCTCTTGTTTTTTCTAACTGTACCATTTCCGAAGTCTCTTATGAGCTGGGTTTCAGCAATGAAGGAAATTTTAGCAACTTTATAAAAAAGCATACCGGAAAAAATCCCTCCGAATTGAAATAATTATAGAACTTATTGTATAAACTTATAGAATTAATTGTATATTTACCTAAGTAACCAGTTGGTGAAAAATCTAGGCTATATGCTTTTTACAAGGTTTTTATTGATTGTTTTATTTTTTGCCAGTGCAACATCTTTTGCTCAGATGTCTGATGCTTTGAGGTTAAATGTCCGTTTATATCCGGTACAGATACTCTCAATTAATCATAACGATTCTGATGTTGGTAAAAAAGATACGCGGATACCTGAAATTAAATCCATAACGGTATCGAGTCCCTCAGGTTTTGAGGTAAAAGCACATCATGAAAGAACCAGTGATACAAAAGCAGTTAATAGTAATTGCAATAAAGAGTATAACCTGATAGGACATCAAAAAGGAGTGGTTCAAGAAGTGTATAAAATAAACGAGGATATAGATAAAGTACTAAAAAAAATTGGTTGTGACTCCGGTATTCAACAAGATCATTTAGTATTAACACTAATTTCTCAGTAAAAAATTAATATAAAGAATAAAAAATTACCAATTTTAATAGGTGATTTTTCAAAATAATTGTTTTGCCGATACTTATGTAAAAGTGAATTATTTAACGATAACTTATCATCGCTTTTCTTTGTAAAGGTTTTATCTTCCTAAAATACAAGGCTTTTTATGATTGTTTTCATAAAAGGCTATCTCTGTATGTAAATAATTCACTACATAAAATTACAAATGATAAGTGTTTTTTCACAAAAGCTGTGACTATCTTTCTCTCTACATTTGCGCCTGATTTTAAAAATTAATAATTCTTAATACGAAAACAGTACTTTAAATTATGAAGAAATGTATCTTAGCTTCTTTTGCTCTTGTAGCATTTGTAACATTGAAAGCACAACAAAATGTAACCTTAAATGTAAGATTGAAGCCCATCCAGACCCTTGTTGTAAATAACGCTCAAAAAGTGGTTAACTTAGACTACGTTACCAAAGATGATTATGTGAACGGGGTTTCCTCTGTGAATGCAGATCATCTAAGTATCTATAGTACAGGTGGATTCCAGGTAAAAGTAAAAAGTGCTAATGCTGCTTTACAAAATGCCGGTAAAAATATTCAGGCGAACACCATACAGATTAAAGCAAGTGCAGGATCTGAAGCTGTAAATGGAGCACAATATGCACAAAATGTACAATTATCCGCTAACGAAACTACATTGGTAACTTCTTCCAATGGAGGGGTAGATAAGAAAATTAATATTGAATATAAAGGAGCAGGAGCTAATGCTTACCTGGATAACTATATTGCTGGCCAGGATCCTACTGTATATACAACAGAATTAACGTATACTATTATTTCTCAATAAAATAATTCAAATACCATTTAAAGATAAAGTGCTGCAAATCTGTGTTGCACTTTATCTATACTTTAATGCGAAGTATTTCTAATGAAAAAACTAATTTTCTTGTTTTCTTCTTTAATCTGTTGTCTATTTTCATGGGGATATGCACAGACAGGGGTTTCTGTTTCTCCTCCCAGATTGTATTTCGAATCAGACCTGGGGAATAGTAATACCCAAAAAGTAACGGTGACCAACGTAAGTGCGAAGAACTCTCTGGATCTGGCAATAAGTTTAGGAGATTGGGAGTATGATGAGAAAGGGGAGAATATGACGTACGGAGCCAATACCCGACCTACATCCTGTGCAAGCTGGGTGTCTGTAAAGAAAGAAGATAATTATTTCACATTGGCACCAGGTGAAAAAAAAGACATTGACATTACCATAACGGCACCCACTACCTTATCAGATCATTTATCAGCTCATACCGCAGTTCTTTATGTAAGCCAGATGAACCCTGTAGACGATGTGGATAGCAAAGGAGCTCATATAAAAGTGAGTATACGTTCCGGAATCAAACTTTTCCACAAATTACCCGTAACCAAAAGTAAAAAGATTGAAATTCAAAATCTTGCTTATGGAAAATCTAAAAACAGACTTGATTTGTTTTTTGAGAACCAGGGAGATGTTTGGGTTGACGGAAAAGTATACACAGATCTTGTGAATATGCAAAACGGAAAAAAGACAGTTCTTGATCCTGTTATTTTTTATACGATGCCGGGAAACAAAAGAGAAATGAATATTCCTTTATCTTCAACACTCGAAAAAGGAAAATATACCGCTTCTGTAATGATCGACTATGGCGACAGTAACAACCTTGAATTGGGAGAGTTAAATTTCACCTATGAATAGTAAAAGGTTCCTCTTTATCATCCTGATTATTTCCTCGAATTGTTTTTCACAAGTAACTTATACCTCGTGGATAAACAGTTATTTACAGATTAATTCTTACAGCGGTAATACCAATCCGGATGCCTATACTTTTACTTTAGCGGGAAATGGCAAATTTAATATTCCACGATGGAGAGTCTCTATGAGGTTAAAGCAGCCTATTACCTCTAACGATGGTAAGTACACGATGCCTGCTAATAAAATTTCTTTTCAACCGGTTTCGTCTTCAGGACAGGCGTACCCGGATCCTGTACCTACCATTCCGCAGATCGGGATGCCTCTCAATGTTTTTCTTCAGGAAGGGCAGGAGGTTTTTTTAGTTCCTCAGTCGAATGCACCATTGAATAACCAACCGATTCAGCCCAACGGATATTACAACCTTCAGCTGAAATACAGTCTGAATGTTGCGGGAGGATCCTATCTTGGCAACTATCCTTCATGGATTACTTTTACTGCTCCAATACAATTCACAGCCTACGACCAGTATAATAATATCATTGGAAGAATGGATCATAATTTTCAGTTTCAGATCGGTACACTTTCGGGAACTCCAACAGAAGTTCCGGAACTTTCTTTGAAATTTTCTGCGAATGCAACCAATGGATCATTGGAGTTTAAAAGCATGGAAGATTATGTAAAAGGAGTGCGTGTAATCTATGCCAATGCATTAATTGTAAGCAGCAATACAAATTATCAGATCAAATTAAAATCCCTTCAGGGTCAGTTTAATTCTCCGACCGGCAATTCGATTCCTTTAGAAACAGTTAAAATGATTCTTTCCCCTGTTGCAGAAAACAAAGCAAATGTTTATCCGGTTTCATTAAGCGCTTCTCCACAACTTATTGCTACCGGAGGTTCTACTAAAGGAACTAATGTTTATTATGATATCAAATATTCCACAAATGCTAATGATGAAAGGTTGATTAATGCCAGAATGGAAGAATATACCACCACACTTCAATACGAGATAATCCCTCAATAATCTATGCTATACGATTTTTTCAGAAAAGCACTTTTTGTTTTTTTGATATCCATTGTTATTTTGATGCCCGCGCAAAACAGCGCAGGTATTACGTTGGAAATTCGTAATGAATCCAGAGTAGATAAAGGAAATATCATAGATCTTATCTTAGTATTGAAAAACGAAAGCAATAGTCACTTTAAAGGAAAAGTGGAAATAAATATACCCTCAGGTTTCAGAAATATTTCAGGAAACAAGACTGAAGTGGATATGAAATCAGGTGACCATTTGTTTTTACCGGTTAAAATACTGATCAATAATAATGCGGTTGCCGGAGCGTCTTCTATTGCTTTTAAACTTACCGATGCACAAAATGCTCTAATCGTAAAAAAAGAGATCACATACACCGTAGCCGAAAATAATTCGATGCGGATCATCCCGGAAAATCCTGTTATTTATACGAATAATGTAAATGATTCTGTTGAGATCAGAGCGAGGGTTTCCAACCTGGGGAACAAAAAGCAGAACGTTACACTTGTATTTAAAATCCCTGAGATTACCCACGGAACCATTTTTACAGAAAAAACGGGGACTGTTGGAGTGCAAAAAGACTCGGTATTTGTATTTCGTTTTTTGCCTTCTAAACTACTTATGCGGAGTTCGCAGTTTACGGTCAATATTGCAGGTTTCAGAGAACCGGATAAAGAAATATTTGGCAATGCACCGGTTTCAGTTCAGAATATATCGTCTACTCAGCGTTACCAGGACAGAGAAACGGATATATTTTCAAATGTCAGTAAAAACACCGTTACAGCAAGTTACAGACATGTGGGTGAGAACCTGGATATGTACCAATTGATAGGATCGGGAGGGTTTAATCTTCCTTCAGGATATATTTTTGTAAGAGGGAATATCTACGCGATGAACAATAACAGCGATCCCGTTATCAATAACACCTATATCTCTTATCGCCGGGAAAATAGTGAATTTACGTTGGGGAATATCAGTAAACTGCTAGAGCTTTCACTCTTTGGTCGTGGAGTCGATTATACTTTCACATCTTCTGATAAAGACAAAAAAATAGAAGTAGGTTTTGTAGATCAGAGTTTCAGCCTAATTGAAAGGAATTCGTTTTTAAAGAACGGCTATGGCTTTTATGCTAAAGGAATCTTAGGAGCGCAAAACGCATCCCGTAGTATTTCGGGGACATACATTTTTAGAAATGATCCTTACGATAAAGCAAAACATAACCTGTTGGGTACGGATATGCAGTATTCTCTTAATAAAGACTGGAAAATGAATACTAAAATATACAGCGGGCTTAGTTTTTATGAAAGAATCAACGTTACAAAACCCTCCCTGGCTTTAGAATCTCAGTATTCAGGAATCATAAAGAAAGTCAACCTGAATGGAAATTATTTTTATAGTACGGATTACTATCCCGGAAACCGCAGGGGAATGCTGCAGATTCAGCAAAATTTTTCTAGCCGCATTTTTAAAGATCATTACGTATATGCTAATGTGACTGTTTCAAACCTTTCACCGAAGTTCTATTTTTATGATAATGCTATGCAGTCAGATAATATCAGATTGGATACAGGAATCAATTTTCCAAGAAAAGGTAATTTTGGATTAGGTGTTGGGTATCAATATCAGGAAGAAAACTCTAATACCTATAATAATTTCTTTACTATTCCGGGAAATCAGGAACCAAAACAGTTGAAAGCGCAAAGATTCACGCAATATGTAACGTGGTCGAGTCCTGATAAAAAGCATTCTTCGATCATAGGAATAGAAACAGGACTTGTTAATTATCCCAACGTGGATCATCCGGATTATCAGATGAAACTCAGTGGAAATTATAATTACAAGTGGCTTAATGTAAACTGTACCTATCAGTATGGAAGTTATTTCCTTTCAGAATATGCCTTTTCAAGAATGCTTGATGTGAATAATGCTTATGAAAAGCTCTCTCTTTCCGCCTTCATCAATAAAAGCTTTTTTAGTGAAAAAGTAAATGTAAGTTCAGGATTGTCTTACACTAATGATGTCTTATACGGAAAATCGCCTTCTGGTTTTATCAACCTGAAATATTCGAGGGAATGGTATGGGATATACCTTAACTCTTCGTGGTTTAATTATTCTACCAATCATTTCAATAATAATCTTTTTACTGTTGAAGCCGGTGTTACGGTCAACTTTCAGGCTACCACGCTTAACCCTGGAAAAAAAGGAGAGATACAGGCTTTTGTATACTATGATCGCAACAATAATAATATCTATGATAATGGAGATCAGGAAGCTGCAGGTTATCTAATTATGCTTAATACCATTTCATTTAAAGCTAATAAAGACGGAAACATTATGTATAAGTCTATTCCTTTCGGGAAATATGCTTTAAAACAAATTATTCAGCAAGGCTGGTACTATGATGAAGTAGAATTTGAAGTGAATAAACACCATCATTTTTTAGAAATTCCTCTTCATCAAAATGGTACTTCTAAAGGAAAGGTGATTTATGAATTTGATGCGAAAAAAGTCATGGATTTCACGCCAAAGTTGGGAGGGATTATTTTTAATGTTTTCAGAAATGACCATTTTTTACAGCGTGTGATTACTGACGATAATGGTGAATTTATTTCTTTTCTTGAATCCGGAGATTACAGGATTGAACTTAGTGTAAATTCATTACCTGCTAACACCTATTGTGAACGTATCACTTCTGATTTTAAAGTGGAAGCTGGAAAAATAATCAATTTAGAACCTTTCATGATCAAAGTGAAGGAAAAAAATATCAGGGTTAAAAAATTTGGTAATTAATTGACTCATAACCCTGCCGGAAATTTTTCGAATAATCTTTTTTCAAAAATAGTATCTTTGTCAACTATAAAATAAATGATGAAAAAGTTAATATTTCTGGCTTCGGCTGTTTTGGTTTTAAACTCTTGCGTGGTAACCACTGCTGCAAAAGTAGTAAAGGGAGCTGTAAATGTAAGCTACAAAGCTGTAAAAGGAACTGTAAATGGGATCAGCTGGGCAGTAAGCAAGGCCAAAGGAAAGATCGATGAAGATCGTCTGGATGGCACTTGGAAGATAGTAGGGGTGTACAAAGGTTCTTTTGAAGATTTTTCAAAAGATCAAAATCCTGATGGTTCATTTACTTCAGAGTGTGCAGACGGTTTTGATCAAATTGTTTTTAAAGCTAAAAAATCTAAATTCAAACCAGCACATTGCAATTCTGATAAAGATATAGACTGGGTGAAATATTCCATGGAGTTTGGGAAAAATCCTTTGACTAAAGAAAAGGAAAACTACATTGAATATAACAAGAATAATTACATCTCCGTGATTGATGTCAATAACAAAACGATGGTTCTGGAGGGGAATGTGATGCCTAAATTAGCATTTTCAGGAGCTAAATTATATCTTTTAGAAAAGGTTAAGTAATATCAAAAAGCAATTACCCATCTTATTTTTTGCAGAATGTAAACACATGTATGCTTAAAAAAATAAGATGGGTAATTTATGAATAAGGATTTACGTTTTTATCCTTTTTCTATTCTATTGGGTCTTACACATGGCATCCCATGTAGTCCAAAAATGCGCATTGATAGCACCTGGGAAAGGATTGATACTGTCCGCAACGATACCGACCATTGAAGCACAGTTTGAATTACAGCCTATTTCATTATAGCTTCCCTGTTGAGGAGGTATTTGTCTCCATGTTCCGGTTGAACCACTTAGCAACTCTACTGTAATGTTAAAAATACCTGACAGGTTAGGGGTTTGAATTTGTTTCGTTGGATTTTCGCTTGAAATCGAATCGCTCCAACTACCCTGTGAAAAGGTGACACGCCATGTTGAAATCATTTTCTGAGTATTATTCTGAGGGGATAGATAAACCCAGAACTGAGCTCCTCCACCCAATTGAAGTTGACCGGATGAGTTTGCGTTTGCGCTTACGTTTGCTGTTTCCATAACGATTTTATTTTGATTGGTTATTTAATTTCTATTTCAAAGTAACAAAGAAGAACGCATTTTTTCTAGAGTAGAAATGACCAATTATTATTCTGAGTAGAAATACTTACTTCATAGTAATGAGTAGGGTGGTTACATATTTTCAGGGAGAATTTCGAATAGAAGATGAAATGTTTTATATTTGTTTTTTGGGTTAATGATAAGATATTGGCCAAAAAATACCTATATGAATAAAAACGGATTTTTACTTTCTGCAAAGGGAATTTGTGTTGCAGCTTTTCTCTCTTTAAATACAATAATCTACGCTCAGAAAACTGTAGATATGTCTACGATTTCTGAAAAAACGCTAAGCACTATTCTCGAAAAAAACAAAACATATTATTCGCAAGGCAAAGTAGCTGATTATATTCCTGAATTAGGGAAAATGGATGCTAAAGCTATAGCTTTCTCTGTTGTAGATAAAAATGGTAAAGTGGTGAATGTAGGTGATGTCAGCAAAAAATTTACAATGCAGAGTATTTCTAAGATCGTTGCTTTAATGGTTGCTGTAAATGAAAAAGGGGAAAAGAATATTTTTGATAAAATGGGATATTTCGGAAGCGATAAACCGTTTAATCATTTTTCCAATCTTGAAACTACAGGGAAGCCTCTTAATCCTATGATGAATGCAGGCGCTATTCTTACGACTTCATTAATTTCCGGCGATGGCGAAAAACCATTCCTGAAAATTTTAGATATGGTAAGGTATATTACCAAAAATCAGGAAATTGATTATAGCAAATCCGTTTATGAATCTGAGAAATCCACAGGAAATCGTAACCGTGGGATGTTTTATCTGATGAAAAATAATGGATTGATTTCAGGGAATGAAGATCAGCTGGATAATTATTTCAAACAATGTTCTATTGAGCTAACCGCTGAAGATTTAGCTAAAATAGGTTATTTTTTCGCAAATCAATGTGTTCGGTTTGATGGGGATTCTAAATATAAAAATAAGGAAATCGCAAAACTCATAGAATCACAAATGCTTACAGCTGGAATGTATGAATTCAGTGGAGAATATTCCCGAACCGTTGGTTTGCCTAGCAAGTCGGGTGTTGGAGGCGGAATTACAGTAAGTGTTCCCGGAAAAATGGGAATTGGAGTTTTCAGTCCTGCTTTGGATCAGCATGGGAATTCATTGGCTGGGTACCATATGATCCTTGATTTCGTAAAGCAATATGATTTAAGTGTATTTTAAAAAACTTCACTATATTTTGTGACGATCTATTATTTTTAACGCAAAGAATAAGTTAGATAATGCTTATTTAAGACAGCAAAGACTTCAATCAACTTCATTGATTGTATTAAGCGAACGCTTTATCCGTATACTTCTTCAGTGACTTTGTCGCATTCTTTGCTCTCTTAGACTACATATTGTGATTATAAATCTTTGCGTTAAAAAATAAAGCTTACCTATTTAAAGTTTTCTTTAAATGCTTCAATTTATTTACCCGTTTCTATTTCAACAATCTTTTTCCCATCTTCTCCAAGGTAATGAACGATCAGTTTTTCAAATACTTTATATCCATCGTCCACATTGGTAAATATCAAAATACCTTTTCCGGATTGGGGCAATATAAAAGCGATACATTGTGATCCCTGATCACTTCCACCATGAGATAAAGCATAATTACCATTTCCCAGATCATAGATTTCGAATCCTAATCCAAAGTATTTATTTTCTTTTGTTTTTACCTGTCTTTCGATCATTTCCCTGAATATTTCCGGATTAAGATTTTTACCTTTCATAACACTGGTCATAAAGTCTCCATAATCTTTTATTGTGGTGTGAAGATCATCAGCTGCATTGGCTGTTGTCTTTTTTTCTGTTGGATAGGGGACTTCTTCCTTGTTGTATCCAATAGCGAATCTTGATTCATCGGTGTTTGGATTCCAGATATAGCTGGTGTCATCCATTTTCAGGGGTTGAAAAATCAATTCCTGAGCGAGTTGTTCAAGTGTTTTCTTGAATTTATTTTCCAATGCTTTCCTTAAATACTCAAATCCTTCTCCGGAATACTGGTATTTTGTTCCCGGATCAAACAGGAAGTTTAACTTTTTATCAGCATTCATCCATCTCCAATTGGGGAAGCCTGTCTGATGGCTCAGGATTATCCGGGTGGTCAGTTTTTTATATCTCAGATCATGTACAAGATCTGGATCTATCCAATATTGGTCGAGGGGTTCGTCCAATTTCCATTTTCCCAGACTTATCAGGCGAAGCGCAATCATTGCTGTTACAGGTTTGGTAAGGGAAGCAACATTGAAATAGGTATTGAGAGGTGCTTTAACCCCTTTTTTTATTTCGCCCAAAACCTTTACCTGTTTTAATTCATTGTCTTCAATAATACCGATACCCAGAGTGGGTATTTTATTTTCTTTTAACCAGTTTTCAATCGCTTGATCATTATCAAAAACCTCATCCTTTTTACTTTCCTTTGCCTGATGATTAAAGCTCAATGATCGGGTTAATTTCCATTCACCATTCTCTAATGACCAAAGGTTAGTAAACTGAGCGGAACCTACCAGCTTTTCAGGTTCATTGACTTCCTTCTCATAAAACAAATGATCACCATTTTGGATAGCAGCATACAGTTTCCCATGTTGATACATTGGATAGATTTGGATGCTGTTAGGAACCAGAACTCTTTTAGCCTGACGGATGTCTGGTGCTTTGCATAATCCTTTTTTAAAATCAATAACAAATTTCTTTTTATCGGAAATGCCATCTTTATCGTGGTAAAATTCGAAATGATCACTTAATAGTTTTTCCACTTGTCCAACATTACAGGTATTAAAGCCAACCGAAAAAAACAGACTGTCTCTGGACATAATTGTTTTGTAAAGATCATCTGTTTTTTCTATTTGCGCAGAGGTATTACCAAAAAGAAATAGTAAAAAAAAGAGGATAGCTTGAGCGTGCTTTGTCATTATTAAGATTTTGACAAAGATTATATTTTCAGAAGTTATTTTATTAAAAATGACCCCGACAAAAACCCGACAATAGCCCGAAGGTTATTATATCATATTGAAATTCAGTTTGTAATATAGTTTTCTTTTCCGGTCTATTTCAGCTGCGTTGCGAAGGATGATGAAGACATTGGAGAGTATAATCAGGATGATCAGGATCAAAGTAAACTGTCGTCCAAGCTTTAAAAAGATTCCCAGCATAAAAATAATAGGTGCCATTATCGTCCATAAGATTTGAATGGAAATGATCTGCTTGCTGGTCTTATTTCTTTGTTTCATTTTAAACATCAACAGAAGTGGAACCAGAATATTGAATGGAGGAATTACAATAAAAGGTAATGAAGAAAGATTAATTATTTTAATAAGAGCATAATTTACGGCAGGTTGTTCTTCTTTTGTTTCTGTTTTTACCTCATCACTGGTCAGAGCTGGAATCATTATATTTTGTAAAGCACTTTCCTGTATTTCTAATGCTTGTGCCAATGCACGAAGGGTATGTCCTTTAGGTTCTGTCCCTGATTCTATTCGCTGAATGGTTCTTACAGAAATTTTAGACTTTTCTGCTAATTCTTCCTGAGTTAGATTTTTCTGTTCTCTTTCTGTTTTTAATTTTGACATGGCATCACGTATTCTGAGAGGATCTTTTTTGTCGGTTCCGTAGGCTAATTTACATCTTTTTCACCACTAAAAAAGAGTGAATAATGGTAAGTGATATAATTTTCAAAACCGATCAGTGTATTAAAATTAAGTGTAATTTTATTGTATTAACTGTATAATCTGTTAGTAACCAGTAATTTTAAAATTAATAAACCAAAACACCAAATCTATTTATGGGAAATACTTCAACTTCTGACATTAGGAAGAATGTAGCCACATACCTTGGGCTCACTTTGCTTTTCTGCCTTCCAGTTTATTATATGTGTATCCATACCGGAAAATTGGGTGGAGGTGTGATCTCTTATGCTACCATTGTGATGTGGTGTCCTGCTATTGCAGCTTTGCTTACCTGTCGATTGAGAGGAATTCCTATTTCTTCTTTGGGCTGGAAATGGGGGCTTACGAAATACCAATTATTAGCATATTGTGTTCCTCTCCTGTATTCACTGATTCCTTATATCATCATTTGGATCAGTGGTGTCGGAGGTTTTTACAACCATGAGTTTATAACAGACGTGGGTAAAGGAATGGGATGGGATTTGTCTGACGGAGCAACACTGGTGTTGTATATCATATTGATGAGCAGTTTTGGTATGGTGCGTTCTGTAGGTTCTGCCTTAGGTGAAGAGATTGGATGGCGGGGATTTCTTACTCCCCAGCTAGCAAAGATGAGCTCATATACTGTTACATCTTTATGGATGGGTCTCATCTGGTCTTTTTATCATTATCCTCTTCTGCTTTTTTCCAATTATAATACAGGAGGTCCTAAGTGGTTGGCGCTTACTTGCTTTACGGTTATGATATTTGCGAGCTGCTTCATATTTACATGGTTGCGTTTAAAGTCGGGGAGCCTCTGGACGGGTGCTATTATGCATGCCAGTCATAATCTTTTTATCCAGTCTATTCTTACTCCTCTTACGGTGGATAATGGAAATACCAATTATTACATTGACGAATTTGGAATTGCATTGCCCATTGCTACAGTGATTGTTGCTTACTTCTTCTGGAGAAGGCGAAAGGAACTACCGGAACAGAAAATTGATGAAGTAACTAGAGTTGTAGGGGAATAAAAAGATGTAATCAGAACACTTATTATTGTAAGTGTTTTTTATAATTTACCCTAAAGACTTTTTTTAATGTTTCTGTAAACATATCGGATATAAAAACGAACAGCGACCTCTTCTTCAAATTCTACAAATAAAACTTCTTTACCTGCTAAAAACTTTTTTCTAATGATATAATACCATGTATTGGCTGAATACGAATTTTCCCCGATACCATTGTCTTCCAACACATCCTGCTTTGACATACCTATATGGTATTGCTTGCCATTTACTGTCATAGTTTATTTTTTTCGCCTTAGTGATAAGTTATGTACGAGTATTAAAAAATAATGCCAGAAATTGATTGAAAAATTTAATCAATTTTTTTATTGGGGATAATGTATATGATTTTTTACTATTCATGGGCTAATAGGAAGAAATGATGATTATTATTTAATAAATAATTAACGCTCAGTATCTAAAATTGAAATGCTGTATGAAGCTTTCATCAAGTCCGTTATTATGGGTAGTGGAAGATGAAAGGAGTTGTTGGAGCAAGAAAATAAGATCTTAACGATTGAAGAAAAACGGTAATCCTTAATGAATAAAAAACAGCGCTGAGTATTATACATAGCGCTGTTTTTATATGATATAATGTTTCTTTACTATGAAAGATAATATTGCTTGTGGAAATATTATCCTATCAAATTATAAATTGGTTCACCAATTTTTCTGGCAAAGTAGGTCAGTGAACCTCTCGTTCGCGTTCCTCCCATGATAGCTTGCTGTAGAGCTAATTCAAATTCTTCGCTAGTTACATGATCTCTTCCAGGAGCTATGATTGCCAGGTTCCTTGCAATAAGAGCATCAATATCTGAGTGGCCTTCTCTTAAGTATCTTGATAATAATCTTCCCAGGGGTGAAAGATTAGCACGGACAGTATCTTGTCGCTGATTTCTTAGATCATTGATTTGCCTGAATGTATCAAAGTGTTGTTCAATATTAATGTCTGAGTTGTTTGTCAGACCATGAATTCCACCTTCTCTTAAAAATGAAGCACTTCTATCTGCAGGAAGAACATAGCTTTTATAGCGTTGATATAAATCGTGAATTATGGGAACTCCTACGGTTGCAAATAGAGTCGTTCCTATTGTTGCTGCCCAACCCAACCAGGACGTTGGCAAGTAGGATGAAGCTGTTTCTAAAAGTTGTCTGTAATTTGGCATAATATAATATTTAATTTGTAATAGGTTTGTTTGATAATTTTAGCAGTTCAAATTTTTGATCGTATAAGTACTTAAATCACTTAGATCATTCACAAATTTCAAATTAAAGGATAAGGTATAAAAGAGAGTAAACACCCAATTTTATAAATTAGGGGTTTCCCCTTATGAAAAAAAGAAATGAAAAAAAGTGTCAGGTATTTTACATACAAAAAGATGGACTGGTAAGCCCATCTTCGATGTAGAAATGATATGATTGAAAAGAATTTTAATTCTAGAAACTTAGGTCTGACCATTTGCTTAGAATAGCGTCAGCAGGAGAAGCGAAGGTAAGGTCAGCAGAAGCTGTTGAGCCACCAAGTATACCTACCAATAGAGAACCATTGGTTGTGAAAATAGCAGATCCCGAATCTCCAGAATTGGAAAAACGCCCTGATTTGCCTCTTATCATAGTGAGATTATTGCCAATTACCTCTGTTCCATCAAAATTATCAAGTCTGAGTGAAGTTGTAATGCTGGTTATATTTCCTGTGGTAATTTCTGTGGTAATTCCACTTTTAGTTACTTCGCTACCAATGATTGAGGCGTCAATAGCTGCAAATCCTTTGATGACATTTTCAATACCATATACTTTTCCTATTGTGGCATTTCTGAACCAGCCTTTTCTTGCAATAGCACAGTCCAGCCATGCATCGATTGTTGATGAGCCTCTTTGAAAATAAACGTTCTCATGGTAATAACTCTTTAACGCAGCACAATCATGGCAATACTCTAAAGTGGTTTCCCATTTTGACTGTTGACATACATCTGAATCAAGTTTTGTGGTTGTACCTACCAATACATGAGCACAGGTCATCATATAGGGGTTATCATCATTCTTTTTATTGACCATTACTCCTAAAGTACCATTTCCTCTTACTTCTTTTCCACCATGCATAAGTCCGCCATTTGCTGAAATACTGACTCCTCCGATTAATGGATCGGTTTTTTCATGACGTGTTGCTTCAATGACAGGATTAGGCTCAGCTAAAGTATTGGGTTGAACTTCAAGTTCAATAACATCTGTAGGGTATCCTGAAATAGTGGCTGGAATAGGGTTGGATACTTTTGATAAGGGTAGTTTCTTGGTTACTCCAAAAGTATAGCTAAGCTTATTGGTTAATTCATCATTAACGGTTTTTAAGGAAACGCCAACAGAAGTGATTTCAGGTCTTTTGAAGTATTCTTCAATAAGTTCGGGTAATTTTTTGGCCATTACATCGTGAAGGGCCAATTCTTCATTACTTAGTTTCATGATTTTGGTTTTTAGAGGGAACAACAGGATGATTAATACCTGATATCTTATTCATTATGATCAATACTAAAACCCGGAACAGCATAGAAAAGACTGTTCCGAATTTTGAGATCTTCACTAAAATAGTGTTAGTTCAATTTAATAGTTCCTGAAGAAGGAGCTCCACCACCTGATGGAGGAGGGCCACCTGCTGAAGCCTGATCTGCTAGCATACGGTATTGTGATGTACCTTTTTCGGTACTGATCGATCCGGAAACTGTATATAAATAAAGGTCACCAGATACAGAATAGTCGTTCGCAGAATTATTAACGTAGAAGTCAATTTTTACGGATGACATATTTTTTGCTTTTTCAAGAAACGCATTCATTAAGGTAGTGATTTGCCCTTCAGTAAGGCCCTTAGACTTCATGGTGTTCTTTGTTTTTTCATAAGAAGCAGAAGCTCCTCCGCCTCCGAAAAACCAGGTCCAAACGGATAGGTTAGCACTGGCTGAAGTTTTTTCATACTCTTTTACCTCTTCTTTATAGGAAGCATTCAACATTCCTATTGCCAGATCATTAAGGTCTTTTACATCCTGACTCGATAAGGCCGATATCTGAAGCGTAGCTGTAATTCTTCCTTCCGTGTGTGCAGGTATTGTGTAAGAAAGTCCGGTAAGCTGTCCCTGACCAGATACTTCGATTGAATAAGACTCTTTTGCTTCTCCTTTTAGATCTGAAATGATAGGTTCAAACGGGTCATTGAAACCTACTCCGGTTTTGATAATTTCAATAGTGTCCATGGTGTTGTTTTTTTTGGTAATTCTTACTCTTTTTGTATAGAGGCTTTTCAGATTCCGCCTTTGGGTTTTTATGCTGATTGATAACTCAAAGTAATGAACAAAAAGAGAAAGATTTTAGAGTATAAATGACCAAATGAAATATACCGTATAAATACTTATATCATTTTTGAGGTACCAAAATACAGTTGAATATTTGAAATAAGAACTTTTTGACGATTATTTTTTTTGGCTAAATTAAAATCGTTATTAGCAATAAATCGTCTGTTGGTCGTTGTTTGTGTTATGAAGGGGCATCATTTCTCTGGGTTGAAGTAAATAATTTTTCGTACATTACCTATCTCGCATTGATAAAATGTGTTCTTTAAATTTTTATTATTTATAATACATATGCTTTCTGAAAAATCAAAATGATTGTTACGTATATCAAAAAAAATATAATATGAAAATAGGGTTAATAGGATTTGGAAAAGCCGGAAAGGCAGTCGCGAATGTTGTATTACAGCATAAGGAATATACGCTTGAATGGGTGGTACGAAATAGTAAAATGATGGAACATGCATCTGCGAAAGAATTTCTGGGAGTTGATTGTACAGATCCGGCCCTGATTGTTTCGAAGCAGGGATTAGATATAAAAGATCTATTGGATGCATATCCGGTAGATGTTATTATTGATTTTTCCACAGAAGAAGGTATTTATCTCTATGGAAAAGTAGCAGCCGAAAAGAAGATTAAAATCATATCTGCTGTTTCGCATTACAGTGAAAAAGAAAAAGCATTTTTAAAACAACTCTCTGCGAACGCAGTCGTTTTCTGGTCTCCCAATATTACTTTAGGGGTCAATTACTTATTGTTTGCGGCTTCACTTTTGAAAAATATAGCTCCGGAAGTAGATATCGAAGTCATTGAAGAGCATTTTAAAGCCAAGTCCGGGATTTCAGGAACAGCAGTTAAAATTGCCGAGGCGTTGGATATAGAGACTGAAAGTATAAATTCTGTGAGAGTAGGAGGTATTGTGGGGAAGCATGAGGTGATTTTTGGGTTTCCTTATCAAACTGTAAGGCTTGTTCATGAATCTATATCCAGGGAAGCTTTTGGAAATGGAGCCTTGTTTGTCGCAAAGAATCTTACAGATAAACTCAATGGGCTTTATAATTTCGAAGATATTCTGAGGCCTTATTTTTTTAATGAATCTCGGAACAATCTGTCCTGATCTATGATGTCGTTTCTGATATAATCGTACACCTGGATAAGCTATTCTTATGTATGATAATTTAAAATAGCGGGTTGGAAAAATATTATTTATAAATTTGTTTCCTGATTTCGAAAGATGAAAAAAACAATTCCTACCTATGACTTAAACGATGTTTCTCAACATGGTATTGTCGTGGAAAGAGTTGAAAAGCGGATTGTAGGGATTGAAGATAATCTTCTTGATAAAGGAGTTCATCGGGACAGTCATTACATATTTATGTTTCTGGAAACAGGATATGCAAAAATGATGGTTGATTTTTCGGTTATTGAAGCTAATGAACCCTCTATTTTCTTTCTATTGCCGGGACAGGTACATCAGGGATTAGTGATGGATGAGGTTTCAGGATGGTTTCTCGCAGTGAAAACAGATCTGTTGTCTGAATCCGTGCGTTCTGTTTTTGAAGAATCTCTGGTTGAAGCAAAACCATTAGCGATTGGTCCCGACTGGATCGGAAAATTAAACAGTTGTGCTGCTGTACTTCAATCTTTCTGTACGGATGAAATGCTTTGTGCAAAGGAAGGATTTTCTGTTGTTCAGTCTTTAGTGAATGCTTATACCGGAATGTTTGCGTATAACTTTTTACATGATATAAAATCTGAAATACTAAAAGAAAGCCGGGCTCTACAATTGACACGGCAATTCAGGATCCAGATAAGGAAAGAATTTAAAACCCTAAAAAGTCCATCCTTATACGCCGAGGTACTGAATATTTCTCCGGGGTATTTAACAGAAGTGGTTCATGAGGCAACCGGAAAATCTGCTTTATACTGGATTCATCAGGAGATTTTAGTGGAAGCAAAGAGGTTATTGATCTTTACACATCTTACGGTAAAGGAAATAGCCCATGAATTGGGATATAATGATCACGCCTACTTTACCCGCTTGTTTACAAAGCTGGAAGGACGCTCACCATCTGGTTTTCGGGATCACAGCAAGAGATAGTATAAAACCACAAATTGTCCAATCAATTCCTTGAAATGGCTATCGACCTACTTTAGTTTTGTTGCTTCCTTTGCAATAAAATTTTTTATGCCAAGTTTACCAAAATGGATCAACGACACCGTGGAAAGCATGATGTCATCCAAATTTAAAGATTGCACGATTATATCAACCGAGAATATTTCAAATAACCTGCGTAGAATTCGTTTTGAAGCTGATTTGAACGGAGTGGAATTCGCACCGACCTACGCCATTGGGATCCGGATCAATGACAGGGACTTCCGAAACTATTCACCTTTCAATTTTGACAAGGAGAATGGAACTTTTGATATTCTTTTTCATCTTCATGATGCGACAGCGGTGGGTTGCAATTACATTAGCCAGTTAGCAGTAGGTGATTCAATGAAGATTTTATTGCCAAGAGGGAAGAAACTTTTTGATCCGAAGGCAAAGATTCATTTTTCTGTAGGAGATGAAACATCACTCGGAAATTCACTTTCTATAAAGGAGGCGGCTGAAAATTCAGAGCGTTCTTTTCTTTGCCTCCATGAGTTGGAAGAGCCGGAAGCATTAGAAGCTTTGGATCTATATGGCTATTATATCCCTAAAAACAGTACGATGAGAACCATAGAAGCGCTGACTTGTTTTTTGAATGAAGAACGAAAAGCTGTGGATAGTGGAGATGTTCATTTTTACCTTACTGGTAATGGAAAAAAAATGACATTGATCCGTAAATTCCTTAAAGCGGGAGGTGTGATGCCTAATCAGATTAAGTCACAAGCATACTGGATAGAAGGAAAAAAGGGATTATAAAGTCTTTGTATACTTCTATGAAGTGCAGGATTAAACGAAAGAATTGATCATACGTACATAATCTTTATCACTGATGCTTGAAGCTTTTACTTTAATACGGAGTGGAGTTTCTTTTTGCTGACTATTCACTTCGATAATGACAATTTTTGCCATCATAGATCTTTTCATCTTAAGTGCTCTTAATCTGTTTACCGGATAATCGATATGTGGACGCACAACTCCTGTTTTAATGGGATGATAAGATTTGATTGAAAAAACAGCTCCTGTATTTTCAAAGTGGAATACCCGTAACCGGATAATATTGTTTAAGATCAATAAAAATATGATGATGGAAATAGATAATAATGGCCATTCAATGTTTTCATGAATATAAGATTTCAGAATACATCCTGCTATGACTAATAAAACATCAATTACTAAAAGAGCCATAAGAATTCTCATTCTGAACACAATTTTGCCTTTATTAGTGATAACCATAGATATTATATTAATTAGTCTTAAATTATTATTTATTCGATAAAAATAACAATATTATTTTATATTTAATATGTTAAATTCTATTTTTTTAATAAAAAATAATTTTGCGTGTGGTAGCTGATCAGCTAAAACAATGTTTATCAGTAATAATAGCCGTATGTTTTTGTATATTAATTCACATTGGTTTGAGAAAAAAATATTATTGGGAAAATTCTGAAGGTAAATTGCTGGAATGCAATAAAAAGGGAATGAATTGACATCATTTTTTTATTGTATTGGTAGAGATGTAGTTGTTTGATTGCCCTATCAGTCGGCCATTCGGAAGAATTGATGAAAAAATAATAGGTACAAATGTTAAGAATTTCTGAACTCCGAAGCATTGCCTCCGGAATACATTTTAAAAAAACGACTGAAATGTGCTGAACTTTCAAATCCGAGTTCATAAGCAATTTCTTTTACAGACTTATCGGTATAATGAAGATAGCGTTTAGCTTCCAGAATAATTCTGCTTTGAATTATTTTAGATGGAGCCGGTTGTTTTAAAATGGCGAAGATGTTACTGAGTGTTTTTGGTGATTTATTGAGTGCTGCTGCATAGAAGTTTACACCATGCTCTTTTTTAAAGTTTCCCTCGATCACCAGCATGAATCTTCTCACCAGATCCATTTTTTCATCGGAAAAGTGCTGATAGCTCTCGCTTTGCTGTTTGGCAATCCGGGTTGTTTTAATGATCAGTTGTTTCAGCAAAGTCCGCAGCATTTCTCCCTGGAAATTATCGGTTGACTCCCATTCATCATAGAATAGTTTTTCAAGCTGGAGCATTGCTTTTTTTTCACTTGGGCTTAATTTAATAAACATCGGATGCTGGATGCCGTAAAAGAGAAATCCTACACAACCCACTTCTGCGTCGTGATCTACAATACAGTAGAACTCACGATTGAACTGCCATGCAATAAGTTGATCCGGACGTTCAAAAACAAAGTGGAGACTTGCTACCAATGGTAAAATACAACCTTCCGGCAGTGTATATTCAATTTCGTCTATGGTTACCGATTGTGCCTCTCCTTTATTATAAACAAAAGTATTGATGGGAACGGGTGAGCCATTCCGTAATCCGATTCCCTTTAATTCATCACTATTAATATGCATGATAAAACGGGCGAGGGTAGACTTCTCTTCGTATTTCCGGATCATAATCTCTCTTTTTTATATTGCTGACTTTTTTATATTAAAGTAGAAGCTTGCGATTAAAGAATAGTAATTTTATTTCAACTTTTGTTTTCCGATAAAAGATTTCTCACTATGTTCGAAATGACAAATCCGTTTAAATTTCAAATGGTCAATTTTACAAATATGCGATTTCGCAATTCAGCCTTTTCGCTATTTTACTTTTTATTTTATAGACTATTAACAATAGATTTCTCATTATGTTCGAAATGACAAATCCCTTTAAATTTAAAACGGTCAATTTTACAAATATGCGATTTCGCAATTCAGCCTTTTCGCTATTTTACTTTTTATTTTATAGACTATTTAACAATAGATTTCTCACTATGTTCGAAATGACAAATCCTTTTAAATTTCAAATGGTCAATTTTACAAATATGCGATTTCGCAATTCAGCCTTTCCGCCTTTCCGCAATTTCACTTCGAACACAAACCTAAAGGTACCTATTTTTTTGCTATTGCCTGTTGTCCCAGTTCAATCAGGTTTTTACCATCCAGGTAGCCTATTTGTTTTAAAGTCATCTTTCCGTCAGGACTGAAAAAAAGCAATGAAGGGTAGGAGTTGACCTTCCAATCTTTGGCCAGCTGAATCCCTTCACCTTTTTCCATATCCACCGTATAATTGATGAAGTTTTTATTAAAATAAGCAGCAGCGGCTTTATCTTTAAATGTTGTCGATTTTAATAACTTACAAGGACCACACCAGCTGGTGTAGGCATCTACAAAAATAGTTTTGCCACTTCTTTTTGCTTCAGCAGTCACTTCCTTCCAGCTGTTGGTTTTGAAATGAATTTCTTCTCCGGACATGCTGTTTTTACTTGCTTTTTGTTGGGCTGCTGTAAAGTTTGTAGCCAATAATACAACCATCAGGTTGAATAAAAAGCGTAATTTTTTGTTTGTGTAGGTAATCATTGTTTCTAATTATAGATCGTTTATAATGTTTTGAGCTACTGATTTCAATAACTCTGGATTAAGTCTTTGTTTAAAATCAGGGTTGATGTATTCAAAATGAATCGTCCCTTTTTTATCTAAAATAAATACTGAAGGAACAGGTAATAATAGGTCAATATTTTTTCCTCCTGTAGTTTTTGGAAGCATTTCCCAATATCCTTTTGGCGCTTTAAAAGCAATACCGAATTGTTTTGAAACCACCAGATCAGCGTCTGATAGTAAAGTGTAGCTTAATTTTTCTTTAGTTGCAGACTGCATAAGTCCTTCAGGTTGATCCGTACTAATCGCGATGATCTGATAACCCAACTTTTCCAAATCAGGAGCTATATCCTGTAATCCTGAAAGCTGTTTTGAGCAATAAGGACACCAGCCTCCCCGATAGAATATCAGGACTGTTGGTTTTTCAGCAACAGCTTTGTTGAGATTGAAACTTTTTCCCGTTGCATCTAATATATTGACCGTAGGAATCTTTTCTCCAATTAACAATGGGCTGATATCTTCGGGCTTTTGAGGAATAGTGTAGGATACCTGTTTCATTTCTTGCCCTGTTGTTTTCACACCATCCATTTTCATTTGACTTTGTTGAGCCTGAACTGTCAATGACAGGGAAATAAAGAAAAGAGATGCGACCGTCGATCGGGTGGAGATTATTTTTTGTGCTAAATTTTTCATTGAGAATTAATTTTTTAATCAATCAGGTAAAAATTGGACACTCAAAAAGTGCCCAATTATTTATATTTTTTTCTAAAATGTCCCGTTATTGAAGGGTTACTTTGATCATATTGGAGATAGCGGGTAATGTGGTAAATGCATTTGGATTGGGAACCTCCTGTATGGGTTTACTTTCCGTCAACGGTGTACCTGCTAAATTAAACTGAGTAATTCCTGCTCCAGGAAACTGATTTAGTGCTGTTCCATTATCATATAAAGCAATTGATGTGGAGATATCACCTTTTTGTGTGGCATCTATACCATTTCCTTTTGTTGCAAAGAACCAGTCATTAGAGAAGCCATACATGGTAGCGATTGCAATTTTATCACCAGCTTGTACATTCAATTGTTGAGAAACTTTGCCTCCGGATTGTCCTGCAATTTTTGGTAATAAGACCGTTGAGCCTGCAGCGGGTAAAACATACACCTGTTTAACTCCTTGAACTTGTTTTAAGTAGGCTGCTAATACTGAAGCATCTCCTTTTTGAGCCAGTTCCTTTAATCCTTTTCCTCTGTCAGCTTCTCCGGTTTTGTATAGTGGATTGTCTATTCCATTGTAAACCACTACCAATATTGGAGAAAGAGGGGTAAAGATTCCGGTTTGTCCTTTGATGTAATTCCCAAGATCCATAGTATCACCTGCTTCTGCAATTTTTGTCAGGCCATTCATAGAAGGCTTTCCTTTTTCATAAAGTGGATTAGGATTAAGAAGGTTTCCTCCTGCTATATAAGAAATAGCCCATACTCCCGGACTGAAGGGTGTAGGATTGGAGGTAGTACCCGATGTATTTGTAATCGTTAAAGTAAACATTGAATTTCCATCATAATGAAGACTTGCTTTCATTAATGAAGAAGCTGCTGCATAGGTATTACCCTGTGCATCGGTTCCTGAAACCTCAGTAATATTTTTAGCAGTTGTTTCCGCTGTTCCGGGATGCATTACTGTAGCTCCTGGAGTCTGGTTAATTCTTGTTCCGTTATCCCATAATTTGATTTGGGAAGAAACATCTCCCTCAATAGGAGTCCCATTATCCTGATATAATTTGATCCCAGGGTTTTCCGGTGCAAAGAAAAGGTCATTGGACCAGCCGTACATAGTGGCGAAACTTAAAGCCTGGCCTTTTGCCGCTGAAAACTGAATCGTTGTAGATTCTCCGGGCATAATAACAGGAGAAGCTCCATTGTTTTTAAAAGTGCCGGATTCCACCAAAGGTTTAGAATCAAGTACATTTTCTACGGTTATTGTTGATGGCATTCCACTTTCCATCGTGTTGTCATCATTATCATCACATGCTAATAAAAAGAAGGGTATAGCAGCTAATGCGAACCAACTCGATTTTAATTTATTCATTTTCATCTGTTTAGATATTTAAATTACAAAACAAAGGTATCAGAATACCTGCCTATGACAGATACCTGCATTTCCCGTCGTGTTGACGATATTTCCCGAATGTATATAAGAGGTGTTTGAATGAATAAGTGGAGAATACTGATCTTTTTTAATACAGATCCAATACCTACAACTTGTTGTTGACGAAATACAACGATCACATTATCGGGAATTTTTGATTCAGAATAAAAAAAAGAATGAGATAATAATAGCACAGAAATTTATCAAATTAAACTTTTTTTTGATTATTCTGGTATAATATAAAAGCTTGAAAATACTTCTAATAAGGAGTTTTTACGAATAATTGGATCACGTGTTTTTCTTTGAATTTCACTTTTGGGAGAATTCCCTAGTTTTTGAAAATCAGTTTTTTCCCTGAACGATGACATGTTTTAGTTTATGAAATTTGTATCAGACAAAAGAGAGAAAGTAACAAAGTACTTACGATTCCAATCGCAATATAAAACAAAAGATGGAATTGAGATGAGAGAAATCTTAGAGAATGTCAAAAAAACTAAAACTAAATAACCATTTAAACGAAAAATATGGCAGACACAGTAAACAACCAGACTACAGATGCAGTTACGCAGACCAACGTTACCGTGCTCGGTGAGTCTCCGGCACAGGCCATGAGTATGCTTTATCAGATGGCTACGCATGCCAGTGGAATTTCCATTCAGAATTCGGTATCCAATCAGCAAAACCTGAATCAACTTAACCCTGCGATTGTTGCGGATGCCATTAAGATTTTAAAAGGATAACCCTAAAACCTTATAACCATGGCTGACAAAGATGCAACGAAAAAAGCAAAAGCCGATCCTACCACTCCGGAGGAGAAAGCAGTAGTGTTTGTAAATACGGAAGTATTATCGCCACCCACGGCCGATCCGATGCTGGGAGCTGCGAAAATAATGATTGATCAGTCGACCGGAATGATGGTACAGGATTTACAGTCATTTTTAAAAGGATTTGAACAGGTGGGTCTTGTCGCCTTGACTAAACTAGCTAACAATTATTTAACCTACGGGAATTATTTTCCTCCACAGAACGCCGCAGGCGGGGGCGGAGGAGGTAGCTCTACGGAAAAAGGTGAAGAAGGTACTGCTCAGGATCCTACAGGTGGACACGGAAATGCAATGATGAAGGATCTGTTCAAGATCGTAAGTGATTATGCTGAGGCAAAGACGAAACTTTCCGGTACGATTTTCAACAATAATATCACTCCATATTCAAGCGGAATTCCAAACCTTCCCCCATTAGCAGATATTTCCGAGGAATATGAAGAGGAAGATCCTGAAAAAAAAAACGAGTAGTGTCACCGGTTACGGAAGAAACCTCGGAACACAAGGATCCTATGAAAAGAAACTTTACCGTGGCCGATCACGGAGGGGGAGTCGTACTAAAATCCATAAAATTAGAAGAGCCTTTGGTAAAGCCAGAGATTAAAGAAGCAGTAGTTCCTGTAGAACAACACATCAGTGAACATGTCAAAAAGACAATAACAACAAAACTAATCGAAAAACTTAAAAAAATAAGAGATGAATTATTCAATTGAAGCAAAACCGGCTAAGGTTTTAAACCTGCGTACCCTCAGGGAACTGAATGAAAGCCTTTATCTTACCAGAACAGATGATAATGCCTATTTCAGTGTAAAGAAAACAGAAAATAACGGTGACCGTGATGTATTTGGCCTGCAAACATCCAATGTCACGATCCAGCCTACTGTAAGGCCTGTGATCAGTATGAAAGGCAAAAGAACCAATAATTACCAGTCCTTTGTCGTCGAACCTAAAGATAGAGCTACAGGAATAGCGGTAATTATGGTCAAACTGGAAGAGAATCAGACTTTTTTCTGTAATGTAAGGATACTGCCTTTGAGCACCCTGTCAGATATTGCTGAACCGGAGATCGATTCCAAGCTTCTCACTATTAATCTTGAAAAATCCAAATGTGTTCTCAAGACAGACATTACGATTACAGCATCCAATACGGGAGAAGCTCTTTATTCAGTGCATGATGTAGATGTAAATGCTATTGCCAATTTGGTTACTCCGGAGGAAATCATAGAATTAAAACGGGAACTGGAATTCCAGGGGTCGAAACTGATGGCTCATTATTTCCAGGAGATCCTTGATATCATTCTCAATGAAACCGTTCCGGTACATGGCAAGCTGCCGGTGATTCCGGATGATTATATCCTAAGCCTTCCAAACGATCAGATCAAGGAGATGATGTCTGCATGTGCGATCACGGGTTGTATTGCTCTGGAGATCATAGGAGCTAATGTAATACAGGACCTTAACAGGGACTGGACTACTGCAGGTGCTTTTATAGGCTATTTGCTGTAGGATCACATTTCTGCAAAGCCATTTCTTTTTCACCCACCCTTAAAAATACTACCCATGCGAAGACGAATACATCACAGGGCTTCCAAGCCTGCGCGTACCTCAGAACAGGATCCGATTCCATCAATAATGGAACCTGTGGAATCTGTTGAGTACATTGAATCTATTGAAACGATCGAGCCGGAAATAGTGGAAGAAGACTTGATGCCTTTCGTTATCAATAATGAAGATGAGATCATTAATTATATCAAGGAAAAAGCAACCAAAGAGACCTTGAAATCTCTAGCTCCTTTGCTTGAGAAACTTGAAGAAGCAGTGAAGCAACAACAGGCTTATCAGGCAGCAGCGCCTGTGACGGGTAATCCTGTTGCCATGAGCTACGAAGAACAATTACAAAAGCTTCAGGAAACTTCCAGGGGAAGGATAAAGGAAAAAGAAATGAAGATTACAGAAAGAATGAACAAACTGCAGGCAAGATTTGCCAACATCCGTAAATAATCAAAATAACCAAAAAAATTAATAGTTATGGTACACAATCAAAATGAAATCAATTTAGAAGTGGTAGGAATGTCTCCCGCTGTACCTACTGCAATTTCTATGCAGGTAAATGCGCACTCTACAGGATTAATGTATGAACAGTCCGTGTCGCATCAACACAGGGATTCCCTTATCGGTTTGAGTAATTCTGTTATGGGAATTAAAAAAATGGGCTCCCGAAAATTAAAAAGAGAGCTGTCGAATTTTAGAAAAGGACGTTTTAATTTCTAGTTAGTACGGATGCGGTTTTCTTCCCTGTGGAAATGGAAGCGGGTGCCCTCAACATATATTAGGTCAAAATTTTTCATCCTCCCACCCGCTTTCAGAATGTTGTAGATGCCCCCAAACGAGCAAATGTCATGTGGAAATGCAATCTCTCGCTCAAAACGTAAACTCTATACAGCAGCCTGCAGGAGAAGAATGGTTTCTTTCAGATAGAGGTAGAAACCAGGAAGGGACCGCATCCTTTTATTAAAAGATCAACCGTTTATATATATACTATCTGCGCGTCCGCCTGATCCGCGAGAAAAAATAAAAGTAACATATCAAACACACAATGCCCGTGATGGTTAGTGGCCAAAAGTGTTTATCAAGCCTACACAGAATTTTTATTCTTGCCGGTTTCGCGGATAATGCAGATACAGATTCCTCTCCAATGATCAGTCGAATTGGAACAGTATGAGATCTGATCGGTTTGAATGATCTGAGAGAATCACAAAAAATGAAGAGGTTAATTTCTCGCTGATTTAGCAGATACCGCAGATAATTATGCTAAAAGAAAATTATTACAGCAATATGAAAAAAAATCTGTGTTCTCTGTGTCATCTGTGGGCAAAAGAAAAGAGTAAAGCTCCCACAGATCCCACAAATATCACAGATGATGATGCTAAAAAATAGATAAAGCAGTATGAAAAAAATCTGTGTTCTCTGTGTCATCTGTGGGCAAAAGAAAAAAGTAAAGCTCCCACAAATATCACAGATGATGATGCTAAAAAATAGATAAAGCAGGATAAAAAGATCTGCGCAATCTGCCTGATCTGCGGGAGATAAAAAGAAGAGATTAATTTCTCGCTGATTTAGCAGATACCGCAGATGATAATGCTAAGAAAAATTAATTACAGCAATATGAAAAAAAATCTCTGTTCTCCGTGTCATCTGTGGGCTAAAGAAAAGAGTAAAGTTCCCACAGATCCCGCAAATATCACAGATGATGATGCTAAAAAATAGATAAAGCAGTATGAAAAAAATCTGTGTTCTCCGTGTCATCTGTGGGCTAAAGAAAAGAGTAAAGTTCCCACAGATCCCGCAAATATCACAGATGATGATGCTAAAAAATAGATAAAGCAGTATGAAAAAAATCTGTGTTCTCTGTGTCATCTGTGGGCTAAAGAAAAGAGTAAAGTTCCCACAGATCTCACAAATATCACGGATGATGATGCTAAAAAATAGATAAAGCAGTATGAAAAAAATCTGTATTCTCTGTGTCATCTGTGGGCAAAAGAAAAGAGTAAAGTTCCCACAGATCTCACAAATATCACAGATGATTATGCTAAAAGAAATCAAATAAAGCAGTATGAAAAAAATCTGTGTTCTCTGTGTCATCTGTGGGCAAAAGAAAAGAGTAAAGTTCCCACAGATCCCACAAATATCACAGATGATTATGCTAAAAGAAATTAAATAAAGCAGTATAAAAAAGATCTGCGCAATCTGCCTAATCTGCGAGAGATAAAAAAAACAAGATCGTAAGATCAAAAAAAACAGAAAACTAGTTTAACAATCAAATAATTATTAACCGGGATGTAAATCTCAAAAAAAACAAATTACAATTATGGCAACAACAGTTAATTCACAAATTACAGATGCAGTTACTCAATCGAATGTAAAAGTAGTAGGAGAAGCTCCTGCAATGGCTTTAGGAAACGTTTACCAAACTGCGGCACACTCTACGGGAATCATGTTTGAAAATGCAGTAAACACGCAAAACCAACAGAACATTCTAGGTCAGGCAGCTACTACTCAGGGAGTAATGCAGATCTATAGCCTGGATACTGTAGCAGATGCGATCTCTATTGCAAGAATGTTAAATCCTAATTCTTAAGAGCCTGTTTTTTCTGCTTTGGCAGGAAACCGATAACCATGACCGGAATATCAGGTTAAGAAAACTCTAATTAACAATTTATCATTATGGCAACAGTAGTTAATGAACAGATTACAGATGCCGTTACCCAGACCAATGTAAAGGTGGTAGCAGAAGCTCCGGCAGTCGCTTTGGGTAATGTGTATCAAACTGCCGCTCACTCAACGGGAATTATGTTTGAAAATGCGGTAAACACGCAGAATCAACAAAACATTTTAGGACAGGCGGCCAATACGCAGGGAGTGATGAGAATCTATAGTATAGATACTATTGCAGATGCTCTTTCTATTGCGAAGATGCTGAATCCTTAAAAATTCATTGCGTAAAGCAAACATTATCTTTTAACAACCGGATCATCCGGTTGTTATTCAAACCTAATCAAAAATTAATAATATGGCAACAGTAGTTAATGAACAAATTACAGACGCAGTAACTCAGACGAACGTAAAAGTAGTAGCAGAAGCTCCGGCAATTGCTTTAGGAAATGTATACCAGACAGCGGCGCATTCAACCGGGATCATGTTCGAAAATGCGGTGAATAACCAAAATCAACAAAACATTTTAGGACAGGCTGCAACCACTCAGGGAGTAATGCAGATCTATAGCCTGGATACTGTAGCAGATGCGATCTCTATTGCAAGAATGCTTAATCCGAACTCTTAAAAAATAATAACCATGATCGGATCGTCTGATCATTTTAAACTCTAATCAACAATAATCATTATGGCAACAGTAGTTAATGAACAAATCACAGACGCGGTAACGCAGTCCAACGTAAAAGTAGTAGCAGAAGCTCCGGCAATCGCTTTAGGAAATGTATACCAGACAGCGGCACATTCAACCGGAATCATGTTCGAAAATGCGGTGAATAACCAAAACCAACAAAACATTTTAGGACAGGCTGCAACCACTCAGGGAGTAATGCAGATCTATAGCATGGATACCGTAGCAGATGCGATCTCTATTGCTCAAATGCTTAACGCAGGGTCTTAATAACTCATTTCTGTAAACCGCAGAAAACACAATAAACCACGGCCGGAAGGTCCGGCCGTTTTTAAAATCTAATAACAATAATCATTATGGCAACAGTAGTTAATGAACAAATCACAGATGCTGTAACGCAGTCCAATGTAAAAGTAGTAGCAGAAGCTCCGGCTATCGCTTTAGGGAATGTGTATCAGACAGCAGCGCATTCTACCGGGATTATGTTTGAAAATGCAGTAAATACGCAAAATCAACAGAATATCCTAGGTCAGGCAGCCACTACACAAGGCGTGATGCAGATCTATAGCGTAGATACCGTAGCAGATGCTATTTCTATCGCTAAGATGCTAAATCCATCTTAATAAGAGCGTGTTTTTAGAATTATATTGTTCAGGGAGAATGCTTTTGGGTTCTCCCTGATTTTTTTAATAATGATAAACCTTAATAACCTAAAACAAAATTAATATGGGATTTTTAAAAGAGCGAGTGAAATTGGTAACAAGAGCTCTACGCCCCCGTTGGGATAATAGTGAACCTATTTACAGACACTTCATACGATTTGCACAATATGCACCTCAGCTTCGTATCGTTGATCATATACTCTCCCCAACAGGTAGAGTAGGATCTCCCTTTATGGAACCTTTTCGGATCATTGGAAGATATCTGCAATGGAAGATATGCTACGACGGACATGATTTTACATTTAAAATACTTGCCGGACCTACTACTCCCCAGCATAATGCACGGTCGTTCTTTGAATTCTCGAAGAATAATATAGGTCAGACCGTACCCGGTGCCATGAGAGGTGGAGATGGTGAGTTGATGGGAAGAAGAACTAATGGTGGATTAACTACAGCAATGTTCGGAGGACAGGTAAGGACAACCCATGATGATGAGAAGATGACCATGTTAAATTATGCAGAACCAGGGCATGTTTTCAGTGGAGGGCACCTGGGCCTTCAATTTATAGATGAAACAGACGGAAATACCTACCTTATAATGGCAGGAGGTGGATCTAATAATTTTTCCTCTATTAATCAGCTTTTTGGAAGCTGGGTATTTCCGAACATGGGAAGAGCGACTCTGGAAGCATACACAAGATATTATAATCTCCCTCGTAGAAAGCATACCGTTGAAGAAATCAGTAATTAGTCATCCGGTAATCTAATTTCATAGGATAAATTACGGAATGAATTTTCAAAACATACCATACTGAGAAAGAATACAAATTTTATAACCCGGAAAAACACCACCGTCATAAATTTGTATTCTATTCAGTATCCATTTCCACCAGTCAATAGTTACTCTCAACTATTAACTCTCAACCGTCAACTGTCAACTCTCCACTCACCATTTCCATTTTCAACTTTCAACTTTCCACTTTCAATTTTCCACTCTCAACTACTTATCCAACAGCACAATCTCATGCGCGTTCACAATACCATTCTGCACCGCATAGATCACCAATCCCGCCATATTTTTCACGCAGGTTTTGATCATCAGATTGGTTTTATGGGTTTCCACCGTTTTTGGGGAAATGAATAAATGATCTGCAATTTCTTTCGTGCTCATTTGTTGGCAAACCAGTTTGAGAACATCAATTTCCCTTTCTGTAAGATCATCTTTCGAGTAGGCATGAAACTCAGGGAGCTTATTGGAAAGTTGTCCCCGCATCACCTCAACCTGTTCATCGGAAAAATAATGCCCGTGATGATAGACCGCATGCATGACATTCAAAAGTTCTTCCAGTTCGATTTCTTTGGACAGGAAAGCATGAGCACCCATTTTTAGCATTTGTCCCATAAAAGAACGCCGATAAAAACTGGAGAGTACAATGATTTTGGTCTCCGTTTCTTTTTGAGATAGGGCAGACATTACTTCAAGCCCATCACCATTAGCCATTCTCAGGTCTAATATCAAAACATCTAGAGATTCATTTTTTGTTTCATTCAGGAAATGCTGACCACTTGTTGAGGTCAATACCACTTCATACCGTTCATCCTGATCAATATAATTTTTTAAAAGTTGTACAAACAACAGGTCATCATCTACGATACCAATTTTAATTTTTAAGTTTTTCATTTTTTATTTTAATTTTTTTGGCAAATAGGCAAAAGGGCGAATAGGCGAATTTGCTTTTTCGCCATTCAGCTTTTTTTCTTTTCAGCTAGTTAGTCATTTAGCCTTTTCGCCCTTTTGCTTTTCAGCCGTTTTGCCATTTTACGATTTCACAATTTCACAATTCCACGTTTCCGCAGTTTAGCCTTTCAGCCCTTCAGCAATTCCGCCTTTTCACAATTTTCCACTTTCAATTTTCAATTTTCCATTTTCCTCACTCTCTCACCACCCCATCTCCAATTTTCCAACCCATCCCTCAAACTCTCAAACCCTCAAACCCTCGAACTCTCTAACCCCGAAACTCGTACCCCGCATCTCTCACCCACCCCCTCAACTCTCAATAACCACACACGCAATAAACTTCGTCCCCCTTTCCGGCTTTGACTTCAACTTATACGCTGCCCGGATCTTTTGAGCTCTGGTCTGGATATTCCTTAATCCGATTCCGTGGTGACTGGTTCCTTGCTTAAAGCCACTACCGTTATCTTCTATAGTTAGCATCAGATACTCCAGGGATATTCTTAGGGAGACATCGATTTTGGTGGCATTGGCGTGCTTTAAAATATTGGTTACCAATTCCTGTACGATCCTGAAGATATTTAATTTTACGGGGCTGCTGATCAGCGTGTCTGTAATCATATGACGGAAATCAACGTGGATGGTCTTGCTGATCTGATCAAGATAATCCGCGATCAGATCCGTGAGTTCAATTTCACCCAGATCGGGAGGTGTCAGATTATGGGATAATTCCCGGATCTGCTGCATTGATTTTTTCAGGTCCAGATTCAGTTCTTCTGTATTTTTATGGTTAATATTCAGACGGATGACGTTGAGGTGTGAGATGATATTATCATGAAGCTCTTCTGCTAACCGTTCCCGATCTCTCTCTTGTAAATGCAGTGTGTTTTCCCAACATTCCGTTTGGGTATTGCGGACAAGCTGCATTACTTTCTGTTTGTTTTTTCTGATGCTTTTCAGATAGTTGATGATCAATACTGTGATCAATAGTGTCGTTAAAAAAAATAGCCCTATACCAATCCATATCCATTCAACTACCAAGCCCGGATTTTCCCACTGCGACATCCCAGATTAATAAAAGCGAGATAAAAACACCACAACAAAACCCCTCTGAAAAGCCAGATCGGTGCTACCCATTCCAGATGGTTTGTGACCAGAAAATTAAAAGTCGTGGAGATCAGGCATTCAACAGAGAAAAAAAGAAAGACGAAGATATTAACGATAAACAGGCTTTTTTCAACCTTTCCCTTTTGCAGTATTTTTATACAATAGGTCGCTGCAAAACTACAAATGATGATACTGCTGATGATATTGGAATAAAAAGTAACGGCTCTTCCGTGGTATATATTCAGTATATTGATCACCAGAAATATCATGGCATATCCGGAAATGATCCACTTGACGAAAGCCGGAACCTTGAGGAAATACCGGCTGTATATTTCCGTAAGGAGCACGAGCCCCAAAAACTGGCTTAGTGCATAATTGTAGGTATTCAATGTGTTTAGTTTCAGCAGCCGATCCACCAGATCTGTTAGTTCCAGGGCGAATTCTCCAGAGAGGAATAGCATGATCACCTCCATTGTTTTTATCCCGTTCCTGACCAGCAAGATCAACCCTGTAAGCAATGTCAGGTTGATGACTACTTGTAAATAGAGGGATAAGCTGTTATAAGAAAGCACCACTTTTTATCAAAAGTTGGTAGTTTTCAAGAGGGTCAGCAGCGGTAAAAGGAGGTCGGGGTGTAGAATAGTTTTCCGCCGTTTTACTCATTTCATTGATCGTTAGATCTTTCACTGTAATGATTTCAATATGATAGGCAAAAACCGAAGCTCCGTTTTCGGAATCATCTGTCAATCCGAAGAAACTCGTGCAGGATTGGCTGTCGTCCAGACCTAATCGCTCATAATCTGCAAAAGGAATGCAGATCACCTGTACAAAAGGTTCTGTTTTCTGTGCTTTTAACCAGGTAGTGCCATACATATTCCATCGGAAGTTGCGGTTGATCGCCGACTCTGAAGTGATGGGAGGATCAACTTCAAGGTTGGTGGTATTTTGTACAGTAACATTGGGGGAATCACGGGTGAATTCTTTCACTACAATAGTATTGAAATCACCTTTTTTATCACTTTCGGAATCGATCAGGAAGAATTTAAGCTTGTCCTCGTCAATACCCAGATAAGCATGAATTCTTTTATTGTCTGAAGTCCCAAGATTAATCTTCCATTGGTTGATCTCTTTTCCCGAAACAGAAAAGTGAGTTCCCTGGTTTAAATAACTGAGAATCTCAGACTCACTTCCGTCATTTCCGCTCTTATAAGCGTCAATCAATACGCGCCATTTTTTAATGGATTGGTAAATACTTTCAGTTGTCATGGTATTAGTTTTTTGTGAATGATAATAAATTATTTTTGAAATTTACAAAAAAAATGGTTTTTAAATCACGTGGATAAGAAATAGGAGTAATTGTGTTGTTAGACTGTTCATTACTACCATTTTAGCAGATGTTTTAAAAAGTTGATCAGGTTGGTAATGTGCTGAATTTTAGTTTTTTATGGGTTTTTTAATACGTTGTTCCGATGTGGTTCTCTTGTGTAGCTTTTAACCGTTTTCCTCTTATGCTGTTTGTTTTTTTTCTTAAAAATCAGTTTTTCTACTGATTCGTGATCGTATTTTGTTGAATAAATTTGTGCAGAATATCCTGGAATGAACAACCATACTATGAAATCTTGTACATGACAACTAGAATTTTCATGTGAAAGAGCATCATAAAAACTAATAAACATCTAACACCAGAAACATGAATCACGCTAACCAACCTCAACCCGCAAAAATGCCCAACCTGCGATCTTTACAGGAATTAAACAAAAATTTTTCTTTTAAAAAGGAAAAAGACACAGCTTATTTCAGCAAGAACAACGCTGACAATAGCAGCAACCGTTTTGTGTATTACTTACAAGCGGCTGAGATTGAAGCAATGCCAACCATAAGACTGGTTCATTGCATAAATGGCAATAATGCATCCAACGAATACCAATCATTTGTCGTAGAGCCTAAAGATCAATGCACAGGAATTTCTATCGTAAGAATTAAATTGGATAATCTAAAAAACCTGCATTGTCATATCGATATTCTTCCTTTTACTGCTCTTAAAGATATTGCTGAACCGGAGAATGATTCGAAAGTTCTTAGTATCAATACCGAAAAATCCAAATTTGTTCTAAAAATGAATATCGCGATCAGTCAATCTGACACCGATGAACCTATGTACACGGTTCATAATGTCGATGTCAACAGCCTGGAAGATTTTATAACTTCTGATGAGATTATTGAACTGAAAAGAATATTAGAATTCCATGCCGCTAAGTTAATTGCACACTATATTCTGGAAGGACATTATATCATACATGGCAATTATCAAAATAATACGGTTTCTTTGGTTTCTGAAAATGATCTTCCACAGATTCCTAGAGATCAAATGAATGAGCTGCTTTCTGCCAATATTGCTGCAGGAAGTATTGCTTTGGGGAGTATGTATCAAAGTCTGGCACATTCTACAGGAATTCTATTTGAAAATGCCGTGAGCAATCAGAATCAACAAAATTCGTTGGCACAGGCGGCGGCTAATCAAGGGATTATGCAGATTTATAGTTTGGATACGGTGGCGGATGCGGTGGGTATTGCGATGATGTTGGGGATGGTGTAAGATTATGTAATATAATAGGATAAGTATGATCTTTCCAAATTAAGGCTAATCTTGTGGAAATTTTAAATATTGGATTGAACTATAAAAGTGTACAAAATACTTTATAAATCTAATGTTTCATTGAGATGATATGAGCATAGTATTTTTGGAAAATATTTATAAAAACGGATATTTTTAAGATGATTATGCTTAAGATTTATTATTTTTAATGTTAAATAAGATTTCACTTTATTAAACAATGTTTATGATAGATCAGAGTACAGTAGAAAAGCTTTTGAAATTTCGTGATGAAAGGGACTGGCAACAGTTTCATAATTCAAAGGATTTGGCACTAGCTTTATCGATTGAAGCGTCCGAACTTTTAGAAGTATTCTTATGGAAGAAAAATGAGGATTTTAATAGAGATAAACTGGAAGAAGAACTAGCTGATGTATTGATGTATGGGCTGCTTCTTGCAGACAAAAACAATATAGACATCAATAGTATCATTTTAAAAAAATTGCAGAAAAACGGTGAGAAATATCCGGTAGACAAGGCAAAAGGGAAGTCGGATAAATATGATGAATTGTAGATTTTAAAAAATGAAAAATTTTACAATTACTGAGGAATACAGCTTTGACCACCTCGCAGAAACTAATATTAATACCCATCATAAAGATTATACATCTTGGCCAATAGTTTACCTCTTAAAGAATAAACAGAATAAATCTGCTTATGTTGGCGAAACAACAGATGTATTAACCAGAATAAATACTCATTTAAAATCAGAGGAAAAGAAAAAATTATCGACGGTAAATCTTATTTTAAGTGATCTCTTTCACAAATCTGCTACATTAGATTTGGAAGCTAACCTGATTAAGTACATTTCAGCGGATGGACAATATACGCTGCAGAATGGTAACCTGGGAATTTCAAATCACCAGTATCATGAAAAGAAAGTATACTGGGAGTTATTTAAAGATATTTGGGATGAACTTAGACAATTAGGTATTGCTCGACATTCACTAGACCATATCAACAATTCTGATCTTTTCAAATACTCACCGTATAAATCACTTTCTAAAGAACAGATTAAAAGTTTGAAAACAATCTTTAGCTGTTTGTTGGATGAAGGAGCTAAAGTTAGTCTCATTCATGGCGGAGCAGGGACAGGTAAATCTATTTTAGCTATTTTTTTATTCAAGCTCCTCAAAACTAATTTAGAAGATTTTAATTTCGCAGATTTTGATGAAGAAGATGAAGAACTTTTTTCTTTATTACAAAAAGTAAAAGACAAGTTTTCTGATTTGAATATGGCATTGGTAATTCCTATGGCCTCGTTTAGAAAAACTATTTCTAATGTGTTTAAGAATGTGAATGGTTTATCTAGTAAAATGGTCATCGGACCTTCAGAACTAGCAAAAAATAAATATGACCTCATCATTGTTGATGAAGGACACCGCTTAAGAAGGAGAGTGAATTTGGGTTCTTATTTTGGGACATTTGATGTTAATAGTGAGAAATTAGGATTAGATAAATTTACTACTTCAGAACTGGATTGGGTCATTATACAAAGCGAGAAATCAATCATTTTCTACGACCAATATCAATCTATAAAACCATCGGACACCCTTAAAGAAAGCTTTAAAAAATTAGAATTAGAATCTTACACCAGGGTTGAAAAATTAAAAACGCAGCTTCGTGTTCGTGGTGGGAATAATTATATAACACTGGTTCACAAACTTTTTGATGAGCCTTCAGTACTTCCTGTAGAAAAATATAGGACTGATGATTACGAATTTTATCTTTTTGATGATCTGGGAGAGATGGTTGACCGGATAAAAAAGAAAAATGAAATTCATAGTTTGTCAAGAATGGTTGCGGGATATGCCTGGGAGTGGATTTCAAATAAAAATCCAGAAGCGCACGATATCATTATTGGTGAAAACAAATTAAAATGGAACAGCACTTCTATAGATTGGGTTAACTCTGTAAACTCTATCAATGAAGTAGGATGCATTCATACAACCCAAGGCTATGATCTGAACTATACCGGAGTTATTATCGGTCCAGAATTGGATTATGATTTTGAACTTGGAAAGTTAATTGTAGAAAAGCAAAAATACAAGGATAAGAATGGAAAAAACTCCATCAAGAATGAAGATGAGCTATTAGATTTTATCATCAACATTTATAAAACAATATTACTTCGGGGAATTGAGGGGACTTATATTTATGTTTGCAATGATAATTTAAGACGTTTCTTTAGTCAGTTTATTCAGTCTTTTAATTCTGCACCAAAAGAGGAGAACCCAATACAATTTCTAGATAATCCAACTGAAATTTCAATACCTTTTTATGATCTCAATATAGCAGCAGGATCTTTTTCTGAATTGCAAGAATTAGAAAATGTAAAGTTCATTGAAGTGGATGGAATAAGTGGAAAAGATGATTATTTCGCTTGTAAAGTAGTAGGTGAATCGATGAATAAAATTATACCAAACGGGAGTATTTGTCTCTTTAAAAAGTATGTCGGAGGCTCACGAAATGGATTGATTACTTTAGTTGAAGGGAGAAGTATTACTGATATAGAATTTGGGAGTAATTATACAATAAAGGAATATTCTAGTAAGAAATCAATTGATGAAGAAGGCTGGCATCATGAAGAAATAGTTTTACTACCGAAATCAAATGATTCCAATTTTGAACCTATTATTCTGAGAGATGAGGAGACGGTTGATTTTAATGTGGTGGGGATATTTGTGAAAGTGTTAAAAAAATAAATGCTCTATTTTTTCGATATTAATAAATTAAATATTCATATGTGTATTAAGAAAAGTATGTGTTCTTAAGATAGGTGTTTTAATATATGTAATTGGAAATAAGTGGCTTATTCAGTTGAGGCGAAAGTTATATTGATAAGCTGTGCACTAAATAAAACTAATAACAATAAAATATAATAATATAGTGGCTAAAGAATTTTTTTTTGGATCAGATCAAGTGACTAAAGAGGAGCTTCTATTTACATACCGAAAGGTTAAAAGGGAACTCTATTATGAGCGAGATTATCATTACCTCGAGAAGGTAGTTGCATTTGAGGAAAACTTAGTTAAAAATATAAATTTTCTTTATAAAAACATAAATAGTAAAGCAATTAGATCTTTTTTACAAAAAGATCTAATTGGAGAGGCCAATTTTGTCTTCAAAAGTATAAAATCTGAAGCTGCCAATTCTAAACTAAAGGTAAAGGGAACAATTAGTAATATAGATCGAGGTTTGATAAATGTTGATGATGTTGATTTTAGATTTCTGGGTGAAGTATCTATTTATTTTCAAGTTATTGGCGGGTTATGGTTAAATAGAATAGGTTATAAACTTGATGAAAATTTTCCCTCTAACCTATATGGATGTAGATTAAAGAGAAAAGATAAATCATTAAGCTTTCCATATTACAAGCAGAACCATACTTTATATAAACCCTATTTTTCTAATTACCAAAAATGGCAAAATGACCTATTTGATTCTATAGATTTGAGAGCTAATAAGGATATATTGGTGCTTACAGCAGATTTTAGTAAATATTATCACTCCATTAAAGTAGATTTGCTTAAAAAGAAAGCAGAAAAGCTATTAACAAAATTAAATATTAAGTTAAATAGAGTTGATAAGTTTATTCATGAGCTATTATTTAGTATGATTAGTTTTTTCAATAAAGAAAATAATCTAAAGTATTCATGGTTTAAAGAAAATGATCTGCTTTATTCAGAGTTTGGTCTTCCCTTGACTTTAAATGCAAGTAAACTATTATCTAATTTATATCTATTAGACTTTGATAGGGACATAATAAATAATTTGAAACCAATATATTATGGTAGGTACGTTGACGATATTATCTTAGCAATCGAACTAGGTGATGAAAGAACTGATGATCTATGCATTAGTAAAGTCTTAAATAAAAGACTCGATAATTTTTCGATAAAGGAAAATAACCTAAAAGAAAATGAGCATAGAGATTTTAATCTTAAGTTTAATATAGAGAAAGAATCAGTTTTTATATTAAATAATTCAAAAGATAGAGTCGAGCTAAATAATCTAAGAAGAGCAATCAATAAGAATTCTAGCGAGTGGAATCTACTACCTGTAACACAAGAATATGATAAGATAGATAATATTGATTTATCTTATAGCATTAATGAGAAATGCGATGAAACTACTGGAATCAGAAAATCAAGTAGCCTGGTAATCAAAAGGAATAAATTTGTTAGAGAAATAATTAGCTTTGAGACAAGTATAAGAAATTATGAGCATAGAATATGGAAAAAAAGACTAAATAACTTCTTAAGTGTTACTTTTGACTACATTTTTGAAATAAAAAATTTTATAGACTTAATCAAATACGTGCCTAGAGTTTTTGGATTATTAGTACATAGTAGTGATGAGGAATTATCTCGAAGATTTTATTTTACATTACTAACAGTTCTTGAAAAAATTGACAGTTCAAAAAATATAGATAAGACACAGTTTAGTATTGCTAAAATGTTCTTAATGAAGAAAATAGAGGAGAATATAATTTACAGTAATTCAATAACGAATGTTGATAATGAATTTCTGGTTAAGTGCTTTTCTACTTTTTCAATTAGTTTTAAAGAAAATGTTATTAGGTATTTCCGGTCAGATTTGCATATGATTCCTTATAAGACATGTTATTTTAAGTATGATTTTTTAAGGAGAAATTTAGAATGTAAATTGGATGAAAAGGAAATTAAACTTTATACGAAGACCTTTTTTAATAGAAATATCATTGATTTTGTTAATGAAGAATTAAAATTAGTAAATGAAAAACATGATGAAAATACAACTTGTTATAAAATTTCGTCAAATACGGGATTTTACTTTTTTACTAGGAGAATAACGCTTCTTGAACTGTCAATTTCTTTTAAAAATTGTATTGTTAAAAAGAATAAAGAATTCACCAAATTAGCAGAAAAGTACTATCATAAGTATAATTTGAAAATTAGACAAGGAGATGGAGTAGATATACCTAAAGGGTATGATTATATTCAGTTTCCTGAAACAAAAAAAACAATCTTACCTCGAATTTGTAATACACACTTTAAAACCATAGATCAATCATATGATGCTCATGTGCGAAGTCTAACAGAGCCTGATATTACGAGAAATGATAGGTTTTTTAACATAATAAATGATATTATTAAAAGGAGACATGAAGTTGACTATGTTATATTTCATGAGTTAAGCTTGCCACGCCATTTATACGTACAAGTTGCTGAGAAACTAGGAAGAATAAACATAAATTTGATTGCTGGATTAGAATATAAAATAGATAGGATTCAAAATCGAGCTGATAATCAATTATTCTATTCTTTAACTGTAGATGATTCAATGACAGGATCAATTGGGCTTTTTCAATCTAAACTAATACCTGCTATTCATGAAGGTAGTGAACTTTATAATAGAGCCGCTTTAAATTTGTATCCTGATTTTAATAATAAATTCATCATAAAACATAAAAATTTTGTTTTTTCAGGTTTAGTTTGTAATGATCTTTTAGATATTAATAATAGATCCGCATTAAGGGGGAAAATTGATTCATTATTTATTGTGGCATGGAACCAAGATATTGAAACTTATCATCATTTAGTAAAATCCTCAACTTTAGATATCCATTGTTACATTGCATTATGTAACAATAAGATATATGGTGATGTAAAAATAAGTGCACCATATAAGAAATCTTGGAAAAGAGACTTACATATAATACATGGGGGGAAGTTTGATAATTTTATGATTTCAGATTTAGATATTGGCTCATTACGAAATTATCAGAATAATAAGGTTCCTCCGGCAGAACCATTTAAACCATTTCCAACAGGTTTTGAATTGTGGGAAGAAAGAAAAGACAATATTAAAAAATAAGATCATTTCAGGACTATTTATGAGGATATAAAGCTCATTTTGAAAATTATATGAATGATAGAATATAAAGAAATAACCATAAAATCCGACAAAAAATATTTTTATACCAATGGATTAGTTTCCTTTATCAATAAAGAAATTAGATTATCGATTGGAAAGTATGGCGAGGATGAATATGTATCTGTTATCAAATATATAATCGACTATATTGTGACTGAGAGTCCATCCATTTCTGAAGATCAAACGATTGCTTATTATTCATGGGTATTGCAGTTTAAATCAGAAAATGAAAGTTATTATGATTTATATGAAGTGGAATTTGATGGGGAAGGCTTTCATAAAGGATGTGATTTGTCTATTTCTATTATTAAAAGTCAATCAGAATTATGTTTTCAATATGGAGTAGTTCCACAATTTCCAAGTTTTAGCCAAAGTATAGTCATATCAAAAGGAGTGTATGAAGGAAAGGATATTGAAGCGATACGATATGAATCTCCACAAGATATGTGTGGATGGTGGCTAATTACAGATGATTATGATAATAATATTCAGTCTTTAATGACTGTTCATTATTACCATGTTGCATTTAAACGTCCTGATATTTTGAAATACTTAGCAGTACCTTTTGGATATCGATTTTTAATGGAAAATGGGGAAGTTAAAATAACTAAAGATGAAGAGGGTGAATAAAAAAGAAGCACTTACCAAGGATTTAGAAGAAAAAATTTCTAGAGCTATTTCCAAAATAGGAGATGTACCTTTTCATTTAATTCCTAAGATAAATGAATCTAATGATAATGCTTCTCCTTATGTAGATATTGGTGAAGATGGAGTAATTTATATCGTGATTCGGGAAAGAGGAGTTGAATATGAAAGAAATTTTTGTAGAGATACTGATGATGCTCTTTTAAAACTTTTTAGATATAATTCATCTGAGATAGCAAGAACAAAAGAAAAGAATAATCCAGATTATCCATTGAAAACATTATACGCATCCAACAGAACTTTCAAATTATGGGCTTATACGGTAAGTCATAGTTCTTTACTTTTAAGGAGTGAAATGAAATATCCAGATTTAGAAGGCTACTCAAAAGAAACCTCATATAATATAGATTTTGAATTTTGGGCAGTGAGTTATATTGATATTCCAATGAAGCTTGACCAAGTACTTGTTAAGAAAATTACTGAACAAGAGTTACCAGCACATATTGATAGGAATTTATTAAAATATGATATGAAAATATTTCAATTACAATCAAAGGAGCAAGCTTATCATATCATTGCAGGTGGACTTTTAATTGGTGAAAATAGATGGGAAAATGAAGACAGGATTTTTAATTATCATTCTAACTTGGAACACGATAAAATAATTTTCTGTACAAATGAGAAATAAAAAAACAACATGAATTTACAAGAATTAATCAACTACTTCCGCAATGGCGGAACATATAAAGACTTTTGCCATAATCAATCATTAGATCAGACCTCTGAAGCCATTGAAGTCTACATGGAGCAACCATTAGAGCTAAACAACAACTTAGCATTTTTCGAAATTGAGACCACAGAAGGCAGCCTTGAGTTTGTTAAAGACGGGATTAGATATTATAGCTTATTTGGTTTTCCTTATTTTATCAATGTACTGGAGCAGATCAAAAATTCGGATCATGGTGATCTGACCGATAAAGATATTGCTGAGCTTTTGTATAATCATGCAATTAGTAAAGAATAGATTGAAGTAAGAAAATTGGTTTGAACATTTATAAAAAATAATATAACATTTTCTGTTTTCTAAAAGCTTGCAAATCAGAAAAATAAATGATCTTCATATACAGAAATGATCATTAATGCAGCATACTGTTTCAACAATGAGACTGTATTTTTTTGTGGGTGAAGTTTCTATTTCTTATTTTCGGTTGATCTCACACATAACAACTGATAAATTGTACCATATTTCAAGCGTATGAAAGACACTTTTGACATAAAGGATGAATACCTTCATGAAGTTTTATGCAATAGGTCTTTAAAGGATCTTCCGGGAGAAGAATGGAAGGTTATTGAAGGTTTTGAAAACTATATGATCTCAAACTATGGGCGGTTGAAAAGTCTGGAGCGTATCACTCAGATGCCTCACGGAGGTGAAAACAGAGAACCGGAAATGATCATGAAACTTATTCTGGTCAAGCAATTCAATAAGTATTTGAATCGTTATCATTATAATATACATTGCTCTTTATCATCAGAAGGAAAAAAATATGCAAGAGCTGTAGCGCGATTGGTGTATTATCATTTTGTTGAAAAGTTTGACACCAAAGACCGTAAGATCCTCATTTCTTGTAAAGACGGAAATAGATTTCATTTGCATAGCAGTAATTTAGAAACCATTTCTGCCAGTGAAAAACAAACGAAGGTCTTTTTGGAGGATAGAGGGAGAAATGTAAGGGTTGATTATGAAAAAGCTGTAAACCAATATAGCATTGAAGGAGATTTGATTGCTTCTTTTGAAAGCATTTATTCTGCAGATGAAGCACTAGGTATTGCCTGCGAAAGTATTATGGACGTAATCAATAAAAGATTTCTGACTGCTGGAGGATTCCGATGGTTTCTCAAAAGTGATCATGTAAAAAAAGAGGATTTTTTAGTTCCTCCAAAACCTGCCACAGATAGACTACTGAATCAATCTCTTTGGAAAAAACTGGGTAAGCCACCAATTGATAAAAAAAATCCGCCTGCCTGTATGAATCTCTCTATTAAAGATCTACCAGGTGAGCAGTGGAAACCAATACCAGATTTTGAAGAACAATATCTGATTTCTGATAAAGGAAGGGTAAAAAGATTGGCTAACTGGACTTTGAAAGGACGAAGAGTTTTTTTAAAAGAACAAATCCTATCTCTCATTATGAGTGTTCATAAGAATAGTGATTTTTATTCTCTTTATGCCATATTGAGGCATAATGAAAGGAAAGCTGTTGTAACCATTACCAGGCAGCTTTACTATAGTTTTGTAGAAGAATTTGATATAAAAGGTAAAACATTAGTAGTTGTTAATCATAATAAACCGCTATGGGATATCAATATTGAAAAACTTTCACTGCGACCCATCCATTCGGTGTTAAAAAAGAAAGAATAAAAAAATAGACTGGGATCAGATAAACGTTAAGACACCTGGAAAAAAGAAAAAAAATATCATGGTCCACAAGTGAACCATGATATCAAAAAGTTTCGAAACGATTTTTCCTGGTAATTGGGTTTTATGTTTGTTGTCAATTCATATTCAATAATTTTATCTTCCTTTTTCAAGGATGAGATATTTTTTATTTAATCTCGCAGATTTTGCAGATTGCGCAGATTTCTAAAACACAAACATCTGCGAGATCAGCCAGATCAGCGAGAGATTATTTTTTTTAACGCAAAGGATTTTAAGTATCCATTCCGTTTCAGATAGCAAAGACAGATCAACCTGCTGCGCAAAGCTGCATGCTTCATCAGATCAACTTGTTGATCCTTCTTTGCTCCTTAAAATCAGCTGCATTATTAATAAACCTTTGCGTTAAAGATTTTACAGTTTACATATTCAATCACGCAGATTTTGCAGATTATACAGATTCTTAAAGCACAAAGGCTGGCTTGATCCATGAAGTTTATTGAAGACGAAAATTTTTAATATTAATTTTTTGGTGATAAAGTTTTGGAAATTAAATTTATTTATATATTTGATATATCAATTATATGTATATCAATTAAAATTTTTATCATGGCAAAACCAGAACAAACTATTTTCTACAGCATCGAAGAATCTATTAAATCTTACCGTCAGTTTGCCCAGAAACAGATCAACGATAAAGGTTTTGATATTACGATCGATCAGGGATTAATTCTGAGTATTATTAACGAAAATCCTGGGATTGCTCAAAAAGAGATTGCCAGAAGAGCTTTTAAAGATCATGCTTCGGTTACTCGTATCATTGAGCTTTTAGTCAAGAGAAATTTTTTAAAAAGAGATTCTTTTGAAGAGGATAGACGGAGATTCAATCTTAATGTAACGAAAGAAGGGCAAACTATTTTATCCGATATTCAACCGATTGTTGATATCAACAGAAAGACTGCAATTGAAGGGATTTCTGAAGAAGAGATTGAACTGCTGAGAAAGCTGGTTAATAAGATTACTGCTAACTGCAGAAGCTAACACCTCTGAACCTATTTTCTATCCCAATTTTTTTAGACCTAAAAACCAATACCATGAAAGTCTATTGCAAACATTTCATTTTAAAAATAAGCGTGATGATGACCTTTATGACCTCTTTTGTTGATGGGCAGATCAGCGATACGATGACCAGTAAAGGGCGATATGAAAGCTATCTGAATTTTAGAAGCCTGATTCGGAATGCTTATGTCAGACCTCATTGGTACGCAGATGGAAGTCGTTTTTGGTTTGCCGAGGGAACTCCTGAAAATACTGTAATCTATGAGGTAGATCCAAAGCATAATGTAAAACGGGTATTTTTTAACAAAGATCGTTTAATGAAAGTGCTAAGACCATTGCTTGAAAAGGAACCGGCGGCTAAAGGAATTCCATTTAGTGATTTTACTTTTTTTGAAGATAAAAATGCAGTAGAGTTTTTTGTTGAAAATAAGAAATTCCGGCTAAGTTTAAAAGATTATCAGATCCTTCAGATTGAAGGAAAAGAAGAAGCTCCATTACCATTTTTGGGTGTTCTTTCTCCCGATAAACATACGTTTGTTGTTACAAAAGATAATAACATAGAACTGGTCGATAGGATTACTCAAAAAGCCACACCTCTTACTCAAGATGGTGCAGATGATTATCCATGGAATGTCACAGATGGATGTTGGTCGAAGGACGGAAAGAAACTTTTGGTCAAAAGACCTGATGGAAGAAAAGTTCATCATATTCCTGTAGTGGATTATTCGACACCTGAAGAGAAAGTAAAGTATAGCGTGTATGCTAAAACCGGGGGAGTTATTGAAACACCTGAGCTATATGTATTGGATGTCGCTTCCGGGAAAACAATTACAATGGATGTTGGTTCAAATGCCCAACAATATGTGTTCCCGATAGGATGGAGACAGGATGACTCAGAGGTGCTTTTTATGCGCGTAGACCGGCTTGGGAAAAAACTGGAATTGCTGGCTGCGAATCCCGATACGGGAGTGAGTAGGGTAATTCTGACAGAAGACAGCAAAACTTTTGTCGCTGGATTGGATTTTATCATTGATGTCTGGAAAAGGCAATTCAGGTTATTAAAAGACAATAACAGATTTATCTGGCTGTCTGAAAGGGATGGTTGGCGACATCTCTATCTTTATGATATGAATGGAAAGTTGATTCGAAGGTTGACATCAGGAGATTTTCCTGTTACGGGAGTGATTCGTGTGGATGAAGCTAAAGGTTGGGTTTACTTCACAGCTAATGCAGAAAAAAATCTGTATTCAACAAATATATACAGGGTTGATCTGAAAGGAAAGGACTTTAAGAAAATCACCTCAGCAGAAGGAATACATACCTATTCTCAATTCTCACCTTCGGGTCAATATTTTCTGGATACATACTCAAGTATGAAGCAGCCTCAGTCGGTTGAATTGCGAACGACTGATGGAAAATTAATACAACTCCTGAAAACGTCAGATATCAGTAGGTTACAAAAAATTGGATTTCATCCTCCGGAAGGCTTCATTGCTAAAGCTGCTGACGGAACCACGGATGTGTATGGAATTATGTACAAGCCCTATGATTTCGATCCGACAAAAAAATATCCGGTGATTGAATTTATTTATGCCGGACCATTTATGAATGTGGTACCTTATGGGTTTGGACCTAATTCTGCACCTAATGCCATGGCACAGGCATTGGCGCAGCTAGGTTATATCACGATCATCATGGACACCAGGGGAACCGTCGAGAGAAGCAAGGCGTTTCAGGATACCATTTATGGAAATATAGGGACATATGAAATCGCTGACCGTAAGGCAATCCTAAAACAGCTCGGAGAAAAATACCCGTTTATGGATATGAAACGTGTTGGTATTTATGGGCATTCCTGGGGTGGATATTTTGCGGTTCGTGCTATGCTGATGGCACCTGATGTGTATCGCGTAGGCATTGCGTCAGCACAGGGTGAGCTAACGGAAGGAGCTGAAATCAATGAGCCTTATATGGGATTACCGGAAGATAATAAGAAAGGGTATGAATGGGGAACGAATACCAATCATGCCGGAAACCTGAAAGGGAAGTTACTGTTTATCCATGGAACAAGCGATGTCAATGCACCACTTTCCACGACGATAAGAATGATCGATGCATTGACCAAAGCTGGAAAGACCTATGACCTCATCTTACTTCCAGGTAAAGATCACTTTATAGATAATGACAAATATGTAAGTAATGCCATACGGAGGTATTTTGAAGAGAATCTGAAAAATGTAAAATGATAAAAAAAGCCGCTGAAGAAATAATCTTAGCGGCCACTTTTTTGAAAAAAATATATCAAGAATTTAATCCTGCATGATTAGTTTTTTAGCATCAGTCACTTTTCCATCAGCCACCATTTTGTATACATAAGTGCCGGATTGAAGATCAGAGCCTGAAATTCTGATAGTACCATTTCCTTTCTCGCGTAGAGGAACTGATTTTACCAATTGACCGGAGATGCTATAAATTTCAAGCGACGCTGTTTTTATATCTTTTGGAAGATAATAACGGATGTTTGTTTCATTTTTTGTCGGATTAGGAACGTTTTGCCCCAGAGTAGGGACATCCGATAAAGAGATGTCAGTAACCGTATTTTTGTTTAAAAGAAGTTGTTTCAGTTCTTCAACTGTATTTTCAAGAGTTTTGATACGGTCTTCCAGTTTTTGTACAGTTTCATCTGAAGGGGCCGTTTTGGATAATATGGAGCTGGATACCATTACATTGCCATTAGAATCCACTACTAAAGCTCGCCCGCTTCCTACGGGCAGGTCCTGATGCCGAACGGTTCCAACGGTATGGAAATTAGCTGTAGGGGCATTCGTACGAACTCCTACACTTTGGTCTTTGATCAACATGGTTGAAGTACCAGACATTCCCATCATGATTGAATAAGGAATCGTATTGGTAAGCTTAGCTCCTCCACCTCCGGCTCCGATCACAAATGAACGGTTTCCGGTAGCTGCCAGGTCAATACCAAATCCTCCGGAATATTCTTCAGTAAGGTCGATACCTACTCCTAATGCAAACTCATTATGGTTTCGGATGATATTTTTCCACCCCAATGCTACTGATTTGCTGGCATTGTTCAATACTGCATTGTCCTGCCCGGCCACCATATTGGCTCCTCCGGCATTATTCAGGTTGTTGGTCCATCCGCCAACAATAGAGCTTGCAGCCTGACCTCCCAATGTATTGGATACTCCGGCAATGATGCTTCCTTTTGCTTTGGAAGCATTAGAATTATTCGTTGTCTCGACGATAAATGAACCGAATTCATTCAAAAGAGCCTGATTGGGGTTGGAAGTAGCGCCGTTCGTTCTCATGTAAAGAATTCTGCCGTCTACAGTACCTACATAATTGTTGGGAGTGATCCCGGGGTTTCCATTGACCAGCCATTGTTGAGCATTAGCCATGCCCGTTAAAAATACCATAGCCGCTGCTATGCTATTTTTCATGCATAATAGTGATGTTCTCATAGTTTTGAGTTTTAATGGTTGATTAGTTATCACTAAGTTATGAAATATTATGAGTTAAATGATATTTACTCACTGATTTGGGATATTGTAAGAATGCTTGGTTATGAGAAACTTAGTGGGGAGCGGGAGTTTGGAATTATATTTAATATCTATAGTTTTTATTTATAAGATCTAAATATTCATCAATTCATGACCGTATCAGAGTTCATATACTATTTTGAAATGAATTGATCTTAATACAGTAATTTGTACGTCTTGTATACTTTAATCTTTAATAGTATCATTTGATACTATCATGGTAAGATTTTTCACTGATCTCAAAAAAATATCCTTCAAATATTTTTTGAAGGATATCAAGGATAGAGAATTATTAAAAAAATGGTTTTTTATTGCTTAAGTTGCTCAGCTTTGATGTAAACCTTCCCTTGCTCATCTTTCCATGAAGGCCCTTTTACATAAATGGAATCACCTACTTCATAACGTTTGAAAGTGCTCCCACTTTTCTGAAGATTAATGAAACTGATGGTTGTAACATATTCTTTTCCGTTGGCATCCTGAATCGTGGCCATATAGCCATCTTTTCCGTTTTCAATCTTTGTTATTTTTCCACTTGCTTCAATGGTCATATCTTTTCCCTTATCTTCTGATTGAGCTGATTGCTTTGCAGTACAACTTGTCATATTAAATATGCCTAATGTTAAAATTGCTAATGCTAGTATTTTTTTCATTGTAGTAATTATTTGTTGTTGATTTTGGTTTTTAGCCCTTTTTTATTGTAATATTTTCTGTTGTCCAAAGCCTGTACCAAAGCCAGTTTGCAGTTTAACATTAGTTTCTTTATATCTTAAATCCATTAAAATGAAAATCTTGCATGCATTTTAATTAATTTTTGTCTTTTGGGATCAATTAATTTTTAAATGAAATGTATCCGACATATATACAGTAACTTAAGAGCTGTATTTTTTTGTTAAATTTTCATTTTAAACCCTTCATGGGATGCTGTAAATCCAAGTTTTTGATAAAATTTTAATGCTTCAGTCCTGGTTTTGTCTGAAGTCAGCTGTATCGTATCAGCTCCATTTTCCTTGGCTCGTATAATGGCAAGCTGAAACATCTTTTCGCCCAGTCCTTGACCGCGCACAGAAGAATGGATCCGTACTGATTCTACTAATGCACGTTTACTGCCTTTATGATTCAGGTATTGCAGGTAGGTAAGCTGTAAAGTTCCAAGGATCTGATCATTGTCATTGACCATGACCAATAAATCCTGGTTGGGATCCTGTTCAATGGCTTTAAAAGCTTTGACATAACGTTCATCCAGAGGATCGGAAACCTCTTCCCGGCTTTGTCCTAACACGTCATCTGCAAGCATTTCTATGATCTTCATTAAGTCTGCAGAAGTTACCTTCCTTAAGCGAAGATCTTTATTTTTTTCTTCCATACATTAGAATTCTCTTAAATGCATAAATAGCCGGGAGTTTAGGATAGTTGGCTGCAATGCGGTTTTTAAATTCTGTAGTAAACTCTTTTTGTTGACCTTCATTGAGCCTTTCGAGATAAGGAATTAATGCAGAACCGGATATGAAATTGAATAAAGTGTCATGATCTTCGGCGATGATAGGATATACTTTTTGTGATAGATTTAATTCCTCAATTCCATTTTCAAATAAAATCTGAGCATATTCATCTATGGTAAGAACTGCAGAAGGTCGGTTCCATCCTTTTAAATAACTTTTAAATGGTTCTTCCTCAGCAAGACCGGATAAGATTATATTCAGTGTATTTCCAGGTTGGTAAGGCATTTGGATGGCCAACTGCCCATTTGTTTTGAGTTTTGAAATCAGTTGAGGAAATAGTTTGGGATGATCATCAGACCATTGTAAAGCTGCATTACTGAAAATAAGATCCCAGTTTTCATCGTTATTAAGCATTTCCTCTGTGGTAGCCATTCTGAAATGAAGGCGTTCATTCTCCAATGCTTTTGATTTTTCAAGCATTTCCGGAGAAGAATCGATTCCGATAAACTCAGCCTGTGGGAATTTTTCTGTAAGGATAGCAGTTTGTTCTCCTGTTCCGCAACCCAAGTCGATTGCCTTCATAGAGGGTTCTTCAATGATCAGATCAGAAAGATCAAAAAAAGGTTTGAACCGGATATTTTTAAATTGATTGTAGACGTCGGGATTCCAGGGCATAGCAAATGTTTTTAATTGATAACCTGAATTTAGTTATTCTCAATTACATGTAAAGCATAAATTTGATTAAAACTGCTGTTGTGGGTTGAAATGGCTTTATTTCGACGTACTCTGCACAATCTTATTTGCTGCATTGATAATGTTTTAGGGACTTGTGACTATGTCGGATCTTCGGTTTGTGATTGATTTTTTCCCACAGATTGCACAGATTTGTACAGAGGTTTATGTTTATTTTTTTCTCGCAGATTATGCGGATTTCGCAGATTTTTGAATTTTTATCTTTGATAAAAATCTTAGCGCCTTAAAAACGTTATACTTATAAAAAATTAGTGTCTTTGCGTTTAACTATTATCCTTTTGTTTAACGCAAAGATTGATGATGATACAGTATAAATTAAGATAGCAAAGATGAGCTTCGCTTATTAAGCTTGTGGATATAAAAATCTTTGATTTTAAAGAGCTTAAGTGTACTCCTTGTACAGCTTGTATTAACTTAAAGAAGCTTAAGTGTTAAAATTTTTGCTGTAAGGCGAGATTGCTTTACTTCAACAGGCTCAGCACAAGCACCATTCGTTCGTAATGGCAAGGCTGCTTTAGAAACACAATACACTAACAACTTTTTACGCCTTTGCGTTTAACTATATTTTTATGACCTAAAGATAAGAAGAATTGAATAGAAATCTGACTCATTCATCATCCTCAGAAATGACATGAATGGATGAGTATTGTTATTTAATCAAATATTTTGACCTACTTGATTGTACCTTTTTTGATGACGATGAGCCAGATATTCTACTTCATGAATTGACTTATGAAAACTTTTTGATGATGCTAAAGTAATAGGAGGTGATCAATTATCAATTGGTTTTTATACGAAACCATGTTTTTTCTATACTTATAATTGATTTCTAATGTTGTTGTCATTCCGACGAAGGGGGATCTGCTGTTTACTTGCTTGTTTGGATTTCTTTCTTTTTTTATTTTGGATAGAGTATCAGATGTAACCAATGTCAATGATAATGTAAGGTCTCTCGCAGATTCGGCAGATAGCGCAGATTTTTGAATTTTTATCTTTGATAAAAACTTAGCGCCTTAAAAACGTAATACTTATAAAAATTTAGCGTCTTTGAGTTTAACTATTATCCTTTTGTTTAATGCAAAGATTGATGATGATACAGTATAAATTAAGATAGCAAAGAAGGAGCTTCGCTTATTAAGCTTGTGGATATAAAAATCAAAGATTTTTTTAAGCTTAAGTGTACTTCTTGTGCAGCTTGTATTAACTTAAAAAAGCTTAAGTGTTAAAGTTTTGTAATTAATGCTGTAAATTGAGATTGCTTTACTTCGACAGGCTCAGCACAAGCACCATTCGGTCGCAATTGCAAGATGTTTAAAAGCTTATGTGACTTTTTGATTCCGTCGAACCTTCGGTTTGTGATTAATTTTTTCCCACAGATTCCTCAGATTTACACATAGGTTTATGGTTATTTTTTTCTCGCAGATTCTGCAGATTCCGCAGATTTTTAAATTTTTATCTTTGATAAAAATCCTAGCGCCTTAAAAACGCAATACTTTAAAAAAATTAGCGCCTTCGCGTTTAACCAATTCTAAAGAATCTGAGTACTCTCTTTAATACTATTCATCACAAAAATACTTTTCGTCTGCCCAATACCTTCAATCTCCGAAAGTTTATTCACAAAAAAATCGTGAAACTCATCCATATTGGGCGCCAGGATTTTTAGCATGAAATCAAAATCACCGCTGATATTATAAAACTCCACGACCTCTTTTAATTTGCTGACCTGTTCAATGAATTTTGTTGCCATTTTCTTATTGTGAGCGTTCAGAGCAATCATGCAAACCACCATCATTCCCTTATTGACTTTCTTCCGGTCTAGAACAGCAGTATATTCTTTAATGATTCCTGACTTTTCCATTCTTTTTATACGTTCATGGGTTGGTGTCGGGCTCAGATTGATGCGTGTGGAAATATCCCTTACACTTAGCTTGGCATCTTTTTGCAGTAGGCGTAAGATAGAAAGGTCTTTTTCGTCAAGATTATAATTTTCGGTTGGCATTTGTTCTGTTTTTTTATTTTAAAACTAACTTAAAAGTATATTTGTTCTTTTTTATGTTTTATAATATTATTTGTGTTCCAAATTTAAAGTTAAATTTTCACATATGTTCTAATAATTTTAATTTTGCAGGAAATTTGAATGGTATGGGAACAAGAAAGAATTTAATATTAATACTGGCATCAATCGGAACATTTGTTGAGGCTTTGGACATTGCTATTATTAACCTGACAATTCCTGCTATTCAGAAACAATTCAATATTGGTGCGGAAACCGTTCAGTGGCTTCAGACGTTGTATGTTTTATTCTTTGGTGGTTTTCTGATCATCGGAGGAAAGTTATCTGATCAGATCGGGCGTAAAAAAATGTTCTTATTAGGAGCGCTTATCTTTATGCTGACATCATTAGGAGCTGGGTTATCAACCAATTTTGAAATGCTGGCTATATTCAGAGCATTGCAGGGACTTGGGGCTGCATTTATTATGCCTTCTGCATTGTCTATCGTTACCAATACTTTTACTGAGAATCATGAACGGAATAAAGCACTAGGTGTTTTCAGCTCTTTTGCTGCAATCGGATCAGGAAGTGGATTGTCGATAGGGGGAATCATCAGTACTTATCTAAGCTGGCATTGGGTGTTCCTGATCAATGTACCCATCCTTTTGTTAACGCTTATTTTTGCATACCAGTATTTACCTGCGGATGAGAAATCTGAAAATACACAGAAGACAGATGCTGTTTCAGGAATATTATTGGTTTTAGGACTTTTGAGCCTGACCTATGGAGCACACGAACTGATTCAGATTATGGAACAACCTTTCTTAGTCATAGGATCAATTGTCGTTGCGATTATACTCTTAGGAAGTGTAGTTTATCGTTTAAAAACCGTATCACAGCCATTGATTGATCTTAAACTCTTTAAGTACAGATCACTCATGACTTCAAATATTGCATTTTTTGCATTAGGTGCATTTTTCATAGGATTTTTATTCCTGATCTCGTTAATGCTTCAGAAAGATATGGGACACAGTGCTGCTTCAGCAGGATTGATGTTGGTTCCTTTCAGTGTCATGTCTGCTTTAGTTGCTAAATTTGTACTACCTGCTGTTTCCAAAAAACTGAATCCTGCACAAATGGGAATTTTTGGTTGGGTTTTTATGCTTGCAGGAGCTTTATCTCTGCTCATATCGATTTACCTAGGTCATCCATTAACCATTGTACTATTAGGAGCAGCATGTATTTCAGGGATTGGAATGACTTTCTGTTTTACAAGTCTGTCGATTCTGGGAATCAGGGATGTGGATGCGTCACACTATGGGGTAGCTTCAAGCTTAACAAGTACCAACTACTTTCTGGGAGCTGGAATCGGTCTGTCATTTATGACTTTGATGGGGCAGCTGTTTCCTTCGGATCTGGCAGTTGGAAGTTTGAGTATCATTATTTTGGCAGGGTATGCATTATGTGCTATCGGAATCTTGGTATATTTGATCATCAAAGAACTGAAAGTAAAAAGAGAGCAGATTGCTGTTTTGTAAGAGATGTTCTCAGAGGTATTAATTATTTAAAAAGAAAAAATCATGATAAAAAGACTAACCGTATTTTGTGGATCAAGCTTTGGAAATGAATCCATTTATGAAGAGCAGGCTTATGCTTTAGGAAAGAAGCTTGCTGAAGAGCAGATAGGTTTGGTATATGGTGGTGCGATCAGTGGATTGATGGGAACGGTTGCTAATGGAGTAATGGAGAATAAGGGTGAAGCGATTGGAGTACTTCCTCATTTTCTGGAGGGGAAAGAAATTGCCCACCTTGGGCTAAGCGATCTGATCCTGGTAGAAACCATGCATGAACGTAAAACGAAAATGAATGAGTTATCCGATGGAGTTATTGCTCTGCCGGGAGGATATGGAACATTGGAAGAACTTTTTGAAATGATGACTTGGGCACATCTTGGCTTACATCAAAAACCAATTGCTGTTCTTAATGTTAATGGGTTCTACAATGATTTATTGCAGATGGCTCAGACTATGGTTGATAAAGGTTTTCTGAAAGCAGTCAATCAAAAGATGCTGATTGTGGATGACAATATTGATTCTCTTTTAACCAAAATGAAGAATTACGAAGCGCCAAAAATTGAGAAATGGATTTCTAAAGGAGAAGTCTGATCATAAACTTTTTACAAAATCACTGGGCCTGTATTGCATGACCGACTGAAAACTGTTGGTATAAGCTTGCAGGCTTTTGTATCCAACCTGAAAGGCGATTTCAGAAATAGTCCATTCATTGGCACTTAATAACTCCAGGCTTTTGATGATTCTTAGCATCTGCTGATATTTGATCAGGGTAAGTCCGGTTTCTTTTTTAAAAATTCTTTCTAGTGAACGGAGGGATAGTGAGGCGATATCACTTAGATCTTCCATTTTAAGATCTTCATTATAATGGGTGTTCAGATAATTGATTGCCTGGGTCAATCTCTTGTCTTGTGGAAGGCTGATATGCAGCTGAATAGAATCGGCAACAAAATTGGGGAGTTCGTTATATAATGCTTTTAAAAATATATTTTCATCATTGTTTTCGGTAGTATTCATCGACCATTTCTCAGCATATCTGATCATTTCTTTCAATACCGGAGGTACTGAAAATACATGAATCTGATGATAAAAGGTATCTTCTGTATCGACATTAAAAAACATGATCATGAGGCGGATCCTTTCAGAATGGGAATTGGTTTTATGCAAAGCGTGGGGTGGAATCCAGGCTGCATGGTTTTGGGGTAAAAGATACATTTTCCCTTCTACTGTCAAATATTGAAATCCGCTTTCCACATACACAAGCTGTCCCTTTTTCTCATGAAGATGAAGAACGTCATCATGTCTCCAGTTGTCTTCAAACCATACAAAATAGGGTTTGTTAACTTCATCCATATTCAGGATTTTTTTTGGATTACCCATGTCGTTTTAGATTAATATTATGGCAAATGTATGTAAAATAACATAGGTAATTTTGCTGTAACAATTTTTTATCTCTATTATGAAAAACGAAACGAGAAAAGAGGCATCATATATTCTGTTGTTGATCAATGTATTGGTTGTGATTCTGGTATCGAGTAACCTTCGTTCACCGATTACTTCTGTAGGACCAGTACTGAACCAGATCAGTCAGTCTTTACATCTGGATAATTTTCAAAGCAGCTTGCTGACTTCAATACCCTTGCTGATGTTTGCGAGTTGCTCCGTATTGGTAAGTAGGTTTTCACATCGGTTCAGCATCAATAGGTTTTTATTGTATGCATTGGTTATTCTGAGTTTTGGACTATTCTTAAGGGTATTCGGGTCAGTTTGGACCCTGTTTACAGGATCTATATTTATCGGTTTAGGAATCTGTGTAGGGAATGTAATTACTCCCGGATATATCAAAAACAATTTCCCCAAACAAATTGGGTTAATGACCGGTATTTTTGCAGTGGCCATGAACCTTACCGCTGCTTTAGCTTCAGGATATAGTGTGAGCTTGGGAGAGTGGACAGGTTATGGATGGCGAGGTTCCCTTGGAATATGGCTTGTAATTGCGCTTCTAGCACTATTGGTTGTGGTTTTGGAATTGTTACTGAATAAAAACAACAGTCGACAGACCAATAACTCGATGGCAAAGTCAGATTTTAATATGTTTAAATCTGCTCAGGCATGGAATATCAGCATTTTTATGGGATTACAGTCTCTGGTATATTACTCTTTAATTTCATGGCTGCCTGCTGTTCTCAATGATTATGGAATGAATGGAAATGCTCCGGGTTGGGTATTGTTTGTGATTCAGATTTCCATGATTCCGATCACTTTCGTGGGGCCTATCATTGCCAATAAAATGAAAGACCAAAGGGTAATGATCGTCTTCCTGTGCATCCTGATGTTCGCGAGTATTGTGATGTTTGCATTGCTGAAGTCACAATGGATCTATGCAACTGCAATTTTATTAGGTTTATCGAATGGTTTATCTTTCAGTTTATCGATCTTATTTTTCTCTTTGCGAACACAATCAAGTGCCAATGCAATTAAAATATCGGGAATGGCTCAGTCAGTAGGATATTTGATAGCCGCATTCGGACCTGCCATTTTTGGAAAGCTGCACGATTGGGATACGTCATGGAAATACTCATTTGCCTTTCTTGGAATTTCCGTGATTTTTATGTTTTTCTTTGGGATGAGGGCGGCAACGAGAAAATTTGTGGAGAGTTGAGAATTTAAAGTTGAAAATGGAAAGTTGAAAGTTGAAAGTGGAGAGTTATGAGTTTTTGTTTGTTGGTAGATATGACGTAATCTTGCTATCTGGTAATTCTTATATTGAACCGCGAACCTCGTAACGCGTACCTCGCAACCCGTACCTCGAATCTCTCACCCCGAACCTCGGAACTCGAATCCCACTCAAAACTTCTTATAAATCCAATCTTTGGTAGGATTGAGCCATATGTCCAATGCTTTAAATAAAAAACCATGCTTCATTCCAGTGTTCAATTCTATTTCTTTGAATGTTTTTAATTTTGAGTTTTGTAATCTTTTCTGGGAAGATAGCGGAACATGTCCTTCATCAGATTTTTCCGTGATAGAAAGTATATTACCGTACAATTTGAAATCAGCATCTTTATTTAAAGAATCATCTTTGAAACTCGAACCGATGATCACAAATTTCAAATCTGGATTTTTAGCGTGATAAGAAACATATTGGGCGATATAGCCGCCTTGTGATGTGCCGACTATGCTGATGCTATGGGAAGAAACTCCTTTGCGCTGTAGACTATCAATCTGAGCAATGACCTTTAGGGCATAGACTTCAGGATCTGTCTGATCAGGTCTTTTTTCTGAAATTATTACGGCGTTTTTACCTTTCAGCTTATTCAGGATCGGAGTATATTCCGCAATACCATATTGCGGATGCTTTTCTGTCAATGAATGACCTTCGAGAAATTTATTATGCAGAAAGAAAATATATTGTTTTTGTTGAGCGGTCAAAAGATTTGACATAAGAAGAAAAAAAGCAAAAAGAAAGGTGACAACTGTTTTCATGAGATACCCCGCATTAAAAGGATAAAGATAGATATAGTTTTTGATATTGTAGTATTTTTGTCGATTGGTATTGGAGATTAAAAGCTAGTTATTAGTTGCAAGTTGCTAGACCTGAAAAACAAGAACTTGAAACTGGCAACCAGAAAACCAGAAACTAGTAACCTGCCACTAACAAATAAAGATTATTCCTTAATTTCGTGTATTATTCCATTTCAAAATGCCACGTAAAAGCGATAAGATTTCCACAGAGTACATTGAAAACTTTACCTTTGAAGAGCTTCTGAAGGAGGTTGAATTTGATCTTCGGATCAAGGAATTCGTGGTCATGACGATCGATAGTACCAACTATTCTATTAAACTTAATGTTCCTCACCGGTCGGAATATTTCTGTATGATTCTCATACAAAGGGGAGGTGTTAATTTTAAGATTGATGAAAAAAGTTACCATTCTTCAAAAGGGGATGTGGTATTCTGTCCAATGGCAGAAACATTTTTAATAGAAGAAATTTCTGAAGATTATATTGGAAAGTATATTTTCTTTTCGGTTGATTTTATTTCCAATGCAGGATTTAATTACAAATCAAATGATGTATTGAGGAGTCTTTCCGAAGATCCTGCCAATGTCATTAAAAATGAGCCTGATTTATTTCGTAGATTAGAATTTCACTTGGATGAGCTTAAAGTTTTAAACAATACAGAAAAAGAAGATTATTATTATAAAGAAATGATCTGGCATCATTTCTCCCTGGTCGTATATGAAGTGGATAATTACTTTAAAAAAACTGAAAAAGGCAATCCTGTTACTTACCGGGAAGATGAGATTACAACAAGCTTTTTTATTCTGGTACGGGAACATTTCAAAGAAGAGCATAATGTTCAGTTTTATGCAGATAAGCTCTGTATCAGCCGTAAATACCTGACCAAAGTGATCAATAAAACAATGTATAAGTCCCCAAGAGATATTATCCATCAAGTACTGGGTGTCGAGGCAAGACTGTTGTTAAAAAATTCCAGTGCTAATGTTAATGAAGTGGCAGCACAGCTTAGTTTTTCTGATCAGGCATCTTTCAGTAAGTTTTTTAAGAAACAAACCGGAATATCTCCACTCATTTATAAAAGAACCGATTTGTATTAAAATTCCTAAGAGCATTATTTGTTTTGATGTCTTTTTGCAATATTTTGATCATTTTATAATGGATAGAAACAAATAGTATTATTTATGCTTTCTATTGTTGTAATTAAATGACATTTATCATGTTTTGATCAATGAGGAGTCTTTTTGACAAATTGCGGAGTTTTTTGAATATTTCCATGGAATTTTTTTAGGCCGAATTTTGCCTGGTGAAATTTAAAGGAAATATTACTATGCAGAGATTTTTTATTCAGAAATCAACAATACTATTCCTCTCGCTCGTCTTTCTGACAGGGTGTAAGAAGAATAATCAAAACCAGTCTTATCAGCAACAGGCACCTCAGCTTCCCGTAGAAACAGTGAAGCAGGGAGATGCTTCTGTTTCAAGGGAATATGCTGCTTCTATCGAAGGGGTTTCCAATGTTGAAATAAGACCTCAGGTAACAGGATATTTAACCAAAATATTTGTAGATGAAGGAGACTATGTAAGAGCAGGTCAGCCTTTGTTTAAAATAGAAGACCAGATCTTCCGTGAACAGCTTAAAAGTGCTCAGGCAGCATTGATCACAGCGCAGGCCAACCTTGCAACATCTAAAATAGATGTAGACCGCAAGAAAGAGTTGCTAAGAAATAAGATGGTATCTGACATTCAACTAAAGGAAGCAGAAGCATCTTATAATGCAGCAAGAGGAGCGGTAAGCCAATCCCTTTCCTCTATAGAATCGGCTAAGATCAACCTTAACTTTTCTACGATTAAAGCTCCGGTAAGCGGATACATCGGAAGATTCAACTACCGTTTAGGAAGTTTATTGACTCCTACGAATCAGAATCCCATTACGCTATTATCTGATATCCATGAGGTGTATACTTATTTCAGCTTAAGCGAAAACGATTTTAATCAGTTTCAAAAACAAAATGCAGGAAGTAGCGTTGATGAGGTCATCAAAAATACACCTGCTGTTTCACTGTTATTATCAGGAGGTGAAAAATATGCTGAGCAGGGAAGAATTGATGCTGTAGACGGTCAGTTCAACAAAACAACGGGTTCTATCACGCTTCGTGCAAAATTCAATAATCCCAATAACCTTTTAAGAAGCGGCAATACCGGGAAAGTGGTTCTGGATCAGTTCTATTCTAATGTTATTTTACTTCCGGTTGCTTCTACGAGATCTATTCAGGATAAAGTATTTGTATTTACCATTAAAGATGGAAAAGCGGTTCAGCTTCCTATTGAAATCGGTGGAAAAGCCGGAGATAACTTTATTGTATCAAAAGGACTGAAAGCCGGAGATCAGTATATCGTTACCGGATTCGACAGATTACAGCCGGGAACTCCTGTTGTAGCTCAAAAACAAAATGCTCAACCGAAAAAATCTTAAGAAGAAATTATGTTAAAAAAGATTATAAAAAGGCCGGTATTGGCAACAGTTATTTCTGTACTGTTGGTGATACTGGGAATCGTCGGCATGATTAATTTGCCGATCACGAAATTCCCGGATATTGCTCCACCTACGGTTGTGGTTTCAGCAGTTTATCCTGGTGCCAATGCGGAAACGATTGCAAGATCAGTGGCACCACCTTTGGAAAACGCGATCAATGGTGTGGAGAATATGGATTATATTACTTCTACAGCGAGTAATGATGGTACCTTAAGTATCACTGTGATTTTTAAGCTGGGAACGGATCCCGATCAGGCTGCAATTAATGTTCAGAACAGAGTAGCCCAGGTTACCAACCAGCTTCCTGCAGAAGTAATACAGGCAGGGATTACCACTCTGAAAAGACAAAATAGTATGATTGCTATGGTTTCTTTGACGAGTAAAGATGGTAAGATGGATGATCTTTTCCTTGAAAACTATGCAAAGATCAATATCGTACCGGAACTGAAAAGGGTAAAAGGAGTGGGAGATGCTATGGTATACGGAAACAAGGATTACTCGATGAGGGTATGGCTTGACCCGAATAAGCTGACTTCGTATAATCTTACGCCTTCTGATGTTTCACGAGCTATCCAGTCTCAAAATTTAGAAGCTGCTCCAGGTAGATTCGGAGAAAGAAGTAAAGAGACCATGGAATATGTACTTCGCTATAAAGGAAAATTTACCGAACCTCAGCAATATGAAAATATAACCATTAAGGCACTGAGTGACGGTTCTGTTTTAAAATTAAAAGATGTTGCTAAAGTAGAATTCGGGGCATACAGTTATACTGTATCTTCTAATTTCAATAAAAAAGCATCGGTTACAATGGCAATTTTCCAGATGGCAGGTTCGAATGCCAATGAAGTACAGATTGCTCTTCAGGAAAGAATGAAAGAACTTGAAAAATCTTTTCCGGAAGGAATGGCTTACGAAATGCCTTATGCTACAAAAGAAGCGCTGGATCAGTCTATTGAACAGGTGATTCATACTTTGATCGAAGCTTTTATTCTGGTATTTATTGTGGTGTATATTTTCCTTCAGGATTTCCGTTCAACATTGATTCCGGCCATTGCGGTTCCTGTTTCTATTGTGGGAACGTTCTTCTTTATGAATGTATTTGGCTTTTCAATTAATATTCTGACCCTATTTGCATTGGTATTAGCGATCGGAATTGTGGTGGATGATGCTATTGTTGTTGTGGAAGCCGTCCATGCTAAAATGGAACATAAAAAGCTTAATCCGAGAGCCGCAACGATGTCGGCGATGAGTGAGATTACGGGAGCGATTATTTCCATAACGTTGATCATGTCTGCGGTATTCGTTCCGGTTGCCTTTATGAGTGGATCTACAGGACTGTTTTATCAACAGTTTGCATTAACATTAGCGATTGCGATTGTAATCTCTGCGGTAAATGCGTTGACGCTAAGTCCTGCCCTGTGTGCAATATTTTTAAAGCAACATCATCCGGAAACGCATGAGAAGATGAATTTTAAAGAACGATTCTTTAGTGCTTTCAATACCAACTTTAATAAGCTTACTTTCCGTTATGGAAAAGCAATTCTGTTCCTTTTAAAAAGAAAATGGATTGCCCTGTTGATTATTGTAGCTTTTGGTGGATTATTTACGTGGATGTCGATGACCACTCCAAAAGGATTTATCCCTGACGAAGACCAGAGTTTCATTATCGTGACGGCTAATCTTGCTCCGGGAGCTTCGAAAGACAGAACTTCAAAGATTATTTCAGATACAGAGGATCTGTTGATGAAAAATCCGGCTGTTGACAAAGTGATTTCAGTAGATGGGTTGAATTTGTTCAGTGGTTCTATGTCATCTTCTGCAGGTTCGATTTTCGTTAAATTGAAAAAAGGTGGTGAAAGAGGTCCTGTTAACAATATTAATGATATCATCGGACAGGTTCAGGGAACATTGTCTCAGGATAAAAGAGCTAATTTCTTAGTAATTAATACACCAACCGTAGACGGATTTGGTAATACCAGTGGAATGGAACTTGTTCTTCAGGATCGTACCAATGGTGATCTTCAGAGCTTGGGAAATATTTCTTACGGAATGATGGGAGCCTTAATGCAAAGACCGGAAGTAGCAGTGGCTTTTACGACCTTTGATGTGACCTATCCGCAATATGAAGTATTGGTAGATGAGGTTAAAACAGCACAGCTTGGAGTAACCGTTTCTGATGTGTTAGGTGTAATGCAGGGGTATTATGGAAGTATCCAGTCTTCAGATTTCAACAGATTCGGAAAGTATTACAGAGTTTTGGTTCAGACGACTCCTGAAACAAGAGAGGATAAAGAGTCTCTGAACGGAATTTTTGTTAAAAATAATCAGAATCAAATGGTTCCTGTAAATACTTTGGTTACTTTAAAACAGGTAACCGGAGCAGAAGTAGTGGATCGTTTCAATTTATTTAATTCTTCTAATTTAACGGTAATGGCGGCGCCTGGATACAGTTCAGGACAAGCAATGGCAGCAGTTGAAGAGGTCAGCAAACAGGTTCTTCCTCCGGGATATACTTATGATTATAAGGGAATGAGTAGGGAAGAAGCAACATCAAGCTCTCAATCGGTAATGATCTTTGGTTTGTGTATCATCTTTGTTTTCTTCCTTTTATCTGCACAGTATGAAAGTTATATTCTTCCATTCGCTGTACTGATTGCAATTCCTGTTGGTTTATCCGGAGTCTTTGTAGGAATTACGCTGGCAGAGTTATCTAACAATATTTATGTTCAGATTGCCCTGGTGATGCTGATCGGGTTATTGGCAAAGAATGGTATTCTTATCGTAGAATTTGCGGTTCAGCGTCGTAGAGCGGGGAAGAGCTTGATTGCGGCTGCAGTAGAAGGAGCAAAGGCACGTTTAAGACCTATTCTGATGACATCCCTGGCATTTATTACAGGTTTGATTCCTTTGATTTTTGTAGTAGGACCTTCAGCGTTAGGAAACCACTCAATTGGTTATGCTGCGATTTCAGGGATGCTTTTCGGAACTATTTTAGGGATTTTTGTGGTTCCTGTTCTTTTTGTGGTATTCCAGGCTTTGCATGAAAGAATCAATGGAAAAGTAGTAACCGAAGCAGACTGGGAATATTAATTCAAATGATTTTAAAAATGAATTCAATTAAAAATATAGCATATATAGCATTGGTTTCCGGGGCGGCTGTTTCCTGTAAAGTTCAGAAATATGAACGACCGGAAATCAAAATGCCGGAAGCTTTCAGAAATGATTCCATTGTAGTTGACAATCAGGATCAGAATATAGCAAAGATCAGTTATAAAGATTTTTTCAAAGATCCGGTTTTGGTGGGATTGATCGATAAGGCCATTGTTCAGAATAATAATCTTCAGGTGGCTTTAAAACAAATCGAATTTGCTTCTTTAGCTTATAATCAAAGCAAATGGGCAAATGTACCGACCGTAAGCGCAACAATTGGAAACGCAAGCATTAGTCGTCCCTCGGATAACAGTATGAATGGAATGATGGCTGGACAGTTTATGGGAAGAAAATATACAGAAGATTATACGAGTTCTGTAAATATTTCCTGGGAAGCAGATATCTGGGGTAAGATCAGAGGTCGGAAAGAACAGGCTTTAACAGAATATCTTAAAACCCAGGAAGCAGCAAAAGCTGTGAGAACAGGATTGGTTGCTTCAGTGGTTCAGGGGTATTATAATTTGCTCATGCTGGATACTCAACTGGAAATTACAAAATCTAATCTAACGTATTCTGATACCACACTGAAGTTTTTAACCAAACAGCAGGAACTGGGTTTGACAACAGCTCTAGCAGTACAGCAGCAGGAGATTGTAAAAGATCAGATCCTGAAAACGATTCCAGCTATTGAAAGTTCCATAGCAACTCAGGAAAATGCATTAAGCTTACTTACTGGTTCAATGCCTGATAAAATTGAAAGAAAAGAAAGTCTGAATACAGTGCTGTCTCCGGATCATATTGCGGCTGGAATTCCTTCAGAACTATTGAGCTACAGACCGGATATTAAAAATGCCGAGCTTGAGGTGAGAAAAAGTGTGGCTGCTATTCATGTTGCAAAAATGAGCATGTATCCGTCTTTAACCATTACAGCCCAGGGTGGTATTAATGCTTTTCAGGCGAGTAAATGGTTCAGTATCCCGGGATCTCTTTTCGGAATGGCGGCAGGAGCAATAGCTCAACCTATCCTGAATGGGAAACAGCTGAAAACACAGTATGAACAATCTAAAGTATTGTCAGAGCAGGCAGAGATCAACTTCAAACAATCTGTATTAAAAGCGGTGGGAGAAGTTTCTGATGCTTTGGTACAGATCCAAAAACTGGAAGAGCAGCAAAAGGTTGCAGAAGGTTTGGTGACGAAATCTAATGAAGCGGTTAAAAAAGCGGATATATTATTTAAATATAATTCAGCAACTTATGTAGAAGTAATTTTAGCACAGACGAACAAACTTCAGGCGGAGCTTGATCTGGCATCCCTGAAAGCACAACGATTAAATGCCATTACTGCCCTTTACCGGTCGGTAGGTGGCGGATGGCAATAAAGTAAAATGAAACCTGTTGCGTCTTTAGAAACAACAGGTTTTTAAACTAAACATCATGGATGCAAATATACAAGAGGGTATTATACTGATTCCGGATTTCAATGGATTTACCGAATTTGTGTTTAATACAAAACTATATACCGGAGAGTATATTGTGAGACAGCTATTATCAATCCTGATAGATGTCAATAATAGGTATTTTGAAATTTCTGAAATTGAAGGGGATGCCATTTTATTTTTCAGGTATGATAAAAATCCATCTTTTAAAAAAGTCTCCAATATGCTTCGGAATATGCAGAACGCATTTACCAGAAAAGTGGCTGAGCTTAATGAAGCATTAAGCATTTCCATTGACCTGTCATTAAAGTTTATTGTTCATTACGGGAAATTTTCCCAATATAAGATTGGAAATTTTAGAAAATTATATGGTGCACCGGTAGTAGAGGCTCATCAGCTGTTGAAGAATGATTTCGCGAAACAGCCTTCTTATGCCTTATTCAGTAATTCCTTCCTTGAAAGTACTGAGAGCACCAATGCTTTTTGTAATGATGAGAAACAGGATCTACCTGATGTTGGGGTGATTCATTATTTTGAAGAAATAGAACAGCATATTTAATTTTTTCCTTGTAAATTGCTATTGCTGTGCCCGGAGTAATCCGGGCATTTTTTTGTTTAATGAAAGGGTAGAATAACTTCCCGATACGAAAATTTCCGTCTTGTATCAAAAAGAAAACCTCCCTTTCGGGAGGTCAAAAAACACAAATGATGAAAAAAATATCTACTTTAGAATGAATTTCACTTTCGTTTTAATAGCATCTGAAGAGTTTCCGATCAATGCTTCGAAATCTCCAGGCTCAGCTACCCAATCATGTTTATTAGCATCGAAATAGCTTAGAGCTGTTTTATCGATCGTAAAGCTAACTTCTTTCTGTTCTCCAGGATTTAAAAATACTTTTTCAAAACCTTTCAATTCTTTTGCAGGACGAGGAACAGACGATTTAGGATCACTGATATACAATTGCGCTACCTCAGCACCAGCCTTAGTTCCTGTATTTTTTACAGTTACTGTAAAGGTAATTTTGTCATCCTGAGACATCGTTGTTTTATCCGCTTTTGCTTTTCCAAATTCAAAAGTGGTATAGCTTAATCCATGTCCGAAGCTGAATAAAGGTTTGATGTTTTTTGTATCATGCCAACGGTATCCTACAAAAATTCCTTCGTTATATGTAATGTTGATTGGGTTCTTTTGATCTTTTCCTTTTCCGGCAGCCAATTGATCTTTTTGACCTGGGTATTCTCCTAATTGATGTGCTGAGTTATCTTCCAGTTTAACTGGGAATGTGAAAGGCAGTTTTCCTGAAGGATTAGCATCTCCTGCTAAAATAGAGGCGATAGAATTCCCTGCTTCAGAACCTAAATACCAGGATTGAACAATTGATGGTACTTCTTTGATCCAAGGCATTGCTACTGCATTTCCTGATACCAAAACAACAGCAAGATTTTTATTGGCTTTTGCCAATGCAGAAATTACATGATCCTGATTATATGGAAGGCCATAACTTTTACGATCATTTCCTTCGCTGTCCTGGAAATCACTTTTATTTAATCCTCCAACAAAGATTACGAAATCAGATTTCTTGGCAAGCTCTACAGCTTCATTGATCAATTCAGCTTCAGAGCGGGTATCTTTCAGATCCTGTCCTGATTTTACTCCATTATACTCACCACCAATATCTCCTACATATCCTCTTGCATACTGTACATCAGCTTGCTTTCCGAATCTTTTTTTGATTCCATCTAAAGGAAGTGTTTCATATTTCACTTTTAATGAAGATGAGCCTCCTCCAACGGTCATGATCTTGATCGCGTTCTCACCGATAACAGCAATTTTTTTGGTCTTGTTGATGTCGATAGGTAATATATTTCCTTGATTTTTCAGTAAAACAATTCCTTCTTCACCTATTTCTTTTGCCACGGCCTGATGTTCGGCAGAAGCAATGTTTCCGAAAGGTTTATTTCGGTTCATTGTTGTTTTATAAGCCAGGTTTAATAGTCTGGTTACTTTATCATCCAGCTCTTTAGTTCCTACTTTTCCGGATTTAATAAGATCCAGATAAGGTTTTGCTAAATAATAGTTGTCGTATGCATTCTTCGTTCCTGCAGATAAACCGTTGGTCCAGCTTCCAAATTCAAGGTCCAATCCATTATGGATAGCTTGCTCTGTATTGTTTACTGCTCCCCAGTCTGAAACGACTACACCCTTGTATTTCCATTCTCCTTTTAGAATGTCATTTAAAAGATATTGGTTCTGGCTTGCGTATTGATTTTTATACATGTCATAAGCGCCCATGATCGTCCATGAACCACCTTCTGTTACTGCTGCTTTAAATGCAGGTAAGTAGATCTCATATAAAGTCCTGTCATCTACGGTCACATTGCTGGTATGACGGAACATTTCCTGATTGTTCAGAGCAAAATGCTTTACACTGGTTGCCACTCCATTGGATTGTACTCCCTGAATATAAGGAACTACCATTTTAGAAGTCAGATAAGGATCTTCCCCCATATATTCAAAGTTCCTACCATTCAATGGAGTCCTATAAATATTTACTCCAGGTCCCAGAAGAATGTCTTTCTTTCTGTAACGGGCTTCTTCTCCTAAAGCTTTACCGTAGTTCCATGACATCTTTTTATTCCATGTCGCAGATAAGGCAGTTAAAGCCGGATAAGCAATAATAGAATCATTGGTCCAGCCTGCCTGGTTCCATTCGTCCCACATTACTTCAGGGCGTACTCCGTGAGGTCCGTCAGTAGTCCAGAATTCAGGAATTCCCAATCTTGGAACACCCGGTGAACTGAATTTGGACTGTGCATGAAGCATTGCCACCTTTTCTTCCAGTGTCATTCTGGAAAGAGCATCCTGAACACGCTGTTCAACAGGTTTTGTTTCGTCTAAATAGACCGGAAGGGTAGTATTTTGAGCCATTGAAGAAATTGAAATGAGTGTGAATAAACTTACTATGGCAGTTTTCTTTAGCATAAAAACCTTTTTTTGATTCGTAACAAAAATAGGAAATTTATTTATTATCTCAAATTGAGATAATGTATTTTTTCAACAAAATGGTTATATATAACCATTCAGGATTAAAAATCCGTAATCGTTACGTTTGAAATTTGCTGTTGTGAAGGGAGAAAGGAGGGGAATGTTTTGAAATTAAAAATTGAAAATTTTTAATTATTAAGATTAATTATTTTGAAAGATTTCCTATTGAATTTTTCTACTCTAAATAATCACTGAAAGAAAGAAGAATAGGTGAGAATGAAGTTGGTAAAATAAAAAAGCAGTGTTTCAATAGTTGTTATATTGTTACACTGCTCTATTGTTATATGTTAGAATTTACCATCCTTTTACAACTCCACCTTTGAAAATAGATTGAGCTTTCTTTAATACTTCATCGGACTGATAAGCTTTTACAAAATTTTTCACTTTTTCTGCATCTTTATTGTCTTGTCTTGCAACAACAAGATTAACATATGGAGAATCTTTATCTTCTTTAAAAATTCCAAATTTTTCTTCATCTAATCCAGCTTGAGCTGCAAAATTATTGTTAATGATCGCAATAACGACTTCCTTATCATCCAAAACTCTTGGTAATTGAGGAGCTTCTATTTCAACGATTTTCAATTGCTTTGGGTTACTCACAATATCAGTGACTTTTGGTAATAAACCGATCCCGTCTTTTAGTTTTAATAAACCAGTCTTCTGTAAAAGAAGAAGTGAACGACCTCCGTTTGTAGGATCATTAGGAATAACAACTGTGCTTCCATTTTGAAGTTGGCTGATATTTTTGATCTTTTTTGAGTAGGCTACGATAGGATATAGAAAAGTATTACCAACTACAGCTAATTTATAACCTCTTTGTTTGGATTGCTCGTTGAGATAAGGAGCATGCTGAAATGCATTCGCATCAATATCCCCATTATTCAATGCTTCATTAGGAACAACATAATCATTAAAAGCTACCAATTCTACTTCAAGATTATATTTTTCTTTGGCTACTTTTTTAGCGGTTTCAGCAATTTCTTGTTCAGGCCCTGCTGTTATTCCCACTTTGATATAATTAGGATCATCCTTCTTTGATGAATTACAGGCATTGAATACTAACAAACCCGCTGCTAATAATCCTAGAATTTTTGCTTTTTTCATTATATACATTATTTATTTTTTTAAGGCGAAATCACTGAATTGCAAAATTGCTAAATCGCGAAAGTGCAAAATTGCTGAATTTTGTTGAATATATTGCTATTGTCGGCCAAATTGAACTTATATACGCTTCAACGCTTATACGCTCAAACTCTCCAACTTTTTAAAGGCTGAATCGCTGAATCGCTGAATCGCGAAACTGCAAAATCGCTTATTTATGTTGAATATATTGCGATTGTCGGCCAAATTGAACTCATATACGCTCAAACACTCATACTCTCAAACCCACACTCTTCAACAAGACTCTCCAACTTTTTATCGATGATCAAATCTTTTAGCCAATCGATCTCCAGAGAACTGGATGATAAAAACCAAAGCGACCAAAAGCCCTAAAACAAGGTTCATGATTACAGCATCATAACCGATGTATCCATACTGATAACCGATTTGTCCCAATCCACCAGCACCAACAGCTCCTCCCATTGCTGAGTAACCAACCAATGTGATCAATGTAATGGTTGCATTGTTGATCAAAGAAGGAAGTGCTTCTGGCAACAAAACTTTTTTAATGATCTGCAATGGAGTTGCTCCTAATGCTCTTGCTGTTTCAATAAGTCCATGAGGAATTTCCAACAGGCTGTTTTCAACCAATCTGGCAATAAAAGGAGCGGCCCCAATACTCAAAGGAACTAAAGCAGCATTAACACCAATAGAAGTTCCAACCAAAGCCCTTGTAAAAGGGATCATCCATACAATCAAAATAATGAATGGAATGGAACGGAAGATATTCACGAGAATGGATAGAATTCTATTGTAAATTGTATTCTCTAAAAGCTGTCCTTTTCTGGTCAGAAATAAAAGAATACCTACCGGAAGTCCTAAAACAAAACCAAAAAATCCGGAAACAAATGTCATATAAACTGTTTCCCAAATTCCCTTTGATAAAAGAGAGATTACTGTATCACTAAGCATAACCTTTTACTGTATTTTGAATTTTGTTTTGATTAAAATAATAGATTGCCTTTTGATTTTCTTCAGCTTCACCCTTTAACTGTAGAAGTAATTTTCCAAAATTGGAATCTCCTAAATACTCTACATCCGCTTTCAACAGTTTATAGGGGATTTTATATTCATCGTGTATTTTTGACAGTAGTGTTTCAACTGTAATGTTTTCATTAAGTTCTATTTCCACCAGCGGGAATAAGCCATCTTTGGGCTCTTTCTGTAGCTTTTTATTAAGCTCTTGAGGGATCGTCATGACGCCTGGGTTTATAAATTGTTTAATAACCGGATGTTCTTTATCCGAAATAATTTCCTGTAATGTACCTTTGGTAAGGAGTTTTCCTTTATCAATGACAGCCACGTGATTACAGATTGCTTTAATAACATCCATTTCGTGAGTAATCAATAAAATAGTAATTCCTAATCGTTGATTAATATCACGCAATAATTGCAGGATAGATTGTGTAGTAGCTGGATCTAATGCACTGGTAGCCTCATCACAAAGAAGGAGATATGGATCATTGGCTAGAGCCCTGGCAATAGCTACCCTTTGTTTTTGACCTCCTGAAAGGCTTTTTGGATAATCATTGGCTTTATCTTCCAGACCTACAATTTTCAATAATTCATTTACTTTTCTTTTGATTTCTGATGAACCTACATGATCCAGCTCTAATGGTAGTGCTACATTATCAAAAACAGTTCTTGAAGAGAGTAAATTGAAATGTTGGAAGATCATTCCAATCTTTTTACGTTCTCTGGCAAGTTCCTTGGATTTTAATTGGACGAAATCTTTTCCATTGATGATAATCTGTCCCTTATCAGGCCTTTCTAATAAATTGACTGTTCGTATTAATGTACTTTTTCCAGCCCCGGAGAATCCAATGATTCCAACAATATCTCCCTGTTCAATACTCAGGCTGACATCATCCAGTGCCTTGAAAGACTGTTTCTTTTGATGAAAGGTTTTTGAAATGTTCTTGATTTCTATCATTATAGTTTAATTACTTTTATTTTATACCGGTTGATAAGGTCTGTTGTTTCTTTTTACCAACCGTACTGCTCTTCTTATTTTTACTTTTGATCTTTTGGAAAGTTTAAAATACTTGGTGATATTCGTAAGGAGAACCCCAATTAATATCACAGACAAGCCATATAATTGATTTCCGTTGATCGTTTGATTAGCAATAATCCAGCCAGCAATCACAGTTACAATAGGATTGATGTAAGTGTGGGTACTGACTAAAGCTGCCGGTTTTACAGATAATAGCCAAATGTATGAAAGATAGGCGATAATTGATCCAAAAAAGATCAAAAATAACACACCCAACCATGCAGATATTGGAATTGCAATTATAGAAAAAGTATTCCATTCATTTCTAAAAAAAGCAATAATAAAAGAGGTAACTCCTGCAATAATTAATTGTTGCGCAATATTCATTAGTGTAGAATGACTGGAAGGATTTTTCTTTGAATATAAAGAACCTAAAACCCAGGCTATTGAACTTATTGCTAAAACAATAAATGCAGTAACCCTCAGAGATCCACTTACAACGTGATGGGTATTTGAATTCACACTTCCTTTCAGAAATAGAATAAGTCCAATGAAACCTATGATCAATCCAATCGGAATGAATTTGTCTGAAAGATAGTATTTCCAGTTCTTTTTATCAATGGCAATGAACCAGAAAGGGCCGGTTGCTATCGTTATAGCTGCTTCAGAAGCGGTGATATACTGTTCACCCCAGGCAACAAGTCCTGTTCCCCCCGTAAGGATAAGAATTCCGGTAATCCCATTTTTTTTCCAGTTAATCAGAGAATTGGCTTTTTCTCCTTTGGTTAAGAGATAACCAAGCATTAATATTCCAGCTATTAAAAATCTGAAACCTGATAATATAAAAGGAGGAAATCCTTTTAATCCGAATGAAATGGCTAAAAAAGTAATTCCCCAGATGACATAGATATTGGTAAATGCTATGGGGATCAGCCAATTATTTTTAGTGTGAGTAGTACTCATTGTATATATTTTTAATGTTGTTCATGTAAATAAAAAAGGCTCTACAACGTGGTAGAGCCTTTAGAATATAATATATCTATAAAAGTAAGGTCAACCACAGCAATGTCGGAACATAGGCATACAATAATGCATCATCATTTTGTTGATCATCTGTTTATTAATTAAGGCTGTATGTTTAAATTCCGGTTTCATTTTTTTATTTCCTGAATACGGTTGCAAATATAAAACATATATTTTTAAAAGTCTACTAAAAAAGTAGACTTTTTGTAAAATTAATTTTGATTAATGTTTATCTGGTTGATTATTAGTTATTTGTTGATTTTGTATGTTGTTTTTTATGATGATAATCATCTTATCTCTATTTTGATAATACCATATTTTAGTTCTGCTATTTCTTTGTGTAGGCTTTTAAATTCTACCCTTGAACACAAAAAAAATCGTATTTTACGTCGTTAAAAAACAAAATTAATATCCAAATCCTATGAGAACATTTTTATGTTTTGCCTTGCTATTTCCATGTTTTATTTTCTCTCAAAAGATCCAGCTAAAGAAAGACAAACTCTTGTTTAATGAAAAAGAAGTGGGAATTCTAAAATCTCCTTATCGTGATCATTTTGAATTTTATGATTTAAATAATGAAAAAGTTTTCGATCTAGATTTAAAAGGAGTCACATTAGCCAAGGAGGAGTTTATGTATTATCTGGATATGAAATCGGCAGATGGAAAGACAACCCAGATTCCTTATGAAATTCTCATTACCTCGTTTAAACCGGATCGTATTATTGCCCATCAATTGGCGGTAAAATATAAATTATTTAATGAACAAGGATTCGATAAAAATGAACTGGAAACCTTTTTTAATACTCCTCGCGAAAACCTGGCGGATAAATATCTTCAGATAAAAGCTAACAGTATTGCTGGAGAAGGAGAGAAAAAAAGCAAATTGGATAATATCAGAAGACTTTACAATCCACGATTGGGATCTCAGGGAGAGATCTTTATTAATAACGGATCCTATCCTGCAAAACTCATTGGTTATGCGAAATCCTATAATTGTGTGGGTTTTAATAGTGGACCTTGCCTGGAAGTACGTGATCTTGATGGGGTAAAAGTGGGGACGCTTTATCAATCCAGTAAAGGAATTAAAAAATATGATGTAGAGACTTATGACAATAATAAATTTACAATGGATGCTACCCGAAGCTATGCACAATCGGATTATGCTTTCGTAAATGAATTTATAGTCAATTTGTTCTTAGAGGGGTATACTCTGGAGCATCAGGCATATTATAAAAATCATGAACAACAGCAAGCGAAAGTAAATGATGCTATCAACAGAAGTATTAATCTATATGATGTTCCCGGATATCTGGTTGAGAAATCGGGTAAGAAAACCGAAGGAATGATCACGATCTGGTTTGAAATGCTGGATACCGAAAGGACTGGCCAAAAGCTTCCAGAGGGAGGTGCTGATAAGTTTGGGCAGCGTGTGACCCTAAAAAAGCAATTGCCGGGAATGAGAAGTATGGCAACAAAGATCTATGATGCAGATTCAGGTATACATTTCTGTGTTTCTCCCAATGGAAGTGAAGAATGTTATTATGGATTGGATGTGAAGGGAGAGTTCATGAAAAAGATGCAGAACTATGGCAGTTTATATGGTAATAATTCATACTTCTATAGACTTATTGCAAAAGAAAATAAAATAATGTTACTTCAGGACCCTGTTGAGACACAAAAGTATGTGATAAAGACAGACCTTCAGCCAAAAGGGCAAATGCTGGATAACAGATCTAACTACAAGCTCTCAGAAAAACTGGCTGAATATCTGAAAGATTGTAAAGTGGTCTATGAAACGCTGAAAAAAGAAAGTTTTGATCTTAAAAATGAAGAGAACCTGAGAAGTATTATCTCTGAATACGATAAGTGTAAAAAGTAATATATATTAATATAAGGGCAAAGAATCCGGCAACAGTTTATGACCTGTTGTCGGTTTTTTTTTGAGATTAAAAATTATTAAAAAAAGAAATTAAAACGTCAAGTTTTGACGTTTTGGGCCTGTACTTTTGTTTCAGAATAAAAGAACAAGCTATAATTATGAAAAGAAAGATTACCCATATAAATTTTGAAAATCTTTCACCTTTTTTATTTCATAATTAATATAATACGTCAGGTTTTGGCGTTACGTGATAATAGCTTTGTCTTATCATTAAACACCCAATCACAAAATATTAAAATCAATCATGGACACACCAAGTCAAAATAAAATAAAAAAGCTCCATCCATTGGTAAGGGAAGAAGTCACACAAATCATAAAAGAATGTGATGAAGCCCTTACTGGAAGAGCAAAGGTAAGGATTACCCAGGGATTAAGAACTTTTAAAGAACAGGATGCGCTTTATGAACAGGGAAGAACAAAAGCCGGAAAAAAAGTTACCAATGCCAAAGCCGGGCAAAGCATTCATAATTACGGATTAGCAGTAGACATCTGCCTGATTATCGACGGAAAAGTAGCAAGCTGGGACACTGCGAAAGACTGGGATAACGACGGTGTCGCCGACTGGTACGAATGTGTAAAGATCTTTGCAAAATACGGCTGGAATTGGGGCGGAAACTGGAAAACTTTTAAAGATCTGCCACACTTTGAGCGCAGATCCATTTGGAAAGGAGCGCGTAAGATCAACGCTACCTGGAGAAACTTACAAAATTTACCAAAGGATAAAGACGGATATGTAGTTTTCACCAAATAATTCCGGAATTATTTCAAAGTGAAAATCAATAATGCAATCATCAAAATGATTGTACAGGAAGAGGTATGTCTTTTCCGGAGAAGTAAAAACCTTTTCCTTTCGGTCAGATGGTAAAATCTGAAAATAAAATTTGAACAATGAAAGTATTGAAGAAGCTAAGAAATGTGAAGAAAAATCATGATATATGCTAAGGAAATAACCTTACATAATTCCACGGCTTACTATTCTTAAAGCCTTAAGCAATCTTAATGGTTCAGAGTGCTTTTCAGTTTCTATTATTTTGACCATCAGTCATCCACTTTATCTTTTATTAACACCAAAAATTACAAAAATGCCACAAAATATTCCATCGGGAAGTTTATCAACATCTCCCGACAGTAAAGGGCTTAATGTACGACCGGACCTGCTGCCGGAGTCTTTCTTCTTTCTTGAGAAGGGGCAGACTTTTAATCAGGACGCGAACGGAAAATTTGGAGCTAACGGTACCGTATTCAGGACCACCTCCAAAGTAAGCTTTACCGGCAAAGTATATACGATTTGCCAGGGGCAGGTATTTTTACAACCTTGTGGAAGCGATTCCACTAAAGTAAATGCGATCCTGAAGCCTTTTAATCAGCCGATTAAAGGACTTGCGATCAAATATATCGTGTACAGAGGTTTGAACAGATCAGACTTCTTTCAAGGAGATCTGATCACATCGGCAACACCAACGGGCTTTGTAGATGTCATCAAAAAAGAGTTTACAGGCCTCTATAATATGCTGGGAATTACTGTTCCTCCATTTACTGCACAGCATATCGGATATCCGGTAGGCAATTCTCAATTAGAAACTGACCTTATTGATGATTATTTCCTTAAGATTTCTAAAGTTCAAACTACTGGAACTACCACCACAGAAGTAGAGCCCAAAAAAGCTTTTGAACTGCCCATGATCCCAAGGGGAACCCATCTTGGAAATGCTACAGGAAGCATAGGAATTGATATCGTATTGAACGAAGGAGACTATACAGTTGCGAACGATCCTAATCCATTTCAATTGAATCTGGCTTTTGCCCGTACCCCTGATCATATTTTAGATCAGTCAACGGGAACTACTGCTTTTAAAAAGAAGCTGATCAGGGAGACAGCTACCCAATTTCTTGATATTGCAGCATTTTATGGTTTGCATGCTCAGGGAAAAGGTAAAATCTATATGAGTGATAATTCTGTTTTGCAAACCGTAGAACAAATAGCCAGTCAGATTTCTGGTTTTGCTACAGCTGAGACAACATATTTATATATCCAGGGAAGCAGACAGAGGTCTTATAATTTTTACGGAAATCAAAATCTTGAAGGAAGTACTAATAACATAAGAATTGGAACTACTGTTAACAATATGTCTTCATATCAGTTTGAATCAGGTTGGCCGGTAAGAGAATTCAATGGGTATCCATCGTTAGTGATCCAACCAACCACTGATAATTATTCAGGAGCAGGTATGTATGTTAAGATGGGGAAACTCTTATCAGAAAATCAAAACTATTTTGTAAGAAATAGCAATCTTTTACAAGCTCCATCATCAAGTAATGATTTGAATTATACTAAACCAATTCTATTTGACATTATCAAAACCAGTACTCAGAAAAGTGTTTCTGGAATAATACAAATTATTTATGAAGGAAAAGAACTTAATGTTGAAGAGGATATAGTTCCATCAGATCCTGCTTTGCCTATTGAGGTCCGAAAGTTAATATTAAAAGATATTGACGATGTATTTGGGATGATCAATGTAAAATCTAAATTAAAGATTAATCCCTATGAGCTTGATTATGTAATTGATCAGAATTTGCTTCTTATCGATTTTAACAATAAAACTGGGGGGAAAGATGTTGCTACAATAACAACTAAAAGGGTTACTGATATTATTGTAAAGAATGAAACAGAGAGTTTACAAAGGGTATCTTATGAAACATTATTAAATAATATCTACCAAAATACGGGATCTTTTTTTCAAAGTCGTACTGCATATTTGGATAATAGTAATTCAGGAACTGTATCTTATAATAAAGAAAGGAATAATTACTATCAACCTGAACAACCCTATTATCTGAAAACAGAAGTTTTCACCGATAATAAATTAAATACTATAACAGGACTTTCATTACATATAGAAAATGAAAATTTGCCTAGTAAAAAATTATTAGGTATATCTTCAGATGAGAATGATATTTTAATAAATCTCACTACCCAGGCACAATTGAATAATCCCAAATTTTTCTTTAAAAATTTATTGGCCAATGAAGATACGACATATTCATCTTTAGAGAACATAAAATACAAAAAATATAGTTTATCAGTAATTGGAGAAGATCAGACAGGGAAACTTAAACTTGTTTCTCCAAGTTCAAACAATAGTATTTATGTGACAACAATTGATGATTTGATATACTCTTCTGATAAATATGCAAGGTGGATACCTAGGCCAGACGATAATTACAGCAATTTAAAAAGAAACGATTTAACTACTTAAACTAAAAAAATGAATGCGTATATATTAAGAAATGGTAATGCTATACGAGAATCAAAGATAACAAATGTTACCTTAACTGTAGATGGTTTTTTGAGTTCATTTGTTGTAATTGAAACAGGTAAAAAATACTCATACTATAGAAAAGATGATAAAAGTGGGGTTGAAGAAGGATATTATGATGAATATAAGTTATCAGAATATATATCCAAAAATTTAAAAACAGATAATGTTTTACAAAGACCCAAATCATTTGCTAGTTTTGATTATGCCCAAACAGGAGATATGGTAAATGTAAGAACGGCAGATCTTTCATCTAATGTTTTTTACACGCAAAAAGAATATGTATTTTCACATACAGTTGGAAAAAATTATTTATTATCTTATGAAAAATTAAATTTTTCTATGATGGGTAATGCTACTATAAATCAAACTCATTATAGTCCATTAGTAAATAAATTTTATAGCAAGCATATTGCGAAGCTATCACAAATAGAAGAAAGCAAAAAAAATAAATATCTTGAATATACTATTTATTCTGCTCTTCGAATTAATCAGATAATAGATGAGGTTTTTCCAACTATTACTGCAAATCCCAATAATATTTCATTAAATAATTTAAACCAATTAATTAATGATCTTAAGGCAGCTTGGGAAAATGATCAGTTAAATTATGGAAGTATTTCTTCAGAAAGTTGTATAAGTTATTATAGTGATCTAACCTCATTTTATATAACAGCAAAAAAATACTTTGTTGAAATACAAAATTATTCTGAAAGAGATAGAATTAGTTTACTTATCAATATTCTTAAATCAGTTATTAACAATACAACCGTACAGTTTAAGATACAATATTTAAAAGATATTTTAGATAAAGAATTGTCAGAAAATGATGTTAATTCTATTGTGTATCTAGCAATGTCTTTCTCCGAGACACAACAAAACGAAATTGATGCATTTTTAGGACAGCTTGTAGGTGGTAGCAATTATGTGTGTGTTAACGAAGAACTTTTTCAAAATGATGCTGAAAAATATAGACATCAGCGATTTAATATTACATTGTATGAAGCTATCGTAAGAAAATTGGATGGACTGCAAAATAAGTTATGGTATTATTCTCCACTCTATAAATATGTCCATGCGAAATTTGTACAAGATGAAGGAAGAGAATCAACACCGCTTCATATGTTTGTAATGAGTATTTATGCATTGTGGACTTATAGTAAGTATAATCCTTATAGGAACAATACATATAATGATAATGTTGTTGGATTTAAAGGTAATCAGGATGATGTCAATAAATTATTCAAATATACCCGAAATACTGCGACTACATTGAAGGTAGAGGGAAGATATACATATCCATCTATTGATTTTGATGCATCACCATTAATTATAAATGTTTCGGAGTATTTCATTTACGCTGCTTCAAAACATTTTACAAGTATGAGGACAAGCTTTTGCTTTGCTGATAAAATTGTGGTGGAATGTAATGACTATAAACAATTCAAATTTACGGGAGGTTGGATGACCCCTGCTCAATATGAATATAAGCGTGATTTTTATTCATATGGTTATTATCATTTATTTCAACCAATACAAGTCCTTAATATATCAGATAATAAAGTTGATGTTCCTGTCCATGAATGGGATATTAATAATGTTGTAAATAAAACTACTTTTATTCCAGCATTTTTGTATCATCACATGGAATCAACAAAATATGATGAATTATATTATTCTATCTATTGGTTACCTGTAGTTGCGGCTTGGAAAGCAGCTAGAGAGATTATACCTCTTGTAGGTAAAGTAGCAGATAAACTAGATGATCTATTAGATGTAACTGAAGACATATATGACTCTATGCACCCTAAAGCTGCATTAGAGTTTATACACGATTATGCATTAACCCACTAAAACTATTTAAAATGTTGGAATTTAATAAACTTATTGATCAATTAGATTTTTGGTTGATAAATTATTCTACAAATAAGACAAAAACTATTGATGATCAATTATTTAATATAGCAAAAGATATTACAGACTGGGTTGCTGCACATGGCTGGCCCAGTGAGTTTGATAATAATGATGCAAAAAACTTAATACAACAATTATCAAATAAAAAAGATCCTGCAAAAAGAGGTGAGGAAATAAGGTTGAAGATTAAAACACGTGTAATTAGAGAAGAACCGACTGAAGAAATTGCACAAAGAGGCCTTTCTCAGTACGTCTGGAATGATATTGGTGAGGATGGATTTAAGAAGACGCCAAATCTTCGCTTTACTGATACAGAAATTAATAATATGATTAAATTTGGTTTGGAAAAAGGAAATTTACCAGATGCTTGGATTGAAGGTATTATTACAAAGGCATTTAGGGTTCCAAAAGCTCAGACAATTGCTGAAACAGAAATGTACTTAACAAATGCATCTAATTTGTTGAAGCCCGCATCACTGCAGGATGGAAGAGGTGGTCTTCTGTACTGTTTTAAAAGTGAAAACCAAAAATTAATTTTCCAAAACAAATTAAAAGCATTTTTTATTGAAAAATATGGTTTAACAAATTATATTTCTGAAAATCAACAGTTAATAAATTCTTTTTATGGAGGCTCAGTACATACTAAAATATTGCCACCAGATGTAGATACAGTGACTTATTTATCTGATTATCAAATGTTAGCTTTATTTGCTTTTGCATTAGATACTCTTAAGAATGCAAAAGATAAGGGAGCAATTGATTTTGAAGAATATAAAAAATTAAGGAATGCGGCTTTAAAAAATATGAGCGGAGATGCTGATAGCAAAAGAGTAACAATAAATAGCTTTGTATTACCAGAATTTATTCGTCCAGCAGATCCATCAAATAATATTCCGAGAGATATTTATAAATTACATCGTATGAAAGACGAAATTTTTCAGTCAAGTATGAATGTTAATGGGATTAATATTTTTAAAGACTTAAATTTAGATCCAAAAAGTTCATTAGGAAAAAGATTAGATTTTACATTTTTCACTAAAAAAGCTGCTAAAAATGGTAGAAGTATTCCACCTGAAACACAAATTGAATTTTAAATAAAAAATTATGATTAAACAATATAATAATCTGTCAGGGAAAGAAATTACGGAACAGCAAGCCCTTCAATCGAATGAGTTTGTAATTAATTTCGTAGATAATTTATCTAACAATTTAGTAAAGGAAGAGCATCATATTATTAATAATCAAGTAAGTTTTATTAAATATTTAATTTACGATAATGAAAGTGAATCCGTTATATTCGATTATCTAAGTAATAAATCAGAACAATTTCAAATAAAAAAAAGAGTAATTATAGGAAATTTTGTTGTTGACACAAATAAAAACTATTCGCTTCAAGTTGGAAATGGGCCACTAATTTCAAAGTTGGTTTATAATATTAATGATCTTGAGCCTGAGCATTTTATTTGTATATATGTTCTCGATTGGCAGACGAATTTACCTATACCAGATAGAACTAAAAAGTATTGGTATGGTATAGATAAAGATGGAGAGAAATACGAGGCAATTGAATTTTCTTATAAAGAAGATGGCTCATTATTAGAAGCAATAGATAAAACTCCTAATCATTCGGACGAACAAGATTGGAAATATTATGATAATTTTCAGGAATTACAAAGCAAAAAACAGGTGGATTTGAGTTATTACGTTAATTCAAACTTAACTTCTTAATAAATGGAAATAAAATATTATAAATTTTTGTTCTAGTAAAGATAGAAATTATTACATGATTTAACACCACGGGAAATTAAGTAAATCCATTACTTAATAAGGCTTTTGTTTGCCTAAAACGGAAGCCTTCCATTCACCCCAAACACAAAATTATTTTTATGTCAAATCAAACACCGGTAACACACAGGTATTACCCGAGGTTATCCTCTGTGGTTACACAAGACGACATCCCCGATATTCTGGGATTCTTAAAACCGGGGATTACAAACCTCCTCGATAAAATCTATTATAAAGATTTACAATATAGTAAAGGGCCGAAAGGAGATTCGGCTTTTTACAGCTTATCTGTCGTTTCAAAAAGAATCGATATTGAAATTCCGGGGACCGGGATTTCATTAGTCCTGAACGGAACAGATGACACTGCCATCTCCGCATTTCCCATTACCGTTGAATACCAATGGAAAATCCTTGCATATTTACGTTATTTCAGCTTAGGAAATTTCTCCTTTGAACCTCAGCAAATCTTCGAGGTAGCACTAAGAGTACTCAACGTAACGGAAGAACAGGCCATTGCGCATTTTGTGAACACATTTGTCACTCCTTCCAATCAGAATCTCACTCCTCTGATGCAGTTTGCGACTGATATTAATGCTAAACATAATTTAGGACTGGTAGTAAACGAAGCAACTACAATAACAAAAATTGTACAAGATATCTACCAGAACTCAAATCAAAAATATGCGTCCCTTGTTGCTTTTGCAACGTATTTGCTTTCCGACAACCTACAGGATACCGCAGAAAAGGTAAAAACCTTTTTTAAAGCTTTAATGCCACAGGATATTGATGAGTTTATTAAAGAAGTAGCAATTCCTAAGTTTAAGGCAACCTTGATGCTTTCTGCAGCTATTGAATTTCCTAGGAGTATTTTAAAGCCGGTATATCCATTAAATCACCCTACAACTCCCCTGGAAGTAATACCCGAGGATGGTAATGGCGATCCTAAAGTGAGTATCAGTTTCGGAGAAGCGTTATTCTATGCAGATACTGAAAAAGGGTTCGGATATAATATGGACCTGGTCCTGAATATGAGCTATCCTGCCCAGATTGGAAATACAGGTTTTGTGATTGATATTCACAATCTTAAAATTGACCTCAGCAAAACGGAAAACATCGCAGAAGCGGATGCAGATGGCAGACCTAAAGAATTTATGGGAGTGTACATGGAGTACACTGAAATTTTCCTTCCGAAAAAATGGTTTAAAAAGAAAAACCCTGATTTAGATACCCAACAAACGATCGGTATTTCAGCCAACCATATGCTTATTGGAACCGGAGGACTTTCAGGAAACATTTCCATTAAGCCTACTTATGCTGTTAAAACTGTTGGAAATCAAACAACAGTAGTAGACTATTTTAGTAAGTTTTTCACACTTGAGTATCAAAATCTGAAGGTGAAATCAATGAGCAGTACAACTGAGACTGATGTTCATAACATGAGCGAGTTGATGACCTTTATGAATGGTTTAGACTCACCATCTCAGCTTAAGTTTGTATATCCTATTGCACTAAGAACGGTAGCTGGTGATTACAGGGAATTCCAGAAGGAAGAAGATTATTATAAATTTTTAAGCAGTCTTTCCATTGATAGTCTTGAAGAAAAGAACCGTACTCTATGGTTCGACCTTGGAAAAGATCCTGAAAAAGCCTGGGCATTAGGGTTCAGCCATTTTGATATTGATTTCCATCAGGGCCAGGTGGTACGTTCTTCATTACATGCAGGATTAAAGATCAGAAAGTTCAAGGGATACAATGGAGGAGATCTGATCATTGATGTCATTGGAGAATGGGAAAGCAAAGAGAATTTCAAGCTGGCTGCCGCATTCTTGCCACTTGGTTTACCAATGAACCTTTTCAATATCCTTACATTCAATCTTCAAAGGATAGAAATAGGTAAGAAGAATGATAACTTCTACATCGAAGCAGATACTAAAATCAGCTTCCCTGCAGGATCATTCGGAGAAAAGCTATTAGGTAAGGAAGGAATCGATTTACCGGCTATCCGTTATTATGCAAGCGGTAAATTTGAAATTGCTGGTGGAAGCTCTATTATTCCTGTGAATCTTCATCTGAATTTAGGACCGGTACGTATGGCAGTTAGTGCTATTCATATGGGTACTATTCAGAGAATGTATAAGGACAAAATGCGTACCTATAATTATATTGGATTTGATGGTGGTATCAATATCAACCCATTAGGTCTTGATGTAAGAGGAAACGGGGTTAAGTTCTACTATACTGCTGATAATGATGAGATGGTAAAAGAACATGGAGGAACTGAAGAAGAATACAAAGATTCGTACTTCCATATTTCAACCTTAGAAGTTGACCTTGTGATTCCTGGATCGGCAAGCGCTAGCGCTGCAGTAGCGATTATTAAAGGAGCGCTTACGATCCCTGAGCCGGGCGTTTCAACAGAATACAGAGGGAAAGTTTCCCTTCAGTTACCGAAAATGAATATTTCGGGTTCTGCAGAAATGGCTTTTGATCCTAAATATCCGGGCTTTCTGGTGGATGCAAGTGTCGAACTTCCGTTTGTTATTCCATTAGGTTCATTTGGTATTTTCGGATTCCGAGGACTTATCGGATACCGATATGTTGCCCATAAGAAGGCCATAGGAATGACTGAAGATGATACCTGGTACGATTATTATGTCCATCCGCAGCGGGGGATCAATACGGATAAATTTATTGGACCTCAATATACAAAGGAGTATAGTGCGCCATTCTCCTTTGGAGCAGGTGCTTCCCTAGCAACCTTAGACGGACGTCTGGCATCCTTACGTGCAATGGTGCTACTTTCAGTACCTAGCATGTTTGCTATTGATGCAGGATTAACTATTATTAGTGAGCGTCTCGGGCTGACTGAGGATGACCCTAAAGTTCCACCATTCTATGCATTTGTTATCGTAGGGGACAATTCATTGGAAATCGGAGCCGGAGGTAACTTCCAGCTTAATAAAAACAACGGATCATTCATTGATATTAAGGCCGAAGTTCAAATGGGCTTCTTCTTTAAAAATCAAAGACCATGGTATGTTAATTTTGGTACACGGGACAAGCCAATCCGAGCCAGCTTATTTAAAGATTCAGTGAACATTAAGGCAGAATCTTATCTGATGATTGCGGCAAAAGGAATTGAAGCAGGCGCCCGGGTAGACTTTAACCTGAACCTGATCATTGTAAAAGTATATGCTGCAATTGAGGTAGGTGCTCACATCAGTTTTGAAAGGCCGCAGGTAGGAGGGTATATTTATGTAGAGGGAGGAGCAGAAATCAACCTTTTCATCGTAAGTGTAGCTTTATTTATCTCGATTTATTTTAGAGTAGAGTTAATCCTTCCATTCCTGATTCTTGCGGAATTTAAATTCGAGCTCAAGATCAAACTGGCTATTTTTAAAATTAAACTTAAAGTTCATTTAAGTATCAAATGGGAGAAAAATGATAAGGTAGATACGAGTGCTGTACCACCACTTACCTACGAATCAGACCCTCCTGAAATTGATTATCCAAAAGAAGAACGATTGAATAATGCCGTAAAAGGTGTGAACATGCTGACGAATGAAACTTTTGATCTTCCAGTCGTACAGATTGATAAAATTCCACTGGTATCTATTAAGGATGACCCTAAATTACCGATTGTTCCATTGGATACCTATATTGATATTAAAATTGAAAAAGGGCTGATTCCTACTCCAATTGCTGGAGAGAAAATCGGAGGTCATACGAGCGGAGCAACTGAATTTACAGATCTTATTCCACCTCAGAAAACTCAGCCGGGAGGACACGTACTTCGCCAGGTAAAACACCAATACTCTATTGAAGATGTGGAGATCAAAATTCTTAATAAAGAAGAAACTGCCTGGAACAAATATAATCCATACAGAGCTGTACTGACTGAAGACGAAGCCAATAGCATTGCCAATATTGATAAATTCAAATTAGGATTCTGGCAGAAAATAAATGGTAAATATGATACGATCAGGATTTTAGCATCCACACCATTCTCATTCTTGGATTCTGCGCAGCCGGGATGGTTTATTCCTGAACAGTATGGAATTACACCTTCATCATTATTCTGTACTCAATCTGAAGATGTATGGCATGAGTCTAATGTACAAGATAAAACAGTAGGAACTGTATACTATTCACCTACAGGGGCGCCATATAATTTAATTAATGGAGCGTACTACAATCTTTTAGGAACAGTATCAGATGCTACAGATTACCTGATGGTTTCCAATGCATCCAATCCTCATAATTATCCGAAATCATTAAAGATGACCAATGGAAATACTATGGTAGTTTTACTTCCTGAAGCATCAGCAAGGCTAAAATTATTACTTTCTACAATGGCGAGCTCAGTGACGATCAGATATTATAAAGATGTATTCTCGAATGCTATTTATCAAAATTATGCTTTGATCGATGAAGTAACAAAGACAAAAGCAGAACTGGGAACAGAACTGATTTATGAGGCGGCTGATTATGGCGGACAATATGTGAGTAAGATTGAAATTATTCCATATAATGCTAATCAGCAGGACATTGATGATATCAATGCACAGATAGATCTGATCTGGGCCAATGCGACAGCCAATGCAACCGGTGAGGTAACAAGCGTTATTCTTTCTCCTACAGAGCAGGCAGAATATGATGCCCTTGTTAGTAAGTTAAAAGATTTGAAAACCGGAGGATGTACCACTTCCCAATGCAATGAGCTTGACTTTAATGTTATGCACGTTGAAAACGGATACAACGGAATGTTTGGAAATGGATTAGTGAATTTTGATATGTCTAATGTAGCTAATAAATGGATAGATTACGAAACACAATATATGATGATCACAGGAGGAAATACTCCACCATATGTTGACTTCAATACGCATTCCGTAATCTTCTTATTTTTACCGAATACGCCTACTGCGGATTTTATTAAATATAATAGTGTTATTACAAAAATAACCGATAAGGCAAATGGTATCGATATCTGTTATTCAAATGAGTATCCAAAAGAAAAGATCAATAAAGCGGTTATTATTAAGGTTAATAAAACAACCGAAAAGCCACTTAACCTGAAGTTTACTCCTAATTGTGGTTGTGAATCCGAAACAGAACCTTGTATTAAGGACACCAAACTTTGTGATTTCCTTTCACTGCTTATGTACAACCTCAATAAGTGTATTGTGTATATGGGAGTAGATGAAGTAACTCAGTTGAGATACAGCATGAAGTGTTTTTTTGCTTTTATCGACACTATTTATGCTTTTGATAAGGAGAACCCTGACTACTGTTTGATTGAGAAGGATCCTGGATATGTAAGAGATCTTTTGGAAAAACTGAATAAATACCTGACTGCGGAAGGATCTACAATATCCGGAGCATTGCAGCTGACCAAAGAAATCAGCGATATCATCTTTAATCTTGGGAACTGTGGATGTACCGATGATAACAACGGAAATACAGTCACAAATTGTTATACTTTATTCCATAGAGTAAAGTGGATGACTGTTACAGATTATGAATATCAACAGACTATTCCAGGCCAACCAGCCGTACAGGCAGATATGCAACTGATGCAGGAAGCGATGAGTAAAGTAGTACAGCCAGTTTGGAGACCAAACAGTGTATACTACATCAATCTTAAACTGAAAGATAATGTGAATGGAGATACACCACACATCATTGACTATTATTTTGCATTTAAAACTGCAGGGCCAATCGGACACTTTGAAAAGAAAAATGAGGATTATATCAAAAACCTTGAAGATGCCAATGGAAATCCGATACCAAATAAGAAGAGAAATGCAGATGAATATCCGATTACTTCTCTGAAATCCTATATCGATATGAAGAAATCATATCCGAACGCAGATGGAGATCTTTTAATGTCGAAACCACTATTCTATGGTAATGAGCAATGTAAAATAGAGTTTTTCTTTACGAAACCTTACATCTATAACATGCTTAAAGAATGGCCGGCTCATCCGGTGATGGGAGTTAAGGAAATTAAAGGAAGTATCAATATCCTCATTAAAGATCCTATAACAAAGACTATTATCCCTTATCCTTTACCTATAGACTGGCAAACAAGTGAAACAGTACCTGGAGCTACACCAAGCTGGACAAGCGATACGGATCCGAATCTGCCTTTAGGAATTCAGCAGATGGTTAATTATGTAAATCATGTGAATCACGGAAATACCGGCATGGCTTGTAGCATTACCCTTGGAGATGCGGTTAAACCAAAAGCTTTTACCTATTCTGTAAAACTTACAGATCTGCAGCCTGAAAAACTGTATACGGCGATGGTTTTCAATGCTTTTGATGATGATGGAGATAATGCGTTTGAACCACAGATTACACCAGTACCAGGAAAACCTGACAAGGTGTATGAAGAAAACCAGAAGATCCATGAATTTGTATTTAAGACTTCGAGATATAAAGACTTTAAAGAACAAGTAGAAAGTTATAAACTGAAGGATTACGATGATAAGGGTACTGTAATAGGACAGAAGGATGCAATATATGAAGTGATAGCTGACCTTAAACAACAGCAGCTTGATGATCTTTATACATTAGTTTCGGGAGGTGTTGAAAATCCATATTTAAAAGGACTTGCCAATACCTACTCAGAATTATTTGACCGTGCTTTTGAAGGAGTGATGGGATTAAAACCATTAAATCCACCTACGAATACAGAGTTTGTCAAGATTGTAAACGCCAATAATGATGTGGTCGCATTACTAATCAGAAATCCGGAACCATTCAATGATCCGAAAATTCCATTGAACGAGATGGTGGAATGCTTTAAAGTTCTTAATGCTGCAGGTAATGCTAATGATGATTTCAAAGTAATCTATGCTAAAGATTATTCTCAGATTTTAGTAATGCACACCAGCAAAAAGATCAAAGATTCAAAACTAAAATTCAGATTCAAATACAAATCATGGAGCGGAAATCAATATGATGTAAAATCCGAAGTAACAATCAACGAATTACAAATAAACAATTAATTAAATCTAAAATGAGTTTTTTTAAATATCATAATTATAATACTTCAAATGCTAAAATCAACTTTACCCATAGAGATAATGGTAACGTTTTTCATGCAGGAGGGATAGAAAAGTCAGGAGTTGTTACAGTTCTTAAAGAAAACGGAAAACTTTTGTGGAGTAAAAGATACTCTAATCCGGACAGAGAAGTAAGCTTTAAAAAAATCATTTCAGTCTCAGGTAACTATGTTATCCTGGGGCTGGAAGATGAAGTAATACCTTTTCTATTATGCATCAATATAAAGGGTGATGTGATCTGGTATAGGAATTTTCCTGCAAATCCGACACAGGAGGATGCCCTGCTTGTAGAAACATATGGAGGGCTTATCTATCTTGCCTTTTTTGATCTTAAATACCAGAATAATTACATTATAGCTGTGAATGATACAGGAGATATTGTAGTAAGCAAAAATATCATAGATACTTTTCGTGGAAAAAATATTCAGATTTCAGGTTTAGCAATTTATAATGGCAATATTTACATTTGTGGTAATGAAGATGGATTGGGTGTAGTTATCAGCACAAACCTGGACTTTAACGCTACAACATCGAGGTATACTTACCATTCCAACGGGGCAACAGTTTCCCTGGACGGAATATATTATCAAAATAATAGAATCTACGCATCCGGAGTATGGAATAACGGACCTGCTCTTGTTCTTCCGAATCAGAATGTAGGGTATTTTTATAAGCCTAATACAGGTTTGAAAACACGTTTTTCATTCGGACAAAATAATTTCTATATATGCAATGAAAAAAGCCAGATTGCCTGCTCCAATTATAGTCATTCAATAGAATTTATTAAGCAGCTATCCGTGACAACTTCTGTAATTGATAAAGTGGATGGTGATACGTTATTAATCCATGGAACCGACGATTCACATGAATATTCAGGTTTTATTCAGGGTGATATTACAAATTGTAAATCATTCCCTATGCAAGTGTGGCAGCCTGATCTTAAGGAAATGAATATGAAAGGGGCTAGCTATGATTTCAAGGATATTAATTTGGATATGAATACCAGTGATTTAAAGGTCGCTACGACTTCCTATACCAATATGAGCATTTGTGATGATGGCGATGGAAGCGGAATTGATTTTGATGAATTTTCCGGACTTCAAACCCCTAATTTTTATCTTCAGGCTGCCGGATCTAAAGGAGATGACAGTACGAAAGGGATTCACCTGAGATGGGGTTTTGGTGGTAAGCTAGGCGAAAACCATCTTCCTAAAGGAAATTTAGCATCCTCAGATTATAATTTTAATAAACCTGAAGATTTTGTCAAAATTTATAGAACAGCGTATAAAAAAGCTGTTTTTACACTAGACTTTCATACTCCTCCTCAATTGGTTGATGATAATCAGAAGATGTGGGTGTATAAGTTTAACAACAATAAAAGGATTTTTTATGTTTATTTTAAAAATAAAACCAGATATGCTCAGGTAAGACAGTCGGTTGATCCGCTTGTTGATCCTCTTAAATTTATAAATGTTTATGGATATGAGCTGATAGAAATTCTTTGTAAAACAGATATTTTCTTTGCTGCAGAACTGGAAGTAAACGATCAGCAGCAGGATGCTGTGATTGAAATGGAGGCACTTGCTGTAGCGGAACAAAACATTCCTTCTCAGCAGCATCTTGCTTACAGAAATGCTTTGTATGGAAATGAGGTCCTGGCTTCTTATTTTAATGCAGAGAATGCAAAAACACTACGTTTGAAAGCTAATAAATGTCTTGTTTCAGCAATTAAATTTGAGTTTTATTCAGACTTTATCATCAGCAGAAATCAGGTGAATGCCTGGACGGAATTAGGCCAGTTTTCACTGACAGCAGATCAGGATGAAGCATTTAGCAGATTGGATCCATTACCTGCAGACAATCCGGTGCATGGTGCATGGTTAAGATACAATGACGGAGCTTATGTAAATACGGAAAACTATAAAAAGAAATGGGAACATCAGTCTCAAGGGCCATTAGATCGAGATATCCAGACCGTTATCAAGCAATATGTTGGTTTGAGTGATGACCAGTCGAATCCTAAGGGAAATGAAACCATTTCAATTAACCTTTCACCCACAGGTTCACAACAAGTGGTTGATATCAGTACTAACCCTCCTGAGCAGGGAGATATGCAGGTTTCCAATCTTGATATTTTAAATATTGCAGCACTTGATTACCACGTTGCCAGAATATTGGGACTTGGACATCTTGATATCAATAGTGATGTGTTCGGAAATGAATTTATCTACATTGCAGAATATTATACCAATCAGAATCTGGATATGAATACTTCTGATAAGACGTATCAGTTGCTTTCAATGTCTCTGCCTGTTTCAACAGAAATTGAAAGGCTTTCACTTCCTGTAAAATTGATGAAACTTAATAAGGGAATGGATTCTGATAATCCACAATCTGCAGGCTTGTATGACAGTGAAGGATATTCTCATAATGGGAAATATCGTTATATCAGTATTTATAATCAGCAGATTCCTGAGCTTGAAATAAATCCTGCATTTATGGGGATATATCAGAAATTTGATGCTTCCTCATTCACATTTCCTGTATATGCAGGTCTTGAATATCGTGTTGTAGAACCAGGAAAAACAGATGATTATATCTGGATCAAACCAGAGCTGTGTCATGATACTAAATACACAAATATTGATAATGCGGCGAACTCTTTTGAAACATTGCCTATACAGATTCCGGATACCTATGCTCCATTGTATATGCATAAGCAGGATAAGAGTGGAACGTATTTTTATAAAGGCTATGGGATCAACTGGTTCTCAAGAGCTCAGATAGGAGGGGAGGAATTGTCGATTGATACGAAGATTAAGCCTAATAACAGATTATTGCCTCCAACCGCCACAACTGCTTTCCTTATTCAGAAAGAATATCCTGTGACATTGACTTCTCAGAACGAGCAGGATCGTAGACAAGCCATCACAGATAATGATAAAACATTGGTAAGATTAGGGTTTGACCATCATATTTATCAGGATGAAATTGTGTATCCTATTTCATTTGATTCCACATTGCCGGATGATTATTATCTGGACCCGAATACGATCTTCCCTGATGATAAAGAAGTCATGGCAGACGAAGTGGAGATCTTTTACAGAAACTATACGATGAAGGAGATTTCTGCAAAAGTGGTAAATATTGATCACCATCAAAATAATCAGCTTCTGGCAGTTATTAAAACGGAGGATTATATTCTTCCAAGCTCAGGAGGAACGTTTGTTTCAAATCCAAATGCTCCGGCACCTCAACCTTCGATTCCACAAAATACGCTGAAATCGGAAATTCCGGCAGGAACAACTATCAATGATTTTATTGGAGGAATTTTCCTGTTGGATGGTGAAAGTTATATTATCAACGGGATTGAAGTAGAACCTTCGGGATTAAAATTTACCGTGTTCAAAAAAGTACCAAGTGCAGCTATTATTTCTGGAACTAATCCGGTAATTGATCAGAGTAGCCTAGTACTTCCTACATTCAGTCCTGGTACTGAAGGGTTGTTCAATGCTACTGAAAATATGCAGAATACGTCAACCTGGGGACCTAAAAATCCAAACTCACTGAAAGTGAAGATCGGAACCAATGATTGGGGAATCCACAGAGAAGTAATCAGTACACAACAGTCAGATGGATCTGTTCAGAGATTTGTGGAAAAGAGTAGAGGCTTCTGGAAAAATGCTCAAGTACATAGACATTATGAGAAAATAGCAAAGTATCAAAATAGCCTGGGCGCTGTTATTGATGATCCTGCCCAAGGTAAAAAAGTACATCAGGGTGTCTACAAAATTACTTTCCCAGGATTTAAGCTTGGACATCATCCGCAATTTTGGGATAATTCAAACTCTGTAGATTGGTTCAATGGAATTGTCAGAATGTTTACTTATGAACATTTTGGTGCAGCACCAAGTGATTCAAGATCTATTTTCAAAGTTGTACGCACAGAGAATATAGGAACCAATAACGATCTGGTACTTTATGTTTATGATGAGAGTTTTAGAATAAATGAAGACAGCCAAACCCATGAACCGTTGTTCGTGTTTGATGATGGCAATGATTTTCCAATGAAGATGTCTGATCCTTTAATGGGAAATGATGTTAAAATTAATTATTATCCTTCTTATAGAGTATATTTATATAAGAATGAAGCCAATAACTTAATTGAAGATGCCATTTTACCATCTGTAAATGAGGATGTGAAGTATTCCATCTTTGGATTTAAGAGCGTGGATCATGATAACGTGGATATGCAGGGTGCTCCCTACAAATCTAAATTCAGTGTTCCTGCTGTAATGTTTGCCAATAGAATTGTAGAACCTGAACAGCCTGAACGGCCAATAGGTTCTACCTATGCAACAAGACCTGATAAATTTGGAAAGTCTACATACAGTTTTATTACAAAATATAAGCATAAACCTTATTCTGTACAGTTTTTCAGAGCGAATAATACGGTCTTACTGGCGGCGTTGTACGAACCGGAAACGATCAAGAGCATTAAAATAGGTCTTGACTATGTTGGGGGTACTGAAGAGGCGTTTTTCAATAACAGATGGATGAATTTTGTAGATTTTGATTTCTTAACGAGTAAAACGAGTGAATACTATCCGTTGCTTCCACCAAAAGGACTTGCAAAATTTAGAATGCCTACGCCTAATAGCACGATTTTCTTTGATGCAATTAATCTGTTTATTGAAGCTCATAATGATCATTATGGCTTAGTAGATGGTCAGACAAATTATTGTCAGCCACTTATTGATACTGACAGAGGAAATAAAAAATTCAATGACATCATCATTAAGGAAATTCCAGGAGTTTCAGGTGAATTACGTTTCGGACACTTTATTAAAGAAGCGATTACCAACTGTTTCCTGCCACTTACGGAAGTTCCGATTATCTATCAGCAGATTGAAAAATTTGATTTCAGCAGCCTTGCAGGACACAGACCTAAAAATAAAAAACAGAACATCCGTGATGCTTCAGGATACTTATTGCCTACAACGCATCCTGATTTTGATATGGCTCCAATGGCAGCAATCTACAGCGATAATCCTGAGCATTCTACATTGTTCACTGATTTTACCCTTGATGGAGCTTCAGATAACTTTTATTTCTACGGAGTAAGAGAATTAGGAAATCAAATGCAGATGGGAGAATTCAGTAAATTCCAGGGACCAATCAAATTAGTTAATACCAATCCTGCTGAGTCACCAAAGATTTTGAGTCTACTTCCGGTTGTAGAAAATGCAACGTTAGGAATCTCTACAAAAGTGAGAATTGAAGTCAATTCCTATACTGCTGTACACAAAATCAATGAGATTTCGATTTACAGAGCAACCAATAAACTGAATGCAGATTCAATACTAAGTATGAAGCATATTAAGACAGTAAATATTGCTGATGTAGAAGTTAATCCTGAAAACGGATCATGGACTGTATATGATGAATTTGAAGATCTGGATGAAAAACCTTATGGAGATGCTCTTTTCTATCGTGTCGTTGCATCAAGAAAAGTGCAATATTCTACAACAGATTATAACGTTGTTCCTCCTGCGATTAAAGAAGTACAAGAACAAGCTCCTTCGTTGCCATCAAAAACCATAGTTACGATGTTGGTAGAAAATTATAACCCGCCGGCACCTGTATTGAGATATCACTCTGAGCCAGTAGATTCTGATATGATCAACTGGGTGATTTTATCCTGGGATCAGATTTGCTACAAAGGAAAATATCATCTTTATAAAATGAGTCCTCTAGGCAACTGGAAAGAAATTGCAAGAATAGATACGGATGAAAAAGATACCTCAAAAGCGAAACTATATGTCTTTGGCAATAATCCGGCAACTAATACTGAAGAATGGTTCTTTAAAGAAACATTTGATATGACCGGAAATGAGTTTTTCCTTCCTGTAGAAAAATTAGGACTGGATCCAATGAAGATCAAAGATGAAGAAGGAAGAGTACTTTATCATCACTTTAAAATGGTATCCCAGAATACATCGAATATGTTCAGTACGGAAGAAAAAATTCTGACGATTTACAAGGAAGAAACCTGGACAGATATTGGTGGAATCTCACATGATGGGACAGATGGAATGATCTTACAGGGAACTTTTATTGTAAGACCTAACTAAACCAATAATTATAATTAATAGAAATGAATCAGTTCCTCCCAACTTTATGGGAGGAGGGACTGATCATGAAAAACAAAAATTATGGCAAAAAAAACAATAGCAGTTTTAAAAGAATATTTTAAAGTAGGAAAGAGACCAACAGAAAGTCAGTTTAGTGATCTTATAGATAGCTATGCCAATTTAGATGATAAAAATATTTTCCCTGATAACTATAAATATAAAAATTTGTATTTCGAATTTCCCAATCAACAAGCCGATATGGCTGTGGATATCCTTTTGGGAAATAATTATCTGAATGGAAGTTTGGAAATCGAAATTACAGGCACATTCTCGCATCAGACAAGTGTTGGTATTATAAAAAAACAATTTGAGATTGGGCTTAATCCTGATGGAAATGTTTGGTATCCTACTACGGCCAGAATTGTAGAAGCGGCAGGAACCATTTTAGATAGTATTTACATTGGAGATATTGTATGGGATTCAGCTATAAATGAATATAAGCTAACTATTTACCATACAAGCAGTAGTCAGAACCCATATGCTATAAGAATCAAGCAGTTTTCTTATGACAAAGCATTTGTAGACCAGGCCAGACTTTCGGACATCTATATTAAACCAATTGTTGGGCAAAGAAAACATTCAGTACATTATGATGGAAATATAGGAATTGGAACAAGCAATCCAAGATCTAAACTGGATGTCTGGGGTAATGTTCAGGCTGGCAGAAGTGATGCTACAGAAGGAATCAATGCTTTTTCCATTCGCTATGAAAATGGATCTGTCAATAACTGGGGCTCATTAAGAAGCGGTGCGGAAACTTATATGGGTTATGGCGTTAAAGCTGATAATCAGACAGCTTATGGCTGGTTGTCAGGTAATGGATCTTATGCTGGTTATAAGACGGCAGTAACTGTTGGTGGTGAAGGAATTAAATTTTTATCCTCTAATTATGTGCAAGCTGCCCAGGATTCTCCTGTTGCGATGTCAGAACTTATGCGAATAGTCCCGAATGGAAATGTCGGAATCGGTACAGATAACCCACAACAAAAACTTGATGTACGAGGATATATTGTATCACAAGTAAACGGTAATGAAGGGGGAGCTCTCTTTTTACAAAATCCAACCAAAACAGCGTCAGGTACTGCTCACCAATGGGCAATTTATAATATGACAGGAGGTTATGGTAATGGATTGCAGTTCTGGAGCTACTCTACGGACGGATCATATGGACCAAGGTTATTTTTATCAGATGCTGGTAATATGGCCTTGTATGGTAAAATTGAAGCAAAAGATGTCGTAATTACTGCATCACCTACTGCGGATCATGTCTTTGCATCGGATTATAATTTGAGAGAGATCTGTGATCTTGAAAAATTTATCTCTGAAAAAAGTCATCTTCCGGAAATTCCTTCTGCAAAAGAGATGATAGATAGTGGACTTTCAGTAGGAGACTTCCAAATTAAATTACTACAGAAAATAGAAGAATTAACACTATACATGATCTCAATGAAAAAAGAGATTGATGTTTTAAAATCCAATTAATCATGGCTAAAAAGACAATTACAGAATTAAAAGAATACTTTATAGCAGGAAAGAGACCTACAGAAGGACAATTTGGTGATGTTATGGATAGCTTTGCTAACCTGGAAGATCCACAACTGTTTCCAAAGAATTACATTAAAAAAAGACTAGCTGTTGACTTTCCTAATGATGTATTTGATCAGGCTGTGGATATTCTTTTGGGAAACAGAGGAATGTCAGGGTCTCTTGAAATAGAAATCGTGGGAACATGGATGTACACAAATACTGTTGGAAATATTAAAAAACTCTTTCAGGTGGGATTCAACCCGGATAATGCAGTGTGGTATACCCCAACATCAAGAATCGTGGAGGCAGGAGGTCCTATTATTAATCATATTTATATCGGAGATGTAGTGTGGGATGCTCATATTAATCAATATAAGATAACTATTTATCACACGCACCATTCGGGGAATATATATGATGTCAGAATTACTTATCACTGCCCTTTTGATACACAGGATTTTAGTGAGGTGAAACTTTCAGATGTCTATACCAGTCCTCTTGCAGGGCAGAAAATACATTATACTCATTATAATGATTATCTGGGAATTGGGACACTATTACCAGAAGCAAAACTTCACGTAAAGGCTCCTCTCGGTCTGGGAGATGCCAATTACAGTTCAGGCTTGTTTGATAGGAATGAAGCAGCGGGAGGAAGTAATAAACTAACCATACGATATCATTCAACTGCTGATCTGGAAGTTAATTCAGGATTTACAGGATCGGGCTTCAGATATGGAACGTATAGTGACTTTAATATTGTGAATAATGGTTTGAGTGATACGTTTGGTGCTATTAATTTTGTAACAAATGCAGCAGTAAGACTATCTGTACAACCTAATGGAAACGTAGGAGTCGGAACTTCAGCTCCACAGGCAAAAATGAATATAGTATCATCTCCGAAGAATCCTGATCAAGAAGGAACATTAATATTAGGAGATGTTGGTCAGGTAAATATGAGGTTCGGAAGTAACGAGCAATATAACTGGATACAAAGCCATGCATCCTCACCACTTAATATTAATCCTCTTGGGAATGATCTGATCTTGAATAGAGATGCGGGAAATGTAGGAATCGGAACAAAAAATCCTGATCAAAAACTTACTGTAAAAGGAAAAATTCATGCTGAAGATGTAATTGTGGATACCAATGTTCCTGCTGACTATGTATTTCAAAAATATTTTGACAATGATTCCCCTATCAGGCCAGAGTATCAGATGCCAACAATCAATGAGCTGGAATCTTTTGTAAGAGAAAATAAACATCTTCCTGAAATTCCATCCGGTGAAACGATGATGAAAAATGGGATAACAATGGGGGATTTTCAAATGAAGCTGCTTCAAAAGATTGAAGAATTGACATTGTATATGATTTCTCAAAATAGAGAAATCGAACATTTAAAAACTTTAATCAATTAACCATCATGCCAAAAAGAATAATTACAGAATTAAAAAGTTTCTTCAAAGCAGGGAAAAGGCCAACACAAAACCAATTTGAAGATTTTCTGGACAGTTATGTCCATTTAGATAATCCGGAATTTGTAAAAACAGAAGATGTTGGAAGTACAAGGCAAGGAATTGCCAAGTTTTTTACAAGTTCAGCCGGTACAGATATCTTTCATATAAAACTACCTTATAAAGTAGATACAAATAGTGCAATGTTCCACATTAAGGCACTAGGATATGCCTATCATTCCGGAGATCCTATTGATATTACCTGGGTGGGGTATTGCTATAGAGCATCAACATCATTGCTCAACTATAAAACATTTGTTAATGGCTCTACTTCAATAACGGCAGGACAATATGTAGGAACTGATAAACATATTTATTTATGGTTTAAATTGTCGAGTATCTATTTTTCTTCTTTTAAATTAGATTCAATGCGAGTAGGCAATGGAACTTTATTAAAGCAAGGTGATGTGGAGATCATTTTAAGTACTCAATCACAATTATAAAGACTATTATAACCTAAATTAATTAGAAACTAAGGTACAATCCCTTTTAAGCGAAAGTTTAAAAGGGATTTACATTTACAAGGTAAAAAATAAACAATGGGAGAGAAGTTATCATAGGATATGTATCAGTAAAAACAATCACTTTATCTTTACTCCATTAAAATAAATAAAAAATTACAGAATGGAAAGAACAGAAGTTGTTATTAATACACACAACAGAGGAGAAATACAATTGTTTTCGAATGATCAGAAAGTAGGAAAAATGGACATTTCAGTGATCGGACCAAAATTAACAGTTTACCATACCGAAGTAGATCCCGAATATCAAGGGGAAGGTTTTGCTAAAATATTACTGGACAGATTGGTTTCCTATGCCAGAGAAAATGATCTGAAAATCGTTCCTTTATGTCCCTATGTTTTTGCTCAGTTCAAGCATCATCCGGAAGAATATAATGATGTATGGTTTAAAGATTAATGAAGTAAATAAAGAACTCAACATCTTTAAAGTATACTTGATGTATAAGTGGTTTGTTTTCAGCTTTTTTTATTTAATTATTTTTCATCGATTGGAGTCTATAGGTGTACAAAAAACATTATTTTTGTGTTAAAATGATTTTCAATTTTAGTACTCATTAATTTTTTAGAAAAAAATGTTTGATTTTGATAAAACTTTTGGAACTCACGGGCAGGAAGTTATATGGCAATGGACTGTCCCCGTATTCATAGTGGTTATTTTCATAGAGATGGGTTATAGCCATTTCAATAAAGAAAAATTATACGAGACCAAAGACTTAGCTACCAATATCTTTTTTGCTCTCCTGAACTATGGACTGGACATTATAATGAAAGGTTTTTCGATGTTCGTTATGATGTTTTTTTATCATCATCGCATTTTTAATTGGGAGTTTGGAATCTGGTATTGGATTGCAGTATTCCTTGCCCAGGATTTTGCTTATTATGTTCACCATTATGTAGATCATCATTCCCGTGTCTTCTGGGCGGTGCACATAACCCATCATAATTCAGATTATTTCAATATTACAACTGGTTTTAGAAGTCCGGTATTTCAGCCATTATACAGATACCTGTTTTTTTCTCCCTTAGCATTTTTAGGATTCAATCCATGGCATGTTATGATTGCTTATTCTTTAATTCAGATTTATGGTACGTTTATTCATACACAAACCATTAAAAGCATGGGATTTTTAGAACACATTTTGGTAACACCTTCTCATCATCGGGTACACCATGCTTGCAATATCAAGTATCTGGATCGTAATATGGGGATGGGATTAATTATCTGGGATAAAATATTCGGGACATTTGAAAAGGAGGATCCTGAAGTACCTGTTAAATATGGAGTATATCCTAAAATTAAATCTAAAGATCCAGCTACAGTACTTTTCTACGAGTGGAGAAGGATAGGGAAAGATATCAGGCAACCTGGAATATCTTTTAAAAACCGATTGAAATATTTGTTTTACTCACCAGGCTGGAGACATGATGGAACCGGAAAAACGGTGAAACAATTTCAAAAAGAATATTACGAAAAACAAAAGAATATTGAACATTCTGACCAGCCAACTAATTTAGTGAATCAGGATTTTCCTTTATAAATTTCCATAAAGTATTTTCTATAGCTTGTCCCAAGAGGTAATTCTATATCATTAATGAATATGGTATGGTTGGCTACGGCTGTAATATGTGAGATATTCACGATATATGATTTACTGATCCGTACAAATATATCTTCAGGAATCTTTGAATGTGCTGTTTTAAGATTCATTGCCGTGATCAGTTTTCCTGAACCAAGATTGATGATAACATAATCTTTCATGCCCTCGATATAAAGAATATCACCATAAAGGATTTTGTAGTCACGACGATCTGCCCGTATGAGAATGCTGTTTTCTCCAGATGTTTTGTATTGTCCTTTTTCATTAGAATCTGATAAAAGATAACTATACTCCAAAGCTTTATGTACAGCTTTGAAAAAACGTTCTTCCCGAATTGGTTTTACCAGATAATCTATAGCATCTACTTCATAACTGTCCAGGGCATACTGAATATGTGCCGTTGTGAAGATGACTAGAGTATTTTTAGAAAGTGTTTTGGCAAATTCGACCCCATTAATACCAGGCATCTGAATATCTAAAAATATAAGATTAATTTGATGAGTATCCAAAATCCCTTTAGCATCATGAACATTTTTAAAAACCCCTTTAAGAATCAATTCAGGGATTTTACCAATAAACTTTAACATGCCTTGCCTTGCAATAGGTTCATCGTCGATAATAATACAATTCATAGTTCTACAATTAAATCTACAAAAAATGATGATGGTTTATTCTCAATAATAAGTTGGTATTTGTCGGGATAAAGCAGTTCAAGTCTTTTTCTGATGTTTGTAAGCCCAATACCTCCTTTAAGAGTTGTCGATTCAATTGGTGCTTTAGAGTTCATACAAGTAAAATGCAAAATAGTATTCTCCAGGTGGAAATGAACTTTTACAAAAGCTTTTTCATAATTGTTGTTATGTTTTACTGCATTTTCGATAAAAGGAATAAAAAGCAATGGAGGTACCAATATATCCGGCTTTTCTCCGGTCACTAAAATCTCATATTCAAAATCATCTCTTCGGGAAGATTCTATTGAAAGAAAATTTTCAAAAAATTGGATATCCGAACGGAGTATGATGGATTCTTCTGAACAATCATAAATTTGATACCTAAGAAGCTCGGAAAGATTTACAATTAAAGAAGAAGCTAGTTTGGGATTATCTTCGATCAGAATATTAGCATTATTTAATGTATTAAACAAGAAATGAGGTGAAATCTGATTCTTTAAAAGTGCGAGTTCATTTTGAAAATTAATTTCCCTCATCTTATAAAAATTCTCACGGGTCCTCAACCAATTTTGGAAAAGTTTTATAGCGGTAGTGGATGCCAGTATGATATTAAGAGAAAGGGTAAAATGAAGAAGGCTTACAAGAGAAAAGGCAGGTTTACCATTTTTTACAACCTTATATTCATAAAATATCTGATCAAAAATCATGATTATAATGAACGTGAAAACAGCTAAAAAAATGAGACTGAGAATATAAAGAAATATTTTACTTTTGGCTAATAATTTCGGAATTAGAATATAGACATTCAAGTAAATTAAAAGTAAAAGATAGAGCACAAATGCCATATTGAGGTAAATGTCCATATTCCCAATATATTCTTTTTCTTTTGAGGTCAGGAATAGAAGACCAAAAAGCAGAAGTAAAGCTATGCGTCTATGCCAGCGGTATTGTGAGGAGACGATGAAATCATACCAAAATGCTTGCTTACCCATCTCACTGTGAGTGAAGCTATCATTTTTATCTTGTGAAAGATCCATAAAAAACTTCTTATCCAAAACTACAAAATTTAATTGATAATAATTTGTAAGTCAATGGATCAAACGGTTTTGTTACATATAATTCTTAATAAAATATAATTATGAGTTATTATTTAAAAATGATTCCATGCTCTCCAATAAACCTGGTTCATAACTTTTTCATTAAAAGTCAAAAAAAATCCCGAATTTTGCAGCCCTTTCATTAATCCCGAATATTCATGAAGCTTTGTATTGCCGAGAAACCCAGTGTTGCCAGAGATATCGCCAAAGTATTAGGTGCTACCACGCCTAAACAAGGCTATATGGAAGGAAATGGCTATTGCGTAACATGGACATTCGGACATCTCTGTACCCTTAAAGAGCCTCACGATTATGGGCCACAATACAAATCTTGGAATCTGTTTCTATTGCCCATTATCCCCAATAATTTTGGAATAAAATTAATTCCCAATAAAGGCGTTGAAAATCAGTTCAAAGTAATCGAAAAGTTAGTTGAAGAATGCGATGAGGTGATTAATTGTGGTGATGCCGGGCAGGAAGGAGAATTGATACAACGTTGGGTATTGCAGAAAGCAAAATGCAATAAACCTATCCAACGTCTGTGGATTTCATCACTTACCGAAGAAGCTATTAAAGAAGGTTTTGAGAAATTAAGACCGGCTGATGATTATAAAAATCTTTATTTGGCAGGAAACGCCAGGGCAATAGGGGATTGGCTATTGGGAATCAATGCAACACGTCTTTTTACTAAGAAATTTGGTAACAATAAAGTTGTTTTATCCATCGGAAGAGTTCAAACGCCTACATTAGCAATGTTGGTTCAGCGACAAAAAGAAATCGACAGTTTTAATACCGAAGAATATTGGGAACTGAAAACCAAATACCGCGATGTTATTTTCAACGCTGCGATTGACAGGCTTAAAACTTTAGATCGTGCAGAAAAAGGATTGGAATATCTTAAAGTCAATCCTTTTGAAATTGTATCCTTTGAAATTAAAGAAGGAAAAGAGAAAAATCCAAGACTCTTCGACTTGACGGGTCTTCAGGTAGAAGCCAATAAAAAATATGGATACTCCGCAGACAATACCTTGAAATATATTCAGAGTCTTTACGAGAAAAAGCATGTAACCTATCCACGTGTAGATACAACATATCTATCAGATAGTCTTTATCCTAAAATAGAAGGAATTCTTCGGAAAATGTATTTTTATCAGGAATTGATCTCTCCATTATTAGAGCAGCCCATTCCTAAATCTAAAGCAGTTTTTGATGATGCAAAAGTGACTGATCACCATGCAATCATCCCCACCGAAGTTACACCTTCTCAAAATCTGAGCAGAGAAGAGAAATTGGTGTATGACCTTATTGCCAAACGATTTATTTCTGTTTTTTATCCTGAATGTAAAATTTCCAATACGCTGGTAGAGGGAAAGGTAGGAACAATTCCTTTTAAAACCAGTGGAAGACAGATTCTTGAGCCTGGTTGGAGAGCAGTATATGCTAAAGATGCCAAAGAAGAACCCACAGATAAAGAAAAAGATAAAGAAGAAGAACAGACCATTCCTGAATTCACTGTTGGAGAAACAGGGCCCCATGATCCGATGATCCATCAGGGAAAAACCTCGCCACCAAAGCCTTATACAGAAGCAACGCTTTTGAGGGCGATGGAGACTGCCGGAAAACAGGTCGAGGATGAAGAACTTCGCGAATTATTGAAAAACAATGGTATCGGTAGGCCTTCTACACGAGCAAATATTATAGAAACTCTTTTCAAAAGACAATATATCGAAAAGAAAAGAAAGAATCTTATTGCTACTCAAACCGGAATTCAATTGATTGATACCATTGAAGATGAATTGCTAAAGAGCCCTGAATTAACAGGTGAATGGGAACTAAAACTTCGCAAAATTGAAAGCGGTGAATATGAAGCCAATCAGTTTAAAGAAGAATTGATTCAAATGGTTTCTGAGTTGACTAGAAAAGTTGTTGACGGTAAAGGAAAAGTGATCACTTTGCAAGAAGAAAAAACGGTTGAAAAGAAAAAGAGAGAACCTGCTCCTAAAAAAGAACTTCAATCCTTTGAAGAAATGAAATGCCCGAAATGTAAAGAACACAATTTGGTCAAAGGAAAAACAGCAGTTGGATGCTCTGATTTCAAAAATTGTGGATTTAAAATACCATTTGAACTCTTCGGAAAAAAACTATCGGAAAAACAACTTCTGGATCTCCTCCTTAAAGGAAAAACCTCAAAATTGAAAGGCTTTACTACTCATCCAGATTCTCTGACAGAAGGTATTCTTTCGTTATCTGATGATTTCACCGCACAGTTAGGATAGTGTCCTGTCATTGCGAACGAATGTGAAGCAATCTCAGCATATCATCTACAAATAGTTTGTGCTAAACACGATGATACAAAACCTTTGATGCTTTTTTAGGTGCAAAAAGGTATTTGTTACTTTTAAAAAATCTTTGATTTTTTTGAAACTTATGTGTACTTCATATGCAGTATGTATTAAACTTAAAACAGCTTAAGTGTTTAAAGCTTTTGTGACTTTTGTGGTTTAATTTTTTGCTCTCGCAGATTTTGCGGATTGAGCAGATTTTAAATTTTTATCTTCGATAAAAATGCTTGCGCCTTAAAAACGTAATGCTTTTAAAATTTTTGCGCCTTTGCGATTAACTTTTTTCTCTCTGAACTTAAAAAAAATTTGTGCTTAAAAAGTACAGATAAAATTTCAATCCTTTCACTACATTTGTAAGAATCATATTTCAATCCATGACACCAGAGAAAAAACAACTTATAACAGACAGTTTCAACCGTTCCGAAACATTAAAATTTTACAAAGCAGAACTTCTCGAAGTGGAAACTGATTTTATTTCCATAAAAATTCCAAAAATGGAGATGATGACCCGAAAAGCGGGGATGTTCAATGGAGCGATGATTGCTTCTTTAGTAGATGTTTCTTCTGGTTACGCTGCAGTAAGCAATTACAGTGACGATTGCTATGTGGTGACAATTGAGCTTAAAGTCAATTATTTGCGACCAGCAATGGGCGATGCTTTGGTTTCAAAATCATATGTGGTAAAAGGAGGAGGAAAAATAAGTGTTATCAGAACCGAAATCTATACAGTGGATGAAAATGGTTCTTCTGAAACTCATGTTGCTACTTCACTGGTTACTATGATGAGACTTAAATAAGCTTTTCATCAAACGCAAAGATTTTTATCTTCAATAAAAATTTAAAATCTGCTCAATCCGCAAAATCTGTGAGAACAAAAATGCTCGCAAAAATCTGTGTGATCTGCGAAATCTGTGGGAAATTAAAACTAAACCACAAAAGTATATTAATTCATGATGAGACTCAAACAAAGAAAGATCTAAAAAGAGTAGGCCTGAACCGAAAACTGCAGATAAGCATTATTTCCAACAGGATTAAACATACCCCAAATACCAACCGGAAGTTGATAACCTGCAATGGTGAACGTTTTAGTAATGATAAGGCTTATTTCATTAAAACCTGCTTCTTTAGCAAAGAAATTTCCTTTTTCTCCGTGGGTGTTATTTAGGGCAAAACCATATCCGATCCTGCCACGTACTTCAAGATTTTCTTTTTTATAAACAGGATATTCCGTTGAAACAAAAGAAGAATACTTATTCTGCGTATTATCTTTATTTCGGTCTCTCCCAAAAATGACGGTGTTCCAGCTTAAAACCAATGGAAACTTTTCACTGATTGTGTAGTATGATCTGAAATCCCAGAAGCGTCCTGTTTCGCTTGCATTATAATTAAAAAACTCCTTATTGTTGTAGGTAGCACCTGGTGAAAAGTTATAAATATCCCAAAGCTCTACTGTAAGGTGTTTGTTTTTATAGCCGATGTAATTATCAAATTCTTTGTAGGAACCATCAAAATTTCCACCTGCCCAAAATCCTCCGTAAAAATTTTCACCATCCAAATGAACATCACCTGTATAGACCAATCCCGAGGAAACTTCCTGGCCTCTCCATAAGTGACTGTTTCTAAGCTGTAGCGCTGAATGTAATTTCTGGCTATAAACCCATGAGGTTCCAATGATGATGGAAGCAATCATCAATATTTTAATTTTGATCATAATGGTATGCGTTTTTGATTATAACATTCCCATATCCGGTAAATTAATACCGGAAAACAGGAATGAGCTATAGAAATAAATGATTAGTTAATTAGATCTTTCTCTCTTATTTTAGACCCGAAAAGAGCATAAGAAAGCATGAGTAATTCACAAATGACCGTCAACATCCATGTCCATCTCCATGAGCCGAATATATCAGCTAATCCTCCTTGAAGCAATGTAAATACAGCGCCACCAAATACAGCAGAAATGAATACTCCGGAGGCCTTTGAGGTATATTTATTCAATCCTTTTATAGAAAGGGAATAAATGCAGCTCCACATCGAAGAGTGCAAAAGCCCAATCGCAACAAGGAACCAAAGATTTTGAGTGATCATCGAGGTAATGGCTAATATAGTCGCAAGAATAGTGGTAGTAGCTAATTGGGTTCTGGCTGAAATTTTACTGAAAAAACTTGAGATAGAACGTCCTACAAGGAATCCACCCCAGTATAAAGTTGATAATAAAGCATGTATTCCCAGATCCATTCCGCCAATAATAATATCTGTTTTTCCGAAAAAGGTGATCGGATGGCCAGATTCCATCAACTCAAAAGCATTAAGGTTGATATTGGCTCCGATGGCTACTTCAGTTCCTACATAAAAGAAAATAGCAAGTACTCCCAAAGCAAAATGACGGAATGACCAGATACTTCTTTCCAATTTTTCTCCGGCAACTGCTCTTGTATTTTCGATATCCGGAAGATGAAGTCTTTTTGTAATGATCATTACGGTTACAATACAAATAATCAATACAGAAAGGGGTAATAACAATTGTTTGATCTCAATATTTTCAATAGAAATACCACTGAACATAACGATCGTAACAAAAAAAGGAGCTGAGGTCGTACCAATCGAGTTGATAGCAGTTAAAATATTCAGACGTTGTACGGGTTGCGTTCCTTTTAAAGGATAAGAAGCAGCGTATGGATTCACAACCACCTGAATGATCGCAGCAGAAGTTCCCATCAAATAAGATCCAGCCACAAAAATGATAAATCCAAAAGGAATAACAGCATCACTGATTGTAAAATCCATGGTCGGAAACTGATAGCCCACCCACGAAGAGCATACATACATCAGTAAGCCTGAAATCATAAAAAACAAACCCCTGAGGATTGTATTTTTATATCCGAAAGCATTGACCCATTTGCTCCCTAAGGTTCCATTTAATAAATACCCTAAAAAGAAAAAGAAGGAAATTAATGTCGTAAATGTATTTTTCAAACCTCCTGCATGGGCCAGAAAGGTAAACTTTAAAGGAGCTTGCAACTGTTCATTAACAGTAGTTAAAAAACCAACAATAAAGTAAATAAAGGTAATAATAGCGAAAGGTAAGATACTGCTATTAGAGCCTGTTTTCAGCGTTTTTATTTCGGAATTTGTTTGCATGATACATTAGTTTACGATAGATTCTAAAACAGGGGTAATACCATTATCCTTTATATCATCGACAAACTGCTTGTACAATGTGACGAATGCATTTACTTTTTCTAGCTCAATGCTTTTAAACGCAGAAAGACTTAAAAAATCAACAGGGTTATCACTTTGTATTAAAGTCCCATCCTCGGAAGTTATCCATGGTTCGCCGATCTCATATGAAGAACCTTTATCATCCGCTTTATATTTTAAATAATGCCTGTAAGAAGCTATAAGAAAGGCTATTCGGGTGAGGTCCTTATCATCATCAATCATTTTTGCAAGATTGGGCATAATATATACCGGAAACTTTGAAATTCCATCAAAACATAATCTGCTAACCTGATCACTTACACTGTGATTGGAAAATCTTTCAATTAATGTTTGTTTATAGAGATCTAAGTCAGTATGAGCTGGGGCAGGGACGTAAGGAGTGATATCAATATTCATAAAATCCCGAATCAGTCTGACGATACTTTGATCTTCCATAGCCTGATCAACTTTACGATGACCTTTTAAAAAAGAAGGGTAAGATAATAAGGTGTGGGAAGCATTAAGGAGGCTTAGTTTCATATTCTCAAAAGCAGTAACATCATCGGTAAATTCTACCCCTGTTTTTTCCCACTCAGGTCTTCCTGCAATAAAGTTATCTTCAATGACCCATTGGATGAAATCTTCGCAATAAACAGGAGCTTTATCGTTCCAGTCACTTTTTTCATTAAGTCTTTCAATATCCTGAGGAGTCGTGGCAGGTGTAATTCTGTCGACCATACTGTTTGGAAAAGTCACATTGTTTTTTATCCAGTTTCCCAGCTCTTTATCCTGAGCCTCTATAAAAGTGGTGAACGCTCTTTTAGCTGTATTTCCATTATGCTGAAGATTATCACATGAAAGGATGGTAACCCCTACTGCACCATTGTCTTTACGGAGTCGAAGCCCTTCGGCGATGAAGCCAAAAACTGTTTTAGGAGCACTTTGATTTTTTAGATCATATTGGATCTGCGGATCATTTAAATTGAATTCATTAGTCTCCTTATCCAGGTTATAGCCTCCTTCTGTAATTGTTAAACTGATTATTTTTACTGCCGGATCAGCAATTTTAGCAATCACAGCCTCAGGATTTTCTATTCCCCAAATCAATTCAGTCAGAGAACCTATCTTATACATTTCATCTTTTCCATTTCTTCCGCAAACAGTGAGGGTATAGTCCAGATTTTGAGATCTCAGGTCCTTTACTATTTTTTCATCAGAAGGAAGCAGTGCTATTCCGCAAATTCCCCATTGCTGCTGATTTTTGTTCTCTAGCAGAAGATTGGTGTAATACTGCTGGTGAGCTCTGTGAAAATTTCCGACACCAATATGTACAATACCGGTTTTGATATCTTCACGTTGATATGGATAAGAAATAGGAGTCATATACTATAGTTTTTAAATTGAATGTTAATTGTTTGCTAAACTTATATTAATAAATCTATTGCCTGTTGTTTTTCGTTGTGAAATTGATAATGGGAACGTTCCCAGAATTTGGGAACGTTCCCATTTGCTTATTTTTTTGTTATTTTTGACAAAAAAGACCCCTTGATGAAGCGTGTAACCATTAAAGATCTGTCGAAATTTTTGTCATTATCTACCTCTACCATCTCCAGAGCACTGCTTAATGATAAAAATATCAACCCGGAGACCCAGAAAAGAGTAGTAGAAGCTGCAGAGAAATTAGGCTATAAACCTAATTCTACAGCTTTGAATTTAAAGTATGGAAAATCCAAAAATATAGGATTGGTCGTACCGGAAATGATCACTCCTTTTTCGTCTAAAGTTCTCAGAGGAATTCAGAATGTTTTAGATCCGCTAGGTTATAGGGTAATAATAACCCAGTCGGATGAGAATCCATTGATCGAAAGAGAGAATCTTAAGCTTTTAGAAGAGTTTAATGTAGATGGTATTATCATTAATCTTTGTCATGAAAGTCTTAATGAAGAAGTCTATAAAAAACTTATCGAGAATGATATTCCAATAGTCTTTTTCGACAGGATACCAGGGAAATCATTACAGGCTTCCAGGGTGATCGTTGATGATCAGATCAAAGCATCATTGGTTGTAGAGCACCTGATCAATACCGGAAGAAAGAGGATTGCTCATATTATGGGGCCATTAACGATAAGAAACGTGACAGAAAGAGCGAATGGATACAAACGTATTGTAGCGAAATATAATCTTACCGATCCGGATCTGATTGTTTCTACAGAAGGAATGACCTTTGAAGATGGTAGAAAAGCTGTACAGAAACTATTGGATAAAAATATTCATTTTGACAGTATTTTTGCTTTTTCCGATACATTAGCTATTGGAGCAATGAACTACCTCCATGAGCAGAATATAAAGATCCCTGAGGAAGTAGCAATTGCGAGCTTTTCAGGAACAGAGCTGGCCACTATTGTACATCCTCAGCTGACAACAGTTCAGCAACCGCTGGAGAAAATGGGTGAAGCAGCTGCCCAATTAATACTGGAAAAAATAAAGGATATATCATCTTCGGATCAGACCATTATTATGGAAACAGAACTCATTTACAGGGCATCTACAGCTACTTAAATTTATTCTCTTTTATTAATTACAATAATAAAGGATAAAATGAAAAGCAGTGAAAGTGCACTTATAACAAACAGGTTCACCTGTATGATCATCGATATGATTAGCAGTACAATAGAAGTAATCATAAGATACTTGAAATAATTGGTGTATCCTTTTTTCATGGTAAGATTATTAGCAATTGCAAAATTAGAAAAAAGACAAATATATTTGCTTTCAATTTTGAATTTCGTAAAGCTTTTGAAAAATTAGTACAATATTTCTCCAAGATAAATCTATAAAACCTTTCTACTCCAGTACAGTCATCTATTATATTCACTAATAGCACTACTAAAAAACAATTGCCTAAGGATTCCTTAGGCAATTTGTCCATTTTAAAAAATAGATTAATCATAATTCTCTTCAATCCATCTAAGACATTCCTGATAGTATCGGTTTTGATCCTCAGATTGTAGATAGGGTGCATTAATAAATGCATTATCAGCAATTTTTTGCATGATTTTTTCAAGGGTTCTACCACTGAAATCAACTCTTGTTTTTTGAATTGAACCATACTTCAAATGATCTTTGTGGATATGCCATGAAGAATCTTTTCCTGCATCTACTCTGGTGAGATTACTAATGTGTGTGCTGTCCATGATTTTAATTTTTAGGGGTTGTGAGAATAAAATTCAGGAATAAAACAGGAATGACTCAAAGGGAAAATACCCATTTTTGAAAAATAGGTGTTTTCCCTTATTGAATTGAAAATCGAAACTTTAGCAATCCCCATGAATAAAGACTTTTATTAATCACTCACGCGGCTCTCCTATGGAATGAGTTTTGATACTCCTATACAAACTATTAAAATATTAACATATGAACTTAATTATCCGTTTACTCATTACTGCGGTTGTTGCGTTTCTTTTAACAAAAATTTTACCAGGAGTACATTTTGAAGGTTTTTCATCCGCGATTATTTTTGCTATCGTTCTGGGACTTTTAAATTTATTCGTAAAACCTATTTTAAGTCTTTTTGGACTTCCTTTAACGATCATCACCTTAGGATTATTTGCTTTAGTAATTAATGCATTGATCATTCTTCTTGCAGATTATTTCATAGACAGCATGGTTGTAGATGGCTTCTGGTGGGCATTTATTTTCAGTATTGCACTGTCCCTGATTACCTCTCTGGCTAATTCTATGTTCTCAGATGGTGACTAATCCAATAGAACGATACAATATCAAAATACAATCCGTTAAGTAATCTGACGGATTTTTATTTTATATGAACAAAGACTTTGTCATTGCGAACGAATAGTGCCTGTGCTGAGCCTGTCGAAGTAAAGCAATCTCATTTCATAATAATAATCAAAGTATCTGTGAAAATCTGAACTATCTGTGGTTAAAAATGAAACCACTAAGGTCATAAAAGCTTTTAAACAGGTAAGGAAGTGTAAAATTGTATTGTACAAAAGAACAGATAATATGAAAATCAAAAAAATTAAATTCACTGTGTGGATAGCAATAGTCTAGATTCCTACAGAATGACAACTTTGCGCATAGGCTAAAACACCATATCATTCCGCAGTGATCTAAACAAAGTAAATTGTAAAAAGGATATAACAAATCTATGTGATCTGCTAGCAAAAAATTAAACCACAAACCTAAGGTTCGACGTAGTCAAAAGTCACAAAAGTTTTTATATACGCTGTCATTGCGAACGAATGATGCTTGTACTGAGCCTGTCGAAGTAAAGCAATCTCAACCCACAACAGTCTTAACACTTAAGCTACTTTAGGTTTAGTATATATTACATAAGAAGAATACATAATTTTCAAAAAATCAAAGATTTTATTTTACAATATAGAGAATCTGTGTAATTTGTGAAATCTGTGGGAATCAAAATAACCACAAAAGCTTTAAACACGTAAGCTGTTTTTAAGTTTAATATGTGATGTATAAAAAGTACACTTAAGTTTCTTAAAAATCAAAGATTTTTAGAGTACCCAAACCATTTTTATCGAAGATAAAAATCCTTGCGCCTTAAAAGCATATAAATAATAAAGAAAATTTAGCGCCTCTGCGTCTAACAAAACACAAGATAATTGTTAATTCCTTCGCTTATTTTTATTATAAGTACTAAATTTGGCAATCTTTGAATTAAACAGCAATTTATGAAACTTAAGTATAGCCTGCTGGCTTTAGCAGCCCCACTTTTAATGAATGCACAACAGTTAATGACGCCTGAAATTCTTTGGACTTTGAAAAAAGTGGGAGTACAGGCCGTTTCACCCGATCAGTCTTCTCTTATTTATAAAGTAGGACAAGTAGATCTGAAAACAGAAAAAACAAAAAACGAGAACTATTTTCTGAATGTTCTTAATAATCAGTCTTCAAAATTAGATCTAGGTAAAAAATCTCTTATTCAATGGGATAAAAATGGGATCTATGCACAGGAAGGAGATAAAATTTTCCTTTCTAAAGATAATGGTAAAAACTGGGCAGAATTTTATACCATTGGTGAAGTTGATAATATTGTAATTTCTCCTGACGGAAAGAAGATCGCTTTCAGTAAGCAGGTTTTAGTTGAGAAATTGATGGGGAAAGATAAATACAATGATACTCCAAAAACAACAGCACAGGTATACACTGATTTGAACCACAGACACTGGGATTACTACAATGAAGGAAAATATAACCATGTGTTTGTAGTCAATACTTCAGATAAAGTAGAATCATCAAAAGATCTACTGGAAGGGAAAACCTGGGATTCTCCACAGAGACCATTTGGAGGAACAGAGGATTTCATTTGGAGCCCCGATTCTTCTCAACTTTTATATGTTACTAAGCCGAAAAGTGGGAAAGAATACTCTACAAGTACCAATACAGATATTTTTGCTTACGATCTGGCTTCTGGTGCTACAAAGAACCTTACAGAATCAAATAAAGGATATGATGTGAATCCTAAATTCAGCCCTGATGGTAAATCATTAGTATGGCAGAGTATGGAAAGAGATGGTTATGAGGCAGATAAAAATGATGTGAAAATCATGGACTGGAAGTCTGGAAAAACGGAGAATCTTACAAAAGGTTGGGACGAAAGCGTTTCAGGAGATGTATTCTGGAGTGGCGACTCTAAAGCAATCTATTTTACGGCAGCGTTCAGAGGAACAAAGCAATTATTTTCTTTAGATCCTAAAAATGCAAAAGTTCAGCAGATCACAAGAGGTGATTTTGATGTTAATGAAATTTTCACAGATAATAAAAACACTCTGTTAGTTGGTAGAACAGATATAAATCATGCGACAGACCTATTCTCCGTAAACATTAAAAACGGTGAAATAAAGCAGGTAACTGAAGCTAATAAAGATGCATACGCAAAATTAGCTCAAGGAAAATCTGAATTAAAAATGGTAAAAACCACGGATGGAAAAGAAATGGGAGTATGGTTCCATTATCCACCGAATTTCGATCCTAATAAAAAATACCCAACTTTAGTATACTGTCAGGGGGGACCTCAATCTGCATTGACTCAGTTTTTCAGTGTAAGATGGAATTTTGCCTTAATGACAGCCAACGGATATATCGTTGTAGCTCCAAACCGTAGAGGGATGCCAGGATGGGGAACAAAATGGAATGAGGAAATTTCTAAAGATTGGGGTGGACAACCCATGAGAGATTATCTTGCAGCTACCGATTATGCAAAAACTTTACCTTATGTAGATGGGGAAAGAGTAGCGGCTGTAGGAGCAAGTTATGGTGGATATAGCGTGTTTATGTTAGCGGGAATTCATGATAACAGATTCAAAACGTTTATTGCTCATGACGGATTATTCGATATGAAATCCTGGTACTTGACAACAGAAGAACTTTGGTTTGCGAATTGGGATTTAGGTTCTCCTTGGGAAAAACCGCTTCCAAAGGCATATACAGAGTTTAACCCTAGTAATTTTGTTGAAAAATGGAATAAGCCAATTATGATCTTCCAGGGAGGGATAGATTACCGCGTTCCTTATGAGCAAGGTCAGGAAGCTTTCCAAGCTGCGAAATTAAGAGGGTTGAAAACAAAATTAGTGTATTTCCCTAACGAAAACCACTGGGTGCTTCATCCTCAAAATGGTTTGGTGTGGCAAAGAGAATTCTTTGACTGGTTGAAAGAAACATTATAACATACAATATCAATAGAAACGGGCTTTAGCCCGTTTTTTTATTTATAAAACATTCAAATGGCTTTAGCCAAATTTTATATATTCGAATCATGCAAAACCGGATTTCCTCATTTCCTCCTATTATTGACGCTCAATCTAAAATTTTAATTTTAGGTTCTATTCCAGGAGTAAAGTCTTTAGAAATGCAACAATACTATGCTCATCCACAGAATAAATTCTGGAAGATCATTTTTACTTTGCTCAATGAGAACTTTACAGAAGATTATTTGGAAAGAGTAAGTGTTTTAAAGAAACATCATATTGCTCTTTGGGATGTTATCGATACCTGTGAAAGAAAAGGAAGCCTGGATTCAGAGATCAGAAACGAAGAAGCCAATCACATTGAAGAACTTTTGGAGCGATATCCTAATATTAAAGCGCTTTACTCTAATGGTGGAAAATCCTATAAAAACTTACAGAAGGTTTTAGGAAAAAATTATAAGCTCCCAGTTATTTTACTTCCTTCAACAAGTCCCCTTCATACCGTTTCATTTGAAAAGAAATTAGAAGAATGGGTGAAGATTTTGGACTTTTTGAAGTAGGTTATTAACTACTTGCAGATTGAACAGATTTTGAATTTAACATTCATTTATAAGGCCAGTGAAATTCAGTCACTTCTCGATACGATTTTTTCAAAATCTACTCGAAGTGACGAGAGCTATTTCAATATTTATTTACCGTGAATTCGAGTATTTTTAGTAATATAGGATGTAATCCTTCGAACGTAGTTTAATAGATAAATGTATCGAGAACTTTTTGAGAAGAAACCAAAATTTTCAAACAACTTAGTTTCTCGCGAATCATACGGATTACGCAGATTTGCTGTATTCTTTTTTACATTTATTTTGTTTAGATTCCTACGGAATGACAACTTTGCGCATACGAGCTAAAATACGATATTTGTCATTCCGTAGGAATCTAAGCTATTATTATAATTAAACTCAATAAGTTGATGTTCAAAGCTAAATACTTAAAGGGCTAATCAACCTTCAGATAACTTCTCAAACCTTTCAGCAACTCCAATTGGTTCTTCGTTCGGTCAAGGTTATGCTCCGGATAGGTTGTAGAGTAATAAGTGCTTCCATTTACATAATCGGTAAGAAAACGAAGACCTTGAATATAGATTGCTACCTGTGCTGCATAATCAAGATTTTTAAACTCTTCAGGAGTCAATTGATCCTTAAGATGAAATAAAAAACCTTCCTTTACCGATTCGAAAATTTCTGAATTGAAATTATTATGAGCGGTTCCATCATCCTCATTAGTAGTATTGGTGTAAGATTGAATCATGGTTCCAAAATCATAGAGAATTGTGGAAATCATTATCGTATCTAAGTCAATTATCGCCATTGGATCATAATTCTGATCAAAAAGAATATTGCTGATCTTAGCATCAGCATGAACAATTCTTTTAGGGAGTTGGCCATTATTTTGCATTTTGATCCATTCATCAGGCAACCACAACAATTGATTCATCAGTTCTATTTCAGCTTTTGCATTTTCTTTTAAAGAAGATGATCCACTTTCTAATGAGATTTTATAGTCTCTAAGTCTCTTTTCAAAATTGAGAAAATCCGGTAAAGGATCTTCAATAATTGGAAGAGTTTGAGTATTAATGATACTAAGAAAATATCCCACTGCTTTTGCTGCCTTAAAAGCTGTTTCCGGTGAAGGAACTGTAAGAAAGGTAATGCTGTTATCAATGAAGCTGGTCATTCGCCATGAATCTCCATTTCCATCTTTGATTAAAAATTCCTCTGAAGAGGACGAAATCGGTTGTGTAATGTGGAGATGATATTGGCCCTCCTGAAGGATTTTGTTTATTTCCAGATGGTTATTGACGATGAATTCTGGGTTTTTAAATACCTGTGTATTGATTTTTTGTAAAATATATTTTTCCTGGGTTTCATTATTTTCTACACAATAAGTAGTATTAATCAATCCGTTGTTGATCGGAGTAACTGTACAATTATCAGTGCCAATAAATTTTAGGATAATGCTATTGAGTTCCATAAATTTTTTGGATATCGATGGTTTTGGATTTCTGTTTCAAGATAATTTTTTAAAATAATCTTATCATCGGGATAGGTCATTCCTAACCAATGCGACGGTGAGGTTCTGACTAATATTTTGATTTCCTTCTCCTCATTCATCTTCTGTAAGGCAGTAGGAATATAAAACTCCTCTTTGGGTTGTGGATCTGACTTTATAAAATCATTAAAATAAATTTCTAATGAATCGAATATAGTAGGATGGAAAATAAAATAATTCATCGAAACCAAAGTATCCGGATCTACTTCTATTTCTTTTCCATTTTCTTCGGTGTAGACAATTGTATCATTTTCTTTTCGAATAGAAGTCTGCTCTTCTACTTTTAGCAAAAAGTGATCATCATCTACTGTGCATATACCTCTGGCTACTGTACCATTATTACTTAGTGTGGTAGAAAGAGGATAGGCAATGAGTTCAAATTGAGATTCGGAAATATTTTGATGATCGATCTCCTTTGATGCCAGCTGATATATTTCCTTGCCATAAAAATCGTCTGCATTAATCATTACAAAAGGTTCAGTAATATACTCTTTTGCACAAAGTACTGCATGTCCCGTACCCCAGGGTTTTTCACGGGATGAATAATCATACCCTGCAGGAATATATTTGTCCATATCCTGATATACCCAATGCAACTCAAAGTTATTGGCTTTGGAAATATCTTCCAGTCTTTCTATGTAGCTTTCAGGGATAAAACGATTGATAATAATCACAATTTTATTGAAGCCAACCTTTACGGCATCATAAATGGAATATTCCAGAATAGGAGAACCATTGCTCAATATTCCATCTACTTGTTTAAGGCCTTTATAGCGGGAGCCTAAGCCACCGGCTACTATGAGAAGTGTTTTTTTAGAATTCATCAGTCATTCCGAATATAGGTTTGCGGCTTTTCCATTGTCCTTTTGTAAAATCAGGGATCTCAACTACTTGTCCTCCTTTGGCAATAGATTTTTCACTAAGTGGTGTTATTGAATACCAGGTTGCTAAATCGTAAACATCCATAGGAAATTCTATATTTCGTTTTATACATTCAATAAAAGTGTTCATCACAAAGAAATCCATACCTCCATGTCCTGCTCCTGATGCCTTGCCTTCAAATTTTTTCCACATCGGATGGTCATAATCTTTGATCCATTTTTCAGTATTATCCCATTTATGGGTATGATTCATTGTTTTTTCAAAATAGATATGTCCCTGATCAGCTCCTCCGGAACCGAAATCCTGCCATATTCCATCAGTTCCCTGTACCCTGAATCCAAGGTCATAAGGTCTTTGTAAACTTGTATCATGGGTCAGAAGGATCGTTTCTCCATTAGCGCAAGCTATCTGCGTAGTTACAACGTCTCCTTGATTAAATTTCACTTTAGCACTTGGATGATTTTCACCCCCTTTAGGATGCTCTACAATGTATTTGTGCAAGCCGAGAGATTTTGAAGAAAATGATGATAAATGGGTTAATCTGTTTCCACGGTTGACATCCATCATCATAGAGATAGGACCTAATCCATGAGTAGGGTAGAGCTCTCCATTTCTTTTGACATAATGCTCTGTTCTCCACTTCGCTTCACTAAAACCTTTTTCTCCAAATTCTGCTCCGGAATTGTATGGTGTAACACCGTCATTGAATAAAACACCACGCAGGTCATGCTGATAACCACCTCTTCCGTGAACCAATTCTCCAAACATTCCTTTACGGACCATATTCAGAATGGCCATTATATCTCTTCGGTAGCATACATTCTCCATCATAAAAATGGGAACTTTTGTCTCTTCGTAAGTTTTTACAAACTCCCAGCAATCTTCCAGTTTGATAGCTCCGGAAACTTCCATTCCAACAATCTTCTTCGCCTTCATAGCTTCAACACCTTGCGTAAGGTGCCATTCCCAAGGAGTAGCAATAACCACTGCATCGATATTGTTAAGTTTCAGAAGGTTTCTGTAATCATATTCACCATTTGAGAACTCTTTGGCCTCTGGCTTATTATTGTCTTTTAAGATTTTCTGACTGGCAGATAACATGATTTTACTTGGATCTGCAAAAGCAACAATTTCAACATCATCTCTTTTCGCCAGTAATTTTACATGTTCTTGTCCCCGTAATCCGACTCCTATAAAACCAACCCTCACTTTTTTATCGGTTGTAAAACCTTTTGAATAGGCAAATAAAGAATGGGGTAATACAAGTGCTCCAAAGGATGCCAATGCTGTTGTTTTAATGAAGTTTCTACGGGAATTACTCATAAATGGTATTTTTGATTAAAGATATTATTTTAATTTAAAGATATTAAAATATCAATAACCAGTGAATCATTTTATCTTAAAATTGATTTTATCTCTATTATTGTCCGTAGTAGGCACTTATTAGCCTTTCTCTCATCTTATTCAGATACTTGATATCCTTAGTGTTGGATAGTATGATCACCGTTAGATTTTTTTCCGGTAGATGAACCCAATTGGCACTATGTCCATAACCCTCACCCTGACGTTCTACGAATAATGTCGTCATATTCCCAAATTGCTTAGGATATACCCAAAACCCCAAAGCAGTATCTTCAAGCTCCTTTGAAGAAGTAAGCATAGTGTCTAAAGTTGCCTTTTTTAATAATACATGGTTGAAAACCGCCTGATCAAAAATCAGAAGATCTTTCGGACTTGAATACATCCCTCCCGCAGTATACAGATTATCGATGTATGTATTCGTAGGAGTGTGGAGAGCAAACGGATCCGAATCTGTCTCAGAATATCCATCATCAATATTCTGAACAATATCATTATGGTGAAGAAGGCCTGTGTTATTCATTTTGAGAGGTACTAGAATCTGTTCTTTTAAAACTTCTTCAAAAGATTTACCATATATATTTTCAATGATTTTCCCAAGCAGGATATAATCTCCATTGTTGTAGCTGAATTTTGTACCTGGCTTATTAATGAGTTTTTCAGATAAAAAGGTCTTGATAAAATCATCAAGATTCCAGATGGTACTGTCATAAGCCTTATGAATCAACTCTGGAGTACTGATATCTTTATTAAATCTTCCACTGCTATAAGTTAGCAGATTTCTTACAGTTGCCTTCTTTGCTGCTTCACCTTTGTAGTCGGGTAAATAAGTAGCAATAGGAGCATCCAGATTGATTTTTCCTCTTTCATAAAGCTGCATGATCAGCACAGCAGTAAATGATTTGGTTAGGGAAAAAATATGAAATTTGGTGTCGTCTGAAAAATTGATATTGTAATGTCTGTTAGATAACCCTTTATAGGTAAGCAATTCGGTCTTGCCATTTTGAGCTATTAATACAGCTCCGTTGAAGTTATCATTTTTAACACTGGAATCGATTACTTTTTCCACATTTGAAATCTGAGCATGAGCCACACTTGTTGCTATTAAAAGAAGGGTGGCAAGAATATTTTTCATAGTAAACAGTTTTATTAAAGGTGATTGTTGAAAATAAATTGCAATTTTTTTATAGAGCGCAACATATGGCAAATAACATCTATCCTATGTTGATATTTAAAATCTACTGATTGATCCACGCCTTCCTCAAGGCTATTTGTTTTGAATCGGGATTAGCTAATGTACTTACCTTTCCAGTCATTTCATCATAATCAAAACCTACTTTGGAAAGATATTCTTTCAAAGGAACAGGCTTCGTACCTTCTATATAATCTCTGAAAAATGAACGGATTTGTGGAAAAGTCATTTTTGTAATTTCATCGAATAGATCATCATCGTTAAAATATTTATCCTCTCCATATTTTTGCATAAGCCGTTGCATTAGATCCTGGGTGCCCATTTTTCCACCTGAAAGTTCACGCAGTCTTATATCTAAACATAAACTGAGTAATGGTCCTTTCTGGTAAAAATTCATGTATTGATCCTGTCTTTCTATGGCATTCTTACTTATTTCTGTAAAAGGTAAATGATTGTCAAACTCCTTCATACCCTTTATCTTTTCTTCCAGCTTTTTTTCAAAATCTACCAGGCTGATCATTTTTTGTTTGATAGGCATGTGTATGGTTGCATATTCTGTCATCCCTTCATAAAGCCAAAGGTGTTTGGACATGGTAGGATTTAAAAAATTATAATGCTGAATGTCTCCCGAATGAATATGGAGTGGAGTTATAATATGAAAGAATTCGTGTGATGCAACCCTGTTCAAAGCATCTGGTAGAAAGGCCATACTTTTAGAGCGATATAAACAAACTGTTGATCGTGAGTGTTCTAGTCCATCACCTATCGATCCTTTTTCATTTGAGGATTCAAAATAAATAAGAAAAGCATATTTATTTACGGGCAATTTTCCACCCAGATAAGCTTGTTGATTTTTTAGAATATTTTCTATGTCATCAGCTATTTTTTTTGAATAATGACGTTCCTTTTTATTATAAAATGATACAAGTACTTCGGTAGTGCCAATCTTTAACCACGTCGTATCGGGAACACAATAAAGTACTGGAGAATCAACTAATTGCCTGTAATCTTTTGCCCAGACAATATCTGTACTGTCATTTTTTCTTTTATAATCCAAAGCTGAAGAAGCATAAAAGTCTTTATTTTTCTTGATATTGATTTCATAAGGAGTATCCTTCAATTCTTCAAAGTATCCTACCAAAGAATTGTAATTGATTACAGAGACCGAATCTTTTATGAATAGGCTACCCGCTGATTTGGGACCATCGGTACTTTGCTGTAAAGAGTTCCACCCGTTAGTAACTTTGTATGATATCTTATCCACCTTCTTAAGGTCATTTACTTTCCAGCTATTTTTATCCAAACGCTCTGAAGCTATTTTTTTTCCGTTTTTATCGGTTGCGCTGAAATCAGAAATGTACTGTCCAAAATTCATAGCCTGATAAATTCCAGGGATCATTTTTGGAATGACAAATTTCCCTTGTTTCAGACTGTTTTTAGGTGGAGTAAAAGAGACTCTAACTTCATTATTCGATATATGGATCAGATCTATATTGTATTCATAGTTTTTCTTTGGTGATTGTGCTGTAATCACACTCGGGAAAAGAATCAGAATGAGAAATACTTTTACAAGGCTATTCATTTTCTTTTGTTTTAATGCTTAACAAAAATAAGGAGTTTAGCTATATCAATTACCTGTATTAGACCCTATTATTTTTCTACGGCATATACTTCCTCATAAGGTTGGATAAGAACCCATCCGTTTCCTGAAAACTTCATCTGGAACTCTTCACCACTTCCTCTACCCATTAAGCTTTTAAAAGAAACATTGGTTTTTAATTCAGGTGTTAAATTTCCAGACCATGCAACGGTTGCATTGGGATCTGTAAAAACCGGATTATCCGGAGTTATCATAAGAGTTAATGGTTCTCCATGAGTAGTAATAGCAACATGTCCGGTTCCTGAAAGCTTCACCTGGAATAGTCCACCGGATAGCATGCCTGCAATACTTTTTAGCATGGTAATATCGCTCTTTATACTTTGCTCATGCGCCAGAACATCATTGCCATTTACACACAACGCTTCATTATTTAGATAAAGGATACGAACTTTTTTTCCTGAATCAGCCACATACAGCTTTCCGGTACCTTCTGCTTTCATCAATCTCGTTCCTTCACCACTAATCGCTTTTTTCAAAAGATTTCCAATGCCTCCGGCTAACATACCCTGTCTTTCAAAATTGATATTTCCAATGTAGCCAACCATACTGCCTCTTTTGGTCCAAACCGATTGGTTATTAAGATTGATCTCTAAAAGCTGAGGTTTTTCAAGTTCAAAATAATCTCTCTCCTGCGGATTTTCTTTTGTTTCATTTATGAATGATTCCAATGAATACTTGCTCATAATTAGTAATTTTTTAGGAAGCCAAATTACATCTTTTTTACATTGAATTGGATGGTGATTATTAACCATTTGATAGCTTTATAAAATAATACTTGACAAAGGGGTATTCAATGTCGTATATTTGCACTCCGAAAATTACACTTGTAATTTCAATAATTTTTAAACCGTAATTTAAAAAAATGAAAACATCCGATTTTAATTTTGACCTTCCTGATGAGTTATTGGCAGAACACCCATCTGAGCACAGAGATGATGCCAGACTAATGGTTCTTGATAGAAAAACTCAAACTATAGAACACAAGTTGTTTAAAGATGTAGTAGATTATTTCGATGAGAATGACTTATTTATTTTCAATAATACAAAAGTTTTTCCTGCACGTCTTTATGGAAATAAAGAAAAGACAGGTGCTAAGATTGAAGTATTCCTTTTAAGAGAACTAGACAAAGAAACTCGTGTTTGGGATGTATTGGTAGATCCTGCAAGAAAAATAAGAATTGGGAATAAATTATTCTTTACTGAAGATGAATCTTTAGTAGCTGAGGTTATTGATAATACAACTTCAAGAGGAAGAACTTTAAGATTCTTATTTGACGGTTCTTATGATGAGTTCAGAACAAAATTAAAAGAATTGGGAGAAACTCCACTTCCAAAATATATCAAAAGAGCAGTAGAGCCTGAAGATGCAGAAAGATACCAAACGATCTATGCAAAAATTGAAGGAGCTGTAGCAGCACCTACTGCAGGGTTACACTTCTCAAAGCACTTGATGAAGAGATTGGAAATCAAAGGAATTGATTTTGCTGAGGTTACCCTTCATGTTGGTTTAGGAACTTTTAACCCAATTGAAGTTGAAGATCTTTCTAAACATAAAATGGAATCTGAAGAGATTATCATCGATGAGAAAAATGCTGAGATCATTAACAGAGCAGTAGATGCGCACAGAAGAGTTTGTGCTGTAGGTACTACAACAATGAGAGCATTGGAAACTTCAGTTTCTTCAAACAAAAAAATCTCTGCATTCAACGGTTGGACAAATAAATTCATTTATCCACCTCACGATTTTGGAGTTGCTAACTCAATGATCACTAACTTCCACACACCGAAATCTACATTAATTATGATGATTGCAGCATTTGCAGGAAGAGATTTCGTAATGCATGCCTATGAAGAAGCCGTAAAAGAAAAGTATAAATTCTATTCTTACGGTGATGCAATGTTAATACTTTAATAAGATATTAGATATCAGGTAGCAGGTAAAAGTTCTCTTACCACCTGCTACCTACTATCTACCACCTATTACCTATCATGAAAGATATTCGAACTTTATCACTAGATCAGCTTAAAGACTATTTTTTGACTTTAGGCGAAAAGCCGTTTCGTGCGAAACAGGTCTATGACTGGTTGTGGAGTAAAAACCTCCATTCTATTGATGAAATGACGAATCTTTCAAAACAGCTTCGTGATAAAATTTCAGCAGAATATACCATCAATCCCGTATCCGTCGACCTGCTTCAAAAAAGTACAGACGGAACCATTAAAAATGGGGTTAAGCTTCACGATGGTTTAATGGTAGAATCAGTTTTGATTCCTACAGAAACAAGAACGACTGCTTGTGTTTCTTCACAAGTTGGATGTTCATTAAACTGCGAGTTCTGTGCTACAGCAAGACTGAAGAGAATGAGGAATCTTGAAGTTGCTGAAATCGTAGATCAGGTCGCTCTTATCGACAATCAAAGTAAAATGTACTTTGACAGACCTCTTACCAATATTGTTTTTATGGGAATGGGGGAGCCGATGATGAATTACAAAAATGTAGTTGAGGCGATCCGAAAAATTACCCAACCAGAAGGTTTAGGAATGTCTCCAAGAAGAATCACAGTTTCGACATCTGGAATTCCAAAAATGATCAAGATGTTGGCAGATGATGAATTGAGGGTAAAACTAGCTTTATCTCTGCATTCAGCTATAGAATCCAAACGTAATGAGATTATGCCGTTTTCTGATAAGTTTCCATTAACTGATATCATGGAAGCGCTTCAATATTGGTATAAAAAAACAGGTAACACAATTACTTTTGAGTACTGCGTATGGAAAGGTATTAACGATGGCGATGAAGATATTAAAGCCCTAATCAAATATTGTAAGCAGGTCCCTTCTAAAGTTAATCTTATCCAATATAATCCAATTGGGGATGGTAAATATGACCAATGCAACAAACAAGCAGAGGATAATTATGTTCGTCAACTTGAAAATGCCGGTATTACGGTAATGATCAGAAAAAGCCGTGGTGGAGATATAGATGCTGCATGCGGACAATTAGCCAATAAAGTTACCGATTAAAATTTCCTTAAAAAATTAGCAAAAATAGATTTCTGATTTTTATAATACCCTACCTTTGCACAAAACTAGTAAATAATGAACTACTTTTTGGGTGAAGATGGATTAGAAAATGTCTATGCCTGGGCAATTCCCTTTCATGCTACCGTTATTTTAGCCGAAATGATCTATAGCCACGTTTCTGAGGCTAAACTCTATGATAAAAAAGATGTAGCAACAAGCGTTTTTTTAGCATTGCTGAACTTTGGTTTGGATCTGATCATGAAGGTTTTTGCAATGGGAGTGATGTTTTTCTTTTACAATCACCGTCTTTTTTCATGGGATTTTACAATCTGGTATTGGCTGATCTGTTTCGTCATTACTGACTTCGCATATTATGTACTTCACTATGTCGATCATCATTCGAGAGCTTTTTGGGCGGTTCATATTACTCACCATAATTCGGAATACTTTAATCTTACCACCGGATTCAGAAGTCCGGTATTACAGCCCCTTTATAGGTATTTATATTTTTCTCCGCTTGCCTTTTTAGGTTTTAATCCATGGCATATTATGGTTGTGTATGCTATTGGCCAGGTATATGGGACATGGGTTCATACTCAAACTGTAAAAAAGATGGGATTCTTAGAGCATATTTTAGTAACGCCTTCCCACCATCGGGTACATCATGCCTGTAATATTAAATATCTGGATAGAAATATGGGAATGTGCCTGATCATCTGGGATAAAATGTTTGGAACTTTTGAAAAAGAAGATCCCAATATCCCGGTTAAATATGGTATCTATCCTAAAATGCCGGACAATAAACCTGATACTGTTTTGTTTTACGAATGGAGAAAAATATGGAAAGATATTAAACAGCCCGGTTTGAAATTTTCAGACAGGATCAATTATATTTTCAACTCACCAGGGTGGAGGCATGATGGTACCGGAAAAACGGTAAGACAGTATCAAAAAGATTATTTTGCAAGGAAAGCTCGTAGACAACATAGAAAGTCAGCATAGACCTTATCAAATTAAGGTCAATCAATAGGAACGGGCTTTAGCCCGTTTTTTTGTGAAATAAAATCCATCGGCTTTAGCCAAAACCTATGATTCAATTTTTATTTCAAAAAACGATCAATTGTAACGAAAATCGTATTTTTATAGTATGAAAAAGGTTATCCTCATTTTTGCAGTGCTTGTTTTTCAGGCAGGTTTTTCTCAACAGGCTGATTTCTTTAAAATAAAAAAATACAGAATAGCTTTTCTTGAAGATCAGATTCAGGAAACTTCAGGGTTGAATTTCTTTAATGGAAAGCTCTATACTTTTAATGATAGTGGCAATAGTCCTGAGCTTTTTGAGATAGATAAAAAATCCGGAAATGTTGTAAATGTTTTTAAAATTAAAGCTAAAAATAAGGATTGGGAAGCCCTGACAAATGATGGGAATAATTTTTATATAGGCGATTTCGGAAATAATACGGGCACCCGAAAAGATCTTGAAATTTACAAAGTCCCTTTCTCTAATGATAGTTTAAGGAATGATCTGATCAAAACAATTTCTTTTTATTATCCCGAACAGAAGGAATTTATTTCAAAAAATACCAATAATGACTTTGATGCAGAAGCTATGATCTATCTGAATGGGAAACTCCATATTTTCACTAAAGAATGGGCGTCGAAAGCAACTTCACATTATACTATTGATCCGGAGATTTTCAAACAGCAAAAAGCTGAAAAAGTAGAAACCTTTAAAACTGATTTTGTTGTAACGGATGCCTCTTATTTTGATAAAAAACTTTATTTAGTCGGCTATACAAAGAAGACGGAAGTTTTCCTGGATGTATTTAATGAGACTGAGCCTGGGATTTTTTTTAAAGAAAGATCAAAACATTATTATTTAGGAAGTTCTACCTCAATTGGACAGATTGAAGGGATCGCAGTGGATGATAAAGGGCTCTATATTTCGGGTGAAAAATTCAGATATCCATTGGGAACTGTAAAACAGAGCCTGTACTTTATTCCAAAAGAAGAATTCAAAGATTGAATTTTCTACTAAAATTACCCGAAAAAAATTATCTTTGTGCATATTAATAATTATTTATCCATCACTCATAGATTTTGGCAAATATTGTAGAAGAAATCAAGCATCCGATTAATGAGGAAATGAAACTTTTCGAAGAGAAGTTTTATGAATCAATGCAGAGTAAAGTTCCCTTATTAGATAAAGTAACCCGTTTCATTGTTACTACTAAAGGAAAACAGATGCGCCCAATGTTTGTATTTCTGTGTGCCAAGCTCGTTGGAGATGTCAATGAAAAGACCTACCGTGGAGCTTCCATGATCGAATTGATCCATACGGCGACATTAGTTCATGATGATGTCGTAGATGAAAGCTTTAAGAGACGAAACTTTTTTTCCATTAATGCATTATGGAAAAATAAAATTGCAGTTTTGGTAGGAGATTATTTATTATCAAAATCAGTTCTACTTTCTACAGATCATAAAGACTACGATTTACTTTCAGTAATTTCCAGAACCATCAGAGAAATGTCTGAAGGAGAACTTCTTCAATTGGAAAAAGCCAGAAAGCTTGATATTACAGAAGACGTTTACTATGAGATCATCCGTCAGAAAACAGCAACATTGATTGCTGCTTGTTGTGAGGTCGGAGTGTTATCTAACAGTGTAGACGAAAAGCTTGCCAAAAGAATGCAGGATTTCGGAACTTACACAGGAATGGCATTTCAGATTAAAGATGATTTATTCGATTATTTGAGTTCTAATGTTATAGGAAAACCGGTTGGTATAGATATTAAAGAACAAAAGATGACGCTACCTCTGATTCACGCCTTAAAAATTGCGGGTGAAAAAGACAGAAAGTATTTTTTCAATACCATAAAACGGTATAACAACGATCAAAAACGTGTAAAAGAACTCATTGCTTTTGTGAAAAGTTCAGGTGGTTTAGATTATGCTATCTCTGTGATGAAAGATTTTCAACAAAAAGCGAAAGATCTTCTCAATGAATTTCCGGACTCAGAAGCTAAAAGATCATTACACAGTATGCTGGATTATGTGATTGAGAGGAAATTTTAAAACTCATTATCTGCCCCTTCAACATCATCACTTTTATAATTTGCATAATTCTATATTGTATTCATTTACCAGTATAGGATGTGTAAATGTCTGTTTCTTCAAATTATCCTCAAATAAAGCGAATTCGATTATAAAGATACATTGAAGTTTCCTACTAATTGTTTTTGATGTTTATAGTAGATTTACGAATAAATACTTACATTATTCTTATTGTCACGATTACAACAGCTAAGACTATGCAAAATAAGGCAATTAAAAATAAATAATCTGCAATATTTTCAAACTTGGTTTCCCGTTTTTCGTTGTGTGTTCTTATGGCAAGAAAGGAAAAGAAACAACTGCATGCAAAAAGAATACATGCCACTCCGGCAAATTCGTCCAGATACGTACTGCCACTGATTTTAGTGATTTTCAATGAAGTGATTATAATCAGAGAAAACCCTAAAAGATTGCTGGATGCATTTAATATATGGGGTGACTTTTTTTCCATTTATACAAATTTATTCAAAATAAAACACAATTTCTGTTATTATCAAATTTTTAAAAAAGATTATTAAAAATTAAAATTAATTTAAAAAGTGTATATTAGCAAAATACTTCTAGAACTAAAAATTTTTATATTTGGCTATGCAAACAACCTATATTGAAACACAGAAGATTTCCTTTCAAGATTTTAAAAATCAAATACTTGAAGACTATAAATTAGGGAGAATTTCTCGTGAAATGTCTTACCTGGGTAGAAGAGAAGTTCTTACAGGAAAAGCTAAATTTGGGATCTTCGGTGATGGTAAAGAATTACCACAGCTGGCAATGGCGAAAGTTTTCAGAAATGGAGACTTCCGTTCAGGATACTACAGAGACCAGACTTTTGCCTTATCTGTAGATGCTTTAACGGTTGAAAGCTTTTTTGCACAGTTATACGCAGATACCAGCGTAGAGAGAGAGCCTGCATCAGCGGGAAGACAGATGAACGGTCACTTCGCGACAAGAAGTTTAAATGAAGATGGAAGCTGGAAAGATTTGATGGCTCAGAAAAATATTTCTTCTGATATTTCTCCTACAGCAGGACAAATGCCGAGATTATTAGGATTGGCACAAGCTTCTAAAATATACAAGTCCGTAAAATTTGATGGTTCAGAAAAATTCTCAAAAGACGGAAACGAAATTGCTTTTGGAACTATTGGGGATGCTTCTACTGCAGAAGGTCATTTCTGGGAAACACTGAACGCAGCATGTGCTCTTCAGGTTCCGATGATTGTTTCAATCTGGGATGATGGATATGGAATATCTGTTCCTACGAAAAACCAGAGAGCTAAAGCAGATATTTCTGAAATGCTAAGTGGCTTTCAAAGAAAAGAAGGAGAAAATCAGGGCTGTGAGATTATTCAGGTAAAAGCTTGGGATTATCCTGCTTTATTGGATGCTTACGCAAGAGCAGAACATTTTGCAAGAACTGAAAGTGTTCCTGTGGTAGTACATGTAATTGAAGTTACCCAACCACAAGGTCACTCTACTTCAGGTTCTCACGAAAGATATAAGAATGAAGAGCGTCTTTCATGGGAAGCAGATTTTGATGGATTGATAAAATTCAAAGAATGGATTTTAAACTATTCAATTGAAATTGAAGGAAAAGAAGAGGTTATTGCAACAGCAGAAGAATTAGAGGCAATTGATGAAGAGGCTAAAAAAATGGTAAAAGCAGGTCAGAAAGTGGCTTGGGAAAATTACCAGAATACCATTTCAGATTTGTCGAAGTCTGTTTTACCTTTAGTGGAAAATCTTAAAGGACAAAATGCAGAAATTGAAAACTATATTGCTCAGTTTAATAAATTAATCTCTAAAGCTAAGAAAGATATTTTCCATTTGGTTAGAAAATCTCTGTTAGCGACAAGAGGATCAAATACTGCAGAAAGAAACCAATTGATACAAAAGTATAATGAGGTTTTTGAAGTAGAAAAAGACAATTATTCTTCTCATCTTTATTCTCAGTCTCAATGGAAAGCTGAAAATATTAAAGAGGTTAAACCTGTGTATTCTGACAGCTCAGAAGATGTAGATGGTAGAGTAGTGGTAAGAAACAATTTTGATAAAATATTCGAAAAATATCCTGAAACACTTGTCTTTGGTGAGGACGCCGGAAATATCGGTGATGTAAACCAAGGGTTGGAAGGGATGCAGGAGAAATATGGTGAAGTTCGTGTTGCAGATACAGGTATCCGTGAAGCTACTATTTTAGGTCAGGGAATTGGTATGGCAATGAGAGGGCTAAGACCTATCGCTGAAATCCAGTACCTTGATTACATTTTATATTGTATTCAGGGGATGAGTGATGATTTGGCAACGGTTCAGTACAGAACGAAAGGAGGACAGAAAGCTCCTGTAATTATCAGAACAAGAGGACATAGATTAGAAGGTGTTTGGCATTCAGGTTCTCCTATGGCTGGAATTCTTAACCTTTCAAAAGGAATTCTTGTACTTGTTCCTAGAAACCTTACAAAAGCAGCCGGATTCTATAATACCATGCTTCAAAGTGATGATCCGGCAGTTATTGTTGAATGTCTGAACGGATATCGATTAAAAGAAAAACAGCCAGATAACTTAGGTGAATTTACAGTTCCTGTAGGGAAAATTGAAGTAACGAAAGAAGGAAAGGATGTTACATTAGTAACGTATGGTTCTACATGGAGAATCGTTATGGAAGCTGCAGAAGAATTGGAAAAATTAGGAATCTCTTCAGAGGTTATTGATGTTCAGTCTTTAATTCCTTTTGATTTAACAAATGAGATTGCTGAGAGTGTAAAGAAAACAAACAGATTGGTTGTTATCGATGAAGATGTGGAAGGAGGAACTTCAGCATTTATTCTTCAGCAGATTTTGGAGAAGCAGAAAGCTTTCAGATATTTAGATTCTGATCCGTTGACTATTGCAGCAAATGATCATCGTCCTGCTTACGCTAGTGATGGAGATTATTTCAGCAAGCCATCCTCAGATGATATGGTAGAAAAGATCTACGCAATGTTCAATGAAACAAATCCTCAAAAGTATCCTGCGATATTTTAAATAAGGATAAGCAATAAAAAAAAATCGCTTTCAGAATTTCTGAAAGCGATTTTTTATTGTAGCTATGATTGATTAGTCTTCAGGGCATTCAGTCAATCCTACATTGCACGTCCAATAACCAGGCATACCATTTTTACGTGGATGATAGCAAGTAATTCCTTCTGTGCAATCTGGTGGATTCCCTCCGTTAAGTCCCTTTAAATCATCTTTAGATAATTTTTTTAGATTTTTCATATTTCTTTAATTTGTTGATTAAGCTACAAATATAATATTTTTGACTTCACTGGAATTGCCTTTTTAATATTTTATTAATTCTTACATAAGGGATTTAATTCTTAAATTTGCGGTTTAAATTAACATTATGCCTTTAGATTACATAGCATCTTACTGGAATCAGTTTATAGATAGTTTAAAAGAAAAATCTTCTCCGGATTTAGAATTGTGTGGTTCTTTTCATTTTGGTGGAAAAGAGGATGCTTCATCTATCGCAAAGCTTGTTACAGCCGGAATTAAAACTGCAACAGGTTCGCTTTTGTGGGTATATGAATCAGAAAATAATCCAATCCCTTCTATCGGAGAATTTAATATCATAACAGACTCCAATGAGATGCCGGTTTGTGTAATTCAAACAAAAGAAATATCAATTGTTCCATTCAAGGAAGTGGGAACCAAGTTTGCTTTTGACAGTGGGGAGGGAGATAGAACGTTAGAGAGCTGGCGTGAAATATATTGGGAATATATACAGTCGGAATGTGAGCGCATTAACAAGGAACCTACAATGGAAACTCCATTGGTATGCGAATATTTCAAAGTAGTATATGCAGAGCCTTTTCAATTCTGATGAGTTTACAAAATAAAAGCTGCTCTTAGAAATTCTGAGAGCAGCTTTTTTTAACAGATTTAAATATCTAAAATTGTCATATCAAATGACAAAAGTGATTTTCTATAAACCAATATTTTTAGAAGGCTTTAATTGCTTTAAAATATTTTTTGGGATTGCATTTTTATGAACTAAAATAGCAGTTGACTTATATTCTACATATGGTCTTGTTACATAAATGTATCCTTCAAAATCATTGGTTACACCCCAGGAGTTTTTAACCATATAATATTCTTTTCCACTCTGATCTTTGGCCAATCCAACAATGTGCATACCGTGATCATCTGTTGTAGAAAGATTATTAAGAGCTTTCTGACGCATATCTTCAGTGATCGTTTTGTCTTTTTTCGGCTCTGTAAACAGTTCTTTTTTTACTTCAGGAGTAATTTGATCCAAATCTACATCTGGAACATAAGCAACCCCATTTTTGTATGAAAAATAAGGTTCAGAAACATCCGTTGCCCAACCCACAGAATATCCTTTAGATACAGCGTTGTCTACAATAGCAGTCAAATCTGTCATTGGAATATTCCAATCAGAATCATGGCTCCAGTTATCTGGAATTGGATTTACAAATTTCTGAAAATAAGGATAATCTTTGTATGAAGATAGTTCTACATAATCTTCAGGGTTAATTCCTACGACTTCATTAGCAAATGTTTTTGGAGTGTAAGATTTCCCATTATAGGTAAAGTTAGTTGGAACTTTTCCAAGATATTCATCTAAAATAGCATCTACTGAAGACATCCAGTTGTCAGAAAGCTTACCTTTTGATGAAGCCTGTACCAAACTATCCAATACAGTCTTTAGTTTATCTTGCATTTCTTTGAAGTTGTTGACAGTTTGTCCAGCTTTAAGACCTGTGTAAACTTCTTGTGGAACAGCACCATACTTTTTATACATGTTGATTACATCATGTAATTCTCCTCCGTCTCCCCAGCTGATTGCTCCATTGTTCAGAACAAACAATTTAGCTTTATCATGATAAGAATTTCTTGCAGTGAAAATTTCAGCAAGATCAACTGGCTTTTTACCCATACGCTGCATTTCAGACTCTAAGAAAGAGTTTCCTGAATAGCTCCAACATGTTCCTGAAGATCCCTGATTCTTTACCGAAGTGGCACCAACATCTTTTAGTGTGGTAAATTTAAAATTGGCATTTTGTGATTGATTGTTTTTTAACTTGTTGATCAAGTCATCTTGTGCGAACATCATACTTCCTGCAGACAAAACAAAAAGTAATGATGCAATTTTGTTATATTTCATTACTATAAAGATTATTATTTTAGTAGTCGTTGTAATTAGAGATTTGTTACAGGGGAAAAGGTTAAATTTATTAATAAATAAAAGTATAATATTAAAGAAAAAAAAATTTAAGAATTGAAATAATTTCCATGGTTTAAAATTAATTTTCAAAAATTATTGAAAGTTCAAAAATTATTATTACATTTGTAATAGAAATTCAAAAGAAAACAAAATGCAACTTTCAGAAGCTAAAGAAAAATACATTCAGACATGGGGAACGTTTGCTACCAATTGGGGGATCAACCGTACTATGGCGCAGGTTCATGCATTACTTCTGGCAAGTGGCAAACCTTTATCTACTGATGAGGTAATGGAGCAACTTGAAATTTCAAGAGGAAATGCCAATATGAATTTACGAGCTTTAATAGATTGGGGAATCGTAAAGAAAGAATTTGTAAAAGGAGATAGAAAGGAGTACTTCACTGCAGAAAAAGATGTTTGGTTTTTGTTTAAACAAATTACTAAAGAGCGTAGAAAGAGAGAAATAGAACCTGTGATATCTTTTTTAGAGGAACTCAAAAATATTGAAGATAATGATTCAGACGAGGCTAAAGAGTTTATCAAATTGATGCAGGATTTTAGCTCAGTAACTGGAAAGATCAATAATATTATGGATCTGGCGATTAAAAGTGATGATCACTGGCTGGTTGGGAAGATCACTAATTTATTAAAGTAACAAAAGAATGAAAAAGAGTATTCTATTACTTTTATTAGCAAGTGTGACAAGCTGTCAAAAAGAGGTGTCTGCAAGTTTTGATATAAATATAGAAAGCGTAGACGAATCAGATAAGAGGTTCTATAATCTTTCTGAAATTAAAATTCTGAAAAATAATAAAGTTTTTAAGATTTTGAAGACAGATAAATATGCTTTCAGCTTAAATCAAAGAATTAAAATTGATAGTATTGAAGAGGGAAAGTACACGTTTGTTTACACTAATCTTTTTGGAGATAAAATGAAAGAAGAACAGGTTGTTGATGAGGCAAAAAATTATAGAGTAAGCATTAATCCTGATAAGTCAATTAAAAAGATTGCAAATTTGGCATTTGAGAGTTTGCGTGACTCTAAAGTAAAGTTAATCTATAATTCGAATGGCTGTTTTCACCATAATTCAGATTCTGTGATTCTTGAAAATATAGGGGATGATTATTTTGTACGAAGAGGTCAAAGATCAAAGAAATTAGACAAAGATGAGCTTGCTTATTTCATTAGTATCGAAAACAGAATACGTCAGGTACCTCAAGATGGAGGGTGCACAACATCCGATAGGTATGTTTTTGAAAACAGAGGGAAGGCGGATACAATTATTGATGGAACTTGTAATTTTCATTTGTATAATAAAATATCAAATTATCTAAAGAAGAATAATTTGTAATAAGAGAAAGGATGCATATCCTTTTTTATTTCAAATAAACTTTCAAAAATTATTGAAAATATAATAATTATGAAAAATTTAATCATTCATTTATTTCTGATTTTCTATTTCAGAAAAAATAAAAAGACAACATTTTAAAATCCATTAACATGACAAATTTCTTTAAATATGATTTCTATGTACAACTTATAGTTTTTATTATTACTTCAAGTGTCGTATTAATTGGGTTAATAAATAATAATGAAAAAATTATTTATCTATTTTATTTTATAGTAGGAATATCACAATCAATAAGCTACCTCGTTAGATATTTTTATGTATACAACAAATCACTATTATTTAAGGTTTATGGCTATTTAATTTTGCCCATATTTCCATCAATCTTGGGTTTAGCTGTTTTTGGAAGCATAAACTTTATTGCTTTCATTTTTATTGTAATTATAGTATTGTCTTTTTTCTACAGTCCAATAATGGCGATTCTTTATTTAGTAGATAGTTATCTAGTTTTTAAAAATAAAAATCTAAAAATTAACAGTTATGAAAACGCTAAAAAACCACACGCTCATCTACGATAATGAATGCCCAATGTGTAATATCTATTCTAAAGGTTTTACAAAATGCGGAATGCTTGATTATAATGGGAGAGAAGCCTTTAGTGAAATGACTTCTAAGAACAAATCAATTATTGATTTTAACCGTGCAAAAAATGAAATTGCTTTGGTTGATCATAATAAAAATGAAGTGGTTTATGGTTTGGATAGTTTACTTATCATCATAGGGAATTCATTTCCGGCATTGGAAAAGATAGCGAGAATAAAGCCTTTGTACTGGTTTTTTAAAAAGCTATATTCTTTTGTTTCTTATAATAGAAAACAAATTATCCCATCCCCAATTGATGATAAAAAACAATCATGTATTCCTGATTTTAATCTAGGCTATAGATTGAGCTATATTGGATTCGTTGTATTCTTCTCAGCCTTTGTTTTAAGTGTTTTTACGGCTAAATTAGGTCTGAATTTAGAACATCATTTTCTAAGAGAATTTCTGATTTGTTTAGGTCAGATTGGATGGCAAATTATATTTTTAAAGACTTATTTAAAAGACAAAACCTGGGATTACATCGGGAATATGATGACTGTTTCTTTGATTGGAACACTGCTTTTAATACCTGTATTGTTCATGAACCTCAGCTCAGCTTTTTGTATTATCTATTTTGGAATTGTTGTTTCTGTTATGCTTTTAGAACACTGGAGAAGATGTAAAATATTAAGATTAAACGCTTTGCCAACCGTAAGCTGGATCATTTACAGAACAGTTGTTTTAATTACTTTAATATACTGGTATGTCTAGAATTTATTTAGAAACAATCATCAAGGCAGATATCCATATAGTTTTTGATTTAGCACGAGATATTGACCTCCATCAGAGGTCAACATTCAAATCTCAGGAAAAAGCTATTGCAGGACATACAAGCGGATTAATTGGTTTGAATGAGACTGTAACCTGGAGAGCAAAGCATTTAGGATTCGATCAAACCCATACCTCAAAAATCATTAGTATGGAAAGACCCTCTGAATTTACTGATATTATGTTGAAAGGAACTTTTGCATCTTTTAGACATCAGCACATTTTTAAAAAGGATGATAAAAACACAATAATGATAGATATACTCGAATTTGAATCTCCACTTGGAATTGTTGGAAAACTTTTCAATAGGGTATTTCTAAAAAATTATCTCACAAGGTTTTTATTGGAGAGAAATAGGATCATTAAAAAAACAGCAGAATTATGAACTTTCTAAAAGCAGAATGGCGTAAGCTTGCCATTATCAATTACGAAACAGATCCAAAGATCTTATTAAAATACCTTCCAGAAGGTACTGAACTCGATTTCTATAATGGAAGATGTTATGTAAGCTTGGTTGGCTTTATGTTTTTAAATACTAAACTATTAGGATTTCCAATTCCTTTTCACCGCGACTTCGAAGAGGTTAATCTTAGGTTTTACGTTAGAAAGAGAGAAAAAAATGGATGGAAGAGAGGTGTCGTTTTTATAAAAGAGATCGTTCCGAAACCAGCCTTAAGTTTTGTGGCAAACTCTATTTACAAAGAGAATTATGAGACGATGCAGATGAAAAATAAGATTCAACAAAAAGATAATAAATTATTAATTAAATATTCATGGAAAGATAAAAACTGGCATTCTATTGAGCTTACAGCAGGCAATGATGCTCTACCAATGAAAAGTAATTCTGAATTTGAATTTATTACGGAGCATTATTATGGTTTTACCAAAAGAGGAAATAGAACGTCTGAATATAAAGTCTCTCATCCACAATGGAATTATCATATTGTTGAAAACTATCAACTTGAAATTGACTTTTATAGAGTCTATGGAAAAGAATTTGAATTTTTAAAAGACCAGAAACCCATTTCAGTGATGCTTGCAGAAGGCTCTGAAATTGAAGTGAAAGTTAAAAAATATATAGTTTAAATCATTAATGTTTCCAAAAAAACGGAAACTTCCCTAAACCCTAAACCAATGAAAATAATAATAGCAGCTGGAACTGGCTTTCTCGGAAAAAACTTGAAAAAGTATTTCGAAGAAAAAGGAAATCAGGTTTATATTCTAACCCGAAATGCAAAGCGAGAAAGTGATATTTATTGGGATGCAAAAAATCTTGGTGAATGGAGCAATGTTCTCGAAAATGCAGATGTTCTCATTAATCTTGCAGGCAAATCTGTAGATTGTCGCTATTCTGACAGAAATAAGCAGGAAATTTATTCTTCAAGAATTGAAAGCACAAAAGTACTTCAGGAAGCTCTTGACCAATGCATACATAAACCTAAAGTTTGGCTCAATGCAAGTTCAGCAACCATTTATGTGCATTCCGAAAAGCATTTGAATACTGAAGAAAATGGAATTATCGGAGATGATTTTTCTATGAATATTTGTAAAAGTTGGGAAAAAGAGTTCTTTACAGTAGAAAACAATGGTGTAAGAAAAGTTGCTTTACGAACATCAATTGTTCTGGGTAAAAATGGTGGTGCTTTTCCAAAACTTTATCAGGTAACAAAATTAGGTTTGGGCGGGAAACAGGGAAATGGAAATCAAAATGTAAGTTGGATTCATATTGATGATTTTTGTCGTGCGGTAGAATGGATCATTGAAAATGAAAATATTTCAGGTCCAATTAACATAACAGCACCCAATCCTTTGACGAATATAGAACTAATGAAAAAATTAAGAGCTCGTTTAAGAATGCCATTTGGAATGAATGCTCCAGTTTGGCAATTAGAGCTGGCTTCTATATTTCTAAAAACAGAAACAGAATTACTATTAAAGAGCAGAAATGTATATCCTGAAATATTGATGAAAAACAACTTCCAGTTTACTTATCCAGATATGGATACTGCATTACAAGATTTGATCTAACCACAAACCGAAGGTTCGAAGTAGTCAAAAGTCATAAAAGTTTTTAAAAATTCTGTCATTGCGAACCAGTGGTGCTTGTGCTGAGCCTGTCGAAGTAAAGCAATCTCAAATTGTAGTATTAATGTCAGAAATTTTAAACACGTAAGCTGTTTTTAAGTTTAATGTATAATGCTGAATAAAAGTACACTTAAGCTTTTCAAAAATCTTTGATTTTTATCCACAAGCTTAATAAGCGAAGCTCCTCTTTGCTATCTTGATTTATATTGTATCATCATCAATCTTTGCGTTAAAAAACAAATGACTGATAGTTAAACGCAAAGACGCTACATTTTTATAAGTATTGCGTTTATAAGGCGCTAAGATTTTTATCAAAGATAAAAATTAAAAAATCTGCTCTATTAGCAAAATCTGCAAGTGAAAAAAGAACACAATCATCAGCGCAAATCTGATTAATCTGTGGTTAAATAATCACAAGTTCAATCAAAAACTATTTTTTGTGAGTTCATAGAATGATGATTACATTAGCGAAAAGTATTTCTTTATGTCCATCCATCAAAAAACTAAAGCTCTTATTCTTTCATCACTTTTTCTTTCTAATGCCTTTTTTTCACAGGCACACAATGTTTCAAAAGGATACGAAAAGCCTACTGATCCTTTGGTTGTACAAAATCTGGAGGAATGGCAGGATTTGAAATTTGGACTTTTCATGCATTGGGGAACTTATAGTCAATGGGGAATTGTTGAAAGCTGGAGTTTATGTCCTGAAGATGAATCATGGACCCAACGCAAACCAGAACATGGCGAAACATACAATGAATATGTAAAGAATTATGAAAACCTTCAAACTACTTTTAATCCAAGCCAATTCAATCCTCAGAAGTGGGCAGATGCGACCAAACGAGCTGGAATGAAATACGTTGTTTTTACTACAAAACATCACGATGGCTTTAGTATGTTTGACACACAGCAGACAGATTATAAAATAACCTCTTCAAAAACTCCATTTTCCAAAAGTCCAAAAGCGGATGTTACAAAAGAGATTTTTAATACTTTTCGCAAAGATGGTTTTAAAATAGGGGCTTATTTTTCAAAGCCTGACTGGCATTCCAATGATTACTGGTGGTCTTATTTTCCTCCAAAAGACAGAAATGTAAATTATGATCCCAAAAAATATCCGGAGAGGTGGGCGAATTTTAAGAAATTTACATTGAATCAGCTTAATGAAATCACTTCAAATTATGGTAAAATAGATATTCTCTGGTTAGATGGAGGTTGGGTTCGGCCTTTTAACACTATTGATCCGGGTGTAGAATGGCAAAGAACAATTAAAGTGGAACAGGATATTGATATGGATAAGATCGGTGCCATGGCGCGTAACAATCAACCGGGAATCATCATTGTAGATAGAACAGTTCCCGGAAAATGGGAAAATTATGTTACCCCTGAGCAGGCAGTTCCTGAACAGCCTCTTTCAATTCCATGGGAGAGCTGTATAACAATGGGAGATTCTTTTTCATATGTACCCAATGACAACTATAAATCTTCCCAGAAAATTATAGAAACCTTAATTAAAATTATTTCCAGAGGGGGGAACTATCTCATGAATATTGCTCCCGGGCCCAACGGAGATTATGATGCTGTAGTGTATGAAAGGCTAAAAGAAATATCCGGATGGATGGAGAAAAATCAATCCGCTGTTTTTGCAACAAGAACTGTTGCTCCTTTTCACGAAGGAGATCTTTATTACACTAAAAGCAAAGATGGAAAAACTATTAATGTTTTTCATATTGATGAACAGTCAAATTATCAGTCTCCTTCTGATCTCAGTTTTTCAATACCTGAGGATTTTAAACCAAGATCAGTGAAAATCTTAGGATTGTCCTCAAAGGTTCAATGGAAACAGAAAGGAAACCGGATTCAGGTTCAAATTCCTGATGAACGTCGACAGCTAAAATATTCAACAGTTATTCAGATAAAGCAATAATGAAAAGTGATCATTAAAAAAAAGAGTAGTGAAGTTCATTACATTCCTTATTCATATGTTGGTATGATATGTGCAAGATTTATGATAAACCTGAATGAATTTAATTGATGATAAACATTTGATTGAAGTTATTCATAAAAGTACATATCATGAACAAGTTTTTTATATCAGCAATCTTAATGGTTGGATTATCAATGAATGTTGTAGCGCAAAAGCATCCATCACCTCCGCCGCACCCTTCGAAAAGTGAATTGATTGCCATTAAATCCCGTGAGCTGGACAAGAGATATAACCAGGAAAAAAAACTTATTTTGAATCATCCATTGGCGACCAAAAAGATGAAACAAGACCAGCTAAGGGCTCTAAATGCAAAGTACAGAAGTCAGAAAAAATTACTCAAAGAAATGTAGAGCTTTAGATTTCTTAGTAGAGTTGAAATATTTTACAATAATCAATTGGAGAAATTCCAGATTAAAAATAAATACAAAAAGAGCAGGAAATTCCTGCTCTTTTAAGTTATATAATAATTGCTTCTTCCAAAGCATCTATCTCGTTATCGTTGTTGGAGTCGTTTGCATTAATAAAATCAATATGGGCCTTCTATTTTTATACTAATCTGCAAGGAACCTCCAAATCTTCAGTAAGATAATAGCTACAGCATAAACGATGATAGCCATCGGCAATGATCAATTCATGTTCTCCTCTTACAAGTAATATCGGGGAGAGCTTTTTATTCTTTTGTACCTTTTTCAGATTTTCCCTTACATGGATATTGGTTTCAGGAAGGAGAGCAAGTTTACTGGCTCTTAAAATATCTTTAGATTTTTTTGTAATGGTAGGTGCCTTTTTTAGTTTTTCAACTATACCTTTTGCCTCATCAGGCTCGAAAAGAAGTTCAAGGTAATCCTGGGCTGCAGGAAAATCGTGATCTTCCGGTTCTTTTATCCAAATATTATCTTTGGTAAGGGTGCTTTTTTTCATAGATATTTGTTCGATGTTTATAGAAGAATTGTTTTTATGGTTTAATTCTTCCTCAATTACAAATCTGCATAAAAATCATATATAAAGATACGTATTCATTTTAGTAAAAAAGAACGATTTCAAGCATTATCATCAGACCGTAAAATCAGATTTAATTACCTAAAAAATTGAAATAATATGAATTTTTTAAGATTATTAAAATTGAAATTGATTGATTATGCAGATTTTATTTTAAAGAGTTTTTAATTTAAATTAAAATTTAATAAAAAAATGATGCTTTTAGTGTCCTTTTTTTTATTTAAAATTAAATGAAATTGTCTTAATGATGCATTGTAAGATGAATTTGAAGAAACATGAAGCATCCCATATTTTTTCCTTAAATTCGCATAAAAATTTTAAGCTAATGAATTACGATATTATTGTCATCGGAAGTGGTCCTGGTGGATATGTTACAGCAATCAGAGCTGCACAGTTGGGTTTCAAAACTGCAATTATCGAAAAAGAAAACTTAGGCGGAATTTGTCTTAATTGGGGATGTATACCGACTAAAGCTTTATTGAAGTCTGCTCAGGTTTTTCATTATATTAATCATGCAGAAGATTACGGTTTGAATAAAGTGGAACCAAGTTTTGAGTTTCCCAATGTAATTCAGAGAAGCCGTGGTGTTGCAAACAAAATGAGCAAAGGAATTGAGTTCCTGATGAAAAAAAATAAGATCGATGTTATACTAGGAACAGCAAAGATTTTAAAAGATAAAAAAGTTTCCGTTACAGATAAAGATGGTAAAATAACTGAATACGCTGGAAGCAATATTATTATTGCAACAGGTGCACGTTCAAGAGAATTACCAAACTTACCTCAGGATGGTAAAAAAGTAATCGGATACAGACAAGCATTATCTCTTCCTGAGCAACCAAAATCTATGATCGTAGTAGGTTCTGGAGCGATCGGAGTAGAGTTTGCTGATTTCTATAATACAATGGGAACAAAAGTAACTGTTGTTGAGTTCATGCCAAACATCGTTCCTGTAGAAGATGAGGAAATTTCTAAGCACTTAGAAAAATCTTTGAAAAAATCTGGAATCGAAATTATGACAAATGCTTCTGTAGAGAGCGTAGATACGAGTGGAGAAGGTGTGAAAGCAAACGTGAAAACGGCAAACGGAAACATTACTTTAGAAGCTGATATCTTACTTTCAGCAGTTGGTATCGCTGCTAATATCGAAAACATCGGTTTAGAAGAAGTAGGAATCCAAACAGATAAAGGAAGAGTTTTAGTAAACGAATGGTACGAAACTTCAGTTCCTGGATATTATGCAATCGGAGATCTTATCCCAACTCAGGCTTTAGCTCACGTTGCTTCTGCAGAAGGAATCACTTGTGTTGAAAAGATCAAAGGATTACATGTAGAGAAAATCGACTATGGCAATATCCCTGGATGTACGTATTGTCACCCTGAAGTTGCTTCTGTAGGTCTTACAGAAAAGCAGGCTAAAGAAAAAGGATACGAGATCAAAGTTGGTAAATTCCCTCTTTCTGCAAGTGGTAAAGCTACAGCAAACGGAAATACAGATGGTTTCATCAAAGTTATTTTTGATGCTAAATATGGAGAGTGGTTAGGATGTCATATGATCGGTGAAGGAGTAACGGATATGGTTGCTGAGGCTGTTGTAGCTAGAAAACTAGAAACTACAGGTCATGAGATCATTAAGTCTATTCACCCGCACCCAACTGTTTCTGAAGCAATCATGGAAGCAGCAGCAGCAGCTTACGGTGAGGTAATCCACATTTAATACAATATTAAATATCAAACAATATAAAGCCCAGATACTCTCTGGGCTTTTTTAAACACTTATTATGAGGACAAAATTCATTTTATTATTTTCTCTATTCTCCATTATAATATTTTCTCAGGAAAAGGAGAATAAAGGTTTTTTTCCTGTTGAATACATTTTAAAAAGCTCTAGTGATACGATTAAAGCCGAAGTCAGAAATGTAGGTAAATTCACTAATAAGAAATATTATTTTGCTACTATTTTATTTAAAATGAAAATGAAGGATGGTCAAGGAAATGAAACATGGGTAGAACCCGGTGATCTTAAGTACATAAAGATTACGGATGAAAATAATATCGGGCACGAATATTTTGCTTCATCAGAAAGGTTACCACAAGAAGAAGGTTTGATTGAGGTTATTTATGAAGGGAAAAATATCAATTGGTACAAAGGATATCATAATCCACTTCTGAGAGCCCAGCTCGATATCAAAGGATATATTACTGATAAAGATAAAAAATTACTTTATTCAGGTTTTTTTAATGATTTTAAAGGCAGAATGAAGAGGTTGCTCAAAGACTATCCCGATCTTGAGGAGAAGTTTAAGAAGGCTAAAACAGAAGAAGAGTATGTTGACATCTTCCGATTGTATGATGCTAAAATTGATAAGGCTTCGTTCTGATCGCTTCCTCAATACAAATCATGACGTTAGGGTTTTAAATTCCATTACGATCGCCCAATAGGGTATTTATTAAAATAATTTTAAAATTTACGTATTTCGGAAAAATAATAAGTTTTTTTCATCTTGTTTTATTAATTTTATTCTATGAATTTTATTCTATGAATTTGGAAAAAATAGGCCTCGTTCTATCAGGAGGAGGTACCAAAGGGATTGCACATGCAGGAGCTTTAAAGTTCTTGATTGAAAATAATATAGATATTGATGTATTGTCATGTTGCAGTGCAGGCTCCATTGTAGGATGTTTGTATGCAGTAGGTAAAACACCGGAAGAAATTCTGGAGTTTTTCAATTCTGTTTATTTTTTTAACTGGAAACATTTCACATTCAATCAGCCTGGATTGGTTTCTTCGGTTATTTTTACCAACTATCTGAAGCCAATTTTTCAAGATATGAAATTGAAAGATTTAAGCAAAGAAGTTAAAATTGTTGCTACAGAGCTGGTCGCAGGAACACAAAAGATATTTGACGAAAACTTTAAAGTGACTGATGCTATTATTGCTTCATGTTCTATTCCCGGGATTACAACACCTTACATTATTGGTGAAGAAATGTTCTGCGATGGAGGAGTCTTGAATAATTTCCCGGCAGATATTATCAGAGATGAATGCGACAAGCTAATTGGAGTTTTTGTATCTCCGCCACATGAAATAGATATTAAAGATTTAAAATCAATTAAAGCCATTGTTTCGCGTTCTTATGACCTTCTTTCCTATAGGATTGAGAAAGGGAAGTTTGATTATTGTGATTGGTTTATCACCTCTCAGGATCTATCGAATTATGGAACTTTTGAAAGGAAAAAAGACCGATTGGAGGAAATCTTCAATATAGGTTATAAAGCAGCAAAAGAAAGCTTTGCAGAAAGCAATTTCTATACACAGATTAAACAATTAGGTTCATAAATAGAAACTCTCACTGTAATAGTGAGAGTTTTATTTTATTTTTTAACGACCTGTCCGTCCTGTTCTACTATCGTCTTACCTGTTTCATCGCTTACCACAAGTGTATAAGGTGCTTTATTAGCTGAATCTGTTAGGTAATTTCTCCAGATCTGGTAATGATACCCTTTATTGGTAAAATCATAGTAATAATTACCACCAGAACCATCAGGAGTCAGTTCTCCGTCACTAATGATCATATTAGGCTTTGAGGTTATCTTTGAATTAGCACCCCATGCCTGATAAAGATACTTTCCATTCGGTTGCAGATCAATTCTTATCTTGAATTTTTTAGTTTTGATAATAACTGTCTTAGGCACCTTCTGGAACTTTTCTGAAGTATTGATCCTTTCCGTCGGCTTTTCATTAAAACTGGTGGCGCTGATAAGAGAAAACTGTGCGATACAAAGTGTTCCTATTAGAATTTTTTTGATCATGGCGATTATGTTTTAAAATTAATCTGTTTGAAACTTATCAAATATAAAGCCATTAAGATACAGACAGCGTTTGATTGATATACTTCTCCTAAGATGATTATCAGTTGGTATAGCTAGCAAAAGCTTCTTCTAAGCTTTCAAATTTTCCTTTAAACTCATCGATAGGGCAGTCCTGAAGAATATTTCCTTTGTGAATAAGAATAACACGCGAGCATAATGCTTCTACCTCCTGCATAATATGTGTTGATAGCAGGACTGTTTTTTCTTTACCAATCTCCTTTACCACATTTCTTATTTCGATAATCTGATTGGGATCCAATCCATTGGTAGGTTCATCCAGAATTAGTAAATCAGGTTGATGAAGAATCGCCTGCGCTAAGCCCACTCTTTGCTTGTACCCTTTTGAAAGCTGTCCTATCTTTTTAGACTTTTCAGGAGTGATCCCTACAAGCTCTATCACGTCATTGACTCTCGTCTCGGGTATTTTATGAATATTGGCTACGAATTGCAGATATTCTTTCACATACATTTCAAGATAGAGAGGATTGTTCTCAGGAAGAAATCCTATGTTTTTCTTGCTTTCTATTTCGTGTTCTGAAATGTTTTTATCATTAAAAATTATCTGTCCTTCATCAATCTTTAATGCACCTACGATAGATTTCATTAGCGTTGATTTTCCTGCACCGTTCGGCCCAAGAAGACCTATGATTTCAGTTTTATTGATAGAGATGTTGATATCGTTAAGAGCAGTTTGGTCACCAAATTTTTTGGTTAGATTGATTATTTGAAGCGACATAATAGGTAATGATCTTTTTGCAAAAGTAAAAATAAAAAACTCATTCTTGTGAATGAGTTCTGTTATATTGTAAAATAATGAATTATTTTCTGGATTTTTTATACTTATTTCCTGGATTGGATGTTGAGGTTGAATTCTCCGGTTTGTTTGTCCGGGCATTATTCATAGCAGCAGATTTATCATATAGAGCAGACTTTCCATTGGTCTTTCCAAAGATCTTGTCAACCTGTTTCCTGTTTAAGAATTGAGACTTCCCGACATACTTCCTGTTTTTGTTAATATACTGGATAAACTGTACGGTAGGTTGCCCGTAATTTTTTTCGTAATGAAGTTCTATAATATCATTAGGAAGTTCTAAAGTAATATTGCTTTCAGGAAGAGAGATGAATCCGTCCGTAATCAGTTTATAAAAATCAGTAACATCCCCATTTAAGTTTTGAAAAGAGAAAGATCTGATGGTATTAAGATTACTGGTATTAAGATCTTGATAATTTACAGTGAATTTATCCTCCTTTTTATATAAACCAACAGAGTTATCTTTACCAATTTCCACTAAACTTTCGTTTTTTAACACTTTAATTTGTGCAAAACTCGAGAAACCGAACAGACAAGTAAATAGTAAAATTATTTTCCTCATTGGATTGATTTTTAACATTTTATAGTATGGCGTTCTTACAATTCAGGTATGAAATAGTATTGAAAAACTTCGTACCTAAAGCAAAAGTAACACTTTTTTTTGATATTTATTTTTGAAATATAAGCTTTGTTATTCATGAAACTGAACTCTTTTATTATGGAGTCCATATTAAATCACTCACTTTTACTTCATATCAAAAAAGGTGCAAACTTAGTATGGTTTTGGAAAAGAGTATGTTGATGTGGATGAAGAGTTCTGGAGAGAGACCTCCGAAAGAAAGGGTAAAATAAATTTTTCATGTCTTTTGATTGTGTTAGAGAGACAAATTTAGGATATTAAATTTAATTAATCGAAAAAAATGTGAATAGCAGTCTTCTATCCAAAACTAGATGCCATTTCAATCAAAAGATACTGTTGAGGTAGGTTTATATAAATATTTTCTGAGCTTCCTGATGGGAAGGTAGGTAAATAAGAGAGAAAGCAAGCCCGCAAGAACTCCGACAACGATAGCCATTGCGGTTGCATTCAGTTTATAATCTTTTGAAAGGCTAAATTGTGCGAAAAATAGAATAGATAACACAAGCAGCCCGGTAATGAGACCATGTAAAATACTCAGTCTGGTCATTAATTTTTTTAAATTAAGCTGATCATCAACCACGAATTCAATACTGCCTTCTTCAGCAGCAACAGCAACTCTTTTAATAATGTCGATCGTGAGAATTACCGGTAAAAATGTAGCCATGGGTAAAGTAAGTCTGGCGAGGTTTTGTGTTCCGGCAAAAAAATGGGTATATCCCAATTCCCTGAAACTTGCGTACGCTATAATAAAATTCAGGAATATATTGGGAAGGACATAGTAAAGGGCACGCTTTGATAAAAAGCGTTTGAGCGTGGTTTTTTTTATTATTTTCTTGGGTTGATCAGGCTTCATTTTAATTTTATATGGACGATGTCAATAGTTCAAGGGCTTTATCTTTAATTTCAGTGGCTTTTTGTCGGGAAAGGAAATCCTCATTTGACATCAAAGTAAAGTCCATTTGTTGATTATAGGTAGTTGTAACAAGCGTATTCGAATTAAGCCAAGGGAAGGCGACTGTTGGGCTTATAATCGTTTCCAATCTAAAATTCTGGTACTTACTCGGAATGTTGATTTTACCCATATTAGAGAGGGTAATATCGTGTCCGCCATTACTTGACTTTAGCATTTTGATCATACGATCAACGATTGGGTGCATCTGTTCACCCATCCATAAAAGTTCCCGGGCTTCTATTTTATTTATTTTTTCTCCAAGCTCTTTCTTGATTTGTCCTGCATGATCAAACAGATCGTGAATATCTTTTTTTAAAGAAAGTTCAATAGTAGGAGCAAAAGCAAATACATGATCCTGCTTAATTTCCGGAATAAAATGACGGACATCTACTGGACTGATGACTTTTCTCTTAGCCTTGGATCCTTGTACATCCTGAAATGCCTGCATAAATGAAGCACACAACAGGGAATGTACAGAAACACCATGAGCTTTACATTTATCCGTAATTTGCGTAGTTGTTTCCGGGTTCAGTTTCCAGTGAATAACATAGTTTTTCCCAAGATTTCTTATCTTGCTTTTCCGTTGCATCAGAAAAAATAGCTTGGCCATCAGTAAATAAAACCTTGCTTTGCGGACCTTCTTTTTGGTATTAAAATCCGAAGGAAGAAAATCACTAACCGAAGTGAATGCCTGGTAAGAGTCTAATTCCAAAGAAGGGTCATCCAGCAAAGAAAGTAGCTCCCGCATCAGGGTTACCAGTGAAGTTCCATCACAAATACAATGAGGGAGTACCCAAAGAATTTCTGAAACATCCTGACCTTTTACCCACACTACTTGTCCCAACGGTTTTTTATCATCATCAAAAAGACGGAACCACTCTTTTTCAGATTCCTTCAGCCAGTCTTCATCAGTGTGTCGCTCAATAATACGGAGAGGAATAGAGGTCATTTCTTTCTCTTCTATAAAAAAGGGATATTGTTCACTACTGGTATCAATCCTGGATCTTAGCAAAGCGTGTTTTCGCTGAATTTTTTCTAAAGCGAGTTTAAAGTTCTCTTCCTGAAGAACTCCACTAATTTTTGCAGTAAATACACAGTTTAAAGGTGTCTTGGAATCAACATACATGATTCTTTCCACCATCATTAATTTTCTCTTCATCATGATACCGCTAAATATTCCAGTTTTAGTTTAATTGATTGAACAACTTCCTCGCGGATGGCCATTGCTTCCGATTGCTTTAAATATCCTTCGCTTCCTATAAAAGTAAAATCCATTTCTCCCTGGAATGTTGAAACAACAAATCCTGTCGTCTGGCCTAAAGGTCCAAGCGCTGAGGGGCTGAAAACAGTATCTAATTTAAACTCTTTATACTCATGAGGAACATTAATCAGTCCCAGGTTGGAAAGCATGCAATCATTCGTTGATTTACCATTCCTTAATATCTTTGTGAAATTATTAAGGGCGTAATGCCAGGACTCTATTACCATCATCTTAGTGTAAGGGTCAAGTTTGGCCGTTTTACGTTTCACATTCTTTTGCATCTGGCGTACGTTGTCCAGAAAATTCATTTTTTCATTGATCGATACTTCAACCATCAATCCGAAAGCAAAAATATGATCATGCTTGATTTGCGTGGTAAGACGTCGGATATCTACAGGACAACAGATTTTATTTAAAGCAGCTTTTCCTCTTATCTTTTTAAATGCGTTGAGCACTATTGCACATAAAAAAGTATTAACGGTAAATTCATTGGCCTTACAATAAGAAATCACCTGTTGAGTGGTTTCCTTGTCAAATTTCCAATGGATCATATAATCCTTTTCTCTTTCAACTGCTTTTTTGCCAACTGGAGCATATTTGATGATGGTAGATGCTACCCGTCCTATGAATTTTGCTTTCAGTTGCTGTCTGCGACTGTTAAGAATAGCTGGAGGAACAATATCCTGAAGTCCCAATATAGGTTTTTCAATACCAATATCAGTGGCCGGATCATCCAATACCTGCAAAAATTCATATAAAAGAGTCATTGCAGAACCACCATCGCATAAGCAATGGTGAAATGAGAAAAACATATCTGATAATTCTTCTCCTTTAATCCATACAAATCTTATGAGGGGTAATTTTTTGTGATCAAAAGGCATATACCATTCTTTCATCGATTCTTCCTGCCAATCATCTTCTCCTTTTCGGATCACTATTCTTATAGGAATAGATACCGTCTTTTCCGGAACCTGAAACCATGGAATATTTTCTTCATCATGGTTGATATGAGCTCTTAACCAGGGATGTTTATGCTGAAGCTGAGCCAAAGCTCGTTGGATCTTTTCTAATGTAAATGTACCACGTAGTCTGAACGGAATAACGCCATTAAAAGCCTCTGTCCCGTCTCCTAATATCATACGTTCACCAAATAATAATTTTCTTTTCATAGGTTATATAGAAATTAGTGTTTATTCTCTGTTTTTATAACATTCTTCATTTTTGCTTATGATGATATGGCTACATATTCCACTTGTAATTTGATGGATTCGATCATTTCATCTCGAACAGCAAGGGCCTCTGAATAGGGTAGGTAACCTTCGCTTCCTACGAAAGAAAAATCCATTTCTCCTCTGAATGTTGAGGTAACCATAGTAGTCGTATTACCCAAAGGACCAATTACTGAAGGACTGAAAATGGTGTCCAGCGTAAACTCCTTATACTCATGTGGGATCTGAATACGTCCAAGGTTCGAAAACATACAATCATTAGCTGATTTGGCGCGCTTTAATAATTTGGTGAAATTTTTCAACGCATCATGTCCGGACTCCATTACCATCATCGTAGTGTATGGATTTAGCTTGGATGTTTCACGATCTACAGTTTCCTGCATCAAGGGTAAGTTTTCTAAAAAACTCAATTTTTCGTTAGCTGAAATCACGATCATCAGGCCAAAAGCGAAAATGTGGTCTTCCTTTATTTGAGTAGCAAAGCGTCTGATATCTACCGGACAGGAAACTTTATTCAATGCAGATGTTCCTCTTACTTTTTTAAACGCCTGAAGCACGGTTGCGCTCAAAAAGGTATTCACTGTAACTTCCATGGATTTGCAGTAAGAGATCAATTGTTTGCTCATCTTTTGATCAAACTTCCAATGGATCAGATAGTCGTTTTGTCGTTCAATAATTTTTTTATTTACAGGGATATATTTGATAGCGGTTGCTGCCACCCTGCCAATAAATTTTGCTTTCAATTGTTTTCTGCGGTTCGTTAAGATTGAAGATGGAACGATATCTTCAATCCCCATGATTGGTTTCTCAATTCCGATATCAGCTGCAGGATGATCCAATACCTTCAAAAACTCATATAAAAAAGCCATTGCAGAACCACCATCACATAAACAATGGTGGAACGCAAAAAGCATATCTGATACTCCTTCTCCTTTGATCCATACGAATCGGATAAGAGGAAGATTTTCATAATCGAAGATGGTTTGCCATTCCTTTCTGGACTCTTCCTGCCAATCATTTTCTCCTTTTCGATTAACGAGTCGTATAGGAATAGGGATGGTCAGCTGAGGTACTTCAAACCAGGGCAGATTTTTTTCATCATAGGTAATGAGGGCTCTCAGCCAGGGATGTTTGCTCTGGATCTGATTCAGGGCATGCTGGATATCTCCTTCTTTGAAGTCTCCCTTTAATCTGAAAGGGATCACTGCATTGAAGGGTTCTGTTCCATCCCCTAATAGCATACGCTCACCAAATAACAATCTTCTTTTCATAAGTCTATATAGAAACTAGTGCTGACTGTTCTTGTTGTACAAAATTTTCTAACAATTCCACAGCTTTATCATTGCCACCCGCAGTAAGGAAGGTTGTTTGAACCTCTTTAGCTGCATTTCGGTAGGTTGGATTTTCCAGCAATTCAAATACTGTTTCACGAAGCGATTCTATACGTAATCGTTTATATCGTATACTTTTTCCACAACCTGCCTGTTCAATTAATTTTGCAATATGGAAATGATCATAAGCGATAGGAGTGATCAACATCGGTAATCCATTACGGAATGTATCATTTACCGTATTGAAACCCCCATGACAAATCACCATATCCATATGAGGCATCAATGCTGATTGTGGAACAAAGCTATTCACAATAAAATTAGATGGCCATTCCTCAAAAATATCAGGTGGAGTAGCGGCAACAATAGTAACCGGCTGGTCTGCAAATGCAGCAATGATTTTTTCAAAGAATGCTTTTCGGATATCCACCAATAATGTTCCTAAGGATACAAATATCTTTGGTGTAGTTGAAGCATGTAATCGATCCCAATCAAAAGGGGCATCATTTGGACGTCCTTTTACAGGACCTACAAATTTCATGTGAGATGGTACGGTTTCAAAACCTGCAAATGCCTGTGATGTAAACACAAGATTCAATTTATGGGAATGAATGAAAATACCATCATCATCGATTCCCACTTCTTTTTGAAGATCTTTGATCAGGTTTTGTTGCCATTCAAATATTTTAGGTGAACTTTTTTCGGTGTCTCCCATAACATCTGGTGGAACCGGAGTAGTCGTTACACAAGGAATATTGTTTTTATGAGCAAATAACGCCCCTCCGAAAGTGATACAGTCATTGACAATAACATCAGGTTTCCAGTTTTCTGTAAGTCGGCTTAGTCCTGGCATCATCATTTTAGCGAAAGGAACGTATGTTTCCTCCAATGCAAGTTTCATCACTTCCGGTCCGGAACAGGCTGGCCCATCATCCTGTCTCTTCAGGATACGTTTGATTTCATCCTGATATGGAATAAGATCTTCTTCCGGATAGAAATAAGAACCCCCTTCAGGAATATGTTCATCTGAAAGTGGAGTAATCCCAAACCACTTAACCTCGTGACCTCTTGCAATTAAGCTTACCCCTACACTTAGTGTTGGGCTGATATGTCCGAAGAAAGGAGGAATAACAAACAAAAATTTAGAGCGGGGTCTTTCCGGTTCTGATGCAGTAACAATTGCTTTTTCAAGTAAATTGGCTGCTGTTGCTGTACCTCCGGCATCAATGAAGGACTGACGGATAACTTGGGCAGCTTCACGGTATTCAGGATTATGTAAGATCTGCTGTACAGCCTCTTTTAAATGATTTGATTTGAATCGGTTGAAATTAAGACGTTCACCAGCTCCTGTACGTACGACACGTCCTGCAACATGGGATTGGTCATAAGCAATTGGAATAACCACCAATGGCAATCCATTTGAAAGTGTTTCGGATACGGTATTGTGCCCTCCATGACATACGACACCATCCAGATGAGGTAGCAAATCCAATTGAGGAACCTGTTGGTATACCATAAAATTTTCCGGCCAGCTATCAAAAAGCTGTGGATCTGAAACGACGACTACCGTTAAGTCTTCATCCTTAAAAGCATCAATCACTTTTTGGAAGAAAGCTTTTTTATGATCATGATCGAAAGTGGTTCCGATGCTTACAAGAATTTTTTTCTGAGTACTGCTGTTTAATCTGTCCCAATCAAATTCACAAGAAACGCGACGTTCCATAAGAACAGGGCCTGTAAACTGATAATTGGAAGGCAGTTCCATTTCACCAAAGAAATACCTGGATGTTAAAACCATGGTCAGCAGGTCTGAAGAAGCTAAAGAATGGTTTTCTGTAATGCCCAATTCTTTTTGTAATTCAACAATTTTATTGACTTCCCATTCATGCACTTTTGGTAGTTCATCCATGATTTTGATGGCAGCCGGTGCAGTAACGGTCGTGCTATATGGAAAACCTAGTGTTTTTGCTGCAATAGCGGCTGCAAATAACTGATGATCTCCAATGACAAGATCAGGTTGAAAACTATTAAGTAGATTAACAATGCCGTTGTAGCAGTGTCTGTTTAAAGGGATCAGGACATCATCATAAAGAAATTTTATGCTGTCAATCCCATACACTACCTTTTTAGAGATAATATCGAGATATTTTTCACTTTCTTTTTTTTCTTCGTCCGTTTGATCGTATTGAATAAGTAAAAGCTCCCCTCCGACAGGAAGTTTTGTATGTAAATTTTCGTCAAGACTGATCCACGCCACTTCATGTCCTCTTTCCAATAATTCGGCCCCGATGCTCAGGGTTGGATTGACATGGCCTGTCAACGGTGGAACAACAAATACAAATTTAGCCATGATTTTGTGTTAGTGAGTTAGAGTTAAATAATGATTGCGATAAAAAATGAACAATAGCTTCTGCAATCAGAGCAGGTTCCTGAATAGGGATATTATGGTCCCCGGGAATAAGTTCTAATTCTGCATTATTGATCTCTGTCTGAAGCCATTCTCCTGTAAGTTTGCAATTGGATTGAGCCCCGTACAGTAATAATGTTGAAACTTCCAATCCTGCCAGGTTGGTTTCAGTAAGAAAATCCGTTTCCTTTATCATATCTGCTTTGATGCTTGTTTGCTCAAACAGGAATTCATACATACGGTGGTTCTTCTCCATTTGTCTTTTACCCATTTGTACCTTTGTTGTATCTGTAAAATTGGCGACATAATGTTCGAGGAACTCCTTGCTGTATTGATCAATAATATCCCGGGTTTTGTCATCTCTGGGGTCAGGAGCTTCCATAACCACCAGCTGATCTACACGGTCTGGAGCCCTAAGTGCTGTTTTCAAAGCTATAAGGCCACCAAAACTATAGCCTACCAAATGGACTTTTTTAAGTTCTAAAAAATCCATCAGGCCCAGCAGATCAGAAGACATGTTTTCCAGGTCATATCCATTCAAAATACGCTCACTCATACCATGACTTTTTAAATCATACATCACCACATGGTAATGCTGCGCAAGAATGGGTGCTATATTAAAATAATAAATGGACAGGTTGCTAAACATACCGTGGATAAGCACCACTGTTTGTTCAGCACCTTTATTGAGTTCCTGAATATGAACTTTCCTGTTATCAACTGTAATTATTGGCATTCGTAGATATAATTGATGATCATACGGAGGTCAAGGTTGATCAGTTGGTCCAGGTCCATAGAAGACAACCAACCAGTAAAATCAATCTGATCGCCAAAATGTGCTTTGATTTTCTCGGAAAAAGAAACAATTTCTATACTGTCCATTTCCAGGTCCTTAGTGAATGAGCTATCGGGGGTAATGTCCATCTCTTCTACAAATTCTTCGCCTATGACTTCAGTAATAAAGCCTTTTAAAAGAGTGAATAGTTCCTCGTGATTCATTTTTAGTGTGTTGTTTATAGTGTCCATCCGATAATATAATTTTGATGTTTTATGGTTTTTATTTCAGTTTGGTTGATCCATAAATGATCCCCTTGTATATGTTCTACTTCGAAGTTTTTTGGATTTCCTTTCAGCCCGGTGCCCAGAAACTTTGCATAAGCTTCTTTAGCTACCCAAAACCGTGTGGTCCATTCTGCCTGATCCCGGTCTTTTAATAAAGCTAATTCTGCATTAGTAAATACCAGGTCATAAAATCCTGAACTGCGCTCTTCAATAGTTTCCATGTCAATTCCAACAGGGTTTCCATGACGGGCAATCGCTACAGCTTCTTTTCCTTTGTGGGCTAACGATACATGAATATCTTTTGTAATATCTCCGATCAGATAAGGTTTGCCGACATCATTTGAACCTATTTCAAATGTAATAGGGAAGCAGGCGTGATCTTTTTTCTGACGAAGAAGATTTCGTACAGCATCTTTCACCGCTACACGGCTCACCATCCAGCTCTTTTTCTTGTTGGGCAATAGCTGCTGCTGATATTGTTTTTCAGTCTGATTAAAATAACGTTTCAGAATAAAATCCCATGAAGCTACTCTGGTATAGGCCTGATGAAAGAAAAATACCTCAGGAGCAATTTCTTCAGAAAGACGGTTATGCAAAGGCGACATAGAAACACTCCATAATGCTGCATCGATTTCCAATCTTCTGTTTTGCCAACCTGTAATAGCACACCATACTTTTCCATCTCTTTTAAGTATGATGTTTGCTATAGCAAATTCGTCGTTAAGTTCCGTAAGCATACATGTACATTCAAAAATACTTTCCTGATCGTGCATGTCTTCAAAGAATTCAATATCTCTTATTTTTACAGGGAAGGCAATACGGTCTTTTGTTAATGTAAGCTGTAACCAAAGGCCGAATAATTGTCCTGCATTATCCAGTAAAGAGCCTTTACCACCATTTCCTTTGATTTTTCCGACAATACCTTTGGTTCCAACTGCTGAAACTTCAGTGATTCCCTGGTATTTCTCGCCATGGAACATATGCATATCGTAGATTTCTTCAGGGGTTCTCTCAATAGGTAAAAGATCACCGATTGAAAGATTGAAGACTGGTGTAGGAACAGGAGCTGATTTTAATACAACTTCTGCATTCACAAAGTTTTCAATATCCAAATAAGCATGATGATACGATCGCCATTCTCCTTTTACTGTTTTCTCAAAAGGTTTGGCCACATTCATCCATTGGAATACACTTACGTTCATAATTTTATGCACCTGTGTTCCCGGTATTTCTGCTTCAGCGATTTCTGCTAACTGCTCGAAAATCATTGTCATGGGAATAACGGGCTCCATGTCAGCTACATGTTCCCATCCTTTAGGTTGTCTTAGCAAGCTATGATCAATAAGGTAAGGGTGGGTATTCAGGTTGACATGCAGAGATTTTGAAAAGTTTGTACTTGCAGGTACTTTAGGTACCGCAGATTTCAGCGTCGTGATTTGTGGGCGATTTTGGAAAAGCGTTAATACTTCTTCCTGCATGCGCATGATATCTGCAACATTTTCCTGAAATGCCTGAACAAGAGGATGACCTGTTTTAGTTGCAATAGCGGAAATGTTGTGTTGTCTTGGTGCTTCAAAAGATTGCGCTAAGGTCTTTATTTCTTTAAAATCACGGATAATTGGTGATCCTAATTGCAATTTTATGCCCTTCCCGGAAGATTTCTTCGAAGGGGTATGAATATTCAAAAAGTCAAGTGCAACTATTTTACCTTCAGCAAATAGTGCCGCGACTACACGTTGTAACTGAGCTAATGCAGATCGGGTAGGTACACTGGAAGCAATGGTACTGAAAGCTTTTCCTTTCAAAGTATCATCGATGAAGCCAATTAGCCCTCCGGTTCCAACCTGAATAAAGAATCTTGCTCCCTCTTCATACAATGTATCTGTAAGTTCACGGAAACGAACAGGTTGAACCAGATGTTCCGCACTTAGTTTTTCGATAGCCCCCTGATCATTCGGATATGGCGCAAGCGTTGTTGCAGACCATAATGGGATCTTTGTCTGTTGAAATTTAGCTTTTTCCATTCCTGCTAAAATCACATCAATTTTATCTGCGATAAAAGGAGAGTGAAAGCCTGACTGGAATGGTAAAATCTGATGAAAGATCTGTTTTGATTTTAATATTGGAACCAATTCATCCAGAGCAGTATTACTACCACAAAGAATGACCTGATTAGGACAGTTATCATTAGAAATATATACGTTTGGAATTTCAGCAATGATAGGGGTGATGATATCTATGCCCGCACCTATAGCTATGAATTTTGAATCCTTTAATTCAAATGTTTCAGGATTAAGCACATCGATCAAAGCTTTTACAGAATTGACTTCCGCTAATTCAGAAGAGTAACCCGCGAGCCATTCTCCTAAGCTATGTCCTGCATTCATATCAGGTATGATTCCCAGCTTTTTTAAAGAACCATCGAGTATGCTGCATCTGTTGAATGTAGCAAGTGCATCGGTTAATAGACCTTCGCCTTCCATTTCGATGGGTTCCGTTAATCCGAAATAACGGCTTACACTTTCTACTTCACCTTTTGCAAGGCCATCCAGTCCCGGAAATACAAAAGCTACTTTCCCACCATCCTGTAATAATGGAGTTGAGGTATACCAAATATCTTGTTTGTTGCGCCAAGGTCTGTCCTTGGAAGCAATTTTAATGGCTTTTTCTATTCTTTCTGGTGTAGGATCAAATAAAGCAATCCTATAATTTCCTTCACCTATTGTGGTTTCATGATTGTGTAATGCAGAAAGTAATTCTTCATGTGTTGGTCTTGCCAGTAGTAAGACATTGTCTTTTTTAGGCATATCATATCCTTCAAGAACCACATGTGCATTAATACCTCCGAATCCGAAAGCATTCACTGCTGCTACCTTCGGTAAACCTGTTTTTGACCAGCTTTTAGCTTCCTGTACAGGAGCAAAACGAGTGTGTTGCATGTCAGCGACAGGATTTTCGCAGTATAATGTTGGAGGTAGTGTATCATGATGTAATGCCAGACAGGTTTTTATTAAACCTGCGATACCTGCTGCCGGCATTGCATGTCCTATATTCGATTTTACAGATCCGATACCAGCTACAGGATCAGTTTCTTCTTTACCAAAAAACTGAGCGAGTGTCTGAAGTTCTGTTTTATCTCCAAGTGGTGTTCCTGTGCCATGAGCCTCAAGATAACCAATCTGTTTTTCATCCAGATCTGCATTGATCCAGGCTTGTTTCAAGGCTTTTAGCTGACCTTTAACGGACGGGCTCATAACGCTGGTGCCATTACCATCACTACTTACACCCACTCCTTTAATGACAGCATAGATTTTATCCTGATCTCTTACAGCATCTTCTAATCGCTTTAGAACAACAAAACCACAGCCTTCTCCGATTAAGAGTCCGTCTGCATCCATACTGAATGGCTTGATCTGCTCCTGATGAGACATGGCTCCTAACTGGGCAAAAATACTCCAGAAAGCAGCATTTTGTCCCGTATGTACACCTCCTGCTATTACCATATCACAACGCTCACGATGAAGTTCCTGTACAGCATGATCTACTGCAAGCAGAGCACTGGCGCAAGCAGCATCTACAGTAAAGGCGGCGCCTCCCAAATTGAATCGGTTAGCCACCAAAGAAGCTACGAGGTTAGGAATTAGTCCCATTGCAGTATCGGCTGCGAAACGTCCTTTACGTTCCTGAAAAGCATGCTTTACCTTTTCAATATCTGCTGAAGATACTTCTGGTAAGAGCTCTTGAAGTAGTGAAGAAATTTGCTCACCGGTTCTCACAATTTCGATAGCACGGGTAGCTCCCGGTCCGGTATAGTTTCCTTTACCAATAATGATCCCGGTTTTTTCAAGAGAAGTATTCTTTTGAAATACACCTGCATCTTCCAGGGCTTTTTGTACCAGATCAAGAGTAAGCAAATGATCAGGTTCTGTCCCTTCAACAGCCAGAGGTAAAATACCAAAAGCAGTAGGGTCAAATTCATAGTCAGGGATAAATCCACCGCGTTTGCAATAAAAACGATCAACAGGGCTTGTAGCATCACTAAAGTGGACCGGATCTATCCTGTCAGCAGGAGCTAACTGAGTAGAGTCAACTTTATTGATGATATTCTGCCAGAAAGTGTTGGCATCTTGTGCCCCGGGAAAGACACAAGATAATCCAATTACAGCAACATCTGTTTTTTTCATAATTAATTAATACAGAGGTTTACCAATTACTTCCTGACATGATCAGCACCTGGCTTTCCTTGCCATACTTGATCTCATTAAGGAAAATTTCTTTTCCCTGATCCAATGGAATTAAAGAAATACCACGACGCTCATATTCTGTTTCCAATGTAGATGAAACCATTCCTGCTCCTTTCCATGGACCCCAATTGATGGAAATTACTTTTCCTTTTAACTTTTTGTCCAACGCATTAGCATAATCATCCAGAACACTGTTTGCTGCTGCATAATCGGTCTGGCCTTTATTACCATATACGGATGCTATACTTGAGAAAAGAACAACAAACTGGCAATCCTGACGTAGCTGTTCAGCTAATACACGAAGCGGTTTTACCTTAGTATCGAATACGCGTCCAAAAGAACTGGTTGTTTTCTGCTTAAATAATTTGTCTTCCAATAGACCTGCCCCATGGATTACACCATCCAGACGATCGTATTGTTTATAAATAGTATTGATCAGTTCACTTAATCCATCCTCGTCGCATAGATCTAGTGATTGATATACTATTGTATTTCCAAGAATTTCCATATCACGGATTGTACGTAGGATTTGGTTGTTCTTAAAAACTTTTATGGTTTCTTTTTCTATTTCAGCAGGAGAAGTAAATTTTCCTGTTTTAATAAGGTAACTTCTTATTTCATCCTTGGTCTTCATCGCCTCAAATTCTCTCAGGTTTGCTTCCTCCTTTCTCGGATCTGCAGACCTTCCCACAAGAATATAAGTACATGGATAAGCTTCAGACATATGCTTAACGAGTTCCGAAGTAATTCCCTGTGCACCTCCAAGAACCAGGACAACTGATTTTTGATCCAATTGAATATTGGCTTCTCCGAGACTTGTTGATAATGGAGACGGGATGATATCTACTTTGTGTCGTTGATCATTTTTATAAATAACTTCAGCAGATTTATCAGTGCTTAAAATTTCTTTTAAAGCAATTTCTGCAATTTGATCAAGATCTTGAGGAGTACTCAGGTTGATCAATCTACATGAAGTATCTTCATATTCTCTGGCAAGACTTTTGAAAAAACCAGGATAGCCTTGATAATGACGTAATACCCGAGTGTCAGTTAACTCCTGAAGATGTGCCGGAATATCAGATATCAGATACACCCATTTAGCTTTATCAAAATCCAGTTTTTTGATCAGGTCAACATACTCAATAATGCTGTTTTTTACTTCAGATGAGAAGATATCAAGAATAATAAGACCATCGAAATTTTTAAGATCGTCTTCCATTTCGATCACTTCTCCGATAGCTCCACATTTTTCAAGTATATTTTTGATTGCTAATGTTTCTATAATGGTAGCTGGAGTAATGGCAAAACGTTTTCCTTTTATGAGTTCAGTATTCTGTATTGCAGAAACGTCGCTTGGCATTAAATCAAAACGGAGACGTGATAACATACCTTGAGTTGGCTCAGTACTATTGATTTCATTAGTAGTTGTAGTATTGTTCTCACTCACTTCACCATTCATTTCATGGATCCAGGTTGCTAATCCGTTCAGGGTTTTGATAGCCGCTAATTTTTCCATAAGGTCATCGGCTTGCTCCAGATCTCCTCCAAAACCGATTTTGGTTTTAAGATCTCCGATAATTTCCATACGCTTGATAGAATCGATACTTAGATCTGCTTCCAAATCTAAATCTAATCCTAGCATTTCTTTTGGATAGCCTGTTTTTTCACTTACAATATCCAGAATGGCTGTTTGAAGTTCTTGAAGAGAAAATGCAGATGAATTGCCTGGTTGTGAACTTGGAGTTTCAGCTGATACGCTTTTTTCAGATGAAACAGCAGCTCCTGAATTTTCCGTAAGCCATGATACTAAACCATTTAAAGTTTTTATCGCAGCCAATTGCTCCATGATCGTGTCTTCATTAGCTTGATTAGTGGAAAGGGTTCCTAATTCATTTCGAAGTGTTCCTATGATTTCAACTCTTTTGATAGAGTCAATACTAAGATCAGCTTCAAGGTCCATTTCCATTCCAAGCATTTCATGAGGATATCCTGTTTTCTCGCTAACTACTTGTAGCAATACAGATTTAATATCTTTTGCAGGGGCTTGTACGGTTTGGGTAATAGCAGCAGGTTTTTCCTGGTGAATCGTTTGAGCAGGAATCGTTGCTAAACGTTCGTTTGCAGGTGCTGCTACCGGTGAAGTATAGACAGGTGCAGGGTTGAGTTGAGGATTCTGTCCCATAAAGGAAAGCATCACATCCCGTTGCGCCTGTATCATTAGTTTCATACTATTTAAATATTCCTGCAACATGCGTTCAGCCGTAGATTGGGCTTCAGTGGATGTTGCCTGGTGATTGGTAAAATTGTTCATGTGAAGAGGAGTTAAAATTGGTAATGCACCATTGGCCGGAAGCGAACCTGTCGTTGGATGGGCAGCTTGTCCGTTAACACGCCAAATGGCAGGATTTTTCTTATAGAGATCAGGCTGATCAATATGGATAAATCTGGTGTTACGACCGTCGAATAGTTTATCGATATCAAAGTTGCGGCCTGTACCCAGATATTGAGCAAGCATACAAAGGAGATGGGTAATTTTGTTACGGTTGCTGTCTTCTACAAACAACGATAAATGATCATTGTTTAAACAAGCGTCAGTCAATCCTGTAAGTACTTTTCCTGGTCCTACCTCGATGAATATTCTTGCCCCATCGTTATACATAGCCTGGATCTCTTCTACAAATCTTACTGGCTGTACCAGATGATTGGTAAGTCTTTCTTTTATTTCCGATGGAATTGTCGGATATGGAGTTGCAGTAGTATTCGACCAAACCGGAATTTGCATTTCCCCAAAAGGAACGTCTTCTAATACTGCGTTATATAAGTTTTTAGATTTCGCAAGTAACGGACTGTGGAATGCGCAGGCAACCTCCAGTTTTTTTGCAGAAATTCCTTCCTGTCTAAGGACTTCCATGAGTTTGTTAATCGATTCAGTACCCCCTGCAATAACGCATTGATTAGGTGTATTAAAATTAACAGGATAGCATCCTTCTACTTTTTCAAGAATAGGTTGTAAGCGTTCTTTGGTTGCACTTGCAGCTAGCATAGTTCCAGGATCGCCTCCTTCTACTGAATCCAAAATAGCGTGAGCACGTTGGATACTCAGGTCAACTAATTTTTCTTCCCCAAATACACCTGAGAAACATAAGGCTGGTAATTCACCATAACTATGACCTGCCAGCATATCAGGAACGATACCCAGTGACTGTAAAAGTTTAGCTAAAGCAAGATCAACGATACCTAAAATAGGTTGTGCTAATCGGGTATCTTTAATGGTTTCCTTTTGTTTTTTTAGAGAATCATTATCAAAAGTCGTTGATGGGAACACTACTTTTTCAAGTTCAGGATAATCATCAATTAACTTACGCATGGCTGGAAAAACGACAAATAAGTCACGAGCCATATTGATTCTTTGGCTCCCTTGTCCCGGGAATGTAAAGGCTACTTTACCTTCGCGTTTATTAACGGTGAAAGTATCTTTGGTTTCAATACCGGACAGCAATAATTCGATTTTCATCATCAGATCTTCTGCTGTGTCAGCAACAATGCTAAGCTGAATAGGCTTTTCTGATCCCGTAGTTAAACTGTATGCGATATCTTTTAAAGGAATTCCGTCATTTACTTCTAGTAAAGATTTGATTTGACCCACTTGCTTTTCAGCTTCTTCATAAGTGTCTCCACGGAACACAAATAGTTCCGATGGCCAGGATTGTAAAGTAACCGCCTCTTTTTCTGTAGGATGGTTGGCAATAACTGTATGGAAATTCGTTCCACCAAAACCAAAAGCACTGATTCCCGCATAACGGTTTTTATCACCCCAAAGTCCACTTTCAGCATAAAATGCGAATGGGCTTGTTTGCGAGTTATAATAAGCGTTAGGTTTTTGAAGATGAAGAGTAGGAGGTTTTACACCGTGGTATACTGCTAATGATGCTTTGATAAGTCCAGCTAATCCAGCCGCACATTTGGTATGTCCGATCTGCGTCTTTACAGATCCTAAGTGAGTCTGACCTGGCAAAGCACCTGAACGGCTAAATAAATTGGTAAGTGCGCTCAATTCTGTTTTATCTCCAACTACTGTTCCTGTTCCGTGGGCTTCTACTAAACCAACAGCTGCAGGACTAATACCAGCTTGGGCATAGGCACGTTCTAATGCACGTACCTGACCTATTTTTCGAGGAGCAGTAAGTCCCAGTGCTTTTCCATCACTGGATCCACCCACGCCTTTGATAACAGAATAAATACGGTCACCATCGTTTACAGCATCCTCATATCGTTTTAAAACAAGGATTGCGATACCTTCGCCAAGGGCAATACCATCAGCTTCATTATCGAATGTAGCACATCTGCCTTTTCGGGAAAGTGCATGAGTACTGGAAAACATCAGGTAATCATTAATCCCATTATGTAAATCTGCTCCACCGGCAAGTACCATATCTGATTTACCTAAGACAAGTTCCTGACAAGCCAGGTCGATAGCGGCCAGAGAAGAAGCACAAGCAGCATCTACAGTAAAGTTTCTTCCACCAAGATCCAGACGGTTTGTAATTCGTCCGGCAATAACATTAGCTAAAATACCAGGGAAAGAATCTTCCGTCGTGTGCGGAAATGCCTCTTTTACTTCTTCGTGAAGTTCTCCGAAAACTTGTTTGTAATATCCTCTGAAGCTATAGCTGTTGGCCAGGTCATTACCTCCTTCAGCACCTATAATTACAGAGATGTTTTCTCTATTGACACGTTTTTCAGCGTATCCCGCATCCTCCATTGCACGTTTGGCCACCAATAAAGTTAGCAACTGGGTTGGTTCAATCGCGGCAAGGGACTGCGGAGGGATCCCGAATGTAAGGGGATCGAAATCTATTTTCGGAATAAATCCTCCCCATTTGGAGTGGGATACGTCCGGTCCATCTGAATCCGGATGGTAGTAAAGGTCTTTATTCCAACGTTCATCAGGAACTTCGGTTACACTATCTTTTCCAAGAATAATGTTACGCCAGTATTCTTCCAGGTTCTTAGCTCCAGGGAAGATACATTCCATACCAATGATGGCAACGTCTATTGGTTTTTCGGCTGATACCGGTTCTTCCGGTAATGCTGCCTGTTGAATATATTCGTAATTATCTACTGCTACATCGTGGTGAAGATCCTCAATAGAGATCACGCGGTCATGCATTGTGGCAATCTGCCCGATCATGTACATACCCAGATCAAGTTGCTCATTTTTAGGGATGCTGACAAGTTTGTCACCTTGACGTTCTACCCCCTTAGCGGCAATCCTTAAACGGCCCACATTTAATTTTTCAAGTTCTTCCCAAACTTCTTTTTTATCTTTTCCGGCTGCCAGAAGCTTTGCTTTCTCACTATTAAAGTGCTTGGCAAATACTGTATTTAAACAACGGGTCTCGTGTCCTGGTGCTGTTTCTAATAAAACAGTATCTTTTGCCTGTAGGGCTTGCAATTGGAATTCCTCCTGAATGGCTCCGTTAATTACTGCTTCGTGAGTGTAGAGATAAGCAGTTCCCATTAATACACCAACTTTTACTCCTCTGGCTGCAAGTGGCGCTGCCATGATGGAAACGAAAGCTGTTGAAAATGCATTATGAATTCCACCAGCAAAAAATACGCTGATATTTTCAGGATGATCTTCTTTTAAAATACGTTCAATTTGTTTCTCCCATAGTACCATGCTGGAAAGCGGTCCTACGTGACCACCGCATTCACGACCTTCAAAGATGAAGTTTCTGGCTCCTTCTTTTAAGAAGATGTCGAGTAGAGCAGGAGATGGAACGTGTAAGAAGGTTTTTATACCTGCCTTTTCAAATACTTTGGCTTGTGCTGGTCTTCCTCCTGCTATCAGAACTACCGGAGGTTTTGCTTCTAATATATATGATGTTTGTTCTTCTCTGAGTTCCTGAGGAGCAAATCCTAAAATACCAACACCCCATGTTTTTTCGCCAGCAAGTTTTTTACTGTCCATTACCAGGGCTTTGGCTTGCTCACCTTTAAGTAGAGATAAAGCTACGAATGGTAAAGCTCCTGCTTCAGCTACGGCATTGGCAAAGGCCGGAACATCGCTTACGCGGGTCATTGGTCCTTGTGCGATAGGGTAGCGTAATCCAAGATCTTTAGCCAGAATATTATCCTGATCGATCACCTGAAGAGCTTTGGCTTGTTTCAGGTGTCCGTACATGGCTTCCTTGAATCCAAAGACCATCTTTTTAAGCGTTTTGAAATCTTCATATAGATCCACCGCTAGCGAAATGTCTTGTCCCATCGGGATGTAGCTTTTGCTGAGGTCCAGATCATTAAAATACTGTCTGAGTTCTTCAGCGCCGACATTTTCCGGTAAGGAAGGTGAATTGGGCCTTACCAGTACACGGTGGTTAGCTATAATTTTGGTCTCCGTTCCATTAAGTTTTGAGCATAGCTCTTTAATTTCTTTTGGAACAGCGCTTTCAGGAAAGAGTGCTAATTGGCTGTCTAATACAATGCCGGTAGCTCCCAGCGCTTTTACTGCTGCTGCTGTATGAAGTCCAATTCCTCCCTGTACCCAAACAGGTATTGTATTTATTTCCTTGATTACACGTTGGAATAATACAAATGTTGATTCGTAGCCTACTGATCCACCAGCTTCATTTCCTTTGATAATGATGCCTTTAGCTCCCAATTGTTCAGCTTGTCTGGCTTCTTCTAAAGTGCTTATCTGATAGATTACAGGCAGATTTGAAAAAAGATTGATTGAAACTCCAAACGGCAGAATAACAAAATTTACTTTTTCAGGGATCCGGAGTGATATAAATGTGTCGTCAGACAGACAAATACCGCAAGAGGGAATGTTGGTCTGTTCGAGTTGATTCAACGCTTCCTGAGCGATTGTCAAGCTATCTCCTAAACTCAAAATAGGAAATGCACCAGCTTGATGCAATTTGGACATAAGGGCGACATCAGGCTTTTCAAAAGGCGTTAGTCCAAAAATAGTTATGTTTTTCATGGCATTTATGGTATTGAAGTAGTAAAAATAAATTCAATAATAAAACGCTAATATTAATATTAATAGCGATTGTTTTTATGGCGGAATAAAAGTAGTTAATTTATACTATATATTTAACAATAAATGCAATTTTTTAATAATTAATTCACAATAATATGTTAATTGGCTAATTATCATTAAAATATATGATTTATTTTTCTTGTTTTTGTAAACAATAGGGCATGGGTGGTCTGGTTAACTATAAATGATTATAATTAAGTATTGTTTAACAAATATAAGAATAAAAAGTATAATATTTCATCGGTAGGAGATATGTTCTTTAATATTACAAAATCATAATATAAAAATAGGAGCATATCAGGGGAAAATGGACTTGCTGAAGATGAAATAATTAGTTGTTTTTAGTATAAAGATGGACACATCACTCCACTTAATTTAGTATCTAAATAATACTAATTATCTGTTATTCACATTTTATTCTTCGGAAAAATCTGGTACAATCTGATAATTCACAATTATAAATGATTATAATTATGAAGAATATTGTGCAAATATACAAATAAAAATTATATATTTCAACAAATAGGGATTTGTTTTTAGTGTTACAAAAACATAACATACTTACAAGGGTATATTGATGAAAATTAAGTCCATCCATTTTGTCCCAAGCTGGTCATGTTAAGCACATTTAATTCAACAATAATCTTTCAACAAAAATTTTCAATTTAAATAATAGAAAAAATGATTTATAACTCTTTAGAAATATGCTGATCTTTTATGTAATAGATGTACGTACTGTTTCCGGATTTAATAAATTAGCAGATTGACTTATTAAGAAAATCAGATAACTAATAATAAACTATGGAAGATTACAAAATTATAACCATAATCAGGCTACAGCATAATAGGTTTTTTTGGAGAGTAGGGAGTGCATACAAATTAATATTAGCATTTTTGTTGTTGGTGTCAGTTCCTATTTTTGGTCAGACGAATCATTCGATATTTAATGATCTGTATAGCCAGATCAAAGAAAAGAATTTTTTCAAAGCCCGTGAAATCTTTGGCAAGGCTGAGAAAAAGTTACCAATGGAATACCAGTATTTTACAGAAGCTGTGCTTTACAATGCGTTTAATAAACCTAAAGAATCCAATGAAAAAATACTGAAACTGGAATCATTAAAAAGAGTCCTTCCTGATTCGCTGATGCTTAAGATCTGGAATATTAAGGAAGATAATTATATGAAACAATATGATTATGCACAGGCAAAGAAAGCAGTAGAATTTGTTTTAGAGAAATATAATCATTTGCTTACTCAAGATGAAAAAGAGGATCTGATGAATAATCTCAAGATTTGGACTGCGTTGGAGGCTCAACCTAAGCAGCGGGTCACTATAACTGATAATACCCGACTCAAGATGGAAAGGGATGTTGCAACCCTAAAAAATCTGAAAGTAAGCGTAGGGGAGCAAACGATGAATTTTATTTTTGATACAGGGGCAAACATTTCTACAATTTCTGCAACAGCTGCCAAAAATCTGAAGATGAAAATTATTCCCGCGGGTATTGATGTAGACGCGATTACGGGTGTGTCCGTAAAAGCTGATCTGGCAATCTGTGAAAAACTGACACTTGGAAATGTTATTGTGGAGAATGCTGTTTTTCTGGTATTTGCGGATAATGCACTCAGCTTTCCACAGATCAATTACCAGATCAACGGTATTCTGGGTTTTCCTGTTATTGAAGCAATGAAAGAGATACAAATAACGCAGGATGATTATTTTATGGTCCCCAACCAGGAAACGAAAATAAATACACAATCAAATATGGCTATTGATGGGTTGTCACCTCTTATTTTTATAGATGGGATGCATTTTACTTTTGATACCGGTGCTGATAGGACAATGTTATATGCTCCTTTTTATCAGAAGAATAAAAAAGATATAGATAAGCAATACAAGATAACTAAGATCAGTATGGGAGGTGCAGGAGGAAAGGTGGAACGGGACGGGTTTAATCTCAGTCATACTTTTAATATATTGGGAAAGAAAGTTGTTCTTAAGGATGTGAGTGTATTAAAAGATAGAATTAATAAGGAAACGGTATATGGAAATATAGGGCAGGATGTGATTCGTCAGTTTAATAAAATGACAATGAACTTTGATCATATGTTTATTAAATTTGATTAATACCATGAGTAAATAATTTAAAAATAATCCTTCCATATCTATTTCGGAGGGATTATTTTTTTAATGGATCAAAATATTTCGTAACATTTTTTTACAACACATAACAAATAGCTAAAATCTAAAGATTTGAAAAAGACAGATTTAGAAATAGAGTTTGAGTTAAAGTTGAAAGAGTACAAGCTTTTAATTTATAAAGTTTGCAGAATGTACACTAACGACCCCAATAATATTCAGGAATTGTATCAGGATATTATTATTCAGTTATGGAAGTCCTATCCGAAATTCAGAGGAGAGTCAAAGTTTAGTACATGGCTGTACAGGATTGCTATCAATACAGTTCTTGTAAGTCTTTCTAAACCTAAAAGGTCTCTTCAGATGAGTGAAGTAGAACTGCATAACATACAGGTGCCTTATGAAGAGGATATTGGACTCAAAGAAGAGCAGCATCAGCAGTTGTATGCTGCAATACAACAATTGAATGATGTAGAAAAATCAGTTGTAATGCTTTATCTCGAAGATAAATCCTATGAAGAAATGGAAGATATTTTAGGGATCAGCAATGCAACGTTGAGAGTAAAAATGAACAGAATTAAAGACAAATTAAGAACCTTAACAAACAACAAATAAGATGGAACTAGATGTATTAAAAAACAGCTGGAAGACTATTTCGGTAGATATAGACCAGAAAGAATTTGATGTTATTTCCGCTACAAGAAAGGAAATGGCATCTCCATTGGAGGCACTGAAAAAAAGAACAAAAAAGCAATTGATGGTCCTGCCCGCCCTTCTTGTTTTTTTAATTATTGTAGGAGTTACTGCAAAAGAAACGAATAAAAGCTTTTTTATATGGTTGGCTGCGGCTATTCTGCCCATATTGATCATTTATCATTATTTCAATTTAAAACTCATCAATGAACTGGAAATGATTAATGGTCCGGTGAAAAATGATATTGAAATCAAGATCACGAAGCTTATTAAAAGCAATGCTCATTATCTTATGGCAACGCGGATCCTTTTTCTGTTGCTGATTATTGCCTCTGAGATATTACTGAGGTATCACAGGATAGATTGGATTCAAGGGCTTGGCGTGCTGGCAAAAATTAACTTTCCTCTCCGGTTATGTATCTATGCGGGTATATTTGGACTTCACTATCTGATCAGTGAGTATACTTTTAACCTGTATTTCGGTAAATACTTAAAAAAACTGAAAGCGTTATTAGCTGAAATGCAATAAAACAATCCCTCTGTATTCCAGAGGGATTGTTATTTTCTTGAAGAATGGAATTATCTCCAATAATTATTCGCGGCAGCAATCGTTGCAAACTCGGTGGCGACTACCTGGCCAATAGCGATCAGCATTTCAGGGCTTTCGGCATATACGGGTCGTAGTTTCTCTCTTACTGCTACATCAGGCTGTGTTGCTTTAATGATAAGTCTTGCCATTTTTACTGCCAGTTGACGACCTTCTTCAGGTGAAGCAGTCAGTAATGAATTGTTTGGGATCAATTGAATAGGTTCTGACATTAGATATTGTTTTTATGTGTATACAAAGCTAGCAGACATAAATACTAAAAACAGTAACAAATGTTACATTATCTTATTTTTATTTTTCTTCCCTCCTGGAAGATTTTGTTGTCCAGCTCCAGTTTTCTCATCACTCTTGAAATAACTTCACGTGATGTTCCCAGGTCATCGGCAATGTTTTTATGGGTGATACTCAATTCTCCTGAGCCTGTATTTTCATTTTTTGTCTTCAGGTAATTCCAAAGCCGGTCTTCGAGTTTATAGCAAATGATCTGTTTTGTGGTTTCCAGTAGGTCATTATAATGCTTCTGAAACCCGTTAATGATCATATTGTTAAATGAAGGGTACTTGAGTGTCCATTCTTTTGCTTTTTCAATCGGTATCAGTAAGATTTTCGTTTCTTCTTCGGGAACCGCAGAAAAATCGATGGGCTGCTGACTGAATAAGTGTACGAAACTAAAAATGCATGATTCTTTTGGGGTAATGTAATATAATAAAAACTGTAAGCCATCTTCATTGCTGTATGCTTTTACATGGCCTTCTAAAACAATGGGTAAGTAGCGGGCCAATTGACCTTGTTTAACAATGAAATCATCAACAGCAAAAGTCTTTACAGTACTGAATTTTTCAATCTCTATTAAAAGTTCTTTACCAAAATCAGGTAAACAATTTTGCAATATATGGATATCTGTTTCCATTTCTGAAGAAGTTACAGAATAAAGATAAGATTAATAATTATTATCCAAAATTCTTTGAAGAACCGATTGAGACTGGCTGGGCTTTTGATTCTTAATCGCTTTAAACAATTGTTCATGTAAATGATGATTCATTGCAAAACGGCTGATTCCCTGTTTTTCTCTCGCAAGAAAAAAATTACGCATGATCAAGGTGAAGCTGTAATATAAATCAGATAATACAGTATTTAAAGAAGCTTTGGCAATCGCTGTATGAAAAGCAATATCGGCGTCAGCACAGAGCTGAGGATCTTCATTCTGAATGGCCAGCTTACGATTCTCTAAACATTGTTCGATCTCCTGAAGATGTTCCTCTGTGCGATTTTGTGCGGCCAATTTCACAATTTCCTTCTCCAGTAATCTCCTTACTGCATTGACGTCATCGAAATCCGCACGTCTTAAACGCTGCTCAATGCTGACCTCCTGGAAACTATTGTTGATAAAAGTTCCTGATCCCTGCTGCACCTTAAGAATCCCTGAAATAGCCATTGTTTTAATCGCTTCTCTGATACTTGAACGGCCTACACCATATAATTTCATCAGTTCAGGCTCGGAAGGTATCTTTTCCCCCGCTTTATATTTCCCTTGAGAAATATCTTTCTTTATCAGACTAATTACCTTTTCGTAAAGTTTCATGATTTGATTGAAATAACTGCTTTGCGCAAACATACGACATTTATAATAAACATCATTAAAATACATCGTAATTCTATTGTTTGTTAATTCGTTGAAAATATTATTTAGATGTAATATGTTGATTATCAATGTTTATTAGTGTTAATCATAAACATATGATGTTTAATAAAAACATATGATGTTTTGCTTTGAAATATCATATTTAAATTTTACATTTGTCTTAAATATTAATATAAAAAGATATGGCAACAACAAGACGTGGATTTCTTTCCGCAGCATCTTTATCAACCTTTGGTTTGATAACTGCATCAACAGGCCTAAATGCATTAGTTCCTAAAAAGGCTGAAACACCGATCAAAAAAGGGACATACGATCCCGAGATAGAAGAATTGGAAGATTTTGTATACGACATTGAAAATGGAAGCAAGGGCTGGGTAGGTCCCGGTGGTACTGCCAAAGAAGCCACTGTAGAGGAATTTCCTGTATCGCAAAGTATTGCAGGGGTAATTATGCGGTTGAACCCGGGCAGCTTCCGTGAATTGCACTGGCATTCTATAGCAGCAGAATGGGCATATGTATTAGAAGGAAGTGTACGTACAACTGTTGTTGCTCCGGATGGAACTACAGCAACAGATGATTTTGAAAAAGGTGATATCTGGTATTTCCCTAAAGGCCACGGGCATTGCTTACAGTGTATTGGAGATCAATCATGCCTGTTCTTATTGGTCTTTGACAATGGTCACTTTTCTGAATTTGGAACCTTCAGTTCCACAGACTGGATCAATCATCTCTCTCCTGAGATACTGGCACGCAATTCGGGGTTACCAGCAAATGCATTTGCATCTTCCCCTCATAAGGAACTTTATATTGGTACTGGTAAAATAGCTACAGCTAAAAAACCACAAAACATAGATCCCAATATACCTCCAAGTTATGCTGCCCATAAATTCCGCATGGAGACTGATGGTGTTTATGAAAAATATCCTGGCGGTTCTACCATAAAAGTATCTGCTCAGGAATTCCCTATTCAAAAGACTTTAACTGCTTTACGGATGGATATTGAACCAGGAGCAATCCGTGAATTGCACTGGCATCCTAATGCCGACGAATGGCAATACGTTATGAGCGGACAGGGAAATTTGAGTATTTTTGGTTCACATGGACGGGTAAAAACAATGCCTTATAAAAAAGGTATGGTTTCGTTTATCAAGCAAGGTTTTGGCCACTATATAGAAAACACCGGTACTGAAACCCTTAAATTGATTATTGTTTTCAACTCTGACGAATATCAGGATATATCACTGAATGACTGGTTGGCCTCCAATCCGGCTCAGCTTGTTGAAGATCATTTTGGAATTACACCAGCCCAGACGGCTAAAATAGCAAATCACAAAAAAGGAATTTTTTAGTTTTGCAAAGTATGTAAAAAAATATAAGGCTTCTGAGATCATATTTCAGAAGCCTTATTTAATGACAGCCCTTTTTAGATTCCACTCAGATTTAATTAGTTTCTAAGTTTCTAAAAGAATAAAATAAGAAATAGAAATATAAAAATAAAGTCATTGAGGCTCAGTTCGTACCGATAGTATTACCTTATTTTATGTGCTATTCTCTTAGTTTGAAATTGTTTTAGTCAAAAAAATAATTATATTTTTGATAATAATTAATTCTTAGACATGTGCAATTGTGCCGTGTAACCCTCCATATTATGATGAAAAAATATATTACTTATCTATTGCTTTTTGGATTTCCTTTATTTGGGTGCCAAAGCAAAGTAGCTGAAAACTCTACCTATCAACAAAACTGGATGCAATTAGAGAAAGAGAATAAAGCTTTAGCTTTTGATGCTGATATTCAGTTGTCTGAATCTGAAATAACGCTGGATAAAAAATTATTTCAGATAAGAAAAGATTTCCTTGCAAACACAGAGAAACAGAAAATATCTTTATATAACAGTTCTTTCGATCAATTAAAACCATTGATAGAGGGTAGTACGTTATTCGAAATCCTTCAATTGATGCCGAAAGGAGGGCTATTGCACACCCATAGTGGTGGGATCACGGACGCAAAATGGGTGATTGCAACAGCCAGAAAATATAAAGAATGTTATGTCTATGATCAGGCTGATACGAAAGACTTTATTTTTGGACAGTTGGGTTTTTTTGAAGAGGGGAAAGTTCCAAGAGGTTTTGTCAGCCTCAATAAAAAGCTTAGTTCACAGCCCGGTTTTGAAAAACAGTTGACAGAACTTCTCCTGTTGAAGCGTGAGTCCCTGTGTACCTATTCAGATTACTGGATTGAATTTGAGAAACGTTTTACAAGGATTAGCCTGCTGTTGCCTTATCGTCCTTTTTTCAAAGAATATTATAAGAAAGGATTTGAGGACTTAGTGGAAAACAAAGTACAGCATGTAGAAATAAGATATGTTTTTGATGAGCTTTATGACTTTAAGCATGGAAAATACCCACTGGAGACTTCTGTTACTGATTTACAGGATGTGGTGAAAGAAATCCAAAAACAGCATCCGGAATTCAGTCTGAAGTTAATTTATTCAAGTTTTAAGTTTTTGGATCCAAAGAGTATTGAAAAACAACTTGAAATAGCTTTTAAACTTAAAAAAGAATTCCCAAATGTGATTTCAGGTTTTGATCTTGTGGCGGATGAGGCTGCAGGAAATAGTATTTATTCCTTCAGGGAAGATTGGGCAAAACTTGATGAGCTGAGTAAAAAGTATGGAGTAAAGATGCCTCTTTTTCTTCACGCCGGGGAAAGCGTATCTGTTTTTAATAAAAATATCATCGATATTTCCTCACTGGATAACCCAAGAATTGGACATGGGCTGAATCTGATTTATTTTCCAAAAACAATGGAACTGATCAGAAAACAAAATAAACTCGTTGAGGTAAGTCCGATCAGTAACCAGGTTTTAGGATATGTCAGTGATCTGCGGAATCACCCTGCAAGAATTTTATTAAGTAACGGAGTGCAGTGTTCCATTAACAGTGATGATCCAAGTGTTTACGGATACAATGGCCTTGGTTATGATTTTTGGGTAGCTTTTGTGTACTGGGAACTGGATGTAAAAGCACTGAAGAAGCTGGTTTTTAATTCAATTCATTATTCTTCCCTGAATGAAAATGAAAAGAAACAATCATTGGTGTATTTGAATAAGGAATGGGATGGTTTTGTTCAGAAAATGAATGGAAAGCTAAAATAATAGTATATTAGATTGAATCTATAGAAAGCATCATTTTTTAAATGGTGCTTTTATTTTTGTGGATTTGTCAGTTCAACTATAATTTTGTTAGGGATGATTTGAAGTGTATTTTTAAAGTCGGGAGATTTCTGTAATCCTGTTAGATACTTATTTTTATAAATTTAATATCAAAAAAGAGAAAATCTCAAAGACTAACTGTAATTTTAAAGTGATAAAGAAAGTATGAGCTACGATATACACTTATTCAGAACCGAGACGAAGATTCGGGAACGCGAACTTAATGACGAAAGTTTTTTCGATAATGATGAAAATCTTGAATTGTTTACGGCAGTTCAGATAGAAGAATTAAAAGCACGTCTCACAAAGTATAAATACGTTTTACAGGAGAAAAGCAAATATGGATTCCATTTCGAACATCCTGAATACGGACAAGCGTTACTGACTGATGGAGCCCTCTACTTTTCAACAAGCTTTAACGAGGAAAACATTTTTGAAGTCGGAATGACAGCCTCTGAATTCACTGATACGGGTGAGTACCAAAAATACGATCCTCAAAATGGGGAATGGGAAGAGTATTAAAGATAATCATAAGAAAATTTAATTGTGTAAGTATCTACAAAAATCACCTTATGGACTTTGCCTTAAAGGTGGTATTACATTTCGGTTTATCTCATAAAAATATTCACAAATACGATCTGATATTTGTGAGCAATATATTTCTCGTGAGAGTTCTATTTTAGTCAGGATCAGGGTATACTGGTGGACAGCTGTTAACACGGTCACATTTGGTATAAAAAGTATCGCATTGTGCTGGTGTGCACATCGGATATGATAGATCCGGATCATTTCCTCCAAAAATATCTTTCAATTCTTTTTTGGTGAGCTTGTGGGATAGTTTTTTTAAGTTTTTCATAAAATAAGGTATTTAGTTTTTTGATATTTTTTGATAAAAAAATACATATCCAATATACACAAATAAGCAATATCAAAATATAATGTTCGTGGTTTATGTAAATGAGAGAGAAAAGTTTTAAATAATAACTGAAAAACTCAAATTTATTGAAATATGTTGTCTTTAATTTTATAAAAAATAATCAGAAAAAAGAAATTTATAAATTATAAAAATGATTAATAAATGACTTATACTACAAAATAGAAAAGTTTTAGAAAGTAATAAAATCTGTACAATTGAATGAAAAAATAATAGTATAATTGATATAATTCGACTAAGAGATAATTATTAATTTCAAAAAACACAATTTTATGAAAAGATTATTCCTATTACCAATTCTTTTGGTATTAACATTCTTTGTTACAAATTCATGTAATGCATCAAATGATGATTATGTCATTCAACAAGAAAATAGTACGAACAATCGTTCTGGCAATGAAAAAAGACGAAACTCTGATTTAGGCTTTTTACATAACACAGCTTTAGACTTATACTATGAAAATAATCAGACTAATAGTTCTAAAATTGAATATCGTAACGCTATATCAAGTATTACTTCATATATGAAAAAATACGATGAGTTCTATTTTTTAGAAGTAGATTCTAAAAAATTAATTGGCAGATATAACAATTTTGTATCATATAAGAAAAAGACAGGAAATGTTAATGAGAAAGATGAAGATTATTCTGAAATGCATGATACAGTAGATTATTTAAAATCAATTAAAGAAATCTCAGAAGCGAACTATCGTTTTTTAGTAAAAAATTTATTGAAAGATGGAGATTATGAAACCTCATTAAAAGAAATAGATTTATATCTTACTAACAATAAGTTAGGTACATATGATAAAGAGCAAATAGAAACAGTTAGATCAATATATATTTCTTCAAATGAATACTGGAAAACATCAAAGACCTTCAAGAGTCGTGCTGTAAGAAGAGGAGACCCAAAATCACGAGCAGTTATTATTGCTGATGCAGTAGGTGGATTGCTTTGGGCTTCTACCGGACCTTTTGCTGTCGTTGGTGCAGCGGCTTGTTCTCTAATAGCAAATGAAGCTTAAAATAAATAAAATAATATGATAAGTACTATAATAATTGCAGTTCTAAGTTTTTCTATATGTCTTTTTATTTGGAATGAGAAAAAAAGTGAATTTTTAAAAGAAATTTCATGGTACTTTATTTCCGCTCTTTTCCCTTTTTTATTTGTAATATCTATGTTTTTTGTAATATTTAAAGATCTAGACAAAGAAACGTTAGATTTTGATCTATTTTCAATTATTCTATTAGTTTTTGCTGTTTTTTCTATTATATATATAAAAGTCAAAAATAAATTTAAAAAGCATTAATAGGTTTTATAAATAAAAATACAATATTGAATGATATATTAGTTTTAGCCCTCTTTTGAAGGGCTTTTTTATTTAGATCAATAAAATATCTACTTTTTCTTTTTCCATTCCTCATATTTTTCCTTCATGCAATGTCCACATGGTCTGTATCCATGGCCTAATGCTTCTACTTCATTCTTAAAGAAAACACGGTTTTCAGGCTTCATTCTTTTACCGGATGAGCATGAAAGCAAACCATAGATTTTTGCTTTTACATAACCAGCGAGTGCCACATCACCTTTTCGGATTAAAGAACGGAGTGTCTTTTCTCTCTTTTCAGGGGTTTCACCCAGATCAGTATGCTTTATCATTTGGGGAGTTTTACTATTAGTTTTTAGATTGAAAATATGACATAGAATTATCTTTTAATTTCTGTCTATTTTGTAGCTAACTCAATCCATCATGGAAAATAATACCAAGACTATGTCTGTGTCCACTATGAAGAGGACTTACCCCATGTTTCATATTAACCCGGTAATAGCCTTTAGATCCTTTCACGGAACGGAAATTGGTTGTCAGTATCAGCATGTCGCCCCGGTTGGGTTTTAATACATTGGCTTTGGATTGCGCACGAGGAATCTGCTCTGTTATGACAAATTCCCCACCCTTATAATCTTCTTCTATCTGATCCAGCATAAAAACGATCTGCATCGGAAAGTAAATTTCACCATACAGATCCTGATGCAAGGTATTAAAACCTCCTTTACCGTATTTTAATATCAGAACGGTTGGCTTTTCCTGGCTATGTTCCTGACAGAGCTTTTTCATGGCTTTATGTGTCGAAGGAAACTTTTTATCGATATTAAGTTCTTGCATCCATTGATTCGCCACTGGTGCTATTTCAGCATATATCTGTTCGCGTATTTTGGTAATCAATTCAGGCAATGGATATTGAAAGTATTTATACTCTCCCAGACCAAACCGGTACCGTTCCATATTGATGGTTTTGCGGTAGGTATTGTCTGCATTGTAAGTGGCAATTAGATTATCACATTCCATTTTGCTTAATACATCCCTGACTATCACAAACCCTTTGTCATGCAGTTCTCCCGTAATCTTCTGCCAATCCCTTGAAGCCAGTCTCTTTTCTATATCTTTCATATTATGATTTTTATGAGGATAAAATTAGTTTTATATGAAGAAGTAAGAAATCCGAAACTTGCGGTATTGTACTAGAATTAATCTGACTTGTTTCAGATCTATTTCATTGATATAGCCAATTGTATATCCGGATATTTTTATTGCAGTATATAATCTTCAGTTGCTTCCTTGATACTCTGGCTTATCATGAGTCTAATTGTGATATCCATGGCAACTTGCTCGTGACCACGTTTTACGTGTCCAAAACCATGTCCCTGATTGCGAAGAACTGTACGTGTTATAGCATCAGACTTATTACTATAAGGGTGGGCCTGCTTCTCCTTGTCCTTTATCTTCTTCTTGTCATGATTATAAATTAAACCGGCCGATAATATATGATCGCTTACCAGGGAAGATCTGTTACTCTGCAGGCGCATGTCGGTAAGTCTTTGTCCATATGAACTATCGTCAGGAGACATAAAGGCAGGCTCTGATAGGGCACATCTGGTACAGGTATATTTGAGTAAAAGTTTCCCTTCAGACAAATAACCTTCAAAAGGTACAGACAGATAAATATCGGCCGGTCGGCTATACATTTGGTAAATAGCGGTCATAATAGCCGGTTCGGCACAGTTACTGGGCATCCAGCTTTCAAGCATACCGATCTTGTTTTGTTTCGCCTGGCAAATTAATTGATCTTCTGCTCTCTGAGACTCTATATCAATCACGTTTTGTGTTATTTGATTAATCGGGCGATTCTTTATTATCTTAGGTTGCTGCATTTCGCTTATTTTTTTATTGGCCCTATACTCGGGAGTTTGAAGAAAGTATAAACCAGACTGCATAGAAGGAGGTTTTATGCCAAGGCGCTGCATGATATCCACGTGTTTACGTAAGCTTTCAGCAGTTTTTTCATAAGAAATATCGGATATATCCATGGGATTTGGTACTCCCATGCTGGTGTAGCTATTTCTTTCTATCTCTGTTTTTTGTAAACTTTGTGTGCCATAAGGTGTAATATCGGATGCACCAAACACAGGCCTGAAAGTTGCGCCACTTTTGTCTTTCATATGTCCTTCTTTAATATACATAATACAAATACATCCTTTTCTGCTGCTGGGTAATATACCTGTTCTATCCTTAGATTTTCCTGTAAAAAGGTTATTATTCAACAAAAGTTTTCGGGCATGTCGGTGCATGATCTTGTGTCTGTTTATTTTGTTGGAACTGTTAAAGGTGAGCCACTGATTTTTCGGAAAAATGGCAGCCAGGCGTGAGTCACTCGGCAGTAACATAGTACCGGATTTTATAAGAGGTATATAACGTTCATCAATGTTCAGGAACCGGGTAACTTCTTTGATCAAGTCTTTTTCTTCCTGTTTTATCCTGGTGGTTGTTTCCTTTTTCTCTTCTTCGAGGTTTGTTTTTGTTTTCTTTATTTTTTGATCATATGATCGCTCGGACTTTCTGATTATTTTCCTCTTGTATCCTTCATGGGTACGCTGCCTGAAATGCATTGGTTGGGAACGTTCATATTCCAACTGGCGAATTTCATCTGAATATCTTTTTTCAAGTTTTGCCAATTCAATCTTAGGTTTATCCTCCATATCTTTCAAATGGGACATAATAGTCAGATAATTGATCTTATAATTGTACATTTTTTCCATTCTGTTCAACTCGGCCTCTAACATTTCTTGATCCTTAATATCGGTTACTGGCGAATTGTAATTTTGCCTTAGGCGGTCTATGTAGGTCAAGTCATCTTTCAGATTGAAATCCACATCTTTTTTAATAAGGTTCAAATCATACTCCTGATCCTGTACGAATGTTTGTGAGCCCCATTGAAATCTTTCATCAATTGTAATTCGTTGTAAAATAGCTCGTATCTGAGATAGGTCTTCCTGTTGCTTTACCTGTTTTTCTTTCATGATTATTATTTTTTAAGCAATATTTACGATTTCATTTTTTCACCTTTTTATCTGGAGGTGATTTTACCCATCCAGCTGAACTTTGTGGATATGAAATTCCACGGAGCAGGGTTCAAAAGAATATCAATTAGCCATTGTTTATATGGCTAATTTCTTTCGAAAATTGAACATATAGGTCAGGGTAAACACCTAGTTTTTATAAATCAGGTATTTTATTTTTGAATCATTGTTTTGTTATGGTTGATTAATTATAAAACAGAATGATGTATTGTATAAATTAAGAAGATGTTGTTTGGTGATACCAAATGTCATTAGGTATGTTTTAAAAATAGAATGCTGCTTTGGGAAATATAAAAAAGCCTATTGAATCGTGAAGTAACGAGATAATAGGCTGGAAAATTGACTATTTATATCTGGGATGGGTATCGCTCGCCGGAAGATAATGACAATGTATCGGCAAGGAATATCACTGTCGCAACTTCCATCTTCCGGCTTCAAATCCTCTTCATTATTTCGTCCTTATGCTCCTGAATATTTTATACTGTGTATCCACCACTGACTGATTAAAACCGTGTGCTGCTTTGGGTAATAAGAAATATTCTTTTTTAGGAGCTTTTAATGCTTCGAAGTACTTTTTCGACATATCTTTTGGAGTCAGGATATCCTCTTCTCCCTGAATAAGATAAAAAGGGATTTTAAAATCCAGGTTATCTTTCATCATGTCAATGGATGCTCCCATTGATTGTACTCCCAATTTTTCATCACCAACAAAATTCACAAATGAGTAGTCGTCGCCGTCTTCTCTGTCTTTATTATCCTTTTCATTATTGTAAGCCGGATCTAGTATAAACCAGTTTTCAGGAGCGGGAGTAGAGTTTGCCTTTTCATATTTTTTGATCACTCTATAAAGCATTCCCGAATTTTTTGCACTGGAATAGGGTGGTTGCCCTATTGTGTTTAATATTTTCAGGGCATCATCGTCTTTTCTATCTTCTGCTATTTTGTAAAGTTTTGAATATCTTTCTTTGGTGAAGTTTGGATTGACGATTTGAGAATGTCCTATATAGGCATAAAAAAGATGGGGAGATTGGGTCGCTATTTTTACTCCGAGAGCGGATCCCCAGGATGTACCGGAAAGAATGATCTTTTGCTTTCGAAGATGTTTTAAAAGATATTTAGAAAGTGCAACACCATCATTGGTCATTTGTTTCAGAGTTAGAGGGTGAGCTTTCAGATAATCGGGAGACAGTTCTTCAGGTGGATTATTGTGACCATACGTTCTTCCGGAACCACGCTGATCCCATTGAACAACAATAAAATCCTTTTCCAGGCCTTTGTATAAAACATCAATATAAGGAGTTATTGGGCTTCCCGGACCACCGTGGAGAAACAAAATAATGGGTTTCGAAGGATTTCCTTTAATGGTTACCCATTGTTCAATACCATTGATGGGAATGTATTGTTCTTCATGTATCTGATTTTCTTGAACCTTATCAGTTTTGTTTTGTATTGTTTGAGAATAGGTTAACGATGAAAAAAGGAATGAAAATAAGAGGACAGATGCTTTAACTTTCTTAGTGATCATGGGTATGTAATAGTTTAATTTGAAGTGGCTCAAATGTATGTATAAATTCAAAATCTGTGTCGAATTTATGTAAGCTTTTTCGAATATAGAAAAGAAAACATCAGATACTTGTAAATGGTCAAAAAGTTATAAAAGTAATATTATTTAAAAACCTCATTCTCATACAATAAATTATCATCTTCATCAAAACTTATGATCAGTACCTTATATTGTTTGGCAGTGTCATTATTGAAAAACTTAATTCTTGGCGGGATATTGTCACTGTCAAATAAATTAGGGTTCCAATAGAGTGTTTCCCTGGTATCGTTTTCGATCTTCTTTGTGGGATCATCAGTATCTAATGTTTCAATAAGGAATTCTGAAGGTTTATCATATCCTTTTATGACAGATACGTTGTTCTTTTGGGTTGCCTTTTCATTATTTTTAGATTTCATATTACCTCTCATCGTATAGATGGCTACAGCATCACCTATTAATCCGGATCCTTTGATGATTTTTACCATCGCAATATTGTTTATAGGAAGGCTTGAGATCATGCTCGCATCAGTAGGTGTTTCATCCAGATAAAGCTTAGCCTGCTGACCCCGAATATAAGGAACGTTGATTCCTGAATTATTTCTTTGAAATGTTAAGCCGGCCGCTCTTCCCTGTAACCAGTCTAATATGTTGGTTGATCCTGCAGCATGCTGATCTTCATTAACGAAATCGAATATCGTAGAATTGACAGAACTAAACATTCCTGTGGATAATTGTTTGTCAAGCTCTTCTTTTGGATCTTTCTTTTTTCCTACTAATTGTACTTCTTCAATCTGAACATCAACATGTTCCAGTTTTTTACTATTTTTCTGAGTATTGATAGCTCTCGAAATGGCTGGAGAAAGTTTTTTATTTTCAGTAGCTGTTACCAATGTGTATTTTGTAGTTGGAAAGTTACCTTTAAATGGTGTAGGAGTAACCAGAGGTTCTACTGTGACAAATAAATTGTCATTGTTTGACTCCTTACCATTCTCTGAATTTACAAATACGGAAACATTCAAAGGTTCATCAAAACTAAGATTGTTTAAATAAACGTACCCCATTTGATCTGTCCTGAACTGATTAATGGTAGGCTCTGTTTCTCCTAATCTTAATACCAAATTGACATTAGTGTCTTTCATCAGGGCATTGTCTTTAAGTGGTTTTACCCGATAAGAAAGAAATTTTTGAGAATTGGGTTTAAGTGTTGGTGTGGTTCCACTAAGAACTGAGTTCCAGTCAAATCTTTTCCAGTTTTCAGAAATTAGCAAGGCGTCCAGTGCTTCAGCATTGGCTGTTTTAGAGAAATATTGTGCTGGATTATCTATTTTTGAAGAAAGGTCCCCCGTTAACCAAAGACTGCTTAGTATATTTTCTTCGTCAGTTTTGTTGCTACTATCATCATCACTTACCAAAACGGTATAGTTTTTAAAATAAGACTCAGGGGAAAGGTCGATACTGTTGAAGGATCTTGGTGTTTGTTTTAAGTTCTGACCGATAATTTCTGCTTTCTCAACCTTTAAATTATTAGGTTTTATAAAGCAAAGCCTTTTTGCAATGAGATTGTCTTGTTCATCAAAAATAGCTAACTGTAAAACCCCATTGGCTCCATTGCTGATCTTTGTAGGAATAAGGCTTGAAGCCTCGTTCATTAACTGAGTGATATTGGCTTTATAAGCAAGATGATTATTGATGGTTCCTACAATTTTATAATTTTGGAGTTGTTGTTTTAAATTGACTCCTTTTAAACTGTATTTAATGCCTTCTTTTGAGCTGGAAACTTCTAAATGGAGACCACTATCTGCAACTTCCGGTAAATTGATGGTCTGCTTTTTTCCTGTATTATCCTCAATAATAGCCTGGTATTTTTTTCCTAAAGCTGGGGTTATTGTAAAAGAAGCAACATTTTTATCGAAAGAGGTAAAGGTCGTTATAGGTACATTGGGATTTTGCATCTCTATTATTTTCCCACTCCATTTTTCAGGCAAAGAAGTATTGCTTAACAATCTTACGGCAAATTTTGTAAGGATGCCATTAATGAAAGCTCCGCCTTCAGGAAAGGCTTTGGCAGACCAATCGGAAGTTTTGGAAACCTCTAATGTTTGCGTTGAATTAGGATTGTAAATAGGAATGACTTTAACAATCTGGTCATCTTCGTTAAAATTGGTCATGTAAGGAGTGTAGGCTCTTACAAAGTAGACTTGCTCGGGAAGATCTCCTTTCAATTTAAAATCTCCACTGCCTTCACCATTGGTAAGAAGTATGGTTTTCCAGTCTATTAATTTCTTATCAGCGTTGTACAATTCCACAAATAGAGTCGTAGACAGGGGGGAACGGTTGTAACCGTCAAATACGAAACTTTTAAACCAGATCTGATCACCAGCGGCATATTGTGATTTGTCGGTAAGGATGTATACCTTTTCCTGTTCGTAATTATTCTCAAGATTTGTTATTGCTTTTTCTAATTTAGTTTGTGACAGTACAGGCTGTACAGTGGAAATAAGTAATAGAAAGAAAATATTTTTCATAGAAATCTCAGCGCATTTTTAGTCCAGTGCTAAATTACTCAATTAAAGATTCCAAAATTGATATTTGTCTTTTAACTTGAAAAATTAATAAGATTTTAACTAATTATCAGTGTTCGATGAAAAAATAACGCTATTTATTGTAAGGTAGTGATTTTGGTATCCTTGGTAGATTTATCTGAAAGTGTAGATATCAAAAGAGAAGATACATCAGGAATAGATATTTCCGTTGTTTTGCCACCTAAAAACAGGTTGCTTGTTACATTAATACTTTTTACATTAAAAAATACTTTTATTTTGGATTCAAAATTTCATTACGATTAAGAATTGAAAGGATAAGGATGTGTAAATTATTAATACATTATAGACTTGTAATGAGTAAAATAAGTTAATGAATTATAAAATTTAAGCATTAACTATAAATCTATTGTATGGGAACTATTTTATTTGGAGTTCTCTATAGGGATATATATTTTAGTGAAAATAAGAAACACAAGTGCACAAGATGTTTTTTAATATTTAAATAGAATATTAATTTAAAAACGTTGAAAAATGAATTTATCTAAATTAAATGTACAAGAATTAAGTACAAAAGAAATGAGAAAAACCGAGGGAGGTTGGTGGCAAGCTGGTCTAGCAATCGCAGGAGCTATTATATATCTTTATAATGAAGGAGGTGATTTTATAAAAGGATATAGAGAGGGCCGTAATTAATAAACAGTAAAATATGTTAAAATATGAAAAATATTAAAAAAATCAAAGTTCAAGAGTTGAATGATAAAGAGCTAAGGAAAGTAAATGGTGGGGATCAATTCATGCATGACCTAGGTATGCATGTAGGTAGTCTTGTTAAAAGTATTATGAATGGAGGAACCTCCCAAACTTGGCAACGTTGGTAATATATAACCAGTAATTCTAATTATTATATGGAAAATAAAAGAATGTCAACAGGTAATATATTATTAACAATATTTATAGTAATGGCAATTTTGATATACCTGTATAATAAATATTCTAAGTAATAAATACATTTTAATAACTCCCATTTCTTTTAGAAAATGGGAGTTTCGTAAAAGATAAAAATGAAATCTCAATTGACTTTCATACTAAAAAACATTTTTTTGTTTGTTTTTTTTCTAATACTTTCAATTTTAAATTTTCACTTATTTAATTATTTAAATAATAATTTTTTTCATTTAGAAACAAGTTATCATGATGATCTTTCTAAAAAACAAATGTTTTATGTTGCTGTTTTTGTAGCGCCATTGATAGAAACTGTAATTTTTCAAACAGGACTTTACCTAATTCTTGATGAACTTTTTAAAATTAAAAATAGTTTAACTTGTATTATAATAATGAGCGTAGCATTTGCAGCTCAGCACTATTATAATTGGTTATACATTGTAGCAACTTTTTTTGGGGGACTTATTTTGAATACTTTTTATGTCATTTTTAATAAAAAAGTTCCTGGTTACTCCTATTGTTTTACGGTCCTACTTCATGCGCTTTATAATCTTTATGGAATATTATTTATAGATTCTCCTTAATTATACAGGATTTCCTGTGTACAATTCTAATTTAAAAAATGAGATCTAAACTTTTTAAAATAATTATTAATATACTTCCTACATAGTCAGCAATGTTTAAAAACTTTACTTAGAGGAACTTCCTAATTCTGGAATAAAAAAATGAAAACTTAATAAATAATTTTGAACAAATAATGTCTCAGTATATTATTCTGGACGAAATGTTAAAATGAACAAACTCTAAAGATAAATTAATTGGATCCAAATTATTTTTAAGAAAATAATGAAATTTGATGTTCCATTCAACTGTCTCATCGCTGCATATGATTTAGAACTAACCCAAATGGCACAGCAATACCCCAATTAAAAAAAAGGTTTGAATTGAAGGATTTAAAACCTGACTATAAATTAATACCAGAGATTACTAGAACAATGAATGTTATATAATTAATGAAGGAATATAAAATTATATGATAAAGAACATTATATAAAAATAAACTGGATAGGAATATAGTTTTCTTGTTTAGAAAATGTCTAGCTCAATTCTGCAGCTAATAATAGATTATAAAAAACACATTAGAAAAGAATAATTAATTTTTAAGACAAGAATATATATATTGTTTGTTATGCTTGTCGAGCAGTAAAAGTATTTCCTTTTTTAATTCAATTAATACAAATCATATGGTGAAAAAAAAAACTATTGGTCTTATCATTTTATACATTATCTGTATATTTTATTCTTACACTATTGGTTGTATTTATTTTCACTCAATTTTTTGATAATATAAAATTTAGAACAATCGACGAAATGGTCGAAAAAAGCGGAATACTATATTCATTAATTATTGCAATTTTTATAGGCCCGTTAATTGAAGAATTTATCTTTAGGTGGCCTTTAAAAGATGTGCGAAAAAGAATTTATTTGTCAACTATTTTAGGGGTAGTATTTACATTTAATAAGGTTTTCATGCTTGATTTTAAAACAGAGAAGATAATCTTATCTCTTTTTATTATTATACTGATAGTGCTGTTACTATATTTTTGGGGAGCAAGTTTTTTAGAGAAAATCAGTGTAAATAGTTTATCAATACTTTCTGCTGTAATGTTTGGTTTATATCATTTAAGCTTGATTAAAGAAGCGTCTAATATTATAATTGTTTCTACGCTGTTTATAATCCCTAAAATAATTTTAGGATTGTTTTTAAATAAAATTCGGTTAAGATATGGTATGTTATACAATATTATTCTTCATGTAATTATCAATTTTATAGGAAGCCTTAGCTTATTGAATAAATCGATCGTGGATTATTTGTAGCGTTTTCTCATTTATCTCCATTTAAATGTGCAGAAATAATGACAAAATAGTTTATAAAAGTTGAGGGAGAATTCAATTTGGAAAATTTTAAAGAACTTAATGTTACTTTGCTGAACTTATGTAATAAGGAACCAAAGGAATAAAAGGTGGGTTTTGATATCAATACGCAAAAAATATTTAGAGAATGGAAACTAGAAAAAAGACATATATGGTTTTAATTATCAGTACTTTATCCCTTGCTGTTCTTTATAACTGGGGAAAGAATTATGCGGAAAGACATTTGGAAAAGATCAATATAAGTGAGCAAAATCGTTAATATTTTACTCAGCTAATATTGGCTTTATTTCATTAACTATAAAATGAAGTCTTTTATTGTTCAAAGAAGCCAATAACGTCTTATGAATATATCTGCTCCAAAAGAAGGTTTTCTAATAAAGGCACTGTTTTTTCAGTGCTTGTTTTTACAATTTTTATAGGGATGTTTTCTTTATTTAATGGTAATTATGTGGGTTTTTTAAAACGGCCAGCAAATGATGTTTATGTAAATTATTAATACAATATAGATTTGTAATGGGGTAAAATAAGTTAATGAATTATAAAATTTAAGTATTAAGTATAAATCCATTATTTAGGGACTATTTTATTTGGAATTCTCTATAGGTAAATATATTTTAGTAAAAATGAAAAACACAAGTGCACAAGATGTTTTTTAATATTTAAATAGAATATTAATTTTAAAACGAAAAAAAATGAACTTATCTAAATTAAATGTACAAGAATTAAGTACAAAAGAAATGAAGAAAACAGAAGGAGGCTTTTTTGGTCCTTTTAGAGCCGGATTGACACTTGCTTATAGAAACTGGTTAGCGCAGAATAGTACTTTTACTGCTAATGATTATGGTATGGGAGGTATACATTAATTTTTTGTATACTAACATTATTTTTTAAAACTTAATATTATGATTGATATTATATTCGCAATATTTTTTATTGCAACAGATCTAATTATATATATATACCTTGCAAGAAAATATAAAACATATAATCCTTTTAAAATATCTAAATTTTGGATCAAGGAATATATGTAAAACGAAAATTGTAAAAAATAATGAAATTTAAAAACAAGGCTGTATATTGATGCAGCCTTGTGATTTTTAATTAACAAATCATATTTTCAATGTTAAATTTTTTAAATAAGAGTAGAATAATAGTTACTCTAATTGGTGTTATTGTCTTTAGTTTGTTAATTCTTTTTTTGTATTTAACTCTAGGTGTGCAAAAAGAAGTTAAAAGAGAATTCAACATAAAAATATATGCAAAAAAATAAAAGAAAATAACACTTAAAATAGTTGCAATGTATAAACACAAAAAAGAAAGTTTAAACGATAATGAATATAACATTGGTGTGGCAATAGCTATTGCTCTAATGGTTTTCATAGTAATTCTGTCTATATAAAGTTTGCATTTTTAAAATCAATAAATTTTGTTTACTGAAAACTATATAACTAGATTAAAAAGATGCTTAAAAACCTCACTTATCTGGGTATTTTATTATTGGTGATCTTAATTTTGGCTTCTTTGCCTATGATTAATGTACCCATTTCCTCATCATCGAAAGGTGTCGTTCGTTCTATATCGGAAAATACCCAACTCAATTCTGTGGTCAATGGTAGAATTATAAAAACTACCCTGAAAAAGAACAATCAATTTTTACAACAAGGAGATACATTGCTTGTTATAACTGCAGAGCAGTTAGACACTCAAAAGCACCTGCAAAATAGCCAGAGTGATGATTATGCTGCACAACTGAGAGATTTAACACAATTAACTAAAGGTCAATATGCTCACTTGGAGACAGGACAATATCAAAAAGAGCTTTCTGCCATGCAGGAAAAAATTGCACAAGTTCAAACTCAACTCTCCTTAGCCCAAAAAAATTTAGATAGAGCTGTTACTCTGTACAAGCAAGGTGTAATTCCCAAAGCAGAATATGACAAGAACTACTATGACCATCTGGGTTTTGTAAAGCAAGTTGCCAATATAAGAGAGCAGCAAATTGCCCAATGGCAGGCACAGAAACGGGAAGTTGAAAGACAATTACGTTCATTTGGCTCTGAAATACAACGTATTAATCAGGAACAAAATAACTATATCATTATTGCCCCTATTTCAGGAAGACTGGTTAATTTTTCAGGAATACAAAAAGGAAATTTCTTAGTTCAGGGACAAACAGTAGGAGAAATTTCTCCTGAGCAATCTTTGGTTGTAGAATGTCTGGTGTCTCCAAAGGATATTGGGTTTATCCAAATAGGACAAAAGGTGAAATTTCAGGTAGATACTTATAACTATAATCAATGGGGATTGTTGGATGGCAGAGTGCAGGAAATAGACCAGAATATCAAAGTAAACCAACAAACTGGTGAAGCTTTTTTCAGGGTTCTCTGTAAAATGGATAGGAATTATTTGAAGTTAAAAAACGGATATAAAGGAGAAATCGGAAAAGGAATGACGCTTACAGCTCGTTTTCATATGATAGACCGTACTTTGTGGCAATTGTTATTTGACAAAGCTGATAATTGGTTTAATCCGAAGCTGAAATGATGAAATCGATAGGTTGAAATGTAGCTCTGAAAATATAAACAATACATGAAAAAAGACATATTGATTAAGCAACATGATTTAAAAGATTGTGGTGCGGCTTGTTTGGCTTCCGTTTCTGCTCATTATGGACTGAGAATGCCGATTGCCAAAATCAGACAACTAAGTCATACTGATACAAGAGGAACCAATGTATTAGGTTTAGTACAGGGATTAGAAGCGATGGGTTTTAATGCCAAAGGAGTAAAAGGAGCAGCAGATGTGTTGCCCGATATTCCATTACCGGCCATTGCCCATATCATAAGCAAAGAGCAGTATCATCATTATGTTGTTATCTACAAAGTAAGCAAAGGGAAAATTGAAGTGATGGATCCAGCTTTTGGTAAAATTGAAGAATATACTATTGAAGAATTTTCCAAAATATGGACTGGAGTTTTGATTTTATTAGAGCCCAATGAATACTTTGAGCAAAAAAATGAAAAAACCAGTATATACAAGAGATTCTGGAATCTGATACAGCCTCATAAAAGCATTTTAATTCAAGCTTTGCTAGGGGCTTTGGTCTATACTATTCTAGGATTGTCAACATCAATTTATATAGAAAAAATTACAGATTATGTTCTGATAGACGGCAATAAACGGCTTTTGAACTTACTCTCCATGGGAATGATTGTCATTTTATTGTTCCAGATTTTTATAGGGGCTATGAAAAGTATTCTTGTCCTCCAAACGGGGCAGAAAATGGATAAGTATCTTATCTTAGGTTATTATAAACATTTGCTGAAGCTTCCTCAACGTTTTTTTGATACTATGAAAGTGGGAGAGATTATTTCAAGGGTAAATGATGCAGTGAAAATAAGAACATTCATCAATGATGTAGCGATCCAGATATTTGTCAATATTTTTATTGTTGCTTTTTCATTTGCTGTAATGTTTACGTATTATTGGAAGCTGGCACTCATTACTGCTTTAGTTATTCCACTGTATTTCTTGGTCTATTTGATTACCAATAAACTGAATAAAAAGGTAGAAAGAAGACTAATGGAAAATAGTGCAGAATTGGAATCCCATTTAGTAGAATCTCTCAATTCTGTCCGAACGATTAAGCAGTTTGGAATAGAAACTTTTGCCAATAGCAAGACAGATAATGCATTTACTCAACTTCTTAAAACGATATACAAATCGGTATTAAACACTCTATTTTCTGGGAATTCATCAGAATTCTTATCCAGAATATTCACCATTCTTCTTCTTTGGATAGGTTCAGGGTATGTTATCGATAGAATTATTACTCCTGGAGAATTGTTGTCGTTTTATGCTTTAATAGGTTATTTTACAAGTCCTGTTGCTCAACTGATAGGAATGAATAAGACGATACAAAATGCTTTAATTGCATCAGACCGTTTATTTGAAATAATGGATTTGGAACGGGAGGAAACTACTGAAAAAATAGACCTTTCAGCTGAACATATTGGGGATATTCAGTTTAAAGATGTTGATTTTAGTTATGGGAGTAGAGTTGATGTTTTTATTGATTTTAACTGCATATTAAAGAAGGGACAGACAACTGCTATTGTAGGGGAGAGTGGAAGTGGTAAAACCACTTTAGCGGCTTTAATTCAAAATTTATACTCATTAAAATCAGGTAAAATCCTTATTGGGGATTATGATATTAAATATATTTCAAATTATTCATTGAGAAGTTTAATTTCAGTTGTACCACAACAAATAGATTTATTTTCAGGAAATGTTATTGAAAATATTGCCTTAGGAGAAGATTTTCCTGATATGCAAAAAATCCTCACGATCACTAAGAATATAGGAGTAAGGAATTTTGTAGAAAAGCTGCCAAATGGTTTTCAAACGTACTTGGGAGAAAACGGGGCATTGTTATCTGGAGGACAAAAACAGCGGATTGCCATTGCAAGAGCACTCTATAAGGATCCTGAGATTTTGATTTTAGACGAGGCTACTTCCTCGTTGGATACAGAAGCAGAACTTATTATACAAAAGACGCTTCAGGAGTTTAAAAGTCAAGGTAAAACAATGATTGTTATTGCTCATCGCCTGAGTACGGTTGCTAATGCTGATATCATTCTTGTAATGAAAGAGGGACAAATTATAGAACAAGGAAGCCATGAAGAACTTATTTCAAAAGATTCTACATATAAATCTATGTGGGAAAAGCAAGGAACGAGACTGAAGGTCTAATCCGCTGATATGTATTATTCGAACAGGATGATTATAAAATTTTATAAACTGCTGATATATGACATTTATTATCTACTTTACTTTTATGTCATCATACAAGTTTTCAACCACCTTTTCTAAAATCTCTCCTGTTTCATTAAAGCTGGTGTTTGTCAATATCGATATTCCTATATTTTGTTTAGGATAAATTACAAACCAATTTTGCATTCCATATATCCCTCCGTGATGTCTATATATTAATTCATTGTTGTTTTCTATGATGTACCAATGATAACCTTCCCAAAAATCAGAACCTTCTTTATATAATTTTTTATGAGATTCGTTGACGATAGGATTTGATTGGTCAAGTTGCAATTTCATGTATTTCACTAAATCCGTGGTTGTTGAGTGCAATCCTGAGATTCCACCCCATAAAGTTCTGTTGAAATTAGGCATTAACTCGTTTTTATCATTATAGCCTTTTACCAATCTTGCTGTGTCATTTTTATTAAGTGTAAACTTAGTTTGAGTCATGGTATTGGGTTCCAAAACAAATTCGCTCACCAATTCCTCAAAAGGTTTTTGATACACTTTTTCAAGGATATAGGCGGTCAGCTCCGGAGCTGTGTTTGAATAGGAATAGACTTCTCCGGGTTTCGTTTCAATATTGATGAGTTTTAATCCTTCCAAAAAAGCCTTTTTATTTTCGCTTTTTATAGGGAAATTAGGAAATCCACTGGTATGGGTAATGAGATGCTTTATTTTGATAGGTTCACCTTTACATTCTAAATTGGGATAAGAATCATTAGATACATTCTGATGTCATCTTCTAAACTGAGTTTTTTATCAAGTACTGCTTTAGCCGCTATATATCCTGTAAAGGTTTTCGTTACAGAAGCTAATTCATAAAGGGTAGAATCGTTGGGCTTGTTTCCCTTTCCAATCGTTAATTCTCCAAAATGTTTGATGGTAGATTTTCCATCTTTCAACACAGCAATGGAAACAGAATGAAATCTTTTGTCCTTTAATAGCTGAAGCGCATTTTTTGTAATCGCATTTTCAACATTTTGTGTATGGGTTGGATGAGTACTTTTACACCCAAGTAGGGCAAAAAATAAAATAGAGGTTACATATTTTAGTGTCATAATGTATAGTTTGATTTTTCGAGATGCAACTGACGTCTATTAATCTATTGTCTTAACGATCGTATTTTGGAATTTTTCAGATTCATCTTTGTGAATTTGATGCCCTGAATTTTCAAATAAGAACAAATCTTTTTTGGGAGCTTTTACTTGTTCGTAATATTCTTTTGTAATGGAAGTTAATGTTTGGATGTCATTTTTACCAACAAGAAAATAAATGGGACAATTGACTTTCTTTAAAGTTTTTGGTAAATCAATTTTCATAACTTCATTCCAAGCGGGTGACCAGGTTTTTGACCATTGAAGAAAGCCCTTTTTGAAATTATCGGAAGTAACATATTCTTTACCGTCTTTGTAAAAAAGCCATTTTCTTAAATAAAATAGGTCTTCGTCATTGGTAAAAGGAAAATGTACTTTAGACAACTCTTCCATAGCAACAGGGTTTTCTTTAAAATGAATTTTTAAGGTTGTAAGCAATTCTTTCTCACTTTTCAGCTGGCTGATGACCGGATTAACGGCATAATAAGCATGTAATAATTCGGGATGATTTTTAACAATATAAAAGCCTAAAGCATTTCCCCAGGAGCTGCCTAATAAGTAAAGTTTTTTCTGTTTCAGGGTCTTGAGTAGAAAATTAATAACTTCATACGTGTCTTTTCTCATAAGTTCTACTGATGGTTGGATAGGGGAAGGATTTAGCTCTAATGTTTTTCCGGCATCTCTTTGATCCCATTGAACAATTGTAAATGTATTCTTCAAAATATTCGTAAAAGAATCTGCATTTTTCATCATTGAACTTCCCGGGCCACCTGACAAAAACAGCAGGATAGGTTTATTGGTATCATCCGTTTTAATTTCTATTGCTTGCTTTATTCCACCAATTTCTACTGTTACAAGCGTATCCATTTTTGCGGGATGTAATTGCGCAACACAAAATATTGATAATAGAGTTAGGATAAAAAGACTTACTTTTTTCATGATTTCTAAGTTTTAATTTGATTTTAAATAGGTTGATGCAAATTTGCTGTAGAGAATCTTGAAAAAAGTCCGTGTAAAAAAAGTCGGACTCATTTTATTCATTAAAATGAGTCCGATTATCTGCAATATAAAGTTCGAGTATTTACAATTGATTAATTATCAGGTATTTCTGTATGCTGTTGGTGTTTGGTTCGTATATTTTTTAAAAGAGGTATGAAAAGAAGATTTTGAATTAAAACCCACTTCATATAAAATTTCCAGCACCGTATATTCTTTTTTTGTAGGATCCTTCAGAATGGTCATTGCTTTTTTAACACGGTATTCATTTACAAAATCAAAAAAGTGTTGATTGATATGATGGTTAATTAATACAGACAACTCGCGAACAGGAATGTTCACCTGATCCGCTAGTTCCTGGATCGTTAACGAGGGTTCTAAAAAGGGCTCTTTTTCAATCATGAAATTTCTAAGCTGTTCAATCTGAATATTTTTTGTTTCATCGGGTTTGATTTCAGTTTCCAGTGTTTCAGCAAAATCTTTTGTCGGTTGTAGGGTAGAATCAATTCTGCGAAAAAGTTCAGGATAATTTAATGCCTTTAATATAAACCAACAGGCAGCCAATAAAAATACCGTTCCCGCAACAATGTTCAGCCAGATAAACAGATCTCTGTGCTGGGTGTATCTTACGATGTTTTTGAAAATAATACATAGATGGATGACTAAGAAAATCATGGTAAGCTGAGACAGCCATCTGTATAATAATGTGTTGGGATTCGTGTAGTTTTCAAGATAAATCTTCTTGTATTTTTTTAGAATGATGAATACACCAATGATATAAAAGAAAAACTGCAATTCCGCAATGAGCTGATAAAAAAACATTTCAGGGGAGTGCCACAAGCTTTTAAAGAACTCTTCTTTAACAGCACCTTCCGCCAGATAAAGTCTTGGAACTAAAATTAAGTTAGCAACAATGAAAGGAAGAAGATGTAGTAAATGTTTTCTTTTTAAAGTAAAATCAGAATAACAAGCGGCATTAACGTACAAATAGAAAAGTGGCATTACCAATAAGTAAGCAGATATTTTGAATGTTTTCAGATTGTAACTATCCACAAAAAGGTGCATAAAAAGCCCGCTGATATCAATGGCATTAATAATAAGGAACGTTGCAAATAATCTGTTTTCCAGTTTTCTTTCTGTTTTTACCGTTAATAAAAATACGGCAAGCAGCAGCGATACAAAAACGGCAATCGCAGCAATAACTTCCAGAAAACTTAATTTGTCCATATAATCTTTTTGTAAAAATAAGACAAAATATTGTGCTTTGCTGTGCAAAGTGGGGAGACTTAGGAGATTTGAGATATATAGTAAGCTTACGGAAAACCGTAAAAAGAATATAAAAAATATCTTTATTATTGCTTAAATTATTTATGAATCTAATATATTAGCTTCTAAACTAATTAACTGATGAAGAGATGAGAATTAAACAAATACAAGTGAGAAACTTTAGGCTTCTCGATAATTTTTCTGTCAATATTGAAGATGATATTACCCTTATAGTTGGTAAAAACAATACTGGTAAAACTTCACTATTTGAAGCGATTAATATTTTTACAAAAGCTTCTCAGGAAATTTCCTTTGAGGATTTTTCTTTAAGTAGTTATTTGAAATTTAAAAAGATAGTTAATTTTATTAATAGAGTTGACTTTAACGAAATTTCAGAGAGAAGAAAGGAAATTTTTCAAAAAATAATTCAAAATCAAACTCCCAAGGTTCAATTATTTATTGAATTTGAATATGATATAGAAACAGATTGCCTTATTAATTTAAGTGAATTTATAACAGATTTGAATGAAAAAAGAAATGATGCAACTGTTTTAATAAGTTTTGAATCTATTAATTCATTAGGTTTATTCTCTTCTTTTTTAAATAGAGAAAGAAAAGAAATAGAATTAATTTCTTGGTTAAAAGAGAATCTGAAAAAATATTATCAACTTACATGTTATGCCATTGACAAAGATTCAAATTTTAAAAAAGACATTGGTTTAAATTTTAAATCTAAAATTGAAAAAGTTGTTTCATTTGAAGATATCAAAGCCTCCAGAACTTTAGATGATACAAAATCGGATAAAAATAAGACATTAGCTACTGGGTTTTCTCATTACTATCGAGAAAGAGATAAAACTAAAGAAGATGTTAAAAGGCTCGAAGATACTTTAACAAAAGTATCTGTTGACTTAAAAAATGAATATGAAAAAGTTCTTAAAGATGTAATACGTGATTTGAATCATTTTGGAGCTTCAACACCAATATCGATTCCTAAAATAGAAATCGATTCACAGTTTAATTCAGAGGCTGTAATAAAAAACAATATTAAATATTATTATAAACATGATGATATTAACCTGCCTGAAAGTTATAATGGATTAGGTTATAGTAATCTTATTTTCATGGTATTAGAGTTGACGAGTTTTATTGAAAGATTTAAAAATTCAAGTGAAGAAAAAAAATCTGAGTTTTTGACTATTTTGATTGAGGAACCTGAAGCACATATGCATCCTCAAATGCAACAGGTCTTTATTAAACAGATTACAAATAAAATTAATAAGGCTAAGTCGGATGGTATCAATATTCAGCTTATAATTACGACACATTCATCTCATATTATAGCGGAAGCAGGGATTGATCTAAAAAAAGGCTTTGATAGAATTAGATATTTTAATAAAATTAATGGCAATCTTGAGGTAAATGATTTTAACAACTTCAAACATAAAAAAGTGATACTGAAACATTTCGCTTTTTAAAACAATATCTTAATCTTCATAAATGTGATATTTTTTTTGCTGATAAAGTTATTATGGTAGAAGGTATTACTGAGAAAATGCTTTTACCTCTCATGATTAATAAAGTAGCACCTGAACTAAATAAGAAGTACATATCAATTTTAGAAGTAGGTGGAGCATATACTCATAAATTTAAAGAGTTACTAAATTTTATAAAAGTTAAAACTTTAGTCATAACAGATATTGACTCTGTCCAATTGGATAATAATAGAAAAGCTTGTAGAGTAAATACACCAAATTCCGTTACATCAAATAGTACTTTAAAAAATTGGATACCTAAAAAAGATACAATTGTGGATTTAATTTCAACAAGAGTAGAAGAGAAATTTGATGGAAAGTTTATTCGGGTCTGTTATCAAATTGCTGAAAATACTGAAAATCAATATACAGCTAGAAGTTTAGAAGAAGCTATAATTAATCGAAATTTAATTTTTTTTAAAAGTAAATATAATGACCTGAATGAAGAAAATACAGTAATTGAGATTCAAGTGAAATCGAAATTTGAGTTATTAAAAAATATAAACTTTGAAGAAACATTGGATTTATATAATTTATCTCCTCAAAAAGGGGAGAAATCACAATTTGCATTTGATCTGATGACTTTTAAAGCTGGAATTGAAGACTTAAGTTGGGATGTTCCTAAATATATAGGCGAAGGTTTAGAATGGTTAGAAAAAGATAAATGAAATGACAGCAATAGAACAAATTATAGAGAATATTGATAATAAAAAAAGTTTTGTACTAGAAGCTGGCGCAGGTTCAGGAAAAACTTATACTCTAATTCAAACACTGAATTATTTACTTGAAAATAAAGGTGAAGATTTAAAATATAATCATCAAAAAATAGTTTGTATAACCTACACTAATGTTGCTAAGAATGAGATCATTGAACGTTTAGAGAATCATCCATTAGTAATAGTTTCAACTATTCATGAATTTTTATGGGATTGTATAAAGTCATATGAAAAGCAACTGAAAATTGAATTATGTAAGTTAAATGAAATTAGGTATCAAACAGATATAGATTCAGGTGTAGATGAGTCACGGTATATCCCTAATTTAATAGATAGACTAAATAAAATTGATTCAGTTTTTTATAATGATACAGCATTTAGAGACTTTGAAAATGGTCAACTTCATCATGATGACGTTATTGTTTTATCAAAAATGATGTTTTGTGCTTATCCACTACTCACTAATATTTTATCACAAAAATTTCCTTATTTACTAATTGATGAATATCAGGATACCGCAAAAGAAACGATTAACGCATTAGTAGACTCATTGCTCGAAAATAATAAAGATAAAATTACTTTAGGCTTCTATGGGGATTCTCATCAAAAGATTTACAATAATGGTGTTGGTGATCTAACAAATTATATTCATAGTGATTCTCAAAAGCTACATTTGGTAAAAAAGGAAGAAAATTATCGTTCATCTATAGCAGTGGTAAATCTATTAAATAAATTCAGAACCAATATAGAACAAAAGGCTCAAACTGATGTTGGAGGAAGTGCAAAATTTATTTATTGCGAATATAGGCCAATTAAAACCAGAATAAATAGGAATAAAAGGGAAGTAGATGATGAAAGTCGATCTGCTTACAATGCTGAGATTGATTTACAAAAAAAAGAAAATTTTGATAAAGTTGTGGATTTATTAGTAACTAGAGAAAATTGGATTTTTGATAAACTAGATAATAAAAAACATGATAAAATACTAGTATTAGTCAATAGTGCTGTTGCTAAACGAAATGGTTTTTCTAATTTATACAGAATTTATAGTAGAAGATATACAAGAAGTGTTGGAGATGAATTAAATAAAAGGAGAAATGCCTTAATTCAATATTTCGTAGGTTATACTGATAAAAAAATATCTCAGGAAAGAGAAACTGGAATTGAGCATTTGGTGAAGTTTTGGAAAGAGTGTAATTATAATGAAGTGTTGCGCTTTCTTAAAAGATATAGCTCTTTATTTGTTGAAGGGTATTTAGAACATAAACATAAGAAAATCATAACTGATATTTTAGATGAGTTAATAGTAATTAGAAAAACTAAATCTGTAAAAGAAATTATGGAATTTGTTGAAAGTAGAAAATTGATAAGAAGATCTGACGCTGTTAAAAAATTTATCGAACAAGTCGGGTTTGATTTTGATAAATTAGAAGATGGACCTGAGAAGAATAGATTTGTGAATAATAAAATTTTATATGATTCATTGTTAGGCCTATCTTATAAGGAAATAATCAACTTTTTTGAATTTACACAAAATCATACTGTTTTTTCTACAAAACATGGAACAAAAGGTGAGGAGTATAGAAATGTATTGACAGTTATTGATGATAAAGAATGGGTAAATGAAGCTGAAGGATATAATTTTGAAGGTTTTTTCGATAATACCGATGTTAATGAAGAAAGGAAGCTGAGAACTAGAAACCTTTTTTATGTTGAATGTTCAAGAGCAAAAGAAAACTTAGTTGTTTTAGCACTTTCTCCCATGGGAGAATTAGCACTAAATAATATTGAAAAATGGTTTGGTAAAAATAATGTTATCAAGCTAGATAAGTTTTAAATTGTTTACAAACAACTTATTTATTAAAATTAAAATAATTTAAGCCGATTATTAATATAAAAAATGGAAAATATGTTTAATGAATATCCTATTAAAATTCAAACAACTTCTATGAGTGAAAAAGATTTGTATGAGCAAATAAACGAAATCAAAAAACTAAATGATAGTGGATTGTATTTATCTCATTTCTTTAATTTACTTGACAATGCTCACAATAGGACCACACAATTTGAAAAAAATGCTTTTACTATTGATGAATGGATTAAACATTATGAAGGTTATGGAATAATTACTAATTCTGGACAGCTCATTGTATTTTTTTCATATTTACAGAGATTTCACTCGTTTTTAATTTCTAAATCAGATAAAAAATATACATTTAAAAGCACCCTTCAGAAAGAAAATTTTGGATTGGAATTAATTGTTTTAAAGACAATGGAAAATAGTTTGAATTAGTCAATACTAAAACTATAAACAAATTTGTAGACAAATAAAATCCCAATAATTATTGGGATTTTCTCTTATTTTGATTTTTAAATTCTTTTTGAAGCTGATCGATTTCAGTTTCAATCTTCTTTAATTCTTTTTCATTCAGTCTTGTGAATAAATGTAATAGATCAATTTCAAGAAAATTACAGAATGTAACGAGACTTTCAATGGTTGGATTGGTTTCAGCTCTTTCAATCCTACCAACATGGTTACTTGAAATATTGAGCTCATTTCCAAGTTGAAACTGTGAAAGCCCCCTTTTTAACCTATATAATTGAATAAGCTTTCCAATTTGAAATTTTAATTCCTCTATTTGCCATTTATACATTTAGTAAAGTTTGAGCTTTCTAAAATTTTTCATCAACACATATATGTGTTTTTATTGTTTTTTTCATTACATTTATAAAAAATACAAACAATGAAAAAGATAAAAACAAATTTTAATCCCCGGCTTCGGGCAAGTAAGAAATACTCCGGATTGCAGCTGATGGAAACTTTCTTTCAGTTTAATGAGCTTGATGTTTCGAAAGAAAGGCTCAGCAACATTATGAATTATGCAGTAAAGAGGAATAATTGGATCAATGAAGATCCGGCGGTTATGTTCCAGTTTCATCAGTTGATGAAATTGTTGATTCGGGCAGGATATCTCATCATGCTGAAGGAAAAGAAATGGACTGTTGATGCCCGGCCGGAAAAAATTTCTCCGTTGGTTCTTGGGCTGCTTTCGGAGGAGGAATACCGGAATCCTATACTGGTTTTCAAAAACGCATTCAAGGAATACAGCATCAAAGAATTTGATTATTTTATGTCCGGAATCGTTCATTTTTCAATGGGTGTCTATGAAAATCTACCGGAAAGGAATATTGTTATGCCTTACATTCATATAGTTAAAATGCTGGATGCTGCACATCTTATACTTCAAAGAAGGAGAGAAAGGAAGATGGCTCACGCCAATTCAGGATAAGAGGGTAGTGTGTAAATTATTGATTCAGATGATTAATGTGCTAATGATGTGTTTTTTAGGCGCAAAGGTTTCATTTTTGAAACTGTTGATGGTAAGAGAGCAAAGAATAGAATCAACGAAGTTGATTCATTGAAGTGTATGGATAAGCCTACTGCTTCATCAGCGACAAAGTCGCATCACTTTGCGTTAATCTTTTTATTAAAAAAAGTATAAATTCCTGAAATGTAACGTAAAGAAATAGGCTGTCTTAAAAGCAAAACTATTTGACTTTCTAGACAGCCTCATTATATTATTGTGCTTTTACTTGCTCTATCTTTATGAATATTTTAGTAAGGTTGGGTTGGGCATTGCCTGAAGTGGGGGCTCCTGCCATAATGGTTGCGGTATAAGCGGTTTTTGAAGAAGGGTTACTGTCTATCCAGGTATATCTTCTATGCTCAGGTCCACCACCGGCTCCATCTATAATCCCTATGTTCCCCCAATAAGAACTTCCTAATGCTCCGGTACCTTGAGGATACCAGGTAGCTGATGAATCTGCCATACCACCCCATACTCCTGAAGTAATATTGTTTGTTGTTACAGCTGAACCAATATAACCACCATATTCGGTATTATAATTCCAATACAGATTAACGGTAGAACCTGTATTATTAAACAACTGTACATTAGGATTGGCTAGGGTAGTACCACTTGTCGTATCAAATATTACCCTGATCGAATACTTACCATCCGGGGTAGCAAGAGGGAAAGTATACGCTTGTTTTCCATTGGAATCGGCTGTTAGGGTAGGGTAGCCCATCACAGCGACAGACGCAATGTCTGCACGGCTGCTATTTCCTACAGTAGCGGTACAGTTCTGTCCTGATGTTAAGAAAGGAATTGCAGTGCTGTTCAGAGAAAGAGTCATATCATTAGCAGTGGTAGGTGTTCCCGTTACTGAGAATACCAATTCGCCGTCACCAAACTCTAAAGTTCCGGGTCTTAGCTGGAAGGTTAATCCATTTACAGTAAAAGGAGCTCCTGAATTATAGGTGCCACCGTTTCCCTGGCTATAGGTAACTTTTAGGTTTCCGGTGAAAGGTGTACCGGCAGTATAAGTAGAAGGGCTTAAGTAAGCTGAAGTACATTGTAATGCAGAAATTACTGGAGAGATGGCGTTTGTGGCTTGTGTAAGTCTTTGCCATACAGATCCGTCAAAATAATAATAGCCCATAGCTGTAACATTGACACGTTGTCCTGCGGTATCTCCACCAGTAATATCCGTAATGTAAATTAATGCTCCACTCTGATCGCTGCTATAAGTTGCCGTATTGGCTGTAAGCTCAGTTCTTGTAAGCCTCGGAGCCTGTAGTCCTAATGTTTGTGTGTTATCCGTAATCAATCCTGAAGTATCTCTTTTAGCAGATACATCCATCGTTGTTTTTGGTAAAGTTGTATTTATGCCTACTTGGGCAAAGGAGAATCCAGAAATAAGAATAGCACTGAATTGTGTAAATTTTTTTTTCATGTTAAGGTGATTTATGTGTAAATCAAATATAGCTCTTTATTATGAAAAAATAAAAAGAACACCTTTGTATTTGATAAAAATAATTAATTCGTAATATTTTATTAAAATATGAGAATTTTAAATGGGCTTGTAATGTTTAATTTTTATTTGAAATACTAAGAGCCTATTGCAAGTGAGTAAAGTGTGGGTTGTTTTTGTATAAACCATTAAGAAAAATGAAGGTTTTAAGGAAAGTTAAGATTTATCAAAGATGCATTAAGCATTGCGCTTAAAAAATAGCTTCAGCTATGTTCTTAATAGCTCTTAAACCCTTAAAAAATCTTAATGGTTAAGAAAAAAATAATCAATATAGAGTGAAAAATGGCGGGTGAAAGAATATTTTTATTACTTTTATAAAATAAACTAATAACCGCAAATAAATTAAAATTATTCATTAATAAGTATTTATTTCAATATAGTATACTTTAAATAATCCTTTTTTATTTTAATTGCGCAATTATATCTTGTCTGATGATGAGATGATTTTTCTATGCAGTTAAATATGATGGATAACTAAATAAAATACGGATAGAATAAAACTTAACCATACCCTTAAAACCAAATTATTCCTATGGAAAAATTACATGAACACACGCATGGCTGCACCCACTGTGCATGCAACAATCCCGTTTTGAAGATTCTTAAAGAAGAACTTTTCAGTCCGGAAAATCTGGAAAAAATGAAACCTTATCCCGGAAAAACGAATACTCAAAAGCCCGGACCTCTGATGGTCAGCGGAGGGATTATCCGTCCTATGATTGGTGGATCTACAGAAACTGTTAAAGCTATTGGATTCGCTGATGGAAAAGTGGTGATAACCGGTGAGATAAAAGATGTCGCGGAATATATGCATCAACATTATCCGGAACATGATATAAAAGAATTAAAAGAAACACAGACATTACTTCCCGGCCTTATTGAACCCCACGTCCATATGGTTCCTACAGCTATGATGTCCGATTGGCTGGATGTAAGCCCTTTTAACGGACAGGATTTACAGCCTCTATACGACTTGACTTCTGTAGGAGCTGTGATCAATAAAAACATTCACGATATTCCCGGATATGTTATCCTTGGAAGAGGATTGGATCCATCTCTTATGCCTTTTGTTGTAAAAGCGGATGGTGCCAAAGAACTACAGACTATTAATAATACAGTGTTGGACAGTATCAATAATGAAAAGCCTGTCATGCTGTTGAGTGCTTCCATGCATACCCTTTACCTGAACACCAAAGCATTAGAGCATGTATACAAACATAGTGAAACGGTACAGAAACAATATGATTCAGCGGAAGATTATATCTTGAAAACCAAAGGGCAACTGCAGGAAAGTCCGGAAATGACCCCGGCACTGAAAGTCGTAATGGTACAAATCGTTGCGATGAGTATACATATTAACAAATACCTTACTGAGCTTTTTCAGCTGGCTAATTCCAGAGGGGTTACTTTTATGTATGATGCAGGACTGAATAAAGGGTTTGATACATTATTGAAACTGTATTCTGATACCCATCCCGAATTGGTAAGAACAGGAGGTGCTTTTATTTGTTCCAGCCAGGAAGATGCCAATAAACTGGATACGTATCAAGAGCCTGACAAATACAAACCTGGCTATTATGGGCATGTTAAAGTAGTTTCAGATGGCTCTAACCAAGGGTTGACAGGCTATCAGAGCACTCCGTATTTATGTGATCCTGTTGATAATACGGGAATATTTAATTTTCCGCAGTCTGGTATTCCTGCACATACCATTCCGCCAAGCTACAACACGCTAATCAATACAGTGGTGGCTGGAAAAGGCTGGCCGCTAATGATTCATGCCAATGGTGATCAGGCGGTAACATTTGCTATTAATGCTTATCAGCGCACTCTTGCTCAATATAGAGGTCCTGAACTTCGGAACCGTATAGAGCACTGCTCACTTCTGACGGCAGATCAAATTACGAATATGCTGCAAATGGGTGTTTCGCCAAGCTTCCTGATCGGTCACGTGGGGTACTGGGGGTATGCTTTTAAGAAAGTGATATTCGGTGAAAAAGCGCAAATGCTTGACCTCTGTGGTTCAACCCTTGCAGCCGGCATGAGAATTACCCTTCATAGTGATAATGAAGTAAGTCCATTGGGACCTTTAAGAATGATGGAGCAATCAATCACAAGAATCATGGAAAAGAAGACCACGGATATTGAGGTTTTAAACAGCGCAGAATGCCTTACGCCTGAGCAGGCTTTAATTGCTGTTACCTATGATGCGGCGTGGCAGTGTTATGCAGATAAATGGGTGGGTTCTCTTGATGAAGGTTATTTTGCTGATTTTGTTATATTAGAACAGGATCCTCTTTCATTAACGACTCAATCCACACAATATATGAAGATGCGAAATATTCCAGTATTAGAAACTTGGGTAGGAGGTGTACCTGTTTATGTAAATGATAAGACAACAAAGGCAGTCACTGAAAAAGATATGCTCTTTTCAAATAATTCATAATCTGTCCGGAAAAGAATTCAAAAATTATTAATCCAATATCAATCAGAGCAGATTATTTCTGCTCTGATTTTTTTGAGGTTTGATAGCTATCAATAGTTGTCTCTTAAAGTACCCTCTATAGAATTCAAACCTTTAACCTTTTAAAGTCTTAGAAATTACCCACTTCATATTCTAGGATAAAATTCCGGTCAATACCTGATCTTTTCGGTTCGATGAAGTTCCGCTTACTTTAATGACCTTTATTCCAAGATCCTCAATCCAGTCATAAAGTAAATCATTAACCTTCTGTCTGAGTTTTGGCAGCTCTATCTGATGGTTGAGTATCAGATCGGGTTCTTCAATAGGGACAAAAACAAAAACATCAATTTCATCGATGATGGTTTGAACTTTTTCAAAGAGAAACTGGATATTTCGACCTGGATCAAGAACATGAAGATAAGCTAAGATATCAATAACACATCTGTCAAATATGACATCATCTCCGCTTTTCGATATCAGTTTGGCTGAATAATTAAATTGTTCAAGAAAATCGTCAGGATGAGGTTCTTCTGAGAATTCATACCCCGAAGATTCCATCTGATAGTAGGGTTCTATCTCAAGTGTATATCCGGGAAGGTTCTCCAGAAGTTCTTCTGCCAATGTGGTTTTGCCAACTTTGTGAGCGCCGATTATTGCAATTCTCATATTTCAGTTTATATTGTGATCCAAAAGTCTGGTACGGGATTTTCGTGCCTGTTTTTTGAGTGTTCATTGTATAGAGTTTTGTCGATCTATTTAATACCATAATTTTTCTATATTTAGAACAAGTATATCAGTATATAAATATAATATAAAAAAAGACAATGCCAGTAAACCCAATACCTCCAGACGGAGGCATGTTATATAAAGAAACAGACATGGCTCACTTTTTTCCAGAGCCATTCAATGCAATAACTGCCGCATTTTTTTTAGCTATAGCCATTTTTTGGACTATAAAAATTAAAGATAATTTCAAGGATTATCCTTTTTTAACCTACTGTCTGGTTTTATTATATATTGGTGCCATCGGGGGAACTATTTACCATTCATTCAGACAATGGCCGGTATTTATCATGATGGATTGGCTGCCCATTATGTTGCTCTGTTTGTCTGCCGGATTTTATTTTGTAGCTCAGAGCACCAGATGGTATTATGCTATTGTAATGGTTCTGGTATATCTGATATTGATGTTGGGTTTAAGAAATTGGATTTTGGTAGATAACACTTCTCTCTTTATCAATGTAAATTATGCAATCATGGCTTCATTTGTGCTTTTTTCGGTATTACGCTATTTAATCTATACCCAATGGAAAGCTGGCAAATGGGTAGGTTTTGCTTTATTGTCGTTTGCTTTTGCACTCACTTTCCGCATCATTGATAAACAGGAATGGTTGAGTTTCGGGACGCACTTTTTATGGCATACATTTGGAGCGGTAGCGACATTTTGCATGTTTAATTATATCTATCTTACGCGAAATACGATTAGAAAAATATAAATCGGTCTTATTTTCTTTGAACTCTAATTGCCATAATAAAGTCTGTTTAAATTTAACCACAAAAGTCACAAAAGATTTTTAAACACTTAAGCTGCTTTAAGTTTAGTACAAGCTAAATGCTGAGAAGAGCACTTAAGTTTTAAAAAAAATCTTTGATTTTTTTGTTTTAATGTTGATCAGCTAGTAAAAATCATTCTCAATCATCTGTGCATATCTGTGTAATCTGTGGGAAAATCTTAAACATAGTTTTTATTTTAAACACTTTAGTACATTTTAGAAAGTTTAAAAAAATACCGCACAATTAAGTTCACATAAGATGAAAATCTTTGATTTTCGATAAAACTCAAGTGTATTTCTTCTACACCAATTATAACTTAAAATAGCTTAAGTGTCAAATAGCTTTTGTATCTCCTTTGTGGTTGAATAAAAGACTTAAGTTAACCAAGAAATTTTTTACTTTTTAAACACATTGGGACACTTTAGAAGTTTAAAAAAAATACCGCACAATTAAGTTCACATAAGATGAAATCTTTGATTTTCGATAAAACTCAAGTGTACTTCTTATCCACAAAGTATAAAACTTAAAATAGCTTAAGTGTTTACAAAGCTTTTGTGACTTTTGTGGTTGAATAAAAGACTTAAGTTAACCAAGAAATTTTTTACTTTTTAAACACGTTAGTACACTTTAGAAGTTTAAAAAAAATACCGCACAATTAAGCTCACATAAGATGAAAATCTTTGATTTTAGATAAAACTTAAGTGTACTTCTTATACACAAAGTATAAAACTTAAAATAGCTTAAGTGTTAGAAAAAACTTTTGTGACTTTTGTGGTTTAATAAAAAAGTTAATGTAATGAGCCACCATATTTATTTAATTTCATGAAATTCACAGTTTAATTCTTTTAAGGTTGAAAGAAACGATTTACTTATATTTGCTCGCAAAGCAAATCTAAATGTTCAAAAAAGTAATCACTGTATTTATCCTTGGCTTTTATGCGGTTTTTTGTTCGGCTCAACAGGTTCGGCCTTCAAAATCTTCTGAAATTTACCGCGAAATCAAAACCCTTAAACAGCTGCCTAAAGTTTTATACCTTGCAGCTCATCCTGATGACGAAAATACAGGATTGCTTTCCTGGTTAATCAATAACCAAAATGTAGAAACGGGCTATCTGTCTTTAACCAGAGGCGATGGTGGTCAGAATTTATTGGGCACAGAGCAGGGTGCCGCATTGGGTTTAATCAGAACGCATGAGCTTTTAGAAGCGAGAAAATTAGACGGTGCCCAACAGTTTTTTACCCGGGCAATTGATTTCGGGTTCTCTAAAAATACAACCGATACCTTTAAACAATGGGATGAAAATAGCATTATAGCAGATGTAGTTTGGGTAATTCGCAAATTCCGTCCGGATGTGATCATTTGTCGTTTTCCTCCTACTGCTGCGGCAGGCCACGGACAACATGCGGCTTCGGCTGTGGTTGCGGAAAAAGCTTTTAAACTGGCAGGCGATAAAACGGCTTTCCCAGATCAATTAAAATATGTTCATGTATGGCAACCCAAACGCGTATTGTGGAACACTTTCCGCTTTGGTGGGGTGAATACGACCGCTGAAAATCAACTAAAAGTTACCGTTGGGCAATACGATGCGCAATTGGGAATGGGCTACGGTGAATTGGCAGGATTAAGCAGAAGTTTACATAAAAGTCAGGGTGCAGGAACACAATCTGTAGCCGGCATCAGAACTGAATATTTCTCCCACGTTATCGGCGAGCCTGCAAAAACATCACTTTTTGATGGAGTCGTTAAAACCTGGAATGCAAAAGGTAACGCTGATATTGACCAGTCATTAGATAAAATAATTTCCTCTTTCAATTTTAATAATCCTGACTTGAGTTTACCTGCTTTGCTTGCTTTGCGAAAAAAAATTGTGGCACTACAGGATGGAGACCTAAAAAGGGATAAAATCAAATCTCTTGACAATATCATTTTAAGTTGTGCCGGATTTATGGGCGAGGCAGTTACCAATCAGGCTGAAGCTGTTGCCGGGGATCATTACAATTTCAGATTGAATTTGATTTCAAGAGCTTCGGATCCTGTTGTTGTAGAAAATGTAAAATGGTTAAATCAATCGGAAAGCCTCAATAGAAAACTATCAAAAGATTCTTTAATTACCATTCAGCATGACATTCAGATTCCTGCAGATGCAGCACTCACAGAACCTTACTGGTTGGCAAAATCTCCCACAAACGCAGCAACTTTCTCTGTTCCAAATGATACTTTAATCGGTTTGCCCGAAGCAGAATCACCATTGAATGTTTTGGTTGGGTTAAGAATCAGTTCAGAAAAGTTTCAGGTTCAACTTCCTTTATCTTTCAAGAAATTAGATCCCGTGCGTGGTGATGTAGTAGAAGCTTTACGCATTGTTCCTGCATTGGAATTGAAATTTACACAACCGCTTTATGTGGTCAAAGAAAATGAAGATTTACATTTGAGTTTAAACTTTAAGGTTAATTCAAGCAAACAGTTCACTAATGGTAAAGTAAACCTGATGTATAACGGAGAACGATTGGGTGGCACTGATGTAAATTCGCTTAGTGGGAAAGATTTTACCGTGGATTACGTTATTCCAAAAACTAAGCTTGCATCAATCCAATCATCTCGCTTGCCATTGGATGCCAATTTTGTTGCAGATGGAGTCACTTATAATAAAAAACAAGTATTAATTCAGTACCCCCATTTACCTTCCTTACAATATTTTGCGCCTGCCACTGCTGTCATAATGAAAGGCGATATTCAGGCGAAGATTAAAAAAGTAGGTTACATAGAAGGTGCAGGCGATTTCATTCCTGAGTTTCTGCGCATTGCAGGTATTCAGGTAGATGTCTTGAAAGACGAAGATTTTTACGGCAACTTAGATGAATCTGGCGCAAACGGTAGCCAAAACAAGCTATCACAATACGATGCCATTGTATTGGGTGTTCGTGCCAATAACACAGAGAAAAAGCTGGGTCGGTGGATGCCTTTTTTATGGTCTTATGTAAAGGCTGGCGGTAATTTGGTGATGCAGTATAACACCAACCAGGATACCACCGTTGACCAATTGGGAATTTACAATTTCAGTATTGCCAATAAACGGGTTACCGAAGAAAATGCTGCAGTTAAGTTTTTAAATCCCAATCATAAATTACTGAACTTTCCGAATAAAATTACGGCGGATGATTTTAAAGGTTGGGTACAGGAGCGTGGTGCTTATTTTCCTGCTCAATGGGATGCGTCATATGAACCGCTTTTTGAAATGCACGATACCGATGAAGAGCCTCTTCAAGGATCCACTTTATATGCCAAATACGGAAAGGGTAATTTTATCTATACACCGTTGGCTTTTTTCAGACAGTTGCCTGCGGGGAATGTGGGTGCGGCACGTTTATTTTTTAACTTTTTATCTGCACAGAAAAACTGATGAACAATAAACTTAAAAATTGGAATATCTGGTACCTATTACTAGCAGTTGCATTAGTAGTTCAGATTGTATTTTATTATTGGTTTACTAAATTCTGGGCATGAGTAATATAGATTGGACAGTTCTTATTTTTACACTTTTTGCAGTGGTTGTTTACGGCGTATTGATCGGTCGTGGTCAAAAAAGCAACGAATCCTACCTGAAAGCAGATAATAAAATGCCTTGGTACATTGTGCTTTTGGGCATTATGGCTACCCAGGCAAGTGCCATTACATTTCTTTCAGCCCCGGGTCAGGCTTATACAGATGGTATGCGTTTCGTTCAGTACTATTTTGGTTTGCCTTTGGCGATGATTGTTATATGCATTACATTCATTCCGATTTTTCAGCGCTTAAATGTGTACACGGCTTATGAATACTTAGAAAACCGTTTTGATAAAAAAACACGAGTACTTACTTCTCTGCTTTTTCTTTTTTCCAGAGGCTTATCAACAGGAATAAGCATTTACGCTCCGAGTATTATCTTGTCAAGCGTTTTAAACTGGAATATTTATTTAACCAATGTTTTAACGGGTGGCATTCTGTTGATTTATACCTATGTTGGAGGAGCAAAAGCGATTGCTCACACCCAAAAATTACAGTTTCTCATTATTCTCGGAACAATGGCTTTTGCCGGTTATCTGCTTATCCAAAATATGCCGAATGGAATTGGCTTTAGCGATGCGCTGTATCTGGCTGGAAAATCGGGAAAGCTCAATGTAATCACCACAGAATTTGATTGGAAAGATAAATACAATATCTGGAGTGGATTAATTGGTGGTTTTTTTCTGGCACTTTCTTACTTCGGTACGGACCAGAGTCAGGTTGGGAGGTATATTACAGCGAAGGACAATACCAATGCAAAAATGGGCTTGCTCTTGAATGGATTGGTTAAAATTCCAATGCAGTTTTCTATTTTATTGATCGGTGCCTTGCTTTTTGCTTTCTTTTCTCTAAAACCGGCTCCGATTTATTTTAACGAACGGTCCTATCAATATTTAAAGGAATCACAGCCTGAACAGGCAGCGGTTTTTGAGAAAGAACATCAGGATTTACAACTCAAATTTAATGCAGAATCGAAAGAAATTTTAAAGTTGAAAGAAACCCATTCTCCTCAACTCAACAAAACAATTCAGGATTTTAAAAACACACAAACTCAAGTAAAAGCACTGCATGGCAGGGTGGAGGAAGCGATCAATCAATCAAACTATAATGCTGAGAAAACGGATACGAATTACATTTTCCTGTATTTCGTGAAAAATACATTGCCTGCGGGAATGATCGGTTTACTGTTTGCTGTCATTTTTCTGGCCAGCTGGGGTTCAATTTCTGCAGCGCTGAATTCCCTTGCCGCCTGTTCATTAAAAGATGTTCATTTAATATTTAGTAAAGAAATTCCCGATGATGCAACCGAATTGAAGTATAGTCGCCTGCATACTTTAGCCTGGGGTATTTTCTCAATTGGTGTTGCCATGTTTGCTACGCAGATGGGCTCCCTTATTGAGGCTGTGAATGTATTAGGTTCTCTTTTCTACGGTCCAATATTGGGGATTTTCCTTGTTGCTTTTTATTATAAAAAAATCGACGGCCCCAATGTATTTATTGCTGCCATTTTATCAGAAATTGCGGTGATTGCCGTTTATCAGTTCGATATCGTTTCTTTCCTTTGGCTTAATGTAATCGGGGCAGCAGCAGTAATTATATTTTCTGCAATCGGGTTATTGTTTTATAAGCCGAAAGCAGTAAATTCGTAAACCAATAACAAAAAAGAATATTATGAAAACAATGATTAAATCTGCTACCGTACTTTTCGCTGCAGTTACGCTTTCAGTGAATGCTTTTGCACAGGATACTAAAAAACCTGCCAGCCCTCCAGCTACAGCTACGGGAAAAATTAAAGATGCAACCATTACAATTGCCTATAGCAGTCCATCTGTAAAAGGACGTACAATCTGGGGTGGCCTAGAAGCTTATGATAAAGTTTGGCGTGCAGGTGCCAATGAAGCAACAACTTTTGAAACTGATAAAGACATTACCGTTCAGGGTAAAAAACTGGCTGCAGGTAAATACAGCTTCTTCCTGATCCCTAAACAAAGTGGAACATGGACTGCAATTTTTAACAAAGAGCCAAAACAATGGGGCGCTTATAAGTACGAAGAAGCAAAAGATGCTTTACGTGTTGATGTGAAAACAAAAGCTTTACCAGCAACACAGGAAACTTTAGTATATAAAATAAACAGTAATGGATTCACAATGGATTGGGATAAAATCTCAGTTCCTGTAGAGATCAAATAAATGTAAATACATATGAAAAATTAAAATCCCGCTGAGTCGGGATTTTTTTTGTTTAAAATTTTGATAAAAATCTATTTATGGGCATAAAAAAAGAGACAACTATTTAATAGTTATCTCTTAAAGTGACCTCGACAGGATTCAAACCTGTAACCTTCTGAGCCGTAATCAGATGCGCTATTCAGTTGCGCCACGAGGCCATTGTTTCCTTATCATTTAAAGGTTTGCAAATATAGCACTTTTTTCTTTTCTTTGAAATATGAAACTAAGAATTTTACTACTATTTGTGTTTTGTACTCTAATCTCCTGTAAAAGAGAACAAAAAATTTCATCCAATGACTGGACAGTAATCTCAAAAAAGCTTCAATATAAGAATGAAGCCACTGGTTTGAATATCAAATCGGGGAATAATACCTATGATTTTAAAACCAATCAGGTTCCTTTTAAAAAAGTGATCCTGTTAAATGCCAGTCTGATGGGATATGTTTCAGCTTTAAATGCTGAAAATCTAGTGGTAGGAATTTCCAGTCCTGAATATATTTATTCAGAAAAGGTTCAGGCATTGATCAAAGACGGGAAAATTCAGAATGTAGGAAATGAGCAGAAATATGATGTGGAAAAAATTATTTCTTTACAACCTGATGCCATATTCACTAATTATATTGCAAGTTTTGAAAACACCTATCAATTATTGAAAAATAATGGGATACAGGTTATCTTTTTTGATGAATATCTTGAACAGAAAGCACTTGAAAAGGCAGCCTACATAAAGGTTTTCGGAAAACTCTTTGGGAAAGAGAAAGAAGCAGAAGCCAAATATGCTGAAATTGAAAAGAACTATAACGAATTAAAAAAACTTGCCTTAACCGCTAAGGATAAGCCGGTAGTCCTTGCCAATGAGATGTACGGGGATGTTTGGTATTTACCCGGAGGAAAAACGTCTGTAGCGAACTTTATTTCAGATGCCAATGCAGAATATATCCTGAAAAATAACAATGAGGAGAAAGCTGTGACCATGAGTTTTGAAGAAGTTTTCTCAAAAGCAGATAAAGTTCAGTACTGGGTAAATGCCGGAAATCATACTTCCAAAAAAGAAATGCTGAGTATCAATCCTTTTTATGGTAAGCTTGGAGTATTCTCTAAAGGAAAAATATATGGAATTTCTGGAAGAGAAAATAAGAAGGCAAACGACTTTTTCGAAAGTGGTGTTGTAAGAGCAGACTGGGTACTTAAAGACTATATCAAGATTTTCCACCCTGAACTTCTGACGAATTATCAGTTGGTATATATGAAAGAATTACAATAACTCAGAGGATTTGTTTATTTTTGTAGTGCTTTTTTAACAGGTATGTGGAAAAAAATAAAACAACTGCTGTTTATCATTCTGATTTTGAATGTGGTGTTCATTATATGGGGTAGATTCTTCAACCCACCTATAACCATTACCCAAATTGGAGGACTCTTTGAATATGGCAAATTACAGAGGGATTACATTTCCTATGATGAAATGGGTAACAATGTAAAAAAAGCTGTTATTGCTTCTGAGGATCAGAAATTCTTTACTCATAATGGTTTCGATTATGTTGCTATTGAGAAAGCAATGAAAAGTAATGAAAAAGGGAAAAAAGTAAGAGGTGGAAGTACTATTTCTCAGCAAACTGCCAAAAATATCTTTCTTTGGCAAGGAAGAAGCTGGATAAGAAAAGGTTTGGAGGCTGTTTATACTTTTATCATAGAGAAAGTGTGGGGGAAAGATATTATTTTGGAAAGATATCTTAATTCCATAGAAATGGGTAGAGGAGTATTTGGTATAGAGGCTGCTTCTGAATACTATTTTGGAAAATCTTCTAAGGACCTTACCAGTTCTGAAGCTGCATGGATAGCTGCTGTTTTACCTAATCCTAAAGAATATGATCCTAAGAACCCATCCGCATATTTGAACAGGAAACACAACTGGATTTTAAGACAAATGAGAAATGTAAGTTTGAAATAGTATCTTTGTACTAATGAAATTCTTCAATTCCAGCACAAATTTTGAATCTGTTCTTAAAAAATATTTTTCTTTTAAGAACGAAACGCTTTCTCTAGAGCCGTTTGCCGAGTTTTTAGAAAGTATTAAAAGAGCTGATTTTACAGATGTTCTTAATTTCTTTAGAAGCAATCCGGATTTCGTAGTCAATTTTAAATACTACATTCATACTATTTTTGAGGGAAGACCTTTTAATTTGTCCCTTACGGAAGCCAATATTCTTTCTGAAAATGCTTTCTTTCCTGAACTTAAAAAAAGAATTCTTAATAAAGTTCTGCCTCCTGTAGAGAAAGAAAAAACAGTGTGGTACCTGATTGATAACATCAGCATGCGACCTAAAAAAGATCTGGAATATCTGCATAATCTTCCTGAAAATGAGGTTAATGAATTTTTGACCATTCTAGGAATTTCAGACTTTATCACTAAAAATAATGTCAAAAAAGAACTGGTATTTTCCATGAATATACTTTCATGGCGTGTTACCGGAATGGCGATGGAAGTGGAGGTTGTAAGAATGGCTCCCGAATACAGAAATTTTGATAATCCATTTCTTGCATTACAAAATGAGCTGGAAGGATTGGCTGAAGAACTGGAAGCTAACCCTGACCTTCAGTTACACTCAAAAGACAGTCGTTACAAGCAGATTAAGATCTATACCCAACAATGCCAGGAGTTTGTAAATATAGCCTTTAAAAACTCCTCCAAATATGGAATTTCAGGAAAGATCAACCAGTCTCTTCTTAAAATCAGACAACAAATTGAAAGGATTTACGAAATTGTAAAACTTCTGGTCATTAACAATGAAGAGGATGTTATCATTAAATCCAAACAGCTAATCTTTAATATTCTCAGCTACAAGTCTCATAAGAACAATATTTCTGAACTTATTAATGACAGCACAAGGCTGATCTCTCACCTTATCACAAATCATACAGCGGAAGCCGGATCTCATTATATTACTTCTACCAGAAAGGAATATATGAAAATGTTCTATAAAGCGAGTGGTGGTGGAATTATCGTAGGAGCGCTCTGTGTTTTAAAAATGTTGTACGGTTACATCCCCGGAAGTGATTTCTCTCATGCATTCTTGTATTCGATGAATTATGCGATGGGATTTGTTATGATTTATCTGATGAGCTTTACATTGGCGACCAAACAGCCGGCAATGACTGCTGCAACCATGACGAAAGTATTATCAGAAGAAGGAAATAGTCAACGAAATAATACAGAATTTGCTCATCTTGTCTCCAAGTTATTCAGAAGTCAGTTTATTGCTTTCGTAGGAAATGTGGCATTATCATTTCCGATTGCTTTGGCGATCATTTATGGATTGGATGTATTTTTCTCTCAAAACCTTGCAGTTGAAAGATCAGATAAATTGCTTAAAGATTTAGATCCATTTCAATCAAAGGCTATTTTACATGCAAGTATAGCAGGTTTCTATCTTTTTATTTCAGGAATTATCTCAGGAAATATTGGTAATAATTCTGTATTCTACCAGATTCCGGAAAGGATTGCAAAAAATATCTCGATCAGAAAGTTGTTTGGAGTTAAATTTGCCAAAAACCTGTCAAAATATTATGCTAAAAACTGGCCCGGTATTGTTTCTAATTTCTGGTTTGGGGTTTTCCTTGGAGCTACGGCACCTGTAGGCTTGTTCTTTGGACTGGATCTGGATATCCGTCACATTACTTTTGCCGCTGGAAATTTTGCTATTGGATTGTATGGGAAAGATTTTTCCGTTGATTCTTATACTTTTTGGATCTCTTTTTTCACGGTATTCTTAATCGGGTTCTTTAACTTTTTAGTAAGCTTTGGTTTATCCATGTTTTTAGCATTCCGTTCAAGAAAGTTGAATTTTGGACAAGTGAGTGAAATTTATAAAGAAATATTCAGATACTTCCTTAATCATCCATTCAAATTCTTCTTCCCATTACGTTCTGGATTGGATAAAAAAGCAGATGATTTGATGAATAGCACTTTGTCTACAAAATCTGAAGATCATTAAATTTATCATCTCCAAATTTATCATGGAACTTTTTAAGATAGAAAGTTCTCCGCATTTTAAAATCATTCTTTAAAAGGGGAGAATCGATTTTGATGATGATACACTTATCCTGAATACCTACACTTCTGATTTCATTAAAGAGGCTTTCATCAAGATAATCTTCCAGAAAATCTTTAATTTCAAATGCAATTAATTTATCCTCAAAGCCATGAATTCTGGCAAAGGATTTTACAAGGTCGGAAGATTGGAATTCTCTTTTTTTTCTTTTCATGGTGGGAGGTTCGGAGGGGCGGGGTTCGAGTTTCAGGATGCGAGTTTTGAGGTTCGAGGTTCGAGTTATGGGCTAGAAATTATGAATTGATTTTTTTATTCTTAGAGTTAATTTATGGTTTATTTTTATTCCAGTTTTCTTTAACCCATTTTTTATAGTTGCTTATTTTTCCTCCTAATAAATTATATTCTTTGCTTAGTGTTTCAAATTCTAACGCTAATTCAGGGTATAGTATTGTGATTTTTTCTAAATGATTTATGGTTTCATCATTACTGGCATGGCTGAAAACTAAAAAACGGATATAATCATTTTTGTAACAGGATCTTCCATAGCCTTCTACGATGTTTGTAAGAACAGAATCTGAAGATCTTCTTAATTGACTTCCTAATTCGTATAGTTCATGCTTGGGAAGGAGAAGTGAGGCTTTATGTGTTTTTAAGAACAAATCAAAAGCAATTTTATAAATATCTAAATTTCTGTAACTCATTACTTATTATCATTTGTGTTTATCATCTATATCAAAAGTAGCTTATCTCATGCCTCGCCCCTTGTATCTCGAAACACGTAACCCGCATCTCGCATCTAAACCTCAAACATCCTCACATCTCGAACCTCATATCCCGCACCCCGCATCAAATCTCAAAAATTATACTTTCCTCGTTTATTTTCTTAACTACACTTTCAGTCCTTTCCCTATGTGTATCAGTGATGAATATCTGTCCAAAATTTTCTTGATTCACCAACTCAATAAGTTGTGCTACACGATGGTCATCCAGCTTGTCAAAAATGTCGTCTAGCAAAAGAATAGGGGTTTTTCCTGTCAGCTCTTTCACAAGACTCATTTGAGCTAGTTTTAATGAAATAAGAAAAGATTTTTGCTGGCCCTGGGATCCCACTTTTTTAATCAGTACAGTATCCATCTCAAACAACAAATCGTCTTTATGAATTCCTTTTGAGGTATAGGTCAGCATTCTATCTCTTTCCAGACTTTCTTTTAATAAAATTTCAAATGGATTTTCTATTAAATGAGATTCATAGATTACAGAAACCGTTTCTTTTCCACCAGAGATGATCTGATAAAAGTTCTGTATAATCGGATTGAGCTGAGAAACGAATTCTTGTCTTTTTTGATAGATTTTAGTTCCGAATGTCGTGATCGGATCATCATAGATTTCTAACGAATCTTTTTCAAAAACCCTGTTTTTAGCAAAATATTTTAATAAAGCATTTCTTTGCTGAATAATTTTCTGATACTGAATAAGGTCGAAAAGATATCCTGAATCGGTCTGGCAGATCATAGAATCTAAAAACTTCCTTCTGCTTTCTCCGGAATCCGAGATGAGGTTAGAGTCATAAGGAGAGATCATAACGCTGGGCAGATATCCGATATGGTCAGACATCCGGTCATAGCTTTTATCATTTTTTTTAATGATCTTTTTCGCCTCTTTTGGTTGGGATATTTTTAAAGTATCTTCACTTTCCTCGTTCTGAACTTCAGCATCTATGGTGAAAAAATCTTCTTCTTTTTTAATGTTATTAAGATCAGTATTCCCTAAAAAACTTTTTCCCACAGAGAGATAATGAAGAGCGTCCAGAATGTTGGTTTTTCCTACACCATTGTTACCTACAAAACAGTTGATTTGAGGAGAGAATTCAAATTTTTTCTCAGCATGGTTTTTGAAATTGTACAGAGAAAGTTTCTTAATAATCATTTGTCAAAAATACTTCATTATTCCTAAAAATAAAAAAGGAAGTGCAGAACAAGTTTCTACCCCAAAAGAAAAATAAGCATCATCTCTTTTATTTTCAGAATAATAGATCAGAATATAGGTTATAATACTTGTCAGAAAAAAAGAAAGTGCATATTGATGATCCAAATAAAAAGAAGCCAAAATACTGCTTATAAAAACCAGGATATAGGCAAGATATTTTGTATTCTGGATGCCAATTATTTGTGGGAAGGTTTTTACAGTATCACTTTTCATATCTCTGATGTCAAAAGGCAAGACTAAGGCTGTAATGAAAAAAAAGCTCGTCAGAAAGATCGAAAAGCTGAATTCAGGTAGCGTTAGCCAGCAGTTGACCAAAGCCCATACCAATCCTACATAAAAGACTTTCAATAGAGGGATTTTTCTAATGTAAACATCTAGGAAAAAGCTATTGTACAGTAATCCTAGTACAACAATAATAAACCATTTTAATAATCTTATTTCATTGTGATTATGAATGATTAGAAATGCACAAATTACTCCTGCTATAGCATTTAATATTAATATTTTAAAGAAATGTTTAGTGTACTGATACTTAGTGTAAAGGTAGCCACTGAAATAGGTTATGAAAATTAAAAAAACAGAAGGAAAACGGAATGTGTTTTGCTCTTTCATGAAAAATACTGCGAAAAGAGTTCCCATTAGGGAGACATAAATTTGAGTATCTATGACATATTTTTTCAGTATTTTTAAGAAATTCATTTATCAAAAATAACATTTATGAAAAGATTTTCCAAGGTTTTTATGCTTTTGCTTTTAATGCTGAATTTTTCAGCTGTTTTTGCACAGAAATACTACGATGATCAGTGGAAAAAAATTGCTGATAACAGTCAAAAAGGAGCTTATAAATCAAATCTTCCCATTGTTTTAGATATACAAAAACAAGCTATGAAAGAAAATAATACACTGCAGTTGATTCGTTCCCTCAAGGCAGAGTTCAGTATTGTAAACCAAACAACAGATGATGACCAGAATAATTCTGCATCCAAATTTTTTACTAAATTACAGGATACCCAAAAGAGTCTGAAAGGAGACGAACGGGTTGTTTATGATGTACTTCTGAGTGGTTTCTTTTTAGATTATTATAATCAGAATTCATGGAAAATAAATGGAAGAACAAACCTGAATTCGCAAGATGTTTCTCAAATAGAAACATGGAGTAAACTCGATTTCAAAAACTATCTTAATAAAAACTTCAAAGATCTGGATCAGCAGAAACAGGAAATGAAGAAAATAGGGTTAGAGAAATATAAGAGTGCTTTTTCTGGTACCAAAGATATTAGCTATTTCCCAACGCTATGGGATTGGTATTCTATAAGAAAAACAAATTTCCTAGCTGATAATGGTCTGTTTACAAAAAATGAATTATCCGATAACAGAACTCAGATCAATGCTATTTTTGATGATTTAATTGCTCAGAACTCTGGAAATGCAAAGTTGTATTTTATGCATCAGAAGCTCAATGAAAATTGCAGCTTCAATCAGTGCAAAGATAAACTGGCTCAACTTCAAAATCTTTTACAATCCAATGCAGAAGGAGATTATAAAGTATTGATCATCGAAGATATCATGAATGAATATCTTGCCAAAAAACAGGCAAAAGAAGCATTAGCGATTGCTCAGCAGGCAAAAAGTCAATATCCTAAATCTCCCTTCCTTGAAAATATAAAAAATAAAGAAGATCAGATTCTTAATCCTAATCTTACGATCAAATTTGAAGAACAGACTCAGGCTAATCTTCCCATCCATTTGGTAGCAGAATATAAAAATGTCTCTGAATTTTCTATAAACATCTATGAAATGAAAGATGATTTTACTTCATTGATGCAATACATCAAGAACTCTTACGGAAATACCTACAGGCAATTGAAAAAAACATTAGTAAGAAAAGAAAATTATCAGCTTCCTGAAGCTAAAGATTATCAGTCACATAAAACATCTTTAGAAATTCAACCTCTTCCATCCGGGATTTATGTTGGTGAGTACATTGTAGCAGGAGCAGACATGAAAGATGCAGACTCAAAACAGAATTTCTACTTTTTAGTTTCAAATAATAAGGTGATCTATCAAAGCAAAACAGATAGAAGCCAATTACTGAATGAACTAAAATTAGTAAACAGCGAAAATGGTAAACCGATAACAAATGAAAATCTTACGTTCTACGAGTTTGTAGCCAATAAGACTTTAAATAAAATAGATGGTAAAACCAATGATAAAGGTGTTTTTAAATTTCCATCTACAACAAGCAAGGAATATTATAGAACATTTTTAATTCAACAGCCTAAAACCAAAGATTATCAGGTTATGCAGGTGTATGGTTATGATGGCTATTCTGATAATGATCCTAATAAACAAATCCGTTCAAAAGCCCAGATATTCACAGATCGTGCTATCTACAGACCTGGACAGACCGTATATTTTAAAGTAATCAATACAAAAATTGATAAAGAAATAGAAGGAGTTATTTCTGGACTGAAACAAAAGATAACATTGGTAGACGCCAACGGACAGGAAACTGGGGTACAGAATTTTACAACCAATGAATTCGGGTCGTATCATGGAAGTTTTATTTTACCAAAAGGAAAATTAAACGGAATGTTCTATCTGAATACGGATGGTAATTCTCAAGGATATAAAGAAATCAGAGTAGAGGAATATAAGAGACCAAAATTTGAGGTGACTTTTGATCCTGTAAAAGATGAATACAAATATGGTCAAACTATAGAATTAAAAGGGAAGGCCGTCATGTTTTCAGGAGTTGTTTTAAACAATACCACGGTGAGTTATGAAATCAAAAAACATAACATCCGATGGAGGTATTTCTGGTGGTATCCTCAGACCAATGATAATGAAAACTCTATCCTGGGAGAAGCAAAAACAAATGAAAAAGGTGAGTTTGTTATTCGTTTAGATCTTAAAAAAGATGAAAAACTGGAAGGTATTCAGATTGATAATTATGAGATCAATGCTTCAGTAACGGATATTAATGGGGAAACACAGACTGCTAATACCCAATTGAAAGTAGCATCGGTTTCTCATTACATTAAAGCAGATGAAATCAAAAATGTTTTTGCAGATGAAAATGTAAAATTAAAAGTAGAAACAAAAAACTACAACGAACAAAACCTTAAAAAAGCATATCAGGTTAAACTATCCAGACTACAGAGTCCTGATAGAATTTTCAGAAGCAACTTCCAGGCAGAAGTTCAAAACTTACCAAAGCTGAGCAAGGATGAGTTCATTAAAAAATTCCCTCATGATTTATTTGATAAGAATGACGAATTGAAGAATTGGAAAGAGTCTGCTGTCATTCTGAATGGAGTAAAACGAAATGAAGAATCTCTTGATTTAGGAAAACTGGAAACTGGAGATTATCAGTTGGAATTGTATAATATTGAAGGTAAAGACACTATAAAATCTTTGCAAAATTTCAGTGTTTGGGATAAAGGTTCTTTAAAACCGAATCAAAAAGCATTCTTAAAAGTTTTGGAACCTAAAAACGAATTCACAAGAGGTGAAAAAGCAAAAATTTATGTGTATTCGGCAGTTCCTGATGCGTTAGTAAATGTTTTTGTACAGAATGGTTCCGGAAATACAGTTTCCGAAAGTTATAAGCTGAAAAACGGAGTCTTAGAATATATGGTAGATGTTCCTAAGGATAAGAGTGTATCTGTTTTAAATATTCAATTTCAGGTGATAGCATTTAACGATGTACAAACGGAATCGGTTAATTTAAAAATAAAAGATTCTGAACAGCCTCTGAAAATCGAAACCGTTACGTTCAGAGATAAATTAGAACCTAATTCTAAAGAAAAATGGTCAGTAAAAGTTTTAGGAAACGATAAAGAAAAGATTAATGCTGAGGTATTGGCTAATATGTACGATATGTCCCTTGATCAGTTTGCTGCAAACAGCTTCAATTGGGAAAATCTATATATTCCTTATACTGTTATAACCTCTTATGATATCAGACAGAATCTTTTACAAAAATACTATCAGAAGAGGTTGAAATATTTAAATGGGGCTTATGTGGATGTTCCACAGTTCAACTGGTTTGATAATTCAATTTATTATGACGATGCTATGCCTAAGAAATTGCAAGGAAGAGCGGGTGGAGTAAGAATTCGTGGTAATGTGGCTTATAACAAAGCATTACCAGCTCCTGCTGTTGCAGCTGATACAGCTAAAACACAAAGTATTGAGGAAGTTGTAGTTACAGGATATGCGGTACAAAATAAATCAATGGAAACTAAAGCGGAAGTGGCATTGGCTGATGAAGATGGTAGCGCTGATGCAGAATCTTTAGAAAAAGTACCCGTTCGTCAAAATCTTAATGAAACCGCATTCTTCTATCCAGACCTAAAAACAGATGCACAAGGTAATGTAAGTTTTGAATTTACTTCTCCGGAAGCATTGACGAAATGGAAACTGATGTTCCTTGCTCATACAAAAGATGCAAGAGCTGCAACCTTAGAAAAACAAGTAGTTACTCAAAAAGAATTTTCAGTAACTCCAAATTATCCGAGATTCTTAAGAGAAGGAGATGAACTGAATCTTCAGTCAAAACTTTCTAACTTAACTGCTAAACGTTTAAACGGTTCCGCAATTTTACAAATCCTGGATGCCTTTACCAACGAAGACGTTTCGACAAAATTTGGTTTGAATTCAAATACTCAGAACTTTGATTTGGCTGAAAACGGAAATTCGGTGGTAACATGGAAAGTAAAAGTTCCAAATAATGTTTCTTCTATCATTTTAAAAGTCGTGGCAAAAGCGGGTACTTATTCTGATGGGGAACAGCAGGCGATTGCTATTTTACCAAATAGAATGCTGGTTACAGACGCTGTTCCTGTTTTCGTAAAAGAAGGAGAAACCAAGACCTTTATTCTTGATAACCTTAAAGATGCTACATCAACAAGTATTGGGAATGTTTCAAATACGTTGGAATTAACAACCAATCCGATTTGGGAAATTATGTTTGCGCTGCCAAGTCTTAAAAATGATGCAAACAATTCTGCCGATGTGGTCTTCAATAAATGGTTTGCTGATGTTTTAGCTTCTGAAATTTTCAAAGCGAATCCAAAAATGAAAACAATATTTGAAGAGTATCAGAGTAAAGGATTATTGAACTCTAATCTTGAGAAAAATCAGGAATTAAAACAATTGTTATTAGAGGAAACACCGTGGGTACTGGAAAGTAAAAACGAGCAGGAACAAATGCAAAAATTAGCATTGCTGTTTGATGCCAATACAATGAAAAACTCAATCAATCAGGATTGGGATGATTTCAAAAAGCTGCAAAACCCTGATGGTGGTTTCTCATGGTACTCAGGTTATCCAAGCTCTTATGGAGTTTCATTGTATATTCTTAAAAACTTAGGAAAGATCAATTTATGGTTAAAAGATAATGTGAAAGATTACCAGAGTTCAGCTCAAAATGAAATGGTTGCCCAATTGGTAAATTATGTAGATAATGAAATTAACAAATATGCAGATGTGAAAGAGAATGTCTGGAATAACTGGGCATTGGATTATTTGGATACCCGAAATTATTGGGAAAAACAATACCCTCTCAAAGGAAAAGGGGCAACTCTGAAATCTTTGGTGAAACAAAAAGCAAAAACGGCAAAAATCACCGACTTTACATTCTTTGGACTTCACCGTGCTGCTTTATTGATGAATGATTATGGAATGAAGGAAACTTCTGATAAATTAATGACTTATCTTAAAGAAACTTCTACAGATACTAAAACACAAGGGATATACTGGAAACAGAACCTTAATGATTGGGGTTGGTTCAGTTCAAAAGTAGTGAACCATGCAGGAGCATTAGAAGCCTTTAATAAACTTAAACCCAACGATCAGAAGTTCATCGAGGACATGAAGATCTGGTTGGTAACTCAAAAAGAGGTCAATTCATGGGGAAGTTCAAGAGGAACTTCGGAAGTGATTTTCACGATATTAAATTCAGGAAAATCCTGGACAGGCGCTGAAAGCGATAAAGCAAAAATCGTTTGGGGTGGAAAAGAATTAACTCCACAAACACAGGCAACAGGATATGTAAAATCAACGGTGAAAACAGATGTTGTGGATAAAAACCTAAGTACAGTTACCATAACAAAACCTGGTCCCGGGATTGTTCAGGGTGGATTATTCTGGCAGTATTATGAGGATCTGGATAAAATAAAATCATCTGAAAATTATATCTCTATTACAAAAGAGCTGTATAAAAAAGTGAAAACAGCAAATGGTGAAGAGTTGCAGAAAATTTCTGCTGATACCCCATTAAAAGTTGGAGATAAAGTGACAGTAAGAATGATTCTGAATACTGATCGTGCAATGGAATACATTCACATTAAAGATATGAGAGCAGCTGGATTTGAACCTGTAGATGTAATTTCTTCATACCAATGGAAAAATAATTTAGGATATTATCAATCTACTAAAGATGCGTCTACAAATTTCTATATTCAATATATGCCAAAAGGTAAATATGTGTTTGAATATGATTATGTTGCTAATGCATCCGGAAAGTTCTCAAATGGCATTACCACAATGCAGAATTACTATGCACCGCAGATGAATGCTCATACGAAAGGAAATAATGTTCAGATTTTGGAATGATTTTTGGCTTTAGAGAATCAGTAAAAATTAAATAGAAAAATATGAAATTTTCAAAAACATTAATCGCAGGATTAGTTATGATGATTGGAGTAAATACTTTTGCTCAAAAGAAAGTAGAAAAGTTTGAAAAATTGGAAATTGAAATGTTCCCTAAGGCAAAAGATGGATACAAGCAAGTTTATATTCAGCTTCCTGTTGCAAAAAACGAACAGGATTTAAAAGTTGAATATTTTGTAGGAACAGAAAAGATGTTGGATTGTAATAATTATTTTTTAATGGGTAGTGTAAAGTCTCAGGATCTTCAGGGATGGGGTTACAATTATTATGAAGTAGAATCCAATGGAGAAACTGCGGGAACTTTAATGGGTTGTATGAATAAAAAAGCAACAAAAAAGTTCGTTTATATCAAACCTGACATTGTAAGATACAACAGTAAATTACCATTGGTATTTTATGTGCCAAAAGACTTAGAAGTACGTTATAGAGTTTTACGTCCGGATGCTGGAATGAAGAAAGCAGTTCAGAAGTAATTTCACTTTATTCTTATAAATACAAACTCCTCAGATTTCTGAGGAGTTTTTTGATTGATGGATTTGCTTGTTATTTAGTCACGAATGTTCGAATGATCTTTCTGACATTAAACTTTGAAGATTTGCTTATTTTTTATAAATAAAATTTCATCAGAAATTTCTTTTATTTCATTTACATAGTGACTTATAATGAAAATCATTTTTTCTGATTTCAGTTTTTGTATTAAATCCTGAATGAACTTTTTGTTTTCTTGATCAAGTGAAGAAGTTGGTTCGTCTAAAATTAAAAATTGTGGATTGTGATATAATGCACGCATCCAACCAAGTAACTGTTTTTGACCACCAGATAAATTAACTCCTTCTTCCCCAACTACAGTTGAAAAACCTTGGGGAAGTGAGACAATAAATCTATCAAAACCAAGTGAAAGTAGCTCTTGCAGTTTCAGTTCATTAACCTGCTTATCAAGAATAATGTTTTCTAAGACATTTCCATTAAACAGCTGTACATTTTGTGGGACAACTGCAGTTAAGCTTCGCCAGCTAATTATAGAAATATCTTTTAAATGAATGTTTTTATTGACTATTATTTCTCCATTTTCGGGGAGGTAATTTTTTTGCAAAATTTCTGTCAAAGTTGTTTTACCATTTCCGCTTTCTCCTAGAAGGCAGGTTATCTTTCCTTTCTGTAGAAAAAAGGATATTTGATTGAGCAGCTTACTTCTTCCATTAAATCTAAAATCAATATTTTTGAGATTAATATCTAGAATATCAGTGATTTCTAAACCATCTGTTTTTTCTTTTTCCAAAGAAGAATACTCAAACATTCTTTCAAAGGCTACTTTGGCCTCTTGTATAGGAATAAATATCAAAGCTAGATTCGTAATTGAAGAAAGTAAGGAACTGGAAATACCTAAAATTGCTATTAACTCACCTACCTTAATTGTATTATTTAAAACCTGATAAGAGGAAAAAATAACAATGAATAAAAGGAAAAAAACTAAAATTATTCCAGAATACATTGAAATGGTTAGATTAAGTTTTCCAAGTTCAAAAATTTTTATTTGGAAAAGACCAAAAATAGTCTCATTTCTTCTAATGAAGACATCTTGTTTAGAGAATCCTTTAATTACTTCTATCCCTCTGATACTGTCTATGTAATTAGCCTCATTAGTACTGTAAGATTGCATTACAGCTCTCTGAGCATCAATGATTTTTTTATTAAAACGGAAGATGAGGTAGAAAATTAACGGTGAGAAAACAAGACAAACTAAAGCAAGTTTCCAAGAGTAAAAGAAAAGAAATATTATTGCTATTAAAATACCTAAAACATCAACAGCTGTATTAGTAATTAACTGCTTAATAACCGTTTGAATTCTTTGCGTATCATTAAGCCTTGCAACAAAATCTCCAATCTTTCGACTATCAAAAAATAGCTTTGGGAGATGGAGTAAGGAGGCATAAAATTTATTATTAATCCTTTTATTAAATGATTGATTTTGTTTAATAATGTAAAGCTCCCTAAGGGTATGAATAATTACTTTAGCAAAAAGAAGCAATCCAAGGAATAAAATGTTCAATAATAAGACCGATGTTTTATTCTTTGGGAGAATGTCATCGATCAATTTCTGTGAAAAAATGGACATCGTCATTCCTAACAAAGTAAAAATAACTCCAAGAAAGATAATAGTATAAATAACTTCCTTATCTTCTTTAACCAGACTTTTAAGCCATTTCTTTTTCTCTGTATTTGTTTGTTTTCTTTTCTGAAACTGATCATTAGGTTGAAGAATAAGACAGGCTTTGGACTTCCATACTTCCTCCAAATATTCCTTCGTCCAATGTTCTAGACCTTTTGCAGGATCTCCGATAAGAAACAGATGATTTCCATCATGATTGTAAGAATAGCATATAACATAATGTTCAAGTTTTTGATCTATAATAATATGTAAGATGACTGGTTTTTTATGTTCAATAAGTGCATTGAGATCAGCTTGACATCCTTCTGCATCAAAACCGATTGAATTAGCGCATTGATGTAATCCCAAAAGAGTGGTGCCTGCTTTAGTGGTTCCACTTTTTTCACGCAAAGTTTCTAGTGAGATAGCCCCGCCATAATAGCGTACCAAAGACTGAAGACAACCAACTCCACAATCAGTTAAGTCCTTCTGAAGCGAAAATGTTTTTTTTATAATTTTATTTTCTTTCATCAATAGAATGTGTGATTTTTTCTAACTTTATAGCTCCTGAATTTCTTTTAATTAATTGGTTGTTTTTATTATAAACTAAAAAATAAGGAACAGAGTTCATTCCCAATTTTTGATAGAGCGTTGCCATTTCGTCATAGCACCAATAGACATTAGGAATTTTATCCAGATTGTATTTTTGTGCAAACTGCTTGATGTTCTCTATAGGCTCACTGGCAATCCATATCCATTGAATATTTTGATACTTATGAATGTTTTTTGATAATTCCTTTGCTTCTACTTGACAGAAATGACAGGCAGGGTTAAAATAAACTATAATTTTAGTCTTATCTCGGATTAAATCATCTTGTGTAAAAGAACTCTTATTAATTGTCTTAAGATAAAATGTAGGGAGGTTTTTTAATGCATCTATTTTTTCTTTTTTTTCTTGGAAGTTTAAGAATAAATAAACGATTAAGGTTATTAATAGAATAGGAATAGTGATGGCAAATACTTTTAAAATTTTCATCATTTTTCATTTTTAAGATTAGTAACAGATTGTGGAAGAGTTTTAGAAATTATTATATAAGCTCTAAATCCTGAAGTCTGAATTTTAGATTTTAATACTGTGCGGTTAGTATAAAAAAAGAAACTACAACTACCCAAAAGAATAGAGCAGCGCCATAAGTAATGGATATTAAACCTAAGGATTTTGGAAAGCTGATTTTATTTTCTGAAAGTTCCCAAATCCCCCAAGCTAGAATCCCCCAATAAAATAATTCAAAGAGGTTGACTAGTTGTAAAGGGTAGGCCAACCACTTTTCCGTTGATATATATTCTCGGATGTTTATTAAAGAAATCGGATAATACATTTGCAGTGTTTCCATTGTGTAATCTGTATCTATCCAATAAAAGTTGGCAAACTTATAGAAACCGGCAATAACGAATACAACCTCTGCAATTAAAACCAAACTTAGTAAATCTGAAAATTTTATATTTTCTAAACCAGGTAAATCTAATAGTTTAATAAAGTTTAAACAAAAAACAACCATTGAAATTTTGATACTAATAAATAATGGAGTGATTATATAGTTGATCCACCTCCATTTTTTCTGACCTTCTATATAGTTTTGTATTACCTCATTAGGATAGTCTTTAGCAAGAAAGTCTATTATTTTTGAACTTGTAGTAATAAAACTCCTATCCAGATATAAAAGCAGAAAATAGCATGCAAGTATACTTATGAAAAGTATAAAATTTTCATTTTTTCTTTTTGCTTTCATTAATAAAGTGCATAATAGATAAAACTAAAAAACCAATACCACTTATCCAATTAGAAATCTTAATTGGCTTTTCTGATAATTGGAGAATGATATTAATAATAGATACAGCTAAAAAAATGTATTTTGTATAAAATTTGTTAATCATAATTTGTGATTTTTAACGAAAATTTTAAACTGAGACTATATTTAATATAGTCTCAGTTTGATTATAAGAAAAATGCGGTACAAGAAACTATGGCAATTCCAACGCCTATACCTGTTGCGGCAGTAGCTAAACCATAACCGCATCCAACTCCAGAGAGAAAGGCTCCCCAGCCTCCTTCTCCTTGAATATATTCCATTGAATCTAAACTTAATGTTTTCATTTAATATAATTTAAAAGTTAATAATAATTATCTTAAAATACACAGCTGTATAATAAGGCTGCTCCAGCAGCTGTTCCAATTCCTGAGCCAGCTAAAGCTGCACCAACCCCAATTCCTAAAAAAAATAGTGCTGAGTTTTGATTACACCATCCTTTTCCCTGGAGACCTTCCATTTGTGAAATTTCTAATTTTTTCATTTTGTGAATTTTTAAAGTTTAATAATTTTTTTGTCATATGACTTTGACATTGGTTTTTTGCTGATCAACTTTATATTTATTTTTTATATTGTACACATACAAAAAATAGAATATTTGTATTTTCTCCTTCACAAACATACTATGATAGATAGCATTAATTAGAAAACGTTATCCTTAAATTAGTACTTAAATTTACTAAGGGTAGTTTCTAAGGGTTGTACTTGTTTGGTTTTTAGATGTTTGTAAATTTAGAACGCTATTGTGTTTTACTTCCAAATTTTGTATTTAGACTAGCTAATTAATAGCTTGACCAATGATTTTATTATTTCTTACACTTTTTCTCAAACAAATTGTCATTGCGTAGTAATATTCTCATCTATTTTTGTAAATTACATTTCTAAATTACATTGTAAGTATCTGTAAATTAAACTTTTAATGTAATTTTTCATAGATATAATTTGTTTTATTTTATAACATATTGTGTAAATTGATTTTAAATGAAAAATATTAAAAAAGAAGAAGTCAGTATTGCAAATGAAATATTAAGTAATGCTTTTTTCGATAACAAATCTGTTAATTATATTCTTAAAAGAAAACATGATACATTACTAATTTCGAGGCTTATGACATATTCCATTAAGAAAGCCCAGTTATGTGGCTCTATTTGGCTAGATGATAAGAATAATGCTTGTTGTATTTTAATAGATCCTTTACAACCTAAAGTAAAAACTTTATATTCTTTATGGCTTGATGTTTTACTTATTTTGCAGGTTGTAGGTATAAGTAATATAAAAAAAGTAATGCATAAGGAGCGGGTTACTGAACAATTCTTACCAAAAAGCCTAAATTATATACATCTTTGGTTTATTGGTGTTGACATTAAAATGCAGGGAAGAGGGATAGGTTATAATTTTCTGAATGAAATTATTAATTATTATAAGGGAAAGAAAGATGCAATTTGCTTAGAAACCTCGACACTTGTCAATCTACGATTTTATAAAAAATTAGGTTTTGAAATTTATCATAAAGAAGACTTTGGTTTTGACTTTTATTTTTTAATAAAACATCTATAAATATGTTTGGAACAGAAATTCATTTTATTACTTTTATATTTATATGCTTGCTTTCTCTTATATTATTGTTTGTAAGTATAAGTATGTATGGTAAAAAAAATGTTCTGACTTTTGATATTCATTTTTTACTTTTGACTTTTGGCGTACTTTCTAATAATGTTAGTTCGGGACTTTTACCTGATGAAAATTTAAATATAAATATTCTTTCTCAGAACATTATTGCTTACACTATTGGCTTCATTACTATTGGATATTATGTGTATTATCTAACTCAATATTACAAACTTACTTTTCGTAAGTATATACATTTAAATTATGTTTTTATTTTCCTTTCAGTAAATTTAGTAGTAGGATTTATTATTCCTTATGCAATTACAAATGATTTAGAAATCTCACGGAAAGTCTTTCTCGTTTTACCTATTTCCTTTATAGTGTTACTGATTTATCGATTGTGTAAAACTAATGGGAAGGATTATTTGAAGGCTAATGATAAATATGAAAGGTTTCATATTTTTGCTGGATTTATGGGGCTTTTTAGTGTTATTTCGGTTCCGTTTACAATGTTGTTTTTAGGGGATAATCAGTCTGTAGAACAAACTTTCTTTACTGTTGGATATTTAGGGATTTGTATCGAGTATTTTTTTAGTAAGAATAATGTTCAAGAGAAAAAATCAATTTTTTCTTCTGCTTTAACTGAAAGGGAAAAAGAAATATTTAATCTTATTACTAGTGATAAAAGCATAAAATATAATGAAATCAGTGATAAATTAAACATCTCTGAAAAGACCGTATCAGCACACTTATCCAACATATATAAAAAAGTAAATGTAAAAAGCAAAAAAGAACTTGTTGAAAAAATGAATGGTTATATGTAATTTCTTATTTATTTGCTCAGATATTAATTATAAAATACTTTATTATATATGATGATATTGTTGTTCTGATATCAAAGTCAAATTAAGTATTAAACTCCTCACTTTAATAAGAAGTTTTTTGTTCGATATACATGAGAAAAAATAAGTGTAGGGATTTAATAAATCCATATAATATCAAATTATTTTACAATTAAACCATATTTAAACGATTGTTTAAAAAACACTATTAAAGGCTGATCAACATTGAACATCTTTTAAATTCACAGCTTCGTAGAATTATCTTAGACTATTTAACATTTTTTTGCATTATATTTGTTGTAAACATGAACCATGAAAAACAATTTATTGATTTTTACCCTTGGTTTTTTTGTACTTCCAGCTTTTGGTTGGGCACAATCGGCGCCGGACTTTAAGGAGCTTCTGGACAGTGCAATGGTTCGGAATTCCGATCTCAAAATGCAGGTCACCCAAAATAAACTCACTGATCTTGACGAGCATAAACTGAAGGATATCTTTCTTCCTACTTTAGAATTAAGCGGGCAAGTGGGATACGTAAATGCAACAGCTCGCCTGACCTCTCCTGAAATTAATCTTCAGCCTTTTATACAGATTCCTGAAGGAAGGTATAACAACAATCTGAATATTTCAGGTTTCTCAGGTATTGCAAAAGCGGATGCGAAGATGTTGGTGTATTCCGGAGGTAAAGTAAAATACCTGAAAAAGGCGAATGAAGAAAAGAAAGTATCTGAAAATATTCTTCTTGAAAAAACAAGAGATGAAGTCGTAGCGAGTGTTTCCAAAGCATATGATCAGCTGGCTTTGATCCATCAGTCTAAAAATGTTCTGGATGAAAGTAAAAAAAGACTGGACATCAACAGGAAAACAGCAGATAAAGCGTTGGGGTATGGATTAATTACGCCTTATGACCATAAAAAGATTGAGCTGGCTCAAGCTACATTAGATGCTAAAATTGTAGAGTATGAAGGTAAAAAAGAATTGCTTCTCACTCAGCTTTACATACTGACAGGAATTAATAAAGAACGACTTCGTTTAATAGAGCCTGTTTTATCTCCGGTTGAAATGCTTTCACAGGAAAAAGGAATCGAGCAAAGAGCTGAAATCCGTGCATTGGAACATGGGATTGTAGCCGCAGATTATAAAATAAAAGCAGAAAGAACATGGATGATCCCAAAGGTTCAACTGATGGCATCAGCATATTACATCGGATTGTATGGAAGCAGGGTTAAAACATCGGAAAATGTAATACCGGCAATTCCAGCCCTTGGATACGAAGGAGCAAGGCTGGATTGGAGACCTACAAATATTAATATTCTTCCTTTGTTTACTGCGGGGGTTGGTTTTAAATGGGAAATCTTTGACGGAAAAGAAGGTAAGCATGCAGAAGAAACAGCCAGGATTGGAAAAGAGATCTTACAGAATAAAAAGGAAGATGCTCTAAAAAAACTGACACTGAATCTGGCTAATAATCAAACCAATTATGATATTGCTACTGCACAGATAGCCTTGAAAAGTAAAGAAAAAGAATTGGCTAAAAATGCTCTTGTACAAGCTGAAAAAGAATTCAGATATGGAATGAGCAAATCATCCCAGTTGATAGAAGCTGAAAGTGATCTTGAAGTCGTAGAACTGGAATACCAGAATGCTATTTTTAATCAGCGAAGAGCCGGAATAGAATTGATGAGGTCTACTCAAGAACTGGATATTGCGAAACTTTATTAAACCCAACTAAAATTAAAATGATGCAAAAAAATATCTCTATACTATTTGGTTTTCTGATTTTATTGGGAAGTTGTGCTCAAAAGAAAGAAAATCTTAATGATTCAGAAGGAAAAACAAAAAAAGATGTTGTTTCCTTTGCTCCAAAAGTAACCGGAAGAATCTTGAAAATATATGTATCAGAGGGACAGACTGTAAAAAAAGGGGATACCCTTGCTTTGCTTGATGTTCCCGAAGTTTCAGCTAAAATAGCTCAGGCACAAGGTGCTGTAAACGCAGCAAGCGCTCAGGAACAAATGGCCAAAAATGGAGCAACTGCTGATCAACTGAGACAATTGCAGGCAAAATATAAAGGACTAAAAGAACAATATGATTTTGCGCAAAAATCTTTTACAAGAGCATCCAATATGTATCGTGACAGTCTGATGTCACCTCAGGCCTATGATGAGGTATATGCTAAAATGCAGGGTGCAAAAGCACAGTATGAGGCTGTAGTAGCTGAGCTTGACGATGTGAAGAGAGGAACCCGTTTTGAGAAAGTGGAAATGGCTGCCGGACAAGCCTCCCAAGCAAAAGGAGCTTTACAGGAAGCTAATGTAGCCTATTCAGAACGTTATATCATCGCAACCAATGATATGGAAATAGAAACCATAAGTCTTAATGCAGGAGAGCTGGCTACAGCAGGTTTTGCATTATTCAATGGGTATATCCCGGAAAGCACTTATTTCAGGTTCACCGTTCCGGAAAGTGAAATATCAAAATATAAAAAAGGACAGACAGTCGGATTGCAGGTGGTTTATAATAAAGAAACCTTGGAAGGGACTATTTTATATATTAAACAATTAACAAGATATGCAGATATTACGACTGCATATCCTGACTACCAATTACAAGATGCGATTTATGAGATCAAGGTAAAGCCAAAAGATATGAATAAAGCCAAAAATATCCTGGTTAATGCCAATGTGATCCTGAAATAGAAATAAATTAATGAAAGAATTTTTCCGCCTTTTAAAACGTGAGTTTATCATGTTTACTAAAAACTCAACCCTAAGAACCGTATTTTTTGTGGCTCCGCTTTTCTATGCCACTTTATTGGGGTTTGTTTATAAGAGCGGAAAAGTAGAACATACTCCAGTTATTGTAATTGACAGGGATAATACTCCTTTATCTAATCAATTGGTGGAGATGCTTCAGGATAATAAAGGGATCAGGGCTCTGAAATATATTCAGGAGCCTTTAAGCATCAAAGATGAGGTCATCAAAAACGAAGCTGCAGCAGTAGTGATTATCCCATCCAAATTTGAGGCGGGGATGCTTCAGAAAAAATATCCGGAACTCAATGTATATATCAATACCGGGAATGTTCTGACGGCTAATTTTGCTACAAAAGCTCTTCAGCTTACCATAGGAACTTTTTCGGCCGGAGCATCAATAAAAGCACTTCAAAAGGCTGGAATGCCTGCAACCCGTGCTGCAACCCAATTTGAACCTTTTAAAACCAATTATATTACGCTTTTCAATACCACAAGTAATTACCTTATTTTCATGTGGCCAGCGATGTTGGCTGTGGTTTTACAACAGGTGATTTTGCTGGCGATGGCAGTAAGTTTTGCTGCCGAATTTAAAGGGGGTTCTTTCGTAAAAGAGTATTATGGAATGAGAAAATGGGCGTTCCCAACCATGCTGATCAAAGTAATTCCTATTTGGGTATTTTCTATTTTGATAGTGGGGATGTATTACTTTATGCATATGATCTTTAAAGTTCCAATGCCTCAGGGAATTTTTAATTTTATTGTTCTCACTGCGGTTTTTGTGGGATCAGCATCTTTTTTAGGTGTCTTTATCAGTATTTTAATTCCGGATGCATTGAAGGCAACACAGATCTTAATGGTTATCGCTTCTCCTGCATTTATAATCAGTGGATTTACGTGGCCTTTGAATGCGATGCCTGCCTTTGTGCAGTTTATTGCGAATATTATTCCTCTTACACCATTCCTACAGGCTTTCAAAATTTTATTGATCCAAAAAGGTTCCGTAGAGCTTACTTTTCCTTATCTTAAGCATTTAAGTATTCTCGTATTGATCTACGCTTTTTTAGGGTGGATTGCTCTAAAAATAAAGTTATGGTTGGTCTTCAGGTATGTAAAACCTGAAAATCCAAAAGAAGAAGATTCCTTCGAAGAAATAGGATAAACAAAATGTAAACTCACCCAATAACTCCACCTCATAACCCGCAACGCTCATCTCGCACCTAGTACCTCGCATCCCACACCTCGTACCCCGCACCCCGTACCTCACACCCCGTACCCACCTATCACCGCCGTGTTTTTACGGTTTTTTCAAAAGGTTATAAAATCATGAGAAAAAACTGATATCTTTGTTTTTCGAACAATTAAACAGACAATGGAAAACGTATTTGATGCAAAAGTTGCTCAGAATTATATCAATAGAATAAATAATCTTATTGAAGATACTCACGGTATTTGGGGGAAAATGATGGTGGATCAGATGTTGGCTCACTGTTGCGTTTCTTACGAAATGGTATATGAACCTGAGAAGCATAAAAAGCCGGGCACAATCGCAAAATTCATTTTGAAGAATTTTGTAAAGCCTAAAGTGGTAAGTGAAAAAGCTTATCCAAGAGATTCTCCTACAGCACCACAATTTATGGTTGTAGGAAGAAGAGATTTCGAAGAAGAAAAGAAACGGTTAATAGGATTTATTCAAAAAACTCAACAATTGGGAGCGGAAGCTTTCGACGGAAAAGAATCTTTTTCTTTTGGGAAATTAAAATCTCATGAGTGGAGCAATATGTTTGCAAAGCATTTGAATCACCACCTTGCTCAATTTGGAGTATAACTCTGAAAATAGGCTTATACTTAAAAAGCTTGATTAGTAAACTGATCCCAATAATAGTTTACAAAATCTGCCCTATTGAAATTGCTATTGTAATATTCAATTAAAATCAAAAAACAATATGAAAAAACTTTTATTACTCCTTATTCTCATCTCTAATTGTGTCTTCTCTCAAATGCCTAATATATCCAGTGTCTGGCTCAATAACAGCAAAGGGTATACAGGTACCATTGGAAGTAATAGGGAGGCCATAAAACTGAAGATTAATATTTCTGAGCAAAACAGGAAGAACGATCAGGAATATTTTGTTTCAGGGTATTCTCTTGTAGATAAAAATTACACAAAATTTGAAGGTAACCTGATCATTACCAAGTATAAGGATACTAAGAGAAAAGGAACGGTTTATGGCGAATATGAATTGGCAGAAGAGAATAAAGGCAAGCATTCCGGTCTTTTCAAAGGTAAATTTGTATATACTTTTAAGTGGAATAAAACCAATGAAAAAATAGAAGGACAATATATTGAGTTGATAGGCAACTGGAAAAGTTATGATGGAAGTCTTGACCTTAAAACACGCTTAACCAATCAATAGTATACACAAGGAGAATTGTTTGGTAGGTGTAAATCAGCTTTAAATAAAAAAATAAATATGAAATTAGGAGTATTTTCAATCAGCTTGAGTGTAAAAGACCTTCAGAAGTCTAAAGATTTTTATGAGAAATTAGGTTTCAGTTCTATGGGAGGAAATATAGAGCAGAATTACCTGATCATGAAAAACGGAACTACGCTCATTGGTTTATTTCAAGCCATGTTTGATGGAAACATGCTTACTTTCAATCCTGGATGGGACGAGAATGCCCAGAACCTTGAATCTTTCGATGATGTTCGTGACATTCAAAAGCATTTGAAGGAAAATAATATTCAACTTGAAAAAGAAGCGGATGAAACAACTTCCGGACCTGAGCATATTTTTCTTAAAGATCCGGACGGAAATATGATTTTAATAGATCAACACAGATAAGAATTCATATGAAGATTTTAAAAGGGATAATGATCGTATTGGCAGCAATACTTATTCTCTGGCTTGCTGTTGCGGCTTTAGTTTCAGGGGACTTCAAATATGAAAAATCTATTAGCATTAATGCACCTGCTGAAAAAGTATGGCAGAATACCAATACACTGAAAGCAATGGATCGATGGAGCCCATGGAACCAACTGGATGCAGGAATGAAAAAAGACTGGACCGGAGTTGAAGGACAGCCAGGCGAAAAGATGTGCTGGAGCAGTAAGAACAAGAAAGCAGGTGAGGGATGCCAGGAAATTAAAAAAATAGATGCTGTAGGTAAGAGAATAGATACTTCAATTCGATTTCTGACTCCTTATGAAAGTGAGGCTGATACTTATGTTATTGTGATCCCACAAGGAAACAATACTAAAGTAACCTGGGGATTCACTTCAAAAATTCCATATCCTTTTACCATTATGAAGTTGTTTATGAATATGGAGGGTGCTATTGGTAAAGATTATGAAAAAGGGCTTTCGGCATTGAAAGAGCTTTCTGAAAAACCTTAAGTACGTACAAATTAAACTAACTAAACTTAAAAAAATATGGCATCAGTAAACGTTTATTTAACATTCAACGGAAACTGCAGAGAAGCATTTGATTTTTACAAATCGGTTTTTGGCGGTGAATATCCTTACATAGGAACTTTTGGAGAAATGCCTCCAATGGAAGGAAAAGAAACCCCTGAAGCAGACAAAGATAAAATTATGCATGTATCTCTTCCTATTTCTAAGGAAACAGTATTGATGGGAAGTGATACCGGTGAAGAGTGGGCTTCTCAGTTCAAAGCAGGAAATAATATGTCAATTTCGATCAATGCAGAATCAAAAGATGAGGCTACCAAATTATTCAACGGATTATCAGCAGGTGGTCATGTGACTATGGCTTTGGCTGATACTTTCTGGGGAGCATATTTTGGAATGTTTACGGATCAATTCGGAATCAATTGGATGGTAAATTATGATGATCCTGCAAAAGCTCAGGTTCATCCATAATATTCATATTTTGTATACGAAATATAGGTAAAAAAAACCGGCAGGCTATCCTGTCGGTTTTCATTTTATTATACATTTGCACTCCTGGTTTTTTTAATTTAAATAGAATTGATTTCTAGAAAGTAAAATTTGAAATTCTTATTTTAGTAAAATAATAAAAATACATGATGAAATTTACGATCGATGAAATTAAAGCAGAGCACCAAAAAGTAAAAAGCGGTGCCGATTTTCCCAAGTATATTCAAGCAATTAAAGAAAAAGGAGTTTCTCATTATACGGCTTATGTTTCCGATGGAAATACAGAATATTTCGATAAGGAGAATCAGTCGGTTCAAACGGGAAGTAAATACAATACTTTGTCTATTTCTGAAACTTTAAATCTGGATCTTTTTAAAACAAGATTGAAACTGCATCAGCAAGGAGGAACAGATTACCTTACTTTTTGTAAGGATTGCGCCGAAAATGGAATTAGAGGTTGGGAAATGGATTTAAACGAGATGACTTGTACTTATTTTGACAATAAAAAGAATAATATTTTGGTAGAACATATTCCTTCTCAATAAATTGTAATAATAAAAAACACACTTTATGATTGTAAAAATACTAACCATTGCATTGATTGTTATAGCAGTGTACATGGGTTTTAAACAAGGCTTAGCCATGATTTCCGGAAAGCTGGAAATGATACAAATGCTAGGGAAATTAGGAATGAGTAATACCGCAATTATGATTTTAGGAATAGTAACCTTGGTCAGTGCGGTAATGATTGTAATTCCACAGACTTTCGTCTGGGGAAATTTTTTGATGGCGGGAACAATATTGTTAATTATGTGCCTTGAGCTTTTTCATGGAGATATAAAAGGGGCATTAATAGAACTTCCTTTCATGGGTTTGAATCTTCTTATTATTTTCTTAAATTATCCATTTAAATTCTCATGAGAAAAATCCCTTATTTGCTGATCATATTTTCAATGTGTTCAGCATGCGCACAAAAAAATGATTCTAAAAAATTAACTGAAACTCAACAACAGACAAAAAATAATATGGATACAACAAAGCTAAACGAAACGGTTAAAAAAGCTTTTGATGCCTGGCAGAGTGGTGATGCAGAAACTTTTACTTCTTTCTTTACCGGAGATGCTAAATTATATGACGACGGAAATCCAAGAGATTTTAAAAAGTTCATCAAAGATGCCTGTGGACATGAAAAGTTTACCTCAATCGATAAGATTGAAAATGATGGAAAGACAATTTACGGGCAGTTTCATACGGAAAGCTGGGGGGACTTTAAAACATTTTTTAAATTTAATATCAACAGTGAAGGGAAGTTTGACACTTTGGAAATTGGTCAGGCAAATTAAAATCTAATAACAAGTAAACGAAGAAGATTAATATGGAGATTGTAAGGTCGGTGGCTTTAGTCATTTTTATTTTAGCAACAACATTTTCATTTGCTCAGAAAAATGACTTAGGAGCCTGGTATATGTATTTTGGAAATAATAAAATCAATAAAAAATGGAACTGGCATAATGAGATCCAGTATCGTAATTTCGATGCAGTAGGAGATCTGGAGCAACTTCTGATACGGACAGGGATTGGATATGACCTATCCGAAAATAATAACAATGTTTTATTAGGTTATGGATTTGTTTTGAGTCAGCCTTATGTAAACGGTGAGAAAAAGGAAAATATCGAACACAGGATTTTCCAGCAGTTTATTACTAAACAGCAGTTTGGAAGGATCTATCTTCAGCATCGTTATCGATTGGAGGAGCGTTTTCTGCAAGATGATTTCAGAATGAGATTCCGATATTTTCTGGGGCTTAATATTCCGATCAATAACAAGGAAATGCTTCCGAAGACCTTTTATGCTTCAGTTTATAATGAGATATTCCTTAACTTCAATAGCCCGACCTTTGATAGAAACAGGGTATATGGAGCATTAGGATATGTCATCAATAAAAATCTGAGGATCGAAGCCGGTTATATGAATCAGATTCAGGAAAACAAGAATCGCGGGCAAATCCAGATTGGTTTTTATAATAATATACCATTTAATAAAAAGTAAAATAAACACAAAACACTTATGCACTCAGGAAAAAGATTTGGAGCACGCGAATTTATAATGTGGACAAGAAGAAGCATCTATGTCCTTGCGATTTTGGCTGCGATTCCTACTACACTTTATCATTTCGGATTAACGTTTGTTTCGTTTCCGTGGCAACCTATCGCTATTATGGGGACAGCAGTAGCATTTATTGTTGGATTTAAAAATAACGCCAGCTATAGCAGACTTTGGGAAGCAAGACAGATTTATGGTTCTATCATTAATAATAGCCGTAGTTTTGGATATATTCTGAGAGATTCGCTTTCAGAAAAAGACCCCGCTAAAGTAAAAGAGATGTTCCTGCGTCATTATGCATGGTTAACAGCACTACGTTTTCAGCTTAGAGAACCCAGAACATGGGAGAATATGAATACGGTACAATTTGATGAGTATTCAAAAAAGTATGATATTCCGGAAAGGCTTTCCAAATTGGATGATGAACTGAAAAAATATCTTTCTGACAACGAACTTCAATATATTCTAAGCAAGAAAAACAGAGCAACTCAGTTGATGGCCGAGCAAAGTAAACAGCTGTCTGATGCTTATGCTAAAGGAGAAATCAATGATTTTCAATGGACGCAAGTGAATCAACAGCTGGTCAAGTTTACGGATGATCAGGGAAAAGCAGAGAGAATTAAGAACTTTCCTTATCCCCGGAATTTCTCTTCTATTACTACTTATTTGTTATTATTGTTCATCATCTTTGTGCCTTTTGGATTGCTGAAAGAATTTGATAAATTAGGAGAGGGGACTTTGCTGCAAGGGATTACCATATGGTTTAATATTCCGTTTTCACTTTTGGTAACCTGGTGTTTTCATACATTGGATAATGTAGGGGAAGCATCTGTAAATCCTTTTGAAGGAAGCGCAAACGATGTTCCTATCACGCAGATCAGTCGTACAATAGAGATTGATATGAGAGATATGCTGGATGAATCTGATCTTCCGCCAGCAATTACCCCAAAGAACAATATTGTTCTTTAAAATAATAAACACACAATGACAAAGAAAATTTATTTAGATTTCTAACTTAATATTAATACATAAAATCATAAATAAATGATTCACAATTACGTAATAATATCAATCGCAGTGTTGTTGTCTGTGATGATATTGGTAATGATCGGGCAGAAGCTCAAAGTCGCTTATCCTATTTTTCTTGTCATCGCAGGACTATTGATAAGTTTTATTCCGGGAATGCCTCATATTGAAATAGAACCTGATTTGGTTTTTCTTATTTTTCTTCCTCCTATTTTATTTGAAGCCGCATGGTTTACCTCCTGGCAGGATTTTCATAAATGGAGAAAACAAATTTTTTCTATGGCCTTCGGATTGGTTTTTCTCACCTCAATAGTGGTGGCATATTTATCATCATCTATTATTCCAGGGCTTACTGTAGCAATGGGCTTCTTATTGGGTGGCGTGAATTCTCCTCCCGATGCAGTCGCTGCAACTTCAGTATTGAGAAATATGAAGATCCCTAAAAAGATCACCAGTATCCTTGAGGGAGAAAGTCTCATTAATGATGCGTCGAGTTTAATTGTTTTCAAATTTGCATTGGCGGCTGTCATTTCCGGACAGTTTATTTTCAGAGATGCTGTTCAGGACTTTTTCATGATGGCTGTTGGTGGAATTGCGATTGGAATTGCTGTAGGTTTCCTTTTCGGAGCTTTACTTCGCATTATACCTTCCAATTCTAATATTGATACAATCATTACACTGATTGTTCCTTATATCATGTATGTCGGGGCAGAGCATTTTCATTTTTCAGGAGTTCTATCTGTTGTGGCAGGGGGATTATTGATGTCGTATAATTCGCATTGCTATCTTAGTCATACCTCACGAATCCAATCAGGTAATGTATGGAGTGTATTGATCTTTTTGATGAATACCATTATTTTCATACTTATTGGTCTTGAATTACCTATAGTGGTAGCAGCAATGAGTGAATATACGATCTCAGAAGGTATTTTATATAGTGTAGTGATTGGAGGAGCAATTATTCTTACTAGAATTATCTATAGTTACGTTTTGATGTATTTTCCAAGGCTATGCTCAAAAGAGCTAAGGTTAAAAGTCCCCAAACCGGATTGGAGGGAACCTTTTATTATAAGTTTTGCAGCAATGAGAGGAGTGGTTTCTTTAGCGGCGGCATTATCTATTCCTGCATTTTTGCCAAATGGTGATGCGTTTCCACACCGTAATATTATTTTATTCGTAACTTTTGTCATTATTTTGATCACATTGGTAGGACAGGGGTTATTGCTATCTCCTATTCTTAAGCTATTAAAAATAGACGATGCAGGAAGCGAAATACCGGAGGAAAAACAGGAAGTGATTTTAATGAGGAAATTAAAAGAAACAGCCTTACAGAAATTAGACAGTGATTTCTCGGAATTGGCTGAAAAAAATAGTTTGGTCCGTCATCAAAAACATAAACTGGAAAACGAAATGATGATGATGGCAGATAAAGCCCAGTGTATGGCTTCTACAGGAGATTATGTGTCGGCCATGAATGAGAATAAAGATGTTTTAAGACAAGTGATTCAGGCACAACGAAATGAACTTCACCGTATGAAAAGGGAAAAGATATTTGATGATCATGTGATGCGCACAATAGAAATGCAACTGGATTTTGATGAAGCGAAAATTACCGGATTTACCCACGGATAAAATTGATAACAAACAAAATACGTAAAATGAGCAGTCCAATTATTGTCGAACAGAAAGTAGAAGCATCAGTTGATGAAGTTTGGGAAGCACTTACTGATAAAGAAAAAATGAAATCCTGGTATTTCGATATATCCGATTTTGAATTGGAACCTGAAAAGCAGTTTAATTTCTATGAACCTGGAGATGAGAAAAAATATCATCATCACGGACATATTTTAGACTTTCGTATCAATGAAAAATTAAAGCATACATGGTCGTATCCCGGGTTTTCTGATGCTGAAACTATTGTTACCTGGGAACTTCATCCCAAAGAAGGGGGAACGGTCATTAAACTGACTCATGAATATGTTGATCGTTTCAAAGATCTGGGAGAAGGATTCTCGGAAGAAAATTTTACAGAAGGTTGGAATGTTATCATCAGACAAAGCCTGAAATCATATGTAGAAAATAAATAATAAAACGCAAAGACATAAATTGAGTGTCTTTGCGTTTTTATTTTATAAATTAAAAGTTATGGTAAAATACAATTCTCTTCGTCCTATACTTTGGACGCAAAATCTTGATGAAACTATAGGTTTTTACCTTCATACTCTGGGATTTATTTTAATTGAAAGAAATGATGAATGGGAGTGGGCAACGATTCGCAAAGATGATGTAGAGTTCATGCTTTCAAAACCTAATGAGCATGAAAAATTTAATGGAATAGGGTTTACCGGTTCATTTTATTTTAATGTTGATCATGTAGATGACCTATGGGAAGAATTACAGGATAAGGCAGAAATTTGCTATGAAATAGAAACCTTTGAATGGGATATGCGGGAGTTTGCTATTTATGATAACAATGGGTATATATTACAATTTGGTCAACCCGCTAATGAAATTAGTACAACGGAATAAAATTTGCTATTTTTGGGGAAATATTTAGAAATTCAATGAAAAAAAATATAATAGTTGGTTTTGCAGCGGTCTTGATGTTGGCGTCTTGTAACAATGATAAAAAAGTATTGAATAGTTTAAACGATTATAACAATTCAATGGAAAGTAAGGGGTATCATTTCGGTGATAAGCTGGAGCTTCCTAAAGAGGTTTCAGACAATGCGGCAAGTGTAACCATCAGTTTTGGTGATAAGGAGACCTCAAATTTAGTTATAGATCCAAAATTTTTCACACTAGGAGATAATGCAGTTACTTTTAACATCAAAACTAAAGGAGGTCAAACTTTAAATCAGGATGCAACCATTAATGTGTTCGCAAAAAATCCTGAAAAAAATATTTCCTACCAAATAATTGCGGAATATCCACATAATCCTGCCAATTTCGTTCAGGGATTCCAGATAGAAGGAAATACCATCTATGAAAGTGACGGGCAAAACGGATCTTCACAAATTCTAAAATATACTTTGGGTACCACAACTCCTCTGGCTTCAACAAAACAGGCTCAGGAGGATTTTTCTGAAGGGAGTACCATTGTTGGTGATAAAGTATATCAGTTAACCTGGCAAAGTAAAAAAGGATATATCTATGATAAAAGTTCTTTAAAGCTTTTGTCCGAGTTTGCTTATCCTAATGTGTTAGGAGAAGGATGGGGCCTTACTTATGATGGGAAAAATCTTATTGCTTCAGATGGAAGTAAATTATTGTATTTCCTTGATCCAAAAGATCCATCAAAGCTGGTTAGATATATTGCAGTAGCAGGAAGTGCTCAAGCTTATGATCAACTGAATGAACTTGAATATCATAATGGGTTTATTTATGCAAACGTTTGGCAAAAACCTATTATTCTTAAAATCAATCCAGCTAATGGAGAAGTTGTAGGAACATTTGATTTTACCGATATAGCGAAACAAAATACCAAAGGAAGTGATGATGTATTAAATGGAATCGCTTTTAAAGGAGACAATATGTTGGTGACAGGTAAGAATTGGGCTAAAATTTATGAAGTTGCCATTAAATAACAAGGCACTGTCTTTTAAAATAAAGTATTAAATTGGTAGCGTTCCTTCGGGACGCTATCTTAGTAAAACGAACTTTGAAATTATTACTATTAATATTCGCTTTCATTTTCTGCTCATTTTCTGCGCAGAAAGCTGTGGCATTGGATACTTTAAAATTAAAAGAAGCAAAAGACCTGTTTGCCGATGATTATGGAAACCTCTATATCTACAAAAACAAGGATTTTAGTTTAACCAAATATGATTCTCTGGGAAAGCAAATTGGTAAAATGATGCTTACTGTTCCTTTCAAAATCCAAGGTGTTCAAAACCCTCTAACAGTTCCGTTATTTTCAGAAAATGCCCAGGAATTGAAATTTGTTGATCAGAATCTTAATGAGATCCAAAGGATAGATTTTAAACAGAAATTTGCATTTATAAAAATAGCGTATGCAGAAGATCTTCAACAAATATGGTTGTTGGATGAAAGTTCCAAACGTCTTATTCAGTATAATTTCAGGAATGATACAACGATAAATTCCTATCCTTTTGACGCCAGTTTCGATGATCTTACTGATCTTTTGGTTTATGAAAATAAAGTGTATATCTTAACGCGAAAGCACTTTAGGATTTACAGCTTAAAATTTGAAAAACTTATTGAAATTCCTGTAGAAAATGGGAAACGCTTCAGAAGAGAGAATGAATATATTTTAGCTATCACCAAGAATTCAATTCTTAAATATATTCCTGAGAAAGGTTTGGTGAAAATTTTTGAAGATCCTGATGCACAAATTGTGGATAAAAACACACTTTCTTATTTTGAAATCAAAGCGAACAACCTTTATCTTTACAACCTGGAAAAAATTAAAGAAGCCAAACAGCAGGCTGAGCCTGAATCTGAACCTAAAAAAATTGATGAACCAGCACAGAAGCCAGTAGAACAGTCTACTGAGCCAAAGGATAAATCATTAGAAAAGGTTCAGGATAAGTTTATCAAAGATCAAAACGTAGAGAAACCTGCAGAAGATACTCTAAAAAAGCTTATTGAAGAGACTTCAGAAGTTCAGACTGTTGGTATTTAATTATTTTCATAGATATTATTAAACTTAAGGGGAAATAGAATATGCACATTGCGGTTACAGGAAATATCGGAGCAGGAAAAACTACACTTACTACCATGCTTTCTAAGCATTATGGATGGGATGCACAATTTGAAGATGTGGATCATAATCCTTACTTGGAAGACTTTTATGCAGACATGAGCAAGTGGAGCTTTGCTTTGCAGATCTACTTTTTAGGAAGCAGATTTCGTCAGGTAAAGGAAATAAGAGAAAGTGGAAAAAACATTATTCAGGATCGTACCATTTATGAGGATGCACATATTTTTGCAGAAAACTTAAATGATATGAATCTTCTTTCTGACAGGGATTTTAAAAATTATCAAGATGTTTTTAATTTGATGAAATCTTTTGTTTCAGCTCCGGATCTCTTGATCTATCTAAAATCCGATGTCCCTAATCTTGTGAAAAAAATCTACAAAAGAGGGAGAGAATACGAAGCATCAATCAGCATTGAGTATCTTTCAAAATTAAATCAAAAGTATGAAAAGTGGATTTCCAATTATACAGAAGGGAAGTTGCTCGTTATTGAAGTTGATGATTTAGATTTTGTAGAAAAGCCCGAAGATTTCGGATTTATTCTGGAAAAAATTGAAGTCGAACTGAATGGTTTGTTTTAATTAACAATTATTTATTATCTCTTAAGATTTTTGTAACTTCATTTCTTTCTAAATTTGTTATGAAGCAAGTTTAATTTTTTAATATAATTAAATATGTTAGTTAAGGTTTTACATAATGGAAGTTGTTCAAAATCAAATGCTGTTTTAGAGTATTTGGATGAGAATGGTGTGCCGTTTGAGATCATCAATATTGTAGAAGACCCACTAAGTATTTTAGAGATAAAAACAGTATTGAAAAAATTAAATCAAAGTGTTTTTCACCTGATCAGAAAGACGGAAAAACTATATCTTGAGAAGTTTGCCAGTAAGAATTACTCAGAAGAAGAATGGGTAGAAATTTTATCTAAAAACCCTTCTTTGATACAAAGGCCAATTTTGATAAAAGGTTCAGTCGCAATGTTAGGAAGACCTATCGAAAATGTGAAATTTTTTATTGAGAAATAAACGAAAATACGATATACAATAAAAGTCAGCTTTAGGCTGACTTTTTATTTTTTATAAAAGAATTACTCCTTCTATCTTTCCAACTTCTTTATAAATCTTTACCACCTGATCGGCATCTAAAACAAAGGCATTGATATTACAGGCTGTATATTTTCCATTTTTACTTTCCCTGTTTCCAAGAGTAAATTTAATACCATCAAAAACTTTATATATTTCTGTAAGCTTTGCCTGATCTGTAGGAATTATAAATTTAAATAAGTAATCTTCAGGAAAGTCATGATGACCTTCCAGTTTTTCCCTTAAAGAATTATAAAATTCTTCCGGGCTTGCGTGTTGATTTCCTTGAATGATATCCATCTAACAATTTTAAATTATATATAAATTTAACGAAAATTTTTCTATTTTCCAAGCGGTCCCAAAAGCGCTTTAGAGTTCTTTACTTCGTAATCTTCAATGATATTAAACAATCCATTAACCAATTGTTCAGAAGCTAATTTACTTAATCCTCCTGCGTTAACCGTGTTGTTGTTTCCGCCCAACAGATTTCCCAGAAAATTACTTCCAGCCAAAGCGGTATTGATTGTTTTAACAATACCATATCGGTTTAACTGTTCATCTACTTTTGGAGCAATAGCGGCCACTAATTGATCAGATGTTTTTTCTTTCAAAATTAAAGTTGCTGTTCCCTTTTCTCCCTGGATAATTCTTGTTACATCCTGTGCATTCAAACTATTGACTGCATTCTGAAGGATGGGCTTTGAAATATTTACCGTATAAGAAGCCGCCTCTGCAACATATTCTCTTTCCTTGGCAACCAATGAAGGAGATATTTTTTCCAACATGGTGTTGATATCTCTTAGTTCTTTAGGTAACGCTTTATCAACCAAATTATTTTGCAGGAAGGCATCTTTATTACCATAAACATTCATTCCCTTATCAATTCCGTTCAATAAAAACTTTTTGATAATAGATAATCCCAGGTCACTTGTTGCAAGACTCGTGCAGGATTGTACAGAAGTAGTGATCACCGCCGCAGTTCCTGTTATTAAAGCTATAGCTAAAATGTATTTTTTCATTGATTTTTATTAATGGTTGTAATTTTCAAATACTGCGCCAAAGGTAAACAGGAAAATCTGTTTAACAAAATATTAAATTAATGTTAGTGATTTGGGGAGTTATCTTGTAAAAACATCGTAATATTCATTGTAAATTAAATGTTAAACTAATTTTATTTTTGGTGATAATACGTTAAAAAATATACTTTTCACATATGCTGCATGAAGTATCGTGCTAATTTTAGAATTATTACGATATATTAACAATGTCTCATATATTTTTATAATTTTGGTTAATGTCTTTTTTTGAGAAATACAATATTTATTTAATCAAAGACAGCTTGAAGGTTTAAAAACCGGTCTCGAAATTTGATTGTACGAAATAAAATTGAACTATATGAAGCAAAGTGATTTAAAGTATTCATCGCTCATTGCTGTTTTATACTTTGGTATGAACGTCAATGCGCAGGTGACACCGAAAGATACTGTTCCAAAAGAGCATAAGATCGAAGAGGTGGTTATGATTGGATATGGATCCCAGAAAAAAGAAAATATTACTGGGAGTATAGGACTAGTAACAGCAAAAGATCTTGCAGACAAGCCAAATGCTAATCCTATAAGCTCTATTCAGGGAAAATTAGCTGGAGTACAGATTTTAAATTCAGGTGCGCCGGGAGGATCTCCGAGAGTGGATATCAGGGGAATAAGTTCCCTCACTGGTAAAACAGTCTTTATTGTTGACGGAATGATTACTGACGATATTTCATTTTTGAGCCCCCAGGATATTGAATCGATGAGTGTATTGAAAGATCCCTCAAGTTTAGCAATCTACGGAGCAAGAGCATCAAATGGAGCAGTTATTATTAAAACAAAAAGTGGAAGAGGCAAAAAGCCTGTTTTTAACTTTAATTCTTATTTAGGAATCAAGACAGTGACGAATATTCCTAAAATGGTCAATTCTGATCAATACATCGAATTGTTTAACGAAAAGTTACGCAATGAAGGAGTAACTGATCCTACAAAATTTCTAAACAGATCCAATTACCCTGCTGACACAGATTGGTTTAAAGAAATCCTCAGACCAAGTATTATCAATTCTAATGATATATCTGCGTCCGGAAATGCTGGGAAATTAAATTATTATTTAAGTGCAGGATATTTACAGGACGAAGGAAATCTGGCTGCAGGACAGGGCATTAATTCAGGAAGTGGCTTTAACAGATTTAATTCTAAAGTCAACCTTACCTATAAGATTACGGATAATATAACGATCGGAAATAATTTTACATTTTCTAAAATGCGTACCGATCAGGCACAGACTCCTTTGCAGGATGCTTATGCAGCGCCACCGGTATATGCTCCTATTAATCCTGGTACAGGAGGATATCAGTATTTTTCTCTTGTTAATATTTCAAATCCAAGAGCTAAACTTGATCTGTACAGATCCCAGACAAGAGAAGAAAGATTATTGAATAATATCTGGGGAGAGTATAAATTTTTAAAAGATTTTACTTTAAGAATTAGTTATACCTCTGATAATATTAATTCGAATAAATACGAATTTACACCATCATTTACATATGCTCCGGATCCCAAACCTACAAAACTCATAACAAGAGATTCCAGAACCAGAAACTATGTGTGGGATAATACACTAAGCTGGAAAAAGAGTCTTGGAAAACATAATATAGAATTACTTGCTGGTTTTTCCAGAACAAGAAGCTCTTATTCCCAGGAGTATGCGGATGCTCTAAATGTAAATTACAACGGAACAAACACTTCATTGAATATTGATAGTGGAACAGATATCGTTAGAACTACTTTTGATGAAAAACGTACTGTGGTTCCATATCAGGACAGAATAGAATCATTTTTTGGTAGGGTGAATTATGATTATGAAGGGAAATATCTGGTAAATGCATCTATTCGTAGAGACGGAACTTCCAAATATTCAAGTAATGACAGATATCGGGTATTCCCTGCTGTAAGTGCTGGGTGGGTTATCTCCAAGGAAAGCTTTATGAGTGAACAAAATGTTTTTAATCTTTTAAAATTAAGAGCAAGCTGGGGAAAACTTGGGAATCCGGATGTACAAAGAGCTTATACCCTAAATACAACGATTATTAATGGAGGAGCTTATTATGGTAATACAGGTTCTCCAGCACAGACCATAGACCAGATTATAGATCCAAATATTGGTTGGGAAACTACTACGGGTAGAGACTTGGGATTAGAGATGGCATTATTCAACAACAAATTAAAAATTGATGCTACCTATTTTGATAAGGACACCAAAGATGTTGTATACGGTATTGTTCAGGGAACGGTATCGGGTGCAGGTAACTGGAATAATTATATTACCAATGCCTATTCGTTTAATAACCGAGGGTTTGAGGCTTCTGTAAATTATGATACAAAGATCAATGACAACATAAAGTTGGGAGTATATGGTAATATCACCACATTGAAAAATAAAATTACTGCTGTTGCCAATGGATCTTATTTACAGACAGGGGCTAATTTGTATGGTAATGCAATCATACGATTACAAGAAGGACAGCCCGTTGGCTCATATTATGGTTACCAGGTAGAGGGAATTTTCCAGAGTCAGGCAGAAGCAGATGCATGGGCTACACAAAATGGAGCTAAAGCTGGAGGGTTTAAATTTAAAGATATTGATGGGAACGGTGTAATTGATGCAAGGGATAAAACTTTCCTTGGAAGCCCAATCCCAAAAGGGACCTATGGATTCGGTGTAAACTTAAATATTTATGATTTTGATTTTGCTATCGATTTCCAGGGAGTATTTGGTAATAAAATATATAATTTTAACAGGGAGCAGCGCTTTGGAAATGAAAGCTGGGATCTGGATTTTTATAACAACAGATGGCATGGTGCCGGAACATCGGACTATTATCCGATGGCTACCAATGACCAGGCTATTATTTTACCAAACAGTTTTTATGTAGAAGATGGAAGCTATATCAGGATCAGAAACATCCAGATAGGATATAATTTACCTAAAGCATTTACAAATTCGATGTCCATTACAAGGCTGAGATTATACGTGAGTGCTCAAAACCCTTGGACAAGTTTCAAATATCATGGATTTTCTCCCGAGATTTTGAATACGGATAAAGTACAAATGGGTATTGATAATAACATCTATCCGATTTCAGCAATTTATACCATTGGTATGAACCTAACATTTTAATAAGAAACCATTATGAAAAAGATATTTTTATCGATCGCTTTATTTTCGCTTGTAGTAAGTTGTAAAGACGATTATTTAGATATAAAACAGGAGGGACAAACAGAAGCATCTTCTTTTTTTAAGACACAAGAGGATGCAATGCAGGCAACCAGTGCTATTTACAGTTTTCTAAGAAGTTGGGAGAACTCTGCTTTTCCTTATCAATTTGTTTTTGGAGTGCCGGCTGACGATGTAGTGAAAGGTTCCAATCCAGGAGATTCAGCTTTTATTAATGTATATGATAACTTTACCTATACAGTAAGTGATGAAGGAGTAAGAGGATATTGGATAGGACAATGGCAAGCTGTAAATAGAACCAATCAGGTCATTACCCATGTTCCTGCAATACAAATGGACACGACTTTAAAGAATCGTTTGATTGCAGAATCCAGAATGTTGAGAGCCTATTTTTATTTTAATTTAGTTAGAATCTATGGTGGTGTTCCAATCTATGATAAAGTAGAGGCGGTGTATGAAAAGCCTAGAAATTCCGTAGAGGAGGTTTATAATTTTATCATTTCTGATCTTATTGCTGCTGCTGAAGTACTTCCTCAGACTTACCCTTCATCGGATCTTGGAAGAGTAACAAAGGGAGCCGCGTTAGGGTTACTTTCAAAAGTTTATCTTTACAAAAAAGACTGGCAGAAGGCATATGAAACCTCTAATCAGGTAATTGCTATGGGATATAATCTGGATCCGGATTTTAATCATTTATTTAGACCAGCAGGTGAATTTGGGAGTGAATCTGTATTTGAAGTAAACTGCCAGTGTTCATCTCAATATGGTGGAAGTCAATATGCCCAGGTTCAGGGTGTACGAAATCAATTTGGATGGGGGTTTTTCACACCTTCCAATGCGCTTGAAAATGCATTTGAAGCGGGTGACATAAGAAAGGAACTTACCATACTCAGAAATGGAGAAACAACACCTGAAGGTGATTTGATTGCTATGGGAGATCCCTTATCTGTAACCACATTTAATCAAAAAGTATATGTTCCAAAAGCATTGAATAACAGTGCTTGTGACTACGGTTCTATTCAGAATATCAGAATATTAAGATTTGCCGAAATTTTATTAATCAATGCAGAAGCAGCCAATGAACTGGGAAATACATCAACTGCTACTACAAATTTGAATAAAGTAAGAACCAGAGCAACTTTACCGGGAACCACGGCTACAACTCAAGCTACGTTAAGAACCGCAATCTGGCATGAAAGAAGAGTAGAATTAGCGTTGGAAGGGGATAGGTTTGTCGACTTGGTTAGAACAGGACAAGCTGCTACAGTTTTAGCGCCTTATGGATTTAAAGCAGGGAAAAATGAAGTATTCCCTATTCCTTTAGATGCGATGGATCAAAGCCATGGTGCTTTTACTCAAAACCCAGGTTATTAATCTATAATTATATAAAATAGCCAAAGTTCAGCTTTGGCTATTTTTTAATTAATCCAATGTAAATGTATATTTTATGAAGTTAGGATTTATTTCTATTCTCACAGTTGCCTCATTTTTTTCTTGCCATGCTCAGGTTAAGAATCAAGAGGTTGTTAAAAAAGTACCCGTAAAAAATAATATTACGGATAAACAGTTGATGGATAAAGTCCAGAAAGATGCTTTAAAGTATTTCTGGGAGTATGCAGAACCGCACTCTATGTTGGGAAGAGAACGTTACCATGAAGATGACATTTATCCACATAATGATAAACACGTAGTAACGACTGGTGGATCTGGATTTGGCTTAGCAACCATTTTAGTCGGAGTGGAAAGAGGTTTTGTTTCAAGAAAGGAAGCCGTGAAAAGATTGACGACTATGATGGATTTTCTTGCGAAAGCTGACCGTTTTAAAGGAGCATGGTCGCACTGGATCAATGGGGAAACTGGAAAAACAGTTCCATTTGGGAAAAAAGATAATGGAGGAGACTTAGTGGAAACAGCATTTTTAACGTCAGGAATTTTAATGGTTCGTGAGTATTTTAAAAATGGAAATGCAGAGGAAAAAGCTTTAGCTAAAAAATGCGATGAGCTATGGAAAGGGATTCAATGGAATTGGTATACCAAAGGGAGTGAAAAAGTACTGTATTGGCACTGGTCACCAGAATATCAATGGGAAATGAATTTTCCTTTGCAGGGATATAATGAATGTATGATTACTTATATTTTAGCGGCTTCATCACCGACATATTCTATTGATGCAGAAACTTATTACAAAGGATGGACAAGAAGCGGTACTTTCCTTTCAGATAAAACAAAATATGATCTTCCCATGTATGTGAAACACAATTTTGCTGAAGAATATGGAGGTCCGTTGTTTTGGGCGCATTATTCATACATAGGTTTAGATCCTACAGGATTGTCGGATAAATTGATTAAAAATTATTTTGACCTTAATAAAAATCAAGTTTTGATCGATTACAAATATTGCGTAGAAAATCCAAAACAATGGAAAGGCTATGGTCCGAACTATTGGGGACTTACGGCAAGCTATTCAAGAAATGAAGATGGAACTACAGGGTACAATGCTCATTTTCCTCAAAATGATCAAGGTATAATTTCTCCGACAGCGGCTTTAAGTAGCTTTCCATATTCGCCAAAAGAATCCATGGAATTTTTAAAATTTATATATACACAAAAACCTGAATTCATTGGATCAGCAGGGCCTTATGATGCGACATCGATCAATTATAATAATTGGTTTACTCCAAGATATTTGGCAATAGATCAGGGAACAATTGCTCCGATGATCGAAAACTACAGAACAGGGTTTTTATGGAAGCTATTTATGAATGCACCTGAAATTCAGCAAGGGCTCAAGAAATTAAGTTTCCAGTCAACAAAATATGGAATTAAATAATTTGAATTTATTACAGACCTAATCATCAATAGAAACGGGCTTTAGCCCGTTTAAAATAAGGATAAATCAAATGGCTTTAGCCAAAACCTAAATAACAATATGAAATTAAAACTAAGACATGTACTCCTTTTGCTTCCTGTTCTTTCATTACAATTGAACGGGCAAGAAATCAAAGCTGAGTTAAATAAGGAAATCAAACGTACGGAAAAGGTATCTTATATTCTGGACTACCCACAAAAAGTAAAAGGAAATGTTCCTTTAATTGTATTTCTGCATGGATCCGGAGAAAGAGGGACGGATCTGGAAATGGTAAAAGTTCATAGTCCTTTTACCTATAAGAATCTGATTAAGGAACCTGTAGCGATTTTAGCGCCTCAATGTCCTGCCGATAGCTGGTGGGATACAGTCACTATCTACAATCTGATTAAAGAGATTCAGAAAAAGTATAAAATTGATGCATCCAGAATCTACCTGACTGGGCTTTCACTAGGAGGATGGGGAACCTTAAAGCTTGCTATGGAACATCCTGAAATATTTGCTGCGGTAGTACCGGTTTGTGCTCCTACCGATCAGATCATGACGGCAAATATCAATCGATATAAAGATTTGAATATGAAAATCTTTCATGGAGGAATGGATGACATTGTTTTACCTGAAAATGCATTTAAATTTTATCAAAAGCTACATCCTGTAAATCCAACAGCTGAATTAATAATTTTCCCTAATGATAATCATAATTCCTGGGACTCCGCTTATTCAGATCCCAAACTGTATGAATGGATGTTGTCTAAGAAAAAAGGAGATAAATAACCATAATCAAAAAAGCAAAGTATAAAATTCTTGCTAAGTGAAGCGCCTTTGCGCCTTAAAAACATAAAGTTCGGAAAGAGCATTACGTCTTTGCGTTTAACAAAAATAGAAACAAAAAATAGCACTATAATTTAAGAAGATAGATTTATGAAATCTAAGATTCACGAATACAATAAAAAATGAAGATAAAATGAGTAAAAAGTTAATTGTACTCGCAGCTTTAGCACTCTCACCAGTGTTCTCAGCTCAGGAAATGGTGACGAAGCCAGTTCAGTCTTACCAGACAGCTCAATATCAAGCGAAGAAAAAAGCCTTTGTAGATCAGCTTTTGTCAAAAATGACTTTAGACGAAAAAATAGGACAGCTTAATTTGCCCAGTTCAGGAGATTTTACGACAGGGTTGGCCCAAAGTTCCAATATAGGTAAAAAAGTAGAACAAGGTCTGGTGGGTGGACTATTCAATATAAAAGGAGCTGATAAAATTAAAGCAGTTCAAAAAGTTGCAGTAGAAAAAAGTCGCTTAAAAATTCCATTGATCTTTGGAATGGATGTGATCCACGGTTATGAAACAACTTTTCCTATTCCATTAGGGTTGGCTGCTTCTTGGGATATGAACCTCATTCAGCAATCTGCGAGAGTGGCGGCCAGAGAAGCATCTTCTGATGGAATCAACTGGACCTTTTCTCCCATGGTTGATATTTCTCGTGAGCCCAGATGGGGAAGGGTTTCCGAAGGTTCTGGCGAAGATCCGTATCTGGGAAGTGAGATTGCTAAAAATATGGTATATGGCTATCAGGGGAAAGACCTGGCAAATGGGACGAATATTCTGGCATGTGTAAAGCATTTTGCATTATATGGTGCTGGTGAAGCAGGTCGGGATTATAACACAGTGGACATGAGCCACATCAGAATGTTCAATGAATATTTTCCACCTTATAAAGCTGCTGTAGATGCAGGTGTTGCTTCTGTCATGGCTTCTTTTAATGAAGTAGATGGAGTTCCGGCTACAGGAAACAGATGGCTACAAACTGAAGTTTTAAGGAATCAATGGAAGTTTAAAGGTTTTGTAGTAACAGACTATACCGGAATCAATGAAATGGTTGATCATGGAATGGGAGATCTTCAACAGGTTTCAGCATTAGCTTTAAAAGCTGGAGTCGATATGGATATGGTAGGGGAAGGTTTTTTAACCACTTTAAAAAAATCTTTATCAGAAGGAAAAGTTACCCAGTCTGAAATTGACATGGCTGCGAAAAGAATTCTTGAAGCTAAATACGATTTAGGTTTATTTGATAATCCATATAAACACGGTGATGCAAAACTAGCAGCAAAAGAAGTGTATAGTCTTGAAAATCGTACGATTGCCAGAAATGTTGCTGCTCAATCGATGGTATTGATGAAAAATGACAATCAGGTTTTACCTTTGAAAAAATCTGGAACAGTAGCGATAATTGGACCTTTGGTAAATAATTCTTTGAATATGGCGGGAACATGGAGTGTGGCTGCCAAACATGCAAGTGCTGTTAACTTAATGCAGGGTCTTCAGGATAATTTTGGAAAAGAGGTAAAGTTTATTTCTGCAAAGGGAGCTAACATTGATTACAGCGAAAAATTAGAAAATATTTATGCAGCTCATGGAAAGAAAACAGACAGAGATACCCGATCAAAAGAAGTACTTTTAAAAGAAGCGGTGGATGTTGCCAATAAAGCAGATGTAATTGTTTTAGCTATTGGAGAGTCTGCAGAAATGAGTGGAGAATCCTCTTCCAGAACAGAAATCACGATTCCTCAGTCTCAGGTCGACCTGCTGAATGAATTGAAAAAAACAGGAAAGCCAATTGCAATGGTTCTTTTCACGGGACGTCCATTAGCATTAACGAATGTAAAAGATACGCCTGATGCCATCCTGAATGTTTGGTTCTCAGGCTCAGAAGCAGGAAACGCCATTTCAGATGTTCTGTTTGGAAAAGTAAATCCTTCAGGGAAATTACCAATGACTTTCCCAAGAAGTCTGGGGCAGGTTCCTATTTATTACAATGCTAAAAATACAGGTCGTCCGTTAGATCAAAAATTGGTTGATAAATGTGAATATCAGAGATTCCGTTCCAACTATATGGATGAGTGTAATACACCTCTTTATCCATTTGGATATGGACTGAGCTATACGAAATTCAATTATTCTGATCTTAGTGTTTCTAATTCTAATCCAAAAGGAAATCAGACCGTTCAGGCTTCAGTTACTGTTACCAACTCAGGAAATTATGATGGAGCAGAAGTAGTGCAATTGTATATCAGAGATATGGTTGGAAGTATTACCAGACCAGTAAAAGAGCTAAAAGGATTCCAGAAAGTTTTCCTTAAGAAAGGTGAATCTAAAAAAGTAACTTTTGATATTACTCCGGAAAGTCTTAAATTCTACAATGGAGATTTAAAATTTGATTGGGAACCGGGAGAATTTGATATTATGATCGGAACCAATTCCGAGGATGTGAAACATTCAAAAATTAACTGGACAAAATAAGATAGATAAGCTACTCAATATGAGTGGCTTTTTTTGTAACTTAGAATTAAATTAACTAATACCAATTTTTTGGCATACTTTTTACCAAAGTGAAAACATTAATAATTTAAATATGAAAAAAACAATTTTATTTAGCGCGATGTTCCTGGGTTCTTTAGCTTTTGCACAAAAACAAGCTCCTGTTGTAGGAGGCGACAGAGATGTCCATGGCTGTAAAGGCTCTGCAGGCTATACCTATTCACAAATCAAAAATGATTGTGTGAGAGTTTTCGAACAGAAAATTAAATTGAAAGAAGTAGGTTCTGATAAAAGTTATACTACGATGACAGCTGTTATTTTTAGTAAAGACATGAAGCGAGCTGAAATTTTCATCCCGGATGGAAATGCAAAAAGCATTATCCTTAACAGGGAAGGAAAAGGTAAGATCTGGAAAAGTGGAAGCCATATCAAAGAAAGTTATGTTTTGGTTCCTTACAAGAAAGCAGGTTACCAGATTAAGAAAGATGATGTAGTCATTTATCAATAAAAAAGAGGCCATTCGAAAGAATGGCTTTTTTAGTGTAAGTATTAACAACACTTTAATGAAGAACAGATGAATACAAAAAGCTAAATAATAGGAAACAAATATTTGGTATTAATCAAACTTGAAAACCACGGTAACAATTTTCATCTCTCACCGAAAATCCGTATTTTTGTGCATCTAAAAAGTAATAAGAAAGAATGAATTCCTACAAAAATCCATTGGAAGAGCGCTACTCCAGCGAAGAGATGTTATTTAATTTCTCACATAATAATAAATTCCGTACTTGGAGACAGCTTTGGATCGCTCTTGCTGAAATCGAAAAAGACCTTGGACTTGAAATTTCTGACGAGCAAATTGCAGAGTTGAAAGCTCACGCTGAAAATATCGATTTTGATAAAGCAGCAGAGTATGAGAAAAAATTCCGTCATGATGTAATGGCTCACGTTCATACATATGGTGATGTAGCACCTTCAGCAAAAGGAATTATACATTTAGGAGCTACTTCTGCTTTTGTAGGTGATAATACAGACTTAATTCAAATCCGTGACGGGCTTTTGATCTTAAAGAAAAAGCTTGTTAACGTAATGAAAAATCTTGCTGATTTTTCTATTCAATATAAAGATCTTCCTACTTTAGGATTTACTCATTTCCAACCAGCTCAGTTAACAACGGTAGGTAAAAGAGCAACACTTTGGTTACAAAGTTTGGTTCTTGATATCGAAGAGCTTGATTTCTTCTTAGAAACATTACGTTTCAGAGGAGTAAAAGGAACGACAGGAACTGCTGCAAGTTTCTTAGAGCTTTTCAATGGTGATTACTCTAAAGTAAAACATTTGGATAAAGAGCTTTCGAAAAGATTTGGTTTCGAAAAGGTTTTTGGGGTTTCAGGACAAACGTATGACAGAAAAATTGATGCTAAAGTGGTTGCCTTATTAGGAAACATTGCTCAATCTGCTCATAAATTTACAAACGATTTACGTCTTCTTCAGAATCTTAAAGAAATTGAAGAGCCGTTTGAGAAAAACCAGATCGGTTCATCTGCAATGGCTTACAAACGTAACCCAATGAGAAGTGAAAGAATCGGAGCATTGGCAAAATATGTGATGTCTTTAACGACAAGTTCTGCCATGGTAGCTTCTACACAGTGGTTTGAAAGAACATTGGACGATTCTGCAAACAAAAGATTAACGATTCCTCAGGCTTTCTTAGCAGTAGATGCTATCTTACTGATCTGGAATAATATCATGAACGGTATCGTGGTATATCCAAACAGAATCAATAAGCATATCGAAGAAGAATTACCTTTCATGGCTACTGAATACATCATCATGGAAGAAGTAAAAGCAGGAGGTGACCGTCAGGAAATCCACGAAGTGATCAGAGTTCACTCAATGGAAGCTTCTAAAAAGGTAAAAGAAGAAGGAAAAGAAAACGACCTGATCGAAAGAATCTTAAATGATGATTCTTTAAAATTAGATAAATCAAAATTAAAAGAAGTTTTAGATCCTAAAAATTTCATAGGTTTTGCACCGATTCAAACGGAGGAATTCATTAAAAATGAAGTTCAGCCGATTCTCGACCAAAACAAAGATTTAATAGGACTGGAAGCTGATCTTAAAGTATAACATCATATGCAGTCTTTTCGGCTGCATATTTTATTTCATCCAAAGAATGAGTAAAATATCGTTTTTACTTTTGTTAATACCTATAATTTCCTTTTCACAAAAAAAGGATGTCTTAAGGTATTTTAAATCAAAAGATTCTTTGGTTGGAGTAAAAGATCAAAATGGGAATATTGTTATTCCTGCACAATTCAGGGTATATTCCATTCTTGAAGATGGTGAACCTGTAAAAGGCGAAACCATTGAATTTGATGGTTCTAAAAAAGATGAAGTTAAAGAGAAAAATGCGTGGGGATATGTCTACGATAGAAAAGGAAATTTTTTATACAGACCTTTTTTGTATGACAATGGAGCTGATTATTTCTCAGAGGGTGTAAGAAGATTTGTAAAAAATGGAAAAGTAGGTTTTGCAGATAGAAATGGTACAACCATTATTGAAGCACAGCATGATTTTGTTTCTCCTTTTAATTATGGTTATGCAGCATTTTGTGACGGATGTGATTGGGAGAAAACAGAAGATGAACATAAAGCGATAGTAGGTGGAGTCTGGGGAGTAATGAATGCTAAAGGAGAGATTGTTCAGCCTGTCTCAACACCTAAAAACACTGTTGAAGTTAATGGGAAATTTTATCCGAATCCATTCAAATACAATGAAAAAGAGAAGGATATTCTTCAATTTTTCGAAAAACAAAATAATAAACTTTCGGAAATTTATTATGTGAACTGGTCCAATAAATTATCCAAAGAGGAAAAAAAACTATTCTTTGAAATCGTAGAAAGACCAAAAGAGAATTTTCCCTATTATCAGGTAAATACATATGATTACAGAAAAGTAGATGGAGGGTTAACATATGATTTCAAATTTTTAGTCTCAGAAGATGGCAAGAAAATCTTTGCAGTAGACTATGATGTGGAAAAGCTTCCTTTTGACCAATGGCTCAAAAGAGAAATAAAAGAAGCACATGAATACCAGAAGGAGCACCCGGATAATCCGAATAAATTAAGTAAATAAGTCTAATAATATTTAATATCTGACATCTAATGTCTAATAACAAAAGAATTTTCGTAGAAAAAAGAGGTATTTTCGATGTAGAAAGTCCAAAGATCTTTGATGAGGTAAAAGCGGTTGTTCCGTCAGTCAAAAATGTAAAAGTATACAATGTGTACGATATATTTAATTTGAATGATGGTGAATTTGAGAAAGTGGTTAACAGCACTTTCGTAGACCCAGTTACTGATATTTTACACACAGAAAATCCTGCTGAAACGATCCATTTTGCGATGGAGTTTTTACCAGGCCAGTTTGATCAGCGTGCAGACTCTGCACAACAGTGTATTGCTTTGCTGACTGAAAATGAAAAGTCTAAAGTAAGAAGTGGAAAGCTGATCGAATTTGAGGGAGTTTCAGAAGCTGATTTGGTTACAATAAAAGATCTTTTGATCAACAAGGTAGAATCTCAGGTAAAAGACCTGACGGTTTTAAACATTCCTGCAGACGAAATACCAACGAAAGTTTTGATCCACGAAAATTTCATCAATTTCAATGATGCTGAGTTGGAGAATTTTTACAACCAGCATGGATTTGCATTAGGATTAGATGATTTAAAATTCATTCAGGAATACTTTAAGTCAGAAGAAAGAAATCCAACTGAAACTGAACTTAAAGTTTTAGATACCTACTGGAGTGACCACTGTCGTCATACCACATTTGAAACAGAATTGTCTGATATTCAGTTTGAAGGACAATTTAAGCGTACATTGGAAACTATTTTCAATGACTATATCGAGAAAAGAAAATTCTTAGGCCGTGAATTGAAACCGATCTCATTAATGGATCTGGCAACAGTTTGTGGCAGATATTTCCATAAAACGGGTAATCTGGAGAACCTTGTGGTTTCTGATGAGATCAACGCTTGTACGATTCAGATTGAAGCTGAATACGATGGCAAGAAGGAGCCTTGGTATTTATTATTCAAAAACGAAACCCATAATCACCCAACAGAAATTGAACCTTTTGGTGGTGCCTCGACTTGTTTAGGAGGAGCAATCAGAGATCCATTATCTGGAAGATCTTTTGTTTTCCAGGCGATGAGATTGACCGGTGCTGCTGATGTTTTAGAATCAGTTGACAAGACATTACCAGGTAAATTACCTCAAAAAACAATTACAAAACAAGCAGCTAACGGATATTCATCTTATGGAAACCAGATTGGTCTTGCGACTACTATGGTTTCTGAAATTTACGATGAAGGTTACAAAGCAAAAAGAATGGAAGTTGGCTTCGTTACGGGAGCTGTTCCTGTAGATTGGGTAAGACGTGAAAAACCTGCAAATGGAGACTCTATTATCATTTTAGGAGGTGCAACAGGACGTGATGGAGTGGGTGGAGCAAGCGGAAGTTCGAAAGAACAAGACGAAACTTCTATTCATACGATGAGTTCTGAAGTTCAGAAAGGAAATGCAGTTGAAGAACGTAAAATTCAGAGACTATTCAGAAAACCGGAAGTAACAAAATTGGTTAAAAAATCAAATGACTTTGGTGCCGGAGGTGTTTCTGTAGCGATTGGAGAAATTGCTGACTCATTAGAAGTAAATTTGGATGTATTACCATTAAAATATGAAGGACTCAATGGAACAGAGCTGGCTATTTCTGAATCTCAGGAAAGAATGGCAGTGGTTGTTGATCCAAAAGATAAAGAACAATTCATCAAATACTGTGAAGCTGAAAACATTGTTGCTGTAGAGGTAGCAAAAGTTACAGATTCAGGAAGGATGCAGATGTTCTGGAAAGGAGATAAGATCGTTGACCTTTCAAGAGCGTTTTTAGATACCAATGGATGTGCTAAAAGCCAGGAGGTGAAAATTACCCATCTTGAAGAAGTAAAACTTGATTCTAAAACTTTCTCTGAAGAAGAATTATTAAAAGTTTTAGCGGATAAAAATGTAGCTTCCCAAAAAGGGTTGTTAGAAATGTTTGATGCTTCAATTGGTGCTACTACAGTAGCAATGCCGGTTGGAGGTAAGTATCAGCAGACTTTAATGGAAGGAAGTGCTCAGACACTGCCTATCCTTGGAGCTAAAAATATTGAAACCGTTTCTTTTGCAAGCTGGGGATTTGATGCTGAAATTTCTAAGCAAAACTCATTATTGGGGGCATCTTATGCAGTGGTAGAAAGTGTGGCTAAGATCGTTGCGATGGGCGGCGATTATAAAAATATAAGATTAAGCTTCCAGGAATACTTTGAGAAATTAGGGCAAAACCCTGAGAAATGGGGTAAGCCTTTGGCTTCTCTTTTAGGAGCTTATGATGCTCAAATTAACCTTGGGTTAGCCGCGATCGGAGGAAAGGACTCAATGAGTGGAACCTATCAGGATCTGAATGTTCCGCCAACATTGATTTCTTTTGCTTGTGCTGATGGACAAAAGAAAAATGTAATCTCTCCGGAATTTAAAACAGCAGGAAATAAACTGTATTTCTATAACCATATTCCTCAGGAAAACGGTCTTCCAGATTATAACAGTTTAAAGACAGTATATGATTTCATTTTTGAAAATATTAAAGCTGGAAAAATTGTTTCTGTAAAAACGGTTAAAGATGGTGGTGTTGCAGTAGCTATTGCAAAGATGAGTTTCGGAAACAGACTTGGAGCTGATATCAATGTTGAAGAAAGTACTTTATTAGCTAAAAATATCGGAAGCCTGATCATCGAATCAAAAGAAGAATTAAGTTCAACGACTATTCAACTGATCGGAGAAGTAAAAGATTCAGGTACTTTGAAAATAAATAATCTTGAATCTCAAATCTCAAATCTTGAATCTGCTTATACAGGAACATTCGAAAAGCTTTTCCCAACAGTTGAAAAAGAAAAGATCATTGTTGAATTAGATGAAAAATTAAATTCAACGACACCAAGAAATATCATTATTAAAAGTCACGGAATTGCTCAGCCTAGAGTATTCGCTCCTTTGTTCCCGGGAACAAATTGTGAGTACGAAACACTCAATGTGTTCCAGAAAGAAGGAGCTATTGTCAATAGTCTGCCTCTTAAAAATATCAATCACCAATTGCTTGATGAAAGCATCGATGCATGGGTGGAGGAAATTAAACAATCTCAGATCTTAGCATTTTCAGGAGGATTCTCAGCAGGAGATGAGCCAGACGGATCAGCTAAATTTATTGTGAATGTTCTGAAGAATGAAAAAATGAAACAGGCGGTTCACGATTTGTTAGATAGAGACGGAATGATCATTGGAATTTGTAATGGATTCCAGGCATTGATCAAATCAGGTTTGTTGCCTTACGGACAGATTAAAGATCTTGATGAAAACTCTCCAACACTTGCTCATAATGCGATCAGAAGACACATTTCTCAGATGGTTACAGTAAAAGTAATCAATGACGAAAGCCCATGGTTGAAAGGAATGAAAGATCAGACATTTACCATTCCGATTTCTCATGGTGAAGGTCGTTTTATGGCTTCTGAAGCTGAAATTGAGAAGTTGTATAAAAATGGTCAGATCGCAACCCAATACATAGACTTTGAAGGAAACATTGCTCATGGTATGCCATTCAATCCAAATAATTCATTATTCGGAATTGAAGGAGTTACCAGTCCAAATGGGAAAATATTTGGTCGAATGGGGCATCCTGAACGTTTTGCAGAAGGGTTGATGAAGAATATTCCAACTGCGAATTATCACAACATCTTTAAAAATGGAGTCGAATACTTCAAATAAAAATAACAAGAAAATGATCGTCATTAATGGCGATCATTTTTCTAATCTACCTGAATTCTACGAAGAAGCTTCCAGGGTTTTCATGAAAAATGTAGATTGGAAAGTGGGGACATTGGACGGATTTAATGACATCCTTTATGGAGGTTTTGGAGTTTTTGAAAACAAAGATCAGATTGAATTGACATGGAAAAAATCTGAAAAATCAAAAGGTGATTTAGGTTTAGAGGCTACTCGTGAATTTTACGAAAGAAAAATTAAACAAGGTCATCCGTTTAATGTAGAACTGATTCAGAAAAATCTGGATGAGCTTATTTCTGGAGAAGGACAAACATTATTTGATATTCTGATAGAAATTATTGAATCACACAAAAATATTAATCTCATTTTAGATTAAGCTAAGACTTATAATGAAGAAAATGATTTATGCACTGTTCTTCGGAGACAGTATTACCTATGGAGAATATGATGGGGTATTTGGAGGATGGGTAGATATTTTAAAAAGATATGCTTTACAAAAATTCCACGAGGGAAGCAATGAAGTCATTGTTTACAATCTAGGAATAGGAGGTGAGACAACAGAAGGTCTGATAAAAAGAATGCCACACGAATTAGATGCGCGGAACTCTGCAGAAGGAAACGTTGTTTTTATAGCATATGGAGCTAATGATTTAGCTATAAAAAATGGAAGTCAGATGGTAGCTCCTGATCAGTTCAGGGAAAATATTTTGACCGCAATTCAATATGCAAAACAATTCACGAATGATGTTTATCTCATTAGCATTTTACCATTTTCTAAAAATGTAGATGGGGTTCAGGTAGCTTCCGGAAAACTAAGAACCAACAGTGAGGTTTTGGTGTACAATAAAATTCTTCAGGATATCGCTCTTGAAAACTCATTCATGTACATTGATTTTTATACTGCATTTTTAGAAGATAAAGAAATTTTACTTTCTCAAGATGGGGTTCATCCTAACGAAAAAGGATATGGAATGATGGCGGAAATCGCAATACCAATCATTGAAAAATATTTATAAATGCCTTATCTATTTTCATACGGAACCTTACAGAATGAAAAAGTTCAGATCGAAACATTTGGAAGATTGTTGAAAGGTCAAAAGGATATTCTTACCAATTACATTCTAAAAATGTTGGAGATTACTGATCCCGAAGTACTCAGGAAAAGCAATCAGAAGTATCACCCGATTTTACAGTTTTCAGAAAATATTGAAGATGAAGTGGAAGGGATTCTTTTTGAGGTGACAGAAGAAGAAATCCTTCAGGCGGATGAATACGAAGTAGATGATTATAAAAGAATTGAAACCACTTTCAAATCTGGAAAGAAAGGATTTATTTACGTTGGTCAATAGGTTTTTTAAACACAAATAGCACTAATTGTTCTTCACGAATAACACAAAAAGAAGATTTGGGAGATTTAGGAAATTTTGTAACCAGAACAACCTTGTCATTCAGAGCGAAACGAAGTGAAGCGTGGAATCTCTGCAACCTAGAATAAACAGATTTTTTATTTTTATAGATTCTTCACTACACTGCGTTTCGTTCTGAATGACAGATAACAGCCTAATCTGAGGAAGAATAAAACAAGAATTCTAGCCGAAAATATATTTCCAATACACTAAAATTCCAACAATCACGGAAACAGTAGCCATAAGAATTACGGCGCCTGCCGAAACATCTTTAATAAACCCTATTCTCCGGTCAAATTCAGGCTGAACAATATCACAGATCCTTTCAATAGCCGTATTGAAAATTTCAGCACCTAAAACCCCAAAAGACACGATAAGAATTAAGGCAGCATCTATACTGGATAAATGCAAATAAAAAATGAGAAAAAGGTTAATAAGAAGGGCTACAAACTCAATTTGGAAGTTTCTTTCCGTTTTTATCATCAAAAAAACACCTCGAAAAGCATTCAGGAAACTTCTATGAATAGGTGGTTTGCGCATGATAGAAAAGATTATGTACAAATATAATTAATTGCTTAAAGAAAATGCCTATCTTTAGTCCTTTATGATGGTTTTATCATCAAAAAAAGTGTACCGGAAGTAGTTATAAAAATCTTTTACTCGTTGTTAATAACTCTCAGAATTATATTTTTTAATCTATTTTCTATTTATTATATTTGTAAAAATTTATTTTTAAATCTATGAAATTTATTATTTCAAGTGGTGAACTGCAGAAGGCTTTGCAAACTGTAAGTGGCGTAATATCAAGCTCTCAATCGAGACCGATTTTAGAAAACTATCTTATCGAACTAAACGAAAATCAAGTTACCATTACGGCATCTGATGGCGAAACAACGCTTGTTACTTCTTTAGAAGTGAAGTCTGATGATTCGGGTAAATTTGCCGTTCCTGCTAAAATTTTTCAAGATTTTATCAAAACTTATGGTGAACAACCTCTTACATTGTCTGTAAAAGATAATGCAGAAGGAACGGGAAGCCAGCTAGAGATCTTAGATGAAAAGGATAATTTTGCGGTAGCATTGGATAATGCAGATGATTATCCGGAATTACCGGAATTTGATGCTTCCCAAAGTGTAACCATGTCTGCGGGAGTTTTGTCCGAAGCACTTACCAATACGCTTTTTGCAACAAGTAATGATTCTCTTCGTCCTGTAATGACAGGAGTTCTTTTCCAGTTTGGAGAAAATGAAACGAATTTTGTTTCTACAGATTCTCACAGATTGGTTGTTTACAAGAGAATGGATCTGATGAATGCTGAACCCATGGAATTCATCATGCCTAAAAAACCTTTAAATATTTTCAAAAATATCTTAGCAAGTTCGAACGAAGATGTTACCATCGATTTCAATGAGAATATGGCTAAGTTTACTTTTGGTAAGCATATCTGGATCTGTAGATTGATCGATGGAAAATACCCTAACTATACTGCGGTAATTCCAAAAGAAAATCCAAATGTATTGACGATCAACAGAAACCTTTTGTTAGGAGCAATCAAAAGAGCATCGATCATGTCTAACAAATCAACAAATCAGGTTAGATTTAAATTGTCAGCAAACATTCTTCACCTTCATGCAGAAGATACAGAATATGCTAACAAGGCAGATATGCAGATTCCTTGTGATTATAACGGAGAGGACATCAACATCGGATTTAGCTCTAAATTTTTAACTGAAATGTTGACGATTCTTGGTTCTGACGATATCACAATGAAAATGTCTCAACCTAACAGACCAGGAATTATTGAGCCTCTTGATGGTCTTGAAGAAAACGAAAATATCTTAATGTTGTCAATGCCGGTAATTGGATTGTAAGATTAAGTTAAATTAATATACAAGAGGTTTTGAGTTTTCAAGACCTCTTTTTTTTGTTTTTATGGTCAGTTGTGAAGTTAAAAATTTCGTTATTTCTTAAAAAAACACGACCTTTGTAAACGCAAAATTCGAAGTAAAATTTTTCAAAATAAAGTGGATGAAACCGTGTAATGGGGACATTTAACCGATAAAAAATAGATTTAAGCAGATGAAAATATCAAATAACTGGCTAAGAGATTATATAAAAACGGAATTGAAGACTGAAAGAATCGGTGAATTCCTTACTGATATTGGTCTTGAAGTTGAAGGTATAGATAAATTTGAAAGTGTAAAAGGGAGTTTGGAAGGAATTGTTGTAGGTAAAGTTTTAACCTGCGAAAAGCATCCTAATGCAGACAAACTGAAGAAAACAACCGTAGACATTGGAAATGGTAAAGTACTTAACATTGTTTGTGGTGCTCCTAATGTAGAAGCAGGGCAAACAGTTCCTGTAGCAGTTGTTGGAACCAAGATCTACGATAAAACCGGTAACTTTTTTGAAATCAAAGAAGCAAAGATCAGAAGTGAAGTTTCACAAGGGATGATCTGTGCTGAAGACGAATTAGGACTTAGCGATGACCATGGTGGAATCATGGTTTTGGATGAAACGAAATATGAAGTCGGGAAGAATTTTGCAGAGTATTTTGAATTGGAAAATGATGAGGTAATTGAAATTGGTTTAACGCCAAACAGGACAGATGCTATGTCACACTATGGTGTTGCAAGAGATCTATATGCTTTTCTATCAACCAACCAACAGAAAGCACAATTCGAAAAAGTAGCTTCTGAACCATTAAACAATGAAGGCTCTCATTCTTTTACTTTAGAAGTGGAAAATGCTGAGCTATGTCCGAGATATATTGGAGCTGTTATTGAAGATGTAAAAGTAGCTGAATCTCCGGCTTGGTTAAAAAACAGATTAAAAGCAATCGGACTGAGTCCGATCAACAATATTGTAGATATTACAAATTATATCCTTCATGGATTAGGACAGCCACTTCATGCTTTTGATGCAGATAAAATTGCAGATAAAAAAGTAAAAGTAGGAACAGTTAAAAAGGGAACGAAATTTACGACTTTAGATGGTGTTGAAAGAACCTTAAATGGTTCTGAGGTGATGATCAAAGACGGAAAAGATAAGCCAATGTGTATTGCCGGAGTTTTTGGCGGTGCTAATTCCGGAGTTTCTAATGAAACGAAAACTATTTTCCTGGAAAGTGCTTATTTCAATCCGATAGCGGTAAGAAAAGGAGCTAAATTTCACGGATTGAATACGGATGCATCGTTCAGATTCGAAAGAGGAGTAGATCCTAATCTTACTAGAACAGCGATCACTCACGCCATTAAACTGATTCAGGAAATTGCAGAAGGAAAATTAGTAGGCGAGCTATTAGAAGAATATCCAAAGAAAATTGAAGACAGCTATGTGATTATTAGATTCTCTAAAATTGAACAGATTTTAGGAACTAAAATTCACAGAGAGAAAGTAAAAGAGATTTTAAAAGCTCTTGAAATAAAAGTCTTAAATGAGATTCAAAATGGATTAGAAATCTCTGTTCCTGCTTACAGAGCGGATGTAACAAGAGAAATAGACGTTATTGAAGAGATCTTAAGAATCTATGGATATAACAAGATTGATGCTCCTCAGAAAATATCATTTACTCCTGTTAAATTAAGCGCAAACGATCAGGATGAATTAGAAAATAATTGGGCAAGAACATTGCAAGGCTTAGGTTTCAATGAAGTAATGAACAACTCTTTAACTTCTGTAAAAGATGAAACGGATGCTGTAAAGTTATTGAATCCTTTAAGTGGTGACCTGGCATTTATGAGAAAGTCTTTATTGGAAGGCCTTCTTCAAAATGCAATATATAATATCAATAGGAAGAATCAGGATATTAAGTTCTTTGAATTTGGGAAGATCTATCACAAAAGAGCTCAATACGAAGAAAGAAAGCAATTGGCGATTCTGGTTTCTGGAAGAGATGTTGCAGAAAACTGGTTGCAGCCAAAATCAGCAACAGATTTTTATAATCTAAAGGCTTATGTTAAGGTATTGCTGGAAAGATTGGCAATCGACTATAAAGAGGTTGCTTTATCTGACGATAGATTCTCTGATGTATTAACGTATGATGTGGATGGTAAAACATTAGTAAGAATTGGAAAAGTTTCAGCAAACCTATTGAAAGATTTCGATATTGATCAGGATTGTTTCTATGCTGAAATTGAGTTGGAATTGGCTCAGCAACTGCGTTCAACCAATGAATTGAAATTTAAGGATATTCCTAAATTCAATAAGATCAGAAGAGATTTAGCATTGTTGATCGATAAAAATATCACTTATCAGGAATTATATCAAACGGCTAAAAAGAATAAATCGCCATTCATCAAAGGAATTAATTTATTCGATGTATATGAAGGGAAAAACCTTCCTGAAGGGAAAAAATCTTATGCTATGAGTTTTGAATTATTAAACGAAGGAAAAACATTGGAAGAAAAAGAGATTTCAGAAGTAATGGATTCTCTAATCAAATCTTTCCAGAAAGAATTCAATGCTGAACTAAGATCTTAATAAATCATCTATATAATTATAAACGGGCTATCAAGCCCGTTTTTTTGTGTCGGATTACCGATACTTTAAGGCAAATATTTTCACAAAGATAAAGTCCCATAGCATAATAAAATTCTTTGAAAACCGTTTAAATAATATAATTTCCGTAAATTTGGTTAAATCAAAAAAGAAAAAAATGAAAAATCTTTTTTTAAGTATAAGTGCAGCCGTGATTTTGGCGTCGTGCGGAACTATGTCAAGCGCATCTGCTTCAAAAGTAGGAAAATCTCAGCCTTCATTAGTAAACACAAAATGGACCTTAGCAGACAATGTAAAAGGAAAAGTTCCTACATTGAATATCGAAGGAGAAAAGATCAATGGAAACGGAGGGTGTAATAATTATTTTGGAACTGTAAAATTAGATGCTTCAACAGGTAATTTTTCCGCAGGCCAAATGGGTTCTACTAAAATGGCTTGTGATAATATGAATGTAGAGCAGAACTTTATGGATATGGTAGGAAAAGCAAATAAATATGTAATTTCCGGAACTACCTTAGAATTGTATAAAGACAATCTTTTGTTATTGAAATTCAATAAATCAGAATAAAAAATAAAAGGAACTCTATTGAGTTCCTTTTTTATGTTTTTAAGGTTTTCTTATTCTTCCTCTTCTTCGTCGTACTTAGCCAATTCTTCGTCACACCATTTGAAAGCTGCTTCTACCACTTTAGTAGCTTCATCTGCCATGGTCTCTTCATCGTCTCCCTCCAAATCATCTAGCCATTCAACTTCTTCTTCCTCAACGTTTAAGATAAATCTTGGGTATTCAGTATGAACCACGAATAAATCCTCAGGAAATTCCGAATTATCTGCTAATAAAAACTTTGGTAATTTCATTTTTTTAATATTTTAACTTTCTCAAAGATAATAAAATTATTGATATTTGTTCTTGTCGATCCTAATTTTTTGTAAAACTTTGTACTGTGTAAGTGTGGTTTTTTGCAAGGTATCTTTAGGCTTGTAGGTTAGGGTTACATTAGGGTTTACTGTACTTATTAACTCTGCAATTTGTATTTTTTCCAGATCCTCAGTTTCTTCTACATAGAATTTGATAGGTATAAATTGTAGGTTCTCAGATTTTAAAAATTGCTTTATATTTTTTCTATTTTCAAGATAGTCTCCTTTTGAGAGCCAGGTGAAAAGTATTCCTGATATTATACTTAATGCTCCAATCGCATATACTTTAAGATCAAAAAGATCAAACATTCTTTTGAAATAGAAGAGCCATATTGGAAAGCTAAAAGGTGCCAATAATCGGTAATCTAGTGGGTTTACAGAATAGAAATATTGAACAAAATAGGAACAGATTATTCCCGAAATACCTATAATAAGAAAGAAAAATTCAGTATCTGAAAGCTTACTTTTAATAGACAAAAAAACGATCAACAGAATATTTAGTAAACCTATACCATAAATACCATAATTAACCAATCCTCCTCCCGGATCAGACATGTGGATGAATGGATTGAAAGTAGTGGTGAGTCCCTGAAATAATTCAATTAATAGTTGTGGTGTAGAATGAAGACCAATTTCCAATGCCTGATTGATATAGTTTTCATTGAAATAATCTAAAAATAAAAATTTGTACAAAACAATAAAAGCACATGCAATAGCTGCTGAAAATATGAATGATTGAGAATATTTTCTTTTCCATACCAATAAGCCGAAAAGCCCGGTTCCACCTATTATAAAAAGGGAGCTATATCGAATGTTATATAATGTGATTAAAGATAAAGAAAGATAGAAGATAGCCTTACCTTTTTCTAATTTCTCAGTAATGATAAGATGGGCAGTATATAAAAAAAGAAAGACAAAAGGAAGAATCAATGCCTCACTCATTGTATAGGCATATATAGAAACAAAACTAAATAATGCACTAACAATTATGGACTCTCTGACATAAAATTTCTTTTTCCACGCAAAAGTAATGATACAAAGAAATGCCAAAATTCCTACTATCTTGCTACTCCAAAATTCATCAAAGCCAAAATAAGTAAACAATTTAATGCTTAAAGGATATCCTAATGGAGTGGTTGTATTATCAATGGTTGGTAATATATGAGCAAACCTCATATATCGGATTGAATCTGGATTTACTCTGCCTTTTTCATTAAGTAAAAAACGTAAAATGGTCATCATTAAAGTAATGATGACCAATGTTATTTGAATATTCTTTTCTTTAATTTTCATTAAGTTGCAAAAGATTATAATAGGCAGTTATTTAGTGAACATTTTCGAAACTTTTTCAGCTTTTTTGCTCTCAGAATAGTCATAGAAACCTTCACCAGATTTTACACCTAGTTTTCCGGCCATAACCATATTTACCAATAACGGATTCGGAGCATATTTAGGATTTTTGAATCCATCATACATTACATTGAGAATAGCAAGGCAAACATCTAGTCCAATAAAATCTGCTAACTGAAGTGGTCCCATTGGATGAGCCATTCCTAATTTCATTACTGTATCGATCTCTTCAACACCAGCAACACCATTATACAATGTTTCAATAGACTCATTGATCATGGGCATTAAAATTCTGTTGGCAACGAAACCTGGATAATCATTAACTTCTACTGGAACCTTTCCTAACGTTTTACTCATCTCATAAATCGTGTCAAAAGTTTCTTTAGAAGTAGAATAACCTTTAATGATTTCTACCAGTTTCATAATAGGAACAGGGTTCATGAAGTGCATACCAATTACCTTGTCTGCTCTCTTTGTTGCTGCAGCTATTTTAGTAATTGAAATGGAAGAAGTATTGGTTGCCAGGATACAATTTGCTGGAGCAAATTCATCCATCTGTCCAAAAATCTTTAGTTTCAGATCCTGGTTTTCAGTCGCTGCTTCTACAATCAGATCAGCTGATCCTACAGCTCCTTTCAATTCTGTAAAAGTGGTGATATTTCCTAAAGTTTCTGCTTTTTGTTCTTCAGTAAGGTTACCCTTTGCAATTATTCTGTCGAGGTTGGTGGTGATGGTTTTTAATCCTCTGTCTAAAGCATCCTGAGATACGTCAACCAGGCTTACTTTAAATCCGCTTTGCGCAAAAGTATGTGCAATACCATTTCCCATGGTTCCAGCTCCGATAACTACAACGTTTTTGATCATTTTTTCGTTTAATTAAATTATTTTTTATAGATAGTTAGATTTCTTGCATTGGCTAGGTCCGCTTTTGTTACAATTTGTGTTTCGTCAAAATTTACGTTTCCACTATTGCTTTTTCTTTTTGCATTTTGGGAAGAAACAGCAGCCTTTAGTCCAGATATAAACTTATTTTTTTTATTTTCTGTTAAAGCATCAATTCCAATATAAATATTAAATTCACCTTCTCTACCCAAACCACTTTGTCGGTAAATTTCGAATTGTTTGGTTTTGTTCTTTTTTTGAAATTGTGCAATATAATTAATGACAGGATCTTCCGAAGGAGTTCCGCAGCATATACTTGCGTAGCCCACTTGTAAATAGTTTTTATTCTTTTGTGAGAAAAAGAATGTAAAACAAAAAATACTTAGAAGTATTGCTGATTTTTTCATTTTAATTGATAGGATTGGGGTTAATTAAGCTTAGTTTTTTATACCAAAAGACCTTTTTTCTTTGGCCTAAAATTAAGCTTTAAAATTTACTTATTAAAATCATCCCAAACAGCTTTTGAAAGATCTGAAATGATTTTGCAGTTTACCGCTTCAGTTTCAGTAGAATTACTTACAAATACAGCTATTGCATAATGTTTTCCATTCGGTAAAGTGACAATCCCCATATCATTTTCTGCGCCAGTAAGTCCTTCTTTATTTTTGCCTGAAGAACCTGTTTTATGTGCGACTGGTGTATTTTTAGGAAGTTGTTCAACCAGTTTATTGGTTCCGGTTTTTGTTCCAAGCATTACTTTCATCAAATAAGCAGTTGATTTTTTTGAAAGTAATTTTTCCTGATAAAACTTTTTTAATACTTCCACGATAGAATTAGTAGTACTGAAGTTTTCATACTGGACGTTCCATCCTTTATGCATTTCTTCTTCATTAAACTTGATCTGGAAATTCTTTACCCCTTTAGAGTTCATGAATTTCTGAACAGTAGATGTTCCTCCAATTAATCGTAAAAGGATGTCGCATCCATTATTATCACTTTGGGCAACGGTGAAATCGATAATCTCGCTTAAGGGAAGCTCAACATTACCAGCAGGGTACTTTTCCCGCATTGGAGACCATGTGTCATCCAGAAGATCGGATTTTTTGACTAAGATTTTCTGATCCAATGAGAGTTTTCCCTTATCTACAAAATCTAGAACAGCAGAAGCAATGTGGAATTTAAAAACACTTTGCATCGGAAGTTTTTTCTCCCCATTTTTGTTGTAATTGAAATTATTTTCAATGCTCAAGACAGAAACACCTACTGTAGCATTTTTACCATTTAGAATAGAGTTGATCTTTTGTTCCAATGAAGTTGTTTGAGCAAAGCTAAATGCCGAGATCAAAAGAAGAAGAAATCCTGTTTTTTTCATAAGGGTAAATTTAAAAAATAAATCCCTTTAGATTCTAAAGGGATTTGAAATTTATGATCATTATTATTTAAACTCAAAATAATTGAGGTCGACTCCATCACTTTCAAAAATAATCCTGATTTTGTTTTCACCTTTTTTAAGGTTTAAGGCTTTGGTTGAAATTGTTTTCCATTGATTACTACCTCCTGTTGATGGTAATGAAACTGTAGCCAGTTGTTTTCCTGCTGCATCTTCAATTCTCACTTTAGAATCATTGCCAGCCGCATATCTTATGTCAAAAGTATATCCTTTGTCTGCTTTACTGTTAATGGTATACTGTAGCCATTCTCCTTTTTCAGTCTTGCCTACATAATATCGGTTGGTCAATTTATCATTACACAAATAAATATCAACTCCATCATTTCTCATTTGATTACCGGAATTCCATTCTGACCTTTTCGCAGGATCACTTACCCAAAGATTTACGAAATCGTTGTCCTTATAAGCAGAGCCGATTCTTCCTAAATCATAATCTGTTGCGAAAACTCTTCCCGGGGCTTCATGATTTTTAAATGGTTTTGTAGAATCATCTGTTGTCTGTCTGAACATTGCATCAATGACATCGTTTTTAATTTCAACGTTACTGAATTTGTAATTATCAGCAATTTTCATCAAAGCTTTCGTAGCAAACTCTTTTGTTGGCTTTTCACCACCATTTTTCCAGTAGTCCAATAATTTCTGATATTCAGGAGTGATTTTTACGTTAGCTATTCCTGCTATATTATCAATCTTCTTCATTGGCCAGAAAGCATAACCGATATTATGCTTATTCATCAGTTGAATCAATTCTGTAAACCAGACATTAGAATTTTCTCCGGTTTCTCCCAGCCAGATTGGAATATTATGTTTCTCTCTTAAATCAAGTATGCCTTTTATTGTCGCATCATCATTATTGTTCCAATATTTATGGAAACTGAATACTAGATTATTATCCCAAAGAGGAGTCAGTCCATTATAATTGTTTCCCCATCCATTTCCCTCAAGAATAATGATGTGTTTTTTGTCAACTTCGCGAATCGCTTCTGTGATTTCTTTTTGAAATTTCCACAATGGAGCATTTGACATTTCGTCTGTTCCATTGGGGTTTTTTCCTGTGAAATTGATGTTAGGTTCGTTGATAAGGTCATAACCTCCAATCCAAGGTTCATTCTTATATCGGTCAGCTATCTTTTTCCAGAAAGCAATTGTTTTTTTCTGGTTCTCCTCACTATCCCAAAGAGAAGGCTTAGATTTATCATTATCGGAAATATTGACATCATTTCCCTGTCCTCCCGGAAGTGCATGTAGATCCAGAATCAAATACATTTTATTGTCTGCACACCATTTTAGCAAGTCATCAGTCATTTTAAAACCTTCTTCTAACCATGTATTCTGTCCTTTTACAGGCTCCTTTTCAATGGGTAAAGTGTATAAATTATAATGCATTGGCAACCTTACTGAATTAAATCCAGCCTTTGCAAGCAGATCAATGTCTTGTTTGGTAATTCCGTTTTTCCAGTAGGATTTATAAAATTCTTTCATTCCATCCTCACCAATCAGTTCTGAGATTTTCTGTTTGATCTTATATTGCGGACCTGCAAAATCAGCTGTTTTCAACATGTAGCCTTCCTGCAGCATCCATCCTCCTAAGCCAAGGCCCTTAAGCTGGATATTTTCACCTTTGTCATTTACAATTTTTTGACCATTCGTTTTTAGTAATTGTGATGTCCCAAATTGAGACAATAAAAGTACGGACATTAGGATGGTTCTTTTCATAGTTTTGATTGTATAAGATTATGGGACTATTTTTAGAATTATAAGTTTGTTAATGACAAATATATTTAAAAAATATTGAATTAAAATTAAAAATCCTCTTTAAATATGTGAATCATTTAAAGAGGAAATCTATTTTATATTAACTGTTAATTAGCTTATTAACTTCATAATCTCTAAAGCTACTTTCAACGCTTCCGTTCCATCTTCCAATGACACTTCTACATTTTTATTTTCTGTGATGGAATCTGCAAATGAATTGAGTTCATCAAGAATAGCATTGTTAGGTTGGATATTTGGATATTCAAATAAGATCTGGTTCTTTTCACCATCCGCATTTTCAATGATCATATCAAATGGAGTAGGTGTCTCTGGAGCATCTTTCATTCTGATTACTTCTGCTTTTTTCTCAAGGAAATCAACGGAGATATACGCGTCTTTCTGAAAGAAACGGCTTTTTCTCATGGCCTTCATAGAAATTCTTGAAGTAGTAAGATTGGCAACACATCCATTTTCAAATTCAATTCTGGCATTCGCAATATCCGGAGTTTTGCTTACGACACAAACACCGCTGGCATGGATAACTTTTACTTTAGACTTCACCATGCTTAATAAAATATCCAGATCATGTATCATCAAATCCAGCACGACAGAAACATCTGTTCCACGGGGATTGAATTCAGCAAGGCGGTGGATTTCAATGAACATTGGATTGTTAATGTATTCCTTTGTTGCCATAAAAGCTGGATTGTACCTTTCAACATGTCCTACCTGAGCTTTGATGCCATTTTCACGACATTTATAAAGGATTTCTTCTGCTTGTTGAAGTGTTTGGGTAACCGGTTTTTCAATGAAAAAATGCAGTCCTTTTTCAATGGCTTTTAAAGCATAATCATAATGGTAAACGGTTGGGGTTACAATATCCAGCATATCGATCTGATCCAGAAGATCATCAAAATTTTCGAAATATTTATACCCAAATTCAGTTTCTAATTTTTTTCCGTTTTCTACATCTTTGTCATGGAAACCTACAAAATCATACCTTTCTGATTGGTTAAGAAGTTTTAAATGTATTTTTCCCAAATGTCCGGCACCTACCAAACCTGCTTTCAACATAGCTTTTTAAATTTTTGTAAAGATATAAATTAGGTATGATATTTTAGATAAAAGACTTTTGACTTTAATCAGCAAAAGTCCCGAAGGTTTCCTGAAATCTAAAATCTAATTCTTATTTTTGTGAGAAACTAGCACAAGTAACCTAATAACTACTATTACTATCTAATGACGCACGATTCGTTTGTACATAAAGGAAAAAGAAAAATTTTAGTTGAATACCTTCAACAAAGAATAGGGATTACGGATAAGAATGTACTTTCGGCAATGAATGAAGTTCCAAGACATCTTTTTATTGAAAGTATTTTTGAAGATTTTGCCTATGAAGACCGGGCTTTTCCCATTCTGGCTCATCAAACCATTTCGCATCCCTCAACGGTTGCCGAGCAATCAGAGCTTTTACAAGTAACTCCAGGAGAGAAAATCCTTGAAATTGGGACAGGCTGTGGATATCAGACAGCGGTTTTGTTGACAATGAAGGCCCTGGTGTATACAGTAGAGAGACAGAAAGATTTATTTGATTTTTCAAAGAAAAAATTAAGAGAACTTCATCTTTTTCCCAAATTTCAGAGTTTTGGTGATGGTTTTGCCGGGTTACCAACCTTTGCACCATTTGATAAGATCATCGTAACTTGTGGAGCATCTGTATTGCCAACAGAATTATTAAAACAATTAAAAGTGGGTGGGAAAATGGTTATTCCATTGGGGCCAACTGATGAGCAGGTATTATACAGATTTACAAAAATCTCTCCAACGGAGATTGAAAAAGAGGAATTTGGAATGTATAAATTTGTTCCAATGCTTAATAATACCAATACATAAATATGATACATCCTGATATAATAGATTATAATAATCAACAAATGAAATCAGATCAGGATATCTGTACATTATTGTCTTCTATTATAGATGGGGAATTGCATGATGCTGAGAATAAAATATGGCATAGGCATCCGGTTTGGTTCCTGGAAGGAAATCCCGTTGTAGGGTACAGTAAATTGAAAGACTCTGTACGTCTATTATTTTGGAGTGGTCAATCCTTTGATGAAAAGGACTTAAAAACTGAAGGGACATTTAAGGCCGCGGAAAAGAGATATGCTTCAAAAGAGGAGATTAATGAAGTTGATTTGTTGCGGTGGGTGAAAAAATCAAGAGCAATTCAATGGGATTATAAAAATATTGTCAAAAGAAAGGGAGAATTGATCCGTTTAAAATAGATCAAAATTGTAATCCGGTATTTCTATAATACTGTCTATTCATTTCACAGATGCAAATGTTTTCGGATCGTTTTTTTAATAATATTTCACAGAGATTTTTAATAGTATAATTGAAAGCTTCAACAAGTATAAGAAGTGGGATGAAAAAGATAAAAAATGAAAGTATTTATCAATAAAAGAATTCCTGACATTGGAATGAAAATATTAGAAAATTCAGGAATAGAGGTTAGTATTCCCAATAATGAAGATTTATCACATGAAGAGTGGGTCAGCTATTGCAAAAAAGCAGATGTTATTTTAAATGTAGGAAATGTCTCATTTGATAAGACATTTTTTGAAGAGTGCCCTAATGTGAAAGCAATTGCTTTATACTCTGTAGGCTTTGATCATGTAGATATTAAAGAAGCTACTCATAGAAATGTAGTTGTTGGAAATACACCGGATGTCTTAAGTAAAGCTACTTCTGATGTTGCTTTTTTATTGATGCAATCTGTAGCTAGAAGAGCAAGTTATAATTATCAGAAAGTGAAAGAAGGTAATTGGGGAGGCTTTGATCCATTGCATGCTTTAGGTCAGGAATTGTATGGTAAAACTTTAGGTGTTTTTGGGCTTGGAAGAATTGGTTTTGAAATGGCAAAAAAATCATTGCAGGCTTTTGATATGGATATCATTTATCACAATAGAAGCCGTAATGAAGAAGCTGAGAGAATACTGAATGCAAAATATGTTTCTTTTGATGAGCTTATTGAACAATCAGATGTGTTAAGTATTCATGCTAATTTTATCCCCGAGCATAAAAATCTTTTTAACTTTTCCGTATTTGAAAAGATGAAACCGAATTCTATTTTTATAAATACTGCGCGAGGAGGCTTTCATAACCAAACTGATTTATACGAAGCATTAATTGGGAAGAAAATCTGGGGAGCTGGTCTGGATGTTACCAATCCTGAACCAATCCTGAAAGATGATCCAATTTTAGGGCTTTCAAATGTTTGTATATTTCCGCATATAGGTTCAGCTACAATAGAAGCCAGAAACGGAATGGCAAAATTAGCAGCTGAAAACATTATTGCATTTTCAAAAGGAGAAAAAATGCCACATTGTGTAAATCCTGAGGTTTATTCTAATCATTAAATAAAACTTGGAATTATTTTTGTTCTGTAATATCCAACACTAAATACTAATAATATGGTACCAGAAGACAATATCAACGAGCAAAATAGAAGGTTAAAAGAAATGGATTATAATCCAAATGAAGATTTCTTTAATAAGGAAAAGCATATTCCGCTGGATGGAGATGGAAATCCTATTCTTAATGAAAATGAAGGTGATTACGAGATGGAAATGGATCTTGATGTTCCCGGTTCAGACGAGGATAATGATATGGAGGAAATTGGTTCAGAAGATGAAGAGAATAATTATTGGAGTACGAGTGATAACGAGGACGATCATGAAGAAGAGAATGATGATGTTCTTACATAAAGATAATATAACGATATCAATTATACCTTACTTAATTCAGTAAGGTTTTTTTATTTTATAAAACGAAGGAAAAATTCTCCTCCCTTGGAGGGGGCTTCTGCTTTGAGCAGAAGCGGGGGTGGTTTAAAAAGAAATTGCTATTTTTATAAAAACACAAATATGAATCAAATCCTTACCCAAATCCACGGAATTCCCATCCGTAGAAATTTTGTTGAAAACTTGCCTTATAATCCAAACTTGAAGTTTCTACTAAAAGATAAACGCAAAGCCGGAATTTTAGGAGAAGTACTTTCTGGAAACAGGTTCGTGCAAGATCTTTTTATCATATTGATTTTGATAGACAAAGAATAATTGGTGGCTATATCGTAAACTTTTATTTAAAAACGTTAGGGATGGTTGTTGAAATTGATAGATCTAGTCATGATAAGAAAGTGGATTATGATCGTATACGGCAAGAATATCTCGGGTCCTTTGGACTGTTGGTCTTTAGAATTACTGATTTTGATGTTAATAATAATTTAACTGTTGTGATGAAAGAGTTGGAGAATTTTATAATATATCATTATCGTTTTAACCACCTCGATTACTAAAATTTATTTAAATTTTAGTAATCACCCCTCCGAAGGAGGGGAATTTTTCATGTTTTCTTTGCATTATATTTTCTAATTTGAATATCTTTAAAACTTTGAATTTTAAACGCAGAATTTAATATAATGACTTTCCAAGAACAGATACAACAAGGTATACCTAATCAATTACCACAAGCTAAACCATACGAAACGAATATCAATCATGCTCCTAAACGCAAAGAAATTTTAGGAGAAGAAGAGAAAAAACTGGCATTGAAGAATGCTTTACGTTATTTCGATCCAAAGTTTCATGCTGAATTATTACCAGAGTTTAGAGAAGAACTAGAGAAGTATGGTAGAATTTATATGTATCGTTTTCGTCCGGATTATGAAATGAAAGCGAGACCGATCACTGATTATCCTGGAAAATCTGAACAGGCAAAATCTATTATGCTGATGATTCAGAATAATTTGGATTATGCAGTGGCTCAGCATCCTCATGAATTAGTTACTTATGGTGGAAATGGTGCTGTTTTTCAAAACTGGGCACAGTATCTTTTGACGATGAAATACTTATCTGAAATGACGGATGAGCAGACTTTAACTATGTATTCAGGACATCCAATGGGATTATTTCCTTCTCACAAAGATGCACCTAGAGTAGTAGTAACGAATGGAATGGTGATCCCGAATTATTCAAAACCGGATGATTGGGAAAAATTCAATGCACTTGGAGTTTCTCAATATGGTCAAATGACGGCTGGAAGTTATATGTATATCGGCCCTCAAGGGATTGTTCATGGAACAACTATTACCGTATTGAATGCTTTCAGAAAAATTAAAAAAGAAACTCAAGGAGGGCTTTTCGTGACTTCAGGATTGGGAGGGATGAGTGGAGCACAACCTAAAGCAGGAAATATTGCTGGCTGTATTACAGTTTGTGCTGAAGTAAATCCTAAGATTACCAAGATCCGTCATGATCAGAAGTGGGTCAATGAAATTCACGAGAATGTAGATGAATTGGTAACCAGAGTAAGAAAAGCTCAGGAAAATAAAGAAACCGTTTCTTTGGCTTATCTTGGAAATATAGTTGAGGTATGGGAAAAATTTGATCAGGAAAATTTAAGAATTGATATTGGTTCGGATCAGACATCACTTCATAATCCTTGGGCAGGAGGGTATTATCCTGTAGGGCAAAGTTTTGAGGAGTCTAATATAATGATGGCTGAAAACCCTGAATTGTTCAAAGAAAAAGTTCAGGAGACTTTACGAAGACATGCTGCAGCTATTAATAAACATACAGAAAAAGGAACTTATTTCTTTGATTATGGAAATGCCTTTTTATTAGAAGCTTCCCGAGCAGGAGCAGATGTAATGGCAGAGAACCCTACTTTAGGCAGAGAATTTAAATTCCCTAGTTATGTTCAGGATATTATGGGACCAATGTGTTTTGATTATGGATTTGGACCATTCCGTTGGGTTTGTACAAGTGGAAAACCAGAAGATCTGCAAAAAACAGATGATATTGCATGTCAGGTTTTAGAAGAGATTCAGCAAAATTCTCCTGAAGAAATCCAGCAGCAAATGAAAGATAATATCCAATGGATAAAAGGGGCTCAGGAAAATAAATTGGTAGTGGGCTCTCAGGCTCGAATCCTGTATGCCGATGCGGAAGGGAGAATGAAAATTGCAGAGGCATTCAACAAGGCTATAAAAAATGGAGAGATTGGACCTGTAGTATTAGGAAGAGACCATCATGATGTATCAGGAACAGATTCTCCTTACAGAGAGACATCCAATATCTATGATGGTTCAAGATTTACTGCAGACATGGCTATTCACAATGTAATTGGAGACAGCTTCCGTGGAGCAACCTGGGTTTCTATTCACAATGGTGGTGGAGTTGGATGGGGAGAAGTAATCAATGGAGGTTTTGGAATGCTATTAGATGGAAGTGATGAAGCGGACAGAAGATTGAAATCTATGCTTTTCTGGGATGTTAATAATGGAATTTCAAGAAGAAGTTGGGCAAGAAATGAGGGTGCAATTTTCGCTATTAAAAGAGCTATGGAGGTAGAGCCTAATTTAAAGGTTACGCTTCCGAATATAGTTGATGATAATTTATTATAATTTTTGAAAGAATATTCAATAAAAAACTTTGCTTATTGCAAAGTTTTTTTATTTTTATATAAAACAATGATAATATGAAAATTTCGATTTCAAAATCTCATCCTGAAAATTGGGGAGACACAATACCTGATAAAAAAGGTCGGTTTTATAAGGTTTATTTTAAAACATCATTTAGACTTTCTGGCTTTTCCGAAGAAGATCTGCTACATACTTTTGATGGAAAAATAATAAATTGTTAATCTAAAAAGTACGAAGTTGAAAAGATATACAGCTAAATTCGGTAAAAGACAATTGATTTTATTCTCAGAAAATAATTCTGAAATTGGAAAAATCATCGAGACTAAAAAATTGATCTCCTGGAGAAAATATATATTGTGTGATGCCAAGCGCTATGATATTAAAAGTAAAGGATTTCTGTGGAATGATGTAGAGTTATCAGATGGCAGGAAAGTGATATACTACACAGATTTTGGAAGAGACAGAATTATCAAAACAGGTGATGATACAAAAATATGCCACTTTAAAATTGGTAAGGGTATGCAGCTTTATGAACAAAAGAAACTATTGATCGATATTCAGACTCATAGAAAATGGTTTAAAAATCCAATCTTTAGTATTGAGTTGGATGATTCTGTAGATGATGCGTTAGCCCTGTTGTTCTTATATTATTCAACCGCGAGTTTTATGGAATAGGATTCTCATATTCAATCAAAAATACTACTCACTAAAAGATTTTTTTTCTATTAATAAAAAATCCTCCATATCAATGATCGGAGGATTTTAAAATTATAAAAAAAAGTAGAATCTTAATTTTTCACAGCCTTAATCGCTGCTTCGTAATTAGGCTCATGTGAAATATCATCCACTTGTTCTTCATATATGATTTTTCCTGTAGGATCTATGACAACAACAGCTCTGCTTAAAAGACCTTTCATCACAGAATCTGTGATTTCTACCCCATAGGTTTTTCCAAAATCTGAGCGGAAGTCTGAAAGCATTACTACGTTCTTAATACCTTCGGCACCACAAAATCTTTTTTGTGCGAAGGGTAAATCTTTAGAAATACAAAGAACTACAGTATTTGGGATATTAGCTGCATCTTCGTTGAAATGACGTACTGACGCTGAGCAAACACCTGTATCCACGCTTGGGAAAATATTTAGAATCATAAATTTCCCTTTGTAAGAATCTAGTGTTTGATCTTTCATTCCAACATCCGTAAGGGTGAACTTAGGAGCTGCTTTTCCTACTGCGGGTAATTTTGCGTAAGTAGTAACTGGCTTTCCTCCCATCATAACAGTATTGGCTGTTTTTGCATTTTGAGCAAAAAGAAATACAGAGAATGACAATAGCGTACTGAAAATTAATTTTGAAAACATTGATTTTTATTTTTAAACAAAATTATTCTTTTTTTGGATTGGATGTTAATTTTAATTCACCAGTCTTTAAATAGACCGAATCTATTAATCAGCTATTTTTATAATCAATTCTAACATCTACCTTTATTCTAATAAAAGTGATCACTTAATTATTAAAAAGATAAAAAATATGGATTCAGTAGATAACTCATCATTTCACAAGATTTTTAAAAGCGAAAATGATATACCGGAAGAATTTAAAGTTCAGGAAATTCATCAACGAACTTATTTGCTAAATGGAGAACTGGTAGAATGGAAAGGAGAGGTGACGGATGTTTATTCACCTGTTTGTATTCCTACAGAAAATAGATTAGAAAGGAAATTATTAGGAAGTATTCCAAATATCAGCCCGGCTGATGCAATGGAAGTTCTGGAGGCCTCAGTAAAAGCTTACGATAATGGACTAGGGGAGTGGCCTACAATGTCTGTAGAAGGACGTATAAAATGCATGCAGAAATTTGTGTATTTAATGATCCAGCAGCGAGATCTAGTTATCAAACTTTTGATGTGGGAGATTGGGAAGACATTGGCTGATTCTACTAAGGAGTTTGATCGTACGGTAGATTATATCAACCAGACCATTGATGCATTAAAAGATCTTGATCGTGAATCATCCCGTTTTCAACAGGCTGAAGGAACGATTGCTCAGATTCGAAGAGCTCCGCTAGGAGTTGTTTTAAGTATGGGACCTTTCAACTATCCTTTGAATGAAATATTCACAACATTGATTCCTGCATTAATTATGGGTAATACCATTTTGTTTAAGCTTCCTAAGCATGGCGTCTTAGCTCATTATCCTTTATTAAATGCATTTAAAGAAGCTTTTCCAAAAGGAACTGTGAATACACTTTATGGTAAAGGATCTGAGATTATTACACCAATTATGGAAAGTGGAAAGGTGAATGTGCTAGCATTTATCGGATCAAGTAAGGTAGCTAATGGATTAAAAAAAATACATCCTAAAGTAAACCGTTTGAGAGCTATATTGAGCTTAGATGCAAAAAATGCAGCGATCATTACTAAAAACGCTAACCTTGATGTAGCAGTAAGTGAATGTATTTTAGGTGCTCTTTCTTTCAATGGCCAACGATGTACTGCACTTAAATTGTTGTTTGTACAAAAAGAGGTAGCTGCTGAATTCACGGAAAAATTAAACAAAGCTGTTTCTGCTTTAAAACCTGGACTTCCGTGGGAAAAAGATGTTAAAATAACACCTCTTCCCGAGGTAAATAAACCTCCCTATCTGAAAGAATGTATAGACGATGCTATAGCTCATGGAGCTAGAGTTTTGAATGAAAATGGCGGATACACTGAAGGTTCATTTGTATTTCCTGCAATTGTATATCCTGTTAATAGTGAAATGAAACTATATCATGAAGAACAATTTGGTCCTGTAATTCCAGTTGTTCCTTTTGATAGTATTGATGAACCAATCGATTATCAGGTAAATGCTTCCCATGGAATGCAGGTGAGTATTTTCAGTGAGGATCCGCAAGAGGTTTCAAAATTGATCGACCCTTTTGTAAATCTGGTGAGTCGTGTAAATATCAACTGCCAGGCACAAAGAGGTCCAGATGTATTTCCTTTTACTGGAAGGAAAGACAGTGCTGAAGGAACACTTTCTGTATTTGATGCTTTGCGTTCTTTCTCTATAAGATCTCTGGTAGCTGCTAAATTGACAGAATCCAATAAAGAATTATTGAATACCATCGTTAGAGAACATGATTCTAATTTCCTAAGCACCGATTATATTTTTTAGTATTAAAACCACCCAAATAAGTTAAATAAAAGCCGTCATAAATCTTGATTTATGACGGCTTTTATTTAACTTCCCTAAACCCTAAACCCTAAACCCTAAACCCTAAACCCTAAACCCTAAACCCTAAAAATTAATTTTACCCAATTTTCCAAAAGATGTGTAACATTTTATTCGAAGTGTTACTAACTCCATAGAGCTAAGAACCATGAGTACATTAGAACAAGAATTTTTAGAAAAAATTGAAAAGCATAAAGGAATCATATTCAAGATTTCTAAAATGTACATGGATAATAAAGATGACCGTGATGATCTCTTTCAGGAAATTACCTATCAGGTTTGGAGGGCATATCCGGGATTTAAAGGACAAAGCGAATTTTCAACCTGGTTGTACAGGATTGCTTTGAATACGGCTATCATCTTTTTAAAATCCGAGAAAAAAAGAAGCTTTATTGACAATGCAGATTTCTCCAATTATAGGATCGTACAGGAAGAATATGATAATGAAAAAGAAGAAAAATTATCCGCAATGTACCTTGCGATTCATCAGTTAAATCCGATTGATAAGGCTTTTATATTTTATTACCTCGAAGACTTTCCGGGTCGGGAAATTGCAGAGCAAATGGGGATTTCAGAGGGAAATGTAAGAGTGAAAATGAATCGTGCTAAAAATAAGTTGAAAGATATCTTAAACTCAAATAAATACTAATTTTTAAATCAATTACAATGAATATAGATGAACTAAAAAATACATGGAATGAAGATGTTTTTGAAAAAACACCGGAAATCAGTATTGAAAATAAAAATAAAATCAATCTCCCCTTAGAGCGGATGCGAAGAAATATGAGACATGAATTCTTATCTACAATTGGAATTTTCATTTTCGGATTCGCAATCGTCTGGTTGTGCGGAGCGCCATTTAAATTTAAATTTTATCTCACGATACTTTTGGCTTCTATGGCAATCGTGACTTTTTTCTTTTTCAGTAAATTCTTTAAACTTTATAAGGATATGAGTGATCCTGTAATGAAAACCTATGATGGGTTAAAAGATCTGCTTCATCAACTTGATCTTAACAAACAATATTACCTGTCATTTTACCTTAGTTTTATTCCTTTTCTGGTGTGTGAGATTATTATCGTTTTAGAATTTATCCCAAGGCCACAACCGCTAAGTGATCTTAAGATTGCCACCATTCTTATAGGTGCTGTTTTATTCGGACTCTTCTCCTTATATCTGTTAGGAAAATACTGGTTTCAGAAATTTTATGGTAAATATATTACGACCATAGAAAAGCTTGTTGTAGAGCTTCAAAAGTAAAATTTCGGCGGACAGAATGTCCGCCGAAATTTTATCTTGTTATTGAGGTTTGTTTAAAATATTTTTTGCTGAATCAGAAGCGATCACCAAGCCTGCGCCAAACATGATAATATCTTTTATAACCAATCTCCCTGCTCCTGAAAGGTAAGGGAAACCATGATCTGGTCCTCCTAAATCAGGAACCCATACTTCCGGTGTCGTAATAAGAAAGGAGAGGGTGACTACTGACATTCCAGCTGTTAAAATCCCTGATAACATTCCTATCTTTGGATAAAAAATACCGAGAACTACTAAAATCCCCAGACCAACAATGACGCTTCCTAAAGCATAAGAAAAAACGTAAGTTCCATTTGCTTCATGCCATTTTATATTTTCGGGAACGACTTCACCTTCTTTGTTTTTGTGAAGTTTGTAATTGTCAGTGTCCGTAGTTTTCTTATTAAGAAAGAAACTCATAAAAGGAGAATTGGCAACAAATGGTATTATTCCTTCTGCTTCATAATTAAAAGCTTTTAATCCACCAATCCATGCCATAACGATAAAAATGCTTATTCGTAAAATATGAATAAAGTTTTTCTGTGAGTGAGCTAAGAATTCAATCATATTATTTTTTTTGACAAAATTAGATTGAATGAGGGTCCGATAGAATGGAATATTGTGGACTTTATTTGTACAAATCTGCAACTATGGAAACACCAGCTTCTTTTCTGAATTGAGTAGGGGAAACTCCTGTATGTTTTTTAAAATATTTGCTGAAATAGAACTCATCATTGAAATTGAGTTCTAGTGCTATTTCCTTAAAAGACTTTCTGGTGAGGTGAATCAGCTTTTTGGATTCCAGAATTACTCTCTCCTGGATAATTTGAGAAGGTGTTTTATTAAATCTGGATTTGATCTTTTTACTCAAAGTGTTAGGTGCTACATGGAGTAGATCAGCATAAAAAGACAAGTTTTTTTCAGATAGAAAATGGAGTTCTACTAAATTCTGGAAGGATTTTAGTTCTTTAAAGTCATCTTTGATCAGGTCCTTATCCGGAATCATTTTATTTTTCTCTTTGCTGCTTATGGCCAATATAAGTTGAAGGTATGATTGTAAAATAGCTTCTGAAAAATCTTCTTTATGATCTATTTTTTTAATTTTTGAAAAGTATTCTGATATTTCATCGAAGACTTCTTTGTCAAGATTAAAATAGGGAAAGAGATAAATATTATTAAATAATAATCCGTTACATGCGACTTCTTTTTTATGGAATTCGATACAATAGAAGTCACCATGAAAGTTAAGGGTTTCGATATTAATCACCTGTTCGCTAATGATCTGGACATTTTGAAATGGCGAAGAGAAAAGAACAATTTTTCCGTTAAAATCATATTCTGCAAAATCGATCACAATTTTTCCATTCCCTTCAAACAAAAAGATGTGATACAATGAATCACTGAGAATATCTTTGTAATATTCCGAAGTCTTTTTTTGTATTGAAAAAGAAGCACTTTTCATCGCGATTTATTTTTTCAGATTTTTCTTCTCCTTTGCGATTTCATTTTTAACCCAATTTAATTGAACATCATTTTTACTGATGATATCTTGCAAAGTTTCACTGATGGGAACATCTGGTATTACTCCTTTTTGAGAGTTCGTTAATGTAATATTAGGATTTACCAATAATAAGCCAATAGGTAAAGTAAGTTTTGAATAGGGAAGTATCTGATAAGAATAAAATCCGGCCACTGTTCCATCATTTGCTCCTCCTGTTTCTTCTCCTACCAGTGTGGCAGTCTTGTCAAACTTTAATTTTGAACTGATAATTGAAGAAGCCGAATAGCTCCCGCCATTGATCAACACAAATATCTTCCCCTGAAAGGCATTTTTATTTGGTTGAGTTACTTTATCTGCCTTTATTTTATAATAAAATTTTCCATCATCACCTTTGTAGGTATGAAGTGTTTTAAGAAAGAAATAGGTAGGATATGTGATTCCTTTCAATGCATATTCCAGAGCATTACTTTTCTTAAAATAGTTTGTTTTTAGAGGAGTAAAACCCGAATTAAGCCTGGATGGTTTTATCAAGGTAAAAGGTTGAGAGGTAAGATAGGAATAAAGTTTATTGATCTCCTGTAAAGAGCCTCCATAATTATTTCTGATATCTAATATGAGATAGGAAGATTTGGCTTCTTTAATTCTCGCAAAAGTCTCTTTATAGAATTTATTGGAATTGCTGTTTGAAAATTTCTTTATGTTGATATAAGCGATAGAATTATCATCACCTAAAAAATGGAAACTTCGATTAGCCGAACAATAAAAAGATTTTAAACTACTTGCTGGCTTGTTTTGAGATTTTTCGTTTTGTGGCTCGATTTGTTTTTCTCTTTCAAGAATATAGGTTTGTTTGTTATTGTTATATAATGTTTCAATTTTCACCCGATCTAAAAAGCCATTTTCCATACTAAAAAAACAGAAAAATGTATCCTTAAGATAATAAGGTTTGAAAGTCGTATTCTGACCATCACTGCTGATCAGTTTTCTATATCTGCTGATGTAAGAGGCGGCCGGTACATCATTGATGCTTAGTATTTCGGTGCCTGGCTTGATGTTGTAAATGGAATCTTTGTTTTCTATGATATACAAATGATTTCCTTTGATGTAATATCTGAAATAATTGAATAATCTTCTTCCGTCATAGCTCTTTTTTATTTTCTCAAAAGGGAGTGTCAAAGAAAGATGTCCTTCTCTTATAGTAGTGATTACAGGTTGTAATTTGAGATAAAATTGGACGGGTGTAAGAGGTTTGTTTATTGTTTGCTTGAGGCTGTCAATTCTATAGTCCAAATCTTTTCTTGTGGTATATCTATAGAGCTGAGGATGCATTTCTTTTAATTTGCTGTAGGCATAATCAACATCTTTTTTCAGCAGATCAGGTTCAATAAGAGCTTTTTCCTGTTGCTCACTATTCGCGACCGAAGAGCAAGACGAAAGAAAAATAAGTCCAAATAGAATTAATGAAATTTTCAAAGCCATTGTGTTTAAAACCAACAAATTTAAGTGTTTAAAATTATCCTGATATTAAAATAATGATAATTTTTTAATTGAAGTTACAGTATTTCACTAAATAAACATGTTGTTTAAAGAGGAGATGTTTTTATTTAATAGTAAAAGTTAATACATTTGATGCTTATTTTGATCAAATGATGTATTTACTTATTGCAATAGCCATCTTACTAATTCTGGCTTATTATTTAATAACTAATCAAGATGTTTTTGGTGCTGAACCTAAAGGGAAAAGGTTAGAAAGAATGAAAAGATCACAGCATTATAAAAATGAGCAGTTCCAAAATATTAGCCATACCCCATCTCTTGCAGAAGGATATAGTATGCCTAAGGTTCTCTATGATTTTTTTGTAGCCAAAAAAGATCCACTTTTAAAACCGTTGAAAAATATCCCGTCTATACATACTGATTTAAAAAATATTCAGAAAGATCAGAATGTTTTTATCTGGTTAGGACATTCTTCATATTTTATACAAACTGATGGAGTTTCTTTTTTAATTGATCCTGTTTTAAGCTCATATGGATCACCTTTTAAATTCTTTAACAAGGCATTTGCAGGATCAGATATTTTTAAACCTGAAGATGTTCCTTTTATTGATTACCTGGTTATAACCCACGATCATTTCGACCATTTGGATTATCCTACAGTGAAAAAAATAAAAGATAGAGTAGGGAAAGTTATTGTACCATTGGGAGTTGGAGCGCATTTTGAAAAATGGGGTTATCAGGAAAATCAACTGATAGAAGAAGAATGGGGAAGTGTTGCTGATTTGAAAAATGACATTACCATCACCTTTACACCAGCAAGGCATTTCTCCGGAAGAAAAATAAAAAGAAATGGAACATTATGGACCTCTTATGTCTTGGAAACTCCAACAAGGAAAATCTTTTTAGGTGGAGATAGTGGCTATGATACACATTTTAAAATGATCGGTGAAAAGTATGGGCCATTTGATTATGCTATCATGGAAAATGGACAATATAATAAAGCCTGGAAATATATTCATGCACTGCCTGAAGATGTTATACAGGCGAGTATAGAAGTCAATGCAAAAAACATAATTCCTGTTCATTCTTCAAAATTTGCCTTGGCTCTTCATCCTTGGAACGAGCCGCTTAAAAAGATAGCAAGTTTTGGCAGAGAGAGAAATTTGAACATTCTTACCCCTATGATTGGTGAAATAGTGGACCTGAACCGATCAGATAATCAGTTCAAAAGTTGGTGGGAAGATTAGTTTCAGGCGTGCCAGATGTCTTTGTATCTTTTCGGGTGATTTTCAAATTGCTGTCTTACAAAATCACATTCAGGGTCTATGAGAAGGTCTTTCTCTTCTGCATATCTTACCAATTCATCTAAAAGCATTTTGGCATAACCATGGCCTTCGAGTTCTTCATTAAGTTTAGTGTAATATACAATTAATTGTCTGCCATCAATCGCCATGGACATATAGCCAGCCTTCTTATCGTCAATTAATATCTGCAATTCATCTTGATATGGAGATATTTCAAATTTTATATTTTCCATAAGTATTGAGATTAGGTTGAATAATGAATGAGCGGTAGGGTCTTACAATAAGATCCCTTCTTTAAAATTACAAATTAAAACAATACAACAGGTTAATTTTTAAGAGCTTGATCGTAATTTATATTCTTTTCAGTTAAGCAATTCAGATGGAAAAATGGGAGTTGTAGGGTGATAGAGTTGTAGAGTTTGAGGGGTAGAGAGTTTGTTGATGGTCGTTATTATAATTATTCTTTTACGAGCTACAATCCATGTTTACTGTGCTAAGCTCGAAACCCCGCATCCCAAACCCCGCAACGCATCACATACCTCGCATCCCGAATCCCGAACCTCATACCCCGGACCTCGACCCCCGCATCTCACCCAGTAAATTTATTCCCTACATTGTCAGTTGTTTATAGCCCTATGATGAATATTGATCAGAGATTTTGATGCTTTGGCATTTTAATTGAAATGACATGAGCGCAATAAAGAATCACATTTCACTATATAATCAAATTTTTTTTGGTGGCTGTTCGTAAGATCAGTCATTTTTTGTTTTATTACAGGTTAAAATTGTTGTTTGAATTTTATAACTTTGTGTTATGGAATCATCAGAATCATTACAGGAATTTTACAATCGTACCCAGGCAAAAGTTTTTCCTGCGCGTCTTTCGAATTCAGGATTGGGGCATTTCAATGTCTTCTCCAGGGATAATTGTTCATTGCATACTCCCTATAGCAGAAGAGATTTTTATAAAGTTTCATTGATCATTGGAAAAGGAAAACTTCATTATGCTAATAAATGGTTTAAGGTCGACAGTCCTGCATTATTGTTTTCCAATCCGCTGATTCCCTATTCCTGGGAAGCGGAAAGTGATGATCAGGCAGGTTGGTTCTGCTTATTTACGGATCAATTCCTTCAAAATGGTACCCGCCTAGGGAACCTTCAGGAATCACAGCTTTTTAAAATTGGAGGAACTCCTGTTTTCTTTATTAATGAAGAACAGCAGAAAACGGTTTCAGATATCTTTCAAAAAATGATGACAGAAATAGATTCTGATTATATTCACAAATATGATATGCTTCGGAATTATCTGCACCTTTTGATCCATGAGACCATGAAAATGCAACCCGCGGAAAATTTTGAACATTATCAAAATGCTTCCCAAAGAGTTGCGTCATTATTCATGGAATTGCTAGAAAGACAGTTTCCTATAGATAGTCCGGAAGTATATCTTAAGCTTAAATCTCCTAACGATTATGCTGAAAGTCTATCCATTCATGTTAATTCGCTTAACCGTTCTGTGAAAGAGATCACAGGAAAAACAACGACACAGCAAATTACATCCAGGATTATTCAGGAAGCTAATGCTCTTCTAAAGCATACGGATTGGAACATTTCAGAAATCGCCTATGGTCTAGGGTTTGAAGAACCCGCGTATTTTACCAATTATTTTAAGAAACAAACGGGAAGCACTCCTAATGCGTTAAGAAGTGACCTTGTTTGAATTTTATAATTTATCGTTTGAATTCTATATGAAAAGCTGATGAATGTTGTTATAATTTTGTTCCTATAATTTAAATCACAATCAATCATGAAATTTAGAAAATTAGGAAACACAGGGGAGCAGCTATCTACAATCGGTTTAGGCTGTATGGGAATGAGCTTTGCGTACGGTCCTGCAGATGAACAGGAAAACATCAATACATTACACAAGGCTTTGGACCTGGGTGTTAATTTCTGGGATACTGCGGATATGTATGCGAATGGAGAGAATGAAAAATTAATTTCCAAAGTTTTAGTTCCTAACCGGGATAAGATCTTTATAGCTACAAAGTTTGGGTTTCGATTTAAAGATGGTAAAGCAAGCCATAGTGGTGCTCCGGGGACTTATTTTGATGGTTCTCCCGAATGGATCAGACAAGCAGTAGACTTAAGCCTTCAACGATTGAAAATCGATACGATAGATCTGTATTATGCTCATAGAGTAGATCCCAATGTTCCTGTTGAAGAAACAGTGGGAGCAATGGCAGAGCTTGTAAAAGCAGGGAAAGTAAAATATATTGGTCTATCTGAAGCTTCAGCAGAATCTATTAGAAAAGCAAATAAAATTCATCCTATTACTGCTTTACAGTCAGAATACTCTATTTTAACGAAAGATGTCGAAAAAGAAATTTTACCAACCATAAGAGAGTTAGGTATCTCTTTGGTTTCTTATTCTCCACTGGCAAGAGGACTTTTTGCAAACATTAATGAAGTTCAGAATTTTGGAGATGATGATTTCAGAAAATCATTGCCACGTTATCAGGAAGAAAGCCTTGAGAATAACAGAAAGTTGGTCAAAGAATTTAATGAGTTTGCTGCTTCAAAAGGTGTTAAAGGAACACAGCTTGCATTAGCATGGGTATTAAGTCAGGGAGATGATATTATTCCTATTCCTGGAACGAAACGAATTAAATATCTCGAAGAAAATGTAGCTGCTATTAATGTAGAGCTTTCCAAATCTGATTTAGATACTATCGATGCCATTTTAAAGAAATATCCTAATATCGGAGAAAGGTATAGTGAAGGTTCAATGAAATTGGTAAATAATTAAAAGAGTTTAAAGTTTGGATTTCTGAGTATTCAGAAATCCAATTTTTTTGAACTCACAATAAACCTCGATACAGATAGAAATCCATTTTTGTATCGGGTTTTTGTATTAAAATTACAAAATCACATTATTAATTATGAATAGAAGAGAACTTTTAAAAAATGGACTTTTAGCAGGAGCTTTTAGTGTCATTCCTTTTTCAAGCACTTTAGCAGTGGATAAGAAATTGCCTGTCGCAGAGGATGATCTTTCAGGTGTTAAACAAATAAAACTAGGAGATTTAGAATTGTTTATTCTAACCGATGGATTTATTCATGAGGAAAATCTGAATTCTTTTGCACCTCGTGGGAGTGTATCAGAATTAAAAGCAATCCTGAAGGATAATTTTCGGTCAGAACATTCTATAGACATGGCAATGAATGTCCTATTGGTAAAAACAAAAAGCAAGCTTATATTAATGGATAGTGGGATGGGAATTTTTGCAGATCCCAGAACTGGATTTTTATTAAAAAGCCTTAAAAAGGCTGGCTTTTCACCTGCAGATATTACAGATGTATTTATTTCTCATGCCCATCCGGATCACATCGGTGGAGTTGTAGATAAACAAAACAAATTGGTTTTCCCGAATGCTCAATTGTTTATTTCAAAAATTGAATACGATTTCTGGATGAAGGCGACGATTAAAGGTTTCAGCAATAGTGCATTAAAGGATCAACCGGAATTTCTTAATCAGATTATTCCAGGAATTCAGAATATTTTAAAAGTGATACAACCAAGGTTGAAATTTTATGAATTGGAGAAATCATTGTATGATCATTTCAGCTTTCAATTGGCTCCCGGGCATACACCTGGCCTTACTTTGGTTACAATAGCTTCCGGCAATGAGAAACTATTATACATCGCAGATCTGATGCATTCTGATGTTGTTTTATTTCCACATCCGGACTGGGGATATTTTGGAGATACCGATCTGGATATAGCAATAGCTTCAAGAAAGAAAATACTGACACAATTAGCTGAAACGAGATCCAGAGCTTTTGCCTATCATTTGCCGTGGCCAGGCTTAGGTTTTACTAAGAAGAAAGCATATGCATTTGAATGGATTCCGGAATCTTTTATGAATTAAAACAGAAAGAGGGAGTTTAAATCCCCAAAAGTTAATTGGGCAAATGAATTTTTAAAACTTCTCGATACAATTTTTTCAAAATCTACTCGAAGTGACGCACTATTAGAAGTCAACTAATATATTTTAAAGAATAAATCCTCTCAGAATCGAGAGGATTTATCATTATTAAAGATGTAAGTAACCCTATATTTCATTAAAGATCAATTCAGGGCTATACATTTTTCTGAACATCAGATAAGTAATTGAAAGTACAGTAAATGCTACAACCGCATCTATTGTTGATGGAAGCCCAAGAACTGCGATTTTGGAGAAGAAGGCAAAAGTAATGTCGAAAAACATTCCGGCGAATACCCATTCCTTTAATCTCAATAATCTGTTCGGAAGTAGAAGTACTATAACTCCTGCCAGTTTAAAGACGCCGAGTATATAGATAAAGTGTGGTGGATATCCCAATTGTTGTGTAATATCCCATACTACAGGGTTTTTGGTTAGTTCAAAGAAACCGCTTGCTCCAAACCATAGTGACATAAAAATAGCGCCTGACCAAAAGATGATTTTTGTTGTTTTTGTTTTCATTTTTTTATTATTTTAAATTGTTGTTATAATTGTCTTAAGTTGTTTTTACACCTGTATGTTTAGTTGAATATCGCTTTTGAAGCCCCGGTAATCTGTCCAGTTTTTGCATTTTGAATAAATCCTATGATTTCCCAGTCAGTAGTATTAAATTTTTCAGGAATTGAAAAGTTTGTACTGCCCTCCAAACTGTTTTTTAAAGAGACTTGCTGCTGTTTATGAACGATCTGCCAATGTTCTAAATGTCGGCCCTCGTTTTCTCCTTTTGCTACATTGGTTGATGCCTTTTTCTGAACCAGTGTGATCAAAAGCTTATTTTGAGAGTCATTTCCTGAAACTTTGTAATTGACTGAAATGTTATTAGAATTGGATTGTGCTTTCAAATCCACCGTACTGTTGGCTCCATGGCTTAAAGCGTTAAGAATAGAATTTTCTATTGCTTCTTTATCGGAACCTACAAACTGTTGTTTCCCATTTACCACAAGCTGTGGAGTATAAACCTGAGAATCCAGTGTTCTGCTGTACTGTTGTTGTCGAGCCGAATTTTCGGAGGTACTGAAACGGTCTTTCCAACCCAGGCGGTTCCAATAATCAACGTGATATGCCAGGATGTATATGGGCTGATCTTTATTACTTTCCTTAATTTGACCCATTAAGGCATCTGCGGGTGGACAACTTGAACATCCTTCTGAAGTAAAAAGTTCCAGCACGGCAAAACCATTGCTTTTATCAGTTGATCTGTTTCTAAGACTTTCGTCAGTCTTATCTTTTTGCACAAAGGCGGAGATTGTAAATAATAAAGCTACAAATGCTCCTACTATGAAAAGTTTTTTAGATATCATTTCTTTTAATTTTTATTCAAAAGTAGATACCTGTGGGATGCTAAAAAATGAAAAAAGGGCTCAACCAGACAAATCGAATAGTGAACCCTGAAAAATATATGTTTAAGACATAAGCTTTATTAACGGTCTTCTAACCAGGAAAAAAAGCTATGGGTCTTTTCTTTGTTGATCAGAAGCTTTTCCGGAGTGTCAATTACCAATTTTACATAAATTTTGCGCTGGAAATAATGTTCCATCTCTTTAATAGCAGTGAAATTGACAATGTACTGCCTGTTCACTCTGAAAAACTGTTTGGGAGAAACTTGTTCAGCAACTTGCCCCAATGATTGAGTAAGTGAAAATTGCTGTTTGTCAAAAGTAACCAGATGGGTCATTTCATTATGAATGTAGAAATAAGCAATGTTTTCCGTAAGAATGGTCGTATATTTTTGATTTTTAAAAACCAGGAAACTGCTTTTTGTAGTAGCTTGTGGTTGTGTTATCTTTTGTAATAACGCTTCCAGCTCAGGAATTTCTGTTTTTTGAAAGAACTTTTTGAGTTCATCTACTTTTCTTAAGGCTTCAGCAATGTCATCCCGTGAAAAAGGTTTTAAAACATAATCCACACCCTTACTCTTAAAAGCATCTAACATATACTGATCAAATGCTGTACAGAATACAACCGGGCAAGTAATATCCACCTGCTTGAAGATCTCAAAAGAAAGCCCATCAGAAAGGTGAATATCCATAAAGATAAGATCTGGCTTGCTATCATTAGACAAAGCTTCAACGCTGGACTCTATGCTGTCATAAACTCCGGTAATTGTAGATTCAGGTTTAAGTTCTTTAATTAAGGTTTGCAGAGATTTTGCTGCTCTGAATTCGTCTTCAATGATGATGATATTCATGGATAAGGGGTAGTTTTATTTGAAAAATTTGATTGTCGTCTAAAATGTTGATTTCTTGATTTAATAAATGTTTGTAGCGCATATTAACATTATTTAAGCCAACACCTAATGAGTCTTCGGGAACTATTTTACGCTGAATAGGATTTTCAATAATAATTTTATGGTCAGCATCAGAGATTTTAATGTGTAAAGGCTTACTTTGAGAAACAATATTATGTTTGATGCAGTTTTCTACCAATAGCTGTAAGGTGAAAGGAGGAATAAGGGTTTTCAGAGTTTCCTTATCAAGTGTGTCCGTAAACGTAAAGCCATCACCAAAACGGGCTTTCTGAAGGAACAAATAAGAATTGAGGATTTTCATTTCTTCTTCTACGGTGATGAGGTCAAGTTTTCTGCTTTCCAGAGTGAAGCGGTAAAAATCAGAAAGCTTGATAATGAAATCAACCGTTTCTTCATCGTGTGTTTCCACCATAGACTTCAATGTATTTAAACTGTTAAAAAGAAAATGAGGATTCACCTGTTGTTTCAAGAGTTCATATTGAGCGCCCAGATTATCGCTTTTCACTTTTTCCAGCTCGAGATGGACTTGCTGGCCGGTATAATTATGTTGTACTAGGTTTAAAAACATATAGAAAATAAGGTTAATAAGAATTCCTCTTACTTCTACCATAAGCATAACCGGACCAAAATTGATATGAGATAAAATGAGCTGTTGTATCCATGCCAACCCAAACATAACCACCATACCCATTGCTAATATGATCAAGAGTCTGGAATATGATATTCCCTGACGTCGTTTAGTAGTGCGGTTTAGTAGAAAGATGTTGAGATACCACATCACAATTGCAAAAGCTGAGGTAATGGCCGCATTAACTATCGCTTCCATGAGATTAAAATCATGGGAAGCAAGCTGAGGAACTGATGATAATACTCCCAAAACAATCGAACTTACCCAGATAACAGCCTGCGATATTTTTATTTTTTCTTGTTGCATTAAGAAGGGTTGGATTTTAAAAATGTTAAATTAATATTTTTTAATGATAATCTCTTAATAAATATAATCTGAGACTGATATTCAATCCCAGATTATATCGTGATTTTTACACGAAATTATGGCATATTGACGGGGTGATATCCCAATATATATTGTATTCTCTGTTCTTTATTTTGAAACTGATCATCTTTTTTTTCAATAGCAGTATCTACACGGTAAGATGTTGCTCCATTCTGGTTGGTTTCAACGGTTTCCACACTTAATAGCTCTCCTGTAATGGTCCCCCCGGTGTATTGGGGATTTTCATGATACTTCCAGGTAACGAGTTTCATTTTTGTTCCTGCTTGTGGCTGATCACTTTGGGTAGATAAAGACTGACGAGCCTTATTGTTTCCATAAAGTGCAGACATTGTTTCTTTTTTCTTATTTAAAGATGACGAAATGAACTGAAGTTGTCCGGCATCAAATACCAATCGGATATGATCTCTATTAGGATCCTCATTCTTACATGCTGTTAAAAACAGGACGCTCCCTAAAATTGCTAATATTATTTTGCTCATTTTTTCTGTAATTTTTCGATTAGTCTTTTTGTATTTACTTTCATAGGAACATCAAATAAATATCCGGTTGGCTCTGCCAACTGACGATGGCAGGCAATACACGATTCTTTGGCAAATGATGCTGTTTTTCCTGTTGGATGAAGATCCTGTCCTGAAAATTTGGCAAATCCCCAACCTTCAGTATCTGTATACTTTTTTGAATCCTTTACCATAAACTGAGCATTAACAAATTCACCTGGTCTGATTTCTCCATCAGCAGACTCAACTTGCTTCCATACAGCTTTTACTACAATACTACCATCTGGCCATGGGTGAAAATTATCTGTTTCAACTGCCTTTACAGCAATACTGTTTCCATAAATTACACGGATCGAATTGTCAAATAGCGTACTCATGCTGATGACTTTCCACTTTTTAAATTCCGGTGTATATGTAACTCCATTTGGTGAAACAGGAAATCCTGAATGGCTTTCAGTGGTTGGCTTTATAGCCTGATGAAGAGCTTTTCCCTCTGTCTTATTTGTTGTTGCCGGACTTTTTCCGGAAAGTGATAAAGTATATTTTCTGATAACTTCAATATCCGCGGGTGTAACTTTTGCAGATGCATGCAATAAAGTGTATTCATGAAGAGGCATTTTTCCAGCTTGCATCATATTTAATATCGAATACATTCTGCCTTTATGCTCTCCTGGTGAGACCTGCGACCATTCAGAAAAGTTCATTACTTGTCTTGCTCTTTCCACATCTTTTTTTACACCCCAGGATATGGGAGCTAGCTTATCATACCAGCTTAGTTTTTGTTCGTTAGAATGACAGTTGAAGCATGATCTTTCCAGAATCGCAATTACTTCATGGGGTGCTTCAATAGTGCCGGTAACAGGCTTACCTTTTATTGTAGGACTAAAAAGCTGTAGTCCTGCGAAGATTCCTAAAATTGTAAGAAATGCTATAGCTATAGGTTTCTTGGTTCTCGTTTTCTTTACTGAATCCATAATTGTTTTATTTTTATGATTCAAAAGTAGATCGTGGAGAGAAGGAATGAAATGTAAAGAAAGGTAAACCGGACAATTTAAAGGGTGAAGTGGAATTTTGATCCCTGAACATGAAATGCAAAATACCGGAAACTATTCCGGTATTTAAAATTGAAAAATATTTTGTTACAATACCATCCCTCCATCAACGATGATCTCAGTACCAGTAATAAAAGAAGCCTGGTTGTCATCAGATAAATAAGCGACCAGTTTGGCTACATCTTCTGAAGTTCCCATTTTCTTTAAAGGGATATCATTGATCAGACGCTCCTGAATGTTTTGTAAAGTAATATCATCAAGTCCTGCTTTGTTCATTATTTCAGTCTTGGTAGGACCAGGGCTCACCATGTTCACTCTGATTTTTCGTGATGCTAATTCTGCAGCAGCCGTTTTGGCAATTGAATTTAGAGCAGCTTTGCTTGCCTGATAAGCTGAACTGTTTGGATAATGGGTAGAGGCGACAATGGATGATAAGAATACTACGGATGCTCCGTCATTTAATAAAGGGATAAGCTTGCTAAGAGTAAAATAAGCTCCTCTGAAATTGATGTCCATAACACTATCGAAATTACTGATATCCATATTTTCGATAGATGTGAGTGTTCCAGTGATTCCTGCATTGATAAATAAAATATCAACTTTTCCATACCGATCCTCGACTTCTTTTTTCAATACATCAATATCCTCCAGTTTTCCCTGATCAGCGACGAATGGAATTGCTCCCAATTCTTCTGCAGCTTTATCAACGGCATCCTTTCGTCTTCCAGTGATGATAACTTTTGCTCCTTCTGCAATTAATTCCTTTGCTGTGGCATATCCGATACCACTATTTCCACCGGTTACGATCGCCAGCTTGTTGTTAAATTTATTCATTTTTTATAATTTTTGACAAAGTTATAGTGAAAATGGTATACTTTTGTAATCAGTATCACAGAGTATATCAACTTAATTTTTACACAATGGAAAGAGATCAGACAGAAGAACTCAGAGCATTACAGGATACTTTGTATTTCATCGGAGGGAAGTGGCGTATTCCGGTTATTAATGCGATTTGTAATGGCAATAAACGTTTTCGTGAAATAGAACGCAGTATTCCTGGTATTACAACCAGAATGCTTTCAAAGGAATTAAAAGATATGGAGATGAATAAGCTGGTGACACGAAACGTGTATCCAGATACTCCGGTTTTAATAGAATATGTAGCAACCGACTATTGCAGAACTTTTGGGAAAATCATTATGGAAATGATTAGTTGGGGTAGAGAGCATCGGAAGGTGATTGTGGAGGGTGAGTAAAGGGAAGGTTATTAATTTTTTATTTAAAGATTGAAGAATTTAAAGATTAAAAGATTGGGGGCGATTGAGCGTAATATTTTTGTCATTGACTCCGTCTAATCTTCGATTTCAGAACGAAGTGAAGAATCTCAACGGTTTTATGTAAGATTAAAGAATTTAAAGATTTAAAAATTGATAGAACATATTTCTCTTTGTCTATTAATTCCTATCAATAGAAACGGGCTAAAGCCCGTTTTCAATTTAAATAAATCCTTCCTATGGCTTTAGCCAAAAACTAAAATGTATTCCACAATTGAATTATTTAAATAAAAAAAGCTCCTTAAAAAGGAGCTTTTATTTATAATCAACTGGAAATTAAATTCCATCAATAATTTCATTTAAAACAGTACTTGGTCTCATTGCTGCGTAAGTTTTATAGGTGTCAGTTTTGTAGTAACCGTCAATGTTTTGAGGTTTACCCTGAGCTGCTATTAATTCCTGATTGATTACAGCTTCATTTTCCTGCATACTAGCTGCAACTGGCTTAAACTTCTGAGCGATCTCAGCATCAGCAGTCTGGTTTGCTAAAGCTTCTGCCCAATACATTGCCAAATAGAAGTGAGATCCTCTGTTATCAATTTGTCCAACTTTTCTGGCCGGAGACTTATCAGTTGCTAAGAATTTAGCATTAGCCTCATCTAAAGCATCTGCTAAAACCTGAGATTTTGTATTTCCTTGAGTTTGTGCTAAATGTTCCAAAGAAGCCTGAAGAGCAAGGAACTCACCTAGAGAATCCCATCTTAAATAACCTTCTTCAAGGAACTGTTCAACATGCTTAGGAGCAGAACCTCCAGCACCTGTTTCAAATAGACCTCCACCATTCATTAAAGGAACTATAGAAAGCATTTTTGCAGAAGTACCTAATTCAAGAATCGGGAAAAGATCTGTCAAGTAATCTCTTAATACATTTCCTGAAACAGAGATTGTATCTTTACCTTCTCTTGCTCTTTTAAGCGTTTCAGTCATTGCATCTTTCACATCAAGGATTCTGATATCTAATCCTGTAGTATCATAATCTTTTAAATATTTTTCTACTTTTTTGATGATTTCTCTATCATGAGCTCTTCCTTTGTCTAACCAGAAGATTGCTGGTGTATCAGAAAGTCTTGATCTGTTTACAGCCAGTTTTACCCAATCCTGGATAGGAGCGTCTTTAGTCTGACACATTCTGAAGATATCACTCTTTTCTACTTTTTGAGAAAGAAGAATATTTCCAGCTTCATCCTGAACTTCAATTGTCCCGTCAGCAGTAGCCTGGAAAGTTTTATCGTGAGAACCATATTCTTCAGCTTTTTGAGCCATAAGACCTACGTTTGGAACAGAACCCATTGTAGTAGGATCTAGTTTACCATGAGCTCTCATATCATCGATTACAGCCTGATAGAAACCAGCATAAGAACGGTCCGGAATGATCGCCACAGTATCTTCTTCTTTACCTTCCTTATTCCACATCTTACCTCCACCTCTTACTAATGCAGCCATTGATGCATCAACAATAATATCAGAAGGAACGTGGAAGTTGGTAATCCCTTTGTCAGAATTAACCATCGCTACTCTTGGTCCGTTAGCTAAAGCAGTGTCAATAGCTGCCTTAATTTCAGCTTCCTGAGCATTTCCTTTGATCTTTTCATAAAGGTCAGCAAGACCGTTATTTGGGTTGATATCTAAAGACTTGAAAGTATCAGCGTATTTTGTAAATACATCTTTAAAGAAAGTCTCTACGATTGCCCCGAAAATGATTGGGTCAGAGATTTTCATCATTGTAGCTTTCAGGTGAGCAGAAAGAAGAACATTTCTGTTTTTAGCTTCTTCGATAGCTTCCTGTACAAAAGATTTTAAAGCATTAAGATTCATTACTGAAGAATCAATAACTTCTCCAGCCTGTAAGCTGGCGAAATCCTTCAATAATTTTTCAGAACCGTCGTTTCCTTTGAATACGATTTTATATTTTGTAGCATTTTCAAGAGTGGTAGAAGTTTCAGTACCATAGAAATCTCCGTTATTCATGTGAGCTACATCAGTTTTGCTATCTGAAGCCCAGTCACCCATTCTGTGTGGGTTTGCTTTTGCGTAGTTTTTAACAGCTTTTGGAGCACGTCTGTCAGAATTTCCTTCTCTTAGTACAGGGTTTACAGCACTTCCTAAAACTTTTGCATATTTAGCTTTAATTGCTTTTTCCTCATCATTTTTAGGTTCAGCAGGATAATTTGGAACGGCAAAACCTTTTGATTGTAATTCTGCAATAGCTCCATCCAATTGGGGGGCAGAAGCAGAAATATTAGGTAACTTGATGATATTGGCATCAGGTGTTGTAGCTAATTGACCTAATTCAGCCAAAGCATCACCGATTCTCTGATCTTCATTTAAGAATTCCGGGAAGTTAGCTAGAATTCTTCCTGCTAAAGATATATCCGGAACTGCAATTTCAATATTTGCTGATTTTGTAAATGCCTTTACGATAGGTAAAAATGAATGTGTAGCCAACATTGGAGCCTCATCCGTCAATGTGTAATAGATTTTTGATTTTTCTGACATTATACTGTTATTTATTATTTGATTTTTTAACTCCCACAAATTTAGTTAAAATTTAATTTTTTTAGATTAAACCTAAATAAGTTTTTGCACTTTAAGAATTATTTAACCTTTGTTTGAACGAAAAAATAGCGATTTTAAGTAAATTTGAAAAACCGTAAAAAAATAGATTATGTCTAATATAACATTAAAAGGAAACGAAGTTCATACATTAGGTAATTTACCTTCAGTTGGAAACACCATCAAAGATTTTGCTTTGGTTGATTCAGGATTAGGTATTAAAACTTTATCAGATTTTGAAGGTAAGAAAAAAGTGTTCAATATTTTCCCTAGTATAGATACAGGAACTTGTGCAGCATCAGCAAGAAAATTCAACGAAGAAGCTTCGAGCTTAGATAATACTGTTGTAATTAATGTTTCTAAAGATTTGCCATTTGCATTAGGAAGATTTTGTGCTGCTGAAGGGTTGAATAACGTAGAAACACTTTCTGATTTCAGAAGCAGTTTTGGTGATGATTATGAAGTGACAATTACCGATTCTCCATTGAAAGGCCTACTAAGTCGTGCTGTAATCGTTACTGACGAAAATAATAAGGTTGTATATACAGAGCAGGTTCCTGAAATTGTAAACGAACCCAATTATACTGCTGCTTTAGAAGCATTGAAATAATTAAAAATATTTTTTTTATTAGCCTTGTAGATTCATTTTTGCAAGGCTTTTTTTGAATTCAAAATACACAAATAACAAAATGAAAAATAAATTATGTCAGACAATTACAAAAACTATGGAGAGCAATTTCAAGTAGATCAGGAACATTTCGATGAATTTTTTTCATTACTTAAAAATACCAGGCTCTTAAAATCTGATTTTTTTCTTAAGCAAGGAGACAAATGCAAATATCTGGGATTTATTAAAAGTGGGACTATCAGAAGCTTTTATATTAATGATCAGGGGCGTGAAATCAACTTTGGTTTTTACTTTGAAAATGAATTTTTTACAGATTACGAGAGTATTCTTTGTGATACTGTTTCCAATATGAATATTCAGGCAATAGAAAATTGTGAAATTCTGCTTTTGAGTAAAGACGACCTCCAGCAGTTGTATAAAAAAGATGCTTATTGGCAGAAGTTTGGAAGAATTATGACTGAGAAAATTTATCTGGATGCTAAAAAGAGGATCGATGATCTATTATGCTATTCTCCTGAAAACAGATACCTCAATCTTTTAAAAAGAGAACCTGTTCTTGTTCAGAAAATAGCGCAGAAACACATAGCAAGTTATCTTGGAGTAACAGAGCAATCTTTGAGTAGGATAAGAAGCCGGATTATTAATTAACTTAAGTTAACGTCTTTTGAATTTTAAGAACGTAGTTTTACTAATGTCAAACTTAAAATTACAATTATGGATCAAAAAGATTTAACCATTATTTTGGTACACGGAGCATGGGGAGATGGCTCACATTGGCAGTATGTTATCCCTTCACTTACAAAAGCAGGGTATAAAGTAAGAAGTGTTCAAAACCCCTTAACTACGCTTCAAGATGATATTAATAAAACAAAGGATTTGATTGATGCCCAGGAAGGGAAAGTATTATTAGTTGGACATTCTTATGGTGGAGCGGTAATTTCAGGAGCCGGAAATCACGACAAAGTTGCAGGTCTGGTCTATATTGCGGCTTTTGCACCGGATGCCGGAGACAGCTTAGGAGCTCTTTTAGGAAGAAGAGAATCTCCGGGTGGAGCGAGTATATATCCGGACAGTAAAGGCTTTTTGTGGATTAAATACGATGAATTCCAGTCTGCTTTTTGCCAGGATTTAGATGATGAAAAAGCTTTAGTAATGTCACTATCGCAAAAACCAATTCATAGCCAGTGTTTTGGTGATGAAGCGGGTGAACCTGCATGGAAAACAAAACCAAGCTGGTATCAGATTTCATTGAAAGATCGCATGATTCCTGCTGAAACTGAAAAAGAAATGGCAGAACGTATGAATCCAAAAAAAATAATTTCTTTGGATGCTGGACATGCGTCATTAGCATCCCATCCAAATGATGTCACCCAGTTGATTTTAGAAGCTGCTGCAGCACTATAAAATAATTTGTAAAAATTGCTATAAGCCTTGTGATGATTCTACGTATCTTCACAAGGCTTTTTAATTATAGAGATTTAATCATATGGTCAAAAGAATTGTAGCTAACATCAAAACTGAAGATTTGTCTCAGGCAGATCATTTTTATCATGATATTTTAGGACTTGAAATAATAATGGATCATGGCTGGATCAAAACATTCGGTACTGATGAAGAATCGAAAGTTCAGATAAGTTTTGCAAATCAAGGTGGAAATAATACTCCTGTTCCTGATTTATCTATTGATGTAGATGATGTAGATGTTATTTATAAAAAAATGAAAAATTCGGGATTTGAAATAGCTTATGATCTTACAAATGAAGATTGGGGAGTTCGTAGATTTTTTGTTAAAGATCCATTTGGAAAATTAATTAATATTCTTTCACATCAATAAATATAACTATGAAAGCAGAACAAGTTATTCCTATTCTAAGAATTTTTGATTACCAGAAAACCATTGAGTTTTATATGGATTGGTTGGGTTTCGAAATTATATGGGAGCACCATTTTGAAGAGAATACTCCTGTATATATGGAGGTGAAAAAAGGAAACATCACTTTTCATTTAAGTGAACATCATGGAGATGCAAGCCCCGGAAGTAGTGTTTTTATCTGGGGAGAAGGAGTCGCGGATTATCACAAAGAACTGATTGATAAGAAATATAAATATAACAGACCTGGATTGGAAAAAACATTTTATGATGCAGTTTCTTTCACGGTTAATGATCCTTTTGGGAATAAAATTGTTTTCAATGAAAAATTTGATGAAGAGAAGCATGGAGGATTGGAGTTTTATTCAGTAGATTAAACACTAATTACACAAATGTTTTTCACAAATGGCACAATGCTTTTGGTTGAAACATTAAAAGATTTAAAGATTAAAAGATTAAACGATTAAAAGATTTGGATTGATTAAGCGTATTAATTTTTGTCATTGACTCCGTCTAATCTCCGATTTCAGAACGCAGTGTAAGCGGAGTGAAGAATCTCAACGTTTATTTAAATGAAAAAATAGTATCGATTGAGCTATTATCATTTATCCAATATTGTTTACTATCAATAGAAACGGGCTTTAGTCCGTTTTCAATTAAATGTCCTCAATATTTGGCTTTAGCCCCAATTCATTTGTGAAGATTTGTGTAAGACATTAGTGTCATTTGTGGTAAAAAAATGATTCAACTCATCAAAAATTTCGTTTTATAACCATTAGAGTAAAGTGTTTAAAGATTTAAAAATTTAAAAATTTGGATTAGCTAAGCCTATTAATTTTTGTCATTGACTCCGTCTAATCTTCGATGTCAGAACGAAGCATAAGCGGAGTGAAGAATCTCATCAATTTGATTAAAAATGAAAAAATAGTATCGATTGAGCTGTTATCATTTATCCAATATTGTTTACTATCAATAGAAACGGGCTTTAGCCTGTTTTCAATTAAATGTCCTCCATCTCTGGCTTTAGCCAAAACTACTTGTGAAGATTTGCGTAAGACATTCGTGCCATTTGTGGTAAAAAATAATGATTCTAATCATCAAAATCTTATTTTATAACCATTAACTTTACATTTTAATTTCAACATGAAACGTTCCGGAACTGCAGATTTACCTTTACACTATGGCAAAGTGCCGCCATGGCTGTATGAACGTATGTCCGTATTAGGGCTTTCAATTATTGAAGTGATCTTAATGGATTATGGCAAAGATGAGGTGCTTCGTCGGTTGGCAGACCCGTTTTGGTTTCAAAGCTTCGGAGCTGTTATGGGAATGGATTGGCACTCCTCTGGAATTACTACATCGGTAATGGGTGCTTTAAAGAGATCTATTAATCCCAATTCTCAATCTCTTGGTATATATATCTGTGGTGGAAAAGGAAAACTGTCAAAGAATACACCACAAGAACTCATCCAGATTGCTGATAAGACAGGCTTGAATGGAACTGAACTTGTTAAAGCCAGTAAGCTCTCTGCAAAAGTGGATAATACCGCTATTCACGATGGTTATCAGCTATATCTGCATAATTTTATTCTGGCTGATAATGGAAGCTGGAGTGTGGTTCAACAAGGAATGCATGAATCAGATGGAACAGCAAGACGCTATCATTGGCATTCTGGAAACATAAAATCTTTTATTGAAGAGCCACATACTGGAATTAATGGCGTTCACAGAGGAAAAATTTTAAATCTTACAGATTCAAATGCTTCCCAGAACAGAAAAGGAATCCTGGAAATTTCTCATACAGATTCCGCAGAGATTATGAATGATTTTTCGAGGTTGATTCTTCCTGCCCATCATGATGTTCGGGCTTCTGATGTTGATTTAAAACGACTTGGAGCTCTGTTGTATGTAACACGCGAACAGCAACCTCAGAATTTTGAAGATCTACTGATGTTGGAGGGTGTAGGACCACGAACCATGCAGTCGCTCGCCTTGGTGAGTGAGGTGATTCATGGAGCACCATCACGATTTTCTGATCCCGCCAGGTTTTCCTTTGCGCATGGGGGAAAAGATGGTCATCCGTTTCCGGTTCCTACCAGAGTGTATGATGAAAGTATAGATATTCTTAAAAAGGGAATTGAAAAATCGAAATTGGGAAATTCTGATAAATTGAAAACCTTAAATAAGCTACATCAAATCATAACCACAACTGAAAAAGATTTTACACCGGATTTTGATATCCAACAGGTTATCGAAGAGGAAAGAAATAATTCCTGGAAGTTTGGCGGAAAAACTGTTTTTGGAGATGCCAAAAAACCAACAAAGCCTAACGATATTCAGCTTTCACTATTCTAGGATACCAATCGTCAGTTTGAGTGAAACCATTTGTAACGTAAGTGGAAAAATGATTTTGTATTGAGAACCTTTGTTGCATACTTCTCGATACGTTTTTCTTCGAAAACCTACTCGAAGTGACGATGGAATAATTTTCTATTACTTTAGAATTCATTTCAAAATTATTAATCTTATTTTGTATTTTTAATAACTTTTTTGAGTCAATTCCAATAAAAATTCTAATTTTAGGAATCTAAAAAAATATTCATCTAATGAGCAGTAAGTCTTTAGAAATTTCATACGATTTCCCTTTTTTTATGAATGAAGAGCTCGATGAGATTTTCAAAGCTCATGAAAAAGTAAGTTTTCAAAAAGGTGATTTTATTCTTGAAGAAGGAAAAATGGCCAATGAATATTATATTTTAGACAAAGGTTTAGCAAGATCATTTGTGAATGACTTTAATGGAAATGAGGTTACCACTCATTTTTTTGCAGAAAACGAAATCATTATAGAAGTTCTCTCTCTTTTCCAGAGAATTCCATCGCAGGAAAATATTGTATGTATTACTGATTGTGAATGCTGGAGGTTAGATTACGATACCTTTCAGGATCTCTTTCACAAAATACCTAATCTCAGAGAATGGGGAAGGTCATGGATGTCCCAACAGCTTTTTGCGTACAAACAACGTTCCGTAGAAATGTTTACCCTTTCAGCTACAAGACGATATCTTAATCTGTTGGAACAAAAATGTCAGGTCATACAATTTGCTCCTCTGAAACAAATCGCTTCCTATCTTGGCGTAACAGATACTTCTTTGAGCAGAATTCGTAAAGAATTAGTCTCTCATACAAAGAAAAATTAAATCTTGTCATAAGGCAAGACGATTCTGAAACTGACTTGGTAATTTTGGTTTAAAGTTTAACACTAAAATTACAAAAAATGAAAGTCAATCAAATTTACGTAAATCTTCCGATAAAAAACGTTGAAGAAACCAGAGCATTCTGGACCAAACTCGGTTTTGAAATCAACGAACAGTTTTCAGATGACAAAGCTGTTTGTGTAGTGATGAAAGAAGATCATATTTATGTTATGTTCCTGATGGAAGAATTTTTAAAAACCTTTACCGATAGACCTGTTGCTAAAGGTGATACGACACAGGTACTTCTTGCCATCGGTGTAAATAGCCGTGAAGAAGTGGATCAAATGGTGCAAACTGCACTTGCAAACGGAGGATCAAAATACAGTGAGCCACAAGATCATGGATGGATGTATCAATGTGCCTTTGCTGATCTGAATGGACATCAGTGGGAAGTTATGTTTGCGGACATGTCTCAGTTTCCAGCAGAATAGTTTAATCTTAAAACTTATTCATCATGGAATCGAAATCCAATGATATTGAAATCATAAAGCTACAGGTTCAAAGTAACTATCAAGTTATTTTATTGAATATTGATGGAATTACCCATGAAGAATCTATGATTTTTCCAAATGGTGATGCTAACTGTATGAACTGGATTTTAGGACATTTAATTTACATAAGAAATGCTTTTTTAAATATTTTAGGAGAAGAATCGGTTTGGGATGGAGAGAAATTTTCATGCTATAACAGAGGCGAAATTCCTTTAAATAGAAAAGAAGAATTTGTTAGTTTCGAAACATTAAAATCCTATTTGAATGAAAATCAGGAGAAGCTTGAAAAGAAAATCAATAATCTTGAAAAAATAGATCCTGAACAAGTTAATGATATTGCAACACTATGTCTTCATGAGATCTATCATGGAGGTCAACTTGGTTACCTCAGACGAATTCTTGGAAAACCAGGTGCAATAAAGTGAAAATTATGATCTGTATTATGGATCAACTGGAATCTAAAAATAAAATCATTAGAAATGGACACACCAAAATCAAAAAAATTAGACATCGTCATTCCGGCATATAGAATGCATTCCCAAAGCTTTTTAAACGTTTTGGATGGTATTTCGGAAGAAGATGCAATGAAAAGAATTGACGGTAAAACGAATCATATTGTTTGGATGGCAGGTAATTTCCTTAATATGCGTTACGGCCTGGGATGGGTTTTAGGCCTTCAGGAAGAAGATCCTTATACAGACCTTTTCTTTCAGGGAAAAGCTCTTGATGAGAGTTTCAAATATCCGACAATAGAAGAATTGAAGAAAAGCTTTCATGCTATATCTCCCAAAGTATATCAAAAACTATTGGAAGCAACCGATGAGCAACTCGACGAGATTTTTGAAATCGGAATGAACATTTCTTATTATGCTGAAACAAAACTCAATTTTACAGGGATGTCCATCGGTCGTGAAGACTATTTATGCGGACAAATGGGACTGATGCGAAGAATTCTTGGATATCCGGGAATGAAATATGATAGTGACGACAACCTAAAATATTAGCCAATGAACCTCACTGAAAAAGGGTATAAAACAGTCAATGGAATTGAGATGTACTATGAAATCTATGGTGCTGGAAAACCTTTGGTTTTAGTTCATGGTGGTGGATCTTCAATTTTATTTGACTTTAAAGAAGTGATTTCAAGATTGGAATCCCAATTTCAACTCATAGGAATTGATCTACAAAACCATGGATTGACTGAACACAGGGATATTCCTGAAACTTTCGAACAGGATGCTCATGATGTAGCGGCTCTTTTAAAGGAATTAAAAATTGGAAAAGCTTCCTTTTTGGGGTTCAGTAATGGAGGGAATACGGTAATGCAGATTGGGCATCTTTATCCGGGAATGGTAGAAAAATTAATTATAGCATCAGCTTTTTTCAAGAGAAGTGGTATGATGGACGGCTTTTTTGAAGCTATGGATGAAGCGACCTTAGATTCCATGCCAGAACCTCTTAAAATTAATTTTTTAGAATTAAATCCTGATTTTTCAAAGCTGGAAAATATGTTTGATAAAGACAGTAAAAGGATGCAGACTTTTAAAGATTGGGACGATGATATTGTAAGGTCACTGGATTTTCCCTCACTATTTATTTCGGGAGATAAAGATGTGATGAAACCAGAACATGTCATTGAAATGTGGCGCCTGGCTCCGAAATCTCAATTAATGATCCTTCCCGCAACTCATGGCTCCTATATGATGGCCGATTTTGGAGGAAATATAGACAAAAATTTAATAGATCTGACTACTAATGAAATAGCAAAATTTTTGAATAGCTAATAACCTACAAAAATGTAAAATAAGCATTCATGTAAATAACTATAGTGTTATTTGTGAAATCATTAGTGCTATTGTGTTTAAAAATAAAAATCAATAATAACTTTAAAAACCAAACATCATGGCAAAATTAAATCCGTACCTGAATTTTAATGGTACAGCAGAAGAAGCTTTCAATTTTTATAAATCAGTTTTTGGAGGCGAATTCCGAGGAGAAGTTCATAAAATGGGAAATGCTCCCGGAACTGAAAATCTATCCGAGGAAGAGAAGAACAGAGTAATGCACATCGCGCTACCTATTGGTGACGACTTATTAATGGCCTCTGATATTGTTCCGGGATTCGGACAGACGTTAACTGTTGGGAACAATAATTATGTTTCCATATTTCCGGAATCCAGAGAAGAAGCAGACCGTCTTTTCAAGGGACTTTCTCAGGGAGGAAATATAGAAATGCCTATTGAAGACCAGTTTTGGGGCGACTATTTTGGAAGCTTTCAGGATAAATATGGTGTTCATTGGATGGTAAACTATAATGACGAATCTGCAAAATAGTCTTATATTTAACTTAATTATCAAGGGCAACTGATTGAGGTTGCCCTTGTATAAACCAATCACTAAAAAATTAATACGATGGATCCAATTAAAATAGATATTACCATTTTAGCTCCTGTTGAAAAAGTTTGGGATTATTTTAATACCCCTAGTCATATTACAAAATGGAACTTTGCCCATGAAAGCTGGCAATGTCCAAGTTCTGAAAACGATCTTAGAGTTGGCGGAAAATTCAAAAACAGAATGGAGGCTAAAGATAAAAGCTTTGGATTCGATTTTGAGGGTATTTATGATGCTGTTATTCCTAATCAAATGATAAAGTATCATATGGAAGATGGCCGAAATGTTGAAGTTATTTTTGATAGTATTGATCAAAATACCACAAGAGTTACTGAAATATTTGATCCCGAAAAACAAAATTCAGTGGAAATGCAGAGAGATGGTTGGTATGCTATTTTGGACAATTTCCATAAATATGTTGAAAAACATTAAATCATTTTACAATCATGATCAATTTATTAATAATGGCAAAATGTTTAAGTTCCATTTGTGCTGTTAATCATGTTGTTGTTCAGGGAACTTTTTTGCAGGGTGTAGTTGCCATGCCTGCAAGACGTGCTTTACAAAAAGAGAAGATTGATTCTCTTGAAAAGCTGTCAGATTATTCTGAAGATGAAATCAGACAGCTTCATGGCATAGGAAAAAATGCCATGGAAAGACTTAAAATTCATATGAGAGAACATCAGATTTCCTTTAGAAATTAAAATAAATAACCCCTAGGAGGTTTATTATTTCTCAATAAGGTTTAGCTCTTAGGAAGAAGGTTTCAAATTAATTCCTGGAAAATGGCTGGAATATTTCAGTCTGAAAAAAGAATTTAGTATTCATGGAATGCTAAATTCAATCGTGATATATCAGAAAAATAGAAATACAAGATTACCCTGATCTGATAAGCTTACTAATGCTTGTCATTACAATATAAAACTATATCAATCACCTTAAAAAATCAAGTTATGAATAATGATATTTTTCCATGCCTTTGGTGCGATGGAAATGCAAAAGAATCGGCAGCGTTTTATTGCAAAGTATTCAATGGAGAAATTACAGCAGATACACCTGTTGTAATGAATATAGATCTGTTTGGTCAAAAGCTGATGCTTTTAGATGGTGGCCCTCAATTTGAAAAAAATCCATCAATTTCTTTTATGGTCATCTGTGAAACAGAAGATGAAGTACAGAAATATTGGGATCAGCTGATAGAAGGTGGGTCTGCATTGATGGCTCTGGACTCTTACCCATGGAGTAAAAAATTTGGATGGGTAAGTGATCGCTATGGAGTGAACTGGCAGTTGTTTTTCGGAGAGAAAGATGGTGAACAGAAAATAGTTCCGACCTTGATGTTTATGCACGGAAATAATGGAAAAGCAATGGAAGCCATGAAGTTCTATACTCAGACTTTTCCTAATTCAAAAATCAGAAATGTCTTACAATATAAAGACGGTGGTGAACCCAATGAAACACCGGAAAATGTTCAGCATGCCAGCTTTAGTATAGACGGATATAACCTATACTGTATGGATTCTTCTTATGATCATAAGTTCGACTTCAATGAAGGGGTTTCTATCGTGATCATGACGGATGATCAGGCACAGACAGATCAGCTTTGGAATACGCTTATTTCTGATGGCGGAAGAGAAAGTATGTGTGGCTGGTTGAAAGATAAATATGGCGTCAGTTGGCAGATTGTTCCCAAAAGATTAATTCAGCTGATAAATGATTCAGATCAGGGTAAAGCTCAAAAAGTAATGCAGGCAATGATGCAAATGCAGAAAATTATTATTGAAGATTTGGAAACTGCTTATAAATCTTAAAGTTTTTTCGGCTTGCTGTTTGATGTTAATTAGAAAAGGATTTGCTTATGAAAACACAGAACAAGTCACAATCTAAATCTAAAGTGCCTAAAGAAGGGCTTTTTCCTGAAATCATTCGTGAAAATTATCTCGGAAGCAGAAAGCTTCTCAATAAGAAAGCAATAATCTCTGGTGGAGATAGTGGTATCGGACAAGCAGTAGCAGTACATTTTGCCAGAGAAGGTGCTGATGTCGCTATTGTGTACAAAGAAAGCGACAAAGATGCTGAGGAGACCCGGAAACTGGTAGAGAAGGAAGGCCAGAAATGTATTTTGACTAAAGGAGATGTTTCTAAAAAAGCTTTTAGAAAAAAGTGTTTGGACAGCATAAAAAAAGAATGGAAAACAATCGATATTCTTGTCAATAATGCAGGAATACAGTTTCCCAAAAATGATATCGAGAAAATTCCTGATGCACAGATACTGGAAACTTTTAATGTCAATATTATTTCCATGATTGCATTTACCAGAGATTTTTTAACATTAATGCAAAAAGGATCCAGAATTATTTGCACCACTTCTGTTACAGCCTATCGTGGAAGCGACCATCTCATAGATTATTCATCAACTAAAGGAGCTATAGCTACATTTATCCGATCATTGGCAGTTAATCTCGCAGACAAAAATATTTTGGTAAATGGAGTAGCTCCCGGACCTATCTGGACTCCATTAGTGAAGGAAACATTTGATGATCTTTCGACATTTGGAAAAGATAATCCTTTAAAAAGAGCTGGGCAGCCTTCTGAAGTAGCGCCTGCATTTGTTTTTTTAGCATCGGAAGATGCTAGTTTTATTACAGGAGAAATCATTCATATTAATGGAGGTGACTTTGTTGGAGGATAGACCTACATAATGGAATGATGAAATTTTACATCAATTGAATTAAATATAATATGGAAAAATTATCGTACGAAGTAAAAATCAATGCTGCACCAGAAAAAGTTTGGACAGTACTTTGGGGTGAAATGACTTACAGACAATGGACAGCAGCTTTTATGGAAGGTTCTTTTTATCAGGGGAACCTGGAAGAGGGAAGTATTGTAAAGTTTCTTGACCCTAACAACAATGGTATGTACAGCCGTGTTGAAAAAAATATACCCAATAAAGAAATTAAATTTCTACACCTGGGTGAGATTATAGGTGGGGTTGAAACCCCTCAGGATTGGGGAGAGGCAACAGAATCTTATTTTTTAGAAGAAACAGAGACAGGAACAATTCTGAAAAGTGAAATTCAGACTCCTTCTGAGTTTGCGAGCTTTTTTGAGGAAAAGTTTCCTAAGGCACTGGAGATTATAAAGAATCTGTCTCAAAATCAGCTGTAGCTGATCCGTTATTAAATAACTTAGATTTTAAGCTTAAAAGAAATGCTTAGCTTATCATTTCTGTTGAGTTGAAAGGATCGTAATGATTTATTTTAATTACTTTTAATACACAATAATCACAATATTACAAATATGGAAACATTATCATACGAAACAATAATAGATGCTCCTTTACAGAAAGTATGGGATGTACTCTGGAAACCCGAATCCTATAGTGAATGGACTCAATTTTTTGGTTCGGGCTCGGTGATGAAAACGGATTGGAAAGTAGGAGGGAAAACTTATTTTTTAGGCAACAGTGATGAGGGGATGGTTTCAACCATTGATAGTTTAGATGAGCCTAATCAAGTTGTGTTTAAACATTTAGGGATGATAAAAGATGGCGTTGAGGATACCGAAAGTAAAGAAGTATCTGAGTGGAGCGGATCATTTGAAAAATATTTTCTGATTGATTTTGATGGAAAGACAAAGCTTCATGTAGAAGTCCAGGTAGAAAAAGATTGGAAAGAACATATGGATACGGGCTTTATAAAAGGCCTTGAATTGGTAAAGAAACGAGCAGAAGGCATATGAAATTACTGATCATTCTTTTTGCTACTTTTATTCTGGCTTTGCTGGGGACAAAACTGTTTCAGGGAGGCTGGAATTTATTATTTTCAGGAAATCTGGGCATGGCTGTATTTATTGTATTTACAGGTTTTGCTCACTTTAAATTTCAAAAGGGGATGGCTATGATGATCCCTGATTTTATACCTGCTAAAATGTTTTGGGTATATGCAACGGGCATAATCGAAATTGCGGCTGGAATTGGTTTGATGATCCCATCTCTGAGGGAAACTACTGCAATATTGCTGATTATTTTTTATGTTTTGGTTTTTATTGCCAACATCAATTCATCAAGAAAAAATATTAACCTTTTCAAAGGTGATTATACCGGACCAGGGATGACTTATCTATACAAGGAAAGACTTCCAATGCAAATTATATTAATTGCATGGACCTGGTACTTCGGAATTTATTTACATTAAAAGAATAATTTTTATACCAAATAATGGAAAGCATATGCTTTCCATTATTTTTTTTTTTTCACATTTGTGAGAGAAATGATGTAACATTTTTGATGTTTAAACGTCTAATTGAGTGATGCATCTTTTTGCTGTCATTTTAATTCACACCAAACCACAAGTCATGAATATAAAAACTAAAATTATAGTAACCATTCAGGTTGCAGTGTCTACTATTATGATGAATGCACAAAACACGACTAAAAAGTTACCAGGTGATGTTTCCCTACCATCTACCAAAGCCAGTTTGGAAAAACTAATTTCTTATGACAAGGGTCATTTTAAATACAAAGTGGAAGACTATTTTGCAAGACCAAAAGCTTCACAATTTAAAATTTCTCCGGATGGAAGTTTTCTTTCCTATAAAGAAAAGGACAAAGACAAGAAGAATCATGTCTATGTAAAGGATTTAAAAACAGGAAAAGTTACCAGGGCAATCGAAGAGAAAGAAGATCTTATCAAAAGTTACGGATGGCTGAACAAAAAGCGTCTGTTTTTCACTCAAGATAAAGGTGGAAATGAAAATCTTCATTTGTATGCTGCGGATGTGGATGGAAGCAACCTTAAAGATCTTAGTCCATTTGATGGTGTAACGCTGAGTTCTGTAAAATTGATAAAGGATACAGATTTTGTTGTGGTTACAATGAATAAGAATAACAAGCAGATCTTTGAACCCTACAAGATCAACTTTGTTACAGGTGAAATGGTTCAGTTGTATGAAAACAAAGACGTTAACAGTCCTATTGATGATTATATCTTTGATAAAGACGGAGATTTGCGAGGATACATTGTTCTTGAAAATGGATTGACTACAAAGACTTATTATAAAGACCTTAAGACAGGAAAATTTAATCTTCTTAAATCCACAGATTGGTCTGACACATTTAGTATTATCGGGTTCAATAATAATTCCAAGAATAAAGATGAGGCTTATGTTGTTACCAATCTTGACAGTGATAAAGCAAAAATCGTGTTGTATGACTTAAAGAAGAATGAAGCGATTAAGGATGTATATTCTCATCCTATTTATGATGTAAGCTCCATACATGTTGCCGAAAAAAACAGAAACTATGAACTGGATTACATCAGTTACAATGGTGTAAAAAATGAAACTGTTCCGGTAAGTAAATTCTATAAAGAGATTGATGCTCAACTAAAATCTCAGTTTGGAAATAAGGAATTTGGTGTCGTTTCATCAGATGACAATAATGACAAGCTTTTGGTAGTGGTTGGAAGTGATAAGCTATATGGAACCTATTACGAATATGACACTAAAACCAAACAGACAAAACTTCTCTATGATCTGATGCCTCAACTAAAAGAAGAAGATATGGCTGAGATGAGACCTATTGAATTCAAAAGCAGAGATGGCTTAACTATACATGGTTATATCACTTTGCCAAAAGCTGCTTTGGAAGGTAAAAAAGTTCCCTTGGTAGTAAATCCTCATGGAGGGCCACAAGGAATTAGAGATGATTGGGGCTTTAATCCTGAAACGCAATTATTTGCCAGTAGAGGATATGCTACATTACAGGTGAATTTTAGAATTTCAGGCGGTTATGGAAAAGAATTCCAAAAGGCAGGATACAAGCAAATCGGAAGAAAAGCAATGGATGATGTTGAAGATGGAGTAAAATATGCGATTGCTCAGGGATGGATTGATAAAGATAAGATTGCCATCTATGGAGGAAGCCACGGAGGATATGCGACATTAATGGGATTGATCAAAACTCCGGAATTATATACTTGTGGAGTAGATTATGTCGGAGTTTCCAACATCTTTACATTTTTTGATTCATTCCCTGAATACTGGAAGCCATATAAAGAAATGGCGAAGCAAATATGGTATGACCTTGATAATCCTAAAGAAGCTGAAATTGCTAAAGAAGTATCTCCGGTATTTCAGATTGATAAGATCAAAAAACCTCTTTTTGTAGTACAAGGTGCCAATGATCCAAGAGTCAACATTAATGAGTCTGATCAGATTGTAAAAGCAATGCGCGCCAAAGGATTTGAAACTCCTTATCTGGTAAAATACGATGAAGGCCACGGATTTGGAAAGGAATCCAATCGATTGGAATTATACAAATATATGTTAGGCTTTTTTGCTGAGAATTTCAATAAATAAGTTAACAAATTTTAGGTGATGAAACGGAAGGCAGAGTGCTTTCCGTTTCTTTTTGTTTTATTTATTAATAACTGCATATTTTACTATTAAGAGTTCATGATTAAATCCTTAGTATATAGTTCAGAAGTGTGACATGAGATCTGATTTTTTAAATTTAAGTGTAAAGATGTGCAATTATGTAATTTCAATCTCATCGAGTAAATGCCAACATGGCCTTTGTCATTCCGTAGGAATCTATATTTAGTTTTTAAATAACCTTATTTAGATTCCTACGGAATGACAATTCGTATGTGAAGTACAGTAGGTAAAAAAAGCAAGATAATCGGGTAGACTTTTGAAAGTGATTGCTTCGCTTTGCTAACAATGACGGATCACTAGCCCCGATAGTAGCGGTTACCCCACAGCAAGGATTGAAATCAGCTTTGGAGCGAGGAGTATGAGCGGATAGCGGGAATAAGCTTCAAATCAATACGATATTTTTGAGTGTCAAAATATGATTAATAAAAGAAAAATGAATATTTGATAAAAAATATTTTAAATTTATTAAAGTAAAACAAAAAGTACGATCGTCATGTTAGTATGGAGATTGTCGAAAAAATAACAATGCCACAGAAAGAGAAAGAAAACATCATCTCGCAAACCGTTTCAAGTTACGGAGGAAAACTGATGTCTTTCATTCGTCCGAAAGTGAAAAACACGGAAGATGCTGAAGATATTCTGCAGGAGGTATGGTATCAGTTCAGTAACATCACCAATATATCTGAGATTGTAAATGTAGGTGGATGGCTGTACAGGGTGACTGCCAATAAAATCACTGACCGTTATCGTAAAAAGAAAACAGAAAATCTTGAAGATTTTGTGTACGAAGATGAGGATGGAGATTTTTCTATCAAAGACATTTTATTGATGGACGACAGCGCAGGACCTGAAGTGAAAATGTTTCAGGATGAAATCTGGAAGAAATTGTTTGAAGCCTTAGAAGAGCTTCCGGAAAAACAAAGACTGGTCTATACGGAAAACGAATTGAACGACAAGACCCTCCAGGAAATAGCTGATGAACAAGGTGAGAATATAAAGACCATCATCAGTAGAAAAAATTATGCAGTGAAACATCTGAGAAACAGATTAAGAGCATTATACGAAGATTTAAATAGTTAGAAATAGAAAAAAGATAGTATGAATCATAAACATAAAAAAGGTTGGATTTTTTTAATTCTATGTCCACCATTAATTCTCCTGGCCGTTACATGGATTGTAATGTCGCTTTGGAACTGCCTTTTACCAGAGATTTTGGGTGTAAAATCGATTAGCTACTGGCAGGCGATGGGAATATTGATATTAAGTAAAATTCTTTTCGGAGGTTTTCACTTTGGAAAAGGAATGAGAGACTTTAAGGAGAGAAAGATGAGAGAAAGAATGCAGCATTTATCTCCTGAGGAAAGAGAAAAATTTAAAGAAGTTTGGAGAAGCAAATGTGAAAATGGATTCTTCAACAGACACAATAGAAATAACGAATAGTTTGAAATTTTTAAAGAAGTAGTAAAGTAAAATTAAAATTCATTCGTCTATATAAAAAACAAAAAGTAGTAAAATTTAAAATTTTGAAAAAATGAAAAATTCAGTATTAAAAGGTGCTTTGGGAGCACTAGCCGTTGTAGGCGTAGCATTAGCCGCTAAAAAAATGGCAGAAAGAAAAAGATTTATCAGAGGTATATTTGATGAATACGGAATTAAAGAAAAATCCCCTTTTGGTCTTGCAGATAAAATCAGAGAAATGAATAATGAGCAATATGAAGAATTGAAAGGGAAATTCAAAAAAGAATTCAAATCAAGATGTCATAGAAGAAGAGAGGAAGCTACAGCTGCAGAAGCTTAATCATCATAACTAAATTGAAATTGTTTAATTACGGCGCGGGAAGCTAGCTTCCCGCGCCGTAATTTTTTTATATGGAGTTGGACTGAAAACGTTTGATGATAGTAAATACCTTAATTATGCAAATTTTATCCATCCAAGATTTTTATTCTCCATCATCTGCTCTATCTGCATGATCTGCGCGCCGTATTATTGTTTAATCAAGATTTAGGGTTCTTTACGAGAAACAATCCCTCAATTTATAATGACAAAAATCGTATATTCTTTACGTGCAATTAGAAAAATAAATTCTTACTTTTGTAAGGTTCTACATGAAAGATTACTACTATTTTCTCGGTATTTCTCAGGATGCTTCAGAAGAAGACATCAAAAAAGCCTATAGAAAATTATCCCTGAAATACCACCCGGACAAAAATGAGAATGACGATTTTTTTGCAGATCGTTTCCGTGAAATTCAGGAAGCTTATGAAACATTAAGTGATTCCGGTAGGAGAGTGGCTTATGATCAAAATTTAGAGAGTCATCAGAAAAGCTTCAGGTATAATATTCCGCCAGCTATCAAAACGTTTACTTCGAATAAAATTCATGCTAAAAAAGGCGAGGAGATTATCATTAACTGGCAAACAGCAAATGCTGATGTGGTAAAAGTCCTTCCTTTTGGGTTAGAGAAAGCCTATGGTGAAAGAGTTTTTAAGATTACCGAATTTAAAGATGGTAAATTTCAGCTCTTACTTCATGCAACGAATTCACTTTTACATAAAACGGTAGTTCAGGGAATCACGATTACAGAAGTATTTGAAAACAATACAGAAAAATTTAGGAGTGGTGCGGAAGATTTATTCAAGTCTCAGCCTAAAACACCAGCAAATCCAAAAGGTCAACCGAAGATCATGCGGATTATTGCTGCAATAATCCTTTTGGCAGTTGCTCTTTATTTTTTAATAAAAAGTTTTAGCTAGATTAAGCCATTTTTTTCCTTCCAGGACACTTTTTACATCTTTTTCCTTTCTTAAATTTCTTGCAGCAAGATTTCTTTTCGCAATACATATCTTCATTATTGAAAGAATATACAGGGGTCAATGGAGGTACTTTAAAAGGGGTAATCATATTCATGTTGCAAATATATTAATTTAGAATAAATATAATTAATAAAATTTCATAAATAATCTTTATTCTGATAATCAGGATATTGATGCGAGACTTTTGCCCTTTATTTAAGACCTTTTTTGATATCTATACTAAAATGAAAGTGACGTGGAGAATTGTAATCTGAAAGCTTCTGCTCTCTGATTTTCAAAATTTTTAAGTTTTCCGTAGCTGCCTTCTATACCAATCCTTAATTTTTTATAAGGTTGGTAAATGAGATTGACTCCAGAGTTTTGAAAATTCTGAACCATGTTTTGAGGAATGAAATCTTTTTTTCCTAACCGGGAGTAACTGTAATAAATAACTGAACTCCATTTAGGATTCCACCAATGTTCATATATTCCAAGAATATTAAAGAGCTCAAGGGCTTCTAATCTATTATTTTCTACATCCGGAACCGCATCATATTTTTCTCCGATCAGAATAGCATTATAACTGGAATATCCTTTCCCGTATGAAGATTGAAAGCGGAAGTTATTAAGATTGTTACTATATATCCTTCCTGAAACCATTCCTCCATATCCTAAAATCGTGCGGGTATTAGGCTTTTGTTCTATATCACTTTTTATCTGATAACCTATCGGGGACAGTATAGCACCCAATTTTATGTAGTTCTTTGTGTCACCATACCTGTATAAGGCTGTTGCAATAGGAAGTGTCGATTTTTTTGTCCAATTTGTTTCTGTATTGCGAACTGAGATATTTGTAATATTAGGGTCTTCCAAGGATAGTGATAAAACCCCTTTTTCGGAAAGAGGTGTTGTATATCTAACCTGCACTGTTCTAATAAACATAGTACCATTTGGCCCTACAAAGTCAACAATATTTGGGAATATGTCAAAATCACTAAAATTACTCCAGGCTTGCCCGATCAATAATTTTTTCCATTGCAGATATCCTTGTCTGAGTCTTGGTGCAGTGGTCCCATTAGGACCTAGAAAGTCGATCTCAACATAAGCGGATAGATCAGAATTTCCTTTTGAACCAGATTGTTTTATTACCAATCCTATTTGGGATTGTTTAATACTAAAATTAGTGTTAAGAGAATTGTTTTGAGGAATTGATATAGACGAAGTGGCAAACCCGTCTTTAAATGCCATATCCTGAAAATCGAGCATAACATCGGTCTGAATAAAACCTTTCACATAAGCAGACCAGATATCACCCGAGTTTTCAGAAGATGATTCTGATTGTCTTGTTGCTATCTTTATCTGACCTTTTATGTTGAATAAAGAGGCAAGAATGAATGAGACCATAAGTCCTTTGCTTTTTCTTTTCGTCATTTTTGGGTGTTTTGCAATCTTAAACTTTACAATGTTATATGGATCTTAACTATCTTGATTCCCCAAAAATCTGAGTCAGGTTATTAATTATTTGATGTTTATATTTTAATTTTCGGCTGAAACTACAAAATTATTTTCCGGGCTTATTTGTTGAAAATTTTATAGATAAATCAGAATTGATATAATGTGTCAGGTGTTTAAAGAATGATAATGAGTAAATTTTTCAACACATGGTGAAAAATATAAAATAAAAATCTAAAAAAATAATGGAGAATTTTCTTTGTATTTTTTTCTTTTACAAGCTATTTTTTTTAAACAATTGTTTATCGATTGATAGTAATTATCAATATATATCAATGATTTTTGACTGTTGTGAAATCCCTTAAAAAAATGTAATTTTACCCATCTTTTTTACAAACAAAATCTAATAAAAAAAATGAATACAGAACAGTTTGTGAGCCGTCACATTTCTATTAATGAAGCCGATAAACAGGCGATGTTGGAAAGAGTCGGCGTTTCAAGTATCGAAGAGTTAATTTCTCAAACCATTCCTTCTTCTATCCGTTTAGAAAAAGACCTTGATATCTCAGAACCGCTTTCAGAATATCAAATGCTCATTCATTCAAAAGAATTAGCATCAAAGAATACTGATTATACCAGCTATATTGGTTTTGGATACCATAACACGCTTTTGCCATCGGCTATTCAAAGAAATATTTTTGAAAACCCAAGTTGGTATACAGCGTACACTCCTTACCAGGCAGAAATTGCTCAGGGAAGACTGGAAGCACTATTGAATTATCAGACTGTTGTATGTGATCTTACAGGATTTGCATTAGCTAATGCTTCGTTGTTGGATGAGTCTACAGCTGCTGCTGAAGCAATGCATATGTTCTTTAACAACAGAACAAAGGATCAGAAAAAAGCAAATGCAAATAAATTCTTCATCTCTGACCTTGTATTGCCTCAGACTATTTCAGTATTAAAGACAAAAGCAGAAGGTTTAGAAATCGAGATTGTAGTAGGTGATCATAAAACTCATGAATTAGATGCATCTTACTATGGAGTTCTATTACAATATCCAGGTAAAAATGGTGTTGTATTGGATTATACTGAGGACATCGTTGAATATAAAAAATTAGATCTTCAGGTTGCCGTAGCTTGTGATCCTATGGCTCTGGTTAAATTAAAATCACCAGCTTCAATGGGAGCTGATTGTGCAGTAGGAACTTCACAGAGATTTGGTATTCCATTAGGTTATGGAGGACCTCACGCAGCTTTCTTCTCTTGTAAAGAAGATTATAAAAGAGATATTCCGGGAAGAATCATTGGAGTTTCTCAGGATATGTATGGCAGACGTGCTTTAAGAATGGCTCTACAAACAAGAGAGCAGCATATTAAGAGAGAAAAAGCTACATCTAATATCTGTACAGCTCAGGTTCTTTTAGCTGTAATGGCAGGAATGTATGCTGTTTACCATGGCCCGAAAGGATTGAATTATATTGCTGATCAGATTCACTTTAAAGCAAATGCTTTAAAAGGAGGTCTTAAGGCATTAGGTTATCAGACTGTGGAAGAGCCTATCTTCGATACCGTAAAAATTACAATGAGTGAAGAGGAAAAAGGAAGATTATCAAGAATGATGCTTGATCATAAACTTAATCTGAACTATTTCACTGAAGGAGTTGTAAGTATTGCAATCAACGAAAGTACAACATTGGAAAAATTGAATATTCTAATGGCTTCTTTCGCTCAGTTTAAAGACAAGCAAACTTTCAAATTAGAAATAAAAGAAGGATACAGTATTCCTGAAGAGAATTTGAGAAAAGATGAAATTCTTACAGAAGAAGTATTCAACAAATACCATACGGAAACAGAATTGATGCGTTATATCAAGCGTTTGGAGAGAAAAGATTTATCACTGACACATTCAATGATATCTCTTGGTTCTTGTACGATGAAATTGAACGCGGCAACTCAAATGTTACCACTTTCTTGGGATAATTGGGGAAGTGTTCATCCATTTGTACCAGTTGATCAGGCTGGAGGGTATCAGGAAATGATCCGTGAATTAGAAAAAGACTTAGCTAAAATTACTGGTTTTGCAGGAACATCTCTTCAGCCAAACTCTGGTGCTCAGGGAGAATATGCAGGATTAATGGTAATCAGAGAATATCATATCTCAAGAGGAGAAGGACACAGAAATGTAGTGTTGATTCCTCAATCTGCACACGGAACAAACCCAGCTTCTGCTGCTATGGCTGGAATGAAGATCGTTGTTGTTAAAAATCTTGAAAACGGAGAAATCGATTTCGAAGATTTAAAAGCTAAAACAGAACAACATTCTGAAAACCTATCTTGTGTGATGATCACATATCCGTCAACTTACGGATTCTTTGATGCTAATATTATTGAAATTACGAATTTGATTCACCAGCATGGTGGACAAGTGTATATGGATGGTGCTAACATGAATGCTCAGGTAGGATATACAAGTCCTGGAAACATCGGAGCGGACGTTTGTCACTTGAACCTTCACAAGACTTTTGCTATTCCTCACGGAGGTGGAGGCCCTGGAGTTGGTCCGATCTGTGTTGCTAAGCACTTAGTACCATTCTTGCCAACCAATGCCAATATTAAAATTGGTTCTAAAGAAGCTATCGAAGGTATTTCAGCAGCTCCTTACGGTTCAGGACTGATCTTAAATATTTCTTATGCATATATTAAAATGCTGGGAACATCAGGTTTGAAAAAAGCAACTGAGCATGCTATTTTAAATGCAAATTATTTAAAAGAAATCTTAGCTGAGCATTTCCCTATTTTGTATTCAAATGAAAATGGAAAAGTAGCTCACGAATGTATCGTAGATTTCCGTCAGTTTAAATCATTAGGAATTGAAGTGGCTGATGTAGCGAAGAGATTAATGGATTATGGTTTCCATGCACCTACGGTATCTTTCCCTGTTGCAGGAACATTAATGATTGAGCCTACTGAATCTGAAAGCAAGTCAGAAATTGACCGTTTTGCAGAAGCATTGATTGCTATTAAAAAAGAAATTGATGAGATTGCTAACGGAGAGGTAGATGCAACAAATAACGTACTTAAAAATGCTCCGCACACAGAGCAGGTTGTGATTTCTGATTCATGGGATAAACCATACAGCAGAGAAAAGGCTGCTTATCCACTTGATTGGGTGAGAGAGCATAAATTCTTCGCTTCTGTTTCCAGAGTGGATGAAGCTTATGGAGATAGAAACTTAGTATGTACTTGTGAGCCGATTGAAGCTTATATGTAATAGAAAGTTTTAAACTATAAATATAAAACCCACTCAGTAGTTGAGTGGGTTTTTGTTTACATTTTCTAATGTTTCCTTCTTGTTGAGGTATACGCTATAAGAAGCGCTATTGCCATAATACTGAATGTAATAATAGAGGTTATTTCAATTGCATTTTGGCTTTCATTACCTGAGTAGTTGTTATTGCTTTTTTCACAAGAAAATAGAAATAACATTGTCACTAATAGACAAATAGAGGGTAGTTTTTTAATCATGTGTATAGATGTTTGGTTATTAGTGATTTATCATCAATAAATATGCCGAATGAGAGTGAATTATTTTAGAGTTATATGCCTTGAATAGTACATCGCTCTAAACTATAGCTGTGCAGCTATTTTTTTATTTTAAAAAAAATAATCCCTCCCAAATTTTCGACAGAGATTATGTGTTTTTATTTGCTGGAATTATCTGGTTAGAGGAACTATTACTTCATTTATGTTCTGGCCTTTATATTTTAGCAGACTGTGTTTCTGCTTCTAGTTTTTTGATCAGATTTCCTTTAACTACTGTAAGTGCATGATCTTTAGCTTCGGCAAAAGAAATATTATACTGTCTGTCAATATGTTTTAAATCCTCAGGAAACTTTGATAGCAGATTGTCGTAGAAGGTATCCAGAAACTCCTTTGAAGGCATTTCGTAATTAATTTTTAATTGAAATCGTCTTAAGAGGGCAGTGTCAATAATTTCCGGATGATTGGTTGCGCAAAGTAATAATGCATTTTCAGGATAATAATCAATCAGCTGGATCAAAGTGTTAACGAGCCTTCTCATTTCTCCAACATCTTTATCGTCACTGCCTCGTGCTTTTCCGATCTGATCCAGCTCATCAAGAAAAAGAACAGATCTTTCCCTGCTCGCTTTATCAAAGATCATTTTAATATTCTGTGATGTTTCTCCGATACGCGAAGAGACAATGTTACTAAGGTTCAAAATAATAATACTTTTACCAAGTGCATTGGCAATAGCTTTTGCAGTCATTGTTTTTCCACATCCTGAACTTCCCTGAAGGAAGACCTTATTATTTACCGGAAGACCATATTCCTGAAGTTCTTTAAGGTAAGTGTGCTCCTTGATGAGTTGGACAAATTGTTTTCTATTGGCTTCTTCAAGAAATACATCGTTGAGGGTAACTTCTTCTTTGTCCTGGATAATAAGGTTGTACAAATTCATGATTTTGAATAATTTTAAGATGTTTCCTTTCGAGCACTGAACGGAATAACAAAGATAAAGATTTCGAAACCTATTAAAAAGTCTCTATTGTTACAGAGTTAACATTTTTTCAAATTTCTTAAGGTGATCAATATCTGAAAAATCAATGAAGAATTCCTGTTGCCAGGTTTTCGTTTTTTCGGCTTGCTTGTTTTGTGGAGTATCCCAGTTCGGATATAGTCTAAATCCTCTCTTGCCTTCTTTTGTAGCATTGGTTAAAATACATTGTTGATCCAATACTATTTTTGGAAAAAAGAAAAAACCAGACCTATTATTAAGTTCGGTATAGATGATATAAAAGTCGAAATGATCTGAAGTCGTGAATGGCTCTGTTTGTTTTGTATTTGGATTTCTTTTCCATAACGTGACAAACTGACCTGTTTTCTTAGGTGTAATCTTAGCCTTTCTGAATTTGATATTGTATTGATTAAGCTGGAAGTTATATCCAAGATATTCTTCGCATTCTAAATCGGTATGTAGGTGGAAAATAATGTAATTCAGCTGTTTGAATACTGAATTTTGAAGAGATATGAGTTCTTTGATCATTTGATTTATGTTTGGGGCTCTTTTACTCCTTGGGAGCAAAAGAGCGGCGATCTGATTTCAGATGGCAAACATAAACAATACAAATTAATATAAATAGTCTAAGCTGAATGTAGCTTGAAGTTTTTATTAATTTCTTTCTCTTCTAACCGTTGTAAAATAAGAAGCGAATACTACTATACATGTTGCGATAAAAGCGTAAGTTACCATTTTTGTTTTTTTTAAATTTTAATTGTACTTTCTTTACTAATTTTCTAATTGCAATATTACAACTCTCAAATGACATGCCAAATAGAATAATTGTGATGTTTATCAGGTATTTAGGTGTGTTTGTTGTGTTGTTTTGATGATTAATTGTTTACATTAATTTAATATATTTTTGAAAAAATATATGTATTATTATTATCTTATTCGTAAAAATTATTAATTTAATAATGAATTTCCATTCTGTATTTAAAGATTGATAAAAGGAATGCTATGCATATGATCGTAAAGTGCGAAATTAGATAAGCCACTTAAAAGTGATAAATTGAAAATTAAATATTAATAAAATTTATTTTTCAAACTACTTAAAAAAGAATTCATTACGAAGATTTAATAATTGGAAAAATCTGATCTAAATAATGACTGTCACTTTTACTACTTTTGTGGCTAAAGATATTTTTATGGGACGAAGTTATATTTATCTCTTTTTAGCAATTGTTTTTGAAATCATCGCTACAACATTTCTAAAGAAATCTCAGGAGTTTTCGAAACTGCTTCCTTCAATAATAACTATTGTGGGATATGCTGCAGCCTTTTATTTTCTGAGTCTTACACTTCGCCATGTTCCAATAGGAATAGCATATGCTATTTGGTCTGGTGTAGGTATTATATGCATTACTATCATTGGCGTTGTTGCTTTTAAGCAGGTTCCTGATGTGCCAGCGATCATAGGAGTTATGTTGATCGTGATTGGAGTGATTATAATTAATCTTTTTTCAAAGATGGGAACTCATTAGGTGCTGTTTGGTGTCTAAATCCCAGACTAGATAGGAATCAATGACAAGTTTGGTGAAATGAAATAGGAAGTAAAAGGTAAAAATCTTTGATTTTTGAAGCTTATGTTTTCTTCTTATGTAGTAAGAATTAAGCTTAAAGCAAGTTAAGTTTTAAAATTTTATAATTGTTGTTCTAAGTTGAGATTGCTTCACATTCGTTCGCAATGACAGAGTGTTTAAAAGGCTTTTGTAGCTTTTGACTATGTCGAACTTTCGGTTTGTCGTTGAAATTAACAAGGTAGTTCTTTTTATACCAATGTTCTTGATACATTTTTTACTTTGCTTCTAAAACTTACAGTAAATCGATATGAGTTGACTAAAAGCCTATAGTGCTACGTCACTTCGAGTAGATTTTGAAAAAATCGTATCGAGAAGTTTGACAATTGATTAATACATTCTGAATTTTAAGCCTCGTTCATAATATTCGTGGTCTCAAACCCTACACTGTATAATTTAACTTTCTATTTTCATTTGTTCAATAAGCTCCAGTCTCTTTACAATACTTTCTTTTTGTAATATAGTTCCAGGAGATAATACAGCATTAGCACCTATTCTGGAATCGTCGCCTATGAGTGAACCAAATTTGGTGGTTTGGGTTTTGATGAGTTGATTGTTGAAAAGAACAGAAATCTCTTTGTCTTTTCTTTCATTATAATGATTAGCACAAATAGAGCCAGCTTCAAAATTGATCCTGCTACCAATAATACTGTTACCAATATAATTAAAATGGGCAACAGCAGTTTCATCGGAGATAATACTTTGTTTAATTTCACTTCCGGGTCCAATCTTAACATGCTTTCCTATAACAATGGGGCCTCGAAGATAAGCGTTGGCTCCTATGAAAGAATTTTCGCCGATAATTATTCGTCCCTTCATAATAACATTCTGTTCTATGATAGCAGTTTTATGCACAGCAATATCACCATCAATTGTATATTCATCACTCAGATAATCAAACTTCTCTTTTATAAGGTCATCCAAATTAGTGATGATTTCCCAGGGAAGAAGATAAGTGTTTGAATTAAAAGACGAAAAGTTATTGATGAAGTCGTTGATATTAATCATTACCAGAAATGTTGTTTAAGAGCAGACAAATTTAAACATTAATCTAATCTTACCTCAAAATAAATTAAGACAGATTCGCTGATGGGTGAAAATAAATAATTAAACCTACATCTATTAGGATTCATAATAAAAAGCTGAATAGATGTAGGTATTATGGTATGATAGTGATTAAAATTGTATTTAAATAAGAAAATTTTAAAACAAGAAAAATCAATAATAAATTACGCTGTTATGATATCCTGGGTAATTTGTTTTTGTTTCCAGTGTTCGGCTCTCTTTTCGTACAAAAAGAATTTTCCTAATTTATATTTGAATTGTAAATAACCACGGAATTCAACTCCTTTGAATATTCTGTGTGAAATATTTGAATTTTCTTCTAAACTCTGATGAATAGCATTGCTGAATACAGTAGGACCTGTAGTAGCGTGGATATCGTGAGGATATCGGTGGGTTTCAATATTGTCGAGTATCAGATCAAGTGTTTTTTTAAGGAAAGGATGGTTCTTATTAAATATAAGTGCCCACTGTACATATAAACCTTCATGTCTTTCTCTGCTGATTACTGCTTCATCATCTTCATTGATTAACTCTTTAAGAGGTCTTGTAATAGCGCTGTCGATGTCCAGATAGATTCCTCCTTTTTTATATAGGATGGCATATCTGAAAAAGTCTGCTTTGGCAGCTCCAATAGTTAATTTATTATAGTTTTCAATATATTGTGGTGGAAATTCTTCTGTTATGAATTTTTCAATATCCTGATCATCATAAAAATGATATTCATATTCTGGATTTTTTCTCTTCATCCGCCAGATGTACCATTGGGTTAGTAACGGAAGTTTTTTAGACTTAAAAGTCTGAAATATTTGTTTAGGAATGGACATAATTAAATAATTAACAGGTTTAGATAATACATAATAATTCAACCAGCCACTATATTTTTAGTGGCGATATAAGTATTTATGCGAAAAATTAAGCTGTGTTGGAGGTTTGATAATAATTTAGCCGGTAGGTTAAATTTTGAATGGATAAAAATTTAATTATTTAGTTTTTGGCTTCCCAAAAGGATTGTATGAGATCCCTATATTGAAGTAAAAAGCCGGTTTGGCAGTGGTTTCAAAAATATAATCCCTGAAAGATTCTTCTTTATCAAATATCCTGGCTCTGGGCATTATTCTAACTCCCGTTTTTAATGTTCCAATAAAATTAGATCCTAAATTATGTTCATAAATAGCTCCTGAATTAATTTCCAGTTGTCTGAACTCATATCTTCTGTCAGAACGGTATAGATAAAAAGAGTTATTATCCATCTCTGTCCCAAGGGAAATTCTTCCATTAGAAAACACATCTTTTCTCATCATGATCTTTTTGGGAAGAATGACATCGGCTACCCAGCCATTATCGAATTTATATTCATAAGTGAAAATCGGAAGCGCAGGAACTTGTGTGCTTGGATCAATCATTATGGCGATACCCAATGTCATTTTAGTTTTAGCATTTGCTTTTAATATCAAAGCACCAGTAAGCATTCCACGGACTCTTTCAAAATGATCTTCACTTCCATCTACGGATGCTGTCGCGGAATAGATAGCAATCTTATTGAACAATTTTGAGATATGGGTAAGGCTTAAAGCCTCAGAATGATAGTGAAAATCCCCTTGGGTATTTTCCTCCGGGAAAAAAAAGGTGTTGTTTTCCGCATTCATTGAAGTGTAACGGTAATTGAGGGCTGCATTCAGGATCCATTTTTTATGTTTAATGAAATAGATATTTGCATTAGCTTTTAACTGTTGAAAGCTTTTGACTTTATTTTCAGGTTGATTAACTCCTTGTAATGAAGAGGTGTATTTATAAGGAGTTGTAACTGTGTATTCCAGATTGAAATCCCGGGTTTGTGGAAATTTATCGGTAACAAAAGCGATGACTTTCTGAGGTATACTGTCTCTTTTCTGTGCGGAAACAATAGTCTTAAAAGGAAGTATTGCAAAAGGTACAAGAGCTTTTCGAAGGTTTTTCATAAGTTATTTTAGTGAATTGATTGTTGATTGGAAAAAATTGAAAATGAATATCCGATCATAAAATATTTCAAGACTGTTTTCAATGATAAAATCAATATGATGATTCATCGTATTTCTTGTGTCTTCTTCTACAAAAACAAACCACATTTCCTGTAGCTGATGTTGTTGTTTAAATTCTTCACACTGATATAGGTCTACTGGCGAAGAATGATTGAGGTCATAAAAAAGAATTCCTTTTTTTATCCCATTTTCTTCTATGATGTTTATGGAGTGATGGATACTGTTGAAAATTTTTATATCCGGATTATAACACTCAATAAAATGATGCAGATCAATCAACTGAATTACTTTCTCTTCCTGTTGTGAATCGGTCATAAAAAAGCATTCCAGTGTGATCTGTTCTGTTAGCTTTTGAAAAACGGTTAAGTCCATAAATGATAAAATATACAGGACAAAGAAATATAGAATAGGAAGGGACTTCGTTTTTTTTATACCAAATCCAGTAGATATTATACCAAATCCCGTTTTGGAAATTCGTATAATAAACCCCGGATTTCGTATAATTTTCTACATCTTGTCTTGAATAGTACTACTTTTGTTGTTCGTTGTAATGATATGAAATACAGTTCGCAGGGATTGAAAGATGTTTTCGTTATCGATTTTCTTGTAGAAGACCGGTATAAGCTCTTGAGGCATTTAGTCTTTCTCATTTTCTTTTTCGGATTGCTATATAATGCCAGTTTTTGGCATGTGTTTGCCGAGGACTATCAGTATTATGTTTTAGGCTACATCTATGTATGTTTGCTTATTATGGTGTATATTAATATTTATATTCTGGTTCCATTGTTTTTCTTCAAAACCCATTATATAGCCTATGTGATTTTGTTAATATTACTGGGAGTGATAGGACTAAAGGTTATTGGATATGGATTTAATCATTACTTTTTAGCACACAGAATTATTGAAATACCAAAGAATAACAAAGGGGGGCTCTATGAAGGGGTGATGATGTGTATTCCTATCATACTTACCACAACCACAGTAAAGCTTCTTCAGAAATGGACGAAAGACAATAAGAGAATTGTAGAATTAAGTAATCTTACCTTAAATATGGAACTCAATGAGCTCCGGAATCAGATGAATCCACATTTTCTATTCAATATGCTGAATAATGTGAAAGCATTGATCAGGACTGATCCGGAAAAAGCATCTACAGTCATTGTTAAACTATCTGAATTCCTTAGGTATCAGTTGTATGAAAATGGAGAAGAAAAAACATTGCTGGTTTCTGAAATTGAATTTTTGTCAAACTTTCTCAATCTGGAAAATATAAGAAGAGAAAATTTTTCATTTGAGATTCATAGTGAAACAGATAAAAGACTTTTGAATAGTACTTTTATACCACCTAATTTATTTACTTCTTTTGTAGAAAACGCTGTAAAGCACAGTGTAGATATTAGTGGAGAAAAGTCCTGGGTTAAGATACATATTGAAATCCAAAACCAGAAACTTCATTTCTTGTGTAGCAATTCTCAAAATCCAGATTTTCCTATTTCCAGTGTGAATTATAGTGGTCTCGGTTTGGCGAATATTAAAAGAAGACTTGAACTTTTATATAATGATACCCATCACTTAAATATAACTTCCACAGAAAAAGAATATACTATCAAATTAACTATACCTGTATGAATTGTATTATCATAGATGATGAACCTTTAGCAAGAGCAGAAATGCATTCTCTGATCCATGAAGTTTCCAAAATGGAAATTCTTGGTGAATTTTCTAATGCGCCTTCAGCATTGGATTTTCTTAAAGACAATTCAGTTGATTTGATATTTCTGGATATTGAGATGCCATTGATGAACGGATTGGAATTTGTAGAAATGCTTCCGAAACATACCCTGATAATCTTTACAACTGCCTACTCTCAATACGCTTTAAAAAGTTATGAATTGGAAGCAGTAGATTATTTACTGAAGCCTATTGATAAGCAACGATTAAAGAAGGCTGTAGAAAAGGCGATTCTTTATGCCGAACTTTTATCAACGGATACGATAAAAAATACGGTAGAATCTAATACAGTCGACTTTTTATTTATCAAAGCCGAACGAAGATTCTACAAAATCAGTTTTGCAGATATTAAATATATAGAAGGCTTAAAAGATTATGTTGTTATTCATACTCAAAATCAAAAATTGATTACGGCGATGAATCTCAAAACGATCCATCAAAAAATCTCATCCAATTCTTTTATACGAGTCAGTAAATCGTATGTTGTTAATATCGATTATATTGATTCATTTGATAATCACAATATTTATATCGGGGATTCCGAAATTCCTATTGGTGAAGTTTACAAATCAGATTTTTTTACAAAGTTTGCAGGAGGTTTGCTGAACCCGGATAATTAAGCTCTTCTTTTATCGGATTTATTTCTTTTTCCCAATAAACCGTATAACAGAGCCTGTACCATTATGGTATAGACCTTCCTGAAGTTCTATCTCTGTTTCAGCTAATTCTATGATTTCATAATCAGGGAAATCTGCCTTAATTTCTTCAATAGAAAAAAGAGAATCTATATCTTTTGGTCCACCTACTTTTTCATTTCGGATAATATATTCCAAATGATTTTTACTGAAGGCTTCAAATATAATGTATCCTCCTTTACGCAGGTACTGATTGAGAAGCTGATGTATAGATGATTTGATATTTGCCGGAAAGTGGGCATAGATAAGAGCAATCGCATCAAATTGTTCCTTGTGAAAATGCAATGTACTTAATTCTCCAACCTGGTAATCAATATGTACATTGTTTTTTTGTGCTAATTGTAATGCCTTATTTTTTCCTTCCGAACTAATATCAAAGGCAGAAACATTCCATCCCAGTTTTGCTGCAAAAACTGCATTTCTTCCTTCACCTTCTGCTGGAAAAAGAATAGAGCCTATAGGAAGCTTTGTTAATTGCTCTTTTAAGTATTCATTGGGTTCCGTACCATAGGCAAATTCATCATTGCTATATCGGTCATTCCATCGGTTTAGCCAGCTATTATCAGTCATTATATTGTTATTTAGTTTTGTTGGATGAGCTATTTTGTACAATGCAGTTCCAGATCAAAGATAACAACATTTCCTGATTGATAAATTGTTGATTAAATGATATTTATTATGTTTTAGTTTTAATAAAGTTTTTGGTCTTTTTCACAATAGAAGCTGCGTCTTTTTCCACGACCGGTTTGCTTTTTTATTAATTTAAGTCCGCATTTTGGACAAATACTTTTGGTATGGACCTGCCAATGCTTTTTCAGAACAAATTCTTTTTTCCATTTTAAAAACTGGAAACTGTAATTCCGTGCTTCAGTAATGAGTTCTTTAAGTTTCTTGAGAGGAAGGTTTTCTATGGGGCTTTCCGGTTGTACTCCGATTCTGAAGAGCACTTCATTTTTAATAATATTTCCAACTCCCGAAAAAATATCCTGATTCATCAAAGCATCACAAACCATCATGTCTGGATTGTTTTTTAGCTTCTTTTCGGCTTTTTTAGGATCCCATTGATCACTCATTACATCAGCTTCCCAATCGATGGTTTCCAAAAAATCTGAGTCTACGATTTTTACAGAACAGGTATAGAAGTACATGCTTCCTTTTTTGAACTGCAATGCTAAGCGCAAACTTGTATCCGGTTTTGTCTGTTCATTGATACTATAGGAGCCGAACATAAGCAAATGAATACGGATACTTGCTGTATCAAAAATAAGATAAGTTTGCTTTCCGAAAGTTCTTATTTCAAGTAAGGTTTTTCCTACAAATGGTTCCTTTTCAAATTTAGCATTTCCCCAGGCTATAGTAACTTTCATACCCACAAATTCCTGCAGGCTTTCTTTCATAATAAGTATAGATGGACCTTCTGGCATAGCTTTAATTTTCTATAAAAATTCAAATAGTATTCCGTAAAAGTAAAATTTGAAGTAATTTTGAAAAATGATGAATTTAAATCAGATTTTCACAAATCAACGTACAGGAAATAATCCACATACTATAGCTTCCAGAACAGATTTTCAGAGGGATTTTGACAGAATTATTTTCTCTGCTGCTTTTAGAAGATTGCAAAATAAAACGCAGGTTTTTCCACTTCCCGGAAGTGTTTTTGTACATAACCGTTTGACTCATTCTTTAGAAGTTTCATCAGTTGGAAGAAGTTTAGGAAGTATAATCGGGGAATTTATTTCTGAAAGTTTTAAGAGTGATCTTACCGAAGATTCTAAAAATTTTTATCTGCATAATTTAGGTAATGTAATAGCGGCAGCATGTCTATGTCATGATGTAGGAAATCCGGCATTCGGACATTCAGGCGAAGATGCCATTGCAAGTTATTTTGAAAGAAATGAAAGAGATTTAAAACCTAAATTTTCTGAAAAAGAATGGGCAGATCTTGTAAATTTTGAAGGAAATGCAAATGCCATAAGAGTATTGGCACACCAGCAGCAGGGAAAGGACGAAGGAGGAATTCAGCTTACATTGACAACATTAGCAAGTATTGCAAAATATCCTTGTGAAGCCATTGCCCGACAAAAAGGAATTATCCACAGAAAAAAGTTTGGGTTCTTTCAAAACGAAAAAGAAACTTTTTTAGAGATTGCAGAGAGAACCAATTTGATCTGTGAGAGCCACGAACCTCACATATTTAAAAGACACCCGTTTGTTTGGCTGGTAGAGGCTGCAGATGATATCTGTTATAATATCATCGATATGGAAGATGCGCATCGATTGGGAATCGTTTCAACAGCAGATTGTGAGAACCTGTTCTTCGAACTGATAAAATCTGAAAACCCTGATACAAAAAGGGTAAAAGAGAAGCTAACATCTATATCCAATGATAATGAAAGGATCTCTTATCTAAGAGCAAAAGTTATTAATGCCTTGATCAATAAATCAATCGAAACCTATAAAGATAATTTTGAAACGATCCTTCAGGGGAATTTAGATAAAGCATTGCTTGATATTTTTAAATCCAATAATAAGACGCTTCAGGATATTGAAAGTTTCTCCATTGAAAAGATCTACAACCATAAAGCGGTTGTGGAGATAGAAAATGCCGGCTATAATGTAATGTATGAATTACTAGATCATTTTATTCCTTCTGTTCTTAAATCTAAAGACGAAAGAAAGTCTTATGATAAAATGGCATTGAAGCTTCTTCCGAATCAGTTTTTATATGAAAACGGGACTGAGTATCAGAAAGTACTTGGAGTCATTGATTTTGTTTCAGGAATGACCGATAATTATGCTACTGATCTTTATCGAAAAATAAAGGGAATCGATATAGGAATGACAATGTAATTTTAATTGGATTGGGAGATAACAAATCAGTATCTTTTACGACTAATCGATTAAAAATTAAACTATGGCATATTTAGGCATTATTATTTTCATTGGGCTTGTTACATTATTCGCATCCTTTTTCACTGTAAAACAGGAGACAGCAGCCATTGTAGAGCGTTTGGGGAAATTTCATTCAGTTCGTCATGCAGGCTTGCAGCTGAAAATACCTTATTTAGATAAGATCTCTAAAAGAATGAATCTTAGAATCCAGCAGTTAGATGTAATGATTGATACGAAGACACTTGATAATGTTTTTGTAAAAATGAAGATCTCAGTACAGTTCCAGGTAATCAGAACACAGGTAGCAGATGCTTTTTATCGTTTGGAAAGTCCACATGATCAAATTACTTCTTATGTTTTTGATGTGGTAAGAGCTGAGGTTCCAAAATTAAAACTAGATGATGTTTTCCTGAAAAAGGATGATATTGCTGTTGCTGTGAAAGCAGAACTTCAGGAAGCTATGCAAAGCTACGGATATGATATCATCAAAGCATTGGTAACGGATATTGATCCTGATGAACAAGTAAAACATGCAATGAACCGAATCAACGCTGCTGAAAGAGAGAAAACTGCTGCAGAATATGAATCTGAAGCTCAAAGAATAAGAATTGTTGCTGTTGCTAAAGCGGAAGCAGAATCTAAAAAGCTACAAGGGCAGGGGATTGCAGATCAGAGAAGAGAAATTGCCAAAGGTCTTGAAGAGTCTGTAAGAATGCTGAATAATGTGGATATCAATTCTCATGAAGCATCTGCTCTTATTGTCGTTACCCAGCATTATGATACATTGCATTCTGTGGGAGCAAGCAGCAGAAGTAATCTTGTTTTGCTTCCTAACTCACCTACAGCAGCAAGTGGAATGCTTAATGATCTGGTTGTTGCTATGACAACGGCTAATACTGTTGGAGAAGCAACTAAAGGAAAATATCCTGAGCCTCCTAAAGATCACGAACATTAAGATCGATTGATATAAAATAAATAAAAAGCCTCCAAATTTGGAGGCTTTTCTTATTTTTTAGTTTTAGAAACTTGTTTTAGTAATGTATACTTTATAGAAGATCCATCAGCTGGTGGATTAGCTATCTTTTCAGTTTTTACCTTTAAAACATATTCATAACCCGGCTCGTAAGTAAATCCTTCAATGTTGCTATAAAAATTACCCCAGTTTTCTGACGCATTTTCTTTTACCTGAAGACATTTCATCGGTGCTACTCCTGTACAATCTGCTGTCTGAGGTCCTACAATAAGAGTTTTTTCATTTCCGTCAGAAACTTTTGCGGCGGTTGTACATTGTGTAACTACGGCAATAGCCAATACTAGAAAAGCTGCCTTTAGAATCGTCATCATATTTTTCATAAATCTAAATTTTAAACTTACCTTTCAATTACTATGCCGAAACTATGCCGATGATTGTAGTTGTTCTACGCTTGTTTTTTATATATTTATTATTTAATTTCAACCTCCCTAATTATTTCAACCAAAACACATTAAATAGTAAATATTAATATGGATAATCAAATTCAAATTGAAAATTATAAAATTCAAAAACCTGAGCCCTGGGCAGGAAGTGTAGATGATCAACAGCTTATTGAAAAAATAAAAGAGTCAGATTTTTCCAATAGCCAGATCAATGAAGGTCGTGATTACTGCTATTTTCTTGACAAGATATACTATACGAGCAATGCCGAAAGTAATGAATATGTGTGTATGGCATATACGCTTAATGAACCCTCCAATCTGGAGAGAGCTTCTGTAATGGATGTGGTGGTTGAAGAAAATGAGGTTTACAATATTCATAGGATCAGTGTTCTGCGGGAGGGCGTTTTAATTGATAAAATCCCTGATATGAAGATCAAGGTTTTAGATAGTGAAAACCAAAGCAGTGGCGGAATTTTAAGCAGTAATAAGAAAATTAATATTACGATAAAAGATCTCAGATTGTATGATGTTTTGATTCTTGAAGATTCTAGGGTAAAGGCTTTTACAGACCGGGATTTCCTGAGAAAGGAGTTTTCAAAATATGTTTGGGTGAGTCCGGATAATTATTGGGCATATGGGAATTTTCAATTCACTTTTGTTAATGAACGGGAAGAACCGGTGGCTTATAAAAAGGTATTTTTCAGAGATGAGCAGGGAAATGTTTTAGAACCAGAAATTCATCATCTTAAAAAAGGGGAGAGGTTTGTCATTAACGAAGAAAATTATATCAATCCCGTAGATGCCAGCCGTGAAATTTTTCCCTTTATTGATTTTGCAACAGAAAGTAACTGGAAGGATTTATCCAATTATATAGCTCCTATTTATGAAGAAATCTACAATAAGTCTTCTTTAAAAGAATTTGCTCCGAAACTGGTAGAAAAGCTCGATGCTATAAACAATCAGGATGAAAAGCTACAGTTTGCGATTGAATATGTTCAGAATAATATCTATTATATCTTCAATGCAGATGAGATGAATGGGCACAAACCACAAGAGCCTAACGTAACCTATGAAAACAAACAAGGAGACTGTAAGGCTAAATGTGTTTTGCTAAAAGTTATTTTAGATTATATAGGAGTAGATTCTTCTGTTGTACTGGTCAACTATCATACAGATTATTATATCAAATACTACCTGCCATCTTTACTTTCATTCAACCATGTAGTAGTGAAGGTTAATTATAAAAATGAAGAGTACTTTATTGATGCCACCATTCGTGATGAGTTTGGATTAATAGAAAACAGAGGCTTTATTTATTTTATGCATTATCTGGAAGTGAAACCTGATCAGGAATTACAGCAAAGAAAGGCGTATCGATATCCTTACTATTGTATTGATGAAAAAGTAGAGTTCAATGCACAAAATACCACCGGAAAATTAAAGTTAACAACCACTTATAAAGGAAATCGTGCGAATGCCATGAGGAGGTATTTTAAAAATACCAATAAAAGAGAAATAGTAGATAGCTGGAATAATTTCCTTTTCTATAGTTTAAATTATTCCAATGACAGAAATGGAACGGATGTAAGAAATATCTTTAAAGATGCTTCAATAGATATTGTAAGTGATGACAAAAAGCTGAATGAGGTTAAAATCGAGTATCATGCAACCGTTGAAAATCCATATTATGTAGATCCGCAGAATAACCGGTTTTTAATGTATTTCGACCGCAATGTGATCAAGGCAAGTGCAAGGGATTTTTTACATAAAGACTTACCTTTCTGGCATAATTTCGATAACGAGAAATATGAAATCAATCTGTATACAGATCAGAAAATAGATACTGAAGAAAAATATACAATTCAGGAAAGTACCATCAATAATCCATATTTTGATTACACCAGTCGAAAAAAGATTACAAAAAATGGAGCTACCGTTTTTATTGAATATAAACCTTTAGTCAATCTGGAGATCCCTCAGGATGATTTTGAAACCTTCAGAACAGCACACCATACAGTTGCAGACAGTAACTTTGGGTTGGGAATTGATATTATTGAGGCGGGTTTCATGAATCGATTGAAGTTTAATTTTAAGAAACGGTTTAAATAAGTTGAAAGGGTAAAATTGAAAATTGAAAATTATAATAAGTTCGGGTTTTGCGAAGCAAAACCCGAACTTATCGTTTGTAGTATTACTATGTATTGTGAATGATAACTTTCTTTCTTATACTAGCTATTCGGATTGCTGATTTTGTTTCCTGTGAATTTTTGTTTTCCTATCAGAAGTTCAAAAAATAATCTGAAATCAGATATCAGTGACCATAGAGGATATTTAAATGTTGCAGGTTTATTTCTTTCTATTACAGCATGACTAAACCAGGCGAAACCATATCCAAAAATAGGGATATACCATAAAAACCTTTCCTTGCCGGAATTAATGACATAAGCAATGACGGCAAATACAAGGAGTGTTCCTAAAAAATGAAAAATTCTGGTTCCTGTTTTACTGTGTTCAGTGAGATAGAACTGATAAAATTCGCTGTAGGTTTTTATTCTTTCAGACATGGTTTTTAGTTTTTTTTAAGTTCCTAAGGGTTAGAGCAATAAGTTGGCCAATTTGATGAAAAGGCGAAAAGGCAAAATTGCAGAATCGCAGAATCGCAAAATCGCAGGGTGTAGCTAGTAAACAAGAATAGTTGTCGGTTATTGGATTTCTTAAACAGGTTTAAAATTAAAGATTTCAATCTGCAAGAGCTAAAAGTGAAGGAGGAATAAGAGCCAATAAAAAAGGCAAATTTGCGATTATACAAATTTGCCTTTTTACGATTCAGCTTTTCAGCTTTTCAGCTTTTCAGCTTTTCAGCTCTTCAGCGATTTAGCCTTTCAGCCTTTCTATACTATTTTCCTAAAGATTCCTTCCCAAGCTTACTATTTCTATATCCATAACAAAAATAGATGACTAAGCCTAGAGCAAACCATAATCCGAACCAGAACCAATTTTCATGGCTCATCCCGGTTAGAAGGTACAAGCAAGAGCTTAAACCAATTAAAGGGATCAATGAGAAGTTCTTGATAAAGGTAAAAATGCAAAGGATAAGGTTTACGATGATATACACAAAGATTGAGGCTCTGAACTCCCCTTCTTTAGGATCATTCCAATCCATTAAAGTATGGAAAAACTCTGGCTGCCAATAATAGAAAGCAACCAATCCACCAATAAAAATAACAGGAAATATAATTTTTCCATTGATATAAGGCAGGTGAAATCTCCCTTTGATTTTTTCTTTTGCAGGAAGCATTAAAACCCCCGCACATACAAGAACGAAAGCGAAAATGGTTCCGATACTTGTGAAATCAAGAATGAATGTTTTATCTGTAAACAGGATGGGAACTCCTACAGCAATACCTGTAACAATCGTTGCAAAAGAAGGCGTTTTATATTTTGGATGTACAGTTTTAAATTTTTCAGGCATTAGACCATCACGGCTCATCGCGTACCAGATTCTTGGCTGCCCCATTTGGAATACCAATAATACTGTTGTGATAGCAACAATAGCGACAAATGAAACAACGAGTTCCATCCAGGCAACATTGGCATTTGATCTTTCAAAAATGAATGATAGAGGATCTCCGATACCATCAAATTTTCTGTAATCTACCATTCCGGTAAGAACTAAAGTTAAAGCAATATAAATCACTGTACAAAGTACAAGAGAGATAATCATCCCTTTTGGCAAAGTCTTTTGAGGATCTTTGGTTTCTTCAGAAAGAACACTTAGTGCATCGAACCCGATATAAGCAAAGAAAACTCCGGAAACAGCACTCATTACACCTGCAAAACCATTAGGCATAAATGAAGGGACTTGCGTTTCTGGGTTTATTGGCGTCCAGTTTTCAGTATTAATATAAGAAAAACCTACCAGGATTACTAACACGATTACTGCTAATTTTAATATAACCAGTGAGTTGTTGAAGTTCTTACTTTCTTTTACTCCAACATAACAAAGCCACGTAATCAATCCATTGATCACCAATGCTGGAACGTCAACAATGAATTTCAAGCTTCCGATTAAAGGAGCAGATTTCCAGGCATTGAGTAGTTCTTTATTTTCGGAACCATTCATGAATGCCTTTTTGGCTTCCGTATAACTGCAGGTAAGATAATCCGGAATATGCATTCCTAGTCTTCCTAAGAAACTGGTAAAATAATCTGACCATGAAAAGGCCACATAGATATTTCCAAAAGAATATTCCATAATCAACGCCCATCCGATGATCCACGCGATCAACTCGCCAAAACTTGCATAAGCATAAGTATAGGCAGAGCCTGCTGTGGGTATTCTACTGGCAAACTCTGCATAACAAAGTGCTGTAAAGCCACAAGCAAAGCCACAAATCAAATATAATAGAATCACTCCGGGACCTCCTCTGAAAACAGCTTCGCCTAAACTGCTAAAACTCCCTGCTCCGATAATGGCGGCAATACCAAAAAAAACGATGTCCCAAACACCCAAAACCCTTAAAAGGCTAGTCGATGTATCTGTCTCTGAATAGTTTTTCCTTCTGAAAAGTTGATTCATTCAATGTTTATATTTGAGTTTGAAAAAAAGCAAATGTAATGATTTTTTGTTTGGCTGTCAGTGAACACTACAATATTTAGGTAAAATGATGAGGTTTAAATAAATAAAATACCCTTATTCATTATAAATAGGTATTTCTACATAGCTGTCGTTATACCATTTTATTTCCAATGGCTCATTAGCGTCCTTTATTGTTTCATCACTTACATCTTTTCCAGTTCCATAATTGATCTGCCAACTAGGGTTTTTATTCACACCGACAAGCAACACCAATTTGCTTCCTTTTTCTATTTTCTTACTCATAAACATTGAATTTTTAATAGGAATCTGTTCAACTTTACCCGGCTCGAGAAGCTGGCGAACTGCATTGTCTTTTGCATAGCTGGCTCTTACAATATGTGTTGATAATAAAAAAGGTTTACCATCCGGCTGTATTTGGTATAAATAAGTATCTGTGTCAAAATCTTTCTTGTTAATGGAGACATTAAAAAAACCCGATAAATTTCCGCTTATAATAAGATCTTTGTCTAAGACTTCACTTTCAAAATAAACAGAATTGGTTACTTTTACGCTATCTTTTTTACTTACAAGACGATAAGATTCCTTTTGATCCCTGTTTTTAAAATCAACGATTTGCTTAGTGAAAGTTTTATTTGGAGATTGAGTAAAAACTGATGGAATATCTTTATGATCCTGCAGATAAAACTTGATGGTTGAGGTGTGCATTTTTTCCAAAGTAGGAACGTGCTTCCAGGAATTGGTATTCATAACCTGGAAATTGATTTTATCTTTTAAAAGATCTGGTTTTTTACCGTTTTTAAGAATGTAATCAAACCATGAAAATGCAAGGTCATCTATACTTATTCTCGCTACAGGATCTATACGATTTCCACTGACAGTGGTATATCCAAAACTTTGTGCGCCACCGTGGTCGTAGGGACCAATTACTAAGTAATGATTGGCGTTTTTATTATAAAGGTGATGAGATTTAAAATAAGATAATGCTCCTATCTGGTCATCATCATAATAGCCTGTTGTAGTCAGTATAGGAATATTGATGTTAGCAAAATCTTCTTTATAAGGAACCATTTTCTGCCAGTATTCATCATAGCCCGGATGATCCAGCCATCTTTGAAAAATCTTATTGGGCTGACCACTTATAGTGTCTAAAGCTCTGAATGATTTTCCACTTTTGTACCATGCAGTATTAATAGAATCCCATTTTGGGAAATTATTAAAATCAGCTTCATCGGTCAATTTATTATTAGTAACATATTTGATCCATTGTAGCATGTAGCTCATGAATATATTATTTTGGGCTGGATAATCTATTCCAATTCCTACGGCTACCTGAGGAACAATCGTTTTTAATGCAGGATGTAATTTTTTCACAGCTGCCCACTGACTAAAACCAAGGTAACTTCCTCCAATCATCCCAACCTTACCATTACTCCAGGGTTGTTTGCTTACCCAATCTATGACTTCGTAAAGATCTTGTGATTCATTTTCAAAAGGATTATTTTCATCGTTGCTGTTTCTTTTACCGCGGGTATTGACAACCGCGCCTACATAATTATAAATGGCAGCTCTTTTTCCAAAAAGTACATCAATTGGTCCTGCATAGATGTTATTGGTAAGAACAACAGGGAGTGGGGCTTTGTTTTCTTTTTTTCTGACAATGGTAATCGTAAGGGTATTTCCGTTTTTAGTTTTAAGATCTTTAGTTTCAATAATGAATTTTTCCTGATCTTTTTTTGCCAGCAATTGCATGATCTGAGGCTTAATGCTAGCATATACTTTATAGTTTAAATAACTTTTACATAAAGCCAAAGCTGATGGATAATCTATACTGTCTTTATCTTTTTGTTTATCAATCGACTTTTTAAAAGTTTTTCTAAGACTGTTGACATCTCCATCAAAAATGAGACCTAGCCTAACGAGCATTTTATCGGAGAGGGTTTTGTATTTCTCATCAAATGCTTTTTGAAGGGCAATTTGGAAGGTTACATTGTCCCGCTTCTCAATTAATTTGGCTAAACTATAGACTTCGTGAGCGATGAATCTATTTCCAACCATATTATGATCAGCAAATTCATTACGGTGCTCTGATAAAGTAGTTATGGATTTTTTATAATCTTTTGAAACCATCTCCAAACGGAAGAGGTTATCCAAAAAGTTAGCTTTATTTTGTTCTTTAAGCTTTAGCAGCGGTTTTTGGGTCATTAGTTCCGATGCAAGAACAGGGAGTTGTTTTTCGAGTATCGAAGAGTCTGTTACAGCGGCTTTTGGAAAATAAAACTTTTGGGCGTGCAACAGATTTACAAATATTAATGCTAAAAGTATTTTAAATTTCATGTATTGATATGTTTTTAAATGCTGTAAAAAAGGGATAAAATCAAAATATTTTGTTGAGGAGTTAGTTTTGATATTGTTTCGATTATTTTGTTACGAATTTAAACAATTTTATCATGAAATAGTGAAATGTACTCTAATGATATTTTAAATTATTAAACTTTTTAAAACTTGTCTAAACAATAAGGTTTTTACTGTTTTCATTAATTTATAGAGATTATTTAGACTCTTTTTTTTTAATAATTCAGATATTTTAATTCTTTGTAGTTCTACTTAAGAATTTTGACGTGTAAAATAATAATTACTAGGGATATTTTATGCTATTACTATTTTTTTAGTAAAGTAAAAGTATAGTAATGTAAGAATGTATTGAAAAATTCCAAATAATAATCCTATTAATAGGCTTTTGAGGATGTCCATATGTAGAATATTCAATGAAATGTATGCGGGAATGGCTGTGCTTAAAAAGCCTAATATAAATGTACTGTTGTTGAATTTTTCGAATTTTAGATTAGTATTACAGTTATGACAATTCCAGGAGGAATTATTGTTTGCAAGAAGTAATATTTTTATTTTCTGTTTAGAACTGCAGTTCGGACAATGAAAATTTTTCATGTTAAACTAGAATAGATTAGATTTATTAGATTTTTCAAATTCTATTATTTTAATAATTAATAAAGTTATTTTTGTTAATTGATTGCTTTTTTAAATTGTTTTTGTTTAATTTATTTAACTTTAAATTAATAATAATTTATCATTATTTTAATTTTAATAACTATTGTTCAATTAAATATAATTAATTTTAATTTTATAGCAAAATAAATATTGCATTGTTTTTTTATTTTTCCTCTTTTTTATTATTTAGGTTGAGGTATAAAATATTTTCTTTCCATAAAAGCGGTTAGAACATTTTAATGAAGAAATTGAAAATCCAAAATCAAATTCAATTTTTTGTAGAGGGTTGCCTATTTTTTAAGTATTTAAGAATTTGTTTTACCTGTTTTAGAAAGTCAGAAATTTGAGTTTGCAGAAAGTTTAGAAATATTAATGCTAAAAGTATCTTAATTTTAAGGTATTGGTATGTTTTTAGATGCTCAAGAATCAGGGTGAAATCAAAATGTTTTTGATGAACTGATTTTGATATTTTGCGATAAATTAAATAAATTTTATAATAAAATATTAGAGGTTCGGTCAAATGATATTTTAGATTATTAAACCTTTTAAAACTTGCTTAAACAATAAGTTTTTAATATTTTCGTTGATATAATAGACTAATTTTTTTATTCAAATAAAGAATGAAATCAAAAAAAATACTTTTAGCGGCTGCCGTGATCTATTTCGGAATCTCCGATGCTCAACAGTCCCAATACTTTACCCAAAAAGAAAATTACAGATTCAATCTAGCCGAAAATCTTTATCAAACCAAAATATACAACGCTTCTCAATACGAATATGCCAGACAGTATTTTTACAATCAAAATCTGTCAAGGTCTAAGAAGGAAGCTGCGCAGTTTTTTGATAACGTGATCGGAGTGATCCTTCAAAAGAATCATGCTGAAGAAGGATTAACTGCTTTTATTAAGGAGTATCCGAATTCTGCCTATTTTGCTCAGGCTAATCTTCCATTAGCGGATTATTATTTAGCTAAAAAAGATTTTGATAAGGCGCTAGAGACATTGAAAAATGTAAATCAGTATCAGCTTTCAAAAGAGGAAAATACCCAGTATATCCTGAAATTAGGATATGCAAAATTCATGACCGGAGATTCTAAAGGAGCCACTGATGCACTGGAAGAAGCCTACAAAACGGCCGATGAATCCCAAAAAGGAGATATTGCCTACATGTTGGGACATTTGTATTATTCGAACAAACAGAATGATAAAGCTTTTCAATATTTTGATTCAGTAAAAGATCAACCTAAATATGCCAAGCTGGTTCGTCCTTACTACGTTCAGATGTATTATAATGACAAGGATTATGATAAAGCAATCTCTGAAGGAAATCTGTTACTGAACGAAAATATTTCAGACTCTTATAAAGCCGAAGTGCACAAGATCATTGGAGAAAGTTACTTTATGAAAAAGGACTATGCTTCAGCTTATCAACACTTAAAAGATTATCTGAGTGTTCAGCAAAGCCCCTCTGAAAATGATTTGTATGAAATGGGATTTGTGGCTGCTCAGCTGAAAAAATATGATGAAGCTGTATCTTACTATAACCAGCTTTTAAACAGCAATTCTGCATTAGCTCAAAATGCCTATTATCAGTTAGGGAATGCTTATCTGGCGGTTGACAAAAAGCAAGAGGCTCTTTCTGCATTCCGTTCTTCCTATCAGATGGATTATGACGCGAAAGTGAAAAGGCTGGCTCATGAGCAATATGCAAAATTAAGCTACGACATTGGAAACCCTTTTGAAAGTCCTTCCGGTGTTATTCAAAGCTATATCAATGACAACCAGAATGCAGACAATGCTACAGAGATGAGATCTCTATTAGTGAAATCTTACTTGTATTCGGGAAACTATAAAGAAACATTAAATGCCATCGACAGGCTGCAAAGTTCTTCTCCTGAAATTGACAAAGTAGATCAGGAAGTTTCTTATTTGTTGGGAACAGAAGAGTTCAACAAAGGAAATTATGATGAAGCAGAGAAATATTTCTTAAGAAGCTTAGCATTTAATATCAATAAAGAATTCAATAGCAGGGCTTTGTACTGGCTGGCTCAGACTTATTATCAGAAAGGGAATTACCCTTCTGCAATTGTACGTTATGAGAAATTATTGACGGCGACTTTCCCTGAAAAACAGCAGCTGCCTTATGACCTCGGATATGCTTATTTCAAATCTAAAAAGTTTGACCAGGCACAAACCTATTTTAAACAGTATCTGACCAATCCTAAACCGGAATTTAAAAATGATGCAGAACTTCGTTTGGCAGATATTCATTATGCGAATAACGAGCTGAATGATGCGATTGCGATTTACGATAAAAACGAAGATTCCACGGATTATACTTTATATCAAAAAGGAATGGCTTTAGGTTTTAAAGGAGATACACAGGCAAAAATTACCAGCTTAAAATCTCTTTTATCTAAATATCCACAATCTGAATATTACGATGATTCTCAATATGAGATCGGAACAGCGTACGCAGCACAGGATGACTTTGCTAATTCCAATGATTACTTTGCTAAAGTGATTAAAACATCATCTGATAAAGATTTGATCGCCAATGCTTCTATCTACAGAGCTCAGAATTATATCGATCAGAATCAGAATGATAAGGCGATTGCCGAATTGAAATCTTTGGGTGAGCAGTATAAAAATACAGCATATGCTCAGAAGATTGTTCAGGCTGCTAAACCAGTTTTTACTAAAAATGGCGACGTGGCAGGATACGAAAGTTTTGCCAAAAGTATAGGAGTAAATGTAGATGCTTCAGAAATTGATGAGATCAACCTTTCTACAGGAAAACAATACTTCACCAAGAAAGACTATAAAAATGCTATTTCTTATTACGAGAAATATCTGACGCAGAATCCAACAGGTGAAGGTCTTTATCAGGCTAAATATGAGTTAGGAGAAAGCTATTATCAAACGAATAATACGACAAAAGCATTATTGGTACTACAGGAAGTGGCGAATGTTCAGAATGATTATCAGGATGATGCTCAGACCCGTTTAGCTCAAATCTATGTGGCGCAGGGGAATAGTGCAGAGGCTAAAAAATATTTAGAGAATATTAAAAACTCTTCAGATATCAATATTAAAAATTACGCCAATGTAGAATTAATGAAGATGTATGCTGAAGAAAAGAACTTCTCACAAGCTGAAAAGCTGGCTAATGATGTCATTGCGAATACCAAAAATTCTGCGGCAGTCATTGAAACTGCAAAAGTGATCAAGGCAAGAAGTTTAATGAACTCTTCGAAAGATAAAGATGCTCAGGCAGCTTATGCTTCTCTTGAAAAATCATCCAATACGGAGGTAGCTGCAGAAGCATTATATGCAAAAGCATTCTATCAGAATAAAGGAAAAGCTTTCAAATCTTCCAATGAGACTATATTCAAATTGGCAAACAATTACTCTTCTGAAGAGTATTGGGGTGCTAAAGCATTGGTATTGATGGCGAAAAACTATATTGGTTTGAAAGATAATTATCAGGCAAGTTATACTTGTGATCAGATCATTGCCAATTACAAGGATTTCCCGGAAATCGTTGCAGAAGCTAAAGAAGTTAAAAAGCAGATCAAAAAATAAAAAATGTACTTCGTATTCAAACGTATTAAATCATTAATACATTTTACATGAATACATAAATACACTACATAATGAACAGAAGAATTCAAATATTATCCATATTATTTTTAGGGGTTTCGCAAATTGCGTTTTCCCAGATCAAAGAAGAGAAGCTGATTCTTAATAAAAAAAGAGAACCGGAAGTTAAAAAGATCGAAAAGAAAAAAACTTCTATCGAAACGATTAAGAATTATCCACCAGAAGAAAAATCTCAGAATCCTGTACAGTATAAGATCACGGATGTTCCTGCGGTTTCAGACTTCAAAACTTCTACTATTCAGGGGCAAGATGTTACTCCGAAGTTTGAGGGAACAGCTCAAAACAATTATGTGCAGTTTGGAATGGGGAACTTTGGGAAGATTTTGGGAGATGCTAACATTTCTAAAACCCTTGCGAATAAACTTGAAGTAGGAGCGGATGTTCATTTTCTTTCCACTTTAGGATTAAAAAGAGAATATGCGTGGGATTCTAAACAGAGTTCGGCCTCTATTGGAGCTTTCTTAAATTCTTATGGTGAAAAAGGAAAATTCAACCTGAACGCTCAATATGGATTGGATAATAATAAGTATTACGGTATCTATGCTTTGGAACCTGCGGCAGATGTTGATTTAGCACAAAGAGTGAATCAGTTTAAAGTGAACGGATACTATGATTTTTATTCTAATGAAATCTTAAATGATGTAAGAGTAAAATCATCGTTTTTAAAGGATCATTTTGATGCTCAGGAAAATCAGGCGTCCGTTTTGGTTAATTTATCGAAACACGGTGTTGAAGTTGCTAAAAATGGTATTCTGATGAATGCTGATTTAGGCGTAGGATTAGAAACTGTAAAAACTGATTTTGAAATCAGAGATAAAAATTCATCCAACTTTTTCAATGCTACTTTAGATCCTAAAGTTACCTTTGCTAAAGGAGATTCTTATTTGATGCTAGGTTCTTCATTTGCTTTTTTAAATGGTAAAAATTCAAATACCAATATGGAGCAGGTGAAAAATAATAAAAGCTATTGGTTCCCAAAAGCTGAATTCCAGATAGCTGCTTCTAAAGAATTTAAATTCTATGGTGGGGTAGATGGTGGTCTGAAACTAAATACCTATAGCGATCTCTTACAGCAGAATCCTTTTATTCTTTCTGACCAGATGCTAAAACCAACTGAAACAAAATATCATTTCTATGCAGGTTTAAGAGGAGATATCGATGAAACGATAAAGTATGACTTCTCTGCAGGTTTTGGAAAAATGAGAGATATTATGTTCTTTAAGGCGAATGATCTGTTCAACAATGACTTTACGTTGAACCGTTCTGCTTATAATTTTGCCAATACATTCTCTGCCATTTATGATGATGGAAATGTAAGTGATATCAAAGGAAGTATTCAATATTTTCCTTTAGCTAATCTTATTTTAGATGGAGAACTTCGATTCACAAAATATAATTTGAAGAATTACGACAACATTTATAACGTTCCTTTGTTCAATGCAAGTATTGGAGCTAAATATACCATGTTGGATAAAAAGTTATTATTAGGATTTAAAGGAATCTTCTCAAGTGACAGAACGACAAACTCTTACTTAATAGAAGGAGTAGCTAATCCAGCTATGATGTATCAGTCTACAGAGAATACCAATGATAAAGTTGGTGGCTATGCTGATTTAAATCTTTCCGCAGAGTATAAATTTCACAAAAATTTCAGTATTTTCGCAACCGGAAATAATCTTCTGAACTCAAACTACCAAACCTATAAAGGTTACAAAGTATTGGGAGCCCAGATTCTGGGTGGTGTGAAGATTAGTTTTTAGGTATGAGGAATTAGGATTTAGGGCTTTGTTTGCACCTTACTTAATGTCCCAGAACCTATTCGGCTGCATAGTTTAATGGATAGAACTTCGGATTTCGGCTCCGACAGTGAGGGTTCGAATCCTTCTGCGGTCACAAAAAGCCCCTATTTTAGGGGCTTTTTTTATTTTTATCCAATTTTACTCACAAATCCTTTTTATTTTTTACCTAAACTTGATAATTAGTTCAGAGAATTGAATAGTGTCCGGATTGGCAATATCTAAAAAAAGATCCTCAGGATCCTCGTTAAGGTTCCAACGCCAAGTCCAAAATTCTTGCCCATCTAAAGTAAAATAATCAATCCATACAAATTCAGGTTCATCACCTGGTTCCCAAATAATGTAATAATATCCATTAATTTTGGGACGTATGTTTGTAAAGTTTAAAAATTCCATGTCTTCATTAATTTATTATTCCCATCATTTACCATCAAATTATATGTATTATTTTCTCTTATGAAAAAGACATAATTAATACTTTTATTTCTATACCTGTATTATTTTGTAACTTATTTTTTTCGCATTATAGCATATTTTTAATATTTATTGGCTTGTAAATTGATACCATAAATTTTATTAAATTCTATAATGACTAAATTAACCGTAATTTTCATCTTTTTGGTATGTGGTTTTTCCTTTTTAAATGCTCAGGAAAAAAAAGATTCACTCTATTATAAAATAGAAGAGTTCTCAGACCAAAGAAAAATTACCAAATTTATTCATCGCTTGATATTTCGTAGAGAGGCAGATTCGACATCTGTTAAGTCCAGGACTGAAAAATTGTTACAGGAAACCTATCACAAAAAATATATTAGAAATATTCACGTAGAAACAATTGACCCATTTGGATATGGTTCGAAGGATAATAAAGAAAAATTTAAATGGTACGATTGGATTACCGATCACCTTCATTCTACAACAAAAATTTCTACAGTAAATAACTATTTGCTTTTTAAGGAAGGTGAAGAGTATAATGCTCAGAAGCTCTACGAATCTGAACGTTTGCTAAGAACTATGCCTTTTATAAACAGAGTTCATATCAGTGTTTCTGATAGTACTTCTAATAAGGATTCCATTGATGTTATTGTAAAAGTTCTTGATTCCTGGAGTTTAAAACCAAGATTAAGTTATTCAGGAAGTAAAATAGGATTGGGAGTGACTGAAGAAAATGTATTGGGATTGGGGCATACATTTGATTTTCTTTATAGAAATGATTCCAAAGAAAAACAAAATTATCTTTTAGGAAGCTATACAGCATATAATCTTTTTGGTTCTTATATCAATGCTCAGATCCTGGGGGAACGTGATTTTTTTAGAAATGAAAGGATTAATTTTAATGTCCGTAGAGATTTTTTCTCTCCTCTGACGAAATGGGCAGGTGGCTTTACCTTCGAATATTTCATGCGAAAGGTTTTACTTCCAATAGAAACTGATACGAGCTATCCGGAAGTTCAGATTAAAGTATACAGTCAGGATTTATGGGGTGGTTATCAAATTCCCATTTCATCTGATCCTACTGAGAAAGTCTCCAGTAATATCGCAGTAATAGGGCGGTTTCAGAATTATCAGTACAAAGACAGCCCAGGAGCAGACCGATATCAATATTTTAATTCTTATAGCAGCTTTTTAATGTCTATCGGGTTTATTAACAGGAATTTTTCTGTTCAGAAGAATATTTTTCAATACGATTTGCCGGAAGATATTGCTTATGGTAACTCGTTGAATTTTACTGCTGGAGGTTTATCCAGAAGCAATGAGGTAAAGCCTTATGTAGGGGTTTCTGCATCATATGGTAATTTTATACGGGTGGGTTATTTCACTTTAAAAGCGCAGTTTGGAAGATTTTTTAACGAAGAAAATCAAAATCGTGAATCCTTTCGGTTAGATGGAACTTATTTTACAAACCTGACAGATTGGAAATTTGCTAAGGCAAGACATTTCTTTTCACCGACTTTAGCATTGGGAAATCCTCAACACAATTATTCTTATAAAGACAGAATTAATCTTTCTTCTCCAGATGAATTTCCTGTCTACAATTCAGATTATATAGGAACTAAAAAGTTGGTTTTAAGGTATCAGCTTCAATTGTTTATTAACAAGACCTGGAAGAATTTCCATTTTAGTCCCTACTTAACTGCGGCAGTAGGTTGGTTAGGCATGCCCGATGATAAGCTATTGAAAACAAAAGCAAACACAAAAATAGGAATTGGTGTTTTAATTAATAATCCTTTTTTGGTTTTCAACAGGATACAGATTTCATTCACCTATTATCCCCGTGTTCCTTTTGATAATAATTCAGTTTTTGATTTTAATAGCAATCGAAATAATCTTTTACCCATCAATAATTTTGCGACGGATATTCCTCATTTTGTGAATTTTGGAAACTAATAAAAAAAGTATGGTTTATTCATTAACCATACTTTTTTCTTTACTAACAAATCTCCTTACAAAACATCTCTTGCAAAGTTTATTCTTTTATTACTTTCCCGGAAAAAGAAGTACCATCTTCAAATTGTACATTGAGTATATAAGTTCCATTGGTCAATTCAGAAATGTCCATTTTTGGGGATGATGTTGTTAGAATTATCCTTCCCGCCATATCAAACAGAGTAGATAATTTTATCTTTTTGTCCGTTTTTATATTGAGTTCTCCTTTTGTAGGATTGGGATATATTCCTGAATGTTGAATCTCAGTTTCTTTGGTGTTCAACTCACCAGCATCATAGTATTTGGCAAAAACACCATTTGATCCGGATAAGCTGTATCCTACAACTATTTTTTTATTGTCCGGGCTGAAAGCAAGATCAACATAATAGTTGACCCCTCCTGCAGAAAAGCCTGGAGTGCCCACTGTAGTCCAACTGTTGTTACTGAATTTTTTTACAGTAGTTTTCATACTGTTTGTTCCGTCAGCATAGGCCAGATAAGGAGTGCCGTCTGCTGCTATTGCAAGATTAGTAAAAACTGCTGTACCTGCCGAAAACTGAGCCGGACCTACTGTTTCCCAATTGGTGCCGGTAAATTTCATAACAGTTGTTTTTTCACTACCATTGAAATCTGAATATCCAATATATGGAGTACCATTGGGTGATATAACAAGACTGAGATACATAGCACTAAGATCAACTGAGAACCCTTCTGTACCTACCGTTTCCCAGTTGGTGCCACTCAATTTTTTCACAGTGGCTTTACCACCGGCAGCGATGTCACGATAACCAGCGTAAAGTATACCATTTTGTGTTATTGCAAGACTTACATACTGAGCATCTCCTGTGGAAATCCATGGTGTACCTACTATTTCCCAATTGATTCCATTAAACTTCATTACTGTAGCTTTATTGCTATTCGTAGTATCCGAATATCCTATGTATGGTGTACCATCCGGAGCTATAGCTAAACTTATAAAAATAGCACCCCCTACTGAAAAACCAACTGTACCTACTGTTTCCCAATTTGTCCCATTGAACTTTTTTACGGTCGCTTTACCTCCATTAGTGTAATCCTGATAGGCAATATAAGGAGTTCCATTCGGAGCTATACTAAGATCTATTTGGGACATAATACCATCTGAAAATCCTGCTGTACCAATTGTTTCCCAGGTTGTCCCACTAAATTTCTTTACAGTGGCCTTACTACCATTAACATAATCCCGATAACCAAAGTAGATCGTGCCATTTGGAGCTATGGCTAGGCTTGTAATATCAGAAGTTCCGAAGGAAGGCTGATTAGAGTCATCCGGACCAAGAGGCTGCCAGCTATTATTTTGTGCGAATAAGATGAATGAAAAAGAAAGAGAAAGCAAAAAAGCTATCTGCTTAAAGAATAATTGTTGTTTCATTGTAGCTAAAAGTTTGCTTTAAATATACATAAAAAGCAGTATTGAAATAATAAATGCAATGGAATATACTTTTGGATTAAGGAGTTTGCAAAATAGATCTCTTTAAATAGATGCTTTACGCCAAGACTTGGAAGTGCATGAAAGAATAGTATCGCAAAAAGTAAAGATTCCGCTTACTCAAAATTAATTCGATGCATTGGTGTCTTACACTTATAATACACGTGGTTCTGATACACTTTGGAATCTTATAAATAAGAGAGCAGATCCGGCAAAAATTAAAAATTGGTTTCTAATTAAATATATTACAGCCGGCGGGAAAGTTTTAAACGGACTTATCTACAAAATACTTGTAGTTGTCTATTGTTCTATATTTATAATATATTTCAGATTGATCATTTTCGTCGATAATCATAGTAATTTTAGTTTTTCCGAATATACAAATTATCCCAAATAAAAAAAGAGCCCTTCAATTGAAAGACTCCCATCCAGTATGATAATTTTAAAAAGTGTTTTTGTAAAAAGCTTCCCGTTGGAGAGAAGCTCGCGTAAAAATGATGAAATTATTATTATTATTAGTTGGAATACTAATAACCAAATATATAAAGTGTACTTAAGTTTTTTTATGATCTTGATCATAGTATTGAGCTAACACGAATTATTAACACAATTAAGTATAATTTTTCCTCTATGTTTTCCAGGATGTAAAAATTAGGTTTTCTTACACAGCCTCTATTTCAGGGTTATTAAGCTTCTTTTGATAAGTAGCAGGAGAATGTCCGGTCCATCGCTTGAATGCACGTATAAATGCACTTACTTCATTATAGCCAAGCATACCTGATATTTCTGTTATCTGGAAAGAATTATTTCTGAGATACATTAAAGCCAGATTCTTACGTGCTTCATCAGCAAGCTGTTGGAAATTAATTTCTTCATTTTTTAATTTACGCTGAAGTGTACGTGTACTGATGTTGAAATTGCCCGCGAGATCTTCCAAAGTGACCATCTTCAGATAAGAATTGGCTCGGATGTAATTATATACACGGTCTTTAAAAAGTTGCCCTGCAGTTTCTTTACTTTTCCAGGTGCCAGACTCATTAAGCAGAAGTTTCTGATGTTCATGATTGGCAGTTATAATCCTTTCATCCCAGTAAGCAATATCAAACGAAATCTGGTTGATCTTTGCATTGTCTTCTGGTTTACAACGAAGGACACGTTCGTATTCTTGAGGATATTCCAATGGCCTGGCAAAACTTACGGAACGGGGATAAAGTTTTTTAAACAACATACCGTTAAGTTCATGAACAACCATAACCATTAAAAAGTCAAGTATTTGGGTATCCACAATGTTCTTGTGCCAGGAAGCATTGAGAGGAATGAAGGCTATAGAGAAATGGTCATCATCCTTAAAAATGCTAAGTTCAAATAATGTTGTGATCATGTGGGTGAGTGAGGCAGCATTTGTCAGCGCTTCACCTACAGTTTTACTGGTCTTGATCATTTCCCCGACTACCCCAAGGGCTTGTAATTGTAAAGATTCTCCAAGATGAAGACCAAACATAGTATCAGTAGTAATGGATACTGCATTACGCCAAACATCATCAATTTGTTGTTGACTAAGTGAAGTTTTTAAATTGGTCAGCTCCTTTATGGTAATGTTTGATGCAGACATCAGTTCATCAGCAGAAAAGTCTCTCTGAACTGCATATCCAATTAGTTGTAAAACAAAATTTTTAGATGGGTTTTCCATGATAGATCACTATATGTTGCTAAAATATTAATATTCGAGCAGGTGGATGTAAAATTTGGCGGGAAATGATCATTTAATGTCGTTTTGAGGTACTTCATGTTTCATGCAAAGCGACGAACTTTGGCTTATATAAAAAATGAAAAAATAATATGGAAAATCAAGCAAAACAAATCGTTACAGAATTTTTAACAGCAGTTAAAATGATAGATCTTGAAAAGATAGGATCATTATTAGATCCTGAAGTACAATGGTCTCAACCAGGAGACAATGTGATCTCTGGTTTAAAAAACTCACAACAAGAAGTGTTTGAAATGGTGGGGAAGATGTTTACAATGACAGGAAATACCCTGAAATTAAATTCTTTTGACTCTATAAGTGTAAACAACAACAGGATAGCATGCCAGCTGCACTGGACCGGAGAGAAAACTTCCGGAGAAAAACTGGATGTGTATAATACCGATATTTATACGGTTGTACAGGATAAAATCTCCAAAGTTGAAATCTTTTCTGCTGATCAGATACAAGAAGACAACTTCTGGAAAGATTAAAATCAATTTAAATACCTGTCAGATTAACTAAAATGGATCTGGTAGGTTTAAAAAATAATAATATTAATAAAGATAAAATAGAATTAATGGAAAACAAGAATCCTATTGATATAGTTTCACAATATTACGCTGCATTAGGAGAACGTAATATTGAAATGATCATGAAGTTATTCCCCGAACACCTGGATTGGCAGGTTCCAGGGAATGAAACCATTGCTCCCTGGTTAGGACAAAGAAACACGTATAATCAGATACGGGAATTTTTTGAATTACTCTGGCAAAATACAAAACCTGTTTCTGCTGCGATTAATCATATAGCAACCGATGGAAATGTAATACTTAGTTCAGGAAATTTTGAAACCCTTATGCTCAAAACGGGAAAAAATTTCAAATCAGTATTTTTTACAGAGATTACCGTCGTTGATGGATTGATTGTAAAATACATCCTATTGGAAGATACTTTGGGATTGATGAGCGCTTTACATCAGTAAAATAAAGTTGATTATGGATTGGAAGTCCACTTCATGTTGTCACAGTATGGATAAAGTATTTCAATTTTAAATAGTTATTTAAGTATATTTAGCAGTGACAAAAATAAATATGATCATTTAGATAATGAACAAAATGAATTCGATAGATAGAGTAGGGAGATTAAGTAATACAGTTAGGTATGCTATTTAAAGAAGTACATCTGGAAGGGATAAAGTCAGGGGAAATTACCTTGGCTTTTCGTCATTGGCAAAAGGTTTCTGTCAATAGTGGAAGTCTTTTGCACACTTCTATTGGTTTGGTTAAAATACATAATGTGGAATCCATTGATGAGAATGATATAACTGATGAGGATGCTTTGAATGCAGGTTTTACAGACAGGAAGAGATTAATTGAATCTCTTAAAAACAACAAAGCCGGAACACTTTTTAAAATAACAGTTGGTTATCATTCAGAGGATCCCCGGATTAAATTGCGGGAACAATCCGAACTATCAAAGCAACAGTTTGAGGATCTGACAAAGAAGCTGGAACGACTTGATCAATTCAGCAGGCAAGGAGCCTGGACAAACTCTGTTTTACGTGCAATAAAAGAAAATCCTCATTTTCACGCAATCGGGATTGCGGATTTAACAGGATTTGAAAAAGATTGGTTAAAACTGAATATCCGTAAACTAAAAAACCTGGGTTTGACAATCAGTCATCAGGTGGGTTACGAGCTTTCGCCATTGGGACATGAATACCTTAAAAAGTCATCGACCTGAAATTGATAACTTGCGAGCTTTTTATTTTGGAAGTCTTTACTTCAGATTACCAATACATATTTGCAATTAAATAAATCAAAATCCGTTTATGCGGATTAATTAAGATTATAATTAGCAATGACCAAACTCAGCGTAAAATGAACATAATCTTGTTCTGCATCTTTTCTATTGATCAGCTTGTTTTTGTATTCGTATGAGTTCAGTTTCTGGGATAATCTCTGATAGGCTTCGAATTCTTCACCTCTAATTTTTACCCTGATATTACCATCTCTTTTTTTTATAAGATCATCATCTAAAGTTCTCACTTTAAATAAAACCTCACATAATTTTGGACGAGAACTCATCGATCCAGCGTATCTCTCAACTATATTGATTTTGAATGAATCAAATACAATTGTATTAAAAACAATATTAGAGTTAGGCTCCTGCGTATTGAGCGCAAGTTTGTAGTTCATGAATTTAAATTTTGGCAAATATATACTTAATTGTTATAAATAACAGCTATTTTTTGATAGATTATTCCCATAATTATAACGTTTTATTCAGTTATTAGAAACATAATGCTATATAATTTGGTTTTTATTCACCACCTAATGAAGTAATAATATGGCAATTAGCCAGAATAAGTAGTACTTACATAAAACCTAAAAAGAAATCTGATTTTTTATTTTAAAAAAAAGGAAAGAATAAGTATAAAAGAGTGCATAAAACTATCAGCTTATAAATGAGCGATATGTAAAAAGTCAGGGAATTTTTCTATTCTTTTATTTTTTTCCTCATGGGCTTTGCGTAAATTTATTCTTTGTATAATAAATTCATATTAATATCAATACAATGGAAGGATACAGTTATGGAATGGTTGGTCTTGGTGTAATGGGGAGAAATCTTCTTTATAATATTGCTGATCACGGTTTTTCGATTGCGGGATTTGATCTTGACGAAGAGAAAATAAAAGAATTGCAGAATGGGGCTACCTCAGGTATGAAAGTAAAAGGGACAGGATCTTTGGAAGATTTTGTATCTGTATTAGAAACGCCAAGAAAGATTATTCTTATGGTTCCTGCAGGGAAACCTGTAGATGCGGTATTGGAAAGTATTACACCCCTTTTAAGCAAAGGAGATATCGTTATTGATGCCGGTAATTCTTATTTCGAAGATACCAACAGGCGAATTGCTGATTTGGCATCGAAAAATCTACATTTTATGGGAATGGGAGTTTCAGGAGGTGAAAAAGGTGCCAGAACAGGACCTAGTATCATGCCTGGAGGAGATCTGGAAGCTTTCACGCAACTTAAGCCAATGCTCGAAGCGATTTCTGCTAAAGTCAATGATGAAGCTTGTACTGCTTATATGGGCAAAGGTTCTGCCGGAAATTATGTGAAAATGGTACATAATGGAATTGAATATGCTATTATGCAGCTTATTAGTGAAGCTTATGATTTACTGAAGAGAGGTGCTAACTTAAATAATGATCAGCTATACGAAGTTTTTAAAGAATGGAATAATGGTGAAATGAATTCATTTCTGATCGAGATCACAAGAGATATTTTTCAACAGAAAGATTCATTGACTGATAACTATCTTGTGGATCAGATCTTAGATATGGCAGGCGCAAAAGGAACCGGAAAATGGACCTCTGAACAGGCTATGGAAATAGGTGTTTCAATTCCAACTATTGATATTGCGGTTACTTCAAGGATTTTATCAGCATATAAAGATGAGCGTATTCAGGCTTCTCAGCTATACTCTGAAAAGGAAATAGTAAGCCCTGAAGACATTGACTTATTCATTAAGGAAGTGGGGGATGCTCTTTTTCTGGCTACATTGATCAGTTATGCACAAGGTTTAGCTTTATTGGTAAAAGCATCTGAAGAGTATAATTTTGAGATTCCACTAAAAGATGTTGTGAAGATCTGGAGAGGCGGATGTATCATTCGTTCTGTTCTATTAGAGAAATTTTATTCGGCGTATACCCAAGACCCGAATTTGTCTAATATCTTACTTGATCAGGATATCGCTTTACTTGTTAAATCAAAAATTAAAGGATTAAGAAAAATAGCTGGATATGCTACCACAAATGGTATTTCAAGTTTAGGACTTCAAACAGCATTAGGGTATTTCGATGCTTATACAACAGAATCTTTACCCGTTAATCTTATCCAGGCTCAACGTGATTATTTTGGAGCTCACACCTATCAGAGAATTGATAGAGAAGGTGTTTTCCATACTTCATGGCAAAGTGCAAATAACTAAAATTCGGAAAAATGAATGAAAATAAAATCTTGCAGCCAACTACAATAGTTATTTTTGGTGCTACAGGAGATCTGGCAAAAAGAAAACTTTTTCCGGCTTTTTATAATTTATATATTGATGGCAGAATGCCTAAAGGATTTAACATTGTTGCGCTGGGGAGAGCAGACAATACAGATGAACACTTTAGGGGCTATATCAAAGAAAACCTGGAGCATTTTTCCAGAAAGAAAGTAAGTTCCGAAGATTGGGCAGGTTTTCAGGCTCATATCACCTATTTTCAACATCAACTGGATGAAGAAAGTTCTTATGAGGCTTTGCAAAAGAAGCTGCAGAGTTTTGATGCCGTGTATGGAGTAAGAGCCAACAGGTTATTTTATTTATCTATTGGTCCTGACTTTATTACAACCATTTCTAATCATATCAAAAATACATCATTAGCAGCTGATGCTAAAAAGGACCGTATTATTATTGAGAAACCTTTTGGCCATAATAAACAATCCGCGATTGAGCTGAACAGCCTTCTGGCACAAACGTTTGAAGAAGAACAGATCTATCGTATAGATCATTATTTAGGAAAGGAAACGGTACAGAATATATTAGCGTTTAGATTTGGAAATTCTATTTTTGAGCCTTTATGGGATCATAAATATATAGAATCGGTGCAGATTACAGTAGCTGAAGAAGTGGGTGTTGAAACAAGAGGAGCTTTTTATGAACAGACAGGAGCTCTGAAGGATATGGTTCAGAATCACTTGCTACAAATTCTATGTATGGTCGCTATGGAACCACCTGCTTCGTTAGAGTCTGGTGAGATAAGAGATCGTAAAGTAGATGTTTTAAAGTCTATCCGTAGAATCCCATCCGATCAGGTTGATCATTATGCCGTAAGAGGGCAATATGGAAAGGGGACCGTAAATGGAGTACAGGTAAAAGGTTATCGTCAAGAAGACGGGATTGCTCCGGATTCTAATACAGAAACCTTTGCAGCAGTAAAATTCTACCTGGATAATGAGAGATGGCAAGGTGTTCCTTTCTATGTTCGTACCGGAAAAAAAATGAAAGAAAAGCATTCTTATATTACCATTCAATTTAAACCTCTTCCTCATTCTACTTTTTCAGACAGCCCACATCTTTTATCTGCCAATAGATTGGTTATTAATATTCAGCCGATGATGGATATCAGGTTGCAGTTTATGACTAAAAAACCGGGGCTTTCATTGGTGTTACAACCTGTTGAAATGATCTTTGATTATTTTGCCTGTCAGGAAGATACTCCTGAAGCCTACGAAACTTTATTGTTGGATGCTCTATTGGGTGATCTGACTTTATTTATGCGTTCTGATCAGGTAGAAGAAGCCTGGGATGTGGTAACAACCATACAGGAAGCCTGGGAAAATAATAAGGATTCTTCCTTTCCAAACTATAAAGCAGGAAGCTGGGGACCTGAAGACAGCAATGCTTTGGTTGAAAGACAGGGACATAGCTGGGTATAACAATTTTAATAAACAAAAAAATGAATATTACCATATTTGAAGATTTAGATCAACTGTATAAAAAAGCTGCTGATACTTTTGTGGATCTTTCAAAACAATCGATCAAAAAGAATGACCGTTTTGTCGTAGCGCTAAGTGGAGGTTCATCTCCTAAGGCTATTTTTAATTTGCTGGCAACAGAAGCGTATGCAGATAAAATTGAATGGAGCAAGCTTTACTTTTTTTGGGTGGATGAGCGCTGGGTTCCTTTACATGATGATAAAAGCAATGCGCGTATGACATTCGAGGCACTCCTGGATAAAGTTCCAGTGAATAAAGATCATATTTTCCCTATGTATAAGGATGGAATTTCTCCAGAAGATTATGCTAAAGAATATGAGCAGCAAATCAGAAGTGTGCTTGGCAATGAGGGTGTTTTTGATTTTATACTCTTAGGAATGGGAGATGATGGCCACACCGCGTCTTTATTTCCAGGTGAAAAGGTTTTAGATGAAAATGAAAAATGGGTTTCGGCCTATTATCTGAAACCTCAGGAAATGTTCAGGATCACTTTGACAGCTCCATTGATTAACAAGGCTGAAAATATACTGGTGGTGGCATTTGGCGAATCCAAGAAACATGCATTAAATGAGGTGTTAAATGGGGAATACAATCCGAAATTATATCCACTACAACTTATTGAAAAGAAAGAAGGCTTTCAGTTTTTTACAGATAAAAAAGCGACAAGCTAGATTTTGATTAAGTAAACTTAAATCAGTTAAAAAAGAATAATGACCTTCAAATTATATTTGAAGGTCATTTTGTTTCATGAAATTATCAATATAACAATTAACTTTTATTTTATTGCAACAAAGTTGCTTTTAATAAATTATTGTTCTTATTTTGTAATAAAGGTTTTGGTCGCTTAATATAACCACATCTTTTCCTGAAAAGGCTCAAAACAAGATACTAACGAAATTTGTAAATATCCTATGAATAATACCTATCTGAAAATAATAACAATCGGAGCTGTTTTTTTATGGTCAGAAAATTTAAATGCTCAATTGATCAAGAAGCCTGAACAGAATATGAATCAAAATAAGTCATTACAAGATGCTAGCCGTATTGGAAGAACTTCCGGTGCGAAAGCCCCCGAATTTCAGGAGTTATATGACTATGAAGCAAAAAATGAAACTTTAGCGGATGCTATGTTCCCTTATCAGAGCTATCTTCATAAAGCTTACGTAATCATGTTGGAAGAGCAAAATATTATTTCCAGAGAGGAGGCTAAGAAAATATTAATAGGGTTACAAAACGTAGATCGATTAGCTGAAAAAGATCCGGCATTGCGACTGTATATGCCCTATGAATCAGCTTTAATAAAAGAAATAGGAAATTTAGGAGGCAAAATGCATATTGGGAGAAGCAGAAATGATATGGATAATACGACCAACAGAATGTTTTTACGGGATCGGTTGTTAGATATCATTGGTTCAATAATACAATTCCGCAGTGAGATTTTAACCAAAGCTTCAGGCAATCTGGAAACTGTGATGGTCGCTTACACGCATCGTAAGGAGGCTCAGCCTATTACTTTTGCCCATTATCTTACAGCTATTGATGAAAGCCTTTCAAAATCATTGAATCGTTATATTGAACTATACGCAAGAATTGATGAATCTCCTTTAGGATCAGGTGCGACAGGAGGAACAAGCTGGCCTATAAACAGGACTCAGGTAGGAGAGTTATTGGGTTTTAAAGGACTTGTTTCTAATACCATAGAAGGAGTAGCTGGATGGGATCATATTACGGAGTTTGCTTCTGATAATGCGATCTACATGAGTTCTTTAAGTCGTTTTGCATCAGAAATACAGCTTTGGAGTACTGATGAATACCAGTCTGCAGAGCTTGATAATGCTTTTGCCGGAATCAGCAGCATGATGCCGCAGAAAAAAAATCCTGATGCTTTGGAACGTAGCCGAAAGGCTGCTGCAAATTCTGTAGGGCAATTGATGGCAATTCTTACTTCTTTAAATGCGATAGAATATCAGCATAGTGGTACAAGATCTCCACTAGAACCAAAATCATTAGATGCCGTTTTGGCTTCTACTCATGCAATGACCGGGTTGACTAAAACGCTTCAGGTTAATAAGGAGCAAATGTTGAAATATGCGAGAGAAAATTTTTCGACCATGACTGATCTTGCGGATCTTCTTGTCAGAAAAAGTAATATGGATTTCCGGGACGCGCATGAAATTGTAGCTGATGTTGTTAATCAGGCTATTGCAGGAAAGAAAACGGCGGACCAAATTACAGTAGATATGATCAAAAATGTGGCATCCAAAAGAAATCAGAAACTGAATATTACGGATAGCGAACTTCAGGAAGCTTTGGATCCCGTAAAAAGTGTAGTCCGTAAGGTAGGACCCGGAATGCCTGCCCCATCAGCGGTTCAGGATATGATCAATAAAGGATTAAAAGATAACAGTAGAAAAAAAGAATGGCTTGAAGGTAAACAGTCAGATTTAGAAAAGAGTAGCAAGGCTCTTCAAAAACTGATTTCTGAATATAGCAATTAAAGCAAATGAAAACAGTTAACAGTAAGTTATTGATATCCCAGTAATCAAAAAGCTCCTTTGAAAGGAGCTTTTGCTTTTAGATTATCAACGCTGTAGAAAAGCTTTCAAAAGTATTGTATATCTCTTTTGCCAATAATTCGGATATTTATTAATCAAAAATTCATTAATGGTTAACTAAAAAGAATATTTCCAGTGGATTTCCCTAAATAAAATAGGGTAAAACCGGGTACCACATGATTATTAATTTTATACTTTTATCAACAAGAAATTGATGTAAAATTTGATCGTCATGAGACATAGAATACTTGTAGTTACTTCACACCAACGAATTCCCTGAATTATTTAGATACGGAAAATGTTGGTGCATTTAACAGCAATGATGGAGCAAATGCATTTTTTAGGAGATCGTAGTTTTACTACAATTATTCAGTTTTACTTTAAAAAAAATATGTGTGACTGGATTTTGTCTAACTTTATTAATTATACACCAAAAAACTCGCAAAAAATATGAACAATCAGGCTTCCAATTCTGAAAAGATTTTGGAAAACCATATCTCGGGTATTAACCGTGTGGTAAAACTGGACATTGTAATTGAAGGTAAAGCAATTGACCATTTTAAGCACTTTAGTTTGCAACAGAGTGCAAGAAGACATCATGATTTTGAATTGATATTAGCTCATGATTCGTTAGGAGAGATAGAGAATCATAATCTGGAAGAGGCACAAAAATTTTTAGGAAAGCGAATTACAGTTGTTTTTAAATACAAAGATGCCGAAAACGAAAGTCCTGAAAGAACATTTGTAGGATTGATTACTAATGTGGCATTCAGTCAGGAAAAAATGAGTTTAGGAAACATAGTCCTGAAGGGAAAAAGTCCGACTATTCTTATGGATTCAGCTCCGCATACCCAAAGCTTTGGAGGAAATCAACCGGTTAATACTTCTATCATTGGAGAAAGAATTATTAAAGAAACATTAGGGACTGGAAAATTTGATTATAGAATTGATGCTCAAAACAAAAGCTATATCAATTATAGTTCTCAATACAATGAAACCCATTATAATTATTTGACACGGATTGCAGAAGCTTATGGAGAGCAATTTTATTATGACGGAGAAATCCTTCATTTTGGAAAGTTACCATCCTCTGAACGATCAATTGAATTGGTATATGGGAGTAATGTAAATGATGTACAAATAGAGCTTAAAGCAATCCATACAAAACCTGAATTTTTTGGATATAACAGCAGTAATCATGCAAAAATGATAGGCTCTGATAAGGTGATTAAACATTTGGGAGATTTACCTTCAAAAGCCTATGAACTTAATGAGGATATTTTTACAGTTCGTTCACTAACTCCGACTCCTGTAAATGCGAATATGTTTATGGATGTGGAGGATTCGCAGAACAGTGCAAGAGGAAGCAAAGCCGTAGAGGTCTTTGCAGTTTCAGGAAATACAACTGTTCCTTTTCTTTATATTGGCTGTGTTGCAGATATTAATATGAGAAAACCGGATTCCAATGAAACCTCCTATTTTACCAAGCTGATGATTACAGAGGTGAGCCATAATGTAGATGCAAGAGGATATTATACAGGTAGTTTCGAAGCTATTGCTGAAGGTACAGGTTTTATGCCTAGGCCTGATTTTGTACAACCTAAAGCTGAACCACAAATTGCAACTGTTATTTCCAATATAGATCCTTTAAATCAAGGAAGAATACAGGTTAGATTTGATTGGCAGATTGATGATACTACTCATTTTATTCGGATGATGAGCCCTGATGCTGGAGGAACAGATGCAGTTGGTAAAAATAGAGGATTTGTGGCTATTCCGGAAATTGGGGACCAGGTTATGGTAGGCTTTGAGTATCATAATCCCGACTTTCCATTTGCTATGGGAGGAATGTTTCATGGTGGTATTGCCTTAGGTGGTGGATTAGAGAATCATTTGAAATCTATTCAGACCCGGAGTGGTATTAAGATATTGATGAATGACACTGAAAAAAGTGTAACGATCGAGGACCCAAGCGGAAATACTTATTTTATGGATGGACAGGGTAATATCAATGTTACAGCTCCGAATAAAATAATAATGAATGCTACAGATATTCAATTGAATGCTTACAATAATTTGGAGTTGAATGTTTCCAATAATGTAATCATTAATGCAATGTCTAAGTTTTTTGTTTTCACACCCTATATGAAGCAGGTTGTTACTGGTTTTATGGGATTGTTTAGTGGGAAAGCTTTGTTTAGCAGTAAAAATACCCTAAATATTGAAGCTTCAGAAGCGAAGTTACACGGAACGGAGAGGACGCTGGTGCATTCTGATAAACAAGCGATTATCAATAGTAAAGGAACTGCTGAAATGTATGGAGAAAGTGGCAATCAACTTGGGAATACAGCAAAAAAAGCAGTCGCTTCAGCTACCGAGACAATTGCAATTGCAATGGTTTACTTTCGTCCGCATTCTGCCTGGAACGGAGAGTTTGGTTTTGACTGGATAAGAGAGAAAGATAATGGCCTTACAACTGAACCCGCTTATGCAGATATTATTGAAGGCGGTTACAAAGATGGTGCTACTGATCTGACGGGTGGGCCAACTGGTACTGCATATCCCCAATTAAAAACGAAATATTCTATTATCCCTATTTCCAGAAAACCATTGCCTGCTGGAGCTCCGACTCCTGCTGTACCGCCATCTGTAGAGTATCTTGTACCTTATCTTACTATATTTTCTAAAGATTTTGTTAATAGTCTGCCTGCATCAATTGTTAACAAACCGAAATATGAAGCTAAGCTAAAAGTATTGGTGGAAATTGAAGAAGACGTTGACAAACTGGAATTTGATTTAAGCACCATAAATAAACCTACAGAAACATTCATTACCATTGATAAAACTAAACTTCAGGATAAAGCAAAAACTTCAGGATTGGTTAATTCTGCGAGTGCTACAATAAAAGTGACTTGCCTGAAAGATTTAAATAGTGATAAGGAAATTAAGATCTATGCTTATCCCAAAGGAAGTATGGCAAAAACACCTGCTGAGCAATTGGTGGAAAGAAAGTTAGTAGGGAAAATTAATGTTTTAAGAAATGATGCAACTGCCAGAAAAAATCAAAATTTCGTATTAGTTCCGGTCAGAACTAAGATAGATGCAGTAAGAGGTATTAAGACAGGAGCGTTTTCTCCAGGTGAGAAGAAAAGATTACAGGAAGGATTGTATCAATGTCTTATCACCAGTGAACTCAAAACAGGTCCGATCTTGGATTTAACGGGAGATGCGAAATTTCGGATTATTACTGATGCCCATGGTAATAAGACGTATGGAGATTTTATTTATCAAAATACTTCAGGTAATGTATATAATACAGATGGTAACATTTTTGAAGATAAAGCGGGGATTTTTGATTATGTGAAAAACAAATTTATTGCAACGAATCCAACATTTGCAGGATATTATACCATGTTTAGTTTTAATGAAAATACATATGATAGCTTCTATGATCCTACTTCCGGTTCAGCAGCTGCGGTTCCTGGCCAGGTACAGGATATTAAAATTAAAAACGTAATATTGTTTAATGGGATACAGGGAGCTGCAAGAGGAAATGATACTATTTCCCATGAAGGTTTACATGGATTAGGCTTACATCATACCCATAAAGATGGTACGCCAATAGCAGATGCAGACAGACAGTTTGTATATGCAAACGGAAATAATAATCCCACAAATTCTACAGATAATATTATGAGTTATGGACAGAAAGTGAAAAAATCTACCTGGAAGTGGCAGTGGGATATCGCTAAAGGCAATGTATAAAAAAAACGTATATGAGAAATATATTTTTAATAATAGCTTTAATGAGTGCATTAGGTTGTAATGGACAAAAGAATAACGTATTTAATTCAAAAGCAATGAAAACATTTAGTATAAAAAAATTTGAAGACAATAAAGGGAAACAAGGATTTCCAGATGAATATCGGTATCGATTATCGGATAATTCTGAAGCCAGAGAGCTAGATGTTACAAGTGATGCCACACAAAACATAAAAACATATCAAAGAGAGATTACAAAGGAGTTTAGCCCATTTCAATATATTTATACATATTACGATAATGGAATGTTGCAAGGTGAAATCACAAGATTTAATGATTCAGGAATTGAAATTAAAGATTATGATAAGAGTGGTAAAATAATCAAAGAAATCAATTTTGATAAAAGCTTTACACATTCATTCGGACAGATCCGTGATATTGTATTAAAGGAGAAAAAGATAGACATAAATGATACCAGGCAGGCAGTTGCTTTAAGGTATGACACACCGAATGCTTCGATTAAAAAATACTATCAGATCAATGTTCTTAACAGTAAATTGATAGATGGAGAGTGGCTTTCAAAACCTGAATATAGTTTTATTATTGATGATGCTACAGGAAAAGAATGGAAGCAAAAGGAAATAGCAACCCCGAAATGATGATTTCAAATTTTATTTGTAATGCCTCAAAAAATCACAGATACCGCCCAATTATCCTGTAACCAGGGAACTATTCCTAGTAATTTGACCGTTACGAGTCAGGATTTTTCTACTGCTGAAGGTAAAGTAATTGCAACTGAACAGGACAAGCAGGCGATGGTCAATATAAAACCTTTTGGACAATGTAAACTTAAACCAACGCCAGGCGGATTTTTACCTTGTATTCCTGCACCGATAGCTTGGGATAAAGTAGCAGAAAAAGATACAATTAACACATACAAAATTCTCACGGAAGATTCTTTTTGTATGTGCGGGACAGGTGGAAAGATAAGTATAGACAATAAAGGACATAACGAGAAGCATGAGATACAATGATTGGCTCTTTATTAATAATAAAAACTCTAAAACAACCAATAAATTATAACCCGGGAATTTGATTTTCTGGGTTTTATTTTTATATCAGATAAAAAAGTCCTCTTTGAATCTTCTAATATTGCGCGAATGACAAAGCATTTATAGAATAAAAAATAATCAAGATGTAATAAAATTAACAGTATAATTGTTCTTAATACATATCAGTAGATTATATACTTAAATTATATCAACCTTACCATGAAAGAACTTTTATTAAGCGTAATTTGTCTTATTACTTCTATTGCATCTGCACAAGAATTGAAAAATAAAGTAATGCCAGAGCCAAGTACTCCATTAAGATCAGCTCACCAATCTATTCAGTCCGAAACAGATCAGATCTTTAAAAAACTGTTAGGGATCAGGAGAGATCTTCATGAAAATCCCGAATTGGCTGGTCAGGAAGTACAAACTCAAAAGTTCATACAACAATACTTGACAGACTTGGGACTTGAAGTGAAAACAGATGTTTATGGTCATGCTGTGATCGGAATCTTAAAGGGAGATAAGACGGGAAAGAAAATAGTTTGGAGATCTGATATGGATGCACTTCCCAACGATTACCCGGACCCTGTGGCTTTTAAATCAAAAATAAAAGGTATTCAGCATGGTTGTGGTCATGATGTTCATATGGCCATTGGATTAGGAATCGCTGAAGTTCTTGCCCAAAATCGAAAATCTCTGAAAGGAACGGTTTATTTTATTTTTCAACCAGAAGAAGAAACCTTTAAAGGAGCTAAGGGGATAGTAGATAGTGAGTTGTTTTCTAAAATAGGTCCTGATGAGGTATACGGCCTGCATGTAACTGCTTTACCAGTCGGACAAATAATGGTTAAACCTAATGAGGTCTTTGCTTATCAGAAAAAAATAAGGATAGAATTAAAAAATGAATTGTCAACGGAAGAAGTAAAAGGATTGACAAAAAAGATCTACAATTCTTTATCGCGTGCAACTAATAATAGCAAACCGTGGGAGATTCAGCAGATAGTTGATCCTACCATAGGATTAACAAGCCCCAATACCATTTTCAAAGATTACCTTATCATAGATGATAAATTCAATACGTATTCTAAAAACGATCATCTGTTTCTTGATGCATATTTGTATGAAACCAATGCATCTAATCTGGATGGGATAATTCCTAAAGTTAAAAAGATCATTGAAGATGGGGGATATAAGAATCAGCTTGTTTCTGTTTTCTTTACTCAAGGAAATCCAACGGTTATGAATGATGAAAAATTGACGAATATTGCCATTAAGACGATTCAAAAGATTTATGGGAAGGATGCAGTTGCACCAGATTATGGACAGGTTCCTTTTTTTAATGATGATTTTGCTTATTTTCAGCAAAAAGTACCTGGTGTATACTTTCTGCTTGGGGGTTCTAATTTTGAAAAAGGAATAATTGCAATGAATCATTCGCCTAATTTTCAGGTTGATGAAGAAAGTATCAGAACGGGAGTGAAATGCTTTTCGTCATTAATTATAGAGCGTCTCAGTAAAAACTAAAATTCCCTGAGAATAAATTCTGTTTCTTACATTTGTATATAACTGAATCCTCATCTAAGATATCAGATGAATTATGGAAGCGATCAAACAACATGTGAACAAAGAACCAGAAAAAGATGCTCTTAGGACGTATAGCTACATTTCGAATGAACAGGCTCAAAGAAATAAAATACTTCTTCAGGAAAATTTTATTAATTTTTTAGAAAAGGGTGAAAAAGTAGTGCATTATGCAAATAAAGCAACAACGATTACAGATGATCAATTTGCGATTCTTTCTTCGAATAATTGTTTAATGACAGAGAAACTTTCTGTTGATGACGAATACAGGAGTATTTTATTCTTTTTTAACGATGATGCATTAGCCAATTTTTTTATTAAATATTATAATATCATTAAACATATCTTCATATCTGCTGAAAAAGTTGAAGAACCTTTCCTTGTATTTGAAAAGGATGAATTCATTAATAATTACATTGAATCACTTAAATTAATTCAACAAAAATCATCTTCTATTTCAGCAAAAATGCTGCAACTAAAATTTGAAGAATTAATGCTATATCTCCTTGAAAAATATCCCAGAACTATCTTATCATTCCAGACAAGAAAACTCGAAGAATATTCAGATATTGAAATTAAGAAAGCAGTTGAAAAAAATCTCACTAACAATCTTACATTAGATGAATTGGCCTTTCTGTGTCATACAAGCGTTTCTACTTTTAAAAGAAAGTTTCTAAGACTTTACAATATGGTGCCAAGTAAATATTTCTTACAAAAGAAAATGGAAATAGCAACATCCTTATTATTACAAAACAAAAATCCGAGTGAAGTATTTTACGAAGTAGGTTATGAAAATCATTCAAGTTTTTCTCAATCATTTAAGCGGATATATGGAATAAGCCCAAGACAATTTCAACAACAAAAAATGAACGTTTACAAACAGCTTTTGAACGATTAACTACAGCTTTATAGCCTTCCCTAAACTTATTTTTGTATTGAACTTAAAATGAAAAGTAAAATGACAAAAAAGTTTTTTTTAGAATTGGTTAATTACAACAATTGGGCAGATAATCTTACGATGGAGTGGCTTGATCAATTGAATGATAAGCAATGGGAGCGCCCTGTTGCCAGTAGTTTTCCCAGTATTAAACAAACTGTTGTCCATATGGTTAGTGCCAAAAAAATTTGGATTGACTTTTGGACAAATGCCCCTGATCCGATTTATTTATCCGCTGAATTTAAGGGGACGAAAAATGAACTGATAGAAATCTGGAAAAAAGCATCCGTTGACATAAAAAGCTTTATAGAAAGCTATCCGGAAGATGATTATAAACGATCAATCAACATTAAATATCAAAGAGGCGGAGAAGCGCAAATGTCGTTTTGGCAAACACTACCTCATTATGTTAACCACGCTACATATCACAGGGGACAACTAGTAACATTGCTACGTCAAGCGAATTTTACTGGATTTTCCAATACAGATTTGGCAACTTATTTTATACATCAAAAATAATAAAGAGTAAGACGTTGGTAATAAATCGCTAAAAATTGATAATTCCCTAGTATATGATTTCAATCATAAATAAAGTGAAGATCTCTTTATACATTTGAATCAACAATTTATCTAATAATAATTTTCATCATTTACTATCGTAGACTTCCCCTTAATGGGGAAGTTTTTATTTAATGAGGTTAACGTTTAATTGCTTTTTCATTTATATTGATCCCAGAACCTTTGACTTCGATAAAATAGATGCCGGAAACTAATTTTTCAGCGGAGAGATAAAGAGTGTTAACTCCACTATTCAGATGATGTATATCTGTATTTATTTTTTTGCTTGAAGAGTCATAAACATTTACTGTAACTGTTGTTTCTTTTGGTGAAGGGATGTTAATATTCCAGCCCGAAACTGTAGGATTAGGAACAATGCTAACCTTAGTGTCCCCAGACTTTACCTCTTGTCTGCTTGAATTCATACCTTTAGTAGGATCATCCTGAGCCGGCATTTGCATTATAGGCTGATCTTCTGTTGGTGCTGATTTTCTCAATATTAAATTATAAGTAACTACCAATTCAGGCCACAAATTAGAGTTTGCATTATCACTGGATGCATAGATTTGTGATCTATAATAGATCTCATCTTGTAATGAAAGTCTAAAACCATTATTAGCATAAGGATCATAAGTCAATTCATTAACTATTTGCTGTGTAATATTGGTCACATCTACCTCTTGTATAAATCCATATCTTGCATTTGTGCTTGGTATTACATAAAGAATGAGACTATTCAGATCTACTGGTGGCTGTGTATTCCAGGTTACTGTATTCTCATTCCAGTTATTTGGGCTTGTAGCGACATTATTTCCTGGAAGAACCCTTTGGATCCAGCCTGGGTTAGGGTTGGGAAGTGGTGTGCCAGGATAATAGTTGTTACCATATCCCTCCGTAGTTGGATTTGGTGTAAATAGCCTTAGCTTCGCTGAGACAATTTGAGTGATATAATTGGGAACCATTAAAGTATTTAGATCTTTGAATCGGATGAGGGATCTTTGTGCTCCCTGAGCGCAACCTGCATCCCTCCAGGTCCATGCAGTGACAGCCATTTCTTTATTGCTTCCCCAGTTCATTAAAGCTGGTGTTTGTGGTAGCCCAGTAGGTTTGCATTTGCCTTCCAGTTGCCAGATTGTTGCATCTTCGCCTACAGTAGGTCCGGGTTTAAAGGTGACTGAAGTCTGCGAGTAGGAGATGGTACTAATCATAAGAGTACTCATGGTTATGATTATTTTTTTCATAATTAAAATAGTTTTGGTTAATATTTTTTGAGTTTGCGGTTTAATATTTTATTATTTAAATGTAGGATTGTCTAGCCGGATGTTAAAGACAAAATTCACAGGTGTGTAGAATTATCAAGTAAGTGTAATCTTTTATACAAGTCTTGTAGAATAGAGAAGCTTATGATAGTTGCAATAATAGTTTAGGATAATAATCCAATGATTGGCTTCTGTCTTTATGTATGATATTGGTTTCTGAAATCACTGTGCGGTTCAATTTTATTAAACATTTTTACCCATTGAATGAAGACATTGTTTAAATTTGCCAACTCCCGGCATTATTGCACCACAACTCCCTTTTAATTAAAAAATTGAAAAATATCTTAGCGCTGATACTTGTAATTTTGAAAAGTGGGCAAGTATACTCACAGAGTACTTATGTATTCTTTGGTTCTTTTAATCGTGATAAAACTACAGAAGGATTGTACGTCTATCGAATGGATACAATTCGTGGAAAGCTTACCAAAATAAGCTCGGTTAAAGGTATCCTGAATCCATCATTTTTAACGCTATCTCCAGATGGTAAATATCTTTTTGCCTGTACGGAAAGTAAAACAAAAAATGCAGGAAGTGTCAGCAGTTTTGCATTCAATCCTGAAAATGGAAAACTGACTTTTATCAACAGTCAAAAGAGTGGTGGGGAAAATCCGGTTTATGTAAGCGTTCATAAAAGTGGAAAATGGTTGGTTAATGGAAATTATACGGAAGGAAGTATTTCTGTGTATCCTGTTTTAGAAAATGGACAAATACAACCAGAGGTTCAAAATTTTCAATTTACAGAAGGGAGCATTAATTCTGATAGACAAGACCGTTCTCATATTCATTCCACTGTTTTTTCACCCGATTTTAATTACTTGTTTGCTCCTGATCTGGGGGCCGATAAAATCAGGTCTTATCGATTTGAAAGTAATAAAACAGAACCTTTACAAACGACTGAACCTTCTTTTATACCTACCGTCGTAGGAACTGGCCCCAGGCATTTTACTTTTCATCCCAATGGCAAGTTTGCTTACTGTATCGAAGAACTAGGCGGGGCTCTGGATGCTTATTCATATGATAATGGAAAGCTGGAGAGTATACAAAGGATCAATACTCATTCAGATGAGGTTAAAGATAATTATGAAAGTTCTGATGTTCGTATTTCCCCTGATGGAAAGTTTCTGTATGCTTCAAATCGTGGTGGAGAAAATAACATTGCCATTTTTTCAATCCGTGGAGATGGGACATTAAAAATTGCAGGATACCAGCGGACTTTTGGTAAGCAGTTAAGAGTATTTGATATAGATGAAACTGGAAAATTTTTAATTGTAACCAATGCAGGAAGTGGAAATGTTTTTGTATTTAAACGTGATATAAAAACTGGATTGTTGAGAAAAGTAGGAAGGAAGATTAAAATAAATGGCGTTTCTAGTGTAAAGATTAGAAAATACTAAATATTTAAAACAAAAAAACACTCCATGAGAGTGTTTTCTAATAATAAAAAGGATTAATATTTATTTTTTAATGAACTTCTCTGTTGTTTTACCATTTTTAGTTTCAATATTGATGATATAATTTCCAGAACTTAAATGTCTGACATCAACTTTATCATTATTCAAAGTAGCTGTTACTTTTCTTCCTCCAATATCGAAAATTTCAATAGCATTTACTTTTTCTTTGGATTTAATAGTAAGGATATCCGATGTAGGATTTGGATATACAGAAATACCAGCTGAAGTTTTAGTCGCTTCAGAAGTACCTAAAGTACCCGTAGTGGTAACTTTAAAATCGTCAACAAACAAGGCAAACTGATCATCCGAGACACATTGTATAGCAATATAAACGCCTTGTCCTGCATAAGCATCTAAATTAAAAGTATGCTCATTATACTCTACAACAGCTGGAGTTACTATGACACTTGAATTAAGTTTAGTAAAACTTGTAGTATTGGTGTTTGTGGTAGAAACCCAAACATTAAACTTTTCTTCACCATAATCTTCATGTATAGATTTTACCCAAAAACTAAGATTGTTTCCGGTAGAACCTAAATTAATCTTAGGGCTAATCAGCCAGTCATTATTGACACGTGGAGCGGGAGCACTCGCATTAAAACATGCCATAGCCTTATTTCCTGTTCTTGCAGCTGTCTGAGTAGAGGTAGTTGTAGGCACTAGTCCTGCCTTATTAAATACAATATAAGCTTTTGGGATTCCTTGATTAGGAAAAGTAGAGCCGTTTAAAGTATACGAATTTTTACCATCAAGGTCAGTTAAAGTCCAGCTACCTACGGTACCAGTTGTATAAGCGAAATCTGCGTAGCTTTCAAAGCTATCTTCAAAAATGGTTGTCTGTGCACTTACAGAAGATAATGCCAACAGAACTCCCAGAAAAGAAAGTTTTTTCATAATTAGTTTTTATAGTTAATAATATATTAGATATCTATCAAATATAAATATATAATTCCTATTTTTGATATTTTTTTTATTATGTTAAGTTATTGATATACAGCATGTAATTTTTAATTTGTAGATTTATTTAATACACTTAATAGTGAAATAAAGTTTTAATTTTGCTGGATTAATGTAAATTAGATTGCAAAGTACCATGATAGTACCATGGATCTGCTTCTGATTTCTGATAATTGATAAAAAATTATTTAGTAATTATATAATTCATTTTTATGTGAATTATACTATAGTTTTAAATCCTTTATTTAAAGTATTTTTAATTAGATAATTTGTCACTAATTAAGGAATTTTTGTATTTTAGCAAAAACTTTTATAGTAGCATTTCTGAAATGTTGGTATTGACATTGACGGAATTTAACTTTTACAAGTTCTCAAATAGAATTATTAATCCATTATATATGGAAGAGGGTATTAACTAATAACATCTGTCAGTTTTTTGAAATGAAGAGGTTGTCCGTAATGGGCGGCCTCTTCTTTTTCGATATAATATCTCTGATTAATTGAAAATTTTTATTCTTCCCACGGAGACTGTAAAATGGCATCACAAAAATTAGGACTTTTGAAACCTGGGATCATGCATGTGCAAATATCAGCATTCATATTACCATAAGTAGTATGCGGTTTATGTTTGAATCCCTCAAAAAAAGTAGGAATAATTATTTTCTTAAAATCAGTACGTGGAAAATAAGCTGTGATTTCTTTGCGAATACTGTCTGATAAATGTTCATATCCTCTTCCTATGACATCCAGTGCTACTCCCGAATTCAGTAGTACTGCTTCAGCTTCTTTATATTCAACAATGCCTGGCGTAGTGTGTAAGGCAATTGCATCCCATACAAGTTGCAGTGTCTGGTCAGATAAACCGTGTCCTTTCAAAAAATTACGTGCAGCATCAGCTCCATCTACTTCGAAACGCTTATCAGGACTGCTATAATGTGGTGTAAGCCCAAGGTCATGAAAAACTGAACAGATGTATAAAAGTTCTTTATCATATATCAGCTTTCTTCGCTCACCATGTAATGAAGCAAAAATAAATGTCCTTAATGAATGATTGTAAAGAAAGTCGGAGCCATGTTCTATTAATAACTCGGTGGCCTGTTGTGCCAAATTGCTATCAGGAATTGAGATACCAGCGACAAGTTTTGGGATTTGTAGTGACATATTATTGATTTATTGATACAAATTTATGTTCTTTGATTTCATCTGTTCTTAAACAGGTTTAAGAAAATAGATATAATTCACCCTGTTATGACTGCGATCATAAAATTGACAGGAATCTATTGATATATTTGTTTAACAATCCTTTAATTATCATTACTTAGTGTTCAATTAAACTAAAGGGATAATTATTGCTTCCCTTCATTGGGAAGTTTTGCTTTAAACACTTTTTAATATTATATGCCCCGGGAGCCCTTTGTTATTAAAGGGTTTCCTTTTTGGTATGTACTTCTTATCCAGTTTTAAGAATGAGCTATTTTGCAAACTAAATTGAGCTTTTTTACAAAGCTTTTGATTCCTACATCGTCTAATTTTGTTCTTATAAATTTAAAGAAATGAAAACAGTAAATAAAATTTACATTAACGGCGAATTTGTAACGCCTCACGGAACAGAAACCTTTGATCTGATCAATCCTACCAATAATATAAAGATCGGTGAAGTACTGCTTGCAGATGAAACAGATACCCAAAATGCTATTGCAGCTGCAAAGGCAGCTTTTAAGACATTCTCTCAAAGCAGTATTTCAGAACGTATTACTTATTTGGAAAAATTAAAAAGTGCAGTTCAGAAAAGAGAACAGGATCTGATAGATGTGATGATTGAAGAATATGGTGGAACGTATCAGTTTGCTACCATGAGCAATAAAAATACAGGAGGATGGTTTGATAGCATAATAGAAACTCTTAAGAACTTTGAATTTGAAAAAAACATTAATTCTTCTATTGTAAGATTACAACCAGTAGGAGTAGTGGGAATTATTACACCATGGAATGCAAGCAACAGCTCAGTTTGCAGTAAAGTGGCCACAGCTATTTCAGCAGGATGCACAGTTGTGATCAAACCAAGTGAAATGAGCAGTTTACAGACTCAGGTTCTTATGGAAGCTTTTCATGATGCAGGATTACCTAAAGGAATTATCAATTTTGTGACAGGTTTAGGAAATGTAGTAGGAACAGAACTTACCAATAATAAGGATGTTGCCAAGATTTCTTTTACGGGTTCTACGGCAGTTGGTAAAATGATTACTAGAAATGGAGCCGAAACAATGAAGCGGGTTACATTGGAATTAGGAGGAAAATCTCCCAATATTATTCTTGATGATGCGGATCTGCAACAGGCAATACCAATGGCTGTATATGGGGCTTATATGAATAGTGGACAGGCGTGTATTGCACCGACAAGGCTTTTAGTTCCAATCAATAAGTTGGATGAAGTAAACGTTTTAGCTAAAGCAACTGCTGAAAAAGTAATCGTAGGTCTACCCGAAAATGAAGAAACCAATGTAGGACCTATGGTCAGTGTTAAGCAATTTGAAAGAGTTCAGAATTATATCAAAATAGGCGTACAAGAAGGGGCAACGTTATTAGTAGGAGGAGAAGGAAAACCGGAAGGTCTCGAAGACGGTAATTTCGTAAAGGCTACTATTTTCACCAATGTCCGAAATGATATGCGTATTGCCCAGGAAGAAATATTTGGTCCGGTATTATCTATTATTCCATATGAAACGGAAGAAGAAGCCATTGAAATTGCTAATGATAGTCCTTATGGCCTTGCTGCTTACGTAAGTTCAGCCGATACAGACAGGGCATTAAATGTTGCTTCAAAAATTGATGCCGGAAGAGTTTGTATCAATGGGTTCAGTCATGATCCTATGTTACCTTTTGGTGGTTTCAAGCAATCAGGAATAGGTCGCGAATTCGGCGTGTATGGATTAGGAGCATACCTGGAGCCCAAGGCGGTTTTGAAATAATAATATGTACATTTGATAAAGCATTATTGTAACAGATAATGCTTTATATTTTTTTATTGATATGACACAAACAGAAAGTTCAGATATTGTATATTCCTGCTATCATGAGTTAAGCAGAAAGGGAGAGAATTTTGTTCCCCAGCATACACTTTCATTTCAGCTGTCCGGAACCTTTGTCCTGGCAGATGGTAAAGAAAAATATAGAGCAGAAGAAGGTCATTTTAATCTTATACAAAAAAATCAGCTGGTGAAATTTGTAAAATATCCGCCAGAAAATGGAGTTTTTGAAAGCATGAATATCTATTTGAGAGAAGAGATATTGAAGAATACGGCTAAAGAATATGAGCTGCTTTCTGATTATTTTGTGCCAGTGAAGCCTCTTGTTCCCATCAAAATGAATGCCCTGCTCGAAAACTACATGATTTCTCTGCGGACTATGATTGAAAGTAATAGTCTCGGCAATAAACCGCTTGTTGATTTAAAAATTAAAGAGCTTTTATTGATCTTATTAGAGATACAACCTGATTTGAAAAATATTCTTTTTGACTTTTCAGAGCCTCATAAAATAGATCTTGAGGCTTTTATGAACCAGAATTACAGATACAATGTAAATCTTGATCGCTTTGCTTATCTTACAGGAAGAAGTCTTGCCACCTTTAAGCGTGACTTTGAAAAAGTGTTTCATACTTCTCCCCATAAATGGATATTACAAATGCGTTTGAATGAAGCTTACTTTCTTATTAAAGAGATGGGACGGTCGGTTTCTGATATCTATATTGATCTGGGTTTTGAAGATCTTTCCCATTTTTCATATACTTTTAAAAAACAGTTTGGGTACAGCCCGACAAAAATTGAACAGGAAGATAAAATTTAGAAGATTATCTTTAGTTGAATCATCAGAATTTCTTTCTATTTTCCTTCATTTATCAGTCAAATCGTTGTAGCATTGCTTTTTTTTATAAGAAAGTGTAAAAAATAATCTCTAAGATTTTATAGGATTTTACCTGATAATAGTGTGGTTTATTTTGCCCTGGATTTCTTGCTGTAAAGGATTTGTCGTTGGTTTTAGATCATAAAAAAGCCTTCCGGAGAAGGCCTAAAAAAAACACAAATGTGATTAAATCACAAGAAGTTCAAATATAATAAAAAATCCTCAACCTAGGTTGAGGATTAAAAACTAATAACCATGAAACTCAAACTTGAGTTACGTGTATAGTAAACGGAGTAATGACTACAATATTTTGTTAAAATTTTGGATAAAATAGAAAACCCCGTTTTGATGAGGGTTTGATCATGTTTATTGATGATAATTATTCAGAGGGTATTTATATTTTAAGGTACATGAACAATTTCAATTAGTTAGTATATTTAGCTTATAAAAATTAACATTATGGAAATAGTATACAGTACTGATAAAAAACCAACTGCAGAGTAGGTCATTGAACTTTATGATAATGCGGGTTTACCTCGCCCAACCCATGATAAGGAGAGAATTCAGAAGATGTTTGACAATTCAAATCTTATTGTAACAGCATGGCATAATGACTTATTGGTAGGAGTTTCCCGATCCATAATAGATTGGGTGTGGTGCTGTTATTTGTCAGATCTGGCGATTAGAGATGAATATAAAAAAGAAGGAATCGGCAGAAAGCTGATCAACCTGACGAAAGAAAAGGTAGGAGAACAGTCTATGATCCTGCTTTTGTCTGTGCCTACAGCGATGGAGTATTATCCAAAAGTGGGATTTGAAAAACAGGAAAATAGTTTTTTGATGCATAGAGCAGAATGGAAATAAAATAAATCTCCAGAATTTTTACAAATTCCAGCTATCTTCTTGAATGTTAGCTTCTAATATATCTTATTGTTATATTAGTGTCACTTTCAGTGGAGGGTTAGTCATTTGATATTCAATGTTCATGATGTTTCTGATTGGTATAGGAGAATCAAATGTACTTGATTTTAAAATATTATCATATTTACTGCATATTAAAATCCTAAGAAAATAAATGAAAGAATGGTTATTCGGTTTATTATAATCTTAAAATCCTTTATCTTAGTTTATAGAATTTCATAATGATATAGAAGACCTATGGACAAAGAATTTCAAGCCGATGCTATTATCATTGGTTCCGGATTAGCAGGGCTGACTGCTGCTATGGAAATTACCAATACTGGAAAAAAGGTATTATTGATCGACCAGGAGACTGAGCAGAATATCGGAGGCCAGGCATTTTGGTCCTTTGGTGGTCTCTTCCTCATCAATTCCCCTCAACAGCGCAGAGTGGGAATCAAAGATTCTTATGAGCTCGCAAGACAGGATTGGATGGGGACGGCAGGCTTTGATCGTGAAGAAGATTATTGGCCTAAACAATGGGCCGAAGCGTATTTGAAATTTGCAGCAAATGAGAAATATGAGTATATCAGTAAAATGGGGATCAAGCTGATGTTTATGGTAGGATGGGCAGAAAGAGGAGATGGTTCAGCAAATGGTCATGGAAATTCAGTTCCCCGCTTTCATGTCAGCTGGGGAACGGGTACCGGAGTAGTGAAACCTTTTGTAGAAAAAGCTTACGAGGCTAAGGCAAAAAATTTACTTCAAATGAAATTCAGACACCGGGTAACTAATCTTATCCTGGAAAATGGTAGAATCATTGGTGTTGAAGGTGATGTATTGGAAGATGATAACAAAGCAAGAGGTGAAGCAACTAACAGAACTGTTATTTCCCAATTTACATATAATGCCCCTCATGTTATTATTGCTTCCGGAGGAATAGGAGCCAATCATGAAATCGTGCGGAAAAATTGGCCGGAAAGGCTGGGGAAGGCACCAGAGAAAATGGTTTGCGGGGTACCTGCTTATGTGGATGGAAAGATGATCGGTATAGCTGAGCACGCAGGAGCTGATATTATTAATAGAGATAGAATGTGGCATTACACAGAAGGTATTCAGAACTGGGATCCTATCTGGTCAGATCACGGTATAAGGATATTGCCAGGTCCGTCATCTCTTTGGTTCGATGCCAATGGAAACAGACTTCCTGCTCCTTTCTTACCGGGATTTGATACATTGGGAACCCTTAAATATATACAGGATACAGGCTTTTCCTATTCGTGGTTTATCCTGACGCAAAAAATCATTAAGAAAGAATTTGCTTTGTCAGGATCCGAACAAAACCCAGATATTACCAACAAAGATTATGTTCTTTTTCTAAAAAGGATTTTCGGGAAAAAAGCACCAGGACCTGTGGAGGCTTTTAAAGAACATGGAAAAGACTTTATCGTTTCAGATAACCTGCAAGATCTTGTTCAAAGAATGAATGAGCTCTCTGGTGATCATCTTCTGGAATATGATAAAATAAAATCTCAGATTGAAGCGAGAGATAGAGAGCTGGATAATCAGTTTTCAAAAGACACCCAGGTTAACTATATCAGAAGTACGAGAAAATATATTGGTGATAAATTAGGTAGAGTAGCTGCTCCACATAAAATACTGGATCCTGAAAATGGACCTTTGATTGCCGTAAGACTTAATATTCTTACCCGGAAAACATTGGGAGGAATAAAGACTAATCTTAACGGACAGGTTTTGAAAGAAGATGGAACCATACTGGAGGGTTTGTATGCTGCGGGAGAAGTATGTGGATTTGGAGGAGGTGGAATGCATGGTTATCGTGCATTAGAAGGCACATTCCTTGGTGGGTGCTTATTTTCAGGAATGAAGGCCGGAAGATATATTGGTTACAATAGATAATTGGAAATATTCAACGCATGAGTACCTATTTTAATGATAAAACAATTTGGATTACAGGAGCTTCTTCGGGAATAGGTGAGGCTTTAGTGATGAAATTGGCGGCAAAAACCACTGCAAGGATCATTCTTTCATCAAGAAAAGAAGAACAATTGGAAGCAATTGCCCAAAAAGCTAATCTTGGTAAGAATCGTTATGCTATATTACCGTTGGATCTATATAATTATAAAGAGATGCCTGCTATTGCAGCACAGGCAGTGGAAATATTCGGAAACATAGATATTCTTATCAATAATGCAGGCTTATCTCAACGTTCCTTAGCAATGGAAACGGATATTGAAGTGGATAAGCGTTTAATAGATGTTGATTATATTGGGACGGTAGCCATTACAAAGGCGATATTACCCTATATGGTTAAACATGGTGGTGGACAGATTGCGGTAGTATCCAGTCTGATGGGAGTGTTTGGTGCTCCTATGCGAAGTGGATATGCTGGCGCTAAACATGCGTTGCATGGTTTCTTTGAAGCTCTTCGTGCTGAATTATACAAAGAGAAAATCCTCATTACCATTATATGTCCTGGCTTTATACAGACCAATATTTCTATGAATGCAGTAACGGGAGACGGATCCTCGCAAGGGACAATGGATGATGCTACTAAAAAAGGAATGCCCGTTCACATTTTTGCCAGAAAAATGTTGAATGCCATTCAAAGGAAAAAATATCAACAGGCCATAGGAGGTAAAGAAGTTATGGGAGTGTATTTGAAAAGGTTTTTTCCAGTGTGGTTGGCCAGAATCACACGGAAAGCAAAGGTGGTTTAATTATAATAACACAAGTTTTAATATTAAATCCTCAACTACTTCTGTATTGTGAAGGACTAAGCCCTCTGTGCTTTTTAAATATTTTTGATAAATGGCTTTCATCACTAAAGCCCATTTCCTGGGCAATTTCTTTTAATCTCATGGTACTGAATTTTAAACGGGTATCAACCAATTTCAAGCGGTATTCCAATAGATAGTCCTGATAAGATATTCCTACATTCTTTTTAAAGAATTCACCGAAATAAGTTTTTGATACATCAAAATGCTCTGAAATCGTGGAGACTTTTGTTTTTCCTGGATTTTTAATATTCTTTTGTATATAACTGATGATTTTCATGATCAAGAACTCGGTACTGTTTTCATGAAGTTCCTGAGTGTCACTTAATATCAGGTTTCTGGCTACAAGATTAAGGAGAATGGAAATAGATTGCCGGATGATTAGGTAGTCCTTGTTTAGTAATGTAGTATACTCTCTTACTATATTATGGATGAGGGCCTCTGCAAATTGTAGATCATCTTCGCTTCTAAATATACAACCAGCCTGGCTATGATAGTTGTTAGCAATATAATTTAGTTTGTTAATGTTCTCACATGTTTCTATCCGGTCTGCCTCAGTTCTGACCTGATCAATAAAAGACAAAGGGCATTGAATTATAATTAAAGTAGCATCTTGAGCATAAAAATGATACATCAGTGAGGTGTTTAACAGGAAGAATTTTCCAGCTTTGAAATCATATTGATGATCATCTACATTTACTGTTCCTGCTCCTTTTTTAATAAAGATCATAGTGAATGACTGTCTGGAACTTACAGATAATGTACGATTTTTAATTTCTTTTTCCTGTGCGGAAAATATATCAATGCCTTCTCTGCTCATATTCAATTATACATGATAAACCTTCAATTGTACAAATATACGTGTATTTATTATGGTTCCTTTGCTGTAAGATTTTTTTATATGGAATACAGTAAGAACAGATGGCAGGCTTTAGGCTTTCTTACCATGGGAGCTTTTCTTTCTCCTCTTGATTATTTTATTGTGAATATTGCACTGCCTGAGATACGGTCTGATTTTAATGCGACTAATGCTGCTCTACAATTGGTTATTGCTGCTTATGGTCTTACGTATGCAGCTTTGGTTGTCTGTGGTGGAAGATTTGGAGATATATTCGGCAGAAAGAAGATGTTTATTACAGGACTGTATCTGTTTATGATTGCTTCAGCGGGATGTGCTTTTTCTCCAGGTATTAATTTCCTCATAGGATTCAGGATTTTACAGGGAATCGGTGCGGCGATGTTGGCCCCACAGGCTTTAGCGAATATCAGAATCATTTTTCCGGCAAAAGAGCAAATAAAAGCGATAGGGGTATTTGGCTCTGTCTTTGGATTTGCGGCTATTTTAGGACAGCTTTTGGGTGGAATACTCCTCAAACTTAAATTATTTGGATTTACGTGGCAATCAGTTTTTCTGATCAATATTCCGGTTGCTGCTGTTTGTATTATTGGGGTATCAAAAGTTCTTCAGGAAACAAAATCGGAGAAAAGAGCGAATATAGATTTCATTGGTGTTTTACTTATCATTACCTCGTTATTATGTATTATTTATCCTTTAATAGAAGGAAACAATACAGGTTGGCCTATATGGATTTTTATTATAATAGCTCTTGGATCATTGCTCTTATACATCTTTATTATCTACGAGTCCCGGTTAGAATTTTTAGGAAAAACACCATTGATCTACACAAGCCTTTTGAAGAACAAAGCATTTAGCAAAGGTCTTTGTATTATTCTGATTTATAACTTTACAGCAGGCCTTTTTATTTGCTATCCATATTACCTTCAAAAATATTTATTATGGACACCATTGAATACAGGATTGGCAATTTTGCCTTATGGTATTGGTTTTTTTGTTGCACCGCTTATCAGTACAAAAATACGTATCAGTAGTCACAATCTGACTAAAGCAGGATTGTTCCTGTTGATGGGCGGAACATTGATAGCTGCCTGTTTATTTTATCAAAACGAAAAACCAGATATAAAAGTTCATTTAGCATTGCTGATGGCAGGAGTAGGACATGGGACAGTAATGCCTGCTATGCTGAAAAACGTAATGGCTAATATAGGCGATAATGAAGAAGGGCAAGCCTCCGGAATTGTGAGTACAAGTATTCAGATAGGTAGTGTGCTAGGTGGAGCAATTATAGGATCCGTTTTTTTTTCAATGGCAGAAAGGGTGGGAGCGTCATCTGCTATTGCAGGAGCGATTGCCACTATTGGTATCTTCCAGATTATGGCCTTGATTATCTCTTTTAATAACTCAAAAAAATAAAGAAATGACTAAAAAAGAATTAGTACAAAAAGAAATCTTAGATTTTCATCAGAATATAGAAAATTGGTTCAAAGGAAAGACGAATGATAAGGAGGTTTTGCAGGATGTTATGTTGCAAAATTTTCATCCTTATTTCCGGATGAAAGGAATGGCTGGTAATGAAGTAGACTACGAAGGTTTATCAGGTTGGCTACTCAAAGCCTTTGGAAGGTTTCCAAAAATGAAAATTGAGATTTCTGAAATTAAAATCCAGCTTTCACATCAACATGCTTTGGCAGAATATATAGAAACTCAAAATACTGGGGAAGAAGTGAATATCAGAAAGTCCTCTGCTATATTTTTATTGAATTCTATTGATAGTGTTAGTTGGTATCATTTATTAGAACAAAGGGTTTAAACCAATAAACATCGGTGAAAGTGATTAAAAATTCTTAGCTTTTAAAAAGGAGGAGTTTTTTTAGTTGTAATAAAAAAACCTCCTGAATAAACAAGAGGTTTATAACTGTTGAGATTATAATAACACAGGTTATTAGACTATAAAAGTACAAAATTTTACATTTATATTTCATAATTCTATTTATAATAATCTGTTTCTTAATTATTGGCGAAAATAATTTACTTCTCAGCTTCCGTTTTTAGATCTTTCAACCACGTCTGTAGAGATTGTTCAAGATGAGTCTGAAACTTTGTACTCATCATAGAAACAAGCCACCCCTCCATACTTTCATCTACAATTACTTGAGTATCATTACTATCCCGGACGAATGTCCAGTTGTGAATGGCAAAAGCACCAAAAGCAGGTCCAGACCATCCTATTTTACGATTCGGGATTGTTGTATGTAAAGTTGAACAGATCGTAAGTCCGCCACTTTTCCAGTCGAAACTATTACCTTTTACAAAGGGAGTATTCATAACAGGATCCTGGATATCTTTATTCCAGGTCGACCAATGATTGACATCGCTCATTATGCGGTATATCTTTTCAGGAGAAGCGTGAATGGTAATTTTCTGCTGTGTTTTTACGGGTGCATTCCTGTTAATATCTTCTGTAACTTTGTAAGAGCTGGTGAGTTCAAGGATGCCAACGATTAGTATTAATGCAACTAATATCGCAAGAATGCTTAAAAAAATCTTTTTCATAATGATCTATTTAGAATATTTTGATAAACAAAGCTACTTATTTGCAGATGATGTAAATTGTAAGAAAGCGAAATAATCAATATAATTATTGATGTCCATTTATAATATATAAGACACAGAATAGACAGGATGATTTTTTACAGAAAAATCCGAAACCAAAGGTTTCGGATGGGAAAACAGTTGAAACTATTAACACTGATAAACGACTACTTCAAATTTTTAAAGGATAATCAATTAGAAAATCTAAAGTATAATAGCCCTTTTATTGAAATCACTTCCTCTCATCATTTGTGTTTTTTTTAGTAGGAGAAATTTATATTGGCTTCTTAAGATTTTTACTGATTACCCTTAAGTTTTTCATTTTTAAATAGTCAGTTTTCTTTAAAGTATGATGGGCTTATTATAAAATTGATGGGTTATCACACTTTTAACTTTAATTGTTTTTACAATTTTTTTATTTCATATTATATATTTGAAGATTGATTTTTATAATCTAAATATGTTTTACGATTTATTATTTTCTTCTGCAAAAGTATAATGAAAAAATACACAAACAAAGAGTAGGATCTGTATTGTGAATAGATGTGTTTATTTATGTATGTTTGTGTTAAGATAGTTTTTTGAAGACTGTATTTAATTAGTTGTATTATAATGTATTACGATAAATTACACATAAATACACAAAATACAAAATGCCTAAAATTATGGGAGTTAGAATGAATAAAAACAGGTGAGTAAATTAATTTTCAATTTATCTATCTTTGTTAAATAATTATGAAATATGTATAACAGCAAAATATTAAAAACATCTATATGCTCTATTGTTTTTTTTATTTTTTATATGAATACGGATGCACAAAATAGTAACAGGGAAATTGATAGCATAAGCCAGTTATTAGAAAAAAATTATATAAAGGGAGATACTAATCCGGGGATTACTCTTAAGAATGCTACCGCTCTTTATTATTTATCCCGTGAAAAAAAATTCTACCCCGGGCAGGTTTATTCCATTTTTGAAGAAGCTAAATTGTATCAGCTTAATGGAGATTTTGATTCTGCTCTGGTTAAGATAAATGAAGGTATAGATTTAGCCAAAGTGAACAACGATAATAATATGCTTTGTCGTATTCTTTTGTTATATCAGAGAGTACTTTTGCAATTAGACCATTTAAATGCTGCTAAACAAATCTTATACAAAACAGAGTATTACAATAAGCTTATCAAAAACGAAGATGATAGACGTCTAAATGAAGTTTGTATTATTCTGGCTAGAGTTGATTTATTAACAATTAGTGATAATTTTGATAAAGATACAGCTGAAGAAGTTACCAAACTAAAGAAGCAGGCTTATTCTGAATGTCTGAAAATAAATGATTCTAACAAACGAAAAAAGGTAACTTTAATCTATACCCTGCAATCATTGACTAGCTGTCTGGTAGATCAAAAGAAAATAGATGAAGCCCGAAAATATGTTGGAATTACTGAAAGGTTATTGGTATCGTTTCCAGATAATACTTTTATTGTTAGAAACTTTATCACAAAAGGTATTATTGAGAAAGAATCTCAAAATTACCCTTTAGCCATCGAATACTTTTCAAAGGCTATTAATAATTCGCAAAAAGATTACAATAGATATGAGCAATATGAAGTTTACGCTTTGATTGCAGAATCCTACGAAGAAATGAAAGATTTTGAAAAGTCTACATTTTTCTCAAAAAGATATAAGCGTCTAATGGACAGTATTACTTTAGTAAAGAAAAAGTCCGGGGATGTCAATTTTATTAATAATATTAATGTCAAGGTTTTAGATACAAAAACAAAAATACCTGCTGACAGATCAAATTTGATCATTGGTGTAAGTGTCATTCTTTTAGGTGTATTGATTGTAGTTTTCTATAGTAGAATGCGTAAAAAGAAAAGACTCAATTATGCTGGAAATACTACGGAAGATCCTATTTCGGATAATTTTATTGCTCTTGAGAAGCCAATAACTGAAAATTATATAGAAAATAATCCAAAATCAGAAAAGACAAAAGAATTGATTCTTTTGGCAAAAGAAGATATTAATGTATTCTATATTGAGTTTCAAAAGATGTATCCAGATTTTTACACGACTCTGAAAAATAAATACACTGATCTCAATATATCTGATATTAATTTTTGTTCTCTTTTGAAAATGAATTTTGGGATCAAGGAAATATCGCAATACACCAATTCTACTATCAGAGCTGCTGAAGCCAGAAGGTACAGGATAAATAAGAAAATGCAACTGAAAAGCCAGAACGAATTGTATATGATACTTTCAACAATAAATTAATGAATACTGCTTTGTAAAGGAAATCCGAAGCTTTTGGCTTCGGATTAAGAAACAATCTGAATTGTTTATAATGAAAACGACTATTTTAAATGTTGACTGAAAAAACCTACCATTGCTTTATAAAAGTCGATTTGGTTTTCTTCTTTTATAAAACCATGACCTTCATTGTATTTTACCATATACGGAACATCAAATCCTTTTTTTCGCAAGGCTTCTACGATCTGATCAGATTCGTTAATATTTACCCTCGGATCATTTCCTCCCTGTACTACAAATAAAGGGGCTTTGATTTTGTCAATATGATAGATTGGAGATACCTCTTTGGCTATATTAGCTTCTACCGGATCATCAAGGTCATACCATACATCTTTTAGCATTTCCCTTAGCGGTTTCCAATACGGCGGGAAAGCCTCAAAAAAAGTGAAAATGTTTGAAATTCCCACATAATCTACTCCAGCTTTGTAAAGTTCAGGAGTTTTGATTAACCCCATTAAAGTAGCGTAGCCACCATGGCTTCCACCATAAATAGCAATATTATTTTGATCTATCCAACCTTGTTTTATGGCATAATGAACACCAGCTTCCAGATCATCCATTATCTTTTGTCCGGTTTGCTTGAATCCGGCACGAAAGAATTTCATACCATATCCGTCGGAAATCCGAAAGTTAATCTGGAGTGTTGCATAACCTCTGCTTGCAAATAGCTGAGCCTCTTTATTGAATCCCCAAGTATCACGAGTGCCTTGAGGACCGCCATGAGGGTTTACTACCATAGGAACCTTTTTGCCTTTTAATGCTGTTTTGGGTAACGTGATATATCCGTGAATAGTAAGCCCGTCTCTAGATTTAAAGGTAATAGGTTTCATGACTCCCATATCTTCTTCTTTCAGTTTTGGCATAAGATCATGCAGCAAAGTTGCTTTCCTTGTGATGGTATTGTACTGATAAAACTTACCATACAATTGATCACTGCTAACCTTTATAAGATACTGATCTTCCTTGTCTGTAGGATCTGAAACCTCAAACTGATATCCTTTAAACTGCTTGTGAAGGTTTTTGTAAATGGTTTTAAAATGATGACTCAAAGGTTTTATAATATATCTTTTACTTTGATAATCTATATAGTCAGCTTCCCAATTTCTTTTTCGGGATAGTACAATATGCGTGGCATCAAAATTCTTATTTGAAAAAATCTTTTTTAAAACCTTTTTTGATTTCAGATCATATAATAAGATACGCGCTTTATCAGAATTTTGATTAGTGAGGACATACGCTTCATCTGGATTTTTAGAAGCGTAATTGAATGAAAGGATTTTAAACTTATTGTACCATTTAGAAGTGTGAACAAGCTCAAAATCTTTAGCACCAACAAATTTGTAGAAATATTGATATTCAGTACCATTAGAGATTCTGTTGAACCCTCTTAAGTTAAGGTCTTTATCAAAATCATAACCATCGATTGGATTGTCCGGATCTTTATCCTCATATAATTTAACAGTGTCACCCGTATGAATATTTACTTTATAAGGTTCAAAAGTCTGAGGATTATCTTTGTTCATTGAAACAATGAGAAAATCTCTTTGTTCAGGAGACTGTTTAAGAATGGTTGCCCTTACGCCATCATAAGGAGTGAGATCTATATTATTCGATCCATCAATTTCTACAGAATAAAGATGGTAATTTTCATTACCCCCATTGTCCATCAGATAAAGTAATCGGGTGTTGGTCGCCCATCCATATCCTATGATTACGTCTTCTTTTTCTTCGAGGGCACGGATAATCGTACCTGTACTTACTTCTTTAATCATAATATGCCCTTTACCTTTATCATCCCTTTCCTTGAAAGATAAGTGCTGGCCATTTGGTGATAATTGAAAATCAGAAAATTTTGGATGTTCAAAGAAATCTTCTACTTTATAAGGGTGATCTCCCTCAGATAATTTCATTAGCTCCTTTAGTTCTGCTTCGGTAGATACCAAAGCTGGATTACCAGGCTTATTTCCAGGTATGGATTTCTCATGAGGATCAGCTTGTGCATTTGTGACAACCATGCTAAGCATCAATAATGAGGTAAGGTTAAACTTTTGTTTCATTGTAATAGGTTATGTTGGTTATATAGTAAGCATGCTCAACTGACTTCCGATACTTTCACATCTATTTTTCGGGATTGATATTTGATTATGACACATAACTTTCCTATAGCCATATGATGAGCTATATAAAATTGATGTTAAAAATGATTGAAAATAGCTGAATGTGCAGTCAACAGTAGAATAAGATCTGCAACAGAAGTCAGAAAAGCTGCCTAAGTTAGTCTTAGAGGGTGATAGACTTACTTGTATTTAATGAAAGTTGCCTGTACTTTTTTCACCTTCATATTCGTGGTGATGGATCCTCCACTATATGTATTGTTTTTGCTTCCGTTTTTTACGTTTCCAAAATCGCTTTTAGAACTTCCGGTAACTTCCTCAGTTAGTTTCATAATAACACCGTCAGCGCCTCTGGATTTTCCCAGTTCAATTGCTTTTTGTTGCATAGCATCTATAGAACTGAATCCCTGATCAATTTCTGTTGTTCCCATTGTTTCATGCTCTCTTTTTACATCCTTTGCATCGAAATAAACATCTACATTCTGAGTAGCGGCGTATGTTTTCCCAAAATAAGAGGGTGTACATGAGGTTGCCACTGAAAGAGCTAAAATTCCAATGGATTGGATAAATAATGATTTTCTCATTTTTTCTGATTTAAAAATTAATTGTTTTGTTATTTTAATGTGTGTACTGTTAATTCCCTGATTCCGTATCAGAACCTTCTTCTTTTTTATTGGTGATCACCTTGTCCATCATTTGGCTCATGAAAACATCGCGGTAAGTTTGACCGATAGGAATTTGATTTTTGGCGAATTCAAGCTGAATCATATTTCCATGGATCATCATGATAAATGGAACTGCAATGATGAAAGATTTATGTACCCGAAGAAAATGATCGCCCGGTAATTTGTTTTCAAGTCCACCGATATTAAGTAAAGCCATGATCTGCTCTCCGTCTTTGGTATGAAAACATACATATTTACCTTTTCCTTCGATATAGATAATGTCTTGAATCTTAATTTTTAAAAGCTTTCCTTTATACTCTGTTTTCACCATAATAAAATCATCATCTGTTTCTTTTTTGGGTGAAGAAATGATTTGCTGAGCACGTTGTACGGCTTTTAAAAATCGGGGGAAGAAAATCGGTTTCAGAAGATAATCTACTACATTGTGATCATATCCATCAAGAGCATATTCTCTGAAAGCAGTAGTCAGAATAACCTTGTATTTATTATTTAATAATGGTAAAAACTCGATCCCTGACATGCCCGGCATTTGAATGTCCAGAAAAATAAGATCTACATCTGTAGTATTGATAAGCTGTAATGCTTCAGCGGGATTGGTAGCTGAACCCACCAATTTTAAAAAGGGTGTTTGCTCAATATGTAAAGTAAGTAATTCTATTGCGTGGGCTTCATCATCTACGACGATACAGTTAATCATGGTTCTAAAGATTAATGGTTATTTCATTTAAATAATAGTTTTCATCCTCTTTGATCGTAAAGGAATGCTTAATTCCATACATGAGATCCAGACGTTGCCGGATATTGCTTAGACCAATTCCTTTTGAAGGTTCTTTCGGTCCCTTTTTCTTTTTATTGCTTACCAGAAAATAGATTTTACTCTTCGTAACTTCCAGCTCAATGGTTACCTGGTTTTTCTCGTCATTCAGCTCACCATGCTTAAAAGCATTTTCTACCAAAGAAACAAAAGCTAATGTAGGAACATAAGATACATATGCATCATCTGTTTCAATATTTTCATAATACTTCACCTTCAATATATGATTGAAGCGGATCTGATTCATTTCTATTACCTTTTTCATATGATCAATTTCTAAGGCAAGAGGTACGGTTCCGAGCTCATCCCAATCATCCAGAGCATAATTCATAATTTCTGAAAGCAGGTGAACAGCATGGGCTGCTTCGGGGCTTGTTTTGAGTGTTTTTGTATAAATAAAACTCAGTGAGTTAAATAAAAAATGTGGGTTGATCTGATATTTTATGGCAGAAAGTTCTGCTTTTAGCTTTTCTTTTTCTAGTTCTTCTTTCCGTTTACGCATGTCATTCGAAGTTATGATCGTTGCAAAAAAGAAAGCGATAAGAATGATCACGATGTCCAGTAGTCCTGCGGTGATAAGAAATGTACTTGGGGAAACATAACTGGGATCTTTTGGACCTGGATCTTGGATGTTGAAATTCCATACATATTCATACACTGTTAGTACTCCAAAAAATAGAATGGTCTGAAGTCCGATTTTTTTCCATTTTCTGGTTGTAATAAGTGGAATAGCCAAATGATAAATGGTAATATAATAAATAACAGTGCCTTTAATTATAGTATGAATAAAGTTGATATAAAGCTTACTTCCTGTTCCGAACTGTTTCAAAGTAGTTTCCAACCCCTGTAATCTGATAAGAAATAGAAATACAGCCAGGCTCCACGCTGTATAGACCAATAAGATGATCAAAATCTGTTTCCATTGTTTTTTGATGAACTCAATCATTTTTTAATGCTTTACTTTGATATTTTTATGAGAGAGAAAATAATATCAACAATCTCTATGAAAATTACAATATTTTATGTTTATAGTATACTATGAGTTTATATGTTATTTGTAATAACAACTTTATGTATTAACAAATCGATTGCCGGCATGAATAAGAGAATCATGATGGTTATAAATGTAAATGTTGTTAGGCTCCATATGATAAAAATAATCAGGACTACCAGTATCTGCTTCCATTGCCTTTTCATGAATTCTGTCATTTCTAATGCTTTGTTTTAAACTTATAATAATGTGATCAGATGGCTAAAAGGAGAAACAAAGTTCTCTCGTTTTGATAGATAATGCATCTGCCTTTTTTTAACAGTGCAATATTAGTTCAAATGCCATATATCATAAAAACATTATCCATCAACAATTGAATTACTGGTATCAACAATGTGATTCGGGTAATTTTGTAGTGATCAGAAGCAATAGATCATCCTGGTTGATAATAAAAAAAGCAGAGATTAATTCTCTGCTTTTTCTTTTTTTAAAGTGTGATTCATGGTGAGGATAATACCAAAAAGGATAAGAGCTATAATTAAATACCGCCAGGAAAGATCCTTTTGCAGGGAAACGGTTCCACTTACTGAAATAATGAAACTTGTAATAGATGTGATAATGTAGACCAATCCACCCATTAGTCCACCTGCAGTTCCGGCATTTTTAGGAAAATACAACATACTGGTGGTAAAGAAAGATGTAAATAAAATACCTGAACAGATATGAATGAAAAAGGCAAACGGAATCATGATGTACAAGCTTTCTGTAAAATAACTTACAGCAATCAGGCTTATAATAAGAATTAATTGTAAAATGATAGGTTGTAAGATTCTTGATTTAAAACCTAAAGAAACCCTTTTTTTACCAATAAAGCCACCAATCATCCAGGAAAACCCTAAGATCAGTGTACAGTATCCAATCACAACTGGAGTGAAATGAAACGTATTTTCAATAATGAAAGGTCCTGTAATATTGAAGAGCATGACAATAGAATAGCTTAATCCCAAAATGATGATTCCTAGCATAAAAATGCGATTTTGTAACATCATTTTATATAACCCAATGTTCTCTGAAAAATTAAGTTTCTTTTTCTCCGGCAAACTTTCACCACTGAAAAACCATTCAAATATAAAGATGGCTCCTGCATAAAAGGCCAGGAAATAAAAATTAGCATGCCAGTTAAATAGCTTTTCGAGATAACCACCCAGGAAAGGAGCTAAAATAGGTCCTAATGACCATACGATGGTAAAATAACTCAGGTAATGTTTTACTTTATCAGCATCATAAATATCTACAAAAATAGCACGGGTGGCAACCACCATTACGGAAACGGCTATTCCCTGAAGGACACGCAGTATACATATTAATAAGATACTATTTGTCATGGTGATTAAAATACTGCTTACTACCAATAAAAGCAATGCAGCTAATTTAGGACGATAACGGCCAATGTTGTCCAGAATTCCACCGATAAAGAGTTGTGAAATTCCATAGCTTAACAAATAGGAGGTAAGGGTAATCTGAATATCTTTTTCTGAAACTTGCATTCCTTTTGCCATTGATGGGAAAGAGGGTAGATAAATATCTGTAACAAACCCTGATAAAGGGATTGATATAAAGGCCATAATGGTAATTAATCTGATGCGTTGCTCAGATGCTGCTGTCAACATAATTCATTCTTTTTTTAACAATACAAAAATAAGGCAAGAATCTTTGATATTCATTTTAAAAGACAAAGTAAAAATTACAAAAATCAAAGAATTAATAAGCGTGCTTAAATTTGAGTGGTGATGTATTTGAATGCTTCTTAAAGAAATTATTAAAATGAGAAGGCTGTTCAAATCCCAATGTATAGCCAATCTCGGCAATATCCCAGTTGGTATACTTTAAAAGGTTTTTAGATTCTTCAAACATCCTTTCTTTAATAATGTGGGTTGTTGTAAGATTGGTTACGGATTTTACTGAAGAATTTAAATGATTGACATGTACGTTGAGGTGCTCTGCAAAATCTGAAGCCGTTTTTAAGGCAAGCGGGTAGGCAGGCGAGTCTAGTGGAAACTGTTTGTTAAGCAGTTCGTCAAATAAGCGATATAAACGAACATTTGCTGGAAGTTCATTGAGATCGATATCCTCTACACGGTTTTCTAAAGCTAAGTGGAGAACAGAGGCCAGGTGACTTTTAATACTTCCACAACGAAAAGGATAGGTTGAGTTGTTGAGTTTGTACATCTGCTCAAAATAAATGGTAACCAGCTGTGTTTGCTCTTCTGTTAAAAAAACAATAGGCATGCTCCATTCCTTGAAGATTGATGTTTTCTTAAATAATTTGAACTCTGAATTTCCATTAAAAAATTCCTGATTGAAAAGGCAGAAATACCCTTCCTGTAAATCTCCGTCACATTCCCAGGAGTAGGGAATATTAGGAGAAGGAAAGAACAATGCAGGCCGATCTATATACAGTTTTTGCTGTCCATACTGGAAAGTTCCTTTGCCTATAATGAAGCTTATTTTATAATAATCACGTCGGTTATAAGGACTTTTGAAACTGCAATATTTTCGCATAGATATATTGAAATGTGATTTTCCCAATTCGAAATCATGAGAATCAAACATTCTTAACTGGTTTTCTCTGATGTTTCTGTAATAATCTTCAATCGTTTCTAAATGATCACTCATAATTTTAAAAATTATAAAAATCAAAGGTACGTAAAACGAATTTATTCTATAGTAAATTTCCTCTTCCTGACGAAACAAAAATGTTTCACGAAAGCAAGAGACTGTTTTTTTATTGATAAGCTCTATTAATCCAAAAGCTCTAGTAGTTCTGTTTTATTAAATCCCTGCGATTTAGATTCCTCTGTTTTTATGAGACCTTGTGCCAGTTTACTTTTCTTCTTTTGAAGGTTTAGAATTTTTTCTTCAATAGTATTGGTACAGACCATCCGTACAGCTACAACATGTTTTGTCTGGCCTATTCTGTAACTTCGGTCAATGGCCTGGTTTTCTGCCGCTGGATTCCACCATGGATCTACAAGATAGACATAATCGGCTTCCGTGAGGTTAAGCCCCACACCGCCAGCTTTTAAGCTGATAAGAAAAACCCGGACATTTTCATCTGTCTGAAAACGGTGAACCTTGGCTCCTCTGTTTGTACTTTGTCCAGTGAGGTATTCAAAAGGAATATTCTTATATTCCAATTCTTTTTTGATGAGGTCAAGCATCCCTACAAACTGTGAGAATACAAGAATTTTATGTTCCTGTGATTTATTTTCAATCTGCTCAGTTAACAGTTGGATTTTTACTGCATGTTCGCCTGAATGGCCTTCCTTCAATAATATAGGAGAGTTGCAGATTTGCCTTAGTTTCGTTAAACCTGTTAAAACATGCATGCTATTTTTTAAGGTCTCATCATCTGTGGAGGCAGATATAAAATCACGTAATTCACGTTCGTAAAGATCATAAATTCTGCGTTGCTCTGCATTCATTTCACAATAAATGACCATTTCTGTTTTCTCAGGAAGTTCCTGGGCCACCTGTTTTTTCGTTCTTCTTAAGATAAAAGGATTGATCTTTTGTTGAAGTTCGATAGTCCGTTTGTTATATTCAAACTTATCAATTGGAATTGCGTAAGTATCTTTGAAATACTGCTTACTACCTAATAATCCGGGACAAGCAAAGGAAAGCTGCCCATAAAGGTCAAAGGTATTATTTTCGACAGGTGTTCCCGTAAGTACAATCCTGTTTCTGGATTGTAAGAGACGAGCTGCTTTGTATTTTTCCGAGTTCGGATTTTTAATTGCCTGGGATTCATCCAGAAAAATGTAATTAAAATGAAATGATTTAAGGAATTTGATATCCGAAAGTAACATACCATAACTGGTAAGAATTACCTCATAATTGCTAAAATGATGTGCCGCTTTTAGTCTGTCAGGACCATAATGCAGCAATACGTTTAAAGAAGGAGCAAATTTTTCTATCTCTTCCTGCCAGTTGAACAGTAGGGAAGTGGGAACAATAATCAGATTGGTAATAGCCCCATATTTTTCTCTTTGATGTAATATGAAGGCAATAATCTGTACGGTTTTTCCTAATCCCATATCATCAGCAAGGCATCCTCCAAAATTAAAATTGTCAAGATGTGTCAGCCAGTTCAATCCTTCCTGTTGATAGTTTCTGAGATTGGTTTTTAATTCCATAGAGACTGGAACGGAAGGAGCTTTTCTCGATGTTGAAAACTGTTTTGAATACGAAACAATTTCTGTCTGTACTTCTTCACTCAGGATTTCTTTTTCAAATAAATCTGAAATTTCACTAAAACTGATCTTAGGGATTTTTAATAATTCTTCATCGATATCGCCGGCCTGAAAATACTTTGTTATTTTACTGATCCATTCATCAGGTAAAATTCCCTGTGTGCCGTCATCGAGCTGAACAAATTTTGTTTTATTACGAAGAGCACGATGGACCTGTTTTAAGGTTGCTTCTTTTTTTCCAAAACGAACACTTAGTTTAGCATTGAACCAATCGATACCGCTTGTAACCTGAATATTGATTTTGGCTCGATGTGGATTCAGTTTATTGTTTTTGAGTTCATTGAAGCCTAAAATACTTATCCCCTCATTCCTCCAGGCTTCAAAAGCTTGTAAGAACCAATCAGCATCCAGAAATTTATCTTTATGTAAATAGAAATATTCATATGCTTCGAGTTGTTCTTCAAAATCAGGATGCTGATGCATTACCGTTGAGATCAGACTTATTTCTGCTTCATAATTTCGTTCTATTTTGAATTGATTTCCGTTCTGGTCTGTATCATATAATTGTTTCCTTGAGTAAACGGCTACTTCTACAGATCCATATTTCATTACGGGGGTGATAGATATGTAATTGCCTTCCTGGTGCAGATAAATGATTTTTTCAGTTTCAAAGTTTTTTTCTTCTAACTGTACAGGAGTTGCAGAATGTATGTAACTATAGTTAATGTGGATATATTGTTCTAGAGATGACAAAACGGTCTGTAAAAAGTTTTCATACTTAGAGGAGTGAATGACAAGGATTTCATTATTCGATTTGAAAAACTTGATCACCCTAAGCATATCGGGATTCTCAATTAGACTCAGTGTATTTTGATAATGAATGAAATAATCATTTCTGATAACAACATTTTTAAAGGGAAGAGAAACATCATTAAAAATCAATTCACCGGTAATTTCATAGAACGGATCTTTTTTAAATACGGTGAGTTGTATCTCAGCCTTTAAGAAACGGAGTGATATGAGATGCAACGATTTAGCGGAAATGGATTCTGCGATGTGATGATCATGGTAATACACATCCAATTCAAGGGGATTCTGAACGATCAGTTTCAGGGCTTCTAATTCTATAGGATCCTGTTCGTCACCAAACTTATTTTGAAATGTTGAAAGTGCAGTGAAAAATTTAATTTCTGACGGCTGATCAGATTTCCATATCAATTGTAAAGGATCAATAGAATGAATAGGGTTTTTGATTTTACCGGTACGGGTAATTTCGGCTTCCATCAGCGAAAAAATCAAATGGTTATAATAGCGGTGCTTGCCTATAATTAATACTTGTCTCTTATCACTATCCTGTGCTGCCAGCTCTTTTACAATGGATTGTCGTTGAGGAAGAAGACTCTCTTTAAAGGATTGTTCATCAATTTGAAGCAATTCCTTTATTTTGGGTTGGATATCCAGTTTCCCATTCTTGAGTTCTAGGTGAAAATAGGAGTCAAGATCAGGCTCGTTTTCTAATCCAAAACTTTTGGCAAAGGCAACCAGAGTTCTTTGTCGAAGAAGCGGATCAAAGAAAATGCGATAGTTCTTTTGTTCTAAAATACTATAAATGATCTCGGCCTGATGTTCGCAGAGTTTGTCTTTAGGTTGATCACATGAGCATGCTGTAATTAATGAAGATCCAACCTGGCTAACAGAAACGTTGGGATAGCCAATGACAGAAGATGCTTTAGTAAAAAACCCAGAATTAATATCCAGAATAATAGGTTTAATATTTCGGAAATCTTTTTCTTCTATAAATCCTGCGGTCTGTGTATGCTTTAAAAGATCATACACAGAAAGTGTGCTGATATAGGTATCCTGTAAAATATATTCTTTCGGAAGCTCCATAGATAAGAAAGCAGCAGATTATTAAAAAAACGAAGGTACATAAAACCCATAAAAAGATTACAAGAGTGCTTTACATTTTATTTAGTTGCAGACATTGACTTTATTTTTGAAAAATGTTATTAATTTTTTTGATAATATTTCTTCCATAGACTTACCGAATATTTTCTTAGTTTAAATCTTTAAATTGAAATAAGAATAGTAGAAAATTCTACTTTAAATTAAAAAATTCATTCATTTCCAGTTATTCTAAATTTCATCACTTATTATTAGCGATTATTTTTTTCAAATTTTTACAAACTTTTTTCATCACAGTTAGGCTGGAATCACCATAAAACCTATATTTGCACCCTAAATTTTAAAATAAATGAAAGAACTTATTGAAAAGATCAATGCGGAATTTGAAGCATTCGCAACTGAAGCAAACCAACAAGCTGAAAAAGGAAACAAAGCAGCTGGAACAAGAGCTCGTAAATCGGCTTTAGAACTAAGCAAATTGTTCAAAGATTTCAGAAAAGTTTCTGTTGAGGAATCAAAAAAATAAATTTCCTAAAGCCGGCTTTTTAAGCTGGCTTTTTTTGTGCCATGATTTTTTCGTCGATCGGGCTTTCAAATATTATATTTCTTCATTGGCAGTCATTTTGAAAATTAAAAATTAAATAGTATTAAATTTCATCAGGGTATTGTTTTATTTACCTATGCGGATATATATTTGTGTAGTTCGTTCTTTTAAATTAATAACACATCTTATGAAGCATTCTTATTTATTTTTGATTCTTTTTTCTGCCTTTTTTTCTGCCCAAAAAGTAAAAGTAGTAGATTCAGAAAATGGGAAACCTATATTCTATGCAAGAATTGTTCTCAATAATCAAATAGTTTATACTAATGAGGAGGGCTTTGCTCCGGTTAAATCCGATGCAAGTAACTTTGAAGTATCAGCTTTCGGATATCAGAAAAGAAAAGTGATGGGTTTTAATTCTCTCATCAAATTAAAGCCTACATTCAAAAATATTGAAGAGGTAAAAATAGTAAGTGTAGATATAAAAAAGCTTTTTAATGATGTAAGAAAGAACTATAAGAAAAGATATTATAATGAACCTTCATTGTATGATGTAGTATTTAAGGAAAAAAGGTCAGATAATGACGAACTTTGCTTTTTAGTGATTACAGAAGCTAAATTATGGAGCAAGAGCAACCATTACAATTATAAAGACGGGATCCGCAAAAATTATGACAGGATGCTCCAAATGCAACTGAATAATGTGAAATACCTGAAAAATACAAAATCAGACAGTATTTTTTCACCGGGGAATAATGAGTTTTCCCATGAATATATGGGAAATTATTTCTTTAGCTTTGAGCTGAACCGTACACTGAATCATATTAACAGTATCAATTCTAAATATTCTGGGAAAATGATCTCTGAAGAAGGGGATGAGCAGTTGATTACCTTTAAGATCCAATCCGGAACAGGAATTGAACTTATAGGAGATTTAAAATATAATAAGAGTGATAAGGTGATCACTTATTTTGATGTTCATTACCTGCAGACAGATTATCCGCCAATCAGAAGAAAAATGGCAAATGGGGTAGAATATGATTACCAACTCGGTGATGCTTCACTTACTTTTGATTTTTATAAAAAGGATGGTATGTATCTGCCAGCTTTAACCAGATTTAAAGGTGAAAAATACTCTGCTTTCTATCTGGGAAAGAAGCATGAACGAAAATTCAGCCGGGAAATTATTTACAATACTTTTGAAAAGTCAAATAATGAAGGACTTTCCCAGAAGGTAGACTTCAGCAAAAACATCTGGGAAAGTGTTCCTGTAAAAGAAGAAAAAGAGGATGTTATCCTGCTTTCTGCTGAGGAACAGGCCTTTATTGACGAATAAGTAACAAATTTTTAATAAGAATTATAGATTGTTATTTTCATGTGATTTTTCAGTATCCTTGAGAATCTTACATATTCAAGAGGTTTTTAAGCCTTTTAACTTCGCGTTTTTTTCTTCATTCACTTAAATTCTGTTATCTTTATGAATTCAATAATTTACTATGAAGATAAATACCTTTTTTGCGATGCCTGCTGTAGTTTTGGCTACGCAATTTTCATGGGCACAGGCTCCTTCAAAATCTCAGGAAAAGCTTAATCCTATTGTAGAAAGCTTCGTGAATGAAGTGAATACCAATTCTCAACTCGAAAATATGGCTTACGAGCTGCTTGACGGTATTGGACCTCGTTTGGTTGGAACTCCTGAAATGTTGGCTGCAAATGAATGGACGGCTAAAATATTACGTTCTTGGGGAGTAGAAGCAGATCTTAAGCAGTTTGGAACCTGGAAGGGTTGGCAAAGAGGAACGACACATGTAGATATGGTGTATCCTAGGGTAAAATCATTATCTGCAACGCAACTGGCGTGGAGCCCGGCAACTAAAAAAGCTATTGAGGCAGAGGTTATCATACTGCCTAAAGCATCTTCTAAAGCAGAATTTGATCAATGGCTATCTTCTGTGAAAGGTAAGATTGTTTTGATCGCACAATATCAAAAAATTGGCCGTTCTGATGAGCAAATTAAAGAATTTGCTACTCCTGAACTGTATGAGAAATTAAAAGCAGAAAAAGAGCAGGCTGCTAAAGATTTCCGTGACTATGTGAAAAATATAGGATATGACAACAATACACTGCCGGAAGCATTAGAAAAAGCAGGAGCAGCGGGAATTGCTATTTCCAACTGGACCGGAATTATGGGAGCAAACAGGATATTTGGTGCAAAAACTTCAAAAATTCCTATGATTGATATTGATGTAGAAGACTATGGAATGCTTTACAGGATGGCTGAAAAAGGAGCCCAACCAAAAATAAAACTTGAAGCACAATCAAAAATCCTTCCTGAAGCAAAAAGTTTCAATACCATAGGAATGATTAAAGGAAAGGAAAAGCCTAATGAATATGTCATTCTTTCGGCTCACCTTGATTCGTGGGATGGTGCACAGGGAGCTACAGATAATGGAACAGGGACACTAACGATGCTTGAAACCATGAGAATTCTGAAAAAATATTATCCTAATAATAAAAGAACAATTGTTATTGGACTTTGGGGAAGCGAAGAGCAGGGATTGAATGGATCCAGAGGTTTCGTTGCGGATAATCCTGAAATAATGAAAGGAACACAAGCTGTATTTAATCAGGACAATGGTACGGGGCGTGTAGTAAATATTAGTGGTCAGGGGTTTGTAAAATCTTATGATTACATTGGAAAGTGGCTGAATGCTGTTCCTAAAAATGTACGTGATAATATCAAAACTGATTTTCCGGGAATGCCTGGCGGTGGCGGATCTGATCATGCTTCATTTGTCGCAGCTGGTGTACCTGGGTTTTCTTTAAGTTCATTAAACTGGGGGTATTTTGGATACACATGGCATACCACAAAAGATACCTATGATAAGATCGTTTTTGATGAGGTTAAAAATAATGTAATATTGACCGCTACTTTAGCTTATATGGCGTCAGAAGATCCTGAATTTACCAACAGGGAAAGAAGAATAATGCCACAGGATGATAAAGGAGAAACCATAAAATGGCCAGAAGCAAAACAACCGAGAAGAGATTCCAAAGATTTTAAATAAACGGAGAAAAAACCGCCACAGAAATGAGGCGGTTTTTTTATGTGAAAATTGTTTATGACAAAAGATTTTGATTCTCTTGATGTTTTAAGAGCTCTTCGATTTCAGAAATTTTACTTTCTTTAACAATGTAGGTTTTACAGATCGTATTGTTAATATACATGCTGAAATGTATAAAAGATTTTCTCGACCCTCTTCTTAAATAATTGGGGATTGGAATGAAATCTGTAAAAGTGGGGTATAAATTGGCCAGGCATAAAAGATTTCTTTGGATTGATTTTAAAAATCCAGGGTAGTTTCCATTGTCATCAACTACTTTTATTTTAAATGTTTTTTTACCTAAAGTATTTCCCCAATAAAATTCTGTGATTGCTCCTAAAATAAGAACACATGGAATAGACAATAAAATACTTATAAGAATCATTTTATGAAATATAAAATGAAAAATCAAAAAGAAAGGAAGCATATCAATCACTTTTGCAAAAAGTCTTTCTGTTTCATTTCCTTTATAACCTGGATTGTAAGGTAGATGATACTCGTATGCATGATAAATTCTTTGACCGGACTCATCAAAATAACGAGTGGGCCTGTGAATTACTTTTCTTTCTTTAATTTCAGATATTTTCAAATTAACTCTTTATAAGATCATACTTAACTGAATTCTTTTTCTGACTTCATCTACTTCTGTTACTTTTACCTGAACATGCTGGTGTAATTTTACGACTTCATTGACATCAGAAACAAAACCATCTTTGAGCTGGGAAATATGAACGAGCCCGCTTTCCTTAATCCCGAGATCTACAAAACATCCAAATGCAGTTATATTATTAACAATTCCCGGAAGAATCATTCCTACTCTTAAATCTTTTACGCTTTTTACTTTAGGATCAAATTCAAATACTTTTGCCGCCTTTCTGGGATCCAATCCCGGTTTTTCAAGCTCTTTTAAAATGTCTTTAATCCCTAAAATACCAATTTCATCAGTGATATATTTCTCTGCCTGAACCAAGGCAATTTTTTCTTTATTGGCTATAAGTTCGTCAGATTTGATTCCAAGATCTTTTGCCATTTTCTCAACAACACCATATGCTTCAGGATGCACTGCAGAGTTGTCCAGGGAGTTTTTGCCATTGGTTATTCTGATAAATGCAGCAGCCTGTTGAAAAGCTTTTTCTCCTAGCCTAGGTACTTTCTTTAATTGTTTTCTGTCTTCAAAAGCTCCATTTTCAGCACGGTAATTAACGATGTTTTCGGCCATTTTCTCCCCAATCCCAGATACATAACTTAGTAATGATTTACTAGCTGTATTAAGGTTTATTCCTACAGAGTTCACGCATTTCATCACTGTAGAATCCAGTTCATTTTTCAGCTGGGTCTGATCTACATCATGCTGATATTGTCCAACACCGATGGATTTAGCATCAATTTTAACTAGCTCAGCTAATGGATCAGCCAATCTTCTTCCAATAGAAACAGCTCCACGAACAGTTACATCATAACTTGGAAACTCTTCTCTCGCAATCTTGCTTGCAGAATAAACAGATGCACCTGCTTCAGAAACTACAAAAACCTGTAGCGGTTTATCAAAAGCTATTTTTTTGATGAAGAATTCAGTTTCTCTGCTTGCTGTACCGTTTCCAATGGAAATAGCTTCAATGTTGTAAGCATTCACCATCGAGCGGATCTTTTTCATAGCCATTCCAGATTCATTTTGTGGAGCATGAGGGTAGATGGTTTCGTTATGAAGTAAATCCCCTTTCTCATCGAGGCAGACAATTTTACATCCACTCTTATAACCGGGATCAATCGCTAAAATTCGTTTTTCGCCCAAAGGTGGTGCCAATAGTAATTGGGTCAGGTTTTCAGAAAAAATTTCAATAGCTTTTTTATCCGCTTTTTCTTTGGATTCTTGCAGAGTTTCATTAGAAATAGCGGGTTCTAACAATCTCTTGTAACTATCTTTAATGGCTAAAGCGATTTGTTCAGAACTTTTATTATTAGATTTAATGACCGCATTTTCTATAAATTCAATAGCTTCCTCTTTGTCAATATCTACGCTCACTTTTACAAAGCCTTCTGACTCTGCTCTTAGCATGGCTAAAAGACGGTGAGATGGAGTTCGACCAAGGCTTTCATCCCATTCAAAATATTGAGTGAATTTCTGAGCTCCTTCCTCATCTTTTTTAGCTTTTACTACTTTAGAAGAAATAACTGCTTTACGCTGGAATAATCGACGCAGGTTTTTACGGACATACATATTTTCGTTGATCCATTCTGCCATAATATCTCTGGCTCCCTGCAAAGCTTCTTCTTCAGAAGATACCATATCATTTAGATATTTTGATGCTAAGGATAAAAGATCATTGCTCTTTTGGCTCATAATGATTTTGGCCAAAGGTTCTAATCCTTTTTCTTTTGCAGTATCCGCTTTTGTTTTTTTACGTTTTTTAAAAGGTAAATAAAAATCTTCTAACTCCTGGAGATCAAAGCATTCCTCGATTCTTTGCCTAAATTCTGGTGTTAATGCATTTTGTTCTTCGACGGATTTTAGAATAGTTTCTTTTCTTTTTACAATTTCTTCAAACTGCTTATTGATTTTTGAAATTTGTTCTATTTGTATTTCATCCAGATTTCCGGTAAAATCTTTCCGGTATCTGGATATAAAAGGAATAGTGCAATCTTCTGCGAGTAATTGAAGGGTATTGTTAATGCTCTTTTCAGAAATATTGAGCTGTTTTTTTATAAATTCTACGGTCGTCATTGTTCTGTTTTCGGAATGCTAAATTAGCATTTTGGAATGAAAAAAGGCGTGTAACAACGCCTTAAATGTTTATTCTTTACCAAGAGGGATTTCTAGTTTACAATTGCAATTGCCATTCCGTCATATTCTTTAGCGCCTACTGTTTGCATGATAGTCGCTGTAACTTTTGGATTGTTGGCCAGCATTTTATTGAAACGTTGTACACCCTTTACTCTTTCATCATTAGTGTTCTCGTCCAAGACTTTGCCTTCCCGAATTACATTGTCACAAATGATAAGTGTTCCGGGATGTGAAAGCTGCAAGGCTAATTCAAAATATTCTGCGTAAGGAGGTTTATCAGCATCGATAAAAATAAAATCGAAAGCATCTTCACCATTGGAGATGAGTTCTTTTAATATATCCATGGCTTTACCAATTCGAAGATCAATCTTTTCAGAAAACCCTGCTTTTGCAATATTCTGGCTGGCAATATGAGCATGATGAGGATCAAACTCTACAGTAATTATTTTACCATCAGAAGGAATTGCTCTTGCCATCCAAATCGTGCTGTAGGCGCCTAAAGTACCCAATTCCAATATACGCTTAGCTTTGGATGTTAACAGCATCAATTGTAGAAATTTACCCTGTGTTGGGGTTACGCTGATTTGAGGCATTGAGGCATCGTCTAAAGATTGGATAGTTTCCTGAAGAATGATGTCTTCAGGTGCCAGTAAATTGCTGATGTATTCATCTACTTTTTCAAACAATTGTTGATTCATATTTTTAATTGTTAATGGTTGAAATATATATTAAAAAGAGATTTGAAATTATAATTGTAATACTATTTGCTTAATCTCAAAGTTAGCGTATTTTGAGGCCATTTTATTATTTATAGTGACCAATAAAATGAACAATTATTATTTCTTGATCTATGTTAAGATAATAAGTAATAAGGTTTTTCTACTTTTGAAACTTCAGAATTTGAAAACTGAAATACTATTTTTAATAAAACAATTTTAAACAATAAACAATTATGAAAAAAATTACAGTTATCGCGTTAGCAGGAGTAGGATTGCTTGCAGCATCTTGTAACAAAGGAAAATCAGCAGACACCACTACAGCAAACCAGGAACAGACTGTTGCAGAAAGCAAAGGAGAAGTATTAAAAGTGGATACTGTAGCTTCTATCGTGAACTGGAAAGCATCTCACAAAGGAGGTTTTGCACCACGTTGGGGAACTCTTAATGTTAAATCTGGAGATTTAAGTGTTGAAGGCGGGCAAATTGCTGCTGGAAACTTTGTTATTGATATGACTTCTATTAAAGTTGATCCAGCTTCAGTTACAGAAAAAGATAAAAAACCGGAAGATTTGGTTACGCACCTAAAAACTCCTGATTTCTTTGATGTAGAAAAGAATCCTGTTTCAGATTTCAAAATTACTAGTGTTACGGATTTAAAAGAGGTGCCAGCAGATGCTGTAGCAGGAGCTAATAAAACAGTAAGTGGAAATCTGACCTTATTAGGAAAAACAATGAATGTTACTTTCCCTGCTAAAGTAGATGTGACAGATAATTCAGCTTCTATCGATGCTAAGTTTGTTGTAAACAGAGCAGATTGGGGAATTAAATTTGGTACTTCAGAAGCAGATCCTGCAGAATGGATGGTAAGCAAAGATATTGAGATTGGTGTCAATGTAAAAGCGAAAAAATAACGTTGTTAGATACTAAAAAAAGAGCTGCTTTATCATAAGGCAGCTCTTTTTTTTGGATGGTGCTATCCATTCCTGAGTTTTTTAAAATACTATAATTAGATTAGGGAGAATATTCGTGGGTGGCTGAGGCTCTCGAAGCCACCTCTGCCTTCGAGGGCCTCAGGCATCGGAACAAGCAAAGACCAGTGATCAATCTAAGTTATTCCTCACATCTCTGTAAGCGATTGCCAGTTTTGGTAAAAGTTCTGGCACTCCATTGATTAACGCTTCTTTTTTCTTACGACTCCATCCTTGTATTTGTTTTTCTCTGTAAAAAGCAAAATATACTTGTTCATACTCTTCATAATAAATCAGTTTTAATGGAAGTCTTTTACAGGTGTGATTTGCGCCTTCTCCCTTTTGATGTTGTAAAATCCTTCTTTGAAGATTATTAGTGCTTCCTGTGTAATAGCTATCGTCAGAATATAGCAGTATGTACATCCATCCTTTCATCTTTAAATTATTTGTGTTTTTATAAAGATAGGGAATTTGTTTAAAGGTGGTCTCGAGTGCTTCAGCCACCATGAGTTTTAGTAATATTTCTATTACATTTGCAAAATCTATGATTTACTTTCTTTTGATTATAAATTTCATTTGTTTCGTAGTTTTTTATGTTGATAAAAAGCGAGCGATTAAACATCAAAGAAGAATTTCTGAAAATACATTATTATCATTAATGCTTTTGGGAGGAACAATAGGAGGGGTATTAGGAATGTTTATTTTCAGGCATAAAATTTCAAAGAAATCTTTTTTATTGAAATTTGGATTAATTTTTATTATTCAAGTAGTGTTGATGTATTTTTTCAAAAAATATATTTAAAATTATCAGTTAATTAATACTTAATACTAAGATGATTAGATACATAAGAATTTAGTTAATACCCATATTGTAATGCTCTAACCATCATGTGTATTTTAACTTTCTCATTATGAATTTGTTAAATAATACATAATCATACTAATTAATTAATTAAAAAACACTATTTTTGCACCCGTAAAAATCATTCATGCAAAACATTAGAAATATTGCGATTATCGCACACGTTGACCACGGGAAGACGACTTTGGTTGACAAGATTATTCATGCTACAAACATTTTCAGAGAAAATCAGGAAAGTGGAGAATTAATAATGGATAATAACGATCTTGAAAGAGAAAGAGGGATTACCATTTTATCTAAAAATATTTCTGTTACTTATAAAGACGTTAAAATTAACGTAATCGATACTCCTGGTCACGCCGATTTTGGTGGTGAAGTAGAGAGAGTTCTTAAAATGGCAGATGGTGTAATTTTGTTAGTAGATGCTTTCGAAGGGCCAATGCCACAAACCAGATTCGTATTGCAAAAAGCATTAGAATTAGGTTTGAGACCATTAGTGGTTATTAATAAAGTTGACAAACCAAACTGTCGTCCGGACGAAGTACATGATCAGGTATTTGATTTATTCTTCAATCTGGAAGCTACTGAAGAGCAATTGGATTTCCCAACGTTCTATGGATCTTCAAAACAAGGTTGGTTCAATACTTCATTAGAGCAAACAGAAGATATTTTCCCATTATTAGATGGTATTTTACAATATGTTCCTGCCCCAAAAGTATCTGAAGGTAATCTTCAAATGCAGATTACTTCTCTTGATTATTCTTCTTTCTTAGGAAGAATTGCAATTGGAAAAGTAACAAGAGGTGATATCAAAGAATCTCAGTGGATTGGTCTTGCTCAGGCTGATGGTAAAATTGTAAAAGGAAAAGTAAAAGAATTATACGTTTTCGAAGGTTTAGGAAAGAAAAAAGTAACTGAAGTAAAAGCTGGAGATATCTGTGCTGTAGTAGGTTTTGATTCTTTTCAGATTGGTGATTCTTTCGTGGATATGGAAAATCCTGAACCATTACCAAGAACTGCAATTGATGAACCTACATTGAATATGACGTTCTCTATCAACAATTCACCTTTCTTCGGAAAAGACGGTAAATATGTTACTTCAAATCACCTGAAAGAAAGATTAACAAAAGAATTAGAGAAAAACTTGGCATTAAGAGTTCAGCAGACTGATGATGCAAATACATTCCTTGTTTTCGGTAGAGGTATTCTTCACTTATCAGTTTTGATCGAAACAATGAGAAGAGAAGGGTATGAAATGACAATTGGTCAGCCACAGGTTATCTTAAGAGAAATTGACGGTGAGAAATGTGAGCCTTATGAATCATTGGTTGTTGATGTTCCTGAAGAGTATGCTTCAAGAGTTATCGATTTGGCAACTCAGAGAAAAGGTGACCTTCACATTATGGAAACTAAAGGAGAGATGCAACATATGGAATTTGAGATTCCTTCAAGAGGTTTGATCGGATTGCGTTCTCAAATGTTAACTGCTACGGCTGGTGAAGCTATTATGGCACACCGTTTCACAGAATATAAGCCATTCAAAGGTGCTATTCCTGGAAGAAATAATGGTGTATTGATCAGCAAAACTCAAGGTCCTGCTACTGAATATTCTATTGCTAAACTTCAGGATAGAGGGAAATTCTTTGTTGATCCGGGTGAGGAAATCTACGCAGGTATGATCATTGGTGAACAAAACAAGCCAGGAGATTTAGTTGTAAACATCGTAGAAGCGAAACAGTTGAACAACATGAGAGCTTCTGGAAAAGATAAAGATACTGGTGTTGCTCCGAAAATTTTATTCTCATTAGAAGAATGTATGGAATATATCCAGGGTGATGAAGCAATCGAGGTGACTCCAAACTTCATCAGAATGAGAAAGAAAGTACTTTCTGAAGAAGAAAGAAAAAGAATGGAAAGATCAGCGAAAGCGTAATGAAATTCAATATCATAAACAAAAAGCCTCGTTTTTTCGAGGCTTTTTTATTTTAAAATATTTATAATTCATTTTATTATAATATTTTTAAAAACCCGAAAAAATAATTTAATGTAGTTTTGCACCCTATGAAAGTTAGTAATTTAAAATTGATATTACTTGCAGGCGTTTTGGCGTCTTGTGGTAGTTCCCGTACCATTCAGAATAACACCGTAAAACCTGCGAAAAATCCTAATACAGCCAACCCGGTTAAGGAGGTCAAAAAGGATCCTGTTACAATCAATAAGCCTAATCCTGTAAAACCACCAGTTGACGAAGTTTTTAAAGTGAGTCTTCCAGCTGTAAACAGGGAGTTTCGTGGAGCATGGATTGCAAGTGTAGCTAATATCAACTGGCCTTCCAGAAATGATTTATCTATTGATCAGCAAAAAGCAGAGGCGATTGGTATGTTGGATATGTTGAAAGATAATAACTTCAATGCTGTTATTTTTCAGGTACGTCCTTCTGCAGATGCTTTATACACCAGTTCATTAGAGCCATGGTCTTATTTTCTGACTGGCGAAACTGGAAAATCTCCTTATCCTAATTATGATCCATTGCAATTTTGGATAGAGGAAGCTCATAAAAGAGGATTAGAGCTCCATGTATGGTTGAATCCTTATAGAGCCCATCATACCAATGGAGGTGCTGTAAATAGCCTTTCAATGGTTAATAAACTTTCTGATATTGTCGTACGATTAAGAAATGGGATGTATTGGTTTGATCCGGCTAACCCTAAAACACAGGGACATGTTTCAAATGTTGTAAAAGATATTGTAACAAGATATGATATAGATGCTGTCCATTTTGATGACTACTTTTATCCTTATGCCACTTATAATAAAGGGGCGGAATTTCCGGATAATGCAACCTGGAGTGTTTACGTAAATAGTGGGGGTACTTTATCCAGAGCAGATTGGAGAAGAGACAATGTCAATAAATTTGTTGAAAGAATTTATAAAGAAATTCATGCTGAAAAGAGTTACGTAAAATTCGGAATCAGTCCATTTGGAATCTGGAAACCCGGATATCCTGCCGGAATTACGGGTTCTTCTCAATATGACGAATTATATGCTGATGCAAAACTTTGGTTGAATAAAGGCTGGGTAGATTATTTCTCTCCACAATTATACTGGCCGATTGATTCTAAAGGACAGAGTTTTGGAGCATTGCTGGATTGGTGGAAATCAGAAAACACATTAAACCGTCATTTATGGCCGGGATTAAATACCGTAGAAATTAAATCCTCAGATCGTCCTACTGAAATTAAAAACCAGATTGAACTCTCAAGAGAGATCTTAAAAGGAGATGCTGGAGAAGTTCATTGGAGTATTGCAGGATTAACAAGAAATCCAATGATGTTAAGTACATTGAAAAGTGGTCCTTATAAAGAAAAGGCATTGGTTCCAAAAAGTCCATGGATAAAAGCTGTACCTTTATTAACTCCCACATTGTTTATTACAGAGAGCGGAAGCTCCGTACAGGCAAACTGGAGCAGCAAAAATATGAAAGATGTTTTCCAGTGGGTATTGTTTAAACAGTACAATGGCGTCTGGGAAACAGAAATACTAACATTGGATACTCTTTCTAAAGATATTCCCAAATATAAAGATGGAAAGACTTTAAATGCTATTGCAATAAAAGCAGTAGATCGATTAGGAAATGAGAGTGATTATATGGCAAAGAAAATAAAGTAAAAATCGGAATAGCAAAAAGGCGAAAACGCTAATTCCTAAATTGGTTAAGGTTTATTCGATTAAAATAGATAAAAAGCAGTTCGTCAGAACTGCTTTTATTTTAGAATAACTATAAATTATTAGTTTAAAATATTGTTTTTCAGTTTGTTGTGGTGCTGTTTTCTTTTGTTTAATTAAAATTAAAAACTTTAGCGGAATCATTTTTGTAGGATTGTATTCATAATCACTAAAAATATTACATTATGAATACGAACAGACTTTCCCCTGCAATCGAAAAAGCATTGAGTGATCAGATGAATAAAGAAATTCATGCGTCACATACATTTCTGTCTTATGGAATTTGGGCAGATGATAAAGGATATCAGGGAATTGCTAATTTTCTGTATAGACATGCGCAGGAAGAAAGAAATCATTCCATTAAATTTATGGAATATGTTTTAAACAGAGGCGGAAAGCCTAAAGTGGCTGCTATTCCGGCTCCTCCTGCAGATCCAAAAACCCTGACAGCATGTTTTGATGGGATTTTTAAACATGAGGTAGATAATACAACGGCTATTTATAAAATTGTAGACCTTTCATTACAAGAAAAAGATTGGGCAACCTGGAATTTTATGCAGTGGTTTGTACAAGAACAAATAGAAGAGGAAACGTTGGCTCAGAATTTAATTGATAAATTGAAAATTGCCGGAGGTGACCGTGCTACAGATGAATCATTATTTACTTTAGATAAATCATTGAAAGAATCTCCAGATGATGCTCCATTAGCGCAAAATGCTACAGGAGCCAATCCATAAGACGAAATACTAAATAAAAAGATCTGTCGGACTCCGGCAGATTTTTTTATTATGAAACTCACCTTAAAATCACTATCTTTGCACACCTTTAACAAGCAATAGGCTAAATGCTTTTTGCTATAAGCTTAATTATTATGAAATGTGGAATCGTAGGCTTGCCGAACGTTGGTAAATCAACTCTCTTTAACTGTTTGAGTAATGCAAAAGCTCAATCAGCGAATTATCCTTTCTGTACGATTGAACCTAATTTAGGAACAGTATCAGTACCAGATCAAAGATTATTTGAATTGGAAAAATTGGTAAACCCGGAAAGAGTTTTACCAGCTGTTGTAGAAATTGTAGATATTGCAGGTTTGGTAAAAGGCGCAAGCAAAGGAGAAGGTTTAGGAAACCAGTTCTTGGCCAATATTCGCGAATGTGAAGCGATTATCCATGTTTTAAGATGTTTTGATAATGGAAACATCATTCACGTAGAAGGGTCTGTAGATCCTATAAGAGACAAAGAAATTATCGATATAGAACTTCAGTTGAAGGATCTTGAAACTGTTGGGAAAGCTGTTGAAAAGGCTAAAAAGTTCATCAAATCAGGAAAGAAGGAAGATATCTTAACATACGAAACTCTTCAAAATCTTCAGAAATTTTTAGAAGATGGTAAAAATGCTAGAGAATTTCCTTTAAATGATCAGACAAAATCTATCATTGCTGATGTTCAATTGTTAACGAACAAGCCGGTTCTTTATGTTTGTAATGTTGACGAGAATTCAATTAAGAACGGAAATGAATGGATTGCTAAAATCGATGAAATGGCTCAGAGAGAAGGTTCTGAAATTGTTGTGTTAGCAGCTCAGATTGAAGCGGATATTAATGAGTTAGAAACGTTTGAAGAAAGAGAGATCTTCCTTGAAGAACTAGGATTAGAAGAGCCTGGAGTAAATCGTTTGATTAGAAAAGCATATGATCTTTTAAAACTTCAGACCTATTTTACGGCAGGTGTTAAAGAAGTTAGAGCCTGGACTATTGGACAGGGGTGGACTGCTCCTCAGGCAGCTGGAGTAATCCATACGGATTTCGAAAAAGGATTTATCCGTGCTGAAGTTATTAAGTATAATGACTATGTAAATTATGGTTCTGAATCCAAAGTAAAGGAAGCTGGAAAATTATCTGTAGAGGGTAAAGAATACATCGTTCAGGATGGTGATATCATGCACTTCAGATTTAACGTATAAAGAATATTAAAGTTATAGTAATTAAAAAAACGCTTCCATGAATTTGGGAGCGTTTTTTATTCTTAAGAAATTTTTAATTAAAATCCTGGGCGGCATTCCTTTTGAAAACAGCCGGGTGCAATAGTTGTACAGCCATTTGGATACTCAGGAAGAGGTGGGTCACAAGGATAAGTGGGACAAGCAACAGGTTGTTTACAATCTAACATACCTCCGACAATTGTTTTTAGCTCTCTTTTTGAAAGCTTTTTTCCTTTTTGAAATTTTTTGTTTTCCATGATAATGATTTTATTAAGTTCATTAAAATTGATGAAGACTTCTTAAATGGTAAAAATTTTTATTTAAGGAATTAATTCCGGACGACACTGAGGTTCTGCACATCCCATAGAAATAATTCTACAACCATTTGTTTTTGGATCACGACATTGCATTAATCCGCCGGTAATCACTCTTAGCTCTTTTTTGTTCAATTTTTTTCCTTTGTTTAGGTTTTGATTTTTCATGATGTTAATTTTAATAAATTAGTATATAACGAATGTATTGAAAATAATTCAATGTATCTCACATTTTCATGAATAATATTAATGATTTGAGTGTATTTTATTTGTGTATGTGTAAGTGTATCACAGTATTATGAAATGCTAAGAATAAAAAAAGCCACTCTGTGAAAGAGTGGCTTTTGTAAAAAATATCAATTTAAGGAATGTATTTGCACTGAAATTCTGCACACTGGCGTCCATAAGCGATGCATTGATTAGTATCCGGGTCAATACACATTTGCAAGCCGCCTGTAATTGTTCTTAACTCTCTTTTGTTTAATTTTTTTCCTTTTTGTAGGTTTTGATTTTTCATAATATTGAATTTAATAAATTAGTTTATGTCTAAGTTATAAAAAAATGTTTATTATGTCACTTAATTATGAAAAATATTTGATTTTTGTAAAGAATTATTGTAATTCAATAATTGTATAACTTTGTATATTTGAATTTTACAAATTCGGTATTATGGAAAAGATTGCACATGCTTCTTTAGAAGACTTCTATAAGGAAATGACTGCCAAGCTTGGAAAAGACTTGGAAAGTATTTTTCCTAAGGGCCTGCATAAGGATATTGGTCATTTTAATGTATTTGATATCGCACAGACCATTGAAAAAGCAAGGACAACTTCTGAAATGCCTTATAACAGAAGGAAATATTACAAAATCAGTTTAATTAGGGGCCGGAATAGAGCAGAATATGCTGATAAAGTAATTGCTATTAAAAATAATGCTTTGCTATTTGCTACTCCCAAAGTTCCTTATCACTGGGTTCCGGAAGACCCCAACCAGTCTGGTAGTTTCTGTGTATTTACAGAAGATTTCTTTATCAAAGATAAGTCACATAATACACTCGAGGATCTTCCTATATTTCAACCGGGAGGTTTTCCGTTGTTTGAAATTGATGATGCATTAGCCGATGAAATTGAAATCCTTTTCAAAAAAATAAAGAATGAAATTGAATCTGACTATATTTTTAAATATGATTTAATTCGAAATTATGTGTTAGAGCTTATTCATTATGGGCAAAAGCTACAACCGGCGACTAAACTTTCTACATCGAATGACACTTCATTAAGAGTAGTTTCATTATTTATAGAATTACTCGAAAGACAATTTCCTGTTGAATCCAACCAAAGATTACAACTGAAAACAGCAAAGGATTATGCAGATAGGTTAGCGGTACATGTTAATTATTTGAATAAAAAACTTAAAGAAAATACTGGGAAGACTACCACAGAATTTATTGCTGACAGACTTATTCAGGAAGCCAAAATATTATTGAAACAAACCACATGGAATGTTTCTGAAATATCATATGCTTTAGGTTTTGAGGAAATCGCTCACTTCTCAAACTTCTTTAAAAGAAAGACATCTTTCAATCCATTGCAATTTCGTTCCTGATTTGAATTTTGCAAATTTTAGATTGATTGAAGCAAACAACAATATCCTGGAATATCAGAACTTTGTCCTATTAAAAACAATGAAAAAATGAACACAAAAACAAAAATTGCATTAGTAACAGGTGGAAGTCGTGGAATAGGGAAAAATTCAGCTCTAAGAATTGCTGAAAAAGGACTTGATGTAATCATTACTTACAAAAGCAGTAAAGAAGAAGCAGATGCTGTGGTAGATGAAATTAAAGCTTTAGGTAGAAAAGCTGTAGCTTATCAATTAGATACAAGAGACGTGAAAAGCTTTGATGCTTTTGTACAGGAGGTAACCAGTCACTTAGTAGAACATACTGGAAGCTCTAACATTGATTATCTTATCAATAACGCAGGGACGGCACTGTATTCGCCTATGACAGAAACTACAGAAGAACAATTGGATGATATTATTGATATTCATTTTAAAGGAGTATTCTTTTTAAGTCAGAAATTTTTACCTTTTATGAATGATGGTGGTGGTATTATTAATATTTCTTCCGGGCTTGCAAGAGTAGCATTACCTGGATCTTCAGTGTATGGATCGATGAAAGCAGGTGTGGAAATGCTTACAAAATATATGGCAAAAGAGTTAGGTTCGAGAAAAATCAAAGCAAATGTAGTTGCTCCCGGAGCTATAGAAACAGATTTTGGTGGTGGAAGAACAAGAGATAACAAAGAGGTTAATACATTGGTTTCAAATATTACCGCTTTAGGAAGAGCAGGACTCCCTGAGGATGTAGGTGGAGTGGTAGCTTTCTTATGTACTGAGGATGCTGCCTGGATTAGTGGTCAAAGAATTGAAGTTTCAGGAGGAATGGCCCTATAAACTTTATTGTAGATAATTTCATCTCAAATAACAAAAGAACCAACCTTATTCGGCTGGTTCTTTTGCTTTATTTCAAAGCTGTTTTTTAGACCTTAATAGTAAAATTAAATTTTTGTCAGGTTTTCAATTGCTTTTTCTAATGTTTCCTCTTTTTTAGCAAAACACAGGCGAATCACATTTTCATTCACTTTATTTTTATAGAAGGAAGAGAAAGGAACACTAGCTACTTTGTGGGTAACTGTTAATTCACTGGCAAAATCAAAATCATTTTTATCTGATACTTTATCGTATTTCAATGCCTGAAAATAGGTTCCTTCACAATCCAGAAGTTCGAAAGAAGTACTGGCAAGACCTTGTCTTAGAAAATCCCTTTTTTTCTGGAAAAAACTACTCAGTTGATTATAGTGATCATCATTTTTCATGTATTCAGCCAATGCCAGCTGAATAGGGGTGTTTACACAAAAAACATTAAACTGATGTACTTTTCTGAATTCGTCAGTTAAAGCTTTAGGGGCAGCGCAATATCCTATTTTCCAGCCTGTCACATGGAAAAGTTTTCCAAAAGAAGCTACAAGAAGACTTCTTTCCTTTAATTCAGGGTATCTGCAAATACTTAAGTGTTGTTTCCCGTCAAATACAATATTTTCATATACTTCATCACTCAGAATAAGAATTGAAGTATCTTTTACAATCTTGATAAGTTCCCGAATATCGTTTTCCGTTAAAATTTTTCCTGAAGGATTATTGGGGTTATTGAGGATGATCATCTTGGTTTTTTCACTGATGAGCCCTTTTACAGCATTCCAATCAATTTCATAATGTGGAGCCTTCATTTCAAAACGTTTTACAATCCCTCCAAAAAGTTCTACTGTAGGTTCGTAACAATCATAAGCCGGCTCAAAAATAATGACTTCATCATCTCTTTTGATAAATGCAGCAATGGCAGTAAAAATGGCTTGTGTTCCACCTGCTGTAACTGTAATTTCAGCATCAGGATGATAGATTGCCTGATGACTATTTTCGATTTTTCTTGCAATTTCTTCTTTCAGTCCAATCATACCACCTAAGGGAGCATATTGATTAAAACCTTTTTTAATGAAATCATCCACATAATTGAGCAATTCAGAATCCGGCATAAAATCCGGAAAACCCTGCGATAGATTGATGGCTTGGTTTTCATTGGCCAATTGCGTCATCTGACTGAAAATGGTAGTTCCTACATTGGACAGTTTAGAAAGAGGAAGTTGTATCATTGATGGTATTTTACTTATACCGAATTTAATTCATTTTTTTGAATAGAAGAATATGAATCTTATAAAAGGCTACTCAATTTTTGATCGCTTTATTTTTCTAAAATATAGAGGGCTTATTTTATCCATTCAAATACTTTAGTTGCTTTATCGGTGCTTTCAAAACCATCCACAGGAAAGTAGGTAAGAGTATCTTTTTTTAGAATTTGTTTGATCATTCCCGTTATACTTTTTTTATGATAGGACATGATTTTGATACCGTTTTTTTGAAGTTCATCAACAATGTATTCTGAGCAATAATAAGCTTTACTGCCTTTGTCGAAATTAAAATCAAAATTGATATTTTGCTTTTCGGATTGAGTAAGTGTGTTTTTTATGTCATTGAATTTTTGCAGATCGATATTTTTCAGCTGCCAGATAGAAAGATAATTTAGGTCTTCAGGTCGAATGAAATTATCAATTGTTTCTACATACAAGCTGTTTCCTTTACTATTCTTGTCTACATAAACATGATAAATAGTAAGGGCATTATTTTTAAGATATCCAATGCCTAAATGGGAAGCATATTTATTTTTAATGTTGAAATCTTTAGCTACATTTCCGAGTTTACCTGTTGTGCCCCTTTGTATTAAATAAATTGCCCCATTATTCAATTCAATATTTTTAATTTTATATTCTAAAGACGGGCTTTTATGGAAAGAGAAAACTGCTGTTATGAGCACAAGGCTCATAACAGCAATTAAGAAATCTATTTTTTGATAAGTAAATACAGATCGCATAATTTACTTAGCTCCAAGTATAGCTCCTGTTACAATGCCGCCAACAACACCGATTCCTGCTCCTACAAGTGCTCCAACAGGACCCGCTACTGCAAATCCAATAAGGCCGCCACCCACCATACCGATCATACCACCTGTAATCCATAAAGGTTGTTTGCTGGTTGGAATTCCTGTAATCATATAGTTTCCTTGTTCAGTATTGTATTTATAGTCATTGATATTTTTAATCATTGATTTTTCATTAGCAGGAAGGTTATTGTATGCTGCATTCGCCTCCAAGTGGATGATTGAACCATCATTAATGGTTATCGCTAATGATTTTGCAGCATTTGAAATATTTAATTGCTGAATAGCTTGGGCAAAAGGAACCTGCATCAGACTTATTGTTTTGTTAATAATGCTATTAACCTGGTCCAGAGGTAATCTTTCATTAGGTACAATTTGAGCTTTGTCATAAAATGCATTCAGATCCTGTTGATTCAGAACGTATCCAGGATTTTGTGCAAACTTACTTCTGATAAATTCAAATCCGGCATTTACAGCTTGTGGATCTGCAAAATAATTTCCGTTCGTAAAGCTTGGGGTTGTTTTAGATAATGATGCAGTAGACTGATAACTTTCATTTTGAAGATTATTATTGTCCTCAGCACAAGAATTGAACATAGATTGTGTAGTTGCCAGTCCAACCAGGACCAGAAAAGTTTTTGTTTTCATAGGTTAAAGTTTTTGTTTTTTTGGTTTTATAAATGTATCTGCATATTAAACATCACGATATTGTGAATTCATAAGTGTGTTTATTTTCCTAATAAGTGTAGCAGAAGTGATAATAAGTGTAATTCTGATGAGTATATAAAGAGCTATTCAATTTTGAATAGCTCTTATTATACAGATGAATAAAATTTACTTTGAAATAATCAATTTTTGAGAATTGGTTTGGGTGTTAGATTTTGTTTCAACGATATAACTTCCCTGAGGGAGATTTTCTGTATTAAGTCTAATGTTTTGTCTGCCACTTTCATGGTTTTCAGATTTTTCCAAAACCGTTTTTCCGGACATATCAAAAACTCTTACTGAGACTGATCCTCTTGATGAAAGGTTTGTTTGGATGTCTACATAGCTTTTAGCAGGATTAGGTACCAGTTTGTAATCGTTATTTGTTGTCATTTCTGTTTTACCAACTGTTTGAATGTCAAATTGTGGAATTGTACTTACTGAATTGGATTCTCTTGAAGGCACACTGGCTTTTGAATAACAGAAAGTGAAGCATCGGGTACATAATATCATCTTCCCTTGTTTTTCCGTTACACATATGGTATAGGTACCAGGATTAGTGTAATTATGTGATAGAGTTGATATAATATAAGGTGATGAAGTTCCGTCACCCCAGTTTACAGTATAGGTACTTCCTGGATTGTTAGGAGTAGAAACTAAAATTGGATTAATAATGGTAAGTTGAGCCGATGCAGTATTAGTGTTGCTGGCAAATGATGTCTCTAACTTGAAATCTGCAGTACATCCGTCACATGACTTGATACAGATATTATCGAAATATACTCTTTCGCTTGGACTTGAAGTAATATCGGGAGATATCATTACAGCAGTTGAATTGTTCATTACATTATTGAAGTCTGTCCATGTTCCTCCAGGCATACTCCATGTTCCTTCTGCGTTACTTGGGAAGGCTGAGCTTGTAGCTAAAGCTAATGGAGCTCGTACCCGAACCCATCCACTATTAGGGGTTACTGTAGCATTAGCAACAAAAGTTATTACTTTGTTTCCTGAAAGAATGTAGATTGTTGGATGTAATGGAGCGTTAAAACCTCCATCTTTTTCAAGGTAAAAATCAAAATATAAGCATTGTCCTAAAAATCGTTGCCCTATATTCTTGTAGTCAACAGGGTTGATAAACCAGGAACCTCCTGATAGGTCATCCAATATCAAATATTGCGAACCATCCAATGCATTAGGACTACCAAGATTATAGTTTACGGCATTGTTAACGGGATCAAGTTGCCAATTTCCCAAAGGATTACTGGTGCCATTGAAATCAGAACAAGGACCTTGTGCATTAAACAGAAGGCATCCAAGGAATACATAAATTGTTAAAAAATATATTCTTATCATAATGTGTAACTGATTTTATAAATCAAAAACCAGTAAAAACTTTAGTTATTAGTATTTTGTGTATTGAACCTGTGATAAATGTATCACGATATCTGATATCATAGTATAGTGATTTAATAAGTGTACTTGTTTTACTAATAAGTGTTATGCAATTTCTCTTAATTGTGATTGAGTAGAATAGATTTCTGCAAAATTTTCTTGCCTATATGTAAAAATCCCTCTGTTTATTTTCAAAGTAAACAGAGGGATTTTCATATTTAAAAAAAAGGAATTTAGAATTTATTCCAAATGTTCAATTTTATGCAGGAAATCGTTTTTCTTTCTAACAGAGACATCAAGGACAGAATTGTCGGTCATAATGACTTGTCCTCCTTTTCCTTTGATATATTCCTTTAGATGGCTTAGGTTGATCAGGTGTTTATGGTGAATTCTAAAAAAATTATAATCTGCTAAAAATTCTTCAAATTCATGCAATGTCTTAGAGACTATTATGTTGGTCTTATCACTCATATAAAAAGTAGTATAGCTGGAGTCAGCTTCACAACGTACAATATCGCTAATATTGGTTAATTTAAATCCCTGTAGGGTAGGGAGGCTGATTTTATTCTGGCTGGAAGAAACGGAAATACTTTTATTCTTTTTGTTGATTTCAAGGGCTTTGTTTACGGCTATAATAAAATCCATTCTTTTAATTGGTTTCAGGAGGTAATCTGTAGCGCCATTCTTTATCGCTTGAATAGCAAAGTGTTCAAAAGCTGTAATAAAAATGATCAGAGAGTTGATTTCTCTGAATTTTGAAAGCAGATCGAATGCTGTTCCGTCCTTTAACTGGATATCCAGGAAAAGGATGTCAGGAGCACTTTTAATAAGATTTACATATGCTTCTTCTACGCTTGAAGCCTGAAATGAGATCTGGATGTCCGGAAACTCATTCTTCAGCAAAAGAGAAATATAATCTCTTCCGTCTTGTTCGTCATCAATGATGCATGCTTGTACTTTCGTTTTCATAGGGAGTCATGTATAGTTTTATTTGTGTTCCTGGTTTTTTTTCTTTTTCAGAAAGATCGTTAATTTCTAATGTTATATTAGTCTCAAAAAGCTGTCTGAATGTTTCAATTCTTTTTTGAGATAATTTTACCCCGAAAGAATTGGTCTTGGCATTAGATTCTGGTTTGTTTCCTATACCTACGCCATTGTCTTCAATAGTAATACAGAGTAATGAATCTGCATAATCAAATAATATTTCAATATTTCCTTTTCTGTCTTTTAAATTTGAAACACCATGTTTTATAGCATTTTCAACAAAAGGTTGGATTAAAAGGGATGGAATAACCCAACTTTTATTGACTGCGGGAGAAATCGTTATTTTATAATCAAACAAGTCTTTTAATCGAAGCTTTTCCATGTTTAAGTAGAGAGAAAGATAATCGGTTTCTTCTTTGATTGGCATAAAAGTTTTCTCAGAATAATGTAACGTTTTTCTGATCATTTGAGAGAAGATGTCCAGATAATTTTCAGTCTCCGTATAATCCTTTTTATAAAGTAAAAATTGAATAGAATTAAGACAATTATAAATGAAATGAGGATTTATTTGTGCTTTAATGGCCTGTAGTTCCAGCTCTGCAATTTTCTTCTCATAGTACAATGTTGCCAATTTTTTATTTCGTTTTCTTTGGAAATATAAGGTAATGAGAGAGAAAAGTATTGAGCCCACGAGGATGATTATTAAAAACCTGAACCACCATGTTTGCCAGAATTTGGGTTTAATTTCGAAGGTGATGTCAGTAGATGTGCGAGATTGTTTTCCATTATAACCCAATCCAAAAACTTTAAAAATATATTTTCCTGGTGGAAGAGCATTGAACATAATCTTTGGTGAACTGCTGATTTGCCATTCATCATTCAGGCCTTCAACCTTATATTTGTAGCTTACTTTTCCTTGTGAAGCATAATCGAGAAAACTCAAATTAAAGGCTACTGTATTTTCAGGCGCCTGACTTGTAATTTTTTGATTGAGATTATATATTTCCCGATCTCCTACTGCAACAGAATTGACGATTACTTTCTTATTGATAAATGTTTGCTGTCCTATTAAATTGCTAATGGGAAGAATAGCCAAACCTTTTGTAGTTCCAGCATAAATAGTGTCATCTCTTATTACACACCCTGCAACAACATTGGATGGAAGGCCGTCAGTTTGAGTGAAATTATTAATCTTAACATGGGCTCCGTGTATTTCAATCCTGCTCAATCCGGAATTGGTGCTAGCCCAAAAGACATTTCCATTCTGGACTTCTATTTTCTTTATCTGGTCCGTTGATAACCCGTTTTTTTCAGTTATTCTTCTGATAACTTTTTTATTATTAAAAAATATAATACCGTTAAGATTAGTGGCCCCAACATATAAATTGTTTTTGAGCTTTTTGATATCTGTGAAATAGTATCCTTCAAGAAATAAATTTTTCTTTTTTGTCCTGACATTCAGCTTATACAAGTCTTTAAAATCTCCAACAAATATGCTGTCTTTGTCATAAGATAAAGCATTGTAGGTTCTTTCATTAAGTAGCTGTGAATATGTATTTGTCACAAAATTATAAGCAGTTAGCCCTTGTGAGGTACAAAGAAATACAGAATCATTCGTATATGGAAGAATATTCTTTAAGCTAAAATCCTTGATATGAGTTACTTTGCGGGTTAGGGTATTGTATTTAAAAATACTTAAAGTACACCCAAATAAAATAGTATTTCCTTTTGAAAATATGGACTTAGTCTGAATCTTTCTATTTTTTTCAAGGGTGATATCCGTTATGGTGTTGGATTTTAATATACCGCTTTTGGCTTCATTGTATCCCAGAATAATATCTTTTCCATTTTTTTCAATAGCTGTAATAAAAGATGAATTATTCTTTACCGGTAAATGAATATAATTATTGAAAAATTTATCGGTAATAAAAAAGACTCCATTATTTCTAGTCGAAAACCACACATTATTATCCCGGTCTATCAGAATATGATTCATCACAAAATCATCCATGATCTTTATAGGATGAGAAAGATTTCCTTGCCGCAGAGTCTGCTTATAATAAAGCACACCTCCTTTGTCAAGACAGAGCCAAATCCTGTAATTCTTGTCAATAACGATTTGGTGTATTTTCTCAGGAACAGAAAATGACTGAATTTTTTTGAAATAATATCTATTGTATCTTTTATAAATAACCACTTTATTATCCAATTTTGTAACTAAAAAATCACCTGCTTTATAAATCGTGGTCTTAGGTAAAAGGAGATTACAAATCGTTTTCTTTTTGGTCAGAATATCATAGGTCATCACCTGGCCATTCTGATCTGTTAGATAAAGTAGATGGAGGTCAATGTCAAAAGAAAATACATAATACTTGTCCGATGATGTGATTTCTTTACCTAGGTGTAATGGAATAGTTTTTACCTTCTCATTATGATATACAAAAATTTCTTTAGGAGCAGTGGCATTAAATATAAACACAGAGTCTCCGTTGCTGTAATTTGCAGATAAATGGGTGAGCTTTTTGAGTTCTTTATTGCGATCGGAATTGATGATCTTTCCATTTTTCAAATAAGCAAAGTCACTCAAATAAGACATGATGAAATTTTCACCATTAGATAGGGGATTACACGCTAAAACATCAATATTTTTCAGCCCGTTTTTCTCATTAAATTGTTTGAATTCTTTTCCGTCGAACCTGAATAATCCGTTATCACTACCTATCCAGATGAATCCGTTATTATCCTGATTAATTGAATACGTAGTTGAACTATTTAATCCGTCCTCTTCGCTATAATTTACCAGTCCGGGGATCTGAGCAAATGAGATAAAAGGTAAGAATAGTATTAATAAAAATAGAGGAAAATCATGTATGCTTTTCACTTAATATTGAATAATGGTGTAAATATAAAGGTTGCTTGATAATAATGCAATACATGGTAAAGAATATTACAAAAAATGAATTAGAAAAATTCGGATAATTTTGATCATTTTCGTACTTTTGTATGTTTGCTGAAATAACTTATGTCACAAGAAATAAATCCAATCTATTCGGAAGATAATATCAGAACCCTCGATTGGCAGGAACATATTCGTTTGCGTCCCGGTATGTACATCGGAAAGCTCGGAGATGGTTCTTCTGCTGATGATGGAATTTACATTTTACTTAAAGAAATCCTGGACAACTCCATCGATGAGTTCAGGATGAAATCTGGTAAAAGAATCGAAATAAAAGTAGACGATGGTAAGGTAACGATCCGTGATTTTGGTCGTGGAATTCCTTTAGGGAAAGTAGTGGATGCAGTATCCAAAATGAATACCGGAGGTAAATATGATAGTAAAGCATTTAAAAAATCTGTTGGATTAAATGGTGTTGGTACAAAAGCGGTAAATGCCCTTTCTGATTACTTTAGAGTGAGATCTTTCCGTGAGGGGAGAATGAAAGTAGCCGAATTTTCACGTGGAATTATTTCAGAAAATCACGAAGAAAAAGAAACTTCAGACAGAAACGGTACTGAAATTTCCTTTATTCCTGATGGAGAAATATTTCTTCACTTTAAATACAGAAAAGAGTATATCGAAAGAATGCTCCGAAATTATGCCTATCTGAACCCAGGGCTTAAGATCATATTCAATGGGGAGACTTATTATTCTGAAAATGGTCTTAAAGATTTGTTGGAAGAAGAACTGGAAAGTGAAATTCTTTATCCGATTGTACATTTAATGGATAATGATATAGAATTGGCTATCACCCATTCAGACAAGTCACAGACAGAAACTTATTTTTCATTTGTTAATGGTCAGAATACCACTCAGGGTGGTACCCATCTTAATGCCTTCCGAGAAGCCTATGTAAAGACGATACGTGAATTTTTCAATAAAAATTTCGATGCTTCTGATATCAGAAAGTCGATTATTGCAGCGATTTCAATCAATGTAGAAGAGCCTGTTTTTGAATCTCAGACGAAGACTAAATTAGGTTCTAATGATATGGGGCCCAATGGACCTACCGTGAGAACTTTTATCATTGACTTTTTAAAAAGCAAGCTGGATAATTTCTTACACAGAAATCCTGAAATCGCAGAAGCTATTCAAAGAAAAATCTTAATTTCAGAAAGGGAAAGAAAAGAGCTTTCAGGAATTCAGAAATTAGCAAGAGAAAGAGCAAAAAAAGTATCACTTCATAATAAAAAACTTCGGGATTGCAGACAGCATTATAATGATCAGAAAGCAGAAAGAAAAGGCGATACACAGATTTTCATTACCGAGGGTGATTCTGCATCAGGATCAATTACCAAATCAAGAGATGTAGAAACGCAAGCCGTATTTTCATTGAAAGGAAAGCCTTTGAACTGTTATGGTCTGACCAAGAAAGTGGTATATGAAAACGAAGAATTTAATCTCTTACAGGCGGCTTTAAATATTGAAGAAAGCCTTGAAGATTTAAGATATAACCAGGTTATCATTGCAACCGATGCCGATGTTGATGGGATGCACATTCGTCTTTTAATGATTACATTCTTTTTACAGTTTTTCCCTGATCTGATTAAGAATGGACATCTTTATATTCTTCAAACCCCCTTGTTCAGGGTGAGAAATAAGAAAGAGACAAGATATTGCTATACCGAAATGGAAAGGGTAAAAGCATTGAATGATTTAGGTAAAAACCCAGAGATCACACGATTTAAAGGGTTGGGAGAAATCTCACCTGATGAATTCAAACATTTCATTGGTAAGGATATTCGTCTTGAGCCCGTAGTGGTAGGAAAAGATCAAACCATAGAACAACTTTTAGAGTTCTATATGGGTAAAAACACACCAGACAGACAGGTATTTATTCTTGAGAATCTGGTTGTAGAAGAAGGAGATATCGATAGTAGAGAATTAATAACTGAAGTAGAAAGTTAAATAGATCCCTCGAAAAACTTTCTATAAAAACTAGCCATAAAAAACTTTTAATGAGATAACTTTAAACCTAAACACAAATAATAATGAGATTAAGTAACCGCAATAAAGCGCCGGGCTATAACTTTATTAATACCCTGTTAATAATGATTTTAGTTGGCGGAATTGTATCCTTCTTTTTAGAAGAATATAAATTTAATATTTTAGGATCAGAAAGCTATTTGTTAATTATAATACCATTAATTATGTTGGTTTCTTTCCATCTTATGGGAAGGCAGATATTTGAATACGATAGCGATGGAGAGGCTCTCAACTTCAAAAACAGGAATATTATTCCCTTTTTAGATAAACCTTTAAGTGATGAATTTCCAAAATATAAATTAATAAAATATGAGATTGTAAATCTACTTTTTATCAAAAGATTATATGTCACGATTTCCAGTAAGAATAGTGGCTCAACGATGTTAAAATATGAAATATCCTATTTAACAACAAAAGAAGTAAACGATTTAAAATTCTCTTTAAATAAAGTAGTGAAAGCTAATAACGAGAAAAACGTCAAAGACAGATAATGACAGAAGAAAATTCACACGAAGGCGAAAGCTTAAAGAAAGTTTCCGGACTTTACAAAGACTGGTTTCTTGACTATGCTTCTTACGTGATTTTAGATAGAGCAATCCCATCGGTTTATGATGGATTAAAACCCGTTCAGAGACGAATCATGCACTCTATGCGAGAGCTGGAGGACGGAAGGTATAATAAGGTCGCCAATATTGTTGGTAATACAATGAAATATCACCCACACGGTGATGCTTCTATTACCGATGCGATGGTACAAATCGGGCAAAAAGAACTTTTGATAGATACTCAGGGGAACTGGGGGAATGTCTATACCGGAGATTCTGCGGCTGCGGCGAGGTATATCGAAGCCAGATTAACACCCTTTGCTTTGGAAGTGGTTTTCAACCCTAAAACCACAGAATGGTCCAAGTCTTATGATGGCAGAAATAATGAGCCTATTGATTTACCTGTAAAATTTCCATTGCTTCTTACGCAAGGGGTAGAAGGAATTGGGGTAGGGCTATCTACTAAAATACTTCCGCATAACTTTAATGAACTGATCAATGCCTCTGTTGCACATCTTAAAGGCAAAAAGTTTGAATTATTTCCTGACTTCTTAACTGCAGGTTATTTAGATGTCTCAGAATATAACGATGGTCAAAGAGGTGGAAAAGTTCGGGCAAGAGCGAGAATTACACAGACTGATAAACATACATTGGTTATCTCAGAACTTCCTTTTTCTAAAACAACGAGCGATCTTATAGATTCTATTTTGAAAGCGAATGAGAAAGGAAAGATCAAAATCAAAAAAATTGAAGATAATACTTCAGATACAGTGGAGATTCTGATTCATTTGCATAATGATGTGTCACCGGATAAAACGATTGATGCTTTGTATGCATTTACAGATTGTCAGGTTACAATTTCTCCAAATGCCTGCGTTATCGTAGGGGATAAACCAATGTTCCTGAATGTTTCTGAAATTCTAAGAATGAATACTGATCATACCGTTTCCCTATTAAAAAAGGAACTGGAGATCGAACTTCATGAATTGCAGGAAAGCTGGCATTTTTCTTCATTAGAAAGGATTTTCATTGAAAACAGAATCTATCATGATATTGAAGAAGTGGAAACCTGGGAAGATGTTATCAAAACCATCGATGCTGGTTTAAAGCCACACACAAAACATCTTTTAAGAGCAGTAACTGAAGAAGATATTTTAAAACTGACAGAGATCAGAATCAAAAGAATTTCCAGATTTGACTTAGATAAATTTAAAGAAAACATTGCAGCTCTTGAAGGTAAAATAGAGCTGGTAAAACATAATTTAGCCAACCTGATTACCTATGCTATTGAGTATTATCAAAATATTCAAAAGAAATACGGTAAAGACAGACAAAGAAGAACGGAGTTAAGAATCTTCGATACGATTGATGCTACGAAAGTGGCAGTTGCGAATGAGAAGTTCTATGTGAATAGGGAAGAAGGCTTTATCGGGACATCATTACGAAAAGATGAATACCTCTTCGATTGTTCAGATATTGATGATATCATTACCTTCAGAAAAGATGGAAGTATGAAGATCGTTAAAGTAGAAGCTAAAACTTTTATCGGAAAAGATCTTCTGCATGTTGCTGTCTGGAAGAAAAATGATAAAAGAACAGTGTATAATATGATCTATCGCGAAGGCAAAGAAGGTCCTTATTATATGAAACGTTTCTCTGTAACAGCAGTGACCAGAAATACAGATTATCCTTTAGCTTCAGACAAAAAAGGATCTGAGGTTCTTTATTTTTCAGCCAATCCAAATGGAGAAGCAGAAACTGTTACCGTTTTGTTGAAACCTAATCCTAGGATCAGAAAAAATAAAATGGACATCGATTTTTCTGAATTAGCGATCAAAGGACGTGATTCCAAAGGTAATTTAGTAACCAAATATTCGGTTAAAAAAGTAGATCTTAAAGAAGAAGGTATTTCTACGCTGGCTCCAAGAAGAATTTGGTTTGATGATACAGTAAGAAGATTAAATGCTGATGGAAGAGGTACTTTATTAGGTAATTTCAAAGGAGATGATAAGATTCTTACCATCAATTCCAATGGGGAAGCAAAATTAGTAAGCTTCGACCTTGGAAACCGTTTTGATGATGAATATCTGATCCTGGAAAAATGGCGTCCGCAACAGCCTGTTACTTGCATTTATTATGACGGGGAAAAGGATATTTATTTTATTAAAAGGTTCCTTCTTGAAAATAATACCAACCCACAAGGTTTTATGCCTTCAGAGCATAGTAAGTCATTTGTCGAAAACGTGATTGTAGCAAACGGCGCTACTGCTGAAATTATTTTCACAAAAGATAAAGGAAAAGAAAGAGATCCTGAAACCATCAACATTGATGAATTTATCATGGTGAAAGGAATAAAAGCTATCGGAAATCAATTCACTAAATTTAAAGTAAAAACCATTAACGTTACGATACCAGAAGTTGAAGAGGAAGAGCCGGAAGTGTATGAAGATCCAGAACCTATAGAAGGGATTGATGAAGACGGAGGTATTATAGGAGACCTGTTTGAAGGGGATGAAAATGAAAATTAAATATTAAACTAATTATGAATATAGTCGTTTTAATTATTATAGCTGTCACATGCATTATTAGTTATATGGGTTTAAATAATTCAAGTTTATTTGAAAAGTATAAATTCAATGTGGCTGCAATTACAAATCGAAAAGAATATATCAGATTAATTAGTTCTGCTTTTTTACATGCAGATTTTATGCATTTGTTTTTCAATATGTTATCTTTATATTTTTTTCAAGGAGCAGTAATTGGCTTTTTTGGGGAAGTAGGCTTTTTGGTCATTTATTTTGGCTCAATGCTTTTGGGGAATTTATTTAGTCTTTTAATTTATAAAAATCAGCCATGGTATTCAGCTATTGGAGCATCAGGAGCAGTTTCAGGAATTATTTTTGCTGCAATAGCGATGGCTCCAAATGAAATTAGTGTGAACTTTTTGCCAGGTTGGCTCTTTGGAACATTATATTTTGGATACTCTGTTTATATGATGTTAAATCCTAAGCAATGGGATAATTTAGGACATTCAGCTCATTTAGGAGGTGCTTTTTTTGGTTTGATTTATTCTATTTTGATGCATCCAGATTTAGCAATGAGCAATATACTTTATCTTGGAATAATGTCTCTTCCCTTAGCTTATTTAAGCTATGAAATTTTTGTAAGGAAAAGAATAGGATAAAAAAGATTATCTTTAATCAAAATATCAAAACCAATGAACACAATAGAGTTAAATCGTTTTATCGTTATACTTATCTTTGGTTCATTGGTTTTGCTTTCTTTATTAAAACTAACAAACCCTCTTAAAGTAAATAGAAAAGCCAATATTTGGTTTGGTTTATTTCTTTTTTTGTGGTCAACTTTCTGGCTGGATGAGATTTGCTCTCTTATTAAAGGCTTTGAAGTGGAATTTCACTCTATTCTTGTAGTCCAGTTTGCTCAGTTTTTGACACCTATTATGTTTTATTTTAGTGTCTTATTTTTCTCTAATCCTTCCTTCAGGTTTAAGATTCTTGATGTAAAATATGCTATTTTACCAGTTATCTTTCTGGTTAATTTACTGTTACAGCGGTTTGGAGGGTTTGAAGATCAAAGCTTATTTGGATATGTGTATATTGGGCTGATCTTATTTCAGGCGGTATTCTATACGGGACTTTCTTATTTTACTATACGTAAACACCAAAAGAGAATCCAGCAATTCTCAGCTAATACGGAAGGAATCAATCTTAACTGGCTGGAGTATATTATCCTCATCCTTTTTATCATAAATATTGTATATGTTATTTACAATCTTTTCTATGATCCTACTTCATTAAATGCTTTTATTAATATCGCGTTTTTATTGGTTGTTTATTTTGTGGCTTACTATTCTTTAAAGCAAAAAGAAATCTATCCGGTTGAAGAAAAGAAAAGAGATGAATTCATCTCAATTAACGAGGAAAGTGAGAGCGAAGAAATTAAAAGAAAATTGATCCCTGATGAAGAATTGCTGAGAATAAAGACAGATCTTGAAAAGCTAATGGAGAAGGAAAAACCTTATCTGGACAGCGAGCTGAATTTGATTAAATTATCCGAGCAACTTTCCGTATCCACTCATCATTTATCCTATGCAATCAACACCGGGTTTCAAAAAAATTTTTTTCAGTTTGTCAATGAATATAGAATTGATTATGCTAAAAAGCTTTTAAAAGATAACAGCGCCAACAAACTTTCTATTTTAGGAATTGCTTACGAGTCCGGATTCAATTCCAAGACATCTTTTAATACTACTTTTAAAAAATTTACAGATCAGACTCCTTCCGAGTTCAAAAAATAAGTTCAGGTTTATAAATTTTAACCTTTTTTATTTATAATGTATTTGTTTTCAGTTAATTGTATTTTGTTCTTAAATATGTTCACTGATATAATCCGGAACAGAAAAACCTATTTATGAGGATAGATTTGTACCATAATTTTTGTTATGGATACCAAAGAATCATTCGCTGTTGTTACAGGTGCAAGTCAGGGATTAGGTAAGGCTTTTGTCGAGCATCTTGCTAAGAAGAAGATTAATGTCATTCTTATTAGCTTACCCAATCAGAACGTAAAGGAATTGAGTGAAAGAATTGCTGAAAGCTATGAGGTAAAAACGCATTACTATGAGATCGATCTTTCCTCAAACGAAAATGTATTGAATCTTACAGATGAGTTAAACAAATCTTTTAATATTCATATTTTGATCAATAATGCAGGATTAGGAGGAACACAGAAATTTGTGGATGCTACACCTGATTACATCAATACCATTCTTCAGGTTAATGTGATGGCTACCTCCATGATGACTCATCAGCTGCTACCTAATTTATTGAAACAGCCTAAAGCCTATATTTTAAATGTTTCCAGTATGGCTGCTTTCTCACCTATTGGTTTTAAAACAGTATATCCGGCATCTAAAACATTTATTCATTCATTTTCAAGAGGATTGTATGAAGAGTTGAAAGATACCAATGTCTTTGTAAGTGTTGTGAATCCGGGAGCAATGAAAACCAATAAAGATGTATGCAAGAGAATTGAAAAACAAGGTTTTTTAGGAAAATTGACTTTATTAGATCCCAATAAAGTGGCTGCACGCTGTGTAAATCAGTTATTTAAAAGAGATTCTGTGATCATGGTAAATCCCATAAGTTGGCTTGTTATGAAAATACTGCCTATCTGGATCAAATTACCATTGATGACCAATGCAATAAAAAGAGAAATTGGAGCATGAAAAAAGTATTTGTAACCGGAATTACCGGACTTCTAGGAACTAATGTTGTTATAAAATTATTAAAAGATGGTTATTTTGTTATTGCTTTGGTGCGGCAGAAAAGTCGCTATTATGGTCAGGAAGATGAAAACCTCCAATTAGTGGAAGGTGATCTCCTAAGTGATGTTTCCCAATACCTGAAAACAGTAGATTTTGTCATTCACATAGCAGCTGAAACCAGCCAGAATCTACTTTCTTATGAAAAATATAAAGAAACAAATTACGATGTAGTTGTTCACCTATTCTCAGAATCTGTGGAAGCAGGAATTAAAAAGTTTCTGTTTGTCAGCACAGCAAATACAATGGGATATGGTGATATAAAAGGACTGGGAAATGAACAGTCCAGACAGAAATATCCCTTTACAAAATCATTCTATGCCCAAAGCAAACGGGAGGCGGAAAATTATCTTTTGAGGAATAATAAAACAACAGATGTTGTTATACTCAATCCCACCTTTATGATTGGAGCTCATGATCGAAAGCCAAGCTCCGGAAAGATTATCTATTGGGTGTGGAAAAAGAAATTAGTCTTTTATCCTTCAGGAGGTAAAAATTTCGTACACGTTGAAGATGCAGCTCAGGGAATTATAAATGCAATTGAAAAGGGGAAAAATGGAGAAAAATATCTTTTAGCCCATGAAAATTGTAAGTATAAAGATTTTTTTAAAAAAGTAAATGCAATCACAGAACAAAATCCGTTGCTTCTTCCATTACCTGATTTTGTTTTAATCTTTTTAGGTGTTCTTGGTGATGTATTGAGGTTTTTTAACATCAAGACAAACTTATGCTCTTCTAACATGAAAGCATTAAGAATTAATAATTATTATACAGGTCAAAAATCCATTGATGAATTAGGAATTCATTATCAGCCAATGGATAAAGCAATTATGGACGCCATCAATTTCTTTGAAAATAAAGAATATGCTATTTCGAAAGTTTCTCTAAAGCCTCAGGTAAGGCTTCAACAAAATTGACATGCCGGGTTTTGTTGCTTTCAAAAATAAAATCTTTAATACTTTTGCTTTCATACTTATCAAAATTTCCTACAATAGCTAATCCTACACGATAATTCGAAAATTTTTGAAGTATATCGCCGGCAATTTTAGTTTTAAGATCAAAGAAATCTGGCGTCAAATTTTTTTCATAGATGATCACCTTATCAAAGCCCTGATAATACATATTGCCAAGGAGGTCGAGACCATCCTGAGCTGATTCTATTATTACAGTATCGGAGATTATTTCTGCTACTTTAGTTCCATTGATCTCATGGGATCTCACTTCCATATCTTATTTATTTTTTAATATTGATTCTCTCATATCATCCAGAAAATTCTGCAAAGGAAATGCATCTCCCTGATTGGTAAGAGTAATTATAGTTTCATTATTTTTAATATCCCGCCAGAATAAAGCCCGAAAACCATCTAATCCACCAGTATGGCTTACTACTTTTCCTTCTCCGGAAAAATCTATAAACCATCCAAATCCATAATTGGAAAGCTTTCCGTTGGATAATGTGAAAGGAGTATACATTTGATCGGTATTATCCTTATTTATGAGTGAAAATTGACGGAGAGCTTGGTCAAATTTGTATAGATCTTCAGGCGTTGAATAGATACCACCATCTCCGGTAGTCAGAATGGAGTAGTCATCAGGTTTTTTTTCGCTATCGTAGCCGAGAGCCCTGTTCTTATTTGTAGGTGTTGATCCATCATATACCTCTGTATTATTCATTTTTAGAGGGATAAAGATATTTTTCTCAAGAAAACTCTTATAGGATTCTCCTGAAATTTTTTCAATAATAGAAGACAGGATAATATAGCCACTGTTGCTATATTGAAACTTACTTCCAGATGGAAATTGCAACCCTTTTTGTTCCTGTAGCCAATGAAGAACATCTTGATTGGTTAATCCCTTTTTACCACTCAGAATGTTTTCATAATCTCTTATACCTGAGGTATGACTGAGTAAATGTCTTATGCTGATATTCTTTGCATAATCAGGAAGCTCCGGTAGATATGTAGAAGCTTTGTCATCGTAAGACAATTGCCCTTTTTGTTGCAATAAAATGATAGCTGTAGCAGTAAATGGCTTGCTTAATGAAGCAATATAGAGTGGAGTATTCTTAGTAAGAATCCTTTTATGGCTGAAATCAGCATAACCCACCACTGAATCATAAATAATTTGGTTGTTTTGCATAACCAGAATGCTACCATTCAATTTTCCTTTTTTATGGTATTGGGTAATGATATCTTCTGGAGTTTTTCCACATGAAGGCAGGAATAAACAAAACAAAAAAACAATGTATTTTTTGATATATAAAGCAGAAAAATAGTTCATTGATTTCAAAGTTAAATTGTTTCTTAAAAGATACTAATAATTATCAGTGCCATTTAACCTAATTACTGAATCTATTTGGGTCCTGAAATTTACAAGCAGTTAAAAAGATTTATTAATTACCAAAATGTCTGTTTTTGTTTATATTTTCAGGATTGATTAATGATTTGTTACAGTAGGTTGCTGCTTCAAATTCTGTGATATTCATTGATAAAAAAGAAATTTCAGGAAACAGCAGATTGAGACGTTCAATTACCTGTCTTGACAGATTTGCTTTTTGTTCAGCAGTTCTTCCTTCCATGATATTCCCAAAAATATGGATGAAACCGTTCTTTCCTTCACCAAGTTTATAATATTTGAAAGGTGAAATTCTAACCTTAATGTCATTTTTTGCGAAAAGGCCAGATGCTTCAGCACCTTCGTATACAGCTTGCATAATTTTACCAGGAGATTGTTGACTTAAAATATTTACGGAGCATTCTATATTAAAATGTGGCATGATGATTAAAAATTTTAATTAAAGATACACATCTTACCTCTTAATATGCTCAATATTATTTTATTCCAAAAATGAACCGGTCATTTTCTGATAGATCTTTAACCAATTGGGCTGTTGTAAAATGAGAATAAAGCGCGAGTGTTTCGGGACCTAACTTTTGATTAATTTCCAGGAATAACAATCCGTTGTCGTTCAGGTGCTTCTTAGAATCCTCTGCAATCTTGCGGTAAAAAATCAATGCGTCCGAAGTAGGAGAGAAAAGAGCCATTTTGGGTTCAAATTCCTTTACTGACTCCGCAATTCCCACTTCCTCTTCAATTCCGATATACGGAGGATTTGAAATAATAACATCGTAATTTTCAGTGAGTTTCGTATTCAGGTAATCTCCATGGACGAAATTGACATCGAGCTGATGAAAGTCCGCATTTCTTTTGGCAATTTCTAAAGCTTTTTCCGAAAAATCGATGGACGAAATGAAAGCTTCTGGAAAATGTTTTTTCAGTACCAAAGGAATGACCCCACTTCCTGTTCCAATGTCAAGAATTCTAGGTTGAGGGTTGGTGAGAGCTAAACTTTGGATTTTATGAATAGCCATTTCTAGTAATTCCTCAGTTTCCGGACGAGGTATTAAAACATGCTCATTCACAAAAAACATCATCCCATAAAACTCTGTTTCGCCTAGAATATGTTGATAAGGCTTGTTCGTTTTTAATTCCAGGATAATTTTCTCAAGTTTTTCTTCGTCCTCAGATGACAACTCCACATCAGAAGATCTTCTCTGTTGGAATGCATCAAGTCCCATGATTTTTTCTATAAAAATGGAAGATAAAAATGAACTTTCAGATTCTGTATAAAGCTGCTGAAGTTCATTTCTAAAATGTATTTTAAATTCTGCGATTGTCATTTATCTTACAAAAACCAATTTTGTATCAGTGGATTTTTCTTCATCGATCAGGTAACCTTCATAGTTAAATGCTTTTACGTCATTCAAGGTTTGGGCATTGGTTTCAGCACAGAATCTCACTACCATACCTCTTGCATGTTTGGTATACACTACAATGGTTTTCAATTTTCCATCCTTTAATTCATAGAAATCAAAATCGATCACCTTGTGATTTAATTTCTTTCTGTCAATTACTTTTCCATATTCATTACTGGCTAAATGAAGCAGAATCTCATTCTTTTTCATTTCAGAATTCAATTGTTCTGTAATTTTTACTCTCCAGAATTCATAAAGATTTTTGTATTGATCAAATTCAAAGTGGCGACCCATTTCAAGCCTGTATAACATTACTTTATCGGATGGTTTTAATAAACCATATAATCCGGATAGCATTCTATAGTTTTTCTGTAGATAATCGATTGCTTTTTTATCCAGTGTTTTAGCATCAAGACCTCTGTAAACCTCTCCTGTAAATGCAAACATTGCGGGAGCTGATTCTTTCGGCTTTGGATTCGATTTCCAGTTTTGATTTCTTTCCCAGTTCTCATCGGCCAACTTTGGCGATATTTCCATTAATTCGGAAAGATATTTCGGTGATTTGTGTTTTAAAAAAGATTGTATAAATTCTGCATCTTCAATGAATTTCGGAGTAGTCGATCTCAATAAATCGGTTGAGTTTTCTACATTCATTAATTTGGCAGGTGATGTAATAATTTTCATAAAATAATATAATAAAGACCCTACAGAAGGATATAATAAATAATTAGTTACGGGATTCGGGTTTCGAGGTTCTGTGTGTTATTTTCTGTATCACTTTCATCTCCCATCTTCCATCTTCTGACTTCCAGCTTTTAAACTTCTAACCTTCACTTTCCATTTTCAACTTTCCACTTTCCACTTTCAATTACATGAAACTAAATAACTCCTTTCCCTTGTCTGATCACTTCCGGCTCTCCAGAAGTAAGGTCAACAATAGTAGAAGCTACGTTATCTCCATAACCGGAATCGATGACAATATCTACTAAATGGTCATACTTTTCAGCAATAAGTTCGGGATCAGTAGAATATTCGATCACTTCATCTTCATCTCTGATGGATGTCGAAGCGATTGGATGCCCCAGTTTTTCAACAATCAATTGTGGAATCGAGTGGTCAGGAACACGAATACCGATGGTTTTATGCCCTTTATACGCTAATGGAACACTTTTGTTGGCATCCAGAATAAATGTAAAAGGACCGGGAAGATGGCTTTTCAAAAACCTGAAAACGGAAGTGTCAATAGGTCTTGTAAAATCTGAAAGATGGCTGAGATCATTACATATAATTGAAAATTGAGCCTTTTCCAGTCTCATTTTCTTTATCTGAGCTAGTTTTTCCATAGCTTTGATATCAAAAATATTACAACCCAAGGCATAAATAGTATCTGACGGATAAATAATTAATCCACCATTATTTAAAGTTTTAATCACCTCATTTATAAGATTTTCCTGAGGATTATCAGGATAAATTTTTAAGATTTTTGCCATGAAACAAAGATACAAATAAATGAATAGTTTTCATAAAACTCCTTTATTTAAAAGAAAAATTAGGAATTTAAAAAAATAGTCGTACATTTGCAATCCAATAT